>NZ_NSJF01000001.1 GCF_002285285.1 Vandammella animalimorsus
GGCCAATCTTGCGGCCCACCAAGCGGGCGCCGCTTTGCAGGCGCCGGTGGGTCAGCTCTTGTTGCACTTGATAGGCCAGATGCAGGGTCTGGCGTGCATCGCCCAGCCGGGCGAGCTCCTCGCGCACGGGGTGCGTGCAAGTGCCGCTGATATGGGCTTGCCAGAGCCGATCGGCTATGCGCTGGATGCTGGTCATGTCTCTCCTTGTTGGAACAGGGCCGACAGAGGTTTGCGGCCACTATAGAAAGGAGTCCGGCGTCGGGGAAATGAATAATCAGCGAGCTTCCATAAGCAACAGGAATGTCGAGAAAAACCCCAGGGGCCGCTCCGAACGCATCGCGGTGCCGTGCGCGTCCACGGAATCGGATGGACAAGTCATTGCGCTCTTTCCATGGCAAGGACTACCCCCAGGAGGTGTTATCTGCTGCCCTGCTGGGCGATGAGGCGCAGAGAGCGCAGCAGAGCATACTGCTGCGCTGGTGCCTCAAGGATGAGGGCCGTGTGTTGGTGGTGCTAGGCCGAATCGACATTCATCCGGTATCTTCGGCGGATGTCCAAGACCAAGCATCCGCGGCCCAGCCGCTACGAATTGACCCAAACCCAATGGGAGCGGATCGAAGATCTGCTCCCAGGCAAGGCCGGTGACCCCGGGCGTACGGCAGCGGACAACCGCAGCTTCGTCAATGGCGTGCTGTGGGTGTTGCGCTCCGGGGCGCGCTGGAGCGATCTGCCGACGCGCTACGGAGCCTACAAGAGCGTGCACAAGCGCTTCACCCGCTGGGCGGCCAAGGGCATCTGGGAGCTGGTGTTCCAGTCCCTGATTCAGGATCGAAGCAACGAGTATCTGATGATCGACAGCAGCATTGTCCGGGCGCACGCACAGGCGGCGACCGGAAAAGGGGGGCGGCGCACCCGGCTCTGGGGCATTGCCGAGGAGGTCTGAGCACAAAGATCCACATGGCGGTGGATGGCCAGGGTCGGCCGGTACGGTTTATCCTCACTGGCGGCGAGCGCAACGACATCACGCAAGGCCCAGCGCTGCTGGCCGGGTTCAAGCCCAAGTACGTCTTGGCCGACAAAGGCTATGACAGCCGGCAACTGGTGGCGCTGATCCAGTCGCTCGGCGCCCAGGCGGTGATCCCGCCTCGCAGCTGCCAGCAGCCGCGTGCCTACGACAAAGCACGCTACCGGCTACGCAATCGCATCGAGCGTTGCTTTGCCAGGCTCAAGCAGTTCCGCCGCATCGCCACTCGTTTTGACCGCAAGCCCTCCCACTTCCTGGCCTTCCTCTACCTCGCATCGATTCCCTTGTGGGTGGGGTGAATGTCGATTCGGCCTAGGGCGACCTCTTCCAGTGCCTGCAGCAGCCGCTGGGTTGCAGGCGAGAGCGTGCGGCCTCGTACCAAGGTATAGCCGACCTGAGTCAGAGGCACTTCCTGGGGCAGCGGCAACATGGAAATCAGACCCAGCTGCACGAATTGGCGCGCCACATTGAAGGACATCAGCGCGATCATATCTGAATCCACCAGCAGGCCCAGGCTGGTGAGGATCGAGACGGACTCGACGGTGCGCGTGGGCCTGTTCATGCCGATGGTCTGGAAAAAAATATCAGCCGCGCGCATGGCCTGCGATCCGCTCAAAGGTAGAACCCAGTCGCAGCCGCGCAGATCCTCTAAACGGATGCGTCGCAGTGTGGCCAGTGGGTGACTGCGGCCGACGACGGCGCACAAAGTGTCTTCCAGCAGTGGTGTATGCACCAGCTCTGGCAAATGGCCGCTTGGCGGGATCATGCCAACCACGACATCGATTTCTCCGCGCAGCAGCTGCGGAAACATTTTTTCGTTGACTCCAACATCGACTTGCACCACTACTTGGGGTGCGATGTCTCGCAGGCGCAGGATGGCGTGTGGCAGCACCTGAGCGGCGGCTGTGAGCAAGGTACCGACCATGACCTTGCCCGACACCCCTTCGTTCCAGGCGTTGAGATCATCGGCCAGTAGACGCAGCCCGGCCATAAGGGAATGACAGTGCTTGCGCAGCACGGAGCCAAACGCCGTTGGCTGGACGCCGCGCGTGGAGCGCGTCAACAGGGCTTGGCCAAAGTGCTCTTCCAGCTCGTGGATGGCCTTGCTGATGGCGGGTTGGGTCATGTGCAGTTCACGAGAGGCGGCAGAAATGCTGCCACTGGCGAGCACCTGCTCGAAGATGGCCAATTGCTGCAACTTCAGGCGTCGCGCCAGTGCCTGCTTGGAAAAAGCCATGGGCTTGCCTTTCATGTTTGCTATGTGCCGACGCTGCGGCGCTGGGGTTTTTCTGGATATGCCGGATTCTTATGGCTGAACATCAACTATTCATTGGTCGGAGCAGCGGCGCTTGCCTATAGTGCGCTCGAGCAACGAGGGCCTGTTCAAGATCTCGGTGCGAATAGGCAAGAAACGGTTGGAGATGGCCTGCAAGGTGCAAAACGCAGCCGTGGCTGTGAGAGGCTATGGCGAGGCTTTGAGAGGTTCCGCAGATCGCCTCGATCCACCGCTTTTGTTCGCCCTGCAGGGATTTTGAACAGATTCTGAGACATGCCCATGGAGGGGCATGGTGATCAGGAGATGCATGATGGCACGATTTCAGCTTCCGGCTTCGCTGCGCGAGACGCGCAACTATGTTGATGGAGAGTTCATTGCAACAGGCCGGACTTTCGACAACATCTGTCCAGTCGATGGCAGTGTGCTGGCCCAAGTACATGAGGCCGATCAAGCGGTGGTGGATCGGGCGATCGCTGCCGCGCGTCGGGCGGTACAGGGCAAGTGGGGCGCGCTGTCCATGGGTCGCCGCGCTGATTATCTGCATCAGGTGGCCCATGTCATTGAGCGGCGCTTTGATGAGTTCTTGGCTGCGGAGGTGGCTGATACGGGCAGACCATTGAGCCAAGCACGCCAGCTTGATGTGTACCGTGGCATCCACAATCTGCGAACATTCGCCGATTTGGGGCGCTATGCCCACTCGGAGTTTTATGAAACTCAGTTGGCCGACGGCAGCAATCTGATCAACTATGTCAAGCGCAAGCCATTGGGAGTTGTAGCCAGCATTTCTCCTTGGAATTTGCCGCTATTATCCTTGACATGGAAAGCCGCGCCGGCTTTGATTTGTGGCAATGGCGTCGTGTGCAAGCCCTCAGAGGAAACGCCTTCGAGCGCCACACTATTGGCTGAGGCTTTTGCGGAAGTAGGCGTACCTGCTGGGGCTTTCAATGTGATCCATGGCTTTGGTGCAGGATCGGCTGGAGCGTTGCTGGCGGCGCATCCGGGTATTGATGCAATGACTTTTACCGGCGAATCCAGCACGGGAGCCGCGATCATGAAGACCGTGGCAGAAGGGGTCAAAGAGGTTTCGTTCGAGCTAGGAGGGAAAAATGCGGCAGTGGTGTTTGACGATGCGGACTTCGATGCTGCCGTTGATGGCGTACTCCGCTCTAGCTTTACTAATGCCGGTCAAGTGTGCCTGTGCTCTGAGCGAGTGTATGTCCAAGCCCCCATCTTCGAGTGCTTCGTTGCGGCGCTCAAGGCCAAAACCCAAGCATTGAAAGTTGGCTGGCCTGACGAGCCTGAGGTTTTCATGGGCTCGCTGATTTCGCGCAGCCATCGCGACAAAGTGCTGTCCTATTTTGAATTGGCTAAGCGCGAGGGAGCGACGGTAGTTTGCGGTGGGGAGGTTCCCCGGTTTGGTGACGCACGCGATCAAGGGGCTTTCGTATTGCCGACGATCTGGACGGGCTTATCGGATGGCGCGCGGACGGTGACGGAAGAAATTTTCGGACCTGTTTGTCACATCGCTCCGTTCGATACGGAGGAGGAGGTGATTGCCCGTGTCAACAACAGCGCCTATGGCTTGGCGTCCAGTATCTGGACCAGCAACTTGGCACGTGCGCATCGCGTGGCGCCTCGATTGGATGTGGGCATCGTTTGGATCAATACGTGGTTTTCACGCGATCTGCGTACGCCTTTCGGCGGTACGAAGCTTTCTGGGATTGGACGAGAAGGTGGTCAATTCTCGTTGGACTTTTATTCTTCGATCAGCAATATCTGCATCAGGATCTGAATGTCGCCCACAGCTGGGCGGGCGTGTTGGCAGGGCAAACTGCACAATTGGTGTATAGGCTATCTGAACGCTGGGACCCAATCAATTGAGTCGAGTTTGAAACTTATAGACCCAGCGACACGCCGATGCAGCGCGCTGCCTGCAACATGGGGTGGTCCAGCGGCACGGTGCGGTGGCCTTGGGCCACTTCGGCCAGGGGCACGCTGGAGCATGTCTCGCCCTGCAGCACGACCATGCGGCCAAATTCGCGCCGAGCCACCATGTGGGCGGCGTGGTGGCCAAAGCGGGTGCAGAGCACGCGGTCAAAGGCTGTGGGGCTGCCGCCGCGCTGGATGTGGCCCAGCTGGGTGCTGCGCACTTCGGCATTCAGCAGGGGCTGCAGCTGGGCGCGCAGCGCTTCGCCCACGCCGCCCAGGCGCACCGGGTCTGGGCTGTGCGCCAGGTGGGTGCGCACGGTCATGTTGCCATCGGCCGGGCGTGCGCCTTCGGCGATGCAGATCAGTGTGTGGCCGGGGTGCTGCTCGCGCGCCTGACAGTGCCGGGCGATGGCCTGCAGGTCGTAGGGCAGCTCGGGCAGCACGATGACGTCGGCGCCGCCAGCCAGGCCGCCAGCCAGGGCGATCCAGCCGGTGTAGCGGCCCATGGTTTCCAGGATCATGACGCGCTGGTGGCTGCGGGCGGTGGTTTCCAGCCGCTCCAGCGCCTCGGCGACGATGGCCACGGCGCTGTCGAAGCCAAAGCTGCGCTCGGTGTGCAGCAGGTCGTTGTCGATGGTTTTGGGCACGCCCACCACGGGCAGGCCCAGCTTGTGCAGGCGATTGGCGATGTGCATGGTGCCATCGCCGCCGATGACCACCAGCGCATCCAGGCCCAACTCTCGCGCATAGTCCAGCACCTGGGCCGAGACATCGGCGCCGCCAGCGCCGGCCCAGCGAAAGGGGTCGGCGGCGTTGTGCGCGCCCAGGATGGTGCCGCCCTGGTGCAGGATGCCGCTGACGGCGTTCCAGTCCAGCGCACGGGTGCGGCGCTCGATCAGGCCGAGAAAGCCGCGCTCGATGCCGGTGACGCGTGCGCCAGCGTCATGCAGCAGCGATTTGGTCACGGCGCGGATCACGGCATTCAGGCCAGGGCAGTCGCCGCCGCCAGTGAGCAGGCCAATGTGCAGGCCGGATGTGCTGCCCGGCTGTACCAAGCTTGATGGGGAGGGGACGGGGGCAGTCATGTGGCGCTTTCGCTGTCAGGTTAGGTGGCGGCCGGTGCAGTGGCCGCCGGTGGTGCAGGGGCTGCGTGGGTGTCGTCGCTGGGCTCTTCCAGTGGCACATGGTCAGCATCGGCCATGGCTTTGGCCAGGCTGGCCGCCAGCAACAAGATGGCGCTGGAGAAGTACAGCCACATCAGCAGGGCCACGAGCGAGCCGGCCGCGCCATAGGCCGATACGACGGCGGCGCCGGCCAGGTAAGCGGTCATGGCGTGCTTGCCCAGCGTGAACAGGATGGCGCCAATGGCCGCGGCGCGGATCAGATAGCGCATCGCAGGCTTCTTGCCATCGCTGATGCGCATCAGCCCGACGAACAGCAGCGCAATGAAGAGAAAGGAAATGGTTTCGTTGAGCAGCAGCAGCGCCCAGGGGTGCGAGAGCACATCGCCCAGCATGGGGGTGATGACGCGCAGCACCGTGGTCAGCACCAGCGAAACCATCAGCAGGCCACCGACGACCAGCATGTAGCCCACGCCGCGCAATCGCAGCACCAGCAGCCACCACCACGGTTGATTTTCATCGCGCGATTGCTCCCAAATGTCTTTGAGGGCATCTTGCAGGGCAACGAAAACGCCGGTGGCTGCCGAGAGCAGCACGCCAAAGGCAATCAGCGAGGCAATAACCCCTTGGGCTGGCGCGGTGGCGCTGTTGAGCGCCTGCTGTACCACGGCGGCGGTGCGTTCGCCGGCCACAGCCTGCACCTGGCTGATCATGGTGTCCTCGACCACGGAGCGGTCAACCCACCAACCCACGCCGGCGACCACCAGCACCAGCAGCGGCGCCAGGCTGAGCATGGCGTAGAAGGCCATGGCCGCGCTCATGCGCATGCCGTCGGCATCCAGCCAAGCCATGACGCCGCGTACCAGCCAGTGCTGCATCACGGTGCCTTGCAGTCGCGTCAGCCAGGAGCTGGACTCTGCCGCAGCAGGGCTTTTGGGGGATGGGGAGGGGGAATGCGGCCGGGCTGCCGCTTGTTCGTCCGGGGCGGTAACCGCCAAGGGGGGCTGGGATGGGGATGGGCTCTGTGGCATAAGGCGCGCAATGGTAGCAGCGCTTGGAGGCCATTGTCGGCGTGCTGGCGCTATGCCGCCGGGCCTGTGGGGATGTTTCGCGCAGGGCCGCTTTGTCGGCTCAACCTGCGGCGGTTGGGGCAGCGATGCCTACCACAACACCCATAAAAAAGCCCGCCCCTGCAAAGTCAGGGGCGGACGCTGTGCGCAGCGATGCGTGCAGAGACTTTGAACAGGCTCTCAGCTGCCCAGGGCCTCGAACACGCGCTGGGTGATGGCCTCCACGCTGCCCACGCCGCTGATCTTGCGGTACTTGGGCGCCTTGGCCGGCTCCTTGGCGGCCCAATCTGAGTAGTAGCTCACCAAAGGGCGGGTTTGCGCGTCGTAGACCTCCAGGCGTTTCTTGACGGTTTCTTCCTTGTCGTCATCGCGCTGGATCAGCGGCTCTCCAGTGACATCGTCCACCCCCTCGACCTTGGGCGGATTGAATTTGATGTGGTAGGTGCGGCCGCTGCCGGGGTGCTGGCGCCGGCCCGTGGCGCGTTCCATGATGTCGCCAAAAGGCACGTCGATCTCCAGCACGTAGTCCAGATCGACGCCAGCCTCTTTCATGGCATCCGCTTGCGGAATGGTGCGCGGAAAGCCGTCGAACAAAAAGCCCTTGGCGCAATCGGGCTGGGCGATGCGCTCCTTGACCAAGCCGATGATGATGTCGTCGCTGACCAGCTGCCCGGCGTCCATCACGGCCTTGGCCTGCAGGCCCAGCGGCGTGCCGGCCTTGACGGCCGCGCGCAGCATGTCGCCAGTGGAAATTTGCGGGATGGCGAACTTCTCGCAGATGAATGCGGCCTGTGTGCCCTTTCCGGCACCGGGTGCGCCGAGCAAAATCAGTCTCATTGGATTGTTCCTTCGTTGTGTTGGGCCAGACTGCGCATCACAGGCGTACAGCCAAGGCCCTGAAAAATGCCGCCAGAGCATAGCATGGGGCCCATGGGCCTCAGGCGCAGCCCGGCCATGAATTTTGCCCGTGGATACCCGCAGGCTCAGAGCTGACTGGCCGCCGGGGCGGCGAACAGCAACACGGCCTCGTCGCTGGTAGGGCGCTCGATGCGCGCCTGCAGGCGCCAGCCAGCGCGCTGCAGCGCCGCCTGGCTGGCCGCACTGGCCTGGGCCCCGACCAGGCTCAGCGGACAGGTCTGGGCGCTGGCTGGTGCCTGCGCCGCCGGGCTGTTGGCGTCGGGCTGGCGCAAGGGCCAGCCGGCCTGGGCCCAAAAGGCTGCCAGCTGTGGTGTGCTCAGATCGTAGGCCCACAGGCAGGGCACATCTTGCGGGATGTGGGCGGCGAGCTTGTCGATCTGCGGCTGGTAGGAGCGGCCATAGTCCAGCATGGGAAGCCACAGCGTCATGACCAGCGTCAGGCACCAGGTCGCGCCGCCAGCGGGCAGCACCAGGCTCTTCCACAGCGCAGAGCGGTGCCGCCCGGTGCGCCAAGCGATCACAGCCAGCCAGATGGCTGTGCTCAGCGCCGCCAGCCCGAAGGCCAGCGCCGAAAACTGCGGCACATACTCCGGCGCCAGCTTGGCCACATTGGCCGCAGGCTTGGCCGGCAGGCCGGTTTGCGTGGCCGTCCAGATCACCCAGATGGCCACGCCGCAGGCAGTGAAGAACAGCAGCGTGAACCAATCAATGAGCGAAGACAGGGTGCGGCGCATCGTCGGCAGTGCAAACGCCGCCAGCGTAGCGGCCATGGGCAGGCCGAGAAACAGCGTGCGATCGCGCGCCGAGCCCTGCGCACAGGCCGCCAGGGCCAGGGTGAGCAGCAGCCAGAGCAGCGGCAGGGCCAGGTGCGGGCTGGGCCGGGCGCGCAGCCAATGCCGCCGCCAGCGGTACAAAGCCCAGCAGGCCAGCGGCCAGGCCGGCCAGCCAAACCAGATGAGCAGGCGCACAAAGCGCAGCCACTGCGCGCCATCCAGCCCCGGCCAGGCCAACGGCCAGGCCGCGCCGTGCCAGAAGGCCTGCGCCGCCGCGCCGAGCGTGGCTAGCAGCGCCAGCGCGCCCAGCAGCGGCAAGGGCAGCGCAAGGCGCACGGCAGACCCTCTGAGCTGCCAGGCCAGCAGCAGGGTGGCCAGCAGCACCGGCGCCAGCCAATAGGCCCCGCCGCTCAGCAGCAGCACGGCGCAGGCCAGCGCGGCCAGGCCGCAGGCCAGGGGCCGCCGCGCCTCGGGCAAGGCCAGGGCAAGAAACAACAGGCTGGCGCCGCCCAGCTGCACGACCGTGGCCGTGGTTTCATGTGAAAACTGCATCAGGCCCAGACTGGCCACCAGCGCCAGCACACTGCCATCTGCAATGGCGCGGGCGTAGGCCACGGGCTCGGCCTCACCGCCAAAGGCAAAGGGCACGGGCTGGGCTTCGGGCCGTCTGGCTAAGTAGTAAGTGGCGTACCAGACGGCGGCCAGGCTGATCAGCATCAGACCCATGAAAGGCAGGCGCACGGCCAGCGTCGGGGCCAGCCAGTCCGGGCGCAACAGCAAGGCCAGCGCGCCCAGCCAGACGGACAAATGCTGCGAGGCATAGCCAAGCCCTTGGCCCAGCAACTCCGGCTGCAGCCAGCTGCTCTGGCCCTGAGCCAGCGCCTGCATGTAGCCGTAAGCGGCCATGTCCTCGTTCTTCCAAGGGTGGCGGCCAATAAAGCCCGCGCAGACATACACCAGGCTCAGCGCCCAGAGGATGGCGCGCGCCAATGGGCGCACGGCGCTTTGGCTGACGATGGCGGGCGAGGGGGGCAGAGCGCTCACGCGAAGAAGCAGTCGTGACAAAGGCAGGAGGCTAAGAGTCTGTTCAAAACCTCTGCCTGATTGGTAAGAGGGCGAAAGGGAAGGGCCATGGCGTGCGCAAAGCCCATCCCGGGCGCGACCATCCCGGGCAAGATTGTGCCGCACATCCCGCACGCGCCCCTTGGCGGTCGGGCCGCAAAAAAACAGCGCGGCCACATGGGCCGCGCTGCTGGGTGGGGCAAAGCAGGGCTTACTTGGCGCCCAGCTTGCCGAAGCGGTTGCGGAAGCGCTCGACGCGACCGCCCATGTTGTCCACCGACTTCTGCGTGCCGGTGTAGAACGGGTGCGATTCGCTGGAGGTATCGAGCTTGAACAGCGGCAGCTCACGGCCATCGTCGGTGGTGCCGGTCTCCTTGGTGTTGACGCAGGAGCGGGTCACGAACTTGAAGCCGTTGGACAGATCAACGAACAGCACTTCGCGGTATTCGGGGTGGATGCCTTCTTTCATGGCGAAATCTCTCGGGTTTTTCTCTTGCAATTGTGATAAGGGCAAGAACCTCGCGCCAGCCACATGCAGCACCCATTGCCACAGCACTTGGCACAGAAAACGTGCGATTATCGCATGTTTTATCCAATGGGCGGGGCGGGCTTATTCCAACTCGGCGATCAGTTCGACTTCAACGCAGGCGCCCATGGGCAGCTGCGCGACGCCGAAGGCGCTGCGTGCATGCACCCCCTTGTCGCCCAGCACTTCGACCAGCAGCTCGCTCACGCCGTTGGTGACCAGGTGGTGCTCGGTGTAATCGGGCGCGGAGTTGACCAGGCTGAGGACTTTGACAACGCGCTTGACGCGCTCCAGATCACCGCCTGCGGCGGCCTGCAAAGTGGCCAGCAGGTCGATGCCCACGGCGCGCGCGGCAGTCTTGCCTTCCTCGGTGCTCATGTTCTTGCCCAGTTGCCCGACCCAGGCCTTGCCGTCTTTTTTGGCAATGTGGCCACTGAGGAAAACCTGCTTGCCGCTTTGGGCGTACATCACATACGCTGCCACAGGGGTGGCAACGGCGGGCAGCTCGATGTTCAGGGCTTGGAGCTTTTCGTAGATTCCCATGACTTGGACCTTTCTGGTGAGGGGGGGCCTTTGGCTTTGGCCTGGTGGCGGTAAGCCCCCATGGCCTGGGTGGCGCAGTGGCGGGGCGCTGCCGCTTGTGATGGATGCAGCAGCAAAAAGGAGGGGGCTGAAGCGGGCGAAATGATACGGCATGGACCACAGGCTGCGCGGGCAGCAGGCGCTGCGCTCGGCCTGGCCCAATCATGGGGCAGAGAGCATGCCACGTAGCGCTAGACGAGCCCAGAGCAGTGCGTGTGAACGGCTTGGGAGAGAGGCAACAGCAGGCCATGGACGCCAAGCGCGCCGGCCTGGCGGATGCTGGGCCGGCCGGCGCTGGCACGTGCCGAGCCTGGGCCTTGCTGGGGGCCGGCTGCGTGGGGCTGGCCGTGCAATTGCGGCAGCCGCAGCTGTGGGCCTGGGGCGCATATCTGGCGCTGCTGTTGGCGGCGTTGATGTTTTTGGTCACCTTGTGGCGCCTGGGGCGCAGGGGCCTTGCCCGCAGTGCGCTGTGCATGCTGGCGGCGGCTGCGCTGGGTTTTGGCTGGGTGGGGCTGCGCGCGGCGTGGCATGCCCAGGGGGCTTTGCCGCCGCATTGGGATGGCCTGGAGCTGGAGGTCACCGGGGTGGTGTCGTCCTTGCCGCGCCAGCAGGCCGATGTGCTGCGCTTTCGCTTTCAGCCCGAATCGGCGCGCCGCGCCGATGGCCAGGCGCTGGCGCTGACTCAGCCGCTGGAGGTGGCTTGGTACGCGCCGCCGCAGGCCAGGGCCGGAGTCTGGCGTGATGCGCCGCAGGGCGCGGCGGTGCAGGCCTTGGGCCCATGGCCGCCAAAGGTTCGTGCGGGTGATCGCTGGCAGTTGCCGCTGCGCGTGCGCGCGCCCAGCGGGCTGCGCAATCCGCTTTTGTTCGATTACGAGCAATGGCTGTGGCAGCAGGGCGTGCAGGCCACGGCCAGCGTGCGCCAGCAGAGGAGTGAGGATGCGCGCTGGCTGGGCGATTCGGGCGGCTACCGCCTGCAGCGCTGGCGGCAGGCGGTGCGCGATCGCATCGTGGCCTTGCCAGCACCGGCCTGGGCAGGAGAGCCTGCCGACGTGCCGGCCAGCGTGCAGGGTGATCACCAGACCCTGGCCCAGGGGCAAGACTCGACGCTGTGGCAGCGCAGCGCCGGGGTGCTGGCGGCTTTGGTGACGGGCGATCAGCGCGCCATCGACCAGGGCGATTGGCAGGTGTTTCGCAGCACCGGGGTGGCGCATTTGATGGCCATTTCCGGGCTGCATATCACCATGTTTGCTTGGCTGGCCATGGGGGCGGTGGGCTGGCTGTGGCGCAGCTGGCCGCGGCTGATGCATGCCGTGCCGGCGCCAGTGGCCAGTCTGTGGGGCGGTTGGTTGCTGGCGGCCTGCTACGCGCTGTTCAGTGGTTGGCAGCTGCCGGCGCAGCGCACGATTTGCATGCTGGGCGTCTGGGTGCTGCTGCGCAGCGCTGGCCTGCTCTGGCCCTGGCATGCCACGCTGGGGCTGGCGGCGCTGGCCGTGCTGTTGTATGACCCTTGGGCTTTGCAGCAGGCCGGGTTCTGGCTGAGTTTCGTGGCTGTGGCGGTGCTGTTGGTGCTGCCGGGGCAGGGCAATGGGGCAGGCAGCGCTGGGGTCGGTGCGCTTGGCGGGCCGGTGCGGCGCTGGGGGGTGGTGGTGGCTGGGCGGCTGCGCCAATTGTGGCAGATGCAATGGCGCCTGTCGTTGGTGCTGGCACCGCTGACGCTGGGCCTGTTTGGCCAGCTCAGCTGGCTGGGCCTGCTGGCCAATCTGCTGGCTGTTCCTCTGGTGACTTTGCTCATCGTGCCATTGGCCATGCTGGGCAGCCTGCTGGCGGCATGGTGGCCTGTGCCCCTGAAGGCCGCTGCCTGGTTGATGGTGCATCTGTTGCAAGGCCTGCAATGGCTGGCCAGCTGGCCCATGGCCCAATGGCATGCCCCAAAGCTGCCGTGGTATTGGGCGCTGCTGGGCCTGGCCGGCGCCTGGATGGCGGTGGGGCGTTGGCCGGCCTGGCTGCGCTTGCAGGGCCTGATCTGGCTGCTGCTGATGCTGGCTTGGCGACCATCACCCGTGCCTTGGGGGCATTTCCGCCTGCTGGCGCTGGACGTGGGGCAGGGCGGGGCCTTGCTGGTGCAGACCCGGCGGCACACGCTGCTTTATGACGCAGGGCCCAGTTACGGCGGCGGGCGTGATGCCGGGCACAGCGTGGTGGTGCCGCTGCTGCAGGCCCACGGCCTGCAGCCCGATGCGTTGGTGCTCAGCCATGGCGACAGCGACCACGTGGGCGGCGCGCGCAGCGTGCTGGCGGCGTTTGACGTGGCGCAGCTGTATGCGCCGGCCATGCCGCCGCCACACTGGCCTGCGGGGCTGGCCAGTGTGGCGGCGCAAGCCAAACCGTGCCAGGCAGGCCTGCAATGGCAATGGGATGGCGTGACATTGGCCTTTATGCACCCGCCGCCTGGGGCGCGCTGGCTGGAGCGCAATGCCAGCAGTTGCGTGCTGCGCATCACGGCCAGCGATGGGAGCAGCGCCTTGCTTACCGGCGACATTGGCCGCTTGCAGGAGCAGGCGCTGCGCCTGGCGCTGGGGGCGCAGTTGCGCGCCGATTGGCTGCAGGTGCCGCACCATGGCAGCCGCACTTCCTCATCGGCGCGTTTCATTGCCAGCGTGGCGCCGCGCTTTGCCGTGGCCCAGGCCGGTTACCGCAACCGTTTTGGCCACCCGCACCCGGAGGTGGTGGCGCGCTACCAGCAGCAGGGCGTGCGGTTCGTGAATACGGCCGATTGCGGCGCGGCGCTGTGGCAGTCCAGCGCGCCGCAGCAGCTGCGCTGCGAGCGCGAGGCCAACCAGCGCTATTGGCATCGGCCTCCGAGGTGAGAGCCTGTTCAAAATCTTTGCACGGCGGTCAAGAGAGCGGATTGGGGCGCTCTGCTTCCGTTGCAAAGCCTCGCCATAGCCCCAGCTATGGCTGCGTTTTGCGCCTTGCAGCCCACCCCAAACCGCTTCTTGCCCACTCGCGCCGAGATTTTGAACAGGCTCTGAGGAGGCCATTGCAGCTCAGGGCCTGCCCTCAAAAACGAAAGCCTGGCGGGGCGCTGCCGCCGCCCGAGCTGCTGGAGGCGTTGGTCGCCGCAGGTTGCTGTGCAGCGGCGCTGCTCAGCGGCCGGGGCGCAGGGGCGCTGTAGTCGGCAGGCAATTCGGATTGGGCTGGGTAGCCGGCGGCATCCAGGTACTGGGCCCATTGCGAGGCGCTGAAGCCATCGAGCGTCTGGCGGCCAATGTGTAGCTGGGGCAGGGATTCGATGCCCAGGCGCGCTGCGGTTTGCTGGTCCTCGGGGGTTTTGATGCTGTATTCCTGAAACGGAATGCCGCGCTCTTGCAGCCACTTGCGGCCGTTGTTGCAGGCCGGGCAGTTGGGCATGACGTACAGTGAAACGGGGTAGCGGCGCATGGCGGCCTGCAGGCCGCTGCTGGCTGCCGGGTTGCTGGCCTCGGCGGCCTGGGCGCTGCCCTTGCCTGAGAGTGATGGCGCGCCGGCTGCGGGCGGCTTGTCGGTGTAGAGCGTGCTGCCGCTGGCGCTCTTGCTGCGGTAAACCTCCTGCGCGCTGGCCGGCAGGCTGACGGCGCAGGCCAGCGCCAGGGCCGCCAGGGCTGTCAGGGCGGTGGCATGGGGGGGCAGATGGGCCATGGTGATTCCTCCTCAGTTGTTGTGATGCGGCGCCATTCTGCCAGCCCGGTTGCCGGTGATGGCTTTCAGCTCCAGCGCAGCGCCGACAGATCGTTGACGAAGATGGGCATGTCGCGCCACAGGCCGCGGATGTCCTTGTGCGCCACGGTGACCCACTGCGGCTGGTAGAGGAAGGCGTTGACGCAGTCCTCGGCCAGCAGGCGCTGGGCCTGGCCGAGCAGGCGCGCGCGCTCGGCCGGCTGGGTGGCGCTGCGGGTTTGCTCCCAGATGTCGCGGAAGGCCTGGGAGTCGTAGCCCCAGTAGTAGTCGGGGTTGGCGTAGTTGCCCAGATCCAGCGGCTCGACGTGCGAGATCAGCGTCAGGTCGAACTGGTGCTGGCCCATGGTGTTGCGCAGCCATTGCGCCCATTCGACGTTTTCCAGCTGGGTCTGGATGCCGACCTTGGCCAGCATGGCGGCGATGACGATGCCGCCCTGGCGCGCATAGGGCGTGGGCGGCAGCGTCATGCGCAGCTTCAGCGGCGTCTTGACGCCAGCCTCCTTGAGCAGGGCCACGGCCTTGTCCGGGTCGTAGGGGTTGATGCCGGTGGTGTCCACATAGCCGAAGGCGCCGGGCACGTAGTGGCTGCCGATGGGCACGCCATAGCCGCTGGCGGCGCCTTCGATGACCTGGCGCCGGTCGATGGCCGCAGCAATGGCGCGGCGCACGCGCACGTCGTTCAGCGGCTTGCGGCGGTGGTTGATGGACAGGATGGTCTTGGCGCGCGAGCCGCTGACCAGCACCTGGAACCTGGGGTCTGATTTGAATTGCTCCACGCCGCGCTGCGCCACGCGCGGGAAGCAGTCCACATCGCCGGCCAGCAGGCTGGCCACGTGGGCTGCGGGGTCTGCGATGAAGCGGAAAGTGGCCGTCTTGATGGGCAGCTGCGCCGCGCGCGGCGAATCGTCCCAGCGCTGCAGGGTCAGCGCCGAGCCGCGATTCCAGCGCGCCAGCCGGTAGGGGCCGGTGCCGACGGGGGCGCTGGCGTTTTTCGCCACGCTCTGAGGCTCGACGATGATGGCCGTGGCCTGGCCGAGCACGAACAGCAGATCGGGCTCAATCACTTCGTTGCGGATGCGTACGGTGTACTCGTCCACCACATCGGTGCTGAGCTTGGCAAAACGCGCTTTGTCTTTGTTGGTGCTCTTTTCCGCCTTGGCGCGATCGAAGCTGAATTTGACCGCAGCGGCATTGAAGGGTTGGCCGTTATGAAACTGGGCATCACGGCGCAGACGGAAGGTGTAGGTATGCAGATCGGGCGAGACTTCCCAGCTTTCGGCCAGCAGCGGGGCTACGCTGCCGTCGGGGTTGATCTTGGTCAGGGTCTCGTAGATGTTGTAGAGCGTCACTTCGCTGACAGCTGAGGCGGCGCTGAGCGTGGGGTCCAGCCCGGGCGGCTCCAGCACCATGCCGATGGTGATGCTGGACTTGTCGGCCTTGTCCGCGCCCGCGCTGCGCGGGGCGGCGTGCAGGGCTGCGAGCGGGCTGGCTGCGCCAGTGGCGGCCAGCCAGGCGGCGCTGGAGGCCAGAAGGGTTCGCCGTTTCATCATTGCGATGGTCTCTCCAAAATCAGTGGGGCGCGCATTATTCCATGAGCGCTGCATGGGCGCTCAAGGGGCTGAAGACTCAGCCTTGACTACGCAAGGCCAGCAGCCAGCGGTCCAGAATGCCTGCCACCAGCGCGGGTTGCTCCAGCGTGCTGAGATGGCCGCATTGGGGCACGATGTGCAGCTGCCGAAGCGGCGCGGCGGCGGCGCTGCCGCTGGCGCCGCGCGCCTGGTCGCCGGCCAGCAGCGCGGCGTGGATTTCCTCGGCCAAGGCCGGCGGGGTGAGCTGATCCTCGGCGCCGACCAGCACCAGGCTGGGGCAGCGGATGTGCGCCAGGCTGGGGCGCGAGTCGCAGCGCTGCATGATGGCCGTTTGCTGGCGCAGGTAGGCGGCCACGCCAGTGTCCTGCGCCATGGCTTGCACTGCGGCGCGCAGCGCCTCATCGTCGGCGCGGCTGGCATGTACGGAGCGCGGGAAATTCAGCTCGATGGCCAGGGCCAGTTTGTCCTGGCGGGCCAGCTCCATCACTCGCAGGCGCAGCGCGCGGGCCTCCTCGCTGTCGGCGCGCGCCGAGGAGTCGAGGATGGCCAGCGCAGCGACCCGCTCGGGCGCCTGGCGCAGGATCTCAAAGGCAATGTAGCCGCCCATGGACAGGCCCATGAGCACGAAGCGCGGCGGCGCATCGCGCAGGATGGCGCGGGCCAGCTCGGCCATGTTGTCGTGCGCGGTGGTCTGCGCCAGCGTCACCGGGCCATGGCGCCACAGCGTGGGCAGCTGTGGGGCAAACAGGGCGGGGGAGCAAGCCAAGCCTGGCACCAGCAGCGTGGGCAGGGTGTTGGCGATGGCTGACGGCAGTGCGGGTGATGAGGGTGAGGTGGTGCTGGTATTCATGCGTTCATGCAAGGGCTGCGGCCAATTGCGCGGCAATTTCTGCGATGGAGTCGAAGTACCCATCGGCGGCAACCTGCTCGATCGGCTCGCCATGATTGAAGCCGTAGCGCAGCAGGGCGATGGCGCAGCCGGCTGCGCGCGCGGCAGCGGCGTCGTTGGCTGAGTCGCCAATCATCAGCACCTGCTGCGGCGCCTGGCCCAGGCGCTCACAGGCCTGCAGCAGCGGGTAGGGGTCGGGCTTGCGCCGCGCGAAGCTGTCGCCAGCGTAGAGAAATTCGATCTGCCCGGCCAGGCCGGTGGCGTCCAGCAGCGGGCGGGCCAGGCGCATGGGCTTGTTGGTGACCACCGCCATCGGCAGGCCCAGCGCCTGCAGGGCCTGCAGCCCTTCGCGCACTCCAGGGTAGACCTTGGCATGTTCGTGGCCGGCATTGTCATAGCCGATGAAATACAGCCGCATGGCCTCATCGAAGCGCTGCGCCACGGCCTGCTCGTCGTGCGGCAGACCGGCTTGAGCCAAGGCCCCGGCCAGGATGCTGCGCACCAGGTGCTCAGAGCCCTTGCCGATGGTGCGTGCAATGGTGGCGCGCGTGGTGGGCGGCAGCTGCAGGCTGTGCAGCATGTGGCCCAGGGCCAGCTCGAACTCATCCAGCGTATCGATCAGGGTGCCGTCCAGATCCAGCAGGACGGCATGGATGGGGCGTGCGCCCAGCTGGGCGCGGGCGCTGCGGTGCGTGGGGCTCATGGCAAGCGGGGCGGGCGGGTGGCGGCGGGCGGCGGCGTCTTGGCGCGAAAGTCTCATGGCCGCCTCATGGCGGCCGGGCTGCGCCGGGCGGCTGGCGATAATACGGCAATGGCTGTTGTAACCCTGAACAAAACCCCCTGGCACCACCATTTTCTGGGCGTGTTCCAGCGCTTTGATGGCTGGCTGATTGCCGCCATTTTGTTTTTGGCGGCCTTGGGGCTGATTGCCATGTATTCAGCCGGCTTCGACCATGGCGCGCGCTTTGGCGACCACGCGCGCAACATGGCGCTGGCTGCGGCGATTCTGTTCGTGCTGGCGCAAATCCCGCCCCAGCGGCTGATGGCGCTGGCCGTGCCTTTGTACCTGGCCGGGCTGCTGCTGCTGCTGGGGGTGGAGTTCTTCGGCATTGCGCGCAAGGGGGCTCAGCGCTGGCTCAACGTCGGCGTGGTGATCCAGCCCAGCGAGATCATGAAAATCGCCGCGCCGCTGATGCTGGCCTGGTGGTTCCAGCTGCGCCCCACGCCGCTGCGCGCCACGGATTTTGTCGTCGCCATGGCGCTGCTGGCCCTGCCTGTGGGGCTGATTCTGCGCCAGCCCGATCTGGGCACGGCCCTGCTGGTGCTGGGCGCCGGGCTGGCGGTGATTTTCTTTGCCGGCCTGCCCTGGAAGCTGGTGTTGCCGCCAGTGCTGCTGGCGCTGCTGGGCGTGGCGGCCATCATCGGCTTTGAGCCCTACCTGTGCCAGGACGGCGTGGATTGGGTGGTGCTGCACGATTACCAGAAAACCCGCGTCTGCACGCTGCTGGACCCGTACAACGACCCGCTGGGCAAAGGCTTTCACATCATCCAGGGCATGATCGCCATTGGCTCGGGCGGCATGTGGGGCAAGGGCTTCATGGCTGGCACGCAAACCCATTTGGAATTCATCCCCGAGCGCACCACGGACTTCATCTACGCCGCCTTTGCCGAGGAATTCGGCCTGCTGGGCACGCTGGCGCTGCTGCTGGGCTTTCTGTTTTTGATCTACCGCGCGCTGTGGATCGCCCTGCGCGCCAAGACGCTGTTCGGCCGCCTGATGGCCGCAGCCGTGGCGATGATTTTCTTCACCTACGCCTTCGTCAACATGGGCATGGTGATGGGCGTGCTGCCCGTGGTGGGCGTGCCGCTGCCTTTCATCAGCTATGGCGGCACAGCCATGGTGACGCTGGGCCTGGCGCTGGGCATTTTGATGTCCGTGGCCCGCGACGCCGCCATCGTGCCTCCGACCATCGAGTTCTCGGCCCAGCGTTTGTGAGTGCCTGCCCGAGAATTCCTCGCGCCGCGCTTCCTCCAGGATCGGACCACTTCTGGCCCATGCGCACAGAGAATTTGAACAGGCGCTGAGTGCCTGGTCTTGGACGCGATGCAGGGTCGCCTGGCGGCGCAAGCCCTGGGGCATGGCAAGCGTGCAAGCGTGCAAGCGCGCAGGTGCGCCCGGATAGGGCGCCGAGACAGGCCCTGGGCCTGGCGTGCACCAAAGTGAAGCGCGCGCCCTATCCTGGTGCGCAGCTGCGCCAAGATGCACGCGCAGGTGCGCGCTGCCATCTGCCCAGGCTGTGCGCTGGGCACAAGGCAGAAAGCCGCGCCTGTACAGGGCGCGGCGCCTGTTTTTGCTGCTTGCCTGGGGCCAGGCTGCCGCCCTGGCACGAGTTTTGCGATGGATGCACTCCGAACCCACTGAGTTTCCCCAGCGAACAGGAGTGCCCCATGGCAAGAACAATCGACGACGTTATGAAGATGGTGCAGGACAACGACATCAAGTTCGTTGATTTCCGCTTCACCGACACCCGTGGCAAAGAGCAGCACGTCACCGTGCCGGTGTCCCATTTCGATGAAGACAAGTTCCACAGCGGCCATGCGTTCGATGGTTCTTCGGTGGCAGGCTGGAAGGGCATCGAAGCCTCGGACATGTTGCTCATGCCCGACCCCGGCACTGCCAACATCGACCCTTTCTTCGAAGAGCCCACGCTGCTGCTCACCTGTGACGTGGTGGATCCGGCCGACGGAACTCCCTACGAGCGCGACCCGCGCAGCATTGCCAAGCGCGCCGAGGCCTATCTGAAAGCTTCCAGCCTGGGCGACACCGCCTACTTCGGCCCCGAGCCGGAGTTCTTCCTCTTTGACGGCGTGCGCTGGGAAAACAGCCCCGGCAAGGCTGGCTTCGAGATCGAGGAGTACGAAGCGCCCTGGAACACCGGCGCGCGGCTCGAAGGCGGCAACCGCGGCCACCGCCCCACGGTCAAGGGCGGCTATTTTCCTGTGCCGCCGGTGGACAGCACGCAGGACATGCGCGCCGAGATGTCGTTGGTGCTTGAGTCACTGGGCATCCCCGTGGAGGTGTTTCACCACGAAGTGGCTGGCGCAGGCCAGAATGAAATCGGCACGAAGTTCAGCACCCTGGTTCAGCGCGCGGACTGGACGCAGCTGCAAAAGTACGTCATCCACAACGTGGCCAACCTCTACGGCAAAACGGCCACCTTCATGCCCAAGCCCATCGTGGGCGACAACGGCTCGGGCATGCACGTGCACCAATCGGTCTGGAAGGACGGCAAAAACCTGTTTGCGGGCGAGGGCTACGCGGGCCTGTCGGACTTTGCGCTGTACTACATCGGCGGCCTCATCAAGCACGCGCGCGCGCTCAACGCCATCACCAACCCCGGCACCAACAGCTACAAGCGGCTGGTGCCCGGCTTTGAGGCGCCGGTCAAGCTCGCCTACTCGGCCAAGAACCGCTCGGCCTCCATCCGCGTGCCCTTCGTCACCAACCCCAAGGCGCGCCGCGTGGAAGCGCGCTTTCCCGATCCGCTGATGAACCCCTACCTGGGCTTTGCCGCGCTGCTCATGGCCGGGCTGGATGGGGTGGAAAACAAAATCCACCCCGGCGAGGCGGCCACCAAAGACCTGTACCACCTGCCGCCCGAGGAAGACGCGCTGATTCCCACCGTCTGCCATAGCCTGGACCAGGCGCTCGAAGCGCTGGACGCCGACCGGGCCTTCCTCACCAAAGGCGGCGTATTCACCGACGCCATGCTGGACGCCTACATCGAGCTGAAGATGGGCGAAGTCACGCGCTTCCGCCAGGCCGTGCACCCGCTGGAATTCGAGATGTATTACTCGCTGTAAAGCCCTGGCGGCAAGGCTTGGGCCGCCAGCGGCATTGCCAGCCGCCGCCCGCGCCAGCCAGCGCGCTGCAAGAGCGTGCCGCCGGGCGCTGCCGACCGCCGCCGCCAATCCGACCCACCGAAGCGCCCCACCGAAAACCGAACAAGAAGGAGTACGCCATGAGCCAGGCGTCTGAAGCGCAGCCACTGCGCCAGCAGGGTTTGTACGACCCATCCCACGAACACGATGCTTGCGGCGTGGGCTTTGTGGCCCACATCAAGGGCGTCAAAAGCCATGCCATCGTCACCCAGGCGCTGCAAATCCTGGAAAACCTTGACCACCGCGGCGCGGTGGGCGCCGACCCGTTGATGGGCGATGGTGCGGGCATTCTGATCCAGATCCCCGATGCGCTGTACCGCGCGGAAATGGCCGAGCAGGGCGTGGCGCTGCCCCCGGCGGGCGAGTACGGCGTGGGCATGGTGTTTCTGCCCAAGGAGCACGCCAGCCGCCGCGCCTGCGAGCAGGAGCTTGAGCGCGCCATCAAGGCCGAGGGCCAGACGCTGCTGGGCTGGCGCGATGTGCCGGTGGACCGCGCCATGCCCATGAGCGAGGCGGTGCGCGAGAAGGAGCCCGTGATCCGCCAGGTCTTCATTGGCCGCGGCGGCGATGTGATCGTGCAGGATGCGCTGGAGCGCAAGCTGTACGTGATCCGCAAGACCGCCAGCGCCGCCATCCAGCGCCTGGGGCTCAAGCACAGCAAGGAATACTACGTGCCCAGCATGAGCAGCCGTACCGTGATCTACAAGGGCTTGCTGCTGGCCCGCCAGGTGGGCACGTATTACCTGGACTTGCAGGACGCGCGCTGCGTCTCCGCCCTGGGGCTGGTGCACCAGCGCTTTTCCACCAACACCTTCCCCGAATGGGCGCTGGCACACCCCTACCGCTACGTGGCGCACAACGGCGAGATCAACACCGTCAAGGGCAACTACAACTGGATGCGCGCGCGCGAGGGCGTGATGCGCAGCCCGGTGCTGGGCGATGACCTGCACAAGCTCTACCCCATCAGCTTTGCCGGCCAGTCCGACACGGCCACCTTCGACAACTGCCTGGAGTTGCTGACCATGGCGGGCTACCCGCTCAGCCAGGCCATGATGATGATGATCCCCGAGCCGTGGGAGCAGCACGCGGGCATGGACGCGCGCCGCCGCGCCTTCTACGAATACCACGCGGCCATGCTGGAGCCGTGGGACGGCCCGGCATCCGTGGTTTTCACCGATGGCCGGCAGATCGGCGCCACGCTGGACCGCAACGGCCTGCGGCCCTCGCGCTACTGGGTCACCGACGACGACCTGGTCATCCTCGGCTCCGAAGCGGGCGTGCTGCCCATTGACGACAGCCGCATCGTGCGCAAATGGCGCCTGCAACCGGGCAAGATGCTGCTGATCGACCTGGAGCAAGGCCGCATGATCGACGACGAGGAGATCAAGGCCAGCGTGGCTGGCGCCAAGCCCTACCAGCAGTGGAGCGACAACCTGCGCGTGCGCCTGGACAGCGTGCCCGCCCCGGCCGCTGTGGCCGCCGCGCCGTTGCCTGCGCACGCACTGGCGCTGCGCCAGCGCCAGCAGCTGTTCGGTTTCACGCAGGAAGACCTCAAATTCCTGCTCGCGCCCATGGCCGCACACGGCGAAGAAGGCATTGGCAGCATGGGCAACGACAGCCCGCTGGCCGTGCTCTCGCCGCGCAGCAAGCCGCTGTACAACTACTTCCGCCAGCTCTTCGCGCAGGTCACCAACCCGCCCATCGACCCGATCCGCGAGGCCATCGTGATGAGCCTGGTGTCCTTCATCGGCCCCAAGCCCAATTTGCTGGACATCAACCAGGTCAACCCGCCGATGCGGCTGGAGGTGCGCCAGCCCGTGCTGGACGCAGCCGATATGGCCAAGCTGCGCGACATTGCCGCGCTCACGCACGGCAAGTTCAAGAGCGCGGTGATCGACATCACCTACCCGCTGGCCTGGGGCCGCGACGGCGTGCAGGCGCGCCTGGCCTCGCTGTGCGCGCGCGCCGTGGATGCCGTGCGCGATGGCGCCAACATCCTCATCGTCAGCGACCGCGACGTGGCCGCCGACCGCATCGCCATTCCGGCGCTGCTGGCGCTCTCAGCCATCCACCAGCACCTGGTTCAGGCGGGCCTGCGCACGGCCACGGGCCTGGTGGTGGAAACCGGCACCGCGCGCGAGGTGCACCACTTTGCCGTGCTGGCTGGCTACGGCGCCGAGGCCGTGCATCCCTGGATGGCCATCGAAACCCTGCACGACATGCATCAGCCCCTGACGGGCGCGCTGGCGCCCGAAAAGGCGGTGGCCAATTACATCAAGGCCGTGGGCAAGGGGCTGTCCAAAATCATGTCCAAGATGGGCGTGAGCACCTACATGAGCTACTGCGGCGCGCAGCTGTTCGAGGCTGTGGGCATCAACGCCGAGACGGTCAGCCAGTACTTCACCGGCACCGCCAGCCCGGTCGAAGGCATGGGCGTGTTCGAAATCGCCGAGGAAGCCATCCGCCTGCACCAAGCCGCCTTCGGCCACGATGCGTCTGCCGCCGGGCCTTCCCCCACGCCGCGCATGCTGGATGCGGGCGGCGAATATGCCTGGCGCGCGCGGGGCGAGGAGCACATGTGGACGCCCGACGCCATCGCCAAGCTCCAGCACAGCACGCGCGCGGGCAGCTTTGCCACCTACCAGGAATACGCCCGGCTCATCAACGACCAGAGCCGCCGCCTGATGACGCTGCGCGGCCTGTTCGAGTTCAAGACCGACCCGGCGCGCGCCATCGCGCTGGAAGAAGTTGAGCCTGCCAGCGAAATCGTCAAGCGCTTCGCCACCGGCGCCATGTCGCTGGGCTCAATCAGCACCGAGGCGCACGCCACGCTGGCCGTGGCCATGAACCGCATTGGTGGCAAGAGCAACACCGGCGAAGGTGGCGAGGACGAGCGCCGCTACCGCCAGGAGCTCAAGGGCATCCCCATCCGCGCGGGCGAAACCTTGGGCAGCGTGATCGGCGCGGAAAACGTCGCGGTGGACCTGCCGCTGCAAGATGGCGATTCCTTGCGCAGCCGCATCAAGCAGGTGGCCTCCGGACGCTTTGGCGTCACTGCCGAATACCTGGTCAGCGCCGACCAGATCCAGATCAAGATGGCCCAGGGCGCCAAGCCCGGCGAAGGCGGCCAGCTGCCCGGCGGCAAGGTGTCCGACTACATCGGCCGCCTGCGCCACAGCGTGCCCGGCGTGGGCCTGATCTCGCCGCCGCCGCACCACGACATCTACTCCATCGAAGACCTGGCCCAGCTCATCCATGACCTGAAGAACGTGGCCCCACACGCGGACATCAGCGTCAAGCTGGTCAGCGAAGTGGGCGTGGGCACCATCGCCGCCGGGGTGGCCAAGTGCAAGGCCGATCACGTGGTCATCGCCGGGCACGACGGTGGCACCGGTGCATCGCCCTGGTCCAGCATCAAGCACGCGGGCAGCCCGTGGGAGATTGGCCTGGCCGAAGCCCAGCAAACCCTGGTGCTCAACCGCCTGCGCGGGCGTGTTCGCGTGCAGGCCGACGGCCAGATGAAAACCGGGCGCGACGTGGTCATCGGCGCGCTGCTGGGGGCCGACGAATTCGGCTTTGCCACCGCGCCGCTGGTGGTGGAAGGCTGCATCATGATGCGCAAGTGCCACCTCAACACCTGCCCCGTGGGCGTGGCCACGCAAGATCCGGCGCTGCGCGCCAAGTTCGCTGGCAAGCCCGAGCACGTCATCAACTACTTCTTCTTCGTGGCCGAGGAGGTGCGCCAGATCATGGCCCAGCTGGGCGTGCGCACCTTTGACGAGCTGGTGGGTCGCAGCGACCTGTTGGACATGCGCCAGGGCGTGGCGCACTGGAAGGCCAAGGGGCTGGACTTCTCGCGCCTGTTCGCCCAGCCCAGCGTGGGCGATGAGGTGCCGCGCCGCCACGCCGAAGCGCAGGACCACGGCCTGGAAAAGGCGCTGGATCACCGGCTCATCGAGCGCAGCCGCCCGGCCCTTGAAAAAGGCGAACGCGTGCGCTTCATCGAAGCCGCGCGCAACGTCCACCGCAGCGTGGGAGCCATGCTCTCGGGCGCGCTCACCCGCCTGCACCCGGAGGGCCTGCCCGATGACAGCATCCACGTGCAGCTCGAAGGCGTGGGCGGCCAGTCCTTCGGCGCCTTTCTGGCGCGCGGCATCACCTTGTACCTGATCGGCGAGGCCAACGACTACACCGGCAAGGGCCTCTCGGGCGGACGCATTGCCGTGCGCCCCAGCCTGGACTTTCGCGGCGAGGCCGCGCGCAACACCATCGTGGGCAACACGGCCCTGTTCGGCGCCACCAGCGGGCAGGCCTTCTTCGCTGGCGTGGCGGGCGAGCGCTTTGCCGTGCGTCTGTCGGGCGCCACGGCGGTGGTCGAAGGCGTGGGCGACCACGGCTGCGAATACATGACCAGCGGCACCGTTGCCGTGCTCGGCAAAACGGGCCGCAACTTCGCCGCCGGCATGAGTGGCGGCGTGGCCTACGTCTATGACGAAGATGGCCTGTTCGCCAGCCGCTGCAACACCGCCAGCGTCAGCCTGGAGCGCGTGCTGCCGCACGACGAGCACGAAGCGTGCATCGACCGCGCCATCTGGCACCAGGGCCAGAGCGACGACGCCCAGCTGCGCGCCCTGCTCGAAGCGCACCACCGCGCCACCGGCAGCCGCCGCGCGCGCGAGCTGCTGGACAACTGGCAGGCCGCGCGCAGCCGCTTCGTCAAGGTCTTCCCTCACGAATACCGGCGCGCCCTGGCCGATCTGCACGCGCGCCGCCAGCGCCCGCCCGCCCAGGCCGATCAAGCCGATCCAGCCGCTGAAACCGCTGAAACCGCTCCCAAGGACGGATCAAGAAACAGCGCCAAGGCAGCCCCCCGCGCCAGCGGCCAGCGGGCCTGAGGCTGCCCGCACACACCGAAAAAGGAACCACGATCATGGGAAAACCCACCGGCTTTCTGGAATACCAACGCATCGAGCCCGGCTACCTGCCCGTGCAGGCCCGGCTCAAGCACTACAAGGAATTCGTCATCGCCCTTGACGACGCCCAGGCCCAGACCCAGGGCGCGCGCTGCATGGACTGCGGCACACCGTTTTGCAACCACGGCTGCCCGCTGGGCAACGTCATCCCGGACTTCAACGACCTGATCTACCGCCAGGACTGGGCCAGCGCGCTGGAGGTGCTGCACAGCACCAACAACTTTCCCGAATTCACCGGCCGCATCTGCCCTGCGCCTTGCGAGGCCGCCTGTACCCTCAACATCCACAACCAGCCCGTAGGCATCAAATCCATCGAGCAGGCCATCATCGACCACGCCTGGGAAGCCGGGGCGGTGCAGCCCCAGCCTGCGGCGCACAAAACCGGCAAGCGCGTCGCCATTGTCGGCGCCGGCCCCGCCGGGCTGGCCGCCGCGCAGCAACTGGCGCGCGCCGGGCATGCCGTCACCCTGTTCGAGAAAAACGACCGCCCCGGCGGCCTGCTGCGCTACGGCATCCCAGACTTCAAACTCGACAAAAGCCACATCGATCGCCGCATTGCGCAAATGCAGGCCGAAGGCGTCACCTTCCGCACCGGTGTGCTCGTTGCAGGCCCCGAGGGCCTGGGCGCGGGCAGCAAAGTCACCAACTGGGCCGGTGAAACCATCGCTCCCGAAACCCTGATGGCCCAGTTCGACGCCGTGCTGCTCACCGGCGGGGCCGAGCAAAGCCGCGACCTGCCCGTGCCCGGCCGCGAGCTGGACGGCGTGCACTTCGCCATGGAGTTCCTACCCCAGCAAAACAAAGTCAACGCGGGCGACGCGCTGCCCGGCCAGATCCGCGCCGAGGGCAAGCACGTCATCGTCATCGGCGGCGGCGACACCGGCAGCGATTGCGTGGGCACCAGCCGCCGCCAGGGCGCCGCCGAAGTCACCCAGTTCGAGCTCATGCCCATGCCGCCCGAGCAGGAAAACAAAGCCCTGACCTGGCCCTACTGGCCCCTCAAGCTGCGCACCAGCACCAGCCACGAAGAAGGCTGCACGCGCGAATTCGCCATCGCCACCAAGGCCTTCGTGCCCGGCAAAGGCAAGGACAAAGGCCGCGTTGCCGCCGTCAACACCGTGCGCGTGCAATGGCAAGACGGCCAGATGCGCGAAGTGCCCGGCAGCGAGCAAACCCTCAAGGCCGACCTGGTGCTGCTGGCCATGGGCTTCGTCAGCCCCGTGCCCAGCGTGCTGGCCGCCTTTGGCGTGCAAACCGACGCGCGCGGCAACGCCCAGGCCAGCGCCGAGCCCACCGGCGGCTACGCCACCAACGTGCCCAAACTCTTCGCCGCAGGCGACATGCGCCGCGGCCAATCGTTGGTCGTCTGGGCGATCCGCGAAGGCCGGCAAGCCGCCCGCGCCGTTGACGAGTTCCTGATGGGCTTCAGTGACCTGCCTCTTTGATGCATTCGCGGATCGCCCTTTGGGCGACAGGCGTGAAGCGCCGCCTGGCCTGCGGCGCGAGGATCAGCTGCCGTCATCCAGCCCCAGCGCCTGGAGCTTGCGGGTGAGGGTGTTGCGGCCAATACCCAGGCGCTGCGCGGCTTCGATGCGGCGGCCCTGGGTGCTGGCCAGGGCGGCGCGCAGCAGTTGCGCTTCTGCGCGGTGCATGAGCTGTTCCCAGACATTGGGCTGGCTCTGGGCCAGCAGGGCCAGGGCATGGCCGTGCAGGGCTTGCTCCCAGGCCGTTTCATGGGGGGCGCTGGCAGCGCTGCCAGCGTTGGTGGCAGTGTTGCTGCCGTTGCCCGATGGCAGGGCATGGGCGGACTCGGGCGTTGGCTGCGCCAGCGGCGTCGCCTGCGCTGCCAGCACCTCGGGCGGCAAGTCCTTGGCTTCGATGACGGTGGCGGGGGCCATGACGCTGAGCCAGTGGCAGATGTTTTCCAGCTGGCGCACGTTGCCGGGGAAGTCGAAGTCCTCCAGCTGCCGCAGCGCGTGCGGGCTCAGGCGCTTGGCCTCCACCCCCAGCTGCTGGGCGCTGGCGCGCAGAAAGTGCTGCGCCAGCGGGGCGATGTCTTCGCGGCGTTCGCGCAGCGGCGGCAGGCGCAGGCGGATGACGTTGAGACGGTGGAACAAGTCGGCGCGGAAGGCGCCGGCGGCCACGCGCTGCTCCAGGCTCTGGTGCGTGGCGGCGATGACGCGCGCCTGGGCCTTGATGGGGCTGTGCCCGCCCACGCGGTAGAAGTGCCCGTCAGAGAGCACGCGCAGCAGGCGCGTTTGCAGCTCCAATGGCATGTCGCCGATCTCGTCCAGAAACAGCGTGCCGCCCTCGGCCTGCTCGAAATGTCCTCGCCGCAGGGCCTGTGCGCCGGTGAAGGCGCCGCGCTCGTGGCCGAATAGCTCGCTTTCCAGCAAATCTTTGGGGATGGCGGCGGTGTTGATGGCGATAAAGGGGCCGTCCGCGCGCGGCGAGTGCCGGTGCAGTGCGCGCGCCACCAGCTCCTTGCCGCTGCCCGATTCGCCGGTGATGAGCACCGTGGCATGGCTGGCCGAGAGACGGCCAATGGCGCGAAACACTTCTTGCATGGCGCTGGCCTGGCCCAGCATTTCAGGCGCGGCGGGGGCGGGCGGCTGGGTTTGCGGGGGGGGCGGGTTTTTCTGCATGGCGCGGCGGATCAGCGCCACGGCCTGCGGCACGTCGAAGGGCTTGGGCAGGTATTCGAATGCGCCGCCCTGAAAGGCCGCCACGGCGCTTTCCAGATCGGAATAGGCGGTCATGATGATGACCGGCAGGCCGGGCAGCCGGGCCTTGATCTGCGCCAGCAGCTCCAGCCCGGAGCCGCCGGGCATGCGGATGTCGCTGACCAGCGCCTGCGGCGCCTGGCCAGTCGCATCCTTGGCGGCCTGGGTCAGCGCCTGAAGCGCCTCGCCTGCGTGGCTGAAGCTGCGCGTGGGCAGGCGCTCGCGCGCCAGCGCTTTTTCCAGCACGAAGCGGATGGAGGGATCGTCGTCCACGATCCAGACGGAGGGCGGGGCAGTGGCAGCGTGGGCGGTCATGGGCCAGGGGCGTCAGGGCAGGGGAAGGAGAAGGCAGAAATCGGTCTGCCCGGGCTGGCTGTGCAGCTCGATCAGGCCACCGTGCTGTTGCACGAAGGTTTGCGCCAGCGCCAGGCCCAGGCCGGTGCCATCGTCGCGGCCTGAGACCAGGGGCAGGAACACCCGGCCGCGAATGGCCTCGGGCACACCGGGGCCGTTGTCGATGATGTGCAGCCGCAGGGCCAGCCGGTGGCGGGTTTTGCCGATGGTGATTTGCCGTGCCACGCGGGTTTTGAAGCGAATCAGCGCATCGCCTGCCGCGCGGCGCGCGGCCAGCGCCTGCGCGGCATTGCGCGTGATGTTGAGCACGGCCTGGATGAGCTGTTCGCGGTCGCCATGCAGGGGCGGGATGGAGATGTCGTAATCACGCTCCAGCCGCAGCCCTGGGGCAAACTCGGCCAGCACCAGGGCGCGTACGCGCTCGCATACTTCGTGGATGTTGACGGGCGCCAGTCGCTGGCGGTGGCGGTGCGGCTCCAGCAGGCGGTCCACCAGCGCTTGCAGGCGGTCGCACTCGCCAATGATGACCTGGGTGTATTCGCGCAGGCCGGGGTCGTGGCCCAGGTCCATCTCCAGCAGTTGCGCCGCGCCGCGAATGCCGCCCAGCGGGTTCTTCACCTCATGCGCCAGGTTGCGCAGCAGCTCCTTGCTGGCTTGCGTCTGGTCCAGCAGACGCTCCTCGTGGTCCTGCCGCGCTTGCTGGGCGCGCGGCAGGCATTCGAGCAGAAACTCCCCATCGCACTCGCCTGCGGAGATGGTCACGTGCACCGGCAAGGCTTCGCTGCCGGGGCCGTGCAGCTCATCGTCGTAGCGCAGCGAGGCGAACGCCTGCTGCGCCACCCCTTGCAGCGCGCCGCGCAGCGCCGCCGCATTGCCAGCGAGATGAAACACCGGCTGGCCAACCAGATGCTGGCGCGAGAGGTGCAGCGTATCTTCCAGCGCGGCGTTGACGAACAGCACCCGGCCGTTGCCATCGACCACGGCCAGCAGCGTGGCCAGGGCGTCGAAGGCTTGAAAGCGCCCGATGCGGGAGCGAGGGGCGGATGAGGGCATGTCGAAGGGCGGGTGATGGATCTTTGCGGGCCCACAGTGCTTGGGGACGAGGGCAGACTCAGCGCATGCCGATGGGCAGCTCCTGGCCTGGCAGGTGGTAGGTGCTGTGCAGTTCTTCTTCGGGCAGCAGGCTGTTCCAGGCCGTGGGCAGGAAGGATTCGGGCGGCAGTTGTGACAGGCCATCTTCCTCGCCGAGCACGTGGTGGCCCGCGCGGATGGATTCGATGTCGCCCAGCTCGTCGTGAAAGATGGTCACCACGTTGGATTGCTGCAGGCGGTCGAACATGGTGCGCGAGACTTCGAAGGCGCGCATCAGGCGCCGCTCTTCAAGTTCTTGGGCGTTCTTTTTCGAGCGCGCGCCCAGCAGGCGGATGAGGCTGGCCCACAGCGCCATGATGAACAGATCCAGCAGCAGCAGGGCGCTGTAGACCAGGGCGATGATGCCCATGCTGCGCAACAGGTGCGCCAGCATGCCCAGCCAGCCGCCGTGTTCTTTCTCGGGGTGGCCGCCGATATAGAGCACGGTGGCATAGATCAGCCCGGCCCAGATCAGCAAGGTGATGAAGGTTTCGACGGCATAGCGCGGCGAGCGCGTGTCCGGTTGCAGCACCAGGCGCTGGTGCGTCAGGTACGGCGGCAGCGCTGCCGGGCCGATGGCCGGCGGCAGGTTGCGGTAGTGCTTGCGGCGGCGGCTCTCAGCCATGGGCAATCCCCCTGTCGGGGCTGGTCCAGCGGGCGCGCTTTTGGCTTTTGCGCAGCATGACCTTGGGGTAGCTGGCCAGGGAGGTGAGAAAGCCGATCAGCCAGAACGCGGCCGGGTACCAGACGGTCCAGATCAGCGTGCCGCCGTGGCCGCGTTCGTAGCGGCGCTCGATCATCAGGCTGACCAGCATCTGGATCAGGCAGGCCAGCGCCAGGATGACGCCGGTGAAGGCCGTGGGCGCCAGCGCCGGGTGGTGCCAGCTGGCCGGCAGCGGCAGCAGCCAGTCCACGATTTGGAACAGCAGGGTGTAGAACAGGCAGAAGGCCCAGAAGGTGGACAAGGCAAACTCGGCGGCCAGGCCCCACATGTGGCGGTGTTTCCACTGCGCCAGCACAGGCAGGTTCTTGATGAACACTTCGGCGCCGCCCTGGGCCCAGCGCAGGCGCTGGCGCCACAGGCCCTTGATGGTTTCGGGCATGAGGATCCAGCACAGCGCGCGCGGCTCGTAGAAGGTGCTCCAGCCGCTCATTTGCAGCTTCCAGCTGATGTCGATGTCCTCGGTGATCATGTTGCTGCTCCAGTAGCCGGCCTGGTGCAGGGCGCGCTTGCGGAAGGCCGCAGCCACGCCGGAGACGGTGAAGATGCGGCCGTAAATGCGCTGCGTGCGCTTGATCAGGCCGATGATGGAGGAGAACTCGCCCACCTGGATGCGGCCGATGAGGGTGCTGCGCGTGCGGATGCGCGGGTTGCCGGTGACGGCGCCCACGTGCGCCAGGTGCAGCATGGGCGCGACCATGTAGGCGGCGCTGTCGGCGGCCAGCATGGCGTCGCCGTCGATGCAGACCAGGTATTCGCTGCGCGCGGCCAGTGCGCCCATTTGCAGCGCGATGGCCTTGCCCTGGTTGCGCGCCAGGTGGATGACGCGCAGCTTGGGGTTGAGCGCTGCCATTTCGTTGAGGATGCGGGCCGTGCCGTCCTTGGAGCCGTCGTTGACGGCGATGACTTCGATGTGGCGGTAGCGCTGCGTCAGCGCCGCGCCGATGGTGTCGCGCACGTGTTGCTCTTCGTTGAAGCAGGGCACGATGATGGAGATCAGCGGGTTGCCCGGCAGCTGCGGGGGCGGCATGCGCTCGCCCCAGGGCCAGTGGCGCTCCCAACGCCACCAGAACAGCAGCCCGCCGGAGACCCAGATGCAGGACATGAACAGCGGGTAATAGAGCACGAAGCTGAGCACGGCCTCCAGGCTGAACAGCCAGGCGGCCAGCAGCGGGCCCAGCAGCATGGCCAGCAGCGCGGGGATGGTCAGACTGCGGCGATTCATGGCGCGGGGAACCAGTACAGCGAGAAGTGGCGGCGCAGCATGCCCTGCGGCGGGTGCTCGCCGATGAAGTCGTCGGGGTAGTAGCCCAGGTGCTGCGCGCCCTGCATGCTCAGGCGGCGCAGCCATTGCGCCAGCCGCTCGGGGGCGATGGCGCGCTCGGCGCCGCTTTTGCGCCAGTCCACGCTCTGGATTTCGAAGATGGTTTTGTCCAACGCGCCTGGGATGCGCGCTGCGCTGGCCACGACCTGATCCAGCCAGGGCAGGATTTTTGCCTCGGGCACCTGCTCCATCAGTGGCATGACCATCGGCGCGACCCAGTCGTAGGCGGACAGGGCCTGCTGGTAGTTTTGCGCGAACCAGCGCTCGCTCTCGGGCTGCAGCAGGGTATTGACGTAGAGGTTGCGCGCGCTTTGCACGTCAGCGCCGCGGATGGCGCGCACGGTTTGCAGAAGCTCCAGCGTGAAGTCGGTCAAGGCCTTGGTCTTGAAGCGCATCCAGCGCTGCTGCTCGGGCTGCGAGGCATCGGTCTTGGGGAAGGGGCCTTCAAAGCCGGCGGCGCGGTAGGCCGCCAGCGCCGGCGCGCTCACGTCCTCGTCCTCGCGCAGCAGCGCGTCGTCGTGGAACACGATGCCGGAGAAGGGCGCGTGCCAGGCCAGATCGGCATACAGGGTCTGGATGGCCTGGCGCACGCGCGCATCGAACAGCGACAGGCGCGGGTAGTCCTGCCCGCCGTCGTGCGGGGGCAGCGTCTTGCCTTGCAGCTGGTCGGGCTGCGGCGGCTCGGCGCGGGCGATGCGCGGGTAGCTGCTGTCCAGGTTGAAGCTCAGCACTGGCATCCAGGCAAAGACCTTGACCCCGGCGCGCGAGCGCAGCTGCCAGGCCACGCGGTTGAACAGGTCGGCGCGCATGGGCAGCACGCGATTGGGGAAGTACACCGAGCGCACCAGCCCGTCGCCTTCGGGGTCGGCAAAGGCCTGCAGGTACACGGTGGTGATGCGCAGGTCGTGGATGCGCTGCACCAGCTGGCCGAGGTTTTTCTCCTGCTGGACGGGGTCGGGGTCGTAGATGTAGTCCAGATCGACGTGGGTGATGCGCTGCGGGCTGCGTTGCTGGATGTTGACGATGGCCGAGGCGAACTGCTCCAGGCTCTGGTCCTCGCCCATCAGAAAGCGTGGGATGTTGTCGAGCTGGCTGGCATGGGCCAGCCCTTCGTCAAGGCTGAACGAAAGACGGTAGCCCTGGGCTTTGGCCAGCGCCCAGGCCTTGCCGTTCATGGCGCCGTAGGGCCAGACCCAGGCGCGCGGGGCCTGGCCGGTGGCGGCTTCGATGTTGCGGCTGATGGCGCGGATGTCGGCATCCAGGCGCTGCTCGAATTCGGCCGGGGTTTCATAGCGTTGGCGGCTCGGGTCGTAGCGCAGGGTGGCTGCCGCTGGCTGGGTGTTGCCCTGCGGGTTGGCCACATGGCCGAAATGCAGGTTCTGCGTGTGCGCGGCGATCTCCACCAGGCCGCTGGCGTGCATTTCGCGGATTTCCTCCCAGTTGCTGAAGTGTTTGCGCGGCACGTTCAGGCCGCCGAAGTCGATCTCCGGCTGTGTATCCGGCGCGCCGACCCAGTGCCCGACCGGGGCCAGCAGGGCGGGCCATTGGTAGCTCTTGAGCAGCGGGAAGACGCGGGTGTAGAAGCTGCGGTAGCCGTCGTCAAAGGTCAGCAAGATGGCCTTGGGCGGCAGCGGCGTCTTGCCTTCGTGCGCATCGAGGATTTGCTGCACGGATACGGCCTGGTAGCCGTTTTCGCGCAACCAGGCCAGCTCGGCCACGAGCTTGTGCGTGGTCACGGCCAGAAAGCGCTGGTCGGCCTGGTGGTCATCCACATCGTGGTAGGACAGCACGATGAAGCTGTTGTGCGGCCAGGGCTGCTCGCGCGCGGGCAGTGGGCGGCTTTGCACGGCGCTGAATACCGGCTCGCCCGCATGGGCCCGCTGCGCTGGCAGCAGCATTGCAGTCAGAGCCAGCAGTGCGAAGGCGGCTGCGGCGCCGAGCCAGCGCAAGCCAGCAGCCCTCACGGCAAGACGCATGGCAGGTGGAGTCGGGGCAAAACAGAACATGACAGTCGATACAAAGGGTAGGGGCAGGCAGCGCCAGGTTGCTGCCTGCTCTGGAGTTAAGCGGATGCCACTTGCGTGGGCTTGGGCGGGCCGCCTCAGAACCGGTGCGAGAAGCCGATGTTGAAATACAGCGCCCGCTCGCGCACGCCGTCATACGGGCGCCAGCTCAGGCCGGTGTTCCAGTCCAGCGAGGTGGTGTCGTTCCACTTCCATTGCTGGCCGTAGCGCAGGCGTTGATAGCCCCCGCTGCCAAAGCCGTGCTGGCTGTAGCGCCCGGCAGCCAGGTGCAGCTCGTGACGCCAGACCTGTTCATAGCGCCGGTGCAGGATGTGGTAGGCCGTGAGGCTGGGCAGCAGGCTCCAGTCGCGCTGCGGGGCGAAGTAAGGCCCTTGGCCTGGGCGGGTGTTGCGGCTGTGCGAGAGCTCCATCCCGGCATCGAGTTGCAGGTGCGCGGCAGTGAACAGGCGCTGCTGGCCGTCGATGAAATAGCCGGTGCGGCGGTTGCCGTCGCTGAAGTCCATGGCCTCGGCCGTCAGGCCCAGGCGGGTGCTTTCGTGCGCGCGCCATTGCAGGCCCAGGGCCAGTTCATCGGCCGTGATGCCCGCGCGCAGCGCGCGCAGCGGCGTCTCGATGCTGTTGCGCGCAGCTCGGCCCTGCAGCTGCCAATGGTCGTCCAGATCGTGGCGTGCGGTCAGGCGCAGGCCAGCGTGGGTGCGTTGCGCAGCGCGCAGCGCGGAGAGCTCGAACTCGGCCTGAGTATCACGCCAGTGCCATTGGGCGCCAGCGGCCAGCTGGTGATAGCGGCCCTTGCCTTCCAGGTAGTTGCCGCTGCTGTGGCGCGCGGCGGCAAACAGGCGCCAGCGCTCGTGCAGTGGCGCCGAATAGCCCAGCAGGGCGTAGCGGGTGGCGCCTTCGCCGATGGCGGTGGGGCTGTCTGAGTCGCGGTATTCGGCGTTGAACTGAACCACGGGCATGCGCGCCACCTGCCACTGGCGCAGGGCGCGCTGCACGCGCGGCTCCTCTGGGTAGCGCTGCTGCGCGTGCTCCAGCAGGGCCTGGGCCGTGGACCAGTCCTGCAGCTCCTGGGCCACGCCGGCTTGCTCCAGCAGCAGGCTCAGATCGTGGGCATCGCCGGAGGTGTGCTGGATGATTTTCAGCTCCTCGGCGGCGCGGCGCGGCCAGCCTCGGTTGCGGTAGGTGCTGACCAGGCCCATGTGGGTGTGCGAGTCGCCCGGCCCCAGGGCCATCAGCTCCTCGAACTGCGCCTGCGCCTGCGGCAGCCGGCCGGCGTACAGTTCGGCGGCGGCCTGCTCGCGCCGCGTGGCGCTCCAGTCGGTGTTGGGCAGCGGGTTGGGGTTGCCGGGGATGCGGCGCTCGGGCGAGGTCTGGGCCAGGTGCTGGCGTGCCAGTGCGCGCGCGGCGTCGAACTGCTCGGCCTCCACCCGGGCATAAAGCCGGCCTGTGAACAGCCCCTGGGGTTGCCGGGTCGCGTCTGCTCCGGCGGCGCTGGTGGTGTTGGCGGCCCGGCGCTGGGCAATGCCGTCGTAGATGCGCAGCGCCTCTTCAGGCTGGCGGGCTTCGAGCAGGGCTGCGCCAACCTGCATCAGCGCGTAGTCCGGCAGCTCTGGATCCTGGGCCTGCAGCGCGGCGTATTCGTCCAGCAGCGCCTGGGCCTGGCGGGCCTGCCACAGCGCAACGAGGCGATCGGTGCGCACGCGGCGGATGTCGCGCTGCAACGCCTGGTGCTCGGCCGAGCCAGGCGCGCTGGCCTGCAGCGCCTGCTGCCATTGCGCCAGCAGCTGGGCGTAGTAGTCCAGCGTGCGGCGCTTGCGGGCCTGGTCTTCGGCCTGGGTGCCGCTGGCGGCTTCGCCAATGCGCACCAGCTCGGCGCCGTAGTCGGCCTGCAGGCTGCGCACCAGGGCGGCGTCGGCCTCGGCAGGGCGGGCGGTGGCCAGGTATTGCAGCGCGCGCTCGGCCATGCCGGCCGCGCGCAGCGCATGCAGGTAATGGTCTTGCGCCTGGGCGTTGTCGGGCGCCAGCTCGATGGCGGCGCTGGCGTATTGCAGCGCGTCGTAGGGCTGCTGCGTGATGCGGGCCACGTAGCTGCGCGCCAGCAGCAGCGGCAGGCGCTGCTGTGCGAATCGCTGTTCAAAGGCATCGAGCTGGGCGCTGGCCTGAACCGCGTGGCCGCCTTCGGCCAGTGCGTAGGCGGCGGCCAGGTACCAGTCGCTGTGCTGGGGCTCGCGCTGGATGGCCGCATCCAGCAGCGAGGCGGCCATGTCCCAGTGCTTGAGGTTGCGGTAGGCGCGCCCCACGGCGGCCAGGCTGGCGGGTTCGAGCCGCACGCGCTGGCGGTGCTGCTGGTAGATGGCCAGGGTCTGCTGATCCTGGCCGGCCCAGCCGCTGATGACGATCCAATCGTTGACGTGCCGGGCGCTGAGGTTGCCCGGAGGCTGTGCGGCAAAGTAAGCCAGCGCAGGCGCAGTTTGGCCTGCCCTGGCTTGATGAATCAGGCTGTCGTAGTGGGCATCGGCCAGTGCGGGCACGGCTGCGCAGCCCAGCGCCGTTGCTGCGGCAAGGCTGCGCAGCAGGCGACTTGATAGAGAGGGAATTCGTCGAGACATGGGGCATTGGCCGCAGCTGCAGTGGCTGCCAGGCCTGCGGTTATTGATTGGCACCGCCGCGCGGAGTGTCATTGCCGGAATGCGGCGCGGTCGCTCAATGGCTGTTTATACCTGCAAAAGCTTTTGCGGGCTGAACCCAAGCTGTTGTGTTGGGCCTGCATGCTCTGGCGAATGTTGCTTTTGTCGTCAAACTGGCGGGGGCTTGGCCTTTCGGGAAGGCAACAGCTCGGGCTGTGCCGCGCGGGGCGTGGGTTGCAGCGCCGTGGCCGCGGCGCTGGCCGGCTGGGGGCGCCACTGCGGGCCAATCAGGCGCGCGCCGTGGACTTTTTTGACGGCCACGATGAAATAGACGCCGCTGAACACCGGCAGGCGATCTTGCAGCAAGCGGTCGATCCATGCCAGGCGTTCATACCACTGCGGCCGGTGGCCGTTGGGGATGTGGCAGCCGAAGAACTGCTCCTGCAGCTCCAGACCCAGCAGCGTCAGCCAATCGCGCAGACGCTGGTGGCCAATGGCCGCGCTGGCCGGTTGCACGCGGCGCGGCGCACGCGCGCCCAGCAGCAGGCGCGCCGGGTTGAAGCCGCTGATGATGAGCCGACCTTCGGGGCGCAAGGTGCGCGTGGCCTCGCGCAGCACGGCGTGGGGCTGGCAGCTGAGCTCCAGGCCATGCGGCATGACGATCAGATCCAGCTGGTTGTCTGCAAAGGGCAGGGCCTCGGGCGCGGCGTACAGATCGGCCGCTGCGTCGCCGCCGGGCCACTGCGGCGCCAGCCGCCAAGTGTGCGCAATGCGGCTGGTCTGCAGCGCGGCGATGCTGGCCACGCCGATGTGCAGCGCGTAGTAGCCAAAGACGTCCTGCACGGCGTGCGCATAATGGCGCTGCTGCCACTGGCGCACGTACAGGCCGGCGGCGCTTGTCTGCAACCATTCGTCGAAACGGGTCTGTGGCATGGCCATGGGAAAACAACTGCATTGGCGCGCGATCGAGGCGCTTTCCGATAACTACATCTGGCTGTTGCATGAAGCCCGGGAGCCGCGCGGGCCGCAGGCGCAGGCCGTGGTGGTGGACCCTGGCGATGCCCAGCCGGTGTTGCGCTGCCTGGCGCAGCAGGGCTTGGTGCTGCAGGCCATTGTAGTGACCCATCATCACGCCGATCACACGGCCGGCATTGCCGCGCTGCAGGCCGCGCACCAGGCGCGCCACGGCGCGCCGCTGCCGGTGTATGGGCCAGCGGCGGAGGCCATTGCTGGCGTGAACCGGCCCGTGCAGGATGGCGATGCCGTTGAGCTATTGGGGCTGCGTTGGCAGGTGCTGGCCGTGCCGGGTCATACGGCCGGGCATGTGGCCTACTTCGTGCCGGCCGTGCCCTTGGCCGAAGGCCTGCGGCCCATGCTGTTTTGTGGCGATACGTTGTTCTGCGCCGGTTGTGGTCGCCTGTTCGAGGGCACGGCCGAGCAGATGCTGCATTCGCTGCAGCGCCTGGCGCAGCTGCCTGCAGATACGCTGCTGTGCTGCGGCCATGAGTACACGCTGGCCAACATGGCCTTTGCACAAGCGGTTGAGCCTGATAATGCGCAGTTGGCCGCCGCCTTGCAGCAGGCGCGCGCGCTGCGCGCGCAGGGTCAGCCCACGCTGCCGGCCATGCTGGGGCAGGAGCGCCAGATCAACCCTTTTTTGCGCAGCCGCGAGCCGGCCGTGCGCCAGGCTCTGAGGCATTTTCTGCAGGGCCAACAGCCCGCTGAGGAACCGCCGCAAGACGATGCGCAGTGGTTTGCGCTGCTGCGGGCCTGGAAGAACCAATTCTGAAGACAGTGAGCGGTGTGAATTTCGTAACGGTATGGGCGCGCGTGCGCTTTGGGTTGGCCTCGGCAGGGGCCTGTGTGTTGGTGGGCTGCAGCACGGTTCAGGCCCCGGTGGGCGATGACGCAGCGCAGGCGCGTGCGGCGCAGTCCGGCGAGCTCTCTCCCATCGAGCATGGCCGCTTGCAGTCCTTGCGCGTCAATGGCCTGGAGCCGCCGCGCGACGTGTGGCAGCGCATGCGCGCGGGCTTTGCCATGCCCGATCTGCAATCGCCGCTGGTGCATGACCGCGAGCAGTGGTATGCCAGCCGGCCCGACACCATGCTGCGCATGAGCGAGCGCTCGCGCAAATACCTGTTTCACATCGTTGAGGAGCTTGAGCGCCGCGGCATGCCCACTGAGCTGGCGCTGCTGCCTTTCGTCGAGAGTGCCTACAACCCCGGTGCCGTCTCCAGCGCCAAGGCCGCTGGCATGTGGCAGTTCATGCCGGCCACGGGCACCTATTTCGAGCTGCGCCAGAACGCCTTCCGCGATGACCGGCGCGATGTGCTGGCCTCCACGCGCGCTGCGCTGGACTATCTGGAAAAGCTGCACGGCATGTTCGGTGATTGGCACTTGGCGCTGGCGGCCTACAACTGGGGCGAGGGCAGCGTGCAGCGCGCCAGGGCAAAAAACCAGAACCAGGGCCTGGGCGTGGGCTATCTGGACTTGCGCATGCCCGAGGAAACGCGCTGGTATGTGCCCAAGTTCCAGGCGTTGAAAAACATCGTGCGCGATCCTGAGCGCTTTAACGTCGTGTTGGCCGATATCGGCAACCATCCCTATTTCGAATCGGTGGAAATCCGCCGTGACATCGACGTGGCCCGAGCCGCGCAGCTGGCTGGCATCAGCGAGGCGGATTTCCGGCTGCTCAACCCAGCGCACAAGGGCCCGGTCATTTTTGCTGCGGCCACCTCGGAAATCCTGCTGCCCTGGGACAATGCCGAGTTCTTCAAGAACAACCTGGCCCAGCTGCGCGATGCGCGCCTGGCCAGCTGGACGGTCTGGACTGCGCCGCAGCGCATGGAAGTGGCCGACGTGGCCAAGAAAGTCGGCGCCGACGAGCAGGCCATCTTGAGCGTCAACCGCATCCCCAAGGGCATGCTGATCGAAGCGGGCGCAGCCCTGCTGGTGCCGCGCTCGGCCTCGCTGCTGGTGGATGTGGCCGCCGAGATTGCGCAAAGCGGCCAGCTCAAGCTCGCCCATGCACCCAGGCCGCAGCCTGCGCTGCGCCGCAGCAGCGCAGTTGTTGTGCGCAAGGGCGATACCCTGGATGCTGTGGCGCGCCGCCATGGCGTCAGCGTCAGCGACCTTTACAAGTGGAATCAGCTGGGCCGCAATGCGCGCCTCAAGGCCGGTCAGAAGCTGGTGCTGTACCAGGCCGCCCCCCTGGGTGCGCGCAATGCCAAGGCCGCAGCCAACGCGAAAAGCAATGGCAACGGCAATGGCCGCAAGGCCGCGAACGGTAAGGCCATGGGTGGCAAGCCTACGAACGGCAAGGCCAATGCAGTCAGCGCCAAGGCGTCGGGCAAAGCCACCAGCCGGGTGGCCAGCAAGGCCGCTGGCGGGAGCAAGAACGCCACCAGTGTCAACAAAGCGGCAGCGGGCAAATCATCGGCCAGCAAACCAGGCGCGAAGGCCCAGGCCAACCAGGCGCGCAGCGGCAAGGCAAAGCCCAGTAGCGCCGCTAAGCCAAGCAGCACAGGCAAGGCTGCCAAGGCGGGCCAGGCCAAAAGCAAAACCACGCACCGCTGAGCCAAGGGTATTGGCATTGCGGCAAGGGCAGGGCCGCGCACAGGTAAAAACACAAAAACGCCAGCCGTGCATGAGCGCGGCTGGTGTTTTTTGTGGGCCGGTGGCTGGCTTGCAGCAGGCGCTCAGTGGCGGAAGTGGCGCACACCGCTGAAGACCATGACCACGCCGCGCTCGTTGGCGGCGTCGATCACCTCCTGATCGCGCATGCTGCCGCCGGGCTGGATGACGCACGTTGCGCCGTGGTCAATCACCACGTCCAGCCCATCGCGGAAGGGGAAGAAGGCGTCGCTGGCCACGGCCGTGCCTTGCAGGCTGAGCTGGGCATGCTCGGCCTTGATGCTGGCAATGCGCGCCGAATCCAGGCGGCTCATCTGGCCTGCGCCCACGCCACGGGTCTGCCCATCCTTGCAGAACACGATGGCGTTGCTCTTGACGAACTTGGCCACCTTCCATGCGAACAGCAGGTCTTGCAGCTGCTCGGGCGTGGGCTGCTTCTGGGTAACGACCTTCAAATCGGCCAGCGCCAGCTCATGGTCATCGGCGCTCTGGATCAGCAGGCCGGAGCCCACGCGCTTGTATTCCAGGCGGTTGGCGCAAGTGGGCGCGCCCTCGGGCAGCGCGATCTGGAGCAGGCGCACATTGGTCTTGGGTTTGAAGACTTCCAGCGCCTCGGGCGTGAAGGCGGGCGCCATCAGCACCTCGACGAATTGCTTGACGATCTGCTCGGCCGCCGCGCCATCCAGCGGGCGGTTGAGCGCGATGATGCCGCCGAAGGCGCTGGTCGGATCGGTCTGGAAAGCCTTGGCGTAGGCCTCGGCCGCATCCTTGCCCACGGCCACGCCGCAGGGGTTGGCGTGCTTGACGATGACGCAGGCCGGCGCGTCGAATTGCTTGACGCATTCCCAGGCGGCGTCGGCGTCGGCGATGTTGTTGTAGCTCAGCTCCTTGCCTTGCAATTGCTGGCCGGTGACGATGCTGCCGGGCACGGGCTGAGGGTCGCGATACAGCGCGGCCTGCTGGTGGGCGTTTTCGCCGTAGCGCAGGTCTTGCACCTTGATGAAGGCGGGATTGCTTTGCGCCGCGAACGCCGTGCGGGCGGGCGTGCCGTTGATCTGGCTTTCGTCGAAGGCGATGGACGAGAGGTAGTCGCTGATGGCCGCGTCGTACTGCGCGATGCGGTTGAAGGCCGCCACCGACAGGCCAAAGCGCGTCTTGTCGCTGAGCTGGCCGCCGCTGGCCTGCAGCTCGGCCAGCACGGGGGCGTACTGGCTGGCGTCGGTCAGCACGGCCACGTGCTGCCAGTTCTTGGCGGCGCTGCGCACCATGGCCGGGCCGCCGATGTCGATGTTCTCAATCGCGTCGGCCAGCGTGCAGCCGGGCTTGGCCACGGTGGCCTCGAAGGGATAGAGGTTGATGACCACCAGGTCGATGGTGCCAATGCCATGCTCGGCCAGCGCGGCCATGTGCGCGGGCACGTCGCGTCGCGCCAGCAGGCCGCCGTGCACGGCCGGGTGCAGGGTCTTGACGCGACCGTCCAGCATCTCGGGAAAGCGCGTGAGCTCGGCCACCTCGGTCACGGGCAGGCCGCTTTCGGCCAGCAGCTTGGCCGTGCCGCCGGTGGAGAGCAGGCGCACGCCTTGCGCATGCAGCGCCTGGGCGAATTCCACAATGCCGGTTTTGTCAGAGACGGAGAGCAGGGCAGTCAGAGTCATGGGCTTCGAACGCAATATGGGGGGCAGAAAAAGCTGCGCATTGTAGGAGCTGTGGCGGCGCGCCCTGCCGGGAGGTGGCGCCAACAGGCCGCACAATGGAAGCTCAATGGCCAGCGAGCGCTTGCAGTCGGAGTGGCGCTGGCCAACCCCTGTCCCGTGATGGAGAGTACCAACGTGAATTCAAGCCCAGCCCATAGTGCAGACCTGCCAGCCGATCAACTGCTCAGTGCCGATCCCGTGGATTGGCCTGTGGCCCCAGAATGGATGCCGGCCACCAGCGCATTCTTTGGCAGCGCGAAAGGCCAGGCGCTGCTGGCCTTTTTGCAGCAGCGCCTGGATGCGGGCGCCAGCATCTTTCCGCCGCAGCCGCTGCGCGCCCTGGAGCTGACGGCGCCGCAGGATGTGCGCGTGGTGATTCTTGGGCAGGACCCTTACCACGGGCGCGGCCAGGCCGAGGGCCTGGCCTTTTCCGTCGCGCCCGGCGTGCCTCTGCCGCCTTCGCTGCGCAACATCTTCCAGGAAATGCAGCGCGACCTGGGCGTGGCGCCGCCAGCCTTTCCGCAGCCGGGCGGCAGTCTGGTGCAGTGGGCCAGAAATGGTGTGCTGTTGCTCAACACCTGCCTGACGGTCGAGGAAGGCCAGGCCGCCAGCCATGCCGGCAAGGGTTGGGAGGTGTTGACCGACGCGCTGATTGCACAGGTGGCGCAGGGGCCGCGGCCGGTGGTGTTCATGCTGTGGGGGGCGCACGCGCAATCCAAGCAGGCGCTGATCCCGCCCGATCGGGGCCACCTCGTACTACTGGCCAATCATCCCTCGCCGCTGTCGGCCACAAGGCCACCCCGGCCTTTCATCGGCTGCGGTCACTTCAGCGCGGCCAAGGCATTTCGGCAGCATCAGGCTTCTGCCAGCCAGGAACAGACTTGAGCGCCTGTTTCAAAAGCTTTGCGCTATGGCGCGCAGGCATGAAAAAGCGCTGCCGTGTGTGCCACGGCAGCGCTGGGAAAACAGTGTCTGCTTCGATCCGCTGGACCGGCAGCCTGAACCGGAGGATCAGGTGGGTCCGGTCAACCTGGCGTTGGGTTCATCTGACGCGAGACGATCACGCTCACCAGATGATGTTCCAAACCCGAGCTCAATGAGCATTGGTTCAAGGAAATATAAAGCCCAGCAGTGAAGCAGACGAGGATATTTTACGGCAATTGGCGCGGGGGGAACCCATGCTCATTGGGCCAGGGGCGAGGCATCGGGCGTTGTGCTGCTGTTCGCTGTAGCCTCGCCTGAGGTTGCAGCATCCGCCGATGCTTGCGCAGGCGTGGCCAGCTGGGCCAGAACGCCATCGAGCTTGCCGACCAAAGCCTGCAGGGCCTGTGATTGCGCCAGAGCCAAGCCTTCTTCGTGGTCAGTGCCGCTGGGCGACGGCGTTGGCATGGCGTGCGGCGACTGGGCTTGCAGCCGTTGTAGTTGCTCGCGCAGATCGGCCAGCTCGTAGGCCAAATTCAAGGCTGCCAAAACTGCAATGCGATCACGCGCGCGGACTTTGCCTGTGTCATGAATGCGCGTCATGGCCAAGTCCACGGCACGCACGGCTTCGTGCAGCCGATCTTCCTGCCCCTCTTTGCAGGCCAGTGTGTAGCTTTGCTGCAGGATCTTGACTTCAACCTGATTCATTGTCCGCTCTCCAGTGCGGTTTGGATGGAGGGCAGGCGTTCGAGGAGGGCGTCGAGCCGGATGCGGGCCGTCTGCAACCGCGCCTGCAGCGCATCGCGCTCTTGCGCCAGGCTGTGCAACTCTTGGCGCAGGCGAAGATTGTCGCTTTCCTTGGCGTCCAGGTGCGCCAGCAGCTGGTCGATTTGCTGGGCCAGTCGGGTGGTCAATGCGTTGGGCGTTTCCATAAGGCGGTGATTGTAGTGCCAGGGTCTGTGCAGGCCATCAGGATCGCGTCAGAGTTGCCCAGGCCCACTCTTACAATCGCCCGCGCCGATGAGCCAGCCGCTCTCGGACAAAGTGTTTTTCAGCGAAGAAATGGGGATGCATGCAGACATTTCTGTGGCACGACTACGAGACTTTCGGCGCCGATCCACGCCGCGATCGCCCGGCACAGTTTGCGGCCATCCGTACCGATTTGCAGCTCAATGAGTTGCAGGCGCCGCTGGAGTGGTTTTGCCAGCCGCCGCAGGATTACCTGCCCGATGCCCAGGCCTGCCTGATCACGGGCATTACGCCGCAGCGCGCCTGGCAGCAGGGGGTGAGCGAGGCGGTGTTTGCCCAGCGCGTGCACGATGCCTTCTCCCAGCCGGGCACCATTGGCGTGGGCTACAACACCATTCGCTTCGACGATGAATTCACGCGCTTTTTGCTCTGGCGCAATCTGCGCGACCCCTATGCGCGCGAGTGGCGCGATGGCAATGGCCGCTGGGATTTGTTGGATGTGGTGCGCATGGCCTATGCGCTGCGCCCCGATGGCCTGCAGTGGCCGCTGGGCGAGGATGGCCGGGTCAGCTTCCGGCTGGAGGCCTTGACCGCGGCCAACGGTCTGGCGCATGAAGCGGCGCACGATGCCGTCTCCGACGTGCGTGCCACGATTGCACTGGCGCGGCGCTTGCGTCAATGCAATGAGCGCCTGTTCGACTTCGCGCTGCGTTTGCGCGACAAGCGGGCCGTGGCCCAGGAGCTGGGCCTGCCCGCAGCGCCGGCGCAGGCGCGGCCCTTCGTGCATGTTTCGGGCATGTTCCCCGTAGAGCAGGGCTGCATGGCGGTGATGTGGCCACTGGCCAGTCACCCGCACAACCGCAATGAATTGATTGCCTGGAACCTGTCGCACGATCCCAGCGAACTGGCCGAACTCGACGCCCGAAGCATCCGCCAGCGGCTGTTTACGCGCCAGGCCAATCTGCCCGAGGGCGTGCAGCGCCTGCCCATCAAGACGGTGCACTTGAACAAGTCGCCCATGGTGGTGGGCAATTGCAAGGTGCTGACGCCGGCGCTGCAGCAGCGCTGGGGGCTGGATTGGGCGCAGATCGAGCGCCATGCGCAAGCGGCGCGCGCGCTGCCGGACATGAGCGCGGTGTGGGCCGAGGTCTTTCAGCGCCCCGCAGCGCCGGCGCAGCCGCTACCTGCGGAGCAGGATTTGTACGGTGGCTTCGTGGGCGATGCCGATCGCCAGCGCCTGCATCGGCTGTTGCAGCAGCCGGTGGCGCAATGGCCCGCTGGCGAGCGCGGCATGGGTTTTGACGATGCGCGCCTGGATGAGCTGGTATTTTTTTACCGCGCCCGCAACTACCCCGATACCTTGGACGAGGCCCAGCGCCAGCGCTGGGAGCTGCACCGCAAGGCGGTTTTGATTGACGGCGCAGGCGGCGCCCGCACGGCCGAGCAGTTGATGGAGCAAATCGATGCTTTGTCAGACACAGCGACGGATGAGCAGCAGGACATCCTGGGGGCGCTGTATGAATGGGCCGATGCCATCGTGCCCGAGGCGTGAATGGATCAATCATTTGAATCATTTGATTTGTGCAGACTTGGCTTGTACAGGCGCTGCCGCAAGCACACGACGACACCATGAAACTGAGCTTTACCAAAATGCAGGGTGCGGGCAACGACTTTGTCGTGCTCGATGAAACGCAGCGGTCGCTGGGCCTGAGCGCGGCGCAGTACCGCTGGCTGGCCGATCGACGCTTTGGCGTTGGGGCCGATCAGATTCTGACGGTGCGGCCTGCCCCGTCAGCCCAGGCCGATCAGGTCGACTTCGAATACATCATCCACAACGCCGATGGCGGCGAGGTGGAGCAGTGCGGCAATGGTGCGCGTTGCTTTGCCCGCTACGTGTTCGACAAAGGGCTGACGCCCAAAAAGCACATTCGCGTGCTGACCCGCGCGGGCGTCATCGCCCCGCAGTTGCAGGAAGACGGCCGCGTGACCGTGCGCATGGGCTGCCCGCGCTGGCAGCCAGGGCAGATCCCCTTCGATGCCCTGGGCCTGCGCAGTCGGGCCCAGCATCAGGACACCCTCTGGTGGCTGCCGCAGGAGCCGCAGGCGGTTGACGCGCAGCGCGGCGATGATGGCGATGACGGCTTGGGCGCTTGGCTCAGTGTCGTATCCATGGGCAATCCGCATGCCGTGCAGCGCGTGGCCTCGGTGCAGGATGCGCCGGTCGCAATGCAGGGGGCCTGGATTGAGCAGCACCCGCGCTTTGCCCAGCGCGTCAACGCTGGCTTCATGCAGGTGCGCAGTCGCCGTGAGATTGACTTGCGCGTGTACGAGCGCGGCGTGGGCGAGACCTTGGCCTGTGGCACGGGCGCATGTGCGGCAGTGGTCAGCGGCATCCGCCAAGGCTTGCTCGACACTTGCGTTGATGTCCACATGCCCGGCGGCATGCTGACCATAGAATGGCGCGGCGGCGCGGCCGATGAGGTGCTGATGACTGGCCCGGCGCAGACCGTTTTTGAAGGCACTATTGAGATTCCAGACAGCGTATGACGACTACCTCGCCCGTGCAGCACGCAGGGCTTGCCACTGAAGAGGATGTGGCAAGCTACCTGATCAGCAATCCGGAATTCTTTGAGCGCTTTGCCGAAGTATTGGGCACCGTGCAATTGGCCAGCCCGCATGGCGGCAAGACCGTCAGCCTGCACGAGCGTCAGACGATCATGCTGCGCGACAAAATCAAGGGCCTGGAGGCCAGCATCGTCGAGATGATGGGCTACGGCAGCGAGAACGCGCAAATCATTGAAAAAGCCCATGCCTGGACGGCCGCCATGCTGCGCGAGCGCGATGGCGCCAGGCTGCCTGCGCTGCTGGCCCAGCAGCTGAAGGAGTTGTTTGCAGTGCCGCAGGTGTACTTGCGTCTCTGGGATCTGGCGCCGGCCTATGCCGATCTGCCTGAGGTGCAGCGCGTAGTGCCCGAAAGCAAGCAGCACATTGCCAGCCTGGCCAAGCCTTACTGCGGGCCTCGCGGCAGCATTGAGGGCTTACAAAGTCTGGCAGGCGAAGGCAGTGACCTGGCCGAGGTGCAATCCATTGCCATCCTGCCGCTGCGTGCAGGCGCTGCGCAGGCGCAGCAAATCACCTTCGGCTATTTGCTGCTCACCTCCCCCGACAGCCACCGCTTCACGCAGGACATGGGCACGGATTTGCTCACCCGGCTGGCCGAGCTGGCCAGCGCGGCCATGCAGCGCCTGCTGCCCGATGAAACCATCGGCTGGATCCAGCACCAGGAGCGCCTGGCGCGCCAGCAAAGCGGGCAGGCTGAACTGCCCCTGGAATAAGCCCCGCTGCCGCTTGCCTGTCGCGCGCGCTCATGCCACCTCGCCAGCGTGTACCCAGCCGACCGCAGGGCGAAGATGCACTGCCCGAGGCCTTGCCGCACAGCGCCTTGCGCTATTTAGAGCATGTGCGCTTTGAGCGCCGCCTGGCCGAGCGCACCTTGGCGCTCTATACCGAAGATCTGCGCAAGCTGCAGCAGGTCGCTGCAGCGCAAGGGCTGGACGTGTTGGCCCTACAACCCTTCTACATTCGCCAACAGGTGGCGCGCATGCACAGCCAGGGGCGCAGCGCGCGCGGAATTGCGCTGATCCTCAGTGGCTGGCGCAGCTTTTACCGCTGGGCCGTGTTGCAGGGGCTGCTGGAGGTCAACCCCGTGCAGGACGTGCGCGCACCCAAGTCGCGCCGCCCCTTGCCCAAGGCGCTAGGGGCTGATGAGGCGGTGCAGCTGGCTGCATTCCGGCAGCCGACGGTCGATGCAAATGGCGCGGCGCAATGGCTGGAACTGCGCGATGCCGCAATGACCGAGCTGCTCTACAGCAGTGGTCTGCGCATTGGAGAGCTGCTGGGGCTGGATCTGTGCGCCAGTGCTCAGGCGCAGCAACAGGGGCGTGGCTGGATTGACTGGCAGGAAGCTGAGGCCCACGTCATCGGCAAAGGTCAGAAGCGACGCAGCGTGCCCATTGGGGCAGCGGCCATGCGGGCATTGCTGGCCTGGCAGCAAGTGCGCGATCCTGCGCGGCAATGGCCGGGGCAAAACGCCTTGTTCATCAGCCAGCGCGGTGCGCGCATGAGCCCGCAAAGCGCCTGGCAACGCCTGCGTCAACGCAGCCAGGCCGCAGGCATGGCCATGCCGGTACACCCCCATATGCTGCGCCATTCATTTGCCAGTCACGTATTGCAATCGAGTGGCGATTTGCGGGCCGTGCAAGAGTTGTTGGGCCATGCCAACATCAGCACCACCCAGATCTATACCCGACTGGATTTTCAGCATCTGGCCCGAATCTACGATGCGGCGCATCCGCGCGCGCGCGCGGGCGGCGTGGATGTGAAGGCGGGCTTGGATGCCGCTGGCGATCAGGCTCAGAGCATAGATAAGGCCCAGAAGTAGCTGCATCTTCACGCACCCTTCAAAACGCCGTTGGCACTGCGATTGGGGATGGGGTCTAGAGCGTGTTATGCACTTTTCGTCCCCCGCGAGAGCACTCCGGCGTGTGCATTGCGGCGTTGCCGTTGCCGCCGCAGCCCGGTGGGCTGCAAGGCGACGGCAACGCCGCAATGCGCATGCCGGGGCGCTCTCCCTTCGGGCTGACCCCAAAACCATGCACTGGCCGCGTTGGCCCGCTTGCCAAGGCAGCCAGCCTTGGCCGCGCGCCGCCTTGCGATTACACGGTTTTGGGGCCAGCGCGGGGGGCGAAAAGTGCATAACACGCTCTAGGCACATGTTTTGAAAAGAATTTTCATGTCCCAGACATTGCAAAGGCAGTCGGTTGAATTGGTTTCATTCTTGTAAAAAAGGGTAGAATCCACGAGCCTGTCAGGGTATTAAGCTCAGTACTCTGGCAGCGGTTTGGGCGCCATTGCGCAGCATGCAAAAAGAGGTGGCTTTCTCTTCTGGATGCAGATTGCGCCACTGGCACCGAACAAATCGAACGGCAAACTGACGGCATCCCGCACCCGGCTGGGCGCGGGATGCCGTCGTGCCAAAGCCCCATTCCTGAGGTGTGTATGAAGAAGTTGACCCCCCTCGCGGCGCTGTTGCTAGTGCCGCTGTTGCTGACCGGCTGCGACTGGACGCTGATCAACCCGTCTGGCTATGTGGCCAAGCAGCAGAGCAATCTGATGATCTTCTCGGTGCTCGTGATGCTGCTGGTGATCGTGCCCGTGATGTTCCTGATCCTGTTCTTCAGCTGGAAGTACCGTCAAAGCAACCAGTCTGGCACCTATGATTCGGGCTTCTACCACTCCAATAAGCTGGAAGTGGTGATCTGGGGGGCGCCCATCTGCATCATCATCGTGCTGGCGTTGGTGACCTGGGGCTCGACCTATCTGCTCGATCCCTATCGCCCGCTGGTGCGCATCGATAGTCAGACCAAGATTGCCGGCATGGAGGAGAACCTCGGTGCGGTCAAGACTCTGGCAACCCGCTTCATCGACCCCAAGCGCAGCGACGAGGCTGTGGTTGAGACCACGCCGCTGGAGATTGAAGTGGCTGCTCTGGACTGGAAGTGGCTCTTCATCTATCCAGAACAGGGCATCGCTACGGTCAATGAATTGGCTGCGCCGGTCAACCGTCCCATTCGCTTCAAGATCACCTCGGCATCGATGATGAATTCGTTCTTCATCCCTGCCCTGTCGGGGCAGGTCTATGCCATGCCTGCGATGCAGACTCAGCTCAACGCGGTCATGAACCGCGAGGGTAAGTTCAAGGGCTTTTCCGCCAACTACACTGGCCATGGCTTCAGCCAGATGTACTTCTATTTCCACAGTCTGAGCAATGCAGGTTTCGATCAATGGGTCGAAAAAGTGCGCAGCTCCACCAAGGTGTTGGACCAGGCTGAGTACATGGCGCTGGATCAGTACAACCAGAAGGACGAGCGCGGCCACGTACAGTACTTTGGCATTCGCCACTATGGCTCGGTGCAGCAAGGCATGTATCACGCCATCCTGAATCTGTGCGTGATGCCTGGCGCGATGTGCATGGACGAAATGATGGGCATCGACCTGGCCGGCGGCGCAGGGATCGACAGCCTGAACAACCTCAAGCGCCTGCGTTACGACATGCGTCGTACGACCAAGGCCCAGCTGGATCTGGCTGAGTTCTCCGGCATGATGCCTGGCGACCTGGTCTGCACCAGCGACAGCGCTGCCGTCGACTTCGTGCGCGCCACCCGCAAGTTGCCTGCACTCAAGCCAGTCATGCCCACAGCCCAAGTGGAGCAGCCTGGCAGCGTGCAAGGGCAGAAGCTCAGCCGTGATGGCTCCATGATTGCGCCCATTCTCTGAACTTAGAAAGCCAGAAAACCCATGTCTGCTGCAATTCTCAATGAGAACGTCCATCCGCTGCTGGGGCGGATCACGTTTGATCATCACACCTTCCCCATGCTGCACGAGCCCATCATCATGGCGACCTTTGTGGCCGTCGTGTTGTTGGGGGTAGTGGCCCTGGCGCTGCTCACCAAGTTCAAGGTCTGGGGCTATCTGTGGAACGAGTGGTTCACCTCGATCGACCACAAGAAGATCGGCATCATGTACATCGTGCTGGGCATCGTCATGCTGCTGCGCGGTTTTGCCGATGCGCTGATGATGCGTGTCCATCAGGCCATGGCCTCCTCAGGGGCCAGTGAGGGCTATCTGAACGCCCACCACTACGACCAGATCTTCACGGTCCATGCCGTGATCATGATCTTCTTCGTGGCTACGCCCATTTTGGTCGGTTTCTTCAACTACCTCGTGCCGCTGCAAATTGGCGCGCGCGACGTGGCTTTCCCCTTCTTGAACAACCTGGGCTTCTGGCTGACTACGGCTGGCGCCGTGCTGACCATGATCTCGCTGTTCGTGGGTGAGTATGCGCAGACTGGTTGGCTGGTCTATCCGCCGCTGTCGGGCATTGATTACAGCCCTGGCACGGGGATGGACTACTACCTGTGGTCCCTGAACATTGCGGGCATCGGCACTACGCTGGGCTCGATCAACATCGTCGTGACCATCATCAAGATGCGCGCCCCTGGCATGACCTGGATGCGCCTGCCGGTGTTCGTCTGGACCAGCCTGGCATCGAACATCCTGATTCTGATGATCTATCCGGTGCTGACGGCCGCCTTCGTGCTGCTGACGGCTGACCGCTACCTGGGTACGGCCTTCTTCACCACCCAGCTGGGCGGCAACCCGATGATGATGGTCAACCTGGTGTGGATCTTTGGCCACCCCGAGGTGTATGTGTTGGTGCTGCCGGCGTTTGGCATCTTCTCCGAGATCGTGCCGGCCCTGACACGCAAGCGTCTGTTCGGCTACACCTCCATGGTCTATGCGACCATGATCATTCTGCTGCTGTCCATGCTGGTGTGGCTGCACCACTTCTTCACCATGGGCTCGGGCGCCAGCGTCAACGCCTTCTTCGGCATCATGACCATGATCATCTCGATTCCGACCGGGGCGAAGATCTTCAACTGGCTGTTCACCATCTACAAGGGCCGCGTGCGCTTTGAAGTGCCCATGCTGTGGACCATCGGCTTCATGCTGACCTTCGTCATTGGCGGCATGACTGGGGTGATGCTGGCCATTCCTGCGGCCGACTTCATCCTGCACAACAGCTTGTTCCTGGTGGCGCACTTCCACAACACCATCATCGGTGGCGTCGTGTTCGCGCTGTTCGCCGGCCTGACCTTCTGGTTCCCCAAGGCCTTTGGCTTCAAGATGAACGACTTCTGGGGTCGCGTGTCCTTCTGGTGCTGGCTGATCGGCTTCTGGGTTGCTTTCACGCCGCTGTACATCATGGGCTTGATGGGCGTGACCCGCCGCCTGAGCCAGTTCGAAGACGGCTCGCTGCATGCTTATTTCGTCGTGGCCTTGATCGGCGGTCTGCTGATCCTGGTGGGCATCGTGGCCTTCGTGCTCTCGATCGCCGTGGGCTGGCTGCAGCGCGAGAAAACCCGCGACCTGACCGGCGATGCCTGGGGCGATGGCCGCAGCCTAGAGTGGTCCACTTCGTCGCCCCCGCCTGAGTACAACTTCGCCTTCACCCCTGTGGTGCACGACGTGGATGCCTGGTGGGACATGAAGACCCATGGCTACAAGCGCCCTCAAGCAGGCTTCGTACCCATCCACATGCCCAAGGGCACAGGTGCGGGCATGGTCATTGCCGGTCTGTCGGTGGTGCTGGGCTTTGCGCTGATCTGGTACATCTGGTGGCTGGCCATCCTGTCGTTCGCGGCCATCATTGGTTACACGATCTACCACACCTTCAACTACGACCGCGACTACTACATCCCGGCCGAGCAGGTCGCCAGGACGGAAGAGGCGCGCACGCGTGAGTTGGCTACCGCTGCTGCTGCAGCAACAGCCCACTGAACCCGATGGCATGGAGCAATTGACACCACTATGACAAGCACAACTGCATTCACGCCCATCGGGCCCAATGGCGAGCGCATCTATTACGTAGCCGAGGATCCGCACGCCCATCACGGCGATGGCCATGCGCACGGCTATGCCCACTCGCCCAACAACACCACTGGCCTGGGCTTCTGGGTGTACCTGATGACGGACTGCCTGATCTTCGCGATCCTGTTCGCCATGTATGCCATCCTGGGGCGCAACTATGCTGCTGGCCCTTCGCCTGCCGATCTGTTCGAGCTGCCGCTGATTCTGGTCAACACCTTCATGCTGCTGTTCTCGTCGATCACCTTCGGCTTTGCCATGCTGCAGTCCTACAAGGGCAATGTGAAGGGCACGATCAACTGGTTGTTGGTGACGGCGGCGTTTGGCCTGGCCTTCCTGGCCATTGAGCTGTATGAGTTCCATCACCTGATCCACGTCGGTGCCACGCCTTACCGCAGTGCCTTCCTGTCTTCGTTCTTCACGTTGGTGGGCACACACGGTTTGCACGTGACTTTCGGCATCATCTGGTTGCTGACCCTGGTGTTCCAGCTGCGCAAGCACGGGCTGATTGAAGCCAATAATCGCCGCCTGATGTGCTTGTCGATGTTCTGGCACTTCCTGGATCTGATCTGGATCTGTGTTTTCTCCTTTGTTTACTTGATGGGAGTTCTTGGATGAGCAGCCACCCCAACGCCCACGCAGGCCATCACGCCCAATCCGGCCATGGCACGCTGAATGAATACCTCATCGGCTTCGTGCTGTCGGTCATCTTGACTGTGATTCCGTTCTGGCTGGTCATGGCCGACGTGCTCGACAGCAAATCGGCCACTGTCGGCTGGATTTTGGGTCTGGGCCTAGTACAGATGATCGTTCACTTGGTGTACTTCCTGCACCTCAAGCCCAGCACTGAAGGCGGCTGGACATTGATCACGCTGGTCGGCACGGTGCTCACCGTGGCCGTGTGTCTGGTTGGCTCTATCTGGATCGTCAACAAGCTGCACAGCCACATGATGCCGCACCACCAGATTGAATACGTGCCGGAGAGCTCGCGCGATATCATTCGCCGCTGAACCAACTGGTCGATTCAGTGAATGAAAACCCCGCAGGCCTGCTCGGCTGGCGGGGTTTTTTCTTGGGGAAGGCCTGTGCAGAGTCCAACTCACAGTGGAAAAGTGTGTGTAGCGGCTCGGTATGGGGGCTGAGTTTCAAGCTGCGGCAATACCGGGCAGCTTCCGAGGCTTTGCAACGCTGCCCAGCTCGTCAAAGCCTGGCTTTCCTTTACATTTGTCCGCAGCTTTGTTTGTCCAGAAACTGCGGGCATTCAATACAATCTGCGCTGCATCGCCAGTCCGAGCGCTATTTCATGATGTGCTGCAAAGGTGCTTTGTAAGTGACTGAACAATCGAATGAATTGTCCCCGGGGTTTGAGTTGCCGCTGCGTGTGTACTGGGAAGACACAGATGCTGGCGGTATCGTCTATCACGCCAATTACCTGCGTTTCATGGAGCGCGCCCGTTCCGACTGGCTGCGGGCCAAAGGCCTGGGGCAGAATCAAGCGCGGGAGCAGCTCGGTGGAATCTTCGTCGTCACTGATTTGACGTTGCGCTATCTACAGCCGGCTCGTCTAGACGATGCTTTGCTGGTGACGGCGGCGCTGCAGCACATGGGGCGTGCATCAATGACGATGCTTCAGCAAGTGTTGCGCATCCAGGAGGGGGAGCGCCGCCTCCTGTGCGAAGCCCAGGTGCGCATTGGCTGGGTCAATGGCCAGTCCATGCGGCCTGCCCGCATTCCCGATCACGTACAGGCTTTGTTCCAATGAACGCAAACGACATGTCCATTACGCACCTGATCCTCAACGCCAGTTGGGTGGTACAGGTGGTCATGCTGATACTGGTGCTGAGTTCTATCGCCAGCTGGACGATGATTTTCCGCAAAGGTGCAGCGCTCAAGCAGGCTCGCAAGCTCAATGGCGAATTCGAGGAAGACTTTTGGTCTGGTGCCAGCCTGAACGACCTGTATACCGCAGCGGTGCAGAACGCGCGCACGGCTGGGCCGCTGGAGCGCATGTTTGCCAATGGCATGCGCGAATACCACAAGTTGCGCGAGCGCCATATCCACCAGGCTGAAACACTGCTCGATGGTGCGCGCCGGGCCATGATGGCCAGCTTCAATCGCGAGCTCGATCAGATCGAAAACGGTTTGTCATTCCTAGGCACTGTAGGCTCCATCGCCCCTTATGTGGGGCTGTTCGGCACGGTCTGGGGCATCATGCACGCCTTCACCGGCTTTGCCAGCATGGAGCAAATCTCACTGGCCACGGTCGCCCCTGGCATTGCCGAGGCCCTGGTGGCCACGGCCATGGGTCTGTTTGCCGCCATTCCGGCCGTGGTGGCCTACAACCGCTTCAGTCGTGAGATCGACCGCATGGCCGTGCGCATGGAAACCTTTGGCGACGAGTTCACCAACATCCTGCAGCGCAACCTCAGCGCCACGCCCCAACCGTCTGCCGCAGGGCATTGAGCCCGGCCCGCTGCGCGCCAGGCCTACGCCAAGGAGAGCTCCCACCCATGGCCAATGTGACACGACGCGGCCGCAACCGCCGCACCGTCAATGAAATCAACATGGTGCCCTTCATCGACGTGATGTTGGTGTTGCTGATCATCTTCATGGTGACAGCGCCCATGTTCACGCCCGGGCTGGTCGATACGCCCACGGTGGGCAAATCCGAAAACCTGCCTGCGGCCATTGCCCAGGTGGTGGTCGACAGCGCGGGTCAGATCGAATGGCGTCCCGCGCAGGGCGAGCCGCGCGGCGTGCCGCTGGATGAGCTGGGCAGCCTGGCCAAACAGTGGGAAGCCGAACAGCTGCAACAGGGCCGCGCACAGCAGGACATGGCCGTGGTGATCGCCGGTGACAAAAAAACCAGCTACGAACATTTGGTCAACACCTACAACGCCCTGAAGGATGCTCAGGTCGGTCGGGTAGCGCTGCTGTTCAACAAACAGTGATGGTTTGCCAGCCATGCCCTTGACCCCGCCACCCTTGCACCATGTGCCGCTGACGCCGCCGCAGCCGCCCCTGCGCTTGCGCGCCGTGGCATGGGCTGCGCTGGTCCATGCTGGGCTGATCGGGGCGCTGATCCTGGGCGCGAACTGGAAGCGCCCAGCAGACAACAGCGTCATGGCCGAGGTTTGGTCCAGCCTGCCGCAAGAGGCTGCGCCCAGTGCCGCCCAGGCCGAGCCAGAGCCGCAGGCTGAGCCCGAGCCAGCGCCAGAGCCGGAACCTGCCCCGCCACCACCACCTCCTCCACCGCCCGAGCCCGAACCGGAGCCTGCCCCGCCCCCGCCCCCGCCGCCGCCTGCGCCTCAGCCGCCACCCCCACCGCCGCCACCGCCTGCACCCGATCCGCAGATCGTGCTCGAACAAGAGCGCAAGAAGCGCGAGCAAGAGCAACGCCAGCGCGAGCGTGAGGCGGCCCTGAAAAAACAGCAGGAAGAACAGGCCAGGAAAAAGGCCCAGGAAGAAGCCGAGCGAAAGAAAAAACTCGAGCAGGAAGCGGCGCGAAAGAAAGCCGAGCAAGAGGCTGCGCTGAAGAAAAAGCAAGAGGAAGAAGCGGCAAAGAAAAAAGCCCAGCAAGAAGCCGAGCGCAAGAAAAAGCTCGAAGAGCAAGAGGCCGCGAAAAAGAAGGCCCAGGAAGAAGCCGAACGCAAGAAAAAGCAGGAGCAGGAAGCCGCAGCCAAGAAAAAAGCCGAGGAAGCCGCCGCGAAGAAAAAGGCCGACGAGGCCGCGCGCAAGGCCAAGGAAGCGGCCGACTCCGAAGCGCGCCGCGCGGCCGAGTTGCGCCGCATGCAAGGCCTGCTCGATGGCGCTGGCGGCACGGGCGGCCGGGGCACGGCCGCGCAATCGTCCGGGCCGTCGGCTGGTTGGAAAGGGCAGGTGCAGGCTAAATTGCGGCCGTTGATCAACTTCCCGGCGGCCATCAGCGGCAACCCTGCAACCGAGGTCGAAGTGCGCATGGATGCCAGCGGGCGCATCACTGGCAAGCGCATTGTCAAAAGCAGTGGCAACCCGGGCTGGGATCAGGCCGTGCTGCGCACGCTGGACAAGGCGCAGTCCCTGCCCAAGGACAATGGCCGCGTGCATTCGCCCGTCACGTTGGTGTTTACGCCCAACGATTTTTGATGCCGCATGCTGCAAGTTCGCAGCTCGTCGGCACACGGGCAGCGCGCATTGCCGTCCCAAAATGAAGCCCAACAGGCCCTAGAATCGCCCGCTATGTCTTACTTGGTGCTTGCCCGTAAATACCGCCCCCACAACTTCGAGGAAATGGTCGGGCAGGAGCACGTCGTCAAGGCGCTGTCCAACGCGTTGCAGCAGCAGCGCCTGCACCATGCCTATTTGTTCACCGGCACGCGCGGCGTGGGCAAAACCACGGTGTCGCGCATCCTGGCCAAGTCGCTCAACTGCCAGGGCGCTGACGGGCAGGGCGGCATCACGGCCCAGCCTTGCGGCGTATGCCAGGCTTGCCGGGACATCGATGCCGGGCGCTTCGTCGACTACACCGAGCTGGATGCAGCCTCCAACCGTGGCGTTGAAGAGGTGCAAAGCCTGATGGAGCAGGCCGTCTACAAGCCGGTGCAGGGGCGCTTCAAGGTCTTCATGATCGACGAAGTGCACATGCTCTCGAACACGGCCTTCAACGCCATGCTCAAGACGCTGGAGGAGCCGCCCGAATACCTCAAGTTCGTGCTCGCCACCACCGATCCGCAGAAGGTGCCCGTCACGGTGCTGTCGCGCTGCCTGCAGTTCAACCTGCGCTCGATGGCGCCGCAGACCATCGCCCAGCATCTGATGCGGGTGTTGGGCAGCGAGGGCGTGGCGCACGACAAGGAAAGCCTGCAACTGCTGGCGCGTGCCGCGCACGGCTCGATGCGCGATGCGCTGTCGCTGACGGACCAGGCCATCGCCTACGGCAACGGCGCCCTGCAGGAAGACACGGTGCGCCAAATGCTGGGCGTGGTTGATCGTCGCTATGTGTACGACACCATTGCGGCGTTGGCCGCAGGTGACGGCCAAGCTGTAGTGAGCCTGGCGGATGCCTTGCGCGCGCAAAGCATCCCAGCGGCATCGCTGCTGGAGGACATGGCCTTGGTGCTGCAGCAAATGGCGCTGTACCAAAGCGTATCCGCCGCTGCGGCCAGCGCAGCCCTGGAGGACGGCAACGACGATGCCGACACCCGTCGCACGCTGGCATTGGCGCAAGCCCTGCCGGCCGATGAAACCCAGCTGCTCTACACCTTCTGCCTGAAAGGGCGCGAGGAGTTGGGTCTGGCGCCCGACGAATACTCGGGCCTGGTCATGGTCTTGCTGCGCCTGCTGGCCTTCAAGCAGCCTCCGGGCCAGGGCGCGCTTGGCCCAAGCCCGATGAACACTGCCGCCAGCCCCAGTGCCCTGGCGGCGGGTGGGCCGGCGGCCGCCCCACCAGATCTGGCGCCATCGCCTGCGCCAGCGATCGCCCCCGCTCAAGCCGTGCAGCGAGCCGCAGCCATGCCTGCCCAGGCTGCAGCCCCCAAGGTGGATACGGCCCGCGCCGCAGCCCCCGCGCCCAGCGAGCCGCCCCCGTGGGAGGAATTGCCGCCGCCCCCTGCTGCGGCGCCAACCGAACAAACCACGCCAGAGACTGAGCCACAAGCCGAGCAAAACATTACCGCCGCTCCTGCCACAGCGCCTGTGGCTGCGCCGCAGGCCCGGCCTTCGAGGGGCTATGCAGAGGCCAGTGCAGAGCCAGTCGTCCCGGTGGCTGGCGATCATCGTCAGGCCCAATCCACACCGGCAGCGTCACCGCCCGCAAAGCCGCAACCAATTGAGCCGGAGCCTGTAGAGCCAAAGCAGCCTGCTGCGGCGCCCGCCCCGGTTGTTTCTACCATCGGCGCCACGGCTGTGCCGGAGCAGGGCGCGCAGCCCATGCCGCAGAGCCCATCGCCAGAGCCATCTGCCGCTGCTGGCGATGCCGCCCTGGCCCAGCGCTGGCGCGAGCTGGTCGAGCGCTTGAACCAGCAAGGCCGGCTAGCGGCCGTGGTGCGCGAGCTGGCCATGCAATCGCAGCCGCTGCAATGCGATGCCACAGCAGTGGTGCTGCGCATCGCCAATCAGACACTGATGAATGACAGCCTGAAAGGCAAGCTACAGGCGCTGCTGCAAGAACAAGGGCTGGGCGCCCTGACGCTGCAGCACGGCCCCACCGAACACAGCCCGGCGCAGCTGCAGGAGGCCGAGCGCCAGCGCAAGCTGGTGCAGTCGCAGCACATCGTCGAAAACGACGCCACCGTGCAATGGCTCAAGACGCAGCTGGGCGCCGAGATCGTGCCCGGCAGCATCCAGCCCCTGGACGGCGCACCGCTGCAGTGAACAGGCCTTGGCCCGCAACCCACCGGCCCGGGCACGGCCAGACAGATTTCAACCCATGACCATGAAGGGAACACACCATGTTCAACAAAGGACAAATGGCCGGCCTGCTCAAGCAGGCCCAGGCAATGCAGGACAACCTGAAGAAAGCCCAGGAAGAGCTGGCCAACATTGAGGTGGAAGGCGAATCCGGCGCCGGCCTGGTCAAGGTGCTGATGACCGCCAAGCACGAAGTGCGCCGCGTCACCATCGACCCCAGCCTGCTGGCCGATGACAAGGACATGCTGGAAGACTTGGTGGCCGCAGCTTTCAATGCCGCCGTGCGCAAGGCCACCGAGGTCGAGCAGGAAAAAATGGGTAAGCTCACAGCCGGCCTGGGTGGGCTCGGTGGCTTGGGCGGCATGAAGCTGCCGTTCTGAAACCCGGGCGCGTTGTGAGCAGCCCGAACGTGGGCACAGCCGGCAAGCCCGGCGCGCCCCACAGTCTGGAGCATCTGGTGCAGTGCTTGCGGCTGCTGCCCGGCGTGGGCGCCAAGTCGGCCGCACGCATGGCCTATCACCTGCTACAGCACGATCGGGATGGGGCGCAGCAACTGGCCCAGGCCCTGCTTGATGCCGTGCACAAGGTGCGCCATTGCGAGCGCTGCCACACCTTTTCCGAAGCGCCGCTGTGTGCGACCTGTGCCGATCCTGGGCGCGACCAGGCTCGGCTGTGCGTGGTTGAAACCCCGGCCGATCAGGCCGTGATGGAGCGCACCGGCGCCTACGACGGGCTGTACTTCGTGCTGCAGGGGCGGCTGAGCCCGCTCGATGGCATCGGCATTGCCGAGCTGGGCCTGCGCCAGCTGATGGAGCGCGCCAGTGAGGCGGCCATTGAAGAAGTCATCGTGGCAACCAGCTTCACGGCCGAGGGCGAAGCGACGGCCCACGTCATCGAACAGGCGCTGCGCAAACGCGGCATCCGCACCACGCGCCTGGCGCGCGGCGTGCCCGCCGGCGGCGAGCTGGAGTTCGTGGATTTGAGCACCATCGCCCACGCCCTGGCCGACCGGCACTGAGTCCCTTTGCACAGGTTCCGGGGCCTGGGCTGCGCACGGGGCCCGGACGAGATCCCAAGGGCCTGAAACACCACGGGCCAGCGCTTGCCGCTGCGGCAGGCGCTGGCCCGTGCCCGATGCTGCCGACCTGCCTGCTGGGGCAGGCAGGGGCGATCAGTGGCTCAGTGGAACTGCTCTTCCTCGGTCGAGCCGGTCAGCGCCTTCACGCTGGAGGAGCCGCCCTGGATGACGGTGGTCACGTCGTCGAAGTAGCCCGCGCCCACCTCCTGCTGGTGGGACACGAAGGTGTAGCCCTGCTCGCGCGCGGCGAACTCGGGTTCCTGGATCATTTCCACGTAGTGCTTCATGCCCTCGCCGCGCGCGTAGGCGTGGGCGAACTTGAAGGTGTTGTACCAGTTGCTGTGGATGCCCGCCAGCGTGATGAACTGGTACTTGTAGCCCAGCGCGGAGAGCTCGTCCTGGAACTTGGCAATCGTTGCGTCGTCCAGGTTCTTCTTCCAGTTGAAGGAGGGCGAGCAGTTGTAGGAGAGCAGCTTGCCGGGGTACTTGGCATGCACGGCCTGGGCGAACTCGCGCGCAAAGCCCAGGTCCGGTGTGCCGGTCTCGCACCACACCAGGTCGGCGTAGGGCGCGTAGGCCACGCCGCGGCTGATGGCTTGCTCCAGGCCGTTCTTGACGCGGAAGAAGCCCTCTTGCGTGCGCTCGCCGGTCAGGAAGGGCTTGTCGTTGGCGTCGTGGTCGCTGGTGATCAGGTTGGCGGCTTCGGCGTCGGTGCGGGCCAGCACGATGGTGGGCACGCCCATCACGTCGGCAGCAAAGCGTGCGGCGATCAGCTTCTCGATGGCTTCCTGAGTGGGCACCAGCACCTTGCCACCCATGTGGCCGCACTTCTTCACGGCGGCCAGCTGGTCCTCGAAGTGCACGCCGGCCGCGCCAGCGGTGATCATGTTCTTCATCAGCTCGAAGGCATTGAGCACGCCGCCAAAGCCCGCTTCTGCGTCGGCCACGATGGGCAGGAAGTAGTCGATGAACTCGGCATCGCCTGGGTTGATGCCGCGCGCCCACTGGATTTCATCGGCGCGCTTGAAGGTGTTGTTGATGCGGCGCACCATGGTGGGCACCGAGTCATAGGCGTACAGCGACTGGTCGGGGTACATGGTTTCGCTGGTGTTGCCGTCGGCGGCGACCTGCCAGCCGCTCAGGTACACGGCCTCCAGACCGGCTTTGGCCTGCTGCATGGCCTGGCCGGCGGTGATGGCGCCAAAAGCGTTCACATAGCCCTTCTTGGCACCGCCGTTGACCTTGGCCCAGAGCTTTTCAGCACCTTGGCGGGCCAGCGTGTATTCGATGTGCTGGCTGCCGCGCAGGCGAATCACGTCAGCGGCGCTGTAGTTGCGCTTGATGCCTTTCCAGCGGGGGTTTTCTGCCCAGTCTTTCTCCAGGGCGGCAATTTGTTGTTCGCGAGTGAGCGATTGAGTCATCGGGATACTCCTGATTGTTGAAAAGAAGGGAAACGTGCAACGAAAAATCAGATGCCCGTACTGTAGCGGTAGCCCAGGGGCGTATTGGACATCTTATGTCTTATATAAGACATAAATTTTGTGCAATCAAATCAATGCATTGAGGCGATCATTCCTTCTTGAAAAAGCCTCTTTCGCATTGTGGCATATTTGCTGCGTTGCAGCATGATGCAATTTCATTGATTGAGCTTTGTGTTCACATTATGAAAATTTGCCTGCACGCAGGCTGCGGCATGATGCGGTCAGCCCGTCCGCCGGCCGATAGGCTTGAATGCGCACGGGGCTTGCCCCCCCAAAGCTTTGACAACGCGCATCGCTGTGTGCTTTGCTTGCGGGCGCCCTGCCGCCATTGCCGATGTTTCGTTTTTCTTCCTCCCCCCGTTTGTTGGCCTATGGCTGCCTGGCGTCCTAAATGGCGCTGGTGGGCAGCTATGTGGCCTTGTCCAAGCCGTTGGCGGCGGTGTTTCCAGTGCTGCTACTGGCTTGGCTGCGTTTTGGCATTGGCGCGTTGGCGATGCTGCATTGGCTGAGAAGGCCGCCCTATGAGCCGCCGATGACGCGCCAGACCCGCTGGCTGCTGTTCTGGGAGTCGTTTCTGGGCAATTTCCTGTTCACGCTGTGCATGATTTCGGGCGTTCAGCTCAGCGGCGCCGTGGCGGCCGGGGTCATCATGGCCGCCATCCCTGCGGCAGTGGCACTGCTGTCCTGGGTGTTGCTGCGCGAGCGTGTGGCGCCGCAAGTCTGGGCGGGCGTGGCTTGCGCCGTGCTGGGCATTGGTTTGCTGGCCATGGCTCCCGATGCCGCGCCACCAGCTGCGCAGGCCAGTGCCCAGGCGCGCTCCCAGGCCATGCCGCACGGTCAACTGGCTTGGCTGGGCCATCTGCTGTTGCTGGCGGCGGTGTTGTGTGAAGCCAGCTATGCCGTCATCGGCAAAAAGCTCACCGCCAGCCTGACGCCACGGCGCATCAGCGCGCTGATCAATCTGTGGGGTTTTGTACTGAGCCTGCCATTCGGGTTGTGGCTGGCCTGGGGCTTTGATTTCCGCGCTGTCAGCCCAGGTCTTTGGCTGTTGTTGGTGTTTTATGCCCTGGCCGCTTGTATGTGGACGGTTTGGCTGTGGATGACGGGGCTGCGCAGTGTGCCGGCCGCGCAAGCCGGCGTGTTCACTGTTTTTCTGCCCATCAGCGCAGCGCTGGTCGGGGTGCTGGCGCTGGGCGAGCGCCTGGCCGCGCTGCAGTGGGCAGCGCTGGGCACGGCATTGCTGGGTGTGGTGCTGGCTACCTGGCCGGTGCGTGGGCGAGGGCTTGCATGAGAGGCTGTTTGGGCTCAACGGCGGATGCGTTGCTGCGCCGGCGGTGGGTACAGCGCCTGCAGGGTGTCCATGGCGATTTCGCTGATGCAGGCTTGCAGCGCGGCCTGGGCGTTGGGCATGTCTGCCGTCGCCATGGCTGGGTCGTAGCGGCTGCCGGTGGCAGGGGCGGCTGCGTCGCCGTCTGCGCGCAGGCGCTGCCAGATGGCGTGCAGCTGGGCCAGGCGAGGCTGCAGCTGCTGGGCCAGGGTGTCATTCCAGTGCGCCGGGGTTTGCGTCTCGGTGAACAGGCCTCGGCCACGGCCGAAGTGGGCGATGGCCAGATATTGCAACAGGCTGCCGTGCAGCAGGGCGTCTAGAAATTCCTCCGAGAGTGTGACCTGGTGCTCGTTGTGGGCGCGCAGCTTGTTCAGGCCCAATGCTGCGCCGGCGAAGGCTGCAGCGCCGGCCAGCGCGCCCAGCACGGCGCCCATGCCCATGCTCAGACCGCCAGTGGCCAGGTCGGCGCCCAGACCGCCAGCGGCCCCGCTGCTCAGCGCGCCCCACAGGCCCATGCGGCGCATGTCCAGAGGTTGCTGCACAGTGAAGTGGTTGCTGAGCTGCTCGCGGATGCTTTGCCCAGCCCTGCCATCGAGCCGGTGCAGCTGCAACAGGGCTTCGTGGCAGCGCTGCTCCTGGCGCTGCACCTGTAGCAGCAGTTGCTGCATGGCCTGCTGCTCGGCGGCCTCGGGCGCTGAGGGCGTGCCAGGTTGCAGGACTTTCTTGATGCCACTCCAGGGCAGGCCGGCGCCGCTGGCCTGGGCCACGGGCTGGCGGGCCTGCGCAGCTTCGATCAACAGCTGGGCGATGTGCTGCATGCTGTCGGCAAAGCGTTGCTGGTTGGTGGCCTCCCATGCGGTGACCAGGCGCTGGTAGCCGGGCTGCTTGGCCGCAGGCAGCAGCGGTTGGACAAGGTGCAGCAGACGCTGCTCATGAATCCAGCTGCGAGTGAAGGCATCGAGCGCGAGCACGCCTTGCACCATGGGCGCGTAGCGCGCCAAGGCCGATGACCATAGGCGCAGGTCGGCATCTTGCTGGGCGATGGTTTGCGGCGCGCCCAGTTGGTTGAGCAGCACGATGGCGGGCTTGCCCAGCCAGCGCAGCAGGTGCATTTCGGCGTCGAGGTAGCCGACGTCGTCCGGGTGCTCGGCCGCATTGACCAGGTACAGCACCACGTCGGCGCTGTCGCGCGCCGCGCGCAGGGCGTGCTGGCTCATCCAAAAGGGCTTGTCGCGCCAGCGATCCCAGATGTTGCTGAGAAACCAGCCGATGGGGTTGGACTGCTGCTGCAGACGCTGGTGCAGCCGCACCGAGTCGCCAAAGCCAGGCGTATCCCACAGGGTCAGCGTATCGCCCTCGCTGGTGCGCACCAGCACATGGGCATCGGCCGAATCGGTGACGTGCGCGGCGTCGCGGATGTCGCCCACGTCCTGCCCCAGCAAGGTGCGCAGCAGCGTGGTCTTGCCGATGTTGGTGTGCGAGATCAGGCACAGCTGGACGTGGGTTCCGGGGGCGATGGCAATGACATCCTGGGCCATGCGGTGTTATCTCCTGGGCAGGTCTGTGCCGATGAATTCGGCGTGCAGTCCGTGGTGCTCGACAAAGGTTTGCCACAGGTGGCAGCGCTCCGTCAGGCGTTGGCGTGCAGCCTCGCCAGGGCCCAGGCGCTGGGCCAGCTCGTGGCCATACAGCCAGACGCTGCGCGCCCCGCTCACGTGGGCATCGAACTGGCGCAACACGCTGCCATGGGTTTCTTCCTCCGGGGTGGCCGAGAGATTGAACAGCAGCGCCTGCAGGCTGGGTGTGTGCGCCTCGAGCGTATTCCTGAAATAGTCGCCGCCATGGCTGGCTTGGTCGCCATAGGCCAGGCTTGGGCCGAAGTGCAAGTGGGCGGCGGCGCCGAACTGCTGCTGCACGAAGTGCCGGATGCGCTGCTGGCGGGCCTCGTCCAGCGACATGCTGAATGGCAGCACCAGAATGTGCGTGGCATCGCTGGAGAAGTCGCGCACCAGGCCTTGGAAGTAGGGCTCGGCCAGTGGCAAGTGCAGCGCGCGCGACTGGCGCAACGCCGCACTCCAGTGCCAGGCGGCCAGCAGCAGGCGCGGCACGACCACCACCAGGGCCAGCAGCAGGCTGTAAGCCAGGATCCATTGCTGGCCGCTTTGCTGCTGGCCAGCCGGCCAGGCTTGCAGCCGCTCGATCTGCTCGATTGACCAGGGGGCCATGCCCAGCAGCTGCTGGGCCGGCCAGCTCAGCGTATTGGCCAGGGCCTGCATCTGCGGCGCGCTCAGCCAGGTGCTTTCCCAACCGATGCGGTATTCCACGAACATGCCCGTTACCCACATGGCGGCAATCATGCCCAGCGCCAGGACAGCGGCGCCCAGGTGCAGCCAGGCGCGCAGCAGCCGGGCTTGGCGCGCCTGGCGATAAGGCGTCCAGTCCTGCACAAAGTGCTGATAGACCTTGCGCAGGCGCTCGTCCTGCATGGCCAGGGTGCTGCGCGACCACCAGCGCAGCGCTGGCTCCCAAGGCGCAGCGGTCGGCGCAGCCAGGGCCGCCGGGGCAGGGCGCGGTCGCCGCAGCCGCCATAGGCTGCGCAGCAGACCGCTGGCGTACAGCAACAGATTCCAGCCAACGATGGCCAGCAGGGGCAAGGCCACCAGGTTGAGCCGGTGAGGCTGGCCCAGTTTCTCGCTGGCAAAGCCCAGCAGCAGGGCCAGCACGGGCAGCCACCACAGCCATTGCGCGACGCGAGGCGGTTTGCGCAAGGCCTGCAGGCCAGGGGCGCGGGCATTGGCCGCTTGCAGCAGATGCTCAGCGCGGCGCACGAGCAGGCGTTCGAGTTGGCGTGGCTGCGCCGCCGTGCCGCTGCGCGGTGTCGGTGCCTCGTGCAATGCCTTTTCAGTGGCGGCGCGCAGATCCTGGGCGTTAAGCAGTGGTGCCGCAGCGCTGGTCGTGTCGGCATGGCACTGCTCGAGGGCCTTGGCCAACAATACGTCGCGGTATTGTTGTTCGTTCATGGTGTCGCGAAGCTGCCTGCAGATCGGGGCGGTTGGTGGGGCGCTATAGCGCGGATCAGGGCGCCATCGAAAGTGAAAGTGACGCGCTTGTGCGTTGGAGGCAGGGCCCCAAGCGCCGCCTGGGTAAGTCAGTCAATCGGAGTGTTCCTGGGGATCCTTGGCTTATGATAATCGGTCTTTGAAAGCCCAATGCCATGCGCAAAGCCCTGCCCAGCCCCCCGTCAGCGTCCGATGCGCAGCACGATGAGGGCGTGCCTGTTTCCGTCAAGATCCGCGAGCGCCTGAAGGCGCAGCAACGGCGCTTCAACGCCAACGACAACATCGCCGATTGCATCGAGCCCGGTGAGCTGTCTGAGCTGCTCGATGAGGTTGAGCAGAAAATGCAGGCGGTGCTCGACAGCATGGTGATCGACACTGAAGGCGATCACAACACCCGCAACACCGCGCGGCGCGTGGCCAAGATGTACCTCAACGAAGTGTTCAAGGGTCGCTACGTGGCCGCGCCCGAGATCACCGAGTTCCCCAACGCCGAGCGCCTCAACGAGCTGATGATTGTGGGCCCGATCACGGTGCGCAGCGCATGCAGCCACCACTTCTGCCCTGTGATGGGCAAGGTCTGGATCGGCGTGCTGCCCAATCAAAGCACCAATGTCATCGGCCTGTCCAAGTACGCGCGACTGGTCGATTGGGTGATGGGGCGGCCGCAGATCCAGGAGGAGGCCGTGGTGCAATTGGCCGACCTGATCATGGAGCGCACCCAACCCGACGGGTTGGCCATCGTCATGGAAGCCAGCCACTTTTGCATGTCTTGGCGTGGCGTGAAGGAAATGGACAGCAAGATGCTCAACTCGGTGATGCGCGGCGTGTTCCTCAAAGACGCCAGCCTGCGCCGTGAGTTTCTCTCCCTGATACCCAACCGCAGCAAGGGCGCCTGACGTCAGACGCTTGCGGGTCATGCCGGCGCGGGTCGGCAAACCGTGCTTGAGCCCGTCCCCAGAAAAGGAGTGCAGCCATGTTAGTGCAATTGGCCTATGCCAGCCTTGTCGCCCCGGATGCGGCCCCTGCCGTCAGCGCCATTCTGGCCAGCGGGCGCCGGCACAACCAGCAGCTGGGCATCAGCGGTGTGTTGTGCAGTGGCTTTGGCATGTATCTGCAGGTGATGGAAGGTGAGCGCGCCGCCGTTAGCCAAACCTACGCGCAGCTGCTGCAGGATGCCAGGCACCAGCAGGCGCAGCTGCTGTACTGCGTGGAAATCAGTGAGCGCCAGTTCGCCAATTGGACGCTGGGCCACGTCAAGCTGGAGAGGTTGGGTACGCCGTTCTTGCTGAAGTATGCCGAGCGCCTGCCGCTCACACCTGGGCAGTTATCGGCCACGTCGGTGCGCGCCATGCTGCTGGATTTGGTCGCCACGGCGGCGATTGCCCATAAGTAATCAGACAGGCTCCAAGGGCGCCGTCGCCCAGCTCAGCCCCGGTCGTGGCGCGGGGCCTGGGCGTTGCCAGCCGTCGGTGCGGCGGGGCTGCGCTGCTCCAGCATTTGGCGCAGCAGTGGAATGGTGATGGCGCGCTGGGTGCGCAGTGCATGCGCATCGAGCTGGGCCAGCAAGGCGCTAAGGCTGGAGAGATCGCGTGCAAAGCGTCCGAGCAGGTACTGCGCCACCTCGTCACTGAGCGTCACGCCGCGCTCTTGCGCCTGGCGCTGCAAAACCTGTTGGCGCTGTGTGTCGTTGAGTGGTTGCAGCGCAAAGCCCAGGCCGCTGCCCAGGCGCGAGCGCAAATCCTCACGCAGTGGCAGATCCACTGGCGGGGCATCGCCGGCGGCCAGCACCCAGCAAGGCTGCCCTTCGCCAGGGTGCGTGGCATTGATGAACCAGTTGAAAGCGCACTGCTGTGTGGCCGGGTCGAACTGCCCGACGTCGTCGAGCAAAATGGCGCGCCAGCGCGGGTTGAACTCGGGCTGCGCACCTGCGGCCTGCAGCGTGTCGGGCCGCAGCCAGCCCACGGTCAGCCCCGCTTCCTGCAGGGCCAGCGCCACCGATTGCAGCAAATGGCTTTTGCCCGTGCCCGCTGCGCCCCAGAGGTAAACCGGCAGCGGTGCGCCGGCTGAGGCGGGCGCCTTCAGCTGCGCGATGCCTTCCTGCAGACACTGCACCGCCGCCTCATTGCCGCAGGGGTCGAAGCGGGCAAAGCTCGGTTGCGGGGTCAGGCCAATGTCCAGTGCCAGTTGCTCCATGCGGGTGTGGGTGTGTGATGTCATTTCACAAGTCCAGCTTCATTCTCAGGCGCGTTGCTTGCCGGTTTTGCCTTGGAAATGCCATGGGGGTGTGGGTAGGGCGCCGTCAAAGGAAAGGGCCTGTGCGCTCTTGGGCGCCCAGCCCTCCCTTAGAATGCGGGCCGATTCTAATGCCCGCCAAGCACGCTGCCGTGTGCTTGGCGGGCTTGCCTTGCCGGGGCTTGGCGCGCTGTGTGTGCGCCGCTGCCCCGGTCTTCCCCCAAAGCCCTGCCGCTGGCCTGTTGTCTGGGCTGGCCCGATTGCGTGTTTCTTTCATGAGCTCCACCCCTTCTAGTGCGCCCAAGCCCCTGACCTATAAAGATGCTGGTGTCGACATCGACGCTGGAGATGCCCTGGTTGACCGCATCAAGCCCCTGGCGCGCAAAACCTTGCGCGAAGGCGTTTTGGGCGGTATCGGCGGCTTTGGCGCGCTGTTTGAAGTGCCCAAGAAGTACCAGGAGCCGGTGCTGGTCAGCGGCACCGACGGCGTGGGCACGAAGCTCAAGCTGGCTTTCGAGTGGAACATGCACGATAACGTGGGCATCGACCTGGTGGCCATGAGCGTGAACGATGTGCTGGTACAGGGCGCCGAGCCGCTGTTCTTTCTGGACTACTTCGCCTGCGGCAAGCTGGACGTGGACACGGCCGCCGCCGTGGTCGGCGGCATTGCCAAAGGCTGCGAGGAAAGCGGCTGCGCGCTGATTGGCGGCGAGACGGCGGAAATGCCCGGCATGTACCCCGAGGGCGAGTACGACTTGGCTGGTTTTGCCGTGGGTGTGGTCGAGAAGTCGAAGATCCTCGACGGCAAGCAGATCGCCGCTGGCGATGTGGTGTTGGGCCTGGCCAGCAGCGGTGTGCATTCCAATGGCTTTTCACTGGTGCGCAAGTGCATCGACCGCGCCGGCAGCCAATTGCCGGCCACGCTCGATGGCAAGCCGTTCCGGGAGGCGGTGATGGCGCCCACGCGCCTGTATGTGCGCAGTGTGCTGGCCGCACTGGCGCAGCACCCCATCAAAGGCCTGGCGCACATCACCGGCGGCGGCCTGCTGGAGAACATCCCCCGCATCTTGCCTGATGGACTGGGCGCGCAACTGCAGGCCAGCAGCTGGCCGAAAAGCGAGCTGTTCGCCTGGCTGCAGACCACGGCTGGCATCGACGATGTGGAAATGAACCGCACCTTCAACAACGGCATCGGCATGGTGCTGGTGGTTGCGCCCGAGCAGGCCCAGGCCGTGGTTCAGACCCTGCAGGCGCAGGGTGAGACGGTGCACACCATTGGCCGCATCGTGCCGCGCGATGCGGCCGCCGCTGCTGTGACCGTGGTTTGAAGAACGTGCAGCCGCCCAGCACCCCTTCCTCGATGCCTGCGCCCGCCCCGGTTGCGGCGCAGGCGGCCATCCATGGCGCGGCGCCCGTGGCCAGCGCCGGGCTGGACAGCCACGTGGCCATGCCGATCCGCGCGGCCAGCTACGTGCTCATGGCCGCAGGCCTGTTACTGGTCATGGTCGTGGGGGTCTTGCCAGGGCTGCTGGCCGCCTGCCTGGGGTTCTTGCTCACGCGCTGGATCAACACCTTGCTGGTGCGGCTGGTGCGCCTGCGCTGGCGTCACCCGCCGGCCAGCGTTCTGCGCTGGATGTCCAGCCTGGCCTGCACGCTGGTCATCATCGGCCCGCTGCTGGTGCTGTTTCTCACGCTCAGCCGCTATCGGGGCGTGTTGCTGACTGCACCGCACCAGTTCACCGAGTTGACCGATTATGTGGCGCGGGTGGTGCTGGAGTTCCGCAGCAATTTGCCCGAGGACATCGCCAGCATGTTGCCGGCCGAAGCCGAGGACTTTCAGCGCACCGTGGCCTTTTACCTGTGGTCCAAGGCGGCGGCCATGGCCAACGCCGGGCGGGTGTGGCTGCTGGGTTTTTTGTATGCCTACGTGGGCCTGCTCATTGGCGCGTTGGCCGCTGTGCGGGTGCACACCAGCTGGCATGCGCCGCTGACCGATGCGCTGAAGCTGCGCGTGGCGCGCTTTGGCGAGGCATTTCGGCAGATCGTCACCGCCCAGTTCTGGATCGCCAGCTTCAACACCGTGCTCACGGCGCTGTTCCTGCTCGTGATCCTGCCGCTGTTTGGCATGGAGTTGCGTTACACCCCGGCGCTGATCACGCTGACCTTCGTGGCCGGGCTGGTGCCTATCGTCGGCAACCTGCTGTGCAACGTCGTCATCACCTTGGTTGGGTTGTCGGTCTCGCCGATGACGGCCCTGGCCTGTCTGGCCTTCCTGGTGTTGATCCACAAGGCCGAGTACTTCATCAACGCCAAGGTGGTCGGGCAGAAGACGCACATTGCCGTGTGGGAGTTGCTGGCCGTGATGTTCCTTAGCGAGGCTTTGTTCGGTCCTGCCGGCTTGGTGGCCGCGCCATTGTTTTACGCCTATCTGAAGAAAGAGCTGGAGGCGGCGCGATTGGTGTAGGCAACATCCCAACCCTTGCCCTTGGCGCAAGCCAGCAAGGCAGCAAGGCCTCAGAGCCTGTTCAAGGCCTTGGTGCGAGCGAGCAAAAAATGGTTTGGGATGCTGCCTGCAAAGAGCCACGCGCAGGCGTGGCCAGTGGCCCGGCGAGGCAATGCCATGCCGCAGACCGCCCAAACCTGCTTTGTTGCCGGTCTCGTGCCAAGGCCCTGGAGCAGGCGCTTTCAGCGCAGCCGCCCCAGCAAGGCCTTGCGCGCCAGCGCCAGCATGATCAGCGCCGCGCCATTGGAGATCAGCTCGATGGCCAGAAACAGGCCCAGCACGACAGTGGCCGATTGGGGAAAGCCGCTGAAGATCATGCCGGCCAACGCCAGCGAGAGCAGGCCCGACAGCAGCAGCGCCCAGCGCGCCGTGCTGCGCGGCTGGCGCAGTGCGAAGGCGATGCGCAGCACGCCGCTGACGATCAGGATGACGCCAACCACCACGGTCAGCGAGACGATGCCGCTGAGCGGCTTGGCCAGCAGCTCGATGCCCATGATCAAGGCCACCAGCCCAAGCAGCACGCTCATCAGGCGGCCGCCTTTGCCGCGCTCGCGCAGCGCCGAGAGCAGGGCCACTGCTCCAACGGCCACGAAAGTCCAGCCCACCAGCAGTTCGGCCGTCAAGGTGGCAGCAAACGGGTTGAACAAGGCCAGCACGCCGCCCAGCAGCGATACCAGGCCGGCGAACATCCAAAACCACCATGCGGACGTCATCTGTTTCTCCTCTCGAAATAAATCAATGGCCGTGGCCCCAGGCAAGCCATCCCATAACACGCTCTAAATCTCAACACCCCCCCTGGAGCGCAGGGGGATGGGCTGCAACAAAAGTTGCCGAGCCTTGGGGCAGCTCGCATTCTGCGGCAAAACCCGCTCAAGCCCTGTCGCGCCCCGGCTGCGTTGCGATGCGTCCATTGCGCAAAAGCGCGTATGCTGCGCCGGCATTTGAAATGACCAATCACTGTGGAATGCACCATGACATCTTCTGCGCATGCGCGACCTTTGCAAACCTTGGTTTATGCGGTTTTGTTGACCATCATGATTGGTTGGCTGCTGCATCTGGGGCAGGGCGTGCTGACGCCCATCCTGGTGGCCTTGATCGCCGTCTATATCCTGGTGACGGCGGCCGATTGGCTGGGGCGCTTGCCAGGGCTGCGGCGCTGGCCCGCCTGGGCGCGGCGCACGCTGGTGCTGCTGGGCTTTGTGGCGCTGGTTGTGACACTGATCAACATCATCGTGGGCACGGCCGAAAGCGTGCTGGCCGCCGCGCCGCGCTATCAGGCCAATCTGGAGCAGATCTTCACGCGGGTCACCACGGCGCTGGAGCTCGATCAAGAGGCCAGTTGGCGCAGCATCCGCAGCGCCACGGTGGACAAGCTCAACCTGCAGGCTCTGTTGGGTCGCGCCCTGGGCTCGGTAGGCACCTTGCTGAGCCTGACTCTGCTGGTGATCATCTACATGGCCTTTTTATTGGGCGAGCGCGGCCGCTTCGCGCACAAGCTGGCCGTGGCCATGTCCGGCGCCGGCGCACAGCAGACGCAGCAAATCATCCGCGAAGTCAATAGCCGCATTGGCAACTACCTGGCCACCAAGACCTTGATCAATGTCGTGCTCGGCGGCCTGTCCTTTGCTGTGATGTGGTGGTTCGGCGTGGACTTTGCGCTGTTCTGGGCGCTGATCATCGCTTTGCTGAACTACATCCCCTATGTGGGCTCGTTCCTGGGTGTTTGTTTTCCCGTGCTGCTGACACTGGCGCAATTTGGCTCATTGCAGACCACGCTCACAGTGGCCACTTTGCTGACGGTGGCGCAGCTGTACGTGGGCAATGTGCTGGAGCCGCGCACCATTGGCCGCCAGGTCAATCTCTCGCCCGTGGTCGTGTTGGTGGCCTTGTCGCTGTGGTCCAGCCTGTGGGGCATTGCCGGCGCCATCCTGGCCATCCCGTTGACGGCCATGCTGGCCATCATCCTGGCCGCATTCCCGGGCACGCGGCCGTTGGCCATCTTGCTGGCCGACGACGTGCAGGTGTTCGAAGAGGAGGAGCGCACTGCCGCTGCGCGCTTGCAGTGAGCCGCTGCATCAACGCGCCGGCGCAGGCCGGGCCCTGAACAGGGCCACGCCCATGCCCAGCGTCACCAGCAGCAGGCCTGCAATGGTGGCCAGCGCCGGTTGTTCATGCAGGAACAGGGCGGCAATCACTGTGGCCAGGCCGGGCACCAGCGCGGCAAACAGGCTGCCTACGGCAGGGCCCAGCAGCAGCACCGCCTGGCTGTACAAATAAAGGGCCAGGATGGAAACAAAAAAGCCTTGGTAGACGATGTGCGGCAGCAGCAGCTGCAGTGGCTGTGCCATCAGGGCCAGGCCTTTGGTGTGCAGGTACAGCGGCGCAAATACCAACATGGACAGCACCGAGACGATGGCCGTGGCATGAAAGGCCGAGCGGCACAGCGCCTTGGCGGTGACGGTGTACACGGCCCACAGCAGGCCGCCCAGCAGGAACAGGCCGTAGGCCTGCGCCGCGCCCAGGCCCGCTGTGCGCATGCTGTGCAGCGCCACGACGGCCATACCGACAACGATCAGCGCAATGCCCAGCCATTCGTTGCGGCGCAGCCGGGTGCGCAGCAGCAGCATGGAAATGGCCAGCGAGAACACGATCATGCTGGCCGGCACGATGGCGGCAAACTGCTCCACCGGCGCCTGGCGCAGCCCCTGCGCCACCACCAGCATGTAGGGTGCGCCAATGCCCAGCACCATCAGCGCCAGGCCCCACCAGGGGATGCCGCCCAGGCCCTTGCGCAGCAGGAAGGGCGCCAGCAGCAGGCCAGAGAAGAAGTAGCGGATGAACACGATGTCCAGCGCATCCAGCGGCGCATAGGCTACGCCCAGGCGCGTCATCACCGGGAAGGCGCCCCAGATCAGCGCCGAGCCAATGCCACAGGCCACGCCCAGCCAGAAGCGCCTGGGTTGCTCGGCAGGCATTGCCGCACTGTGTGCCTCTGCGGCCTTTGGCTGCTTGCCAGCTTGCCCATCGCGCCCTGCAGCACTGGCGTGCTGCTGGATCTGTGCGGCGCATTCATTGGTTTGCATCATCAGGGCCTTTCGCCGCTGCAGCGGCCTTGTCTTGATACGATGGGCCGGGCCTTGCCTTGCGCGGCCGATTGGGTTTGATGTTTGACAGTGTTGTCAATTTTGACGAGTGTGTCAAGAAAGGAAGTTGCTTGAGCGGCGTACGACAATTTGATGAGGCGGCCATCGTGCCCCGGATGCTGGAGGTGTTTCGCGCAAAGGGCTGGCAGGGCAGCTCCATGCAGGACTTGGCGCAGGCCAGCCAAGTGCAGCGCGGCTCGCTCTATCACGCCTTTGGCAGCAAGCAGGCGCTGTTTTTGCGCGCCTTTGACCTGTACGCACAGCGTTTCGAGAAAAAACTGCAAACGGCTTGGCGTGCAGGCGCGGCGGATGACGCGGGCAGTGCCGCGGCGGTGCTGCAGGGTTTTTTTGACGTGGCGCTGTCCAACATGTGTGGCCGGCCGGCGCATGGTTGCCTGACCACGCGCACAGCCATGGAGCTGCAGATGGCAGATGGCCCCATCCGCCAGCGCCTGCAGCAGTTTCTGCTGGGCCTTCAGGAGCTGCTGGCCCAGCGGCTGGACAGCTCAGAGCTGCGCGGGCAGTTGCGCCTGTCGCCGCAGGCCACGGCCCAGGCCGTGCTGACGTTCACCCGCGGATTGGCGGTGATGGAGCGCATCCAGCGCGACCGCGCGCAGCTGCAGGCGCAGGCGCAGGCGTTCGTGCAGTTGCTGCTGCGCTGATGGCCGCTGCGCGGCCTGCCAAGAGACGGAGGGCAGCGGCAGGGGCGCCGTCCTCAGCCGAGCTGGCATTGCGCCATCAGCGCGCGCTCCAGCTCTTGCTGCAGCCGTGGATCGCGCAAAGCCTGGCCGCGGATGAGGAAGCTGTCCTCGGCGCGCTCGCCCAGGGTGCTGATCTTGGCCAGCAGGATTTCGAGCTGCATTTGCGCCAGCGTCCAGGCGATGCCGTAGAGCAGGCCGGGGCGATCGGCGGCGGAGATGGACAGCAACCAGTTCTCGGCCTTGTCATCGGGCTCCAGCCGGATGCGGGTGTTGACCGGGAAGTGGCGCGCGCGCCGCGATGCGCGCCGCGCACGCGGCGGGGGCAGGGCGGTGGCGCGCTGCAGGTACTGCGCCAGGGCTCGCTCCACATGCTGCGCGTGCGCCGGGGCGCTGCCCGGCTCTTCGGCCTGCGCCTGGGCCAGTTCGATCTGGAAGCTGTCCAGCGCATAGCCATCGCGCGTGGTGTGGATGCGCGCATCGAGGATTTCGTACTCGGCCTGGTCGAAGTAACTGGCGATGCGGGCGAACAAATCGCTTTGATCGGGCGCGTAGATGGTCACTTGCAGGCCTTCGCCAAGGGTCGATTGGCGCGCCAGCACTTGTGGCGCTTGAGGCACTTGCTCCGCTTGTGGGCTGGCGGCGCTGGCCAGGTGGCGCGCGTGCCAGGCCAGCTCATCGGCGCTGTGGCGGATGAAGTAGCCAAAGTCCAGGCGCTGCCAGAAGGCGTCGAGCTGCGCCGGCGTGGGCGCGTCGGCGGCGCTGCCCTGGCCCACAAGCAAGGTGCGGGCCTCGTCCTTGCGGCGCTCGGTTTCGGCGAGCGGGTCGGGCCGGTTGCCGCCCAGCAGGCGCGCCGTGGCGCGGTACAGGTCTTCGAGCAGCTTGCCCTTCCAGGCGTTCCAGACCTTGGGGCTGGTGCCACGGATGTCGGCCACGGTCAGCAGGTACAGCGCGGTCAGACGGCGCTCGTTGCCCACGCGCTGGGCGAAGGCGGCGATCACGTCCGGATCGCTCAAATCCTGTTTTTGCGCCACCTGGCTCATGATCAGGTGCTGCTGCACGAGAAAGACAATCAAGTCCGCATCGGCGCGGGCAATGCCATGTTGGCGGCAAAAGCGCCGCGCGATGCGTGCGCCGATTTCCGAGTGGTCGCCGCCGCGGCCCTTGCCAATGTCGTGCAGCAGCGCTGCCAAATACAGCAGCCAGGGCTTGTCCCAGCCGGCAGCCAGGCTGGAGCAGTACGGGTACTCGTGCGCATGCTCGGCCATGAAAAAGCGCCGCATGTTGCGCACCACCATCAGCGTGTGCTGGTCCACGGTGTAAACGTGAAACAGGTCGTGCTGCATTTGCCCGACGATGCGGCGAAAGGCCCACAGGTAGCGCCCCAGCACCGAGGTGCGGTTCATCAGCCGCAGCGCATGGGTAATGCCTTCGGGCTGCTCGATGATGCGCATGAACAGCGCGCGGTTGACGCTGTCGCGCCGGAACGCGGCATCCATCACGTGGCGCGAGTTGTACAGCGCGCGCAACGTGCGCGCCGAGAGGTCCTTGAGCCCCACCTGGGTTTGGTAGAGCAAAAAGGTTTCAAGAATGGCGTGTGGCTCGCGCTCGTACAGGTCGTCGCTGGCCACTTCGATCATGCCGCCCTTGTCGAAAAAGCGCTCATTGATCGGGCGCAACTGGTGCGCGCTGGGGTTGAGGCGCTCCTCGATGTTCAGCAGCAGGATCTGATTGAGCTGGGTGACGGCCTTGGCGCACCAGTAGTACTGGCGCATGAGCTGTTCGCTGGCGCGCATGGGCAGGCGCTGGCCCGGCCCGGCTTCGGAGCGGTAGCCAAACAGCGGGGCCAGGCTGTGCTGCAGGTCGAACAGCAGCCGGTCTTCGTGCCGGCCCGAGACGGCATGCAGCCGCGCGCGAATCAGGCTGAGCTCTGCCTCGCGCGCGCGCAGGGCGCGCGCCTCGATGGCCGTGGCGATGCCGTTGGCGGCCAGCTCCTGCCAGCTGCTGCCCAGGCCAGCGGCGCGCGCCACCCACAGGATGAGGTGCAAATCGCGCAAGCCGCCGGGCGACTCCTTGCAATTGGGCTCCAGCGCGTAGGGCGTGTTGGCATGGCGGGCATGGCGCTGGCGCATCTCCAGCAGCTTGGCGCGCAAAAATGCCAATGCATCCAGCCCCTGGGCAAAGCGTTGCTGGAACTGCCCGAACTGCGCCGCATCGCCCGCGAGCAGGCGCGCTTCGAGCAAGGCCGTCTGCAGACTCAAGTCCTGCTGGGCATCGGCCATGGCCTGGCTGCCGCTGCGTACGCTGAAGGCAATCTCCAAGCCGGCATCCCAGCAGTTGCTGACGAATTGCTCGATGGCGTTTTGCAGCCGGGCGTCGCTCTCGGGCTCCAGACCTTCGGGGGTCAACAGCAGCAAGTCAATGTCAGAAGCTGGAAACAGGCTTCGGCGCCCATAACCGCCCACAGCCAGCAGGGCAAAACCCGCAGGCAGCGCGCAGTGCTGCCACAGCTGCAGCAGCAACGCATCGGTGGCGTCGCTGAGCTGGTGCAGCAGCGTCTGGATGTGCCGCCCCGGCCGGCCCGGGCGAAGCAGCTCAGCCACGATGGCCTGCTTGCATTGCTGATGGCGCGCGCGCCACTGGGCCAGTTGGGCTGGCGTGGCCGGCGCTGCGGTAGAGGGCTCGTCGGGCATGGTGGGACTGGCCCTCAGGTCTTGGTGGCCTTGACGAAATCCGGCGGCGGCGGCGAGCCCGCAGACAGCGTCAGCACCTCATAGCCCGTGGGCGTGACCAGCACCTGGTGCTCCCACTGCGCGGTCAGGCTGCGATCCTTGGTGACGATGGTCCAGCCATCGTTGCCAAATGCCTTCACTTCGCGCCTGCCCAGGTTGAGCATGGGCTCGATGGTGAACACCATGCCCGGCTCCAACAACTCCATGGTGCCAGGGCGACCGTAGTGCAGCACCTGCGGATCTTCATGGAAATTGCGGCCAATGCCGTGGCCGCAGTACTCGCGCACCACCGACAGGCCATGCCCCTCCGCAAACTTTTGGATTGCATGGCCCACGTCGCCCAGGCGGTTGCCGGGCTTGACCTGCAAGATGCCCAGCCACATGGCCTCAAAGGTCAGGCGGCACAGCCGCCGCGCGGCGATCGAAACCTCGCCGACCTCGAACATGCGGCTGTTGTCGCCATACCAGCCATCGGCCGTGATGACGGTCACATCCACGTTCAGGATGTCGCCCTTTTTCAGCGGCTTGTCGTTGGGGATGCCGTGGCAGACCACGTTGTTGGGCGAGGTGCAGACCGAGCCCGGATAGGGCGGGTAATCGGCCGAAGGCTGGTAGCCCAGCGTGGCCGAGCGCGTGCCCTGGCGCGCCATGCATTCGGCGGCCAGCCGGTCAATCTCGCGCGTGGTGATGCCAGGCTGCACATGAGGGGTGATGAAGTCGAGCACTTCCGATGCCAGGCGGCAGGCCTGGCGCAGACCGGGAAAGTCCGCTTCCGATTTGATGATGATGGACATGGCGCGCGATTATCCCACCGGCCAAGACTGCGCCCGCCGGGCCTTGGCGTGAGGCAATTCGCCTTTAGAATATGCCGCTTCACGGCAGACTGCGCCCCTTGGGAAACTTGCTGGAAGAGTGGCAGAGCGGTTGAATGCACCGGTCTTGAAAACCGGCGATGGGCGACCATCCGTGGGTTCGAATCCCACCTCTTCCGCCAATCATCAAAGGCCCGAGCCAGCGGCAGCGGGCTTTTTTTACGGCCGTGTCCGGCCTTCTTGGCCATTTTTTTCGGTCCTCTGGCCGATCTTGCTGCACAGCCCATGTCCAACACCATCTTGCAATCCATTCCCGTCGGCCAGAAGGTCGGCATTGCGTTTTCCGGCGGCCTCGACACCAGCGCGGCGCTGCTGTGGATGAAGCAAAAAGGCGCCCACCCTTACGCCTATACCGCCAACCTGGGCCAGCCCGATGAGGCCGACTATGAGGCCATCCCCAAGAAGGCCATGGCTTATGGCGCCGAGAAGGCGCGCCTGATCGACTGCCGCAAGCAGCTCGTGCACGAAGGCATCGCCGCCATCCAGACCGGGGCCTTTCACATCAGCACCGGCGGCATCACCTACTTCAACACCACGCCGCTGGGCCGCGCCGTTACCGGCACCATGCTGGTGGCCGCGATGCAGGAAGACGACGTCAACATCTGGGGCGATGGCTCGACCTTCAAGGGCAACGACATCGAGCGCTTTTACCGCTACGGCCTGCTGACCAACCCGCGCCTGAAGATCTACAAGCCCTGGCTGGACCAGAGCTTCATCGACGAGCTGGGCGGGCGCAAGGAGATGAGCGAGTTCCTCATCGCCAACGGCTTCGACTACAAGATGTCCACCGAGAAGGCCTACAGCACCGACTCCAACCTGCTGGGCGCCACGCACGAGGCCAAGGATCTGGAGTTCCTCAACACCGGCATCCGCATTGTGCAGCCCATCATGGGCGTGGCCTTCTGGCGCCCGGAGGTGGAGGTCAAGGCCGAAGAAGTCAGCATTCGCTTCGAGGAAGGAGTGCCCGTGGCGCTGAACGGCAAGACCTTCGAGAACAGCGTGGAGCTGATGCTTGAAGCCAACCGCATCGGCGGCCGCCACGGCCTGGGCATGAGCGACCAGATCGAAAACCGCATCATCGAAGCCAAGAGCCGCGGCATCTACGAGGCCCCCGGCATGGCGCTGCTGCACATCGCCTACGAGCGCCTGGTCACCGGCATCCACAACGAGGACACCATCGAGCAATACCGCATCAACGGCCTGCGCCTGGGCCGCCTGCTCTACCAGGGCCGCTGGTTCGATCCGCAGGCCATCATGCTGCGCGAAACCGCCGAGCGCTGGGTGGCGCGCGCCGTCACCGGCGAGGTCACGCTGGAGCTGCGCCGTGGCAACGACTACTCCATCCTCAACACCGAAAGCCCCAACCTGACCTACGCGCCCGAGCGCCTGTCGATGGAAAAGGTCGAGGACGCGCCCTTCAGCCCGGCCGATCGCATCGGCCAGCTGACCATGCGCAATCTGGACATCGTGGACACCCGCGCCAAGCTGGGCATTTATTCGCAAAGTGGCCTGCTCACGCACAGCCACGATGGCGCCGTGCCACTGCTGGAAAACGCCGCTTGCAAGGCAGGGCGCTGAGCCAGCTGCCGCGCATGAAAAAACGCCTGGTCTTCGCGCGAAGACCAGGCGTTTTTTCATGCGCGGCAGGTGCGGCGATAGGGTGTGGCGATTTTGATGACAGGCCCTGGAGTGGGCCGCTGGCCGCGCCACGGGCGCGTGGCGCTGGCACAATGGCCGGCGTTGTTTTGAACAGGTTCTGAGAGAGTGAGCTTGCACCATGTTTGAAATCGTTCTCGTCCACCCGGAGATCCCCCCCAATACCGGCAATGTCATCCGCCTGGCGGCCAACACCGGCTGCCGCCTACACTTGATCGAGCCCTTGGGCTTTTCGATGGATGACCGCCACATGCGCCGCGCCGGGCTGGATTACCACGAGTACGCCACAGTGCGGCGTCACGCCAGCTGGGGCGACTTTCTGGCCTCGCAAGAGCCCGATGCCCGCCGCATGTTCGGGCTGAGCACACAGGGCAGCCAGGGCGTGTTCGAGACGCGCTTCCAGCCTGGCGACTGGCTGGTGTTTGGCACCGAAACGCGCGGCCTGCCGGCCTATCTGCGCGAGAGCTTCCCGCCCCAGCGCTGCCTGCGCCTGCCCATGCTCGAAGGCCAGCGCAGCCTGAACTTGTCCAACGCCGTGGCGGTGACGGTGTTTGAGGCCTGGCGCCAGCACAGCTTTGGCGGTGCGCGCTGAATCCGCGTCTGCGGTCGAGCAAGTCCGCGCATCGGGTGGTGCGGACTTGCCGCTGCTGGTCCTGCTGCATGGCACGCGCCTGAACGGCGCTCAGTGGCATGCCTATGGCCCGTTGCTGCAGGGCGTGGCCGAATTGCTGGCGCCGGATCTGCCCGGCCATGGCTTGCGCGCGGGCGAAACCTTCTCGCTGGCGCTTGCTATGCAGCAACTGGACGAGCTGATTGCGCAGGCCGGCCCGCGTCCCGTGGTGCTCGGCGGCCACTCGCTGGGCGGCTACGTGGCCATGTGCTATGCCCAACAGCACCCGCAGCGCCTGGCCGGCCTGGCACTGATGGGCTGCGCGGCCGAGCCGCGCGGCGCAGGCGCTTGGATGTACCGGCAGGTGGCGCGCCTGTGGGAGGCTGCCGGGCCTGATGGCATGGCCCGCCTGGACGCACTGTGGCTGGGCCGTGTGGCCCACGCGCCCACTTGGGCCGCAGTGTGCGCCCGCGGTGGGGATTTTGAGCAAATCCGCCTGGCCTGGGGCGAGGTCATGCGCCATTGCGGCGCACACCAACTGCGCCAGCTGGCCTGCCCGGTGCTGCTGCTGGGCGGCAGCTGGGATCAGCTGCACATCCACGCCCGGCGCTTTGCCGCTGCCGCGCCACAGGCCCAGATCGTCACCAGGCCGCACCGCAGCCATTTGTGGCCGGTCACCCACCCACATGAAGTGGCTGCCGAGCTGCGTCGCTGGTTGCAGCACATCCTGGTCCGGGGCGAGGCGCCCGCAGACGCGCCGCGTTGAAGCCCTCAACCGCCGGGCTGGGCGCCCTTGCGCATGACCTGCTCGAACAGCGGCAGCGCGAGCCAGCGTTGGCGCCAGGCCTGCAGCCGGGGCAGGGGCTGGGCGTCCCACCAGGGCGGGTCGATGGCGGCGAACTGGCGCACGAAGGGGAAAACGGCCGCATCGGCCAGGGCCAGCCGCTGACCGAACAGCCAAGGGCCCGATGCCAGCGCCAGCTCCAGGCGCTGCAGCCATTGCAGCGCCAGTTGGCGCGAATCCTGTAATGCGTTCTCTGGGTGACGCTGCGGGTATTTGCAGCGGTCGAGCAAGGGCTTGAAGTGGCGATCCAGATCGTGCACCAAGGCCAGCATGGCTTGCAGGCCGCCGTGCGTGGGCTGCAGCCAGGCTTGCGGATCGTGGCGCTGCAAGGCCCAGAGCATGATGTCCAGGCTCTCGTCGATCACCTGCCCGCTGGGCAGCACCAGCACCGGCACCGTGCCCTTGGGCGAAGCGGCCAGCAACGCGGCGGGCTTGTCGCGCAGCACCACTTCGATGGGCGTGTAGGCTTGCTCTGCGGCGGCCAGCGCCAGCCGCGCGCGGATGGCATAGGGGCAGCGGCGAAAGCTGAACAACTGCGGCAAGGCGCCGCCGTCGTGCTCGGCGGCCGGGGCGTTGGTGTCCGAGGTAGAGGGCATGGCAGGCGGGCGCTGGTGGCGTGTTTGGGCTGGTGCTTAGGCGGGCGGCGGGGTTTTGGGGCGGTAATCGCACCAGGCGCTGACGCGGCACTCCCAGCAGCGCGGCTTGCGCGCTTGGCAGACGTAGCGGCCCAGCAGGATCAGCCAGTGGTGGGCATGCAGCGCGTATTCCTGGGGCACGCGCTGCAGCAGGCGTTGCTCGACTTCCAGCGGGTTTTTGCCCGGCGCCAGCCCGGTGCGGTTGCTGACGCGGAAGATGTGCGTGTCCACCGCCATGGTGGGTTCGCCAAAGGCCACGTTGAGCACCACGTTGGCGGTTTTGCGGCCTACGCCCGGCAGTTGCTCCAGCTCTTGGCGCGTGCGCGGGATCTGGCCGCCATAGCGCTCTACCAGGATGGCGCAGGTGGCCAGCAGGTTCTTGGCTTTGCTGTGGTAAAGGCCGATGGTCTTGATGTGTTTTTCCAGCCCGGCTAGGCCCAGATCGAGCATGGCCTGGGGCGTGCCGGCCACGGGGAACAGGCGGCGCGTGGCTTTGTTGACGCCAGCATCGGTGGCCTGGGCGGAGAGCAGCACAGCCGCCAGCAGCTGGAAGTGGCTGCCGTATTCGAGCTCGGTCTGCGGATGCGGGTTGGCCGCCTGCAAGGTGGCGAAGAACAGCGGGATGTCGGCTTTTTTCATCGGGGGATGGCGGATGGGCGGGGATTCTCAACGCACGCTGCGCTGCGCGCGCAGATGTTCGATGTGCGCTGCGTCCAGGCCCAGCGATTGCAGGATGGCCTGCGTGTGCTCGCCCAATTGGGGCGGGTTCTGGTAGGTGCGCAGGCGTTGGCCGTCCATGCGCAGTGGCAGTAGCGCAGCGTGCGCGCGCTGGCCGGCGCGCTCGCCATCAACCAGGGTGATGGGCTCCAGCCCCTGCGTGGCCTGCAGGTGCGGGTCGTCCAGCAGCTGCTCGGGGCGCACGATGTGTGCGTAGGGCAGGGCGTGGGCCTCGAAGCGCGCGGCGATGTCGGCGGCGCTGTGGTCTTGCAGGCGCTCGCGCAGCGCCGGCAGCAGCCAGGGGCGCACACGGGCGCGCGCGTTGTTGCTGGCCAGCTGCGCATCGGCCAGCCAATCGTGCCAGCCGAAGGCCGTGCACAGGCTTTGCCAGTGGGCATCGCTGACGGCGCACAAAAAAATTTGCTCGCCGCCCTGGACGGTGAAGATGTCGTACACCGCCCAGGGCGAGGTGCGCTCGGGCATGGGGCGGGCCGGCTGGCCGGTGATCTCGTACTGCATCATGTGCTGGCCGACGAGAAAAACGTTGTTCTCGAACAGGGCGGCGTCAACCTCCTGCCCCTGGCCGGTGTGCTGGCGCTGCAGCAGTGCGGCCAGCGCGCCGATGGCGCCGAACATGCCGCCCATGATGTCGTTGACGCTGCTGCCAGCGCGCAGCGGATCGCCGGGGCGGCCGGTCATGTAGGCCAGACCGCCCATCATCTGCACCACTTCGTCCAGCGCCGTGCGGTGTTCATAAGGGCCAGGCAGAAAGCCGCTGAGATTGACGTAGACCAGCCCCGGGTTGAGGCGGCGCAGATTGGCATAGTCCAGCCCCAGGCGCTGCAGCACGCCGGGGCGGAAGTTGTGCAGCACCACATCGGCCGTGGCGCAGAGCTTGAGCGCGATCTCCAGGCCGGCCGGGTCTTTCAGGTCGATGCCGATGCTGTGCTTGTTGCGGTTGAACAGCGGGAAAAACCCAGCGCCTGCGCCCAGCAGCGTGCGCGTGCCATCGCCCTCGATGGGCTCGACCTTGATGACTTCCGCGCCCAGGTCGGCCAGTACCAAGCCGCAGGCCGGGCCCATGACCATGTGACTGAACTCCACGACGCGGATGCCGCGCAAGGCCTGGGGGCGCGCTGCGCCAGCAGGGGGCAGGGAGCTGGAATCGGTATCGGGCGCCTGCCGGGGTGGTTCGGAGGTAGAACTGACCATCGCAAAAAAAGCCCATCGGCAAGATGGGCATGGAACACAAACGAACAAGCCGCCCGCAGGCGGCCGGATGCATTAGCGCAGCACCAGAACAGGCACTTTGGCGCCAGTGAGCACGTGCTGGGTTTCACTGCCCAGCAGCAGGCGGGCAATGCCCTTGCGGCCGTGCGAGGCCATGACGATCAGGTCGGCATGCTGCTCCTGCGTGGCCTGCAAGATCAGGTCGGAGATGCTGTCGCCGCTGAGTACCTGCACATCGGTTTGCACGCCCATGGCCTTGCCTTGCTCCAGCACCTTTTCCATGGCTTTCTTGGCATCTTCGCGCCACTGGCGCTCGCTGCTTTCAGCGAACTCGCGGTTCGAAGCCACGCTGCCTTCCATGTAGGTGACGGGGTAGCTGGGCGTGACAGTCAGGATCGTGACCCGCGCACCGCAGAGCTTGGCCAGATCAAAGCCGTGCGCCACGGCCTTTTGCGACAGCTCGCCCCCGTCGGTGGGAATCAGGATGTGTTGGTACATAAAAGTGGCTCCTTGGAATGGTGAGTCAAACAGTCTGTGGCTGCGGCGTACCGCAGTGCTGCACGCAAAAAATCGCTTCGCAGTGCGCATTGGGGGTGCGATTCGGTGTTGCGGCGGTGCTGTCGGTCAAAACTGAGCAGCTGCTGCGTTGAAAATGCGTGCAAAGTGTGCAATCTTGCGCGCGTTTTCGCCTTGCATCTGCGGCTTTTGCCTCGAACAGCTGTTCGCAACCCCAATCTCAACAACCCCTAGGGCAGCCATGGCTGCAAGGCAGTATACGGGCACGGACCAGGGTGTAGCAGGTTGTTGAGGGAATCAGTCGGAGCGTCAGGCCGCGCGTTGTCAACCGCCCCGCTCGGGTCAAGCGGGGCAGATTTTCGTATTACAATGCGCGCTTTAGTCGGAGCGTAGCGCAGCCTGGTAGCGCATCTGCTTTGGGAGCAGAGGGTCGCGAGTTCGAATCCCGCCGCTCCGACCACTTATTGAATGGGGCTACGTCTTTGGCGTAGCCCCATTTTTCGTTGGGGGGAAGTCGTCGAGCGAAGGGGGGAACAGAGGCTGTCCGGAGCTTTCGCAGCCTTTCTTGTTGCACGGGATATGACACCAGCCATCCGAAAAGCCCTGGACAAACTCGGCCTGCAGCGTGATGTGGATCTGGTGCTGCACCTGCCGCTGCGCTATGAGGACGAGACGCGCATCGTGCCCATTGCCCAGGCCCGACAAGGGCAGGCGGTGCTGATCGAGGGCACGGTGCTGGCCTGTGAGGTGCAGCTGCAGCCGCGCCGCCAGCTGGTGGTGGCGATTGAGGACGCCAGCGGCAGCTGCCAGTTGCGCTTTTTGCATTTCTACCCTTCGCAGCACAAGGCCATGGCGCCGGGCAAGCGCCTGCGCGTGCATGGCGAGATGCGTGGCGGTTTCTGGGGGCGCGAGATGGTGCATCCCCAGTTGCGCAAGAGTGACGCGCCGCTGCCGCAGGCGCTCACGCCGGTCTACCCCGTTGGCAAGGGGCTGCCGCAGGCCTATTTGCGCCGCATGATCGCCACGGCGCTGCACCGCATGACGCTGGATGAAACCTTGCCTGCAGAGGTGTTTGCCGCGCTGGGGCCGCCGCCGGTGGCCGGCGGGCAGTGGTGGCCGCTGCGCCAGGCGCTGCAGTTTCTGCATCATCCTTCGCCCGACGTGGCCTTGCAGACATTGGAGGATCGACGCCATCCGGCCTGGCAGCGCCTGAAGGTTGAGGAGTTGCTGGCGCAGCAGCTCTCGCAGTGCCGCATTCGCCAGGCGCGGGCGCAGCGCCTGGCGCCGCCGCTGCGGCCTGCGCCGGGCGGTGATGGTGGCGAGACCAAGGCCACATTGGCGCAGCAGCTGCTGGCGCAAATCCCGTTTGCGCTGACGGCGGCGCAGCAGCGCGTGGTGCGGGAGATTGCGCAGGATTTGGCGCGCAGCACCCCCATGCACCGCCTGCTGCAGGGCGATGTGGGCTCGGGCAAGACGGTAGTGGCGGCGCTGGCGGCCTGTGTGTGCATCGATGCCGGCTGGCAGTGCGCGCTGGTGGCGCCCACGGAAATCCTGGCCGAGCAGCACTTTCGCAAGCTGGCCGATTGGCTCACGCCGCTGCTGGCCGCGCGCGGCCAGAGCGTGGCCTGGTTGGCGGGCACGCAAAAGAAAAAACAGCGCGAGCACATGCTGCAGACCATCGCCAGCGGTCAGGCAGCATTGGTGGTGGGCACGCATGCCGTGCTGCAGGAGCATGTGAGCTTTCAGCGACTGGGGCTGGTGCTGATCGACGAGCAGCACCGCTTTGGCGTGCAGCAGCGCCTGAGCCTGAGGTTGCGCAACCGCATCCCGGCAGGCGATCTGGCCGCCGCCCCAGCGGTCGCTGGGGCCCGTGGGACACCGGCGGGCCAAGCGCAACCCGTGCTGGAGCCGCACATGCTGATGATGTCGGCCACGCCCATCCCGCGCACGCTGGCCATGACGTACTACGCCGATCTGAGCGTCTCCACCATCGACGAGCTGCCGCCCGGGCGCAGCCCGGTGCTGACGCGGCTGATTGCCGAAGGGCGGCGCGAGGAGCTGATCGAGCGCCTGGCCCGCCAGCTGGCCCAGGGGCGGCAGGCCTACTGGGTTTGCCCGCTGATCGAGGAAAGCGAGGCGCTGGACTTGTCCAATGCCACGGCCACGTATGAGGATTTGCAGGCGGCCATGCCGGGCGTGGCCGTGGGCCTGCTGCACTCGCGCATGGCGGCGGCCGACAAGCAAGCGGTGATGGCGCGCTTTACCGCTGGCGAGATCGCGCTGTTGGTGGCCACGACGGTGATCGAAGTTGGCGTGGATGTGCCCAATGCCTCGCTGATGGTGGTCGAACATGCCGAGCGCTTCGGCCTGTCGCAGCTGCACCAGCTGCGCGGTCGCGTCGGGCGCGGCAGCACACAGTCGGCCTGTATCTTGCTGTATGCGACGGGCGAGAGCGGCCAGCTCAGCGACACCGCCAAGGAGCGCCTGCGCGCCATGGCCGAGACCAATGACGGTTTCGAGATCGCACGGCGCGACCTGCAAATCCGCGGCCCGGGCGAATTCATGGGGGCACGCCAATCCGGCGCGGCGCTGCTGCGCTTTGCTGACTTGGACAGCGATGGCCACCTGCTCGAATGGGCGCGCCAACTGGCGCCACTGATGCTGGCGCAGCACCCGCAACTGGCCGAGCGCCACATGCAGCGCTGGCTGGGCGGCAAGTGGGATTACCTACACGCGTGAGCGCCTCTGTAGGCCCCCTTTGCGCGGCGGGCAAAGTCAGCGCGGGTTGGCGCGCTCTGCCGGTCTGCAGCAGGCCCGCACAAAGCTGGGATGAGAAGTCAGAGAGTGGAAAAAAAGCCTGGCTAGTGCGAGCCGAGCAGGGCCCGGGCGCTTGGCTGGCAAAAACGACCTGAATGGCTTTGAAAAAGCCTGGTCGCCCCACGATGATTGGTGACGCCCGCCCCCTTCAAGTTCAAGGGGCCGAGGGCAAAGGTTTCATCAAAAAAAGCCTGGCTACCAGATGCACAGACATGTGCGCCTTTGGCTGGCAAAAACGACCTGTTCGAGTCCTGAGTGTTGAACTCTCGGTCGCCCCACGATGAAACGGTTGGTGTTTGGGTTGGTGCTTGAGAGTGTTGCAGCGCACTGACCAGTGCAAGGCGGTCGGCTGCAGTTTGTCTTACTTGGTCAAGATGAGCTTGCCCAATTTGGTGGCCTGCAAGCGGTAGATGGAGCCGTTGTGCTGAATGGCGACGGATTTCTGTCCCTTGAGCAGTTCCAGGCTGTCCAGCGCTGCGGCGGGCACATGGCGTGCGGCCTGGCTGGCGGATTCGTTCGAGGGCTTCATGGCGGCTAAGGTCATGGGAAATTGTTCCGTTCAAGGCATTGGGCTTGGCGGCCCGGCAAGGTTCGGTGCCATCGCAGCGGCAGAACATTCGTCTTGCTGTCAATGAGGCTAATGATAATAATTTTTATTAAGAATGCAAGCGTTAGCCTAAAACCACATGAAAAACTCGGAAATTGGCTGCGCCACGGCTTGTGGCCCCCGCACCTGTGGCTTTGCCAGTGCAATGGGGATGCAATGGGTTGCACTGGAGCGGCGGGCGGGCAACGCTGAGAGTGTGTGGTGAGCTTTGCGCGCTTGCGGGGGGAGGGCAGAAAGCGCATCGCATGCTCTGGGGGAGATTGGGTTTGCGAAGCGGGTTTTGACCGAAAACACCGTCGCAATACTCAATCTCAACAACCCCTAAACCAACTCGTCCTGGCCCAGATAGCGCCACTGCCCAGGGGGCAGCTGACCCAGCGTCAGCCGGCCAATGCGCACGCGTTTGAGGGCGCTGACGTGCAGGCCGACTTGCTCGCACATGCGCCGGATCTGGCGCTTCCTGCCTTCGCGCAGCACGAAGCGCAGTTGCTCGGGGTTTTGCCACTCGACTTGGGCCGGCTGCAATGCCACGCCGTCGAGCTCCAGGCCGTGGCGCAGCCGCTGCAGTGCGGCTTCGGGCACGTGGGCCTGTACGTTGCTGTCGATGCCTTGCCCATCGGGGCCGATGCAGCGCACCCGCACCAGGTATTCCTTGTCCACCGTGCTGTGCTCGCCAATGATGTGCCGCGCCAGGCGGCCATCCTGGGTCAGGATCAGCAAGCCGGTGGAGTCGATGTCCAGCCGCCCGGCTGGGGCAAAGCCCTTGAGGCTGCGTGGCGCGCGCTGGTGGTGTTGCGGGTCTTGCTCCCAATGGTTGGCATCGGTGATCAGGCTCAGTGCGGGCAGATACCCGTCCTCGGCCTGGCCGCTGACGTAGCCCACAGGCTTGTGCAGCGCAATGCTGAGTTGCTGCGCTTGGTGGCGGCGTGCGGCCGGCGCTACCTCGACTTGGTCGCCAGGCTGCACGCGCTGGCCCATGTGCGCCACCTGGCCATTGATGCGCACCCAGCCGCGCTCGATCCAGGCATCGGCCTCACGCCGTGAGCAGCATTGCGCATCGGCCAGGTATTTGTTCAGGCGCGTGCCGTTGACGGCGTTGGCGGCGTTGGCCGGTGCTGCAGCCTGCTGCGGCGCTGGCGAAGTTGCAGGGCGGCTGGTGGGCGCAGGACGCCGCTGAGCTTGAGTTGGGGCGCTGGTGGAGGGCGCGCGCGTGGTCGGGCTGTTTTTGAGGCTGGCCTTGCGCGTTGCGGGCCTGGCGCTGGTTTGGGCGGGGCGGGAGCGGGATGGTTGCGCGGTGTCAGGGCGCGCGCCGGGCTGGGCATTGGCCTTGGTGCGGGCGTGTGTGCTTGGGCGGGCGTCTGGGCGGGGGGCCGGCCGGGCTTGGGGCCGTGCGCCAGCGCGTGTCGTGGCGTCGGAGCGTGTGCCTGGCCGTGCACCGGTGTGTGCAGTGCGGTGCGCTTTTGCATTCGGCTTTGCATTGGCCATGCGCGCATCGGGCCGCGCTGCGGGGGCATTGCGTTCGGGCTGGCGTGGCTGGCGCTGCGCATTGGCGGCGGCGGGCGCGCTGCCTGCAGCGCGCCAGACGTTGCCTGCCGCTTTGCGCGGTGCAGGCGCTGTGGCGCTGCGTGGCTTGTTGGCGCTTTGGCGGCCTGGGCCAGGCTGGCGGTTGGTCTGGGTGGGCTTGCGCTTGGGCGTTGCAGCGGTGGGCTGGCCAGGCAGGGACAGCGTGCGGCGGGCAGGGGCGTCGGACATAGGCAAAGCAAAGTGCTGGAAGATGGGCGGCGCGGCACGCGCTGGCCCTGAAAATTGGCTCGCACTGTAGCGGAGTTCTGCCGCGCAGACGCTGACGCGAAAGATTGAAAAAGGCGCTGCCATGGGCGGCAGAGTTGGCTGCAGCTTCGCTGCCACGGCTGGGGCTGCTTGGCTGGCAAATGCCGTTATGCTTGCGCGCTGCTCAGCTGACAGCTGTATTTCAGGCCCAAGCCCTGCCGCGGCAATCTTTTGCTTGTGTGCCCACTGCCCTCACCACGCCATGTCCCCCACTGCCCAGAAACCCCGCATTGCCTTGATCGCCGCCGTTGCGGCCAATGGCACCATCGGTCGCGATGGCGGCATGCCCTGGCACCTGCCCGAAGACCTGCGCCATTTCAAGCGCCAGACCATGGGGCGGCGCATCATCATGGGGCGCCGCACCTGGGAGTCGCTGCCGGGCCTGCTGCCTGGGCGCGAGCACATCGTCATCGCCCACCAGCCGCTGGCCTTGCCGGCGGGCGCTTTCTGGGCCGGCAGCGTGCAGGAGGCGCTGGCCCTGCCGCTGCCGCAGCTGGGCCCTGGCGCATCTGGGCAGGGCGGCGCGGCGCCAGGCCAGGCCGAGCCAGAGCGCGCCACGGTGTTCGTCGTCGGCGGCGCGCAAATCTATGCCCAGACTCTGGCACTGGCCGATGATTTGTACCTGACCGAGATCGACGCCGACATTGAGGGCGACACGCGCTTTCCCGACTGGGAGCGCAGCGCCTTCGAGGAGCAATCGCGCCAATGGCGCGAAGCGCCGCTGCAGCCCGGCGGCGTGCCTGTGCGCTACGCCTTCGTGCACTATCGCCGCCGCCCGGCGGCCCAGGCAGCTACGGCCTTGTGATCAAGGGAAGGCGCGCACGGCGCGCCCGTTTTGCTTGCCCAGAAAGGAAAGAACGCCCATGTCCCAGCCCCCGTCCATCCTGGCGGTGTTCCCCGGTACCTTTGACCCCATCACCCGTGGCCATGAGGAGATGATCCGCCGCGCCGCGCGCCTGTTCGATCGTTTCATCGTGGCCGTGGCCGCCGGGCACCACAAGAAAACCCTGTTCACGCTGCAGGAGCGCATGGACATGGTGAGAGGTGTCTTTGCCGATGTGCCGCAGCTGAGTGTGCACAGCTTCTCCGGGCTGATGCGTGACTTCGTCGTTGAACAAGGCGCGCAGGTGATGGTGCGCGGCGTGCGCGGCGTGACCGACTTCGATTACGAGGTGCAGCTGGCGGGCATGAACCGCAAGCTCATGCCGGATGTGGAAACCCTGTTCATGGCCCCTGGCGAGCAATACCAGCATGTGAGCAGCACCTATGTGCGCGAGATCGCCACGCTCGGCGGCGATGTGCAGGCGCTGGTCTCGCCGCTGGTGTATGAGCGGCTGATGCAGCGCGTGCAGCAGCGCCGCAGCGAAGCGCTCTGAAGGCCAAACGCCAAACGCCGAGCCGAGCGCCAAGAGGGATGGACGCTCAAGCTGCCGTCTGGGCTGCAGTGGTTGATGGCGAAGGCGAAGGCGAAGGCGGCAGCGGCTCGCCCAGGTTGCGCAGCACGTCGCGCACCATTTGCACGCGGTCCTTGAGGGCGGGCAATTCGCGCTCGATGCGCAGCCGGTCGTTGCCGGCCAGCTTGATGTGGCGGTTTTTCTGGATCAGCTCGATGATGCGCAGCGGCTGCACCGGCGGGTTGGGGCGGAAGCTGATGACGATGGCCGCGGGCGAGGCATCGACTTTCTGCACGCCGTAGGGCTCGCAGAGGATGCGCAGGCGGTGCGTGTCGATCAGCGCCTGCACCTGCTCGGGCGGCTTGCCGAAACGATCGACGATTTCTTCGAGCAGGCCGTCCACGGCTTCCAGGCTGCCGGCGGTGGCCAGGCGCTTGTAGAACGACAGGCGCAGATGCACGTCGCCACAATAATCGTTGGGCAGCAGCGCGGGCACGTGCAGGTTGATCTCGGTGGCCGCCTGCATGGGGGCCAGCAAGTCGGGCTCCTTGCCGCTCTTGAGTGCTTTGACGGCGTCAGCCAGCATCTCGTTGTAGAGCTGAAAGCCGATCTCCAGGATGTTGCCGCTTTGGTTTTCGCCCAGCACTTCGCCAGCGCCACGGATTTCCAGGTCGTGCATGGCCAGGTAAAAGCCGCTGCCCAGCTCCTCCATGTCCTGGATGGCGTCCAGGCGTTGCTGGGCCTGGCGGGTCAGGCTTTGTACGTCGGGCACCATCAGGTAGGCATAGGCCTGGTGGTGGCTGCGGCCCACGCGGCCGCGCAGCTGGTGCAGCTGGGCCAGGCCGAACTTGTCGGCGCGGCTGATGACGATGGTGTTGGCCGTGGGCACGTCGATGCCGGTTTCGATGATGGTCGAGCACAGCAGCAGGTTGTGGCGCTGGGCGACGAAGTCGCGCATGACGCGCTCGAGCTCGCGCTCGGGCATTTGGCCGTGGGCCACGGCGATGCGCGCCTCGGGCAGCAGCTCCTGCAGGCGCTCGCGGCGGTTCTCGATGGTTTCGACCTCGTTGTGCAGGAAGTACACCTGCCCGCCGCGCTTGAGCTCGCGCAGCACGGCCTCGCGGATCACGCCCTGGCTTTCGCTGCGCACGAAGGTCTTGATGGCCAGGCGCTTTTGCGGCGCTGTGGCGATGACCGAGAGCTCGCGCAGCCCCTCCAGCGCCATGCCCAGGGTGCGCGGGATGGGCGTGGCCGTCAGCGTCAGCACGTCCACCTCGGCGCGCAGCGCCTTCATGGCCTCCTTGTGGCGCACGCCAAAGCGATGCTCCTCGTCGATGATGAGCAGGCCCAGGTTTTTGAAGTCGATGGAGGAGGACAGCAGCTTGTGCGTGCCCACGACGATGTCCACCGAGCCATCGGCCAGCCCCTTGGCGGCGGCGTTGATTTCGCGCGTGGTGCGAAAGCGGCTCATCTCCGCCACCTTGACGGGCCATTTGGCAAAGCGGTCGGCCAGCGTCTGGTAGTGCTGCTCGGCCAGCAGCGTGGTGGGGGCCAGAAAGGCCACCTGCTTGCCGCCGAGCACGGCCACGAAGGCTGCGCGCAGCGCGACCTCGGTCTTGCCAAAGCCCACGTCGCCGCAGACCAGGCGATCCATGGGCCGAGGGCTGAGCATGTCGCCGATCACGGCGTCGATGGCGGCCTTCTGGTCGGGCGTTTCCTCAAAGCCAAAATCCTTGGCAAAAGTGGCGTACTCGGCCGCGTCGAGGCGGAAGGCGTGGCCTTCGCGCGCGGCGCGGCGCGCGTAGATGTTGAGCAGCTCGGCGGCGGTGTCGCGCACCTGCTCGGCAGCCTTGCGCTTGGCTTTTTCCCACTGGCCGGAGCCGAGCTTGTGCAGCGGCGCCTCGTCGGCGGCTACGCCGCTGTAGCGGCTGATTTGCTGCAGCTGGCTCACGGGCACGTAGAGCACGGCCTGGCCGGCGTATTCCAGGTGCAGAAACTCTTGCAGCGCAGCGCTGCCGTCGGGGTTTTTCTGGCCCATGTCCATGTTCACCAGGCCGCGGTAGCGACCGATGCCGTGCTGGGCATGGACCACGGGGTCGCCGATTTTCAGCTCGGCCAGGTCGCGCACCATGTGCTCGACGCTGCTGGCCTGCTCGTGGCGTCTGCGGCGGCGCGTGGTGGGCGGGGCGTTGAACAGCTCGGTCTCGGTGACGAAGTCGATGCCGCCTTCACCCCAGCCGAAGCCGCGCTGCAGCGCGCTGGTGGCAATGCCGATTTTTTCCTCGCTGGCTTGGAATTCGCCCAGCGAGTCGAAGGCCGGCGCCGGCAGCTGGCTGGCGCGCAGAAAGTCCGCCAGGCTTTCGCGCCGCCCGGCGCTTTCGGCCAGCACCAGCACGCGCTGGGGCGTGGTCCGCAGGTGTGCCTGCAGGCGCATCAGTGGGTCGGCTGCGCCGCGCACGGCAGCAATGTCGGGCAGGGCGCTGAAGTCCGTGCGGTGGCGCTGCGCGCTGTCCTCGCTGGCCTGGTCGGCCGCTGGGCGCAGCGCCAGTTGCGCCAGCGGCTTGCACAGCGAGAAGAATTGCTCGCTGGAGAGAAACAGCGCCGCAGGCGGCAGCGCCGGACGCTCCTCGTCCAGAGCCAGCAGCCGGTGGCGCTCTTGCGTGTCCTGCCAGAAGGCCTGCAGCGCATCGTCCAGCGCGCCGTGCAGCGCCAGCGTGGTGTGCTCGCCCAGATAGTCGAACACGGTGGCGGTCTCTTCGAAGAACAGCGGCAGGTAGTACTCGATGCCGGCCGTGGCCACGCCGTTGCCCATGTCCTTGTAGACGCGGCTCTTGGTCGGGTCGCCCTCCATCAGCTCGCGCCAGCGGCTGCGAAAGCGTTGGCGCGCGGGCTCGTCCATCGGGAACTCGCGTCCGGGCAGCAGGCGGATGGCTTCGACCGGCTGCAGGCTGCGCTGGCTTTCGGGGTCGAAGGTGCGGATGGAGTCAATCTCGTCGTCGAACAGGTCGATGCGGTAGGGCAGGGTCGCGCCATTGGGGAACAGGTCAATCAGACTGCCGCGCACGGCGTACTCGCCCGGCCCCACGACCTGGCCCACATGCTGGTAGCCGGCCATGGTCAGCTGGGCCTTGAGCCTGGCCTCATCCAGGCGCTGGCCGGTCTGGAACTGGAAGGTGTAGCCAGCCAGGAAGGACGGCGGCGCCAGCCGGTACAGCGCCGTGGTGGCCGGGATCAGCAGCACATCGGCCTGGCCCTGCTGGATGCTCCACAGCGTGGCCAGGCGCTCGCTGATGAGATCCTGGTGCGGCGAGAAGCTGTCGTAGGGCAGGGTCTCCCAGTCCGGGAACAGCACCAGCGCCAGCGAGGGATCGAAGAACGCCATCTCGCGCAGCAGGCGCAGCGCATCGCGCGCATCGGCAGTGATGACGGCCGTGCGCCGGCCCTGGGCCTTTTCGCGCGCGGCCAGCTGGCACAGCAGCAGTGCGTCGGCAGAGCCCACGGGCATGGGCATGGTGTAGCGGTGGCCGGGGCTGAGGCGGGGCAAGGTCATGGCTTGTGGGAATTGGGCGGCTGGCAGGACTCACGCGGGAGGGCGGGCATTTTAGGCGGGCCTGTGGCGCAACCCCGCCGCGCGCCGCGCCGCAGGCTGCAAGCGGCCCACAGTAATTTGTGAACAGGCCCTAGATGTCGTTTCCCAATAATTGGCTTGGATTCAAGCCCGATAGCGCTTCATCTACGCCATGGGCCGACGCTTGAGTTCGCCGGGAAGTACCCCGAACTGTTTCTGGAACGCTGCGCCAAAATGGCTCAGGTTGGTGTATCCGACTTGCCGGCCTGCCTCTGCTGCACTGGTTTTGCCGGACTCGATGAGTTGCCATGCATGATGCATGCGTTCTTGTTGATAAAGCGCATGCACAGACACGCCGAACATGCGCTTGAAGTCCTGCTTGAGCTGGAATGTGTTCATGCCGCAGGCGCGGGCCAGCTCGGCAATGGTGGGGGCGCAGTCGATGCGCGCCAACAGCAGGGCGCGCGCCAGTTCCAGGCGCTCGCGCTGGACGCGGGTAAAGACGTAGGGCTTGTCATCAATCGCGCTGTCGATTAGCAAGGCCAGCAATTCAAGACTCTTGGCTTCGCGCAGCAGGGCGCTGCTTGCCGTGGAAGTCAGGATGCCATCGAGCTCATGGGCGGCGCGCAACACCTTGGCATGCGCGGCTTCGACACGCAGATTGCTGGCGCGGCGCAATCGCTCGGCGAACAGAAAACCCTGTTCGCCCGCCAGCTCCGGCAACGCGTCCAGGGGCAACAGCAGCCCAACCTGATGCGCACGGCCGCGCCACTGGGTTTTCCAGGGCACATCCGGCAAATAGCCGACCACGGTTTGGCGGCCAGATACGCTGAATTGGCGGCCATCAAGGTTGATGTCCGGCCCATCGCGCAGCCACACCGACAGATGCAGGCGGTTCTCGGAGTCCGTCACCGTGAGGCGCACGGGCTCCCGGTATTCGCTGCGACTGGCGAATGCAGACAAGCCGTATTGGGTGACATGGGCGCCGCTTTGTTGTGGCCCAGCCGGCCAAGCGTCAACCGATGGCTTGCTGGCGGAAGGCAGATAGCTCGCCACGTCGATGAATGAGTTGCGCGACATAAAAAAACTCCCGCTGCGGGTATGAAGTCTGCCTTTGAGGGCATATAGATGCGGATGAGAATCACTAAAGTTGAGGGGTATAGATTAACTCTTCTCGGTTTTCATCATGACATCCAACAAGCGCACACCGCTCGCCTTATCGTTGTCGCTATCCCTTCTTGCTTCGCAGAGCGCCTGGGCGCAAACCGGCGATGCCAATGGGGAGCCGAAAGCCACCACGCTTGCGACTATCACCGTCACGGCCACCAAGCGGGGAACCACCGCGTTCGACACGCCTGCCAGCGTGAGTGTGATTGATGGCGATGCGGTCGAGCGCGAAGACCTGCAACACCTGAACGATGCGGCGCAGCAATTGCCCAACGTCTATTTCACCGACTTCGTTGGCGGGCTGGGGACCATCATCATCCGGGGCATGGGCAATGGCGATGAAGAGTCGGATGTCGCCAGCATCGGGGTGCAAATCGACGGCGTACCGCTGCCGCTGACCGGCGTGATCGGAAACCTGTTCGATCTGGAGCAGGTTGAAATCCTCCGCGGCCCGCAGAGCCTGCTGCACGGTCAGGGCAATATCGGCGGCCTGATCGCGATTCGCAGCCGGGATCCCGGCATGAGGTTCGCCGGTTCTGCGCAGCTCAACTTCGGGACTGCCAACCGGCGGCGCGCCGGTCTGGGGCTGGATGTGCCGCTCGGGGAGCGGACTGCGGTACGCATCACGGCCGGGCGCGATGAAAGTGATGGCCATGTCAGAAACGTGACGCTGAACCGCAAGGACACAAGCGGCTGGGGCAGCAATTTCGCGCGCCTGAAGCTGTTGCACCATGACGATGCGGGCGGCGAGCTTCGATTGGGTCTGCATCATTTGGACCGCAACGGCGGCAGCGACTTTTTCCTCAGGCAGGCGGGCGCCGGACAGCGGAAGTCGGTCGAAGGCGATAGCGGAACCAACGACATCAGCTACACCTTGTTCAGCGGCGAGTACACCCGCCCGCTGGATGCCGATACGCGCCTGACCGTGGCTGTTGGCGCCAGCGATGCCCGGTGGAGCTACTGGACGCCGGTTTCCTTGCTCGGAGCCACCAACGGCTTCGATCTCAAGCTGAAGGGTTACAACGCCGAAGCCCGCATCCAGCGCAAGGCCACGGCACAAAGCCCGTTCGACTGGATGGCTGGCTTTCATGCCTCGCGTACCGACATGAATCGCCCCTACTTGTACGACTACGCGCCGTTCTTCCGCAGCGCCACCGCCTCACAGGTGGACGGCACGACGATGGCGCTGTTTGGCGAAGCTGGCTGGCATTTCGCGCCGAGCTGGCGCCTGGGCGCTGGGCTGCGCTTGACGCGAGACCGCCGTGAAATGGACTGGAGCAGCAACCAGAATGGCTCGGTCGAAAGTCTGGAACGCAAGGTCAACAACACGGTGTGGTTGCCGCAGCTCGCGCTGGAATACCGCCCCGACGAGCAACAGTTTGCATGGCTCAAGATGTCGCGCGGCTACAAGGCCGCAGGTTTCAACGTCTATGCGACCCAATCCGCAGCGGCCGGCAACCCCTACGAACCCGAGTACGCCCATCACGCCGAGATCGGTTATCGGGTCAAGGATGCCAACCATCGCTGGGAATTTGGTGCGACGGCTTTCTACTCCCGCCTGCGCAATCAGCAAGTCGTGATCGAGGGACTGGGGGGCGCCACGATGACGGATAACGCAGGACGCTCGCACATTCAGGGCATTGAACTGGATGCCGCCTGGCGGCTTGCGCGCGCGCTGGAACTGCGCGGCCACTTGGGTTACGTCAAGGCGGTTTATGACGACTATGTGCGTGGCGGCACTGACTACGCGGGTCGGCAGTTCTCGGCAACGCCGCGCACCAGCTTTGGCGCGTCCGCCGTTTGGCGGCCTGCCGAAAACTGGGAACTGGGCGTTGCCGCCCGCCGGATCGGCAAGGTCTATCTGCAAGCCAACGATCAGGCGGACAATGCCTACACGCTGGTGGATGCGCACCTGTCCTGGTATCACGGCAACTGGACGATGGGCCTGTACGGCAAGAACCTGACCGACGCGAAATACCTCACCCGGGCGATTGGCGATGGCCGGGGCGGCACTTTGGTGACTGCCGGTGCGCCGCGTACCGTGGGGGTTCGCTTGGCCTATGACTTCTGAGGAAGAACGCGGGCCAGCGGCGCTGGCGGCCGTGCGCGCCAGCGAGTACCGGGCGCTGGCGCTGATGTACATCACCCAGGGCCTGCCAGCGGGGCTGGCTTTTTATGCACTGGGGACGCTCATCCGCGCTGGCGGCTACAGCGTGGCGCATGTGGGCCTGGTCGGCCTGACCATTCTGCCCTGGGCGCTCAAGTTCCTGTGGGCGAGCTGGATTGACAATGCCTGCCTCCGTTGGCGTTATCCGCGGGTGATCTTCATCGGCCAGACGGCTGCGGCGCTGACTTGCCTGGCATTGATGCCGCTGTCGATCGGCGCGCACCTTGGCTTGGCGCTGGCGAGCCTGGTTGCGCTCAACTTCATCAGCGCCACGCAGGATATCGCCACCAATGCCTATGCCGTATCGCGCCTGCAAGGCAAGGCTGCTGGCGTGGCCAATGCGATCCAGATCGCAGGCTTCATCGTCGGCATGCTGCTGGGCGGCGGCGGATTGTTGATCGTTCACGATCATTTGGGCTGGAGCGCCACGATGGCGATTCTGGCCGGTCTGATTGCCTTGATCGGTGTGCTGCTTTGGCTGGACAAACGCTGGCAGGCGCCGCTGGCCAGCGCCGAATCAAGTGGCCGCTCATGTGTCGATTCAAGCGCCGGTGCAGCCGCCAAGGTTCGGCTGCGCGATCTGCTGCGCCATCGTGATCTTGGGTGGGCGCTGGCGCTGGTTTTGCTGTTCAAGTTTCCCAGTACGGCCGTCAGCACTCTGATCCAGCCCTGGCTGGTGGATCGGGGGCTGGGTCTGGATGCCATCGGGTATATCCAGATGGCCGTGATGCTGGCAACCGCATGCGGGGGCGTCGTTCTGGGCATTCCGCTGGTGCGGCGGCTGGGCAATCGGCGTGCGGTGCTGGCGAGCTTTGCCATGGCGGCGCTGATGCTCGGGATGGCCTGGGGGCTGGAGCGGTGCGGCGTTCATGCCCAATGGGCTTACTACCTGGCTTTTTGCACGCAGGGGGTCTTCGAGGGCGCGCTGTTCGTGTCGGTCTGGGCAGTGTTCATGAACTGGTCTTCGCCACACTCGCCAGGAACGGATTTCACGGCCATGCAATGTGGTGAAAACATTGCCAACGCCATGGCGGTCGGTGCCATTGGCGGGCTGGGCCAGATGCTGGGCTACGCCAACGCTTTTGCACTGGTGTGGGGCGCAGCGGGCCTTGTGCTGATCCTGATCGCCCTGTGTCTGCCGCGTCTGGTTCTCCAGACCGAGGGGCGGGCATGAAGCCATCGAACGCGGCATCGCCACGGCCAAAATCCATTCCTGCGCCGGTGCGCTTTGGCAGCCTGATGCGCGTGGCGCCGTGGCTGCTCGGGTCGGCGGTCATCACTGCCGTCGCCTCGGCGGCATTGAGCATCGCGCCGTTCTGGTTCATCTACCGCATCAGCGTCGAATTGTTCGGCGCGCAACCCGACATCGCCACGGTGCGGCGGCTGGCCTGGTGGGCCATGGGGTTGTTGTTGTTGCGCTGGGCGCTGATGGCGGTCAGCCATGTGTTCGCGCACACCGGCGCTTTCGCCATCCAGCACCGGCTGCGCATAGCGATGGCGCGACGTCTTGGAGAAGTGCCGCTGTCGTTCTTTGCCGCGCGCGGCTCGGGCAGCATGCGCCGCACGCTGACCGATGATGTGAACAGCATGGAGGGCTTTTTCGCCCATATGGTGCCCGACGCGGTAGCCGCCGCTGCCGTGCCACTGGCGGCGGCCATGCTGCTGTTCGTGGCCGACTGGCGCATGGCGCTGGCCGCGCTCAGCCCGTTGCCGGTGGTTCTGTTGGTGCAATGGTGGTCAATGCGTGGCATGGGCGAGCGCATGCGCGAGTGGAGCGCCTTGCAAGAACGCATTGCCAACCAGGTGGGGGAGTACGTGCGCGGCGTGCATGTGGTCAAGAGCTTCGGGCTTGCGGCGCGCTCGTTCGGCGAGCTGTCCGATGCCGTGCGTGGCGCGGTGCGCTGGGTGGAAGACTATGCCCGGGGGAGCGCGCGCGGATGGGTGTGGTTCACCGGATTGCTGTCCGCCAATCTGGTGGTGGTGGCGCCTTTCGGCGCGTGGCTGCATGCGCGCGGCAGCCTCGACGCTCCCACCTATGTGCTGTTTTTGCTGGTGGCCCCGGCTGTCCTCGCGCCATTGCTGCGTTTGACCTTTGCCATGGGCGAGCAGATGCAGCGCGCCGAAGCGATGCGCCGTATCAGCGACGTGCTGGCTGCGCCGCCGCTGGACCAGTCCCGTGCGGCGAAAGCGCCCGATGGCGCACTGGACATCCGCTTCGAGAAGCTGTGCCACCGCTACGGCCAGCGGCTGGCGCTCGATGAGGTGAGCTTCGAGGCCAAGGCCGGGCAATTGACCGCGCTGGTGGGAGCAAGCGGCTCCGGCAAGAGTACGCTGGTGCGGTTGGTGGCGCGGCTGTATGAGTTCGACGCCGGCAGCCTGCGCGTGGGCGGCGCGGATGTGCGCGAATGGCCGCTCGATGCGCTGCTGGCGAAGCTGGCCATCGTGTTCCAGGACGTGTTTTTGTTTCACGGCACGGTGCGCGACAACCTGAAGATCGCGCGGCCCGAAGCCAGCGATGCGGCCATCGAGGCCGCCGCCCGTACCGCCTGCGCGCACGACTTCATCATGGCCTTGCCACAGGGCTATGACACGCCGCTGGGCGAGCGTGGCGCGCGCCTTTCGGGGGGCGAGCGCCAGCGGCTGTCGATTGCCCGCGCCTTGCTCAAGGACGCGCCCGTTCTTTTGCTGGACGAAGCAACCGCCAGCGTCGATGCCGAGAACGAAGCCTTGATCCAGCAAGCGCTGGATGCGCTGTGTGCCAATCGCACGGTGCTGATGATCGGCCATCGGCTGCACACGATCATGCATGCCGACCACATCGTCGTGATGGAGGCCGGTCGCGTGGCAGGCCAGGGCAGGCACGAAACCTTGCTGCGCGAATGCAGCGCTTACCAGCGCCTGTGGCGCGACCATGAACAGGTCAGGGAATGGTCGCTGGCAATGCACACGGATGCGGCGCAGCGGGAGGCCGGGGCATGATCCGGGAACTGGTCCAGTCGGGCTTTCGCCTCTCGGGCACGCGTGATCCGCGCCTGATGCGCGGCCTGCGCTGGTCGGTCGTGGAAGGACTGTTCGCCGCCGCGCCATATCCATTGCTCTATCTGCTGCTGCACGCGGTGTTTACCGGCCGCATCACACCGGCGACTGCGCTGGGGTATGGGGCGGCGATGGCTGCCTGCCTGCTGGCGCGCATTGCCGCTGGCGCAGTCGGCATGCCGCTGGTGTTCAGCGGCGCCTACGCGATGATGGGCGAGGCGCGGCTGCGTGTTGCCGATCACCTGCGTCGCCTGCCCATGGGCTGGTTCGGCAAGCAGCGGGGCGGCGACCTGAGCGCGCGACTGACTTCCGATCTGGCGCTGGTCGAGAACCTGTGGTCGCACTTTCTCGGCGTGTTCGTTTCGGGCCTGGCGATGCCCGCTTTTTTGATGCTGTTTCTGCTGTGGCTGGACTGGCGGCTGGCCCTGATCGCGCTGGCTGGCATACCGTTGGCGCTGTTGGCGCTGGCCTGGACACAGCACGTTGCGGCGCGCACTGGCCAGCGTTTGATGGCGGCCAACGCCGCAGCGCAGTCGGCCTTGCTGGAGTATGTGCAAGGCATCGCCGTCGTGCGTGGTTACGGCCGCTTCGGCGATGCATGGCAACGCCTTGAAGCCGCGCTGGAGGAACATCACGCGGCCCTGCTGGCAGCCGAAACCAAACCCGCGCCGTGGCTGGTGGCCTACGGTTTTCTGCTGGAAACGGGGTATGTCAGTCTGGCGCTGGCTGGCGCGTGGTGGCTTGCGGGCGGCACGCTCTCGCCCGAGGTGCTGATTGCCTTTCTGGTGCTGGCGCTGCCGGTGTACCGCCAATTGTTCGAGGTGGGGCTGGCCGCCATGCTGCTGCGCTTTGCGCGGCGCGCTCTGGCGCGTATCGAAAACGTGTTGGCCGAGCAGGCTTTGGCCGAACCGGCACAGGCGGCCGTCCCGCAAGGCCATGACATCGTGTTCGACAAGGTGCGCTTCGCGTATGAACATCGCCAAGGCGGCGCGGCCGTTCTTGACAATGTGTCATGCGAGATTGCGGCCAACCGCCTGACGGCAATCGTTGGCCCGAGCGGCGCTGGCAAGAGCACGCTGGTGCATCTGATCGCCCGGCTATGGGACGTGGATGCGGGCGCGATTCGGCTCGGCGGCGCTGATCTGCGCGAGATCGGCACCGACGCGCTGCACCGCCACGTGGCGATGGTTTTCCAGGATGTCCTGCTGTTCTCCGGCTCGGTGCTCGACAACCTGCGCATCGGTCGGCCCGACGCCAGCCGGGAAGAAGTCATCGCCGCCGCGCGGCGCGCTCAGGCGCATGACTTCATCAGTGCATTGCCCGATGGGTACGACACGGTGCTCGACGAAGGCGGCGCGTCGCTGTCCGGCGGCGAACGCCAGCGCATCTCCATCGCCCGCGCCCTGCTCAAGGACGCGCCGGTGCTGCTGCTGGACGAGGCCACGGCCAGCGTCGATCCGTCGGCCGAAGCGCAGCTCCAGCGCGCCATTGCCGAACTGGCGCAAGGTCGGACAGTGGTCGTGATTGCACACCGGCTCAAAAGCGTGCGCCACGCCGACTGCATTCTGGTGATGGATCACGGACGCGTGGTGGAGCAGGGGCGGCATGACGAACTGCTGGCGCTGGGCGGCCTGTATGCGCGTCTGTGGTCACGGCAGCAGGTGGCGCAGGACTGGCGCGTTGGCGCGGCGCAGCGCTCTTCTTGAAAAATCTCCCTCCCCAATCCCCCCCAGACGCCGATGCGGTTTATGTGCTGCACGCCTTCCAGAAGAAGACGCAGAAGACAGCCCAGTACGATCTCGACCTAGCCGCCAGGCGTTACAAAACGATAGGAGTGTGAGCCATGAAAAAAACACAAGACGCCCGCTGGGAGGATGCCAGCCGCACACAGGGTAGCGGCAATGTGTTTCTCGACTTGGGCTTCAAGCCGGCCGAGGCGGAGGTGATGCGCCTGCGCGCAGAGGTGATGATTCTGACCGCTCAGCACCTCAAGGACAAAGGCTGGACGCAGGCCGAAGCGGCTCGCCATTTGGGCATCACGCAGCCCAGGGTTTCGCGCCTGATCAAGGGCAAGGTGGAGGATTTCAGCCTGGACATGCTGGTGACGCTGGCTGCGCGCGCGGGGCTGCGACCCCAGTTGCACTTGGGCTGATGGCTGTATCAGGCATCAGGCGGCTCCATCATATTGGCGTGCACAGTGTGGATTGGGGCGATGGCTTGGCCTGCCCATTGATGATGGTCTGTGCCTCCGTGCAGGCTCTGCGCCAAGCCTTTGAGATTGTCCTCATAAGCCTTCTTACGTTGCACTCATTCTCAGGCGGGGTGCAGCCCACAGTAACCTGGGGGACAGCGCCCTAGGGCTTGCCCTTATGCCTGCACTGCCGTATGCCGCTAATACTGTGCGCGCATTCCCATGGACTTCAAGCAACGATGGAGGTATTTGCCATGAACAACACGCTTCGCGCCGCTACTTTGGCCGCTGCGCTGGCCTGCAGCGCGCCGCTTCTGGCCCAGCAAGGGGAGACGGTGAAGATCGCCTGGATCGACCCGCTCTCCGGTCTGATGGCGGCGGTGGGCAACAACCAGATCAAGAGCTTTCAGTACGTGGCCGAATACTTCAACAGCCACCCCGAGCTCAACCCCGCAGGCGTGAAGTTTGAAGTGCAGGGCTTTGACAACAAGCTCAGCCCGCAGGAGACGGCCAGCTTGCTCAAGGCCGCCATCGATCAGGGCTTCCGCTATGTGGTGCAGGGCAATGGCTCGGGAGCTTCGCTGGCCATCATCGAGGCGCTGGAGCGCCACAACGCGCGCAATCCGGGCAAGGAGGTGTTGTTCATCAACTATGCAGGAGTGGATCCAGACCTGACCAATGCCAAGTGCAGTTACTGGCATTTCCGTTTGGATGCGGACACTTCGATGAAGATGAAGGCCATGACCGATTTCATCCAGGCCCAGCCCGAGGTGAAGAAGGTGTTCCTTATCAACCAGAACTACGCGCATGGCCACCAGGTGGCCAAGTACGCCAAGGATTTGCTCAAGCAGAAACGCCCGGATATCGAGATCGTCGGCGAGGACTTGCACCCGCTGGCGCAGGTGCGCGACTTTGCGCCTTACGTGGCCAAGATCCGAGCCTCGGGCGCCGATGCGGTGATCACGGGCAACTGGGGCTCTGATCTGGCCCTGCTGATCAAGGCCGCCAGCGATGCCGGGCTGGAGAACGTCAAGTTCTTCACCTATTACGCAGGCGTGACCGGCTCGCCCACGGCCATGGGGGCTGGCGCCGAGGGCAAGGTCTATGTCGTCAGCACCAGCCACATGAATTTGTCAGGTTCGGTGGGCGAGATCGTCAAGGGCTTTCAAGATCGCACCGGCGGCGACATGTACACAGGCAGCGTTTACAACGCCTATGCGCTGCTCTCCGGGGCCATGGCCAAGGCGCAATCGACCGACCCGGTCAAGGTGGCGGCTGCCTTGGAGGGGTTGCGCGTCAAGGGCTTCGATCAGGAAATCGAAATGCGCCGCGACGACCACCAACTGCAGCAAGGCCTGTACATGGCGCTGTGGAGCAAGGCCACGCCGCAGGCGCCGTATTCGATGGAAAAAACCGGCTACTCTTCGCACCCGGTCAAGTACTTCAGCCTGCAGGAGACCAGCACGCCCACGACCTGCCAGATGAAGCGCCCAGGGGGCTGATTGGCCCGCTGCCTGGATTGCTGCTGTGCCGTCCCCAGTACCGCCGCGCGCCACTCTGGCGCGCGGTTTGTCGTTGTTTCACCATCGTTTGCCGCGCGCCCGCCCATGACTTCAGCCACCGCTTTGCCGCTCAGCGCCAGCGCCGCCCCTGGCGCGCAGTTCGATCTCATCGTCATTGGTGCGGGCACGGCCGGCTCGTTGCTGGCCAACCGTCTCAGCCGCAATGGCCAGCGGCGCGTGCTGTTGCTCGAAGCTGGCGGGCGCGACGACTACCACTGGATCCACATCCCAGTAGGGTATCTGCACTGCATTGGCAACCCGCGCACCGATTGGCTCTACCACACCGAGCCCGATCCAGGGCTGAACGGCCGCGTGCTGCGCTACCCGCGCGGCAAGGTGCTGGGCGGCTGCTCCAGCATCAACGGCATGATCTATATGCGCGGCCAGGCGCGCGACTATGAGCAATGGGCGCAGCTGACGGGCGATGATTCCTGGCGCTGGCAGGCTGTGCTGCCGCACTTCATGCAGCATGAAGACCATTACCGGCTTGATGCCACAGCGCCGCAGGTGCCAGCCGGCTTTGCGAGCAGCCACGGCGGCCAGCGCCACCCCCAGGCAGCGCAGCTCGGGCGCGAGTGGCGCGTGGAAAAGCAGCGCCTGCGCTGGCCCATCCTGGATGCCTTTGCTCAGGCTTGCGTGCAGGCGGGCATTGCGCGCAGCGAGGATTTCAACCAGGGCGACAACGAAGGCGTGGGCTATTTCGAGGTCAACCAACGCAGCGGCTGGCGCTGGAATGCCGCCAAGGCCTTTTTGCGCCCGGTGCGCCAGCGGCGCAACCTCAGCATCTGGACGGGCGCGCAGGTGCAACGCCTGCTGCTGGAGCGTCAGCCCGATGGCAGCCTGCGCTGCAGCGGCGTGCAGGTGCTGCGCGGTGGCCAGAGCCTGGCCTTGCAGGCTCGCGCCGTGGTGCTCAGCGCTGGCAGCATTGGCTCGCCGCAGATCCTGCAGCTCTCGGGCCTGGGCCCGGGCGAGCTGTTGCAGCGCCACGGCATCGCCGTGCAGGCCGACCTGCCCGGCGTGGGCGCCAATCTGCAAGACCATCTGCAAATCCGCTCCATCTACCAGGTGCAGGGCGCGCGCACCCTCAACAGCCGCGCGCGCCATTGGTGGGGCAAGGGCCTGATCGGGCTGGAATACGCGTTGTGCCGCAGCGGTCCCATGAGCATGGCGCCCTCGCAGCTGGGCGCGTTCACGCGCTCATCGCCGCAGTACGCGCACGCCAACATCCAGTACCACGTGCAGCCGCTGAGCCTGGACGCCTTTGGCGAGCCGCTGCATCGCTTTGACGCGCTCACGGCCAGCGTCTGCAACCTCAACCCCAGCTCGCGCGGCAGCGTGCGCATCCAGTCGGCCGACTTCCGCCAGCCGCCGGCCATCGCGCCCAACTACCTCAGCACAGAGGAAGACCGCCAGGTCGCTGCCGACAGCCTGCGCGTGACGCGGCGCATCGTCGCCCAGCCGGCCCTGGCGCCATACCGCCCGCACGAGTACAAACCTGGCGCGCAGTACCAGAGCGACGAAGAGCTGGCGCGCCTGGCCGGCGACATCGCCACCACCATCTTCCACCCCGTGGGCACTTGCAAGATGGGCCGCGACGGCGACCCTCTGGCCGTGCTCGACCCCCAGCTGCGCCTGCGCGATGACCGGGGCGGCCGCGTGCATGGCCTGCACGTGGTGGACGCCAGCGTCATGCCCACCATCACCAGCGGCAATACCAACAGCCCCACGCTGATGATTGCCGAAAAAGCCGCCGCCCACATCGAAGCCCAGCTGGGCTGAGCGCTGCTGAGCGCCTGGCGCAAGGCCAGCCGCAACGGCTGACCGCACCTGAGGAGGGCGATTCGGAAACAACCAGCAGGCCCTTCCCTTGCCCCCTGCAAAAGCCAGCTTGCTGTGCCTTGGCGCGCCTTACCGTGTTCGGCGCAATCAGGGTTCTTGCCTATGTGCCCAGGCATGTTACGGCTTTGGGCTGTGGTTCAATCGCGCACTGTTTCGACGAGCAGACCTTCCCTGGGCCGTCTGTGGCCGACAAGGCTGTCGTTTCCCCCTAAACACAGGCGAGGTTTTTTGATGCCAATCCAACGCGAATACGGAAAAGAACATCCTTACTGGCCCTTGGGGCCATTCAAGGTCAGGCTGCCTTTCATTCATTACCGCTGGGAATTCCCGGAGATGATCCAGGCCTTCCTGATGTTCGTGGTCAGCCTGGGCATGATCCCGCTGCTGCAGCAGTACCTGGGCCTGCCCTACGAGGCGGCGCTGGCTGGCGTGGTGATTTGCGGCATCGGCTTCATGCTGCCGGCGCTGCTGGGCGTGCCGCTGGTGCCCGGCTGGATCACGCCGGCCATTCCCGTGGTGCTGCTGTATCTGCAGAACTTCCAGCCGGGGCCGGAGGCCGTCAAGGCCATGGTGGCGCTGCAGATCGAGGTGTTTTTGATCTTCCTCATCCTGGGCATCACCGGGCTGGGCAACAAGCTGGTGACGCTGATCCCCAACTCGCTCAAGTGCGGCATCATCATCGGCGCCGGCATTGCCGCCATGATGGGCGAGCTCAAAGCCGGCGGCAGGGTTTCCAACGCGCCCGTGTCCATCCTGATTGGCGCCATGATCGCCGCCTACATCCTGTTCTCGCTCTCGTTCAAGAGCGTGGTGCTGCGCAACCGTCTGGCCAAGATCATCTCCAACTTCGGCATGGTGCCTGGCATCGTAGTCGCCATGCTGATCGGCTGGGCCATCAAGGAGTTTCCGTTGCCCAACATCGAGTGGGGCATCACCAAGCCGAACTTCGGCCTGCTGTTCGATCACCTGGCCTTCAACGTCGGTTGGCCCACGTGGGATATGTTCCTGCTGGCCGCGCCCACGGCCGTCATCGCCTATGTGATTGCCTTTGGCGACATTCTGGTGGGCTTCACGCTGGTCAAGCGCGCCGACCACCAGCGCCCTGATGAGGTGATTGAAACCAACGTCACGCGCGTACACCTGGTCACAGCCATCCGCAACGGCATGCACGCCATCTTCGCCCCCTGGCCCGGCCTGGCCGGCCCGCTGTGGACGCCCATCCAAGCCACCACCGCTGAGCGCTACGCCCTGGGCCGCAAGGCCATGGACAGCATCTACAGCGGCCAGGGCACGTTCTGGATCTCGGGTTTTCTGGCGCTGTTCGCGCTGCCGCTGGTGAGCATGTTCAAGCCCGTGCTGCCGCTGGCGCTGTCGCTGACGCTGATTCTGACGGCCTACATCTGCATCATGGTGGGCATGGAAGAGTTGAAGGACTCGGCCGAGCGCGGCGTGGCCGGCATCGTGGCCGTGACGCTGGCCATGCCCGACCCCAAGGCCACCATCTACGCCATTGCCGTGGGCCTGGTGCTGTACTTTCTGATCGAGCGTCAGAACGCGGCCGAGCGCCAGCGCGACGACCTGTCCATCATCACCGACGACACCGCCGCCATCGAAGCCGGCAGCGAACGCGGCAAGGCCAACCCGGACGTCGCGCCGCGCTGAAATCCTCGCAGCGCAGAGGCCGCCCTCGCGGGCCGTCCGCCAAGGCCTTGAAAGGCGGGCCTCAACCGAACAAAGCCAGATGCGGCAGATTGCTGCGTCTGGCTTTTTGCTTGTTTGATTGCGATTAACAGCCCCTGCGGCGTAATTGCCGCGTACGGGGTGATGTTTGGTAATGCATGCAGGCGCGCGCGCCGTCGCAGGTAGAGCGCTGAGCGCCATCAAGAACATCGCAGCAAATGGTGATGAGGGGCGGCGCACCAGGTTGTCCACTAGTCATTCCGGTGGAACCATAGATCGCTTGGCAGTGGTGGAGGTGTTCGGCTTGTGGGCACACTCAATGTATCGAAAGAAGAGTTTTGCAAGGCTCCAATGCTGTTCGCACACTTTCCATGGCGCTGCATGCGTTGATTTTGCTCCTTGCTGGCGTCACATGATTGGGCAACAAGCTCATTGGGGGAAAACCTCTTTGTCGTGGATTGCCCAACGCCCAACACCCAAGCCCAAAGCTGAGATTTGGTCTCTTGAACAACTGCCATGTATATCACCGCATTAACTTCGCGCGCTTCTCGCCAGTACAGATTGAAGGCAGGATTTACTCTGGTTGAGTTACTGACTGTCATTGCCGTGCTTGCGGTGCTTGTCGCCATTGCTGCGCCCAATTTCACGCCGATGATAGAGCGCTGGCGAGTGCGTCAAGCCAGCGAACTCCTGCAATCGAGCGTGTATTTTGCGCGCTCCGAAGCTATTAAACGCGGTGGCGCCGTAATCACAAGCCTGACTGGTGGCGCGTGCAGTGGTTGGAATTGCGGCTGGCAGGTTTGTGCAGATACAAATACTGACGGTACATGCGATACCGGCGTGCCTATCCTGCAACGCTACGATGCGCCCAACAGGCTCACCATTTCGCGTGTCGCTGGCACTGGGGAAATCAGAGTCGATTCCAGAGGATTCTTCAATAGTGCAGCGAGTTTCAGTGTGGTGCCTACAGGCAAAACCCTTGCCGATTGGGCGGCCCTGGGGGTTTGCGTCAACGCCAGTGGGATTGTGCGTGTCGTTACTCCCCAATCGGGCGGAATTTCTTGCAGTTGAGTAATGCCATGAAGCAGCCTATTCCAAATCCTCCAACTTCTTTTTCGCGCCAAAGTGGCGTTTCGTTGATCGAAGCGCTGGTGGCTGTGCTGGTCACAGCCTTGGGTATTCTGGGTATTCTGGGTATGCAGATGCGCACCATGGTCAATACCCAGACGGCTGTGCGGCAAGCCCAGGCCATTCGCCTGATTGAAAACCTGAGCGAGCGCATGCGCATGAATCCCAACTCCTTCGCCCAGAGTACGGCCAGCAATTACGTCATCGGCTGGCAGCACACCATCCCAGCGACCAGCTGTTCTGGTGGCTGCGCTTCAGATGTTTTGGCCCGATTCGATATTCAGGAGTGGAGACAAGATGTCCGCGACGCCTTGCCGCTGGCCGATGCCAATGTGTTTTTGGTCAACGATGAAGCCAGCGTCAGCGCCGGCAACCGTCGTCAGATTGGCGTCATGATCTCCTGGCGGGAGAGCCAATCTGCAGAAAATGCCAGCGATACAGCCTTCAATCGGTACTTCCAGCTCAGCAGCAGGAATGCGGCTGGGGAAACCATCACTTGCCCGACTGGTCGCACCTGCCACTTGCAATTCATTCAATTGTCTGCACGCTGCACCGCAAACACCAATTCGGGCACGGCCCGCCCATATTGCGGCGATGGCAGCGTGAAAAGAATCTGAAGCTGGTTTTTTGACATCTGCATTGGATTGGATATGTTGCAAAACTCTTTGAATCTTGCAGGACGCCAAGCGCAGCGTTGGCCTGCCCCCGGGCTGCGCCAGCAGGGCGTGACCCTTGTGGAACTGATGGTGGGCGTCACCATCGGTATGTTGGTCGTGGCCGTGGCCATGGGCGCCGTGTTTATCTCGCGTGGGGCCTCCACCACAGTCAGCGAGGCTGCGCAGCTGCAGCAGCAGGCCTCCTACGCCTTTCGTGTATTGGGCCAGCAAATTCGCCAGGCAGGCTCGCTGGAGCTTGATCTGGATGCCGAGACCAATCAGGGCACAAGCACAACCTTGTCGGCTGGCACCAAAGTGGCCTTTCTGGAGGACTACGACCAATGGAGCGAAATCATCAATGGCGTGGAAACGCCAGATAGCACGCAATTTGCACTGACTGTGGGCCACCAGAACTATGCCGAGCTTTTGGGCAATACCGCGGGCGATGTTGGCAGCCAGTTTCGGGATTGCCTCGGTGCCGGTGGGACGCCGACAGGGGGCGCTTACCCCAGCATCATCAGCCGTTTCTCTGTACGCAATGGGGAGCTGGTTTGCAGTGGCACGGCAGGGCAGGCCCAGCCCGTCATCCAGAACGTGGCCGATTTTCAGGTCCGGTATTTCATCCAGTCGGGCGCAGCAACTGGCAACCCTCAAATTGCTCGCGTTGCAGCCTCTGCCGTGGCCGATTGGGCCGATGTGGTGGCTGTGGAGGTGTGCCTGGATATGGTGGGCACGCAGGTTTCCGATGTGCCTAACGACTCCCGCTACCGCAACTGTCAGGATCAATCGGCGCCTTACGGCGACCGCATCCATCAGGTGTATCGCAACGTTTTTCAGCTGCGCAGCCAAGGCGTGCTGGGCAGTTGAAAGCCCTAGGCTGGAATCACTTCATTCGCTGTAGCCATGACGACTATTCATCATCACATCGTTTCTCGTCCGGCAGTGCGCCAGCGCGGCGTTGCATTGTTCATCGTACTGGTGATGGTTTTGCTGGGCATGCTTCTGGCCCTGTGGGCTTCGCGCTCGGCGCTGTTCAACCAGATGGTGGTAGGCAACGATGCCGATTACCAGCGTGCATTTGCTGCTGCCCAGGCCATGCTGCAGGATGCAGAACTCGACATTCTGCGCGAAAGCCCTGATGGCTCAATCTGCACGAAAGATGCCAGCGTGCCTCAACGCTGCCGGGCCGGTGCTACCCTGTACCCCCCACAAGGGGCGGAGGAGATCACCCCGCTGCTGGCCCAGCTCAGCGGCGCGGGCGACTCGCAATGCATGCACGGCCTGTGCACCAAGCGCGGCACTACCCCCGCATACAGAGGCCAGAACTTTTGGAACGACACCGACTTGCTGGCCGCCATGCAGCAAGCCAATGTGGGGGCGCGCTATGGCCAATTCACGGGCGCCACTGCGGGCAGCAACACCGATGAGATTGGCGCTGCCGGCAGCGCCATCCTTAACCAGAGGGGTGATGGCAATGTCGGCGCCTGGTACTGGATTGAGGTGTTGCCCTATACCGATGCGGCCCAGAGCGCGGGCCTGATCGTGGGCGGGGCGGCCAACCTGGTGCCCTTGAGCGTCGATCCGCTGGTGGTCTACCGCGTCACCGCCATTGCCTACGGCCGAAAAAATGGCACCCGCGTCGTGCTGCAGCAGACTTTTGTGCCTCAAAAATTGAAAGATTAATTTCCCGTAGTGGAGGATTATCATGTTTAAAAAAACTGCCCTTTATCAAGCCGTTCTTTCTCTGCTGGCTGTGACAGGTGCGTCGCAACTGATGGGCGCGCCTTTGGAACTGGCTGACACACCCCCTGGTACGGGTTTCAAACCGCCTAAGCCTAATGTAATTATTACGTTGGATAATTCGGGTAGTATGGCGTTTGATATTGATGGGTGTTATACGGATTATTTTTTGCGGCGATATTATGGGGCTGAGGTCTATCGTGTTATAGATGGTGAACTGTTTGTTCGGAATAGAAGGCCTATTAGAAATAGAAGTGGTGATATTGTTTCCTATGTCAATTTTTTGCAAGATCAGTGCTCTTATGAGATGGCGAGAGGGGGGTATGGAACCATTTCTGGTGTTGGTTTGAATAGAATTAAGAAATATGATAGAAGTGGGTTTCCAACCAGTAATACTGTTGATTTTTATGTGAAGGCTAGGCCTGGTGAGCAGCGTATGTTTATGCTTAAGCGCTCTTTGAGGCAAGCAATTACATCTCCCGATGCTGTGCCGGAGGGATCTATTCGGCTGGCTTGGCAGGCTATGTGGAAGAATAATGGTGAAACTATGGATGCCTCCACAATTACTCGTGGTGCGGTAAACTCTATGCGCTCTTTTGAGGGTGAGCATCGGGAAAGGTTTTTGGATTATTTGAATTCACTCGATCCTTATCAAGGTACGCCGTCGCATAAAATGATGAAGCAGGTATTTGATTATATGAGTGAGCCTGGCTTGGACATTGATAGTCCATGGGCTAAAGAGCCTGGGGTCAAGGGGAAGCCTTACCTTGAGTGTCGGCGTGCTTACCATATTTTTTTGACTGATGGAGCGTGGAATAGTCAAAGTAGTTCTTTAATGCCTCCATCGGGAAGTAGAGATGAAAACTCTATTGCTTCGGTGGGGGGGGTGTAGAATCGTACAACCCAGATCGAGATTGGGCGCGTGTTTACAAAGGAAGCGATGAGGGGAATTTGGCTGATTGGGCTTTTAGAGGGTGGGTGGAGGATTTGCAGCCTCATATTGATAATGAATTGGAACCTTTGCCTGATTATCGAAGCGCTCCGAATGAAGAGGTTATTGGGGGAGTGCGTGTCCCGAAGTTTTGGAATCCTAAGTATAACCCTGCGACTTGGCAACATTTGATTAACTTCACTATTGGGTATGGGCGTTCGGCTTATGAGTGGCCGGATCGCCCTCTCTTTGATCGGACATGGATCACGCAAGGTTCTACTGTGTTGGCAAATACTTACGGTGGAGATTTTCAAAATCTTTACAATGGCAGTGTGGCTTGGCCGTCACTAGACATCTGGGACACTAATGAAACCAACCGTCAATCCGATCTTTGGCATATGGCACTCAATAGCCGGGGTAAGTTTTATCCGGTGGACAGCGAGGCGCGCCTGACGGCTGCCTTTACCGAAATCTTCAAGCGCATCAGCGCCGATACCCAGCCCGGTACCACAGCCACGGCGGCCAGTGGTAGCAACAACGTGTTCACCGATGTGGGCCTGTTCACATCCACTTTTGATTCGGCCAGGGCCTGGAAGGGTTATGTCGAGGCTTGGACTTTGAATACCGAAGGCCAGCGCAGCCCCAACATGACTTGGGGCATGAATGGCACCAATCCGCGCAATACGGCCGACATGTTGGATGATTTGACCGAGGATCAAATCAAGCAGCGCTTGATCCTCACCACCAACGACGCGACTGGGCAAGGCGTGCCCTTTGTCTGGCGCACAGCAAGTGGTAGCCAGCCGCTTAGTCAGGCGCAGCGCGATGCTTTGTCGGGCGGGGCAGGGGCGGCCGACCCTGATGAGGGTAAAAAACGCATCGACTTCCTGCGTGGCAGCCGTACGCTGGAGACGGATGCCAACTACCGCACGCGCCAGTCGCGCCAGGGCGACATCGTCAATTCCAACATCTGGTACGTGGGCAAGCCCGCCAGCGGCTATGGCGATGCCAGCTACCTGCAATTTGCCAAGGACAACCGCCAAAGCGCCGATGACGCCATGATTTACGTGGGCGGCAACGACGGCATGTTGCATGGCTTCTCGGCCAAGGATGGCAGGGAGCGCATTGCCTATATACCCAAAGGCATTGTGCCGGGCCTGCGTGAGTTGACCTTGCCCAGCTATACGCACAAGTTCTATGTCGATGGTTCGCCGTTTGCGGGCGACGCCAAAATTGGTGGCTCTTGGAGAACCGTGCTGGTGGGTACCCTGGGTGCAGGCGGGCGCGGCTACTTTGTGCTGGATGTGACCAAGCCCGACGATTTTTCCGCCAACAACGCCGCCAGCCTGGTGCTGCTCGATGCCACGGAAATCCCGCGCAATTTGACGGGCGCGCCCGACCCCACTGGCGTGGATGCAGACCTGGGCCATATTTTCAGCGCGCCAGTCGCGCACGAAACCTACCCCATGCGCGCCGCGCAAGTGGCACAGATGAACAACGGTCGTTGGGCCGTCGTGCTGGGCAATGGCTACAACAGCGCCAATGAGCAGCCGGTGCTCTACATCCAGTATTTGGATGGCGACAAGAGTGTGCGCAAGATCGAGGCCATCACCAGCTCAGCCACAGCCACGGCTGAAAACAAGAGCGAGAATGGCCTGTCCGCCCCCCGTCTGGTGGACATCAATGGCGACGATAGGCCCGATGTCATCTACGCTGGCGACCTCAAGGGCAATCTGTGGAAATTCGATGTGAGCAGCGATTCGCCCAGCGACTGGGGCGTGGCCTTTGGCGGCCAGCCCTTGTTCACGGCCTGCAAGCGCACGGACGCTGGCCAGGTCAGCAACCCCTGCGTGCGCCAGCCCATCACGGCCGCGCCCACAGTGCGCGCTCACCCCAAAGGCGCTGGCATGATGGTGGCGTTTGGCACGGGCCGCAATCTGACCATGGAGGACCGATCCGCCACTGAAACACAGGCCATTTATTCGGTGCTGGACAACACCCGTTACAAGCCGCGCACCTCTGCCTCTGCCAGGCTGCTGCAAGTGCATCCGGGCGGGACTGAGGGTGGCGCCACCATTCCTGCGCCACAGGCCTTGCCGGTCGATACCGGGTTGGTTGCCCAGATGGTGGCAAGCGCTACGACCCACTCGGGCGAGGGCGTCAGCGCAGGCACCGACTTCTGGGCCACCAGTGGGAATGAAGTGGATTGGAATAGCCCTAAGACCAAGGGTTGGTTCATCAACCTGCCTGCAAGCGGCGAGCGCCTGTTGCAAACCATGCCCTTCTACGACGGCAGCAACATCCTGGCCGTGAATACCCAGGTTCCGGCGCGTGGCTCGGGCGATCTGGAGGATGAGACCTGCTCGGCCGTGCCTGAGGCGGGCAAGCGCTACCTCACCATGCTCAACATCATGACGGGCAAGCCGCCTTCGGTGCAGCTGATGGATTTGAATGGCGATGGCTTCTACAACGGGGCTGACAACAATGTTTCTCGCATGTCCCTGTTGCCCGACAGCATGACGGCCATCAAAACCGGCCGGCACACGGTGGTCACCAGCTCCGGCGGTGGCAAGTCGGTGCCTCAGGAAAACAAGCTGGCCCTGATGCCCATTCAGGCCTTGCGCCCCAGCTGGCGCCAGCTCCAATAACGCACATCACGGAGGCTTGCATGGCATTCATACAGACTTCTTTGCGCGCATCGCGCCAATCGGCACCCATGAAATCACAGGGCTTTACCTTGATTGAGCTGATGATCGTCGTGGTGGTGGTGGCCATTCTCTCGGCCATCGCCTACCCCAGCTACCAAGAGTACGTGCGCCGGGGCCACCGGGCTGAGGCCAGGGCGGGCTTGCTGCAAGCCGCCCAATGGATGGAGCGCGCCGCCACGGCGCAGGGCACGTACCCGCTGACGGCGCAGTTCCCGGCTGGGCTTCGTGCCGTGCCCAATGGGCGCTACACCATCGCGCTGAACTCTACCGATGGGGAAAGTTTCACGCTCACGGCCACGCCTCAGGGCGGCCAGTCGGGGGACAGGTGTGGCGCCTACACCTTGAGCAATACGGGCTTGCGCGGCGCCAATGGACATACCAGCGGCGCGATCGTGACCGAGTGTTGGGGGAAGTGATCGCGCGCCAACGCGCCTTCTGCGCCAGAGCAAAAAGCCGGCTGGATGCCGGCTTTTTGCATGCCTGCACGGGCGTCAGGGGGCGGCTGGGCATGATGCACAGCCATCTTCAAGCCTCCATGGCTGAGGCACGCTGGATTCAGTCCTCGGAGGAGTGGGCTTGAATGTCCGCCCAATTCAGCCCAAAGCGGGCCAGGTATTTGCGCAGGCGGTCGCTGTCGTTGGCGGTGCTGCGCCGGGTGCGCGAGTGGTTGAATAGCTGGCGTCCGGCATCGGCCAGGCTGGCGCTGCGCTGGCACAGGGCGATGACGGCGCGCAGTTGCAGGCGGTCGAACAGGTCGAGCGCGGCCAGCCGTTCGGGCCCGAGCAGGGCGTGCAGCAGTGCGTCTTCGTCGTGGCCGTGGTTGGCGGCAGTGCCATCGGCGTCATTGCCAGCGGGCGCGGCATCGGCACCGGCTTCGGCCTTGCCGTGCCACAGCCATTCGAGGCGGGCGATTTCGGCTTCGACCAGGGCGCTGCCGATGCGGCCGCCTTCGGCCAGGGTGGCCAGGCGGGTGATGCTGGCGGCCAGGTCGCGGAAGTTGCCGCGCCAGGGCGCCCTGGGCGATTGGGCAAAGGCGAGATAGCGCGCCCGCGCCTCGCTGCTGAAGCGCGCCAGGCGGCCGTCTTCGCTGGCGTGGCGCGCGAGCAGGTGGTTGATGTTGGGGGCGATGTCTTCGGGCCGCTCGGCCAGTCCGGGCAGGTGGTAGGTCCAGAGGTTGATGCGCGCGAACAGGTCTTCGCGAAAGCGCCCGGCGGCTACCTCGGCGCGCAGGTCGCGGTGGGTGCCGGCGATGAGCTGGAAGTCGCTGGCCACCTCCTGGTCGCTGCCCATCGGGTAGAAGCGTTTTTCCTCCACGGCCTTGAGCAGCATGGCCTGTTCGTCCAGGCCCAGCTCGCCGATCTCGTCCAGAAACAGCACCCCGCCATCGGCGCTGCGCAGCAGCCCGGCGCGGTCGGCGGCGGCGCCGGTGAAGGCGCCGCGCTTGTGGCCAAACAGGGTGGAGGCGGCGCCATCGCCGCGCAGGGTGGCGCAGTTGACCTCGACAAAAGCGCCCTGCACCTGGTGGCGGGCCTTTTTCAGTTCGTACATGCGCCGCGCCAAGTGCGATTTGCCCGCGCCGGTGGGGCCAACCAGCAGGATGGGCGCGCGCGAGCGCACCGCCACGCGCTCGATTTCGTCGATCAGCGCATTGAAGCGCGCATTGCGCGTGGCGATGCCGCTTTTGAGGTGCGCGCGTGCCTCGCGCTGGGCCTGGCGAAAGCGTTGGGCCAGCGCGTCGTAGCGCGAAAGATCCAGGTCGATCAGGGTCAGGCTGCCGGGCTGCTCGCCGTTTTGCCGCCGGGGCGGGCTGGTTTGCAGCAGCACGCCGGGGATGAAGCGCGCCTCCACCAGCAGGAACAGGCAGATCTGCGCCACGTGGGTGCCGGTGGTGATGTGCACCCGGTAGTCCTCGCGCGCGCTGTCGAAGGGGTAGCTGCGCGCCCAGTCGTACAGCCCGGCATAGACCTCGCCGAAGTCCCAGGGGTCGTTCAACTCCATCGGGACGAGCTTGACCTGGGTCGCGGGCGACAGCTCGGCAATGTCGGCCAGCACGCGGTCTGCCAGGCGCTGATAGCGGCTGGCGTAGAACAGCTCCAGCCTGTCCACTGGCCAGGCCGCCTGCTGCACCAGCGACACCGTGGGCCGCCATTTCTCCCACCGGCCCTTGCCGCCGCCTGCATCCAGCTGTGTGCCCAGGTAGCCGATGACGACGTTTTTCTTGCGCATATCGAATCTAGATCAAAAGATAGAAATGACGGATTGATTCGCCAATATTCTATTTTCAGCCATGCAACCAATCAGCAAGATGCTCATGTGCATTTTGGTTGAAAAAAATAATTCCTCATTGAAATCAATGGCTTAAAAACAATTTCAGCCCATCTGGGGCGACTTGGCACGGCCTTTGCGATCCACCAGAGTGTCAGGCGTATGCGCCAGTCGCTCGCAGGCCAGGGTTGGGGCCAAAGGCCCGCCCTGCCGGTGCCGGTGGCCGCCCGCTGAGGTTGATGAAACCGCCACGGGTGTTGTGCATCCGGTATGCCGCGCGGCGCGAGCGTCTGACAGGGCATGGGCCGTTTGGGGCCACCTTCGTGTCCGGTTCGACTCCGGGCATGCCTCCACTGGTAGCTCAGTTGGATAGAGCAACGTGCTGATAACACGTGTGTCGCGGGTTCGACTCCCGCCCATCCTTCCCCAGCCGTAAGGCTGGCTACAAGTGAAACGGTCGCAAGACCACCCGCCGAACCGTGGCAGGCCGGGCAGGGCAGGGCCTTTGGGGCTTGAACTGCACCGGCCAGCCACACGCCCTGGCGGCTTTGCGCTGGCGGCGTCCGGTTACGTGCTTACACGCAACCGGGCGCAGGCCGCGAGGCCGCGGCGGCATGGCCAGCCGGGCCGGATGCGCGTGTTTTTTCGCGCCATCCCACCCCGGCCCGCCATGCCCCGCCCCCGCGCCACGCCAGCCCGTCGTTAGAGCCTGTGCAGCGTCTCGGCGCGAGTGGGCAAGAAGCGGTTTGGGATGGGCTGCAAGGCGCAAAACGCAGCCGGGCCGGTTGGCCCGGCGAGGCTTTGCAACGCAGCAGATCGCCCAAATCCGCTTCATGGCCCGCCGTGCAGAGACGTTGAACAGGCTCTCGGGCGAGGTTCGGCACCTTTTGATGTTGTTGTTGTGAGAGAGAAGAAAACCATGAAAACCTACGGCTTCAAGACTTTCCAGGTGAACAAGAACGAGCGCGGCCTGCTGCTGCGCGGCGGCGACTTCGCGCGCGTGCTGGGCCCCGGCAAGCACCGCATCTGGGCCTTGGGCGAGGCGCTGCAAGTGCAGCGCTTCGGGCAGGACGCGCCCGCCTTCACCCACCCGCTGGCCGACTACCTGATGGCGCACGAGCCCGAGGTGCTGGCCCAGCACTTCGTGCGCGCCGAGCTGGGCGAATCAGAAGTGGGCCTGCGCTACGAGGACGGCCTGCTGGCCGAAGTGCTGCCGCCCGGCACCCGCCGCCTGTACTGGAAGCACCTGCACGAAGTGCGCGTGGAGGTGCTGCCGTTGCCGGCTGACGCCCGCATCGCGCCCGAGCTGGCCGCGCGCCTGCAACAACTGGCCGAGCGCCGCGACCCGGCCAGCCTGGCCGGCGGCGTGCTGCTGACGCAGGTGCCGCAGTTCCACACCGGCCTGCTGTGGCTGGACGGCCAGTTGCAGGCCGCGCTGGCGCCCGGCGTGCACGGCTTCTGGCGCTTTGGCCGCAGCCTGGCGGTGGAGGTGGTGGACCTGCGCGCCCAAACCGCCGAGGTCGCCGGGCAGGACATCCTCACCCGCGACAAGGTCGGCCTGCGCCTGAACCTGGCCGCCGTGTGGCGCTATGCCGATGTGCAGGCCGCCTTCGCGCAGCTGCCCAAGCCGGCCGAGCACGTCTACCGCGAGCTGCAATTCGCGCTGCGCGCCGCCGTTGGCCAGCGCACGCTCGATGCGCTGCTGGACGACAAGGCCGCCATCGACAGCGCCGTGCTCCAAGCCGTGCGCGCCAAGCTGGCCGGCTGCGGCATCGCGCTGGAGAGCGTGGGCGTCAAGGACATCATCCTGCCCGGCGAGATGCGCAGCATCCTGGCGCAAGTGGTGGAGGCCGAGAAGGCCGCCCAGGCCAACGTCATCCGCCGCCGCGAGGAAACGGCGGCCACGCGCTCGCTGCTCAACACCGCCAAGGTCATGGAAGACAACCCCGTGGCCCTGCGCATGAAAGAGCTGGAAACCCTGGAGCGCGTGGCCGAGCGCATCGACAAGATCTCCGTCGTGGGCGGGCTGGATCAGGTCTTGAACGGGCTGGTCAAGTTGCGTTGAAGGGAGGTTGAACGTTGAACGTTCGGCGTTCAACCTGCCCGGACAGTTTTTTTGACACACACAGGATTTCAGGGCGCGCTGGCACAGAAGGGAGCGCCACTGCCAAAAATGTTTGTGAACAACCGGCAGTCCGGGTAACACCGGGTGCGGCAGGCAAGTTGGTTGGCGAGCAAGGTTGAGGATGCAGGTGCTGGCTCCGATGACGGGTCTGTCACTGGCGCGCGTTTCCAATCGCCGACTGGGCCAGTGGATTCGAACACCCTGGTTGCCGCACTGATGCGGGTTCGAATCCCGTCGCGTCCACCAACATCCACAAGAAAAACACCATGAGACACACCCATGAAAAGCGCACGAAAACCCAAGCGCACCACCGCGCCAGACTGGACGCCACAGGCCATGGGACTGGCAGAAAACAAATACCAGGCAGCCTTGCGCTACCTGTTCGACCGCCCCGTGCCTGCCCGGCATGGGCAAGAGTGGTACTGGAACTGGGATGGAACGGAGGCCCCGTTCGACGCCACCCCGCTGGAGTGGACGCGCATCCAGACGGTGCTGTTTGCCAACGCGGGGCGCGACTTGGCGCCCTACAGCGACGAGCAAGTCGGCATGGGCCTGCACCATGTCATGAGCAACGATGCGGGCGATATTCCACTGGCCGCCATCGACCCCAGCGTACCGCTGGCCGAAGCCATGCGCATGATGCAGGCCTTCCCCAGGCTCTGGCAGGACTGCATCGGCCCGCGCCTGGCGCATGCGCGCACCGCCATCGGCCATGAGCCAGGGCGGCTGGGCTTTGTCTGCTACATGTGGTTCGACGTCTGGCCTACTTTCTACCTGGCCAGGCAGCGGTTCGAGAACCTGTCCGCGGTCTCGGCGCGAGAGGGCAAGGTATGGCGCGATGCGATGTGGCACGTGCTCTCGGCCATGCTGGACGTGCCTTGTCGCGCCGTGCAAATCGCCGCCTTGCATGGACTGGGGCATGAGGGAGAGCATCTGCAACGCGAGCGGGAAATCCATGCGCGCATCGACGGCTTCATTCAATCACTGCGCGGCCAGGATCAGGAACTGGCCGACTACGCCCGCGCCGCCCGGCAAGGCAGGGTGCAGTGAGCATTCATCAATACCGGAGCAAAGTGATGCCCTATATTTGTCGCATCCCGGACGATTGCATGGGCAAAAAGCGCTATCCGCTATTCATTGCTTGTAATGAGCCAGCGCTTCAACAGCGCCCAAGACCTGCAACAAACGCTGCTGCGCTACGTGGCCTTGTACAACCACCAACTGCCACAGTCTGTCCTCAAGGGTCAAACGCCCATGCAGACCATGAAACTATGGTATCGAGAGCGGCCTGATCTGTTCAATATGCGCCCATATGATCGGGCGGGATTTGACACCTAGGGTCTGTTCACACCGTTTCCGACCAGAAACTCACTCCAAATCGATCAAATACACCCCAGACTCCACCAAAATACCCGAGAAGGCACGGTCAACTTTTCGGATGGTGCAGTGCCTCATTAAAACTTGCGTGCCGTCAGTCGACTTCTTTTCTTCTTGCCCAAGCACCTTATTGTTCAATGATATCTGATTGAGTGGGGATTCCGAGCAGCGAATGCGCTCATCCAGCGCACTGTTCCAAACCCCCATCTGCACGGATCTCAACAAATCACTGCCCGATTGAAATCCAAACATCAATGCGGCATCCCCGCCATTCACCTTGTAGCACAGCTCATAATATGGAACTTCATACAGGTTTTTGGATTCCTGTGCGGCCCCAAAAATTTTCTCCACCTCAGCACGGGTGGTTTTATTCAAAACCAATGATTTGTCATTGACTTTGACTTCCTGAACGCATTCCTGTGATGCAAATACCATTGAAGAGAAAAACCCCAAAAAAACAATCAGTACCCTCATCGAACTACCTCCAATAAGTCACCGCTTCTGAGTCGGTCGCGCACCTCGCGCGGCATGATGATGCATCCTTCAGAAGCATCATTGGCTCGGTTGTCCCCATGAATTTGAAAGGCTCCGAGGCCACCGGCAAATCGCCCACTTGGGCAAACCCACCTGAACTCGCCTGTATTCCGCATTTTCACCATGCTCCGCCTCACCTTCCTCGGCACCTCCTCTGGCCTGCCCACGCGCTGGCGCAATGTGTCGGCCCTGGCCGTGCAAGCGCCCTTGGCCGGGCCAGGCTGGTATTTGGTGGACTGCGGCGAAGGCACGCAGCAGCAATTGCTGCGCACGCCGCTGGCCCTGCGCGATTTGGCTGGCGTGTGCATCAGCCACGTGCATGGCGACCACTGCCTGGGCCTGCCCGGCCTGTTGGCCAGCGCGGGCATGCACGGGCGCAGCCAGCCTTTGATGCTGGTGGCCCCGCTGCCGGTGTGGCAGTGGTGGCAGGCCACGCAGCAATGCACGGGCACGCACCTGCCCTATCCGGTGCACTTCATACCGGTGGAAAGCCTGCGCGCGCAGCCGCTGGATCTTCCCAGCGCTTCCGGCCAGGCGCAAGCCCATGTGCAAACCTATGTGCAATTGCGCCTGAGCACGTACGCGCAGCGCCACCGCGTGCCCAGCCACGCCTTCCGCTTTGATTTGCACCAGCAGCTGCGCCAGATCGACGCGCCCACCCTGCGCGCGGCGGGCCTGCCGCCCGGCCCCGCCTGGGGCCAGCTGCAAGCGGGGCAAGACGTGTGGCATGCTGGCCGCACCCTGCGCAGCGCAGACTTTGTGCGCACCCACACCCGCCGCCTGGCTGCCGTGATGGGCGGCGACAACGCCGAGGCGAGTGTGCTGCGCGCCGCCTGCCAAGGCGCGGCCCTGCTGGTGCATGAGGCCACCTACAGCCGCGCCGCGCTGGACAAGGTTGGCCCTGCCTACATGCACAGCGCCGCGCACGACGTGGCCGCCTTTGCCCAGTCGGCGGGGCTGCCTGGCCTCATCCTCACCCACTTCAGCGCCCGCCACCACAGCGACGCGCAGCAAGCCCTGCTGATGCAGGAAGTGCAGGCCGCCTACCAGGGCGCGGCCTTTCTGGCACGGGACTTTGACGTGTTCACCCTGGACTTTGACGGGGCCTTGCGCCACATCCCATCGGGGGCTCACGCATGAAAAGCAGCAACAAGCAAAGGCGCGCCCAGCAGCAACAGCAACGGCTGGCGCGCACGCAAGACTGGCCAACGCGCAAGAGGCCCGCGCCCTCATCGCCCAAGCCGCGTGCCAGGGCGAGGGTGTGGCACTGGTCGACCAGGCCGTGCTGGCCCAGCACAACAACGCCACCTTTCTGCCCGGCTACTACATCGACCAACCCTTTCACCTGCTGCCGCTGCGGCGCGCAAGAGGTGTGGACCGCCAAGCAGCAAAAGTGGTGGTACGAAGTGGCGCACGGCCCCATCTACAGCGGCGCCAAGCATTGCCGTGCCTGCCGCGACTGCGCGTATTGGTAATTTGCAGCGTTAAGCGGTGAAAGTAGCGGCAAGAAGCGCACAGTAAAGAAACAGCCATGAACACCATGTCTTCCGCCTTGGCGGCTGCCATTGAACACGCCTACCGTGTTTTCAGCGCCTGCCCGCCGCCTGCTGGGCCGCTGGATGTGTGCATGCCCTGTTGCGTGGAGCCCGAGATGGAAGAACAACTGCGTCGCCTGCCGTTGCGCCAGCTCACGCCCAAGCACCTTTATGAATACAACAACTCGGCCAAAAACGATGTGCAGAGCATCGCCGAGGTGGGCTATTTCCTGCCCCGTTTGCTGGAGCTGATTGCGCAAGGTAAAGAATTGCATCACAGCACCGAGCTGTATCTGGACCGCCTGGGCCGCTGCCCGGCGGACAGCCTCAGCCCCGAGCAATGGCAGGCCGTGCAAGCGGTGGCACAGGCGTTGTTTGCCGATTGCCTGGCCCGCTATCCGTGGGAGCGCGGCGGGCCTTGGAACGGCTACACGCTGGTTGACGTGCTGCTCATGCTCCACATCGGCGGGCTTGACATCCAGCCTTTGCTGGATCTTTGGCTGCGCACCGACACGCCCCAAGCCACGCTGCATTACGCCAACGCGGCCTGGTTCGACTACTGGCTGGATGGATGCGTCAGCAACGCGTTTACCAAGGATCGGCCCGACTACATCACCTGCGTGGATGGGTGGATGCGCCATGAAGCGCATCGCCTGATTTTTATGCAACGTCTGTTGGCGCTGGAGACGACGCGCATCCCGCATTTCGACCGATGGGAATGCGGTTGCCGATTCACGCCCGCACAAGTCATCCAGAACTGCATCGACGCCATGCGTCTGGATAGACCCGAAAGCGCTCGCCAACAGCGATCGAGCGATGAAAGGAGAAACCCATGAAAAACCAAGAAAACCTGAATGCCGAAACCATCCAGCAAGAGGGCAGGCGCTTCGTCTGAGCGCGACCATTGCCGATTGCCCTGAAGCGCTCGCCTTGGTCCGGTGAAGTTTGCTATCGCTTCAATCACCGTGGGCAAGACCTCCAGCCCTTGCTGCACAAGCTGGTGGAGCACGCTTCAATTCAGAGCATCAACCCCGTTCTGATTCGCAGAAGCCAGCAATTGCACGCCCCCGGCGCCAGTGCATCAAGACTTTCAAGCCATCAAAACAAGCGTTATGACCATATCTGCCGACATCATTCCCTCCACCGATACCGTGCGCGGCGTTTTGCTGGGCCTTGCCTTGGGCGACACGTTGGGAGCGCCGTATGAGGGCGGACTGCTGGCGCGCGGCCTGTGGGCGCTGCTGGGCCGCACACCCGAGGGCCTGCGCCGCTTTACCGACGACACGCAAATGAGCCTGGATTTGGCCGAATCCTTGCTGGCCTGTGGCGGCCTGAATCAGGACGATCTGGCGCAGCGCTTTGCCCGCAGCTACCAGTGGCGGCGCGGCTATGGGCCTGGCGCAGCCAAGGTGCTGCGCCGCATCCGCGCGGGCCAATCTTGGCGGCAGGCCAACCGCAGCGTTCACCCCCAGGGCTCATGGGGCAATGGCGCAGCCATGCGCGCGCCCGTGCTGGCGCTGTGGCCTTTTGTCACCGAGCAGGCGCTGGCGCAGGCTGCACGCCAGTCGGCGCAAGTGACCCATGCCCACCCGCAGGGCATGGCGGGTGCGGTGCTGCTGGCCCTGGCGACCCGCGCCCTCATGACGCCTGGCACCAACGCTGACGCCGTGTTGACTGCCGCCCGCGGCGCCCTGTCGGATGCTGAAGCAGAAGCATTCGATCCCGCCTTGCGCACCGCTTCAGCCTGGCTGGCCCAGGGCGATGCGCCCACCCCGCGCCAGGTGGCGCGCATGCTGGGTCACGGCATCACGGCCCGCACCTCTTGTGTGACTGCGCTGTACCTGGCGCTGCGCCACCTTGAGCAGCCTTTCGAGGCGCTGATCCGCTTTGCCACGGCCTGCCGGGGCGACACCGACACCATTGCTGCCATGGCCGGCGCGCTGTGGGGCGCCCGGCGCGGCGCCCAGGCCCTGCCCACGCTGCGGCTGGAGCAGCAAGGCCGCCTGGAAGATGTCGCTGGGCGCTTGCAGCGCTGCTGGCTGGATGCTGCGGCTTGAATGAATCATTGGCGGCAGAGCGCCGCATCGACGAACCATCGCACGCCCGAAGCGGGCCTGCCAACGGCACGCACCCTGCAAAGACGGTTGCACCCACCTGATCCACACACAACAACAAAATCACCCATGCGCACCGAACAAAGCACCGCGAACATGACCGCCGCCGATGACGCCGCCGCTGTCCGTCTCGCCCGCCGCCTGGCCACCGCGCAATCGCGCCATGCGCCTGCTGAAGAAAAGCCGCAGCCCGAGATCGTGGAAATCCGGGGCGAGCACGGCAGCCATCTGCACGTGCAGCAAGGCAGCGCCGCGCCCATCAAGATGTGGACGCAGGGCGTGCCGGTGGAGGACGAGGCGCGCCAGCAATTGCAAAACGTTGCCAGCCTGCCCATCGTGTTCAAGCATGTGGCGGTGATGCCCGATGTGCACTACGGCATTGGGGCAACCATCGGCTCGGTCATTCCCACCGTGCGCGCCATCATCCCCGCCGCCGTGGGCGTGGACATCGGCTGCGGCATGATGGCCTGCAAAACCACGCTGACCGCTAGCGACCTGCCCGACAACCTCGGCCCCTTGCGCGCGGCCATCGAAAAAGCCGTGCCGCACGGCATGACGCCCAAAAAATACGGCCGCGACAAGGGCGGCTGGGAAACCCCGCCCGAGGAAACCGACGCTGCCTGGGCGCGGCTGGTGGATGAGTTCAACGCCATCTGCGACAAGCACCCGCGCATGCGCAACACCAACAACCACAAGCACCTGGGCACGCTGGGCGGCGGCAACCACTTCATCGAAATCTGCCTGGACGAAGCGCAAAGCGTGTGGATCATGCTGCACAGCGGCTCGCGCGGCGTGGGCAACGCCATTGGCACCCACTTCATCGAGCTGGCCAAGAAAGATGCCGAGCTGCACCAGCGCAACCTGCCCGATGCCAATCTGGCCTACTTCGAGGAAGGCGCGCAGTACTTTGGCGACTACGTGCAGGCCGTGGGCTGGGCGCAAAAGTTTGCCGCCGCCAACCGCGAGGTGATGATGACGCGCGTCATCCACGCGCTGCGCCAAGTCATCGCCAAGCCCTTCGACACGCACGTGGAAGCCGTGAACTGCCACCACAACTACGTGCAGAAAGAAACGCACTTCGGGCAAGACGTGTTCGTCACCCGCAAGGGCGCGGTCAATGCCGAAAAAGGGCGGCTGGGCATCATCCCGGGGAGCATGGGCGCCAAAAGCTATATCGTGCGCGGCAAGGGCAACCCTGACAGCTTCAACAGCTGCAGCCACGGCGCAGGCCGCACCATGAGCCGCACCCAGGCCAAAAAGCAATTCACCGTGGCCGACCAGATCGCCGCCACCGCCGGGGTGGAATGCCGCAAGGACGAGGCCGTGATTGACGAAATCCCGATGGCCTACAAGGACATCGACGCGGTGATGGCCGCCCAGCGCGACCTGGTGGACGTGGTGCACACGCTCAAGCAGGTGTTGTGCGTGAAGGGGTGAGGAGGCAGCAGCCCCCGGCTACTGCCTTTGCCATCCGCTTGTGCGGGCAATGCCGATTTTCAGATCGGATCCCGAGCGGGTGAAAATGTCACATGTTTTGGGTTTGCGCAATCATGATGGTTTTTGTACGGCAACCTGAATGCTTTAGCAGCCTGCCAATGGAATAAAGCCTGCGCAAGTGAAAAATTAGGATTTTTAATCAATCGCCATGATTGCCATTGAATTCGAGTCGCCAGAGGTGGAGCGCTGCAGCTGCTGCAATGAAGTCATTACCCGTTTGACACGTTTTGTGTACCAGGATCATGATGCCTTTGCGTATTACTATGCCTTGCTGGAGCAGCACGCAAACCCCAAGGTAGCCATGTGCCTTGTCGTGCTCTTGGAATGGGGCGAGAAAAATGATGAAATCATCGGGAAAACAGGCTTTCCGCTACGCATCTGGCAAGGTGAAAGCGGTTTCAATGCCATGCTTCTTGATGCGTCGGAATCCCCCTGGAAAGATATTCAAAATATTCAAATATTGAATAGAAATGAGAGTCTGCAACACCCCCAAAAAAGCGATGTCTTTCACATCGTGGATCATATGGTGGGGGAGGATCAAGAAATTTTGGCTTATTTCAAGGCTTGAGCACTGCGTTGTGTCATTGCATTAAAAAGGTGTTTCGCAAGGTCTATTGATCGCCATGCCGAAATTTTCATGGTTTAAGGATTTTCCTCGATCCACCCAGGCGCGTGCCCGGGCTTTTGCCCAATGGATGCGCGCCGCGCTTTGCCCGCAATCCCCCGTGCCAGCCGAGCGCCACAGTTTGTTGACCGAACTGCTCAGCCCCGATGGGCGGGTGCGCGAACGCGCCCTGAAGCGCATCACGCCAGGCAATGCCGATGCCGCCATCTGGCAAGCCGTGCTGCTGCGCCTGAACGACTGGGCGCCGCAAGTGCGCGCTGCCGCTTGGCAGGCCTTGCAGCGCTTGCTGCCGCAATGGGACTTTGCCACCGCGCTGCAGGCCTTGCCCGCCTTGCGGGCGCTGGAGCGCGGCCAGCGCGCGCACCACGGCGATGCGCTGGAGCTGGTGCGCCACAGCCTGCGCAAAAACCTGCAAGACATGGATGCTGCCCAGCGCCAGCCATTGCATGTCTTGGTGCGGCGCGGCGCGCCTGCGCAGGCCGTGTTTTGCTTTGATGCGCTGCTCGACTGGGCGCTGCATGCGCCGGGCGCCCAAGCCCTGGCCCAGGTGCTGGCCCCGGTGCTGGCCAGTGGGCTGGCCGCGCGCCAGCCGGCCATCACCCGCCGCGCCGTGCAATGGGTGCACAAGCTGCCCAGCCCTGAGCTGCGGCAAAGCCTGTATGAGCAAGCCCTGCGCACGCCCCATATCCGCACCCGTTTGAGCGCGTTGCGCGCATTGAGCCTCACGCTGAGGGCCGCGCACGGCAGCGCCGCCGCGCCAAGCCTGGGCAGCGGGCAAGCCCTCTGGCCCAATTGGTTGCAAGCGGCCCTGCTCGATGCCAGCCCCAGCGTGCGTTATCTGGCGATTCAATTGTGCGGCGGCCCCGGCGAAGATCTGCTGGCCCATGCCACGGCCACTTTGCACAGGCCCGATGCCCTGCCGCGCCAGCGCGCCGCTGCGCTGGGTTTGTTGGCCGATCTGGCCCTGCCGCAAGGCCGCCCGCTGGCGCTGGCCGCGTTGGATGATGCGTCGGTTCGTGTGCGCTGCGCCGCCTACGCTGCGGCCTACCGCCTGCAAGCGCAAGCGGCCGACGCGCTCACCCTGCGCGCGCTGCAAGACCCTGCGCGCGCCGTTTTCCGCGTCGCCCGGCTGCACACCGAGCGCAGCGGCAACGCGCCCACGTTGGAGATGCTCAAACCACACATGCGCGGCGAAAGCGCCGAGCACTGGCTGCGCCTGCTGAAGCTGAGCCGCCTGGGCGATGCGTGGAACCACTGCATCGTGCTGCTGAGCGTGCCCCGCGCTGCGTTGGGCGATGAGGCCTGCGCTGCGCGCCTCTTCCAGCCCTTGGCTGCGCGGTGGCTGGCGGTGGTGAGCCTGCATTGCTTCGTGCAGCCCACCGATGCGCAGCGCCAGCGCATCCGCGCGCTGCTGCCTGTTGCGCCCCTGCCGCAGCTGTTTGGCAGGGCCAAGCTGTTTGCTTTGGAGACAGTGGTCAAAGACCTGCAGCTGGACAGGCCCTGATCAGGCGGTTCAAAGCCACTGCACGGCAAGCAAGAAAGCGGGGTGGGGCGGGCTGCAGCGGCGTCGCAAAGCATTGCCGAGCCAATGGTTTGACTGTGTGTTGATGCTGGCGCTCCGCCCCAATCGCTGGCTGCCCATTCGCATCGCAATTCAGGCTTCAGTCGATGGCGCTGGGGGCCTGGCCAGCATGGGCGCGCTGCAGCAGGGCGCGCAGTGCGTGGCGCGCTTCAGGGCCTACGGGGCGCGGGTTCCAGTAGGGGTTGGCGACGGCCAGGTCTGCGGCGCGCTCCAGGTCTTGCTCGCGCATGCCGATGTCTTGCAAGGCCGTTGGCGCTCCGTTCTCGCGCGCCAATTGCTGCAGCCCTTGGGCGGCTGCGAGTGGGTCATCGGCCTCAATGCCCAGGGCGCGCGCGATTTTGCGCATGGCCTGTGGGGCAGCGGCTGCGTTGTAGGCGATGGCATGGGGCAGCACGACGGTATGCACTGGGGCATGCGGCAGGTTGAAGCTCCCGCCCAGGGTGTGGCAGAGCTTGTGGTGGATGGCCATGCCTACGCTGCCGAGTACGGAGCCGCACAGCCAGGCGCCATACAGGGCCTGGGCGCGTGCATCGAGGTGTGCCGGGTTTTGGCGCAACTGGGGCAGCGCTGCTGCAATGGCCCGGATGCCTTCTTCGGCCATGAGGCTGGTGACGGGGTTGCCGTCCTGGGCGTAAAGCCCTTCAGCCGCATGGGCGATGGCGTTGATGCCGCTGGTGACGCTCAAGTCAATTGGCAAGCCCACTGTCAGCTCGGGGTCGTAGATCACGGTTTGGGGCAGCACGCGGCGGTCGCGCCCGGTCTTCTTCACGCCGTTTTCGGTGATGCCCCAGATGGGCGTCATCTCGCTGCCGGCATAGGTGGTCGGGATGGCGATGATGGGCAGTGCGCTTTCCAGGGCGATGGCTTTGCCCAGGCCGGTGGTGGAGCCGCCGCCAATGGCCACGGCGCAGTCGGCGTTGAGGCGCTGGGCTTCCTGGCGCGCGGCGCGTGCCGTTTCGATGGGCACATGCATGACGGCCTTGGCAAATACGCCAGCGGCGCGCTGGCCCAGCAGGCTGGCTGCGCGCTCGGCCATGTGCGCTTGCTCCGGGGTGGACAGCACCAGCGCCCTTTGCAGGCCCAGGCGCTCGATCTCTTCGGGCAATGTGGCCAGCGCCCCTGCGCGGAAGACGACGCGGGTGGGCGCAGGCTCATGGATGAAGGACAGCATGGCGCGTTCACTCCAGCGAGAGGTTGCGTTCGCTGATCAGGCGCTGCCACTTGGCGTATTCGTCCGAGAGCGCCTGGGCGAATTGCGCCGGGGTATTGGCGATGGGCTGCAAGCCTTGCTCGGCAAGGCGCGCCTTGACGTCGGCGTTGTTGAGCGCGGCAGTCACCTCGGTGTGCAAGCGATCAATGATCGCACTGGGCGTGCCGGCAGGCGCCAACATGCCAACCCAGGATTCGACATGGAAATCCGGGTAACCGCTCTCGGCGACGGTAGGCACATCTCGGTAGGCATCGACGCGTTTGGCGCCCGTCTGCGCGAGCGCGCGCAGCTTGCCGGCGCGCACATGCGGCTGTGCGAGCACGGCCGAGAGGAACATCATTTGCACCTGTCCACCCAGCAGATCCTGTTGGGCCGGCCCACCGCCCTTGTAGGGGATGTGCGCCACGTCGATCCCGGCCACGCTCTTGAACCATTCGGCCGTCAGGTGATTGCTGCTGCCCGCGCCCACCGAGGCGTAATTGAGCGTGCCAGGCTTGGCCTTGGCCAGGGCGATCAGCTCTTGCAAGTTGTTGGCGGGCACGGAGGGGTTGACCACCAGCACGAGCGGGTTGCTGGCCATCTGCGTCACCGGCACCAGATCCTTGCGACTGTCGAAACCCAGGTTCGGATAGACCAGCGGGTAGGTGGTGAAGGCATCAAACACCATCCCCACCGTGTAGCCGTCGGGAGCGGAGCGTGCGACCTCGCGCACGCCCACGGTTCCGCCTGCGCCGGCGCGGTTGTCGATCAGCACCGTTTGGCCCAGTGCCGCTTGCAGGCGCGGCTGCAGCAGGCGCGCGACGCCATCGACCGTCCCGCCGGGCGGGAAAGGCACGACGATGCGAACGGTTTTTTGGGGCCATGCCGGCGGTGCGGCCAAGGCCGTGTTGGCGGCCAAGGCCAAGGCAGTGGCTGCCAGAAGCAGTTTGCGGCGCTGGGATGAGGCCAGAGTGTTCATAGCATGCTCCTTCAACGTGGATACCAGGGGGCAATCTGTGCGTCGACGTTCACCCACACGCTTTTGACCTGGGTGTACTCGTGCATGGCGTCAAATCCCATTTCCCGGCCGTAGCCGCTTTGGCCGTAACCGCCAAAGGGCGAGCCTGGGTTGACGCGCTTGTAGCTGTTGATCCAGACCATGCCGGCGTACAAGTCGCGTGCAAAGCGGTGCGCGCGCTGCAGCTGGCTTGTCCATAGCCCGCTGCCCAGGCCGTAGTCCGTGCTGTTGGCAATTTCGAGCGCCTCTTCATCCGTGCGGAAGGTCAGCACGGTGACAAAGGGGCCAAAAACTTCTTCCTGGGCAATGCGATCGCGCAAGGACTTCGCGCGCATCACGGTGGGCTCGACGTAGCAGCCCGCGCCCAGGCTGCCGGTTGGGGCGCGGCCACCTGTGAGCACCTGGCCGCCTTCCTGAAGCCCCACATCCACATAGCTGAGCACGCGATCGCGGTGTGTGGCGCTGGTCAGCGGGCCCATCTCCGTTTGCGGGTCCAGCGGATTGCCAAGGCGTATCGAGCGCGCCAAGGCGATGAACTTCTCCAGAAATTCATCGGCAATCTTCTCGTGCAGGATCAGCCTCGAGCCCGCAATGCATGCCTGGCCCTGGTTGTGGAAGATGGCCCAGGCGCTGCCGTTGACGGCCGCGTTCAGATTGGCATCTTCAAAGACGATGTTGGGCCCTTTGCCGCCCAGCTCCAGCTGCACTTTCTTCAGGTTGCCGGCGCTGGCCTGCACGATCTTGCGGCCAGTGGCGGTGCTGCCCGTGAATGCCACTTTGGCAATGCCCGGGTGCTGCGCGATCGCCTCGCCAGCCTCGTGCCCCAGGCCTGGCAACATGTTGACCACCCCATCGGGCATGCCCGCCTCAGACATCAGCTCGGCGATCTTCAGCGAGCTCAGCGGCGTGACCTCTGCCGGCTTCATGACGATGCAGTTGCCCGCTGCCAGGGCCGGCGCCATTTTCCAGCTGGTGAACATCAGCGGGAAATTCCAGGGCACGACCTGCCCGACGATGCCCAGCGGCTCGCGCAGCGTGTAATTCAGAAAGCCCGCTTCAACGGGAATCGTCTCGCCCTGAAACTTGTCTGCCATCCCCCCGAAATATCGGTAGCAGGCGGCCGTGCGTGGCACATCCAGCGCGCGCGAGTCGCGAATCGGGTGGCCTGTGTCGAGTGACTCTAGCCTGGCCAGCTCCTCGGCATTGGCCTCGATCAGGTCGGCCAGGCGCAGCAGAATGCGGCCGCGGTCTGCCGCAGGCATGCGGCTCCATTGGGGGTAGGCCGCCTGGGCTGCCGCAACGGCGCGGTCAACGTCCTCGGCATCGGCCATGGCCACATCGGCAATGGGCGTGTTGTCGTGCGGATTCAGCGTCGGCAGCGTTTTGCCCGACGCCGCATCGACAAAGCGGCCATTGATGAACAATTGGTGCCTGATGGCTTGCTTCAGGCCAGCGGCCGCAGCCACGTCTGCGGTGCTCTTGGTCATGCTTTCGTCTCCTTTCGTCCCAGAGCAAAAGAGCTCTTGATGCGTTGGACTGTAGGAGGCAGGCAGTCTTTGCAGAAGCCAGCAAAGCAAGGTCAGATTGTTCTTTTCTATCGAACAATCATGCGGGTTTTCCCTGTGACTGACCTGCAAAAACACCGTGCAGGGAAACGCGACTGGGGGCTGGGATGGAACGCGGGCGCGATGCAGGGCCTGCACGAATCCGCAGATGCATGCGCCTCAGCGATGCATTCGGGCCGTGCATCACATGCTCTAGGCTTCAATGATTTCCTCAGGGATGATTCCAGAGGCCAGAAGCTGGGCATCCCAGGATGGCAAGTGCGGGAATCTTGCCGTGACGTAGTCGAGAAACAGCTTCAGTTTGACGGCATTGCGCGAGGTGGGCGAGAACACCGCCGCCAGGGTCAAGGGCTTAACAGGTCATGGGGCAGCACAATCTTCAGCCGCCCATCGAGCAGGGCGGGCCAGGCCACGAAAGTGGGCAGGCAGACAATGGCCGAGTGCTCCAGCGCAAAGTTGTAGAGCAGGTGCACGCTGTTGGTCAGCAGCGCCGGGGCAATGGTCAATGTGCGCTCTTGCCCATTGCGATAGAACGCCCATTTGTCGCGGCTGGCGTATCGGGAGTAATACGCGATGCGGTGCTGGTGCAGATCCTGGGGCTCCTGCGGGGCGCCGTGCTGGGCCAGGTACTTGGGCGTGGCGCAGAAGAAGCGCCGTATCGGAAAGAGCGGCCGGCTGACCAGATCCAGGGAAGTGACGGGGTGGATTTGCATGGCGCAGTCCACGCCGGACTTGACCAAATCAATCAGCTCGTCACCAACGCCCAAATCAATGTGTATGCCAGGGTAGGCCTGCTGGAAGTCGCTGATGACAGGGGCGAAATGGCCTTGCACAAAACCCGTTGCAGCGTGGATTTTCAGCGTGCCTTGAGGGTTGTCGTACACATCGCGCATCTGGTCGATCAGCTCGTTGGCCTTGGCCACCAGCTCGGTGCATTCGCCAAGAAAGGCATGCCCGATCTGCGTCAACTGCACATTGCGTGTGCTGCGAAAGAACAAAGGCGCGCCGACGTGCGCCTCCAGTTGCTGGATTCGCGTGGTAACGACTGAGCGGGCCACGCGCAGCTGCCGGGCCGCTTCGGTGAAGTTCCGCGTCGCGGCAACGCGGACAAATGTCTCGATGTTCTGTAGCCGATCCATACGCGCTTTCTGAGAACTTGTTCCAAATCTCGGCGCGAGTGGGCAAGAAGCCAATTGCGGTGGGCAGCAAGGCGCAAAACACAGCCGTAGCCGTGACTGTTGGCTGTGGCGAAGTTTTGCAGTGCAGCAGGGCGCCCAACCCCATGCTCTTGCCCGCCCCGTGCAGAGATTTTGAACTGGTTCTGAGAGCCTGCCCGCGATCTTTGCACGGGCGCATGGCGGGCATGGGGCCCCAAGTGAGCAGCACAGCTCTCAGCGCGGCAGGTGCTGCCTGCCCAGGGCCGGGGTAGAGGCTGCGCTACAGCCCCAGAACGCGCGCCAGCCAGCTTTTGCGTGGCGCGGCTTCGGCGGCGGCAAAGGCTTCCCCGGCGGCCTCCAGATCCTGCTCCGCCTCCAAAGGCTGCGTGGGCAATTGCGTGGCGGGCTGCTGATCTCCCAGCAATCTGCGCTGATAGGCTTGCACGGCCTCCACATAGCCGTGGTCCTCATTGCGCACGTGGTTGAAAAGCCAGCGCGAGAGCATGTCGTGCAGCTCTGCGCTCACATCCTCGCCGCTGTCAAAGCGCCGTTGCATTTCAGTCACCTTGCGAGTGAACAGTTCATGCACTTTTTTGTGCGGCCCGGTGAAGATGTAGCCCGCCTCCTCGATCAGGGCCTCTTCAAAGGCGAAGTGCGAGATGGTGTAGTCCACCATTTCTGCAATCACCTCGCCCAGGCGCTGGCGGTCGTGCGTTTGCCGCGCTTCGTGCAGCATGTTGATGTATTCGACGATGCGCCGATGCTGCCTGTCGATTTCGACAATGCCGGTATCCATGTCCGGCGTCCACTGAAGAATGCTCATGGCGATGGTCTGATCGTGAAAATGTGAAGACGCTCACGCTGGTGAATGCGGTTGCCGAGGGCTTGTTGAGATGGAGTGCTGCGGCGGTGTTTTTGGTCAGAAAACCGCAACTGCTGGGCTTTCGCCTTGTGCATAGTGTGAACAGGCCCTAGCTTCATGCGGGGCATTCTCTTACATTTTTTTGACGATTGGTCGATGGCATAGTGCCGTGCAGGGAGACCGCTTGGCATGCCGGGCCCTTCCCTTTGGCCCTCCTTTGGGCCTTGTCCTGCGCCGCCAGCGCCTGCCCCAGCGCTGGCCTTGAGCGTTTGCAGAAGCGGGCATTGCCGCACAATCGCCTGCCATGACTGCAGCCGCCCATCGCCCAACCGTTTGCCCGCCGCCCGTATTGGACACCGCCACCTTGGTGCTGATGGCTTGCGCCTGCGGCCTGTGCGCAGGGGCCAATTACTTCAACCAGCCGCTGCTGCACTCCATGGCATTGGGCTTGAACATCAGTGATGCCTCGGCCGCCCTGACGGTGACGCTGGCCCAGCTGTCCTATGCCGCAGGGCTGTTGCTGCTCGTGCCCCTGGGCGACATGCTTGAGCGACGCCGCCTGGTGGTGGGCCTGATGCTGCTGGCCGCAGCGGGCATGTTGATCAGCGCCTTGGCGGGCAGCTTTGTGCAGCTGGCGCTTGGCACTGTGATGACGGGCCTGTTCTCCGTTGCCGCCCAGGTGCTGGTGCCCATGGCGGCCAGCTTTGCTGCGCCAGGCGCGGGCGGGCGGGCCGTCGGGCTGGTCATGAGCGGCTTGCTCGTGGGCATTCTGGCTGCACGCAGCGTGGCAGGCCTGCTCTCGGACTGGGGCGGCTGGCAAGCCGTGTACTGGGCAGGGGCGGCTGCGACCGCCGCCATGGCCTGGCTGCTTTGGCGCAAGCTGCCGCTCGCGCATCCGGCGCAGCGCATGCGTTACGCCGCCGTCATGGCCTCATTGCTGGCCCTGCTGCGCCAGCAGCCGCGCCTGCGCAGCCGGGCCTTGATTGGCGGCCTGGGCTTTGCCGCAGTCAGCACCTTGTTCTCCACCATGGCCTTGCTGTTGGCTGGCCCTGGCTACGGCTTCAGTGACGCACAAATTGGCCTGATCGGCCTGGCAGGCATTGCCGGCGCACTCATGGCCAATCTGGCCGGGCGGCTGGCCGATCGCGGCCTGGTGCTGCGCACCACGCAGGCTGGCGCTTGGCTCATGCTGGCTGGCTGGGCCGTGCTGTCGCAGGGCGGCGCCAATCTGTGGTGCTTTCTGGCAGGCCTGCTGATGGTGGACGCCGCACTGCAGGCGTTGCACATCAGCAACCAGAACGTGATCTATGCGCTGGCGCCCCAGGCGCGTTCGCGCGTCAACGCCATTTACATGACGGGCTACTTCATGGGCGCATCGCTGGGCTCGGCCCTGGGCTCTTATGCCTGGCTGCGCTGGGGCTGGGCAGGCGCCAGCGCCACAGGCCTGGCACTGGGCCTGGTTACGCTGGCTGCGGTGGCCTGGGATCGCGCCCTGGGGCGACAGACCATGGCATGACGCCAAGCCACGCATGGCCAGTGCGGGGCGTCTGGCCATGCTGCCCGCGCGCCACGATGGGCCGAGATCGGGCGCCTGTACTTCAGAAGCGGTACTTCAGGCTGGCCGTCACCGTGCGCGGCGTGCCGGGGTAGTAGCCCCAACCGTAGCTGGCGGCGTAGCGCTTGTTGGTCAGGTTGCTGAAGTTCAGCGCCGCCTGCCAGGGGCCGCGCTCGTAGCGCAGCGCGGCGTCCAGCAGGGTGTGGGCGGGCATGGCGATTTGGTTGTCGCTGTAGGCGTAGCGGCTGCCGGTGTGGCGCAGCCCGAGGCCGGCGCTCAGGCCTGGCGCGGCGGCAAAGCGGTAGTCCACCCAGGCTGAAGCCAGCACGCGGGGCACGTTGTCCACGCGGTTGCCCTGGTCGCCATCCTCGCTGCGAGCGATCTTCACGTCCTGCACGGTGAGCTGGGCAGTGAGCTTGAGCTGGCGCGTGAGCGCGCCCTTGGCTTCCAGCTCCAGCCCGCGCGAGCGGATTTCGCCGGTCTGGCGCTGAAAGCCGTAGTGCTGCGGATCGGTGGTCAGCACATTGGTCTTGCGCAGGTCGAACACGGCGGCGGTGAGCAGCAGCTCGCGCCCGCTGGGCTGCCACTTCAGGCCCAGCTCCCACTGCTGGCCGCGCGTGGGCTTGAACAGCGCGCCGTGGGCGTCGGCGCCGCTTTCGGGCAGGAAGGAGGTGGCGTAGCTCAGGTAAGGCGCCCAGCCGCTGGGCCAGACATGGCCCAGCGCCACTCGGCCGGAGAAGGCGCCGTTTTTCTCGCGCGTTTGCGAGCCGTCCAGACGGTTGTCCAAGCGCGTGCGCACGCGGTCATAGCGCCCGCCCAGCGTCAGCCGCCAGGGGCCGTGCTGCATCTGGTCTTGCACGTACAGGCCGATCTGGCGCTGGCGCGTTTGCTCGTCGGTATTGACTGTGGTGGGCGGCGGCACGGGGCGACTGTATTGCGGCTGCGGTGGCAAAAAGATGTTCAGGCTGTCGGCCGGATCGTCGCGATTGACGCTGGCAAAGCGCGATGCATGAGCGTCCAGCCCCAAAGCCAGCGTGTGGCGCACGCGGCCGCTGTGCCACTGGCCTTGCAGCTGCGTGTCCAGCGCGGTGTGGCGCATTCGGTTGTCGTTTTCATAGGCGGTTTGCGCCAGCTCGCCCGTTTGCGGGTCGGCCGGGCCTTCGCCATACAACCAGCCGCCATGAAAACGGTGGCTGCCGCTCACGAAGCGCTGCTGGATCGACCAGCCAGCGTGCAGGCGGTGGCTGAACTGGTAGCCCCATTCGCCTTGCCGGGTATTGCCGAAGCTGAAGTTCGGATTGCTGTTCGACCAACCGCTGGGCGACTGACGGTCGGCGCCCAGAAACTGCGTTTCCTGATCCGCCCCCTGCTTGCGGAACCAGCGGCCATGCAGCGTCAGCGTGGTGTCGGCATTGGGCGTCCAGGTCAATGAAGGGGCCAGCACATGGCCACGGTAAGTCTGCCGACCATGGCCGGGAATGGCGAAGAAATGCCGGTTGTGGTTGGCCGCGGCCACCACGCGCCAGTGCAGGCTGCGCTGCGCATCCAGGGCGCCGCCCACGTCCACGCCCAGCGCCTTGCGGTGGCTGCCCAGCTCGGCCTGCACCTGCCGCTCCGCTTCCGGCCCGGCCTGCTTGGTGATGACGTTGATGACGCCGCCCGCATCACCCAGGCCATACAGCGCCGAGCTGGGGCCGCGCAGCGCCTCGAAGCGCTCCACCTCGAACGGGTCCGTCAGCCGCGAGACATAGCCTGACGAAGGCGCGCGCAAACCGTTGACGTAGGTGGAAGCATTGGCATTGAAACCGCGCAGGCTGATCCAGTTGTAATGCGCGCCATTGCCATACGACTCCACCTGCACGCCGGCCGTATAACGGCCGATTTCCATCAAGTTGGTGGCGCCCCGGTCCTCGATCTCCTCGGCGCCGACCACGCTGACGGACTGCGGCGTCTCCAAGAGCGGCGTGTCCGTCTTGGTGGCCGTGGCGCTGCGGCGCGCGGCGTAGCCCAGCACCGGGCCGGTGGCGGTTTCGGGCGCGGCCTGCACGGTGACGGCGGGCAGGGTCTGGGCACCGCCCGCGCTGCTTGCGGCGGCAGCTTGCGCAGGGGTCGGGGCGGGCTGGATCGTCCAGGTCTGGCCCTGCTGGCGCGCTTGCAGGCCGGTGCCGCGCAGCATTTGCGCCAGCGCCGCGGCCACGCCAGGCGCGCCTTGCACGGCGGCGGCCTGTTTGCCCGCCACCAGCTCAGGTGCGTAGGCCAGCGATGCGCCGCTGCGCTGCGCCAGCGCGGCCAGGCTGTGCGCCAGCGGTTGGGCGGGCAGGTGGATGGCAGCAGCCGCTTGCGCAGGCGCGCTCGGTTGCGGGGCGCTTGGCGCAGTGGCTGGGGCCGTGGCCGGGTTGGTTGTTTGGGCCTGGGCTGCAGGCCAGGCGGCCAAGGTGCAGGCCAGCGCGGCTGCGGTGGCGGCGGCGCGGGGGCGGAACGGGGCAGCAAGCATGGTGGTGTCGTCCTTCGTCAAATGGGCAATGGGCGCGCGTGCGCGCGGCGAGGGAGCGGGTTGGGTTTGTGTTCTCGGCCTCGGCACGGTTGGAGCAGCGGGCGAATGGGGTGGCCTGCCGCTTGGCATGCCTTGCCCCAGCGGCTGCTTGCCAGCGCGTGCCAAGACGGTGGGCTGACGCCGCAACCCGCCCGGTTGACCAGCCCAAAGCGGGCCGTCATGGGTGTTGACGAACGACGCGGGCGTTTCCCTCAGGTTTTTTGTAACAGCGTGGCAGGCGCCCCCAAACGCGAGGGTTTGCGGCGCGGGTGCGCTGTGGCGGAGGGCCGCTGGCGCGGCCGCTTACCGCTGCGCGCGCGGATGGCTGCGCGGGGCAATGTGCCAGCCCTGGCCCTGGCGGCGCACGGTGACGGGCAGCACGGCGGGCAGGGATTGCAGCCAGTCGTGGGCGTGGCGCACGGGCACCTGGCCGCTGATGGCCAGCGCAGCCACGCGCGGATCAAGCTCAATGGGGGCGGCGTCTTCGCGCTGGTAGCGCGCCAGGCGGGCGATGGCGTGGGCCAGGGGTTCGGCGTGAAAGCGCAGGTGGCCGTGGCGCCAGGGGGCGGCGTGCTGGTCGGCGTCATCACCAAGGCCGGCGGCGCTGCTGGCGGGCAGTTCGATGGGGGCGGGGCTGGCGGCATGCAGGCGCAGGCCCTGGCCAGGGTGCAGATCGCGCTGGCTGCGTGGCTGGCCATCGGCGCCCAGCCATTCAACGCGCACGCGGCCCTGGGCCACGCGCACGTCGATGCCGGCGGGGGCCATGTCCACGCTGAAGCGGGTGCCCAACACGGTGATGCGCACGCGCGGGCGAGCATCTGGGGCATGGGGGGCGGCTTGGGCGATGCCGGTTGCGGCAGTGTCTGCGGTGGCGCCTGCGGAAGTGGCGGCGGCGGGCTGGGGCAGGGCGGCCTCGACGACGAAGGGGCGCTGGGGGTCGTGGGCCACTTCGGCAAACAGCGCGCCGTGCAGCAGTTGCACGTGGCGCAGGGCGCGGCGGTAGGTGATGTGGGCGCGGCTGGCGGCGTCGAGGGTGAGGGCGCTGCCGTCGGGCAGGGCCTGGCGGGCGAGCTGGCCGCGCGGGGTGTGCAGCGCCAGCTCCAGCAGGGGGCGGGCGGCGATGGATTGCCATACCCGCCAGCCCAGCAGGCCGCTGCCGCTGAGGGCGGCCAGGCCGAGCAGCGCGGTGAGCGAGCGGCGGCGAGTAGCAGGGGCGGTCTTGACGGATTGGGCCTCGTGGGCGTGCTGGGCGTGGTGGGCTTGGCTGGCGGCGTGGTCGCCGGGGTGTTCGCCGCGCCAGTGCAGCAGGGCGGTGTGCAGGCGGGCGTTGGCCTGTTGCAGGTCGCGCTCGATGGTGGCGAGGCTGACGCCGTGGCGCGCGGCCAGCTCGCCTTGGGGCGTGCCGTGCAGGCGGTGGGCGAGAAAGGCTTGGCGCGCGCGTTCGGGCAGGGCGTGCAAGGCGGCCTGCACGGCATCGAGCGCCTGGCGGTACATCAGGGATTCGGCGGCGTCGGGCTGGGCCTGCCAGGGGGCGATGGCATGGCCGCCGTCGTTATGACCATCGCCATCGCCGTTGCCGTTGCCGTGGCTGCCTTGGCGGGGCAGGCCGCAGCGGGCGGCGGTCTGCCGTTGGCGCAGGTGGTCGAGCGTGAGGTGGTGCGCCACGGCGCTGAGCCAGGCGGCGGGCTCGCGCAGTTGGCGCGCGGCCTCGCCTTGCTCCAGCAGGCGCAGCCAGGCGTCTTGCACCAGATCGCGCGCGTCTTCGGCGCAGCCGGTGCGCCGCTGCACCTGTTTTTGCAGGCGGGCCGTGATGGCGCGAAAGCCCGCCGGGGCGGGCCAGTTGGGGGCGTCGAGCGTGGGCGGTGGGGGCATGGGGTGCAATTATCAATGCGAATCATTGCTGTTTTCGCACTCTGCACCCCATGCGGGCGCGACTTTTGAGCAGCACCCTGGCCGCTGCGCTCAGTCGCCCATGAAGCGGTAGTCCTCGATGGGGGCGGGCTCGTCGCCGAGGTGGTTGATGCTTAGCCAACCCAGGCTGCCGTCGCTGGCCTGGATGAGCAGGAAGTCGCGGTAGTCGTCTTCCTTGCGCGGGCGGAAGGCGTCGTGCAGCAGCACCTGGAGTTTGTCGCCCTTGGCGATGCGGGCCACGGGCTCGCCCCCTTCGGGCTGGCTGCTGAGGGTGATGGGCGCCAGTGCCGTGCTTTTCAGGCCCACGTAGTAGAAGGCCTGCGCCACTTCGGCCAGCTGGCCATCGTCTTTCAGGCGGTATTTGCTGAAGGTCTGGTGGTGGCGGTTGATGTGGGTGCTGCTGTAGAGCGTGCCATTGCCGGGGAAGTAAAAGGTCTCCCCGCCCAGCATGCGCCCGGCGCCGAGCTGACCATCGGCGCGTTGCTTGAGGTCGGTCGCGTCGAGCAGCTCGCAGTATGGGTCGGCGCTCGGGCCAGGGCCGCATTCGAGCCGGTAGTTGCGATCATTGGCGGCAAACTGCCCTTGCAGCAGCACGTAGCTGTCCTCATTGCTTTGCGCCGCCGGCGTGAGCGGCTGGATGCGCTGCGGGTTGTAGTGCAGGGCAAAGGGCGGCAGGCCTTCGATCTTCAGGCCCTCGGGGATGGGGCTGAGTTTTTTCAGTTGGCTGAAGTCCTCGCTGTCGCGGCTGTCGGCAGCGGGCTGGGCGTCGGCGGCAATCCAGCCTGTCAGGCCAAGGCTGGTCTTGACCAGGTAATGCGCTTTGTCGGGCGTGGCCAACAGCACGGTCAGCGGGGCCTGGGCGGGCACGGTCGTCACCGGCGTGCCTTTGCCTGGTTGGCTGCTCAGCGCCAGCGGGGCCTTGGCCGTGGTCGCCTGGCCGACGTAGAGGTAGGGCGCCTTGCCCGTGCCGCTTGCAGCGGGGGCGATGGCATCGGCAAACAAGGCCTGCTGCGCCAGCGCAGGCAGGGCGGCCGCGCACAGCGCCGCCAGCAGCATGGGTTTTTTCATGGCTCGTCCTCTGGTTGTGAAATGACAGTGCGCGGTTGTACACCAAACCGCGCCTTGGGCCTTGGCAGGGGGCGCAGCCGTGGGTGTGGTTTGGATATATCTGTTGCAGAATGTGCGGCGTTGGGCTTTTTTATTTAGAGCGTGCTATGCACTTTGCGCTCTCGCGGGGGGCAAAAAGTGCATAGCACGCTCTAGAGAAGCCCAGGGCGTGTCGATGAACAAACAAGGAGCCTGGATGTACCTGCTTGCCATTTCTTTGATCCTGCTGGCCATGAAGTACTTTGCCTTCGGGCCGGTGGCCGATTGGCCTTGGTGGTGGATTGCCGTGCCGTTTGGCCTGACGGCGCTGTGGTGGGCTTGGGCCGACTGGTCTGGCTACACCAAGCGCAAGGTGGTCGAGAAGGAGAATGAGCGCAAGCAGGCGCGCATTGCCCGCGACCGCGAGCGCCTGGGCCTGATCGTGCGCAAGGGTAAGAAGTGAGGCCTTGAGCCACTTCTCGCGCCCGCCTCGCAAACAGCCCATGCGGCCTGCTGCCCATGGGCTGTGTCGTTCTGTGTTGGTGTGGCGCTGTCGCGTCTGGCAGCGCCTGAGGCCCGCCGCGTTTTGCGCAGCGGGCCCAGTGTGCTGCAAAATCCGGGCATTTTTTGGGCCGCTGCTCGGGCTATTGCCCGGGTGGCCGACTGGCCCTGCCGATGCTGCCTGTTTGCAAAGATTGCTTCATGACCGATACCGCCACTCTTGCCGATACCGCCGAACACCAGAGCGCTGCCAGCGTGGTGCGGCGCGAGGATTACCGCCCGCCCGCATTCTGGATCGACACGGTGGATCTGAGCTTTGACCTCGATCCTGCCAAGACCCGCGTGCTCAACAAAATGCGCGTGCGCCGCAACCTCGATGTGCCGGCCCAGCCGCTGCGGCTCGATGGCCAGGAGCTGAACCTGGCGCGCGTGCTGGTCAATGGCCAGGGCGCGAGCTTCAAGATGGAGGGCGAGCAGCTGGTGCTCTCCAACCTGCCCGAGGGGGCAGAGCCTTTCGAGCTGGAGATTTTCACTACCTGCCAGCCCGAGAAGAATACCCAGCTCTCGGGCCTGTACGTCAGCCAGGGCACCTTCTTCACGCAGTGCGAGGCCGAGGGCTTTCGTCGCATCACCTACTTTTTGGATCGGCCCGATGTGATGAGCGTCTTTACCGTGACGCTGCGCGCCGACAAGGCGGCCTACCCGGTGCTGCTGTCCAACGGTAATTTGCTGGAGCAAGGCGAGCTGGAAGACGGGCGCCACTTCGCCCGCTGGCACGACCCCTTCAAGAAGCCCAGCTACCTGTTTGCGTTGGTGGCCGGGCAATTGGTGGCGCGCGAGCAGGCCATCACGGCGCGCAATGGCAAGCAGCACCTGCTGCAGGTGTATGTGCGCCCGGGCGACCTGGAAAAGACCGAGCACGCCATGCGCTCGCTCATGGCCAGCATCGCCTGGGACGAGGCGCGCTTTGGCCTGCCGCTGGATCTGGAGCGCTTCATGATCGTGGCCACCAGCGACTTCAACATGGGCGCGATGGAGAACAAGGGCCTGAACATCTTCAATACCAAGTTCGTGCTGGCCAGCCAGGCTACGGCCACCGACCAGGACTTCGCCAACGTGGAAAGCGTGATCGGCCACGAATACTTCCACAACTGGACGGGCAACCGCATCACCTGCCGCGACTGGTTCCAGCTCTCGCTCAAAGAGGGGCTGACGGTGTTTCGCGACCAGGAGTTCTCCATGGACATGGCCGGCAGCGCCAGCGCCCGCGCCGTCAAGCGCATCGAGGACGTGCGCCTGCTGCGCACCATGCAGTTTGCCGAGGACGCTGGCCCCATGGCCCACCCCGTGCGGCCCGACAGCTACCAGGAAATCAACAACTTCTACACCCTGACCATTTACGAAAAGGGCGCCGAAGTGGTGCGCATGATGCACACCCTGGTGGGCGAGGCGGGCTTTCGCAAAGGCATGGCGCTGTACTTCGAGCGCCACGACGGCCAGGCCGTCACCTGCGACGACTTCGCCCAGGCCATTGCCGATGCCAACCCGGATAGCGCTCTGGCGATGCATCTGGCGCAGTTCAAGCGCTGGTATAGCCAGGCCGGCACGCCCCACGTGCAGGCCCAGGGCCAGTACGACGCCGCAGCACAGACTTACACCCTGACGCTGACGCAAACCACCCCGCCCACGCCGGGTCAGGGCGAAAAGCAGCCGCTCATCATCCCCGTGCGCCTGGGCCTGCTGGGCCGCAGCGGCGCCGCCCTGCCGCTGTGCCTGCAGAGTGAACAAGGCGTGCAAGAGCTGGGGCTGGAGACCACCTTGGTGCTGCACGAGCGCCAGCAAAGCTTCACCTTCACCCAGGTGGGCGAGTCGCCCGTGCCCTCGCTGCTGCGCGGCTTCAGCGCGCCGGTGGTGCTGCAACACAGCCTGGATGACGACGCGCTGGAGATCCTGCTGCAACACGATAGCGATCCCTTCAACCGCTGGGAGGCCAGCCAGCAATGGGCCCAGCGCATCATGCTGGCGGCCATCCAGAACCCCGAGGCCGAGATCGCACTGCCGGCGCGCTTCGTGCAGGCCATGCGTCAGGTGCTGGGCGATGCGCAGCTGGATGCGGCCTTCAAGGACCTGGTGCTGACGCTGCCCTCGGAGGGCTACATCGCCGAGCAGCTCAAACAGGTCGATCCGCAGCGCATCCACACCGTGCGCGAGGCCCTGCAGGACCAGCTCGCCCAGGCCTTGCAGAACGAGTGGCAAGCCGTGTGGGCGTTGCATCACGACACTGGGGCTTACCAGCCCGACGCCCACAGCGCAGGCCGCCGCGCCCTGGCTGGCAAGGCCTTGGCCATGCTGGTGCGCCAGGCCGGCCACAGCGGCGATGCCGTCTGGCCCGGCAAGGCCTATCAGCGCGTCAAGGACGCGGGCAACATGACCGACCGCTTCAACGCGCTGGCGGCGCTGGTGCAGGCGCGCCATCCGCTGGCCGAGCAGGCCCTGCAGCGCCTGCACCGCCAGTTCCGCGACGAAGCCCTGGTGCTGGACAAGTGGTTCCAGCTTCAGGCCATGACGCCCGACGTGGACGGCGACCTGCTGCCCAAGGTGCGCCAGCTGATGCGCCACCCGGACTTCAACCTGAAGAACCCCAATCGCGCGCGCAGCCTGATCTTCGCCTACAGCAGCCACAACCCGGCGGGCTTTCACCGCGCTGATGGCGCGGGCTACCAGTTCTGGGCCGAACAGGTGCTGGCGCTGGACGCCATCAACGCCCAGGTGGCCGCCCGCCTGGCGCGCGCCCTGGACGCCTGGCGCAAGCTGGCCGAGCCCTACCGCACCCACGCCGAGGCGGCGCTGCAGCAAGTGGCCGCGCAGCAGGGCCTGAGCAAGGATGTGCGCGAGATCGTCGGCAAGGCGCTGGCGGCGCAGTGATGCGTTTGCCGTTGCGGGCTTTTCCCTTCATGGATGGTCTGCACGAATCCGCAGATGCACACGGCGCTGCGATGGGTGCAGACCTTCCTTTCTCCAGCGGCGCCGGCGGCCAAGTTGCCCGGGCCTCTTTTCATTGGCTTTTCTGACCCACCATGTCCCAAAAACGCATTTCCCTCTCCCGTTACCTGGTCGAGCAGCAGCGCGTCGATGGCCGCATCCCGGCCCAGCTGCGCTTGCTGCTGGAGGTCGTGGCGCGCGCCTGCAAGCGCATCAGTTTTGAAGTCAACAAAGGCGCGCTGGGCGAGGCCATGGGCAGCGCCGGCAGCGAGAACGTGCAGGGCGAGGTGCAGAAAAAGCTCGACATCATCGCCAACGAGGTGCTGATCGAGGCCAACGAATGGGGCGGCCACCTGGCGGCCATGGCCAGCGAGGAGATGGAAGGCATTTACCTGGTGCCCAACCGCTACCCGCAGGGCGAGTACCTGTTGCTGTTCGACCCGCTCGATGGCTCGTCCAACATCGACGTCAACGTCAGCATCGGCACCATCTTCAGCGTGCTGGAAAAGCCCCAGGAGCAGCGCGGCGTGACGGTGGACGACTTTCTGCAGCCGGGCGCGCGGCAGGTGGCAGCGGGCTACTGCGTTTTTGGCCCGCAGACCACGCTGGTGCTGACCGTGGGCGACGGCGTGGCCATGTTCACGCTGGACCGCGAGCAAGGCTCGTTCGTGCTCATCGAGGAGAACGTCCGGATTCCCGAGGACACCAAGGAGTTCTCCATCAACATGAGCAATATGCGCCATTGGGACGGGGCCGTGCGGCGCTACATCGACGAGTGCCTGGCCGGCGAGGAGGGCCCGCGCGGCAAGAACTTCAACATGCGCTGGATCGCCAGCATGGTGGCCGACATCCACCGCATCCTCAGCCGTGGCGGCATCTTCATGTATCCCTGGGATCAGCGCGAGCCGGCCAAGCCCGGCAAGCTGCGCCTGATGTACGAGGCCAACCCCATGGGCTGGCTGATCGAGCAGGCCGGAGGCGTGGCCAGCAATGGCCGCCAGCGCATCCTGGAGATCCAGCCCACGCAATTGCACGAGCGCGTCTCGGTCATCATGGGCGCGAAGAATGAGGTCGAGCGCATCGAGCGTTACTACGCCGAGCTCGATGCCAGCCAGTCTTGAGCGCCCGCTCAAACCCTCGCGCCTAGCCGGTGTGCGAGCCGCAGTGAAAGGGCGCTATAATCGCGCCCTTTCACAAGGGCCGAATTAGCTCAGTTGGTAGAGCAGCTCATTCGTAATGAGAAGGTCGGGGGTTCGACTCCTCTATTCGGCACCACGCATTGCGCCACCGGCACCATGCCCGCCTGGTGGCAAGACTGGAAACGCCACTCTTCCCATGCGCGAAGGTGGCGTTTTTCCATTGGCTCCGCGCGCGGCTGGTTGTCTCAGCGTGCGTGCGCAGGCACAGCCCAGCTGCCATGTCCGAACTCAAATCCATCGCCCGCCATACCGGGGTCGTCTTTGTCGGCCAACTGGCCGTGATGGCCTTTGGCGTGACCGACACCATGGTGGCCGGACGCCATTCGGCCCAGGCGCTGGCTGCATTGTCGGTCGGCACGGCCATTTACATCAGCGTCTATGTGGGGCTGATGGGCGTGCTGCAGGCGCTGTTGCCGATCTGGGCCGAGTTGCAGGGCGCGCGCCGCCATGGCGAGGTCGGGCGCTCGCTGCGCCAGGCGCTGTATCTGTGCGCTGCCTGCATCGTGCTGGGCATGGCAGTGCTGCTGATGCCAGGGCCGCTGCTGCGCGCTGCCCAGGTGCCGCCGGCCTTGCAGGCCGAGGCCGAACGTTATCTGGCCGTGCTGGCCTGGGCGCTGCCGCCGGCGTTGCTGTTTCGCCTCTACAGCACACTCAACCAAAGCCTGGGCCATCCGCGCCTGGTCACGCTGCTGCAGGTCGGGGCGCTGCTGCCCAAGATCGCCTTGTCAGTGTGGCTGACGTTTGGCGGCGCTGGGCTGCCGCCGCAGGGCGCAGTCGGCTGCGCCTGGGCCACGCTGTTGGTCAATTGCGGGCTGCTGCTTGTGGCGCTGTGGTTGCTGCGCACGCAAGGCCTGTACGCCCCTTATGCCATTTGGCAACGCCTGGAGCGCCCCGACTGGCGCCAGCTGGCCGCCTTTGTGCGCCTGGGCGTGCCGGCCGGGCTGTCGGTGATGGTCGAGGTCACCTCGTTCACGCTGATGGCCTTGTTCATCGCCCGCCTGGGCACGCTGGCCTCGGCCAGCCATCAGATTGCCGGCAACGTGGCCGCGCTGCTGTACATGCTGCCGCTGGCGCTGGGCATTGCCACCAGCATGCGCGTGAGCCATTGGCGCGGCGCGGGCGATGCCGCCCGGGCCCGCCACGCCGCAGGCCTGGGTGTGGGCGCGGCGGCGGCGCTGGCCTTGTTGGCTGCGGCGGCGCTGGCCCTGGCCGCCGGCCCGGTGGCTGCGCTGTACGTGAGTGATCCAGCCATCGCCGCGGCCACGCAAGGGCTGTTGCTGTGGGTGGCTGCCTACCACCTGGGTGATGCGCTGCAGGCAGTGGCGCTGTTCGTGCTGCGCAGCTACCGCATCACGGTGCTGCCCTTCGTGCTTTACGCGCTGCTGCTGTGGGGCCTGGGCCTGAGCGGCGGCTACCTGCTGGCCTTCCAAGGGCTGGGGCAGTGGCCAGCCATGCAGGCGCCGCAGGCTTTCTGGATGACCAGCGCCACCGCGCTGCTGCTGGTGGCGGCGCTGCTGTGTGGCCTGCTGTGGCGTGTGGCGCGGGCCGATTGCTCGGATAATGGCGCGCCCTGCCGCAGCCCTGCCGGGCCTTGAATGAATCCGCCCATGCCTTTGCCCAACGCCTTGCCCCCATCCCCCCAGACCTTGCCGCAGGCCCTGGACGCGGCCACCCGGCCTTTGCGGGTGCTGGGCATCGAGTCCTCCTGCGACGAAACCGGCGTGGCCCTGGTGCAAACGCAACCGGCAGCGCCAGGCGCGGCCTGCCCGCCAGTGCCGCAGCTGCTGGCCCATGCGCTGCACAGCCAGATTGACATGCACCGGCTCTATGGCGGCGTGGTGCCCGAGCTGGCCAGCCGCGACCACATCCGCCGTGTGCTGCCGCTGACGCAACAGGTGTTGCAGCAGGCCGGCTGCAGTCTGCACGAGCTCGATGTCATTGCCTACACCAAGGGCCCGGGCCTGGCCGGGGCGCTGCTGGTCGGTGCGGGCGTGGCCTGCGCGCTGGGCGCAGCGCTGGGCACGCCGGTGCTGGGCGTGCACCATCTGGAAGGGCACTTGCTCTCGCCCTTCCTCAGCGCCGATCCGCCGCAATTTCCCTTTGTTGCGCTGCTCGTCTCGGGTGGGCACACCCAGCTGATGCGCGTCGATGGCGTGGGGCGCTATGAGCTGCTGGGCGAAACCATTGACGATGCTGCGGGCGAGGCCTTCGACAAATCGGCCAAGCTGTTGGGCCTGCCCTATCCGGGCGGGCCGGAGCTGGCGCGACTGGCCGAGCAGGGCGATGCCCAGGCCTTTGACCTGCCGCGCCCGCTGCTGCGCGGCGACAACCTGGACTTCTCCTTCGCGGGGCTGAAAACGGCTGTGCTCACCCAGGTGCAGCGCCTGGGCGAACAGGCGCAAGCGCGCCGCCACGACCTGGCTGCCAGCACCCAAGCGGCCATCGTTGACGTGCTGGTGCGCAAGGCCTTGCTGGCTTTGCGCCAGACCGGGTTGCAGCGCTTGGTGGTGGCCGGTGGCGTGGGCGCCAACCGTCTGCTGCGCGCCACGCTGGACGAGGCCTGCGCCCGGCGCGGTGTGCGCGTGCATTACCCCGAGCTGTACCTGTGCACCGACAACGGCGCCATGATTGCGCTGGCAGCCGCCATGCGATTGCAGGCTGGCCTGCAAGAACCCAGCCGCGCCTGGAGCTTTGATGTGCTGCCGCGCTGGCCGCTGGAAGACGTGGCGGTGTAAGAGCCTGTTCAAAGCCTCTGTACGGCGGGCTGGTCACTTGGGCTTTTGGGTGGTGCAGGTAAAGCGCGCCCGCGCCGGCATGCGCTCGGCGATGCGCGAGCGGTTCAGCGCCAGAGCTTGTTCGGTGGGCGTGTAGTCTTGCCACAGCGCCGGGTTTTCGGGCAGTGCCGCCGGCCAGATGTGCTGCACCTTGAAGCCGCGCGCCAGGCACTCGGCGTGCAGCGCTTCGTAGCGGCGCTGCAGGAATGCCAGCTTGTCGAAGAAAAAGCGCACGTGGCCTGTGCCCAGGCAATAGTCCTCGGGTTGGCCTTGCAAGCGGTATTTGCCCTTGGCGACGGCATTGGGGATGCGCGTGAGCTCACGGTGCTCGGCCAGCAGATGCTGGTCGCACAGTTCGGCGGGGGGGACGAGATTGATGCGGGTCATGCCAACGTGCCATCACTTGGCCGCGCCGCTGCCGCTGCAAGCCGAGCACAGGCCATAGAGCGTGATGTCGTGGCTTTGCAGCACAAAGCCTTCAGGCAGCAGGCGCGCAAAAGTGTCGTTGCAGCCATGCACGTCGAACACCTTTTCACAGTGCTGGCAGCGAAAGTGATGGTGGTGGTGCTCGGCTTGATGGGCCAGCTCGTAGTACAGACGATCGCCCGGCAGCGGCACGGGGCTGAGCTCGCCAGCCTCGACCATGGCCTTGAGGTTGCGGTACACCGTGGCAATGCCCAGACCAGGCACGAGCTGCTGCGCGGCGCTGAGCACTTCGGGCGGGGAGAGCGGGCGTGCCTCGCGCTGCAGCACGGCGCGGATGGCCGCGCGTTGACGCGTGGCGCGCTCGCCATGTGGCGGTCGGTCATGCGTTGTGCGGGCCTCGCCCGACGCGGGACTGGGGGCAGAGCGGGCAGTGGTGCGGGCTGTCGGCTTCATGGGGCGATTGTGCCATTGCTCTATCGTGCGCAGCAGAGCATGCAAATGCCTCGGCAGTCGCATCGGCGTGGCAGGGAGGGCACAAGCGCCAGCTTGTATTGCGCCGCCAGGCTGTTGCTATAATCGCGCGCTTTGCAGCGTCGTCGCTGGCCGGGTGGTCATGTCGCGTGTCTCTCAACGCTGCGGATTTTTTTTCGCATGTGCTGGGCGGGTTTTGTTTTATGCCAGCCATGCAGGCCCAAAGGAAATTCTCGCAATGGTCGTAATCAGACTCTCCCGCGGCGGCTCCAAGGCTCGTCCGTTCTACAACATCGTTGTTGCCGACAAGCGCGTGCGCCGCGATGGCCGTTTCATTGAGCGCATTGGCTACTACAACCCCAATGCCCGTGGCGCCGAGCAAGGCTTGCAACTCAGCCATGACCGCCTGAGCTACTGGCAAGGTGTGGGCGCCCAGGCTTCGGAGACCGTGCAGCGCCTGATCAAGCAATCGGCCAAGCAGCAAGTGGCTGCTTGATATGCAGTGTAGAGGCCCGTTGTGGGCCTCTCTTGCAAGATTTTTCGGGCCGTCTAATTTTTTAGTGCCGCCCGTTGCCATAGACAGGCTCTGGCCACGCAAGTGGTGCAGCGCCTGTTTTTTATTGTGCCCGGCGTGTGCGCCTGCTGCGTCTGGGCATGGGCCTTGCTTGGTGCCGTGGTTTTCATCGGCGCCGGCGTGTTCAAGCCACTGGAGACCTTGCTTTCATGCAGTATCGCAAGCGCAAGCCCACCCATTCCTCTGCAAGCTCCCGCGTGCAAGCCATGCCTAAGGCATTGGCCGATGCAGCTGCGCCAGCAGGGCCGCAGCTGCGCCAGGCATTGGCGCAATTGGCGGCTGAGGCGCCGCCCGAGCCGCTGATTGACCTGGCGCGCATCACTGGAGCGTGGGGCGTGCGCGGCTGGATCAAGCTCGCGCCGTTCAGCGCCGATGCCGATGCGCTGCACGAGGCGCGCGACTGGTTCATTGCCCCGCCCGATGCGCAGCGCCGCCAGGGCCCGCGCCATTTTGATGCGCCATTACAAGTGCGTGTGCTGCAGCTGAAGCCGCAAGGTGATGCGTTGGTGGCGCAGCTGCAGGGCATTGACGACCGCGACGTGGCGCAGGCCCTGCGCGGCGCCACCATTGCCTTGCCGCGAAGCGCCTTTCCGGCGTTGCCCGAGGGCGAGTTTTATTGGGTGGATCTGCTCGGCCTGCAGGTGCGCAACCGGCAGGCGGTGGTATTGGGCACGGTGGCGGAGATGCTCTCCAACGGCCCGCAGTCCGTGCTGGTGGTGCGCGAGCAGCCCCCGGCCGATGTGCTGAATGCACTCAATGCCCCCGGAGCGCCTGCGCCGCGCCTGCGCGAGCACCTGATCCCCTTCGTCGATGCCTATGTGGACAGCGTCTCGCTGGCCGATAGGCAAATCGTCGTGGACTGGCAGCCCGACTACTGATGGCGCCATGCCATGCGCACGCCTGCCGCGCGCAAGCAACTCAATGGAATTTCCCGTGACCGATCCCGAAACCTCTTCGCCCTTGCCCGAAGGCCTGCACCGCCAGAGCCTGGCCGTGCGCCAGGCCTTGGCGCCCAGCCAGTATGGCGAGCATTCCGAAGCCCTGTTCCTCACCAGCAGCTATGTGCAGCCCGATGCCCAGACCTCGGCGCAGCGCTTTGCCGGTGAGCAGCCGGGCTTTACCTACACCCGCACCGCCAACCCCACCGTCACCAGCTTCGAGCAGCGCCTGGCCGCACTTGAGGGCACCGAGTGCGCGCTGGGCACGGCCACCGGCATGGCGGCGATCGCCACGCTGGCCTATGGCCTGCTGCAAAGCGGCGACCACATCGTGGCATCGCGCTCCATGTTCGGCTCCACCATCAGGCTGCTGGGCAGTGAGCTGCAGCGCTTTGGCGTGGAAACCAGCTTCGTCTCCCAGACCGACGTGAACGAATGGCGCCAGACCATTCGCCCTGGGCGCACCAAACTGCTGTTTGCGGAGACGCCCACCAATCCGCTGACCGAAGTCTGTGACATCCAGGCCCTGGCCGATCTGGCGCACAACAGCGGCGCCTGGCTGGCGGTGGACAACTCCTTTCTGACGCCCGCGCTGCAACAGGCCGCTGCGCTGGGAGCCGATTTCGTGCTGCACTCGGGCACCAAATTCCTGGAAGGGCAGGGCCGGGTGATGGCTGGCGCAGTCTGCGGCAGCCATGCGCTGGTCGAGCAAAAGCTCGGCCCCTACCTGCGCACGGCCGGCTTCAGCCTCTCGCCCTTCAATGCCTGGGTCGTGCTCAAAAGCATGGAAACCCTGTTCGTGCGCATGCAGGCCCAGAGCCGCCATGCGCTGGCGCTGGCCCAGTGGCTGGAGCAGCACCCCAAGGTGGGGCGGGTTCATTACCCTGGCCTGGCCAGCCATCCGCAGCACGCGCTGGCCATGCGCCAGCAAGGCGGCGCCGGCGGCGCGGTACTGGCCTTTGAAGTGCCCGGCCAGTCGCCCGAGCAACTGCGCGCCAACGCCTTTGCCGTCATCGACCAATGCCAGCTGCTCAGCCGCACCACCAACCTCGGCGATGTCAAGACCACCATCTCGCACCCGGCCACCACCTCGCACGGCCGGTTGAGCGAGGCACAGCGCCAGGCCGCCGGCATTGGCCAGGGGCTGCTGCGCATCTCGGTCGGGCTGGAGCACCCGGACGACCTGCAGCGCGACCTGCAGCGCGGCCTGCAGGCCTTGTGAGCCGCCATTCGAGCCCCCATTCGCCCTACTCAACACCACCGCACGCACCATGAGCACCCAACCCACTGGCGGCAAAGTCCGCACCCGTTTTGCCCCGTCGCCCACCGGCTTCATCCACCTGGGCAACATCCGCTCCGCGCTCTACCCCTGGGCCTTTGCCAAAGCCAATGGCGGCGACTTCATCCTGCGCATCGAAGATACCGATCAGGAGCGCTCCACCCAGGCCGCCGTCGATGTGATCCTGGAAAGCATGGCCTGGCTGGGCATGGAGCCCGACGAAGGCCCGTTCTATCAAATGCAGCGCATGGAGCGTTACAAAGAGGTGCTGGCGCAGATGCAGGCCCAAGGTTTGGTCTACCCCTGCTACATGAGCGTGGCCGAGCTCGACGCGCTGCGTGAGCGCCAAATGGCCGCCAAGCAAAAGCCCCGCTACGACGGCACCTGGCGCCCCGAGCCGGGCAAACAACTGCCGCCCGTGCCCGAAGGCGTGCAGCCTGTGCTGCGCTTCAAGAACCCGCAAGGCGGCGTGGTCGCGTGGGACGACAAGGTCAAAGGCCGCATCGAGATCAGCAATGACGAGCTGGACGATTTGGTCATCGCCCGCCCCGATGGCACGCCCACCTACAACTTCTGCGTGGTGGTGGACGACATCGACATGGGCATCACCCACGTCATCCGAGGTGATGACCACGTCAACAACACCCCGCGCCAGATCAATATCTTCCGCGCGCTGGGCAAGGAGCCGCCCGTGTATGCCCACCTGCCCACCGTGCTCAACGAGCAGGGCGAGAAGATGAGCAAGCGCCACGGCGCCAAGGCCGTGACGCAATACCGCGACGAAGGCTACCTGGCCGATGCCATGGTCAACTATCTGGCGCGTCTGGGCTGGAGCCACGGCGACGACGAAATCTTCTCGCGCGAACAATTCCTGCAATGGTTTGATCTCGACCATCTGGGCAGCAGTGCTGCGCGCTTTGACGAAGCCAAGCTGCGCTGGGTCAATGCACAGCACATGAAAATGGCCAGCGACGCAGCCCTGGCCGAGCTGCTGGCGCCGCGCCTGACTGCGCGAGGCATCCAGGCCAGCGCCCTGGCCGATGGCCGCCTGCCGGCCATCGTCGCGCTCTTCAAGGATCGTTGCGAAACCCTTGAAGATCTGGCCCGTTGGGCCCAGCCGTTCTACAGCGAGCAGCCCAGCATCAACCAGGCGGACTACGAGCAGCACGTCACCGAAACCATCCGCCCGGCGCTTGACGCCTTGGCTCAGGCCCTGGCCGCACTGCCTCAGTGGCAGGCTGCGCACATCAGCGCCGCCTTCAAGCAAGTGCTCAAGGAGCAGGGCCTGAAAATGCCCCAGCTGGCCATGCCCGCGCGCGTGCTGACCATGGGCGTGGCGCAGACGCCATCCATCGATGCCGTGTTCGAATTGATGGGACAGAAAAAAATTCTCGAACTTTTGCAAAAGCGCTGAAAATTGCTATACAATGCGAGGATTCGCTGATGACGAAATCTTGAAAGCCAAGTTAAAGACAAAAGGCTGGCAAGAAGAAAGCAAAAGCGGAGACCAGCAAAAGCCCTGGGGCAACCCAAGGCAGCAAAATTCGGGGGTATAGCTCAGCTGGGAGAGCGCTTGCATGGCATGCAAGAGGTCAGCGGTTCGATCCCGCTTACCTCCACCAAAATACCAGGCCGCAAGGCCTGAGTCCAAAGGCTACGACCCTATCGTCTAGAGGCCTAGGACACCACCCTTTCACGGTGGGTACCGGGGTTCGAATCCCCGTAGGGTCGCCAAGTTCAGAGCACTTGGCCGGTTGCATCAAAAGCCGGCGAACGCTCCGCTACCAGGAGCGGTAGTTCAGTTGGTTAGAATACCGGCCTGTCACGCCGGGGGTCGCGGGTTCGAGCCCCGTCCGCTCCGCCAAAATAAACCCCTTTGCAGCATCGGTTGCAAAGGGGTTTTTTCTTGCGCAAAGCCTGCACAGCTTGCACAGCTGCTGGCAGCGGCACACAGTTTTCTCGTTGCAAAGCGCAGCCGGGCCGCCAGGCCCGGCGGGCGCTCACCAGCGCCAGCTCACGCTGGCTATCACCTTGCGAGCCTCTCCGTAGAAGCCCCGGTAGGTGCAGCTGGCGAGGTAGCGTTTGCCGGTGAGGTTGCGCACGTTCAGGCAGCGGCCAAGAGGCGCTTCAGAAGCGGTACTTCGCGCTCAGCACCACGGTGCGGCGCTGGGTATAGAAGCACTCGAAACCGCCCCCGGCGCCGTTGAAGCAGGACGGGATGTGCACCTTGTCGGCCAGGTTGTTCACGCTCAGCGCCATGCGCCAGGGGCCGCGCTCGTAGCTCAGGCTGGCGTCGATGAAGGTGGCCGAGGGGTTTTTCCAGGTGTTGGCGGCGTCGTTGTAGGTGCTGCCTACGTGGCGCACGCCCAAGCCTGCGCCCAGGCCGCTGAGGGAGCCTTGGGGCGCGCGCCAGTTCAGCCAGGCGCTGGCGGTCTGGCGCGGTACGAAGGCGGGCACTTTGCCAATGTCGCCGTCGTTGCTGTGGGTGATCTTCAGATCGTTGTAGGTGTAGTTGGCCAGCACTTCCCATTGCCGTGACAGGGCCGCCTTGGCTTCCAGCTCGATGCCGCGCGAGCGGACAGCGCCGGTCTGCTTGTTGTGATCGGGGTTGTCCAAGTCGGTGGTCAGCACGTTGGTCTTGCGCAGGTCGTAGAGGGCGGCGGTGAACAGTTGGCGGCCGCCTTCAGGGGCGTATTTCACGCCCAGTTCGTACAGCTTGCCGTGCGTGGGCTTGAAGGCGCGGCCCTGGGCGTCGGTGCCGATTTCCGGCTTGAACGATTCGGCGTAGCTGAAGTACGGCGTCCAGCCCGAGGGCAGCAGCCAGTTCAGGCCCAGCCGTCCGCTGAACTGGCGGTCGCGCTGGCTTTGATGGCTGCCTGCCAGCAAGTCTCGCTGGTGCTGGCGCACCCAGTCCATGCGGCCGCCCACGGTCAGCAGCCATTGGGGCGACAGGCGCATCTGGTCTTGCACGTACAGGCCGAGCTGGCGGCGACGTTCGTTGTTGTGGGTGTCGTCCGGCTCCGGCGAGACGGTGACGGGGCCTTGCCCATAGCGCGGGTTGTCCACGTCCAGCGGGGGCGCGCTGCCGTTGTGGGTGCGTTCACGCAGGCGCTGCCACTCCGCATCCAGGCCCAGCAGCAGCTGGTGGCTGACGCCGCCGGTGTGCATGCGCCCTTGCAAATGGGTGTCCATGCCCAGTTGCTGGCTTTTCTCGCGAAACAGGTTCACCCAGCGTGTCAGGGTGCGGCCATCGGGCTGCATCTCATCTTCGTTGATGCGGCGGAATTCAGCATCCACGCTGGCGTAGCGCAAGTTCTGGTGCAAGGACCAGGCGGGGCTGAAGCGGTGCTGCAACTGGTAGCCGATGGAGGCCTGATCGTGGTCGAAGCCACTGAAGTCTGGCTCTCCCATCAGCAGGGCTTCGTCCGGGTTCCAGACGGAGCGGCCGCGCGGCGTGTGCGGGAAGGCAAAGCCCTTGTTGCGGTCACGCAGAAGTTCGGTCGACAGCGTGAAAGAGGTGTCGGCATGGGGCTGCCAGGTCAGCGAGGGCGCCAGATAGAGACGCTGGTTGCGCACGTGCTCGCCGCTGGCGTAGCGTTCGGGGTAATCCGTGCCCATGCCCACGCCCACCAGGCGGTACAGCAGCTTGCCCTGCGCATCGGCCTTGCCGCCCACATCAAAGGCCAGCTGGCGGCGGCGCTGGTTGCCCAGCTGCACTTCCACCTCGCGCACGGCCTCGGCCTGCGGGCGCTTGCTCACACGGTTGATGAGGCCGCCTGCGTCGCCCTTGCCGTACATCGTGCCGGCCGGGCCGCGCAGCACTTCCACGCGCTCCAGCCCGTAAGGGTCAACGCGCTGGTTGGCGAAGTAGCCATGCGTGGTGCGCAGTCCGTCGAGAAACTGGCCGTCATTGACCACCAGGAAGCCGCGCACATGCGCCCAGTCGAAACCGCGCGCGTCCGGCCCGTAGACCTCGGTGGACACGCCGGGCGAATAGCGCACGGCGTCCATCACGGAAATCGCGCCGCGGTCTTCCAGCTCGGCGCGGCCAATCACGCTGACGGACTGCGGCGTCTCCAAGAGCGGCGTATCGGTCTTGGTGGCCGTGGCGCTGCGGCGCGCGGCGTAGCCGGTGACGGGGCCGGTGGCCGTTTCGGGCGCGGCCTGCACGGTGACGGCGGGCAGGGTTTGCGCGCTGGCGCCGGCGGCGCGTGCGGGGGCCGGGGCGCGGCGCAGCGTGAAGCTGCCGTCGGCCTGTTGCTCGGCTTGCAGGCCGCTGCCGGCCAGCAGCGCGGTCAGGCCGCTTTGCGGGCTGTGGCGGCCTTGCAGGGCGGGGGCCTGGCGGCCCTGGGTCAGCGCGGGGTCGAAGGACAGCAGCAGCCCGGCCTGCCCGGCAAAGGCCGCCAGCGAGGCGCCCAGCGGCCCGGCGGGCAGGTTGTAGTGGCGCGTGGCCGGGGTGGTGGCTGGGGTGGCTGTGGTGATGGCGGCAGCGGTTTGGGCCTGGGCGCTGCGGGCGGGCAGCAGCGCGCCGCCAGCGGCCAGGCTGGCCGTGGCGAATGCGGCCAATGCCAGCGCGCTGGGGCGCAGGCCATGCGGCTGCGCCCGTGCCTGTATGGCGGCTGGCGTGAGGCGGCGGGGGCGGCCTGTGGCCAGAGTGGCGGCAATGGCTGTGGGGCCGGCGGCGGGAATGACGGCGGAAATGACAGGGGGAAAAGCGATGGAAATGGCGCGGCGGGCCATGGGTGCTCCTTTCGTGGCGGCATGGGAGGGTCAATCAAGCTGTGGCTTGGCGCGCCCTGCCGCCCACGCACCTGCATGCACCTAGGGCACATGCAGGGCCGGGGCAGCCACACGCCTGGCTACCCCCTATGCCGCATGAGCGCGCAAAAGGGATACGGGCGGGGTGAAATTTTTTTGTGAAGGCAGGTCCGCAGGGCTGGCAGGCAGGCGCGGGCCGAAATCAAACGGCGGTTTGCCGGGCGCTGCGCCTATGGCGCTGGCGCCCACGGGTTGACGAGCGGCACGCCGGTGGGCGCGAAGTCGGCCAGGTTGCGCGTGGCCACGCGCATGCCATGCACCAGTGCCGTGGCGGCGATGAGGGCGTCGCGCTCGGCGCGCCGATCAGGCACGTGCAGCCGGGCGCAGCGCTGGGCCACGGCGGTGTCGATGGGCAGGGTGCGGGTGGCGAATTCGGGCAGCACGCGCTGCTCCAGCCAGGCGCGCAGCAGGGCGCCCTGGGCGGCGTCCTTGCGTTCGATGGAGAGCACGCCCAGCTCCAGCTCCATGACGGTGATGGCGGAAATGAACAAGTCGGCCGCGTCCACGCTGCGCGCCCAGGCGGCGACCTGGGGATCGGCCTTGCCGCCTTGCACGTTGCGCAGCTCGGACAGGACGTTGGTGTCGAGCAGGTACATCATGCGAGATCGGCGGGCTCGGCGCCCAGGCGCAGGCGCGGGGGCTCGAAGGCGATGTCCTCCACGCCGGGCATGGCCAGCGCATCGGCAATGCTGCGCTGCTGCCGGGTCAGGCGCTGGTAGTCCTCGAAGCTGAGCAGCACGTGCGCGGGCCGGCCACGGTCGGTGATGAGCACGGGGCCGCACTGGGTGGCTTTCTTGGCGCGCGTCACGTCCTGGTTCAGCTCCCGGCTGGATAGGGTGGTGATGGTCATGGGCGGCCTCCTTTTGAACAGGTGCTTAAAAAGTAGGTAAGTTACTACTTTCGTGGCGGCTCGGCAAGCAGGGTGTTGGCAAAGGCCCTTGCGCAGGGGCGTTTCAACCAATCTCCACCACTGCGCCTTCGCCCTGGCCCCGCTGGCGGATGCGCAGGCGCAAGGTGGCGGCGAGCATGCGCAGGGCGCGGTCGGGGTCGCTCAAGGGAAAGGTGCCGGAGATGCGCAGCGCCTGGGCGGCGGGCAGCACGCGGATGGCGCGGCCGCTGTGGCGGGCCAGGGCGGCGGCCCAGTCGGGCAGGGGCATGGCGTCGGCGATGAGCAGGCCCTGGCGCCAGGCGGTGTCGGCCTCGCGGGCGGCGGTGGCGGGGGCGATGGCCTTGCGCGTGAAGCGGGCCTGCTGGCCGGCGTGCAGGGTGCGGTGCGCGGCGCTCGGGGCGTCGTCCGGCTCGATGCGCACCGCGCCTTCGTAAACGGCGAGCAGGGTGCTGCCGCCATCGCCGCCGGGTGCTGCGTCCGGCTGCCCGTCCAGTTGCCCATCCAGCTGCCGCACGGCAAAGCGCGTGCCCAGGGCCTGCATGCGCCCGTGCGCGGTGCTGACGATGAAGGGGCGCGGCGGCTGGGCGTTGTCGGCGGCGGTGTGCACGTACAGCTCGCCTTGGCGCAGGTGCAGCAGGCGCTGGCGGCGGCTGTAGCGCACGTCGAGCTGGCTGCCAGCGTGCAGGCTGAGTTGGCTGCCGTCGTCCAGTTGCAAGTCCAGGTTCTGGCCGGGCAGGGCGGCGTAGTCGGCGTCCATCCAGTGGCGCCAGTGCTGCCAGGGCTGGCGCTGCCACAGCAGCCAGCTGGCGGGGGCGATCAGCAGTACCAGGGCCGTGCCTTTGGCCACATTGGCAATGCGGGCCAGGCTTTCGCGGCGGCTGGCTTGCGTGCTGGCGTGCAGGGCGGGGCCGGCCAGCGGGGCTGGCAGGGCGTTGAGCTGGCCCAGCAGGCGCTCGGCGCGCTGCCAGGCGCGCTGGTGCTGCGGGCTTTGCTGGCGCCAGGCGGCCAAGCGGGCTTGTTCGGCGGGGGGCAGGGGGCCGTCTTGCAGCTGGGCCAGCCAGGCGGCGGCTTCGGCCAGGATGCGCTCGTCGATGGGCTCGGCGATGGGGGCGCTGGCAGGGTGGTTGAGCGGCTCGGCCATGGGGCGCGGCGTCAGTCCTCGGGCATGAGGTGCAGGCAGGCCAGCCAGGCGCGCTGCATGTATTTTTTGACGGTGGGCACGGACAGGCCCAGGGCGGCGGCGATGTCGCGCTGCTTCATGCCGTCGAACTGTGCCATCAGAAAGGCTTGGCGCACGCGCGCGGGCAGGGTGTGCAGGGCGTCGTCGAGCTGGTGCAGGGTTTGCAGGGTGATGGCGCGCCGCTCGGGCGAAGGGGCGTGCGCCTCGGGCAGGGCGGCCAGGGTTTGCAGCCAGGCGGCTTCCAGCGCGCGGCGGCGCAAATGGCTGGCGGCCAGGCCGTGGGCAATGGTGCCCAGATAGGCGCGCGGCTCGCGCAGCTCGTGCAGCGCATGCGGGCGGCCCAGCAGGCGCACGAAGGTGTCGTGCGCCAGGTCGGCGGCGGCATCGCCATCGCCCAGGCGGCGGCGCAGCCAGCTGTGCAGCCAGCCGTGATGGCGCAGATACAGGGCTTGGACTTGCTGCTGATAAGCGGGCGCGAGGGACATTGGCTGGGCCTGGCCGGGACGGTATCGAGAGTGGTTCTTATTCTATTCAGGGCCAGGCATGGCTTGGCGCAGTCAGGGGCAGTGAGCGGAAAAAAAGCCAGCGCAGGCGCTGGCTTGGAGGGTTGCGCCGGTTGCCCGGCGCTCAGTGATCAGAGTGGTTGGCGCGATCAGCGGTTGGCGCGCTCGAAGCGTTCGAGCTGCTCGTTGCCGCGCTGCACGATGGCTTCCAGGGCCTCTTTAGGGGTTTTCTTGCCGGCCCAGATCTGCTCGGTTTCCTCATCGGCAATGGTGCGGATCTGCACGAAGTTGCCCAGGCGGATGCCGCGCGATTTGTCCGTGGTCTTGCGGATCATCTGCGTCACGGCCACGTCGGTGCCGGGGTTTTGCCCGTAGAAGCCAGCCTTTTCCGTCAGCTCGAAGGCGGCGGTGGTCACGGGCAGGTAGCCGGTGCGCTGGTGGCTGGCCGCCTGCACTTCGGGGCTGGAGAGGAAGCGGAAGAAGTCGGCCACGCCCTTGTATTCCTTCTCGCTCTTGCCGGCCATCACCCACAGGCTGGCGCCGCCGATGGCGGTGTTCTGCGGCGCGCCTTCGACGTCGGGGTAGTAGGGCAGGGTGGAGATGCCGTAGGGGAACTTGGCCTCCTTGCGCACGCGGGCGTACAGGCCCGAGGAGCCGGTGATCATGGCGCATTCGCCCGATGGGAAGGTGGCGTCGGCGGTGTTGCCGCGGCCCTTGTAGACGAAGCTGCCGTCCTTGGCGGCCTTGGCCAGGTTCTCGAAGTGGCGCAGGTGCAGCGGCGAGTTCACCAGCAGGCGGGCGCCGTTGCCGTCAAAGCCGTTGTTGGCGCTGGCAAACAAGGTGTTGTGCCACAGCGAGAAGCTCTCCAGCTGCGTCCAGCTGATCCAGCTGGTGGTCAGCGCGCACTTGTGGCCGCTGTCCTTGAGCTTGCCGGCCGCCTCGAACACTTCGGGCCAGGTCTTTGGGGCCTTTTCCGGGTCCAGGCCGGCGGCTTTGAAGGCGTCCTTGTTGTAGTAGAAGACCGTGGTGGAGCTGTTGAAGGGGAAGCTCAGCATCTGGCCGTTGGGCGCGGTGTAGTAGCCGCTGACGGCGGAGATGTAGGCGCCTTGGTCGAACTTCAGGCCGGCATCCTCCATGACCTTGCTCACGGGCATGGTCGCCCCCTTGGCGGCCATCATGGTGGCGGTGCCAACCTCGAAGACTTGCAGGATGTGCGGCGCATTGCCGGCGCGGAAGGCGGCAATGGCGGCCGTCATGGATTCGTCGTATTTGCCCTTGTAAGTGGGCACGATGCGGTACTCGCTCTGGCTTTCGTTGTATTGCTTGGCCAGGTCGTTGACCCAGTCGCCCAGCGCGGCAGACATCGAATGCCACCATTGGATTTCAGTCTGGGCCTGGGCGCTGCCAACGGCCAGGGCGGCTGCAGCGGCGAGAGCGAAGTGACGCAGTTTCATTGGAACTCCTTGCGTATTTGGGGAAGCGGATGAAAACCGAGGGGGCTGCCGCAAGATCTGCGGCAGGCGCCTTCTGAAAGCGGGGGCGATGGTAAGGCAGTTTTGTGACAAAAAAGTGTCAAGGTTTTCCCCAGGTTGGGCCTCTTGAGCGGGCCTGGGACAGCAGGTGTTACCTAGGGTTAATGCTAATATCCGCACTTTTCGCGCAGGCGGTCAGGGCATCTTGTTCTGGCTTGCGCTGGATGCATTTCGGGTGGGCAAATCATGGGTAAGACATCGCTGGACAAGGGCAAGATCAAGTTTCTGTTGCTGGAGGGCATCCACCCCTCTGCCGTGGATGTGCTCAGGCAGGCCGGCTACGACAATGTGGAGACGGTCTCCAGCGCGCTGCAAGGCGATGAGCTCAAGGAAAAGCTCGCCGACGTGCATTTTCTGGGCATTCGCTCGCGCACGCAGCTGACGGCCGATGCGCTGGCTGCGGCCAACAAGCTGGTGGCCGTGGGGGCGTTTTGCATCGGCACGAACCAGATTGACCTGCAGGCCGCGCGGCAAAAAGGGGTGGCGGTGTTCAACGCGCCCTATTCGAATACGCGCTCGGTGGCCGAGCTGGTGCTGGGTGAGCTGATCCTGCTGCTGCGCGGCATTCCGCAGAAGAACGCAGTGGCGCACCGCGGCGGCTGGCTCAAGTCGGCCACCAATTCGTATGAGACGCGTGGCAAGACGCTGGGCATCGTCGGCTATGGCTCCATCGGCTCGCAGCTGTCGGTGCTGGCCGAGTCGCTGGGCATGCACGTGATTTTTTACGATGCCATCACCAAGCTGCCGCTGGGCAATGCGCAGCAGGTGGGCAGCCTCAAGGAGCTGCTCGAACGCAGCGACGTGGTGACGCTGCACGTGCCCGAGCTGCCTTCTACCAAGTGGATGATCGGCGCCAAGGAGCTGGCCGCGATGAAGGATGGCGCCATCCTCATCAACGCCTCGCGCGGCACGGTGGTGGAGATCGAGCCGCTGGCCGAGGCCTTGAGGAGCAAGAAGCTGCTGGGCGCGGCCATCGACGTGTTCCCGGTCGAGCCCAAGTCCAATCAGGATGAGTTCGTCTCCCCGCTGCGCGGCATGGACAACGTCATCATCACGCCGCACATCGGCGGCTCGACCATGGAGGCGCAGGCCAACATCGGCCTGGAAGTGGCGGAAAAGCTGGTGCGCTACTCGGACAACGGCACCACCACCACCTCGGTGAACTTCCCCGAGGCGGCGCTGCCGGCGCACGCCGGGCGCGACCGCATCCTGCACATCCACAAGAATGTGCCGGGCGTGATGTCGGCCATCAACCAGATCTTCTCTGACGCCCAGCTGAACGTGGCGGCGCAGTACCTGCAGACCGATGAGGCCATTGGCTACGTGGTGATCGACACCGAGCCGGGTGGCGCCAGCAAGGTGCTGGAGCCGCTGCGCCGCGTGCCTGGCACGATCCGCGCTAGGGTGCTGTTCTGATCGGATCACCGGGCTGGCCCAGGGGCTGGCGCCGGCCTCACGGCGCAAGCTCTGCCGCCCGCGAGGTGCGCCATGCCCCAAGAAAAAGCCGCTGATTCCAGCGGCTTTTTCTTGGCGCGAGCAGGTTCTGCTCGCGCCGAGGGCATGAGCCGGCGAACCGGCTCTTGGGTTCAGCTCAGATGCACGCGCGCGAACTTGCGCTTGCCCACCTGCACCACGTAGCTGCCGGCAGTGAGTTTGAGGCCGCGATCGCCGACGGTGCTGCCATCGACGCGCACGCCGTGGCCATCGATCAGGCGGTTGGCCTCGCCGGTGGAGGCCGTCAGCCCGGCGGATTTGAGGATCTGCCCGATGCCCAGAGGCGCGCCGCTGAGTTGCACTTCGGGGATGTCCTCGGGAACGCCGCCTTTGCTGCGGTTGATGAAATCCTGCTCGGCGGCCTCGGCGGCGGCGGCGCTGTGAAAGCGCGCGGTGATTTCTTTGGCCAGCAACACCTTGGCGTCCTTGGGATTGCGGCCTTGGGCGACCTCCTTGCGCAGCGCGTCGATTTCGGCCAGCGAGCGAAAAGACAGCAGCGTGTACCAGTCCCACATCAGCTCGTCGGAGATCGACAGCACCTTGGCAAACATGGTGTTGGCGTCCTCGGTGATGCCGATGTAGTTGTTCTTGGACTTGGACATCTTGTCCACGCCATCGAGGCCGACCAGCAGGGGCATGGTCAGCACGCACTGCGGCTCTTGGCCGTATTCCTGCTGCAGATGGCGCCCCATGAGCAGGTTGAATTTCTGGTCGGTGCCGCCCAGCTCCAGGTCGGCCTTGAGCGCCACGGAGTCATAGCCCTGCATCAGCGGGTAGAGGAACTCGTGGATGCTGATCGACTGGCCGCCATGAAAGCGCTTGTGGAAGTCATCGCGCTCCATCATGCGCGCCACGGTGTATTTGGAGGCCAGCGCAATCATGTCCGCCGCGCCCAGGCCATTGCTCCATTCGCTGTTGTAGCGGATCTCGGTCCTGTCCGGATCCAACACCAGGCTGGCCTGGGTGTAGTAGGTCTGGGCGTTGGCCTTGATCTGCTCCTCGGTCAGCGGCGGGCGGGTGCTGTTGCGCCCGGAAGGATCGCCAATGCGGCCGGTGAAGTCGCCGATCAGGAAGATCACTTGGTGCCCCAGGTCCTGCAACTGGCGCATCTTGTTGAGCACCACGGTATGGCCCAGGTGGATGTCCGGGGCGGTGGGGTCCAGCCCCAGCTTGATGCGCAGCGGCTGGCCGCTGGCCTCGGCGCGTTGCAGCTTGGCCAGCCAGTCGGCCTGCGGCAGCAATTCCTCTGCGCCACGCAGGCTGATGGCCAGGGCTTGCTGCACGGCGGCGCTGGGCGGTTGCGAGGGGTGGGGGCTGGGGGAGGCAATAGTTGACATGAGAATAAAAGTAAATCCGCTTGGTAAAACGGGCAATCCCGCTATACTGCCCTGTGTTTTTGCGGGCTTATTGTATGGAAGCTCAGGCAGCAAATGAACTTTCCCAGGTGTCGCTGATCTGCCTGCTTCGTGCCATTGGCCGCATTTTTTGAATCTTCTTCCAAGCCTGCTTTGTGCCGCATGCATGGCCGATGCATCGGGTACGGTGGCTACAACCGCCTGATCCCTTGCGTGGCATGCGTGCTGCAACATTCTTTTGCATGCGTCTGGAGCCAAGCCCTGAGCTTTGACCCCGGGCAAGCGCAGTTGCAGTCGCTGTGGCGGAGGCGCTTTCCGGGGCGCTTTTTGCACTCTTGTGGCTGCATGTGAAAGGATGGCAGGTTTGTTTTTGTGTCAGGACAGTCCCTTGAACTCCGAGCAGTCAGCTTTCCCGCACCCTGTTTCTCAAGACGCTGCACCGACTTTCCCCGAAGCGTTGCCGCATCCGATGGCCCCACAAGGCCAAGCCGATGCAACGCCTGCAACTGGGCGCAGCCCGGTGGCCAAACGCCTGATGGGCGCAGTCAGCGCATTGCTGCTGTTGGGCGGTGGCGGCGCCTTTGCCGTGGCCAACTTGCAGGGCGAGCAGGAGTTGATTTTTCCGCGTCTGGCACAGTACGAAGTGCCTTCGCTGTTGGATGGGCAGAACATCGGCAGCCTGCTGGGCCAGAGCGATTACCTGCTCTACCGCAGTGAGCGTCTGCGCGCCAACGATACGGCCGAGGGCCTGTTGCAGCGCCTGGGCGTGAGCGATCCAGCGGCTGCAGCCTTTCTGCGCCGCAATGCCCTGGCGCACAAGAATTTGTGGGGCCGCCATGGTCGCTTTGTCACCGCTGAGGTCAATGCCAACCACGAGCTCGAACGCCTGACGGCGCGCTGGGTCAACGACGACAGCGGCTTCTTCCAGCGTCTGGTGGTGCAGCGTGGCACCGATGGCGAAACCTTCTCGGCCGAGTTGGATCGTGGCGAGCTGACCAAGAGCACCCGCCTGGCCAGTGGCGTGATCCGCAGCTCGCTGTTTGCGGCCACCGATGAGGCCAACCTGCCCGATCCGGTGGCGGTGCAGATCGCCGAGATGTTCTCTGCCGAGGTGAACTTCCACAAGGACTTGCGCAAGGGCGATACCTTCACCGTGGTCTACGAAACCCTGGAAGCCGATGGCGAGCCACTGCGCAGCGGCCGCGTGCTCAGCGCTGAATTCGTCAACAAGGGCAAGGCCCACCAGGCGCTCTGGTTCCAGGAGAGCGAGCACGACAAGGGCGCGTATTACGCGCTCGATGGCTCCAATTTGCGTCGGGCTTTCCTGTCCTCGCCGCTGGAGTTCTCGCGCGTCTCCAGCAGCTTTGGCAGCCGCTTCCACCCGATCAAGAAGACCTGGCGCAACCACAATGGCATCGATTACGCAGCGCGCACCGGCACTCCCATTCGCACCATCGGCGATGGCGTGGTGCAGGAGTCGACCTGGAGCAACAGCTATGGCAATGTGGTGTACATCGACCATGGCGAAGGCAAGGTCACGGTCTATGCGCACATGGATCGCCGCGATGTGAAGAAGGGCGACAAGGTCACGCAGGGCCAGTTCATCGGCACCGTGGGCTCAACCGGCATGTCCACCGGGCCGCACCTGCACTTTGAATTCCGCATCAACGGCGAATTCAAGGACCCGCAGATCATCGCCAAGGACAGTGCTGCCGCAGCGCCGATCGCCAAGGAAATCAAGCAGCGCTTTGATACTTTGGCCGAAGCCGCGCGCATGCACTTCGAACTCGCTCCGCTGATGACCCAGGCCAGCGCCGAGTGATCGGCCCGGGCGGGCGCGGCATCTGCAGCGTTTGCACCTTCTGCCTGAAATGGCAGCCACGTTGCTGACTTGCGCCGACATGGCAGCGCTGCGCGCCCCCGAGCCCATGCGGCATCGCAACCCGCAGGAATATGCGCATGACCGAACAAGCCGCAGCAGATCTTGCCAATGCGCAGTGGCAGCCCGCCGCGCCGGCCTGCCCCTCATGCCGTGAGCCTATGCAGGCGCTGCACGTGCAGTCCCACCGTGGCGAGCCGGTGGAGCTGGACTTGTGCTTTGCCTGCCATGGCATCTGGTTCGACTGGCGTGAAAACCTGCAGCTCTCGGCCCAGGGCGTGCTGGCGCTGTTCAAGACCTTGCATGAGCACCGCGATGAGCCGCACCGCCCGCTGGGCCAGCGCATGCAGTGCCCGGCCTGCCGCACGACACTGCAGCGCGGCACGGACCGTACCCTCAGCGGCGCTTACGTCACCTACCGTTGCCCGGCGCGACATGGGCGCTTTGGCACTTTCTCCTCGTTCATGGTCGAGAAAGGTTTTGTGCGCCACCTCAACCCAGCGCAGCTGCATGCGTTGGCCGAGACGGTGCGAACCATCCATTGCAGCAGTTGCGGCGCCACCGTCGATCTGCGCCGCGATCACGCTTGCCCTTACTGCCGCTCGGCCTTTGCATTGCTGGATCCGCAGGCCGTGGAGAGGGCCTTGCAGAAGTACCACGGCAAGGCGGCCCCCGCTGCTGCCGATGCAGACAGCGAAAAGTTGCGCGAAGCCACGGCCCGGGCCGAATGGCTGATGGCGCAGGAGCGCATCCGGGCCCAGAACGCGCAGCGAGAGCGTGAGGAGGGCGGAGGTCTATGGGGCAAGGACCGCTTCGCCGACGAGCTGTGGTCCATGGGGCTGGATACGCTGTGGCGTCTGCTGTCGCGCTGGCTGCGCTGAGAGGGCTTGTTCACACGCCCTCAGCTTGACAGGGCAAAAGCAGCCGATTGGGCCAGTCTGCGATGCTGAAAGACCGTACCGGGGCACTGGCCCTGTGTGCGCCATGGCAGCTTGCATCCCATCATCATCCCAAGCCCCTTTGAGCCCACTGCGCCGAGGCTGGTGGGCAGAAGGCTTTCAGCTATCGCGCTGCTCGGGGCTGGGGTTCAGCGGCAGCTGTGGCGCGGGGTTGTGGCGCAGCTGGTTCTCGATCTGGCCGATGTAGGCTGCGGTGCTGTTGTCGGAGTCGTCCACGCGGCTGTAGATGTGGTCTTCCAGCTCTTCCATCTGGCGCAGCAATTCTTCCTGGCCCTGCTTGTGCTGCTCGGCCAGGAAGCTGCGCAGCTCGGTAAAGCGCGAGGCCTCGGCCTTGTCGGCCAGCTCGCGCTGCTGCTTGAGCTCTTTGGTGTAGCGGTGGTAATCCATGATGACCGTGCTGTGCAGCCACAGTACATAGGCGATGAACAAGGAGCCCAGCAGGCACATCAGCACCAGCAGGATGATGCCGATGGGCGCATGCACCACGGCAAAGCCCAGCGAAACATCGGTGGGCACGATCAGCGCGTCCCAGTTGAAGTAGTACAGCAGGCCGATGCCCAGGGCCAGAAGAATGATGAGTCCCAGTCGTGCGTTCATGCGTGCAATCCTTGTGTGATGTGGTGGGCCAAGGCGAGGCCAAAGTGTCCCGCCGGTGTCGGCCGCTGCGGTTTCCCGCTGGCCTTGGGCTGGGCGCGTCGTGCGGCGAGATTATCATGTATCGCCTCTTGCCTGCGTCGTGGTGGCGCAGGCGTTCGAGCCCCTAGCCCTGGAAAGTACCGCATGCCCCCGACGACTCTTTCTGCAGACTCTCAGACCGATGCCCGTGGCCTGGGATTGATGCGCCTGTGGCGCCGTTTCATGGGTGGGCGCGAGCATGGCGAAGAAGTCGCCAGCGCCAGTGAGGCGCTGGACAAGCGCCAATGGCAAAAGATTGACACCCTATTGCACGAGGCGGCCACGCAGACCGACAGTGACAGCCGCGTGCGCGCCCGTGCGCGGCAACTGCTTGACGCCTATTTGCATGCCAATGCTGCCGACAGGCTGCTGTTCATGCTGCGCCTGGCCCAGGGCTTTCATGTGGACAAGGCGGCGCTTGATCGGGCCATTACCGCCTATCAGGCCGCTTCCGAAGGGCCTGAGAGCCTGCGTGCCCAAGCCGAGCTGGCCCAGGCGTTGGAATCCCCTCGGCTGCGCGTGCTGCGGCAATTCAACCTGCTGCCCAACGGCATCCACGCCTTGGTGCAAATGCGCGCCGAGCTGCTGCGCTCGGCCCACCAGGAAGAGCTGCAGCCGCTGGAGCAGGATTTGCTGCGCCTGTTCACCCTGTGGTTCGATGCCGGCTTTCTGGAGCTGCAGCGCATTGGCTGGGGCTCGCCGGCCTCGCTGTTGGAGAAAGTCATCCGCTACGAGGCGGTGCACGAAATCAAGTCCTGGAACGACCTGCGCAACCGACTCGACTCCGACCGCCGCTGCTATGCCTTTTTCCATGGTCGCATGCCCGATGAGCCCTTGATTTTCGTCGAGGTGGCCTTGGTCAAGGCCCTGGCCGACAATGTGCAGGCCCTGCTCGACGAGGCCCAGCCCACGCAGGATCCGGCCCAGGCCACGACGGCGATTTTTTATTCCATCTCCAACGCCCAGTCCGGTCTGCGCGGCGTGAGCATGGGCGAATTCCTCATCAAGCGCGTGGTCGAGCAGCTCACGCACGAATTCCCCAAGCTGCAGAAGTTCGCCACCTTGTCGCCCGTGCCGGGTTTTGCCAAATGGCTGCAGGGTCGGCTGGAGGATGCCCAATACCGTCAGCGCATTCCGCTGCAGGTCAAGCTCCTCATCGAGGAAGAAGAGCAAGGGGCACAGGCGCCGCTGGAGCGGCTGCGCCAGCTGCTGCGCGCGCCGCAGGAGGCAGCGCAGCCCGGGCAACAGTCCGCTGGCGAGGCGCTGGGCAAGGACGACATGGCGGCGCTGCGCCAATGGCTCATGGCCGAATGCGCGCACTACCTGCTGCTGGAAAAGCGCCGCCAGGAGCCGCTGGACCCCGTAGCGCGCTTTCACTTCGGCAATGGCGCCAGCCTGCAACAAATCAACTGGATGGGCGACAGCTCGGACAACGGCATGCGCCAGTCGCTGGGCCTGATGGTCAATTACCTCTATCGCCTCGACGCCATCGACGAGCAGTACCAAGCCTATGCGCGCGAGGGCAAACTGGCCTACTCGCCCGAGGTCAAGAAACTGCTGGCCAGCAAGCAGCCGCAGCGCTGAGGGCCTGCTCGCGGCTGAGGGCTGTCATCAAAATTGCCGCGAATGGCGCTCGTCCCAGGTCGGGATGGGCGCGGCGCGATGATTCTGATGACAGGCCCAGGCGCTGCGGGCCATTGAGGCAAGGTTTGCTGTTGGCGCTGCTGACGCTGATGGCGCGCGCTGAGATTCGCGCACAATACACGCCCTTTGGATTTGAAAGCCCAGCGGCGGGGCGCAGTGCCCCCGCTTGCCTTGCCTTGTGCCGTATGCCTACACGCATTCTTGATTCCACCTGGCCCACCAGCGCGGCCGCCGCGCCAGCGTCGTTGCGGGCGGATGGCCCCAATGGCTCGCACGCCCTGCGCAGCCCCGGAGCATGCTGGCTGGTTGGCGCCGGGCCTGGTGATCCCGAGCTGCTCACGCTCAAGGCCGTGCGCGCCATTGGCCAAGCCACGGTGCTGCTGGTCGATGACTTGGTGGGCGAGCAGGTACTGGCCTTTGCCGCGCCCACGGTGCGAATCATCCACGTGGGCAAGCGCGGCGGTGGCCGCAGCACGCCTCAGGCCGAGATCGAGCGCTTGATGATCGAGCAGGCCATGGCCGGCGAGACGGTGGTGCGCCTCAAGGGTGGGGATCCTGCGATCTTCGGTCGCTGCGGCGAGGAGCTGCAGCGACTGCATGAGGCGGGCGTGGCCGCGCAGGTGGTCAACGGCGTGTCCTCCGGCGTGGCGGCGGCCACGGCGCTGGCCGCGCCGCTGACGCACCGCGACTTTGCCCATGGCGTGCTGCTGGTGACGGGCCATCTTGCGCCAGGCCAGCCTGCCATGGATTGGCCGGCGCTGGCGGCCACGGCCCATGCCTGCCGCCTGACCCTGGTGATCTACATGGGGGTGCGCGGCGCGCAGGCGATTCAGGCAGGTCTGCTGCAAGGCCTGCCGGCGCACACGCCGGTGGCGGTGGTGCAATCGGCCTCGCTGCCGGGCGAGAAACGCCTGCTGACCGAGCTGGGTGCGATGGCGGCGGACATGCAGGCGCAGCACATCGCCAGCCCAGCCATCATCATCGTGGGCGATGTGCTCAAGGCGCGCCAGTGGCTGGAGCAGGCGCCGCAGGCCGCTGCGCTGGCGGCTGCGCCCTGCTGATGGCCATGGACTCGCCACCCATGCCACTGCAGGCCAGCGCTGCAGCCTCGTCGGCCCAGTTCGACGCCATCGTGCTGGGCGCGGGCGCAGCTGGCCTGTTCTGCGCGGCGCAGGCGGGCCAGCGTGGGCTGAAGGTGCTGCTGATTGACCATGCGCGCCGCCTGGCCGAGAAGATTCGCATCTCCGGCGGCGGGCGGTGCAACTTCACCAACCGCGATCTGGACGTGCGCGCGCCGCAGCGGCATTTCATCAGCGAGAACCCGCACTTCTGCCGTTCGGCGCTGTCGCGTTTCACGCCCCAGGACTTCATGGCGCTGCTGCAGCAGCACGGCATCGGCTTTCATGAAAAGCACAAAGGCCAGCTGTTTTGCGACCAGGGGGCGCAGCACATCATCGACATGCTGCGCCGGCTGTGCGAGCAGGCCGGCGTGCAGCTCTGGCAGGGCTGCGAAGTGCAAGGCGTGGAGCAACTGCCGCAGGCGCTGGCGCAGCCTGTCGATCAGACCAGCGCCGCGCCGCGCTATGCCGTGCGCACCGCGTGCGGCCAGGTGCAGGCCGCGCAGCTGGTGGTGGCCACAGGCGGGCTGTCCATCCCCAAGATTGGTGCCAGCGACCTGGGCCACCGCATTGCCCGCCAATTCGGGCTGCCGCTGGTGCCTTGCCGTCCAGGATTGGTGCCGCTGACTTTTGCCGCTGCCGATTGGGCTGCCTATGCCGCACTGGCGGGCTTGGCCGTGCCCGTGGCCATCGGGACGGCAAACGCGGCAGGTACGGCGCCCGGCGGCAAAGGGCGCGCGGCGGCTGCGCCGGTATTCCATGAGGATTTGCTGTTCACGCACCGGGGCCTGTCCGGCCCGGCCATCCTGCAGATATCGAGCTACTGGCAGCCCGGGCAGGCGTTGCAGATCAACTGGCTGCCCGGGCTGGATGTGCCGCAGGCCTTGCAGGAGGCCAAGCGCAGCAGCCGGCGCCTGCTGAGCAATGTGCTGGCGCAGTGGCTGCCGGCGCGGCTGGCTGATGCCTTGCTGGCCCAGCAACCGCAATGGCAGCGCCCCATCGACCAGGTGGGCGACAAGGCCCTGCAAGCGCTGGCGGTGCAGCTGACGCAGTGGCGCATCATCCCCAGCGGCACCGAGGGCTATGCCAAGGCCGAGGTCACCATCGGCGGCGTGGACACGCGTGCGCTGTCCTCCAAGACCATGCAGAGCACGGCGCACCCAGGCCTGTTCTTTATTGGCGAAGTGATGGATGTGACCGGCTGGCTGGGCGGCTACAACTTCCAGTGGGCCTGGGCCAGCGCCTATGCCTGCGCACAGGCGCTGGAGAAAACCTGCCCGGCGCAAGCGCAAGCGCAAGCGCTATAATTTGCAGCTTTGCTGGCAATTGCCCCGTTGGCCATACTAGTTACTGAACAAACGGGGCGAAACCGCCGGATGCCGGTTGCAAGGCCTGATCTCCCTTGTACAGCGCATTTGGCCATATTTGATTGATCTGAATGACTACCATCCGCGTCAAAGAAAACGAGCCGTACGAAATCGCCTTGCGCCGCTTCAAGCGCACGATCGAAAAACTGGGCCTGCTCAACGAGCTGCGCGCCCGTGAGTTCTACGAAAAGCCCACGACTGAGCGCAAGCGCAAGAAAGCCGCTGCCGTCAAGCGCCACTACAAGCGCGTGCGCAGCATGCAGCTGCCCAAAAAGCTGTACTGATTGCCTGCTGCCATGGCGCACGCCGTGGCCTGCGCCTGAAAAAACCGCTCCAGGGACGCCTGGCGCGGTTTTTTTGTGCCTACGGCGCGCACGGCGCCGTAAGCCTGCCCGCTGGCTGGCTGGCTGGATGCGCAGCGCGTGCACAATGGCGCATTTGCGAAAACTACGGAGAAATACCGTCATGAGCCTCAAAGAACGCATCACCGAAGACATGAAGGCTGCCATGCGCGCCAAGGAAAGCCAGCGGCTGGGCACGATCCGCATGCTGCAGGCGGCCATCAAGCAGCGCGAGGTGGATGAGCGCATCGAATTGGACGACGCGGCCATCGTGGCCATCGTGGACAAGCTCATCAAGCAGCGCAAGGATTCCATCGCCGCCTTCGAGCAGGCTGGGCGGCAGGATCTGGTCGCGCAGGAGCAGGCCGAGCTGCAGGTGCTGCAGGTCTATCTGCCTGCACGCCTGTCGGCCCAGGAGGTGGCTGCCGCCGTGGCGCGCATCGTTGCCGATGTGGGCGCCAGCGGCCCGGCAGACATGGGCAAGGTCATGGCCCAGGCCAAGCAGGAGCTGGCCGGCAAGGCCGACATGGGGGCTGTCTCGGCAGCGGTGAAAGCCGCGTTGGCAGGCTGAGTCTGCCGCCCATTTGCGCCGCGATCGTCCATCGCTGCGATTCGTGCTGAGCTGCCCGTGGGGGATTTGCCATGAATCTTGTGTTTCTTGCGCTGGTCGTGGTGGCCTTTGCCACAGCCGCCTGGCGTCAATGGCACTGGCAGCCGCCGGTGCAGGCGCCCGGCGCGGCGGCTGAAGGTGTGGCTGCACAGGGGGCGCACGCCGCGCAGGCCGCCAGCAGCCCGATGGAGCAGCTCTCGGCTGGCATGATCTCCTCGGCCAGCGGCGCGATCGAGCTGGCCATCGGCCTGGTGGGCGTGATGGCCTTGTTCCTCGGGCTGATGAAGGTGGCCGAGGAAGGCGGCATGCTGGTGGTGCTGGCCAAGCTGATCCGGCCCTTGCTGGTGCGGCTGTTCCCGCAGGTGCCGGCCAACCATCCGGCCATGGGCGCGATGGTGCTGAACATGTCGGCCAATGCGCTGGGCCTGGGCAATGCCGCCACGCCCTTTGGCATCCGCGCCATGCAGGCGCTCGATGCGCTCAACCCGCGCCCGGGAACGGCCACCAATGCCATGGTGATGTTCCTGGCCATCAACACCTCCAGCGTGACGCTGCTGCCGGCCAAGGTCATCGCCATCCGCGCGGCTTCGGGCTCGATGGATCCGGCCGGGGTGCTGCCCACGACGCTGTTTGCCACGGCCGCCTCCACGCTGGCGGCCATTGCCGCGGTCTGGTGCTTGCAGCGCTTCTTCCCGGTTGGGCAGGCCACGCCGCAGGAGATGGCCATGCAGCGACCCTGGGTGAGCGAGCCGGCAGGCGGCGAGGACGACAGCGCCCTGGCGCAGCAGCAGGCCTACCCACTGTGGGTCAGCCTGCTGGCGCTGGTGGCCATTGCGCTGGCCATCCCTGCCAGCATCGTCTGGGGCAAGCGCATCGCGCCCTGGATTGTGCCGGGCATGATGGTGGGTTTTTTGCTGTTTGGCTGGCTGCGCGGGGTGCGCATCTACGAAGCCTTCGTCGAGGGCGCCAAGGGCGGCTTCGAGGTGGCGCTGCGCATCATGCCTTACCTGGTGGCCATTCTGGTGGCGGTGGGCATGCTGCGCAGCAGTGGCGCGCTGGATGTGCTGGTGGGCGCGCTGGCGGTGTTCACCGCGCCGCTGGGCCTGCCGGCCGAGGCCTTGCCCATGGCCTTGTTGCGCCCGCTGTCGGGCTCGGGCGCCTATAGCGTGATGACGGCCACGCTGACCGATCCGGCCATTGGGCCGGACAGCTATGTGGGCTATCTGGTCTCCACCATCATGGGTTCGTCCGAAACCACCTTTTATGTGCTGGCCGTGTACTTTGGCGCGGTGCAGGTACGGCGCATTCGCCATGCACTGGCGGCGGCGCTGCTGGCCGATGTGGTGGCCGTCATGGCCGCGGTGGCCATTTGCAGCTATTTGTTTGCTGGCCGCTGAGGGCTTGTCTTCAAGCGCGCCCAACCCAAGGGGTAGCCTTGCTGCGTTTGCGCCAGCTGGTTGTTGGTTGCTGGGTGCAAACAGCATCTTGTTCGCCAGCGTCGAGAGATTTGCACGGCTCTGGCGCTGAGAGATAGAGGATCTTGGAGCAGTGGCGCGCTGCAAGAAATCAAAAAATGAAAAGAATTCTTACTTTGCAAATAAGAGTTATTTATAATTGAGAGACTAGATTGACAATCTGCGGAAGCAGTCGCCCGATCCTATTGGGCCAAGCGTGTCTTGCTCAGCCGAGGCCAGACCGGCCTGACACGCGCTTTACACAGATGCCATCCTAGGGCTTGTTGAGATTGAGTGTTGCGGCGGTGTTTTCGGTCGAAAAACCGCAACTGCTGTGTTGAAAACGCTTGCAAGCTGCCCAGGCCTTGTGCGCGTTTGCGCCTTGCATTTGCGACTTTGGCCTCGAAAAACCGCTTTGCAAACCCAATCTCAACAACCCTGGCCCCTTCGATAGGGGGCGGATGCCAAAAACCCCTCGATGCGTGTTTCGTCAAGGCCCAGTCGCGCCGCTTTGTGCGCAGCTGGGCCTGTTGTTGTATCCCAGAGGAGTTTTTATGCCATTTGCCCGCAAGCCCATTGCCTTGTTGGTCGCGCACATCTGCTGCGGCTGCGCTTTTGCCCAAACAGGAGGCGCAGTCGCGGCGGCACAGGCCGATCAGTTGCCGACCGTGACCGTCAGCGCCCAGCCGCAGCCGCAGACCACGGTGATCGGCCAGGAGCAGCTCGAGAAAGAGCCGCCCAGAAACATCCGTGGCGTGTTCGACAACACGCCGGGTGTGGATTTTTCCACCATGACCGGTGTGCTGGGCGACATTGAAATCCGCGGCATGGGCGGCATTGGCGATGGCCTGGGTGTGGGCAGCGACCGCGTGACTGTGGAGCTCGACGGCATGGACATCACGCAGAGCTTTTCCTTCGGCCACAGCATGCACTATGGCCGTCAGCTCTTTGATCCGGCAGACCTCAAGCAGGTCAACGTGCACAAGGGCCCGGGGGCCAATGGCCTGGCCGGCAGCGTGCAGTTCCGCACCAAGGATCCGGCCGATTACCTGCGCCCTGGCCAGCGCCTGGGCGGCGATGTGCGCGCCGGCTACAGCGGCGACACCCGCGACATTGCCGCCGGCTTCAGCCTGGCGGCGTTGATCGACGAGCGCCAGAGCGCCTCGCTGAGCTATACGCGCCGTTCGTACCAGGAGCTGGACAACAAGGGCGGGCTGGACATCGACGGCCCCCAGCGCACCAAGAGCCTGCCGGTGGATGGGCGCAGCCACTCGCTCAATGGCAAATGGGTGTTGCAACCCAATCGCGACCACAAGCTCACGCTTAACGCCCAGTACTACGGCGCCCACAGCGACATCGACCGGCGCAATGCGCTGGGCACCAGCACCTCCAGCCGCGGCAGCACCACCACGCACAGCGCCACGGAAGAGCGCAAAAACACCCGCAGCGCCCTGTCGCTCAGCCATGACCTGAACGCCGCCAACGCGCTGTTCGATGGCATGAGCTGGCAGCTGTCCATGCAAAGAACGCGCGGCCAGAACCTGGGCATCACCGACCGCACCGGCACGACCGGCGCGCGCACGCTGACCACGGACAAGAACTATTTCAAGACCAGCTCTTACACCTTCAAGGCCGATTTCGACAAGGCCATCGCGCCCGCAGGCGCCAGCCTGCGCCAGGACTGGAGCTATGGCTTCAAGCTGCAGCGCAGCGAGGCCGAGCTGGATCTGGTGCGCACAGTGGGCAGCCGCATCAGCAACCCTACGTACTTCCCGCGCAACCAGCAGTGGCAGGCCAGCGTGCACGTCGCCAACCGCCTGGGCCTGGGCGAGAGCGGCGTGAGCCTGACGCCCTCGGCCAAGGTCTCGCACATCCGCATCGATCCATCGTTCGATGCCGGTGTCACGCCTGTGGAGGGCACGCGCAAGTACAGCAAGACCGCTGTGGGCGGCGGCCTGCTGTTGGACTGGAAGCTCAATGACAACCACCTGCTGTCGGCCAGCTTCAACCGCAGCACCCGACTGCCGGGCTACGGTGAGAGCAATGGCCAAAGCTATGGCCACTGGCCCTCGCGCCCCAACCCCAATCTGAAGCCGGAAACAGCCACGGGCGTGGAGTTGGCCTGGAGCAGCTTTGGCGCGCTGGGGCGGCAAAAGGCCACGGTGTTCCACAACGCCTATAGCAACATGATCGAGGTCGATTGCGGCGACTATGGCCACGATGCCGTCTGCACGGTCTTCAACGAGCCGGGGCGCACCAAAGTCCATGGCTTCGAGTGGGAAGGCAGCCTGAACCTGGGCGCGCTGGGCGCGGCCCATGGCCTGCACCTGGATGGCGCGCTGGCTTATTCCAAGGGCAAGCAAGACGATGGCAAGCCGCTGCTGCGCGTCAACCCGTTGCATGGCCACGTGGGCTTGCGCTATGCCGAACCCGGCGATCGCTGGGGCGGGCAGTTGCGCGTGAAATGGTCGGCAGCGAAGAAAAAGGCCGATCTGCCCAGCAGCCGCTACGCCTCGCTGCCCGGCTACGGTGTTGTGGACCTGACCGCTTACTACAAGCCCACGGCCAACCTCACCCTCAGCGGCGGCATCTACAACATCGGCGACAAGCGTTACGCACTGTGGAATCGCGCGCGCGGCATCACCAAGCCCGACTTTTCCAGCTACACCGAGGCTGGCCGCTACGTTGGCGTGAACCTGCGCTATCAGTTCTGATCGCTCATACCGGACACGCACGGCAAAAAAACAGCCCATGGCGCAGCACAGGCCATGGGCTGTTTTTTTGCGGCCTTGCCGGCTTCAGCGCGGCGTTTGCAGTTGCGCGGCCAGTGCCGCGCGCCAATGCGGCGCGCTGGTGTCGATGCGGCGCACGAAGGGCAGCTCCTCCTCGCCCCATGGCTGCTGCCCCTGCAGCTGCTGGGCCACCAGCTCGGGCGTGGCTTCGGAAGGATCCTGCGCGGCGCTGCGGCGCTGGGCGATGCGCTGGCGCAGCGTCTGGGCCGGGGCCTCGCAGGCGAGGATGGCAAATGGCAGTTGCAGGCGTTGGGCCAGCGCGCGCAAGGCATCGCGCTGCTCGCATCGCAAAAAGGCCGCATCGACCACCACCGGCCAGCCCGCCTGCAGCGCCACTTCGGCCAGCTCGCCCAGGCGGGCAAAGGTGCGCTGCGTGGCCTCGGGCGTGTAAATGTTCAGGCCCTGGGCATGCGAGTTGGCCAGGGCATCCAGGCCGAACAGGCGCTTGCGCTCCACGTCCGAGCGGATGCGGATGGCGCCCAGCTGCTCCATGCAGGCCGCGGCCACGGTGGACTTGCCCGAGCCCGAGGCGCCGCAGGTGATGAACAGCGCCGGCGCGGGCGCGGCCTGGCACCACTGCTGGGCGCAGTGCGCGTACTGCTGCCCGGCCGGTGGCGCATCGGCCCCGGTCGCCCCGGCCGCCGGCGGGGAGATTTGCGCCACCATGGCGCGCACCAGCGCGCGGTAGACCTCGTAAAAGCGCCAGGTTTGCAGCGCGGCAAAGTCGCCGCTGTGCTGCAGCCAGCCGTCCATCACATGGGCCGCCAGGTCGCTGCGGCCGTGGGCGTGCAAATCCATGCTGAGAAAGGCCATGTCGTTGGCCACGTCGATCCAGCGCATCGCGGGCTGGAACTCGATGCAGTCAAAGGGCAGGATGGCGTCGCCCAGCAGCACCAGGTTGCCCAGGTGCAGATCGCCATGGCCTTCGCGCACGAAGCCGCCGGCGCGCCTGGCCTGCCAGATGGGGCGCAGCGCCGCGCACTGCCGCTCCAGCCAGGCTTGCCACTGCGGCACCAGCTCGGCAAAGGCGCTGCGCTGCAGTGGCGTGAATAGCGCGCGCACATCGGCCTCGATGCGCTCGGCGCTGCCGTACTCGGTCTGCGGCACTGCCGCGCCAGCCCCTTGGGCATGAAAGCGCGCCAGCCGCTGGCCCAGCTGGTGCAGCGCAGCGGGCGGGGGCGCTGCGCCGGCGTCGAAGCGGGTGCGCAGCAGCGCGTCATCGGCAAAGCGCCGCATGCGCACGGCCCACTCGGCTGCGGGCTGGTCGGGCGCAGGGGGATCGAAGTCCAGCAGGCCCTGGGCATTGCGCCACAGCGGCTGCACGTCCAGGTACAGCTGCGGAGCCAGGCGCTGGTTCAGGCGCAGCTCCTCATCGCAGAAATGGCGGCGCTGCGCCAGCGTGCTGAAGTCGGCAAAGGGCAGGCGCACTGGCTTTTTGATCTTCCAGGCCTGCTCATGGCCCAGCAGCAGCCAGGAGATGTGGGTTTGCAGCAGCTGGGCATGGCGCTGGCCGCGTGCCTGCAAACATTGGCGCAGGGCTTGCAGATCGGCGGCGTCGGCGCCGCGTTCGGGCGTGTGGAGGGCGGTGGGCGGCAGGGACATGGTGTTCAAGAGCCTGGTCAAACGCTTGGCACGAGGATTTTGAGGACAGGCTCTGAGAGCGGGAAAGAATGGCAAAGCAGCCGCTATGATGCCGCGTCTTGCCCCGCCCATGCCGCATGTTCGCCACCCAAAATGCGCTCGGCAGAAGCGCCCCCTGCTGTTCATCGAGAGCCAAGCCCCATGGAATTTGCCCAGCGCCTGAGCCAGGTCGAGACATCGGCCATCCGTGAAATCTTCAAACTGCTGGGTCGCCCCGGCATCATCAGCTTTGCCGGCGGCTTTCCCGATGCGGCGCTGTTCGATGCCCAAGGCATGGAGCTGGCTGCCCAGCGCGCCTTGCGCGAGCATGCCGCGCTGGCCTTGCAGTACGGCCCGACCGAGGGCCATCAGCCGCTGCGTGAGCAGATCGCCGCCCAGCTGCAAGGGCAGGGCGCGCAGGTGCAGGCCCAGGAGCTGATCGTCACCACCGGCAGCCAGCAGGCGCTGGATCTGTTGGGCAAGACCATGATTTCCCCGGGCGATACGGTGCTGGTGGAAGGGCCGACCTTTCTGGCCACCATCCAGTGCTTCAGGCTGTATGGCGCGCAGGTGGTGTCGGTGCCCATCGACCAGCAGGGCGTGCAGGTCGATCGGCTGGAGCAGGCCATCGTGCAGCACCGGCCGCGACTGGTGTACCTGATCCCCACCTTCGGCAACCCTAGCGGCGCGCTGCTGGGCCTGCAGCGGCGCAAGCGCATTCTGGAGCTGGCTGCGCGCCACCAGGTGCTGGTGGTCGAGGACAACCCCTACGGCGAGCTGTACTTCGATGCCCCGCCGCCGCCGACCCTGCTGGCGTTGAGCGAGCAGGTGCCCGGCAGCCGCGATTGGCTGGCCTATTGCGGCAGCTTCTCCAAAGTGCTTTCGCCTGGGCTGCGTCTGGGCTGGCTGGTGGCGCCGCCGGCGCTGCTGGCCCAGGCCGTGATGTGCAAGCAGTTCAGCGACGCCAACAGCAGCATGCTGGCGCAGGTCACGGCCAGCGAATATCTGGCCAGCGGCCGCCTGCAGCCGGCGCTGCAGAACGTGCAGCGCGTCTATGCCGGCCGCGCTGCGCTGATGATGCAATGCCTGCAAGAACAGTTGGGCGATGCGCTGCATTACACCCCGCCGCAAGGCGGCATGTTCATCTGGGCCCGGCTGACAGCGCCGGGCGCGCAGGCGGCGCCGTTCGTGCAGCGTGGCATCGAGCAGGGCGTGGCCGTGGTGCCCGGCGCGCCGTTCTACGCCACCGACCCCGACCCAGCCGCATTCCGCATGAGCTATGCCACGGTGCCCGATGACCGCATCGTTGAAGGGGTGCGCCGCTTGGCGCAAGCGCTGTGAGCCGCAGTCCTCGCGCTGAGCGCCAAAGCGCATGGCCAGGCCGTACCGGCAGGCCTTCGGCCCTGGCCTGCGCGCGGTCTGCTCTGATTGCCTTGGCCGACGATCGGGTAGCAGCATGAGCGTGCTGGCCTTGTTCGTTGCACTGCTGCTTGAGCAGCTGCGCCCGTTGCATGCCCGCCAGCGTTGGCACGGGGCATTGCAAGCGCTGCGCTGGCGCTTGCAGTACGCGCTGGATGCGGGCACGCCCGGCCAGGCCTGGGTGTTGTGGGCTTTGGCCGTATGCCTGCCGGCTGTGATCGTCTGGCTGATATTCGCGTTGCTGCAGGCGGGCCTGGGGCGCTTTGCGGCCTTTCTCTGGTCGGTGTTTGTGCTCTATGCCGTGCTGCGCTTTCGCGCTTTTGGGCCATATTTCACGCAGGTGCGCAACGCCATCAACACCGGCGATCGCCAGGCCGCCGCCCAGGCCCTGGAGCGCTGGCGCCATGCGCTGGAGGGTGGCTGGGCCCAAGGCCATGCACAGGGCGATGAGGGCGATGGGCTGAGAGAGCATGCGCAGCCCGACACGGTGCCTGCACAGGACGATGGCCCGGCCGCGCTGCTGGCTGCCAGCGTGACCTATTCCGTGCAGCACATGCATCACTACGTGTTTGGGGTGTTTGCCGCCTATTTGCTGCTGGCCTTTCTCGGGCTGGGGCCGATGGGGGCCGTATTGTTTTGCCTGGCGCAGGCTGCGCATGGCCTGTGGTGGCGCGCAGCAGGGCGGCACGATGACCCGCACGGCGCCAGCATGGCCCTGGCGCGCGTGGCGCGGCAGGGCTGGCAATGGGTCAATTGGCTGCCAGCGCGCATCACGGCCGGTATGTTCGCTGCCGTGGGGCGCTACGACGAAGCCATCAGCGCCTGGCGCGCCTGCACGGCGCGCCGCCCAGGCGATGGCGATGCGTTGGTGCTGGCGGCAGGCAGTGCAGCGCTGGGCTTGCCAGGGCGTAGCGTGCAATGGATCCTGGCGTGGCCGCATTGGCAAGGGCGCACGCCCTCGCGCATTCTGGATGGGGCAGAGCAGGGCAGCGACGAGCTGGTGGCCGGCCTGCTGCACAGGCTGGCCTCGCTGATGTGGCGCACGCTGGTGCTGTGGGTGCTGCTCTGGCTGGTGATCGGGCTGATCGGCGCGGTGCTGTAGACCGCCCGGGCCGCTGCGCAAAAGGCTTGGGGAGCGGTTTTCAGGCCTTGGCTTCGGCCTCGAACAAGCCTACGCGCAGATCATTGGCGGTGTAGATCTCCTGGCCGTCGGCCAGCAGGCGAGCGTCGCCGATGGCCATGTTGAGCTTGCGGCGGATAACGCGCTTGATGTCGATTTCGTAGGTCACCAGCTTCACGTCGGGCTTGACCTCGCCGGTGAATTTGACTTCGCCAGCGCCCAGGGCGCGGCCTTTGCCGGGCAGGCGCAGCCAGGTGAGGTAGAAGCCGATGAGTTGCCACATGGCATCCAGGCCCAGGCAGCCGGGCATGACAGGATCGTCCTTGAAGTGGCAGGCGAAGAACCAGAGCTCGGGCTTGACGTCCAGCTCGGCCACGATGCGGCCCAGGCCATGGGCGCCGCCTTCGTCGTCGATGTGGGTGATGCGGTCGAACATCAGCATGGGCGGCAACGGCAGCTTGCCGCTGTTGGGGCCAAACAGGCGCCCTTCGCCAGACGCGATCAATTGCTCGTAGGTAAAGGATTCAACCATGTGCGTGCGAGAAGGCCAAAAGGCCGCAAGTATATCGCTGGCATTGTGTGGCATTGCGCGGGCGCACCCGTGCAGCGCCTTTGCGAGAGGCGCTCATGGCCGCTGCCAGGGCGCCCATTGCTGAGCCGCAGGCAGGCGCTGCAGTGGTTGCTGCTGCGCCAGTTGCGCGCGGGTGGCGGCTTCTCCAGCCAACACAGGGTCGATGTCGGCCAGCGGCAACAGCACGAAGGCGCGCTGATACATGCGCGGGTGCGGCAGGCTCAGTTGCGGGCCATCCATCTGCATGGGCACGCCAGCCGGATCGTGGTAGCGCAGCAGATCCAGGTCCAGGGTGCGCGGGGCGTTGCGGTAAGGGCGCTGGCGGCCGGCGGCCTGTTCGATGCTCTGCAGGGCGTGCAGCAACGCCAGCGGCGCCAGCTCGGTGGCCAGGCGGGCCACGGCATTGAGGTAGTCAGGGCCGTCGGCATCGACTGGGCTGGATCGGTACAGCGGCGAGACGGCTTCCAGCCGGGTGCCGGGCAGCTGCGCCAGTGCGTCGCGCGCCGCGTGCAAGGTGGCCAGCGGCTCGCCCAAGTTGGCACCCAGTCCGACCCAGGCGCGGCTGGTGGGTTGCTCAGCCATGGCCTGCGTCGCAGGAGGGCGTCTGGGCCGCGCCTGGGCCGGAGGCATCGGCTGGGGCGGCCGCTGCGTTGCCAGAGGATTTCCTGCGCCGGCGGCGACGCTTGGCGCTGCTGCTGGATGCGGGCTGGGCCGGCTCCGTATGTTCTTGCCGCTCTGCGTCTTCAGGAAGGGTGCTCTCGATCAGGGCCAAGGCGGCGGCGTCGTTTTGCTGCGCTGCGCTGCGCTGGCGTGATTTCTTGGTCTTGCGACCGCTCTCACCAGCCTGTTTGGTCTGTTGGTTGCGCTGGCGCTCTTGCTCGAGCATGTCGGCGCGGGTGGCATCGTCGGCCAGGCTGAATTCCTCCCACCACGGGGCCCAGTCTTGTGCGGCTTCGCCTGCACGACCGCGCAGGCGAAGAAAGTCCAGCCCGGCGCGAAAGCGCGGCTGCTGCACCAGGCTGTAGGGGCCTTTGCCGCTGCGGCGCGCAAAGCGCGGCTGCATGGTCCAGATTTCGCGGATGTCGGCGCCGAGCTTGCCGCGCCCGGAGACATCGCCGACGCGGCGCTCGAACACTTCGCTGATGGCGTGCGACAGCGCCGGGCTGGGGTGCTGGCCGCGCTGCTGCTCGCGTTCCCAGGCCTGCTGCACGTCGTCCCACAGCACGCAGGCCAGCAGGAAGCTGGGCGCAACCGGCTTGCCTTCTTCGACGCGCCGATCGGTATCGCGCAGCGCCAGCTCGACCAACGGCCAGTCGGCGCGCTCGACGATCAGATCCAGCAGCGGGTAAATGCCCTTGGCCAGCCCCAGCGCGCGCAGTTGCGCCACGGAGGCCATGGCATGGCCGGTTTGCAGCAGCTTGAGCATTTCGTCAAACAGGCGGCTGGGCGGGATGTCCTGCAGCAACGGGCGCAAAGCGGCGATGGGCTGGGCGGTTTTGCTGCCCAGGGTGAAGCCCAGCGCGTCGAGCTTGGCGGCAAAGCGGATGGCCCGGATCATGCGCACCGGGTCTTCGCGGTAGCGCGCTTCGGGGTCACCGATCATGCGGATGGTGCGCCTGCGTGCATCGTCGATGCCATGGTGGTAATCAACCACGATCTGCGAGCGCGGGTCGTAGTACATGGCGTTGATGCTGAAGTCGCGCCGCGCTGCATCTTCCTGCTGGCTGCCCCAGACGTTGTCGCGCAGCACGCGGCCGCTGGCATCGACGGCATGTTGCACTCCCGCCAGCGCCTGGCGGCTGGTTTTTTCATTGCCGCTGATGCGGTCGGCGGCCTGGTTGTCCAGATAGGCGCGGAAGGTGGTGACTTCGATCACCTCGTGCTCGCGCCCCCGGCCGAACACCACGTGCACGATGCGAAAGCGCCGCCCGATGATGAAGGCGCGGCGAAACAGGCTTTTGACCTGCTCGGGCGTGGCGTTGGTGGCCACGTCGAAATCCTTGGGGCGCAGGCCCAGCAGCAGGTCGCGCACTGCGCCGCCGACGATGTAGGCCTCGAAGCCCTTGCTTTGAAGCGTATCGACCACTTCCAGCGCGCGCCGGTCCACCAGGGAGGGATCGATGCCGTGTTCGCTGGCGGGCACTTCATGGCGCTTGCCGAAAATCTTGCGCTGGGCGCTGGCGGTACCGGCGGCATTGGCGCGGCCGCTGCGCGCACTGGCCTCGGGGGCTTGGCCGGCCTGGGCAGCCGGGCGCTGGCGCGGGCGCTTGGCCAGCAGCTTTTCGATGAATTGCTTGATCATGAGGGCAGGGTGCTGGCAGGGGCGCAGCTCATGCGGGGGCGAATAGATCCATGATGGCCCAGCCGCGCTGCTGCGCGTGCTGGCGCAGCATGGGGTCGGGGTTGACGGCCACGGGCACGTCCACCTGCTCGAGCAGGGGCAGATCGTTGCGCGAATCACTGTAGAAAGTGGTGTGCACCTGTGACCAGGCCCAGCCGCGCTGCTGCAACCACTGCGCCACGCGCGTGACCTTGCCCTCGCGCATGCTGGGCACGCCGGCAATTTGGCCGTTGTACCAGCCGCTGTGCGCATCGCGCTCGAGCTCCACGGCCAGCAGGTGTGAACGGGGCACGCCCAGGGCCAGTGCAATGGGCTCGGTGACGAAGATGTTGGTGGCGGTGACGATCAGCACCTCGTCGCCGGCATCGCGATGGCGCTGCAGCAGCGCCTGCGCCGGCGGCAGAATGGCTGGGGCAATGACCTCGGCCATGAAGCGCTGGCGCGCGGCCAGGCTGGCATCGGGGCCCAGGCGGCAGATGGCCTCGGTGGCAAAGCGGATGTACTGCGCCAGATCCAGAGTGCCGGCGCGGTATTGCTCGAAAAACTCGGCATTGCGCTGCGCAAATGCCTGACCCTCGACCAGCCCTTGGCGCACGCTGAACTGGCCCCACTCGTAGTCGGAGTCCAGCGGCAGCAGGGTGTGGTCCAGGTCGAACAGCGCCAGGCGAACCCGGGTGTCAGCGGCAGGGGGTGAGGCGGTGGTGGTGGCGTGGCTTGGCATCAGGCAATGGAGCAGGCTACGTGTGCGGCGTGGCGCATGCGGCCTCTGAGCGCTTGGCGCTGGGGCAAAGGCGGCGATTTTCGCACGAACCGCAGCCCGGCCTCTGGCTGCGGTAGGGCTGTGCCGGCCCTGCTGCTTGTTGAGATTGAGTGTTGCGGCGGTGTTTTCGGTCAAAAACCGGCAACTGCTGCGCTGGAAACACTTGCAAGGAGTCTGGGCTTGCGCTCTAGCCTTGCGTCTGCGGTTTTTGCCTCGAAAAACCGCTTCGCAAACCAAACTTCAACAGTTCCTGGCGCTTCAGGCCAGCAGCTTTTGCAGCTCGCCCGACTCGTACATCTCCATCATGATGTCAGAGCCGCCAATGAATTCGCCCTTGACGTAGAGCTGCGGGATAGTGGGCCACTGGCTGTAGTCCTTGATGCCCTGGCGGATTTCCGGGTCTTCGAGCACGTTGACGGCCATCAGCGACTTCAAATCCACGCCGCAGGCCTTGAGGATTTGCGTGGCGCGGCCGGAGAAGCCGCACATGGGGAAGCTGGCCGTGCCTTTCATGAAGAGCACTACGGGGTGGGACTTGACCAGTTGGTCGATGCGTTGCTGAACGTCGCTCATGGGTGAATGTCCTGTTGGTTTTGTTGTTTGAGATGCGCTGCAAAGCCCGCGATTGTGACAAATTTGCGCTTGCCCTGCAGTTGGGGCCTGTGCATGGGCGGCTCAGAACCTATTCAAAATCTCAGTGCGAGTGGGCAAGAAGCGGTTTGGGATGGGCTGCAAGGCGCCACCTTGCGCATGTCACGCAGTCATAGCTGGGGCTATGGCGAGGCTTTGCAACGCGGCAGACCGCCCAAATCCGCTTGGTTGCACACCGCGCAGAGATTTTGAACAGGTTCTCAGGCCAAGGGGCATCGCTTACGGCGTCAACGCAGCCGGCAGCCGCAGGTCTGCGCCTGGGGGGCTTTCGAGTGCGATTGGTGCGCCGCTGTGCGGGTGCGTGAAACGCAGTCGCCAGGCATGCAGGTACATGCGCGCCAGCCCTTGTTTGGCCAGGCGGCGGTTCCAGTCAAAGTCGCCGTACTTGTCGTCGCCAGCAATGGGGTGGCCGCTGCTGGCGGTGTGCACGCGGATCTGGTGGGTGCGGCCGGTCTTGATCGTCACTTCCAGCAAGCTGGTGGCTGGCAGGCCGGCTTGCGACACGGCCTCGTGGCGCTGGCGCACGCGCACCAGCGACAGCGCGCGCTGGCCATCGGGGTCTTCGGCGTTGGTGGGGCGCACGCGACGCTCGCCGTCGGGCAGCAGGTATTTGTGCAGCGGCGTGTCCACCACTTTCAGACGCTCGGGCCAGTGGCCCTTGACCAGCGCCAGGTAGGTTTTGCCGGTGCTGCGGGCGCGGAATTGGTCCTGCAGGTGTGTCAGGGCGCTGCGCCGCTTGGCGATCAGCAAAATGCCGCTGGTTTCGCGGTCCAGCCGGTGCACCAGCTCCAGGTAGCGCGCTTGCGGCCTGGCGGCGCGCAGCTGCTCGATGACGCCAAAGCTCACGCCGCTGCCGCCATGCACGGCCACGCCAGCGGGCTTGTCGATGGCCAGCAGCCAGTCGTCCTCATGCAGCACGCTGAACTGTCGCGCGGGCGCCGGGGCGCTGGGCGCAGCGCCCCCACCAGTGCCTGCGCTCTGGGCGCTGCGCACGGGCGGGATGCGCACCACATCGCCGGCGTTCAGGCGGGTCTCGGCTTGGGCGCGCCCCTTGTTGATGCGCACCTGGCCGCTGCGAATCAGCCGGTAGATGTGCGTCTTGGGCACGCCCTTGACGGTGCGAAAGAGGAAGTTGTCCAGCCGCTGGCCGGCGCTTTCCTCGTCCACGGCCAGCTGGCGCACGGTTGGGGCTTCAGTCGTCATAGTGGCCCCGGCACTGTGCGATCACCAGCTCTTCGCCTTCCATCCGGTAGACCACGCGGTGCTCGTCCGTGATGCGGCGCGACCAGAAGCCCGAGAGCTCGTTTTTCAGCGCTTCGGGCTTGCCGATGCCGCCGAAGGGGTCGCGCTGGATGTCGCGGATGAGCCGGTTGAGCTTGCCCAGCACCTGGCGGTCGTGCTGTTGCCACCAGAGGTAGTCGTCCCAGGCGGCGTCTTCGAAGGAAATCATTCGTCGATCAGCTCGCGCTGGGTCAGGTTGCGCCGGTTGCGGATGTTCTCCACCGACTTCAGCAGCCGGGGGCCGTTCTTGCCGCGCAGCAAGAACAGGGTTTCCTTCCACGACTCGAACTCGCGCAGGCTCATCAGCACGGCGGCCTCGCCCTTTTGGCGCGTGATGACGGTGAAATCGCAGTCGTTGACCACCCGGTCCAGGTGCTTGGCCAGGTTGTTGCGGGCTTCAGAATAGGTGATGGCTTGCATGGCTTTTGCCTCCTGCACATGAAAGAGCTGCAATTGTACAAAAAATTGTTCAATCTTGCGGCCCTGTTGCACCATGCCCGTGCCCCTATAATGCGCCCACCTGAGCCCGAGCGGAGCCAAGAGCTTGTATTGCCTTGGTGATTTTTTGACGCGAAAACGGTTGTATCTGCCCTTGTGGCTCAGGCCGGTCGATGCCCTTGGGGCCGGTTGGGGTTGCCGAAGAACCATCTACCCAGACTCTGGCCCCGCCCTTTTCGGCGCGACGCGATAGAACACTGAATACGGAATCACTCCGGCTGGCCGGCATAGCACACGCTAGTGACAGCGTGCACTGCTGGCGAGCTGGATTCGAGCGAGCAAGCACACCATGTTGATGGCCTTGGCAAACCTGCTTTGGCACTGGCTGCGGCCAGCGGCCCCGGTGCCTTTGGGCTGGACAGCGCTCGCCACCCATCAGCCGCTGCTGGCAATGCGCTGGCCTGCAAACAGGCTCGGCGGCGCCCTCGCAGTCATGCAAGCCCCTTTGCCTGTGCCGCGCTGCTGAAGCGCCTATGCGCGTTCAGCAGCCCTGGGCCGCCATTGACGCGCGGCCGTTGGGGCGCAGGGGCCACAGGCCGCCACGGCGGCGTTTCCGTTGTGTCATCGCGAAGCCCGGATACAGGCATCGGGCGCCCCGCTGGGGCATGGATTGCTTTGACACAAAGGAACACGCATCATGAAACGGATGCTCATCAATGCCACGCAGGCCGAGGAACGCCGCCTGGCCATCGTCGACGGGCAGAAATTGCTCGATTACGAAATCGAGATCGAAGGGCGCGAGCAGCGCAAGGGCAACATCTACAAGGCGGTGGTGACCCGCATCGAGCCCAGCCTGGAGGCCTGCTTCGTCGATTACGGTGAGGAGCGCCACGGTTTTCTGCCGTTCAAGGAAATCTCCCGCCAGTACTTTGCCGAAGGCGTGGCCGTCAGCCAGGCGCGCATCAACGACGTCATCCGCGAGGGCCAGGAGCTGCTGGTGCAGGTCGAGAAGGAAGAGCGCGGCAACAAAGGCGCGGCGCTGACCACCTTCATCAGCCTGGCCGGGCGCTACGTGGTGCTGATGCCCAACAACCCGCGCGGCGGCGGGGTGTCGCGCCGCATCGAGGGCAGCGAGCGCAGCGAGCTGAAAGAGGCCATGGACCAGCTCGAATACCCCAAGGGCATGTCCATCATCGCGCGCACCGCTGGCATTGGCCGCAGCGCCGAAGAACTGCAATGGGACTTGAACTTCCTGCTCAAGGTTTGGTGCGCCATTGAGGAGGCCGCCGACGGCCTGCGCAAGCCCGAGCTGATCTACCAGGAATCCAGCCTGGTGATCCGCGCCATGCGCGACTACTTCCGCAACGACATCGGTGAAATCCTCATCGACACCGACGACATCTACGAACAAGCGCGCCAATTCATGGGCTACGTCATGCCCGAGAACGCCGCGCGCGTCAAACGCTACCGCGATCCGGCGGCGCTGTTCTCGCGCTTCCAGATCGAGCACCAGATCGAATCGGCCTACGCGCGCACCGTGCAACTGCCCTCGGGCGGCGCCATCGTCATCGACCAGACCGAGGCGCTGGTGGCCATCGACGTGAACTCCGCGCGCGCCATCAAAGGCGGCGACATCGAGGAAACGGCCACCCGCACCAACCTGGAAGCCGCCGACGAAGTGGCGCGCCAGATGCGCCTGCGCGACCTGGGCGGCCTGGTGGTGATCGACTTCATCGACATGGAGGACAGCAAGAACCGCCGCGAAGTCGAAAACCGCCTGCGCGATGCGCTGCGCCAGGACCGCGCGCGCGTGCAGTTTGGCTCCATCAGCAAGTTTGGCCTGCTGGAGATGAGCCGTCAGCGCCTCAAGCCCGCCCTGAGCGAGGGCAGCTCCATTCCCTGCCCGCGCTGCGGCGGCACCGGCCACGTGCGCGACATTGAAAGCTCGGCGCTGCAAATCCTGCGCGTCATCCAGGAAGAATCCATGAAGGACAACACCGCCGCCGTGCACTGCCAGGTGCCGGTGGAGGTCGCCAGCTTCCTGCTCAACGAAAAGCGCACCGAGGTCACCAAGATCGAAATCCAGCAGCGCGTCAACGTGCAAATCGTCGCCAATAAAACGCTGGAAACGCCCAACTACCGGCTGGAGCGCCTGAAGGTGGATGACAGCCGCCTGGACAGCCCCGAAGCCAGCTACAAGCTGGCCGAGGAAATCGAAGACCCGCTGGCCACATCGCGCCGCTCCAAGGAGCCCACCAACCGCCAGACCCCGCTCATCAAGAGCGTGCTGCCCGATGCCCCGCCGCCTGCGGCGACCAAGCCCGAGCCTGTGGCGGAAGCCGCGCCGACGGTTGCGGCAAGCCTGAGCAGCACCTTGGCCGGTTGGGTGGAGCGCCTGAAAACGCTGTTTGGCTTTGGCGCGCCAGCCACCCCCGCCGTGCAGCCCCAGGCCCAGCCTGAAGAAGGCGGCAAGGCCGGTGCTGCACGCAGTGGTGAGCGCCGCCGCAGCGGCGGCGAGCGCAACGAACGCCGCAGCGGCGAACAGCGCAGCCGCAACCAGCGCAGCAGCAATGGCCAGGGCGGGCGTGGCGGCAACGGGCGTCAGGAAGGCGCTGGCGCTGCCGAAGCCCCGCGCCAGGAGCGCAGCGAGCGCCGTGGCGGCGAGCGTGGCGGCCGTGACCGTAGCCAAGAGCGCGCCGAGGCCGCGCGCCAGCCGCAGCGCCAGCGCCGCGAAGCTGCGCCGACCGAGGCCAGCGCCGCGCTGGATGCCGAAAACGGCCAGCGCAGCCGCCGCCAGCCGCGCGCCGAACGCGATCCGGGTGGCGCTCGCGATGAGGAGCAGCGCACTTCCTTGAGCGTTGAAGCTGGCGCCATGACAGCCAGCTTGCCGCTGGCCGATGTCACCGCTTCCGATGCACCAGCTGCGGCGCCGCAGGGCAATACCGCGGCCGAAGGCGTCGAGGCCGATGGCCAAGGCCAAGAGCGCCGCGAACGCCGCCAGCGTGACCGCTATGGCCGCCATCGCCGCCGTCAGGATCGTGACGGCACCTCGGCCGATGCAGATCAGGCTGCGCAAGCGCAGGAGATGGACGAGCAGGCTCAAACAGGCTGGGCCGAGCCGCAGGGCTCGCAAGCGCCGCAGGAGCCAGCGCCGCGCCGCCGCAGCTATTTCGACCGCGCTGCGCAGGACGAAGCCGCGCCGCAGGCCGAGTCTGCGCCGCAGGCTGCTGCAGGTGAAGCAGCCGATGCTGCCCCAGCGGTTTCTATCGAGCCGGCCGCCCCCGTGGCTGCCCTGGCTGTGGAGTCGGCCCAGCCCTTGGCGGTATCCGACGAGCCAGTGCCTCAGCCAGAGCCCCTGCCCGCACCACAGGCAGAATCGCCTCAGCTTGCACAGCCTTCGGCAGAGCCTGCCCCCGCGCCTGCTGCAGAGCAGCAGCCTGCCCCACAGGCCGCTGCGCCAGTTGCAGCGCAGCCCTTTGTGCTCGATGTACAGGCGCTCTCGCACATCGTCACCACGGCTGGACTGGACTGGGTGCATTCGGATGCCGACAAGGTCGCGCGCGCGCAGGCCGAAATGGCCGCCGCCCCCAGGCCCGTACACGTGCCGCGTGAGCGGCCGCCGGTGCCGGTGCTTGACCAGGGCCCGCTGGTGTTGGTCGAGACGCGTCGGGATCTGCGCCAGCAGCAATACCCGTTTGACCCATCTGCACATGGCGTACAGGGCCACGCAGAGCAGCTTTGATACGGGGGAGGCGCTGCCATGCTGTTTCTGCTCTCGCCAGCCAAGTCGCTGGATTACGACAGCCCGGTGGATGCGGCCTTGCCTGCCACCGAGCCGCACTTCATGCCCCGGTCGGAGCAGCTGATGCAGGTGCTGCGCCAGAAGAATGTTGCTCAATTGGCTCAGCTCATGGGCATCAGCGACAAGCTGGCACAGCTGAACGTGCAGCGCAACCAGGCCTGGCAGCTGCAATCCACGCCGCAAAACTCGCGCCAGGCCGTGCTGGCCTTCAATGGCGACGTTTATGAAGGCCTGCAAGCGGCCAGCCTGAGCGCTCAGGATCTGGACTGGGCGCAGCAGCACCTGCTGATCCTCAGCGGCCTGTACGGCGCGCTGCGCCCGCTCGATAGCCTGCAGCCTTATCGGCTTGAAATGGGCACGCGCCTTCCCGTGGGCAGTGCCGAAAACCTTTATCAGTTCTGGGCCGAGCCGCTGGCCGAGTACCTGGCGCAGCGCCTGCAGCAGCAGAAAACGCCGCTGATTGTCAACCTGGCGTCGGGCGAGTATTTCAAGGCCGTCGATCGCCGGCGCCTGAAGGCGCGGGTGGTGGACTGTGTCTTCTATGACGAAAAAGGCGGGCAGTACAAGATCATCAGCTTCCTGGCCAAGCGCGCACGCGGGCTGATGGCGCGATTTGCCATCGAGCAGCGCGCCGAGCACCCCGAGCAGCTGCAGGCCTTTGCCAGCGAAGGCTACGCCTTCGATGCCCAAGCCTCCAGCCTCGATCAGCTGGTGTTTCGCCGTCTGGAGTCGGCCCGTCCAGCCCAGGCATAACACGCTCTAGGCTCGGCACATCGGCCCGCAAGCTGTGTGCGGCTGACGCGATTCCAGCCAGGCCGCGCTGCATCGCGCAGCCGCAGATTGTGAGAACATGCAGGCTTTGCCCTGGCTGCATGTTTTTGACGCCATGCAGCAGCGGCAGACACTGCGCATCGATGTTCAATATTCATAGGGAGGAAGCAGGACATGAGCGAGATCGCCACCACCACCAACCCCCATCTGGCCGCCGTGACGCCGGAGCTGCGCGCCTGGATCGTGGAGCAGGCTCAGGCCGGCGTCTCCGCGCCGCGCGTGTTGCAGGCCATGCTCGATGCAGGCTGGTGTGAAGAGGTAGCTCTGGCGGCCATGGAAGCCGTGCTCTCCGAACACCTGCAGGGCACGGCCGCAGCAGCCGTGCAGCCGCAGGCGCAGGCGCAGGCGCAGGCGCGCAGCGAGAATGTGCCGCCTGCCGTGCCGGTGCCCGATCTGACGCTGCAGCAGCATCCGGCCTTTCTGGATGCAGGCGATCGCCAAGTGCGTGTGGTGATGAACCTGCAGCAGCCGCGTGTGGTGGTCCTCGATGGCGTGCTCGATGCGCACGAATGTCAGCAGCTCATCGAGCTGGCCCAGCCGCGCATGAAGCGCTCGATGACGGTGGATAACAACAGCGGCGGCGACGAGCTCAACGCCGACCGCACCAGCGAGGGCATGTTCTTCGAGCGCGGCGAGCACCCCGTGGTGGCAGCGCTGGAGGCGCGCATCGCCCGTTTGCTGGACTGGCCACTGGAAAACGGCGAGGGCCTGCAGGTGCTGCGCTATGGGCCGGGTGCCGAGTACAAGCCCCATTACGACTACTTCGAGCTGGGCCAGCCCAGCACGGCCACCTTGCTGCGCCGTGGCGGCCAGCGCGTGGCCACCTTTCTCGTCTACCTGAACACGCCGCCCGAGGGCGGGGGCACCACCTTCCCCAATGCCGGGCTGGAAGTCACCGCCCAGCAGGGCATGGCCGTGTTCTTCAGCTACGACAAGCCACACCCCAGCACGCTGTCGCTGCACGGCGGCGCGCCCGTCATCTCAGGTGAGAAATGGGTGGCCACCAAGTGGCTGCGCGAGCGCGAGTTCCATTGACCTATGGCGGTGCCAGAGCCTCGCTCCTGGCCCAAGGCCTATTGCCTGTTTTCAGAGCATGTTGTCCCGTCTGCGAGCCGATATCCGATGCATTCTTGAGCGCGACCCCGCAGCGCGCAACGCCTGGGAGGTCGTGACCTGCTACCCTGGCCTGCACGCCATTTGGCTGCACCGCATTGCGCATTGGTTCTGGCGGCATCGGCTGTACTGGCTGGGGCGGCTGACCTCGCATTTCGGGCGTTGGTGCACCGGCATCGAGATCCATCCCGGCGCGCGCATCGGCCAGGGCGTGTTCATCGACCACGGCATGGGCGTGGTGATTGGCGAAACCGCCGAAATCCACGATGGCGTGACCATCTACCAGGGCGTCACGCTGGGCGGTACCTCGTTGCACAAGGGCAGCAAGCGCCACCCCACCATCGGCGCAGGTGCCGTCATCGGCGCTGGCGCGCAGGTGCTCGGCGGTTTTGAAGTGGGCGCTGGCGCCAAGGTCGGCAGCAATGCCGTAGTCACCAAGCCTGTGCCGGCAGGGGCCACGGCCGTGGGCAATCCGGCGCGTATCATCCAGGCCGACAGCGACCGTCGCCGCGAGGAGGCCTCGGCCCGCATGGGCTTTTCCGCCTACGGCGTCACGCAAAGCGACGACCCCGTCTCCCAGGCGCTGCGCGGCCTGATCGACACCGCCGCACACTACGAAGAGCAAATCGCCCGCCTGTGGCAGGAGATCGAGCGCCTCTCCGGCCAACAGCCCCGGGCCGCAGAGGCCCCGGCAGAGGCTGCGCCGGGCGAAGAATCCGAACTGAAAAAACTGCGCGAGCTGGTGGACGAGTAACGCACCGCGCCTGAGCGCGGTCGCGCTGGCCAAGCGCGCGCTGGTCGCCCGCACACTGCGCTAACATCTTGCGCATTGCCCGCACATGGCCCATGTCGCCCCAGCACGGCGCGTGGGCCGCGCTTTTTCATGGAAGCCCCGGCCATGGTCTTGCTCTATCGCCCCCATCAGGAACCTTCTTCCTATGCCATTGCGCTGCGCCCTGGCGTGGCAGCCGGCATGCGGGTCTGGGCCGGCCCTGGCCAGGGTGAGGCGGTGGCCTGGCATGTCTGCCCGCCTGCGGCCGACATGGATGCCCAGGCCGCCCAGCAGCGCGTGCAGCGCCTGGTGGCGGCGCGCGCGCGTGAGGGCTTTGTCGAACAGCAGGGCGCAGCGGGCAGCGCGGCCCAGGAGCCGCTGGCGCAGCTCTCGCTGGCCCTGCCGCCTTGGCAGGCAGAGCCAGCTTTGGCGCAGGCGCTGAGCCAGCGCCTGCACCCCGATGTCTGGCGCACCCTCTCGCCGCGCCAGCGCAGCCGCCTGGTCTGGCGCATTGGCGAAGTGCGGCTGACGGGCGTGGCCGGGCAGTTGCTGGCCTATGCCGGCAGTGGCGATGCCATGCTCGACTACTGCCTGGCCTGGGCCTTGTGCCGCTGTACGGCCGAGCACGATGCCCAGGCCGATGCCGTGCGCGCGCAACTGCAGCGTTGGGCCCGGCAAGCGCCCGATGCCGCCTTGCAATACCTGGCCGGCGTGGCCTGGTTGGCCCTGAGCAGCCAGGCCGAGCGTGAGCGGCATGCCCAGGCGCTGATGGCCGACTGGCCTGCGCGCCTGCGCGAAGCCAGCGCGGCCGCCACGCCGGCCAGCTTCGCCGCTGCGCTGGCCGAAGGCGCGCTGGATGGCAGCCCGAATGGCGGCCCGGATGGTGACCTGTGGCAGCGCCTGCCGCACGGGCAATGGCTGGAGCAGCTCGACCAGGTCGCCCAGTCGCCCGCGCACCGCCATTGGGCCCGACCCCTGCTGCTGCAGCAATTGCAGACGCTGCCGCTGGAGTACGGCAGCTTTCGCAGCCTGCGGCGCCTGTACAAGGCCGCGCAGCTGCGCCTGGACGCGCAGCTGTTGGGGCTGCTGAACTGGCGCTTCGAGACCACGCCGCACAGGCCGCCGCCCGATCCTGATGCGGCCCGCCCGTCGGCCCAGCCAGCGCTGGCCCACGCCTGGGGCCGGCGCACGCGCCAATACTTTCTGCGCCGCAGCTGGCGCACGCTGCGCCGCCTGGGGCAATTGGGCAGCCCGCACTACGTGCTGCTGGCCACGGCGGCCTTGCTGGCTTATGACGAGCAGCCACCCCAGGCCGGCAGCAGCTGGACCTTGCTCGAACACATCGCAGGCCAGGCCGCGCAGCAGGTGGCCGCAGCCGGCGGTGCAGGGCAGGGCGTGCCATTTGCCGCGCTGTGGGCGCAATGCCCGCAGGCCGTGCCGCTGCTGCTGCATGCGCGCAACCCGGCCGTGGCGGCGCTGGCCGTGCGCCTGATGCAGCAGCAGCCGGCCTTGCAGGCCAGCCAGACGCCCGATGCCTGGTTGCAGCTGCTGGACAGCCGCCATGCCTGCGTGGCCCGGTACGCGCTGGAGCAAGTGCGCCACCTGCTCGACGCCGGGCGCGGCGATGCCCAGCAGCACAGGCGTTGGCTGACGCAACTGGCCCGCGCCACCTTGCCCGAAGCACAGGCGCTGGTGCTTCAGACCCTGAGCCAGGATCCGCGTCGCCACGGTCGCGACCCCGAGCTGCTGCTGGCGCTGTTGCTGGCGCCGCAGCCGCCGATGCGGCAAATGGCGCGCCTGCTGCTCGACAGCGCAGCCCACGAGCCGGGCGTGGCGCGCGCCTGCATCCAGGCCCTGCAGCATTGGCTGGAGGACGCCGAGCCATGGAGCGCCGCCTGGCAGGATGCCGAGCCCGACGTGCTCTGGGCCCTGCGGGAGCCGCTGCTGCATGCGGCAGCCACGCAAGCCTATGCGCCATTGCTGCCCCTGCTCGAGCACCACGTGCCGCAGGCCGTGTGCTGGGCTGCGGCCTGGCTGGCGCAGCACCCGGGCTTTGCCGCGCAGCCGCCCATGGCTGCCTTGCAGCGCCTGCTGGACAGCCGCGACGAGCCGTTGCACCAGCGCGCAGCCGCGCTGCTGTTTGCCGCGTTGCCAATGCGCCTGCAGCAACAAGAGCCGGCGCTGCTGCAGGCCTTTGCCGGCAGCGCCCATGCGCCGGTGCGGGCCGTGGCGCACAGCGCCATCGCCGAGCTGGCTCGGCAGCGCCCAGCGGGCTTTGAAGCGTTGGCCCAGGCCTTGGTGCCGGGGCTGCTGGATTTGCTGTTTCGCGCCGAGCCCGCACCGGGCCTGCATGCCGATCTGCTGGCCCTGCTGCAAGGCCCGCTGCAACAGGCCGCGCAGGCGCTGGATGCCGCCACCGTGCTGCGCCTGCTGCTGGCCAAAAGCCAGGGCGCGCAGCAACTGGGGCTGTGGCTGCTGCCCGGCCAGCCGCGCAGCGCCTGGGCGGTGGGCGAATGGGCCGCGTTGGCGCGCAGCCCGCTGCAGGCCGCGCGCCAATGGGCCATCGAGGCCTACCGCAGCCAGCCCGAGCAGGTGCAGGCCAAACTGGAAGACGCGCTGCGCATTTTCGACAGCCGCTGGGACGACGCGCTGGACTTCGCCTGTGGCTACTTCCAGCAGCCGGCCTTTGTGCAGGCCGCGCTCTGGCCGCACGCGCGCCTGATCGGCCTGTGCGACCACAGCCAGCCCCAGGCCCAGCAATGCGGCCGCGCTCTGCTGGCGCAGCTGGTGCCCATGCCCGAGCTGCTGCACTACCTGCTGCAGCTGAGCCAGCACCCCAGCGCCGCCATGCAGCAGCTGGTGGCCGATTGGCTGGAGCAAGGCGCGCTCGATGGCGCTGCCGATGCCGTGCATGCGGCCCATACTGAAGATGGAGCATCCACCGCAGATGCCGCAGCTCAGGCCCCAGCCCGGCAGCTGGCGCGGCTGCAGCAGCTGCGGCCGTACTTCGTGCAGGTGCTCTCGCAGGTCAACCGCGCGCGCCAGCTCAAGAGCCGGGTGCAGCGCTTTTTGTTGGCCCAGGCGCTGCAATCGCCCGAGGCCGCAGCCTTTGTCAGCGGCCTGTACGAGCGCCTGGTGGTGGGTATGGCTGTGGGCGACCGGGAGCACTACCTGCACAGCCTGCTGGCCATCCAGGCGCGCTACCCGCAGGTTGCCACGCCGCTGCACATCCTGGCCACGCCGCTGTGGCGAAGGGAAAAGCCGCACGAATCCAGCGATCCCGTGTGCGCTGCGACTCGCGCAGGTCTGGCCAAGGGCGCAGCCGCGCAGCAGGGGGCCTTGCCATGAAGTTCCAGTACCGCTACCTGGGCCACAGCACGGCCCACAGCACGGCCCAGGCCACCCAGCTCTCGTTCGCGCCCGACACGCTGCGCAGCCCGGTGTTCTTCGAGGCCGAGCTGGCGCAGCAGCTGCCGTTTCGCGAAGCCATCAGCGCACTGCACGACGTGGTGCTCAGCGACCTGCGCCCGCAGCAGCAGGACCGCACGGCCTACTTCGCCTGGCTGCAGGCGCATGAGCCGCAGCTGCTGGCCGACTTCATGGCCCAGGAGCAGGCCGTGCGCCAGGAGATGGCCCAGACGCGCCGCGAGCTCGACGCCGTGCGGGCCGAAAAACATGCGCTGCAGGCCCCGTTCCTCAAGGCGCAGCAGCGCTATTTCGACTACCTCTACCAGCAGCACCGCGATGCCTGGTTCGTGCTCGATCCGGTCATCACCGTGCACCCGGACAAGCTGTTCTTCGAATGCTTCAGCCGCGATGAGGCCAGCTACGCCGCGCTCAGCTGCAGCCACGAGAGCTTTCGCCACCACGGCGCTTTCTCTTGCGGCACGACCAACATCGACTACTCGTCCGGCCTGTACCAAGAGTTCCAGCAAATCCGCGACTACCGCAAGACCACGCTGGCCGTGGCCGCCGACGGCTTTGCCGTGCAGCATGGCCAGGCTGCGGCCTTCGTCGAGAGCCAGATCGAGCTGCCCGACAGCTGGGTGCGCGGCTTTCTGCAAGTGAGCAGCGCCATGACGCTGCCGGCCCACACCGTGCAGCTGCACCCCATGGACGTTTACAACATCTGCCATGTGCTGCGCCGCCGCCGCGAGCGTACAGGGCCGCGCTCGATCCGCTTTTTCCTGCAGCCCGGCGCGCCGCTGCGCATGCGCTTCGAGCCCTGGAGCGTGGATGTGCACTGCCCGCGCTCCATCTACACCGGCAGCCAGGAGGCCGAAATCCGCATCTGGGGCCGCAGGCGCTTGCTGACGCTGCAGCGTCTGATCCCCGTGGCCGAGCGCTTCACCGTGCATTTGCTGGGCAGTGGCATGCCCAGCTTCTGGATCGCCCACCTGCCCGGCGGCATGCAATTCACGCTGGGCCTGTCGGGCTGGACGGCCAACGACTGGGCCAGCCAGGCGCAGTTCGACCTGCTGGGCCCGCGCCACAGCGTGGCACCGCAGGCCACGGCGCAGGTGCTGGCCGCGCTGCAGCAACACTGGCTGGGCAGCACGGCGCAGCTGGCGGCGCAGACCGGCCTGCCATCGCCCACCGTGGTGGCCGCGCTGGTGCTGCTGACCCAGGCTGGGCGCGTGGTTTTCGACTTGGTGCAAGGCCTTTGGCGGTTGCGCGAGCTCAGCGCCCAGCCCTTGCCGTTGGAGAGGCTGCGCTACGCCAGCGAGCGCGAAGCCCAGGCTGCGGCCTTGCTGCACGGTGCGCAGCAGGCCGGCCAGCCTGTGCAGGTGGCGCGCCAGGCGCTGGGCGGCGGCCGCGAGTGCCTGCAAGCCAGCGTGGCCGATGGCGCGCAGCGCCACGAAGTGCAGCTGGAGCTGGACGCCGACGCCCGGCTGGAATCGGGCCGCTGCCAGTGCAACTTCTTCACCCAGAACCAACTGCGCCGCGGCCCCTGCGCCCACATGCTGGCCGTGCGCATGGCCGACACCGCGCAGCGCATGCTGCAGCCCCAGGCCAATGCCGCAGCGCCTGCCTGGGCTGAAGTGCCAGGCGGGGATGAGGCATAGCCATCGCCCGTGATGGGCAGGGGCCATGTGCAGGCGCTGGACTTGCCCGCAGTGGCCACCTTGTCTGGCAATTGGCTGGTTTGGCTGGTTTGGCTGGTTTGTGACTGGCGCACGCCAATGCTTTTCCTTCAGCGCCGGCCCGCTGCCGCTGCGTTTTGCGCTCCCATCCCCAACCGCCTCTGGCCCGCTCTTGCCGAAGTTTTGAACAGGTTCTGAGCGAGTGGGCCTGCGCGAAGGTTTCATAATGCGCCCATGATTTATGGCATTGGCACCGACATTTGCGACATCCGCCGCATCGAGCAGGCGCTGCAGCGCTATGGCGAGCGTTTTGCGCAGAAAGTGCTGGCCGATGGCGAGCTGGCCACTTGGCGGGCCCGCGCGGCGCGTTCGCCGCAGCGCGGCGTGCGCTTTGTGGCCACGCGCTTTGCCGTCAAGGAGGCCTTCAGCAAGGCCATTGGCCTGGGCATGCGCCAGCCCATGGGCTGGCGCGATTGTGAAGTGGCCAATGGCGCATCGGGCCAGCCGCAGATCATCACGCATGGCGCCTTGCGCCAGTGGTGCGCGCAGCGTGGGCTGCAGTTCCACATTTCGCTCTCGGATGAGCAGGACTATGCCGTGGCCTTTTGCATTGCGCAGATCGGCGCCGCGCCAGGCACAGGCGCTATGGGAAGTACAGGAGGAGGCAGCGATGAGTGATCGAGCAGACCGGCTTGCCGCCAGTCCGGCAGCCGTTGCGGGAGATGCGGCGCTGGATGCGGATTTGCAGCACATGAGCGCCGCGCAACTGTCCGACGAGGTGCGCCGCCTGCGCGCTGGCATCCGCGCGCACCGCGACAGCTCCGGCCATGATCTGTGCTGGTACCACCCGCAGCTGTGGCAACTGCTGCCCGAGCAGGTGCAGCCCAGCCCTGAAGTGCCCGACTGGCCGCAATTCATGCGCGGCTGCATCCGCTACCGCCAATCGCTCGACGCGCAATGCCCTCAGGCGCCTCGCACACAGCAGGAATTCGATGCGCCGCCTGATGCTCCCAGCCGCTGACGCACAGCCGCAAGGCATCTTTTTCTTCTTTCCTTGTCTTCCATGTACGCACACGCCCCTTTGTTCATTGATGTGGCCGGCACCAGCCTGCAGGCCATCGACCGCGAGCGTCTGGCCCACCCGCTGGTGGGCGGCCTGACTCTGTTTGCCCGCAATTGGGAGGATCGTCGCCAGCTCGTGCAGCTGTGCGCGCAGATCAAGGCCGTGCGCAGCGATCTGCTCATCTGTGTGGACCAGGAAGGCGGGCGCGTGCAGCGCTTTCGCAGCGATGGCTTCACGCCCTTGCCGCCCATGCGCGCGCTGGGCGCGATGTGGGAGCAGGACGACCGCCGCGGCCCGCACCGGGGCCTGCCGGGCACGGGCGCGCTGCGGGCATTGGGCGCGGCCACGGCGCTGGGCCAGGTGCTGGCCAGCGAGCTGCGCGCCTGTGGCGTGGACCTGAGCTTCACCCCCGTGGTCGATCTGGACTGGGGCGGCAGCACCGTGATCGGCGATCGCGCGCTGCACGCCGATGCGCGCGTGGTCAGCCTGCTGGCCAAGGCGCTGATGCAGGGCCTGCTGCAAGGCGGCATGGCCCACTGCGCCAAGCACTTCCCTGGGCACGGCTTCGTGCACGCCGATTCGCACACGGAAATCCCCGTGGACCGGCGCAGCCTGCGCGCCATCCTGCAGGACGACGCCGCCCCCTACGGCTGGCTGCGCTCCAGCCTGGCGGCGGTGATGGTGGCGCACGTGGTCTATGCCCGCGTCGATGCCCGGCCGGCCGGCTACTCGGCGCGCTGGCTGCGCGACATCCTGCGCGGGCAGCTGCAGTTCGATGGCGCCATCTTCAGCGACGACCTGAGCATGGAAGGCGGGCGCCGCCTGGACGGCCGCGCCGTGGATGCTACCGAGGCCGGCGTGGCCGCGCTCAACGCCGGCTGCGACCTGCTGCTGCTGTGCAACCAAAGCCTGGACGGCGGCGCGGCCCTGGACGCCTGGATCGACGGCATGGCCGCCGCCCTCAAGGCCGGCGACTGGCAGTGCGACCCGCACAGCGAGCGCCGCCGCCAGGCCCTGCTGCCCACCACGCCGCCGCAGCCCTGGGACATGCTGATGCAAGACCCGGCCTACCTGCAGGCGCTGGAGCAACTGCCGTAAATCGCCATCGAGCTACCGCCATGCAAGCCAACACCATGCACCAAGCCACTGCCAACCCCGCCCCCATGCCTGCCTCCATGCCCACCTGTCGCGCCGCCGGGCCAAGCGCCATCTGGCGGCACTGGTGGCGCTGGCTGGCCGCGCTGCTGCTGGCCGCCGCTGCCGTGCTGGGCCTGCTGGCCGCTCCTGCGGCCCAGGCCGGTGAGCGGCTCGACCGCATCATGGAAAAAAAGCTGCTGCGCGTGGGCACGCCCGGTGACTACCGGCCCTTTGCCATCAAGACCGAGGGCGGCTACTCCGGCCACGACATCGACCTCATCGAGCTCATCGCCAAGGAGCTGGGCGTGCGCATCGAATACGTGCCCACGACCTGGAAAACCCTGCTGCCCGATTTGCAGGCCGACCGCTTCGACATCGCCATCGGCGGCATCACGCGCAACGTCGCGCGCCTGAGCCAGGCCGACATGCTGCCCGGCTATGCGCCTTTCGGCAAAGTGGCGCTGGTGCGCGCCGAGCACAAAGATCGCTTCACCACGCTGCAAAGCCTGAACCAGCCCGATGTGCGCGTCATCAAGAACCCGGGCGGCACCAACGAACTGTTCGTCGATGCGCATCTGGGCCAGGCCCAGGTGCGCACCCATGAGCACAACGCGCAGATCCCGGCCCTGATCGCCGAAGGCCAGGGCGACGTGATGATCACCGAAACCTACGAGGCGCTGCACTACGCCCGCGCAGACCCGCGCCTGCACGCCGCCTTCATCGAGCAGCCGCTGACGCCGCGCAACTGGCTGGGCTTTCTGCTGCCGCTGGACGACGCCGACTACCGCCGCGTGATGCACTTCGTCTGGCAGCAAATGCACGAGCGTGGCCAGCTGCGCGAGGCCCAGACCAAGTGGCTGGCGCCTTGAGCGTTTTCTGCACTGGCTGAGCAGGCGCGCAGCCCCTGAGTGGCTGCCGCCCAACCCATTGCGATCGCCGCGCACGGCGCCTTGAGCAAGGCGGTGTGCGCGGCATGGCGTTTCTTGTTTTCAATCCAAACCCATGACCCAGTCCGCTGCCCCCAACGCCGCCAACACCGCCAGTGCCGGTACTGGCCCGGCCGACTTTGCCACGCTGGCCCAATGGCTGGCCTACTGTGAGCGCATCCACCCCCAGCAGATCGAGCTGGGGCTGCAGCGCGTGCGCCAGGTGGCGCAGGCGCTGGAGCTGCGCTTTGACTGCCCGCTGATCACCGTGGCTGGCACGAACGGCAAGGGCTCGAGCTGCGCCATGCTCGAAGCCATTGCGCTGCAGGCCGGTTATCGCACCGGCGTCTACACCTCGCCGCACCTGGTGCATTTCGAGGAGCGCTGCCGCATTGGCGGCGAGAACGCCACGGCCGAGCAGCTGCTGCCGCACTTTGCCGCAGTCGAGCAGGCGCGCTGGCGCGCCGGGCAGGGCGGTGAGCCGGTGTCGCTGAGCTATTTCGAGTTCACCACGCTGGCCATTGCCCGTCTGCTCAGCCACAGCCGGCTGGACGTGGCCATCCTGGAAGTGGGCCTGGGCGGGCGGCTGGATGCGACCAATCTGTTCGATACCGACTGCGCGCTGATCACCAGCGTGGACATCGACCACGTGGACTACCTAGGCCCGGACCGCGAATCGATTGGCCGTGAAAAAGCCGGCATCATGCGCCCCGGCGTGCCGGCCATCGTGGCCGACCCGATGCCGCCGCAATCCCTGCAGGCCCATGCCGAGCGCATCGGCGCAGACCTGTGGCTGGCCGGGCGCGATTTCAATTACGCTGGCGACCGCCAGCAATGGAGCTGGGCCGGGCGTGGCAAGCGCCTGCACGGCCTGGCCTACCCGGCGCTGCGCGGCGCCAATCAGCTGGTCAATGCCTCTGGCGTGCTGGCGGCCCTGCAGGCGCTGCGCCAGCGCCTTCCCGTTACCGCCCAGGCCATCCGCCAGGGCCTGGCGCTGGTGCAGGTGCCGGGGCGCTTTCAGATCGTGCCAGGCCAGCCCACGCTGGTGCTGGACGTGGCGCACAACCCGCACTCGGTGGCGGCGCTGGCGGCCAATCTGGATGCCATGGGCTTCTTCCCCACCACGCACGCGGTGTTCGGCGCCATGCACGACAAGGACTTGAACGCCGTGCTGCAGCGCATTGGGCCGTTGGTCGATCGCTGGTATTTCACCGATTTGCCGCTGCCGCGCGCCGAGCAGGCGGCAGCGCTGGTGCAGCGCTGGCAGGCCCTGCAGGTGGCGGCCCAGCGCCCGCGCCAGGTGCCCGCGCAGGCCTTTGCCAGCCCGCAATTGGCGCTTGATGCGGCGGCGGCGGCGGCGGAGCCGGCTGATAGAATCGTCGTTTTTGGCTCGTTTCATACCGTTGGCGGTGTGCTCGCCCAGGGCGTGCCGCAGCTTGGGGCGCGCCACCTGCAGTAAGTTCTATGGCTTTATTCGACACGCGCGCTGCCGACAGCGGCGCAGAAAGCACCGGCCAGCGTGCGCGCGGCGCGCGCGCGCCAGTGAATCTGCTGGAAGACATGCGCCGCAGGGCGCGCCATCGGCTGATTGGGGCCTGTCTGCTGGTGCTGGTGGCGATCGTGGTCTTCCCGATGTTGTTCGACACCGAGCACAGGCCCACTGTGGTGGATGCACGCGTGAGCATCACGGGTGGCGAGACCGTGCCGGCCGCAGGGGAGGATCCGGCCCAGGTTGCGGTGCTCACGCCTTCAGCGCCCAACCGCTACGGTCTGGCCGATGACGAGGAAGTCATGGACCTGGACGCGCTGCCGCCCGCACGGGCCGGTCGTGGCCAGGCCAGCCCGGCACAGTCCGCAGCCGGCAATCAGCAGGCGACCGCGCGCAGCAAGCCCCAGGCGGCGCAGGAGCCACGAAGCCTGGCTGCCCAGCGCGCTCAAGAGGCCAAACAGCCCGCGGCCAAGCAGCCAGCGGCCAAGCCAGAGAGCAAACCGACCGAGGCCAAGCCCACCGAGAACAAACCCAAGGCCAAGCCTGAGGCCAAGCCCGCCGAGAGCAAGCCTGCGCCCAAACCAGAGACCAAGCCCAGCGCCAAACCCGAGGCCAAACCCGAAGCCAAACCAGAGAGCAAGCCCGAGGCCAAGCCAGCCGAAAGCAAGCCGGCGCGGCCCACCCAGGTGGCCGTGGCCACGCCCCCGCCAGCGCCAGCGGCCAAGCCCGCAGCCGCCCGCGATGAATCTGCGCGCGCGCGCGCCTTGCTCGAAGGCAAGCCCGTGGCAACCACCACGCCCGCCGGCCGTTCTGACGAAGGGCGCTTCATCGTGCAGATCGGCGCATTTTCGGACGATGCCAAAGTGCGTGAGATCCGCCAAAAGCTGCAAGGCATGGGGCTGCGCACCTACACGCAAGTGGTGCAAACCGGCGCCGGGCGGGCCACGCGCGTGCGCGTCGGGCCATTTGCCAGCCGCGCAGAGGCAGACCGCGCAGCAGAGCGCGTGCGGGGCGCCAGCCTGCCTGCGGCCATTGTCTCCATGTGAGCTTTCCATGCCCATGCGCGTGCAATCCCTCACGGCGGCGCGGCCGCTGCTGGCTGTGGCCGCCGCTGCACTTGAACGGGGCCGCCTGCGATGACGCTCAACGGCTTCGACCTGGTTTTTCTGATGCTGGCCTTCGTGTCCGTGGCCGTGGGCATCTGGCGCGGCTTCGTGTTCGAAAGCCTGGCCGTGCTCGGCTGGGGCCTGGGCGCGTTTGCAGCAATGCGCCTGGGGCCTGCGCTGGGCATGTGGCTGCCAGGCCAATCGCTGGGCATGCCGGCGCGGCGCGTGCTGGGCATGCTGGCGCTGTTCATTGCGGCAGTTTTTGGTTCGTCCGTCCTGGCCACCATGGCGCGGCGCTCGATCAAGGCCCTGGGCATGCGCGCGGCCGATCGCTTCGTCGGGGCGCTGTTTGGCGCATTGCGCATTGCGCTGGTCGGCGTGGTGCTGGCGGTGGCCGTACATGCCCTGCGCTGGCAAACGCAGCCGTGGTGGAGCGGCTCGGCCGTGGGGCCGGCGCTCGACGCCGCCCGGCTGGAGCTGGCCAGATTGCTGCCCGACTGGACCATTTTGCAAACCCCCGAGCCGTTGGAATTGCCTGCCGTGCCCATGCTGCCCGCTGGCACCGCGATGGAAGCCCTGGGCCGGCACCAGGGCAGCGCTGCTGGCAGCAGGCCCTGATGGCTGGCGCATGGCATTGCCTATGGGCCGTGGGGCCGCAACGCTTGCTTTCGTCTCCCTCCTTGAATCCGACTACTAGATAGGACTTACTGCCATGTGTGGAATCGTCGGCGTGGTCAGCCGCCATCCGGTCAACCAATTGATTTATGACTCGCTGCTGCTGTTGCAGCACCGTGGGCAGGATGCGGCGGGCATCGTCACGCAGCTCGATCGCAAATTCTTCATGCACAAGGCCAAGGGCATGGTGCGCGACGTATTTCGCACGCGCAACATGCGCGCGCTGCCGGGCAATGCCGGCCTGGGCCAGGTGCGCTATCCCACGGCCGGCGACGCCAACAGCGAGGAAGAGGCCCAGCCGTTCTACGTCAATGCGCCGTTTGGCATCGTCATGGTGCACAACGGCAACATCACCAATGCCAAGGCGCTGCGCCGCGAGTTGTTCGACACCGACCACCGCCACACCAACACCACCAGCGATTCCGAGGTGTTGCTCAACGTGCTGGCGCATGAGCTGGGCCGCGCCACAGGGGGGCGTCGGCTCTCTGCCGATTGCGTGTTCGAGGCCGTGCGCGCCGTGCATCGGCGCGTGCGCGGCTCGTATGCGGTCATTGCCATGATCGCCGGACACGGCATGCTGGCTTTCCGCGATCCGCATGGCATCCGCCCGCTGTGCCTGAGCCGCCCCAGCGAGGACGGCACCGTCATGCTGGCCAGCGAATCCGTGGCGCTGGAGGGCACGGGCTATGCGCTGGAGCGCGACATCCAGCCGGGCGAGGCGGTGTTCATCGGCTTCGATGGCAGCGTCAGCAGTGCGCTGTGTGTCGAGCCTGGCAAAGCCGTGCACGCGCCGTGCATTTTTGAATACATCTACCTGGCGCGGCCCGACTCGGTGCTGGACGGCATCTCCGTGTATCGCGCGCGTTTGAACTTGGGCGAGACCCTGGCCAAGCGCGTGCTGTCCATGGTGCCGCCCAAGGACATCGATGTGGTCATTCCCATCCCCGAATCCAGCCGCCCCAGCGCCATGCAGCTGGCCGAGCTGATCGGCAAGCCCTACCGCGAGGGCTTTGTGAAGAACCGCTATGTGGGCCGCACCTTCATCATGCCCGGCCAGAGCGTGCGCAAAAAATCCGTGCGGCAAAAGCTCAATGCCATTGCCAGCGAGTTCGAAGGCCGCAATGTGCTGCTGGTGGACGACTCCATCGTGCGCGGCACGACCTCCAAGGAGATCGTGCAAATGGCGCGCGAGGCCGGGGCGCGCAAGGTCTATCTGGCCAGCGCCGCGCCGCCGGTGCGCTTTCCCAACGTGTACGGCATCGACATGCCCACGCGCGAGGAGCTGGTCGCGCATGGCCGCGACATTGAGCAAATCCGCCAGCTCATCGGCTGCGATGCGTTGATCTACCAGGATGTGGAGGGCATGCGCCGCGCGGTTGGTGCGCTCAGCAGCACGCTGACTGATTTCGATGCCTCGTGCTTTGACGGGCGCTACATCACCGGCGACGTCACGCCCGATTCCATCGACGCCCTCAACCAGGGCCGCAACCCGGCCCAGACCCAGGACGAGGAAGCGCCAGGCTCGCGCCTGGCACTGCCCAACGCGCAGGACGAGTAATCACCGCCCAGACCGCTAAAGCGGCCCCTGCGCAAACAAAAAACCGCGCCATGGCGCGGTTTTTTGTTTGTCTGCGGGGCAAAGGCCTTGCCAGGCCCAAGGCTCAAAAGCTCAAAGCTGCGCCAGGTGCAGGATTTCCTGCCCCATCAGCAGGCACTGGCCACCTTGGGTGTAGTAGCTCAGGCGCATGCGGTACTCGCCCTTGTAGACAAAGCCCATCACTTCCAGCACCTCAAAACGCTGCTTGCGGTTGGCGGGGTTGGCGCGCGCGGGCAGGGCCTTGACGCTGCTGGCATCCACCTCGGCGCGGTCGTCGCCGTCGCTGTGAAACGCCAGCAGCTTGCGCGCCTGCGCCACGGCCTCGTCCTTGCAGGCAGGGGCCTGCTCGGTCGCCAGCGCAGAGCTGGCCAGCGCGGCCACAAAAAGGCGGGAAATGGTGTGTTTCATGGGTTGCTCCTCCCAATGGGCTCATTCGTCCACGGCCAGCATCACGTTCGAGGCCTTGATGACGCCAAAGGCCTGCGCGCCTTCCTTCAGGCCCAGTGCCTCGGCCGAGTGCGTGGTGATGGTCGAGACGACTTGCAGGCCGGGGGCCAGCTCCAGCGTGACCTCGGTGGTGACGGGGCCTTTGTGGATGGCCACGACCTTGCCGGGCAACACATTGCGAGCGCTGATTTTCATGGTGATGTCCTCTGTAGGGGGTGCTGCAAAAGCGGCCATTGTGCCAGGGCCTTGCCCCCGTCTGGGCAGCAGGACTTTTTTCCGCTCAGCAAGAGGGGGCGTGCTGCGCCGCCAGCCACTGCGCATGGCCGCGGGCGCGCAGCTGGCAGGCCGGGCAGTGACCGCAGCCATAGCCCCAGCTGTGCAATGTCTGGCGCTGGCCCAGGTAGCAGGTGTGGGAATGCAGCCGGATCAGCTCGACCAGCGCATTGCCGCCCAGTGCATGTGCCAGGGCCCAGGTCTGGGCCTTGTCGCGCCACATCAGCGGCGTGGCCAGGTTCAAAGGCCGGTCAATGCCCAGGCTGAGCGCCACCTGCAAGGCCTTGAGGGTGTTGTCGCGGCAATCGGGGTAGCCGGAGTAGTCGGTCTCGGAGACGCCGCACACCAGTACCTGCAGGTCGCGCCGGTAGGCCAGGGCGGCGGCCAGCGTCAGAAAGAGCAGATTGCGCCCGGGCACGAAGGTGTTGGGCAAGCCATCGGCCTGCATGGCGATGGCCACGTCCTCGGTCATGGCGCTGCTGCCCAGCTGCGCCAGCGCATCGACTTGCAGCAGGTGGTCGGGGCCGAGCGCGGTGCGCCAGTCTGGGCGCAGTGCGGCCATGCCATCGCGCAGCCGCTGGCGGCAGTCGAGCTCGACGCGGTGGCGCTGGCCGTAATCGAAGCCCAGGGTCTCGACATGGGCAAAACGCGCCAGCGCCCAGGCCAGGGTGGTGGCCGAATCCTGCCCGCCCGAGAGCAGCACCAGCGCGCGGCGCTGGGCCTTGAGCACGCGATTGCAGGAGGCTGCGCTGGAGTCAGCGGGGGCCGGGCACAAGGCGCCCGTCATGGCGCAGCGCTGCGGCAGGCGGTGCTGGCGCAGGCCGGAGCAGCGGGCGCGGGCGTCTTGATGCGCCGCACGATGGCCGCCAGCATCAGCCCGTAGGCGGGCACGAACAGCGCCAGGCTCACCAGCAGCTTGATGACGTAATCCACCAGCGCAATCTCGCCCCAGTGCGCGGCCATGAAGGGGTCGCTGCTGCGCCAGAACGCGATGGAGAAGAAGGCGGCCGTATCCAGCGCCTGGCCGAGGATGGAGGAAGCCGTGGGTGCCAGCCACCAGGCCTTGTAGCTGCGGCGCATGCGGTCAAACACCTGGATGTCCAGCAACTGCCCCAGTACGTAGGCGGCAAAGCTGGCCAAGGCGATGCGGAATACGAAGCCGTTGAACTCGCCCAATGCCGCCAGACCATTGAAGCGCCCTTCGTGGAACAGCACCGAGACCACGTAGGAGGCCAGCAGCGCCGGCAGCATGACGCGGGCAATGACGCGCCGCGCCGGCTGCTTGCCGATCAGGCGCACGGTCAGGTCGGTGGCCAGGAAGATGAACGGGAAGCTGAAGGCCCCCCAGGTGCTGTGAAAGCCCAGCAGATCAATGGGCAGCTGCACCAGATAGTTGCTGGCGATGATGATGGCAATGTGCAGCGCCACCAGCAGGGCCAGCGCTTTGGATACCCGTGGCGACGGGTCGGCAAACGCGGTCATGGCAATCCTTTTTGATGAATGGGGTGAGGGAACCCATTGCGATGAAAAACCAGACGGGCACATGCGCCGCGCCTGGGCAACCGGCGATTGTAGCTGCTGGTGACAGTCTTTTTCGAGGCTTCAGGCCAGCTCTTCCGGGCTGCGCCACTGCACCGCCTGGCCGCTGGTCAGCAGGCCGACGCGGTTGGCCATGATGCGCGCTTCCTGTTTGTTGTGCGTGACCAGGATGGCTGTGTGCTGGCCCTGGCGCAGGATGTCGCGCACTTCGTGCGCCAGGTGTTCGCGCAGCTCGGTGTCGAGGTTGGAGAACGGCTCGTCGAGCAGCAGCAACGCTGGCGAGGGCGCCAGCGCCCGTGCCAGCGCCACGCGTTGCTGCTGGCCGCCGGAGAGCTCATGCGGCCAGGCCTTGGCCGCCTGGGGCAGGCCCACCAGTTCGAGCATCTCGGCCACGCGCGCCTGGCGCTGGACGCGACCCAGCGTGCGCAGCCCGAAGGCGATGTTGTGAAACACGTTCAGGTGCGGGAACAGCGCGTAGTCCTGAAACATCATGCCCACTTGGCGCTGTTCGGGCGGCACGCTCTGGGCGGGGGAGGACAGCAGCTTGCCACCCAGATGTATGCTGCCTTCGCGCAGCGGCTCGAAGCCGGCGATGGCGCGCAGGATGGTGGATTTGCCGCAGCCGGAGGCGCCGATCAGGCAGGCGGTCTGGCCGCGCGGCAGCTGCAGCGAGAAGTCGCGCACGATCTCGCGCAGGCCCTGGGGCGTGTCATAGCCCAGGCGCAGCCGGTCAATGCCAAGAAAGGCGGCTTCCGGGCCGGTCTGCGGTGTGGCTTGCGTGGCGGGGAGCATCGTTTGCGACATAGGTGGCATAGGGCAATTCATGCGATGGCCTGGCGCTGCGCGGCTACGGGCTGGGACGGCTTGGGCGCCTGTGGCCGCCCCGACGGGCCGTTGCCGCCCACGGCCAGCTGGGTGCGCGCCAGCACGATCACCGGCAACAGGCCGGCCAACACAATGGCCAGGGCGGCGATGGCGCCTTCTTCATAGGTGCCGCGCGCAGCCTCGGCATACAGCCGTGTGGCCAAGGTTTCGAAGTTCAGCGGGCGCAGCAGCAGCGTAGCGGGCAGCTCTTTCATGGTATCGACGAATACCAGCAGCGCGGCTGCGGCCAGCGCCGGGCGCAGCAGCGGCAGGTGCACGCGCCAGAGCGTGGCGGCGCTGCCGTGGCCCAGCAGGCGTGCGGCCTGCTCCAGCGAGGGCGGGATGCGCGCCAGTCCGGCCTCGATGCCGCCAATGGCAATGGCCATGAAGCGCAGCACATAGGCCATGACCAGCGCTGCGCTGCTGGCCATCAGCCACAGGCCCGGCTCGCGCAGCAGTGCAGAGATGCCCCGATCCATCAGCGCCAGCGGGCTGAGCAGACCGATGGCCAGGATGGTGCCCGGAATGGCATAGCCCAGGTGGCCGATGCGGGCGCAGGCCATGGCCCAGCGGCTGCGCTGCCCGTCGATGGCCAGGCGCGCCTGCCAGGCCAGCAGCAGGCCGCACAGCAGCGCGATGCCGGTGGCCGCCAGCGCCAGCGCCACGGTGTTGCGCAGGCTCGTCCACAGCGCTGGGGAGATGCTGTGCGCCTCGTGCAGGCGCTCGGCAGCGGCGCCGGCCAGGTAGGCGGCGGGCACGACAAAACCCAGCAGCACGGGCAGTGCGCCCAGCAGCAGCGCCAGCCAGGCGCGGCCGCCGTGCAATTGGCGCGGCTGCGCCGGGCGCAGGCGCTGGGCGGTGGCAAAGCGCTGGCGCTGGCGGCCGCGCCGCTCCAGCAGGATCAGGGCCACGACCAGCAGCAGCATCAGCAGCGCCAGCTGCGCTGCGCCGCCCAGGTCGGAGCGCGTCACCCAGGTGTTGTAGGTGGCCACGGTCATGGTGCGCACGCCGAGGAACTCGGAGGCGCCGATGTCGTTGAGCGTCTCCAGCAGCGCCAGCGCCACGCCGGTGGCGATGCCCGGGCGCGCCATGGGCAGGGCCACGCGCCAGAACGCGCCGGCGGCCGAGCAGCCCAAGGTGCGCGCCGCCTCCAGCAGGCTGGCGCTCTGGCTCATGAACATGAAGCGCGTGCTCAGGTACACATAGGGGTAGAGCACCAGCGACAGCAGCGCGATGGCGCCGGGCAGCGAGCGCACATCGGGCAGGCGAAACTCGCGCGGGCTGCTGTAGCCCAGCAGTTCGCGCACCCAGCCTTGCAGCGGGCCGATGGGGTGCAGCACGTCCAGGTAGGCGTAGGCGATCACGTAGCTGGGGATGGCCATGGGCAGCAGCAGCGCCCAGACCAGCAGGCCACGGCCGGGGAAGCGGTAGGCCGTCACCAGCCAGGCCGCGCCCGTGCCGATGGCCGTGACCAGCAGCCCCACGCCCAGCAGCAGCAGCAGCGTGTTGCGCGCCGCCACGGGCAGCACGTGCCGGGCCAGGTGCGACCAATGGTCCCATTGCGCATGCTGGGCATGCCACAGCAGCGCGGCGATGGGCGCCAGCGCCAACAGCGCCAGCAGGGTGCAGGCCAGGCCGGCGGGCCAGCCCAGGCGGTGCGGGGCGCGCAGCGGCGCGGAAAGGGGCAGGGCGGTGTCGGACAAGGCGGGTCAAAGGCCCCAGGGGCCGAAGAAAAGCAGCCGGCGGTGGTGCTGCGCGTCAATGGCAAAACGCCGCCCAGTGCTGGGCGGCGGCGAGGAGGGGCAGCTGCGCTGGCCCGCCATGGACGGCGGGGCGCAGCTGGCAGGCAAGATCTGCGATTGCGATCAGTTGTCGAAGCCGACCTTGTCCACCAGTTCGCTGGCGAGCTTGCGGTGCTTGGCCACTTCCGTCAGCTGCAGGGTGTCTGCCTTGAGCGGGCCGAAGGATTCGGTCACCGGATCGAGCTTGACGCCTTCGCGGATCGGGTACTCGTAGTTGGCGTTGGCGTAGAGCTCTTGGGCCGGCACGGACACCAGGTACTCCAGCAGCTTGACGGCGTTGTCCTTGTTGGGGGCATTCTTGGCCACGGCGCCGCCGGAGATATTCACGTGCGTGCCGCCGTCCTTGCCGAAGGTCGGGCGCACCACTTTGATGGCCTGGCCCCACTTGTAGTCGTCGCTCTCGGGCTTGGCATTCTTCATGCGGCCCACGTAGTAGTTGTTGGCGATGCCGATGTCGCAGATGCCGCCCAGGATGTCGCGCGCCACGTTGCGGTCGCCGCCGGTGGCCTTGCGCGCCAGGTTGGCCTTGACGCCCTTGAGCCACTGCTCGGTGGCCTCGGCGCCGTTGTGCGCGATCATGGCCGAGATCAGCGCCGTGTTGTAGGGGTGCTGGCCGGCGCGGATGCAGACCTTGCCCTTCCACTTCGGGTCGGCCAGGTCTTCATAGGTGAAGCTGGACAGATCCAGATCCTTGTCCACGTACAGCACGCGGTCGCGCAGCGACAGCGCAAACCACTCGCCATTGGCGCCGCGCAGGTGTGCAGGCAGCGTGCTGGTCAGCGCCTCGGACTGGATCGGCTGTGTGACGCCGGCATTGACCAGATCCAGTAGGTTGCCGATGTCCACCACCATGAACACGTCCGCAGGCGATTGCGCGCCCTCGGCCTTGGCGCGCTCGAGCAGGCCATCCTTGACGAACACCGTATTGACCTTGGTGCCGCTGTCTTTCTCGAAGGCCTTGAGCAGCGGCTCGATCAGCGCCGGCTCGCGCGTGGTGTAGAGGTTGACCTCGCCAGCGGCCAGGGCAGCGGGCGAGAAAGCGCCTGCGCCCAGGGCGAGCAGGGCGGCGCACAGGGTGTTGCGCTTGAAGTTGCGAGCGGACATGGGAAAACCTCCGTCTTGGGGTGGGATGAAATACAGCAAAGCCGCCATTGTAGGCCGGGGCTGCGTGTGAGAATCAAAATCAATCATCACAGACAGAATGGTAAAGGCCTGGCCCAGCGCCGGGCCGGGCTGGGCCGGGTTGGCGCTGGGCAATAATCGGCGCGATGGACCCCCTACTGGATCACGACGAAGACGGCGGCAGCTTCGAGGCGTATTTCCGCGCCCCGGCGCTGGCCGCTGAAGCGCCCCTGGCCTGGGCGCTGGGGCAGCGGCTGGAACTGCTGGATGCGCTGCGCAGCCTGTTTTCCGGGCCGCGCCACGTGGTGCAGCTGCGCCTGTGGTGCTTTCTGGAACTGGCCAGCACGCCCAAGGGGCGTGTGGCGCGCGATGATCTGAACCTGCTGTTTCACGCCCTGCAGCCGCAGGCGCTGGAGAACGTGCTCAAGCGCCTGCGCGAGGCCGGCTTGCTGGTGTGGGATGCCACCCAGCAGGACTACGCCCTGTCCGATCTGGCGCGGCAGGTGCACAGCCTGCTGGCGCCGCTGACGCAGACCGCCGGCGAGGACGATGACCTGGCCGGCCTGCTGGCCCAGGTCGCTGGCGCGCAGGCCCTGGGCCTGGCCGATGCCACGCAGCTCAAGCACCTGCATGCCCAGTTGGCGCGCTTGCACGATGAGTTTGCCGATGCCATTGCCAGCGGCTCCGAGGCGCGGCTGCGCCAGGCCCAGCCGCGCTTTGCGCGCGCGCTGGCCCTGGTCGAGCGCGCCGGGCAGGCGCTGACGGCGCTGATCCGCAGCGACAGCGGCGATGTGCGGCTTGAGCGCGAGGCGCGCGCGCTGGGCTATGCCCAGGCGCGGCTGCTGTCCATGGCCAGCCAGTTCAACCGCGCCATGCAGCAGGCCGACCGCCAGCGCGTCACGCTGGGCAGCACCGGCGTGACCAACTCCGACGTGCGCGACTGGTTGCGCGAGCAGGCCGCCCTTCCTGAGCTGCTGTGCGGCGCGCTGGCCGTGGGGGTGCAGCCCTGGCTGCTCAGCCAGCACGATTTGCTGGACGTGGCCGAGGCCGAATTCGAGCGCGACCGGCCCGACCCGCAGCGCAGCAGCGCCTTGCCGCCGCCGGCCGATGCCGCAGGCGGCACGCTGGACGTGCCCAGCCTGCCCGAGGAGCTGCATGGCCTGATCGAGCTGCTGGCGCAGTGGCAGGCGTCGGCCCAGCAGGCCGGGCCGGCCGAGGCGCAGCCAGATACCCAGCCCGATGGCCCAGCCGCCGCGCCGCCGCGCCCGCTGCATGAGGCCGTGCTGGGCGGGCGTTTCGCCCAGGCTGCCTACCGCATGCAATTGCTGCCGCTGCTGGGCGATGCCCAGGCGCAAACCCTCAAGGGCCAGACTGGTGAGCTGGCGCGCTCAGGCTGGCGCGCTTCGCTCTCGCCGCGCGTGCTGCCGGTGCAGCACCACGCCGTGCAGGCCATGAGCGAAGGCTGCCTGCACCCTGAACAATCCCAGCCGCCGCCCTGGCCGGCCATGGCGTTGCCAACTGCCCAGGCCGCCCAGGCTGTGGCCGCCGGCCCGCGCCGTGGCCGCCCCCCGCGAAAAAATTCTTCCAAACCATGAACAGCACAACCGACGAAGCGGCCCTGCTGGCCGCCGAGCTGCTGGCGCGCCGCTGGCTGCCGCGCCAGCATCCGCGCATCCGCCGCGCCCTGGTCGATGCCGAACTCTGGCAGGCGCTGGAGCAGCGCCTGGCCGGCGTGGGCCTGCGCCTGGTGGACAACATCCACGCCGACCACGTCACCGTGGCGCTGGCGCGCAGCGCCGAGAACGCTGTGCTGGGCGAGACTGGGCTGGCCAGCCACAACAACTTTGACCTTCCGCGCGATGGCGTCTCGCTGCTGGTGGTGCTGTGGGCGCTGATCGTGCTTCCCAAGCGCGAGCGCCAGGCCGCGCGCGGCAACGCCGCCGATGCCCCCGGCCAGGGCGAGATGTTCGCCAGCGAAAAGCCCATGCCCAAGGCCGCCAGCGTCAGCCCGCTGGTTTCCTACAAAGCGCTGCTGGCCGACTTTGGCCCGCAGCTGGGCAAGAAAACCCGGCTGGACATGAACCTCAAGCGGCTGGAGAACCACGGCTTCATCCTGCGCCGTGGCGACGACATTGCCGAAGGCCCGCTGCTGGATCTGCTGCTGGACTACGACGTGATGGCGCCGCGCATTCTGGAAGGCACGCTGGCCCAGGTGCTGGAGCGCGCCCGCGCGGCCGAGGCCCAGGCTGCGCCGGCAGAAGCCGCATCGGAAGAGGCCACGCCACAGGCTGCGCCTGAAGCCACGCCCGCGCCCCCATCGGATGCGCGCCCCGATGTCGCGCCCGCGCGGCCCGAGGCCCAGCCGCCCGTCGCCTGAACCGAACCTGCCCCATGTTTCATCTCCAATCCATCGAACTGCTGCACTGGGACTACTGCCAGCGCCTGAGCCTGCCGCTGGACGGCGCCATCATCACCGTGGCCGGGCCCAACGGCTCGGGCAAGACCACGCTGCTGGATGCCATGCGCACCCTGCTGGGCCTGGAATGCTCGGGCGGGCGCAGCTTCAAGACCTACGCGCGCCACGCCAACGCCGATGCCTCCTGGCTGCGTGCAGTGGTGGACAACCGCCCGCGCACGCGGCAAAGCTCCAGCCGCCCCTTTGCGCGCAACCTGCTGTATGCCGACCAGGTCACGCTGGCCTGCCGCATCCAGCGCAACAGCGGCGACTGGCAGCGGCGCTACTACATGGCCGATGGCGACGTGGCCATCGAGCAGCTGCTGGAGTTGCCCGACAAGGACTGGCTGGGCATCGAGCACTGGCGCCGCCGGCTGGAGACGGCTGGCCTCTCGCGCGCCATCGCCCGCGTGCTGGCACTGGAGCAGGGCCAGACCGACCGCCTGTGCGAATACTCGCCCAAGGAGCTGCTGCGCCTGGTGTTCGACGTGTTCGGAGACCAGGAAGTGCTCGATCGCTACGAAGAAGCGCGCCGCCACCAGCGTGACGTGGCCGACGAAGCCGAGGCCGCCGCCAAAGAGCTGGCCCACGGCCAGGCCCAGCTGGCGCTGGTGGAGGCGCGCCTGAACCTCTACCGCCAGTACCAGGCCAAGCTGCGCGAGCGCGAGCGCCTGCACACCGAAGTCATCCCCGTGCTGGAATGGCGCGACGCGCGCGACGCCATGCTGGCCGAGGCCCAGGACTTGCACCGCCAGCGCCTGGAGCATGGCAAAAGCCTGGCGCGCCAGCGCCAGGACCGCCAGGCGCTGCTGCAGCTGGCGCAGCAGCAAGAGCAACTGGCCGTACAGCTGGCCCAGGCCGAGGCCCAGCGCAAAGCCGCGCAAGAGGCCCTGAGCGAAGCGCGCGGCCACGAAACCCCGGTCGAGGACCTGGTGCGGCAAGCCGACGAGCTGCATGCGCTGGCCCAGGTCGAAGGCGATGCGGAGCAACTGGCCCTGCGCGTGCAGCAACTGCAGCAACAGTGCCAGGCGCACGAGCGCGATTGGCACACCCGTCAGCAGGAACGCGAGGCCGCGCAGCGCGCCCTCGAACAATTGCGCAGCGCCCGCACCGCCCCGCGCCCGGAGGAAGCCACGCGCTTTGCCCAGCTGCTGTGCCAGCAGGGCATTGCCCATCACTTTGTGGCCGAGGCCATCGAAATCATCGACGAGCAATGGCGCGCGGCCGCCGAAGGCGTGCTGCGCAGCGCGCGCTGGGTGGTGGTGCTGGACGATCCCGCCGACGAAGCCCGCGCCAGCCAGCTGGCCGAGCAGCAGCGCTACCGCCACTACCTCGTGGCCGATGCCGCGCCCGCGCCCGAGCGCGTGCCGCCGCACAGCCTGCTGGCCGCGCTGCACGTGGCCGCGCCGCTGCCCGTGTGGCTGCTCAGGACGCTGGCGGTCATCCGCTGCGTGCCCGACACCGCCGCCGGTTTTGCCGCTGGCGGCGAGTGGATCACCCCGCAGGCCTACTGGCGCGACGTCCGCGGCGGGCGCAGCGTTTGGGTGCCGCCCGGCCAGCACCAGTTCGGCGCCGCTGCGCTGGCCGCGCGGCGCGAATCCATCGAACAGCGCCTGGCCGAGCTGGATGCGCAGCTGCAGGCCATCGCCCAGCAGCAGCGCGAGAGCGAGCGCCAGCTGCAGGCCGCCAAGGCCGCCGCCGCTGGCCACCGCGCTGCCGAGGAGCTGGCGCGCCGCAGCGAGGAATTTGCCACCGCGCGCAGCCAGCTGGCGCAGCTGCGCCAGGCGCGCATCAGCGCTGGCCAGCGCTACGCCGAACTCGATCAGCAGCACCAGCGCCTGGGCGAGCAGCTGCGCCAGGCGCAAAGCCAGTACCAGCAAACCCAGCAACGCCTGCAGGGCGACGAATCGGCTGCCAGCCGCTTTGCGCGCGAATGGCAGGGCCGCCGCGATGCGCTGCGCACGCGCAGCGCCCAATCGCGCCGTCAGCGCGGCCAATTCCCCCCGCGCTGGATCGCGCCCGAGGCCATCGCGCAACTGCGCGAGCAGTTCACCAACGCCACGCAGGCGCGGCTGCGCGGCCAGGCCGTGGCCCGCGAGCTGGAGGAGGGCGAATGGGAAACCGACCCCAGCATCGAGGAGCGCCACACGCTGATGGTCGCCCAAGTGGCTGGCCAGCAGGCCCAGTTGCAGCAGCGCCAGGCCAGCAACGAGTCGGCCCGCATCGCCGTGGACAACGCCCGCGAGCGCTACATCGATGTGCTGCGCGCCACCGTGCGCCGCTACCGCAAGAACATCACCGAGCTGGGCGAGCTGGCTGGCGTGGCCGTGCAAGCCGATACACCGCACCTGGAAAACGACGACGCGGCGCTGCGCCAGGCCGAGCTGAGGGTGCATTTCAACTTCGATGGCAAGGGGCAGATCGGCCTGAACGACGGCGAGGCTTCGGGCGGGCAGCAGGTCATCAAATCGCTGATCCTGCTGGTGGGCCTGCTCAAGGACGACGAAGCCTCGGGCGGCTTCGTCTTCATCGACGAGCCCTTTGCGCACCTGGACGTGCGCAACATCCAGCTGGTGGGGCACTTTCTCAAGTCCACGCGCGCGCAGTACGTGCTGACCACGCCGATCACGCACAACGTCGAGGTCTTCGAGCCGGCCGACGTCACCCTGGTCACCGCCAAGAAAAAGCCTGGCGAGCGCTGGGCCCCGCCCATTGGCGTGCTGCAGCGCCGCGTGGCGCCCGAGCAGTATTGAAGAAGGGCCAGAACACCATGCCCAGCGACACGCCACTGCCGAGCGCCGCCGCCCTGGATGAGCTGCCCGGCCAGCCCTGGTGGCCGCAGCTGACGCCGCCCATGCGCGCCATCGTCACCGGCATGGCGCGCGCCCAGCGCGCGCCGCTGCACACGCTCACGCCGCAGCAGGCGCGGCAGGCCTATCGCAGCGGCGCGCAGGTGCTCGAAGAAGATCGGCCGGCGCAGGTGCAGCACCGCGACGCGCACATTCCGGCGCGCGATGGCCATGCGCTGGCGGTGCGGCTCTATACGCCTCAGGCTCAGCGCGGCCCGGCCGCCGCGCCCTGGCCGGTATTGCTGTACCTGCACGGCGGGGGCTTTGTCGTGGGCGATCTGGACACGCACGACGTGCTGTGCGCGCGCATCGCCCACAACGCGCAGCTGGCCGTGCTGGCGCTCGATTACCGGCTGGCGCCGCAGTGGCGCTTCCCTACGGCGCTGCACGATGGCTGGGACGCGCTGTGCTGGCTGACGCGCCACGGCGCGCAGTGGGGGCTGGACGGCCAGCGCCTGGCCGTGGGCGGCGACAGCGCTGGCGGCACGCTGGCGGCGGTGTTGGCGCTGATGGCACGCGATGCAGCCCTGCCGCTGCAGGCGCAGCTGCTGATCCACCCGGGCACCAGCGCCTGGCAGGACACGGCCTCGCACCAGCGCCATGCCCGCGGCCCGGTGCTGAGCGCGGCGCTGCTGCAATGGTTTTTCGCCCACTACATCGAGCCGGCGCAGCGCCAGGACTGGCGCTTTGCGCCGCTGCTGGCGCCCGAGGTGCAGGCCGTGGCCCCGGCGCTGTTCGTGCTGGCCGAGTGTGACCCACTGTGCGACGAAGCCCTGGCCTATGCCGATCGGCTGCGCATGCAGGCCGTGCCGGTGGAGCTGGAGCTGTACCGGGGCGTGGCGCACGAGTTCATCAAGATGGGTCGCCTGCTGCCCGAAGCGGCCTGGGCCCATGCGGCCATCGGCCAGTTCCTGCGGGCGCGCCTGCACGCCTGAATGGGCGGCAAAACCGCTTATGCTTGCGGGATTTTTCGCAATCCGGGCCGGTTGCCGCAGACCGCCGCCACCATGGTGCCAGCGGCCCAGCATGCGCCTTTGAACCCTTGATGGAGAACACATGCAATTCATTCGTTTCAGCGATTTGTGCGCCCAGGGCCAGGCCCAGGGCAAGCGGGTCTTCATTCGCGCGGACTTGAACGTGCCGCTGGACGAGCAGGGGCAAATCAGCGAGGACACGCGCATCCGCGCCTCGGTGCCGGCCATCCGCATGGCTCTGGATGCAGGCGCTGCCGTGATGGTCACCAGCCACCTGGGCCGCCCCAAGGAAGGGCAGTTGCAGCCGGGCGATTCGCTGGCGCCGGTGGCGCAGCGCCTGGGCGAGTTGCTGGGCCAGGAGGTGCCGCTGGTGCGCGACTGGGTCGATGGCGTGGACGTGGCGCCTGGCCAGGTGTTGCTGCTGGAGAACTGCCGCGGCAATGTGGGCGAGAAGAAGAACGACGCAGAGCTGGCGCGCAAGATGGCGGCGCTGTGCGACATCTTCGTGCATGACGCCTTCGGCACGGCTCACCGGGCCGAGGCCTCGACCTACGGCATTGCGCAGTACGCGCCCGTGGCCTGCGCCGGCCCGTTGCTGGCCGCCGAGATCGATGCGCTGGGCAAGGCGCTGCGCGAGCCCAAGCGGCCGCTGGTGGCCATCGTGGGCGGCTCCAAGGTTTCGACCAAGCTGACCATTCTGCGCAGTCTGGCTGAAAAGGTCGATGCGCTGATCGTGGGCGGCGGCATTGCCAACACCTTCATGCTGGCCGCTGGGCTGCCGATCGGCAAAAGCCTGGCCGAGCCCGACCTGGTGGGCGAGGCCAAGGCCATCATCGACATGATGCGCGCGCGCGGCTGCGCCGTGCCCATCCCGCAGGACGTGGTGGTGGCCCAGCGCTTTGCCGCCGATGCGCAAGCCCAGACCAAGCCGGCCAGCGAAGTGCAGGCCGATGACCTGATCCTGGACATTGGCCCCAAGACGGCCGCCGAGCTGGCCGCGCAGCTGCAGCAGGCCGGCACCATCGTCTGGAACGGGCCAGTGGGCGTGTTTGAGTTCGATGCCTTCGAGCAGGGCACGCGCACCCTCTCGCACGCCATTGCCGATTCGCAGGCCTTCAGCATCGCCGGCGGCGGCGACACCTTGGCGGCCATTGCCAAGTACGGCCTGGAGCCGCGCATTGGCTACATCTCCACCGGCGGCGGCGCCTTCCTGGAAGTGCTGGAGGGTAAGCAATTGCCGGCTTTTGAAATCCTGGCGAAACGGGCGCAGTGAGGATGCAATCAGGGCGCAAGCGGCGGCAAAAACGTGGCTTTCCTGCCAATCACTGCCAATTTTTTGCAAACAATCGAAAAAAATTGCAGATCGCTGGTGAGGAATCGCTTATCTTGTTTTCCAATATGACATTAGGTGACTAAACGTTACTTTGTGAATGTGGGCCGCCGATTCAGCGGCCTGTCAATACTAGGAGAGTCATGATGCATCAACGCGTTTTTCACGCCGCCGCGCTGGCAGTGGCCGTCGCTGGTCTGGTGGGCTGCGGCAGCAGCGCAATCCCCCTGTCGCGCAATTTCGATCAGGCCGACCAGTACAAGGTCCGCTCGGCGCAGCATTGGAGCGTGATCAGCGCCGATGCGGCCAACCGCACCGCCGCCGCCCTGGAGGCCGCAGGCGTTACGCAGGGCTCGCCCATTTACGTGGCCATCCCGGAGAACGCCGGCCAGTTCGAGTGGGCCTTCCGCGACATGCTGATGACGCGCCTGGTCGAGCGCGGCGCGGCCGTGCAGCAGCACCCCGTGGCTGGCCAGTACACCGTGGTTTATCACTCTCAAGTGGTGCGTCACCCCTCCAATCTGTGGGTGGGCGGCCATGGCGGGCGCGATTACTACAACCTGGGCGATGGCGTGAGCGTGCGCTATGGCCGCCACAATGTGCAGACCACGCCGCTGGCGCCCCATTACGACCACGATGGTCCGCTGCGCAGCTATTCCGGCCAGTCCGGCACGGAGTTGGTGCTGACGACTGCCGTGCTGCACAATGAGCGCTTCCTCTCGCGCACGACCGACGTCTACTATCTGGAGAATGTGGACGCCGGCCTGTTCCAAAGCAGCTTCAAGAACATCAATATGAAAGTGGTGAACCAATGAAAGTCCAATTTCTTGCATCTGCGCTGGCTGCGGCCGCACTGGTCGCTGGCTGCGCGAATCACACCAACACCGTCCGTGTCGAGCCCAGCTACCAGGACGCGGCCAGCAACAGCTTTCTGAAAACCAACCAGAACGCTGCGCAGCAGTTGATCAGCGGCTACGACACCACGGCCTTTCAGAACAGCCCGCTGCTGGTGGCCACCATTGTGGACGTCAACGACACGCGCGTGTCCGCCCCGCTGGGCCGCACGCTCTCCGAGCAGTACGCCTCGACCCTGGCCAATGCAGGCTTGAACGTGCGCGAGATCAAGCTGCGCGGCAATGTTTTCGTGCAGGAAGGCACGGGCGAGCTGCTGCTCTCGCGTGAGATTCAGGACATCGCCAAGAGCCAGAACTCCGGCGTGGTGCTGGTGGGCACCTACTCTGCTGCAGCGCGCTTCACCTACGTCAGCCTGAAGCTGGTGCGCACGCAGGACAGCCGCATCATCAGCGCTTACGACTACACCCTGCCCAACAACCGCGACGTGCGCCGCCTGCTGCAGTCGAACTGATGGCTTGCGATGCCTGCGCCGGCTTGATGGCGCGGGCAGGCGCCAATTGGAAAAAATGCCAGCAACTCCTCGGGGCTGCTGGCATTGCTCGTTTTGGGGCCTGTGCTGTGGGCCTGCACTTTGGCGGCCTTGCGCTGGAGTTATCGCATCAACGCGGCTACCAGCCCAGGCCCAGGCGCAAAGGCAGATAAACCAGCATGCCGGTGATGATGGTGCCCAGAATGCCTCGGCGCAAAAAGAAGTACAGGCAGGCCGCTGGCGTGGCCCAGAGCCGGGCGTCGCGCCAGGTGTCAATCAATTGCCCATCGCTCATGAGCAGCTCCGGGATGATGACAGCCGCCAGCGCTGCCAAGGGGGCGTATTTCAGGCCACGGCGCAGCCAGTCGGGCAGCGGCAACTCACGGCGCGGGATGACGAAAAAAGCCCGCGTGATCAGCGTCACCAGGGTCAGGCCCAGGATGGCTGCCAGGGTGTACCAGTCGTTGCTGTCCATGGGGTGCGGCCTTATTGCGTCTTGGTGGGCGTCTTGGCGGATGTCTGGGCGTTCTGGCGCTCGCGCACGATACGTTGGGTGTGGTCGAACAGCAGGCCCAGTACCACGGCCGCGCCAATGGCCACCAGGATGTTGAGCCTGAGCGGCAAGCCGTAGGCCGCGATGGCCACGCCGCCGGCGACCAGCGCGGCCAGGGCGGTGTAGCGGTCCACCAGCATGGACAGCGTCACGCCCAGCAGGGCCAGGATGCCAGCAAAGCCCAGGCCCCAGTGCATAGGGATGAAGTTGGCCAGCAAGATGCCCAGCATCGAAGGGACTTGCCAGGCCAGCCAAGTCACGCCCACGCTGCCCCAGAGGTAGGGCTCATGCTCCGGGCTGGGGCTGGGGTCCTGAAAGCGCTTGAAGAACAGCACGAACACCATGTCCGTGGCCAGGTAGGTCATCAGCAGCCGTTTGATGGGCGGCCAGTGGGCGAGCGGCGTGCGCCACATGCTGCTGAAGATGACAAAGCGCAGGTTGACGCACAGGCCCGTCAGCCAGATCACCCACAGCGGCGATTGCAAGGCCAGCAAGGGCAGCACCGCCAGCTGCGAGCTGCCGGCATAGACCAGCAGCGACATCAGCACCGCCATGGGCACCGACAGCCCGCTTTTCACCATGGCCACGCCAGTGACCAGGCCCCAGGCGCCGATGCCCAGCGCCACTTGCAGCTGGGCGCGCGCACCTTCGCGAAAGGCCGGGTGGCGCAGCAAGGCCTGCATCCTCGTCTGGCCATGCGGCGCGGACTCGGGGGCGGGTGTGGGCGACAAGGGGGCGGGCATGGCGTGGGGCGCTCGGGGTTGGGACGGAGCGGATTCAGCCGCGCGCCTCGTGCGCGGTGGCTGCATCGGTGCCGACAGCGGCAAAGCCATCTCCGGCGGCGATGATAAAGCCGTTGAGAAACTGCTGCACAGGCTGGCGCTTGCCGCCGGCGCGCTGCAATTGCAGCAGGCGCAGCACGCTGCCTTGGCCGCAGGCCACGTCTACGCCTTGGCGATTGACCTGCAGCACGGTGCCTGGCGCAGCCGTTGCTCCGGTGCTGGCATCCGCATCTGCATTTGCATCTGTGGCCGGGGCTGGCAAGGCCTGGGCCTGCCAGATTTTCAGCGTCTGCACTGCGTCGCCGGTTGCGGCTTGGAACAGCGCCTGCGCACCGGGAAAGGGATCGAAAGCGCAAATCTGGCGCGCCAACTCATGGGCCGGGCGCTGCCAGTCGAGCTGGCTTTGCGAGCGTTCGATCTTGTGCGCATAGCTGATGCCCTCGGCCGGCTGGGGCTGGCTGGGCAGCGGCGCCTGGGTTTGCTGCAGCTGCTCAAGCGCTGTGACGATGCACTGGCCGCCCAGCTGCGCCAGGCGGTCGTGCAGTTGCGCCGTGCTTTCGCCGGCGTGGATCGGGATGGCCTGGCGGGAGACGATGGCGCCGGTGTCCAGGCCCTCGTCCATCTGCATGATGCTGATGCCGGTTTCGGCGTCGCCAGCCTCAATGGCGCGGTGAATGGGCGCTGCGCCGCGCCAGCGCGGCAACAGGCTGGCGTGGATGTTCAGGCAGCCGTAGCGCGGCATCTGCAGCAACCAGGTCGGCAGAATCAGCCCATAGGCGGCCACGACCATCAAGTCCAGCTGCAGCTCGGCCAGCGCCTGTTGGGCGGCGGCAGCATCGGCTGCGTACTTGCCATCCAGCCGCAGCCCTTGGGGTTGCAGCACGGCAATGCCGTGCGCCTGGGCGAGCTGCTTGACCGGCGAGGGCGCAAGGCGCAGGCCCCGGCCAGCGGGGCGGTCGGGCTGTGTCAGCACCACAACGGGGCGAAAGCCCGCCGCCAGCATGGCGGCCAGGGCCTGTTGGGCAAACTCCGGCGTGCCGGCAAAAGCAATGCGCATGAGGGCTCCTGGCGGTGGGCGATGCACGATGAATGAAGTGCGCCCGCTGTGTTGCGGGCGCGTGAGGTCAGGGGCTGTGAACGCGGTGCTCAGACCTGAGCAGGGGCCTCGCTCTTGCTGCGCTTGAGCATCTTGGTCTTGATGCGATTGCGCTTGAGCGGCGAGAGGTAATCAATGAACAGCTTGCCTTTGAGGTGGTCCATCTCGTGCTGGATGCACACGGCCTGCAGGCCTTCGGCCTCGATGGTGCGCCACTGGCCGTGCTCGTCCTGGGCCCTGACGTGCACGCGGGCATGGCGCTGCACCCCATCGTAAATGCCGGGGATGGACAGGCAACCTTCCTCGCCGCTGTGCATTTCCTCGCTGACCCAGACCAGCTCCGGGTTGATCAGCACTTGGGGCTGGTTGCGCTCTTCAGAGACATCCATCACGAACAGGCGCTCGTGCACGTCCACCTGCGTGGCGGCCAAGCCTACGCCGTTGGATTCGTACATGGTCTCCAGCATGTCGGCGGCGATTTGCTGAATGCGCGGCCCCACTTCCGTGACGGGGGCGGCCACCTTGTGCAGGCGCGGGTCTGGGTAGTGAAGAATGGGCAGAAGGGCCATGGCGTCTGTAAAACTCTTTTGTAAACTGTCGTTATTTTCGCCATTTTTGCCCTGGATGACCGCTGCGGCATAAAAAATCATTGATTTGTAAGGGCCATCGAATCAGAATCCCCTGCAATTTGTCACAAATTGGGACGTTTGTTAGTAAAGCCTGCTGCCGCGCCCATGCAGGTGTTTAGGGTCTAGTGCTCTGGTCATGCGCACCAGCCCAGCAGAGGGGGCATTCACTTGTTGTACGACACCATGAATCACATCAGAACAAACCAAATCGCTGTTCGTCTTGCAAGCCCGGTGGGGAGGCTGCTGTCCGTTGCGGTGGCGTGTGCGGCGCTGCTGGCCCCGGCGGCGCAGGCGCAGAAATACCCCATTACCCAGCAGCAGCGGGCCATTGCCCAGCAAGTGGCCGCGCGCGGCATTCCGGTGCGCGAGCTCAAGGCCGATGCGCCCAGCACTTATACCGTGCGCCGTGGCGACACGCTGTGGGCCATCTCCGGCATGTATTTGCACCGCCCTTGGCGCTGGCCGGCCCTGTGGGGCATGAACATGGATACGGTGCGTAATCCACACCTGATCTACCCGGGCCAGGTGCTGCACCTGGACGTGCGCGATGGCTATGCACGCCTGGGGCTGGCCCCTGGCGGCGGTGGCACGATCAAGCTCTCGCCTTCGGTGCGCTCCGAACCGCTCAGCGCCGCTGCGCTGCCCACCGTGCGGCGCGATCTGATCGAGCCCTTCCTGGTGCGCCCGTTCATCAAGAGCCTGGAAGACCTGAGCGGGCTGCCCGACATCGTCGCCTCGGTGGACGAGCGTCTGGTCATGGGCAATGGCGATCTGATCTACGTGCGCGGCACGGACAGCGTGCCCCTGGCGGTCAAGGATGGTGCGCCGCGCAATCTGTCCATCTTCCGCAAGGCCAAGCCACTGCAGGATCCGGAAACCAAGGAAATCCTGGGCTACGAGGGCGAATACGTGGGTCAGGCGCGCATCGTGCGCGATGAATACTTCGTCGAGCAGACCGATCGGCGCGGCCGCGTCATCGAGGAATACCGCCCAGCCACGCTGGAAATCACCTCGGTGGCCACGGACGTGCGCGTGGGCGACCGTCTGGACCTGATCAACGAGGAAGGAAATTACGACAACTTCGTGCCGCGCCTGCCGGCCAAGGATGTGCAAGGCCGCGTGGTGGCGCTGTACGGTGACCAGGCCGTGAAGAATGCCTCCTCGGGCCAGGTGGTGGCCATCAACCTGGGGCGCGACGATGCCATCGAGCAAGGCCATGTGCTGCAAATCCTGCGCCAGGGCCGGCTGGCGCGCGATCCCGAGCGTGGGCGCAACGCGCGCATCCGCCTGCCCGATGAGCCCAATGGCGTGTTGCTGATCTTCCGCGTCTTCGACCGCGTCTCCTATGGCCTGATCATGGATACGCACGATCCCGTCTCGGTGGGCGACAAGCTCGTCGTGCCCGAGTGATCCTGCACTGCAAGCGGCAGCATCAAAAAACAAGCGGCCTGTGGGCCGCTTGTTTTTTTGATACGCACGATCCGATGCAAAAACCGCAGATGCAAGGCGAAGACGCGCGCAAGGCTTGAACGCTTTGCAAGCGTCTTCAACGCGGCAGCTGCACAGTTTTGACCGAAATCGCCGTCGCAATACTGAGTCTCAACAAGCCTTAGCATCCTGCTAAGGGCCACGCAGCACGCGCACCGGATTGCCGCGATCGACCTGCCAGTGCAGTTGCGTGCGCGCCTGGCGTGCGGCGGCCTGGCGGGCCTGGGCCTGCTCAGCCAGCCGCAGTGCGATCAGGGCCCGGGCCAGCTGCTTGTTGGCATGCTGGCTGCGGGCGCTCATGACCTTGACGGCAATGCCGCTGGGGCGGTGCACGGCATGCACGGCCGAGTCGGTGGTGTTGACGTGCTGGCCGCCCTTGCCGCTGGCGCGGCAGGCCTGGTAGTCGATGTCCTCCTCGCGCAGGGCTGGGTGCGGGCCTTCGCCGGCCGTGGGGCAGCGCTGCACGGCCACAAACCAATTCTTGCGCCGGTGGCCGGGCCGCAGCGGGCTGGGGAAGATGCACTGGATGCTGCCCAGCCAGCCCTGCAGCCAGGCTTGCAGCCCGCGCTCATCGCCGGGCCTTGGCGGCTGCAGCTGCAGCAGCACGGATTTGTAGCCCGCTGCCGTGGCCAGGCTCTCGACCTGCTCGGCCTGCACGCCGGCGCGCCGGGCGTCGTCCAGCAGGGCCTGCAGCGTCAGTCGCACAGCCAGTTCGCACTCGGCCGGCCCTTGGGCGGCGGTGATCTGGATCAGCAGCATGGCTGGTCTCCTTTCTTGTAGGTCAGCAGCGGCTTGAAGCGTGCCAGCAGTCGCACCAGGCCGGCGTCGAGCAGGCTGGCGATGACGCTGTCGATGGCTTTGTAGGCCTGTGGCGCCTCCTCGTACAGCAGCGCCTTGTCGTTGCAGACCACGGTGCTGCCCAGGCGGGTCTTGCGCAAGGCGCTGGCCTGAAAGCGCGGCGCCAGCCGGCCCATGCAATCGCTGCGCGCCCACTTGCGCCCGGCGCCGTGTGCCAGCGAGTTCAGCGCCGCATCGCAGCCGGGCAGCGGTTGCACCAGGTAGCTGTAGTCGCCGCGCGAGCCGGGGATGAACACCGGCCCGACATCGGCCGGCGTGGCGCCCTTGCGGTGGATGAAGCCTTGCAGGCCGCCGTGGGTGGCGGGCAGCACGTGGTTGTGGCTCACGTCCAGCAGCGGCAGGCCGTCGCTGCGCAGCGCCTGCAAAAAGCGCTGCGCGATGGCCTCGCGGTTCAGGCGAGCGTAGCGCAGCGCGGCCTCGTGCTGCATGAGGTAGTGCTGCGCCTGGGGCGTATCGGCGGCCAGGCCGGCGTGGCCATGGGCCTCGACCTGGGCGCGCAGGATGGCGCCGCCCAGGCCGCGCGAGCCGCTGTGCACCAGCAGGTACACGGCCTTGGGGTCGAGCGCCGCGCACAGTGCAGTCGTGGCTGCGGCATCGGCAGAGTCGTCGCCTTCGGGCACGGCGTACAGCTGCTCGCAGGCCAGCAGCTCGGCAAAGTGGTTGCCGCCGCCGATACTGCCCAGGCTGCCTGCCAGCTGCGCGGCGGACAGCGGCAGTGCAGCGTCGTGGCACAGGGCGGTCAGCTCGGGCTGCGCCTGGGCCAGCAGCGCCTCAGGCAAAGGCCCTTCCTGGCTGCCCAGCAGTTTTTCCAGCCGGGCAGGAGAGGTTTTGTGCGCTTTCAGCCCTGTGCGCCACAAGGCCATGCCGCAGCCTATGTCGCCGCCCACCAGCGCCGGGTACAGATGGCCGACTGAGAAAAACGCCGCGCCGATGGGGTAGCCGCGGCCGGCGTGCAGGTCTGGCAGGCCAACGGCTGCGTGGATGTGCGGCAGTTGCGCCGTGGTGTGCAGCTGCGCCACGGCATTGGCTTCCAGCCAAACGTCGTTGTTGGCAAACACGCGCACCTTGTCCGCGCTGGGTTTGCCTTGCAAAGAATTGCCCATGAGAAATCCTTGTCGGGAAAACAAACACGATGTGATGGGCAACCTGGGGCGCTGCAGGCCCATGCGGCCACGGCGCGGCCAGCGTGCGCCTGCCGCAGAAGCGGGCATGGCACACGGGGCTGGCGTTGCTGTGTCGGGGATGGCGCGTGAGATACGCTGCGGGCCGGGTGGTCAGGCGATGGGCCTGCTCAGCCCACCGGCGCGGGCGCGCTGTCGCACGGGGTGCGTGCGCAGTTTCTTAAACCCTGCTCAGGACTTCAAAGCGCAGGCCACGGCGCTGCCAGGTTGCAAAGTGCGGGGGCATGGCGTTGGGTCATGGGTGGCTCCTTTGCAAATGGTGGGGCAGGGTGAAAAGGTGGGCAGAGCGCAGGGGGCTTTCCCCTGCCCTGTGGGGCAGGCATGGCAGTGCGCGCTGCGCCGCCTAACGAAAGCGCGCAAGTCTAAATGCCCTGGTGCTGGCAGGGCAAGGTTTGGCCGGGCCTGATGCAACGGCAGGCGGGCATGTGTTGCGCGCCTGCTGCATGGGCATGCCGGGGCGCTCTCACGGGGGGCGGAAAGTGCATAACACGCTCTAGCCTTGGCGCGTTTTTTTCGCAGGCTTGACCTGGGCATGCTGCTGCAGGTAGCGCTCAAAGGCATCCAGTGTGGCCTGGCTGACGTGGTGCTCCATGCCTTCGGCGTCGCGGCTGGCGCATTCCGGGTCCACGCCCAGGGCCAGCAAAAACGATTCCACCAGTTGGTGGCGCTGGCGGCTGTAGTTGGCCGTTTGCTCGCCTTTTTCGGTGAGCAGCACCCCTTGATAGGGGCGCAACTGCACGTAGCCCTCGCTGTGCAGGCGCTTGAGCATTTTGGCCACCGTGGGCTGGGCCACGCCCAGGCGCTGGGCGATTTGCACCTGCCGGGCCTGGCCGGTGCTGTGCAGCAGGTCGGAGATCAGCTCCACATAGTCCTCGATGATTTCCATGCGGTGCGCTTGGCGAACCTGCTGGAAACCGGCCACCTGCGCCTGGGTGTCGGGCAGGGTTGTGGGCTGGGCGGGGCGATTCATCGTTTTGGGTGTGGGGCGGGCCGTCGGCAGCGCGGCGGGCGTTGCGGCGACCCGCAGGGACGTGTTTACTTGGCGCTGACCACGCGTGCCAGATCCAGGCACTTGTTGGAGTAGCCCCATTCGTTGTCGTACCAGGAGACGAGCTTGACGAAGGTGCCATCGAGCGCGATGCCGGCGTCGGCGTCGAAGATCGAAGTGCGCGGGTCGCCACGGAAGTCGGTGGCCACGACCTTGTCCTCGGTGTAGCCCAGGATGCCCTTGAGCTTGCCTTCGGACTGGGCCTTCATCTCGGCGCAGATTTCTTCATAGGTGGCGGGCTTTTCCAGCTCCACGGTCAGATCGACCACGCTCACATCGGAGGTCGGCACGCGGAATGCCATGCCGGTGAGCTTGCCCTTGAGCGCTGGCAGCACCACGCCCACAGCCTTGGCCGCGCCGGTGGAGCTGGGGATGATGTTTTCCAGAATGCCGCGGCCGCCGCGCCAGTCCTTGGAGGAGGGGCCATCGACGGTTTTCTGCGTGGCTGTGGCTGCATGCACAGTGGTCATCAGGCCGCGCTTGATGCCCCACTTGTCGTGCAGCACCTTGGCCAGCGGCGCCAGACAGTTGGTGGTGCACGAGGCGTTGGAGACGATGGCCTGGCCGGCATAGCTTTGGCAGTTCACGCCGACCACGAACATGGGCGTGTCGTCCTTGGAGGGGGCCGAGAGAATGACCTTCTTGGCGCCGGCGTCGATGTGCTTTTGCGCCGTTTCCTTGGTCAGGAACAGGCCGGTGGACTCCAGCACCACTTCGGCGCCGACCTCGTCCCACTTCAGATTGGCCGGGTCCTTCTCCTGGGTCAGGCGGATCTTCTTGCCGTTGACGATCAGGGTGTTGCCCTCGACGGCCAGTTCGCCCTTGAAGCGCCCATGCACGCTGTCGTACTGCAGCATGTAGGCCAGGTAGTTGGGTTCGAGCAGGTCGTTGATGCCGACGACTTCGATGTCGTCAAAGTTCTGCACTGCAGCGCGCAGTACGTTGCGACCGATGCGGCCAAAGCCGTTGATCCCCAGCTTGATGGTCATGGCGGGTGGTTCCTTCCTGTGTTGATGGCGGAAATGACAGCCCGGCAATGTGCGGCCGGGCTGGAGGGCAAAGCGCGATTTTATGTGCAGTGATCTGGCGGACAGCACACCAGGCCGGTGATGCGCATCACTGACCGCTGAGCGGCGGCCCAAAAAACAGGGAGCCCGGCAGGCTCCCTGTGGCAGGGGGCGAGCGCTGGCTCAGCCCATGTGCAGACCGCCGTTGCAGGAGAAGTCCGCGCCGGTGGTGAAGCCCGAATCCTCACCAGCCAGCCAGGCGACGATGGAGCCGATCTCCTCGGGCGTGCCCAGGCGCTTGACGGGGATGGTGGCAACGATTTTCTCCAGCACGTCGGGGCGGATGGCCTTGACCATGTCGGTGCCGATGTAACCGGGGCTGACGGTGTTGACCGTCACGCCCTTGCCTGCCAGCTCCTGGGCCAGCGCCATGGTGAAGCCGTGCATGCCGGCCTTGGCGGCCGAGTAGTTGGTCTGGCCGGCCTGGCCTTTTTCGCCGTTGACGGAGCTGATCTGGATTACGCGGCCCCAGCCTTTTTCCACCATGTCCGGGATCACCTGCTTGGTGACGTTGAACATGCTGGTGAGGTTGGTGCTGATGACGGCGTCCCAGTCCTCGCGGGTCATCTTCAGGAACATGCGATCGCGCGTGATGCCTGCGTTGTTGACCAGCACGTCAATCGGGCCGTGCTCGGCCTTGGCCTGGGCAAAGGCCTGCACGGTGGATTCCCAATCGGCCACGTTGCCCACGCTGGCGTAGAACGTGAAGCCCTGGGCCTTTTGCTCGTCCAGCCATTTCTGGTAGTCGCGCGTGGGGCCGCAGCCGGCAATCACCTTGAAGCCATCCTGATGCAGGCGTCGGCAGATGGCTGTGCCGATACCGCCCATGCCGCCGGTGACGTAGGCTACTTTTTGCGTCATGCAATGCTCTCCTTGTGTTGTTGCAATGGCCGTTAATCTAGCCAAACTGGGGGCTGCTGCGCTATGCGCATAAACCCTTCATTGGCCGCGCGGGCTGCAGTTTTCAGGGTTTTTCCTGGGTGGGCGCGGGCAGTGCAAAGCGCTGCTGCAGCCATTGCTGCAGGCCCAGTTGCTCGGCCATGGCCTGCAGGCGCTCGCGCGCACTGCGCTGGCGCTGGCCAGTCCAACGGGCAATGATGAGCTCATTTTTCATGCTGTGCTCCCAGCCGGTCAGCTCGGTGACGGTGACCTGGTAGCCGCAGGCCTGCAGGTACAGGCAGCGCATGACGTTGGTGACGTGGCTGCCCAGCTCGCGCGTGTGCAGCGGGTGGCGCCAGAGCTCGGCCAGCGGGGTGCGCGCCAGCTGCAGGGCCTTGTTGCGGCGCAGGTGCGCGGCGACCTCGGCCTGGCAGCAGGGCACCAGCACCATGGCCTGGGCCTGCTTGGCCAGGCCGAAGGCGATGGCATCGTCGGTGGCGGTGTCGCAGGCGTGCAGCGCGGTGACGATGTCCACCCGCGCGGGCAGGCCCGGGTGCTTCTGGGCATCGGCCACGGCCATGGGCAGAAAGTCCATGCGTGCAAAGCCCTGGCGCTGGGCCAGCGCCTGTGATTGCGCCACCAGGGCCGGGCGCCATTCCACGCCGATGACGCGACCGCGCCCCAGCGGGCGCAGCACCAGGTCGTAGAGGATGAAGCCCAGGTAGGACTTGCCCGCGCCGTGGTCAACCAGCACGGGGCCGGCATCGACTGTGCCATCAGCGCTCTCGGCGCTCTGGGCGCCGCGCTGGCGGTCGATGTCGTGGATCAGCGGCTCGATGAATTGCACCAGATGCAGCACCTGCTTGAGTTTGCGGCGCGAGTCCTGGTTCAGCCGGCCTTCGCGCGTGAGGATGTGCAGCGCCTGCAGCAGCTCGATGCTGGCGCCGGCGGGTAGGCCCAGCTCGGCCAGTGCGGCTTGCCCTTGGGCAGCGGCGTCTTGCCGCGCGCGTCGATCCTGCTGCGCTTGCGGGGCCGGGCGGCGGCGCGCGCCGGGCTGCCTGGGTGCGGGGCTGGGGGTGAGCTTGCCTGTCATGACTGCTGCGGCCCGGCGGGGGGCGCGGGAGGGGTGGCGGCATCGGTGCTGGGCACGGCGGCATCGGCTGGGCCGAGGCCCAGCGCCTGCCAGCCGGCCAGGCCCAGGGCTTCGAGGGTGGCGATGTTGCGCTCGAAGATGGCGCTGGCATCGGGCACGGCCTGCACGGCCTGGGCGATGCTGTCCTCGCGCAGCAGGTGCAGCGTGGGGTAGGGCGCGCGGTTGGTGTAGTTGGCGATGTCCTCGGGCTCGGTGCCGGCGAACTGGTATTGCGGGTGAAAGTCGGCAATTTGCAGCACGCCCTCCAGCCCTAGGCGTTCGAGCAGGGCGTCGGCCTCGTCCAGGAAATCGTTGAAGTCCAGAAAGTCGTGCAGCATGTCCGGCACGATCAGCAGGCTGGTGTCGCGCTGTTCGGGGGGCAGGTCGGCCAGCGCCAGCAGCTCGCGCGCCAGATCCTTGAGCAGCTGCTGCGGCGTTTGAGCGCGGCTGACGGCGTAGTGCACCAGGCCCTTGTGCTGCACGGCCTTGGCGAAGGGGCAGAGGTTCAGGCCGATGACGGCCACATCGACCCAGCGCCGCGTGGCGGCGATCAAGGCTTGGTCGGGGGCGGGGTCAGGCGTGGGGTGTATTGCAGTCGGGTTGGTCATTCATTGCGCGGCCTTCGTGGCCGAGTCGGTCGTCGTGGGGAATGCAGCGCGGGGCATGATCCAGCGCAGGCTGAGGCGGTACAGCGGTCGCTCGATCAGGCGGTAGTGGATCCAGGCATAGACCAGGCAGGCCAGCAGCGCCAGCAAGTAGCTGGGCACGTGGCGCCACAGGCCCAGCAGGCCGGGCACCAGCGGCATCAGGATGTACATGCCGCGCAGCGCCAGCAGATGGGTGAGGTACAGCGAGTACGAGGCATCGCCCAGCCGGGCCGCCAGCAGCGCCGGGCGGCTGCGCGGCTCGGGCAGGCACAGGGCCACGACCAGCAGGCCGCAGGCCGGGATGCCAAACAGCATCACGCGCTCGGGGTAGTGGAAGTAGCCGGCCATGCCCGAGCCGCGCATCAGGCTGCTGCTCTGATAGAGATAGGCCGCAATGCAAAACAGCAAGCTGGCGGCCAGCCACAGTTGCCAGGGCTGTTGCGGGTGGCGGCGTACCCAGTCGCAGACCAGAAAGCCAGCAATGAATTCCAGCAGAAAGGGCGAGCAGGTGAACTCCACCAGCAGCGGCAGCCGGCCCAGGCCATCGGGGCTGTAGATGCCCTGCTGCGCAAAGGCCACGGTCAGCGTGGCGATGGCCAGCCCCAGCAGGAACAGAATGCGCAGCTGCGTGGCCCGCTGGCACAGCAGCAGCACGGCCACCAGCAGATAGAAGTACAGCTCGTACACCAGCGTCCAGACGATGGGCAGCAGCTGCGCATCCAGCGGCTGGGGCAGCAGCAGGAAGGACTTGAGCAGATTGATGTTCTTGCCCTCGTAGGCATTGCTGCCCAGGTACAGCGCCAGGAAGATCAGGAACACCGGCCACCAGCCGCTGTAGACGCGTGCAAAGCGCTTGACGGCAAAGCCCGCAGCGCTGCGCAGCCCGGGTTGTAGCTGGCGCGTGGTCTCGGCCATGATGGCGCCGCTGATGACGAAGAAGATGTCCACCCCGGCAAAGCCGATCTTGGCGATCTGGTGCAGTACCGGGATTTCCGGATAAACGATTTGCCACACGATGGGCGGCGTGGCGTGGTGCAGCGTGACCAGCAAGGCGGCGACGAAGCGCAGGATCTGGATGTTCTGGATCATGGGCAGATGGCCTGGGGTGTGATGGATGTGGGCGCTGCGGCGCGCTTCATGGATAGACCATCTGCACGCCGGCGCCGCCGTTGTGCACGCGCAGCGCGTGCAGGGCCTGCTCGCTGGGGAAGATGGCCTGCGCCTCGGGCAGCAGCAGCTCGGCGGCGGCGTGCTGGCCCTGCGCGCCGTGGCAGCGCAGGCGGATGCGCAGGCGCACGCCGCGCTTGCGCGGCGGTTCGGCCTCATCGTCCTCGGCATGGGCGGCTTGGATTTCGGCAGCGGGGCTGGCGTGCGCTGCGGGCTGGTGCGCCTGGATCCAGGCCTGCAATTGCTGCAATGGCTGCTGCGTGTTGCCCGCCTGCTCAGGCGCCAGCCAGTCCAGCTTCAGCCAGCGGCCGAAGGCGCAGCGGGCGCTGGGCAAATCCAGCGCGTCCTGCACGTTCAGGCGCGGCTCGAAGCCGTTGCGCCCTGGCTGGTAGCGGGCGTTGAGCACCAGCAGCTCATCTTCGCGGATGTGCTGGCCGCAGCGCGCCATCAGCGCCTCGTCGGCCACGGCCTCGATGGCGCCGCTTTTGTCGTCCAGCGTAAAGATGGTGACCTTGCCACGCGGGCCGTTGGCGCTGCGCAGGCCGCTGACGATGCCGGCCACGCGCTGCGTTTCGCGGCTGTCCTCCAGCGCGGCCACGGGCGTGCGCACGAACTGGCGTACCTCGGCCTCGTATTCGTCGAACAGGTGGCCGGAGAGGAAAAAGCCCAGCGCGGTTTTCTCGTGCAGCAGCTGCTCGCGCACGCCCCAGGGCAGGGTGGCCTGCAGCGGCGGCTCCTGGCCGCTGGCGCCCACGGCGTCTTCGCCCAGCATGTCGAACAGCCCGCCCTGGTTGGCATTGGCCAGCTGCGTGGCGGCCCATTCGAAGGCCATGTCCAGCGAGGCCAGCAGCGCAGCGCGATCGGCGTGGATGGTGTCGAAAGCGCCGGCCTTGATCAGCGCCTCGACCGTGCGCTTGTTGATTTTTTGCTTGTCCACGCGCAGGCAGAAGTCGAACAGGCTTTTGAACGGCCCGCTTTGGCGGCCCTTGTCGCCCTCGCCCCGGCCTTCGCGCGCGGCGATGATGGCTTCGATGGCGGCCTGGCCCGTGCCTTTGACGGCGCCCAGGCCGTAGCGGATGAGGCGGTTGGACACCGGCTCGAAACGGTAAGCGCCGTGGTTGACGTCCGGCGGCTCGAAGCGGATGCCGAATTTTTGCGCATCCTCCAGCAAGACCTTGAGCTTGTCCGTGTCGTCCATCTCAATGGTCATGTTGGCGCAGAAGAACTCGGCCGTGTAATGCACTTTGAGCCAGGCCGTGTGGTAGGCCAGCAGCGAGTAAGCAGCGGCGTGCGATTTGTTGAAGCCGTAGCCGGCGAACTTCTCCATCAAGTCGAAGACTTCGTCGGCCTTGGCCTCGCTGATGCCGTTCTTGGCCGCGCCCTCGCGGAAGATCAGGCGGTGCTTGGCCATTTCCTCGGGCTTTTTCTTGCCCATGGCGCGGCGCAGCAAGTCGGCGCCGCCCAGGCTGTAGCCGCCCAGGATCTGCGCGGTCTGCATCACCTGCTCCTGATAGACCATGATGCCGTAGGTCTCGCTCAGCACCTTTTCCACCAGCGGGTGCGGGTACTCGACCTCCTCCTTGCCGTGCTTGCGCGCCACGAAGCTGGGGATCAGGTCCATCGGGCCGGGGCGGTACAGGGCGTTGAGGGCGATGAGGTCTTCCAGGCGGCTGGGGCGCGCTTCCTTGAGCATGCCTTGCATGCCGCGGCTTTCGAACTGGAACACGGCCTCGGTGCGCCCTTCCTGAAACAGCTTGTAGGTGGCCTTGTCGTCCAGCGGCAGCTTTTCAAAGGCGAAGTCCTGCTGGCCGGGGTGGCGGGCGATGATGAACTGGCGCGCCAGCTCCAGGATGGTGAGCGTGGCCAGGCCCAGAAAGTCGAACTTGACCAGGCCGATGGCCTCCACGTCGTCCTTGTCGTACTGGCTCACGGCCGCATCGCTGCCGGGCTGCTGGTACAGCGGGCAGAAATCGGTGAGCTTGCCCGGCGCGATCAGCACGCCGCCGGCGTGCATGCCGATGTTGCGCGTCAGCCCTTCGAGCTTTTGCGCCATCTCGATCAGGGATTTGACTTCCTCCTCGTTCTCGATGCGCGCGGCCAGCAGCGGCTCGGCGGCGATGGCGTATTTCTCCTTGTCGGCCTCGCTGAGGTTCTCTGGCGGGTATTGCAGGGTGACGGGCTTGCCCGGCTTGTTGGGGATGAGCTTGCTGATGCCGTCGCAGAAGGTGTAGCTCATGTCCATCACCCGGCCCACGTCGCGGATGGCCGCGCGCGCGGCCATGGTGCCGAAGGTGGCGATCTGGCTGACGGCCTCGCGCCCGTACTTTTGCTTGACGTACTCGATCACGCGGTCGCGGTTGGTCTGGCAAAAGTCGATGTCGAAGTCGGGCATGGAGACCCGCTCCGGGTTCAGAAAGCGCTCGAACAGCAGGTTGTATTGCAGCGGGTCCAGATCGGTGATGGACAGCGCATAGGCCACCAGCGAGCCCGCGCCCGAGCCGCGCCCCGGCCCCACCGGGCAGCCGTTGGCCTTGGCCCACTGGATGAAGTCCGACACGATCAGGAAGTAGCCGGGAAAGCCCATTTTCAGGATGGTCTCCAGCTCGAACTCCAGCCGCTGCACGTAGCGAGGGCGCTCGGCTTCCCGCCGTGCGGCGTCGGGGTACAGCAGCGCCAGGCGCTGCTCCAGCCCGGCGTGCGATTGCTGGCGGAAGTAGCTCTCGATGGTTTCCCCCTCGGGGATGGGGAAGTCCGGCAGGCGCGGCTTGCCCAGCACCAGCGTCAGATTGCAGCGCTTGGCGATTTCCACCGTATTGGCGATGGCGCTGGGGATGTCGGCAAACAGCGCCTGCATTTGCGCGGCGGTCTTGAAATGCTGCTCAGGCGTGAAGCGGCGCTGGCGCTTTTGATCGCCCAGGATTTCGCCCTCGGCAATGCACACGCGCGCCTCATGGGCCTCGAACTCGTCGGCATCGAGAAACTGGATCGGGTGCGTGGCCACCACCGGCAGCCCGGCCTTGGCCGCCAACTGCACGGCCTGGGCGATGTAGCGCTCGTCATCGCGGCGGCCCGCGCGTTGCAGCTCAATGTAAAAGCGCCGGGGGAAGATGCGCGCCAGCTCCATCGCCCGCTCGAACGCCTGCGGGAAATCGCCATTGAGCAAGCTGCGCCCCACCGCCCCCTGCTGCGCGCCCGAGAGTGCAATCAGCCCCTGGCTGTGCTGCTCCAGTTGCGCCATGCTCACCTGCCCCATGCCCTGGGCCTGCGCGGCGGCGTGTTGCTTGTCCGTCCAGGCCAGCGCCAGCAGCGCGTTCAGGCTCAAATAGCCCTGCCAGTCTTGCACCAGCAGCAGCAGCCGCGTGGGCGCATCGCCAGGCGCCCCGGCCACCACCACCTCGGCGCCCAAAATGGGCTTGAGCCCCTTGCCGCGCGCCTTGGTATAGAACTTGACGGCGCCAAACAGATTGTTCAAATCGCTGATGGCCAGGGCCGGCTGCCCATCCTTGGCCGCGCGCGCGACCACATCGCCAATGCGGGCCGTGCCATCGACGACGGAAAACTCAGTGTGCAAACGCAGGTGAATAAACATGGGGCGCGATTGTAGGAGGGGGCATGGCCTGCCGGAAAAGCAAGGCATCACGCCGCCCACAGCGCGGGCTTGTTCACCATCAGCCAGTACACCAGCACCATGGCGATGAAGGCCGGGTAGCCCAGCGCCTCCCACCAGCGGGCCAGGCGTGCGTATTCATGGGGCAGGGCGCTGCCGCTGGCGTGGGCGGCCTGGGCCATGCGCGCCATGCGCAGTTGCAGCCACAGCACGGGCAGCCAGCAGGCGCCGGCCAGCGCGTACAGCGCCAGCGAGGCGGCCAGCCACGGCGTGCTCAGCGGCCAGCCGGCCCAGTAGGCCAGCAGCACGCCGGTGACGGGCTGCACGATGACGGCCGGCGTGGTGAACCAGGTGTCGGCGCGCACCACCAGGCGGCTGACCACGGCCTGCGCGGCCACGTTGCCCGAGCGGTTGGCAAAGAACATGTAGAAGGCCGAGCCAAAGCCCGTGCCAACCATCAGCACGCTGCTGAGGATGTGCAGCCATTTGACGATGAGATAGCTGTTCATGGGGCGCTCCGGTAGAGGACGAAAAGAATGGCCAGGATGGGCAGGTTCTTGCTCAGCGGGCCGATGGGGTGCAGCCACAGCGCGGGCAGCAGCGCGGTGGCGGCCAGCGTCAGGCCCAGCACGGCCAGGGCCGTGAGGGCGTAGGTGGCGCGGGTGGGCCGCCAGGTCAGCGCCAGCGCCAGGGCGATGTCCAGCGCCACGCCGCCGCCGATGAGCGCGTGCGCCAGCGGCCCCGGCGGCACGCCGCCAGCATGCAGCAGCGCCAGGCTTTGGCCGTTCCATTCGATCAGGCTGGCGGCCACGGTGAGCCAGCACACGGCGATCAGGCTGGCGCGCAGCAGGCGCAGTGCGCCAGGGGCGTGGATGTCATGCGGGGCGTGGCTGGTTGCGGGTGTGTTTGGCATGTCAGCCTCCGGCGGATGCGGCCAGGCCCGCGATGAAGCGCGCCGGGGGCGAGGCCGGGCGGCCCAGCAGCGCGGGCAGGGTGTGGGCGTCGGCCACGTTGTCGCTGGCCAGCAGGGCCAGCGATTGGCTGCACCAGGGGGAAAAGGGCAGGGCATCGCCCAGGCGCGCGCTGGCTTGGGTCAGCCAATGGGGCAGGGGCCAGATGCGGGCGGGGCGGGCGGGCGCTTTGCCATCCAGCGCACCCAGTTGCGTGCGCAGCAGGGCGATGTACTCGGCCAGCGTCATGGCCTGCGGGCCGGCCAGATCGGCCAGGCCGGTGAATGCGGCGGTGTTGTCGGCGATGTTGTTGGCGGTGAAGTCAGTGGTGGCGCTTGTGGCCGTGGCCGCGCCAGCGGGCGGCGGCAGCAGGCGCGCCACGGCACCGGCCAGGTCCCACACGGCCAGGGGCTGCACGCGCGCTTGCAGCACCGGGCGCGGCAAGGCCAGCCAGGGCAGGCGCGCCAGCGCCAGGAATAGGCGCGTGCTCTCGCCGCCCGCGCCAAACACCAGGCTGGGGCGCAGCACCGCGCCGTCGAGCTGGCCGGCCTCGGTCAGCGCCAGCAGGTGGGCGTCGGCGGCGCGCTTGGTGCGGGCGTAGGGGGTAGCGCCATGGGCGATGCCCAGCGCGGAGATCTGCACCACGCGGCGCAGGCCGTGGGCGGCGCAGGCGTCGAACAGGGCGCGCGGGGCGGCATCGTGCACCAGCGCCATGGGCCGTGCGCGGCTGTCGCGCAGCAGGCCCACGGCGTTGACCACCGCCTGCACGCCGTGCAGCAGCGGCGCCCAGTGAGCTGGCGTGCTGGCCTGGGTGAAATCCACAGCCGGGCTGCTGTGGCGGCTGGCGGCGCGCACCTGCCAGCCTGCGCGGCGCAGGGCCTGGGCGATGTGGCGGCCGATGAAGCCGTTGGCGCCGCACAGCAGCACGGTGGGGGCGGGGGCAGGTGTGGGGGCTGGGGCGGTCATAGAGCTTCTCCGGCATGGATTGGGGGAGTGGGGTCGCACAGATGGGCCAGGGCCTCGGCCTGGCGCCGGGCTTCGAGCAGGGCGGCCACTTGCCGCCAGACGCCGCGCGCGATCAGGGCCACGCTGACGAACACGCCGCCGCACATCAGCAGCAGGCTGTGGCGCAGGGCCTCGGCCGGTGCGGCGCTGGCGCGGAAATCGCCAAAGGCCAGCGCCAGCATCAGGCTGCCGCTGAGGGCCAGCAGGTAGGCGCAGCGCACCCAGAATTCGGCAGCGCTGCCGTCTTCGCACAGTGTGCGCAGCACGTGCACAAGGATGGGGCGCAGGTAGTGCACGGCCGCCAGCGGGCCGAGCAGGGCGATGAGCACGTTGGCCAGCAGCAGCGTCAGGTTCAAGGACTCGGTCGAAGTCATGGCAAGGCTCCTGTCAAGGTGGTGAAGAAGGGTTTGCTACTTTTTTAATAGCTGCTGGGGCTTGCTGGATGGGCGCTGGGGCGTGCTTTCATCCAGTCGGCAAGCGCCCGCCGGGCCGCAGCGCTGGCTGGCATGACGGGCGGCGTGGGCCTGTGCCTCCTGCAGGGGCTGTGCCAGGGGGCGCGCGAACAGCCAGCGCGCCAGCCAGCGGGGCAGACGCTGGCGGTGGCGCGCCAGGTGCGGGTAGAGCGCGCGGGCCAGCCAACCCAGCAGCGGATGGCGCAGGGCGCTTGCCACGCGGTGGCGGCCCACGGCGGCGTAGGCAGCCTCGAACGCGGGCACGCCCACCAGCACGCGGCCGTCGGCGGTCTGGGCGTGCATCAGGCGCATCAGCTCGGCCTGGGTGCAGCCGGCGGGTGCGCCGTCAAAGCCGGGGGGCGAGCAGTCCACCAGCCGCAGGCGGCCGTGTGCGTCGCGCTGCAAGAGCGCGTGCATCTCCGCCGCGCACAGCGGGCAGGAGGCGTCGTAGTACAGCGTCAGGGGGTAGGTGGCGGGCATGGTGATCTCCTTGGTTTTTAAAAATGGATATTTCAGAAAAAAGTGAAATCAAGGCGCAAAAAAAGGGGCGCGGCGGCTTGTGCTGCTTTTGCTGCTTTCGCGGCCTGGGCATGGCTCCAGGCTTTCGGCCAGGCGCTTGAGGGCGCGCAGGCGCTGGCGCGATTGGCGCTGCACGTAGCGGCCCACCAGCGGCGTGAGCAGCCAGGCCACGGCCCGGTGCAGGCGCAGGTGGTAAGTGAAGTGCACGCGGCAGCGCCCCGGCCCATCGGGCACGAAGCGCCAGCTGCCTGCCAGCGCGGCAAACAGCCAGGGCCCGCGCAGCAGGCGGAAGGCGGCCACGCGCGGGCGCTGAAAGCTGACGTAAGCCACGTCAAACGCCATGCCCAGCGGGGCCGGGCAGTGCGCCACGCGCGTGCCGTCGGCTGCGGTGGCGGGCCGGGCGTGCGGGGTCAGGCTGTCCCACAGCGGGCGCAGGGCGTAGTCCTGGCTCAGATCGAAGCAGGTGGCGGCGCTGGCCGCGATGTCGATGTGGGTTTGAATGCGCATGGGCGGCTCCTGGTCGGTTAAGGGTTCAGCGCACCAGCTTCTGCACGCTGGCGCCGAGCTTGAGCACTTTTTCCAGCGTGCTGGGCGACAGGCGCAGCATCTCCTCGCTCCAGGCGCCCAGCGCCTGCATGAAGCGCAGGGTTTCGCGCAGGCGGTCTTGCGCGTCGGGCGGCTCGGCGGCGAAGTCCTCGCGCGCCACCAGCTCGGCCAGCAGGCGCGTGGTGGGGTCGAACTCGCGCTCCTTGCGTTCGCGCACGATGGTGCGAAACAGCGCCCACACGTCGCTGGAGGTTTCAAAGTAATCGCGCCGGTCGCCCAGCACGTGGGTGACGCGGATCAGGTTCCAGTTCTGCAGCTCCTTGAGGCTGTTGCTCACGTTCGAGCGCGCCACGCCCAGGGTCTCGGCCAGCGCCTCGGCATGCAGCGGGCGGCCGTGGATGAACAGCAGCGCATGGATTTGCGCCACCGTGCGGTTAACGCCCCAGGCGGAGCCCATTTCGCCCCAGTGGACGACGAAGCGGCGTGCGATATCGGTCAGTTCCATGGGGTGGTAATGTATAGGAACTGAAATTTCTGTCAAGACAGAAATTATTTTCGCGGCTTCCTGTCATGGGCGATGGCGGGAAAGTGCTCCTACCTGTTTGCAGCGTGTTTGGCGGGGCGAGACAGCGGCTGCCCATCGGCCTGTCGCACCGCCAGTGCTCAATGCTCCAGCACGGGCGCGAGCAGGCGGCGCAGTTCGTCCTCGGGCATGGCGCGGCGCTGGGCCATGTCTTGCAGTTGGTCCTGGCCGATCTTGCCCAGGGTGAAGTAGCTGCTCTCGGGGTGGGCGATGTAGAAGCCGCTGACGCTGGAGGCGGGCCACATGGCCAGGCTTTCGGTCAGGCGCATGCCGATTTCGTCGGTGCGCAGGGTCTCGAACAAGGCGATTTTGGCGCTGTGGTCGGGGCAGGCGGGGTAGCCGGGCGCGGGGCGGATGCCCTGGTATTTCTCGGCGATCAGCTCCTCGTTGGAGAGCGCCTCCTGCGCGGCGTAGCCCCACAGGTCGGTGCGCACGCGCCAGTGCAGGTATTCGGCAAAGGCTTCGGCCAGGCGGTCGGCCAGAGCCTTGAGCATGATGGCCGAGTAGTCGTCCAGCGCGCGCTCGAATTCCTTTTCTTTTTTCTCGATGTCCAGCCCGGCGGTGACGGCGAACATGCCGGCGTAGTCGGCAATGCCACTGCTTTGGGGCGCGACGAAATCGGCCAGGCAGCGGCTGGGGCGCATGACGCCGCCCACGGCCTGCTTGGGCGCTTGCTGGCGCAGGCCCCACCAGGTCATCAGCGGCTGGGTGCGGGCTTCATTGCGGTAGAAAACGATGTCGTCGCCCACGCTGTTGGCCGGGTACAGGCCCATCACGCCGCTGGCCTTGAGCCAGCGCCCGTCGATGATCTTGCGCAGCATGGCCTGGCCATCGGCATAGACGCGCCGCGCCTCGACGCCGACGATTTCGTCGTCCAGGATGGCGGGGAAGGGGCCAGCCAGATCCCAGGTCTGGAAGAACGGCCCCCAGTCGATGAAGCGCTCCAGCTCGCGCAAATCGATGTTGTGGAACACGCGCCGCCCCAGCGCGCGTGGCGTGGCGGGGCGCCAGGCGCTCCAGTCGATGGAGGTGGCGTTGGCGCGCGCCTTGTCCAGCGGCCAAAGCGCGGCGGGCTTTTTGTTGGCGTGCAATTGGCGCACGTGCTCGTAATCGGCCTGGGTCTCGGCGATGAAGGCGCTGGCGCCTTCGCCCAGCAGGTTTTGCGCAATGCCCACGCTGCGCGAGGCATCGGGCACGTAGACGACCGGGCCTTCATAGTGCGGCGCGATCTTCACGGCGGTGTGCACGCGGCTGGTGGTGGCGCCGCCGATGAGCAGCGGGATGCCGCGCTCCTTGAACCAGTTGTCCTTTTGCATCTCCCCGGCCACGTACTGCATTTCCTCCAGGCTGGGGGTGATCAGGCCGGAGAGGCCGATGATGTCCGCGCCTTCTTCCTTGGCTTTGGCGAGGATTTCGTGGCAGGGCACCATCACGCCCATGTTGACCACTTCAAAGTTGTTGCACTCGAGCACGACGGAGACGATGTTCTTGCCGATGTCGTGCACGTCGCCCTTGACGGTGGCCATGACGATTTTGCCGTTGCTCTTGACCTGCGCGCCGCTGGCCTGGAGCTGGCGTTTTTCCTCCTCGATGTAGGGCACCAGATGGGCCACGGCCTGCTTCATCACGCGCGCGGATTTGACCACCTGCGGCAAAAACATCTTGCCCTGGCCGAACAGGTCGCCCACGATGTTCATGCCGTCCATCAGCGGCCCTTCGATGACGTGCAGCGGCCGCCCGCCTTTGGCGCGAATGGCCTGCCAGGCCTCTTCCGTGTCCTGTACGATGAAGTCGGTGATGCCCTGCACCAGCGCATGGGCCAGGCGCTTTTCCACCGGCACGGGGTGTTCTGGCGTGCCGCGCCATTCGAGCTTTTTGCTCTCGTCCTTGGCCTGGCCCTTGGCGCTTTCGGCAATTTCCACCAGGCGCTCGCCCGCATCGGGGCGGCGGTTGAGGATCACGTCCTCCACGCGCTCGCGCAAGGTCGGCTCCAGGTCGTCATACACGCCAATCATGCCGGCGTTGACGATGCCCATGTCCATGCCCGCCGCAATGGCGTGGTAGAGGAACACGGTGTGGATGGCCTCGCGTACCGGGTCGTTGCCGCGAAAGCTGAAGGAGACGTTGCTCACCCCGCCCGAGACCTTTGCGCCCGGCAGGTTTTGCTTGATCCAGCGCGTGGCCTCGATGAACTCCACGGCGTAGTTGTCGTGCTCCTCAATGCCGGTGGCCACGGCGAAGATGTTGGGGTCGAAGATGATGTCCTCGGGCGGGAAGCCCACCTCATCGACCAGGATGCGATAGGCGCGCTCGCAGATTTCGATCTTGCGCGCGAAGGTGTCGGCCTGGCCCTTCTCGTCAAAGGCCATCACTACGGCCGCCGCGCCGTAGTGCTTGATGAGCGTGGCCTGGCGCTTGAACTCCTCCACCCCCTCCTTCATCGAGATGGAGTTGACCACGCCCTTGCCCTGGATGCAGCGCAGCCCGGCCTCGATCACCTCCCACTTGGAGGAATCGACCATGATGGGCACGCGCGCAATGTCCGGCTCGCTGGCAATCAGGTTCAGAAAGCGCACCATCGCCGCCTTGGAGTCCAGCATGGCCTCGTCCATGTTCACGTCGATGATTTGCGCGCCGTTCTCCACCTGCTGGCGCGCCACGGCCAGGGCTTCTTCATACTGGCCGTTGAGAATCATGCGCGCAAACGCCTTGGAGCCGGTGACGTTGGTGCGCTCGCCAATGTTGACGAACAGCGTGCCTTCGTCGATGGTCAAAGGCTCTAGCCCCGCCAGGCGCAGCGGCGGCATGGCAGGGGGCGTGGCAGAAGAGGCGGCAGGGGCAGCAGCGGCGCGGGTCATTGGCGCTCCGGGAAATGAGGGGGGCGGAAATCAGGCAAACCCGCTATTGTGCCAGCCCGCCGCCAGGCGGGCGCCCGGCCCGGTTGGCGGCGGGCGCCGATTGGCCTGGCTCAGCGCGCTTGAGTCTTGCCCGCCTGGGCCGGCGCGCCCTGCAGTGGCTGGGCGGCTGTGGGCAAGCCAAAGATGCGGTCAAAGCACCAGGTAAAGACGAAGGTGTAGACCAAGAAGAACAGCATCAGACCAAAGTCCATCACGAAAGCCTGCCAGAGGCTCACGCCCAGCAGCCAGGCCAGCAGCGGCACCAGGAAGAAGATCAGTCCGCCCTCGAAGCCCAGGGCGTGGGCCAGGCGGCGCCGAATGCTGCGGCCCCGGGTGGGTTGGCGCGCCTCCCAGCGCTCGAATAAGGTATTGAAGATGTAGTTCCAGGTCACTGCGGTGGCCGAGGCCGCCACGGCCGCCAGCAGCGCGCGCTGCATGCCGCTGCTGCTCAGCAGCGCCAGCCCCCAGCTGGAGACGGCAATGGCGATGGCCTCGTAGATCAGCACATAGACGATGCGGCGGCGTTTGCCCTGGAGTTTCATGGCGGCGAGTCGGTGGGGCGGCAAAGGGCGAGACTGTAGCGCCATTGGCTGGGCTTTGCGCGCCGGCGGCATGGACAAGGCCTGACGCCGCGCTTATGCTGCCGGCCGTTGCGTTGTACGTATAGAGGTAAGGAGATCAATATGCCCCCTTCTGGCAAGAACAAGTCGGCAGCCAAGGATGCCGCGAAGAAAAAGGACAAGGACGCCAAAGGCCGCGCCAAGCGCGAGGCGAAACACGCTGCCAAGGCCGCCAAGGGCCAGGGCGCCAAGCCGGCGGCAGCGCCGTCGTCGCCACTGTCGCAGCAGCATGCGCTGCCCTCGTATCTGGATCCGGCCCACCTGGGCCCCTGGGGCATTTACCTGAAGCAGGTCGATCGCGTCACGCCCTACCTGGGCCATTTGGCCAAGTGGGTCGAGACGCTCAAGCACCCCAAGCGCTCGCTGATTGTGGACGTTCCCATCGAGCTCGATGATGGCTCGGTGGCGCATTTCGAGGGCTATCGCGTGCAGCACAACCTCTCGCGCGGGCCTGGCAAGGGCGGCGTGCGCTTTCACCAGGATGTGACGCTCTCCGAAGTCATGGCCTTGTCGGCCTGGATGTCGATCAAGAACGCGGCCGTGAACGTGCCTTATGGCGGCGCCAAGGGCGGCATCCGCATCGACCCGCGCAAGTATTCGCAGGCCGAGCTCGAGCGCGTGGCGCGCCGCTACACCAGCGAGATCGGCCTGATCATCGGCCCAAACAAGGACATCCCCGCGCCGGACGTGAACACCAACGAGCGCACCATGGCCTGGATGATGGACACCTACTCCATGAACATCGGCGCCACGGCCACGGGCGTGGTCACCGGCAAGCCGGTGGAGATTGGCGGCTCATTGGGGCGGCGTGAGGCCACCGGGCGCGGCGTGTTCACCGTCGGCGTCGAGGCGGCCCGGCTCATCGGCCTGGACATCGAAGGCGCGCGCGTGGCCGTGCAGGGCCTGGGCAATGTGGGCGGCACGGCCGCGCGCCTGTTTGCCGAGGCGGGTGCCAAGATCGTCGCCGTGCAGGACCACACAGGCTCGCTCTACCGCGCCAGCGGGCTGGATGTCGAGGCCTTGCTGGCGCATGTGCGTGACAGCGGCGGCGTAGGCGGCTTCAAGAAGGCCGACAAGCTCAGCGGCGAGGAGTTCTGGGGCGTGGACTGCGACATCCTCATCCCGGCGGCGCTGGAAGGGCAGATCACCGAGGACAATGCGCCGCGCATCAAGGCGCGCATGGTGATCGAGGGAGCCAACGGCCCGACCACGCCCGGCGCCGATGACATCCTGGATGACAAGGGCGTGCTGGTGCTGCCCGACGTGATTGCCAACGCCGGCGGCGTGACGGTGAGCTACTTCGAGTGGGTGCAGGACTTCTCCAGCTTTTTCTGGACCGAGGACGAGATCAACCAGCGCCTGGTCAAGATCATGAAGGACGCCTTCCACGCCGTCTGGCAGGTGGCGCAGCAGCACCAGGTCAACCTGCGCACGGCCACCTTCATCGTGGCCTGCTCGCGCATCCTGCTCGCCCGCGAGCTGCGCGGCCTGTATCCTTGAGCGCCGCCCGCCGCCGTGCGGGCTTTGGCTTTGTTCGAGAACCTCTGCACTATCCGGCGCCAGCCGCTGGGGTAGTGCAGAGGTTTGCTTTGTTTTCTTGCCTTGTCGGTGTGCCATGCGGCCCTTGTTGCGCAAAACCCTGTTGCTGATCGTTCTGCTGCTGTCGCTGCTGCTGGCCTGGTGGTTGCAGCGCCCTGAGGGGCAGGCATTGCTGGCGCGCACGCTGGGCTGGCAGGCAGCGGGCAATACTGCGGCAGGGCAGGGGGAGCGGCCATCTGCAGGACCTGCAGCGCCCTTGAAGCCTGGGCCACAGGCCAATGCATCGGCCAGTGCCCCGGCCTTGATCGAGGTGGCCCAGGCCATTGGCCGGCCGCTGCGCGATGTGGCGCAGGCCACTGGCACGCTGCGCGCGCGCCAGAGCAGTGCGCTGCGCCCGCAGGCCAGCGGGCGGGTGCGCGCCATCCACTTCCGCGAAGGCCAGCCGGTGCGCAAGGGCCAGTTGCTGCTGCAGCTGGACGATCGGCTCGAGCGCGCCCATTGGCAGCAGGCCCAGGCCGAGCTGGAGCTGGCCCGCGCCAACCACGGCCGCAGCCGCGAGCTGGTGCAGCGCGGCTTCATCAGCCGCGCCGCGCTCGAAGAAAGCGCGGCCAAGCTGCAGATCGCCCAGGCACGGCGTGATCTGGCCCAGGCCCAGCTCGAGCGCCTGCGCATCCAGGCGCCGTTCGACGCAGTGGCCGGCCTGGCCGATGTGCACGTGGGCGACTACGTGCGCGAAGGCGAGGTGGTGCTGCAGCTGCAGGATTTGGATGTACTGCTGGTGGACTTTCGCCTGCCCGAGCGCGTGGCCGCGCAACTGGCCGTAGGCCAGGCCGTGCAGCTGCGCTTTGACGCGCTGCCCGGAGTGCAGCGCCAGGCCACGGTACAGGCCATCGACCCGCTGGTCGATGCGCAAGAGCGTGCGCTGGCATTGCGCGCGCGTCTGCCCAACCCCGACCGGCAGTTGCGCCCGGGCATGTCGGCCCAGGTGGAGCTGGTGCTGCAAGAGCGCGCCCAGGCCGTGCTGGTGCCAGAGCAGGCTGTGCTGAGCAATGCCCAGGGGCCTGCGCTGATCCGGGTGCAGCCCTGGCAGGCCCAGGCGCCCACGCCGCAGGGCGATGGCCGCCTGGGCTGGCCGCCGCAGACGGTGTTTCGCACCGAGCGCCTGCCGGTGCAACTGGGCCAGCGCCTGCCCGGCTGGGTGGAGGTGCGCGGTGAGGGCCTGGCAGTGGGCGATGTGGTGATGGTGGCCGGCCAGCACCGCGCCAACCGCTCGGGCCAGCGCGTGCGCATCCGCTGGGCCGAGCCTGAGCCGCCGCCGTTGTCCGATCACGCCACCCCCAGCCCCCATGATGGCCCCAGCCCCGAGGCGGGCCAGGACGCCGCATTCGGTGCAACGCTCAGTGCAGCGCCCGCGCCTGGGCAGCCGCTGCGCCGCAGTGCCATGCGGGGTGTGCCATGGGCCTGAGCGAGCTGTCGGTGCGCCGGCCGGTGCTGGCGACGGTGATGTCGCTGCTGCTGGTGCTGGTGGGGCTGGTGAGCTTTTTCACGCTCACGGTGCGCGAATACCCGCGCACCGACGAGCCGGTGGTGACGGTGCGCGCCAGCTACAGCGGCGCGTCGGCAGCAGTGGTGGAGTCGCGCGTGGCCAAGCCGCTGGAGGACTCGATCGCAGGCATCGAAGGCGTGGATGTGATCAGCTCCATCAGCCGCGCCGGGCAGGCGCAGATTACCGTGCGCTTCGTGCTGGAGAAGGACCCGGACAGCGCCGCCGCCGAGGTGCGCGACCGCGTCGCGCGCGTGCGCGCCCGCCTGCCGGCGGAGATTGACGAGCCGGTCGTGGCCAAGGTCGAGGCCGATGCCACGCCGGTGATCTGGCTGGCCTTCAGCTCGGCGCAGCGCAGCCCGCTGGAGATCAACGAGCTGATGCTGCGCATTGCGCGCCCATTGCTGCAAACCGTGCCGGGCGTGGCCGACACGCCCATTTTTGGCGAGCGCCGTTACGCCATGCGCGTCGCGCTGCAGCCCGAGCGCATGGCCGCGCACGGGCTGACGGTTGAGGAGATCGAGAGCGCCATCCGCGCCAGCAATCTGGAGCTGCCCGCAGGGCGCATCGAATCGCACGAGCGAGAGCTGAACGTCGTCTCGCACACAGAGCTGGTCACGCCCAGCCAGTTTGCCGACATCGTGCTGCGCCATGGCGCGGGCCTGAAGCTGCGCCTGGGCGACGTGGCCCAGGTCGAGGAAGGGCCGGCCAGCCTGCGCAGCCGCGTGCGCTTCAATGGGCAAGAGGCCGTTTCCATGGGCATCGTGCGCCAGGCCACGGCCAATCCGCTGGAGGTGGCCGCAGGCATTCGCCAGGCGCTGCAGCGCCTGCGCGCCGAGCTGCCCGGCGATGTGCAGGTCACCATCGCCAACGACAACGCGGTGTTCATCGAGCGCTCCATCGCCAGCGTGTACGCCACCATCGCCGAGGCTGTGCTGCTGGTGGTGCTGGTCATCGTGGTCTTTCTGGGCTCGCTGCGCGCGGCGCTGGTGCCCATCGTCACCATCCCCATCAGCCTGATTGGCACCTTTGCGCTGATGGCGCTGGCGGGCTTTTCGATCAATACGCTGACGCTGCTGGCCATGGTGCTGGCCATTGGCCTGGTGGTGGACGACGCCATCGTCATGCTGGAGAACATCCACCGCCACATTGAGGCCGGGCAGCGGCCCTTTGAGGCCGCCATCGCGGGCGCGCGCGAGATCGGCTTTGCCATCGTCGCCATGACGCTGACGCTGGCGGCCGTCTATGCGCCGCTGGCTTTTACGCCAGGGCGCACCGGGCGGCTGTTTGCCGAGTTCGCGCTCACGCTGGCCGGGGCCGTGCTGGTCTCGGGCTTTGTGGCGCTGACGCTCTCGCCCATGCTGTGCGCGCTGCTGTTGCGCCCCCATGCCCAGGCCGGGCGCTGGGCGCAGGCCGTGCAGCGGGCGCTGCGCGGGCTGGAGCGCGGCTATGCAAGCGTGCTGGGCTGGACGGTGCGCACACGCGCCGAGGCGGCCGGGCAGGCCCTGGCCGCCGCGAAAAAGACAGCGCCCGCGCCGCCACCGGCCGCATCAACCTTGTTGGCTGCAGCGGCGCAGCGACCAGTCTGGGCCGGGCGCATGGCCGTGTTGCTGGCCATGCTCGGCTGCGGTCTGGCACTGGCCTGGCTGTATCCGCGCCTGCCGGCCGAGCTGGCGCCAATGGAGGATCGCGGCACGCTGCAGGTGCGCATGAGCGCGCCCGATGGCGCCTCGCTGGACTACACCGACCGCTATGTGCGCGAGGCCGAGGCGCTGGTGCGGCGCCACCCGGAGTTCGACCGCGTTTTCGCCAGCGTTGGCAACCCCACGGTGCAAAACGGCACGCTGACCGTGCGCACCGTGGACTGGAGCGAGCGCCAGCGCGGCATCGAGGCCTTGGCCGCTCAGGTCGGGCGAGACATGCGCGAGGTGCCGGGCGTGTTCAGCTTTTTGAATACACCGCCGCCGCTGGGCATGGGCTTTAGCAGCCGACCGCTGCAGTATGTGATCCAGACCACCGGCAGCTATGAGCAGCTGCACGAGATCGTGCAGCAGTTCATGCAGGCTATGCGCGAGCACCCGGCCATCGACAGCCCGGATGTGGATCTGCGCCTGAGTGCGCCGCAGCTGCGCATCGAGGTCGATCGCGAGCGCGCGGCCGACCTGGGCGTGCAGCCGGCCACGGTGGCGCGCACATTGGAGAGCCTGCTGGGCGGGCGCATCGTCACGCGTTACAAGAAAGGCGCCGAGCAGTACGACGTTTGGGTGCAGCTGGCGGCGCCGGCGCGCGCCACGCCAGAGCAAATCGGCCGCATTCAGGTGCGCAGCGCCCAGGGCGCGCTGGTGCCGCTGTCGGCGCTGCTGCGCAGCGATGAGGGCGCGGCGCCGCGCGAGCTCAACCACTTCGGCCAGCGCCGCTCGGCCACGCTGACCGCTCGCATCGCGCCCGGCTACACGCTGGGCCAGGCGCTGGACTTCATGGATGAGCTGGCCGCACGCACCTTGCCGGCTGGCCAGGGCTATGCCACGGCTTTGAGCGGCGCATCGCGCGAGTACCGCAGCGCACAGGGCGCGCTGACGCTGGTTTTTGCGCTGGCGCTGCTGTTCATCTACCTGGCGCTGGCGGCACAGTTCGAAAGCTTCGTCGATCCGCTGGTCATCATGGTCTCGGTGCCCCTGTCCATGGTGGGCGCGCTGCTGGCCCTGTGGCTCAGCGGCGGCACGCTCAACGTCTATTCACAGATCGGGCTGATCACGCTGGTCGGGCTGATCACCAAGCACGGCATCCTGATCGTTGAGTTTGCCAACCAGATGCGCCAGCAGGGCATGGCGCTGGCGAAGGCCACGCGCACTGCCGCCGTGCAGCGCCTGCGCCCCATCCTGATGACCACGGCCGCAATGGCGCTGGGCGCGCTGCCGTTGGCCCTGGCCAGCGGCGCCGGGGCCGAAAGCCGGCGCCAGATTGGCTGGGTCATCGTCGGCGGCATGGGCCTGGGCACGCTGCTGACGCTGCTGCTGGTGCCCACGGTCTATTTGCTGCTGGCGCGCCGCCGGGTGCCGGGCGCGCGGGCATGAAAAAAGCCACGCGGGCCTGGCGGCTGCGTGGCTTGGCTGTGGTGCGCCCTGAATTGGCCAGGGCGTAGGCTGTCAGATCACATGCGCTCGAAGATGGCGGCAATGCCCTGACCGCCGCCGATGCACATCGTCACCAGCGCATAGCGACCGTTGATGCGCTGCAGCTCGTGCAGGGCCTTGACGGTGATCAGCGCGCCGGTGGCGCCGATGGGGTGGCCCAGCGAGATGCCCGAGCCGTTGGGGTTGACCTTGGCCGGATCCAGGCCCAGGTCGCGCGTGACGGCGCAGGCCTGGGCGGCAAAGGCTTCGTTGGCCTCGATCACGTCCAGGTCGTCAATGCTCAGGCCGGCTTTTTTCAGCGCCAGCTTGGAGGCGGGCACCGGGCCGATGCCCATGTACAGCGGCTCCACGCCGGCGTGCGCATAGGCCACCAGGCGCGCCATGGGCTTGAGGCCCTTGCTCCGGGCGGCCTTGGCCTCCATCAGCACCACGGCGGCGGCGGCGTCGTTCAGGCCCGAGGCATTGCCGGCCGTGACGCTGCCGTTTTCTTTGACGAACACCGGCTTGAGCTTGCCGAAGTCCTCCAGCTTGGCGCCGGCGCGGAAGTGCTCGTCGGTATCGAACACCACCTCGCCCTTGCGGGTCTTGATGCTCACGGGCACGATCTGGTCCTTGAAGTAGCCGCCGGCAGTGGCGCGCTCGGCGCGTTGGTGGCTCTCCAGCGCCAGCTGATCCTGGTCCTCACGGCTGATGCCCCACTTGGCGGCGATGTTCTCGGCCGTCACGCCCATGTGGACGGTGTTGAAGGGGTCGTGCAGCGCGCCGACCATCATGTCCACCAGGCTCACGTCGCCCATGCGCGCGCCCCAGCGGGTGTTGAGGCTGGCGTAGGGCGCGCGGCTCATGCTCTCGGCGCCCGCGCCAATGGCCACGTCGGCATCGCCCAGCAGAATGCTCTGGCTGGCCGAGACAATGGCCTGCAGGCCCGAGCCACACAGGCGGTTGACGTTGAAGGCCGGCGTCTCGATCGGGCAGCCGCCTTCGATGGCGGCCACGCGCGAGAGGTACATGTCGCGTGGCTCGGTATTGACGACGTGGCCAAAGACCACATGGCCCACATCCTTGCCTTCGAGCTGCGCGCGCTTGAGCGACTCCTTGAGCACCAGCGCCCCCAGCGCGGTGGGCGGCATGTCCTTGAGGCTGCCGCCATAGGTACCGATGGCAGTGCGCACGGCACTGACGACCACGACTTCACGACTCATTGTGTATTCCTTTGCTTGAGGTTGAAAAACAGCGCGGGCCCCGTCGATGTGCCCCATGGGCGGCGCGTGTGCAGCAGGCCCGCATCGATTCGCTGCATACGCATCGGACCAGCCTGCGATGATGACACGAAAAACCAAAGCCACAGCGCGGGTTTTCATGCAGGCTCGGCCTGCAGGCGCCGCTGGCTGGACGCTCAGGCAAAAAAAAGCCCGGCACGGGGCCGGGCTGAAGGGATCCATGAAAATGGTTTCGAAAGGATCCAAGGAGACAACTTGTAGGTGATCGCCCGGCCTGAGGCCAGAGCGCATGCACCAAAAGGATTACGAGCGGCGACGCGAAGCGGCCGACTTGGCGGCGTTGGTGGCGCTTTCGGTCACGGCGTTGAAGTTGGCCTGGGCCACGTCAGAAGCCTGCTTGACGGTTTTCTGCACCGATTCGAAGGCGTTGTTGGCTGCCGAGATGGCGCTGCGCACCACGGCCACGGAGGCTTCCGTGCCAACAGGGGCGTTCTTGGCAGCGCTTTCGACCAGGTTGTTCATGGCCTGCTGGGCTTCGGCAGTGCGCTCTTCGACCATGCGGTTGATTTCCTGACCGCTTTCCGAAGCGATTTCATACAGCTGGCGGCTGTAGTTGGAGACTTTCTCGGCCAGGGGCTGGAAGATGCTCGACTGCAGGGCGGCCAGTTCCTGAGCGTCCTTGATGGACAGCACGGCCTGGCTGTGCTTGGCGGCGTCGTTCAGGGCTTCGCGCGAGACCTTGACGTTCAGCTCGATGAGCTTTTCCACGCTTTCGAAGGCCTTGTTGGTCAGGCCGAACAGCTGCTCGATGTTGGCCTTGTGGGCAGCCAGGATTTGCTCAGGGGTCAGTGCCATTTTTCTCTCCCGATGAATAGTTGACGAGGGTTGATAAGGAACGGTGCTGGCACGGACGCTGGGCGTTGGAATACTTGTGTGTGGCCTCAAGCGTGGGCACATGCGAGCCTGGCCACCGTGGGCGAGAACTCATTGTGCGATGCAGCATGGTCGTGATTATGCGGCGGCTGCGCAAGGATGGCAAGCGGTTTTGCTGCAGTGCAGCAAATTAATCGATACTAAATGTATCGAAGGTGTTTCAGGCGCACATCGTGCTGGACCTATAGGCGGCGCACGCGCGCCAGCGGCGGGTGGTTGCGCAGGTAGGTCACGACGCCGGCGGCGATGGCATCGGCAATGCGGGCCTGGTACTGCGGGGAGTTGAGCAGGCGCTCCTCGTCCGGGTTGCTGATGAAGCCGGTTTCGATCAGCACGCTGGGCGTGTCGGGCGAGCGCAGCACGGCGAAGTTGGCCTGCTCGACGCTGCGCTTGTGCATGTGGGCGAATTGGGCGAGCTGGGCCGCCATGTAGCGCCCGAGCACCAGGCTGTCGCGGATTTGTGCCGAGGTGCTCATGTCGGCCAACATGCTTTGTACTTGGCGGTCGCGCGAGTGGATGTTCAACCCGCCTACGGCATCGGCCTTGTTTTCGTGCGCGGCCAGCATGCGCGCGGCGGTGCTGGTGGCGCCGCGCTGGCTGAGGGCGTAGACGCTGGAGCCGCGCGCGCGCCGGTTGAGCGCAGCGTCGGCATGGATGCTGACGAACAGGTCGGCCTGCACGCGCCGCGCGCGCTCGACGCGCGAAGCCAGCGGCACGAAGAAATCGCGGTCGCGCGTCATGTAGGCCTGCAGCGGCACACCGTTGACGCGCAGCCGGTTGATGCGCTCGCGCACCTGCAGAGCAATGGCGAGCACGACGTGTTTTTCATAGCTGCGGGCCGGGCCGATGGCGCCCGGGTCTTCGCCGCCGTGACCAGGGTCCAGCGCCACGATGTAAATGCGGTCGGTTTGCTGGCGCGTGGCTGGCGGGCTGGAGACAGGCGGCGGCGCCGGCGGGCGTGGCGCAGGGCTGGGGCGGGGCGCTGGCGGCACCGGGCGCGGCGCAGGCGCGGGGGCCGGGGCAGGCCTGGGGGCTGGCGCTGGTGGGCGCGAGCCATGCTGGCCAAACCACTCGTCCAGCGCATCTGGCCCGGGCGCTGGCTTTGGGGCCGGAGTAGGGGCTGGCGTTGGCGCAGGCGTTATCACAGGTGTTGGCGGCGCTTCAACGCTGGGCGCTTGCGCCAGGGTGCGCAGGCGTTCGTCGATGAGCTGGGCCATGGGATCGACCCGTTGCAGCGGGTACAGGTCGAAGACCAGCCGGTGCCGATAAGGCGCAATGGGCTTGAGGGTGAACACCTCTGGGCGCACGCGCTGCTTGAGGTCGATCACCATGCGCACCACGGTGGGCGAATGCTGGGCAATGCGGATGGCGGCGATGTTCGGGTCGTCGGACTTCACGCGCGTTTCCATGTTGCGCAGCTCCGGCCCCAGGCGCAGATTCTTGATGTCCACGTACAGGCGCGGCGGGTTGGCGACCAGGTCGTGCTGGGCCTCGAGCTTTTGATCCGACTCGATGGTCACGCGCGAATACTCGGGCGCGGGCCAGATGCGTAGCGCGACGATGCCTTTTTTGTTGCCCTTGGCGGCCGTTTGCGGGTAGTGGCGCTGGCTGATCTGGGCAAAGGCCACGTGCTCCACCCCCAGTGTGCACAGCAGGGCGCCGGCGCGCAGCAGGCTGCGGCGGTCCCAGCGCCGTGGCGCCGCTGCAGGCGGTTGCGCCTGGGGCGCAACCGGCATGGGGGCTGTGCTGGCAGCCAGCGGCTGAGCGTGATTGGGTGCGGGGGGGAGCGTGGCGGCGGCTTCGGCGCGGGCGGCGGCGGGCGCAGGCGGGGTCGGTGGGCTCATAGCGCGCATTGAAGCATATTTTTCGCCAATGCCTGGCCGGCTGGGCTGTAGGCCAGTAGCGCCAGTTGCCGCTGCTGTGGCTGCTGCGGCACGAATTGCAGATGCAGTGCCAAGTCGGGCAGCGGCAGTGCGTCGCCAGCCTTTTGCGGCCACTCGATCAGTTTCAGCCCGGCGCCTTGCACGGTTTCCAGCAAGCCCGAGTCCAGCCATTCCTGCGGGGTTTCGAGGCGATACAGGTCGAAATGATGCACCTGCTCAGGGGGGTGATCGAGGGCGTAGCTCTCCAGCAGCGCGTAGGTCGGGCTTTTGATGCGGCCTCGCACGCCCAGCGCACGCAGCAGGTGGCGCACCCAACTGGTCTTGCCCGCGCCCAGCGCGCCATAGAGGTGGATGCTGACTTGCGCCAGCGCCTGGCCCTGCGCGGCCAGGGCTTGGGCCAGGCGTTCGGTGGCGGTCTCGTCGGCCAGTGCAATGCTGGCTTGGGCCAGCGCGGTGGCAGTGGGCGGCTGTTCGGAGGCGGGCAGGGCTGCAGTGGTTGGGACGCTGGCGGGCATGGAGGTGCAGGCGGGCAGGTGCGATCGGGCGGGCAATGAGCGGGCGGGGCGCCCCCAGGCATTGCCTACAATTTTCCGCATGGCAGCAGAGCATGAACTTGTGCAGCAGATCCGCCACTGGGCGCGGGAGCTGGGATTCTCGCAGATCGGTGTGGCCGGCATCGACCTCTCGGATGCCGAGCCCGGGCTGCTGGCCTGGCTGGCACAGGGCTTTCATGGCGAGATGCACTATATGGAGCGCCACGGCCTCAAGCGTGCGCGGCCGGCGGAGCTGGTGCCTGGCACGCTGAGCATCGTCACCGCCCGTATGGATTACTTGGCGCCTGGCACGCCGCCGGGCTGGCAGGCGCTGGAGTTGGCGCGCCTGCAGCAGCCAGGGCAGGCCATGGTGTCGCTTTACGCGCGCGGCCGCGACTACCACAAGGTGCTGCGCCAGCGCCTGCAAAAACTGGCCGAGCGCATTGCCCAGGCGGTGGGCCCGTTGGGGCACCGGGTGTTCACCGATTCGGCGCCGGTGCTGGAGGCTGAGTTGGCCAGGCGCAGTGGCCTGGGCTGGCGCGGCAAGCACACGCTGCTGCTCTCGCGCCAGGCCGGCTCGATGTTCTTTCTGGGCGAGATCTTCCTGGATCTGGCCCTGCCGCCCACGCCGGCTACCAGCGCACACTGCGGCGCCTGCCGCGCCTGCATGGACATCTGCCCGACCCAGGCCATCGTTGCTCCGGGCCAGGTCGATGCGCGGCGCTGCATCTCCTACCTGACCATCGAGCACCCGGGCCCCATCCCCGAGCCGCTGCGCCCGGCCATGGGCAACCGCTTGTACGGCTGCGACGATTGCCAACTGGCCTGCCCGTGGAACAAGTTCGCCCAGCCCAGCGTGTTGGCCGACTTTGCCGCGCGCCCGGCGCTGCAGCAAGGCGATCTGCTGAGCCTGCTGGGCTGGAGCGAGGCCGAGTTCCTGCAGCACACCGAAGGCAGCCCCATCCGCCGCATTGGCTACGCGCGCTGGCAGCGCAACCTGGCCGTGGTCAGCGGCAATGCGCTGCGCGCAGCGCAACTGCCCCAGGCCCAGGCCCGTCTGTTGTGCCAGCATTTACAGCGCATGGTGCAGGATCCGGCCAGCGACGCCCTGGTGCGCGAGCACGCGGCCTGGGCGCTGGCGCAGGCTGGCATGGCCCTGGTCCAGCAGGGCTGACTGGCCTGGCCTTGCACCCATTGGGCCGCACCGCGCTACCATCACGGCCTTGCTTGACGCCTGCGCACAGGCCATCCAGACCAACGCCTTCAGCCAGCCGCTGGGCCCGCCCCATGAATGCCCCCATCGATGTTTCCTTTTTCCCGCGCCATGCCAAGCCATTGAGCGCCTACAAGCCCTATTGGGCCAAGCGCTTTGGCACCGCGCCTTTCCTGCCCATGAGCCGCGCCGAGATGGAGCAGCTGGGCTGGGACAGCTGCGACATCATCCTGGTGACGGGCGACGCCTACGTGGACCACCCCAGCTTTGGCATGGCCGTGATCGGCCGCGTGCTGGAGGCGCAGGGCTTTCGCGTGGGCATCATCGCCCAGCCCGACTGGCACAGCGCCGAGCCCTTCAAGGCGCTGGGCCGGCCCAACCTGTTCTGGGGCGTGACGGCAGGCAATATGGATTCGATGATCAACCGCTACACGGCCGATCGCAAAATCCGCAGCGACGACGCCTACACCCCCGGCAACGTGGGCGGCAAGCGGCCCGACCGCGCCGCCATCGTCTATAGCCAGCGCTGCCGCGAGGCCTACAAGGACGTGCCCATCATCCTGGGCGGCATCGAGGGCAGCCTGCGCCGCATCGCCCACTACGATTACTGGAGCGACAAGGTGCGCCGCTCCATCGTGGTGGACAGCAAGTGCGACCTGCTGCTGTACGGCAACGCCGAGCGCGCGCTGGTGGAAGTGGCGCACCGCCTGGCGCGGCGCGAGCCAGTGGCGCAGATCACCGACGTGCGCGGCACGGCCTTCGTGCGCCGCGCGCAGGATGAAGGCAAGCAGTGGTGGGAGCTGGACTCCACCGATGTGGACAGCCCCGGCCCGGTGGAGCCGCACATCAACCCCTATCTGACTGTGGGCGAGCAGGCCGCCAAGGCTGGCCAGGCGTGCCAGAACGGCCAATATGCCCCAAGCGATGCCCAGCCCGGCCACCCGGGCGAGGGGCAGGGCAGCGCCGGCCAGGCCGGCAGCGACCAGGCGGATGTGCGGCCCGTGCAATTCATGCCCAACCCGGCGTTGGCCGGGCGCAAGAACTCCCGCGCCCTGCCGCCGCGCGAACACACCGTCATTCGCCTGCCCAGCTACGAGCAGGTCAAGGCCGACCCGGTGCTCTACGCCCACGCCAACCGCGTGCTGCACCTGGAGACCAACCCTGGCAACGCCCGCGCCCTGGTGCAGCGCCACGGCGAAGGCGCGGCCGCGCGCGACGTGTGGCTCAACCCGCCGCCCATCCCGCTGACCACGGCCGAGATGGACCACGTCTTCGGCCTGCCCTACGCGCGCAGCCCGCACCCGCGCTATGCCGATGAACAGGGCAGCCACGACGGCGTGACCAAGATCCCGGCCTGGGAGATGATTCGCACCTCGGTGAACATCATGCGCGGTTGTTTTGGCGGCTGCACCTTCTGCTCCATCACCGAGCATGAAGGCCGCATCATCCAAAGCCGCTCGGAAGACTCCATCATTGGCGAGATCGAGGAGATCCGCGACAAGGTTCAGGGCTTTACCGGCGTCATCTCCGACCTGGGCGGGCCCACGGCCAACATGTACCGCCTGGGCTGTCGCTCGCCCGAAATCGAGGCTGCCTGCCGCAAGCCCAGCTGCGTTTACCCCGGCATCTGCCCCAATTTGCACACCGACCACGGCCCGCTGATCCGCATCTATCGCCGCGCGCGTGGCCTCAAGGGCATCAAGAAGATCCTCATCGGCTCGGGCCTGCGCTACGACCTGGCCGTGCAATCGCCCGAATACGTCAAGGAGCTGGTGCAGCACCATGTGGGCGGCTATTTGAAAATCGCGCCCGAGCACACCGAAGCCGGCCCGCTGTCGAAGATGATGAAGCCTGGCATCGGCACCTACGACCGCTTCAAGCAGATGTTCGAGCGCTACAGCGCCGAGGCCGGCAAGAAGCAGTACCTCATCCCCTACTTCATCGCCGCGCACCCGGGCACCAGCGACGAGGACATGATGAACCTGGCGCTGTGGTTGAAGAAAAACGGTTTTCGCGCCGACCAGGTGCAGACCTTCTACCCCAGCCCCATGGCCACAGCCACGGCCATGTACCACTCCGGGCGCAACCCGCTCAAGCGCGTGCGCCGCTGGATGCAGGACAAGAGCGAGGAGCAGGTGGACATCGTGCGTGGCGAGAAGCGCCGCCGCCTGCACAAGGCCTTTTTGCGCTGGCACGACCCAAACAACTGGCCGCTGCTGCGCCAAGCCCTCAAGGACATGGGCCGCGCCGACTTGATCGGCAATGGCAAGCAGCACCTCATCCCCACCTGGCAACCGCTGACCGACGGCAGCTACCAAAGCGCGCGGCGCAGCAACTCCACCCCCAAGCAAGCGCTGCAACCGCGCCGCGCCGATGCTGGCTCGGGCAGCGCCACCAAGCCAGGCCCCAAGGCCCGGCCCGGCCGCGCCAGCGCCCGCAAGCCCCAGGCGCAGCGCGGCAGTGCGCCCCAGCCCGGCCGGCTGCTGACCCAGCACACCGGCCTGCCGCCCCGGCCCGGCAAGTAGCCAGGCAATAGGCAGGTCAGGCAGTGCAAGGCGCTCTGCGCGCCATCACCAAAAAAGCCGCTGGGCGCTACAAAAAAACAAAAAACGCCTGCCCGGTCAAGGGCAGGCGTTGCTGTGAGCAGGGCAGGGCTGCAGCAATGATTCAAGTTTTCATGCGCGCTGCTTGACGTAGCTGCCGGGGGCGGGCTCCAGCACCTTGTAGGCGCTGCCTTTGCCCGGTTTTTTCGGCGCTGGGATCTGCTTGCCGGCGTGCTCGGCCAGCCATTGCGCCCAGTCCGGCCACCAGCTGCCGGGTTGCTGCTCGGCCGTCTCCAGCCACTGGCTCCAGTCCTCGGGGTATTGGCCGCTTTCGCTCTTCCAGTAGCTGCGCTTGCCGCGCGCCGGCGGGTTGATGACCCCGGCGATGTGGCCCGAGGCGCCCATGACGAAGCGCTTGGGCCCGCTGAACACCTGGGTGCTGGCGTAGGCGCCGCGGATGGGCACGATGTGGTCCTCGCGTGAGCCGTAGATGTACATCGAGGCCTTGATCTTGCTCAGGTCGATGGCTTCGCCGCAGACCATGGCCTGGCCGGGCTGCACCAGGCGGTTTTCCAGATAGGTGTTGCGCAGGTACCAGGCGTAGAACGGGCCGGGCAGGTTGGTGCCGTCGCTGTTCCAGTACAGCAGGTCGAACGGCGGCGGGGTCTCGCCCTTGAGGTAGTTGCCCACCACGTAGTTCCACACCAGTTCGTTGGGGCGCAGAAAGCTGAAGGTGGTGGCCAGATCCTGGCCGCGCATCAGGCCGCGCTGGCCCATTTGCATTTCACGGAACTGCACGACGTTCTCGTCGATGAAGATGTCCAGGATGCCCGTTTCGCTGAAGTCCACCAGCGTGGTCAGCAGCGTGGCGCTGTGCACCGGGTGCTGGCCGCGCGCGGCCAGCACGGCCAGCGCCGTGGTCAGGATGGTGCCGCCGACGCAAAAGCCCAGCGCGTTGATGGTCTCGGCGCCGGTGATGTCCTGCACTGCCTGGATGGCGCGCATGGCCGCATGCTCGATGTAGTCGTCCCAGGTCTTGGTGTCCATGCTCTGGTCGGGGTTGCGCCAGCTGACGACGAAGCAGCGATGCCCCTGGGAAACGGCGTATTCGATGAAGGAATTGCCCGGCTGCAAATCCAGGATGTAGTACTTGTTGATGCACGGCGGCACCAGCAGGAAAGGGCGCTCATGCACCTTGGCCGTGGTGGGCGTGTACTCGATGAGCTGGAAGAACTCGTTCTGAAACACCACCGAGCCGGGGGTGATGGCGATGTTGCGGCCGACCTCGAACTGTGCCTCGTCGGTCATCGAGATGTGGCCGCGCTGGATGTCCTCCCACATGTTCATCAGGCCCTTGGAGATGCTCTCGCCCTTGCTGCTCAGGGCCTTGACCTGGGCGTCCGGGTTCAGCGCCATGAAGTTGGTCGGCGCGGCTGCAGCCAGCCACTGGTCGACGGCGAACTGCAGGCGGGCGCGGGTTTTGGGGTCGGTCTCGGTGATCTCCACCAGCTTTTGCAAGGCGCTGGAATTGATCTGGTAGAGCGCGGCCGTCATGGCAGCCGGGCCATTTTCCAGCCAGGCCTGGCTGGAAAAGCGCCGATCCGAGCGCAGCACCTCGCCCAAATCCTTGGTCTCGCTCTGCGCCAGCTGCGAGATCTGCGCCAGATATTCCTGTTGCAGCGTCTGCAGCTTTTGCGGGGCGATGAACAGCCCGGCCAGCGGCGCGGCAGCGCCAGCATTGCCGCTTGACTGGGTTGGCATGAACGGGGCCAGAAAGCCCATAGGGCTGCCCAGCATGCCCATCATGGCCTCGGGCGTAAAAGGCGCTGCCTGGGCCGGGGCCTCTTGCCCGACTTGTTTAGGCTGCGCGGCCTTGGTTGGTTTGGCGCCCTTGCCGGTTGTGTCAGGCTGCTGGCTGGCACTGGCTGCGGCGGCCAGCGGCGCTTGCATGGCCTGCTGCGTCCATTGCATCCATTGGCCGAGCGCGGCCTGCTGAAACTGCTGCAGCTGCGCCCAGTAATCGGCCGGGCCTTGGCCTGGGGCAGCCTTGGGCTGGGCGTCGTGCTTGCTCATGGATGAAGTCTCCTTGTCGGTGGGTGTGTTGAAAATGCCGGGCAAAGGCCTTGCCAAGTAAGTGTGCGGCAGGCGTGCCTGTCGCCCGCGATCATAGAGAGCGCGGCAGAGCGCATTCAAGTGGGAAAACCCCGGGCTGCAGGCCACTGCAGGATGCTTTGGCAAGAAATTCTTGCAGCTTGCCCGTGCGGGGCAAAAACTGTGTCTATAATCTCGCTTCTTTACTGATGGCGCATTAGCTCAGTTGGTTAGAGCGACGGAATCATAATCCGCAGGTCCGGGGTTCGAGTCCCTGATGCGCCACCAAATTCCAGGGCTTGTAGAGTGATCTACAAGCCCTTTTGTTTTGGGCCGCGCAGCGTCAAGCGCAGCCCTCCGTCTACCCGTCTACCCTCTTCACATTCGCGCGCCTGTTCAAGAATCTTGGTGCGAGCTGAAAAAGTGAGCCCCCCATCGGTCAACCTCATCGCCTCGCGCGAGAACGCGCAGATCAAGCTCTGGCGCCGTCTGGCGCAGCAGAGCAATGCCTATCGCAAGCACGGCCAGCTTTGGCTGGAAGGCGAGCACCTGTGCGCCATGGCGCAGCAGGCGCGCCTGCCGGTGCAGGCGCTGGTGCTGTCGCGCACACGCTGGGAGGCCGGCGAGCTGGCGCAATGGATGCCATTTCAAGGAAGCGGCGGCGCGCCTGGTGCGACCCAGGCGCGGGCTTTTGTGCTCGAAGACGGGTTGTTCGCCCACGTCAGCGGGCTGGAAAGCCCGGCCGGCCTGGCCTATGTCACGACCTGGCAGGCCCAGGCCCAGCCCGTGCCAGGTCTGGCCACGGTGGTGCTCGATCGCCTGCAGGATGCGGGCAACGTCGGCGCCATCTTGCGCTGCGCGGCGGCTTTCGGCTTTGGCCAGGTGCTGGCGCTGGAGGGCACGGTGGCGCTGTATTCGCCCAAGGTGTTGCGCGCTGGCATGGGCGCGCACTTCAGCCTGCATCTGCTGGAGCAGGCCACGCTGGAGCAGGTGCAGGCGTTGCAGCTGCCGCTGCTGCTGACCAGCTCGCACGCCGGCCAATATGTGCACCAGGCCCAGTTGCCCTGGCCCTGCGCCTGGGTGCTGGGCCACGAAGGGCAGGGCGTGGCGCAGGCCTTGGCAGAGCTGCCACACCAGCCGCTGCGCATTGCCCAGCCGGGTGGGCAGGAGTCACTCAACGTCGCCACCGCTGCGGCCATTTGCCTGCATGCCAGCGCAGTGAGCGCCGCTGCAACTGGGGCTTGAACAGGCGCTTTTGGCTGGCGTTCCATAGGTGCTGGCAGCAGTGCTTTGCGGGTTTTCCTGATGCACATCGCAAGGAAATAGCTTGTTGCACAGGTTACAGTTGTTCCTGAATGAATGCATTTCTGCACTTCATGAACACTGGGGAGTCGGCATGCCTTTGCAGACACTGCCCCTGAAAGAGTGAGATCGCCCCATGCCCGACCCGCACACCACCCCCGTTGCCTGCTTCACAGAGCCTTTGCTTCGATATCGCCAGCACGGGCGCGCAGCCATGGCGGCGCTGGCCTTGGCCCTGGCCGCCGCACCGGCGCTGGCGACCTGCCCCATCAATGGCAAGCCAGGGCAATTTGAGGTTGTGCCCGAGAGCCACGGTGCGGAAGTCCGGGACACGGCCACCGGCCTGGTCTGGCGGCGGTGCAGCGAGGGCCAGAGCTGGAGCGGCACATCCTGTGTGGGCACCTTCAGCCGGATGACCTACGACGAGGCCATGGCCCATGCCGAAGGGCAGCCAGATGGGCGCTTGCCCAGCCTCAAAGAGCTGCAGACGTTGGTGAATCGAGACTGCACAAACCCTGCCATTGACACTGACACCTTCCCGAACACGCCCGGCACCTGGTATTGGACGAGGACGCCCTATGCAGGCAGCTCTGCCGATGCCTGGATCGTGGGCTTTTCCGAGGGCGGCTTTGCCGATTACTACTACCAGAACTTCCGTGGCGCGGTGCGCTTGGTGCGAACCGGCCGGTGATGCCGATGTATGTTGGGGGGCGGCTTGGCCGCCCTCGTTTTTGTGGCCATGGCCGGCGCTGTATGGTGAGCAGCTCGGCGTGGCGCGCCTGGCCGCCTTGCCTACAATCGCCATCTGCATGCTGCCGCTTGCCAGGCGGCATTTTTTTGATCTTTTTTCGCGCCGCACTGCGCTGGGGCGCTGCTGTTGTGTCTCTCTTCAAAGCTGCTTCCACGGTGTCCTTGCTGACGCTGGCCTCGCGCGTGACCGGGTTGGTGCGCGATCTGTTGATGGCCGCCGTCTTTGGCGCCAACGCCCTGACCGATGCCTTCAACGTGGCATTTCGCATTCCCAACTTGTTCCGGCGCCTGTTTGCCGAAGGGGCCTTCAGCCAGGCTTTCGTGCCGGTGCTGGCGGCCACGCGCGCGCAGCAGGGCGATGCGGCCACGCAGCAGCTGATCGACCGGGTGGCCACGGCGCTGCTGTGGGTGCTGCTGCTGTTCAGCGCCCTGGGCGTGCTGGCCGCGCCGCTGTTGGTGTGGCTGCTGGCCAGCGGCCTGCAGCAGGACGGCAGCTTCGATGCCGCAGTGCGCATGACGCGCTGGATGTTCCCCTACATCGCCTGCATGTCGCTGGTGGCGCTTTCGGCGGGCATTCTCAATACCTGGAAGCGCTATGCCGTGCCAGCGGCCACGCCGGTGTTGCTCAATCTGTGCATGATCGCCGCCGCGCTGGGGCTGGCGCCAGCGTTTGCGCGCGCGGGCATCGAGCCGATCTATGCCATGGCCGCAGGCGTCATGGCCGGTGGGCTGCTGCAGCTGGGCATCCAGGTGCCGGCCTTGCTGCGCATGGGCCTGCTGCCGCGCCTGGCGTTCAGCCCGGCGGGCATTGCCCAGGCCTGGCGCGACAGCGGCGTGCGGCGCATTCTGGCGCTGATGGGCCCGGCGCTGCTGGGTGTGGGCGTGGCGCAGATTTCGCTGATGATCAACACGCAGATTGCCTCTTACCTGCAGGCCGGCAGCGTGACCTGGCTGTTTTATGCCGATCGCCTGATGGAGTTCCCCACGGCCTTGCTGGGCGTGGCGCTGGGCGTGGTGTTGACGCCGCGCCTGGCTGCGGCCCAGGCCGCCGGTGATGGCGCGCAGTATTCGGCCATGCTCGACTGGGGGCTGCGCATGGTGGTGGCGCTGGCGTTGCCCTGTGCTGTGGGCCTGCTGTGTTTTGCCACGCCGCTGGTGGCCAGCCTGTTCCACTATGGCGCGCTGCGCGATGGCGATGTGCGGCAGATTGCGCTGGCCCTGATGGGCTATGGCGCGGGCCTGTTGGGGCTGGTGGCCGTGAAGGTGCTGGCGCCGGGCTACTACGCCAGCCAGGACATGCGCACGCCAGTCAAGGTGGCGGTGGTGGTGCTGGTATTGACGCAATGCCTCAATGCTGTGCTGGTGCCGGTGCTGGCCCATGCCGGGCTGGCGCTGTCGATCGGCATCGGGGCGCTGTGCAATGCCCTTTGGCTGCTGTTGGGCCTGCGTCGCCGTGGCGCCTATCGCCCTGCGCCGGGCTGGTGGCGTTTTGGCAGTCAGGTGTTGGCGGGCTTGATTGCGCTGGCGCTGTTTTTGCTGTGGGCAGCGCAGTCGCAGGATTGGCTGGCGCTGCGCGCCGCGCCGGGCTGGCGCATTCTGCACCTGGGCTGGATGCTGCTGGCGGCCGTGGGCGTGTACTTTGGCGTGTTGTTGGCCAGTCGTTTTGACTGGCGCGCGCTGCTGCGCGGGCCGCGTCAGTGGGATTGAACCTCGCACCCAATACTGCGCTCGGGTTTGGCGCAACAGGTCAGGGGCTGTTGCTACACTGACTGGCCCCTGGTTCGTCTTGCCTGCCCACGCCATGCCGCCCTTGAACCTGCTTCCCCCCACGCCGCTTGAGTACTTCGCCTGCCTGGTGCAGTCGGATCAGGACTTCCCGTTGCTGGAGGCGGCAGCCAGTCTGGCGCACGACGAATACCCGGAGCTGGACTTGCAGCAAGTGCTCTCGGAGGTGGATCACCTGCATGCGCGCCTGCGCCAGCGCCAGGCTGGGCGCGGCATCACGGCCGGCTCGGTGCTCGAGCGCATCCAGAGCCTGAACCGCTTTTTTTATGGCGAGCTGGGCTTTGCCGTCAACCGCAACGACTACTACGACCCGGAGAACAGCTACCTGCACCAGGTGCTGCAGACGCGCCGGGGCATCCCGATCTCGATTGGCGTGCTGTGGCTGGAGCTGGCGCGCGGCCTGGGGCTGGATGCGCACGGCGTGTCCTTCCCGGGGCACTTCATGCTCAAAGTGTTGCTGCCGCAGGGGCAGGTGATTCTGGATCCGCTCACGGGCCGGTCTTTCTCCAGTGAGGACTTGGCGCAGCAGCTGCAGGGGCAGCTCCCCAGGCTCACGCTTTACAACGACGAAACCTTGCCGCTGGGCCTGTTTCTGCAAAGCGCCTCGCCGCGCGAGACGATTGCGCGCATGCTGCGCAACCTCAAGGAGATCTTCCGCGTTCAAGGCGACGCCCAGCGTGCGCTGGCTGTGCAGCAGCGCCTGGTCGTGCTGCTGCCGCAGGACTGGGGCGAGCTGCGCGACCGCGGCTGGGCCTACGATGCGCTGGGCCAGTCACAGCCAGCCATTGCCGATCTGCAGGCCTATCTGGAGCACAACCCGCAGGCCCCCGACGCTCGGGAGGTCGAGCACAAGCTGCAGCAGTTGCGCGCGCAGACTTGAGAGACTGCCCTCAAAAAAACGCGCCCCGCGCTCATTGCCAGGATTGAGCGGTCTGCTGCCGCGCGGATTGCGGCGCTGTGCCGAGCGCCAAGCCTTGCATAGTGCATAACACGCTCTAACCCACGCGACAGGCCTTGCGCCGATCGTGCCGCGTTCTGCGCGGCGCGGCCCTCAAAGCCCTCTACACTTGCGCATGCTGTGATTCAACCCTGGAAGGAGGCATGCATGCGCATTGGTGTACCCCTGGAGACGGCCGCGGGCGAGACCCGGGTGGCAGCCACGCCCGAGACGGTCAAGAAGCTCGTGGCGCAAGGCCACGAGGTGCTGGTGCAATCGGAGGCTGGCCTGGCCGCGGCGGCCACGGACGAGGCCTACCGCGCAGCCGGCGCGCAAATCGTTGATGCCGCTGCGGCCTTGGGGGCCGAGCTGGTGCTGAAGGTGCGCGCACCCTCGGCGCAGGAGCTGCCCGCGCTGCAGCCCGGCGCGGTGCTGGTGGGCATGCTCAACCCCTTCGATGCGCAGGGCCTGCAGGCCCTGGCCGATGCGCGGCTGACGGCCTTCGCGCTGGAGGCCGCGCCGCGCACCACGCGCGCGCAAAGCATGGACGTGCTGTCCTCGCAGGCCAACATCGCTGGCTACAAGGCGGTGATCATGGCCGCCGATGCCTATCCGCGCTTCTTCCCCATGCTGATGACGGCCGCTGGCACCGTCAAGGCCGCCAAGGTGGTGGTATTGGGCGTGGGCGTGGCTGGGCTGCAAGCCATTGCCACGGCCAAGCGCCTGGGCGCCACGATCGAGGCCAGCGACGTTCGCCCCAGCGTGAAGGAGCAGGTCGAGTCGCTGGGCGCGAAGTTCATCGACGTGCCCTATGAGACCGATGAGGAGCGCGAGGCCGCCGAAGGCGTGGGCGGTTACGCCCGGCCCATGCCGGCGAGCTGGCTGGAGCGCCAGAAGGCCGAGGTGGCCAAGCGCGTGGCCGCAGCCGACGTGGTCATCACCACGGCCTTGATCCCCGGCCGCGCCGCGCCCACGCTGGTGACCGAGGACATGGTGCGCGCCATGAAGCCCGGCGCAGTGATCGTGGACATCGCCGCCGGCCGTGGCGAGGGCGGCGTGGGCGGCAACTGCCCGCTGACGCAGGCCGACGCCACCGTGGTGCGCCACGGCGTGACCATCATCGGCCAGACCAATCTGCCGGCGCTGGTGGCCGCTGACGCCTCGCAGCTGTATGCGCGCAACGTGCTCGACTTCCTCAAGCTCATCCTGCCCAAGGACGAGGGCCTGAAGATCGACACCGAAGACGACATCGTCGCCGCCTGCCTGGTGGCGCGCGATGGCCAGCTGCTGCGGCGCTGAGGCCCGCCGCCCCGCTTTGCATGAACCCACCGAGTCAAGGAGAGAAGGCATGGATTTCGTATCCCCGATCGTGACCAATCTGATCATCTTCGTGCTGGCCATTTACGTGGGCTACCACGTGGTCTGGAACGTCACCCCCGCGCTGCACACGCCGCTGATGGCGGTGACCAACGCCATTTCCGCCATCGTCATCGTCGGCGCCATGCTGGCTGCCGCGCTCACCGAGGGCGGCTTTGCCAAGCTCATGGGCGTGCTGGCCGTGGCGCTGGCAGCCGTGAACGTCTTTGGCGGTTTCCTGGTCACGCGCCGCATGCTGGAGATGTTCAAGAAGAAGGAGCGCAAGCCCGCTGCCGAGGCCAAGAAAGGGGGCGCGGCATGAATCTGGTCACCCTGCTGTATCTGCTGGCCAGCGTCTGCTTCATTCAGGCGCTCAAGGGCCTGTCGCACCCGACCACCTCGATCCGAGGCAATATCTTCGGCATGACCGGCATGCTCATTGCCGTGCTGACCACGGCTGGGCTGATCATCAAGCTCGGCGGCGCGGGCGGCTTGGGCTGGGTCATCCTGGGCCTGCTGGCCGGTGGCACGGCCGGCGCCATCATGGCCAAGCGTGTGGAAATGACGAAGATGCCCGAGTTGGTGGCCTTCATGCACAGCATGATTGGCCTGGCCGCGGTCTTTATCGCCGTGGCCGCCGTGGCTGAGCCCTGGGCTTTCGGCATCAGCGCCAAAGGCCAGCCCATTCCGGGCGGCAACCGCATCGAGCTGGCGCTGGGCGCCTTCATCGGGGCCATCACCTTCACCGGCTCGGTCATTGCCTTTGGCAAGCTCTCGGGCAAGTACAAGTTCCGCCTGTTCCAGGGCAAGCCGGTGGTGTTTTCCGGCCAGCATTGGCTGAACCTGGCGCTGGGCCTGCTGGCGCTGATCTTCGTGCTGACGTTCTGGGGCGGCCAGGGCTGGTTCTCCATGACCATGGTGATCGCGCTGGGCTTTGCGCTGGGCGTGCTGCTCATCATCCCCATCGGCGGGGCAGACATGCCTGTGGTGGTGTCCATGCTCAACAGCTACTCGGGCTGGGCCGCAGCAGGCATTGGCTTCTCGCTCAACAACAGCATGCTCATCATCGCCGGCTCGCTGGTGGGCAGCTCGGGCGCCATCCTCAGCTACATCATGTGCAAGGCCATGAACCGCTCGTTCTTCAACGTCATCCTGGGCGGCTTTGGCGGCGATGCGGCCGCAGCCGCTGGCGGCGAGCAGGAGCAGCGCAGCGTCAAGAGCGGCAGCGCCGACGATGCGGCCTTCGTGCTGGGCAATGCCGACAGCGTGGTCATCGTGCCCGGCTACGGCCTGGCCGTGGCGCGCGCGCAGCATGCCGTCAAGGAGCTGGCGGCCAAGCTGACGGAAAAAGGCATCGACGTGAAGTACGCCATCCACCCCGTGGCAGGCCGCATGCCCGGCCACATGAACGTGCTGCTGGCCGAGGCCGAGGTGCCTTACGACCAGGTGTTCGAGATGGAAGACATCAACGGCGAGTTCGGCCAGGTGGACGTGGCCATCGTGCTGGGCGCCAATGACGTGGTCAACCCCGTGGCGCTGCAAAAAGGCAGCCCGATCTACGGCATGCCCATTCTGGAGGCCTACAAGGCCAAGACCGTCATCGTCAACAAGCGCTCCATGGCCGCCGGCTACGCCGGGCTGGACAACGAACTGTTCTACATGGACAAGACCATGATGGTCTTTGGCGATGCCAAGAAGGTGGTGGAGGACATCACCAAGGCCATTGAGTGATGTCCCGCATGCCCATGCGCGCGGGCCAGGCAACAGGGCTTAACTGGCCCGCCTGGCCTGCTGGCGTTTTCACTGCTTGAGGATGTGCCCTGCCATGCTGACCTCGCCTTTGCCCTCACTGTGCCGCGCGGGCTGTGCGGCAGCCCTGGCCTTGGCTGTGTTGGCCGGTTGCGCCTCCAAGCCCGATGTCGTCACCCCGCCGAGCCTGATGTACGCGCTGACCGTGGCTTACCCCGCCAAGGCCCTGCGGCAGGGGCTGGAGGGCAAGGCCGTGGTCGAGCTGCATTACGACGCGCAAGGCCAGGTGCTGCAGGCGCACATCCAGCAAAGCAGCGGCCATCCCGAGCTGGATGCCGCAGCCCTGGAAGCGGCTGGCAAGGCCCGCCTGCAACCGGGCACGCGCAATGGCAAGCCCGAGGCCGGCCGCGTCGGTCTGCCTGTGCAATTTGTGATCCCCAAGCCCGCAGCGCCTGCGCCTGCAGCCACGCCTGAGCCTGCGGCCCATCCCTTTGCGACCCCAATCCAACGATCGAGCACCCCATGAGCAAACAAGAATGGGCCCCTGGCCTGGAAATCCAGGGCATCAAGCCGCCGCTGGCGCTGCAAGACTTTCGCCTCATCGCCTTCGACATGGACTCCACGCTGGTGACCTCCGAATGCGTGGACGAGATTGCCGACGTGGTGGGCAAGAAGGCCGAAGTGGCCGCCATCACCGAGGCGGCCATGCAAGGCATCATCACCGACTACAAGGAAAGCCTGCGCCAGCGCGTGGCGCTGCTGCAGGGCGTGACGCTGGCGCAGCTTGAGCAGGTCTATGCCGAGCGCGTGGCCCTGACCCCCGGCGCAGAGCAGCTGGTGCAGGCCTGCCAGCGCGCCGGCCTCAAGACCATGCTGGTCTCCGGGGGCTTTACCTTCTTCACCGACCGCATCAAGCAGCGCCTGGCGTTGGACTTTGCGCGCTCCAATCAGTTGGAGGTACAGGATGGCGTGCTCACCGGCCGCATGCTGGACCAATCCTGGGGCGATATTTGCGACGGAGATGAAAAGCGCCGCGCCGTGCTGGACCTGGCCTCGCTGATGGGAATCTCGCCCGAGCAGGTCATCGCCGTGGGCGACGGCGCCAACGACATCCCGATGATGCAGGCCGTGGGCCTGTCGGTGGCCTTCCACGCCAAGCCGCGCGTGCGCGCCCAGGCCAAGGTTGCCATCAACCAGGGCGGGCTGGAGCGTCTGCTGGAAGTGTTCAAGGCTTGAGCCACCATTCTTTTCAGAACCTGCTCAAAAGTTCTGCACAGTGAGCAACCCAGCGGATTGTGGCGATCTGCTGCATTGCAAAGCCCCGCTGGGTCAAACAGCCCGGCTGCGTGATGTGCGCAAAGTGGTTTGGGCTGCGAGCCGCCGCACCCAAAAGGCGATGGCTCAACCTGCGCCCAATCTTGGCGCGGGTGGCCCGCCGGGCGCTCAGCGCGGCAGCAGTCCCGGCAGGCACGCCCCCGATGGGGCGCAGCAATTGCAGCACGCGGGGTAGCCCGCTTGCGGCTCGGCGCAAACCCCCTCCGCTTGCCAGCGCGCGGCCTTGGGATTTGCCGCGTAACGCTTCATGAACGCCGGCGGCGGATCGACGAACTCCGTAAACAGTCAGGCATTCATGAAAATCAAGGCAAAGCCATAGCCGATCATCAGCACCCAGAGGTGAACGGAAATCTCTCTGTAAATTCCATGGGCCTTGTAGGAATCCATCTTCCCTTTGATTTCCCGGGACAGATGGTCGAAATTCATCTTGACCACAAAAAACACCGCCACTGCCTGGCCGCTCACCAAAATCGGGAAAAACCCAAAAAACGAACTGCCATTGATGACCAAAAAATCCTTGAGCACATCCCTGTTCTCGATGGCAACAAAATACAAAATCCCCACGATGTAAACCAGCCCAAACGCCAGGCCATTCTGGGTGAAATTGAAGTGCCCCGATTCATTCGTCAACTGCTTGCCCTCGGTAAACACCTTGCTGATGCAGGACACCAGCACAAACAGCAGGCACCAGCCCACAATCACCACAAACAGCTTGATGAAGACCTTTTCCATCTGGAAGTTCATGCGCTCGCCCTCCACCGCGATGCGCACCTCCCAGAGGCTCAGCGCCATGGCCATCAGGGCCAGCGTGAAAAACAGCACCACCGCCCCGCCCAGCAGCGCCACCCCACCTGCCGCCGATTTCTTCTGCAGCACGTACACGACCTCATCTACTGCCTCGAACACGCACCACGGTGGCATAGACAGCGTACGTGGCCCTGGCCTTTCGCAACGCACGCGGCGGCCGGCACCGCGCCGTCATCGACGCTGCGCTGGCCATCCTGCACCAACGCTTTGCAAGCAGCGAAACCGCTGAGGACTACCGCAAGGATGGCCCGGTATCGGTCGCCAAATTCGAGCTGGGCGAAGGCAATGCGCCAGAACTGCGCGAAGTCCGGGCGCTGCGGCAGCCGCAAGCCAGCGAGGTGATCGAGCAACTGCTGGCCCGGCTTGGGTAAAAGCTGACCGCAGGGGCTTGAGCAGGTTCCAAGGCCAGCCACATGCCCTTCGCTGCCCGCAAAGTGCTGTCAATAAAGCCCAATCCAAACCATCGTAGCGTTCTGTTACATAAAATTTATTTGCAATTTAGCGCCCGACCATAAAAGCACAGCGCCACAAGCAACCGAAATTGAAGATTCTACGGGCCAGATCGCACTAAGCGCACCGCCGTTTTTATGCTACGCTCGTCACCACTTGCATTTCCATACTCAAAATTTACATACCAAGCAAGCTCAGAATAACCGAAGTTACCAGGAGTTGAAGACCAGAATTCAATTGGCGGCGTTTGAGGAAAAATATTTTTATTAATGGATGGAAAAGAGCAACCCTCATCCACCAAGGAGCTAAGCTCCTTTATATTCGGCAAGCGCCATTGATTGGCTAGATTTTTTGCATATTGAAGAGCTTCATCGTGGGTCATCAAATTTGGGACTCCAGTACAGGTTGTGCCGTTCCAAACCTGTCCTACGGCGCACCGCCCCCAAATCAAGCCGGTTCCGGTGTCTGTCACCTCTGCCTCATTAGGAATAAAGCGATTAAATGTATCGCTTGGGCAAGCGCTGAATACTGGAGTGGCAGCAAAAATTGCTATCAATGCAACCATAGTTAAGTGCCCGCTAGAGGCGGAAAATAATTTTCTCATAAATTCCCCATCATTTTTAAAAAGAAGATTGCGGTGATTTTTTTCAGAAGCCATAATATTCTCCTACTTATTAAAATCATGAGGTACGGCGCACCAGGCGAACGTAATTTTGACGCACACGGGAACCCGAACTAAAACTACCAACGCGTCCATAAAAGAAATCTACAGTCCACATATAACTCACATCTTCAGCAAAAATAGAACCAGTCCAAAACCATCCGTTCGTAGAATTAATAAACCATTGAGAATCAATTGTTGGGCCAGCAAAAGATTTGCTGTAGTCCACCAGGCTTTGCAGCTCCCGCACGGTGGGCAGGCGCCAGTCGTTGAAGCCGCACAGGCCCTGGGCGTTGACTGCCGCCACGTAGGCGCTGGCATCGCCCGGCTGGTTGTTGTCCAGGTTGGTGTAGCGGTTTGCGTAATGCCGCAAGTGCCCGCTTTGGTTGAGCTTGCCTTCCCAGATCAGGCCGGTGGTGTTGTCCTTGACGCATTCGGTCTTGTCGTAATGGCCGCCGCCGGGCTTGGGTACGTGGGCATAGCTCATGGCGTTGATGTGGCGGCGCATGCCGTCTTGCTTTTCCGCGCCGCTCAGGGCAATGGCCTCGGGGCTGTCGCAGGCCACCAGGTCGTTGCTGCCGGCCCGGTAGCACTGCTGGCCGGTGATGCCGGTGTGGGGCAGCTTGGCGGGGCTGGCCGCGCCCGTCTTGCGCACGGTGATGCGCACCTGCACGCCTGCGCCGGGGGCGGTTTGCGTGAACTCGGCCCGCACGATCTGGCCGGGGGCGGCGGCAGTGCCCGGCGGCTGGGCGATGACGGCGCTGCCCGCATGGGCGGGCGGGGGCGCGCCCAGGCCCAGCGCGCCCAGCGCGATGGCGCCCAGCAGGCCCAGCGGAGCGCTGCCGCCCATGCCCGGCCCATTTATGCGCCCGTTCATGTGCATGCCCTGGCGGCCGCGCCAGGCCAGCGCGGCCAGGCCCAGGGCCAGCAGCAACCAGGCCGTGCCGCCCAGCGTGGGCACGGGCTGCACGCCGCCGGGGCTGCCGCTGCCCAGCAGCCCGCCCAGGCTGCCGCCCAGCACGCTGAGCACGTTGCCGCTGACGGTGGAGGTGAGCATCACCCCCTGCGGCGCGCTGGGGAACAGCGCCGCAGGCAGCGTGCCGGTGAGGATGAGTTGCTGCGCATCCTGCGGATCGGGGGCCACGGCCCAGCCGCTGGTGGCAAAGGGCGCGGGCGCTTGCAGCGCGCCGCCGCTGCATTCGGCGCTTTGGGCCTGGGTGACGGCCAGGCTGGCGTCGTCAAAGGCAATGCGCACCTGGCGCTCGAAGCCATTGATGGCCTGGCCGGCGGCCACGGTGTGGCAGCCGGTGGCGGCGGAGCCGTCCAGATCAAAGAAAAAGTCAATCTGCACGGGCGCGGCCTGGGCCGCCAGCGGCAGGGCCAGGGCCGCGCCCAGCGCGGCGGTGTTCAGCCAGCGCAGGGCGCGCTGGCGCAAGGTGGGGTGCATGGGGTGGCTCCTTCAGGCAAGTGAGGGGGGGACAAGGGGAACAAGGGGTGGCGCCATGCAGGCCAATGGCAGATGACGAGGGGAAAAGCCCAAACGCAAAAACCCGGCAACGCGCAAGGCGTGGCCGGGTGGGCGAGAGATGGCGATGGAAGCAGGCGAAAAGAATTTCGCCTGGCAGGGAACTTTTACGGCACGCGCATCAAATCGCTGCGTGCTGCGTGCTGCGTGCTGCGTGCTGCGTGCTGCGTGCTGCGTGCTGCGTGCTGCGTGCTGCGTGCTGCGTGCTGCGTGCTGCGGCGGTCAGTTCCCAGGTATTCATGGGGCTGCAATTGTAGCCAGGTGCAAGCAGTTGTAATCCATGCGACAGCCCATTTTTTGCGCAAAGCGCCTCAGGAAAACCCTGGGTGCTGCAGATGTTGGCCGCGTTGTGCGCCTTGCTGCCCATCCCGACCTTGGGGCGCGCGCCAGGCGCGGCGCATTGGAGGGCAGGTTCTCAAGCCCATGCCTGTCAAGGCCTTGCCCTGTTGCGCTCGGCTTCACCAAACTGTGCGGAAATACTGTTTCGCGCAGAAACCGCCGCGCCGCTCAATGCCCCGCCATGCCGGCTTGCGTCGGCCTGACGGAATCGGGCCTTGGTGCGCATTGCCAAGGGCGCGGCGGCTATGTCTGGGCGTCGGCTGCGTCAGCATCGGCCGTGCCGTCACTGGCCGTGCTGCCGCTGGCCGGGGCGGCGGCGTCTTGCTGGTTGCGTGCGGCCAGGCGGCGCACGGCTTCGGCAAAGCCGCTGCGGCTGCGCATGCGCGCCATGGGCGGCAGGTTGGCCAGCAGCTGCCGGCCATAGCCCTTGTGCACGATGCGCGGGTCGCACAGCACCAGGATGCCCTTGTCCGTCTCGGTGCGGATGAGCCGGCCGGCGCCTTGCTTGAGGGCGATGGCCGCCTCGGGGACGAACAGCCGGGTGAAGGCGTTTTCGCCCTGGGATTCGTAGCGCCGCGCCCGCGCCTGCACCAGCGGGTCGTGCGGCGGCGGGAAGGGCAGTTTGTCGATCACCACCAGCTGCAAGGCGTTGCCGGGCACGTCAAAGCCTTCCCAGAACGTGGCCGATGCCACCAGCACGCGGCCATGCTGCGTGGCGCTGGCGGGCTGGCGAAAGCGCTGCATCAGGCGCTGCTTGGATTCATCGCCCTGCACCAGCACCTCGATGCCGCTGTCGTTGCCCAACTGCGCGCGCAGCGCATCGCCGATCAGGCGCAAGGCCTTGAGTGTGGTGGTCAGCACCAGGGTGCGCCCGCCCAGGGCCAGTGCGCCTTGCGCGGCCAGCTCGGCCACGGCCTGGCCATGGGCCTGCACGTCGGACGGCGCGGGCATGTCCGAAGGCACGTACAGCATGGATTGGCGGGCGAAGTCAAACGGGCTGGGCACTTGCAGAATGCGCGCGGCCTCCAGCCCGCAGGCTTGGGTGAAGTGGCTCAGGCTGGCATCGGCGCCCAGGGTGGCGGAGGTGAAGATCCAGGCATGCGATGGCGCAGGCAGGGCGGGCGTGGCGGCGGCCAGATCGGCCTGCGGGGCATGGCCATCGGCGTTGGTGTTGGGGCTGGCATCGGCGGCATCGCGCGCTTGGCTGTCTGCGCCCAGGCGCCAGTGCGCGCGCATGTCTTCGGCAATGTCCAGCGGGCTTTCCACCATGCGGATGGTGACTTGCCCGACTTCCATCCAGCGCACGCGCCCCAGCCTGGCCGAGCCGGCAAACAGGCGCGCCTTTTGCCAGTGGGCATGGCAACGCTGCTCCAGGCGGGCCAGCTCCGGGGCGGAGTCCTTGACGGTTTGCAAGGCGTCGTGCAGGGCGTGCAAGGCATCGGCCTGGGCCTGCAGGGCTTGCTGCCAGGCCTGTGGGGCGATGCCTTCGGGCGCGCCCTCGTCCCAGTTCAGACGCAGGTTGCTGGCCTCGCCCACGCAGCGCATCCATTGCTTGCAGGCTTCGTCCACCTCGAACACCAGCTGGGCCCAGTCGCCCAGGCCGCGCGCCAGCTTGTTGCAGGTGCGCAGGGTTTCGCGCGCGAAGTCCAGCAGCTGGGAGTTGCTCCACTGCTCGCCCAGGAAGTTGACGCCGGTTTCATTGAATTGGTGGGCCTCGTCGATCACCACGGCGCGCACGCTGGGCAGCAGCTCGGCCATGCCGCTTTCGCGCACCTGCAGGTCGGCAAAGAACAGGTGGTGGTTGATGACCACCAGGTCTGCGGCCAGGGCCTGCTTGCGCGCCTTGTTGACGTAGCACTGCGCAAAGCTGGGGCATTGCGAGCCCAGGCAGTTCTCGCGCGTGGAGGTCACCAGCGGCAAGTGCGGCGAGCGTTCGGTAAAGCCGGGCATCTCGCTCATGTCCCCCGATTGCGTGGTGTTGGCCCAGCGCCGCACGCGGGCCAGCCAACGCAGCTGTGCTTCGCCGCTGCCATCGAGCTCGGATTCGGCCAGCTCCAACCGGTAGGGGCACAGGTAGCTGCTGCGCCCTTTGAGCAGCGCGGCCTGCAAGGAGATGCCCAGGGCCTTGCGCAGAAATGGCAGGTCGCGAAAAAAAATCTGATCCTGTAGGGCCTTGGTGGCAGTGGATACGAGAATGCGCTCGCCGCTGAGCAGGGCAGGGATGAGGTAGGCAAAGGTCTTGCCCACGCCCGTGCCGGCTTCCACCACCAGCGCCCCGCCGTCGCTCAAGGTCTGGGCCACGGCGCGGGCCATGAGCAGCTGGCCTTCGCGCAGCTTGTAGCTCGGGTTGGCCTTGGCCAGCGCCCCCTCAGGCGCGAAAGTGGCATCGACGATTTCAGGCAGATTCATGGGCTGGGCAGGCGGCAAGAGGGCGATTGTCGCCAAATTTCCCGGCAAGTAGCGCGCAAGCCAGAACTTGCCAAAACCGGCCCCGAAAACAGCATAGAATACGCGCCGCCGTGGAGGCGCTGGCCATCGCACCGCTGTGCTGGCCGGTTGGTATCGGGGTGTAGCTTAGCCTGGTAGAGCGCTACGTTCGGGACGTAGAGGCCGGAGGTTCGAATCCTCTCACCCCGACCAGTTTCCACACAAACATTGCACGTTTGCGGCCCTTGTGGGACACGGCGTTGGAGCAAAGCCCAGCAGCATCTGCCTGGGCTTTTTTGTTGCCTGTCGCTGGGGGAGGGGCCTGCTTGCGGCAGGCCATTACGGCCGCCCACGCGGGGCGAGGCGTGGCAGGCGCTCCAGGGCTATTGCCGGGCCGTGCGCCAGTTGCGCGGTGCGGTGTGGGGGCTGCTGCTGCGCCAGGGGTTGATGTCCAGGCCGCCGCGCCGGGTGTAGCGCGCATAGACGCTCAGCTGTGTGGGCTGGCAGCGCTGCCAGATGTCCAGGAAGATGCGCTCCACGCAGTTTTCGTGAAAGCCCGTGTGGTTGCGAAAGCTGACGATGTACTGCAGCAGCGCGGCCTGGTCGATGGGGGCGCCGGTGTAGCGGATTTGTACGCTGGCCCAGTCGGGCTGCCCGGTTACGGGGCAGTTGCTTTTGAGCAGGCGGCTGCACAGGGTTTCGCTGACAGGGGGCTCGCCCTGAGCGCTGCGCAGCAGGTCTGGCTGCGGCGTGTAGTGCTGGCATTCGACGTCGAGGCGGTCGAGGTCGATGCCGTCGAGCTCAGCCAGTTGCTCGGCGCCGAAATCGGCGGCTTCAACCAGTTGCACGCCGATGCTCGCTTGCTGCCCGCTGCCGCGCCAGGCGGCTTCGGAGATGTCATCGAGCAGGCACTGGCGCAGCGCGGCGCTGTCGGTAAAACGGTGGTTATTCAGGCTGTTGAGGTAGAGCTTGAGGGACTTGCTTTCGATGATGTTGGGCGTCTCGCACGGGAACACCAGGTGGGCGATGGCCACCTGGGGCTTGCCGCGCGGGTTGAGCCAGCTCAGCTCGAAGGCGCTCCAGATGTCGGCGCCGATGAATGGCAGGCGCTTGGCCGAGCCAAGGCCCAGTTCCGTGCGCTGCGCCGCACGCGGGATGGGATAGAGCAGCGTGCGGTCGTAGCGGCTGGGGTAGTTGACCTCGCGGCCCAGCGGCAGGGCGCTGGCACAAGGAGCGGAACTGGGCGCTGGCGTGTTCATCGCGTGATACTGCTTTGATTGAACAGACGCTCAAGCCAGGGTGCGAACCCAGCCGCGGGTGTCGGGCAGCTTGCCACGTTGCAGACCCAGCAGCTGCTCGCGCAACGCGCTGGTGACGGGGCCGCTTTCGCCATTGCCGATGCTGAAGCTGCCGCCCTCGAACTGCACTTCACCGATGGAGGCCACCACGGCTGCGGTGCCGCAAGCAAAAACTTCCGTGACATTGCCGCTTTCGACATCGGCACGCCATTCGTCGAAGGCGTATTTGCGCTCTTGCACGTCGATGCCCTGGCTGCGGGCCAGCTCGATCAGCGAGGCGCGCGTGATGCCTGGCAGGATGGTGCCCAATGGGGTGGTGAACAGGCTACCGTCCTTGCGCACGAAAAAGATGTTCATGCCGCCCAGCTCTTCGATCCAGCGGTGCTCGGCGGCATCGAGAAAGACCACCTGCTCACAGCCGTTTTGCTGCGCCTGGGCCTGGGCGATGAGGCTGGCGGCGTAATTGCCACCGCACTTGGCCGCGCCAGTGCCGCCTTCGGCCGCACGCGTGTACTGCTGCGAGACCCAGACCTTGACCGGCTTGGGGCCGTTCTTGAAATAGTCGCCCACGGGCGATGCGATCACGCAGAAGGTGAACTGGTGCGCTGGACGCACGCCCAGAAACGGTTCGCTGGCGAACATGAAGGGGCGCAGGTAGAGACTGCCGTTGCCGCCGGGGATCCAGTCCTTGTCGATGCGCACGAGCGCTTCCACGGCTTCGAGGAACACGGCCTCGGGCAGGGTTGGCATGGCCATGCGTTGTGCCGAAGCATTGAAGCGACGGGCATTTTCATCGGGGCGGAACAAGGTGATGCGGTCGCCTTCGCCACGGTAGGCCTTCATGCCTTCGAAGATCTCCTGGCCGTAATGCAGCACGGATGCTGCAGGGTCGATGGAGAACGGCGCACGCTTGCGGATGCGCGCATCGTGCCAGCCACGGTCCTTGCTCCATTCGATCGTAGCCATATGGTCGGTAAATGCCGTGCCAAAGCTGCCTTTGGCCAGAATGGCCTCGCGTTCTGCCGCGGGGGTTGGGGTGTCGCTGGGCAAGACCTCGAACTTCAACGCATGGGACATGGAAAAACTCCTGACAGAGGGTGAAAGAGCGGGCCTGCCCATCGGTGGGATGCAGGCCTGAAACTGGGGTGTGGCGCTTGTGGTAATCAATTGCAATTGCTTGTGAGGCAAGCTCTTGCAACTGCCCGAAAGCACAGTTTTTTCGTGCTGTACGGGGATGGAATGCAGGCGCCAAGCAAACAGCTGCACATGATAGTCGCAGCGCAGACCTTCCATCGCCTGAGCGGGGGAGGCAGGCAGCAGGGTGCGGGTGGTGTGCGGCCCAGGCCGGGTTGGCGCGCCCAGCGTCAAGAATGCGCTGAGATCACGGATTTTTTGCAGGCCTTGCTGAATCGGCTACAATGCGCGGCTTTTCCGGAGAGATGGATGAGTGGTTTAAGTCGCACGCCTGGAAAGCGTGTGTGGGTTAATAGCCCACCGCGGGTTCGAATCCCGCTCTCTCCGCCACGTGGCTTGGCCCATGCTGTTGAGTAATGATTGACAGCATGCGTGCTTCGAATTGCCAATCCTGTGCTCATTGACGATCTGTACACCCCATGCATCAAACCCTTGTAATTCGCTGCGAGTTACAAGGGTTTTCTCGTTCTATGTGGTGACGGATTGGGTGTGGCTTTGATGGCCACAGCCGAGCGCCGGTCTTTTCTGGCTCGATCCTGGCTGGCGTCGTGATTTATCGCTAACCCCCTGTGCCCAGGCAAATCCCGGGCGATTGCTGGCATTGCTATGGCCTCTTCCAATTTGCACACCAACTTGTCTGAACCGCTGTTGCCGGCAGAGGCATTGTCTGAGGTGGCTTCTGCGGCGGAGGCAGGGGCGGCGGGCAGTGATGAGGCTGAATATCCAGGCAATTTGTTCGTGGTTGCAGCGCCCAGCGGGGCGGGAAAATCCAGCTTGGTCAAAGCCTTGCTTGAACTGGATACGAGGGTGTTTCCTACGGTGTCGCACACCACGCGTGCGCCGCGCGGGCAGGAAAAGCATGGGCGAGAGTATTTTTTCATCCCCGCTCATGAGTTCGATGCCATGGTGGCAGCCGATGCCTTTATCGAATGGGCGAATGTCCATGGCAACCGTTATGGCACGGCGAAAAAGGCTGTTGAAGACCGCATTCAGCAGGGCGCCGATGTGGTGCTGGAGATTGATTTCCAGGGCGCGATGCAAATCCGCAATGTCTTTGCCAACGCGGTGTTGATTTTCATACTCCCACCCAGCTTGGAGGAGTTGCGCTCCCGTCTGGAGCGACGCGGCGAGGACAGGCCTGACGTGATTGAGCTGCGCATGCGCAATGCCCGTGTGGAAATGGCTCAGGCTGGCAATTTTGATTATGTGATCATCAATGATGTGTTCGAGCGTGCGTTGTTTGATCTGAAAAGCATCGTGCATGCACAGCGTTTGCGCTACAGCGCGCAGCAGCGCGCCCAGGCGCAGGTGTTTCGTGCATTGGGAATACAGGCCTGATTAGGCAATATGTTTTATTCTTTCTTCTCGGCAAGCAATGCAGTCTTGCTGTTGCATGCGGAAGATTCTTTGAAGTGAGGTTCTTATGGCTCGTATTACTGTGGAAGACAGCTTGGCGCAAATCCCCAATCGGTTCCAGTTGGTGCTGGCAGCGACTTATCGCGCCCGTATGATCAACCAAGGCCACACGCCCAAGGTGGAAAGCAGCAACAAGGCGGCGGTGACGGCTCTGCGTGAAATCGCGGACGGGAAAACTGGCATCGAGATGCTGCGCCGAGTCCCTACCTGATGCTGGCGGCTGGTTGCTGCGCCGTGCAATAACGATGCCCGCTCATACAGCGGGCATTGCGCATTTTGCAGGGTAGGGATCTGCTGCGGTGGCAGCCAGTCGATGCGGTATGGATTGCGCTGGTATTGCGATGCTGCAACGCTTCAGCCTGCATGGCCTGCGCAGTGCATGGACGGGGGCGTTGTTGCGGCGTTCTTGCGTTAAGATCGTAAAAAATGCTTGAAAACGTGGCAACGCAAAGAGTGTTTTTTGATGCCTTGCGTTGCCTGCGTGCGATGGCTGCAGCGGGTGGTTGGCGCGCCATCCCTGCCGGTTCCCAACCTTGCTCGGTGTCCACTTCTTCCAGACATGTACGATGAAAACGGCAGACCAGGTAGATTCTGCAGGCCAAGAGCCTGCGATGTCGGCGGAGCATGAGGCCCTCGTGGCCCAGACGTTTGCTGCGTTTGCCAGCACTGTCGAGTACCTGAGCGAGCAGGATCGCGCCCGTGTGGCCGATGCCTTTGCCTTTGCCAAGAAAGCGCATGCGGGCCAGTACCGCAACAGCGGAGAGCCCTACATCACCCACCCGATTGCCGTTGCCGCGCTGTGCGCGCAGTGGCGTTTGGATGCCCCGGCGCTGATGGCTGCGCTGCTGCACGATGCCATGGAGGATTGCGGCATCGTCAAGCAGGACATCGCACAGGCCTTTGGCGCGGATGTGGCCGAACTGGTCGATGGGCTGACCAAACTGGAAAAACTCGAATTTCTCTCGCGCGAGGAAAATCAGGCGCAGTCGTTTCGCAAGATGCTGCTGGCCATGGCCAAGGATGTGCGCGTCATTCTGATCAAGCTGGCCGATCGCACGCACAACATGCGCACCCTGTCTCTGGCGCCGCGCAGCAAATGGGCGCGCATTGCACGGGAGACGCTGGAGATCTATGCCCCCATCGCCAGTCGGCTGGGCGTGAATGCTGCATGCCGGGAGCTGCAAGAGCTGGCGTTTGCCCATTTGTACCCTTGGCGCTGCCAGACCCTGACCAAGGCGGTGGAGAAAGTCCAGCGCCGCCGGCATGGCATGGCGCAGAAGATCCGCGCGGAGCTGGAGGCTGCCTTTGCCCAGCGCGGCATCCCCGTGCGGCTTTTGGAACAGCAGCAGGAGCTCTATCAGATCTATCTGCAAATGACCCGCAAGGGCATGAGCTTTGCCAAAGTCAATGACATCTTTGGCGTTCAGGTGCTGCTGGAGGATGTGAGTGCCTGCTATGCAGGCCTGGGGGTGCTGCATCAGACCTACCGCCCTGTGCCTGGCCATTTTCGGGACTACATCGCCAATGCCAAGCCCAATGGCTACCAGTCCTTGCACACCACTTTGCAAGGCCCTTCCGGGGTGCAGGTGGAGGCCCAGATACGCACCGAAACCATGCACCTGGTGGCTGAGGCGGGCATTGCGGCGCATTGGCTGTACCAGTCCCAAGGGCTGGATGGGTTGCTGGCCGATCAGCTCAATGGCCGTTGGCTGGCCTCGATGCTGGAGATTGAAAACTCTTCGGCCGATGCGACGGATTTTCTCAACGACGTCAAGGTGGATTTGCACCCGGCCTCGGTTTACGTCTTTACACCCAAGAACCAGGTAGTGACGCTGCCCGTGGGCGCCACAGTAGTGGATTTTGCCTACGCCATTCACAGCCGCGTGGGCGATCACATCGCCGCGGCACAGGTCAATGGGGCGGCGGTGTCGCCGCATACGGTGTTGAAAAACGGCGATACGGTGCAGATCATCACTTCTGAGCAGGCAAGACCACAGCTGGGCTGGATCGAGTTCGTCAAGACCGGGCGGGCACGCTCACGCATTCGAAGCTATTTCAAGCACGTGGATCAGCAGGAAGGGCTGGCGCTGGGCCAGCGGCTGTTCAATCGAGCTCTGCGCGTGGCCGGTTATGCGGCGTTGCCTGCGCCGGAGACCGAGCAGGCGCAAGCCATTTGGCGGCAGCTGGGGGTTTTGTACCAGGGCAAGTCGCGCGAGCAGTTGTTGCTGGAAATGGCGCACGGCCGTTTGATCGCTGGCGAGCTGGTGGCGCAGATAGGCCGTTTTCTGCAGGACGTGGGGCTACGCCCGGATGCGTTGGTCATGTCCAAGGAGCGGATGGTGGCGCAGCAGGTTGCGCCGGTCGTGCTGGCCGTTGGCGGGGCCGATGGCGCGCCGGCGCGCTATGCGGTTTGCTGTCGCCCATTGCCGGGCGATGCCATCGCAGGGCAGCTGGTCAGTGGCCGCGGGCTGGAGGTGCACCGTCTGGAATGCCCTGTGGGCCAGCGCCGTCGCGACAAAGAGCCTGCGTCGGCCATGGCGCTGGAGTGGGTGGATGAGCCGCAGGCCGAGTTCGATGCCACGCTGCTGCTGCATTTGCGCAATACCCAGGGAGCCTTGGCTGAGGCCGCCTTGGCGGTTGCGCGCGCCGGGGTCAATATCTTGCGACTGGAGATGCTCGAGGAAGGTCGGCTGGAAATTCTGGAGGCGCGCATGAATGTGGCTGTGCGCAACCGAGGGCATCTGGAGCAACTGTTGAAAAACCTGCGCCGCGTCCGCTCTGTACAGCGCGTCGAGCGCTTCATGGCTGAGTAGGCTGCGTTTCCCGGCGCACTGTGGCAGCGTCAGGCACAGTAGAATCCAGGCGCTGTCAGACAGGGCTGGCGGGCTCACACTCGGTGTATTGGATTGTTTTTTTGAGCTCAAGCCCCATGGCCAGTTCTCCAGGCATTGCGTGCGCGTCGGGCCCAGGCGCGCTTTTTCGTGCGCGCCAGCCGGTACGCGCTCTTATTTTTTGACATGAACCATATTCGCAACTTCTCCATCATCGCCCACATCGATCATGGCAAGTCCACACTGGCTGATCGCCTGATCGAGTACAGCGGTGGCTTGAGCAAGCGTGAGATGTCCGCCCAGGTGCTCGACTCCATGGACATCGAAAAGGAGCGGGGCATCACCATCAAGGCCCAGACGGCGGCCTTGCACTACAAGGCCAAGGATGGCCAGGTCTACAACCTGAACCTGATCGACACGCCCGGCCACGTGGACTTCTCCTATGAAGTCTCGCGCTCGCTCTCGGCTTGTGAAGGGGCTTTGCTGGTGGTTGATGCCTCGCAGGGTGTGGAAGCGCAGACCGTAGCCAATTGCTACACGGCACTGGATCTGGGCGTGGAAGTGCTGCCCGTGCTCAACAAGATGGACCTGCCCCAGGCCGACCCCGAGCGGGCCAAGGCCGAGATCGAGGACGTCATTGGCATCGATGCCTCCGAGGCCGTGCCGGTCTCGGCCAAGACGGGCATGGGCATCGAGGAAATCCTCGAGCTGATCGTGCAAAAAGTGCCGCCGCCCAAGGGTGATGCGCAGGGGCCATTGCGCGCCATGATCATCGACAGCTGGTTCGATGCATACGTGGGCGTGGTGATGCTGGTGCGCGTGGTCGATGGCCAGCTGCGCAAGGGCGAGCGCATCCGCCTGATGGCCACCGGAGCTGTGTACGAGGCAGGCAGCCTGGGCGTGTTCACGCCGGCGTCCTCGCCGCGCGAGCTGTTGCAGGCCGGGGAGGTGGGCTTTGTCATCGCCGGCATCAAGGAGCTCAAGGCCGCCAAGGTGGGCGACACCATCACGCTGGAGAAAAAGCTGCCCAACAATGCCGGGCCGGCCCAGCAGCCGCTGCCGGGCTTCAAGGAAATCCAGCCGCAGGTGTTTGCCGGCCTGTACCCGACCGAGGCCAACCAGTACGACGCGCTGCGCGATGCGATGGAGAAGCTGCAGCTCAACGACGCGGCCTTGCAGTTCGACCCGGAAGTCTCGCAGGCTCTGGGCTTTGGCTTTCGCTGCGGTTTTCTGGGCCTGCTGCACATGGAGATCGTGCAGGAGCGCTTGGAGCGCGAATTCAACCAGGACCTGATCACGACTGCGCCCAGCGTGGTTTATGAAGTGGTCAAGTCCGATGGTGAAGTCGTGATGGTGGAAAACCCCTCGAAGATGCCCGATGCGGGCAAAGTGCAGGAGGTGCGCGAGCCCATCGTCACCGTGCATTTGTATCTGCCGCAGGACTACGTGGGCGCGGTCATGACGCTGTGCAATCAAAAGCGCGGCATCCAGCTGAACATGGCCTACCACGGCCGGCAGGTGATGCTGACCTACGACATGCCGCTGGCTGAGATCGTGCTGGACTTCTTCGACAAGCTCAAGTCCGTCAGCCGCGGCTATGCCTCGATGGACTACGAATTCAAGGAATATCGGCCCTCGGATGTGGTCAAGGTTGACATCCTGCTCAATGGCGAGCGCGTCGATGCGCTGTCCATCATCGTGCACCGCAGCCAGGCACAGTACCGAGGCCGGGCGGTGGTGGCCAAGATGCGCGAGGTCATCGACCGGCAGATGTTCGACGTGGCCATCCAGGCGGCCATCGGTGGCCAGATCATTGCCCGCGAGACCGTCAAGGCGCTGCGCAAAAACGTGCTGGCCAAGTGCTACGGCGGCGACATCACGCGCAAGCGCAAGCTGCTGGAAAAGCAAAAGGCTGGCAAGAAACGCATGAAGCAGATCGGCTCGGTGGAAGTGCCGCAGGAGGCCTTCCTGGCGATTTTGCAAGTTGAGGATTGACGCAAGTGAAAGCAATCGCTGTTCTGACCGGGGCCCTGCTGGCGGGCGTCGCTGCTTATCTGCTGTTGTGGCTGACTGGGCAGATCGAAGGCAATTTCCCCCTGCTGCTGATGCTGGCCACGCTGGTGTCCGGTGCGTATTGGCTGGCCGAAAAGCTGTACTTTCTGCCGCGCCGCCGCCGCCAGGCGCAGCAGCTGGTGCAGCAGCTCAAGGAGAGGCACAGCGCCTTGCAAGCCCAGGGCGTGGTCACTGAGGAATTGGATGTGGCAGCTGCCGCCAACCAGGTGCTGCGCCAGCCCTGGTGGCTGGACTGGACTGCCGGGCTGTTTCCCGTCATCGCGGCGGTGTTTGTGCTGCGTTCCTTCGTCTACGAGCCATTTCGCATTCCCAGCGGCTCCATGATCCCGACGCTGCAGGTTGGGGATTTGATTCTGGTGGATAAGTACACCTACGGCCTGCGCCTTCCTGTATGGAATGCGGCGCTGACTCAGGGGCGTCGACCCGCGCGCGGTGAAGTTGTGGTGTTCCGCTACCCGCCCAACCCGCGCATGGACTACATCAAGCGCGTGATTGGTTTGCCTGGTGATACGGTCAGCTACCACAACAAACGATTGACGGTCAATGGCCAGGCGGTCAACTCCGTGCCGCAGCCCGATTACTTCGACAAGGACTCCGTCATCCATGCCAAGCGCTGGGAAGAAACCCTGGGCGGTCGCACCTACGAAGTGCTGAACAATCCGCAAATGCCAGCCATGGTGATGGGGGCGGGCGATTTCCCCTTCCGCGACCAGTGCGAGTACAGCGTGGAGGGCGTGAGCTGTCGCGTGCCTGAAGGGCATTACTTCGTCATGGGCGACAATCGCGACAATTCGCTCGATTCGCGTGCCTGGGGCTTCGTTCCCGATGCCAACATCGTTGGGCGCGCCGTAGTGGTCTGGATGAATTTTTCAGACTTGGGTCGCGTAGGTAAAATTCAGTAACTGAATCGGCGCAGCCCCTGTGCCGATGGTGTTTTGTCGAACGCATTCATTGATGGCCAACCGGCTGCGCACTGCAGCCGCGCTGGCGTGAAAACCAAAGAGGGACTTGCTGTGCACGCACTGAACAACACAAAAAAAGCCACCACGATTTCGCTGGCGCAACGGCAGCGCGGCATGTCATTCATCGGCTTGTGCATGCTGGCTGCGATCATCGTGTTTCTGGGCTATGTGGGTTTCAAGTCGGTGCCCGTTGTGACTGAGTACGCGGCCGTTCAGCGGGCTTTGAAGAAAGCTTCGGAGGGCGGCACGGTGCTTGAAGTGCGGCAATTGTTCGACCGCCAGGCCAGCATCGATTATCTGGATCAGTACGCCAATCCTCTCAGCTCCAAGGATCTGATCGTCAGCAAGAAAAACGACTCGGTGGTCGTCGAGGTGGAGTACGACCGCGAGATCCCACTGGTGGGGCCAGCTTTTCTGGTTTACAAGCTGCATGCCAGTTCCCATTGAGGGCCTGGCGGCAGCGGCTGTGGAGCAGTTCTTTTGAGCAATATGGGGTTGGAGCGGCTGGCGCGCAGCCTGGGATGGGATGGCACCGACTGGACCTTGCTGCAGCAGGCTTTGACGCATCGCAGCTTCAGTGCCGACCACAATGAACGCCTGGAGTTTTTGGGCGATGCAGTGCTCAATCTGTGTGTGTCGCGCTGGCTGATGCAGCGCCTGCCGCAGGCCAGCGAGGGCGAGTTGTCGCGCACGCGGGCCAATCTGGTGCGAGAGCAGTCTTTGCACCACATTGCGCTGGGCTTGGGGTTGCCTGGATTATTGCGACTGGGCGAGGGTGAGAAGAAGTCCGGCGGGCAGCAGCGCCCCTCGATGCTGGCCGATGCGCTGGAGGCTTTGCTGGGAGCCGTGTTCTTGCACATGGGCTTTGCCGCCGTAGAGCAGCTGGTGCAGCGCTTGTTTGCACAGGTGGATCTCTCGACCAGCGCCCAGACCCACGCCAAGGATCCCAAGACGCGTCTGCAGGAGCTGCTGCAAGGCCGCTATCTGGCCCTGCCGCATTACGAGCTGCAGGAGGTGCGAGGCGCTGATCATCAGCAACTGTTCGTCGTGCAATGCACCCTGCAAACCCCGCCGCTGCAGGCAAAAGGCCAGGGGCCTTCGCGCAAGGCGGCGGAGCAGCAAGCGGCTGAGCAATTGCTTGAGCAATTGCAGCAGCATGGCCAGTGGCAGGCCAAAACCAAGCAGCGGCGGGCAACGACCGCAGTGCCCGTGCGCACCGGGCGTGCGCCTACAGCGCCGTTGCAGGGCAAAGGCAAGAAACGACCAGGATCGACTGGGAAAGGATGGGTGGCGTGAGCATGATGTCTTCTTCTGAGCCTGCGGTGCAGGGCGGCGCCGACGCGCCGCAGCGCTGCGGCCTGATTGCCCTGGTCGGGCGCCCCAACGTGGGCAAGTCCACGTTGATGAATGCACTGGTGGGGCAGAAGGTCAGCATCACTTCGCACAAAGCCCAAACCACGCGCCATCGCATCACTGGCATTCGTACCGAAGGCCAGGCGCAGTTCGTGTTCGTGGATACGCCGGGCTTTCAGACGCGCTACCAATCGGCCCTGAATCAATCCCTGAACAAGGCGGTCACGGGCACGATCTCTGACGTGGATCTGGTGCTGTTCGTGGTCGAGGCGGGCAGCTTCTCGCTCAAGGACGCCCAGGTGCTGGCCTTGCTCAAACAGCGCATTCCGACCATCCTGGTGGCCAACAAGCTCGACACCGTACACCGCCGCTCCGAGCTGGCGCCGTGGCTCAAAAGCATGCAGGAACGCCATGATTTTGCGGAGTTCGTGCCCATGTCGGCCAAGGATCCCAAGGATGTCGCCCGCCTATTGGCTGTGTGCGAGCGTTATCTGCCTGAGCAGCCCTGGTGGTACGACGAGGAAGAGCTCACTGACAAGAGCGAACGCTTTTTGGCGGCCGAGATCGTGCGCGAAAAGCTGTTTCGTCTCACCGGCGATGAGCTGCCCTACACCTCGACCGTGTTGATCGACCGCTTCTTGGAAGAGCCTGGTCGGCAGGTGCAGCGCATGGTGCGCATTGCTGCGAGCATCGTCGTCGAGCGCGAAAGCCACAAGGCCATGGTGATTGGCGAGAAGGGTGAGCGCCTCAAGCGCATCGGCAGCGAAGCGCGCCAGGATCTGGAAAGGCTGCTGGATGCCAAGGTTTTTCTGGAGCTGTGGGTCAAGGTGCGCTCGGGTTGGTCGGACGATGCTGCGCGCCTGCGTGCCTACGGCTATGAGTAAGTTGGGCCAGCTGCAGGCATGATGACCAGCGCCGCAGCGCAGGCAGTGGATGGCGCAGCAGATACTGCCATGCCGGCCGGACCGGCAACGCCAATCAGTCGCAGAGGCAGGGGTGCCGCAAGCGCGCTGCCAGCGCGGCGCACACGCCGCATCAGCGGGCAGCAGGCTTTCGTGCTGCACCAGTACCCCTACAGCGAATCCAGCCTGATCGTCGATTTGTTCACCCGCGACCATGGCCGCCTCATGGCCCTGGCCAAGGGTGCGAAAAAGCCCACCTCCAACTTCCGCGCGCTATTGCTGCCCTTGCAGCTGTTGCGCCTGGATTGCAGTTGGCTGGAGCAGGAGCAGGGCGTGATTGCCACGATCCGCAGCGTTGAGCGCGCTGGTGGCCCGGCCGTGCCGCGCGGCGAGCCGCTGCTGGCCGGCCTTTATCTGAATGAGCTGCTGGCCCGCCTGTTGGTGCGCGGCGATGCCCATTCTGCCGTCTTCGATGCCTACCAAATGACCTTGCATGTGCTGGCCAGTGCGCCAGGCCAGGCGCTGGAAGTGCTGCTGCGGGCCTTTGAGCTGGTGCTGTTGCAACAGCTGGGCATGCTGCCTGATCTGACGGTGCAGACTCAGGATCAGCAGCCGCTGGGCGAGCGCAAGCGCTATGCGCTCATCCCTGAAATGGGCCTGCACGAAGTCTGGGATGGTCGGCGCAGTCTCTCGGGCCAGCAGTGGCAGACCATAGCCCAGGCGCTGGCTGGCCCCCAGGCGCTGGCTGCGTGTATGCGCGCGCTGGGGGATGCCGCCGCCGATCTCAAGCCCCAGTTGCGCGCAGCTCTGGCCCATTACCTGGGCGCGGAGCTGCACACGCAGCGTCTGATGCGCGGCCTGCGCACGCTGTAGCGATGGGGCAAGTCATGGGGGTGGCGCAATTCCTTGCCCATGTCGGGGCCTTGCTGTTGCCAGCCTGGGCAGTGGCCGCGCTGTTGGTGGGGATGAGCCGTGCCCTGCTGCGCCGCGCGCGCTGGCGCATGCGCTTCTGGGTCAATCTGCTGGCCGCTGGCTTGCTTGGCTCGCTGGTGCTGTTGGCGGGCTTGTTGTTCAGCGGTGAAGACGGGCGCATGGGCAGCTACGCCGCCTTGCTGCTGGCCTTGGCGAGCCTGCAGGCCTGGGCGGCTGGGCCTCAGCGGTAGCACACCCGTGCCTATCGCAGGGGCGCAGGTTACCAGTGGGCCGTATTGCGCAGCACCAGGTCGCGCAGGGCGCTGATCCAGGCCGGGTGGTCGTTCAGGCAGGGGATGTAGCGAAATTCCTGCCCCCCATGCGCCAAAAAGGCCTGGCGCACTTCCATGTCGATTTCTTCCAGGGTTTCCAGACAGTCGCTGGAAAAACCGGGGCAGATCAAATCCACCGTCTTGACGCCCTCGCGCGCCAACTGCTCCAGTGTGGGCTGGGTGTAGGGCTGAAGCCATTGTGCAGGGCCAAAGCGAGACTGGAATGTCACGCGGTATTGCGCGGGCTGCAGGCCCAGCTGCTGCGCCAGCAGGGTGGCGCTTTGCTGGCATTGCTGCGCATAAGGGTCGCCCTTGGCCACGTTGCGTGCCGGAATGCCGTGGTAGCTCATCACCAGCACTTCAGGCCGGCCATGGGTCTGCCAGTGCTCCAGCGTGCGCCGAGCCAGGGCGGCGATGTAGCCGGCATCGTCGGCGTAGTGCTTGACGATGCGCAGCTCGGGCATGTTGCGCTTGCTGCCAGCCCAGGCGTGGGCCTGGTCGATGACGCTGGCTGTAGTGGTGGCCGAATACTGTGGGTACAACGGCAGCAGCAGCATTTTTTCCACGCCCAGGGAGTGCCAGCGCTGCAGCTGCGCAACGATGCCAGGTTGCCCATAGCGCATGGCCGCTTGCACGTCAACATCGTGCAGCCCAGCTTCGCCCAGCCAGCCGCGCAGCATCAGAGCCTGCTTGCGTGTGTAGTTCAGCAGGGGGGAGCCACCTTCTTCAGGGCGCCAGATTTTTTCGTATTTGCGAGCCGACTCCTTGGCGCGCAGCGGCAGAATGGCCAGCCGCAGCAGGGGCTGCCAGAGCAGCTGCGGCAGTTCGACCACGCGCGGATCGCTGAGAAATTCGGCCAGGTAGCGTTTGACGGCTGCAGGCGTTGGCGCATCGGGTGTCCCCAGATTGCACAGCAGCACTCCCAGGCGAGGCGTAGAGGCGCTGAAAGAGGCCGGTGCAGCGGCAGCTCCGCCGTGGGCAGTGGTATGTGGGGCAGTGGTTGGCATGAAGCTGTCCGGCAGCGAGGGCTGCGCAGCAGAAAGAAGGGTTGTGCGGTCTGGAAGTGCCCAGCGGGTCTGGCAATGTGACACAGATCCGCCGGGGGCTTGATTGGAGCACACATTCGCACTGCATATGCAGATCTGGGGCCACAGGCGCTGGTGTGCTGGGCTGGCCCGACGGTTTATGTCTGGGCGCCGTGAATGAATTGGCTTTCAAACTCGCCAACGGGAAGGGGCTTGCTGATGAAGTAACCCTGCCAGTGATAGCAGTCGTAGGACTTGAGGATTTCTACCTGAGCGGCCTCCTCGACGCCTTTGGCCATGGCCCTGATGCCCAGGTTGTGGCAGAGCTGAACGATGCCGTGCACGGTGCGGGCATTTTGTGTGGCGCTGCCCAGGTCACGCACGATGCGGTAGTCGATGCCGACTTCATCCAACGGCAGTTGCTGCAGCAGTTTCAGCGAGGATTCGCCCCTGCCGAAGCCGTCCAGCGCAAAGCCCACGCCATAAGCGCGCAGCTGGCGTATGCAGGCAATGGATTGGGCCAGATCATGTTGCAGCACCTCTTCCGTCAGCTCCAGCACCAGGCGATGCGCTGGGGCCGAGGTGCTGGCAATGGTTTGCAGCACCATGGCGGCAAAGTTGTCCTGCCAAAACTGCTTGGCGCTGATGTTGATGGACAGGCTCAGGCTTGCCGTCCGAGGGTGCTGGGCCCAGGTGGCCAATAGCCTGCAGGCCTGGGCCAGCACCCAGTGGCCCAGAGGCACGATGAGGTTGCTGTGCTCTGCCGTGGCGAGAAACTGCTCTGGCTCGATGACTTCCTGGCCCTGGCCGCTGCGCCAGCGCAGTAGCACCTCGGCGCCAGTCAGTTGGTGATTGCGTACCTGCGGTTGCAAATACAGCACGAACTGTTGCATGGCAATGCCAGTGCGAATACTTTCTTCGAGCAGCGCATTGGCGTTGACTGCGGCCTGCATATCCGGATCGAAAAAACATGGCTCCTTGAGCTGCTGGCGATGGGCTTGTTCCAGCGCCTGATGCGCATGCTGCCAAAGTGTGTTGGCGCTTTCAGAGCTTTGCCCGTGGAATAACACGATGCCAAGAAAGGCCTTGAGGGCGATGCTCTGCCCGCTATGCCGGAATGGCGCCTGCATGGCGTGCAAGATGGTATAGCCCAAGTCCTTGCTTTGGTGCATGGCTTCGCTGCCATGGGGCGTGGCAGTATTGATCAGCAGTGCGAATTGGCCCGGCCCCGTATGTGCCAATGTTTGCCCCAACGGGCAGCAGGCTTTCAGACGGGCAGCCACCTCGCGAACCATTGGCGCGGCCCAGCTGTGCTCCTGCAGGTTATGTGCCTCGCTCAGCGGGGCCACATCCAGCAGCAGCAAGGCGCCGTACTGCTGCTGCACGGTGCCTTGCAGGGCTTGTTGCAGGCGGTCAAGCAGCAAGAAGCGGTTGGGCAGGCTGCTGATGCGGTCGTACAGCGCCTGCAGTTGCAGCGCATGCTGCGCGCGCTTGTGGGCGCTGACATCCACCAGTGTCAACACCATTTGATCGTCCATGACCAGTGCGGAGAGTTCCAGCGTGACGCTGAGGCCGACCGCATTGACATCTTGTGAGGCGGCCCAGGCAGGCTGCAGGCTGATTTCCACGGGGCGCACGATGCCATTGCCGGCGATGGCCCGGGCCAGCTGCGCGTCCCAGCGCTCACGAGCGCTTTGACGCAGGCCCACATCGGCAATGGCGCACTGCCACCACTCCTCCAGGCTTTCGGGCATTGGGGCCTTGAGCTGACTGATGCGCTTGAAGCCTTGGTTCATGAACTGGATGCGCATCTGGTTGTCCAGAATGCACAAGCCCAAGGGCACTTGCTCAAGGATGGCCGCCTGCCGCTGGATGCGGCGATTGAGCTGCGCCTGCAGGGTGCGCGTCTCGCTCTGGTCGCGCATGATGACCAGCCTGTGCCCTTGCAAAGCGCTGGCGCCGTGTGGCTCCTGGGGGCTGATCTCCAGCAAATCCACCCAAACCACATGCCCCAGACTGTGCAGCAAGCGCAAATTGGCGATGCGCCCATAGCGATAGCGCGTGTCGCCGGCTTGTTGCTGCTGCAGTGCTTGAGGCTGGTGCAGGCGCTGCACGTCCTCCGGGTGGGCCAGGCTGGCCAGCGTCAGGCGCTGCATGCTGTCCTGGCTGTAGCCCAGCAGCTGTGCCAGCCGGGGGGAGACGGAAATGAACTGACCGGCCGCGCCTTCCACCTCAGCCACGGCCAGCAGCGGGTGGTTAATCAGCGCCAAATAATGCTCGCGGCTGTCACTGGCGTATTCGCGCCAGCGTTGCATCTGCAACTGCGCGCGCCGCATGAGCCAGGCGCGCAGCAACAGATACAGCAGCAATGCCAGCAGTGCGATCAGGACGGGGGGCCACAGTACGTATTGCCCTGCGTCATGGGCGGAGTTGGCAGGGGTGGTTGCTGTGGGCAGTGAATCGGCCCCGACAGCGCTGCCCGGCGGTGGCGCGGTGAAAACCAGCTCCAGCGACTGGCCCAGGATTGTTAGCCGGGTATGCAGCTGCTCTTGGCGCCATTGCTGCTCTGGCCAAGTCGATGGCTTGCCACTGTCCCCTTGCTGCGCAGCGGCTGCCTGCTCCAGATACAGGCCCTGCGGCAAGCTGGGATCAAGCCCCAGATTGCGCTGAACCTCGCGCAGCCAGCTGTCATAGCGCAAATCCAGCGCCAGCAGTTGATGCTGGGGGCCGGCGGCAGTTTGGTGCAATGCTGGTGTGAACAGCGTCAGGCCCTCGGGCCGAGCCAATGCTTGCGGCATGGGCGTCAAAGGCTGGCGTGCGGCAGCCCAGAGCGCCGCATCATCCGGGGGCAGCACGGCCAGGTCGGTGGGCGGCGCTGGCAGCAGGCGCAGCGTGGAGGCATTGATGAGGCTGGAGTTTTGCTGCGCGGCATCCCATTGCGTTTGCAGCAACGCAGTGTCCTGCGCGGGATTGCCGCTCAGCTTGGCTTGAATGCTGTGCAGCATGCGTGCATAGCCCTGGGCGCTGATCTGCAGGGCGTAGGCATAGCGCAGCGCCTGGGTTTGCGCCTGAGCCTGCACGGCCTGCTGCTGCAAGAGGCTGCTGTGCTTGTGCAGCCAGAACAGGGCCACCAGCACGGCAACGGTGGCCATCAGGCCTGCCAGCCGGTACAGGGTGCGCAGCAGGCCCAAACTTTGCGTGGGCGGCGGCGCGGGGGAGAGGGGCGTGATGGGCGGGCTCACAAAGCAGGCTGCGCGGCTGGGCGAAGGGAATGAAAATTATAGGCAGCGTCATGACACTGGCGGCGCGGGTTGCCAGCGTTGCAGGGCCTGCACCCACAGGCGCGCGGGCAGTTTCCAGCGTGCCTCGATGGCCTCGGCGCGTTGGCGCATCAGCGGGCGGGAGACTTCGGCACCCCCCTTGCGCGCCAGCAAGATGGTGTTGCCCTCGTGCGTGGGTTTGAAGTGCCACAGCGCCTGCGCCCCGAAAGCGGCGGCGATGTGGCGCATGTTGCGCTCGAAGCTGGCCGTGCGGCCAAACAGATTGACGCTCATGCAGCCGCCTTCGGCCAGCATGGCGTGGCAGTGGCCGTAGAACTCGGCGCTCTCCAGCACCGGCCCGGCCGCGTCGTGGTCGTAGAGATCCACCTGCAGCGCATCGACGCTGCCGAGCCAATCCGGGTCTTGCACCGCGTCCTGGGCATTGGCCACCAGCACCTGCAGGCGCTCGTCGTTCTCGGGCAGGCGAAACCAGCGCATGCAGGCGGCCACAACCTGGGGGTTGAGCTCGATGGTCGTGGTGCGCATGCCCAGGCGCTTGTAGCAAAACTTGGTCAGCGCTGCCGCGCCCAGGCCCAGCTGCATGGCGTGCAGGTCGGGTACGGCATCGGGCTCGACGAACAACAGCCAGGCCATCATGCGCTGCACGTATTCCAACTCCAGATCCAGGGGCTTGGCAATGCGCATCGAGCCCTGAATCCAAGGCGAATCCAGGTGCAGGTGGCGCACGCCATCCTCTTCGGAGATGCTGACATCGGGCAGCGCGGCGGGCTGGGGTTTGCGGGCGTTGGCGCGGGCGGGGGTGCGGGGGGCTTTCATTGCGAGGCGGGGGATGTGGGAGCAGGGGCGTGGCCGGGCGCTGTAGGCAGCGCAGGCGAGGGTGTGGGCAATAGCGCTGGCAGCAGCGCGGCGCGCCAGGCGGCCAGCTTGCGCTCGAAGCTCCAGCTGGCGTTGGCCGGGCTGGTCGAGGGCAGGCGCAGCACAGGCAGGCCCAGCGCCTCGGTCAGGCGGCGGTGGCGGTAGCTCTCGCCGCCGTTGTGGGCGATCAACGCCAGCTGTGGGCAGCGCTGGCGCAGGCTGTGCAGCGCGTTGACGCGGGCGTTGCGGATGGCGCTGTCCAGGCTGCCCTGGCGTTCGCAGCTGGCGTACACATCCCACAGGCCAATGCCTTGTTGCAGCAGCCACTGCCGGCGTGCGGCGTAGTCCGGCGGCAGCGCCGGCCAGGCCGGCGGCGTATGCAGCGCGGCCAGAATGGGCCAGAACTGATTGCGCGGGTGGGCGTAGTACTGCCCGGCTGCCAGCGAGGCCGCGCCGGGAAAGCTGCCCAGCACCAACACGCGCGTGCGCGCATCAAGGATGGGCGCCAGCCCATGCAGCAGCGTCGCAGCCTGGCTGGCATCGGCTGCGCAGTGCGCCGGGGCAAGGGGCGCTGCCGAATCCGGGGCTGGCGATGGCGCCGGGCGCTGGGCCATGCTCATTTTTGCGCGGCGCCGTGGCCCGCTGGCGCTGGCGGCAGCAGCGCGCGCAGGCGGGGCAGGGCGGCCATGGCGTTGGCGCTGCTCTGTGCCTGCCATTGCGCCAGGGGCAGGCCGCGCAGCTCGGCCACGGCGGCGGCAATGCGCGGCAGCTCGGCGGGGCTGTTGCGGCCCTGGGGCTGGCCCTGCGCGCGCGCCTGGGCTGGGGTGTAAAGCCAGTGCGGCGGCATGTCTGGCGCATCGGTTTCCATGACGATGGCCTCGGCCGGCAATTGCGCGGCCAGGCGGCGCAGCTGCTGGGCGCGCTCGAAGGTCACCGCTCCGCCAAAGCCCAGCTTGAAGCCCAAATCCAGAAAAGCATGGGCCTGTTGCAGGCTGCCGTTGAAGGCGTGGGCGATGCCACCGCAGTGAAAGTGCGCTGCGCGCAACTGCTTGAGCACCTGATCGACGCTGCGCCGCACGTGCAGCAGCACCGGCAGTGCATGGGCCTTGGCCAGGCGCAGCTGGGCGCTGTAGACCTGGGTCTGCCAGCCAGGCTCCAGCCCGGTGAAGAAGTCCAGCCCGATCTCGCCCACGGCCACCAGCCGCGCGTCCTGTGCATGGCGCTGCAAGGCTGCATCCAGGGCGTCGAGGTCGGCCTGGCTGGCCCCTGGCGTGTACAGCGGGTGAATGCCCAGCGCATAGGCATCGCCTTCGGCATGGGCCAGTTGTCGCAATGCCTCGAAGCCAGACGCTTGCACGGCCGGCAGCACACAGCAGCGCACCCCGGCGGCGCGGGCGCGCTCGCGCTCGGCGCGGCGGTCGGCGTCGAACTCGGCCGCATCGAGATGGCAATGGGTGTCGATCCAGAACGGCATGATGCGGCGCGCTGTGGCCTCAGCTCTGCGGCGCTGGCTGGCCGGGCTCTTGCAGCTGGCCCGATTGCATGCGCAGCTGGCGGTCGCAGCGCGCGGCCAGATCCTGGTCGTGCGTGACCAGCACGAAGGCCGTGCCGCGCTCGCGCGCCAGCTGCATCATCAGCGCGAACACGGCGTCGGCCGTTTCGCGATCCAGGTTGCCAGTGGGCTCGTCGGCCAGCACGCACACCGGCTCGGTGACCAGCGCACGGGCGATGGCCACGCGCTGGCGCTCGCCGCCGGAGAGCTCGGCCGGGCGGTGCTGCAAGCGCTCGCCCAGGCCGACCTGGCGCAGCATGGCGCTGGCCTTGTCCGTGCATTCCTGGGCGCTGGCGCGGCGGATGCGCAGCGGCATGGCCACGTTCTCCAGCGCGCTCAGCTCAGGCAGCAGGTGGTGGAACTGGTAGACAAAGCCCAGCTTGCGATTGCGCAGCACGCCGCGTTGGTTGGCGCTCATGCCCTCTAGCGGCTGGCCTTGCAGCAGCACGCTGCCGCTGCTGGGCTTGTCCAGCCCGCCGAGGATGTGCAGCAGCGTGCTCTTGCCCGAGCCCGAGGCGCCGACGATGGCCAGCGTCTGGCCGGCGTACACGTCCAGCGACAGGCCCTTGAGCACGGTCACGTCCAGCGGGCCTTCGCAAAAGCGCTTGACCACCTGGCGCGCCGAGAGCACCACCGGCGGCTGCGCCGGTGCAGGGGGGCGAAAGTGTTCACTCATAGCGCAGGGCCTCGGCGGGGTTGATGCGGCTGGCGCGCCAGCTCGGGTAGAGGGTGACGACGAAAGCCAGCGCCAGCGCCACGGCGCAGATCGAGGCGATGTCGCGCAGCTGCGGGTCGCTGGGGATCTGGCTGATCAGGTACATCTCCGGCGGCAGGAACTGAAAGCCCAGCAGCCGCTCGATGAAGGGCACGATGACGTCGATGTTGTGCGCCACGGCCAGGCCCAGCAGCAGCCCGGCCAGCGTGCCGATGATGCCCACCATGGCGCCTTGCACGACGAAGATCGCCATGATGCTGGCCGAGCTGGCGCCCAGCGTGCGCAGGATGGCGATGTCGGCGCGCTTGTCGGCCACCGTCATCACCAGCGTGGCCACCAGGTTGAAGGCGGCCACGCCGACGATCAGCGTCAGGATGATGAACATCATGCGCTTTTCCATCTGCACGGCCATGAACCAGTTGCGGTTCTGCATGGTCCAGTCGCGCAGCAGCAGCGGGTCGCTCAGGCTGTTGGCCAGTTGCTGCACCACCTCGGGCGCCTGGTGCAAATCCTGCAGCTTCAGGCGGATGCCGCTGGGCGACTCCAGGCGGAAGATGCGCTGCGCGTCCTCGATGTGCAGCATGGCCATGCCCGAGTCGTACTCGAAATGGCCCGAGTCGAAAGTGCCCACCACCGTCATCTGCTTCAGGCGCGGCACCACCCCGGCGGGCGTGACCTGGCCCGAAGGCGCCACCAGCGTGACCTGCCCGCCGGGCACCACGCCCAGCTGCTTGGCCAGCTCGTGCCCGAGCACGATGTGAAAGCTGCCCGGCGTGAGCTGCTGCAGCACCTGCTGGCGCAGGCTGCCGGCCAGCTCCGTGACCTCGGGCTCCAGCGCCGGATCGATGCCGCGCACGATGGCGCCGCGCATGTCGTCGCCGCGCGCGATGAGCGCCTGCACCGAGACGAAGGGCGCCAGGCCCACGACCTGCGGGTTTTGGCGCACCTGGGCCGAGACGCGTTCCACGCTGGGCAGCGTGCCGCCGCGCGGCGCGAACACCTCGATGTGCGAGACCACCGAGAGCATGCGGTCGCGCACATCGCGCTGAAAGCCGTTCATCACGCTGAGCACAATGATCAGCGCCGCCACGCCCAGCGCAATGCCGATGGCCGAGACGCTGGCGACGAAGGAAAGCAGGCCCTTGCTGCGGCTGGTGCGCCCCGCACGGGTATAGCGCCAGCCCATGGCCCATTCATAGGGAGTTTGCATAGTCGTTGGCGCGCGCCGTGGCGGCCATTGGGGGAAAAACAGGAGGGCGCAGGCCAGGCGCTGGCTCTTGAGCCAGGCACAGCCCGCAGCCCGTCGTCACCCGATCCACTTGCGGGCATTGCGCCACAGGCGCATCCAGGGGCTTTTGGCGCCCAGGCCGCCGGTGGCGGGCAGATCCGTCCAGCTCATTTGGGCGTTGCGGAACACGCGCTCGGGGTGCGGCATCATGGCCGTGAAGCGGCCGTCGGCCGTGGTCACGGCGGCCAGGCCGCCGGGGCTGCCATTGGGGTTGAGCGGGTATTGCTCGGTGGGCTGGCCCAGGTGATCCACGTAGCGCAGCGCGGCGATGGCGGCGCTGGCGTTGCCGCGCTGGCTGAAGTTGGCAAAGCCTTCGCCATGGGCGACGACGATGGGCAGGCGGCTGCCTGCCATGCCGGCGAAGAACAGGCTGGGCGAGTCGGGCACCAGCGCCTGCACCAGGCGGGCCTCATAGCGCTCGCTGCGGTTGGTGGTAAAGCGCGGCCAGGCCTGCGCGCCGGGGATGATGCCGGCCAGCTCGGCAAACATCTGGCAGCCGTTGCACACGCCCAGGCCGAAGGTGTCGCCGCGCGCAAAGAATTGCTGGAATTGCTCGGCCAGCGCGGGGTTGAAGGTGATGGAGCGCGCCCAGCCTACGCCCGCGCCCAGGGTGTCGCCGTAGCTGAAGCCGCCGCAGGCCACCAGGCCCTGAAATTGCGCCAGGTTTTCGCGCCCGGCCTGCAGGTCGCTCATGTGCACGTCGATGGCCTCAAAGCCCGCTTCGCTGAAGGCGTAGGCCATTTCGACGTGGGAGTTCACGCCCTGCTCGCGCAGCACGGCCACACGCGGGCGGGCCTGGCTGCCGATGAAGGGGGCGGCCACGTCCTCGGCCGGGTCGAAGCTCAGCTGCACGTGCAGGCCGGGGTCGTCCATGCGGCCGGCGGCGGCGTGCTCCTGATCGGCGCAATCCGGGTTGTCGCGCTCGCGGGCGATCTTCCAGCTCACGCTGTCCCAGACCTGGAACAGGTCGTACAGCTCGGCGCTGAAGACGTTCTTGGTATCGCGCCAGATTTGCAGCTGGCCCTTGCCGTCCTCCAGCGGGGCCTGGGCCGGGCGGGTCTTGCCGATGAAGTGGCTGTGCTTGGACAGGCCGTGCGCGCGCAGCGTCTGCATGACGGCGTCGCGCTCGGAGGTGCGCACTTGCAGCACCACGCCCAGCTCTTCGTTGAACAGGGCCTTGAGGGTCAGTTCCTCGCGGCGCGCGCTGATTTGCTGCGCCCAGTTCTTGGCGTCGCCGTATTCGGCACGGCTGTCGCTGATGCCGTCGCTTTCGGTGATGAGCATGTCCACATTCAGCGCCACGCCCACGCGCCCGGCAAAGGCCATTTCGGCCACGGTGGCCAGCAGGCCGCCGTCGCTGCGGTCGTGGTAGGCCAGCAGCTTGCCTTCGCGGCGCAGTTGGTTGACGGCATCGACCAGGCGCACCAAGTCTTGCGCGTCGTCCAGATCGGCGGTGGCGCCGCCCTCCTGGCCCAGCACCTGCGCCAGCATGGAGCCGCCCATGCGCATCTGGCCGCGGCCCAGGTCGATGAGGACGAGGGTGGTGTCGGCCTCGTCGCGATTGAGTTGCGGCGTGAGCGTGCCGGTGATGTGGGGCAGGGTGCAGAAGGCGCTGGCGATCAGCGTCACGGGGGAGGTGACCTTGCGCGGCTGGCCCTCGTGCTGCCAGACGGTGCGCATGGACAGGCTGTCCTTGCCCACGGGGATGGAGATGCCCAGCTGCGGGCACAGCTCCAGGCCGACGGCGCGCACGGTGGCGTACAGGTCGGCGTCCTCGCCCGGTTCGCCGCAGGCGGCCATCCAGTTGGCCGAGAGCTTGACGCGCGCCAGCTCGATGGGCGCGGCCAGCAGGTTGGTGATGGCCTCGGCAATGGCCAGGCGGCCTGAGGCCGGGGCGTTGAGGGCAGCCACCGGGCTGCGCTCGCCCATGCTCATGGCCTCGCCCGCCAGCCCTTGGAAGTCGGCCAGGGTGACGGCGCAATCGGCCACCGGCACTTGCCAGGGGCCGACCATTTGATCGCGGTGCGTGAGGCCGCCCACGGTGCGGTCGCCAATGGTGATGAGAAAGCGCTTGCTGGCCACCGTGGGGTGGCTGAGCACGCCGATGATGGCCTCTTGCAGGCCCACGCCGGTGACATCCAGCGGCTGGGGCGTGCGCGCCACGCTGCGCACGTCGCGGTGCATCTTGGGCGGCTTGCCCAGCAGCACGTCCATGGGCATGTCCACGGGGTGCGGGACGGTGGTGGCTTCGGTGTTGTCCTTGCCGTCCTCGCCGTCGGTCACGCGCAGTTCGCGCGCCTCGGTGGTTACGCCGACCACGGCAAACGGGCAGCGCTCGCGCGCGCACAGCGCCTCGAAGCGCGCCAGCGCCTCGGGGGCGATGGCCATGACGTAGCGCTCCTGGCTTTCGTTGCTCCAGATCTCCTTGGGCGAGAGGCCGCTTTCCTCCAGCGGCACGGCGCGCAAATCAAAGCGCGCGCCGCGCCCGGCGTCGTTGACCAGCTCGGGGAAGGCGTTGGACAAGCCGCCCGCGCCCACGTCGTGGATGGCTAGGATGGGGTTGTCCTGGCCCAATTGCCAGCACTGGTTGATGACTTCCTGCGCGCGGCGCTCAATCTCGGGGTTGCCGCGCTGCACGGAATCAAAGTCCAGATCGGCCGCGTTCACGCCGCTGGCCAGCGAGCTGGCCGCGCCGCCGCCCATGCCGATGCGCATGCCCGGCCCGCCCAGTTGCACCAGCAGCGTGCCAGCGGGGAATTGCACTTTCTTGACCTGCGTGGCATCGATCTGCCCCAGGCCGCCGGCGATCATGATGGGCTTGTGAAAGCCGCGCTGCACGCCCGCGACTTCTTGCTCGTATTCGCGGAAATAACCGGCCAGATTGGGGCGGCCAAACTCGTTGTTGAAGGCCGCGCCGCCCAGCGGGCCTTCGGTCATGATCTCCAGCGGGCTGGCCATGTGGGCGGGCTTGCCGCCGGGCTGCTCGCTCAGCCCGCCCCAGAGCTTGGAGACGGTAAAGCCCGTCAGCCCGGCCTTGGGCCGCGCGCCACGGCCGGTGGCGCCTTCGTCGCGGATCTCGCCGCCCGCGCCGGTGGCCGCGCCGGGGAAGGGCGAGATGGCCGTGGGGTGGTTGTGCGTCTCCACCTTCATCAGCACGTCGTGGCGGGCCGGCTCGCGCACGTACTGGCGCGGGGCCTGGGCGTCGCCGGCGCGGGCGACGAAGCGCTCGATGGCATGGCCTTCCATCACCGAGGCGTTGTCGGCATAGGCCACGACGGTGTGCTGCGGCGCCATCTGGTGCGTGTGGCGGATCATGCCGAACAGGCTTTTGTCCTGGCGCTGGCCGTCGATGGTGAAGTCGGCGTTGAAGATCTTGTGGCGGCAGTGCTCGCTGTTGGCCTGGGCGAACATCATCAGCTCCACGTCCGTGGGGTTGCGGCCCAGTTGCGTGAAGGCGGCTACGAGGTAGTCGATCTCGTCCTCGGCCAGTGCCAGGCCCCAGTCGCGGTTGGCCGCTTCCAGCGCCTGCCTGCCTTGCTCGGGGCCGCCGCTGAGCACATCCACCGTTTGCAGCGATGCGGCAGGCAGGCTCTCGAACAGGCCGTGGGCTTGCTGGCGCTCGCGCAGCGCCGATTCAGTCATGCGATCGTGCAGCAAAGCGGCGACCTGCTGCCACTGCGCATCGTCCAACGCCTCACGCTGGCCCAGCAGGCCAGGCTTGAGGTGCAGGCGGTACTCCACGGCGCGCTCGATACGGCGCACTGGCAGGGCGCAGTTGTGCGCAATGTCCGTGGCCTTGGAGGCCCAGGGGCTGACCGTGCCCAGCCGGGGCGTGACCAGCACCAAAGCATCGGCTGCGCCGGCCTGCGCCGGGGCAAAAGGCTCGCCATAGTCCAGCAGGCGCGCCAGTTGCTGCGCCAGCGCATCGCTCATGGGCTGCTCGGTAGCGACCAGATGCAAAAAGCGCGCATCAATGGCCTGGATTTTGGGATGGATGGCCTGCAGTGCAGGCAGCAGCTTGGCTGCGCGGAAGGGCGACAGGGCGCGACCGCCCTCGAATTCGGTGACGAACAAAGACACGGCGGAATGTCCCAGGGCAAGAAAAACGCAGGGTGGGGCATTGGCCTGCCAGGAGGGACTCGAACCCCCGACCTGCTGCTTAGAAGGCAGCTGCTCTATCCAGTTGAGCTACTGGCAGTTGGCTTGCAACCCTTGGAGTCGGCTCCAAGGCCCGGCCTGCCCATGCCGGCCGGGATGCGCGAAAGGCGCGCATCATACCAGTGCGGCCCTAGGGAAAATCTGCACCGATCGCACAGGGGCGCGGCGCTGCGATGCGTGAACAGGCCCTGGCGTGATAATGGCCGCTTTTTTCAGGGGGCAGGCGCTCAATGCCTGCGCCCCATTTGCCCTGAGCCCCACTTGCCGCCATGCCTTCGCCCATGACTCTTTCAATCTGTGTCGCACAACTCAACCCCGTCGCGGGGGATGTACAGGGCAATCTGGCCCAAGCCCTGCAGGCCGCTGCTCAGGCGCAGGCGCAAGGCTGCCAGCTGTTGGTATTGCCCGAGTTGTTCCTCAGCGGGCCGGGTGCGGGCGATTTGCTTTGCCGTCCGCTGTTTCTGCAAGACTGCGCGCAGGCGCTGCAGCAGCTGGTGGCCGCCAGTGCGCAATGGCCACATTTGCACATTGTGCTGGGCCATCCGGAGGCAGTGGCCGAGCCTGAGCATGCTGCAGCAGCAGACCCGCTGCAGTTGCTGCCCAGGCCGCTGGCCTGCAATGCGGCCAGCTTGATTGGCGCAGGGCAGTTGTTGGCGCGTTGGCGGCAGCAGGGCGGGCAGGGCTGGCAAAGTGGCGAGCAGCGCCATTTCATTGGCGGCTCGCTTGGGGCGCAGCCAGAGGTGATCTCGGTGCAGGGCGTGCCGCTGGCGGTGCTCATTGGCGCTGATGTCTGGCAACCCAAGCTGGCGCAGCAGGCCCGCCAGGCAGGCGCTCGCCTGCTGCTGGCGCTGGATGCCTCGCCCTTCGTGCAGGGCCGGCCGGCGCAGCGTGCGGCAGCGCTGGGCGCTTGTGCCCAGGCCGCCGGGTTGCCGCTCTTGTATGCCAACACGGTGGGCGGTCAGGATGAGCGGGTGTTCGATGGCCATTCGCTGGCACTGCAGGCCGACGGCCAGATTGCGGGCTGGGCCCCAGGCTTTGCTGCTTGCCTGTGGCCGCTGCAGTGGCAGGGCGATACGGCAGAAGCAGTCGAGCCAGGGCAGTGGCTGCTGGAGCCTGGGCAGAACCACGCGCTGGGCGAGGAGCTGCTGCAAGTCTGGCAGGCTTTGGTGTTGGCCACGCGCGACTATGTGCGCAAGAACGGCTTTGGCCAGGTGTTGCTGGGCCTGTCGGGCGGGCTTGATTCGGCCCTGGTGCTGGCGCTGGCGGTGGACGCGCTGGGCGCGCAGCAGGTGCATGCGGTGATGATGCCTTCGCCCTATACGGCGGCCATCAGCCTGGAGGATTCGCGCGAGATGGTGCGCCGCCTGGGCGTGCGCTATGACGAGATCTCCATCCGCGAGCCTTTCGAGACGCTGCAGCACAGCTTGGCGCCGCTGTTCGAACAGCGCCCGGTCGATGCCACGGAGGAAAACCTGCAGGCGCGCATCCGGGGCGTGCTGCTCATGGCCTTGTCCAACAAGTTTGGGGGGCTGCTGCTGGCCACCAGCAACAAGAGCGAGGTCGCCATGGGCTACTCCACGCTGTATGGCGACATGTGCGGCGGCTTTGCGCCGCTGAAGGACTTGTACAAGACCGAGGCCTTTGCATTGGCGCGCTGGCGCAATGCGCATGTGCCTGCATGCGCCGCAGGCCAGGCCGTGGCGCAGCCCATCCCCGAGCGCATCATCACCCGCCCGCCCAGCGCCGAGCTGCGCGAGAACCAGACCGATCAGGACAGCCTGCCGCCCTACGAGGTGCTCGACGCCATTGTGCAGCTGCGCCTGGAGCAAGAGCGCTCGGCCGATGAGATCGTCGCCGCCGGCTACCCGCGCGAGCGTGTCGAGCAGGTGTTCAGGTTGCTGCGCATCAGCGAATACAAGCGCCAGCAAAGCGCACCCGGCCCCAAGCTCAGCGCACGCAGCTTTGGCCTCGATTGGCGCTATCCAGTCACCAATGGCTATCAGCGTTGAGGCTCAGCAAAAGCAGTGCATTTGAGCCACCCAGGCAAGCCATGGGCCAGGCAAATGGCGTTACCATTGCGGGCTTTTCGGGCGGCTTAGCCATTTTTCTGGGCGCAGACTCTGTCTCAGACAGCCGCCGCGCGCCTTTGAATTGCCGCATCCCAGGCAAGGAGTTTTGCAATGAGCATGAAATTGATCACCGCCATCATCAAGCCCTTCAAGCTCGATGATGTGCGAGAGGCCTTGGCCGAGTCGGGCATCACTGGCTTGACGGTGACCGAGGTCAAGGGTTTTGGCCGCCAGAAGGGCCATACGGAGCTGTACCGTGGCGCAGAGTACGTGGTGGATTTTCTGCCCAAGGTGAAGATTGAGATCGCCGTGACGGACGCCGTGGTGGACAGCTGTATCGAGACCATCGCCAAGGCTGCGCGCACCGGCAAGATTGGCGACGGCAAGATCTTCGTCTCCCCGCTGGAGCAGGTGGTGCGCATCCGCACCGGCGAGCAGGACGAGGCGGCTGTCTGATGAGGTCAGGGCCTGTTTTTTGAACAGTCCCTGATGCTTTGCCGCCTCTGCCGGGCGGCACCATGGACGACACACTGGCCTGTGCGGGCAACCGCGCAGGCGGGCGCGCAGCGCATGGGCCGGTCACAGAGCGCGGTTCCATGCGTTGCGCGCTGGCGTTTTCTTCTTCACCACCCCTTCAGGAGCCCCAAGCCATGGCACTGCCCAGCAAAGTCAAACTGGTGGAAGTCGGCCCACGCGATGGCCTGCAAAACGAAAAACAACTGGTGCCGGCCGAGGTCAAGATCGGCCTGGTGCAGCGCCTGCAGGATGCAGGCCTGAAGGAGATCGAGGTCACCAGCTTCGTTTCGCCCAAATGGGTGCCGCAAATGGCCGACAACAGCCAGGTCATGGCGGGCATTGAGCGCCGTCCCGGCGTGCGCTACTCGGTGCTGGTGCCCAATATGAAGGGGCTGGAAGCGGCCTTGCCCAGCCAACCCGATGAGATCGTGGTCTTTGCCTCGGCCAGCGAAACCTTCAGCCAGAAGAACATCAACTGCTCGATTGCCGAGAGCATCGAGCGTTTTGCGCCGGTGGTGGAGGCCGCGCGGGCGCGGGGCATCTATGTGCGCGGCGCCATGTCCTGCACCGTCGGTTGCCCGTATGAGGGGGAGGTCTCGCCCCAGCAGGTCGAGTCGCTGGCGCGCCAGCTCAAGTCCATCGGTGTACAGCACGCCGGCGTGGCCGACACCATTGGCGTAGGTACGCCGCTGAAGGTGCAGCGCGCCATTGAGGCCACGCTCAAGCACTACGCGCTTGACGACGTCTCGGGCCACTTCCACGACACCTACGGTCAGGGCGTGGTCAACACGCTGGCGGCACTGCAGCTGGGCGTGTGGCAATTTGATGCTGCTGTGGCTGGTCTGGGCGGCTGCCCTTACGCCAAGGGCGCCACTGGCAACGTGGCCACTGAGGATCTGGTCTATCTGCTGCACGGCATGGGCATCGAGACGGGCGTTGATCTGGAAAAGCTGGTTGATGCCGGCCTGTACATCAGCAGCTTTCTGCAGCGCCCCTCCAGCTCGCGCGCAGGCACGGCCATCGCCAAGAAGCGGCCCGAGGCCGTGGCCTGCGGCTGATAAGTGGCCGGCCCCTTGGCCTTGCGCAAATTGTCCGCTGCAGTCACGCAGCCACTGCCCGAACGGCTGCCCGAGCCGGTGCAGCGCGTGCAGCAGGCTTTGTGCGCCTGGCCGCAGTTGGGGCAGCCCCAATGGCTGGGGCGGCCTGCACGCAGCTTGCGGCAGACTGCCGAGTGGCTGGGCGTGGCGCCGGGCCAACTGGCGCGTGGCGTGGTGCTGCGGCGCTTGGTCGATGCTGCCCCGGTGCTGGTCATGGCGGCGGGCGATCGCCGCGTCGATCGCGCCAAGGTGTCCCGCCTGTTGGGGCAAACGGCCAGTGCCGATGCCCAATTCGTGCGAGAGCGCACAGGGTTTGCCGCAGGGGTCGTTGCGCCGCTGGGCCATCTCGAACCGCTGTTGTGCTTGCTTGACGACAGCTTGCAGCGCTTCGATGCGCTTTGGGTCTGGTGCGGCCATGCGCGCGCGCTGCTGGCGCTTAGCCCGGAGCAATTGCACCACTGCACCGATGCCCCTTGGGCCGATGTTGTGCAGACTTTTTCAGGGGGCTTGCCCAGCCATGCCGCCGTCCGAAACTGAGCGCAGGCCGCTCAACCCCGTGCAAGCGGCTCAGCGCCTGTTGGCGCGCGCCCAGCAGTTGCGCGCGCAGGGCTTGCTGCACGATGGCGCGCAGGAGCCGCCGCCTTCGCCTTGTATCCAGGTGTGCGCCATGAGCGCCGAGCTGGCAGCAGCCGATGCGCCAGCGCCTTATTGCCTGGGCTGCTATCGCCAGCTCGATGAAATCGCCCAGTGGGGCCAAGCCAGCGCTGCGTGCAAGCGCGCCATCTGGCAGGCTATGCTGCAGCGCGCCGCAGCGCGCCTGCGCCAGCTCTGATGGCCTCAAGGTTCTCAACCCCTCAATGCAAGGCCCGCCATGCAGCCCATCCATTTCTATTTTGATTTTGTCTCGCCCTATGCCCACCTGGCATTTCATGCCCTGCCGCAGGCGCTCAAGGGCGGCGGCTACCAGGTGCTGTACAAGCCGGTGCTGTTGGGGGCCTTGTTCAAGGCCCAGGGTGTGACATCGCCAGCCAGCATTGCCAGCAAGCATGGCTGGATCCAGCGCCACACGCAGTGGCTGGCCGAACAGCAGGCCCAGGCGCAGCAATGCCTGGCAGAGCAAGAGCCCGGCACGCTGCCAGCGGCCATGCAGGCGCAGCAACAGGCGGGCTTTGCCTGGCCGGCCCAGCACCCCTTCAACAGCCTGCCGCTGCTGCGCTTGGCCATGGCTTGCAGCACGGATGGCAGCATCAATCGCTACACGGCGCAGTGCATTTTTGAACACGTCTGGCAGTCTGGCGGGGCCGATGCTCTGCAGCCCGAGCGCTTGGCGCAGTTGGAGCAATGCCTGGCGCAGCAGCTGCGCATCGATGGTGGCCCAGACAGTGCGCTTTGCAAAGAGCTGCTGCGCGCCAACACCGATCAGGCTCAGGTCGCTGGCGTCTTTGGCGTGCCGGCCTTCGTCGTCGATGGCGAGCTGTTCTGGGGCCTGGATGCTCTGCCCATGCTGCGTGAGCGGATCGTGGGAGCAGGCCTTTCTTGACGGCGGGCTCTGAACCGTCGATCAGCGTGGGCCTTGCGCGCCGCCGGTCGGCGCCGTCACCGCCCCCGCCGGGGCAGTGGGCTTTTTGCTTTTGAGCGTGCTGAACATGCCGTAGAAGACCACGGCAGTGATGGCCAGCAGCACGAACAGGCTGGTCAGAAGTCGTTTCATGGCAGGCGGGGCAAATACGGCAACAGCGCCAGCGGGCACTGTAATGGCATTTGTGCACCAAGCCCGCGTGCCGCGTCAGCGGGGCTGGTATTTGTGCGTATCATCGCGCGCGCACGCGCGCAGCAGCCCTGACGGGCCGATTGCTGCGCCGTTGCGTTTGCATCGCCGGCTTGCTGCAGCGTGGCGCCGCAGCGGGCAGGCGATGCCCAGTCACTCACAAGACACGCCATGGACGAACCTATTCTTACCATGCAGGAACGCGAGGCGATCAATGCAGGTCGCTGGTTCAACACACTTTCGCCGACGCTGCGGCACGATATCCTGCGATGTGCATACGTCAAACGCTACAAGGACGGCGCGCTGATTTGCGCGCGCGGCGATCCGCCCGAGGAGTGGATTGCGTGCGCCAAGGGCGCAGTGCGCGTGAGCTCGACTTCGTTGACGGGCAAGCAAATCACGCTGACCTATGTCGAGCCGGGCATCTGGTTTGGCGACGTGGCCTTGCTCGACGGCGACAAGCGCACCCACGATGCCTATGCGCATGGCAACACCACCATCGTGGGGGTGAGCAAGAGCGATTTCTTCAAGATCCTGCAGACCCATGTGGAGTTCTACCAGGCCATTTTGCGCCTGCATGCGCGGCGCATTCGCGGCCTGTATGGGCTGGTCGAGGACTTGAACACGCTGCCGCTGCGCGCGCGCCTGGCCAAGCAGCTGTTGCACCTGGCGCGCAGCTATGGCATTGCCGACCTCAGCGGCGGCAGTCACATCCGCATCGGTTTGCAGCTGGCGCAGGAGGAGCTGGCGCAGCTGCTGGGCGCTTCGCGTCAGCGCGTCAATCAGGAGCTCAAGGGCATGGAGCGCGAGGGCATCATCCGCATCGAAACAGGGGGGCTGGTGGTCCTCGATCGCGAAGCGCTGCTCCGCATTGGCGAGGCGGCCGCGTAGCCGCCTGGCCCGCAGCCTGCACTGGGCGTCTCGAAGCCTGGCAGGCAAGGGCATTCAAAAACCAAAGAAAAACACGCCGCAACCGGCGCGCCCTGGTGCGCACTGGTTGCGGCGTTGTTGTTGGCAGGCCGTGTGGCGCATCGCCTTGCCAATGCAGCGATGGAAACAGCAAATGATGGAGATGGCATGAGTGATTTCGAGCATTTTGTGGGCACGCGCGAGGTCAGCGCCGAGCACGCCTTCGACGCGGCTGCACTGCAGCGCTGGATGCAGCAGCACGTCGAAGGGTTTGACGGCCCGCTGTCGGTGGCGATGTTCAAGGGCGGGCAATCCAACCCGACCTATGAGCTGACGACCCCGACGCAGCGCTACGTGATGCGCGCCAAACCAGGCCCGGTGGCCAAGCTGCTGCCCTCGGCCCACGCCATTGAGCGCGAGTTCGCCGTGATGCGCGCGCTGGCCGATACGCCGGTGCCGGTGCCGCGCATGTATGCGTTGTGCGAGGATGAGTCGGTCATCGGCCGGGCCTTCTACATCATGGAGTTCAAAACCGGCCGTGTGCTGTGGGATCAGGCGCTGCCAGGCCTGAGCCCGCAGGAGCGCAGCGCGATCTACGACGAGATGAACCGCGTCATCGCCGCGCTGCACTCGGTGGACTACCGCGCCTGCGGGCTGGGCGATTTTGGTCGGCCGGGCAACTACTTCGAGCGCCAGATCGGCCGCTGGAGCAAGCAGTACCGCGCCAGCGAGACCGGGCCCATCGAGGCCATGGACAGGCTCATCGAATGGCTGCCGGCCAACATCCCGGCATCGGCGCGCGATGAGCGCCTCAGCGCCATCGTGCACGGCGACTTCCGGCTGGACAACCTGATGTTTGCCAACGATGCGCCACAGGCCATCGCCGTGCTGGATTGGGAGCTGAGCACCATCGGCCACCCCTTTGCCGACTTCAGCTACCACTGCATGGCCTGGCACATCCCCAGCGGCGTGTTCCGTGGCATTGCCGACGTGCCCTATGCCAGTCTGGGCATCCCCAGCGAGCAGGAATACATCCGCCGCTATTGCGAGCGCACCGGCTTTGCCACGGCCGAGGAGTTGACGGCCGACTGGAACTTCTACCTGGCCTACAACATGTTCCGCCTGGCGGCCATCCTGCAAGGCGTGGCCAAGCGCGCCCAAGAAGGGCTGGCCAGCAGCGCGCGCGCCAAGGCCCAAGGTGAGAACACGCGTCCGTTGGCCGAGATGGCCTGGCGCAAGGCGCAGCAGGCCGGCGCCTGATCGCCCCTGCCCATGCATGCCAGGCGCCATGTGCGTTGCCATGCCCAACCCGATCCCGACGAAGAAGGAGCACAGCGATGGATTTTGACTACTCTGACAAGACCAAGGCCTTGCAGGACAAGCTGCAGCAGTTCATGCAGCAGCACATCTACCCCAACGAGCAGGTCTACCACGAGGAAATGCAGGCCAATACGGCCGCCGGCAAGCGCTGGACACCGCTTCAGACCATCGAGAAGCTCAAGCCCATCGCGCGCCAGCAGGGCCTGTGGAACCTGTTTCTGCCTGTGGACACGGCCGCGGCCTCAGGCTATGAGGGCGCGGGGCTGACCAATCAGGAATACGCACCGCTGGCCGAGATCATGGGCCGCGTGCCCTGGGCCTCGGAGGTGTTCAACTGCTCGGCGCCCGACACCGGCAACATGGAGACCCTGGCGCGCTACGGCAGCGAGGAAATCAAGCAGCGCTGGTTCAAGCCCCTGCTCGAAGGCGAAATCCGCTCGGCCTTTGCCATGACAGAGCCGGCCGTGGCCTCCAGCGACGCCACCAATATCGAGACGCGCATCGAGCGCCAGGGCGACGAATACGTCATCAATGGGCGCAAGTGGTGGATCTCTGGTGCAGGCGATCCGCGCTGCAAAGTCTTCATTACCATGGGCAAAAGCGACTTCGACGCGCCGCGCCACTCCCAGCAAAGCATGATCGTCGTGCCGGCTGACACGCCGGGCGTGAAAATCCTGCGCCCGCTGAATGTGCTGGGCTATGACGACGCGCCGCATGGCCACATGGAAATGCTGTTCGAGAACGTGCGCGTGCCCGCTGCCAACATCCTGCTGGGTGAGGGCCGTGGCTTCGAGATCGCCCAGGGCCGCCTGGGGCCAGGGCGCATCCACCACTGCATGCGCCTGATCGGCCAGGCCGAGCGCGCGTTGGAATACCTGTGTCGCCGCGCCCTCAGCCGCGTGGCATTCGGCAAGACCATCGCCCAGCAGACCGTCACGCAAGAGCGCATCGCCCAGGCGCGCTGCGAGATCGACATGGCGCGCTTGCTCACGCTCAAGGCCGCCTGGATGATGGACACCGTGGGCAACAAAGTCGCGCGCACCGAGATCGCCATGATCAAAGTCGTGGCTCCCAGCATGGCCTGCCGCGTCATCGACTGGGCCATTCAGGTGCACGGCGGCGGCGGCCTCAGCGACGACTTCCCGCTGGCCTACAGCTACGCCAACGCCCGCACGCTGCGCTTTGCCGATGGCCCGGATGAAGTACACCGCAACGCCATTGCCAAGTGGGAGCTGGGCAAATACGCCGACACGCCGCCCAAGGCCGGCGAGATGGATCCGCCAGTCACGCGCGGTTTCTGATCGACGGGCCCTGGCACTGCGCTTGCGCAGTTCAGAGGCGGCGCACAGCCCCTGCAAAAGCCCCGCCGGGCGGCTGGCCTGGCGGGGCTTTTGCGCTCTGTGGCCTGCATCGTGCGCAGGCCACGGCATCGTGGGCAGGGCTTGGCTGGATAATGCGCCCATGACGGACGTGCATTTCTACTTCAACGTGCCAGACAAGCTGCACTTTGCCTGCCGTCTGGCGCGCAAGGCATTCATGCAGCAAACGCCGCTGCTGCTCAGCGCTGCGCCGCAGCAGTTGCAGCAGCTCGATGCCATGCTCTGGCAGATGGCCCCGGCCGATTTTGTCGCCCACGACTGGTTGGACGCGCCGGATGGGCATGGCAGCGCCCCGGCCGGGCCTGCCGCGCCCAGCGTGCAAGCGCCCATCCTGCTGTGCGAGCGCATCGACCCGCAGGCCCTGCATGGCCGGGTTCACGCCTTGCTCAGTCTGTGGGATGAAGTGCCAGCAGGTTTCAGCCATTTCGAGCATTTGTATGAGCTGGTATCGCCAGACGCCCATGACCGCCAGTGCGCCCGCCAACGCTGGCGGCATTACCAGCAGCGCGGCTATGCCATCCTCAGCCACGATCTGGGCCAAGCCACAGGCGCTGCTTGATGGGCTTGTCTTAGAGCCTGTTCAAAATCTTTGCACGGCGGTCAAGAGAGCGGATTTGGGCGCTCTGCTACGTTGCAAAGCCAGCCCCAGCTATGGCTGCGTTTTGCGCCTTGCAGCCCACCCCAAACCGCTTCTTGCCCACTCGCGCCGAGATTTTGAACAGGCTCTTAGGGGGATTGACATTCAGTATTGCGGCGGTGTTTTCGCTCAAAACCCGCAACTGCCGCGTTGAAAATGCCTGCAGGGTGTTCAGGTCTTGCACGAACTCCCGCCTTCCATTTGCAGCTTTTGCCACGAAAAACCGCTTCGCCAACCCAGTCTCAGCAACCCAGCCAGCCAACCGAAGATTTCCGCCATGACTGAGCGCGCACACGATCCATACCGCCCCCAGACCGTGCCCACACTGACCGACATCGTGCAGGCCCAGCCCGCGAGCGATGGCTCCGGTGCTGCCCACGACGCACAGCCGCCAGCTGACGCTGGCCTGCGGGCCGCCGCGCCTGCGGACATACCGGCGGACATGCCGGTGCCGCTGGCGCAAATCCCCACGCTGATGCCCGAGCCGCAGCCCGACGTGGCGCTGCGCACCTCGCGCTACATCGAGCGTGCGCTCAATGCCGTTGGCGGTGCGGCCAGCGCCGATGCTGCGCCGCCATCACAGCCTCTGCAGCCTGAGCCCTCGGCAGGCCCGGACGCCTCGGCTTGGCAGGGCGCCTTCGACGATTTGCAGCCATTGCACCCCCCCGCTGCGAATGCGCTGCACGGCCTGCAGGATGGCGCGCGGCCGCACGGCGACGCAGCCCCCGGCCAGCCCATGCAGGCGCCGCCACCGCGCGATGCAGCCAGTGAGCTGGCCGAGCGCGTGGCCTGGGAAATGCTGCAGCTGGGCCAGGCTGCCCCGGTGCCGTCCGCGCAGCCTGAGTTGCAGTTGCCTGCCATGGCCGCGCCCCCGGATGCGGCCGAGCCGCTGCCGATGGCGGCCGATGGCGTACAGGCCGAAGGCTTTTGCGCCGTGGCGGCCCGGGCCGCGCAGGCCGACGCCTGGCCGGATGCCGCCGCCTTGCGAGGCTTGCTGCCGGGCGATTTCGAAGAGCAGCTGGTGCACCGGGTCATGCAGCGCGTCGATGCCGTGCTCACCGACCGGGTGGGCGAGGTCATTGCCGTCGTCATCGAGCGCCAGACCCGCTCGCTGCTGCCCAGTATCCGTGAGGAGCTGGAGTTCGCCATCCGCAAAAGCGTGTACGAAGCCATGGCCGACGAACTGGCTGGCATCCAGGCCAGTGGCTTGGAGGGCGCGCCGCAGTGAGCAGGTGCGGCGACTCTGAATGAACGGGCTCCGAGGGCGACGGGCGCTGCGCACCGGCCCGTGCAGGCCCTGGCTTCAAGACATTTCGGGTGACGCCTGCCAGCCCATGAAATCCAGCACCTGCTGGCTGCGCCGCAGCGTGTCTTGCTCGCCCAGTGCGATCAGCTCCTGCGTAAAGGCCGCCTCGAACAGCAGATAGCTCACCAGGGCCGAATGGCCCAGCTCGCGCGCATCGCTGCCCGTGCCCAGCGCCCCCAGCAGGGCGCGGATGCTGGCGGGCAGCTGCTGCAGGTGGCGCGCGGCCAGCGCGTCGATGTCCTGCGACGGGGTGATGGCCAGCAGCTCGATGGGGCGCAATTGGCTGCGCGCCTGCTGCTCAGGCGTGAGCAGGCGCAGCGTCTGGTTGATGCGCTGCAGGCGCTCGATGTCGGTGGCCAGGGTGTCCAGGAAGATGCTCGATAGCGCGTGCCCGGCGATCTGCGCCAGCGAAGGCGCGCTGGCGCCTGCGGCGCTTCCCGCCGTTGTCACGCCGCGCCCCACGCCAATGACCAGAATGCGCTGCGCGCCCAGGTGGATGGCCGGAGCCATGGGCGCTTGCTGGCGCATGGAGCCATCGCCGAAGAACTCCAGGCCATGGGGCAGGGGCAGCTGTTGTGCGGGAAAGACGAAGGGAATGGCCGCCGAGGCCAGCAAGTGCCCGTGGTGCAGGGCCGTGGCGCAGGCCAGATGCAGCGAGCGCTGCCAGGGCTGGATGGGTGCGGCCGATTGGTAAAAGCTCATGTGGCGGCCGCTGCTGTAGCTGGAGGCCGTGACGGCCACGGCGCGCAGGTGGCCGCGCTCGATCAGTGCCGGGATGCGCGCCATGGCGATGCGCGCTTGCAGCAGCTCGGCCAGCGGCTGGTTATCCAACAGCGCCTGCGGCTGGCCGCGCCGCCAGCGCGCCACCGCCCAGCCCAGCGAGAGCAGGCGCAGCCAGCGTGTGCCAGTGCGCAGCACGCTCCAGGAGTCGCTGCGGTAGACCTGCTCGGTGTGCAGCCCGGCCCAGGTCTGTTCGAGCTGCGCGACGGCTTGAGCGAAATGGTCGGCACCGCTGGCCAGCGCCGCCACGTTGATGGCCCCGGCCGAAGTGCCCACCAGAATGCCGAACGGACTTTGCCGCAGCCGCTGCGGCTGCGTGCCATGCAGGCGCGCCAGGGCCTTGAGCACGCCGACCTGGTAGGCGGCGCGGGCCCCGCCGCCACAGCACACCAGGGCGGTTTGCGCTGCACGCTGTTGCTGGGCATGGCGCGCGACCGGTGACATTGGCCGGGGCGAATGGATGGATGGGGATGCGCCAGTGTGTGGCACGGCAGCTTGCTTTGCGACCCGCTGTGATCAGACGCCGGGGCGCTTGCCCAGCAGGAACAGCGACAGGGCGTCGCCCAGCCAGATCTGGATGTTGTGCTCGCGTGCAAAACGCTGTGCGGGCGGGCTGAGTTCGCCGCCGGCGGCGATGTACAGCCCGTGGCCGATGCCGCTGTCCTCCATCGCGCGGGCCAGTTGGCGCAGTGGCTCAAGCCCATGCACTGAGGCTTTCCAGCGGCGCGCCAGCACCAAGGTGTACTGGCCTTCGCGGGTGATGCGCCAGTCCGCGCCGGGGTGCTCGGGCGCGCTGGCGTGGATGCCTTGCAGGCGCCAGCTTTGCTGCAGGCGCCTTGAGAAATCCTCCCAACTCAGCTGGGCAGCCTCTTGCAATACCTGGCTGCGCTTTTCCTCGCTGGGGGCATGCCATTGCTGCCAGGCGGCCACAGCCCCGACGATCAGCAGCGGCAAGGTGCCGGTCAGGGCCAGCAGCACATATTCGCGCGGCATCAGCGCCGCCAGGGCCGCGCCCAGCACGGCGGCCAGCATAATGCTGACCCACCACGGGGAGCGCAGCAGCAGGCCGAAAAGCGAATGGCGTGGAATGGTGAATTTCACGGCGAAGACGCAGCGAACGGGCAAGATACGGCCGCGGCAAATGGCTGGGGCTGCGCGCGCAGGCTCCGGCCGCCGTGGGTTTGCCCTTGGATTGATGGAAAACAGTGGATTGACTATGGCAGTGCAGCAAGAGCGCCTGCTCGCAGAGCTGGCGAGTGTAAGAGATATTTTTACGGGCGAGGACTTTGCCTCGCCCAAGCGCATGCAGGCGCACATTGAGGGCGAGCAGGTGCAGCTGCGCGTGCGCATGCCGTACCCGGCGCAGTCGCAGCAGGCGCTGTGGCGCGAGCAGCTCACGCAGGCCGCGCAGCGCGCCGGCGCCGGGCAGGTGCAGCTGCAGTTCGAGCTGGAGGTGGCTGCCCATGCGGTACGCCCAGGGCTGACGCCGCTGCCGCAGGTGCGCAACATCATCGCCGTGGCCTCGGGCAAGGGCGGCGTGGGCAAGAGCACCACGGCCGTCAACCTGGCGCTGGCGCTGGTGCAGGAGGGCGCGCGCGTAGGCCTGCTCGATGCCGATGTCTACGGCCCCAGCTTGCCGATGATGCTGGGCCTGGACCAACGCCCCGAGAGCCTGGACGGCAAGAGCATGCAGCCGCTGCAACGCCACGGCGTGCAGGCCATGTCCATTGGCTTTCTGGCCCGGCCCGACGACGCCATGATCTGGCGCGGGCCCATGGCCGTACAGGCGCTGGAGCAAATGCTGCGCCAGACCAATTGGGACGATCTGGACTACCTGCTCATCGACATGCCGCCGGGCACCGGCGACATCCACCTGAGCCTGAGCCAGCGCGTGCCGCTGACCGGCGCCATCATCGTCACCACGCCGCAGGACATTGCGCTGCTCGATGCGCGCAAGGGCATTCGCATGTTTGAGAAGGTCGGCGTGCCCATCCTGGGCCTGGTGGAGAACATGGCCATGCACGTGTGCAGCCAGTGCGGCCACATCGAGCACGTGTTCGGCCAGGACGGCGGCCAGCACCTGGCGGCCGAGCTGGGCCTGGCCTATCTGGGCGCACTGCCGCTGGACATGCAAATCCGTTTGCAGGCCGATGGCGGCAGCCCCAGCGTGGTGGCCGAGCCTGAAGGCCCCATCGCGGCGCAGTACCGCCACATTGCGCTGCAGGCCGCAGCCAAGGTGGCGCTGCGCGGCAGGGACTATTCGCAGCGCCTGGCCGGCATCAAGGTCAGCGCGCAGTAAGGGGGGGGAGATTGAGTCAACCCCTGATGCTCGGGCCACGGCGGCCCAGCATGCGGCGCGCCGTGTCGTCGCGCCAGATGAAATGGTGCACCAGCACCATGGCGATGTGCCCGGCAATCACGGCCAGCAGCAGCCAGCCCAGCAGCCCATGCCAGCTGGCGCCCAGGCTGTCGCGTGGGGCGTTGATGGCCTGCACCAAGGCCTGATTGGGCGCGGAGGCGCTAAAGATTGGCAACTGCCCGAACAGCGCAAAGGCCCGGCCCGATGCGTACAAGCGCATCACGGCCAGCGTAGGCACCAGCAGCATCAGCAGATACAGCAGCCCATGCCCGGCGCGCGCACATTGGGCGATGAAGCCTGGGCCGTAGGCCGGGCGCTGCGGCCATTGCGCCAGCGCCCAGAGGGCGCGCAGCACGGCCAGCAGCCACAGCACCATGCCCACGTGGTTGTGCGTGCCCACCAGCCAGGAGTCGCGCGGGCTTAGATCAAAAGCCAGCTTGAGCGCCATGCCGATGAACTGCCAGGCCAGCAGCAGCGCCATGGCCCAGTGCAGCAGCCGGCTGATGCGGCCAAAGCGCAGCGGGCTGTCCCGCCAGGGCGGGGCAGGCGGGGCGGCGCGCAAGTGGCTGCCGGAATGGTTTGGTGCAGGCATGGCGTTGCCGGGGCCGGTCAAACCTTCAGGGCGTAGCCCAGCACGATGCCGGCCAGCAGCGTCAGGCCCAGCCAGTGGTTTTGCGTGAAGGCGCGAAAGCAGTCCTCGCGGCGGCGCAGGCGGATCAGCCAGCCATGCCAGAGTACCTGCGCGGCGGCCAGCGCCAGGGCCAAATGCCAGGGCCAGCCCAGCGCCTGCGGCTGCAGCACCCAGGCCCAGCAGGCCAGGAACAGGCCATAGCAGAGCACGATGGCGGCCACATCCCAGCGGCCCAGGGTGATGGCCGAGGTCTTCATGCCCAGGCGCAGGTCGTCGTCGCGATCGACCATGGCGTACTCGGTGTCGTAGGCGATGACCCAGCACAGATTGCCCAGCAGCAGCCACCAGGCCGCAGCCGGGATCTGCGCCTGCACGGCGGCAAACGCCATGGGGATGCCGAAGCTGAAGGCCACGCCGAGCACGGCCTGCGGCATGGAGAAAAAGCGCTTGGTGTAGGGGTAGAAGACGGTGATGGCCACGGCGAAGACCGAGCAGGCAATCGTCAGCGCATTGGTGCTGAGCACCAGCGCGAAGGCCAGCAGGGTCAGCACCAGCGCCACGGCCAGCGCTTCGCGCACGCTGATGCGCCCGGTGGTGATGGGGCGCTGTGCGGTGCGCTTGACGTGGCGGTCGAATTTCCGGTCGGCAATGTCGTTGACGCAGCAACCGGCGCTGCGCATCAGGATGGTGCCCAGCGTGAATACCAGCAGCAAATGCCAGCCGGGAAAGCCCTGCGCGGCAATCCACAGCGCGCTGAGCGTGGGCCACAGCAACAGCAGCCAGCCCGCCGGACGGTTCCAGCGGATCAGGTCCAGGTAGTTGCGCAGCCGCTGCGCCAGATCGATCGGCGCAGCGGGAGGGCGGGGCTCGGCGTGCATGCGGGGGGCTGGCCTTAGCGGAACACCACCGTCTTGTGGCCGTTGAGCAGGATGCGGTGCTCGCTGTGCCATTTCACGGCGCGCGCCAGCACCTGGCTTTCGGTGTCGCGCCCGCGCGCGGTCAGGTCCTCGACCGTGTCGGTGTGCGAGGCGCGCGCCACGTCCTGCTCGATGATGGGGCCTTCGTCCAGGTCGGCGGTGACGTAGTGCGCCGTGGCGCCGATGAGTTTGACGCCCCGGTCGTGTGCCTGGTAGTAGGGCTTGGCGCCCTTGAAGCTGGGCAGAAAGCTGTGGTGGATGTTGATGGCGCGGCCTGCGAGCTTCTGGCTCAGGTCGTCCGAGAGGATTTGCATGTAGCGCGCCAGCACCACCAGCTCGGCCTGTTCGCTTTGGATGATCTCGTACTGCCGCGCCTCGGCCTGGGCCTTGTTGTCCTTGGTGACCGGGATGTGGTGGAAGGGCACGTTGTAGCTGGCCGCGAGCTGGTAGAAGTCGCGGTGGTTGCTGATGATGGCGCGGATGTCGATGGGCAGCAGCCCGCTCTTCCAGCGAAACAGCAGATCGTTGAGGCAATGCCCCTCGCGGCTGACGAACACCACCGTGGGCACGGGCTGGGCCGCGTCGTGCAGGCTCCAGCGCATTTGCAGCGGCTGGGCAAAATCTTGCAGGGCCTCTTGCAGTTGCTCCAGGCTGCGCTGCTGCACGGAAAACTGCAGCCGCATGAAGAACAGGCCGGTGGAGTGGTCGTTGAATTGCGCAGCTTCTTCGATGTTGCCGCCTTGCTCAAGCAAAAAGCCGGAGACGGCATGCACCAGCCCTTTCTGGTCAGGGCAGGAGAGGGTCAGAATGAAAGTAGGGCAAGCGTGACTCATAAGGGGCGTGATTGTCGCACCGAATGCGCGCCGCCCGGGCCATGGCTTTCAGGTCACTGGCTGCGCTGGTAGGCGGTTTGGTCCAGGTTCAGCCAGCGGCGTTGGGCGTCGGTGAAATAGCCAATCAGCTGCTGTGTGCGGCCATCGTCGTCGCGCAGTTCAAGCACGTGTGGGCCCAGCAGCCGCCAGGTGCCTTGGCCCTCGCGGCTGTGGCTGCGCGAGGTGCTGGCGCGCGGCGTGGTGATGGCGTCGCCCATTTGGGTGTGGCCGCTGAAGCCGCGCTCGGCCTCGAAGCGGCCGTTGGCCAGCAGGCGCAGGCGGTTGCGTGTCACGGCGCTGGTGGTGCCGAAGGAGGCGCCACGGTCGGCATTGAAGCTGCCCACCAGGGCCTGGGCCGTCAGGCCATGCACGGTATCGCCCAGCAGGGCCTGCCAGCCGCTGCCCTGGCCCCGCTGTTGGTAGCCGCTGCCGGCCTTGCGCCACTGGCCCTGGGCCTGGCCATTGGTGTAGAGGCGGCCATTTTTCAGCAGCACGTGCGTGGTTTCGATCACCTCCAGGCCGTAGACCTCGTAGCTGGTTTCGCTGTGGTTGAGCACGGCGTGAATATCGCATGGCGCAAAGGGCAGCAGGGCACTGGCAGCCTGGCGGTGTTGGCCCGCTTGAGGTTGGGGCGATGGGGCTGGGCGCTGGCGGCCCGCCGGACTGTGATCATTGCCACGTTCGTTTGCGGCTGCAGACGCCTGGGCGGCGGCGCGGATGGCTGGCGCTTCCCGCAGCGCCGAGGCGATGATTTGCGCGCCGCCCTCGGCATAGCGCTGCAGCAGGGCGTCCTGGCCCAGCATCACGGCGATGCGCGCCTGATCGGGCGCATGCACGAAGGCGTGGTAGAAGGCGCTGAGCGCCTGGCCTTGTACCTGCAGCCGGTGCTGCACACGCCACAGCGGCGCCTGAAAGCCAGGGCTGCCGCGCGAGAGCAGCTTGCCGTAACTGTCCGAAAGCCTGTCGGCCATCTGCCGGGCCCACTCCTGCAGTGGCAGGCCATTCATCGGCAGCGGCGCCGAGAGCAACATGACGAAACGCCCCTGCTCCTGCTGACTCAGGCCAGGTGGCACGAAGGCCGTCATGTTCTGCTGGGTTTGCATGGCCCAGCCCGCAGGGGCGGTCAGGGCTTGTGCCAGTGGGGCGGCAGCCATCAGCCCCAGCGCCAGCAGGCCCTGGCAGATCAGACGCAGCCCAGCCTGGGTGTGGCGCTGCGGGGCTGACCGGGCGGGGCGGGGCATGCCGGGGGCGGGCGTTCAGTGCACCAGCACAGGGTGTTGGGCCAGGCCGGTGTAGCTGTCCAGCGTGTCCTCCACTTCTTCCTGCGTGGGGGTGTTGCGCTGCCATTCCTGGATCTGGGCGTGGAACAGCTCGGCCCAGCTGCCGTCCAGATAGACCTCCCGGCCGGAGCGTTTGTCCACGATTTCAAAGCCATGGCGCACCAGTTGCGCGCCTGCAGCTTGGCTGGGGCGCTGCCCATCCTGCTGCGGCGGGGCGATGTCCTGCTGCATGTGCACGACCGAAAAGGCTTCGGAGTCATAAAGCGTGTTCATGGAATCCTCCAGTGCGATGGGATCATGACTCATGGATGGGGTCCGGGGCTGGGCTTTCAAGAGGTGTGGGCAGGGTTAGGTTGTATGGGGCCAGTATGCACGAAAAGCATGGCCTTTCCGGTCTTGCGCGGGGTGTGGCAATCGGGGTTTGCCCGCAAGCGGCAGATAGGCTGTGACGGCAGTTCTTGGCGCAGGCTCTCAGCTCAGATAAAGCGCGCCAGCAGTTTGCGTGAGGCTTTAGGCAAGGATTCGACGTCGTCAATCTGGTATTGCAGGCTGTGCTTGTCGGTGATGCGCAGGCATTGGCCCTCGGCATCGAGCTTGCGGATATCGTCCTCGCTTTGCAGCAGCAGTGAGGTGGGGCCGCGGTCGGTGTGCACCTGCCACAGCGAGGGGGTAGAGAAGCTGCTGACTGAGTCGATGGCGGTGATCTTTGGGATGAACTCGCGCCCGGCCAGGGCGGCGGCAATGGCTTGCTGGCAGGGTTGGGGCAGGGCGTCGAGCCGCTCGATGTAAGCGCGCTCCTTGCCTTGCAAATCGACCAGCGAGAGGCATTGCCGAGGCGCGCTCAGGGCAAAAGCGGGTATGGGCTGCACGGCGATGGGGTGATGCCGCTGTGCCGTGGCGACAGGATCTGGCTCACTGCTCTCATCGCTGATGCTGGCCTGCGCGGGCAGGTGCAGGATCAATTGACCGTGCTGGTCCAGTTGGATGCGCTCGGCTGGCGTGTCGGCGTCGAGCACCAGTACGTGCGCGGGCAGGTAGCGCAGGTGCGAGGCGCTGGGCTTGGCAGGGGGCTGGGCGGTCATGGCGTGTCCTTGCGATGGGGCGTGGCGGGCTGTACTGCGGGGGCGTCAGTCAGCCGCCGAGCTGCTGCTGGTGCTGCTGTTGCTCGCGGCGCTGCTGGGCCTGGTAGAGCCGCCAGTACGCGCCCTGGCGCGCCAGCAGCTCGTCGTGGCCGCCCACTTCGACGATGTGGCCGCGGTCCATGACGACGAGGCGGTTGGCCTTGCGCAGGGTGGAGAGGCGGTGCGCCACGGCGATGGTGGTGCGGCCTTGCACGAGGTTGTCCAGCGCTTTCTGGATTTCCTTTTCGGTCTCGGTGTCCACGGCGGAGGTGGCCTCGTCCATGATGAGGATGGCCGGGTCGATCAGCAGCGCGCGGGCGATGCTGATGCGCTGCCTCTCGCCGCCTGAGAGGCTTTGGCCCCGCTCGCCCACCAGCGAGTCGTAGCCGTGGGGCAGGCGCAGGATGAAGTCGTGCGCGTGCGCGGCGCGCGCGGCGGCGATGATTTCCTCGCGCGTGGCATCGGGCTTGCCGTAGGCAATGTTCTCGGCCACGGTGCCGAAGAACAAAAACGGCTCTTGCAGCACCAGGCCGATGTGGCGGCGGTAGTCGGCCACGGCGATGTGGCGCAAGTCGATGCCGTCGCAGAGGATGGCGCCTTCGCTGGCGTCGTAGAAGCGGCAGATGAGGTTGACCAGTGTGGATTTGCCCGAGCCGCTGTGGCCTACCAGGCCGATCATCTCGCCCGGCGCGATCTCCAGGTTGAGGTTGCGCAGCACGGTGCGGCTGCCGTAGCGAAAGCCCAGGTTCTTCAGGCGCAGATGGCCTTGCACGGCGGGCAGGGGCGTGGGCTGGGCCGGCTCGGGCACGGTGGAGACGTGGTCGAGGATGTCGAAGATGCGCTTGGCCCCGGCGGCGGCGCGCTGGGTGATGCTGACGATGCGGCTCATGGAATCGAGCCGCGTGTAAAAGCGCCCGATGTAGGCGATGAAGGCCGCCAGCACGCCTACGGTGATGGTGTTGCCCGCCACCAGCCAGATGCCAAAGGCCCAGACGACGAGGGTGCCCACCTCGGTCATCAGCGTGACGGTGGGCGAGAACAGCGACCAGACGCGGTTGACGCGGTCGTTGGCAATCAGGTTGACGCGGTTGGCCTCGGCAAAGCGCTCCTGCTCGCGCTTTTCCTGCGCAAAGGCCTTGACCACGCGCACGCCGGGGATGGCATCGGCCAGCACGTTGGTGATTTGCGACCAGACGCGGCTGGAGCGCTCAAAGCCCACCTTGAGCTTGGCGCGCACGCGCTGGATGAGGATGAAGATGAAGGGCAGCGGCACGAGGGCGGCCAGCGCCAGCGTGGGGTCGATGGACAGCAAGATGGCCGCCGTCATGACGATCATGATGACGTCGGTGGCGAAATCCAGCGCGTGCAGCGAGAGAAAGGTGTTGATGCGGTCGGTCTCGGAGCCGATGCGGGTGATGAGATCGCCTGTGCGGCGGCTGCTGAAGTAGTCCAGCGACAGGCGCATGAGGTGGTTGAAGGTGGTGGTGCGCAAATCGGCGCCGATGCGCTCGGACACCAGCGAGAGCACGTAGGTGCGGCTCCAGCCCAGCGCCCAGGCGACGATGGCCGATAGCAGCAGCGCCCCCAGGTACCAGGCCACCAACGAGGCGTCGATGGGCTGGCCCGATTGGTAGGGGATGAGGATGTCGTCCATCAGCGGGATGGTCAGGTACGGCGGCACCAGCGTGGCGGCCGTCGATGCCAGCGTCAGCACAAAGCCCAGCGCGATGAGCTTGCGGTAGGGCTTGGCAAAGCGCAGCAGGCGCAGCAGCACCCAACTGGAGACGGGCGCTTCTTCTTCCTTCTCGGCGCAGGCTTGGCAGGCGCTGCTGTCTTGCGGCAGGGCGGCGCCGCAGGCCGTGCAGGTGGACATGTCCTGCGCGCGCTGTGCGCTTTGCGCGTCGCCATGCACCTGGGCCTTGAAATGCTCGATCAGGCGCTGCGCTTGAATGCTGCCTTGCTGGCTCAGATGCCAGTGCGCCAGCCGCTGTTCGGGCGTGTGCAGGCCCAGCGTCAACAGGCCGGCGTGTTCGTGCAATTGCAGCGTGTGGCGGGCATCTAGCCGGCCGCTGGCCGGCCAGCGCTGGTATTGCGCCTGGCCTGCTTGCCAGCCATACAGCGCTTGGTCGGTGAGCACCACGCGCCCGGGCGCGAAGCGCAACTCCTGGCTCAGGTCAACGTCAAGCGCACACAGCACGTTCTCGTGCGCAGCCAAAGGCAGTCGCGGTGCAGCAGAGGGCGGTGAAACAGCAGTCATGTCGTGTGATTGTTGGGAGCCGCTATCTTGCCACCGGGTTCTGGGTACTACGCTCTTGCAGAGCCGGGCGGCCAGCGGCCGTAAGCTGCCGACAACGCGTCGGCATGCCCCTTTGTTGACACGCACGGTCTGGCTAATGCGCAACTGGCGCGCGTGCAACAGCTTCTGTTGTTTGCAGACTGGCTTGCATAGCGGGCATGCCACAATCGCCGCCATTCGCGCGGGGCATCCCCAAAGCCGTTTTGCACCATCATCAAACCATCACCACATGCCAGTTTTCGAGGATATTGCGCTGTTGCGCGTGAACTACCTGCGCGGCCCCAGCATCTGGACCTACCGCGAGGTGTTGGAGGTCTGGTTGGATCTGGGTAAGTTGGAGGACTTTCCCTCCAACAAGATCGAGGGTTTTGCAGGGCGGCTCAAGGCCTGGCTGCCCGGCCTGATCGAGCACCACTGCGGCGTGGGTGAGCGCGGCGGCTTTTTGATGCGGCTGGACGAAGGCACCTGGTGCGGCCACATCCTGGAGCACATCATCATCGAGCTGCTGAATCTGGCGGGCATGCCCACGGCCTTTGGCCAGACGCGCAGCACTTCGCAGCCGGGCGTGTACCGCATGGTGTTCCGCGCCCGTGACGAGCAGGTCGCGCGCGCAGCGCTGCGCGAGGGCCACCGGCTCATCATGGCGGCCATCAATGACCAAGCTTTCGATGTGCCCGCGGCTGTGGCGGCGATCCGCGAAGTGATCGACGAGCGCTACCTGGGCCCGAGCACGACGGCCATCGTCGATGCCGCGTTCGAGCGTCGCATCCCGGCCTTCCGCCTCAACGACGGTAATCTGGTGCAACTGGGCTATGGCGCGGCACAAAAACGCATCTGGACCACCGAAACGGCCAACACCAGCGCCATTGCCGAGGGCATTGCCAACGACAAGGACATGACCAAGACGCTGATCCAGATCTGCGGCGTGCCGGTGCCCGAGTGGCAGATTGCCGCCAGCGCACAGCAGGCCTGGGAGGCCGCGCAGGACATCGGCCTGCCTGTGGTCGTCAAACCCTCGGACGCTTCGCGCAATCGCGGCGTGTTCGTCAACCTGCAGACTCAGGAAGAAGTCGAGGCCGCCTGGCACGCGGCCGAGCCGCATGGCTACGAGGTTATGGTCGAGCGCATGGTGCCGGGCAACGAACACCGCCTGCTGGTAGTGGGCGGGCGCGTGGTGGCTGCCGCGCGCAGTGAGTCGCTCAAAGTCACCGGCGATGGCGTCTTGACCGTGCAGCAGCTGGTGCAGGCGCAGCTCAACAGCGACCCACACCGCCGCAGCGCGGCTGCGGCCGAGGATGGCGCGGGCGAGGAGGCGGCGGTCGCAGTGCAGGCGGTGGACGTGCAGCAGCCAGACGTGCTGCGCGAGCTCAAGGCCCAGGATTTGACGCCGCACAGTGTGCCTGCGCGCGGCAAGCTGGTGTTGATCCAGCGCAGCAGCACCGTGGTGGTGGATTGCACCGACGAGGTACACCCGGAAACCGCCGAAGCGGCGGCGCTGGCCGCGCGCGTGGTCGGCCTGGACATTGCCGGCGTGGACGTAATGGCGCAGGACATCGCCCGCCCGCTGGCCGAGCAGGGCGGGGCGGTGATTGAGGTCAACGCTGGCCCGGGGCTGCTGATGCACCTCAGGCCGGCCGTGGGCTCGCCCCAGCCAGTGGGGCAGGCCATCGTCGAATACCTGTTCCCGACGCCGCCGCTGCAGGACGGCGCCGACCTCTCCGGGCGCATTCCCATCATTGGCATTGCCGGGCGCCACGGAACCACGGGCATTGCGCGGCTGGTGGGCTGGCTGCTGCACCTTTCGGGCAGGCACGTGGGCGTCGCCTGCCGCCAGGGCATCTTCCTGGACAAGCGCCTCATCGACCGGCGCGCCAGCGACCACTGGGAGGCCGGCAACCGCCTGCTGATGAACCAGCAAATCGAGGTGGCCGTGATCGAGAACAGCCCGCGCAGCATCCTGGCCGAAGGCCTGAGCTACGACCGCTGCCACATTGGCGCCGTCACCGACATGGCCGGCCATGAGGAACTGGCCGATTACGACATTCAGGAAAAGCAGCAGATGACCCGTGTGCTGCGCACCCAGGTGGATGTGGTGCTGGCCAGTGGCGTGGCCGTGCTCAATGCCGACGATGAGCAGATCACGGCGCTGGCGCCGCTGTGCGATGGCGCGCTGGTGTTTTACGCCAGCGATGCCACTGCGCGCCAGCGCTGGCTGCAGGAGCAGCAGGCGCAGGATGGTCAGCAGGGCGACGAGCCAGCGCCGGATGCGGCCCAGGCGCGCTGGGTGCTGCCTGGCGAGAGTGTCCTTGAACTGCACGACGAAGCTGGCTGCGAGCGCATCGAGGATTGGACGGCACTGTGCCAGCACGCGGCCACGCTGGGCCTGCAGCAAACGCAGCTGCTGGCCGCAGTGGCCATGGCATGGACCATGGGCATCGCGCCGGAGCTCATCGGCGCAGGCATCCGCACCTTTGACCCTCGCCTGCCTGGGCTACAGGCTGCGCGCAAGCAGGCCCTTGTCTGACAAGACTTTTCCCCGATTACCCCCACACGCTGCACGCCATGGAAATTCTGCGAACTCGCGCCCTGCGCGGCCCCAACCTGTGGAGCCGCAAGACCGCCATGCTGGTTACGGTGCACTGCACGCCCGAGGAATGCGACATCACGCGCCTGCCTGGCCTGGCCCAGCGCCTTCGGGCGCTGTTCCCGGCGATTGGCACACTCACCACGGAAGACGGCAGCCCGACCTCGCTGGCGCATGTGTTGCAGTTTGCCGCTGCGGTGCTGCAGCAGGAGGCGGGCGTGGCCATTGGCTTTGCGCGCACCGTGCCGACGAACGAAACTGGCGTTTACCAGGTCGTGGTCGAGTACCGTGAGGAGGCCGTGGGGCGTCAGGCCATCGATGCGGCGCTGGCGTTGATCCAGGCCGCTTCTGGCCAAGCGCAGGCCGCTTTTGATGGCGCGGCCGTGATCAATGGTTTGCGTGAGCTCGACGAGCACGAGCGCCTGGGGCCCAGCACCGGCTCCATTGCCCAGGCCGCGCTGGCGCGCGGCATCCCCTTGCGGCGGCTCACGCGCGGCTCGCTGGTGCAATTTGGCTGGGGCTCGCGCCAGCGTCGCATCCAGGCTGCCGAGGTCGATGCCACCAGCACTGTGGCTGAGTCGATTGCGCAAGACAAGGAGCTGACCAAGAAGCTGCTGCTGGCCGCTGGCGTGCCCGTGCCGCTGGGCCGCCCGGTGGCCTCCCTGGACGAGGCTTGGCAGGTGGCGCAAGAAGTGGGCCTGCCAGTGGTGGCCAAGCCGCAGGATGGCAACCAAGGCAAGGGCGTGACGGTCAACATCCAAACCTTCGCTGAACTCGAAGCCGCCTACCTCGCAGCGGAAAAGTACGGCGTGGTGATGGTGGAGAAATACCTGCCCGGGCAGGACTACCGCCTGCTGGTGGTGGGCAACCGCCTGGCCGCTGCCGCGCGGCGCGAGCCGCCGCAGGTCATCGGTGACGGCCAGCACAGCGTGCGCGAGCTGGTGGACACCGTCAACCTCGATCCGCGCCGAAGCGATGGCCATGCCACCTCCCTCACGCGCATTCGGCTCGACGACATCGCGCTGGGGCAATTGCAGTTGCAAGGGCTGACGCCCGAGTCCGTGCCCGAGCCAGGACGCAAAGTGGTGCTGCGCCACAACGCCAACCTCAGCACGGGCGGCTCCGCCACCGATGTGACCGACTCCGTGCATCCAGCCGTGGCCGCCAGCGCCGTGGCCGCTGCGCAGATGGTGGGGCTGGACATTTGCGGCGTGGACGTGGTGTGCGAGAGCGTCGAGCGCCCGCTGGAGGAGCAGGCCGGCGGCGTGGTCGAGGTCAATGCCGCGCCCGGGCTGCGCATGCACCTGGCGCCCTCATTCGGCCAGCCCCGCCCGATCGGCAAATACGTCGTCGACATGCTGTTCGAGAAAGGCAACGATGGTCGTATTCCGCTGGTCAGCGTCACCGGCACCAACGGCAAGACCACCACGGCGCGCCTGATCGCGCATCTGCTCATGGCCCATGGCTTGACCACTGGCATGACCAACACCGATGGCATCTACATCAATGGCCGGCAAATCGAAAGCGGTGACTGCAGCGGCCCGCGCAGTGCGCGCAACGTGCTGTTTCATCCGTTGGTGGATGCGGCTGTGCTGGAAGTGGCGCGCGGCGGCATCCTGCGCGAAGGGCTGGGTTTCGACCAGAGCCAGGTGGCCGTAGTCACGAACATTGGCGAGGGCGACCACCTCGGGTTGAACTACATCGACACTGTGCAGGAATTGGCCCAGGTCAAAGCCGTGACGGTGCGCAACGTCTCCCCCAAAGGCTATGCCGTGCTCAATGCCGAAGACCCGCTGGTGGCGGCCATGGCCAGCGCCACGCCGGGGAAGGTGATTTACTTTGCGATGGACAAGCACCATCCCATTTTGGCGGCGCACCGCTCGCAAGGGCGGCGCAGCGTGTTCGTCGAGGGCGAGGCCATCGTAGCCACCGAAGGCGCTTGGCGCGACAGTATCCCGTTGGCCGAAATCCCCATCACGCAGCACGGCCGCATTGGCTTTCAGGTGCAAAACGTCATGGCCGCCGTGGCTGCGGCCTGGGCCGTGGGGCTGCCGGCGCAGACCATCCGGCGCGGCCTGGCCAGCTTCGTCAATGACACCGACAACGCGCCAGGGCGCTTCAATACGCTGCAAATCAACGGCGCCACCGTCGTGGCCGACTATGGCCACAACCCCGACGCCATGCGTGCGTTGGTGCAGGTGGTGCAGGCCACGCCGGCGGGCAAACGGGTGCTGGTCATCAGCGCTGCGGGCGACCGGCGTGATGAGGATATCCGGGCGCAGACTTCGATCCTGGCCACGGCCTTTGACGAGGCCTTTCTCTATCAGGACGCCGCCCAGCGCGGCCGCGCGCATGGCGAGGTGCTGGCGCTGCTGCGCGAGGGCTTTGAGCGCATGCGCGATCAGCCCGGCTACCGCATCCGCCATCTGGAAGAAATTCAGGGCGAGATGCGCGCCATCGACGCCGCCATTGCCCGCCTGCAGCCCGGTGACTTCTGCCTGGTGCTGATCGACCAGGTGGAGCAGGCGCTGGCCCACCTGCGGCGTTTGGCTGCGCTGTGAAAGCTTTTTTGCGCGGCAGCGGTGTATTTCGATGGCCCTGCCCAGAGGGGCTTGAAAAAAGGCGCGCGAATATAATATGAAGCTGTGAATCTGTGGGCGGCCCATGCTTGGCATGGCTTCCGAAGGGCGCTGCATCGCTTGAGGTCGCCATGCAGATTCAGACTTTTTTGCGCGCCCGACAGGCCCGAACCAGCAAGCGCGACAGCAGCACCTCCGGAGCAGGCAAGCGTGTCCAGGACAAACACCGCCTCAATGACCGCAAGGACTGTATGCCAAATGTTCGCCCCCCAGCTTGCCCCTTGCCTGTTGGCCGATCGGCCGCCCGCCTTGCCCGTGCCCGGGGCCTTTGCAACAGCCGCTGCTGTTTGCTGTCCGGACATGGCCTGAGCGGTCGCATCATGGCGCTGCAGCGCTCGAGACTGCAAAGCAGGCATGGCGCCAAGCCGCTTGGCGCGGTCTGGCCATTGCGTGTCTTGCCCATTGATCGTGTCCAAATCGAATGAGAGTGCACCATGGCCACCAGTAAGAAATCCAGCAATCAGCCCAAGGCTGCCGCGCCCAGCGCTCAGCGTGCCGGCAAGGCGGCAGCCGAGAGCGTGGAAAGCGCAGCTCCAGCCGGCCAGACCAAGCCTGTGCGCTCGCGCGCTAGCCAAACGCCCAAATCCACCCCAACCACCTCGCCCAGCAAGACAGTGACTACAGAGAAAAAAACCACCGCTGCCAGCAAAGCCGGCGCCGCCACGAAGACGGCTGCCAAGACTGAGAAGAAAACCACCAAGGCCAGCAAGACCAAGGCCCAGGAGCCGCTGCAGGAAGTCGAGCTCGACGCCGAAGCCGGCAAGAAGCCGCGCGCGGCCGCCAAGAAAACCAGCAAGGCCGCAGCTGCGCCTGACAAGCCTGCCAAGACGACGGCCAAGGCCAGCAAGTCTTCTGCCAAAGGCGGCAAGGCCGCTGCCAAGAAGGGCAAGGGCAAGGAAAAGGCCTCTGCATTCGATGACGAGGACAATTTCGACCTCGACGACGATCTGGAATTCGAAGACGAAACCGAAGAGGACAGCGCGGCCGACACCGCAGAGGCCAGCGGTGATGAAGCTGAAAAGGCCAAGCCGCTGCGCATGAAGATCAGCAAGGCCAAGGAGCGCGCCTTGATGAAGGAGTTTGGCCTGGATGAGGGCGAAATCTCCGAAGAGGAGGACCGCGAGCGCCGCGAGCGTCTGAAGATGCTGATCAAAATGGGGCGTACGCGCGGCTATCTCACGCACGGCGAGATCAACGACCACCTGCCCGACAAGCTGATTGAGACCGAGACCCTGGAAGTCGTGGTGGCCCTGCTGCGCGACATGGGTGTGGACGTTTACGAGCAAACCCCCGATGCCGAAACGCTGCTGCTGTCCAACAGCGGCCAGAACGTGACCACCGAGGAAGAGGCCGAGGAAGAGGCTGAAGCCGCGCTGTCCAACGTGGACAGCGAGTTCGGCCGCACCACTGACCCGGTGCGCATGTACATGCGCGAGATGGGCACGGTGGAGCTGCTCACGCGCGAGGGCGAGATCGAGATCGCCAAGCGCATCGAGGGCGGCATGCAGGACATGATGGAAGCCATCAGCACCTCGCCGGCCATCATTGCCGCTGTGCTCAACATGGGCGAGGAAATCCGCGAGGGCAAGGTGCTGATCACCACCATCGTGGACGGCTTTGCCGACCCCGATGAGGCCGATGACTTCGTCGCTGAGGAGGACTTTGACGAGTTCGACGAGGACGATGACGACGACGGCAAGGGCGGCTCCAAGGCCATGACCAAGCGCCTTGAGGAGCTCAAGAACAAGGCCATGGCGCATTTCGAGCATTTGCGCGAGCTGTTCGAGGGCCTGCACAAGGCCTACGACCGCCACGGCTGGGGCTCCAAGCAGTACAACGAGCAGCAGGCCACGCTCACGCGCGAGCTGATGACCATCCGCTTCACGGCCAAGACCATCGACACGCTGTGCGACATGGTGCGCGAGCAGGTCAAGTCCATCCGCGAAGCCGAGCGCAAGATCAAGGCCATCGTCGTGGACAAGTGCGGCATGCCGCAAGAGCGCTTCATCGCCGAGTTCCCGCCCAACCTGCTGAACCTGCAATGGGTTGAGCGCGAGGCTGCGGGCAAGCACCCCTGGAGCGGCATCCTCGGGCGCAACGTGCCGGCGGTGCAGGAGCTGCAGCAAGGCCTGTTGGATCTGCAAAACCAGGTTGTCGTGCCGCTGGAGGAGCTCAAGAACATCAACAAGCGCATGCTCGCGGGCGAAAAGGCCTCGCGCGATGCCAAGAAGGAGATGACCGAGGCCAACCTGCGCCTGGTGATCTCGATTGCCAAGAAGTACACCAACCGTGGTTTGCAGTTCCTGGACCTGATCCAGGAAGGCAACATCGGCCTGATGAAGGCCGTGGACAAGTTCGAATTCCGCCGCGGCTTCAAGTTCTCGACCTATGCCACCTGGTGGATCCGCCAGGCCATCACGCGCTCGATCGCCGACCAGGCGCGCACCATCCGCATCCCGGTGCACATGATCGAGACCATCAACAAGATGAACCGCATCTCGCGCCAGCATTTGCAGGAATTTGGCTACGAGCCCGATGCCTCCATCCTGGCCGAGAAGATGGAAATCCCCGAGGACAAGATCCGCAAGATCATGAAGATCGCCAAGGAGCCGATCTCGATGGAAACCCCCATCGGCGACGACGACGACAGCCACCTGGGCGACTTCATTGAGGACACCAGCAATGTCGCGCCCATGGACGCGGCCATGCAAGCCGGCCTGCGCGATGTGGTCAAAGACATTCTCGACAGCCTCACCCCGCGAGAGGCCAAGGTGCTGCGCATGCGTTTTGGCATCGAGATGAGCACCGACCACACGCTGGAGGAAGTGGGTAAGCAGTTCGACGTCACGCGCGAGCGCATCCGCCAGATCGAGGCCAAGGCGCTGCGCAAGCTCAAACACCCCAGCCGCTCGGACAAGCTGCGCAGCTTCATCGACAACCTGTGACCTGCGCCGCCCTGGCCCGCAGCCAACCCGCCCAAGCCCTGGGCGGGTTTTTTTGTGCCTGCCGCCAGTGCAGGCCTGTAACGAAGGTGACGCCAAATGACTCAAGGGGCGCACACCCTGGGGCTGACACCATTGAGCGCGACGGCATTTGCTTTTAGAACCTGTCCCAGAACGTTTGTCTGGCGGGGTGCTCTTGCGCCCCATGCCATTTCTGCCATTCCCATTGAAGGAGCGCGTTGACCATGACCTTGCACCATGCCCACTGGCCCAAGAACATGCCACACCAGATTCCGCAGTCCGCCACTTCGGTCTGGCACAACCTGGCCGTGAGCGCGCAGCGCTTTCCGCACAAGCCTGCGCTGGTCTTTTTCGGCACCCAGACCAGCTATGCCCAGCTGGCCGAGCAGGTCGAGCGCCTGGCGGCCTTTCTGCACAGTCTGGGTGTGCGGCAAGGTGATCGCGTCATCGTGCTGATGCAGAACTGCCCGCAGCTGGTGGCCGCGCACTATGCGGTGCTGCGCGCCAATGCGGTGGTGGTGCCGGTCAACCCAATGAACTTGGCCCAGGAGCTGCAGCATTACATTGCCGACTCGGGTGCGCGCGTGGCGTTGGTCACCGGTGACCTGGCGCCGCAGCTGGCCCAGGCCAGTGATGCCCTGGAGGAGCAGCAGCGCCTGCAGCACTTGATCGTGACGCAGTTCACCGACGCTTTCGAGGCCAATGTGCAGGGCGACGATGCGCCGCCGCCGGCTTGGCGTGATTGGCTGTGCACGCACTACCCGGCGCCATCCGCGCAAGGCGTGCAGGTGCACCGCTACCTCGACGCCCTGGCCTGCGAGGCCGAGCCGCCTGCGCACTGCGCCACGGCCGAGGACCTGGCCGTGCTGCCCTACACCAGCGGCACCACGGGCCTGCCCAAGGGCTGCATGCACCTGCACCGCAGCATCAACTACAACATCATGGCCGCGGCCCTGTGGGGGCGGCAAAGCATGGCCTCGGTGACTTTGTCTGTGGTGCCGATGTTCCACATCACGGGCATGGTGGTCGTCATGCACGGCGGCATTTACCTGGGGGCTACGCAGATTCTGATGCCCCGCTGGGATCGGGAGCTGGCCGGGCGGCTGATCTCCAAGTGGCGCGTCAACAGCTGGACCAACATCCCCACCATGGTGATCGACCTGATGGCCAGCCCCAACTTTGCCCAGTTCGACCTCAGCAGCCTGCAGCACATCGGCGGTGGCGGCGCGGCCATGCCGCAGGCCGTGGCCCAGCGGCTGTACGACCAGTTCGGGCTGCGCTACATCGAAGGCTATGGCCTGACTGAAACGGCTGCGCCCTCGCACAGCAACCCGATGGAAAACCCCAAGCTGCAGTGTCTGGGCATCCCCTTCATTGGCGTGCAGGCGCGTGTGGTGGATCCGGATAAGCTGCAAACTCTGCCACCGGGCGAGCAGGGCGAAATTCTGGTCAGCGGGCCGCAGGTTTTTGAAGGCTATTGGCAGCAGCCCGAGGCCACGCAGCAGGCCTTCGTCACCCTTGACGGGCAGCGCTTTTTCCGCACCGGCGACCTGGGCCATGTGGATGAAGAAGGCTACTTTTTCCTCACCGATCGTCTCAAGCGCATGATCAACGCCTCGGGCTTCAAGGTCTGGCCTGCAGAGGTCGAGTCGCTGATGTACCGCCACCCTGCCATCCAGGAGGCATGCATCATTGCCGCGCGCGATGATTACCGGGGCGAGACCGTCAAGGCCGTGGTTGTGCTGCGCCCCGATCATGCGCAGACCTCGGCCGAGGACATCCTGGCCTGGTGCCGTGACAACATGGCGGTTTACAAAGTGCCGCGTCTGATCGAGTTTGTGCCAGCCCTGCCCAAGAGCGGCAGCGGCAAGGTGATGTGGCGCGTGCTGCAGGAGCAGGAGTTGAGCCAGGCGGGCCAGGCGAGCCAACTGGCCTGATGCGCCGAGCCGGCCCGGGGCAAACGGGTGTTGCAAGGCCCAGGGCGCTGCTGGCATAGTGGCGGCGCCCGCATTCTCCGTAATGCCCCATTTTGTTTGAGGAGAGTCCGTCATGCCCCTGCGCCACTACCCTGGCATTCCCACTTCCCCCTCTCAGGCCTGGCGCCGCCCCCGCTGGGCGGCGCGGTGCGCATGGGCCGCTGGCGTGCTGCTGGCGTGTGTGCTCACGCACAATGCCCATGCCTGGGGCATTGGCAGCTACTACCAGGATCACTGGATCGCCCAGGACATGCTGCGGCGCACTTACGAAAACCACAACCGCGCCTTCAGCCAGGGCAGCAGCCGCAAGGCGAAACAGGGCAAGGCCCAGCAGCCGGCCAGCAACCCCAAGGCCTATCAATACACCTTCTCGCAGGCTGTCAGCGATCAGGTGGCCACTGAGTTCATCGAGCAATTGCTGGCAGACACCCGCAAACGCGGCGCGCTGGATGCGGCCACGGAGCAAAAAATCCGCACCATGGCCGGCTGGAACTTCGTGCCTGCCGTGCGTGAGCGGCTGCACAAAAAAGCCGGCTCGCCCAAGAAAGACAACGTGGCTCAGGCCATCGCCTTTTGGCTGTTGATCAACTACGGCACCATCCACAAGGCACAGAACACTGACATGGCCACAGGCCAGCTAGTGCAACAATTCGAGGTCGCGCTGAGCAAGGACCAAAGCATGCTCAGCATGAGCGATGCCGACAAGCAGCGCATGGCCGAAAGCCTGCTGTGGCAATCACTGGTGCAAATAGTCGCACAAGAGGAAGCGGGCAATGACCCCGCCCGCCTGCAAGCCGCCGCCGATCAGGCCCGCGCGAATCTGCGCAGCGTGGGCATCGATGCCGACACCTTGCAAATGACCAAGCAGGGCCTGGCCCTAAGCCATTGAGCAAGCCCTGATTGCCAGCTCGCGCTGCCTGCCGCACTGGCAAGCCGGTGCGTGCAGGCAGCATTTACTTGCCCATCCTTCACACCTGCATGCGCCTGCGCCCATTCTCCCGCCGTATTCCAGCCGCCAGCCGTCGTCTGGCGCCGCGCAGGTTGCTGCCCTGGCCTTTGCGCCTGCTGATGCTGGTGGCCTTGCTGATGCTGCTTTATGGCGGGATGCGTTGGGGACAGGAGCTGCTGGCGCGCTGGCGCGAGCAGGCCGAGGCGCAGCAGCAATTGCAGCGCCTGCGCCAAGACATGCAGGCGCTGCAGCAGCAACTGCAACGCCAGGCCCAGACCACCCAGGTCGTCATTGGCCCGGCGGCTGCACAGCGCCAGGGCGATGGCGCAGCACCGCCGTCAATCGAAGAAGGCTCGGGCAAACAGCCGCTGCCCGATGCGCTTCGTCTGGCGCACGCGGCCACCGTCGCTCAGTTGCAGCAGCACATCGAGCAGTTGCAGGCAGAAAACCAGCGCCTGCGAGATGACCTGGGTTTTTACGAAAACCTTCTGCCGGCTGGCGAGGGCGGGGCCTTGAGCATCCGCAGCCTGGACGCGCAACGCAGCGACGATGACCAGCAGCTGCACTGGCAGATCCTGCTGATGCAGCCACGCCGTGATGCGGTGCCGTTCAATGGCCAATTGCACTGGCAGATCGACGCGCAGCAAGGCGGTAAGCCCTGGAGGCTGCCGCCCGCGCAGCGCCAGCAGGCGCTGCAGTTCGATCGCTATCAACGCCTGGAGGGGTATTGGCAAGTGCCCGCCGCCGTACAGGTGCGCAGCATCACCGCCATCGTGCGTGAGGGCGGGCAAGAGCGCGCGCGGCAAACAGTTCGACTGGGCCCGGCCCAGGCCGCGAAAGTGCAGGCTTCACCCGCACCTTGAGCCTGCTAGAGGCCATGCTCGCGTTCCGTAGTACCCTTGCGGCTTTCAGTGTCTGTGCCGCCGCCATCGTGCGCGGGCGTAGCGCTCGCCCGTAGCGCATCTTCTTTTGCCAGAAAGCCAACGATGTTTTCCAAAAGCAAGCAACCCCCCATCCGAAGCCTGATTGCCGAAGGTTGCCACGTGCATGGCGACATCTCCTTTGCCGATGGCATCCGCATCGATGGCACGGTCGAGGGCACGCTCTCGGGCAATGAGGCCAAGTCCAAGAAAGGCACGCTGGTGTTTGTCTCCGAGCACGGGCGAGTCAGCGGCGGCATTCATGCCGACACCATCATCGTCAATGGCGTAGTCGAAGGCCCCTTACATGCGGCGCTGATGCTGGACTTGCAGCCCAAGGCGCGCGTCAATGGCGACGTCAGCTACCGGCAGCTTGAAATGCATCAAGGCGCCCTGATCTCTGGGCGCATGCAGCCCATTGTGTCGCCAGCAGCCTCCGTGGCTGAGGATCGTGGGCCCGCAGCAGCACAGGCGGCCGCTTCTGGCGTACCCGGAGCCGCCATGCCCGCAGCCGCGAGTGCACCCGCCCAGACCCGCATCACGCCATTGCAGCGCGCCCAGGGCGCACAGCCCTCAGCAGCGCCGGACAATCCGCTGCAAGCGCTGGATGCGCTCGATGCCGCGCGCCGCAATGCCGCTGCAGCAAAGACCAGCCCAGCAGCGCAGCCATCCAAATTGGCCTAGCATCGCTGGCTGCGCAGCCAACTATTTTGCATTTGCCATCGACCGGAGAAATACGATGAATACCGCCGTTGAAAACACCACCAGCCCTGAGGCCTCGTCCATGCCTGCCCCGATCCACTTCACGGACGCCGCTGCCGCCAAAGTGGCCGATTTGATCGCCGAAGAGGGCAACCCGGATCTGAAGCTGCGTGTTTTCGTCCAGGGCGGCGGTTGCTCGGGCTTTCAGTACGGCTTTACCTTCGACGAGATCACCAACGAGGACGACACGACCATGACCAAGAATGGCGTCTCGCTGCTGATCGACGCCATGAGTTACCAGTACCTGCTGGGCGCAGAGATCGACTACAAGGAAGACCTGCAAGGGGCGCAGTTCGTTATCAAGAACCCCAATGCCACTACCACTTGTGGCTGCGGCTCCAGCTTCTCGGTGTAAGCCTCTCGGGGGTGTTGTTGAGATTGGATTTGCGAAGCAGCTTTTCGAGGCAAAAGCCGCAAATGCAAGGCGAGACAGCGCGCAAGACCTGTACACCTTGCAAGCATTTTCAATGCAGCAGTTGTGGAGTTTTGATCGAAAACACCGCTGCAACATCCAAGCTCGACAAGCCCTAGAGCGTGTTATGCACTTTTCGCCCCCGAGCCCAATGTGAGGGCAGGCCCGAAGGCCGTCACTGAAGGGCGAAGGGCAGCACAAAGTTCCAAAGCAAAGCCCCGTCAGACTGGCGTCTGCGGGGCTTTTTGCATGGCTGTGCGCGGCGCTCGGTTGGAGCGGGCGCGCGGGGCGCGGAATCAGCCGCGCTTGAGCAATACCTTCAGAGCAGCCTGCAACCGCTTGCTGCTTTGTGCATCGGCGGCGCCGGCCAGGACGTTGCGCGCATCCTCGGCCCAGGTCTGCTCAGGGCCAACGGCATGGCGCTGGGTGAGCAACTGCAGCTGCAGTGTGCGGCGTTCGCCCAGGTGTTCGGCCGGCGTGGGCACGTCGGCGGCCACTTCCAGACGCAACAGAGCCTGGGCCTGGGCCTCGGAGCCGGTGCTGACGGGCTGGCCGATTTGCTGTTTCCATTCGTTGTATTGGCTGGCCGGCAGCTGCTTGCCCAATTGGGCGTGCGCGGGCACGGCTTGGGCATCGCGCTGGCTCCAGGCTTGTAGCAGCTGAGTCAGGGTCTCGCCATGGGCCTGTGCAGCCAGCTTGCGCAGCGCGGCCTGGGCATTGTCCAGCGCCTGACGTTGGGCGCGGAAGGCGGCATCGCCCAGGCGCGGCGCGGCAGTGGGCCGCTCGCGGCGCTCATGGCGTTCGTTGCGCTCATGGCGCTCGCGGCGGGCATCAGGGCGTGCGACAGGCCTTGCGCTGCGCGCTGCGGCCTGTGCGGCGCTGGCGGGCTGTGCGCCTGGGCGGTCGTCGCCGCGCACGGCAATGACGGGCTTGGCTGGCGCGGCGGCAGGGGCGCTGGCTGCGGCGGGAGCCTGAGCGTTGGCTTCATCGCTGGCCGATTCGGGCGCGCCGCTTTCGGCTGGCGCGGCGGGTTCTGCCCCGTCGGCGGCGCCTGCATCGGGTGCGGCGGCTGGGGCCGGTTGGGCCTCGGCGTTGGCGGCAGCCTCATTGCCGGTCTCGGCGGCCGGTGGCGTGCTGCCAGCCGCGGCCGGGGCGCTGTCTGCCGGGGCGCTGCGCACGGCGGATTGCAGGGCTTGCATGGCATCGCGGATGCTTTGGGCATCGCCGCCGGCCACGGCCTGCTCCAGGGCCTGGGCGGCTTGCAGCACGGCCTGATCGTGGGCTGAGGCGGCTGCCTGGGCCTGATGGCGCTGCTCGCTCTTGCGGTTGAAGGCGGCGTCCAGCGGTTGGCGGAAGGCGTCCCAGAGTTTGTGTTCGAGCTTGCGCTCCAGCGGCACGCGCTGGGCTTCTGCCTGCCAGCGTTGCTGTAGCTCTTTGATGGCGCGAATGTCCAATGGCTGGCGTTCGGCCAGGGCCTGAGCCTGCTCGATCAGGTTGCGGCGCAGTGCAGTGCTGTGCTTGCGGGCCTGCTCCAGCGGGGCGCTGGCGGCGTCGTAGGCTTCTTTCCACTGGGTTTGCAGCTGGGTGAAGACTTTGTCGCTGACATGGCCTGCGTTGCGCCAGCGCTCGGCCAATTGCCGCAGCTGGCGGTGCAGGGTTTTGAGATCGCCGTTGGCCTGTTCTGGGCTGCTGGCCAGGGCGCGCAGCTCGTCGATGAGGGCCTGACGCTGGGCTTTATGGGCTTGGCTTTCGGCCTTGACCTTGCTGAGCCATTCGTCCACGACGGCGCGGGCCTTGCCCATGGCCTCGTCAAAGCGCTTCCACAGGTGGCCGTTGGGAGGGCTGGATCGATCAACCTGGCGCCATTGCTCGTGCAGCTCGCGCACTTGGGTCTGCAGGGCCTTGCCGCTGGCTTGAGGCTTGCCGTCGGCATTCATGAGTTGCTCGGCGCGGGCAATCAGCTCTTCACGCACTTGGTTGGCGCCCCAGCGCTGCCAGCCTTGCAGGTCGCCCGCGTCAATCAGGGCGCGATTGATGCGGCGCTCCAGCTCGGCATCCACGCTGCCGTGCAGCTCCTTGAGGCTGTCGCGCAATGCGGCAGCGGCCTGGCTGCTTTGCTTGGCCTGGCCTTGCCGAACGGTTTGTTCCAGGGCCTTGAGGGCAGCGTTGATTTTGGCCTGCTGCTCGGGCGAGAGTGGCGCGGCGGCTTGGCCGGCACTGGCTGCGGCCGGGCCGCCGTGCAGGGCGCGCAGCTCATCGGCCCAGACTTGCACCTGTGGCAGTGGCGCCTGAGGGTCTTCGGCGGCTTGGCGGGCTTGCGCCAGCGCGGCGCTGAAGGCATCGAACACTTGCTGCAGTTGCACGCGCGAGCTGTCGATGGCGTTGCTGTGGCGTGGCTCGACACTGCCCCACAGCTCAGCCTGGCTGAGTTCTTGCGCGGTGGCATGCCATTTCTGCATGTCTTGGGCCAGCGTGGCCTCGGCCTCGCTGGCGTGCTGCCAGGGCTTGGTCGAGAGCACGTCGATGCGCTGCGCCAGCAGCACGGCGGCTTCTTTCTGCACCATGGCCTTGTGTTGCAGGTCTTCCAGGGCCTTGACGCGCTCGGCGATGCGGCTGCGCAGCTCGGCCAGGGGTTCCTTGGACAGCGGTGCGCCGGCCTTGGCGGCATCGCGCAGCCAGGCCATGCCGTCGGCAATGCGGAAGGTGCCGGCGCCGAGGATTTTTTCAGCTTTGGCGGCCCAGTCCTGGCTGGCTTCTTCCTGGTGTTGGGATTGGCGGATGTCGTTCATACGTTGGCGAATGGGTTTGGCAGCGCCCTGGTCGCGGGCGCTGAGGGCTTTATAGACTTGTTGCAGCAGCGTGGCGTCTGGCTGGCTTTGCAGCCACTGGGCCACGCGCTCTTGACGCTGGGCGGAATTTTCAGCGGAAAAAATGCCGCCAGTTGCGGCGTCGAGCGGGTGGGGCTGTGCAGCCGGGGCGGCGGCAGGGGGCTTGGCCTGCGCAGGCGGCACTGCGGGCGCCGGAGCGTTTTTGTTGCGCGAGAAGAACGGGAACAGGGCCATGGCCTTTTCATCCAATCAAGCAAACAAAGGGCTGTCAAAGAGGGCTTGCCGCCGGTAGCGGCGGGGCCCGCATGGCGAAGCCGGCAGTGGGCCAGGGCTCAGCCAGCGCGCCCTGCCGCGGCACATACGGATGCAGGGGCGTTCATGCCGCTGGAGCCTCGCCCGGGCTGGCTGCAGCAGCGCTTTCGTCGATAGCGTCTGGCGCAGCTTGCTCACTGACTTCAGGCACGGCAGGCAGGCCCAGCACTTGGCGCAGCGCGCGCGAGCGCGTGGCCACTTCCAGCTTGGCTTGCGCGCCTGCAAAGCGGCTGTATTTGCCCAGGATAGGCACCAGCTGCCCGTAAACGCGCGGCGCTGCGGCCATGCATTCGCGCTGTTCGAGGAAGTCGGCCTCACCCGTGAAATTGCCCACCAGGCCACCGGCCTCGGTCACCAGCAGACTGCCGGCGGCCACGTCCCAGATGTTCAGGCCAGTTTCGAAGAAGCCGTCGCTGAAGCCTGCGGCCACATAGGCCAAGTCCAGCGCTGCAGCGCCGGGGCGGCGCAGGCCGGCGGTTTTTTGCGTCAGCTCGGTGAAGATCTGCAGGTACTGGGCCCAATCATCGCCCTTGCGGAACGGAAAGCCGGTGCAGATCAGGCAGTCGTGCAGCTGGGTGCGCTTGCTCACGCGGATGCGGCGGTCGTTGAGGAAAGCGCCGCGCCCCAGTGTGGCGGTGAACAAGTCGTTGCGGCTGGGGTCGTAGACCACGGCCTGCTCGATGCGGCCCTTGACGGCCAGCGCGATGCTGACGCAGTAGACCGGGAAGCCGTGGATGAAATTGGTCGTGCCGTCCAGCGGGTCGATGATCCAGACGTGCTCGGCATTGGGGTTGCCGTGCCGCTGGCCGCTTTCTTCGGCCAGGATGCCGTGTTTGGGGTAAGCGCCCAGCAGGGTTTGCACGATGGCCTCTTCGGCGGCGGTATCGACTTCGGTGACGAAGTCATTGATCTGCTTTTGGGAAACGCGCACGGCCTCCACATCCAGCGCGGCGCGGTTGATGACGCTGCCGGCCGCGCGCGCCGCCTTGATGGCAACGTTGAGCATGGGGTGGAGGCTGGTGGAACTGGTGCTCATGAGGGCGATGGTGGGGCAAAAACATGCTTGCAGCCCTGCGGCCAGGGCGCTTGCCCGACTGCGTGCTGCGGCAATGGTGGTCGATGGTGTTGGGGCCGTGGCAGCGAGCGCTGCAGCGCAACAAAATGCAGGCACACTCAACATCCATTGAGCGCGCCTGCCAGAGCGGGATTTTACCCGCGCCCTGGGCGCTCCACCTTCATCACTTACTCCTGTTCTTCCCCGGCCATGTTGCACACCCGCTTTGTTCTCATTCAGACCAGCCATGCAGGCAATGTGGGGGCGGTGGCGCGTGCCATGCGCACCATGGGCTTCGATGACTTGGTGCTGGTCGCGCCCCGCTGGCCCGATGTGCTGCAGCGCCAGGAGGCCATCGAGCGCGCCAGTGGTGCCACCGACGTATTGGCCAAGGCCCGCACCGTGGCCACGCTGGATGAGGCCTTGCAGGGCATGCACCATGTGTGCGCAACGGCCATGGTGGCCCGTGATTTCGGCCCGCCTACCCGTAGCCCGCGCCAGCACATGGCTTGGCTGCGAGAGCAGCTGGGGCAGAGCCTGCAGGGCCCGGCGCCGTATGGCGTGGCCTTTGTCTTTGGCAGCGAGCGCTATGGCATGCGCAACCAGGATGTGTACCGCTGCCACGTGGCCCTGCAAATCCCCACCGTGTCGGATTTTGGCTCGCTGAATCTGGCAGCGGCCGTGCAGGTCATCGCCTATGAGTGGCGGCTGCTGCTCGACGGCCTGGGGCGTGGCGAGGAGCTGGGGGGCACGCCTGCTGGCGACGGCGCTGCCCAGCCCGCGCCGGCAAGCATGCGCCGCGCCGATGCCCAGGCGGTACAGGCCATGCTGCAGCATTGGCAGCAGGGCCTGCAGGCGATTGGTTATTTGGATCCGGCGGCGCCGAAAAAATTGATGCCGCGATTGCAGCAACTGTTCAATCGGGCCGATTTGCGCGAGCAGGAGATCCACATCCTGCGCGGTATTGCCAAGGCCATGTTGGAAGCGGCCGGCCAGCCCCAGCGGCGCGAGTGAGCAGAGTGACAAGGCGCGGTACAGGTCGCTGGCGCCGCCTTCAAACATCCTCGCGCTGCACTCATCGCCAGGATTGGCAGCCTGCTGCGTGACAGCACTTGCCAAGCAGCGTGGGCCATTGGCTGCGTTTTGCGCCTTGCAGCCCATCCCGACCTGTGGCGAGCGCTATTGGCGAGGGTTTTGAACGGGCTCTTGCGGCGTGCGCACCTGCCCCTGCAGCCAGGCGCCAAAGGGGGCAGCAATGTGGCTGGGGCTGAGTGTGTACAGCGCCGGAAGCTCGTAAGGGTGCTGGCTTTGCAGCCAATCGCACAGTGCGGCGTGGCCTTTGGGCGTGGTCTTGAACCACAGCCGCCACTCGGGCTGTTGTTCGACCTGGCCCTGCCATTGGTAGACGCTGTTGATGGCGTCGATGTGCACGCAGGCTGCCAGGCCCTGGATCACGGCCTGCTGGGCCAGACGACGGGCGTCGGCCTGTTGGGCCACGGTGGTGACGACGATCAGTAGTTCCATTGCCGGGAGCGTGTCCGAGGAGGGCGCCAGCTTCAAGGCGTGGCGCTGGCAAGGTCAGATGCGACAAACCCGCGCCTGGCGAAAACCCTCGACAAGAGGGGCCAGCAGCGCGGGCTGCGGTGAAAGCTGAAATGGGGTACCAGGGCTGCCAAGCAGCGCCATCGTGCGCACCCCAGGGGCCACAATGGCCCTGTGGCAGCGATTATTTCTCGACGTTCTTGCCGATCAGGCCGGCCAGCTCGAACATGGTGATCTGGTCCTTGCCAAACAGCGGGCGCAGCTTGGCGTCGGCATTGATGTTGCGCTTGTTTGTGGCGTCTTGCAGGTTGTTGGCCTTGATGTAGTCCCACAGCTTCTTGACGATTTCGGTGCGCGGCAGCGGGGTGTTGCCAATCACAGCGGCGAGTTGGGCATTGGGCTGGAGCGGCTTCATGAAAGCGGCATTGGGAGTGCGTTTCTTGGCTGTGGCCATGGGGAAAGTCCTCTGAATCAGGTTGATGGTGAAAGTGAACCGGCAAATCGTCGCAACAGGCCCCGGCCTGCTGCTTTAGGTCTGCGACGGGGTATTGGGCCCAGACAGGTGTGCGGTATGCGGTGCTTGGCCCGGCAGGCCTGAATGCCGGCGCACGCGCCAGGGGCAGCATGCAGCAAGAGCGGGCAGTATGGCGCATTTGCTGCTGGCCGCAGGCGATTTTGTGTGCCTTTCATCGTAAACATGTGTTGCAGCTGGGCGTTTTGGCGGATCCCTGCAACAGTTGGGCGGGCGCATACAATGCACGACTTTTTTTGAATATCGTTCTCATTACTTTTGCGCCAGCCATGGCTGGGGCACGGCAATGGGCACCGTGATTGCTGTTTGGAAGGGCGGGACTGGCCATGTGGAAATCTGCGCAAAGGCGCCTTGGCGGGGCCTTGGTATCTGGAGCGTTGGCGCTGTTGATGAGCCAAGCGCTGGCTGCTGGGCCAGCGGCAGTTGAGGGCGGTGCAGCGGCGAGCATGGAGTTCGCCCATGCCCAGGGCAGTGTGCGTTTGAACAAGCCGCTGGCTCGGGTGGTGGTGTTCGATCTGGCCACGCTGGACATGCTCCAGGCCCTGGGCGTCGAGGCGGCGGTGGTGGGCGTGCCGGCATTCAAGATGCCGCAGTTTTTGAGCGCATTCGAAGGCGATGCGCACACCAAGGTCGGTAGTCTGTTCGAGCCCAATTACGAAGCCATTCGCGCGCTGCAGCCCGATGCGATTTTCGTGGGCCGCCGGGCGCAGGCGCGCTATGCGCAGTTGTCGCTGCTGGCCCCGACGCTGGACATGGCCATTGACGAGGCCGATGCGGTGCAAAGCATCTTCAGCAACTTGCGCAAGCTGGGGCAATTGTTCGGACGCGAGCAGCGCGCCGAGGAGCTGATCGCCCAGGCCGAGCAGGAAATTGCCGCGCTGCGCGCGCTGGCGCCCTCGGCGGGCAAGGCCATGCTGCTGCTGGTCAGCGGCGGGCGCATCAACAGTTACGGGCCCGATTCGCGCATGGGCATGTTGTTCACGGCCTTTGGCGTGCAGCCGGCCCAGGCCCGTGGCGGGCAGGAGCGCCACGGCCAGTCGATTTCCTTTGAGTACATCCTGCAGGCCAACCCGGATTGGCTGCTGGTGCTCGACCGCGACGCTGCCATCGGCCGCGAAGGCGCGGCGGCTCAGCGCCTGCTGGACAACGCCCTGATCAAGGCCACCAATGCGGGCAAGAGGGGCCAGATCGCCTATCTGGACGCCATGAACTGGTACGTGCTCGATGGCGCGGGCATCACTGCGCTGCGCCAGAACGTGCGCCAGCTGCAGCAGGTGCTGGGCGCGGCAAAGAATCAGGCTGCGCAGTGAGGCCGCAGCTGCAAGAGCAGGCCGCCGCAGGCCATCGCCATGCGGACATGCGCGCCGCTGCCGCCTATGCGCTGGGCTTGCTGTTGCTGGCGGCATTGGCCTTGTGCAGCACGCTGGTGGGCGCCATCACCATCGGCTGGCGGGATTTGCTGGCCCCTACGCCGGGCGATACGGTCTCGCAGGTGTTGTTCATCAGCCGCATTCCGCGCACCTTGGCGCTGATGCTGGCGGGCTCCAGCATGGCCGTGGCCGGCATGATCATGCAGATGGTGGCGCGCAACCGCTTCGTGGAGCCGGCCACCGTGGGCACCGTGGGTGCGGCCAGCTTGGGCATGCTGGTGGTGGCGCTGTGCTGGCCGGGCATGGCCCTGCTGGGCAAGATGCTGGTGGCAGCGCTGTTCGCGCTGGCAGCCACGGGGCTGTTCTTGCTGCTGCTGCAGCGCCTGCCGCTGCGCAGTACCTTGCTGGTGCCGCTGGTGGGGCTGGTGTTTGCCGGTGTGATCGAGGCCGTGACCTCGTTTCTGGCCTACCGCTTTGACATGCTGCAGGCCATCCGCGCCTGGACGGTGGGCGATTTTTCGGCCGTGCTGCAGGGGCGCTATGAGCTGCTGTGGCTGGCCCTGTTTCTGACGCTGGGGGCCTTTGCCGCTGCAGACCGCTTCACTGTCATCGGCATGGGCGAGCCCGTGGCTGTCAGCCTGGGCGTGCCCTATGGGCGCTGGATGTTCATCGGCCTGACGATCGTAGCCATGGTCACGGCCGCGGTGGTCGTGACGGTGGGGGTCATCCCCTTCCTGGGTCTGCTGGTGCCCAATCTGGTCAGCCTGTGGCTGGGCGATCGCATGCGGCGCTCGGTCTTCTGGGTGGCGCTGTGCGGCGCGGGCCTGATGTTGGTCTGCGACATTCTTGGGCGCTTGCTGATCCGGCCCTACGAAATCCCCATCGGCACCATCATGGGGGTGCTGGGCAGCGCCGTGTTTCTGCTGCTGCTGTGGCGCAAGCGGGCCGAACTGGGGTGAGTGGCGAGATGGCGCAGCAAACATCGACCATGGCTGGGGCCAAGCCGCCGCCCAGGGCAGACCGCAGGCTGGCGCTGCCCCCGCGCCAGCGGCTGTTGGCCTTGCTGTGGCTGGCCCTGGCCTGCGCCGGCCTGTTTCTGACCTATGGCGTGCAGACCGACTGGGCCTTTGCGCTGCAGCACCGTGGCGCAAAACTGGCGGCCATGGTGATGGTGGCCTATGCCGTGGGGGTGTCCACCGTGCTGTTTCACAGCATCACGCACAACCGCATCCTCACGCCGGCCATCATGGGCTTTGACGCCCTGTACCTGCTGCTGCAAACAACGCTGGCCTACGCCTTCGGCATGCAGGCGGTCTCGGCCTTCAACCCCACGCTGAAGTTTGCGGCGGAGACGTTGCTCATGGTGCTGATGGCCTGGCTGCTGTTTCGCAGCCTGTTCACTGGCGCGGTGCGCAGCCTGCACCTGATGCTGCTGGTGGGGGTGGTCATGGGGGTGTTGTTTCGCGCACTGACGGGGCTGATGCTGCGGTTGATCGACCCCAACCAGTTCGGCAGCCTGCAGGATCGTTTTTTTGCCAGCTTCAATCTGATGGCCACGCACCTGTTGTGGAGCGCGGCCCTGGTGCTGCTGGGCGTGACGCTGTGGCTGTGGCGCATGCGGCGCAATTTCGATGTGATTGCGCTGGGGCGCGACATGGCCATCAGCCTCGGGGTGGATTACCCCCGGCAGGTGATGCAGATCCTGCTGTGCATTGCCATTTTGGTGTCCATCTCCACGGCGCTGGTGGGGCCGGTGACGTTCCTGGGCTTGCTGGCGGCCAACCTGGCCTACCAGCTCATGGGCGACATGCGCCACCGCTACAGCCTGCCGGCGGCGGTGCTGGTGGGCTGCATTGCGCTGCTGGGCGGGCAGCTGCTGCTGGAGCATGGCCTGGGCTTCAATGCCGCGCTGAGCACGGTGATTGAGCTGCTGGGCGGCGTGGTGTTTCTGGCGCTGCTGCTGCGCAGCAAAGGGCAATGAGGCAGGCGGGTTCGCCCGGGCCGACCGGCCTGGGCATGGAGTGCGCATGATCGAACTGGAGCAAGTGAGTAAACACTATGGCGCGGCGGCCGTGGTCGATGGCGTCAGCTTGAACATCGCGCGCGGCGGCGTGACGGCCATCATCGGCCCCAATGGCGCGGGCAAGTCGACGCTGCTGTCGCTGATCAGTCGGCTGGCGCCGCTGAGTGCCGGGCGGGTACGCATCGACGGCCTGGATGTGGCCCGCACGCCCAGCGACGTACTGGCGCGCAAGCTGGCCATCCTGCGTCAGGACAACCCCATGACGCTGCGCCTGACGGTGCGGGACTTGGTGGCGTTTGGCCGATTTCCACATTCCAAGGGGCGGCTGAGCCCGGAGGACGCCCGGCACATCGACCAGGCGCTGGCGCATTTGCAACTCACCGAGTTGGCCGGGCGCTATCTGGATGAGCTCTCCGGCGGTCAGCGCCAGCGCGCCTTCGTGGCCATGGTGATGTGCCAGGACACGGACTACGTGCTGCTCGATGAGCCGCTGAACAACCTGGACATGCACCACGGCGTGGCCATGATGGGGCTGTTGCGCGCCCTGGCCGACGAACATGGCAAGACCGTTCTGATCGTGCTGCACGACATCAACTTTGCCTCCACCTACGCCGATCACATCATCGCCATGAAGCAGGGGCGCCTGGCCTGCCAGGGCAGCCCGGCCGAGCTCATCCGCCCAGAGGTGCTGCAGCCGCTCTACCAAATGCCCATCGAGGTGCACGAGTTGGCTGGGCAGCGCATCTGCGTGTACTACCGCGCCCGCCCGGCACAGGCCGCTGCTGATCAGCAGTTGGCTGCGCAGAGGCTATAATCGTCGGTTTTGCAAACAACATCCCCAAACACCAAGGACATATACCATGGCAACCAAACCCGCCAAGAAAAACCCCCGCCTGGCATCGGGCCGCAAGCGCGCTCGCCAGAATGTCAAGCTCAACGCAGCCAACACCTCGCTGCGCTCCAAATACCGCACTTTCGTCAAGAACGTTGAAAAGGCTGTGCTGGCTGGCGACAAGGAAAAGGCCACCGAAGCCTTTGCCAAGGCCCAGAGCGTGATCGACAGCGTGGCCGACAAGGGCATCTTCCACAAGAACAAGGCCGCTCGCGACAAGAGCCGCCTCAGCGCCAAAGTCAAGGCTCTGGCCAAGGCCGAAGCCTAATAGCCTGCTCAAAAACCTCTCTCATCCACCCGCCCAGGCTGGGCACTGAACCAGCCTGCCGTTTGAAACGGGTGCGCTGTTTGCAAAAGCAAAAACCGTTTGAAGCCCTGGTGCTTCAAACGGTTTTTTGTTGCCTGGGCCATGGTCAGCATGTCTTCGCGGCGTTGGCGGCCATGGGCAAGCGACTGCTCAGTACCAAGGCGGCGAGCTGTCGCGCCACAGGCAGTGGCTCATCGTGCAGCAGGGCGCAGAGGATGTCCGCGCACAGCGCGGCCAGCGTCAGGCCGCGTGCGCCCAGCCCTGTTGCCAATAACACATTGGGGGCTTGCGGGCTGACGGGGCCGTAGCAGGGCGTGCGATCGGGCGTGGTGCAGCGCACGGCGCCCCAACGCTGCGGCCCCAGGGCACTGTGCTCAAACAAATGCTGTGCCAGGGCAGGGCCTGCAGCGGGCATGAGTTGCGCCAGGCGTTGCCGGTTCTGTTGCCAGGCTGCGGCCACAGCCTTGGCGCTGGGTGGCTCCAATGGCGCTTCGCGCTCGAACGTAGCGCCGCTGACCCACAGCCGCAGTGCTTGCGCAGCGCTGGCCGCGTGAGCATCTTGGGCGATCTGCCCTGGGGCGCTGCAATCGGGGGGCGCTGGGACATGCACAAAGCTGCCCTTGCCGTTGACCGGCCAGGCAGGCCAGGCGGGCTCAGGCGCATCGGCTGCCGCGACGCCCCAGACGACCTGACCGCGCACAGGGTTCAGTGGCAGGGGGGCGCTGGCCCAGGGCTGGGCCAGCGCCAGGCTGTCGAAAGCGGCGGCGATGACCAAGCAATCGGTTTCCAAGATCTTGTCGCTGCCCGCTGCATCGGTTTGGAGCATCACTTGCCAGCGTTGCAGCGCCGGGATGCTGGAAAGTTTGTTGGGGGGCTGTTCGGTGCTTGATGCTGCGATGGGCGCAATGGCCTGTACCTGGCAGCCTGTGTGCAGCGTGATGTGGGGATGTTGCAGCAGGCGTTGCACCAGTGCGGCGGGGCGAATCCAGCCTGCCTCGGAATGCCAGACGGCGGGGTGCTCGCTTTGTTGCGGTGCCTGCGCTGCATCGGGGCAGGGCCAGTCCAGGCCAGCGGCCAGGCGCTGGCTGGCCAGCGCAAGGTGCGAGGCTTGGCTGGCTATGTGGGGCACTGCAGGCTGCTTTGCCGGGGGCTGGCCCGGCGTGGTGCAGGCGCCATGTGCAGGCAGGCCCAGGCGTTTGCCGATGCGGTGCTCCAGCACGCCGCTGTCTTGCCAGTCCTGCCCGTGGCGAAGCAGGCGCGCGGCCAGGCGTCGTGTGTTGCGCAGGCCGGCGCGGCTGAGCCGCGACAGTGGCGCATCGTCGGGCGAAATGTGCGGGGCAAACAGGCCCACAGGCAAGCCCGAGGCGCCTTGCGCAGCAGCATCGGCTTGCTCCAGTACATTGACCCGCCAGCCCCGCTCGGCCAATGCATGGGCCATGCTGGCGCCGGCCAGCCCGGCGCCGATGACGATGGCCTGTGGCTTGGTGGCTGAATGCCAGGCCACCGGCAGCGGCGCAGGCCAGGGCAGGTGCTGGGCCGCTGCCGGTGCGTTGCGCGCCCGGGTGTGCCAGGGCGGCGCATAGCGGGCGCGCAGATTGTGCTTCTTGGGCGGGATGCCAGGCACGCGCTGGACACTGAAGCCACTCTGCGCCAGCGCCTGGCGCACCGGGCTGGCCACGCACCAAGTGGCCAGTTGCGTGTGGCCGGGGATGCAGCAGCGCGCCACGGCGCGCAGGGCCGCAGGGCTCCAGATGTCCGGATTCTTCGCTGGGCTGAAGCCATCCAGGTACACGCTGTCGGCCTGCCAGCCTTCGCTGCGCAGATATTCGTGCGCTGAGCCGATGGCCAGCGTCAAATGCACGCGCTGCTGCTCAAAGCTCAGGCGATGGATGCCACTGTGCAGATCGCGGTATTGCAAGGCCAGCTCTTCGGCCAGGGGCAGCAGCTGCGGGTAGCGACTGCGTGCAGCGGCGAGTAAGTCTTGGGCCGAGACAGGCCAGGCCTCGGTGGAGATGAAGTGCAGCCGATCGCAACGCTGGGGGTCGTCGCGCCAGGCCTGCCAAGTGGCGAGAAAGTTCAGGCCCAGGCCAAAGCCCGTCTCGAGAATGCGCCATTGGCGCTGGCCCCGCCAGGCCTCGGGCAGGCCACAGCCTTGCAAAAAGCAGCCCTGTGCCTGAGCCAGACCGCCACCTGCATGGCTGTGGTAGCGATCGCCAAATTGTGGCGAATAGGGGCTGCCATCGGCCAGCCATTGCACAGTCGGCCCCGCTGGGGGTTGGCTTGGAGCTGGCCCTTGTGCAGTTGGTTCTGGGGGAGGGCAAGAAGGGGTGGCGGCGTCGCACATGTTGTTTTTTGGCTGCGAAAACTGGGGCAAGCAGTGCCATTCAGGCGGACAGTCCAGGCTTACAAACGGCGTGGCAGGCTCGCCGCATAAGGCCTATGCAAATCAGCCAGTTAAGGCCAAGTGCTGATTGAGCGTCTGCGCTGGCAGCAATTTATATACACAAAATTACATGAAAGACGGGATGCTATCCATTGACAGCTATTTGTAGATTCAGAAAATCCACATTTTTGCAATATTTGTGCAGCGCACAAATCATTAAAAGCCTGAGCGCAGGCTTTAAGACCCTACGAGGAGTTTGCTTGCAAGCGCAGGGGTGGCAGGCATGAGCGCCAGCCGCTGCAGCCGCCCCAACATTGGCGGCCCTGAACGCTTCATCACCCCTGGGAATCTGCACTATGCCACCGGCCCGATGCGTTTTCAGCTTCGGCGCCAGGGCGCAGTGCAGCAGGGGCGCAGGTAGAAAGCCTGGAGCAAACTCGCATTGTTCAATGCCAAGACCGGCAAACCCCATGACACAGGCTATGGCAAGTGGCTTGTGAGCGCTGCACAGCATGTGAGGTGGCTGGTCGAAAAACTGAAGCGGCTGAATTGGCGCAGCCGCACGTTGGAGAAGCGAATGTCTCTGCTGACGCATTGGCTGCGGTTATTGGCCGCAGGCCTGGGCTGGATGGGCAAAAGCATCCACACGGTGATGCTGAACATCCTGGCCATGCTGGGCGCCGTGGCCGTATTTGCTGGTTTGGTGCTCTACACCCACCCCGATTTGCTGAACCGGGGCGAGCAATGGCTCTACAGCCATCTTTATCAGCGCAAGGTGGCGCAAGTCGATCTGGATGTGGAGCACGAAGCTCTGGAGCGCGTCACGGCCGTGGATTTGCTGGATCTGTCCGAAGAGCAGGCCGCAGCCGCCTTCTGGCTGAGCAAGAAATACCGCGTCGCCCCCGAGCCCATGGGTGCGCTGGTGGCTCAGGCCTACTCTTTGGGTGAAAAGCGCGGCCTGGACCCGCGCCTGATTCTCTCCGTGGTGGCCATTGAGTCGCGCTTTAACCCCTTTGCGCAAAGCGCAGTGGGCGCGCAAGGGCTGATGCAGGTCATGACGAGCGTGCATGAGGACAAGTACCAGCATTTCGGCGGCACGCTGGCCGCCTTCGATCCGGTGAGCAACATGCAGGTCGGCTCTTTGATCCTCAAAGACTGCATCGACCGTTTTGGCGGCGTGCAGCGCGGCCTGGTGTGCTACGTCGGCGCGGCCAAGCTGCCCAACGATGGTGGCTATTCCAGCAAGGTGCTGGCCGAGCATGAGCGACTCAAGGAAGCGACGCGCAATGCGGCGAAGGTGTTGCCCGCTTCGTTCAAGACTGCTCAACTGCAGCGCAAGGCCGATTTGGCCCTGGCTGAGCAAAAGCCGGCCGTGCGCGGCCTGGCGCCCACCGCCCAGCCGCTGGGCCTGCAGTCCACAGTGGCTACTGTGACGCAAGCTGCTGCGCCGCAGTTGCGCAAGGGCGTCGAAAGCGCTGTTGCACCTGCACAGCCAGAGAAGGTTGCGCAGTTGGCGGCGCAGGCGCAAACCGTGCAATCGGCCGCACATATGGAGCAGTTGGCGCGTTTGGTGGAAGAGCAGGGGGTGCAACAGTTGCTGGCAGCCCGCTCCGGCCCGGATGATGTAGCGCCCCAGGCAAGCCAAGCCCTGGCCCAGTGATTGCGCGGCCGCCCGCAAATTCTGCGCCGATGCCTTCGTGGATCGGGCCGCACCGCGCAGGCGGCTCGGTAGCGCACAACAGGGCGGCGACGCGCTTGCCGTAACACAGCGTTTACCCTCCATTACACTAGCGCCTTTGCCGCGCTGTCCTCGGTCAAGGCCTTTTGACGTGGGTCTGGCCGTGGCTTCCAGTCTTTTTGCCTAGTCAAGGATCACCACCATCATGTACCAACGCGATCTGCTGGTTGAACAGGTTGACCCCGAGTTGTTCGCCGCCATCCAGTCCGAAAACAAGCGCCAGGAAGAGCACATCGAACTGATTGCCAGCGAGAACTATGCTTCGCCGGCAGTGATGTGGGCGCAAGGCTCGCAACTGACGAACAAATACGCCGAGGGTTACCCGGGCCGACGCTATTACGGCGGCTGCGAGTACGTGGACATTGCCGAGGAGCTGGCGCTGGCGCGTGTGAAGAAGCTCTTTGGCGCCGAGGCAGCCAATGTGCAGCCGCACTGCGGGGCCTCGGCCAACCAAGCCGTGTTCCTGGCCTTCCTGCAGCCGGGCGATACTGTCATGGGCTTGAGCCTGGCCGAAGGCGGCCACCTTACGCATGGCATGCCGCTGAACATGAGCGGTAAATGGTTCAACGTCGTCTCCTACGGCCTGAATGAGCAGGAGGAAATCGACTACGACGCCATGGAGCGCCTGGCGCACGAGCACAAGCCCAAGCTCATCATTGCCGGCGCCTCGGCCTACAGCCTGCACATTGATTTCGAGCGCTTTGCCAAAGTCGCACGGGCCGTGGGCGCCATTTTCATGGTGGACATGGCGCACTATGCGGGCCTGATCGCCGCTGGCCTGTACCCGAACCCGGTGCCCCATGCCGATGTGGTGACCTCCACCACGCACAAGAGTCTGCGCGGCCCGCGCGGCGGCATCATCCTGTGCAAGAAAGAGCATGAAAAAGCCATCAACAGCGCAGTCTTCCCAGGCCTGCAGGGCGGCCCGCTGATGCATGTCATCGCCGCCAAGGCCGTGGCATTCCAAGAGGCGCTGCAGCCGGCTTTCAAAACCTACCAGCAGCAGGTGCTGACCAATGCCAAGATCCTCAGCGACGTGCTGGCCGAGCGCGGCCTGCGCATCGTCAGTGGTCGCACGCAAAGCCATCTGGCTTTGGTGGATCTGCGCGCCAAGCAAATCACTGGTAAGGAAGCCGAGCGCGTGTTGGGCGAGGCCCACATCACAGTCAACAAGAACGCCATCCCCAACGATCCGGAAAAGCCCATGGTCACCAGTGGCATCCGCGTGGGCACACCGGCCATGACCACGCGTGGCTTCAAGGATGAGGAGGCCTTCATCACCGCCAATCTGATTGCGGATGTGCTGGACAAACCCAGCGATGCGCAGCACATTGCCAAGGTGCGTGAGAAGGTGCATGAGTTGACCTATCGCTTCCCTGTCTATCGCTGATGCGGTCGCTGGCTGCCCAGGCCCTGCCGTGCAGCCAGCGCTGACTAAGATATTTTTGGCCGCGCCATGGAGCCATTTGCACTCCACGGCGCGGTTCTTGTATCTGCCGCAGGCCTGTTTGACCCCTACCGATTGCGCCCACGCAGCCAAGCAGCATGAAATGCCCTTTTTGCGGACATGAAGAATCCCAAGTGGTGGAAACGCGCCTGTCCGATGACAACACCAGCATCCGTCGCCGGCGCCAATGTGGCGCTTGCGAGAAGCGCTTCACCACTTATGAGCGGGCCGAAGTGAGCATGCCGACGGTGGTCAAGAGCGATGGCCGGCGCGTGGATTACCAGCGCCAGAAGCTGCGCGATTCCATCAACCTGGCGCTGCGCAAGCGCCCAGTCAAGACGCAGGATGTGGACGATGCCGTGGCCCGCATTGAGCTGTATTTGATTGGTCTGGGCGGGCGTGAAGTGGAATCACGCCGCATTGGAGAGGCCGTGATGCATGAGCTTCAGCGGCTGGACAAGGTGGCGTTCATTCGCTACGGCAGCGTCTACCGCAGCGTGGGCGATCTGGATGCCTTCAAGCACCTGATCGAGCAGGCCGGCAAGTAGTGCCAATTGCCGCGCAGGTTCGCCAGGTGCGCCTGATGCGGCCCAGCGGGATTTGCCATTTGGCGGACGTACCGCTCGCGTGTTGGGCTTGGGCCCAGGCCGGCCCGCAGTGCCCAGAGCACCCCAGAGCCCCCCAGAGCCTGTTCAAAATCTTGGCGCGTGTGGGCCAGAGGCGGTTGGGGATGGGTTGCGAGGCTTTGCTGGCGTGGCAGGGCGCCCAAATGCCACGCGTTTGCCTGCTGTGCTGAGATTTTGAACAACCCCTAAAAACCCACGCCCATGCCACAGCGGCCCAAGCCCAGAAGGCCCGGGCTGCATCTTTTATTCGGCCGTGCAGGCCTGCGCCGTTTCGGCGGCCATGCCCTGGTGGCGCAGCAGGGCGTCGAGTTGAGGCTCGCGACCGCGGAAGGCCTTGAACGACTCCATGGCCGGGCGGCTGCCACCCACTTCCAGGATGCTGTGCAGGTAGCGCTGGCCGGTGGCCGGGTCGGGCTGGCCTGGGGCCAGGGCCTCCTCCTCGAATGCGGCATAGGCGTCGGCGCTGAGCACCTCGGCCCATTTGTAGCTGTAGTAGCCGGCCGCATAGCCGCCAGCAAAGATGTGCGAGAAGGCATGCGGCGTGCGGCTGTAGGGGGCCGGCGGCAGCACGGCCACTTCGTCGCGCACGCGGCGCAGCAGTTCCAACACCTGCGGCTGGGCACTTTGGTGCAGCAGCATGTCGAACAGCGCGAATTCCACCTGGCGCAGCGTGAGCAGGCCACTTTGGAAGTTTTTGGCCGCCAGCATCTTGTCGTACAGCGCGCGCGGCAGCGGCTCGCCCGTTTTGGCGTGGGCGGTCATGCCCTGTAGTACGGGCCATTCCCAGCAGAAGTTTTCCATGAACTGGCTGGGCAGCTCCACGGCATCCCACTCGACGCCGCTGATGCCCGAGACATCGCGCTCATCGACCTGGGTCAGCAGATGGTGCAGACCATGGCCGAATTCGTGGAACAGCGTGATGACATCGTCGTGTGTGAGCAAGGCATCTTGACCACCGCTGCCAGCGGCGAAGTTGCACACCAGGTAGGCCACGGGCGTTTGCAGCGTGCCGCTGTCCGGGCGCAGCCAGCGCCCGCGCATATCGTCCATCCAGGCGCCGCCGCGCTTGCCGGCGCGCGCGGGCTGGTCGAGGTAGAACTGGCCCACCAGCTGGCCGTCGCGCTCGATGCGGAAGAACTGCACGGCCGGATGCCAGGTGGGGGCTTGGTCGGCCTTGATCTGCACGCCAAACAGGCGCTCGATGATGGCGAACAGCCCGCTGACCACCTTGCTGGCGCTGAAGTATTGCCGCACTTCCTGGTCGCTGAAGCTGTAACGGGCCTGCTTGAGCTTTTCGGAGATGTAGGTCCAGTCCCAGGGCTGGGGGTCGTCCAGGCCCAGCTGCTCGCGCGCGAAGGCGCGCAGGTCTGTCACGTCGCGCTCGGCGAAGGGACGGGCGCGTTGGGCCAGGTCGCGCAAAAAGGCCACGACCTGTTCGGGCGACTGGGCCATCTTGGGCGCCAGAGAGAGCTCGGCATAGTTGGCAAAGCCCAGCAGGCGCGCCTCTTCATCGCGCAGCTGCAGGATTTCGTCCATCACGGCGCTGTTGTCCAGATGACTTTGCTCGGCAGGGGCCAGGTCGGAAGCGCGGATGGCGTTGGCGTGAAACAGCCGCTCGCGCAGCGCGCGATCCTCGGCGTACTGCAGCACGGGCAGGTAGATGGGCATCTTCAGCGTGAGCTTGTAGCGACCCTGCTGGCCATCGGCGCGTGCTGCTTCGGCGGTGGCTTGCAGCACGTCCTCGGGCAGGCCGCGCACCTCGTCCTCGCTGGCGTAGTAGTGGTAGGCGTCGGTGGCGTCGAGCACGTTCTCGCTGAACTTCTGCTGCAACGCGGCCAGGCGCTCTTGAATTTGTGCGAAGCGCACGCGCGCCTGGCCCTGCAGCTCGGCGCCGGAGAGCACGAAGCCGCGCAGCGCCAACTCCAGCGCGCGGCGCTGCGCTGCGTTCAGGCCGGCGAGGTCGATCTGCTTGTACTTGGCGTACAGGCCTTCGTGCGCGCCCAGGCGAGTCCAGAAGTCGGTGACGATGGGCAAGGCCTGGTTGTAGGCTGCGCGCAGCTGGGCATCATCGGCCACGCCGCTGAGGTGGCCGATCACGCCCCAGGCCTTGGACAGGCGCTCGGTGGCCACGTCCAGCACGCGCGCCAGCGCCTGCCAGTCGGCAGGGAAGTCTGGCTGGGTGACGTGAGCCAAAGCCTCGTCGGCCTGGGCGACCAGGGCCTCGATGGCCGGCAGCACCTGGGCTGGTTGGATCTGATCGAAAGCCGGCAAATCGGTGATGGCCAGCAGCGGATTGGCCGGCGTGGCGGTGTTGGCAGAGACGGGGCTGGATGGGGTCATGACAATGAGAATGGGCCAAGACACTGCGATGCCTGGCTCCATCGCCCCCGGCTCGGATGCATGCCGGGCAGGGGCTGGGCAAGGCGGCAGTGGTTAGCGAATAAAGAGAGGAGGGCAAAAAAACGCAGCTACTGGGCAGGCACGAGGCATGCCCAGTGGCGTTGCAGATGGGGGAGGCAGGATGGATTTCAAGGCAGTGCGCACCTGGGCAGGCCATGGCGGCCAGGTATGGCGCGCAGGCATTGCGTAGCCCAGATCCTGCTGCGTCAGGCGACGACGCGGAGCATGCGTTACTGGTCAGGGTTTTTGCGCGTAGATCCTTTGAACAGGCTCTAAGAAAAGCCTGCACGAACCGCAGTGTCGTGTGCATCTGCGGGATGGGGCCTCATTGCTCGTTTTCACAATGGCTGGAGCCATTGCTGTGGCTCCGCGCCTCGCATTCCATCCCGGGTGTCCCAAGCGCGCAACTTGCCACTGGATTCGTACAGGCCTTGCCTTACAGCACCTCGCTGGCAAAGTCGGCCAGGCGCGAGCGTTCGCCGCGCGCCAGCGTGATGTGGCCGCTGTAGGGCCAGCCTTTGAAGCGATCGACTGCGTAGGTCAGGCCCGAGGATCCCTCGGTCAGGTACGGGGTGTCGATCTGCGCCAGGTTGCCCATGCAGATGATTTTGCTGCCTGGGCCGGCGCGGGTGATCAAGGTCTTCATCTGCTTGGGCGTGAGGTTTTGCGCCTCGTCGATGATGACCCATTTGTTCAGGAAGGTGCGCCCGCGCATGAAGTTCATGCTCTTGATTTTGATGCGGCTGCGGATCAGGTCGGTGCTGACGGCGCGGCCCCAGTCGCCGCCGCTTTGGTTGCCTGTGCCCTTGCTGAGGAACTCCAGGTTGTCGTCCAGCGCGCCCATCCACGGCCCCATTTTTTCTTCCTCGGTGCCGGGCAGAAAGCCGATGTCCTCGCCCACGTTGACAGTGGCACGGGTCATGATGATTTCGCTGTAGCGGCGCTCGTCGAGCACTTGCGTCAGTCCGGCAGCCAGAGCCAGCAGCGTCTTGCCCGTGCCGGCCGTGCCGGTGATGGTGACGAAGTCGATCTCCGGGTTCATCAGCAGGTTGAGCGCGAAGTTCTGCTCGCGGTTGCGCGCCATCACGCCCCAGACGTTGTGCTTGATGCTGGTGTAGTCGCGCAGCGTGCGCAGCACGGCGCTGTCGCCCTGCAGCGATTCGACGATGGCGTACAGCCCCGCTTCGCCCGGCTTTTCGTAGTAGACGAACTGGTTGACCAGCATGCTTTGCACGGCTGGGCCATGCACGCGGTAGAAGGTATCGCCCTGTGATTGCCAGCTTTCGAGTTTTTTGCCCTGGCGCGCCCAGAAGTTCTCGGGCAGGGCCAGCGCGCCGCTGTAGAGCAACTCGTCGTCATCGAGCGTGCGATCGCTCTGGTAGTCCTCGGCCGCCATGCCCAGCGCACGGGCCTTGACGCGCATGTTGATGTCCTTGGAGACGAGGATCACCTCGCGCTCGGGATGCAGCTTTTGCAGGGCGTGCACAACCCCCAGGATCTGGTTGTCGGCCTTGCCTTGGGGCAGGGCTTGGGGCAGCTCCTGCTCCAGCAGCGTGGTCTGGAACAGCAGCTTGCCGCGCGCCTGCTTTTGCCCTGTGGAGTCGAGCGGCAGGCCGGCGCTGAGATCGTTCTGCCCGGCGATGGACACCAGCGCGTCTAGGCTGCGGCTGACCTGGCGGCCATTGCGAGCCACTTCGGTGGCGCCGCGCTTGTGGGTGTCGAGCTCTTCGAGCACGACCAGCGGCAGGTAGATGTCATGCTCTTCAAAGCGGAACAACGCAGTGGGGTCGTGCAAGAGCACATTGGTGTCGAGCACGAACAGGCGTGTGTGCTGGCCATTGGCCTCGCCCTTGCCGGCGCGCCGCGCCTTGGAGGCGCTGCGTTTGCTGCGTTGTGGCAGCGCCGCTGCATTGCTGGCAGTGGCCGGGCTGTTGATGCTGGCCGGCGCCGCTGTCGGCGCGGCGCTGGCCTGTGCCGGCAAGGTGGCCTTGCTCTTCTGGCTGGCGGCGCGCTGGCGGGGCGTGGCTGCGGCGATCTGAGGGGCGGCAGCTGTGGAGGCTGAAGACTGGCGGGTCTTGCTTGCGGCAGCAGGGCTGGCTGCCGTTGCAGTGGGGGGCAGTAAATCGCCGCTGGCGCTGGTGGCGATCAGTTTTTTCCGGTTGGGGCCGGCAGCCGGCGTGGAGCTGGTGGCCTGGACGCTGTCGCCGCGGCGTTTGGGGGCTGGTGGCAGTGGCATGGGAGTGCGATGGTCAAGCAAAAGATGGCAGTCGGGGCCTTGTGCCCTGTGCAGTGCAGCCATCATGGGCCTGCACTGGGGCGGTGGACGGTCTCGGGTAGGCTCTCAGAACCTGTTCAAAAAAACTCTGTACGGTGTGCAATCCAGCGGATTGGGGCGGTTGCGGCGTTGCAAAACCTTGCTGGGCCATCGGGCCCGTCTGCGTTGCACGCCTTGCAGCCCATCCCCAACCGCTGCTTGCCTACTCGTCCCGATGTTTTGAACAGGCTTTCTGGCAAGTGCGCGCCCATCATAGCCCAGGGCTTTGCCCGCCTCGGCCTGGGCGTTATTGCGATTGTTTCAGGTGCGGCAGCAAGGCGCGGTAGGCCTGTTCCTCAGCTTGTAGCCGGGCGCTGAAGGCTTTGCGGTCCAGATAGGCGGGCGTGATCGAGAGGCCCTTGAGTGTGCTGGCGAACTGCGGGGATGTGGCGATGCGGTGTGCCACGTCTTGCCAGGCCTGGACGAGTTCTGGCGCGCTGCCCTTGGGCAAGGCCAGGCCGCGCCAGACGCTCCATTGCAGGTCGTGGCCGCGCTCGCGCAGCGTGGGCACTTGGGCAATGGCGGGTAGACGCTCCTTGGCCAGGACGGCCAGGGTACGCAGCTTGCCGGCCTCTACGAAGTGGGCCAGCTCTGCATAGGCAGCGATGGTGGCGTGCACTTCACCGCTGAGCACGCCCATGACGGCAGGGGCCGTGCCCTGGTACGGCACGTTAATCAGTTGCGCGCCCGTGGCCTGGGCCAGCGAGGTGACGGCCATGTGGTGCGTGGTGCCCACGCCGGCGGTGGAGATGGTCAGGCCAGGCGTCGATTGCGCGGAGGCCAGCCATTCCTCGATCGACTGCCATGGCGCATCGGCGCGCACGGTGATGGCCAGCGGGTCATTGGTCAGCTGGGCGATGGGTTCGAACTGGCCGAGCTGCACCTGACCAATGCCCTGCAGCGGCAGCAGCAGGATTTCTGCCGACACCATGGCCAGCTTGTTGTTGGGGGAGGGCGTCAATGCGTATTGAAAGCCGATGGCGCCGCTGGCACCTGGCCGGTTAACCACGGCTGGCGGCTGTTGTGCGAAAGGGGTCGCCAACTGGGCGAAGGCCCGTGCCACGGAATCGGTGCCCCCGCCAGGCGGCCAGGGCACGACCAGCTCGGCGGCTGGGCCGGTAATCTGGGCAGAGGGCGGATGCTGCCCATGCCCTGCAGGCGCCTGAGCCCAGCAGCTGAGGGCAGCGAAGCAAAGTGGGAGTGACAACAGTTTGTGAAAGAGCGGCATGCAGTTTGACTTGGCAAGAAATGAAAAGGCCACCTCCTTGAAGTGGCCGTGAAGGTCAGAGACAGCGTGGTTATTGAGGGCAGGAGCCGTTGATTGACGAGCTTAGGGGGCGTTGGGATTTGGTTTGCAAATCGGTTTTTTTGAGGCAAAAGCCGCAGAAGCAAGGCGAAAACGCGCGCAGGGCCTGGCCACTTTGCAAGCGCTTTCAACGCGCCAGCTGCGGGTTTTGACTGAAAAACACCGCTGCAGCACTCAATCCCAACAAACCCTAATGCACGCCCGTTGTCAGCAGGGCGTCACGAGGCCCTGAACAATTCTTCAATTGCGGAACAGGTCCATGATTTGTTCGCGCTCCTGACTGGTCGGAGCGGTGTAGCCGCCAGTGACGCTTTCGCTGTAGACAGTCTCCATGCCCAGGCTGGCAACGCCGCGGCCGGCCGAGAATTCGCTGTAGGCCCAATCGCCGCCAGAGCGGGTCACACCCTTGGGGGGCTTGAGCTCGGCCACAGGCACGTCCTTGAGGGCATGCTGCATGAACTGCGCCCAGATGGGCAGCGCCAGCCCGCCGCCTGTCTCGCGGCTGCCCAGATCTCGGGGGTTGTCGTAACCAATCCAGGCGACAGCGCTGATGGAGGGCTGAAAGCCTGCGAACCAGGCATCGTGCGCATCGTTGGTGGTGCCAGTCTTGCCGTAAATGTCGGGGCGCTTGAGTATGCCGCGCGCCTTGGCGCCCGTACCCGAGCGGGTGACTTCCTGCAACAGGCTGCTGGTGATGAAGGCGTTGCGCGGATCGATGGCCTGAGGCATGTCGGCCAGCGCTGGCGGCGTGGTTTGCGAGAGGATGCGGCCGCGATAGTCGGTCACGCGCTCGATCAACCAAGGATCGACGCGATGGCCGCCGTTGGCAAACACGGTGTAGGCGGCGGCCATTTGCAGCGGCGTGACTTCGGCCGCGCCCAGGGCCATGGGCAGCACGGGCACGATGCGGCTGGCATCGAAGCCGAAGCGGGTAGCCCATTGTTGGGCGTTTTTGGCGCCCACTGCCTGGATCAGGCGCACGGTGGGGATATTGCGAGATTTGGCCAGCGACACGCGCATGCTGATCGGGCCGCTGAAACTGCGGTCGTAATTGCGCGGCTCCCAGGCCTTGCCCCCGGCCCTGGAGGGGGGGAAGTACATGGGGGTGTCGGCGATGAGGGTGGCGGGCATGAAGCCTTCTTCCAGCGCGGCCGAGTAGATAAAGGGCTTGAAGGCCGAACCAGGCTGGCGCCAGGCCTGAGTTACATGGTTGAATTTGTTCTTGTTGAAGTCAAAGCCGCCGACCAGGGCTTTGATGGCGCCAGTCTGGGTATCCATGGCGACGAAAGCGCCTTCGACCTCCGGCAGTTGCGTCATCTCCCAGCCGCCCTTGGCGGTTTGCATGATGCGCACGATGGCACCGGGACGGATCTGGATATTGGCTGCAGCCTTGCTGGACAGGCCCGACTGCACCGGGCGCAGGCCATCGCCGGTGATGTCGATCTGGCTGCCGTCGGCACGCGCCACGGTGACTTTCTGGCGAGAGGCTTTCAATACCACGGCAGAGAGCAGCTCGCCATTGTCGGGGTGCGCCACGAGGGCCTTGTCGATGACGTCCTCGCGTTCGGCCGCATCGGCGGGCAAGGTGATGAAGTTCTCCGGCCCGCGATAGTACTGGCGCTTTTCATAGTTCATGATGCCGGTGCGCAGCGCCTGATAGGCCGCCTCCTGGTCGGAGAGCGCGATGGTGGTGTAGACGTTCAGGCCGCGGGTGTAGGCTTCGTCGCCATAGCGCTCGACCATGGACTGGCGCACCATCTCCGCAACGAACTCCGCGCGGATGGGGAAGCTGTCCATCGTGCGGCGGATGTGGAGCTTTTCATCGCGCGCCTGCTGGGCCTGCTCGGCGGTGATGAAGTTGTTTTCCAGCATGCGGTTGATGATGTGCAACTGGCGAATGCGGGCGCGCTCGGGGCGGCGGATGGGGTTGTACAGCGAAGGGGCAACTGGCAGGCCGGCGAGCATGGCCGCCTCGGCAATGCTGACTTCTTCCAGGGACTTGCCGAAGTAGGTCTCTGAAGCGGCGGAGAAGCCATAGGCGCGGTTGCCCAGGAAGATCTGGTTCATGTAAATCTCCAGGATTTCATTCTTGGAGAGCATGTGTTCGATCTTCATCGTCAGCAGCACTTCGTAGAGCTTGCGGGTGAAGGTGCGCTCCGAGGACAAGTACATATTGCGCGCGACCTGCATGGAGATGGTCGAAGCGCCCTGGCTGCGCAGATCGCGGATGTTGGCCAACGCGGCTCGGGCAATGCCGCGGTAGTCCACGCCGCTGTGCTGGAAGAAGCGCGCATCTTCGGCGGCCAAAATGGCATGCTTCATGACCTGCGGAATTTCCTCAATGGGCATGAGGCGCCGGCGCTCTTCGCCGAACTCGCCAATCAGTGCGCCTTCGGCGGAATACACCCGCAATGGCAGCTTGGGCCGGTAGTCGGCCAGATCAGAAATGTCTGGCAGCTTGGGGTAGATGGTGGCCACGACGACGACGACGACGGCAATGCCCGCCACGATGCCAGTGACGGCCAGGCCAGCCAACCAAGCCAGCACGCGCAAGAGCAGCGAAGAGCGCCGAGGCCCCGCCTGTTCTTGGGATACATCGGGCGCGGCAGGCTGGGAAGAGGGCTGGTTGGAAAAGGCGCGCTGACGGCCGCTGCCGCTGCGGGAGGAATTCAAGGGCATGTTTGAGGGGCTTGGGCCAGGCAGGCGTGCTCAAAGAAAGATTTGCACAGGATCCAGCGAGACCTTGATCAGGACCTGAGATCCGTTCGACCTTCCGCAAATGTCATTGTCTAGGCGTACCGGTGACGAGATTGCGGCAGCGAGGATAACGCACAATCCCCGTCCGACAGAATAATGACAATCACGTGTGCTTTTGACAACAGAGGCGCAAAAACAAGCGTAACTTGTTCTTTGCATTGCCCAGCCATGCTGATAGTATGTGTGTCAAGTCGTACATTTTGTTGCTCTATTTAACAGGGCAAGAAGGGGGTAATGTGGTCTCAACGAGATCTCTGTTCGGTGCCAAATCGACGCCGCTGGTTGGCATCGATGTGAGCACATCCAGTGTGAAGCTGGTCGAGCTCAGTGGCTCGCGCGATGGCAAGATCACCTTGGAGCGCGCGGCTCTTGAGCGTCTGGAAAAAGGCTGGGTCAGCGAGGGCAATATCGAGAACTTCGATGAGGTGGCAGAGGCTTTGCGCCGTTTGGTGAAGAAGAGTGGCACCAAAACGCGCCAGGCTGCGCTTGCCTTGCCTTCGTCGGCAGTGATCACGCGCAAGATTGTGCTGCCATCAGGGCTTTCTGAGGAGGAACTGGAAATTCAGGTGGAGTCCGAAGCCAGTCATTACATCCCCTTTTCCTTGGATGAGGTGAGTCTGGACTTTTGCGTCATTGGCCCCTCCAAGCATTCCAGCGACGATGTGGAAGTGCTCATTGCCGCATCGCGCAAGGATCGCGTGCAGGATCGTCAGGGACTGGCAGAGGCTGCTGGCCTGAAAGCTGTTGTGCTGGACATCGAGTCCTACGCATCGCGCCTGGCTGTCACTCGTCTGGCCAAGGCTTGGCCCAAGTCTTCCGAGGCCCCTCTGGTGGCCTTGCTGGAAATTGGCGCCTCGACCAGCAATCTGCTGGTGATGCAGGGTGAGGAAATTCTGTTTGAGCGAGAGCAGTCCTTTGGCGGTGGGCAACTGACCCAAGCCATAGCGCGTCATTATGGGATTTCTGCCGAAGAGGCGGAAAACAAAAAGCGCAGCGGTGACATGCCCGAAGATTACAACTTGGCCGTGTTGCGCCCATTCGTTAATAGCATCACTCAGGAAATCAGCCGTTCGCTGCAGTTTTTCTATACCAGTTCACCCTACAACTCGGTGCACAAAATCCTACTGGCTGGCGGCACTGCCATCGTCGATGGATTGGCTGCTGCCGTTACGCAGGCCACCGAGACAGTGTGTCAGGTCGCCAGCCCGTTCGAGGGCATGGAAATGGGCGGCGGCGTGCGTATGAAGACGGTCATGCGTGAGGCGCCTAGTTATTTGACGGCTTGTGGTTTGGCCTTGAGGAGATTTGATCAATGATTCAGATTAACCTGTTGCCTCACCGAGAGGCCGCGAAAAAGGTTCGCAAAGAAACCTTCATGGCCAGTTGTGTGCTCTCTGCTATTGCCGGGGCGGCCATTGCTGGAGGGATTTATTTGTTTTTTCAAACCTTGATTGCTGATCAAGAAAATGCCAATCGCATGATTGAGCAGGAGAATGCCAGGCTCAAGGATCAGATCAAGGAGGTCGCTAATATCGAGGCAGAAATTGCGGCACTCAAAGCCCGGCAGGAAGCAGTCGAAAACCTCCAGTCCGAGCGTAATTTGCCTGTGGAGTTGCTCAATGAAATCGTGCGTGAGACTCCCAATGGTTCTTATGTGACATCCCTGAATAAAACGGCAGAGACGGTGACTTTGATGGGAATCGCTCAGTCCAACCAAACCGTTGCCGATTTTTTGAAAAACATCACTGATGGCATGCCTTGGGATTCCAAGCCTCAGCTGGTTGAAACCAAGGCGGCCAAGATCCACCTTGGGGCAAGCAGAGAACGCCAGGCATTTGGGTACTCACTGAATTTTGGTTTGAACAAAAAAGGCACTGATGAAGAGTCAGATGTCAAGAAGTGATAGGAGGGAGCATGGCTAGTTTAATGTCCCAGTTTCAGCAAACCAGTGGCCGAGACCCCTGGTTGTGGCCCATTGTTCCACGCTTGGTTGTTTTTGTTTTCATTGCTGCAATTGTTGCTGTCTTGTTGTGGTTTTTGTGGCTTGTGAACTTCAAGGATGAACTGGAAGCGGCGCGGGCTCAAGAAGAAACACTTCGCGCAGAGTTCAGTAAGGATTACAAGAAGGCCATCAACTTGGATGCCTTGAAGAAGCAGCGCGAGCAGGCTATCCAATATGTCAACCTTTTGGAGAAGCAACTTCCCAACAAGGCAGAGATGGCGGCCTTGCTCTCCGATATCAATCAGGCTGGCGTTGGTCGAGGTCTGCAGTTTGAATCATTCAAGCCTGGGGCCCCACAGCTCAAGGACTACTATGCTGAACAGCCCATAGAAATCATGGTTACGGGTACGTACGATGCCATTGGCGAATTTCTTTCAGATATTGCCCATCTGTCTCGTATTGTGACTGTAGGAAATATGGAGATTAGTAAAGAAAATCCGACGGATGAGCGATTGGGCATGAAAGCCATCGTGGTGACTTATCGCTACCTTGATCCGGAGGAAGTGGCCAGTATGCAGCGTGAGAATTAAAAGCAATCAAGAGGTAAGTCATGGCATCTTCATTTCATTGGTCAAGGTATCTTTTGATTTTGGGCATGAGTGGCTCCTTGCTGGGTTGCATCATGGATTCCAGGCAAAGTGAAGTTTCTGCCTGGATGGCTCGTGAGAAAAGTCAGGCTGTTCCCAATATCCAACCTTTGCGGGAGCCATTGGTCTTTCAGCCTGTGGCATATGATCGTGGCTCTGCCGAGGATCCGTTTGCCTTTGAGAAGTTAGCCAGGGTATTCCAGTCAGGGCAGGTACGGGGAGATACTCGCTTGATTGATCAGCACCGCAATCGACGCAAAGAACCTCTGGAAGCTTATCCTCTGGACGCCATCAAGATGGTAGGCTTCATGCAAAAGGCAGGCAAGCCAACAGCATTGGTTTTGGTTGAAAATCATCTTTACCAGGTTGTTGCAGGTAACTACATCGGGCAGAACTATGGCCTGATTCGGAATATTTCCGAGACACAGATGAAACTGCAGGAAGTTGTACAAGATGCAACAGGTGAATGGATTGAACAGTCGACAGTGCTTGAGCTGCAGGAGTGAAGGAGAAAAAATGCAAAAGATGAATTTAAAGCGAGGTGCCCTGGGCGCCAAATTGCTGCTGAGCGGCTTGTTTCTGAGCTCTGCTTTCTCTGCCTATGCCGCGGATATTGTTTCTGTGACTGGTATGCAGCAGAATGGGCGTGAGGTGATTCAGATTGAGTTGAACGACGAAATTGATTTCGATCCGGTGGCTTTTCTGGTGCAATCGCCTGCGCGAATTTCCTTGGACTTTCCTGGAGTTGGCGTCATTTCTGGGCGTCAGAGTGCTGCCATCAATCAGGGCAACTTGCGTACCATTAATGCGATTGATGGAGCAGACCGGGCGCGCGTTGTCTTGAGTCTGCGTGAGCCTGCCAATTACGAAATACAGCGGGCGGGCAAGACGGTAAAGGTTTTCTTGCATTCACCAACCAGCACCAGCAACCATGCTGTGAAGTCTTCTGGCAGCAGCTTAGGGGGGCAGCAGCGTGCAGCTTCTGTTGCTGCTGGATCAGTTGCTTTGCAGGGCTTGGATTTCCGCAGGGGCGTTGATGGCGCTGCGCGTGTGCTGATTGACCTGCCTGCGCAAGGTGTAGAGGTTGATCTGCGGCAGGAAGGCAAGCGAATCGTGCTGGACATCCCCAATGTGTCGCTGCCGAGTCAGCTGCGTAATCGCTTGGATGTGACGGACTTTGGCACGCCTGTGACGTTCGTGCAGGCGCGGCAAACAGCGAATTCAACGCGCGTCGAGGTCGAGGCCGAAGGTGACTGGGCGCATAGTGCCTATCAGGCTGATGGGCAGTATGTGCTGGAGCTGCGCCGTGTCGAGCCCGAGCCCAATAAGCTGACACCGGGCGTGGGATTCAAAGGAGAAAAGCTTTCTCTGAACTTTCAAAATATTGAAATTCGTTCTTTGTTGCAGGTCATTGCAGACTTCACCAATTTCAATATTGTGACTTCTGACTCTGTGCAAGGCACCTTGACACTCCGCTTGCAGGATGTACCTTGGGATCAGGCCTTGCAAATCATTCTGGACTCCAAGGAGTTGGGTTATGAGCGCAACGGCAACGTGCTGTGGGTGGCGCCCAAGGATGAGTTGGATGCGCGCCGCCAAAAGGATTATGAGGCGCAAGCCGCACTGCAAAAGCTGGAGCCGTTGCGTACCCAAGCGTTTCAGCTGAATTATGCGCGTGCTGAATACATTGCAGAACAGCTGACCAACAGCAGTGCAGGCTCTGGAGCCGGCGATACACACAACAACCGCTTTCTCACGGAGCGCGGTTCTGCCATTGCCGAGCGTCGCACCAATCAATTGTTTGTGACCGACACGCCTTCGCGTTTGGAAGAAGTGGCCAGATTGATTTCCACTTGGGATATCCCAGTGCGCCAGGTCTTGATCGAGGCGCGCATTGTGGAAGCGACAGACAGTTTTGGCCGTAATCTGGGGGCGCGTCTTGGTGGCAATGACTTGCGCGCCGAACGAGGCGGGGATGGCGGCTACCACATTGGTCGGGGCAATCGGGTGGTGTTTGGCGGCAGCTATGCCAATGTGCTCACCAGCTCAGGGGCTGCAGCAGGCACCAGCAGCAATGGGGCATTCATCAATCTGCCTGCGTCCGGCTTTGGGGAAGGAAGCGAAGCGGCAAGCTTTGCCCTCTCCATCTTCAATGCTGCGGCCAATCGTTTCTTGAACTTGGAGCTCTCTGCATTGGAGTCTACGGGCGAAGGCCGGGTGATTTCCAGTCCACGCGTCGTGACGGCAGATCAGGTGGAGGCATTCATTGAGCAAGGTCGTGAGATCCCTTTCACGACTACAGCGCCCAATGGGGCCAGCACCATTGAGTTCAAGAAAGCCGTGATGCGTTTGGGGGTGACGCCACAGATCACCCCGGAAGGCAACGTCATTCTTGACCTGCAAGTCAATAAAGACAGCCCGAACTATGAAGGCGGCACAGTGGCCATCGACACCAAGAGAGTGACGACACAGGTCCTGGTTGAAAATGGCGGTACGGTGGTGATTGGTGGTATTTTTGAGCTGCAGGAAACCTCTGGTGAGACGAAAGTCCCGTTCTTGGGCGACCTCCCCATTGCCGGACACTTGTTCAAGAAAACAACGCGCAATACCAGCAAGAGCGAGCTGCTGGTGTTCATCACCCCCAAGATCGTGACCGAGCAAAATACAATGCGCCGCTGACGAAGACGTCCGATTGCTGGATTCTGCTTGCGACGGCTTGTCAGCCTGATTGTCTGAGTGAACTTGATGAGCTGTTTGCCTTGGATGAATTCGACGTCACGAAATCATGCATTCTGATGAAGGAGTAAAGAGGTGAATATAGAAAAGATTTGCCGTAAAGGCATGTATTGGACAGTGCTTGCGGGCGCAGCCACCGTGTTGCTCGCTTGCGGCGGTGGAGGCGGTGGTGGGAGTGGTGGCACTCCGAACGCACCTTACAAAATTGAGCTGACGGCCCAGCGTTACTCCTTGCCCTTGAATCTGGAAAACAAGCGGCCTGGTTTGGATGGCTATTCTGGAGTGGGTCGTTTATCGCCATATACAGTGGCCCTGGATGTCAAAGCCACCATTGCTGGGCGCCCGATTCCTAGCAGTGGAGACGAAAAGGTTTTTGGTTGTTCGTTGGATCGTTCCATCGGCAATGATGTGTCTCTGTACTATTTGGATGGCGATCCAGATCATCAGGTGGAAGTGACTTTGGCGGATGGGAGAATTATTAAGATCCCCGGAGCGTATCGTTCCATTGCCTTGCCATCGAATGCGGGCATGGCAACATTCCACTTCCATGCCGACGATACCGCAGGCGTAGCTAAAATTACTTGCACCATCCAGGATCCGCGCGATAAGCAAGTGCGTGAAGCTAGCGTGGAAATCAAAGTTGGCGAAGATACCCCCAATCCAAGCCCTACAGACCTATACATCGAAACTCGCACTACAGGCAGTGTAGGCTATACCTTTACACAGGGCTCACAACTCAATAATCAAATCCAGGTCCAGGCAGCCATTTTTGATGTGCAGAACCAACGGGTTCCAGACCCGGCTGGGAATAATTTGCATGCACGCATTGTGTCTGGTTACAGCGATGCTGCAATCGGTGCCCGTCTTGGCTCTGCTGGATCGGGCAGCGCGGGACGTAATACCTGGGTGTCTTCAAAGACCATCAATGGACGGGCTACCTTTACCGTGATTGGTGGTCAGTATGAAGGCCCGATCCTGGTTGAGTTCCTCACCGATGCGCTGGACAATAATGTTGACAATGGCATTGCTGTGCCTGTGAGCAATTTGACTGTGGTGTATGCGCTGAATCAGCCGCCGCCGAATTTTGTGACTCCAGTGGAGATTGCCGACCAGAAACTGGAGGGCTATTTCGAGCAACCGTTTCTGGCTGTTTTGGATTTCGCTATAGACGACAAAGGCAATAAGTTGCGTGGCATTCCGCCCCATACTTGGCGCCTTGTCAATGGCCGCCTGCCGGATGGTCTGACTCTGCAATCCAATGGGGTAATTACTGGAACACCCAAGGAAATCATTAAAAACCACAAGTTTGAAGTAGCAGTGGTTGATTCGACGGGCAGTCGTTTGCCATGGGCTGGTAATCAGAGTGATACGCATGTTTTTACCATCACCATCAATGAGTCGCAATACAACGTGCATATTGCAGAATGTGGCGCTATTAAGCCGGGCGATGTATGTGAGTTGAGTTCGCCAGCAGTTGTGGGTAGTCCTTTTGTGTTCATGTTCAGTGGTGCTGGTGGTAACGGTACTTATACATGGGCCTCCAATCCCGCTTCACCGCCACTGATTCATGGCTTCTTGAGCTTTGACCCGAAAACTGCGATCTTGAGTGCCAAGGCCGAAGATGTTAAGCCTTCGCTTTTGACTTGTATCAAGCAGCCGAAAGACCCAATGGCAACTGAATCACCGCCAGTGATCTTTGAAGATAAAGCTTATGACTTTATTATTAGCGTCACATCCGCAGGAATTACCAACCATCAATTGGTGCGGGTCCGGGTGACAGGAGGTGAGAAGGGTGATGGTGCTCCGAGAAATTGCCCTTAGAAAATATAAAAGTGGAGTGAGGTGAAATTCATTTTTTCATGAAGAAAATTAATTGATTTTTATTTATGAAGTGCCAGTCGGGGGTTTCTCGACTGGCATTTTTATCATTTTTAAGTTCTTGAGGTCTTTTTGAGCGGTGTGGGTAGATGATATTCTCACAAGTTCAAAACAGAACGTTTTTTCGGTTTTGGTGCATGGAATTGAAAAAACCATGCTATTTGTTATGCGACCCATGCACGCTGTTTACAACACCGTACTCTGGCTGGCCCAGCCTTTACTGCGCCGCAAGCTGGCGCGGCGTGCGCGGGCTGAGCCTTTGTATGGGCAGTTTGTATCTGAGCGGTTCGGTCACTATGCGAAGCAATCCTTGATGCTGGACGAGCCGCGGCCGTTGTGGATTCATGCTGTCTCTTTGGGCGAAACCCGTGCGGCAGGCCAATTGATTGGGGCCTTGCGCGAGCGGATTCCCGGCTTGCCACTGCTGTTGACCCATGGCACGGCCACGGGCCGGGCTGAAGGTGCCAAGCTACTGCAGCCCGGCGATAGGCAATGTTGGTACCCGTGGGATACGAAGGGGGCGGTGCGGCGTTTTCTGTGCTGGCATCGGCCAGCGATGGGCCTGTTGATGGAAACCGAGGTCTGGCCGACGATGGTGGCGCAATGCCAGGCCATGGATGTGCCGCTGTGGCTGGTCAATGCGCGCTTGAGCGCCAAGTCGCAGGCGGCGGTGCAAAAAGGGCGTTGGCTGATGGGCCCGGCGTATCAGGGCCTGAGTGCAGTGCTGGCGCAGACTGACGCCGATGCCCAGCGCCTGCGTGCAGTGGGCGCCCATGTCACGGCGGTCACCGGCAACATCAAGTTCGACGCCCGACCTGATGCGGCGCAGTGTGCGCAGGGCTTTGCCTGGCGCCAGGCGTTCGAGAGCCAGATGGGCAAGCGCATTGCGGTGCTGGCCAGCTCGCGCGATGGGGAAGAGGCCCAATGGCTGGCAGCATTGCGCGCCCATATGGATATGGCAACTGGCGACAGCGACACCCTGGCGCCAGCGTTGCAGTGGCTGGTGGTGCCGCGCCATCCCCAGCGTTTTGACGAGGTCGAAGCCTTGCTGAGGCAGGCTGGTTACGCAGTCTCGCGCCGCAGTGCCTGGGGGGAGGCCGGCCCTTTAGGGGGCGGGTGCAGTGCCGCGGGCGATGCCCGGCCCTGCATTTGGCTGGGCGACTCCATGGGCGAAATGGCCTTGTATTACAGCCTGGCCCATGTGGCATTGCTGGGTGGCTCGTTCGAGCCCTTGGGGGGGCAGAACTTGATCGAGGCGGCCGCCTGTGGATGTCCTGTGGTGCTGGGGCCGCACACCTTCAATTTTGCGCAGGCTGCAGACGATGCGGTAGCGGCGCAAGCGGCATTGCGAGTGGCCGATATGCAGCAGGCGGTAGAGCAGGCCCAGGCAGTATGTCAGGATCAGGCGCGCTGGCAGGCCATGCAGATTGCGGCCAGCACATTTGCTCAGCGTCATCGAGGGGCATTGGATCGGCTGGCCGATGCGGTCGCCCAAGCCTGGTTGGCGCAGACCGCATAAGTGTCTGGATAATTTTGCACAAGCCGCAAAGATGAGCTTGACATGGCCTGCCAAGCGCAAAAAGCAGCTTGAAGAATGTTTGGCACGCACGCTGCGCCGCTGCTTTCCAAGATGTAGGCCCAGTGCTGGGGGCGCATAATGCGCAGTTTGCTGTTCATGCCCTTGCGGACTGATGCATCTGCATAAGTGCCTGCCATATCTTGTAAAGAGGCTTGGCGTTGTTTTTGCCCTGTTGCGCCCGATGGCTTGTGAATTGGCACGAGGGCACCTGTATGGGGATCATTAACAGGCCCGGCCAGAGTGCAAAGCAGCAATAGGCTTCAATCAAAACCATTGTTCATCATGAGAGTGGCCAGCAGGCAGACGCGGCTTAAAACGACATTGACCGCACAGAAAGCCAAGGTGCGCGAGTACCGGGATTTCTTCCTGGCTTGGCGCAAAAATCCCAAGGCCGTGGGTGCGCTGATGCCGTCGAGCCCAGCGCTGGCGCGGGCCATCACGCGCCATGTGGAGCCAGGCAAGGGCCCGGTTTTGGAACTGGGCGTGGGCACGGGGGTATTCACCCGGGCATTGCTGGCGCGAGGGGTGGCACAACGGGATTTGATTTTGGTCGAGCGCGACGCCGCCTTGGCCAAGGCCTTGCAGCAGGCCTTTCCCGAGGCTTTGGTCGTGACTGACGATGCCAGCCGCCTGGGGCGGCCTGGGCCGCAATGCCATGCCAACTTGCCGCCACTGTCTGCCGCGGTGTGCGGCCTGCCCTTGCTGAATATGGGCCCAGCGCAGCAATTGCGCATCGTGCGCAGCGTATTTGCGGCGCTGCAACCAGGCAAAGCCCTGTATTTGTTCACCTACGGTTGGCACTGTCCAGTGCGTCGCAAAGTGCTCGAGCGACTGGGTATTGAGGCGCAACGCATCGACACGGTGATGGCCAATGTGCCGCCTGCGCATGTCTGGCGGCTGAGCAGCGCCCAGATTCAGTGACAGTGACAAATGCGCCAGCTGTCGTGCGCGTGCTACGGTGCAGCTGGCCAAAGGTGGTACATTCATTTTCCTATTCGAGTATTTTGTTGCAAAAACTTCAGGCAATCGGCCAACTTCGACGGAGGGATGAACCATGGCAGCGATGGAGCGCTTATTGCGACTGATGGCGGAGAACAAAGCCTCCGACATTTACCTCTCTGCGCACTCGCCGGTGATGATCAAGATTCGCGGCGAAACCATTCCCGTCAATAACCAGGTGCTGGCGCCCGAGGCCACACTCAAGCTGCTGGCGGAGGTTGTCCCCAAAGAGCGCATCGACGAGCTCAAGCGCTGCGGCGAGTTGAACATGGCCGTGCCGCTGGAAGGGGTGGGGCGCTTTCGTATCAGCGCCATGCGCCAGCGCGGCAGCTACGCGGTGGTGATTCGCTACATCCCGCGCGACATCCCCGAGCTGGCCACGCTGCGCCTGCCGCCCGTCATGGAGGAGCTGGCCATGGAAAAGCGCGGCCTGATTCTGCTGGTGGGGGCCACGGGCTCGGGCAAGAGCACCACCATTGCGGCCATGATGGACTTGCGCAACAAGCTGGTGGCCAACCACATCCTGACCATCGAAGACCCGATCGAATACGAGTTCAGCAACCGCCGCAGCGTCGTCAACCAGCGTGAGGTCGGCACCGACACGGAGTCTTTGCAGATCGGCCTGAAAAACGCGCTGCGTCAGGCGCCGGACGTGATCCAGATCGGCGAGATCCGCGACCGAGAAACCATGTCTGCGGCCATGGCCTATGCCCAATCGGGCCACCTGTGCATCTCCACCCTGCACGCCAACAACAGCTACCACGCACTCAACCGCATTCTGAGCTTTTACCCTGTGGAAGTGCGCCCGACCATGTTGGGCGACCTGGCCGCCACGCTCAAGGCAGTGATCTCGCAGCGCCTGCTGCGCGGGCTCGATGGCCAGCGCATTCCGGCTGTGGAAGTGCTGCTCAACACCAAACTGGTGTCGGAGCTGATCGAGGCCAGCGACTTTTCCGGCATCCGTGATGCCATGCAGCAATCCATGTCCGAAGGCTCGCAAACCTTCGAGGAATCGCTGGCCTTCATGGTCTCTGAAGGGCTGATCGACCGCAAGGAAGCCTTCAGCTACGCCGACTCGCCCACCAACCTCATGTGGCGCCTGCAAAACGACTTCGCCATGGCCGCCAACGCCGCCAAGGCGCGCGTGCAATCGACCGAAGCCGAAAGCGACGAGCCTTCGTTCACCGAATTCGCACTGGATGTGCGCGAAGAAGAGGCCTGAGCCACTACTCTGCGCGCGCTGCTGCCTTGTGGATTGCTGCGCGTTTGCGCTGGGGCGGAGGAAAGCATGGATGCCGGTGGCACCACCGATAAGACGCAGCGCTTTCTGATCGAACAGGCCTGCAAGGCGCCCTCGGGCCACAACACCCAGCCCTGGCTGTTCGAGCCCGGCGCGCAGCAGATCCGCATTCACCCGGACTTGCGCCAGGCGCTGCCGGTGGTCGATCCCGAACATCGCGAGCTGTTCATCAGCCTTGGCTGTGCTGCAGAAAACCTCTGCCTGGCCGCCAGCACAAGGGGCTTGCGCACGGCGCAGACAATCAGCCCGCAAGGCGTCATCACCATCGCGCTGACGCCAGACCCCGCGCAGGGTGCAGACCCGCTGGCCGCCGCCATCGACGCCCGCCAGACCAACCGCTCCCGCTACGACGGCACGCCGGTGCCCGAAGAGCTGCTGCACGGCATCCTTGAGCAAGGCTGTGCCGAGCCGGGCATTGCGCTGCAGGCTTGGCCGCTAGGCTCGGCGCCTTTCGAGCGGCTGAGCGACTACGTGCAGCAAGGCAATGCCATCCAGATGCGCGATGCTGCCTTCAAGCAGGAGCTGCTGCAGTGGATTCGCTTCAACGCCGGCCAGGCGCGCAGCACCCGCAATGGCATCAGCCATGCTGCGCTGGGCGCGCCCAGCCTGCCGGCCTGGATCTCCCGCCCCATCGTGCGCCATGCGCTCGATCCCGTGCGGCAAAACCGCAGCGATGCCCAGCGCCTGCGCTCAGCCTCGCACCTGATCCTGATTGCCAGCCACGGGGACAGCATCCCCGCCTGGGTGGCCGCCGGCCGCAGCCTGCAGCGATTGCTGCTGCGCCTGACCAGCGCGGGCATCGCGCACTCCTACCTCAACCCGCCCTGCGAAGTGCCGGCGCTGCGCCAGCGCCTGGCGGCCGAGCCCTGGGTGCAGGCCCAGCCGCAAATCCTGCTGCGCATCGGCCATGCCAAGCGCCTGCCTGCTTCTTGGCGCAAGCCCATCGAGGCGGTCTTGTACCAGGCCGCCTGATGGCTTTCGAGCGCCGCGCTCGTTCGCGCCAGGTGGGCAATCGGCTACCATCGCCGCCGCGCGTGTCCGGCCACTGCCATGTGCCGCACGGCATGCGCATTGCTGCGCCCCATGCCCCAAGCTGCGCTGTTGACAGCGCGTGGCCGGGCGCCTTGTTCTGCCCCCGATTTGCCTGAGCCCGCGCCATGACCGAGCCCGCTTCCCCACTGCAAGCCAATGCCTTGGCCTTGCTCAAAGAACTGATCGCCAAACCTTCCGTCACGCCCGACGATGCCGGTTGCCAGGCCTTGCTGGCCCAGCGTCTGCAGGCCCTGGGTTTCGAGCTGGAGTGGCTGCCGGCCGGCCCGGTCGAGGCCCGCGTGAGCAACCTCTGGGCCACGCGCGCGGCGGCGCAGCCGGATGCGCCGACGCTGGTGTTTGCCGGCCATACAGACGTGGTGCCCAGTGGCGCCGAGTCGCACTGGAGCAGTCCGCCCTTCACGCCCACTGAACGCGAGGGCCGGCTCTATGGGCGCGGCGCCAGCGACATGAAAGGCTCGATCGCCGCCTTTGTGGCCGCGCTCGAATCAGTGATTCAGCAGCAGCCCCAGCAGGCGTTGCGCCTGGCCTTGCTATTGACCAGCGATGAGGAGGGGCCGGCCGTGCACGGCACGACCCACGTGATCGAAACCCTGCGCGCGCGCGGCGAGCGCCTTGATTACTGCATTGTGGGCGAGCCCACGGCGGAAAAGCGCACTGGCGACATGATCAAGAGCGGCCGCCGCGGCAGCCTGAGCGGCCGCCTGCACGTGCATGGCGTGCAGGGCCACATCGCCTACCCGCACCTGGCGCGCAACCCCATCCACCAGGCCTTGCCAGCGCTGGCCGAGCTGGCAGCCACCGAGTGGGATGCGGGCAATGAGTTCTTCCCGCCCACCAGCTGGCAAATCAGCAACATCCACGCCGGCACTGGCGCGGGCAATGTCATCCCGGGCGAGCTGGTGGTGGATTTCAATTTCCGCTTCAGCACCGAATCCAGCGATGCCCAGCTGCGCCAACGCGTGCATGCGGTGCTCGATCGGCACGGCCTGGATTACACGCTGCACTGGACCTTGGGTGGCCAGCCCTTTCTCACCCCCAGCGGCACGCTGGTGCAGCTGGTGCAACAGGCCGTGGGCCAAGTCACAGGGCTCAGCCCCGAGCTGTCCACCAGCGGCGGCACCAGCGATGGCCGCTTCATCGCGACCCTGTGCCCGCAGGTCATCGAGCTGGGCCCGCCCAACGCCAGCATCCACAAGGTCGATGAGCACATTGCCCTGGCTGATCTGGACACTCTCACGCGCATCTACGCACAATTGCTGGAGCTGCTGCATGCCCAGCATGCGGGCGGCGCCGGTGCAAACACCCAGGCGGCGGCATGAGCAGTGCAATGAACGACGGCATCCGCGCCGGCATGGCGATTGAGGCGGCCATTGCACAGGCTGCCGCGCAGCTCGAACGCAGCGGCGTGGCCTTTGGCCACGGCACCGACAACGCCTGGGACGAGGCGGCTTGGCTCACGCTCTGGAGCCTGGGCCTGGCGCTGGACACTGACCTGGCCAGTCTGGCCCCGCAGACGCTGGACAGCGCCCAGGCCCAGGCCTTGCAGGCCCTGCTGCAGCGCCGCATCAGCGAGCGCAAGCCCGCCGCTTACCTCACCCGCGAAGCCTGGCTGCACGGCGTGCCGTTCTACGTCGATGAACGCAGCATCGTGCCGCGCAGTCTGATTGCTGCGCCCTTGCTCGAAGGCCGGCTCGACGCCTGGCTGCCCGAGCAGGGCGGCCAGGTGCTCGATCTGTGCACCGGCAACGGCAGTCTGGCTGTGCTGGCCGCATTGGCCTGGCCGCAGGCGCAGGTCGATGCCGTCGATATCAGCGCCGACGCGCTGGCCGTGGCTGCCATCAACTGCGAGCGCCACGGCTTGCAGACGCGCATCCGTTTGATCGAATCCGACGGCCTGCAGGCGTTGCAGCCGGCCCAGCCGCGCTACGACCTGGTGCTGTGCAATCCGCCCTACGTCAACAGCCGCAGCATGGCTGCCCTGCCGGGCGAATACCGGGCTGAGCCGACGCTGGCGCTGGCCGGCGGCGAGGACGGCATGGACTTCATCCGCCCCATGCTGCAGGCCTTGCCCGAGCACATGAACGATGGCGCGGCGCTGGTGCTGGAGATCGGCCACGAGCGCTCCCACTTCGAGCAGGCCTTTGGCACACTGCAGGCACTGTGGCTGAGCGAGCCTGAGGACGGCGGCGACGTGCTGCTGCTGGAAAAGGCCGAGCTGCTGCGCTGGCGCGCCGCGCAAGGGCGCAGCCCCGGCGCATGAGCCAGCAGGGCGGCAAGGGGCAAGGGCAATGGACTGGGACAATCTGCGATTTTTTTTGGCGCTGGCGCGCACCGGCACGCTGGTCAATGCGGCGCGCACGGTGCAGGTCGATCACACCACGGTCAGCCGCCGCATCCAGGCACTGGAAAAGCAAATGGGCGTGCCCTTGTTCGCCCGCGAGGCCTCGGGCCACCGCCTGACCGAGGCCGGGCGCCACCTGCTGCCGCAGGCCGAGGCCATGGAGGCGGCGTTCCTGTCGATCGAGAGCAGCTCGCTGGTCACGCAGGAAGGCCTGTCCGGCCTGGTGCGCGTGGGCGTGCCCGAAGGGCTGGGCACCCAGGTGCTGGCCGCGCCGCTGGCCGAGCTGGCGCGCCAGCACCCCAGCCTGGTGATCGACTTGCTGGCGCTGCCGCGGCTGGTGCATCTCTCGCGCCGCGAGGCAGACATCGTGATCTCGCTGGAGCGGCCCACGCGCGGCTCGGTGGTGGTTACCAAGCTCAGCGACTATGTGCTGCGGCTGTATGGCGCGCGCGATTACCTGGCGCAGCATGCGCCGATCACGTCCATGGACGATTTGGCCGAGCACACCTTCATCTCCTACGTGGACGATTTGCTGTTTTCCAAGCAGCTGCAGTTTCTGGAGAGCTTTTTCCAGCCGCAGCACTTCGGCCTGCGCAGCACCAGCGTGCTGGCGCAGTACCAGGCGGTGCGCGCTGGCGCTGGCCTGGCCATTTTGCCGGCCTTCATTGGCGACAGGGATCCGGCGCTGGTGCAGTTGCTGCCGCAGCAGGCGCAGTTTCAGCGCACGTTCTGGATGTCGATGCCAGCCGAAATCCGCCATCTGGCGCGGGTGCAGGCCGTCTGGCAGTTTTTGCGCGACGTGGCCCGCAGGCCGCAAAGCGGACTGTTGCCGCAGCTTGAATGAACAAGGTGAAAGGCGCAGAGCATGCAAGAGGGAAGGGCAATGGATGAGGCCAGGCTGCTGCCCTGGCTGCAGCTGAGCCTGTGCGAGGGCATTGGGCCGCTGCGCGCCGCGCGGCTGCTGGCCCAGTTCGGCACGCCGCAAGCCGTGCTGCAACAACCGTTGCCGCTGTTGCAGCAGGTGCTGGGCTCGGCGGCGCTGGCGCAGCGTCTGTTGCAGCCCGATGAGGCCGCGCTGCAGGCGGCGCTGGCGCGGCTGCAGCAATGGCTGAGCCAGGCCGATGCCGATCTGGGTCTGGCCCACGCGGTCTGGACGCTGGACGACCCGCGCTACCCCTGGGCGCTGCGCCAGCTCGACGACCCGCCGCTGTTGCTGTATGCCGTGGGCCCGCGCGCCTGGCTGGATGCCCAGGCGCCCATGCCTTGGTGGCAGCGTTGCGGGCCCATGCTGGCGGTGGTGGGCAGCCGCCAGCCCACGGCGCAGGGCGCGCAGAACGCGCGCCAGTTTGCCCAGCAGCTGCAGGAGCTGGGCGTGTGCATCGTCTCCGGGCTGGCGCGCGGCATCGACGCCGCAGCCCATGAAGGCGCCCTGTTGGCCCAGCAGGATGCCGAGCCTGGGGCGCGGCTGGCCACCATCGCCGTGATGGGCACGGGCGCCGATCGCATTTATCCGGCGGCGCATCGCGCGCTGGCCCGGCGCATCGCCCAGCAGGGCCTGCTGCTGAGCGAACAGCCCCTGGGCATGCTGCCGCTGGCCACCAACTTCCCGCGCCGCAACCGCATCATCACCGGGCTGAGTCAGGCCGTGCTGGTGGTCGAGGCGGCGGAGAAATCCGGCTCGCTCATCTCCGCCCGGCTGGCAGCCGAGCAGGGGCGGGACGTGCTGGCCATCCCCGGCTCCATCCACTCGCCCCAATCGCGCGGCTGCCATGGCCTGATCAAGCAGGGCGCCAAGCTGGTGGACTGCGTGGCCGATGTGCTGGAGGAGCTGGCCGGCCCCGCTGCTGCGCCCGACGTCCAGGCACTGGCCGCGCCTGGTGTGGTGCGCGGTGACGGTGGCGAAGGCCAGGATGGCGAAACGTTGGATGAGCTTGTATCGCAGCAAGGGCATGCGCCTGCCCCGGCGCCAGCACCGCCCGCGCCGCCGAAGCCGTTGGGGCCGCTGGGGCCACAACAGGCGCTGCTTGAAGCCATGGGCTTTGACCCAGTCAGCCTGGAGCAGCTGGAGGCGCGCACCGGCCTGCCTACGGCGCAACTGCAGGTGTTGCTGCTGGAGCTGGAGCTGGCCCGGGCCGTGGCGCGCATGCCTGGCGGTTGGTTTCAGCGCCTGGGCCTGGGCTGAGGGCCTGTCAAAACGCCCAGTCCTCGTCGGCCGTCACCTCGGTCTTGCCGATGACGTAAGACGAGCCTGAGCCGGAGAAAAAGTCGTGGTTTTCATTGGCGCCGGGGTCGAGTGCGGCGAGGATGGCGGCGGGCACCTGGCAGCGCTCTTGGGGGTAGAGCGCTTCGAAGCCCAGGTTCATCAGCGCCTTGTTGGCGTTGTAGTGCATGTAGTGCTTGACGTCCTCAGTCCAGCCCAGGCGGTCGTACAGGTCGGCCGCGTAGCGGTACTCGTTGGCCATCAGCGTTTGCAGCGTGTCGTAAGTGAAACGCTGCAGCTGTTCCTGCCGGGGCAATGGCTGGCGCTGGTACTGCTGCTGGAATTTGTAGCCGATGTAGTACCCGTGGCAGACCTCGTCGCGCAGGATCAGCCGAATCAGGTCGGCCGTGTTGGTCAGCTTGGCCTTGCTGGCCCAGTAGAAGGGGCAGAAGAAGCCGCTGTAGAACAGATACGACTCCATCAGCACGGACAGGATCTTGACCTTGAGCGGGTCGTCGCCCCGGTAGGCGCGCGCGATGATGGCAGCCTTTTCCTGCAGCCAGGGGTTCTCCTCGCTCCAGCGGAAGGCGGCGTCGATCTCCTGCGTGCTGCACAGGGTCGAGAAGATCGAGCTGTAGCTGCGCGCATGCACCGCCTCCATGAAGGTGAAATTGGCGAACACGGCCTCCTCGTGCTGGGTTTGCGCATCGGCAATCATGCGCGGCGCGCCCACGGCGGCCTGAACGGTGTCGAGCATGGTCAGGCCGGTGAAGACGTGCATGGTGGTGCGCTGCTCCTGCTCGGTGAGCGTGCGCCAGGACGGCAGATCGTTGGACAGCGGCACCTTCTCCGGCAACCAGAAGTTGCCGGTAACGCGGTTCCACATGGCCAGGTCCATGGGGTCTTCAAGCTGGTTCCAGTTGACGGCTCGGGTGATCTTCAGGTCCATGGTGGTAAGGGGGGCGGTGCGGCAGTTCAAATCTCTGGCTTGAACAGGCCCTGGCACAGATGTGATGGAATTTGATTTATAGCAATTGCTATAAGCAAATTTATAGCACAGGAGAACACGTGTTGCGGCGCTGCGCGGCGCAAGCGCCGGCCCAGTCCCTGGCCCTACAATCGCGCGGCATCCTGAGGGGGCGCATGGCCGGTGAAGGCGCATGCTGCCAAGTTTTTTCTGTTGTTTCATGCCACAAGATTTGATTCATGACCCCGAGCGCGGCGACGCGCCGCAGGCTGGAGAGCCGCCCGTGCCGCCACCGCTGCCAGTGGCCGCGCTGGCAGCTGGAGACGATGGTTCATCGCTGGCGGCCTATGCGCAGCGCGCCTATCTGGAATATGCGCTCTCGGTCGTCAAGGGCCGGGCGCTGCCCGACGTGGTCGATGGGCAAAAGCCCGTGCAGCGGCGCATCCTCTACACCATGGCGCAGATGGGCCTGGGCTACAGCGGCAATGCGCCGGCCAAGCCGGTCAAGAGTGCGCGCGTGGTCGGTGATGTGCTGGGCAAGTACCACCCGCATGGCGACAGCGCCGCCTACGATGCGCTGGTGCGCATGGCGCAGGACTTCTCGCAGCGCTATCCGCTGATCGACGGCCAGGGCAACTTTGGCAGCCGCGATGGGGATGGCGCGGCGGCGATGCGCTACACCGAGGCGCGCCTGGCCAAGATCACGCGCCTGCTGCTGCAGGAGATCGACCAGGGTACGGTGGAGTTCGTGCCCAACTACGACGGCGCCTTCGAGGAGCCGCGCCAGCTGCCGGCGCGGCTGCCATTCACGCTGCTCAACGGCGCCAGCGGCATTGCCGTGGGCATGGCCTGCGAGATCCCCAGCCACAACCTGCGCGAGGTGGCCGATGCGGCCATTGCGCTGCTGAAGTCGCCACAGCTGGCCGATGAGGAGCTGTTTGCGCTGCTGCCCGGGCCGGATTTTCCCGGCGGCGGGCAAATCATCAGCGCCGCAGCCGACATCGCCGCGGCCTACCAGAGCGGGCGCGGCTCGATCAAGGTGCGCGCGCGCTGGGTGATGGAAGAGCTGGCGCGTGGCCAGTGGCAGATGGTGGTCACCGAGCTGCCGCCGAGCGTCAGCGCGCGCAAGGTCCTCGAAGAGATCGAGGAGCTGATGAATCCCAAGGTCAAGGCTGGCAAAAAATCCCTCACACAGGAGCAGACCCAGCTCAAGGCCACGGTGCAGGCGGTGCTCGATGGCGTGCGCGACGAATCCAACAAGGATGCGCCGGTGCGCCTGGTGATCGAGCCCAAGTCCAGCCGCATCGACGCGCAGGAGCTCATGGCCACGCTGCTGGCGCACACCAGCCTGGAGAACTCGTGCAGCATCAACCTGACCATGGTGGGCATCGACGGGCGGCCGGTGCAGAAATCGCTGCGCCAGGTGCTGCTCGAATGGATCGAGTTCCGCCAGCAGACCATCACGCGCCGCAGCCAGCACCGCCTGGGCAAGGTGCTCGAGCGCATCCACATCCTCGAAGGGCGGCAGCTGATCTTGCTGAACATCGACGAGGTGATCGCCATCATCCGCGCCAGCGATGAGCCCAAGGCCGCGCTGATGGCGCGCTTTGCGCTCAGCGAGCGCCAGGCCGAGGACATCCTGGAAATCCGCCTGCGCCAGCTTGCCCGGCTGGAAGCCATCAAGATTGAGCAAGAGCTCAAGGAGCTGCGCGCCGAGCAGGACAAGCTCGAAGACATCCTGGCCAACCCCGGCAGCCTCAAGCGCCTGATGGCGCGCGAGATCGAGGCCGACGCCAAGGAGTTCGCCGATGCGCGCCGCACGCTGATCCAGGAGGAAAAGCGCGCCGTGGCCGAAGTCAAGGTGCTCGACGAGCCGGTCACGGTCGTGGTCTCGAACAAGGGCTGGGTGCGCGCGCGCAGCGGCCATGGCCACGATCCGCAGGGCTTCAACTTCAAGGCCGGCGATGGCCTGTACGGCACCTTCGAATGCCGCACGGTGGACGTGATGCTGGCGCTGGGCAGCAATGGCCGCGTTTATTCCGTGCCGGTGGCCAGCCTGCCCGGCGCGCGCGGCGATGGCCAGCCGCTGACCACCCTGATCGAGCTGGAAAAAGGCACCGATTTGCTGCACTACTTTGCCGGGCCGCCGCAGGCGCGCCTGCTCTTGAGCAGCTCGGGCGGCTATGGCTTTATCGCGCAGGTCGGCCACATGGTTTCGCGCCACAAGGCGGGCAAGGCCTTCATCAGTGTGGGCGAGGGCGAGCGCCCCTGCGCCCCGTCACTCATCGACGGCGGCAATCAATCGCAGCCGCTGCCGCCAGCCAGCCACGTCTGCGCGGTCTCCGCCGCCGGGCGCATCCTGGGTTTTGCCTTGACGGAGGTCAAAGCCCTGGCCAACGGCGGGCGCGGCGTGCTGCTGCTCGATCTGGAGCCCAAGGACAGCCTGGCCGGCGCAGCCGCCTACACGCGCAGCGTGCGCATCGCCGGCCTGGGCCGCGGCGGCAAGCCGCGCGAGGAAACCCTGGAAATCCGCAGCCTGAACAACGCGCTGGGCAAGCGCGCGCAAAAGGGCAAGAAGGGCGACTTCGGCTTCAAACCCGACAGCGTGCAGCGCGTGCTGTGAAGTTCGCGCGCCCTGGCGCGCACCTTTCAATAGCGCGGCACCTGCGCGTCGAAATGCGCCCAGGCGTCGATGCCGCCGACCACATTGCCCAGCCGCTCGAAGCCATTGGCCTGCAAAAACATCGCCGCATTCAGGCTGCGCATGCCGTGGTGGCACATCAGCGCCGTGGGGCGGTCGGGGTCCAGCCGCGCCAGCTCCGAAGGCAGGTTGCCCAGCGGCAGATGCAGCAACTCGCAACCCGGCTGTGCAGGCAAGTGTGCCAGCGCCCACTCCCAGGGCTCGCGCACGTCGATCAACAACGGCGGCTGGGCATAGTCCTGACGCGCCGCCCAGGCGGCAAACTCAGCGGGGGCAATGGCTTCGATCACGAGGCAGGCTCTCCATGTGCAAATTCAGTGTCGATGGTGGATTGGGCGCCGATGGTAGCGGCGAATCGACCTGGCGGCGGGCTTGATGGGGGCTGGGTGTGAACCTGGCAGCGCTGTGGCTGTGAGGAGCTGGCGCTGCAAGGCCTCTGGCCGCTGGCTCAATCCTGCCAGTCGATGCGCTCGAACAGCCGCTGCAGCTTGGCCGCGCGGGCCGGATTGAGGCTGCGGCACCAGGCAATGCGGCCTTGCAGATGGGCGCGGAAATCGCGGTGTCCGTCGCGGTTCTGGCTGCTGGGGCCGTGCAGCACGCACTGGTGCAGTATGGCCTTGAGCTGGTCGTAGGCCGCGCGCGGCAGATTGGGGTGTGCGTTGATGCAAATGCCCGTGAGGTAATGCGCCTGGCTGGCCGTGTACAGCCCGCATTTGGCCTCGTTCAGCACAAAGCCTTCTTCATGGACGATGCGGCGCACCAGGCGCTGCATGCGAAGCAGTTGCGCGCGGGGCAATTGCGGCAGGGAAATGGCCAGGTCGTCCACGTAGCGGGTGTAGCGCCCCTGCAGCGCTGCCGCAGCGGCGGCCAGGCGCATGTCCAGCCGCGCCGTGGCCAGGTTGGCCAGCAGCGTGGAGCTGGGCGCGCCCTGCGGCAGATGGCGTTGGCCATAGAGCTGGCGCAACTGGGCTTGCTGCACGGCCAGGCTGGGGCCGGTGCCTGCGCCGCATGGGGCGCTTTGCGGCGGCGCAGTCAAAGGTGCCGTGCGCAAAACGCCATGGGCCGTGCGTGTGGTCACCAAGGCCGTCAACACACGGCACACGGCCGGGGTGTGGCCCAGACAGGCAAAGATGGCGTGGATGCGTGCGGCGCGGATGCTGGGGAAGAAATCTCGCAAGTCGAATTTCAGCAGCACGGGCATGCCTGCATGGGCCTGCGCGTGGCTGAGGGCCGATCGCCCGCGCACGCCGCCGTGGGCAGCGTTGTGCAGCGGGATGGGGGCGAGCAGCTCTTGCAGAATGCGCCGCTGAATTTGCTTGAGCCGCGCCTTGGGCGCCTCGATCAGTCGCGGCAGGCCGCCTTGCCCTTTGGGCAGCCAGTGGGCGCGGTAGTGCGCCAGCTTGGGGCTTGGGGTGGGGCGATCCTGGCAGTTGGCCAGCCAGTCGAGCTGCCCTGGCTCAAGCTCCAGCCAGGCGGCGATGTCGCCCACTTGGGCCAGGGGCGGCAGTTCCCGCACAAAGGGCTGCAGCTTGGCAATGGCCGCTGGCTTGGGCGGTGGCGGGGGTAGGAAAAAGCCCTTGATACGCCATGGCGCATGTGCGGGAGTAGCGCTCCAGGCCTGCTGCAATGCCGGGCACTGGGCCACTGCATCGGCCACGGCCTGTAGATGGGCGCTGCCCGGCACTGGGCCAGTCGCTGCACCTGCAGCCTTGCGACGCTGCGGCTGCGCCGGCAGGGCGAATGGGGGCTGGGCATGCAACTGGCGCACCAGCTGGCGCAGCCAATCGGGCGAGGCGCCGCCCCGCGCCAGGCCCAGCGCCCGCCGCAAACGGGCCCGCATGGCCATGGGCGTCCATGGGCCCGCAAGCAGTGCCCGCGCCAGATGCTGGGCAAAGGCGCGCAGGGCAACATCGTCATGCGGATTCAGGCCCATGGGGTGTGGCAGTGCAAATGCCATGCGCAGCGCGCGCTGGCTGTGAAATGCAAGAGGGGGCGCGCGGCTTCAGCCCGTCGTGTCCTGGCTGTGCGGTGCATACCCTGGGGTATGTGGGGCACAGCCGCTGCGATTTCCAAGTGTGTCTGCATCCATGGGGGTGCCCCATGGTCATGCGGTCGCCATGGGCGATGCCAGTGAAGACCTGCATGCACCTGAAGCGCGCGCCGGCGTCGATTTTAAAAGTCTGCGCAGAACCTCGGCGCTGTCACGGCATGGACAGCGGCAGGCCGGCCGGGGCTGCGGCCTGCGCTATGGTGCGCGGCATGAGAGTCTTTTCCAGTTACGCAGAGCTGGCGGCGTGCAAAGGCCAGCAGGTGGCAGTGAGCGATTGGCAGACCATCACGCAGGAGCAGGTCAATCTGTTTGCCCAGGCCACGGGCGACCACCAGTGGATCCACGTCGATGCCGAGCGCGCAGCCAAAGGCCCGTTTGGCACGACCATCGCGCACGGCTTCCTGACCCTGTCGCTTTTGCCCAAGATGATGAGCCAGGCCGTGCGCATTGAGGGCGTGGCCATGGGCGTGAACTACGGCCTGAACAAGGTGCGCTTTACCTCGCCGGTGCCGGTGGGCAGCCAGCTGCGCGCGCGCATCACGCTGCTGGAGGCACAGCCGCTGGAGCAGCAGGGCCTGCAGATTGGCTGGCATGTGGAAATCGAGCGCCAGGGCCAGGACAAGCCCGTGTGCGTGGCCGAAACGATTGCGCGGGTCTATGGCGGCAGGCCTTGAGGCTGGGTGCTGTCGCTGGCCAGTGCGCCGCCCGCCCTGCAGTAGAATCGCGCGCCCAGCGGCGCAGGCTTTTGCCTTGCGCTGCAGCCGAGTCAACGGCAGTAAGCCCGGATGATGGAATTGGTAGACATACCGGACTTAAAATCCGGAGCTTTCGGGCGTGCGGGTTCGATTCCCGCTCCGGGCACCATCCATTGCAGTCAATTTCCGAAAAATCGAAATCTCTCTAAGATAGCCGCCTTCGGGCGGCTTCTTTTTTGCTATTTGTTCTCTAAAATATCGGCAGCCGATGGCCCCAAAAATCCCAACGAAAATCCCCCAAGAATGATTTGATGCACACCAAGAATGCAAAGGGGCGAGGCGTAAATATTCTTGAAAGGAGTGAGTGATGAATTTAGGCAAAAAAATTTCATTTTTCCAGCCGCTGATGGCTCTGATTTTTCTTGTTGCGCTGCCCATGCCGGCTGTCAAGGCGTTTGATTATGGGTATATGGCAGACAATTATTTCTATACTTGGCATATTGACGACTCGGTGAGACGTGATATGTTGAGAAATCAACAGAAAAAATATCGCAAGACCTACGACAAAGCCAAGTCAAAAAGCAGTACAGGCGGCAAGCAAAAGGCGACGGATGCAGACCGCTACACCCACTCGAGCCGCCTGAGCCAGAAGATCAGCGATCAAATGGTGCAAACCCTGCGCAAAAAGCTGCAATCGAAAAATCAGCTCACGCCCCAGGCTGAAAAAGCCCTGAGCCAATTGGCCAATGCCAACTTGATCGGGCAAGTGCGGCAAGCGCTCAAATCCGATGGTTACCACCCCGATAGTGTGGCCGTGGCGATGGCGTATTGGGTGCTCGTCAATTACGGCATTGCCCAGCAGGCGGACCTTTCCCAAATCAAAGGGCATGGCCTGGTGCAGCAGTTGCAAGCGGCCATGGGCCATGGTGACCTGGCCACTGCCAGCCATGCCGATAAGCAGGAAATGGCCGAAGTGCTGTACTGGATGGGCAGCTTGCAAATGGCCATGTATATGGAGGCACAGCAACACAAGAACCACCAGGCCATGGAGGCCCTCGTGAGTGAGGCCAAAGCGGCCTTGGGGACGATGGGCTTGAGCGTGGACAGCATTGGGCAAGGGCGTAATGGGCTGGAACTGCGCTGATGCCGCACGGCGTTGAGGCGTCGGTCGGCGCCTCATTGGGCGGGCTCGCGACGGCCCAGCGACTGACAGGCGCCCATAGGCTTTCCTGGCGCGCCGAGTGCGGCTATAATCTGCGCCGTTTTGCATTCGATCAGAGGCTTGCGTTGGATTGGGCGGACATCAAGACCGCCCTTTTTTGTTTCTGCGTTCTGGCTTCTGGGCCTCTTTTTGGGGCTTGCAAGCTGCGCGTGGTTTGTTGCCGGCCCTGGGCCAGGCAAGCAGGCCCGGCCTTGCGGGATGCGCTGGCGGAGTGTCGCGCTGCAGGCAGGGCCTGTGCGGCCGACGGTGTGGCTGGTTTTGGCGCCTTCTTCGATGTGGTGAAGAAGGCATGCACGACCCGGGGTTTCGCCGCCTGCGGGTTTTTGTTTTTTTGGAGACGGGCGGCTGCGCGCGGGCCACCGCGCGCAGGGCCAATGAAAGGGGCAGGGCTTGGCATTGCAGCAAGTGGTGGAGCAGACCGTTGCCGGTCTGGGATTTGATTTGGTGGAGGTGGAACGCTCCGCCGGCGGCTTGCTGCGCGTGACCATCGATGTGCCTTGGCAGGAGCCAGCCCAGGCGGAGCCTGATGCGCCCGATGCGTCTGATGCGCTCGGGCAGGGCGCGCCAGCGGCCATTACGGTCGAGGACTGCGAGGTGGTGACGCGCCAGCTGCAGTTCGCGCTGGAGGTCGAGGGTGTGGACTATGCCCGGCTGGAGGTTTCCTCGCCCGGCATCGATCGCCTGCTGCGCCATGAGCAGGACTTGCGCCGCTTTTCTGGCGAGGTGGTGGACGTGGTGCTCAAGCAGCCCATTGGTGCGGCGGCGCAGGGCCAGGTCAGCGCCAATCGCAAGCGTTTTCGCGGCCAGTTGCAGGCCGGCCAGGAGCCTGGCCAGTGGCAGGTGGTCTGGACCGATGAGCCCGAGCGCAAGCCGGGCCAGAAGGTCAGCAAGAAATATGTGCCGCCGCCGGCGCAGGCGCTGGGCTTCACGCTCGATGAGGTCAAGGAGGTGCGGTTGGCGCCCATTGTGAGCTTCAAGGGGCCAGGCGCCCGGGGGCGTTGACGAGTTGATGCGCACAGTGCGTGGTTGCTGCCGCGCAGGCAATGGCTGCAGTCTGCAGGGCTGCGGCTTTAGGGATTGAGAGAACAACAGGGGTTGATGAAGCGGGCCGAGCGCTTGCGGGAGTTTTTATGAATCGCGAATTGTTGATGCTGGTCGATGCGATCTCGCTGGAGAAGAACGTCGAGCGTGACGTGGTGTTTGGCGCCATCGAGCTGGCGCTGGCGCAGGCCACCAAGAAGCTCTACAAGGATGAGGTGGAGATCCGCGTGGCCATCGACCGCGACAGCGGCGACTATGAAACCATGCGTCGCTGGCTGGTCGTGCCCGACGAGGCCGGCCTGCAGAACCCGGAGGCCGAGGAGCTGTTGATGGATGCGCAAGAGCGCGACCCGCAGCTGCAAGTGGGCGACTATATCGAGGAGCAGATCGAGTCCATCCCCATCGGGCGCATTGGCGCCATGGCGGCCAAGCAGGTCATCCTGCAGAAAATCCGCGAGGCCGAGCGCGAGATGCTGCTCAACGAATTCCTCTCGCACGGGCAGAAGATTTTCTCCGGCACGATCAAGCGCATCGACAAGAGCGGCGACGCCATCGTCGAGAGCGGTCGCATCGAGGCGCGGCTGCGCCGCTCGCAGATGATCCCCAAAGAGAACCTGCGCAGCGGCGACCGCGTGCGCGCCATGATCATGGAGGTCAACCCCGAGCTGCGCGGCCCGGCCATCCAGCTCTCACGCTCGGCGCCTGAGTTCATGGTTGAGTTGTTTCGCAATGAAGTGCCGGAGATCGGCCAGGGCGTGGTGGAGATCAAGTCCTGCGCGCGCGATGCGGGCTCGCGCGCCAAGATCGCCGTGGTCTCGCACGATCATCCGCGCGTCGACCCCATCGGCACCACGGTGGGCATGCGCGCCAGCCGCGTCAATGCCGTGACCAATGAGCTGGCCGGCGAGAAGATCGACGTGGTGCTCTGGTCCGAGGATCCGGCCGAGTTCGTCATCGGCGCGCTTTCGCCCGCGCAGGTGCAGTCCATCTACGTGGACGAGGAAACCCACGCCATGGATGTGGTGGTGGACGAGGAAAACCTGGCCAACGCCATCGGCCGTGGCGGGCAGAACGTGCGCCTGGCCTCGGACCTGACGGGCTGGAAGATCAACATCATGGATCCGAACGAGTCGGCCGAGAAACAGGCCAACGAGGACAGCCAGATCCGAGCGCTGTTCATGAGCAAGCTCGACGTGGACCAGGACATCGCCGACACACTGATTGCCGAAGGCTTCACCACGCTGGAAGAAGTGGCTTACGTGCCGCTGCAGGAAATGCTGGAGATTGAAGACTTCGACGAGGACACCGTCAACGAGCTGCGTGCGCGCGCCAAGGATGCGCTGCTGACGCAGGAAATCGCGCGTGAGCAAAGCGTCTCGCAGGTGGCGCAGGATCTGCGCGAACTGCCCGGCCTGGACAGCGAGTTGCTGGCCAAGCTGGCCGAGAACCAGATCCTCAACCGCGACGATCTGGCCGACCTGGCCACCGATGAGCTGGTGGAAATCAGCGGTCTGGAGCCCGAGGCCGCCACAGCATTGATCATGCAGGCGCGTGCCCATTGGTTCAACAACGACGATGACCAAGCCCAGCAGGCGTGAAGAGCACGGAGGACAAAAGCAGTTTTATGTCGACCAACACCGTTACCGAATTCGCCGCTGAAATCAAGCAGACCCCCGAAGCCGTGCTGCAGCACCTCAAGGAGGCTGGCGTACAGAAATCTTCGGTGGATGACCCCATCAGCGAGAGCGACAAGCAGCAGTACCTGGCGCATCTGCAAAGCGTCACCGGCCATGCCGAGGGCGAACGCAAGAAAATCACGCTGACCAAGCGCTCAACCAGCGCCATCAAGCAATCGGATGCCACCGGCAAGGCGCGCACCATCAACGTGGTCACGCGTAAGAAGCGCACGTTTGTCAAGCGCGACGAAGTGGCCGAAGCGCCCGCTGCGCCCGCTGCCGCAACGGTGGCCACTGTGGCCAAGCCTGTGGCTGATGCGCCGGCGGCCGCGCCTGCGCAGCCCGATCCCGAGCTGCTGCGCCGTGAAGAACAGGCGCGCCGCGAGGCCGAGCAGCTGCGTGAGGAAGAGCAGGCCCTGGCGCGCGAGCGCGCCGCCCGTGAAGAGCGCGAGCGCAAGGAGCGCGAAGCCGAAGAGCGTGCTGCGGCTTACGCCCGCCAGGAGTCCGAGAAGAAAGCCCGCGCCGCTGCCGAGAAGGAGCAGGCCCTGCAGGAGCAAAAGCTCGAAGCCGAGCAGCGCGCCAAGGAGCAGCAGGAGCAGCGCCGCAAGGCCGAGGAAGAATCGCAGCAACGCGCCGCCGAAGAGGCGCGCCGCGCCAAGGATCTGGAAGAGCGTCGCCGCAAGGCACAGGCCGAGGCTGAGGCCATCCGCGCCATGATGTCCGCGCCGCGCAAGGTTCTGGTGGCCAAGAAGCCCGAGGAAGCCGCAGCCCCTGGGGCCGAGGCGAAAAAAGGCACGCTGACCAAGCCAGATACCGGCGACAAGAAGAAAACCACTGGCACGGGCGCCGCAGGCACGGGCCGCAAGGTCAAGGAAATCAAGTCCTCGGATCTGTCCTCCAACTGGGCTTCTGAAGACGGTCGCCGCAAGGAAATCAAGACCCGAGGTGATGCCACCGGGGGCGTGGGCCGCGGCGGTGCCAGCGGCTGGAAGGCTGGCGGCAAGTCCGCCAAAGGCAAACGCGACAGCCGCGATGCGCGCGATCGCCGAGCCGAGCCGGTGCAGCAGGAATTCCGTGTGCTGGACGTGCACGTGCCCGAGACCATCACCGTGGCCGAGCTGGCGCACAAGATGGCCATCAAGGCCTCCGAGGTCATCAAGGCGCTGATGAAGATGGGCCAGATGGTCACCATCAACCAGCCGCTGGATCAGGATACGGCTATGATCGTGGTCGAGGAAATGGGCCACCGCGCCGTGCAAGCCCAGCTTGACGACCCCGAGGCCTTCACCGAAGACGAGGCCAGCCAATACCAGGCCGAGCTGCACCCGCGCGCCCCCGTGGTCACTGTCATGGGCCACGTGGACCACGGCAAGACCTCGCTGCTGGACTACATCCGCCGCACCAAGGTCGCCTCTGGCGAGGCGGGCGGCATCACGCAGCACATCGGCGCCTACCACGTCGAGACGCCGCGCGGCATCGTTTCCTTCCTGGATACGCCGGGCCACGAAGCCTTTACCGCCATGCGCGCCCGTGGCGCGCAGGCCACCGATATCGTTATCCTGGTCGTGGCCGCCGACGACGGCGTGATGCCCCAGACCAAGGAGGCCATCAAGCACGCCCGCGCTGCCAAGGTGCCCATCGTCGTGGCCATCACCAAGGCCGACAAGCCCGAGGCCAACCCCGAGAAGGTCAAGAACGAACTCGTGGCCGAGGAGGTCGTGCCCGAGGAGTATGGCGGCGACTCGCCCTTTATTGCCGTGTCCTCCAAGACGGGCGTGGGCATCGACGACTTGCTGGAAAACGTGTTACTGCAAGCGGATATGCTCGAACTCAAGGCCCCGGTTGAAGCCATGGCCAAGGGCTTGGTGATTGAGGCTCAGCTCGACAAGGGCCGCGGCCCCGTGGCCACGGTGCTGGTGCAGTCGGGCACGCTCAAGGTGGGCGACGTGGTGCTGGCCGGCCAGACCTATGGCCGCGTGCGCGCCATGCTGGACGAAGGCGGTGCGCGCGTGCAAAGCGCCGGCCCCTCGATCCCGGTGGAGATCCAGGGCCTGACCGAAGTGCCGCTGGCAGGCGACGATTTCATGGTCATGAGCGACGAGCGCCGTGCGCGTGAAATCGCCACCTACCGCGCCGGCAAGTTCCGCAACACCAAGCTGGCCAAGCAGCAGGCGGCCAAGCTGGAGAACATGTTTGCCGACATGACCGCCGGTGAGGTCAAGACCCTGCCCATCCTCATCAAGGCCGACGTGCAAGGCTCGCAGGAGGCGCTGTCGCAGTCGCTGCTCAAGCTCAGCACCGACGAGGTCAAGGTGCAGGTGGTGTACTCCGGCGTGGGCGGCATCAGCGAAAGCGATGTGAACCTGGCCATCGCCTCGGGCGGCATCGTCATCGGCTTCAACGTGCGCGCTGATGCTGGCGCGCGCAAGCTGGCCGAGACCAACGATGTGGACATCCGCTACTACAACATCATCTACGACGCCGTGGACGAGTTGAAGGCGGCCATGAGCGGCATGCTGGCGCCCGAGCAGCGTGAGGAAGTCACCGGCACGGCCGAGATCCGCACCGTGTTCGTGGCCTCCAAGATCGGCACCGTGGCCGGCTCCTACATCACCAGCGGCTTCGTCACCCGCAGCTCGCACTTCCGCCTGCTGCGCGACAACGTGGTGGTCTACACCGGCGAGATCGAATCGCTGCGCCGCATCAAGGAAGACGTCAAGGAAGTGCGCGAAGGCTTCGAGTGCGGTATCAAGCTGCGCAACTACAACGACATCAAGGAAGGCGACCAGCTCGAATTCTTTGACATCAAGGAGATTGCGCGCACGCTGTGATGCCCGCGCCAGATGCCATGCGAAAACAAGCATCCCGACCCAACCGCGGCTACCGCGTGGCCGACCAGATCCAACGTGATCTGGCCGAGCTGATCGCGCGCGAGCTTAAGGACCCGCGCGTGGGCATGGTCACCATCCAAAGCGTGGAAGTCACGCCCGACTATGCCCATGCCAAGGTCTATGTCAGCCTGTTGGTGGGCGACCCGGAGGAATCCGTGGCCGCCCTCAACCAGGCGGCGGGCTTTTTGCGCAATGGCCTGTTCAAGCGCCTGCACATCCACACCGTGCCCACGTTGCACTTCATCTTCGACCGCACGCCCGAGCGCGCGGCCGACATGAACGCCTTGATCGCCAAGGCGGTCGAATCGCGCGGCAAGGAAGACCCCATCGAATGACCGCGCCGCCATCCCGTGCCAGGGTGCAGCGCCGCCCTGTACATGGGGTGCTGCTGCTCGATAAGCCCCTGGGCCTGTCCAGCAACCAGGCTTTGCAAAAAGCCAAATGGTTGCTGCGGGCCGAAAAAGCCGGCCACACCGGCACGCTCGATCCGCTGGCCAGCGGCGTGCTGCCGCTTTGCTTTGGCGCGGCCACCAAGTTCAGCCAGCAACAGCTGGGCGCCGATAAAACCTACGAAACCATCGTGCGCCTGGGCGTGAACACCAGCACCGCCGATGCCGAAGGTGAAGTGCTGCAGCAACGCCCCGTGACCTGCACGGCAGGGCAGGTGGTGCAAACACTGGACGACTTCACCGGCCCCATTCGCCAGGTGCCGCCCATGCACAGCGCGCTGAAAAAAGACGGCAAGGCGCTGTACGAATACGCCCGCGAGGGCCAAAGCGTGGAGCGCGAAGCCCGCGCAGTCACCATTCACGAGCTGGAGCTGCTGGATTTCGCCCTGACGGGCGAGGGCGCACATCCGTATCCCTATTTGCATTTGCGCGTGCAATGCAGCAAGGGCACCTACATCCGCACACTGGGCGAAGACATCGGCAACGCCCTGGGCTGCGGCGGCCACCTCACCATGCTGCGCCGCGTGGCCACCGGCGGCCTGCATGTGCAGGATGCCATCACGCTGGAGCAGCTCGAAGCCCTGCCCGAAGACCAGCGCCTGCAAGCCCTGCACCCCGTTGAGACGCTGCTGCACGGCTGGCCGCAGATCACCCTGGGCCATGACGAAGCAGGCCGATTCCTCAGCGGCATGCGCCGCCGCGGCCCCTGGCCCGACGCGCCGCAAGTGGCCGTGTTCGGCGCGCAGCCCCGCGCCCTGCTGGGCGCAGCGCAAGTCAAGACAGGGGAGTTGATTCCGATGCGTTTGCTTAGCCCGGTGGAAATCGCGCAAAACTTGCAGCAGGTGGGAGTCAATCCATGACCCAACTTTGCGCCCTCCAGGCCGACATCACCACCCTGGCCGTGGATGCCATCGTCAACGCCGCCAACCACAGCCTGCTGGGCGGCGGCGGGGTGGACGGGGCGATTCACCGCGCCGCTGGGCCTGAGCTGTTGGCCCAATGCCGCCTGCTGGGCGGCTGCGCCACGGGGCAGGCCAAGATCACGGCGGCTTATCGCCTGCCCAGCCGCTATGTCATCCACACCGTCGGCCCCGTCTGGCACGGCGGGGCGCAGGGCGAGGCGGATTTGCTGCGCGCCTGCTATATGAACAGCTTGGATCTGGCCGTGCAGCACGGCCTCAAGACCCTGGCATTTCCCTGCATCAGCACTGGCGTGTACGGCTATCCGCCCGAGCTGGCCGCGCCCGTGGCCTTGGCAGCCGTGCAAAGCCATCCCGATCTGGCGCGGCTGAAGCAAGTGCTGTTTTGCTGCTTCGGCCCGACCGACTTGGTCCTGTACCAATCCTTGCTGGGCGCGCCCTGAAAAGCTTTTCCAAAAGCCGCGCCTGCGATCCATTTTCAACACCGATTCGTCACACTTTTTATGACCAAAGAAATCCGCAACATCGCCATCATCGCCCACGTGGACCATGGCAAAACCACCATGGTGGACCAGCTTTTGCGCCAGTCGGGCACCTTCGCCGACCATGAAAAAGTCGTGGACACGGTGATGGACAGCCACGCCATTGAGCGCGAGCGGGGCATCACCATCCTGGCCAAGAACTGCGCCGTGAACTGGCAGGGCACGCACATCAACATCCTGGACACGCCCGGCCACGCGGACTTTGGCGGCGAGGTCGAGCGCGCGCTGAGCATGGTCGATGGCGTGGTGCTGCTCATCGACGCGCAGGAAGGCCCCATGCCGCAAACGCGCTTCGTGACGAAAAAGGCGCTGGCCCTGGGGCTCAAACCCATCGTCGTGGTCAACAAGGTGGACAAGCCCGGCGCCAACCCGGACAAGGTCATCAACGCCGCGTTCGACTTGTTCGACAAGCTGGGCGCCACCGACGAGCAGCTGGACTTCCCCGTGGTGTACGCCAGCGGCATCAACGGCTGGGCCAGCCTGGAGGAGGGCGAGCCGGGCGAAAAATGGGGCGAGAACATGGCGCCGCTGTTCGACACCATCCTCAAGCACGTGCCCTCCGTGCAGGGCGATGCCAGCGCGCCGCTGCAACTGCAAATCTCCGCGTTGGACTACTCCACCTTCGTGGGCCGCATCGGCGTGGGCCGCATCACCCAGGGCACGCTCAAGCCCGGCCAGGACGTTCTGGTGGCGCGCGGCCCCGATGGCGAAACCTACAAAGGCCGCGTCAATCAGGTGCTGACCTTCCAGGGGCTGGACCGCGTGCAGGCCACTGAGGCTGGCCCCAGCGAAATCGTGCTGGTCAACGGCATCGAGAACATCGGCATCGGCGAGACGATTACCGACATCGCCAAGCCCCAGCCGCTGCCCATGCTCAAGATCGACGAGCCCACGCTGACCATGAACTTCTGCGTCAACACCAGCCCGCTGGCCGGGCGCGAAGGCAAGTACGTCACCAGCCGCCAGATCTGGGACCGGCTGCAAAAGGAGCTGCGCTCCAACGTCGCGCTGCGCGTGAAGGAAACGGGCGAGGACGGCGTGTTCGAAGTCTCCGGCCGCGGCGAACTGCACCTGACCATCCTGCTCGAAGAAATGCGCCGCGAAGGCTATGAGCTGGCCGTCTCCAAGCCGCGCGTGGTGTTCCGCGATATCGACGGGCAGAAATGCGAGCCTTACGAGCTGGTCACCGCCGACATTGAGGAAGGCCACCAGGGCGGCGTCATGCAGGCACTGGGTGAGCGCAAGGGCGAGCTGGTGAACATGGAGCCCGACGGGCGCGGCCGCGTGCGCCTGGAATACCGCATCCCCGCGCGCGGGCTGATCGGCTTTGCCAACGAATTCCTCAACCTCACGCGCGGCAGCGGCCTGATCTCCAACATCTTCGACGGCTACGAGCCCTACGCCGGCGAGATCGGCGGGCGCAAGAACGGTGTGCTCATCAGCATGGACGACGGCGAAATCATCACCTACGCCCTGGGCAAGCTCGACGACCGCGGCCGCATGTTCGTCAAGGCGGGCGATCCGGTGTACGAGGGCATGATCGTGGGCATCCACAGCCGCGACAACGACCTGGTGGTCAACGCCACGCGCACCAAGCAGCTGACCAACTTCCGCGTCAGCGGCAAAGAAGACGCCATCAAGATCACCCCGCCCATCGAGCTGACGCTGGAATACGCGGTGGAATTCATCGACGACGACGAACTGGTGGAAATCACCCCCACCTCCATCCGCCTGCGCAAGCGCTTCCTCAAGGAACACGAGCGCAAGCGCGCCAAGAACGCGGCGCTGGCGTGAGGGTTTTCACTGCCGATCAGTCGTGAAACCTGTGCCCTGCACGCGCAGGGATGAACCGACCAAATTTTTGGAGGTTATGCGGGCCAATGGCTGTTCCCCGCACACGCGGGGATGAACCGGATGCGCAGGGCGGCAAGCTGCGCCTGCCGCTTTATTCTCTGCATCTGCTCTGGTCAGATTGTGTGCCTATCGGGCCATGCATTGCCACGTGCAACCCACCGCAGCAGCCCTTTGGCACAATGCCGCGCTGTTGTTTTTGCTGTGGTGTGTCGATGCAATCCCAGATCAAGTTTCGCCTGCGCATTTACCGTGATGAGGTGATTGCCGTGGGCCCGGGCAAGGTGCAGTTGTTGGAGGCCATCGGCGAGGCCGGTTCGATTTCTGCGGCAGCGCGGCGGCTGGGCATGTCGTATCGGCGCGCCTGGTTGCTGGTGGAGGAGCTCAATGGCGCGCTGCGAGAGCCGGCGGTGCGCACGTCCACTGGCGGTGCGCATGGCGGCGGTGCGACGCTGACGCCGCTGGGCCTGCAATTAGTGGCGCATTACCGCGCTGCCGAGGCCAAGGCGCGCCGGGCTGCCGATGCTGAGCTCAAGGGGCTGTTGGAGATGCTGGCGCCCTGAGGCTTGTACAAAACACCTGTACAAAATCCCGGCGCATGCCTGGCATGAGGGCGTACCCGCCAGGGCGCTCTGCCTCGCAGGCCAAGCCATCCCAAGTCACGGGTTTTCAGCGCGCGCTGGTGCCGCAATCAGGAGCCAGCGCCGTGAACGGGCGCGGATGCCGCGTGCGCAAAACCTGTCTGATGGGCAGGATGTGCAATCTGGCTTATAAAGCGCGCCATGCCAAATCAACACTCTTTTTCAGGCTGCCCTCGGGCGGCCATTGCTGTTTTTCGGACCCGGCCAGCCGCTGCTTTGCCGCGCGGCGCTGGGCTTTTTGGGGTGAGCGACTGGCGCCGCGTGCTGCGCCTTTGCCTGTGCCTGCTGATGCTGGCTGCGCTGTGGCTGCATGGCGCGGCGCGGGCCGACATCGATGTGCCGCCTGCGCAGCTCACGGCCATCGAGGCGAGCCTTAGCACGCTGGACAATGCCGAGCTGAACCAGACTCAGCGCGAGGCAGCCAAGGCCCAGCTGGAAGCGGCTGCGGCGCTGGAGAAGGAGGCCGAGCTGCTGCTCGAACAACGGGCCCAACTGCAGGAGCAAAGCCGCGAGACTGCGGCCGCTGCGGTGGCCCCGCTGACGGCGGCCGAGCGCGAAAGCCAGTTCAAGCAATGGGCGGCGCGCCTGCCCCAGGGCATGAGCAACGATGCGCTGGAGCATTTGTTGCGCGAGGAGCGCAATGCCAGCAATACGCTCAAGGCGCGCATCGATGCCTTGGCCAGTGAGTTGACCAACCTGATTTCGCGCCCCGGGCAGCGCCTGAGCCAGATGGCTGCGCTGCGCCAGCGCGCCGATGCCAGTGCGGGCGAGCCTGCCAGCGACGCCAATGAGCCTGCGGCGCTGTTCGAGGCCAGGCGCCTGCGCCGCGCCGCTGAGCATCGCCGCGCGTTGGCCGAGCTGGCGCTGTACGAGGCAGAGCAGGCCACGGCTGAGCTGCGCCAGCGCCAGCTGGAAAACCAGTTGCAATCCCTGCGCCAGGAGCAGGCCCTGCGTGCGCCGCGCATCGACTGGCTTAGCCAGCGCATCAGCGCAAACAGCTTGCAGCGCCTGCAAAATCAGGCGCAGGAGTTGGCGGCTCTGGCCGAAAACAGCGCAGCGCAGCACGATGCCGCGCTGCATGAGTTGGCCCAGCGCAATGCCGAGCTGGCCCAGCAACTGCTGCAGGGCACGCAACAGCTCGGTGAGGAGCGCCGCACGCTGACTGACTACGAGCGCGAACGCGAGCAAATTGCCACTGCGCTGCGCGACACCCAGGCCCGGCTGCGCCTGGGCAGCAGCGATGCCGCAACCGGTTACTGGCTGTGGCAGCAGCGCTTGCGCATGCCGTCGCTGCTGGCGCTGACGGCGCAGCGCAAGCAAGTCCAGCAGCGCCTGGCGGAGTTGCGCCTGCAGCTCTACAACGCCACCGAGACGCGCTATGCCGCCATCGAATTGAGCCAGGCTCAGCCCGAAAAACTGCCCCAGGCAGGGCAGCCTGGCCAGCCTGCCAAAGCCGATGGCACCGATGAAGCCGGCGGGAAGGCGGCTGAGCCCTCTGCAACTGAGCAGGCAGCAACGGCAGGCAGCGCTGATCGCAATGCCTGGCAGGCCACGCAGGCCGAGCTGATTGACCAGCTCGAGCAACTGCTGCGCCGCCGCATCTCGGTGCTGGAACAGACCGACGGCACTTTGCAGACCTTGCTCACGCGCGGCGATGAGTTGCGCCAGCTGATGGACCGGCAATTGCTGTGGACGCCCAGCCACCCCCGGGTCGGCAAGCAATGGCTGGACGAGTGGGGCGAGCAGGGGGCTGAGGCCATCGCCCTGACGGCCATGCTGGGCAAGGCGCTGCGCTTTTTGCTGAGCGATTTGCTCAGTGACCCTTTGCCTTACCTGGCGCTGGCGCTGGTGCTGGGCGCACTGCTGGCGCTGCGCCTGCGCGCGCCACAGCGCCTGCGCGCCATCAGCGAGCAGATGCGCGACGTCAGTCAGGATCGGTTCTCCCTGACCTTGCAGGCCCTGCTTTGGACGCTGCTGATTGCCTTGCCCGCTGCCGTGGCGCTGTGGGGGGCGGGCACGGCATTGCAGCAGGTCGGTGCGCGGCACTTGAGCGATGTTGAAGCCATTGGCCGCACGATGGTGGATGTCTCGCGGCTGCTGCTGCTCACTGGTTTGTGGGGTGCACTCGTGCAGCCCGGCGGCCTGGCCCAGGCGCACTTTGCCTGGCCCAAGGCGCAGATCACAGCCTTGCGGCGGGCACAGCGCCTGGCCATGGTGCTGATCCTGCCGGCCTCGTTCGCGGCCATGCTGGCCTTGCACCGTGGCGCGGGCAGCATCATCAGCACTTGGGGCCGCCTGGCGCTGGTGGTGCTGGCGCTGGGGTTGATGGTGCTGTCCTGGCGTCTGATGCGCCGCCTGTGGCCTCGCTCGCAGCAGGCCGCACCCTGGCTGCTGCGGCTGCTGGGCTGGGTGTTGCCTGCGGCCTTCGTTGCCATTGCCCTGCTGGCCTTGGGCGGCTACATCTACACCAGCACGGAGATGCTGGGCGCGTTGTTCACCAGCCTGACAGTGGTGCTGGCCGTGTTGGTGGTCGATGGGCTGCTGCGCCGCTGGCTGCTGCTGAGCGAGCGCCGACTGGAGCAAAAGCGCTTGCTGGAGCAGGCGCTGAATCAAGGCAGTGCCAGCGTGGTCAACACCGAGTCGGGCGATGCCCCGCCCGAGAGCGAGTCGGAGCTGACGCTGGTGAGCATCAGCGCGCAGACACACCGCCTGCTGCGCCTGCTGCGCTTGACGCTGTTGGCCCTGGGGCTGCTCTGGGCCTGGTCCGAAGTGTTGCCTGCGCTGTTGCGCCTGGATGGCGTTCAGTTGTGGGGCAGCAGCGCCACGGGGCCTGATGGCAAGCCCATGCAGGTGCCGGTGACGCTGATGGATGTGTCGCTGGGCGCATTGCTGCTGCTGCTGACCTTCAGCATGGCGCGCAACCTGCCGGGCCTGCTGGAGCTGGCGCTCAACTCCTCGCGTTTCATCAGCAGCGCCACGCGCTATACCTTGACCACGCTGCTGCGTTACGCCATCACCATTGCCGGTGTGCTGTTCGCCTTCAGTCTGTTTGGCCTGCGCTGGAGCCAGCTGCAGTGGATGGCTGCGGCCCTGACCGTGGGCCTGGGCTTTGGCCTGCAGGAAATTTTTGCCAATTTCGTCTCCGGCCTGATCTTGCTGGTGGAGCGGCCGTTCCGCGTGGGCGACACCGTCACCATCGACAAGGACTTGACCGGCACCGTCACCCGCATCCGCACCCGCGCCACCACGGTGCTGGATTACGACAATCGGGAAATCATCATTCCCAACAAGACCTTCATCACCGGCCAGGTGACCAACTGGACGTTGAGCGACACCGTCACCCGCTTGGTGCTCAACGTCGGTGTGGCCTATGGCAGCGATGCCCGGCAGGTGCGCCAGTTGCTGCTGCGCGCTGCCGACGAGCACCCGAACGTGCTGGCAGAGCCCGCGCCCAACGCCTGGTTCATGGCGCTGGGCGGCAGCACGCTGGACTTCGAGCTGCGCGTGTACGTGGCCACGCTGGGCGAGCGCATGACGGTGCGCAACGACCTGAACCGCCGCATCACCGAGCTGCTGGGCGAGGCCAATATCGACATCGCCTTCCCGCAGCTGGATGTGCACCTGTGTGATCTGCCGCAGGCGGCGCAGCAAGCCGTGCATGACGCCGTGCAGGAGGCGGCGCAGCAAGCGGCTCAGCAGCAGGCGCAGTCGCCTGCTGCAGGCCAAGGGCCTGCGCCCAAGCCAACGGCTTGATGCGTGTGGCAAGAGCTGCGCAAATCGCAGCGTCGTGTGCCCAAGACAAAGCGCCCGGCCAAGCCGGGCGCTTTTTTGTGCTCAGGTTGGCCGGCTTGCTTGCTGGCCTTGCTGCTTGGGTTTATTTCTTGGGCCGGAAGGCCTGGCAGACGGCAGGATCGGTTTCGATGCGCGCTGCGCCGATCAAATCCAGGCAGTAGGGTACGGCGGCGAAGATGCCGTGGGCGATGGTCTGCCCGTCCTCGCCCTGCAGGCCGCCCAGGGTCTCGGCGATGGCGCGCGGGCGACCAGGCAGGTTCAGAATCAGCGCGCGGCCGCGCACCACGCCAACCTGGCGCGAGAGGATGGCCGTGGGCACGAAGTGCAGGCTGATCTGGCGCATTTGCTCGCCAAAGCCGGGCATGACGCGCTCGGCCACGGCCAGCGTGGCCTCGGGCGTGACGTCGCGCGGCGCCGGGCCGGTGCCGCCGGTGGTCAGCACCAGATCGCAGCCGATCTCATCGACCAGCTCGATCAGGGTGCGCTCGATCAGCGGCTGCTCGTCCGGGATCAGACGCTCGGCGAACTCCATCGGGTTGCGCACGGCGCGGCCCAGCCATTGGCGCAGCGCCGGCAGGCCTTCATCGGCGTAGGCGCCGCTGCTGGCGCGGTCGCTGGTGGCCACCAGGCCGATGCGCACGCAGGGCAGGGCGGCGGCATCGGCGGCATCGGGGTGTTGGGGGGCAGCGGTCATGGCCTGGCTCACAAGGTATCGAACAAGGTGTCAAACAAGGGATAGACGGTCAGGGCGTCGCCGTGGGCGATTGGGGCACCTGGCGCAGTCTCGGCCAGGGCGTTGGCAAAAGCCGCGCCCGAGAGCATGTTCGAGCCCTGCTGCGCCAGCGGCGTGGCCTGCCAGCCCTGCGGGCCTTGCTCCAGCCGCACGCGCACGAACTCGCGGCGGGGCTCGGGCTTGCTGCGGGTGAAATTGGCCCGCGCCTGCCATTGCAGCGGCCGGGCGCGCAGCTCGTCCAGACCGCTGAGGCGGCGCAGCGCCGGCAGCGCCAGCTGCTGGAAGGTCACCAGGCTGGAGACTGGGTTGCCCGGCAGCATGAACACGCGGCAGGGCGGCGCGTCTTCATCCATATCGCCCTGGGCGCTGCGGGCAATGTGGCCCCAGGTGAAGGGCTTGCCCGGCTTGATGAACAGCCGCCATTGCACCAGCGTGCCCACTTCCTCCAGCGCGCGCTTGAGGTGGTCTTCCTCACCGACGGAGACGCCGCCCGAGCACAGGATGGCGTCGCTGTGCTGCGCTGCGCGTTGCAGAGCCTCGCGCGTGGCGGCCAGCGCATCGGGCAGGGCGCCGCCGTCGATGGCGGCAAAGCCCAGCGCCTGCAGCCAGCTCAGCAACATGACGCGGTTGCTGTCGTAGATCTGCCCCGGCTGCAGCGGCTGGCCCGGCTGCACCAGCTCGTTGCCGCTGGAGAACACCGTCACGCGCAGCGGCGCCAGCACCGGCGCTTGCGCATAGCCCTGGATGGCCAGCAGGCCGATGGTGGCCGGGTTCAGGCGCGCGCCGCGCGAGAGCAGCGTGGCGCCAGCTTGCAGCTCTTCGGCGCGGCGGCGGATGTGCTGGCCGGGGCGGATCGCCTGGCCGGGCGCCAACGCGATCTCGCCCTGGCTGGCATCGTGCGTGACGTGCTCTTGCATCAGCACGGCCTGGGCGCCAGCGGGGATGGGCGCGCCGGTGAAGATGCGCGCGGCCTGGCCGGGTTGCAGCGCCGGGCCCTGGGCTGAGTCACCGGCGGCGATGCGCTGCACGACCTGCCAGCTGCTGCGGTCTGTGCCGCAGATGGCGTAGCCGTCCATGGCGCTGTTGTCGAAGTTGGGTACGTCCAGCCGCACGGGCAAATCCTCGGCCAGGATGCGGCCGTGCAGCTGCGCCAGCGGCAAGGTTTCGCTGCGCACCATGGGCTGGTGGGTTTGCAGCAAGGTGTTCAGGGCGTCGTGGTAGTCGAGCAGGTCTTTGGACATGGCGGTGCTTCGGTGCTTTGGGGCTGCTGCCGGGCGGCTTGGGTGCTATTGAAGTTCAGTATTGCGGTGGTGTTTCCGGCCGGGCCTGCGCAGCAGCTGGGTTGAAAACGCTTGCAAGCTCTTGAGCTTTGCGCGCATTCTCGCTTTGCAGCGGGGCAGCGCTTGCCCCGAACAAGCGCTTCGCAAACCGTATCTCAACACCCCCTAGCGCGATTGCAGTTGTTGTTGCAGGCTTTGCAGGGCCTGCTGGTCGTTGAGGTTGGCGAAGGCCTGGGCGTCGTCAAAGAACACCGTCTGCCAGCCGCGCGGCTCCAGCCAGTGGCGCAGGCTCAAGTCGCCTTGGCCTTGCTGTTGGGCCTGTAGGTACTGCGGCAGGCCCAGCAAAAGGGCCGGGCGCAGCAGGCTGATGCTGGGGTGGCGGCCCGAAGCGGTGGCGGCCGAGACGGCGGCCAAGCCAGGGCGTGCAAACAGCGCCTGTGCCAGGCGCGCGGCCAGCTGTGGCGGCAGCAGCGGCGTGTCACAGGGCACAACCAGCAGCGCGTCCAGATCCGGGGGCAGTTGCGGCGCGGCGCTGGCAATGCCGGCCAGCGGCCCCAAGCCCTGCCACTGCGGCGCATCCGGCCACACGGGCAGGCCCAGGGCCTGATACTCGGGCAAATCCGCGTTGGCGCTGATGGCGATGCTGTGCACCTGCGGCCGCAGCGCCTGCGCCACGTGCTGCACCAATGGCTGGCCCAGCAGCGGCTGCAGGCCTTTGTTGCAGCCACCCATGCGCTGGCCTTGCCCCCCGGCCAGAATCAGCGCGCCGATGCGCGCGGCAGTGGCTGTGGTGGTGGCGGTCTGGCTGGTTGTGCAGGCCATCGCGCTGCCGGTGGCAGTGTCGATGGCGTGATCGTTTGCGCCGACCGCTGCGGTGGGCGCTGCCGTGGCTTGCCAGCGCCGCTGCGCGGCCTGGTCGCTGGCCTTGGCCTGCACCCAGTGCGCGCTGGCGTCGGCAAAGCATTCCTGTTTCCAGAACGGCGCCTCGGTCTTGAGGTAATCCATGATGAAGGCGTTGGCCTCGTAAGCATCGCGGCGGTGGGCGCTGGCGGTTTCGACCAGCACGATGGCTTGCCCCGCAGCGATGCGCCCCACGCGGTGCAGCACGGTGACGGCCTGCAAATCCCAGCGCTGGCGCGCCTGGGCGACGATGCGCTCAATCTCGGCCTCAGTCACGCCGGGGAAGTGCTCCAGCTGCAAATGGCTCAGCGGCGCCTGGCGCGCGTCGTTACGCACATGGCCGGCAAAGCGCACCGTGGCGCCGCACTGCCCCTGGGGCATGGCGGCGGGGGCTTGCAGGTCCAGCGGCTCGGTCTGGATGCGCACGCGAAACAGGGACATGGCGCGCGCCCCATCAACCGCCAGTCACCGGCGGCAGGATGGCCACCTCGTCGCCATCGGCGATCTCGGCCGGCCCGTGCAGCAGCCGCTGGTTGAGGGCCAGCTTGAAGATGCGCTCAGGCGCCAGGGCCTCGGCCCAGTCCGGGCCACGCTGGCGCAGCAATTGCAGCAGCGCCTCGGTGGTGCCGCCCGCCCAGGGCAGGGCCTCGCGGCCTGCGGGTTGCAGCAGCTTGAGGGGGCCGAAATAGACGATGGTGATCATGGCAGGCAGGGCGTTGGGGCTCAGCAAGGGCGGCGCAGGATGCGTCGCGGCGGCGCCGAGTGTAGCAAGGGAAGGTTTGCATGAATTGCAGCGTCGTGTGCGCTGTGGGCTTGGGTGTTCTGTGTCGTTGCAAGCCCTTGCGGTATCTCACGGTATCGCTGTGGTTTGCTCGTCGCATCCCATCCCGATGCGCAGCGCACACCTTGTGCTGAGAGCGTGCAGTCCTGCCCAACCGTGAGGTTGCAGCAGCCTGACGGGTAGGGCTGTTCACAGCAGGCAGGAAAGTGATCATGCAAGCTCTGCGGTCATGTGAACTGCCCTGGCGAGCAAGCTGGCGAAGGTCTTATCATGGCGACCGACGCCAGCAGAATAAGCCCGCCATGAATGCCACGATGATCCCTTTGCCCCCTAACGCTGTGGGCGGCGACCAGGCCGGTGCCGCCACCCACCAGGCCCAGCTGATCGACGGCTTTGGCCGCCGCATCCACTATCTGCGCGTCTCTGTCACCGACCGTTGCGACCTGCGCTGCAACTACTGCATGCCCAAGGATTTCAAGGGTTTTGAGGAGCCGGCCAACTGGCTCAGCCACGCTGAAATGGCGCGGCTGATCGGCCTGTTCGTGCAGCTGGGCGTGAACAAGGTGCGCCTGACCGGCGGCGAGCCGCTCACGCGCCGTGGCGTGGTCGAGCTGGCCGAGCGCATCGGCCGCATGCCGCAGGTGCGCGATCTTTCACTGTCCACCAACGGCACCATGCTGGCGCGCCATGCCGCCGGCCTCAAGGCCGCGGGCGTCAAGCGCCTGAACGTCAGCTTGGATTCACTCGATGCCGCCACCTTTGCGCAGATCACCGGGCGCGATTGCCTGCAGGACGTACTGGCCGGCCTGAATGCTGCGCGTCAGGCCGGCTTTGCGCCGATCAAGCTCAACTGTGTCGTGCACGCCCAGACGCCCGAGCCCGAGGTGGCCCGCATGCTGGCTTACACGCTGGCCAATGGTTTCATCCTGCGACTGATCGAGACCATGCCCATGGGCGAGAGTGGGCGCCAGTTCCAGCCGGCCGACCTCACACAGATGGGCGCGCGCCTGGCCAAGCGCTTCGGCTTGGTGCCGGCGCTGGACATTGGCGATGGCGGCCCGGCGCGCTACTGGGCGGCGGGCCAGGGCGCGCCCGCGCTGGGCGTGATCACCCCCATGTCGCAGCACTTTTGCGCCACCTGCAACCGTGTGCGCCTGACGGTCGATGGCACCTTGCACCTGTGTCTGGGCCAGGAGGACAGCGTGCCGCTGGGCCGCATGTTGCGCCAGGGCGCAGGCGATGCGCAACTGCTGGCGGCCATCCGCGCCGGCATCGCCGCCAAGCCAGAGCGGCACGAGTTCCACAGCGAGCCGCAGCGCATCGTGCGCTTCATGTCGCAAACCGGGGGTTAAGCAATGAGCGCCATGCCCAGAAATGTGCTGGGGCTGGTTGGCCGCTCCGGCAGCGGTAAAACCACGCTGCTCGAAGCCATGCTGCCGTTGCTGCGCGCACGCGGCTTGCACGTCAACGTCATCAAACACAGCCACCACGACATCACGCTGGAGCCGCCAGGCAAGGACAGCGCGCGCTTTCGCGCTGCCGGCGCGCAGGAGGTCATGATTGCCTCGCCCTGGCGCTTTGCCATCATGCATGAGCTGCATGGTCAGCCAGAGCCTGAGCTGGCCGAGCAACTGGCGCGGCTGGCGCCGGCGGACCTGACGCTGCTCGAAGGCTTCAAGCGCCAGCCCATTGCCCAGCTGGAGGTTTATCGCCCGGCGCTGCAGCTGCCGCCGCTGCACACCCAGCCTGGCAGCGGCATCATTGCCGTGGCCAGCGATGCGCCACCGCCTCCCGGCGCGGCGCTGCCCTGGCTGCCGCTGAATGCGCCGCAGCAGGTGCTCGATTTCATTCTGGCGCAATTGCAGTTGGCGTGATGCTGCGGCGCAGAAAGCGGCGCTGTTGAGGCATCCGGCTGTCTTGAGCAAGGCCCAGTATTGGGCCTGCCGCGTTTTTTTCGGGGCTTGCGTTGCGCCACTACAATGCGCGCCTTTTGCGCGGCCGCACGCTGCTGTGCGCGCGGCCGCAGTGTTTCGTGGTGTCCGCCAGCATGCCGCTGGCGGCCGGGCCTGGTTGGCGCGCAGCCTGTGCTGCGCTGCTCAAGGCCCGGCGGGAAGCAGGTCTAGGCCTGCGCTGCCCCCGCAACGGTAGGTTCTTGTATCCGCCTTGGCCCTGGCTGCTGCATGCTGCCAGTGGCTGCCACTGTGGCCCCTGCGCCATGGGAAGGCTGGGCGGTGTTCTGAAGGCGTGCTGCCTTGTGGCGAGCGCCTGCAGCCTGAACGAGCCCGGAGACCGGCTGCGAAACGACCCTGGTGGCGCCTTTGCTGTGCCCGCTGTCGTTCTTCCTCCAGCCGCGGTCCTGTGCAGGTTCGCGGCTGGCAAGCCGGCGGGCCGGGGCGCTGAGTGTGTGTTCGCCGCGCGGGTTGGCGCGGCAAGGGGCGTCTGCACAAATACAGCAGCCAAGTGTGTGCTGCGATCGGGCTGGAATGCGAAGCGCAAACCGCAGCGATACCAAATGGTGTTGCAAGGATTTGCAGGCGAAGCAGGCTGCCCGAATCCGCAGCGGCGCAAGGCGCTGTGATGCGCGCGGACCTTCCAAGGGGGAATCGAATGACCCGTTTCTTTGTATCGGGCCAGGGCTTTGCTGCGCCCGGCCATCATCGAGCTGCTGGCCGCCTGGCCAGCGTGGCGCTGGCCTGTGCCAGCCTGTGCGCGCCGGCGCTGGCCCAGCAGGCTGCGGCCGATGGGGCGGCGACGCTGGATGAAGTGTTCGTCACTGCCACGGCGCGGCCCGAGGAGCGCAGCCGCATCGCCGGCACGACCCAGGTGATCGGGCGCGAGGCGATCGAGCATTCTTCGGCGCGCTCGGTGACGGATTTGCTGGCCGAGCACGCCGTGGGCTTTTTCAGTGAGTGGACGGCGGCGCAGACTTCGATGAATCTGCGCGGCGCGGCCACCGATGGCCAGGGGCGCGACTTCCGCAGCCAGGTGCTGGTGCTGGTCAATGGCCGCCGCGCAGGCACGGCCAATCTCTCCAAGCTCAACCCGGCCGAGGTCGAGCGCATCGAGATTGTGCGCGGCCCGGCCTCGGTGTTGTATGGCAGCCAGAACATGGGCGGCATCGTCAACGTCATCATGAAGAGCGGCCAGGGCCAGCCGCCTGCCAGCGTACAGCTGCGCGGCGGCTCCTGGGGCCAGTACCACGCCCAGGCCCAGACCAGCGGCGCCAGCGGCAATATGGATTGGTTCATCGGCGCCTCAGCCGGCGGACGCAAGGACTACGACAGCGGCCTGGGCCATCGCATGGAGAACACGGCCTGGCGCCGCCGTGGCGCCAGCGTCGCCTGGGGCTGGCAACTGCACGAGCAGCACCGGCTGGATGTGAACCTGCGCACGGATGGCATTTTCGATGCGGGCTTTCGCGGCTCAGGCGCCAACACCTTGAGCCGGGACAACCGCTCCAACCGGTCGCTGGATCTGGTCTATGACGGCGCCAGCGCCGACCAGCGGCTGGGCTGGACGGCGCACCTGTACCGCCTCAAGGACGTGGACGAGTTCAACTGGGCCTCGCCAGTGATCCGCTCGGGCAACAACCCTGCGCCGGGCACGGCGCGCGATTACAACCGCCGCAACCTCGATGCCACGGGCGCGCGCCTGCATGCGCGCGCGGCACTCACGCCCAGCAACGATGTGCTGCTGGGCTACGACACCGAACGCAGCAAGCTGCGCTCGCAGCGCGAACGCCTGCCCGTGCCCGGTGGCCCTGGCAAGCAGGTGCCGCCCATCGACTACAACCAGACCGAGCAGGTGCATGCGCTGTACTTCGAGGACGCGCAGCGCCTGCTCGATGACCGCCTGACGCTGCGCGGCGGCCTGCGCAAGACCTGGGGCCGCACGCACTTTGACGATACCCCGCATCTGGCTGCGCAGCGCGCTGCGGCGCGCTCCTACGACGCGCTGACCTGGTCGCTGGGCGCCACCTATCGCTTGAGCGAGCACACCAGCCTGCGGGCGCTGGCGGCCACAGGCTTTCGTGCGCCTACGGCCACCGAGCTGGCCGCAGACTTCACCGCGCTGGGCGGCGGGCGCAGCTTTGGCAACCCGAACCTCAAGCCCGAGCGCGCACGCCAGCTGGAAGTGGGCGCGACCTGGCAGGGCGCGGCCTGGCGGCTCGATGGCGCGCTGTTCCAGAACACCATCAGCGACCGCATCATCACCATCTCGCGTGGGCCGGGCACCAACACTTCGGACTACGGCAACAACCGCGCCAACATCGTCGCGCGCGGCCTGGAGGCCAGCGCGCACTTGCGCCTGGATCAGGCCCTGGGCTGGGGCGTGGGCGCGCCGGCGCTGAGCCTGTTTGGCCACGGTTACTACCACTTCACCATGCAGGACAAGGGCGCCGCTGCAGCGCTGGCCAGCCAGCGCGTGCAGCGCATGTACCGCCATGCGCTCTCGGCCGGGCTGCGCTACGGCCAGGGCCGCGAGGGCCAAGCTGGCGCCTGGAATGTGCAGCTGGCGGGCATTCTGCGCGGGCCGATGTGGTACGACACGGAGGAGTCGCTGCTGATCCCGCAGGCCGAGCCGCGCCGCGCCTTCCTGCACCGCAAGGGCAGCTTCACGGTCTGGAACCTGCGCGGCCAGTACCAGCTCAGCCAGAGCCTGCGCCTGTTCGCAGCGGTCAACAACCTGCTGGACAAGAACCAGCACCCGATCTTCATCTCCACCGACCGCGGCGCGGCCTGCATCTCCGACCGGCGCTTCCAGAACGGCGGCTGCGGCACCTCCATGCCCGGGCGCGAATTCCAGCTTGGCCTGGAGGCGCGTTTTTGAGCGCCAGCGGCCGCCGCAGGGGCTGGGCGATTTGGCGCAGGCTGTGCGCAGCGCTGCTGCCCGCGCTGGCCTGGTCAGCTTGGCCAGCTTGGCCTGATTTGGCCAGCGGCGCGGCGGCAGCCGATCCGACCAGCGGCGCCAGCCCCTGGCTGGCGCACTGCCTGCATGAGCAGGCGTTGCAACCCGCAGCCAGCGCTCCGGTGCTGTTGCGCGATGCGCTGGGGCGTGAGGTGGCGCTGCCGCGCCCGCCGCAGCGCATCGTGACGATTTTTTCCTCCAACACCGAGCTGGTGGCGTATCTGGGCCTGACCGGGCGCATCGTCGGCGTGGAGGACTACACCCGCTACCCCGCCGCCGTGCTGGGCCTGCCCAAGGTGGGCGGGCGGCTGGGCTTTTCGGTCGATGCCGTCACCGCGCTGGCGCCCGAGCTGGTCATCGTCACCCCGGCGCGCCAGGCGGCGCACCAATTGGTCGAGCCCATGCAGCGCATCGGCGTGCCGGTGATGGTCTTGCTCAGTCGCTCCGTGGGCGAAGTGCTGGACAACCTGCGCCTGGTGGCCCGCGCCGCCGGTGTGCCGCAGCGCGGCCAGTGCCTGGCGGCGCAATTGCAGGCGCGGCTCGATCGCATCGCCCGCAGCGTGCCGCCAGAGGCTGCGCCCAGCGCCGTGCTCATCACCGGCCGCATGGGCAATGGCATGCTGCTGGTGGCCCGGCCCGGCAGCTACACGGCCGAGGCCGTCGAGCTTGCCGGCGCACGCCACGCCCTGCAAGGCCTGGGGCCGTTGGCCCAGGTCTCGCCCGAGGCCGTGCTGGCCGCCGCGCCCGAGGTGCTGCTGTTTGCCGGCACCCAGGCTGCCTTCGACGAGCTGCTGCAAAGCCCCGGCTGGCGCGACCTGCCGGCCGTGCGCGCCGGACGCACGCTGACCGTGGCGCGCGCCGAATTCCTCATCCCCGGCCCGCGCACCATCGACGGCATCGAAAAACTGTTCCAGGCCCTGCACCTGCAACGCGCCGGCCAGCTGCTGCCCGGCGCAGCGCAGGCCGCGCCCACGCCGCCATGAGCCAACCCAATCCTTTGCCAGATGAAGCCCCCGCCCAGGCCCGCTGGCGGCGTTTCCTCTACGGGAGCGCAGCCCTGTTGGCGCTGGCGCTGCTGCTGGCCGCCTGCGCCGGGCACCGCTGGGCCAGCCCGGCGGCCGTGCTGGCTGCGCTGAGCGGCGACGAAGCCCTGAGCAGCCGCCTGCTGCTGCAATGGCGCCTGCCGCGCGTGCTGGCCGCAGCCTTGGTTGGGGCATTGCTGGGGCTGTCGGGCGCGATCTTCCAAGGAGTGTTTCGCAACCCGCTGGCCGAGCCCTACCTGCTGGGGGCCTCAGGCGGCGCGGCGCTGGGCGCCAGCGTGGCGCTGCTGGTGCCGCTGGGCCTGCCCAGTGCCTGGCTGCTGCCCGCGCTGGCCTTTGCCGGCGCCTGGGGCGCGACGCTGCTGGTGCTGGGCGTGGCCCGGGTGGCGGGCGCGCTGGATGCGGCCGGCATGCTGCTGGCCGGCGTGGCCATCGCCGCCGTGCTGGGCGCACTGCGCTCGTTTCTGATGTTGGCGCTGTCGGACGAAACCGTCAGCCTGCAAGTGGTGATGAGCTGGATGCTCGGCGGCATCCAAACGCCGAGCTGGCCCGGCCTGCTGGGTCTGCTGGCGGCCACGCTGGGCTGCGCCTTCATGGCCCAGCGCACCGCGCGCGGGCTGGATCTGCTGGGCCTGGGGCCGCAGCTGGCGCAGGGCTTTGGCCTGAATGTGGCGCGCTTCGTGCCCTGGGCCGTGGTGGCCGGCGCGCTCATCGTGGCCGTGGCCGTGGCCTGGGGCGGGTTGGTGGCCTTCGTGGGCCTGGCCGCGCCGCACATCGCCCGCTGGCAGGTCGGGGCGCTGCACCGTCACGTGCTGCCCGCCTCGGCCCTGATCGGCGCCATCGTCGTCACCCTGGCCGATGCGCTGGCGCGCTCCGTACTGCCCCCGGCCGAAGTGCCGCTGGGCCTGGTCACTGCCCTGGCGGGCGGGCCGTTTTTCATCATCTTGCTGGCGCGGAGGTTGCGGCAATGACGGTTGTGAACACGGCGCTGGCCTCCGATCTTCAGCCTGAAGCTGGCCCTGCATCGCCGGCCCTGGCCTTGCATGATGTGCGGCTGCGCCGCCAGCAGCGTCAGGTGCTGGCAGGCATCGATGTGCAGTTGCCTGTGCGTGGTGCGGTGGCCCTGGTGGGCCCCAATGGCGCGGGCAAATCCAGCCTGCTGTCGGTGTTGGCCGGCTTGAGCGCACCCGATGCTGGGCAGGTGCTGCTGCATGGCCGGCCGATGGCGGCCATGCCGGTGGCCGAACGGGCCCGCCACATCGGCTATATGCCGCAGCAATTCACACCGCATTGGGATTTGACGGTGCAGGAGCTGGTGCAGGTGCGCCTGGCGCTGCGGCCCGAGTTGGGTAAAAGCCCGGCGCAGCTGCTGCATACGCAAGGCTTGGGCGCATTCGCGCTGCGGCGCTGGTCCAGCCTCTCGGGCGGCGAGCAGGCGCGGGTGCTGCTGGCCACCGTGCTGGCGGTGCAGCCGCCCATTTTGCTGGCCGATGAGCCGGGTGCGGCGCTGGACGTGCGCCACCGCCTGGAGCTGGTGCACGCGCTGGCCCAGCGCGGGCGAGCGCAGTTGGTGGTCGTGGTCATGCACGATTTGGAGCTGGCTTTCCAGTGCTTTGAGCGCATTCTCGTCATGGCCCAGGGGCGCATCGTGCTCGACGGCGGCCCAGAGCTGGCCTTGGACGAGCGCCTGGATGCGCACTTTGGTGTGCGCTTTGAGCGCATCGGCACGCCGCCGCAGGTGCTGCTGCGCGCGCAATGGCCCCTCTCGTGAGGAAAACACGATCCATCAACAATGGCCCAAGACTTTTCTTATTTCCCTGTTGAACCCCTGCGCATCGACTTGGCCGGCTGGTCGCGCGAGGCCACGCAAGGCGCGCATCAGGAGTTCCTGGCCTTGTTCGAGCAGGCCGAAGCACTGGGCTACGACGGCGTCTGGTTCCACGAATTTCGCCTGCAAGAGCAAGCCTGGCCCTACCCCTGCCCGATGCTGCTGGCCGCCGCTGTGCTGGCGCGCACGCAGCGCCTGCGCGTGGGCAGCTCGGTGCTGGTGGCGCCGCTGCATCGCCCGCAGCTGTTGGCCGAGCAGGTGCTGCAGTTGCAGTTCCAAAGTGGCGGGCGTTTTGATGCGGGTGTTGGCCGTGGCACCGATCCGGCCACCTTGCAGCAACTGGGCATCGCCCCCGAGCAGGCGCGCGACAGCATGGAGCGCTGCGTGCAGGCGCTGCAAAAGGCCCTTACAACCGAAGCCAGCGACGCCAGCGCTTTGCCGCTGTACCTGGCAGCCAGCTCTGAAGAAAGCATTGCTTTTGCAGTGGCCCAGCGCATTCCCTTGCTGCTGAGTCTGGAGCCGCCCGAGACCTTGCAGCTCGAACGCCTGGACGCCGCTGCCTGCGTTCAGCGGGGCGGTCACTCCCAAGCCCTGGCCCAGGCCCTGCGGCAGCGCTCGCCCATCTCGCGCTACGTCGTCATCGGTACGAGTGCGCAGGACGTGCAGGGCCAATTGCAGGCTTTGTGGCCCAAGCTCTGGCAGCGTCGCCTGTACTTTGCTGCCAAGCGTGGCCAAACACCCGAACAAGTGCCCGCGATGGACACGGCCAAGGCCCTGCGCGAGCAATTCATCCACGGCACGCCTGAGCAATGCGTGGCCCAGCTGCGCCAATTGCAACAGCGCACGGGCTGCGCCCATCTGCGCCTGGTTTTCAACGCCAACGGCCTACTGGACTGGCCGGCGGCCCTGGCCGCCATGCGCCTGTTTGCCCAGGAGGCCATGCCAGCATTGCGCGGCAAGTCATGAGCTGGGTAGCAGCCTTTTGATAGGCGCTCAGTTGGCGTAGATGGGGGCGGGCTCTGGCGGGGTGATGGGGATGCCGTGCCAGTAGCGCACTGTGGGTGTGCTCAATGGAGGGGCCTGAGGGGGGACTGGAGTGGGCGCGGCGTCCACCTGAACGGTGGTGACGGTGCTCAGCGCGGGCTCGGGCGCGGGGCTGGCGGGCTTGGCCGTTGCAGGCGGGCTGCTGCGGCGGTTGAAGCGCACCGGCTGCAGCGGGATTTTGGGCAGGTTGGACAGGCCGGGCCCGCTCTGGCTTGCGGCTGGGATGCGCACCAGATTGTGGCTGCGCCGGGCCGCGACGGCATGGCCTGTGGCGGCAGGCCGCGCCTTGGCGGCTTGGGGTTGCTGCGTGGCTTGCTGGAGCAAGGCCAGGCGTTGCTCGGGCGAGAGCTGTTGGTAATCGCGCCAGGCCTGGGCCAGGCGCAGCAGCTCTTCTTCACCCAGGTGCTGATATTGCTGGCGTATGGCGTGGCGCTGTGGCTCGCTCAGGGCGCCCCACAGGGCAATGTGGCGCACTAAGTGCTGGCGGGCGTCATCGTTCAGCGACTTGGCTTGCCGGGCAATGGCTTGCCAGCGGCGTTTTTCCGCGCTGCTGATGAAGGGCCACAAGGGCTTGAGCCCAGCCAGCAGAGTCTGTTGCTCTTCGGATAGGTCAGCCCAGATGGGGCGGGTGATGTGTAGGCCGCTTGCAGTGCTGTCCGCCGTGGTTGGCGCTGGGGTGTCCAGATCGGGTAAGGGCTGCGGATTTCCCTGCAGGATCAGGGGGCCAGCATAGACGATGCCTGGAGGCAAGTCTGGTGCGAGCAAGGGCTGTTGCAGGCCCGCCCAGCTCAGTGCCAGCAGCAGCAGGCAGGCAAAGCCCAGTGCAACAGCAGGCCGATTGCCGCTGCGCGTTTGAGCGGCAGTGGGGGGAGTGGGGTGGGCGGGCGACGGCACAGGGAGTCAGGGCGCTGGGGCAGGCCCCGTATGGTATGGCAGATGTTTGCAGCAGCAAGGCTGCCCATGAAAGCCTGGGGCCAGAGATGGCCCCAGGTGGGTGGTATTCATTGGCTGCGCTGCTGCGGGGATGGGGCGGGCAATGCGATGCGTTGGTTTTTCAGGAACTGCTGGAAGCCAGGGTCAGACCAGGCCGAGGGCGGCAGCTCTTGCGCGAGGATGTGCGTATCGGTCTGGGCCAATTCAGAGGCCCCATCATTGCTGACGGCGCCTTGTGTGAACATCACGCCCGCGCCGACCGCGGCCAGGGGCAGTAGGGCCAGGGTTCTTTTCCACCATGCCGCAGCGCGGCGCGCAGCAGCTGTGCTGGATTGTTGCTGGCGCAGCAGGGCCAGCTGGTGTGTGGCCATGGCTTGCTGGCGGGCAATGCGCAGGCGCTCAGCAATGTCGCGCTCCAGCGGCTGGGTTTGCTCGGCGTGGCGCAAGGCTTTGCCCAGCGCCATGCCGATGCGTTGGGCCTGTGCGGCGCTGATGTCCGCCGCAGCAAACGCCGCAGTCTGATTGTGTGTGCTCATAGTTTGATCCCCGATGCCCCGAGCATTTGGCTCAGGGCCTGCACGGCGCGGTGGCAATGGGTTTTCACGCTGCCTTCGGAACACCCCATGGCCGCTGCCGTTTCTGCAACATCCATATCTTCCCAGTAACGCATGATGAAGGCTTCGCGTTGACGCGCAGGCAGCTTGCCGATGGCATCCTCAATCATCTCGAACACTTGCTTGCGCTCGGTGGCGGATTCGGCGCTTTCGCACTGCTGCGTGTGCTCTGGGCCAATGTAATGCTCCAGCAGTGAGAACTGGTCTTTCTCATCAGCGCCGCTGCGCTCGAAATCACTGAAGTTGCTGATGACGGCTTTGCGTGTTTTTTGCCGCCGAAACCAGTCCATGGTGGTGTTGATGAGGATGCGGCTGAACAGCATGCGCATTTCCTCAATGGGCTTGTTGGCGTAATGCTCAGCCAGGCGCAGCATGCTGTCTTGCACGATGTCCAAGGCAGCGTTTTCATCCTTGACGTGGAAAAGCGCGCGCTTGTAGGCGCGCTTTTCTACATCGCGGAGGAAATCTGCAAATTCTTGTTCCGAGGCCAAAGCAGACTTGGAAAGAGTGGGCGCAGCCAGCAAAGGCGGCGCAAAACCTGCAACGCCGCAGCGGGCAGGGCAAATTGGGCGGCTGGCCAGGGGCAGCCCTTTGGGCGAAAAGGTCGGCTCAGCCTTCTGGCTCGATACCGGCGCAAGGGGCGCTGGCATCGCCAGGGCGGCATTGTGCCAAGAGAAAGCGCTTGCCAGCAGGCATTGAAGGCAGATGCAGCCTTGGCGAGCGTTGCCGTAACAGAATTTTCGGTCAGACAGGTCTGGACGTTTGCAATTCAATGCAATAATGCGCGCTTTTCCTCCATCCTCCCACAGTCAAACGGAGTGTGGTGGGGCCAAGGCGGCGCGGCCGCGACGGTGCCCGGCATCACATTCTCAAGTCCTAAGCCTGCTTCACAAGAGTCCGGGTGAGGGGCACCGAAGGTTTTTCATTTTGAAAATCTCAGAAGGTTCATCCATGGAAATCTCCAAGACAGAAACCACTGCTGCGGCGCAGGCCGTGCAGCAATCGAGCGCGCCTGCCGAATTGATGGGCGCAGAAATTCTGATGAAGGCCCTGGCCGCTGAAGGGGTCAAGCACATCTGGGGTTATCCGGGCGGGGCAGTGCTGTACATCTACGATGCGCTGTACCGGCAGGAGCAAGTGCAGCACGTGCTGGTGCGCCATGAGCAGGCGGCGGTGCATGCGGCCGATGGCTATGCCCGCGCCACAGGCGATGTGGGCGTGGCGCTGGTCACCTCCGGCCCGGGCCTGACCAACGCGGTCACGGGCCTGGCCACGGCCTATATGGACAGCATCCCGCTGGTGGTGATTTCCGGCCAGGTGCCTGCGCCATCGATCGGGCAGGATGCCTTCCAGGAATGCGACACCGTAGGCATTACGCGCCCCGTGGTGAAGCACAACTTCCTGGTCAAGCGCGCCGAGGATGTGGCCATGACCGTCAAGAAGGCATTCCACATTGCGCGATCGGGCCGCCCGGGCCCGGTGGTGATCGACATCCCCAAGGATGTGTCGTTCAAGAAGGTGCCCTATACCGGCTACCCGGAAACCGTCGAGATGCGTTCCTACAACCCGGTGCGCAAAGGCCATACCGGGCAGATTCGCAAGGCCATGCAGTACCTGCTGGCGGCCAAGCGGCCCTACATTTACGTGGGCGGCGGGGCGATCCTGGGCAATGCCACGCAGGAGGTGCGCGCGCTGGCCGACCGCCTGGGCTATCCGGTGACCAATACGCTGATGGGGCTGGGGGCCTTCCCGGCCTCCGACCCGAAGTTTTTGGGCATGTTGGGCATGCACGGCACGGTTGAGGCCAATAACGCCATGCAGCACTGCGATGTGCTGATTGCCATCGGTGCGCGCTTTGACGATCGTGTCATCGGCAACCCCAAGCACTTTGCGCAGAACGAGCGCAAGATCATCCACATCGACGTCGATCCTTCGGTGATCTCCAAGCGCGTCAAGGTGCAGGTGCCCATTGTGGGCGACTGCAAGGACGTGCTCACCGAGTTGCTGAACATGCTTGACGAGACCGATGAGAAGCCCGACGCCCAGGCGCTCAAGGCCTGGTGGGCAATGATCGAAGGCTGGCGCGAGCGCAACTGCCTGGACTATGACCGCGCCAACAAGGACGTCATCAAGCCCCAGTACGTGGTCGAGACGCTGTGGAACATGACGCGCGGCGATGATGTGTACATCACCTCCGACGTTGGGCAGCACCAGATGTGGGCTGCGCAGTACTACCGTTTCGACGAGCCGCGTCGCTGGATCAACTCCGGCGGCCTGGGCACCATGGGCGTGGGCATTCCGTATGCGATGGGCATCAAGCTGGCCAAGCCCCAGAGCGAGGTGTTCTGCATCACGGGCGAAGGCTCGGTGCAAATGTGCATTCAGGAGCTCTCCACCTGCTTGCAGTACAACACGCCGATCAAGATCTGCGCGTTGAACAACCGCTATCTGGGCATGGTGCGCCAGTGGCAGGAGATCGAGTACTCGGGCCGCTATAGCCAGAGCTACATGGATGCGCTGCCCAACTTCGTCAAGCTGGCTGAGGCTTACGGCCACGTTGGTTTGCTGATCGAGCGCCCGCAGGACGTGGAAGGCGCATTGCGCGAGGCGCGCAAGCTCAAGGACCGCACAGTGTTCCTGGACTTCCGCACCGACCCCAGCGAAAACGTCTTCCCGATGGTGCAGGCCGGCAAGGGCATCACCGAAATGCTGCTCAGCGCGGAAGACCTGTAAGCAAGTCATGGCGCCAGGGTGGCACACCATGCATGCCCCTGGCCTGTGTCTTGCCACAGCAGGCCAGACCGCCCCATTCAAACATCCAATTTTTCCCCTGAGGGATGAGTCAATTGCTTACCAAGCCTGGTCATTACCGTGGCCGGGGGAGGGCGGCGAAAAGAGGAGTTCTTTCATGCGACACATCATTGCCGTGCTGCTCGAAAACGAGCCCGGCGCACTCTCGCGCGTTGTCGGGTTGTTTTCCGCCCGTGGCTACAACATCGAATCGCTCACCGTGGCCCCCACCGAGGATCCTTCGCTCTCGCGCATGACGATCCAGACCGTCGGTTCGGATGACACTATCGAGCAAATCACCAAGCACCTCAACCGCCTGATCGAAGTCGTCAAGGTGGTGGATCTGACCGATGGCGCCTACACCGAGCGCGAACTGATGATCGTCAAGGTGCGCGCTGCAGGCAAAGAGCGCGAGGAAATCAAGCGCACTACCGACATCTTCCGTGGGCGCATCATCGATGTGACCGACAAGAGCTACACCATCGAGCTGACAGGCGATCAGGGCAAGATCGACGCCTTTCTGGGTGCGCTGGATCGCTCGGCCATCCTCGAAACCGTGCGCACTGGCCCCAACGGCATTGGCCGTGGCGAGCGCGTGCTGCGGCTTTGAGCGGTACTGCACAGATTTCGGCTGCCCCCCGCGCATTGCCCGAGCCCTTTGCGCACTCAAAAGACAGCTGCTGGCCGCGTCGGCCGGCAACCCACCCCGCCCCCTTTTTTCGACCAGGAGAGCAAACCCATGAAAGTGTTTTACGACAAAGACTGTGATCTGAGCCTCATCAAGGGCAAGACAGTGGCCATCATCGGCTATGGCAGCCAAGGCCATGCCCATGCCCAGAATCTCAATGACAGCAAGGTCAAGGTCATCGTCGGCCTGCGCAAGGGCGGGGCTTCCTGGTCCAAGGCCGAAAAGGCCGGCCTGAAAGTCATGGAGGTGGCCGCTGCTGTCAAGAAAGCGGACGTGGTAATGATTCTGCTGCCCGACGAGGACATCGCAGCCGTCTATAAGGAGCAGGTCGAGCCCAACATCAAAAAGGGCGCCTCGCTGGCCTTTGCGCACGGCTTCAACGTGCACTATGGTCAGGTCGTGCCGCGCGCCGACCTGGATGTGTGGATGGTCGCGCCCAAGGCCCCCGGCCACACCGTGCGCAACACCTACACGCAAGGTGGCGGCGTGCCGCACCTGGTGGCTGTGCATCAGGACAAGTCTGGCAAGGCGCGGGACCTGGCCCTGTCCTACGCCATGGCCAATGGCGGCGGCAAAGCCGGCATCATCGAGACCAACTTCAAGGAAGAAACCGAGACCGACCTGTTCGGCGAACAGGCCGTGCTCTGCGGTGGCGCTGTGGAGCTGATCAAGATGGGCTTTGAAACCTTGGTGGAAGCCGGCTACGCCCCAGAGATGGCCTACTTCGAATGCCTGCACGAGCTCAAGCTCATCGTGGACCTGATCTACGAAGGCGGTATCGGCAACATGAACTACTCCATCTCCAACAATGCCGAATATGGTGAATACGTCACCGGCCCGGAAGTCATCAACGAGGAATCGCGCAAGGCCATGCGCCATGCGCTCAAGCGCATCCAGAATGGCGAATACGCCAAAATGTTCATCCAGGAAGGCCGCCTGAACTACCCCTCGATGACCGCGCGCCGCCGCAACACGGCCGACCACCAGATCGAGCAGGTTGGCGCCCAGTTGCGCTCCATGATGCCCTGGATCGCCAAGAACAAGCTGGTGGACAAGGCCAAGAACTGAACTCCGTGGGGAAAGGGCTTGGCCCTTTTCTTGGAGCATCTTTACTGGAATCAACAAAGGCGCTAAGGCGCCTTTGTGCTGTGTCGGGCCCGTACTGCCCGGCTTTTTAGTGGCCGGCTTTTCAATGGCCGGCTTTTCAATGGGCAGCAGCGCCTGTGGCCGGCAGGCCGCTGGCTCGCGCCTGGGCCAGCAGGTTGCGCAAGGCAGCCAGAGCGGCACAGGCCTTGTGCTCGGCGGCTTGCTCATCGCCTTGCAGCAGATAGTGGCGCGCCATGCTCAGCGCGTTGATGGCGGTGTGGAAGGACTGGATCCCCAGATCGTCTGGCCGGCCTTCGATCAGTTCGATGGGCTGAAGGCTATTGAGGTTAAAACTGCTAGACTGCGGGCGTTTCATGGCGATGCTCCTGATGGCATGGCTTTCCTGGCAGGCTTGTGCTGCATGGCCAGGAAAGCCAATCGCTGTGTGACACGCCGGGGCATTGTTGGCGCAATGCCCCGGCACTTTTTTGGCTGCATGGTTTTGCAGCTTGCGCCATCGGAGGGCGATGGGCAGCGCTGTTGCAGCGCTTTCCTGGTTACGGCGCCGCCGCTGGTGCGGGGCTGTTGACTGGGAAAGTGCCTCTATCGTAGCGGCGAGCCGTTCGGCGAGAAAGGAAAAATTGGTCAGTTTGCCTGCTCTTTTCTGGCACCTGTAGAGAGGCAAAAAACGCTCCTTCAACCCTGCCTGCGCCAGCGGGCGATGAAGAAGCCATCGGTCTGGTGCAGATGCGGCAGCAGCATCAACCCTTGTGTGCGGCCTGGCAAGGTGCTGGGGTTGGGCTGCAAATGCGCCAGCCCGTGTTTTTCCAGCAGGGGCGGCCAGCTTTCTTGCACAAATTGCGGGTGCTTGTTGGCAAAGAGCTGACAGACGGCTTCGTTCTCGTCGGGCAGCAGGCTGCAGGTGGCGTAGATCAGGTGCCCGCCGGGCTTGAGCAGTGCCGCCGCGGCGCTGAGGATGCGCAGTTGCAGGGCCTGCAACCTGGGGATTTCCTCGGCCGGTAAATGCCAGGCCAGATCGGGATGGCGGCGCAGCGTGCCCAGGCCGGAGCAGGGCGCATCGACGAGCACGCGATCGACCTTGCCGTGCAGGCGCTGCAGGCGCGCGTCCGCTTCCGATTGCAGCACCATGGTGTGCACGTTGTGCAGGCCGCTGCGTTGCAGGCGCGGCTGCAGTCGCGCCAGGCGGTGTGAGGAAGTGTCGAAGGCATAGAGGCGACCGCTGTCGCGCATCATGGCGCCCAGCGCCAAGGTTTTGCCACCGGCGCCGGCGCAAAAGTCGACCACCGTCTCGCCGCGCTTTGCTTCGCTGAGCAGGGCCAGCAGTTGCGAGCCTTCGTCTTGCACCTCCAGCGTGCCGTTGTGCATCAAGGGGTTTTGGCGCAGCGAGGGCTTGCCCGGCAGGCGCAGGCCCCAGGGGGAGTGGGGCGTTGGCTCGCAGGCGATGCCCTGCTCTTGCAGCATGTGCTGCACGACCTGGCGCTTGTGCGCCAGCAGGTTGACGCGCAGATCCAGGGGGGCGCTTTGGCGCAGGGCGTGCATCAGCGGCCAGAAGTGGGCTGTGCCGTAGGCGTTCAGCAGTTTCTCAGCCAGCCAATCGGGCAGATTGTGCTGGCAGGCCAGTGGCAGGGCGCTGGCTTGCTGGCCCGGAGCGCTTTCTGCTTGCAGGGCCTCGGTGCAGTGCTCCAGCCATTGCAGGCTTGTGCTGGCGTTGCCAGCTTCATGGGGCCATTGACTGACCCAGTCGCGCGCCTGTTGCAGCACTGCCAGGGCGAGGGCATCGCTGATGGGCGGGGCCATGGGCTGGCCGGCTTGGTTGATCTGGGCAGGGGGCGTTGGCGGCTGCTGCGGGTATTGCGCCAGCAGGGCGTGGCTGAGCAGGGCCAGGCGCTCGAAGTGCTGCGTGTCGGGCAGCTGGGGCGTGCTGCCCAGCTTGGCCCAGTATTGCAGCAGGCGCCAAAAGCGCAGCGCGGTGAATGCGGCATTGCCCAGTTGCTGACGCTCGCGCACCCCTAGCTTGGGATGTGTCTTGAGAAATTGCAGCAACACCGCATCAGCCGGTTCTTCGAAGCGTGCGATGCGCTGCAGCAGGGCGCCAGTGGTGGAGATCAGAAAACGCGGTGGCATGAATTGCATTGGCCTAGTCTGGGAATGGCAGGCCCTAATTCAGCGTCGGCATGAGGGCGGCGATGGCGCGGGGGTAGAGCAGGTGCTCTTGCGATTGCACGCGCGCGGCCAGCGTGGCGGCGGTGTCGCCAGGCAGGATGGGCACGGCCGCTTGGTCGATGATGGGGCCGGCATCCAGCTCGGGGATGACCCAGTGCACGGTCGCGCCGGCAAAGCGGCAGCCCGCATCCAGCGCGCGCTGGTGGGTGTGCAGGCCGGGGAAGGCCGGCAGCAGCGAGGGGTGGATGTTGATGAGCCGCCCGGCAAAGCGATGCACGAAGGCATCGCCCAGCACCCGCATGAAGCCAGCCAGCACCACCAGCGCGGGTTGGTGTGCCTCGATGGCCTGGGCCAGTTCGGCATCGAAGGCCTCGCGCGAAGGGTATTGCCGGTGGTCCACAACCTGAGTGGCAAGGCCGCGCTCGCGGGCCCATTGCAGGCCAGCGGCATCGGCTCGGTTGCTGATGACGGCGCTGACCTGCGCATTCAGGCGCTGCGGCCATTGCTGTGCGTGCTGGGCCTGCACGATGGCGGCCATGTTCGAGCCAGTGCCAGAGATCAGAATGACAATGTTCTTGCGCTTCATAGGAGGGCTATTCTCGCACCGTGTGTTGCCCAAGCCAGTCAGAAACAGACGGCGGGCTGCGCGCTTGCAGAGTGCGCCAGTCGCTTAACGGACAGATGCCCGGTGCCGGGTCGTGGTACATCTCGCGGCTTGCAGCGTGCTGCCGGTTTGCATGGCGCTTTTTGCGCCCACATCGATACGAGAGGTTTTATGGAGTTGAGTTTTACCCCGCAACAGCAGGCATTTCGTGAGGAAGTGCGCCAATGGGTGCGCAGCCACCTGCCCAAGGAGCTGGCCCACAAGGTGCACAACAACCTGCGCCTGCACCGTGAGGATTTGCAGGGCTGGGCCAAGATCCTGGGCAAAAAGGGCTGGCTGGGCTATGGCTGGCCCAAAGAGTTTGGCGGGCCAGGCTGGGATGCCGTGCAGCGCCATTTGTTCGAAGAGGAATGCGCACTGGCTGGCGCGCCGCGCATCGTGCCCTTCGGGCCGGTGATGGTCGCGCCGGTCATCATGGCCTATGGCAACGCCGAGCAGCAGAAGCGCTTTTTGCCCGGCATCGCCAGCGGCGAGGTCTGGTGGAGCCAGGGCTACAGCGAGCCGGGTTCGGGCTCGGACCTGGCATCGCTCAAAACCCGCGCCGAGCGCGTGGGCGACAAATACATTGTCAATGGCCAGAAGACCTGGACCACGTTGGGGCAGTATGGCGAGTGGATTTTCTGCTTGGTGCGCACCAGTACCGAAGGCAAGCCGCAGACGGGCATTTCCTTCCTGCTCATCGACATGCGCTCGCCCGGTGTGACGGTGCGTCCGATCCGCCTGCTCGATGGCGAGTGCGAGGTCAACGAGGTGTTCTTCGACAACGTCGAGGTGCCGGTGGAAAACCTCATTGGCGAGGAAAACAAAGGCTGGACCTACGCCAAGCACTTGCTCAGCCACGAGCGCACCAACATCGCCGATGTGAACCGCTCCAAGCGTGAGCTTGAGCGCCTCAAGCGCCTGGTCAAGGCCGAGGGCCTGTGGCAGGACCTGCGCATCCGCGACGAGATCGCCAAGCTCGAAGTGGACATCGTGGCGCTGGAGATGCTGGTGCTGCGCGTGCTCTCGGCTGTCAGCTCGGGCCGCAACCCGCTGGACATTGCCGGCCTGCTGAAAATCCGCGGCAGCGAAATCCAGCAACGCTATTCCGAATTGATGATGTTGGTGGCAGGCCCCTTCAGCCTGCCCTTCATCCAGGAGGCCATGGAAGCAGGCTGGCAGGGCGACTTCCCCGGCGGCGTGGCGGCCTACTCGGTGCTGGCGCCAACTTACTTCAACTACCGCAAAACCACGATCTACGGCGGCTCCAACGAGGTGCAGCGCAACATCGTGGCGCAAACGGTGCTGGGCTGAGTGGCCAAGGACAGAGTCATCACCGACGACATCACGCTGAACATACCGGAGAGTTGCACATGGATTTCAATTTCACGCCCGAGCAAGAGCAGCTGCGCGATGCGGTGGGCAAATGGGTGGAAAAAGCCTACGACTTCGAGCGCCGCCGCGCCATCGTGGCCGAGGGCGGCTTTGATCGCGCGGCCTGGGGCGAACTGGCCGAGCTGGGCCTCTTGGGCCTGACCGTGGCCGAGCAGGACGGCGGCATGGGCATGGGCGCCGTGGAGGCCATGATCGTGCTTGAAGAGCTGGCCAAGGGGCTGGTGCTCGAGCCCTACGCCCAAGCCCTGATCGCTGCCCAGGCCCTGGCCCATGCGCCCCAGGCGCTGCGCCAACAGTGGCTGCCCAAGCTGGTGCAGGGGCAGGCGCTGATCGTGCTGGCGCACCAGGAAAAGGGCGCTCGCTACCAGCTCGATCAACTTCAGACCCAGGCCGAGCCCCAGGGCCAGGGCTATGTGCTCAACGGGCAAAAAAGCCTGGTGCCTGCCGGCGACCGTGCTGATGCCTGGATCGTGCCGGCCCTGCTCGATGGCCAGGTAGCGCTGTTCTGGGTGGAGCAAGGCGCCGCAGGGGTGCAAACCCAGGGCTATCTGACTCAGGACGGCAGCCGCGCAGCCGAGCTGCGCCTGCAGGCCAGCCCGGCGCAATTGCTCTGTGCCGCAAGCGATGGCCAGGGCCTGGCGCTCTTGCAGCAGTTGGCCGGCATCGGCACGGCCGCCGTGTGCGCTGAGGGCGTGGGCGTCATGGAGCAGACCCTGGCGCTGACGGCCGATTACATGAACCAGCGCAAGCAATTTGGCGTGCCCATCGCCAGCTTCCAGGCGCTGCGCCACCGCATCGCCGACATGAAGATGCAGCTGGAGCTGGGCCGCTCCATGAGCTACTACGCTTGGCTGAAACTGGCCGAGGAGCCCGCAGATGGCGCTGGCGCTGCCAACGGCGCGGCTGAGCGAGAGCGCCAGCAGGCCCTCTCGCGCGCCAAATACCAGCTCGGGCAAAGCATGCGCTACGTGGGCCAGCAGTCCGTGCAGCTGCACGGCGGCATTGGCGTGACCGATGAATACATCGGCAGCCACTACTTCAAAAAGCTCACGCAGCTGGAAATGTGCTGGGGCGACAGCCTGTACCACCTGGGCATCGTCAGCGAGCACATGCAGGACACTGCGGGCGTGTTCGCATAAAGAGATCGGTGGGCGCCACCCCCAGGCAAGGCAGCGCATGGCGGCGCTGCCTTGCCGCATAATGCGCCCTTTGCCCAAATTACACGCATTGGCGTGCCGCGCCCCATGACCTCTGTTTCGTCTGCTGCAGACCAGCTTTCCGCCAACGACCCCTTCATCATCAAGGCCTACCAGCTCTTGGCGCAAAACAAGCTGCAGGAAGTGGCCACACTGCTCAACGAGGCGCAGCGCAATACCCCCTACGACCCGCGCATCTTCATGCTGGGCGCGCGCCTGGCCGAGCAATCGGACAAGCCCAACGAAGCGGTGGAGGCCATGGAGCACGCCACCCGGCTGGCGCCGCAGTGGTGGCCGGCGCAGCTTGAATACGGCTTGCTGTTGGCGCGCCTGGACCGCAACGCCCAGGCGCTGGCCCAGGCCGAGAAGATTTTTGCGCTGGAGTCGCGCGAGCGCATGGCCTTAGCCGGCGTGATCGACATCGCCGTGCGCTGTGGCGACATGGCCCAGGCCGCGCGCTACACCGAGCACGCACTGACGCATTACCCGAACGACCCAGTGCTGCTGATGAACCTGGCGCGCACCCAGTTCTTCTCGCAGCAGTACGAAGCTGCGCTGAGCAGCTGGGGGGCCGTGCTTGCGCAAGAGCCAGCCAACATGCAGGCGCGCTATGGCCGCATGCGCACCTTGCTGCAAGTGGGCCGCAACGATGAGGCCCTGGAGGATGCCCAGCAGCTGCTGGCCCACGCCCCGGACGACGCCGTGTACCGCTACTTCGCCCAGGTGGCCCAGGGCCAGACCCCACCGACCCAACCCGTGGCGCTGCAGGAGGAATTGTTCGGCGGCCTGGCGCGCCAGTACGACCTGCACATGGTGCGCTACCTGCGCTATGAGCTGCCGCAGCAGACGGCGGAGAAGATTCTGGAAATCTTCCCCGACCGCCGCTTCAACCTGCTTGACCTGGGCTGTGGCACAGGCCTGCTGGGCGTGTGCCTGGGCCGCATCGATGGCGGCATGGTGGGCGTGGACGCCTCCGAAAGCATGATTGCGCAGGCGGCCCGCCATCACGTCTACGACAAATTCCACAAGGTCAACCTGCTCGATGCGGTGCGTGACACGCCCGACGCGCTCTACGAAGTCATCGCTGCACTGGACGTATTCCCCTACGTGGGCGACCTGCAGCCGGTGCTGGGCAATGTGCACCGCATTCTGCAACCCGAAGGCTTTTTCTTCTTCTCCACCGAAGCCGCGCCCGAGCCCGACACCGACTACGCCTTGCAGGCCAGAACCGGCCGCTATGTGCATGGCCGCGCCTACCTGGAGCGCTTGCTGGAGCAGGCCGGCTTCGCGCTGGCCAGCATCGAGGAGAAAACCCTGCGCTACGAAGCGAGTGAGCCCGTGGCCGGCTTCGTCGTCACGGCACAAAAAGGGCGTTGACGCCGCGCCCCCCGTAGCGGTGCAGTCCGCGTGCGCCTGCGCACCTTTTTGGGGCAGGCGCTGCCGGCCCTCGTTTTCACACCAGTTCCTCGTACTGCCATGCGCACCTTTCTTGGCCTGAACCACCGCAGCCTGGCCCCAGCCACCGCCGTGGCAATTGGCAACTTTGACGGGGTGCATCGTGGGCACCAGGCCATGCTGGCCCTGCTCAACGCGCAGGCCCGCCAGCGCCAGCTGGCCAGCTGTGTGCTCACCTTTGAGCCCCACCCACGCGATTACTTTGCCAAGGTGCTGGGCAAGCCCGAAATCGCGCCGGCGCGCGTGGGCACGGTGCGCGACAAACTCACCGACCTGGCCGGGCAACAGGTGGCGCAAACCGTCATCCTGCCCTTCAATGCCGCACTGGCCGCGCAGCCGCCCGAAGACTTCGTGCGCCAGGTGCTGGTGCAGGGCCTGGGCGCGCGCTATGTGCTGGTGGGCGATGACTTCCGCTTTGGCCACCAGCGCGCCGGTGATTACGCCCTGCTGACCGAGCTGGGGCCGCAGTTGGGATTTGAAGTGGCGCGCATGGAAAGCCACACCGTGCAAGGGCTGCGCGTCTCCAGTTCCGAAGTGCGCAAGGCCTTGCAGCAAGGCCGTATGCAAGACGCTGCCGAACTGCTGGGGCGGCCCTACACCATCAGCGGACATGTGCTGCATGGGCGCAAGCTTGGCCGTCATCTGGGCGCTGACCTGCCCGGCATGGAGGAGGGCTTTCGTACCTTGAACCTGCACTTCAAGCACTGGAAGCCCGCTGCCAGCGGCATCTTCGTCGTGCAAGTGCGCGGGCTGACGCCCCAGCCCTTGCCCGGCGTGGCCAACCTGGGCGTGCGCCCCTCGTTGGATCCCAGCGACGTCAACGGCGGCCGCGTTCTGCTGGAAACCCACTGCCTGCAATGGCCCGAAGCCCTGGGCCCAGAGGGTGGCTATGGCAAAGTCATCCGCGTGGAGCTGCTGGAAAAACTCCACGATGAGCGCAAATACCCCAGCCTGCAGGCTCTGGCGCAAGGCATTGCCCAGGACTGCGCCGCAGCGCGCGCCTGGTTTGAACAGCGCCAGCAGACAATGGGCTGCGGGTTTTGAACCGTGTCCAGCCACCCCAGTCCAATGCCAAACCGTATGCCCCAGGCCGACGACGAGGAAATTGCACTGCCGCCGCCGGTGGTGTCCACGCCCGTGCAACGCCATTTGCACGGCCAGGCAGCGCCATGGCAGTGCGATCAGGTGGCGGCTGAAGTGCCAGTGGCGCTGGTGTGCAATGGCCTGTCGCACGCTGTCATGATGTGTACGCCGCAGGACTTGGCTGAGTTGGCGCTGGGTTTCGCCCTGAGCGAAGGCATCATCGACCGCGCTCAAGACTGCTACGGCATCGACATCGTTGCAGTCGATGCTGCGGCATCCAGCGACTGGGCCACAGCAGGCGCCAACGAATGCAGCCTGCCAGCCCTGGCTGTGCATCTGGACATCGCCAGCAGCGCTTTCATGCGCCTCAAGGAACGCCGCCGCAGCCTGGCCGGCCGCACGGGCTGCGGCCTGTGCGGCATCGACAGCTTGCAGGCGCACGATTGGCTGCCCCAGCCAGCCAGGGCAGCGCCGCCACCCTGGCTGGCACAGATTGGCCCTGCCACCATCTTCAAGGCACTGGCCGCCATGGCTGAGCAGCAAACCCTGAACCACGCCACAGGCGCGCTGCACGCCGCCGCCTATGCCGATGTGCACGGGCAGTTGCACGCCATTTACGAAGACGTGGGGCGCCATAACGCGCTGGACAAGCTGCTGGGCGCGCGCGCCAAAGCGCTGCAAAGCGGCACGCGCCGCGATGGCCCCGGCTGGCCGCAGCAAGGCTTCGTCGTCATGTCCAGCCGCGCCAGCTACGAGCTGGTGCGCAAATGCGCGCGCCTGCACCTGCCCCTGCTGGCCACCATCTCCGCGCCGACCTCGCTGGCCATCCGGGTGGCCGAAATTGCCGGCCTGCAACTCTGGGGCCTGGCACGCGAACCCCGCGCCGTGCGCTATACCCGCTGAGGGCAGGCTCAATTCAATGCCCGCGCCCGCTCGGCGTGTGCCTGTGCAACGGCTTGCGCCGCTGGCCGAAGGGTTTCAGTGGTTTTCCTTGGCGTGGTTGATGGTGTATTTGGGGATTTCAACCGTCAGGTCGGTGTGTGCAACGATGGCCTGGCAGCCCAGGCGTGATTGCGGCTCCAAGCCCCAGGCCTTGTCCAGCAGGTCTTCTTCTTCTTCCTGAAGCTCGTTGAGCGAGTCAAAACCCTGGCGCACGATGACGTGGCAGGTGGTGCAGGCGCAGCTCATGTCACAGGCGTGCTCGATTTCGATGCCGTTTTCCAGCAGGGCTTCGCAGATCGAGGTGCCAGTGGGCACTTGCAGCTCTGCGCCTTCTGGGGCGAGTTCGGCATGGGGCAGGACGGTGATTTTCGGCATGGTCGGGGATATGGCTTGGCGGTGTGGGGTGTGGGGGCCGTGCTCTGTCACAGCGATTGCACGCTTTTGCCCGCCAGTGCCTGTTGGATGCCGCGGTTCATGCGGGCAGCGGCAAAGGCTTCAGTGTCGTGCGCCAGGGCGTGGGTGGCCGTTTCGATCTCGGCGGTGCTGCCGCTGTCGATCAGCGCCTGCAGCGCGGCGATGCTGCCCAGGATGGCGGCATGGGCCGATTCGCTGAGCAGGTCGCGGTCTTGCTCCAGGGCCGATTGCGTGGCGAGGATCAGGCGCCGCGCATCGACGCGCGCCTGGGTGAGGGCGCGCGCCTGGATGTCTTGCTCGGCGGTGGCAAAGCTCTCGCGCAGCATGCGTTCGATCTCGCTGTCGGGCAGGCCGTAGGTGGGCTTGACCTGCACCTGGGCATGCACGCCGGAGCTTTGTTCCTGCGCACTCACGCTGAGCAGGCCGTCGGCGTCGACGGTGAAGGTGACGCGGATGCGCGCCGCGCCAGCGGCCATGGGCGGAATGCCGCGCAGTTCGAAACGCGCCAGGCTGCGGTTGTCGCTGGCCATGTCACGCTCGCCTTGCAGCACGTGGATGGCCAGTGCGGTCTGGCCGTCCTGGTAGGTGGTGAAGTCCTGCGCCTTGGCGGTGGGGATGGTGTCATTGCGATGGATGATGCGCTCGGTCAGGCCGCCCATGATTTCGATGCCCAGCGATAGAGGCACGACGTCGAGCAGCAGCACGCTGTCTTCGCTGCGGACATTGCCGGCGAGTTGATGGGCTTGAATGGCTGCGCCCAGGGCAACGACTTCGTCCGGGTTGAGCTCGGTCAGCGGCGGCTTGCCGAAGAAGCGCGCGACGTTGTCACGCACGGTGCGCATGCGGGTGGAGCCACCGACCATGACGGTACCTTGCACGTCACTGGCGCTGAGCTGGGCGTCTTCGAGGGTGCGGGCCACGCATTGCAGGCTGCGCTCCACCAGGGGCTGAACCAGCGCGGCAAAGGTGTCGTGCTGCAGCGCCAATTGCTGCCGGCGGCCGCCCCAGTGGGCGTCGATGGTGGCGCTGTCTTGCTCGGCCAGGGCTTCTTTGGCGGCCCTGGCCTGCTGACGCGCATAGGCTTTTTCTGCGCTGGTGACGGGCTCGGCCCCCAGTTGCTGGCTGGCCCATTGCACGAGCAGGGCATCGAAATCGTCGCCGCCCAGGGCCGAATCGCCGCCGGTGGCCAGCACTTCGAACACGCCCTTGCTCAGGCGCAGCACAGAGGCATCGAAGGTGCCGCCGCCCAGGTCGTAGACCAGGTAGATGCCCTCGGCGCCCTGGTCCAGCCCATAGGCGATGGCTGCGGCTGTGGGCTCGTTGATCAGGCGCAGCAGCCGGATGCCGGCCAGGGCGATGGCGTCTTTGGTGGCCTGGCGCTGGGCGTCGTCGAAGTAGGCGGGCACGGTGACGACGGCGCCATAGAGTTCGGCATCGAAGCTGTCTTCAGCGCGCTGGCGCAAGGTGGCGAGGATTTCTGCGCTGACTTCGACAGGGGTTTTTTCGCCAGCGGCCGTGTGCGCGTAAAGGCTGATACGCCCATCCTCGCCTTTGCGCTCGGTGAGCTCATAGGGCAATTGCCTGGCGTTGGCGATGTCGGCCAGGCCGCGGCCGATCAAGCGTTTGGCCGAGACGATGGTATTGGCGGCATCGTCCTGTCCAGCCTGCAACGCGGCATGGCCGATGTGGCGCTGACCTTGAGCGCCATAGTGCACGGCCGAGGGCAGCAGGATACGACCCTGGGCATCGGGCAGGCACTGCGGGCTGCCGTGGCGTATGGCCGCCACCAGCGAGTGGGTGGTGCCCAGATCGATACCGACGGCAAGTTTGAATTGATGAGGATCCGGGCTTTGGTTGGGCTCGGCAATTTGCATCAGGGCCATGGCGGCGTGCGTCCTCGCAAAAGAGGGTAGGGGAGAAAACGGCGAATGATTGCGCTCTGTTGGTTGCAATGGCAAGCGGCGCTGCGGAGGTCACAGCTGCCGTTGCCGCTGCGCCAGGCGCTGCTCGAAGCGGGTCAGGAACATCCAGGCACGGATGTGCTCGACCGCAGCCTGGGCATCGCCTTGGGTATCGAGGGCATGTGTAACGGCCTCGATGGTCTCGCCCAGCGCCTGCTGAACTTCATGAGCGATGGGTTGCAAGTCTTGCGCAGATTGGGCTTCGTCCAGCGCCTCCAGCCATTGCATTTGTTGCATCAGGAACTGTGGCGGCATGGCCGTGTTGTCTTCAGCACCGATCGATTGGCCCTGCAATTCACACAAGTAGCGAGCCCTTTGCAGTGGGTCGCGCAGGCGTTGGTAGGCTTGGTTGATGCGCACAGACCATTGCATGGCCAGGCGCTGGGCCGCAGGGCCTTCGGCGGCGAATTTATCTGGATGGACTTGGCGTTGCAGCTCTTTCCAGCGTGCGTCAAGTGTGGCTGCATCCTGCGCGAAGCGGTCGGGCAAGCCAAACAGTTCAAAGTCGGTCGATTGCAGGTTCATTGGCAGAGGCTGGGTAAGCGGCGGCTGGGGCGGTCGCTCATTCCCATTCCAGAACAAAGTCGTGACTTTGCCACGTTCGTTGGCCGTGGTTTGGCAATGTCTGCTTGTTTAAGCAGAGCACTGTGCTTTAGTGGGAAATCCAATCGAATACTGCCCAGTAAGCGGTCGATTGAATGAGGCCAGCCGCACCACGCCGCAGTGCCGGCTGCCAGCATCTGTGCGGGCACATCCGAGCTTCTGCGGAGAGCGCCGACTGATTGGTTTTCAGACGCGAAAGGATTCCCCGCAGCCGCAGCGGTCACGCTCATTGGGGTTGCTGAACTTGAAGCCTTCGTTCAACCCTTCACGGACAAAGTCCAGCTCCGTGCCATCCAGATAGGCCAGGCTTTTTGGGTCGACCAGCAGCTTGATGCCGTGGCTTTCAAAGACGACATCGTTGGCGTTGGGCTCGTCGACATATTCCAATTGGTAAGCAAGGCCCGAGCAACCCGTGGTCTTGACGCCCAGGCGGACACCCACGCCTTTACCGCGCCGGTTCAAATAGCGCTGAACGTGTTGTGCTGCGGCTTCAGTCAGTGTGACGGCCATGGTGAGTCTGTCCTGTCAGATGTGCTTGGTACGCATCAGTGCTTGAGTGTGAGAAAGGCTTGTTCAGCCTGCAGCCGATGCAGTGGCCACATCGCCTTCTCGCTGCTGGGCTTGTTGCTGCTTGGAACGGTAGTCCTGCACAGCGGCCTTGATGGCGTCTTCGGCCAGGATGGAGCAATGCACCTTGACGGGCGGCAGGGCCAGCTCTTCGGCGATGACGCTGTTTTTCAAGGCGGCGGCCTCATCGAGGGTCTTGCCTTTGACCCATTCGGTCACCAGCGAGGAAGATGCAATGGCCGAGCCACAGCCATAGGTCTTGAAGCGGGCATCTTCGATGACGCCCGTTTGCGGGTTGACCTTGATTTGCAGCTTCATGACATCGCCGCATGCAGGCGCGCCCACCATGCCGGTGCCAACCGAGCTGTCGCCCTTGTCGAAGGAGCCGACGTTGCGGGGGTTTTCATAATGGTCGATGACTTTGTCAGAGTAGGCCATGGCAGGCTCCAGTATGTTTCATCTTGGGGGAATGGGGGCCGCGGAGGCATGCATGACGCCGATGCCGCTGCGCAGCCAAGGATTGCTTGAATGCGCGGCTCTTAATGCGCTGCCCATTGGATGGTGCTCAGATCGATCCCTTCCTGGTACATCTCCCACAGGGGGCTGAGCTCACGCAGGCGCGCGACATTCTCGCGGATGGTGGCGATGGCGTTGTCCACCTCTTCCTCGGTCGTGAAGCGCCCGAAAGTCATGCGCAGGCTGCTGTGCGCCAGCTCATCGCTGCGGCCCAAGGCGCGCAGCACGTAGCTGGGCTCCAGGCTGGCAGAGGTGCAGGCCGAGCCCGAAGACACGGCAATGCCCTTGATGCCCATGATCAGCGATTCGCCTTCGACGAAGTTGAAACTGATGTTGAGGTTGTGCGGCACGCGTTGCTGCAGGTCGCCATTGATGAAGACTTGCTCAATGTCGCTCAGGCCGTCGATCAGGCGTTTTTGCAGGCGTTGGGCATGGGCGTAGTCCTGCGCCATTTCTTCCTGGGCAATGCGATAAGCCTCGCCCATGCCGACGATCTGATGCGTTGCTAGGGTACCCGAGCGCATGCCACGCTCATGGCCGCCGCCGTGAATCTGGGCCTCCAACCGCACACGCGGCTTGCGCCGCACGTAAAGAGCGCCAATGCCTTTGGGGCCGTAAGATTTATGCGAGGCTAGGCTCATCAGGTCAATGGGCATGGTCTTCATGTCCAGCGCGATCTTGCCGGTAGCCTGTGCAGCATCGACGTGGAAAATCACGCCGCGCTGGCGACACATGGCGCCAATGGCATTTAGATCTTGAATGACGCCGATCTCATTGTTGACGGCCATGACGCTGAGCAAGGTGGTGTCGGGCCTGAAAGCCGCCTCCAGGGCCTGCAGATCCAGCAGGCCGTTTTCCTGCACATCAAGGTAGGTGACTTCAAATCCTTGACGCTCCATTTCACGCATGGTGTCCAGCACAGCTTTGTGCTCGGTCTTCACGGTGATCAGGTGCTTGCCCTTGCCTTTGTAGAAATGCGCCGCCCCCTTGATGGCCAGGTTGTCCGATTCGGTAGCGCCGCTGGTCCAAACGATTTCGCGAGGGTCGGCGCCGATCAGATCGGCCACTTGCTTGCGAGCCTTTTCGATGGCTTCTTCCGCCTCCCAGCCCCAGGCATGACTGCGCGAGGCCGCATTGCCAAAGTGTTCGGACAGCCAGGGAATCATGGCCTGCACGACACGCGGATCCACCGGTGTAGTGGCGCCGTAATCGAGGTAGATAGGCAGATGGGGAGTCATAGTGGGATTTGCTTATGGAGCATTAGAGCAGTCATCTGTGTCGTGAGCTGCTCATATATGCATGGATGTGATTACAGAGATTGCGAACGCGCTGGTGTTGCGAAAGCGTTTGGGCTGTCAGTTTGTACAACCTATGGGTGGGCCACCAGTCGAGCTATTGCCGGACTGCGGCTTAGGATTTGGCCAGTGCATTGCCCAGTGCGAAGACGGAATTGGGCGCATTGACGCGGATGGGTTTGACCACTGGGGCAGAGGAAATAGTGCGCCGTGCGGGGCCACGCTCTTCCACTTGTACCCCTTTGGCGATTTGGTCGTCCACGAGCTTTTTCAGGGTGACGGAATCAAGAAAGTCAACCATGCGCTGGTTCAGCGCCGTCCAGAGGTCGTGCGTCATGCAACGATGGCCCTCGCCCAAGCAGTTGCCTTTGCCGCCGCACTGGGTGGCATCAATGGGCTCATCGACGGAGACGATGATGTCGGCTACGGTAATTTCTTCTGCCTTGCGCGCCAGTGTGTATCCGCCGCCAGGGCCGCGTGTGGACTCCACCAACTGATGGCGGCGCAGTTTGCCAAAGAGCTGCTCCAGGTAGGACAGTGAAATCTGCTGGCGCTGGCTGATGGCCGCCAGTGTTACGGGGCCACTGCCTTCACGCAGTGCCAGATCGATCATGGCGGTGACGGCAAAACGGCCTTTGGTGGTCAAACGCATGGTGCGGCTCCTTTCCGTTGGTCTGCTTGCGGGCCACAAAGGCCGAGAGTGCAGGCAGAAGGTGAATGGATGGCGTGGGCCTCACGCAGTGGATGTATGTGGATGGCTTCAGGCCGCATCAGGCTTTTCGATGCATGGAAGCTACATACGGGATATTCCTAAGTGTAGCACAAGCCCTAGAATTTTTGTCGGGTAATCAATTTGGCCCGATTCAGGTCTGATCGCCCGGGCGCTGTGCAAAGTGCTGCGCCAACACGGCACAGACCATCAATTGGATCTGGTGGAACACCATGATGGGCAGCAGCATGCTGCCAATGGCCTGGCTGGCAAACAGCACCTGTGCCATGGGCACGCCTGTGGCCAGGCTTTTTTTCGAGGCTGCGAAAAGAATGGTGATTCGGTCTTCCATGTTGAAGCCTAGAGCCTTGCCAAGCATCCAGACCAGCACCAGCACCAGGGCCAGCAAGGCGCAGCAAAACACCAGCAGGGCTAGCAGGCTCATGGCAGGCACCTGGGCCCACAGCCCTTGATTAACGGCCTGGCTGAAGGCGGTGTAGACCACCAGCAGAATCGATGTTTGGTCGACGTTTTTGAGCCAATGTCGGTTGCGTGCCACCCAAGCGCCGATCCAGCGGCGAGCCCATTGGCCGGCGATGAAGGGGATGAGCAGTTGCTGGGTGATTTTCGCTATGGCATCGAGCGTGCTGGGCGCACTGTCACTGCCAGCGCCAATCAGCCAGAGCACCAGCAGCGGCGTGATGAAAATGCCAATCAGGCTGGAAGCCGCAGCGCTGCAGATGGCAGCCGGGATGTTGCCCCTGGCCAGTGAGGTGAAGGCAATGGCCGATTGCACCGTGGCTGGCAGGGCGCACAGGTAGAGCACGCCCAGGTACAGCTCGGCCCCAATCCAAGGGGCTACCAGGGGTTTGAGCGCCAGCCCCAGCAGTGGGAACAGCACAAAGGTGCAGGCAAACACCAGCAGATGCAAGCGCCAATGGGTGATGCCGGCCACGACCTCTTGGCGCGAGAGCTTGGCGCCATGCATGAAGAACAGCAGGGCAATGGCAGCGTGCGTCAGCCACTGGAAGGCGTGCTCAGCGCGCCCCTGCGCAGGCAGAAAGGTGGCCAGCAGCACGACGGCGATGAGAATCAGCGTGAAGGGGTCAAACAGAAGGCGGAGCAGGCGCGCGATCGGCATGGGCAGGCGCTTTTTCAGTCGGTAAAGCCACAGCCTGGTGCAGGGCAGGGCTGTGGCAGGGTACGTGGCGTGTGCGGGGGCGCGGCATTGGGCAGCACAGCCAGTGCTCACCGCCAATGGCGCCCCGTCAATGATTACAGCCAGTATTGGCGCACCAGCTCGCACATGGTGCGGGCGGCGCGGCCGCGGTGGCTGTATTGGTTCTTGGTGGCTTCGGGCAATTGGGCGAAAGTCTGACCCAGCTCGGGCAGCAGCAGCACCGGGTCAAAGCCAAAGCCCTGCTCGCCGCGCGGCTCGGGGGCAATGTGCACGGCCACTTTGCCCACGGCGATCAGGGGTTCAGGGTCTTGCGGCTGGCGCACGCCGACCAGTGTGCTGACCATGTAGGCGCTGCGATCGCTCAGATCGGCCATTTGTTCAAGCAAGGCGCGTACATTGTTGGCATCGCTTTTTGGGTAGCCGAACTGTTGGCAGTAGTGGGCCGTTTGCACGCCGGGCAGGCCGCCGAAGGCCTTGACGCACAAGCCCGCATCGTCGGCGATGGCCGGCAGGCCGGAATGCTGTGCGGCAAAGCGCGCCTTGGCCAGGGCGTTTTCGACGAAAGTCTGGAAAGGCTCCTCGGCCTCGCCGCTGAAGAGCTTGCCTTGGGCGACGATCTCCACCCCCAGCGGCGCAAACAGGGTTTGCAACTCGTGCAGCTTGCCTTGGTTGTTGGAGGCCAGAACGATGGTTTTCATGGGGCGGTGCTCAAAGGTAATGAGGGCAATCAGGCATTGCGCGGGGCCTGCAAGGCCTGTTTTTGCAGTGCGATCAAGCTGCGGATGCCTTGTGCGCCCAGCTCCAGCATCTGTTGCAGCTGCGCCTGGCTGAAGGTTTGGCCCTCAGCCGTACCTTGCAATTCGACGAAGTGGCCGCTTTCGGTCATGACGATGTTCATGTCCGTGTCGCAGGCCGAATCCTCTGCGTAGGCCAGATCGAGCAGTGCCTGTTCTTGCACGATGCCCACCGAGACGGCCGCCAGGGCCTGGCGGATGGGCGATTGCTGGATCAGGCCCTGTTCCAGCAGCCATTGCACGGCATCGCAAGCGGCCACATAGGCGCCGGTGATGGCGGCTGTGCGCGTGCCGCCATCGGCCTGCAGCACGTCGCAGTCCAGCTGCAGGGTGCGCTCGCCAAGCAGTTGCAGGTCGAAGACTGAGCGCAGCGCACGGCCAATCAGGCGCTGGATTTCTTGCGTGCGCCCGGTTTGCTTGCCTTTGGCCGCCTCGCGCGCGCCGCGCGTGTGGGTGGCGCGCGGCAGCATGCCGTACTCGGCCGTCACCCAGCCCTCACCAGAGCCTTTCTTGTGCGGCGGCACCCGCTCCTCGACCGAGGCCGTGCACAGCACTTGCGTGTTGCCAAAGCTGATCAGCACCGAGCCTTCGGCGTGCATGGTGTAGTGGCGCTGGATGTGCACGGGGCGCAGCGCGTTGCAGGCGCGGCCGTCGGCGCGCAGAAAAAGCGTGGAGGAAGTCATGGTGCGAGTGCAGATTGGGCCCATCCAGAATTCATGCAAGGGGATGATGGGCTTTGAGAGATGTTGCGGTATTTTTGGGGGCGGATGCCCAACGTCCGCCGCTATGGCCATCTGCCGATGGCGTGGCGCGAGCCGGTGCGCGAACCCCCCGCTATCTATCTGGCCATGTGCAATGGCTTGCCATGCGCACGTGGGATAGAGCGGCGGCCTCAGCTGCGGCGCAAGGCGCGGTTGATTTCGTTGAGGCTTTTTTCAATGTCCACGTCGTCGAGCAGGTCGCCGGAGATGGTGGTGGTGAACTCCTCCATGTCCGAGAAATCGTCGTTGATCTCGACCGCGCGGCTGGCCGTTTGCTTGCGCTCCTCCTGCCAATCGACGGCAATGATGGTGATGTTGTCGCTGGACTTGCCGGCGGTATAGAACGCCAGCTCGACCAACTCCGGCCCGGTGAGGGTGATGTCGCCGCCATTGAGTTTATTGACGATGGAGTCTTCGTCCAGCGGGCCCCAAAGGCCGTCCGAGCACAACAGGATGCGATCGTCCTTGTCCAGATTTTCCGGGCTGCTGAGGTCGTAGATGGGGCGCGCAGGCGAGCCCAGGCAGGTGAACAGCACGTTGCGGTTCATTTCCCCCATCTTGGTGAGCACGGATTCGCGCAGCTCTGAATAGGAGTGGTCGCGCGTGCGGGTCAGCAGCACGCCCTTGCGCGTGATGTACAAGCGCGAGTCGCCACAATGAATCCATTGGATCTCGCCGTTTTGCACCACAGCCGCGACCAAGGTGGTGCGTGGCGAGTCGGGCATGCCCTTGTCGATGGCATAGCGCAGGATTTGGCGGTGCGCCATCAGCAGGCCCGATTCGAGAAAGTGCGGCACATCGTCAATCGTGGGCAGAGCTTGCTTCTTGAACAGCGCGGCCATGGTCTGGATGGCAATTTGCGCCGCTGTTTCTCCCTCCGGGTGGCCCCCCATTCCATCTGCCAGCACGAATAAAGCGGCATCGCCCGTATGGCAATAGCCCATTCGGTCTTCGTTCTTCTTGCGGCCACCTTGATGGCTGGTTTGGAATACTGAGAATTTCATTGCGATGGTGGCACAGCGGCAGCAGCGGTGGGCTGGTGCGCGGGCATGCGCGATGGCCAAAACGGCGTATTGTCGCTGGTATTGGAGCCTTGTAGACGAGCACCCGAAGGGCAAACTGTGGTTTTCCCCGCTGGTCGGGGCGGCGCAGCCAACGATCGTTGCAGGCTCATTCCTCTTTCTTGCCGCCCACCAGTGAGCTCAGTTGCATGCGCACTTTCTCGCCCATGCTCATCTGGGAATAGCGCAGTTCAGTCTCGCGCGCCAGCTCCTTTTGCAGTGCAAACACCGACTGGGGGCGCGCCAGTGGGTCCAGCGCCATGCACCACTCGACGACTTGGATCAAATTGTCTGAATAAATACGCTTGACCCGGCTCAGCGACAGACTCAGGCGGTCTTTCTCGTTGCGCTGCGGCACATCGTTGGGCGGCACACCCAGCATGCAGGCATAGATGCAGGCGCCAATGGCGTAGATGTCCGTCCAGGGGCCCAGCGCGCCATCGCGCTTGTACATCTCCGGCGCGGCAAAGCCCGGCGTGTACATCGGGCGCACGAAATTACCCTCCTTGGAGAGCACCTCGCGCGCGGCGCCGAAGTCGATCATCACGGCCTTGTCGTCGTCGGTGATGAAGATATTGGCCGGCTTGATGTCCAGATGCAGCATCTTGTGCTGGTGCACGATGCGCAGGCCGCGCAGGATCTCGTCGAACAGCGAGCGGATGGTCGATTCCCTGAACACCTTGCGGCTGTCGGGGTTGCGCGCAGTGACGATGAACTCCTGCAGGGTTGAGCCCTCCAGATGGTTCATGACCATGTAGACGGTCTCGTTTTCGCGAAAGAAGTTCAGCACGCTGACCACCGAGTCGTGCGAGATCTGCGCCAGCGAGCGCCCTTCCTCGAAAAAGCTCTTGAGCCCCAGGCGGTACAGCGACATCTTCTCCGGCGCAACCTGCGGGATCAGCTGGCCAGGCTCACGCGTGACCAGCGACGAGGGCAGGTACTCCTTGATAGCCACCGGGTGGCCTTCGGGGTCAATGGCAAAGTACACCACGCCAAAGCCGCCCGAGGAAATGCGGTGCAGCAGCTGGTAGCCGCCCACTTTGGTGTTGGGCGGCAGCGGGGCGGGCTTGGTCTTTGGGGCGTTGGTGCTAGGGGCTGCTGGGGTGGCCATGGCGGTCTGCGGAAGTGGATGGCTGCAGGAGCTGCGGTGTGGTCGGTGATGGCACTTTGGCGGGCGAACCTACAGATGAATCAACCGGCGCCACGCACAGCGCGGCGCACCCCGATCGGTGCGCCTTGCCGCTTTGGCTTGCAGTTGTAACCTGTCGTGGCAAGGGCCATGGCAGGCTGGCATAGCCGCCTGCGGCAGCGGGGATAATAGTCGTTTTGTGCTTGCGCGCTCATGTGTGGCGTGCTGCGCGCAGGCGCTCCCGCGTAACGAACACCAACCATTGCAACAACATATGGCAGTCAACAGCATGACCGGCTACGCCTCGCTACAGCAGCAGCTGCAGCAGCAAGGCCAAGACATGGGTCTGGGAATGGAATTGCGCTCGGTCAACAGCCGGTTTTTGGATTTGGTGCTGAAAGTGCCCGAGGCCCTCAAGGCGCACGAGGCGCGCATCCGCCAATTGCTGACCGAGCACCTGGCGCGCGGCAAGGTCGAAGTGCGCATGACGCTGCGCCGCAGCGAAGCCGTGCGGCACGGCGCCTTGCAGGTCGAGGCTTTGCAGCGCCTGGCGCACAACCAGGCGCAGATCCAAAGCTGGTTTCCCGATGCGCGCAGCCTGTCGGTGGCTGAAATCCTGCAGCTGCAAGCGCAGCCGCAAGACGAGCGCGATGAGCACGAGCTGCTCTGGGACGAAGCCTGCGAGCAACTCGTGCTCGACGCCATTGCCAGCTTGCGCGAGGCCCGGCAGGCTGAAGGCGCGCGGCTGGCGCAGGGCCTGGCCGAGCGCACGCGCCAATTGCAGCACTGGGTGCGCCAGGCCGAGCCGTTGGTGCCGCAGGTCGTGGCGCAGCAGCAGCAGAAATTTCTTGATCGCTGGCATGAAGCACTCGCCCCCGCCCTGGAAGGCACAGCCGACGCCCCGCCAGCGCTGGATCGCAAGGAGCTGGAGCAAAGGGCCATGGCCGAGGCCACGGCCTTTGCCATGCGCGTGGACGTGGCCGAAGAACTCACCCGCCTGGAAGCCCACCTGCAGGAAGTGCTGACGCTGTTGGACAAGGGCGGCGTGATCGGCAAGCGCCTGGACTTTCTGATGCAAGAGCTGCACCGCGAGGCCAACACGCTGGGCAGCAAATCGCCCGTGCTCGAACTCAGCCGCATCAGCATGGAGATGAAGGTGCTGATCGAGCAAATGCGCGAGCAGGTGCAGAACATCGAGTGAATGGCGCTGGCCATGCACCTTGGCGATAGAGGATAGAGGGCTGCCCACCCAATTGCCTGGCAGCCCATCCACGGGCACAACCCAGAGAGACGCTGCCCCCAATGGGCGGCGCTGTCTCTCCATACCAATGAAAGGCAAGCGATGATGGACTTCTCGGCTGCCCAATGGGTATTGATCTGGATAGTGGCTGCTGCGGCCTACGTGGTGTTTGGCATCGCAGGCGTTGGCGTGGCGCAGTTAGCGAGACCGGTGCTGGAGCCTTTCATGCCTTTGTTGCGCATGGGGCCATTGCTGGCTGTGCTGGACTTTGGCGCTGCCGCAACCAATTTGCTGTGCGATGGCCGTCAGCGTGTGGACGTGACCGAACTCAAGCGCCTGCTGCCCTGGATGCTGCTCGGTTACGGCATGGGAGTGGTGGTGAGGTTCCAGGCCGGGGCCACGGTAACGCTGATGGTGGGCATTCTTGCCGTTGTCTATGCGCTGCATGCGCTGCTGCACCAGTAGGCGCACAAATCCTTTCCCGCCACGTTCGCCATGCTTTTTGGTCTAGGGCCTGTTCACACTATGCAAGGAGTCGCGAAGGCATGAAAAATCGCTCCGATCAAGGCGCACGTCGCAGGGCGTATGTCGATACGCCCAAGACGGGCAACGCCGAGCGGAGCGATTTTTCATGCCTTCCCGAAGGGTTGTGGCCTGTAGGGGCCGCCCACGGCGTTGGCAATCCTCGCAAGGCATCCAGCCTTGCTGCGGTTGCCGCCTTGTGCTCGGCCCCTGCAGGCCCCAACGCGATCTCCTTGCATAGTGTGAACAGGCCCTATTGAGCGGTGCGTTCAGCGCCTTGTTCGGTGGTGGTTTTGTGTACGCCGTTTACCTGGCGGGCCGTGTGGAGGACAAGGAATGCCTGCGCGCGACACAAAGCATGCTGATTGGCCTGTCTGCCCTGGGGCCGTTGCTGTTCTTCCTGCTGGCGGGTGCGTACCACGACAGCGGCCTGTTGCTGCTGGCCGCCGTGCTGCTGCCCGCCATGTGGGGCGGGCTTTGGCTGGGCCGCCATATCATGCTGCGCCTGACGCGCGAGCAGTTCCTGCGCATCCTGCACGGCATCGTGCTGGCCTCGGGCCTGGCATTGCTGGCGCGCTACTTTTTTTGAGGGCTCAAGAAGCGGCTGTTGACGCTGGCCCGTCCAGCGCCGCGCGGATGGGGCGCAGAAAGTCCTGGGCGGCGGCCACCACGCCTTCGGGCGGCTGGTTCTCGATCACCTGGATCAGGCGGCTGCCGATGACCACCGCATCGGCCACCTCGCCGATGGCGCGGGCGGTTTCCGCATCGCGAATGCCAAAGCCCACGCCCACGGGGATGTGCACGTGCTGGCGGATGCGCGGCAGCGCGGCCTGCACTTCGGCGGTGTTCAGGCTGGCCGCGCCGGTTACGCCCTTGAGCGAGACGTAATAGACGTAGCCGCTGGCCACCTGGGCCACCTGCTGCATGCGCGCCTCGGTGCTGGTGGGGGCGAGCAGGAAGATCAAATCCAGCCCGGCGGCTTTGAGCGCGGCGGCGAAGTCTGCGCATTCCTCGGGCGGGTAATCGACGATGAGCAGCCCGTCCACGCCCGCGGCGGCCGCATCGCGGATGAAGCTGCCCGCGCCGTGCTTCTGGTCGTAGCGCTCCACCGGGTTGGCGTAGCCCATCAGCACGACGGGGGTTTGCTGGTCCTGCGCGCGGAAGGCTTGCACCATGCCCAGCACCTTGGCCAGCCCCACGCCCAGCGCCAGCGCGCGCTCGCCCGCTTGCTGGATGACGGGGCCGTCGGCATTGGGGTCGGAAAAGGGCACACCCAGCTCGATCACGTCCGCCCCGGCGGCCACCATGCCGTGCATGAGGGCGGGGGTGATGTCGGCATAGGGAAAGCCAGCGGTGACGTAGGGAATGAGGGCAGTGCGGCCCTGCTGCTTGAGGGTGGTGAAGGTGGTTTGGATGCGGCTCATGGGGTGGTGATGGCGTTGGGTGGCGCGGGGCTTGCGCCGGGGTTGGGGGCTGGTTGCGCAGGTAGAGGGCTGCGCGCGACGTAGCGCCCGTAGAGCTGCGGCAATTGCTCGGCGGGGTGGTTGGTCAGCACGATGCGTTCCGTGCTGAAGCGGATTTGGCTGCTTTTGGGCTTGATCAATTCTTGCCACAGCGCCATGCCGGCCGTGGCGTCGCGCTGGGCGAACAGGGGGGGCAGGCGCTCCAGTTCTTCACGCAAATCGTGCATGGCGCGCTGGAAGACCGGGGCTTGCAAGGTGGCAAAAAACTGCGTGATCCGCTGCGGGGCGTCCGCCAGCAATTGAAAGCCGAAGTAGCGCTGCGCTGGCGCGAACAGCACCACGCCGACGTTGGCGAATTCTTCCGTCTCGACAAAGGGCATGAAGCGCGCGATGGCGTACAGGCAAAGCTCATTCATGGCGGTCAGGCGCTCCAGAAAGTCTGTGGGTCACGGCAGCGCGCCAGAATCTGCACGAATTCATCGCGCGTCCAGCAAGCGGCCAGGGTTTCTTCCGGATCGGTGAAATACCACGCTTGGGGGATGGCGTCCAGGGCGGCGGGCAGGCTGTCCAGCGCTGCGGCGAAGTCCGCACGCATGCGCTCGCGCGCCGCCTCATCGCGGCGCAAGGCGGCAAAGGCTTCGGCAAAGACGTGGGTGGACAAAAAGGCATCACGGGAAAAGTTGCGCTCGAACGCCAGGTTGTGATCGATCATGAGCAGGCTCCCGCCTTCGGCATGCGCGGCGGTGCGCCACAGCAGATTGGGGTTGCCGCCATGCGCACTCAGGCTGCGATCGCTGTTGCGCACCCACCAGTCGAAAGCGGCCACGCGCGCGGCCAGCCCCGAAGGCAAACGGCGGACATCGTGCAGGCTGAACTCGCGCGCCGGTTGCAGCGCCGAGCCAAAGCCCACGCCCGGCCCCAGCTCGCGCAGCCAGGGCAGCCCTGCCAGGGCATCGGGGATTTCGATCAGGCGAAAAGGGGCAATGGGCAAGCCCAGCGCGCGGGCCAGCCAGGCGGCCAGCCACTCGGCCACCAGCTCGCGCCTGGGCAGCGAGCGGTGCTTGACGAAGTAGCGCAGGCCGTCGTCCGCCTGGCACAGATAAGGCCGGGTCTTGCCCTGTTCGGCGCGGTAGACGACTTCCGTGACGGTGGCAGGCTTCATGGCAGGGGCGCCCTTGGTTTCGTCCCGTCTTGCCGCGCGCATTCAGCGCTGCTGGCCTTCGCTGCCTTGGGCCCCTTTGACCACATGCCCGCGCATGGAGGGCTGGTCGTAAAAATCCACGCCGTCCAGGTCGGCCACGGTGCCGATGTCCTTGTCGCCGCGGCCGGAGAGGCACACCAGGATGGCCTGCTCGGGCCGCATGGTGGGGGCGAGCTTCATGGCGTGGGCGAAGGCGTGGCTGGATTCCAGCGCGGGGATGATGCCCTCGGTGCGGCACAGGTGGTGGAAGGCGGCCAGGGCTTCGGCGTCGGTGATGCCCACGTATTCGGCGCGGCCCGTGTCTTTCAGCCAGGCGTGTTCGGGGCCGACGCCGGGGTAGTCCAGCCCGGCGCTGATGCTGTGGGTTTCGAGAATTTGGCCGTCGTCGTCTTGCAGCACGTAGGTGCGGTTGCCGTGCAGCACGCCGGGGCTGCCGCGTTGCAGGCTGGCCGAATGCTTGCCGCTGTCCAGCCCTTGGCCCGCAGCCTCTACGCCGATCAGGCGCGTGTTTTCATAAGGGATGTAGGGGTGGAAGATGCCCATGGCGTTGCTGCCGCCGCCCACGCAGGCGATCACCGCATCGGGCTGGGTGGCTGCCATGCGCTGCGCGGCCAGCATATCGGGCATTTGCGCCAGGCACTCGCGGCCGATGATGCTTTGGAAGTCGCGCACCATCATGGGGTAGGGGTGGGGGCCGGCGACGGTGCCGATGATGTAGAAGGTGTCGTCCACGTTCGCCACCCAATCGCGCATGGCTTCGTTGAGGGCGTCTTTCAGCGTTTTGCTGCCGGACTCTACCGGCACGACGGTGGCGCCCAGCAGCTTCATGCGATAGACGTTGGGCGACTGGCGTTTGACGTCTTCCGCGCCCATATAGACCACGCATTGCAGGCCGTAGCGCGCGCAGATGGTGGCGGTGGCCACGCCGTGCTGGCCCGCGCCGGTCTCGGCAATGATGCGCGGCTTGCCCATGCGCTTGGCCAGCATGGCCTGGCCGATGACGTTGTTGATCTTGTGCGCGCCGGTGTGGTTGAGGTCTTCGCGCTTGAGGTAAATCTGCGCGCCCCCCAGCTCGCGGCTGGTGCGCTCGGCGTGGTAGATGGGCGAGGGGCGGCCCACGTAATGCGCCAGCTCGCGCTGGAATTCGGCCTGGAAATCGGCGTCGTGCTGGTAGCGGGCGTAGGCGGCGGTCAGCTCGTCGATGGCGTAGGTCAGGGTTTCGCTGCTGAAGCGGCCGCCGTAAGGGCCGAAATGGCCCTGTTCGTTGGGCAGGGCGTATGGAGTGGTTGTGGTGGTCATCTTTCTCATCCTGAAATGGCCGCGCTTGCGTGCCAGGCGGGGCGCGATCGCCAGGCTTTCAGCCCTGGCTGGCATCGGCTTGCCGCACTGCGGCCATGAAATGCATCATCTTGCCGGCATCCTTGATGCCTTTGAGCGCTCGGCCATCGGGGCCGTCCTGCTCGATGCCGGAGCTCACATCGACGGCCAGCGACAGGCCGCGATGGCGCAGCTCAGCGATGCCATCGATCACATTTGATGGTGTGAGCCCACCACTTAAGACGAGGTGAGATGTGACGCTTGTTGGTAGAAGTGACCAATTGAATGTTTGCCCGCCGCCGCCGTAGCCCGTGACGTGGGCGTCCAGCAAAATGGCCTGGGCCTGTGAGAAACGACGGGCGAATTCTACGAGATCGAACGCCGCCCCGGCCCCGTCCGCTGCCACCGGAATGCGCGCGGCGCGCAGGTAGGGGTGGCGGCCTTGGTGGCTCAGGCGCTGGCAGTCCTCGGGCGTTTCATCGCCGTGAAATTGCAGCCAGGCGTGCGGCAGCAGGCCCAGGGCGGCATCGACTTCGGCCTGACTGGCATTGACGAACAGCAGCACGGGCGTGACAAAGGGCGGCAGGGCGCGCGCCAGCGCGGCGGCGCGCTCGGGCGTGACGTGGCGCGGGCTTTTGGGGTAGAGCACGAAGCCCACGGCATCGGCCCCGGCGGCCACGGCTGCGGCCACGTCTTGCTCGCGCGTGAGGCCGCAGAACTTGACGCGCGTGCGGGCGCTGGCGCGGGTGCTGGCTGGCGGTGTAGTGGTGGTCATGGCAGGCAGTGCTCCTGTGCGCTGCCCAGGGGGCCGCCGGGCAGAAAGTCGAGCAGGGCGCAGCTCTCAGGCAGGCCCCAGTGTGGCGCATAGCGCGGCCCGATGAAGTACAGCCCATCGGGCGAAAAGGTGGGCGCGGCAGCCGCACGCGAGCGCGCCTGCAGCACCTGCAGCATCCAGTGCGGGGCCTGCTGGCCTTGGCCGATGTGCAGCAGGCAGCCCATGATGTTGCGGATCATGTGGTGCAAAAAGGCATTGGCCTCGAACTCGAAGCGCCAGTAGCAACTGGGCACGGCGCGCTCGTCGGGCCCGGCTACGGGATGCTGCTGGCGCAGTGGCGTGGCGCTGATGCGGATGGCCTGCAGTTGCTTGATGGGGGTGTGCGATTGGCAGGCCGCGGCGCGGAAGGAGCTGAAATCGTGTTCGCCCAGCAAGTGGCTGGTGGCCTCGCGCATGGCCTGGCCGTCCAGTGGCAGAAACGTCCAGCCCACCCGGCCGGCATCGACGCTGGGGCGCACGGCCGATTGCAGCACCACATACACGTAGCGGCGGCTGAGGGCGTGGTTGCGCGCGTGAAAATGGCTTGGCACGCTGCGCGCCCATTGCACGGCAATGTCGCCGGGCAGGTAGCGGTTGGTGCCGCGCACCCAGGACATGGGCGTGCGCTGCACGGGCGAATCGAAATGCACGACTTGCATCAGCCCATGTACGCCGGCATCGGTGCGCCCGGCGCACAGGGTGGAGACGGGCTGGCCGATGAACTGCCGCAGGGCGTGTTCAAGCCGGTCTTGCACGGTCTGGCCATCGGGTTGGCTTTGCCAGCCGTGGTAGTGCTGGCCGTGGTAGCTGATGCCCAGGGCGATGCGGGGGGATTGATCCATGGCGGGACGGGGATATGGGCGCAGCGGGCAAATGGCCGCCATTGTGCCTGCTGCATTGGGCGCGGTTTTTGGACGCGGTTTTTCAGGCCTGCCAATGAGAAACGCCGAAGCATGCTTCGGCGTGTTCGTCATGGATGGCCACTGCTGCGGGCCTGGCAGCAGCCCGCAGCGCAGCCGGTCGGCAAAAGGTCTTTAGCCCAACTCTTTGAGCAGGGCCTGGGCCTTCTCCTTGAGCTCACCGTCGGCTTGCTCCAGCACTTCACGGGCCAGGGCCTGTGCGCCTTCGTTGTCGCCCAGCGCGCTGAACTCTTTGGCCAGCGCCAGCTTGGTGGCCAGAGGGTTATCGGCCACGGTGCCGCCATCTTGCAGATCCAGGTCGGCCAGCATGCTTTCCTCCTTGGTGCTGGTCTGCGGCGGGGCGTCGAACTGCAGATCCGACAGATCCAGATCCAGCGAAGGCGGGGGGGTGTCCTTGACGACTGGCCCCGCAGGCGCCAGGTCGGTGGGCAGATCCAGCAGCGGCGCAGTGGCTGGCGCAGTGACGGTAGAGACTGGCGCATCCAGATTGGGCAGTGAGCCAGAGGACAGGCCTGTGTCGCTATCGGCCGCAGGGCTGGCCGGGGGCATGGCGTTGAAATCCAGGTCCAGCGGCGCGGCTGCCGAATCCGATACGGGCAGCGCTGTCGTGGCCGAGGTGTTGAGGCTGTCCAGCGACAGATCCAGATCGCTCAACGGGGGCACGCCCGAGCTCATGCCTTGCCGGCTGTCGATGTCCAGGCCGGTTTGCTTGGTCGATGGCGATTGCGAGGAGCTTTGGAAGTCAAAGTCCAGACCGGACAGTGGCCCGAAGCCCGAGAGGATGCTGGAATCGGCCCCAGCGTTGGGGTCGGCCAGAGGCGTCTGGGCCACGGCTGTCTGGTACAGGGCGTTGGCAGGATCGAGGGTGCGGCCAATTTCTGCGACCTTGATCCAATCGGCGCCCGATTGCTGAGTCAGGCGGGCAATCTCATTGGCTTTGGCCTCGAAAGCGACCTTGTCCTGGCGCGAGGCATAGATTTCCGCCAGGCGCACCTTGATGGCGGCGCGTGTCGGATTGTTGACCTCGGCTTCCTTGAGCACTTCCTCGGCTTGCTGATCGCGGCCGTAGGCCAGCAGCACATCGGCTTCGAGCACAGGGTCGCCTTCGCCCGTGGCGTCGATCTGGCTGGGCGAGTAGGACATGGAAGACACGCCCGTGGACATGCCAGTCGTGCCGGACTTGGTCATGGCGCTGTCGGCGTGCTCATGGTCGGCATGCCCGACGTCGTTCTTGGAGCCGCTGGCAAAGAAGGAATCGGGGATGTTGCCGCTGTTTTCATAGACGACATCGCCCTCGCCACGGTTGCGGCGGTAGCGGTAGAAGCCGTAGCCCAGCAGCAAGGCCAACAGGCCGCCGCCCAGGTAAGGCAGGTAGGGCATGTAGTCGTCCAGCAAGCTGGTCTCTGGCGGAGGCGGCGGGGGAGGCGGCGGGGGCGCGACCGGCTCGGCAGGCTCCACAGGCGGAACGATGGGCGCTTGCGCATCGGGCATGACTTCCTGGGTGCCAGCCATGCCGCTGTCGCCAGCGTCAGCAGGCGCCGGGGTGGGCTCTTGCGGCAGCGCAATGGGTGGCTGGGCCTCGACCGGGATGCCCACGCCGCTGTCGGCACTGGGCGCGGCGCTGGCGCTGGCGCTGGCATCGCTGCTGGCAGCGGGGCTGCTGCTGGACGATTGCTTGTTGGCCTCGTCCAGCAGGCGCTGCATCTCCTCGATCTTGCTGGCGTTGTCCTCCGCCTCTTTCTTGCGCGCGGCGTCTTCCTCACGCTGGCGTTGTGCGGCAATGCGCTCCTCTTCGGCCTTGCGTGCAGCATCTGCCTGGGGCTGGGTCAGCACCAGGGTGTCAGGCTGTGGCGGGGGCGCTACAACTGGCGGGGCCGTGACCTGGCCGCTGGTCGTGTCCTTCGGTTGGGGCGCCACGCGTGCGGCAGGCGCGCGGTGGGCGATGCGGCCACGGTATTGGTTGAAATTGCGTGTCTGTGCGGAGATGAGGCGCCGCGCCTCCTTGGCGGAAACGGACTGGGCCTCGCCGGCATCAGGGATTTCCAGCGTGACGCCTGCACGCAGCAGGTTGACGTTGCCCTGGATGAAGGCGTGCGGGTTGGCGCGCTGCAAGGCCACCAGCATCTGATCGAGCGAAACGTTGGCTGGCAGATTGCGCCGTGCAATGGCGCCGGCCGTATCGCCACGGCGGGTAGTGACCGAGCCGGAGCGGGCGCTGCTGGGGGTGTGCTGCGCCATCGGCGCCGGGGCTCGGGTGCGGGTGACGGCAGTCGGTGCGGCGGCGACAGGCGCAGCCACCGGGGCGGGGATGGTGGCTGATACGCGGCGGCGCGACGTGGCGCTGCCGCTGCTCACATGGCCTTTGCTGCGCATCCATTCCTGGGCGCGCTGGTAGGAGGTGCTGGGCTGGCCGCTGGCAGCCACGGGCGCGGGCTCGAACGCGGGCAGTGCGCCGGTCTGGCTGGGCACGGCGCCGGCTTGGGCCGTTTGCACGGCAGGGGCGGCGCGTGTGCTGGTTGGCGGGTCGAGCAGCAGGGCGTAACTGCGCACGGCATTGCCGCCATTCCAGGTGGTGCTGAGCACCAGATCCAGGAAGGGCTCGTTCACCGGCGCGGAAGTGCTCAGCTGCAACACGGCGCTGCCATCGGCGCGGCGCTGCAGCTTGACTTTGAGCTGCGTCATGATGGCCGAGTAGTTCGCACCGTGGGCATTGAAAACGTCGGGCGATGCGGGATTGGCTTGCAGCGACTCGGCCTCATCCCTGGTCAGGTTGGTGACGGGGATAGTGGCGCGCAGCGGTTCGCCCAAGTGCGATTGCACACGAATCTGCCCCAGGGTCAATGCCCAGGCATTGGAGCCATGCAAACCTGCGGCAAGCAATGCTGCGGCGGTCAGAACGGAGTGTTTCCAGTGGTGCGTGTATGCCATGTGCTTCTTTTTAATAAATGTAAGAAAGGATTGGTGCTTTGGCGCACTGTGCCGGCCATTTATAAGAAAGCCAAAGCGCTGCGCAATGCCGCCTCACGCGGCGAAAATGCACCAGAATGCCGATGGAAGATAGCAGCAATGAATTTCACTGACAAGGAAATTCATGGCGCAATGCTGTTACGATTGAAAACATTTTGTGCCATGTTGCCTGATGGCAACGCTGCGCCTGGGCATCAGTCAAATCAGCAGCTTGCGCCCATCTTTTGAGAGCCTGTTCAAAATTTCGATGCGAGTGGACAGAAAGCGGTTTGGGCTGGGGGCAAGGCGCCCCATTGAGCCCATGCCATTCGGCTTGGCCGGGGAGGCCTCCTGGCGGGGCGTTTGCAACGCCGAAGAACAACCCAATCCACTGCATTGCCCCATGCCGAGATTTTGACCAGCCTTTGCAAGGCTGTAGCAGTTCAGCTTTGGCCGGGCGCAGGGGGGGCGCCCATCAAGATGCCTCAATCAATGCGTGCGCCCGCAGCCTGGACGATGCCTTGGTAGCGTTGGCGCTCGGTCTCGATGAAGTGCTTGAATTGCTCTGGGCTGGCCGTGAAAGGGGTGGCCGACAGCGCCTGCAGCTGGCTGCGCAGCGCAGGCGATTGCAGTGCCTGGGTAACGGCCTGATTCAGCGTGCGGACTTGCTCGACCGGGGTGCCGGCTGGGGCCACCAGGCCCCACCAGGTGTCCACGGCAAAGCCCGGCAGGCTCTGGGCCATGGGCGGCACGCCCGGCAGCAACTCGCTGGCTTCGAGCGTGGTCACAGCCAGCGCGATGAGCTTGCCCGAGCGGATGTTGGCCGAAGCTGCGGCCAAGTTGTCGAAGTTGAAATCCACCTCTTGCGACAGCAGCGCCAGCTGCGCCGGGCTGGCGCCGTTGTAAGGCACGTGCACGGCGTCGAGTTCGCCCATGCGCTTGAACAGCTCGCCGGCCAGATGCCCGGCGCTGCCGTTGCCGCCGCTGCCGTAGTTCAGCTTGCCGGGATTTTTGCGGCCGTAGGCGATGAGGTCTTGCAGCGAGCCAATGTTCAGCGCCTTGGCGCGCTGGGCATTCATGACCAGCACATTGGGCACGCGGGCGATGGGGCTGACGGGCTCGAAAGCGCTCTGCGCGTCGTAGGGCATCTGCGCGTACAGCCAGGGATTGATGGCCAGCGTGGCCACGGCGCCCACGCCCAGGGTCTTGCCATCGGCCGCGCTGCGCGCCACCTGGCCCAGGCCGATGTTGCCGCCAGCGCCGGGGCGGTTGTGCACGATGGTGGGGCCAATGGCGTCTTTCAGGGCATCGGCCAGGGCGCGCGCCGAAATGTCCAGCGGCCCGCCTGGGGCGTAAGGCACGACGATGGCAGTGGCTTCTTGTTGGCGCGCTGGCGCAGCGTTGTTCTGGGCCTGGGCCAGGCCGGCAGTGCTCAGCAGGCCCAGGCTGCACAGCAGTGCGGGCAGAAGTTTGGCAAGACGCATGGGGTTCTCCTGGATGGGGTGGGCAAAGTTTGGGCGATGGCGGGCCGGCTCAGGGCGTGGCTTCGGCCAGGTCGGCCGCCGTGGTGAAGGCATCGGCGTAGAAATGCTCGGGCGGCAGGCCGCGCTGCTGGGTGTAGCTCTGGCGGGCGCTCTCGACCACGATCGGTGCGCCGCAGGCATAGACCTCGAAGCCGCTGAGATCATCGAAGTCGTCGAGCACGGCCTGGTGCACGAAGCCGGTGCGGCCCTGCCAGTCATCCTCGGGCAGGGCGTCGGACACTACAGGCACGTAGCGCAGCTGCGGCATGGCAGGCAGCAGCTGCTGCAGCCAGTCGTGCAGGTACAAATCCGCAGGCCGCCGCCCGCCCCAGTAGAAATGCACCGGGCGTGTGATGTGCCGGTGCTGGATGTGCTCGAGGATGGCCTTGATGGGCGCAAAACCGGTGCCGGAAGCCAGCAGGATGATGGGGCGATCAGAGTCTTCACGCAGATAAAAGCTGCCGAACGGCCCTTCGATGCGCAGCACCTCCTTTTCCTTCATCTGCGAGAAGACGTGATCGGTGAACAGCCCGCCGGGGAAGTGGCGAATGTGCAGCTCCAGGCGCGGCGCGACGCTTTGCTCGTGCGGTGCGATGGCGATCGAGTAGGCGCGCCGGGCGCCGTCCTTGAGCAGAAACTCGACGTACTGCCCGGCGTGGTATTCAAAGCGCTGCATGGCCGGCAGCTGCAGCGTCAGCTGCATCACATCATGGCTGCGCTGTTGCAGCGCCTGCACGCGCACGGGCAGCTTGCGGATCGGGAAGGCATCGGCCTGGGTGACCTGGCGCGACTCCAGCACCAGGGGCTCTTGCGCCTGCGCCCGGCAGGTGAGGATGTAGCCCTCGGCCTTTTCCTCATCACTCAGCGCCTTGCTGGCGTAGGGCAGCATGTGCACCTGGCCCTGCAGCAGCTTGCATTTGCAGGAGCCGCAGGCCCCATCCTTGCAGCCGTAGGGCAGGCCCACGCCCTGGCGGATGGCAGCGTTGAGGACGGATTCATCGGCAGCGACGTCAAAGCGCCGGGCACTGGGCAGCACGGTCACGTGCAGCGCAGAGGAAGCAGTGGTGGTGTTCATCGTTGCGGAAAAGGCCAGGGCAGACGCGCTACCATGGCCGGTTTTGTGCAAACCATGGATGGGAAAGGCCGCATTGTGCCCTTGATTTCACCAAGGAATATCCGGATGGCGCGCATGGCCGGTGGTGGGGCCGCGCAGCCCTGCAGCAGCTTGGCAGCTCGGCCAGGCAGGCCGGCAGGCAAGGGGCGCAGTGGCGCGCTGCCGGCGCGCTTCAGGCAGGAGAGGGTGCTGGTGATCGGCTGCGGCGACGTGGGCATGCGCCTGGCGCGCCTGCAGGGCCGCAATGGGCGCTGGCTGGTGCTGACATCCAGCCCCGGGCGCTGCGGCCAGTTGCGCCAACTGGGCCTGCAGCCGCTGCTGGGCAACCTCGACCAGCCGGCCACGCTGCGCCGCCTGGCCGGGCTGGCCACGCGCCTGGTGTACCTGGCGCCGCCGCCTGCGGCAGGCACCCTGGGCGATCCGCGCAGCCTGGCGCTGTGCCGCAGCCTGCGCCGCAGCCTGCGCCTGCCGCGCTCGGTGGTCTATGTCTCGACCACGGGGGTGTACGGCGATTGCCAGGGTCAGTGGGTGGCCGAGAGCCGCCCCACGGCGCCGGCCAGCGCCCAGGCGCGGCGGCGCGTGGCCGCCGAGGCGCAATGGCGCAGCCTCCTGCGGCAATCACACCAAGGCCAGCGCGTGCGTGTGGCGCTGCTGCGTGCGCCGGGCATTTACGCCATTGGCCGCCCCCACGGCGACCCACGCCAGCGTTTGCAGGACGGCGAGCCCGTGCTGCAGGACCGCCAGGACGTCTATATCAACCGCATCCATGCCGACGATCTGGCGCGCGCCTGCTGGCTGGCCCTGTGGCGGGCGCGGCCAGGGCGCATCTTCAACGCCTGCGATGACACTCAGCTCAAGCTGGGCGAATACCTGGACGAGGCCGCCCGCCGCCTGGGCCTGCCGCCACCGCCGCGCATCACGCGCGCCGAGGCCGAACGGATCTTCAGCGACACCAAAATGCGCTTTCTGCGCGAATCGCGCCGGCTGCGCAACCAGCGTATCAAGGCCGAGTTGCGCCTGCAATGGCGCTATCCCACCGTGTGGGATGGGCTGGCCCCGCTATGGACGGCGGCAGGCGCGGCCGGTGCGCCTGGCGGCGCGTAGACAGGCGCTGCATAACACGCTCTAGAGGTTGTTGAGATTCAGTATTGCGGCGGTGTTTTCGGTCAAAACCCGCAACTGCCGCCTTGAAAACGCCTGCAAGGTGTCCAGGCCTTGCAAGCATTTTCGCCTTGCATCTGCGGCTTTTGCCTCGAAAAAACCGCTTCGCAAACCCAATCTCAACAACTCCTAGCGCGCCTGCATGGGCTCGTGGCCCTGCGGCTGCAGGGCGGGCGGGCGCTGGCGCGGCACGGTGCTGATGCCACGCTCCGGGGCAGAGGGGCGGCGCGGCTGCCAAGCGTCATCATCGGGCGGCCATCTGCCATGGGGCGGTGCAGGCAAGGGCCGCAGAGGCGGGGGCTCAATCGGAATGTAGATCGGCGGCGGATACAACGGCGGCCAAGGCTGCGGCATCGGCAACACATGTACGGCCGGCGGCGCAGGCGGCAGCTGACCCCAACCCGAGCCATGCGGCAGGCCCTGGCCCGCAGGCGGAAAGGCCCAGGGCGGCGCCACCATCGGCGGTGTGGGAACCGCCGTGTTGCCCGTGGGGGCTGCGTCGGGGCAGGCGCGCTTGACCTGGGCCTGCGCAGCATGCAGGCGTTGCAGGCCTTCCCGGTCGTAGCGGCCGTGATCGAGCGTGGCGCGCTCCAACTGCCGGCGGGCCGCACGGCAGGCAGCCGGGCTGGGGGCGACGTGACGCTGCTGCTCGGCGGCGGCGCGGGCTGCCTCGGCCTGGGCCTGCAGCGCCTCGGTCTCGGCCTGCAGGCGCAAGGTCTGCTGCCTGGCCTGCTGGCGTTGCTGCTCGCGCTCAAAGGCGCGCAGGGCGCGCTCTTGATCGGCTTCGATCTCCTCGGGCGAGCGCGGCGCTTCGATCTGCACTGCCTGCATGCCCGCAGGGCATTGGCCATCGGTATAGACGATGCGATCATCACTTGCCGTGCAGCGGTTGACCTGGGCGCTGGCTGGCTGGCTGCACAGCAGCAGCGCAGCCAGCCAGCCAGCGGACATGCCCAGCCTGTGGCGGGCCGCCATGCGCCGGGGCGTGCGGTGGTGTTTCATGGATTTCTCCTGCATGGGCCGCGGCAGGCCGTTTGGCGTGGTGCAGACCTTCCCTAACGCTGGGGCAGCGGCCGCAGCACGCTGCCGCTGGCGGGGCCGGGGCGCTCGGTGTGCGGTTGTGGGGGCTGCGGTTGCAGCCAATGGGGGCTGTGGCCCTGGCCTGGAGACTGGAAAGGCCGATCCAGGGCCTGCTGGGCGTTGCTGGGTGGTGGGTGCGGCACCGAGGGCGGTGGTTTTCGATTGAGCCAGCTCTGCACTCTGGGCGCAGGGCGATGCCCATGCGGATGGCCATGGGGATGCCCATAGCCAGGCGGCGGGACGTAATAGGGCCGACGGTAGCCAGGCCAGTCATAGTCGGGCCCAGGGTAGGGCACGAGGTACGCCGGCTGGCCGTAATACCGCCCGCGGTAGACGGCGCCTGGTGGCAAGCTGTACGCCCCAGGCGGGTAGGCATAGCCGCCCAGGCTGTGGCCGCGCACATGGCCGTAGTGGCCATCGCCGTAATAGGCGCTGTCGTGCACGGCGCAACCGGCCATGCCCAGCGCCAGCAGCGCACAGGCCAGCCAGCGGAGCGAGCGCTGGTGCAGGCCGGCGGCTTGCACTGCAGTCGGCAAGGTGGGGAGATGCTGCAAGGGCGATGCAGCAAAGGGCTTGGCAAGTCCATGCAGGGGGCGGGGCATGCAATCACTCCTCGTAATGGCCGCTGTGCAGACTGGGGCGGACTCAGTCAAGCGATGGTGTGGGCTGACCGGCGCTCAACGCATGGCTCGCGCTGCAGGTTGACGAAGGCAACGGCAGCCTGGCGCCTTGGCCGGTGGTGGCTGTCGCGCCGGGGCTTACCCGCAGGCGGCCAACGCCTGTGCCAGGTCGGCCTGCAGGTCATCCGGGTGCTCCAGGCCGATGCACAGGCGGATGACGCGTTGGCTGCCCAGCCTGGCGTGGCTGCTGCTGAGTTCGCGGTCGTTGCGCAGGTCGTAGGCCATGACCAGGCTGACCGGGCCGCCCCAGCTGTAGCCGATGCGAAACAGCTGCAGGGCTTCGCAGAAGGCGTCGATTTGCTGACTGGACCAGTGCGCGGCAGGCTCGAACGAGAAGATGCCGGCAGCTGCGCCTTCGCTGGCGATGGGGGTAGCGGCGCGCTGGCCGTCGCAGGCCGGGGCTGACGGCGCATCGGGGGCGCAGATCTGGCGCCAGTGGGCGTGGCCGGGGCTGCCGGGCAGGGCCGGGTGCAGCACGCGCGCCACGGCTGGGTGCTGGGCCAGGAACTGGGCCAGCTGGCGGGCGGCGCGGTCTTGCGCGGCGTAGCGCAGGGCCATGCTGGGCAGGCCGCGCAGCACGGATTCGACATCATTCATGCCTACGCCCAGGCCCAGGTGCATGTGGCGGCGCTTGAGGGTTTGCAGCAGCTGCGCGTCGCGGGTGCAAATGCTGCCCATGAGCACGTCGCCGCCACCGTTGGGATATTTGGTCAGGGCGTGCACGCTGATGTCCACCCCCAGCGTGCTGCCGTCCGCGCCGGGCAGTGCAAATGGCGCAAATGCCAGGCCGGCGCCCCAGGTGTTGTCCAGCGCCGTGGTCACGCCGTGCGCGCGGCAGACTTGCAGCAGGCCGAGCAGATCGGGAAATTCCATGGTGACGGAGCCGGCGGCCTCCAGCCAGACCAGACGGGTGCGGGGCGTGAGCTTGCGCTGCAGGTCCTGCGCGTCCAGCGGGTCATAGCAGGCCCAGTCGATGCCGTATTCGGCCAGGCACTGGCGGGCCAGCTCCTTGTTGGGGCCGTAGACGTTGTCGGGCAGCAGCACCTGGTCGCCCTGGCGCAGCAAGGCCAGGTTGACCAGCGAGACGGCTGCCAGGCCGCTGGGTGCCAGCAGGCAGTAGCGGGCGCCTTCGAGGCTGGCCAGACGCTCTTCCAGCGTGAAGCTGGTGGGGGTGCCGTGCAGGCCGTAGGTGTAGGTGCTTTTGAAGGCCCAGTCGCGCTGGCGCACGGCGGCCATGCTGGGGAAGAAGATGGTCGAGGCCTTGTGCACTGCGGGCTGGACGGCTTCGAACCCGGCCGGGGGCTGGTAGGGGTGGTGCACGATGGCCGTGCTGGGGTGCCAGACGGGCGAGGCAGGCTGCTCGGGGCGTTCGGGGGATTGGGCCATGGCTAACTCAGATGTGGTGCGGGAGGGAAGTTAGAGAGGGGGGCAGGCGTGGGGGCGGAATCTCAGCTTGCGTGCAGCATTTCGTTGTGCAGCATGTGCTCCAGGCTCTCGCGCTGGCGGATCAGGCGGCTGTGCGCGCCGTCGACCAGTACCTCGGCCGCGCGTGGGCGGCTGTTGTAGTTGCTGGCCATGCTCATCGAGTAGGCGCCGGCCGAGCACACGGCCAGCCAGTCGCCAGGGGCCACCTGCAGGGGGCGGTCGTGGCCGAGCCAGTCGCCGCTTTCGCACACGGGGCCGACCACGTCGTACTGCTGGGGCGCAGCGGCATGGGCCGGCGCGGCCTGCGCCAGCGGCACGATGGCATGGTAGGCCTGATACATGGCCGGGCGCGGCAGGTCGTTCATGGCGGCATCGACGATGCAGAAATGCTTGTCCTGCCCGGGCTTGAGGTAGAGCACCTGCGTGATGCAAACCCCGGCATTGCCCACCAGCGAGCGCCCGGGCTCGACCATGAAATGGCGCTGGCCAAAGCCGCGCGCATCGGCGCGGGCAAACAGTTTTTGCCACAGCGCGTGTGGTGAGGGCGGGGTTTCGTCGCGGTACTGGATGCCCAGGCCGCCGCCGAAGTCGATGTGGCTGAGGGCGATGCCGGCCGCCTCGATGCGCTCGACCAGATCGAGCAGCCTGTCCATCGCATCGAGGTAGGGCGCTTCGGTGGTGATTTGCGAGCCGATGTGGCAATCGATGCCCTTGACCTCGATCCAGGGCAGGCCGGCAGCGTGCTGGAAGGCGGGCAGGGCGCGCTCGTGCGCGATGCCGAATTTGTTGCCTTTCAGGCCAGTGGAGATGTAGGGGTGGGTTTGCGCGTCCACATCGGGGTTGACGCGCAGGCTCACCGGGGCCTTGCGCTGCAGTTGCTGCGCCACTTCGTTGAGCACGTCCAGCTCGGCCTCGCTTTCGACGTTGAAGCAGCCGATGCCGCATTCCAGCGCGAAGCGCATCTCGGCGCGGGTTTTGCCCACGCCGGAAAACACGATACGGCCCGGCTCGGCGCCAGCGGCCAAGGCGCGCTGCAATTCCCCCTGGGAGACGATGTCGAAGCCGCAGCCGCGCTCGGCAAAAAAGCGCAGGATCGACAGATTGGAATTGGCCTTGACGGCGTAGTGCAGGCTGACCTGGCGCCCGGCAAAGCCCTGCTGATAGGCCTGGAGCGCCGCGCCCAGCGCCGCTTGCGAATACACGAACAATGGCGTGCCGTGCTGCTGCGCCAGTGTGTGCAGCGGCACATCTTCGGCGTGGAGCTGACCATCGCGGTAATGAAAAAACGGGGCGCCGGGGAGGGAGGTGCTCATGATCGGGAGTGAAAGTGGCGCCAGTGCGTCTGCGGCAGGCAGCGCGACTGGGTGGCGGGCGAAAGCAAAAGCGCGCGAGAGACGCGCGCTGTGTGGCAAACCCTGCTGGCTCAGCGCATTGAGGGGGCCGAGTCTGGGGTGGAAGAGTGCGAGGGCGAAGCCGGGGCAGCCTGCTGCGCTGCTGCAGTCGCGCCGGCATCGGCTTGCGGGGGGGGCAGGTACAGTGCGCCCGACTGGCCGCAGCCTGCCAGCACTGCGGCCAGCAGGCCGTGGGCACAGGCGCAGATTACAATTTTGCGGATTGAATGCATCCGGGAATTGTAATGACAGACTTGGAATACGCTGATCGCGCCGATGCCCTGCTGCTGCAGGTGGAGCAGGCTTGCGACCGAATCCTCGAAACCACCGATGTGGATCTGGATGCACAGCGCGTGGGCGGCATGGTAACGATTGTGTTCCCCAACGGATCGCAGCTGGTGATCAATGAGCAAAAGCCCTTGCACGAGATCTGGCTGGCCGCCAGCGCAGGCGGCTTTCACTTCAAGTTCGAGCGGGGCCAGTGGCTGGACACCAAGGGCGGCGGCGAGTTCTTCGCGCTGCTCAATCGCTTTGCCAGCGAGCAGGCCGGCACGGCGCTGGACTTTGTAGCGGCCTGAACCAGCATGAACCGCCCGCGTGGCATTTTGCGGGCTCTTTTGTTTTAGCTACCTGGAGCTGGATAGCGCACATCCAGCACCAACAGGCGCTGTGGCCCGGCCGGGGTATGCAGCAGCACCTCATCGTCGATGCGGGCCTTGAGCAGCGCGCGCGCCACGGGTGAGATCCAGCTGATGCGCTGCTGCAGGCTGTCGGCCTCGTCGATGCCGACAATGGTGACGCTGTGCTGCTGGCCGTCTTCGGTCTCGTAATCCACGCTGGCGCCGAAAAACACCTGGTCCTTGCCGTGGTGCACGCTGGCATCAACGACCTGGGCGATCTCCAGCCTCTTGGTGAGAAAGCGCACGCGCCGGTCGATCTCGCGCAGGCGTTTCTTGCCGTAGAGGTAATCGCCGTTTTCCGAGCGGTCGCCATTCTTGGCGGCCCAGTGCACGGTATCGACGATGCGCGGGCGCTCCTCTTCCAGCAGGGTCTTGAGCTCGGCGTGCAGGCTGGCGTGACCTGCTGGCGTGATGTAGTTTTTCGCGCCAGCGGGCAGCGCCGACCTGGATTGGGCCGGCTCATCCTGTTCGGGCTGCTCGGTGTTTTCCTTGACGAAGGCCTTGTTCATCGGGCGTACCTCACACTCCAATTGCCAATCGGCGATGTTTGCAGGCATTCAAGCCAGCGCTGAGATTTGAAATCCGGCCTGAGCGCCATCGTAGGCCTTGCGTTGCAGCCATGGAAAAAGCCCGCCTGGCCGGAAACAGCGCAAGCGGGCTTTCAAAAATGGCGCGGCTGGCAGGATTCGAACCCACGACCCCTTGGTTCGTAGCCAAGTACTCTAATCCAACTGAGCTACAGCCGCAAAACGATGGGCCTTGTTACTGGCGTGTGCCGCTAAAAACGGCAGCGCATTGAGCGCAACAAGACTTTGAAAATGGCGCGGCTGGCAGGATTCGAACCCACGACCCCTTGGTTCGTAGCCAAGTACTCTAATCCAACTGAGCTACAGCCGCTGAAAACCGAGATTCTAGCACAGAAAAAACGCTCCTCGGAAAAACAAGGCCTTCAGGCCACGGGCGCTTTTTCAACGCCGATGGTGTGCGCCAGCCAAGGCTTGCGCGCCAGGCGCTCGGCCTCGAAGGCGCGGATCTTGTCGGCATGGCGCAAGGTCAGGCCGATGTCGTCAAAGCCGCCCAGCAGGCAGTATTTGCGGAAGGGCAGGATGTCAAAGGGTAGCTCCTCGCCTTGGGGCAGCACGATGCACTGGCGCTCCAGATCGATGGTCAGGGTGTAGCAGGGGAAGGCGTAGACCTCGTTGAACAGGCGATCGACGACGCTGGCCGGTTGCACGATGGGCAGCAGGCCGTTCTTGAAGCTGTTGTTGAAGAAGATATCGGCATAGCTGGGCGCGATGATGGCGCGAAAGCCGTATTGCGCCAGCGCCCAGGGGGCGTGCTCGCGCGAGGAGCCGCAGCCGAAGTTCTGCCGCGTCAGCAGGATGGAGGCACCCTGGTAGCGCGGTTGGTTGAGCACGAAATCCGGATTGGGCTTGCGCTCGGACTCGGGCACGCCCGGCTGGCCGGGTTGGTCCAGGTAGCGCCATTCATCAAACAGATTGGGCCCGAAGCCGGTGCGCTTGATGGATTTGAGGAACTGCTTGGGGATGATGGCGTCGGTGTCGACGTTTTCACGGTCGAGCGGCGCCACCAAGCCTTGGTGGATGGTGAACTTTTGCATGTCAGTCGGACGAAGGCTTGGCGGCGCGCTGCTGCGCGCGCCAAAGGCGGAATTTGTGCTCGAAGCCCAGCAGGCGGCTGAGCTCGAAAAGCAGCAGGCCCAGCAGCATGCTGCCGAACTGCAAGGGCCTGAGCGAAAACAGCGAGCTGAGCAGATCCAGCACCTTGGGGCCGGCTTTGTGGATGGGCACCAGATCCACGGCCGCCAAGACCCAGAGCAGCTGCAGCGGCGCAAGCACGGCCATTAGGTAAATCAAGGCCATGCCGGCACGGCGTAGCCAGGTGATGGGACCAGGAAACAGATAGGCGTCGAGCAGGTGCGGGTCTTGGCTCAGCAGGGTCAGGCGGTACAGCGGCAGGGCCAGCACGAGCGCGGCCAGCAGCAGCGAGGCCAGGGACATCAGCAGGCTCATGAGCCGGCTGATGTCCCAGTAAAGTACTTGCAAGATGCTCAGGAACAGCACCAGCAGCGTAGTGCCGGCCGAAAGCATCAGTGCGATCAGGTTGATCGCATAGGCCAGGCGGAACTGGGGCGTGACGCGGACCATGGGCGCAGTACCGGCAAGAAGTGATGGGTCGCAGCCGCTTTCTGAAAGAGATGGAGGAGGGCTGCGACCAGCGCGCTGCCGGGATTACTTGGCCGCGCGCTCGATGGCGCGGCCGCCTTGCTGCACGTCTTGGCCGACGCCTTGCACGGTGTTGCAGCCGGCCAGGGCCAGGGCGGCGACGAGGGTGGCCAGGATGCTGGATGCGATGGTTTTCATCATGATCTCCTTAGGGGGCTACCTGAACATTTTCTGCAAGGCAGCAGGGTTGTGAAAAAGGCTGGGCAGTTTGTAGCCCAATCGCGCCGGCCAGGCAACTGCCAGGGGCGCTCAATGTGTGTGTTCAATGCGCGCTCAAGGCGCGTTCAGGCAAAGCGCCGGATGTCGACGAAGTGGCCATGGATGGCAGCGGCAGCGGCCATGGCGGGGCTGACCAGGTGGGTGCGCCCGCCGGCGCCCTGGCGGCCTTCGAAGTTGCGGTTGCTGGTGGAGGCGCAGCGCTCGCCCGGCTCCAGCCGGTCGGCATTCATGGCCAGGCACATGGAGCAGCCCGGCTCGCGCCACTCGAAGCCGGCGGCCTTGAAGATCTGGTCCAGCCCTTCGCGCTCGGCCTGTTCCTTGACCACGCCCGAGCCGGGCACGACCATGGCCAGCTTGATGTTGCGCGCCACTTTCTGGCCGAGCTTCTTGACCACGGCGGCCGCCTCGCGCATGTCCTCGATGCGGCTGTTGGTGCATGAGCCGATGAACACTTTGTCCACGAAGATGTCGTGCAGCGGCTTGCCTGGCTCCAGTGCCATGTAGCTCAGCGCGCGCTCCATGGCGCTGCGCTTGACCGGATCTTTTTCCTTGTCCGGGTCGGGCACGCGGGCGTCGATGCCCAGCACCATCTCGGGCGAGGTGCCCCAGGTGACCTGCGGCACGATCTGCGCCGCATCAAGCTCGACCACCTTGTCGAACACAGCGCCGGGGTCGGAGTGCAAGGTTTTCCAGTACTGCACGGCCTGTTCCCACTCCAGCCCGGTGGGCGCCAGCGGCCGGCCCTTGATGTAGTCGATGGTTTTGTCGTCCACGGCCACCAGGCCGGCGCGGGCACCGGCTTCGATGGCCATGTTGCACACCGTCATGCGCCCCTCCATGGACAGGTCGCGGATGGCTGAGCCGGCAAATTCGATGGTGTAGCCCGTGCCGCCGGCGGTGCCGATCTTGCCGATGATGGCCAGCACGATGTCCTTGGCGGTGACGCCGGGCGCAGCCTTGCCTTCGACCTTGATGAGCATGTTCTTGGCCTTTTTGGCCAGCAGCGTCTGCGTGGCCATGACGTGCTCGACCTCGCTGGTGCCGATGCCGTGCGCCAGCGCGCCAAAGGCGCCGTGCGTGGAGGTGTGGCTGTCGCCGCAGACCACGGTCATGCCCGGCAGCGTGGCGCCGTTTTCCGGGCCCATGACGTGCACGATGCCCTGGCCCTTGGACATGAAGGGGAAGAAGGCTGCCGCGCCGAACTCGTTGATGTTGGCGTTGAGCGTGACGATCTGCTCCTTGCTGATCGGGTCTTCAATGCCGTCGTAGCCGCGCTCCCAGCCGGTGGTGGGGGTGTTGTGGTCGGCGGTGGCGACGATGGAGCTGACGCGCCAGACCTTGCGCCCGGCTTCGCGCAGGCCCTCGAAGGCCTGCGGGCTGGTGACTTCGTGCACCAGGTGGCGGTCAATGTAGAGGATGGCGGTGCCGTCCTCCTCAGTGTGGACGACGTGCTCGTCGAAGATCTTGTCGTAGAGGGTCTTGTTCATGGGGCGGGGCAATCAGGGGTAGCGGTGGATGTTCTGGGTGCGCAGTAGTGGGCGCGCATTGTAGGTGGCACAGGCTCTCAAGTCTGAACAGGCGGGGCCTGGGCCCGGTGCTGCAAATGCTCGGCCAGCAGGCGGGCCGCTGGTGGCAGGGCCTCGAAATCGCGCGCAATCAGCCAGGACTGGCGCTGCGCCCAGGCGTCGAGCAGGGGCATGGCGCACAGCCCACCCCAGCTTTGCATCAGCGCAAAGGCGCGGTCGGGCATGAGGCCGATGCCCAGGCCGTTGTCGATCATGCGGCACATGGCATCCAGCCCGGTGACCTGGATGCGCTGGCGCAGGGCCTTGCCAGCCGCCGCGGCAGCCTGTCGCATCAACAGGCCGATGCTGCTGTCGCTGTGCAGGCCGACGAAATCGGCATCCAGGGCCTGCGCAAAGGCCAGGCCGGGTGCGTCGCCTGCGTTGGCCAGCGGGTGGCTGCGCGGCATGACCAGTACCAGGCGGTCGCGGTGATAGGGGCGCGCCTGCAGTGCAGCGGGCGGCTGGCCGGGCGTATGGCAGATGCCCAGGCCCACGGCGCCCTCCTGTACTGCGGCCAGGGTGTCGCGGCTCATGCGCTCCTGCAGGTCGATTTTGATGGCCGGGTGCTGGCGCACGAAGTGGCCCAGGTCTTCAGGCAGGAACTGCACGATGGCCGACAGGTTGGCAAACACCTGCACATGGCCGCGCACGCCTTCGGCGTACTCCTGCAGATCGCTGTGCAGGCGCCCGATCTCGTTGAGGATGCTGCGCGCGTGCTGCAGCAGGTTTTGCCCTGCCGGGGTAGGGCGCACGCCCCGGCTGTGGCGCTGCAGCAGTGGCATGCCAATTTCGCGCTCCAGATCGGACAGGCGCTTGCTGACCGCGGAAGCGGCGATGAACTCACGCTGCGCCGCATGGCCGATGCTGCCGCTTTCGCAGACGGCCACGAACAATTGCAGCGTCGTCAGGCTGGGCGGGCGCAGCAGGCGGGGAGCTTGGGGCGTGGGCGTCATGGCTTTTGATATCGCTTTTTGCGAATTTGCTTAATTATTTCCGATAAAAATGCCTTTTGGGTTCGTGTATTGAGATGTCTTGCTTGGTGGTTGGGCATCGCAGCATTGCGCTGCCTCGTGGACGCGAGGGGATTTTTGCCGGCTGTTACGTCTGCTGGGGGCGCCGGCCAGATGGCGGCAGTTCACTTTTATCTACAATCGCGCCCTTCATTTTTTTGAAGGGCTTGCCGGGTTGGCATGCGCTGCATGCTCCGCAGCCCATTTGATCGATTTGACTACTTCACCAATGAACAATGGACACAGTCTTCTGAAGATTGCCGTGATTTACGACGGCAGCTTCTTCTGGCGCATCAGCAACTACTACCGTTTCACCCACGAACGCCAAAGCCATTTGAACATCGGCGCTTTGCACAACTACCTGCGCCACCACATCAGCGCCATCGAGAAAGACGGCCTGACCGGGCTGTGCCAGATTGCCGAGGCGCATTTCTTCCGTGGCCGCTTCTCGCTCAAGGCCGTGCAGGCCACCCGCGATCCGCTCAAGCAACTGGAGACAGATCGCTTCCAGGACCAGGTGCTGATGTGGGCGGGCGTGATCCCACACTATCAGCCCATGAACGAGGCGGTCAGCCCGCCGGAGGAAAAAGGCGTGGACATCAGCCTGGCGCTGGAGACCTACGACCTGGCCTTGCACCACCGCTTTGACGTGGTGGTGCTGTTCACGGGCGCGGCCGATTTCTCGCCGTTGGTGCGCAAGCTGCAGGGTATTGGCTGTCGTGTGATGGTGCCCGAGTTCGACCTGCCCAACTACGCCAAGACTTCACAGCGCCTGCTGGAAGAAGCCGCCTACGTGCTGCCGCTGTCGGAGCTGATCGACGGCCACGTGGACGACGAGTACGAAACGCTGCTGGAAGAAGTCTTCCGCTGAACGCACTGCGCTGTCAGGCCAGGCTTGTGGCATAGTGGGCAGCTCCTGTGCCCAGCCTGCGCGCGATGGCGCCAGGCGTACGGGCGCAGTGAATCCCTCACAGGGCCTGTCCTCCACAAAATCGCCGCGCACGGCGCTCGCCCCAGCCCATCCAGCCCGACCGCTCCTGTTTTGCGGCGCGGCGTGGGGATTTGGCGAGGCAGGCCCCCAGCCCAACAAGGGGGCCAAAGTGCTGTACAGCAAGTCTTGTCAAGTCTGGCGCCGCTGGGGCGTCTTGGCCGTGGCCTGGGCCATGGCCTTGGGCGCGGCCGCCGCCCTGGCCGGGGCCGAACCTGCACCACAGGCCGCGCCGCCAGTGCAGCCAGCGCAGATGATGCTGGCCCAGGAGTACCGTGGCCAGGCCGTGGCCGGTTGGTTGATGAGTGAGAAGCTCGATGGCGTGCGCGCCTTCTGGGATGGGCGCCAGCTCATCGGGCGCTCGGGCAAGGCCTTCACGGCGCCAGCGTGGTTCACGCAGGGCTTTCCGCCGTTTGCGCTCGATGGCGAGCTGTTTGCCGGCCGGGGCCGCTTCGAGCTGGCCGCAGCGGCCGTGCACAGCAGCGATCCACAGGCCTGGCAGCCACTGCACTATGCGGTGTTCGACGTGCCCAATGCCGCAGGCGGCCTGCTGCAGCGCCTGCAAGTGCTGCGCGACTATCTGGCGCAGAGTGCGGCTACTGCTGCTGCTACTGGGGCCGCTGGGGCTGGGCCGGGCCGCATCCGTATCGTGGAGCAGCGCCCGGTGGCTGATGCGGCGGCGGCTCAGGCCTTCTTGCGCGAAGTCGAAGCCGGCGGCGGTGAGGGCGTAATGCTGCGCCACCCTCAGGCGGCCTATCCGCGCGGGCGCAGCGAGCTGCTGCTGAAGATGAAAAGCGCGCACGATGCCGAATGCGTCGTGGTCGCGCACCATCCAGGCCGGGGGCGTTTGCAGGGGCGGATGGGCTCGCTCAGCTGCGAGAACGCGCAAGGCCGCTTTCGCATCGGCTCGGGCTTTAGCGACAGCGAACGCAGTGCCCCGCCGCCCATTGGCAGCACCATCACCTACCGCTATCGAGGCCTGACCGCCAAAGGCTTGCCGCGCTTTGCCACTTTTGTGCGCATTCGCCCCGCGCAGGGCGATTGAGCGTTTTGCCTGGGGTATAAACGGGCGCTGGCGCTGCCTTTGGGCTTGTGAGTTTCGCTTGCGGGATGCACAGCCAAGGGCCTTGCCAGTCCTGAACATCCCTGCACATGCCCAGCCAGCCCATTGAAGACGCTCCCGCCGTGCCGCACAGCATGGCCCGCCCGCTGTCGCCGCGCCGGCGCGCCTGGCGGCGCTTCCGGCGCAATCGCTTGGGTTACTGGAGCCTGCTGCTGTTTGCCGCGCTGCTGCTGCTCAGCCTGATGGCCGAGCTGCTCTCCAACGACAAGCCGCTGCTGATGCGTTATGAGGGGCGGTTTTACCTGCCGCTGCTGCACAGCTACCCGGAGACCACCTTCGGCGGTGATTTCGAGACCGAAACCGATTACCTCGATCCACTGATCCTGCAGCGCATCACCAGCGCAGGCAATTGGGCGCTGTTCCCGCCCAATCGCTATGGCCCCAAAACCATCAATTACTACAGCAGCGCCCCGGATCCGGCGCCGCCCTCGCGCCAGAACTGGCTGGGCACGGACAACCGCGGCCGCGACCTGCTGGCCCAGCTCATCTATGGCTTTCGCGTCAGCGTGCTGTTTGCGCTGGCGCTGACGGCCATTGGCGTGGCGCTGGGGGTGGTCGCTGGCGCGGTGCAGGGCTTTTTTGCCGGCAAGGTGGATTTGGTCGGCCAGCGCTTTCTGGAAGTCTGGGGCTCCATGCCTGAGCTGTTTTTGCTCATCATCCTCAGCGCCATCTTCCAGCCCAGCATTGGATTGCTGCTGCTGATTTTGAGTCTGTTTGGCTGGATGGGCCTGTCGGACTACGTGCGCGCTGAATTCCTGCGCAATCGCCAGCTCGATTACGTCAAGTCCGCGCGGGCGCTGGGCGTGAGCAATTGGCAAATCATGCGCCGTCACATCCTGCCCAACAGCATGACGCCGGTGGTCACCTTCCTGCCCTTTCGCATGAGTGCGGCCATTGCCTCGCTGGTGGCGCTGGACTTCCTGGGCCTGGGCGTGCCGCCGGGCACGCCCTCGCTGGGCGAGTTGCTCAACCAGGGCAAGAGCAATCTCGACGCCTGGTGGATCGGGGTATTCACCTTCTTGCTGATGGTGCTGACGCTGCTGCTGCTGACGCTGATGGGCGATGCGCTGCGCGATGCGCTCGATCCGCGCAAGCAGGCCGCATGAGCGGCATTCCAACAGCCCATGCACCATTCACCGATGAGCCAATACTCCAACCTGCAAGCCAATGCCCGCCAGCCGTTGCTCGATGTGCAAGGGCTGAACGTGGCCTTTGGCAGCCAGCAGGTCGTGCATGGCGTGGATCTGCGCATTGCCCAGGGCGAGCGCCTGGCGCTGGTCGGGGAATCGGGCTCGGGCAAAAGCGTCACAGCGCTGAGCCTGCTGCGCCTGCTCGAAGGCGCGCAGCTGAGCGGCCGCGCACAGCTGGCCGGGCGCGATCTGCTGACCATGGACGAGGCGCAGCTGCGCGCCGTGCGCGGCGGCGAGGTGGCGGTGATCTTTCAAGAGCCCATGACCGCGCTCAATCCATTGATGACGGTTGGGCGGCAGATTGCCGAGGTGCTGCAGCTCAAACAAGGCCTGTCATTGGCTGCTGCGCAGCAGCAGGCCGTGGCCTTGCTGGAAAAAACCGGCATTCCGGAACCCGCGCGGCGTGCGCACAGCTACCCGCACCAGCTCAGCGGCGGCCAGCGCCAGCGCGCCATGATCGCCATGGCGCTGGCCAACCGCCCGGCGCTGCTGATCGCCGACGAGCCGACAACGGCGCTGGACGTGCAGCTGCGCCAGCAAATCCTGCAGCTGCTGGCCGATCTGCAGCGCGAGACGGGCATGGCCATCCTGCTGATCACGCACGACCTGAACCTGGTGCGCCAGTTTGCCGATCGCATCGCCGTCATGCAGGCCGGGCGCATCGTCGAGCAAGGCCCAGTGCAGCAGCTGTTCGCGGCGCCGCAGCAGCCCTACACCCGGCAGCTCATCGGCAGCCGCCCAGTGCGCGATGTCGTCGAAGCGCCCGACACGCCCCCCGCGCAGCAGGCATCCCAGCCCGCGCCCGCCATCGAGGCGCGCGGCCTGGCGGTGCACTACGAAGTGCCCATCCCCGGTCTGCGCGGCTGGCTGCGCAAGGGGCGTTTTACCGCCGTGCAGCCTATGGACTTCACGCTCGCGCCGCAGCAGACGCTGGCCATTGTGGGCGAGTCCGGTTCGGGCAAGACCACGCTGGCCCAGGCCGTGCTGGGCCTGCTGCCCATGCAGGGGCAGCTGCGCATCAATGGCCAACCCTGGCAACAGCCGGCCATGCGCAACAGCGCGCACAACCAACGATTGCGGCGGCAAATCCAAGTCGTGTTCCAGGATCCGTTCTCGGCCCTGTCGCCGCGCCTGACCGTGGGCGAAATCGTCGAGGAGGGCGCGCTGGCGCACGGCTTGGGCCTGAGCGCGGCCCAGCGCCGGGCCAAGGCCCTGGCGCTGCTGGCCGAAGTGGGGCTGACGCCGGCGCAGTTCCCCCAGCTGCTGGAGCGCTACCCGCACGAATTCTCCGGTGGCCAGCGCCAGCGCATCGCCATCGCCCGGGCGCTGATGGTCGAGCCTTCCATCCTGGTGCTCGACGAGCCCACCAGCGCGCTCGATGCCACCATCCAGCAACAAGTGCTGGCCCTGCTGCAGCGCTTGCAGCGCGAGCGCGGCCTGGCCTATTTGCTCATCACCCACGACGTGGACGTGGTGCGCGCCATGGCCCACCATGTGCTGGTGATGAAAAACGGCCAGGATGTCGAGGCCGGCCCCATCGCCGCTGTGCTGCATCGCCCGCAGCACCCCTACACCCAGGCGCTTTTGGCTGCTGCTCAGGCCCCGGCGCCGCACCATTCATGAGCTGCGCTAATGCCGCGCAGGGCGGCCTTGGCGTTTGTTATACAATGCGCGGTTTGCAGCGTTTTTGCCCCGCAGCAAAACGGCATGGCTGATGCAGCGCCTGGCTTGCCAGGCTTTTGTTTTGTGGCCCACGCCGCCCACCACCTAAGAGGCTCCGCTCCAAGAAGAGCACCGACCGTGGCAATAGGGCAAGTTTCTTGTTTTCAAAGGAAAACCGCATGTCTACATTCAGCGCAAAACCCGCTGAGGTGCAACATGAGTGGTTTGTGATCGACGCCACCGACAAGGTGCTCGGCCGGGTAGCCAGCGAAGTTGCCCTGCGCCTGCGCGGCAAGCACAAAGCCATTTACACACCTCACGTTGACACGGGCGACTACATCGTCGTCATCAATGCCTCCAAGCTCAAGGTCACCGGCAACAAGAGCCTGGACAAGATGTACTACCGCCACACCGGCTATCCTGGCGGCATCCGCGCCACCAACTTCCGTGACATGCAGGCCAAGCACCCCGGCCGCGCACTGGAGAAGGCCGTCAAGGGCATGCTGCCCAAGGGCCCGCTGGGCTACGCCATGATCAAGAAGCTCAAGGTCTATGGCGGCGCCGAGCACCCGCATACCGCCCAACAGCCCAAAGTGCTGGAAATCTAAGGAGCCTGCAACATGATTGGTGATTGGAACAATGGCACCGGCCGCCGCAAATCCAGCGTGGCCCGTGTCTTCCTGAAAAAAGGCTCCGGCAAGATCGTCATCAACGGCAAGGAGATCGAAAACTACTTCGGTCGCCAGACCTCGATCATGATCGCCAAGCAGCCCCTGGTGCTGACCGACCATGTCGAAACCTTCGACATCCAGGTCAACGTGCATGGCGGCGGTGAATCCGGCCAGGCCGGCGCAGTGCGCCATGGCATCACCCGCGCGCTGATCGACTACGACGAGACGCTCAAGCCCCAGCTGTCCGCTGCCGGCTACGTCACGCGCGACGCCCGCGAGGTCGAGCGCAAGAAGGTTGGTCTGCACTCCGCCCGTCGCCGCAAGCAGTTCTCCAAGCGTTAATTGCTGGTGTGCGAACAAAAAGCCATGCTTGGCAACAAGCATGGCTTTTTTTATGCCTTGTGCCCCGCCTTGAATCTTGCTTTGGTGTGTTCCATTCGCGCTCCGTTCAATGGTTTTGCAGATGAGTCTGATCGAGCTCCCGCCCGAGCCGCGAAGGCAGCAGCAGCAGCGATAATCGCGCCACTATGAGCGGCAGCACCTTTGGAACCCTATTTCGCGTCACCAACTTTGGTGAATCCCACGGCCCGGCCATTGGCTGCGTGATTGATGGCTGCCCGCCGGGCATGGCGCTGGCCGAGCCTGACATCCAGCGCGAGCTCGACCGCCGCCGCCCTGGCACCAGCCGCTTCGTCACGCAGCGCAACGAGCCCGATCAGGTGGAAATCCTCTCGGGCGTTTATGAGGGCAAGACCACCGGCACGCCAATCGCGCTGCTGATCCGCAACGTCGATCAGCGCAGCAAGGACTATGGCGAGATTGCGCGCCAGTTCCGCCCAGGCCATGCCGACTACAGTTACTGGCACAAGTACGGCATTCGCGATCCGCGTGGCGGCGGGCGCTCCTCGGCGCGCCTGACCGCGCCCACCGTGGCCGCCGGTGCGGTGGCGCGCAAATGGCTGCAAGAGCAGTACGGCACGCAGCTGCACGGCTTCATGGCGCAGCTGGGGCCGTTGGAGATCGGCTTTGAATCGCTGGAGTACGTGGCGCAAAACCCGTTCTTCGCCCCGGTGCGAGACACCAGCGCGCTGGAGCAGTACATGGATGCGCTGCGCAAGCAGCACGACTCCTGCGGCGCCATCGTGCGCGTGATCGCCAGCGGCGTGCCCCGGGGCCTGGGCGAGCCGCTGTACGACCGGCTCGATGCCGACATCGCCTACGCCATGATGGGCCTGAACGCCGTCAAGGGCGTGGAGATTGGCGCGGGCTTTGCCAGCGCCACGCAGCTGGGCAGCGAGCATGGCGACGCCATCACCCCGCAGGGCTTTGCCAGCAACCACGCCGGCGGCATTTTGGGCGGCATCAGCACTGGCCAGGACATCGAGGTGCGCATTGCCATCAAGCCCACCAGCTCCATCCTTACGCCCCGGCCTTCGATCGACGTGGACGGCCAGCCCGTGCAGGTCGTCACCAAGGGCCGGCACGACCCTTGCGTGGGCATCCGCGCCGCGCCCATTGCCGAAGCCTTGCTGGCCCTGGTGTTGATGGACCACGCCCTGCGCCAGCGCGCCCATGCGCCGGCGTCCATCCCCGTGGCCTGAATGGGGCCTTGAGTCCTGCCTGGGCAAGGGGCCAGAGGCGCCCCTTGAAAAGGGTCTTTGAACAGCCGTTCAGCCGCCCGCTTGCTGCAGACGCCACAGCGTGGCGAAGTGGCTGATGGGGCCGTGGCCCTGGCCGACCTGCAGCGCATCGGCGTGCCGGATGCTCTCGGTCAACCAAGCCTTGGCGCGCGCCACGGCCTCGGCCCAGTTGGCCGTTTGCGGGCGCAGCGTGGCCAGCGCGGCGGAGTACGAGCAGCCCGTGCCATGCGTGTTGCGCGTGGCAATGCGCTCTCCGGGGAACTCCTGCACGCTGCCCTCGGGCGTCACCAGCGCATCGGGCGCCAGCGCGCCTTGCAGATGGCCGCCCTTGGCCAGCACGTGCACCTGGTAACGACTGGCCACCTGCTGCGCCTGCTGCAGCACCTGCGGCCAGTCGCTGGCCTCGGCGGCATCGGCCAGCACGGCCAGCTCGGGCATGTTCGGGGTGATGAGATCGGCCTGGTGCAGCAGGGCGCGCAGCGCATCCTCGGCGGCGGCATCGAGCAGACGATCGCCACTGGTGGCGACCATCACCGGATCGAGCACCAGCACCGGCGGGCGGTGCTCGGTCAGCCAATCGGCCACGGTGGCGATGATGTCCACTGTGCCCAGCATGCCGATTTTCAGCGCATCAATGCGCACATCATCGCTGACGGCATCGAGCTGTTCGCGCAAGAACGACATCGGCGGCACATGGATGGAGCGCACCCCTTGGGTGTTTTGCGCCACCAGCGCTGTGACCACGGCCATGCCATAGCCGCCGTTGGCGGCAATGCTTTTGAGATCGGCCTGCACGCCAGCGCCGCCGGTGGGGTCGGTGCCGGCAATGCTGAGCACGCGCGGAATGCGGGACGCAGTCGGGGCCGCGCCGGTGGAGGAGGGGCTGGAGGCAGAGTTCATGGGCATGCGGTTCGGGTGGATGGAAGTGAATGGCTGGAGCTTTGGGCGGGCCTCATGCGCCGTGCTGCCAGGCCTGCAGCAGCGCCTGCGCGGCCTGCCTGGGATCGGGCGCGGCGCAAATGGCGCTGACCACGGCCGCGCCATCAAAGCCTGCGGCGCGCAGCCCGGCCATGTCGCCGCTGCCGATGCCGCCAATGGCCACAGCCGGCAGGCGCACGCCCTGGCTCAAGGCCTGCAGCGCCGGCAGGCCCAGCGCTGGCGGCGCATTCTTCTTGGTCGTGGTGGTGTTGAGCGGGCCAATGCCCACGTAATCCACCACGCCGCAGCGCTCGGCCTCGGCCAGTGCAGCGGGCGTGGCCGCGCTCAGGCCCAGGATGGCTTGCGGGCCGATCAGCTGGCGCGCCAGCTTGGCCGGGATTTCCGATTGGCCAATGTGCACCCCGGCCACACGCGCGCCGGCGGCGCGGGCCGCCAAGAACACGTCGATGCGGTCGTTGACCAGCAGCGGCACCTGCGTGGGCAAGACCTGGGCGACGGCGCAGACGCTGGCGAGAAACTCGCGCGCGCTGGCGTCCTTCTCGCGGATCTGCACGATGCGCACCCCCCCTTCGACGGCACGCAGCACCGTCTCCTGCAGGTTGCGGCCAGCGCGGGCGCACTGGCCCGAATCGGTCACCAGATACAAAGCAAGATCAAGAGACATGGTTCAGGGCCGGTTCACAAAACTGAAGAGCTTGCACTGGCAGCGCCCGCGCGCTCAATGCCTTGCACCTGCGCGTGCGTGAGCACATCGTGCGCCGTGATGAGCGCCAGCCGGTCGATGAACTGCACGGCAAAACTGCCTGGCCCCTGCTGCTGGCGGGCCACCTGCTCGGCGGCCAGCTCTGCGGCGATGGTGTAGATCAGCACGGCCGCAGCGGCCAGTGGCAAATGCTCGGCGCGGGAGTTGGCCAGCGACAGAAACGCTGCGATCACGCTGCCCAAAGCGCAGCCGCCGCCGGTGACCTTGGTCAGCAACGGCGTGCCATTGGCCAGGCGGATCTGGCGCTGCCCATCGGTCAAAAAATCCACCGGGCCGGAGACCGCCACCACCGCGCCGCTGCTCGATGCTAGCTGTATCGCGGCCTGCTCGGCCTGGGCCACGCTGGCCGTAGCATCCACCCCGCGCCCGCCCGCGCCGCAGCCGGCGGCGGCCAGAATCTCGGAGGCATTGCCGCGCACCGCGCTGGGGCGCTGCTGCAGCAACTGCGCCGCCAGCGCCGTGCGCACCGGCAGGCTGCCAATGGCCACCGGATCGAGCACCCAGGGCGTGCCCGCCTCGGCCGCAGCGCAGGCAGCCTCCATCACCGCCTCGGCCTGCGAAGGCACGGGCGTGCCCAGATTGATCAGCAGGCCCGAAGCCATGCGCGCAAACGGCCCGGCCTCGTGCGGAATGTCCACCATCGCTGGCGCCGCCCCCAGCGCCAGCAGCACATTGGCGGTGAAATTGGCCACCACCGTATTGGTGATCGATTGCACCAAGGGCGTGCGCGCGCGCAGCAGCGTCAAGGCCTGCGCAGCAAATGCGGGCAGGCTCTCAGGGGGCAGGGCGGTGGCATCGGGCAGGGCAGCGCTGGTGGTCGTGGCGGTCATGGCGTGGCATTCATCGCGGAGGATGGTCGAAGAAGCGGCCAATCCTAACCGCAATCGCAGCGCAGGCTGCAGCCAGCGCTGCTTGACCTCAGCCCCTGATGCCAGGCCGGCTCAGCCGGCGATGCGTTTGGCAAAGTTCTGTCAAAATCGCAGCCATCATTCGATCGCGCGTCGCGCTGCGATCTTTTGTTTTTTGCAACCCACAGCGAGAACCTGCCATGTCCAATGCCCTCACATCCCCCGTGACCGATGCCAACTTCGAAGCCGAAGTGCTGCAGTCGCAGACCCCAGTGCTGCTGGACTTCTGGGCCGAATGGTGCGGCCCATGCCGGCAAATCGCCCCCGTGCTCGAAGAACTGGCCGCGGCCAACCAAGGCAAGCTGCTCATCAAGAAAATCAACGTCGATGAAAACCGCGAAGTGCCCGCCAAGTACGGCATCCGCGGCATCCCGACGCTGATGCTGTTCAAGAACGGCCAGGTCGCAGCCACCCAGGTTGGCGCGCAAGGCAAGACACAAATCCAGGCCTTCATTGACGGCGCACTGAACGCCTGAAGCCGCGCACGCGGCGCGGCCCCATGCCAGTAGCCGCGCTGCATGCCCCAAAGGCCCGGCCCTGGGACCACCAGGGCCGGGCCTTTTGACGTGACTTGAAGCATTTTCCGCCTGCCTGTTTTCTCGCTGATGCCATCAAGCCCTTCGGATCCCCATGTTCACAGCGCCTCGCCCAGCCGCGCCTGGCTGGCGGTGCTGGCCTTGGCGCTGGCGGCGTTTGTGTTCAACACCACGGAGTTCGTGCCGGTGGGCCTGCTCAGCGCCATGGGCGAGAGCTTTGGCATGCGCGCCGAGCGCGTTGGGCTGATGTTGACGGTCTATGCCTGGGCGGTGGCGCTGGCTTCGCTGCCCTTGATGCTGGCCACGCGCCGCATGGAGCGCCGTGGACTGTTGGCCGGCCTGTTCGCGCTGTTCGTGGTCAGCCATGGCGTGTGCGCGCTGGCGCCCAATTTCAGCGTGTTGCTGCTGGGGCGGCTGGGCATTGCGGCGGCGCATGCGGTGTTCTGGTCGATCACGGCTTCGCTGGTGGTGCGCGTGGCGCCGGCCGGGCGCAAGGCCCAGGCGCTGGGCTTGCTCGCCGGCGGCACTTCGCTGGCCATGGTGCTGGGCATTCCGCTGGGGCGGGCGATGGGCCAGTGGCTGGGCTGGCGCGTGACCTTTGCCGGCATCGGGGCCGTGGCGCTGCTGGTGTTGCTGCTGCTGTGGTGGCTGCTGCCGCGCTTGCCCAGTGAACGCAGCGGCTCACTGCGCAGCCTGCCGCTGCTGCTGCGCCGCCCGGCGCTGGTGAGTGTGTATGTGCTGCTGGTGGCCGGGGTGACGGCGCATTTCATGGCCTACAGCTATCTGGAGCCTTTCATGCAGCGCGTGGCCGGGCTGGATGGGCCGGCCATCACCCAGATGCTGCTGCTGTTTGGCGCGGCCGGGCTGGTGGGCAGTGCCTTGTTCAGCTGGCAGGGGCTGCGCCATCCGGCGGCGTTCTTGCTGTGCGCCTTGGCGGCCTTGGTGCTGTGCCTGGGCCTGCTGCGCCCGGCGGCGGCGCAACCCTGGGCGCTGGCGGCGCTGCTGGGCCTGTGGGGCGCGGTGTTCTTGTGCTTTGCGCTGGCCATGCAGGCGCGGGTGCTGGGCCTGGCCGCCGATGCGGGCGATGTGGCCATGGCCTTGTTTTCCGGCCTGTTCAATGTGGGCATTGGCGCCGGGGCCTTGCTGGGCAGCGGCGTCATCGGGCACTGGGGCGTGGCCCATGTGGGCTGGCCGGCCAGCCTCCTGGCCTGCCTGGCGTTGCTGGGCGCAGGCGCTGCGCTGCGGCGCTGGCGCAGCGCCTTTGCCCAGGGGCGTCTGGTCGATTGAACTGAGCTGAACTGATATGGATCAGCGGCCCACCATGTTCTCAGGCACCACCCACTGGTCGAACTGCTCGGCGCTGAGGTAGCCGCTGGCAATCGCCGCTTCGCGCAGGCTGGTGCCTTCCTTGTGCGCCTTCTTGGCGATGAAGGCGGCCTTGTCGTAGCCGATGTGCGGGTTCAGCGCGGTGACCAGCATCAGCGAGTTGCCCACCAGCTCGGCGATGCGTTCGCGGTTGGGTTCGATGCCCACGGCGCAGTGGTCGTTGAAGCTGCGCATGCCGTCGGCCAAGAGGCGCACGCTTTGCAGGAAGTTGTGGGCCACCACGGGGCGGAACACGTTGAGCTCGAAGTTGCCCGATGCGCCGCTGATGTTGATGGCCACGTCGTTGCCCATGACTTGCGCGGCCAGCATGGTCACGGCCTCGCTTTGCGTGGGGTTGACCTTGCCGGGCATGATGGAGGAGCCAGGCTCGTTCTCGGGGATGGTGATTTCGCCGATGCCGCTGCGCGGGCCGCTGGCCAGCCAGCGCACGTCGTTGGCAATCTTGGTCAGGCTGGCGGCCAGGGTTTTGAGCGCGCCGTGGGCGTGCACCAGCGCGTCTTGCGAGGCCAGCGATTCGAACTTGTTGGGCGAAGTCACGAAGGGCAGGCCGGTGATGTCCGCCAGCTCCTTGGCCACGCCTTCGGCATAGCCCTTGGGCGCATTCAGGCCCGTGCCCACGGCGGTGCCGCCCAGGGCCAGCTCGCAGAGGTGGGGCAGGGCGTCCTGCACGTGTTTCTTGCCGTGTTCGAGCTGGGCGACCCAGCCGGAGATTTCCTGCCCCAGCGTCAGCGGCGTGGCGTCTTGCAAGTGGGTGCGGCCGATCTTGACGATGCCGTCAAAGGCCTTGGCTTTTTCGGCCAGGGTGTTTTTGAGCAGGTCGATGGCGGGCAGCAGCTTGTGGGTCAGGGCATCGACGGCGGCCACGTGCGAGGCGGTGGGGAAGACGTCGTTGGAGGACTGGCTTTTGTTCACGTCGTCATTGGGGTGCACCAGGCGGGCTTCGCCGCGCTCGCCGCCCAGCAGCTCGCTGGCGCGGTTGGCGATGACTTCGTTGAGGTTCATGTTCGATTGCGTGCCCGAGCCGGTCTGCCAGACCACCAGCGGGAATTCGTCCGGGTGCTTGCCCTCGATCACTTCCTGCGCGGCGGCGATGATGGCCTTGGCCTTTTTCTCGTCCAGCAGGCCCAGCGCGTGGTTGACGGCGGCCGAGGCGCGCTTGACCTGCGCCAGCGCCTTGATGATTTCACGCGGCTGCTTTTCGCCGGAGATGTCGAAGTTTTGCAGCGAGCGCTGGGTTTGCGCGCCCCAGAGCTTGTCGGCGGGCACTTCGATGGGGCCAAAGGTGTCTTTTTCGGTACGGGTCTGCTGTGTCATGGTGCGGTGCAAAGGATTTTGAAGTCGAGAAGCAGGATTATTACTGCAAATTATTCTTATTCTTCAGTGCTTGCGCTGTAGAGCCAAGCCCAGGCAGAAGTTCCATAGAATCCGCGCAGCCAATTTTCTGAACCGATTGAAGAACCGCAATAACGGAGCCCGCCTGTGCAAGTCGCCCCCAGTGTTTTCAAAGCCTATGACATCCGTGGCACCACGCCCGTGACCATCAACGAAGCCCTGGCCGAAGCGCTGGGCCGCGCCTTTGGCACGCGCGCCCTGGCCGAGGGCCAGCGCACCGTGGCCGTGGGGCGCGACGGGCGGCTCTCCGGCCCGGCGCTGGCCGCTGCGCTGATGCGCGGGCTGGTGGCGGTGGGCATCGAGGTCATCGACATCGGCCAGTGCACCACGCCCATGCTGTACTTCGCCGCCAGCACCCTGTGCCAAAGCGGCATCCAGGTCACGGGCAGCCACAACCCGCGCGACGACAACGGCTTCAAGATGGTGTTGGCCGGCCGCGCCATTTACGGCGATGAGATCCAGGCGCTGCGCCGCATCATCGAAGAAGAAAGTTGGCAATTGAAAGAGGGCGGTAGCGTGCGCCAGGCGGACGTGCTGCCCGCCTACCGCGAGCGCATCGTGGGCGACGTGCGCCTGGCGCGCCCCGTGCAAACCAGCGGCCAAAGCGCCAGCGCGGGCCTGTGCGAGATCAAGCAGGCCATGACGCGCCCCATGAAAGTGGTGGTGGACTGCGGCAACGGCGTGGCCGGCGCATCGGCCCCCGGCATCCTGCGCGCCCTGGGCTGCGAGGTGATCGAGCTGTTCACCGAGGTGGACGGGCGCTTTCCCAACCACCACCCCGACCCCTCCAAGCCCGAGAACCTGCGCGACGTGATCCGCACCCTGCAAGACACCGACGCCGAGCTGGGCCTGGCCTTCGATGGCGATGGCGACCGCCTCGGCATCGTCACCAAGGACGGGCAAACCATCTTCCCCGACCGGCAAATGATGCTGTTCGCGCAGGACGTGCTCACCCGCGTGCCTGGCGCACATATCGTGTTCGACGTCAAATGCAGCCAGCGCCTGGCCCCTGCCATTGAGGCCGCAGGCGGTGTGCCGCTGATGCACAAGACCGGCCACTCGCTCGTCAAGGCCAAGATGAAGGAAGTCGATGCCCCGCTGGGCGGCGAGATGAGCGGCCACATCTTCTTCAAGGAGCGCTGGTACGGCTTTGACGACGGCACCTACGCCGCAGCGCGCCTGCTGGAAATCTTGAGCCGCCACCCCGACCCCAGCGCCGTGCTCAACGCCTTGCCCAGCAGCCACAGCACGCCCGAGCTGAACGTGCCCTGCGCCGAAGGCGAGCCGCACCGCCTGGCCGCCGAGCTGCAAGCCCTGGCAGCCGATACCTTCAGCGCCCCCGCGCAGGTCAACACCATCGACGGCCTGCGCGTGGACTGGCCCGACGGCTTCGGCCTGATCCGCGCCAGCAACACCACGCCCGTGCTGGTGCTGCGCTTTGAAGGCCACACGCCCGAGGCGCTGGCGCGCATCGAAGGCGACATGCTGGCCTTGCTGCGCCGCGTCAAGCCCGATGCGCAAGTGGGCGGGGCAGGGCATTGAGGCTTGGCGCAGGCTTTGAGGCTCTACTCTCCGCCAAAGGAGCAGCCATGCACGATGGATATCCGTCTTCTACCTCCAAGGCCGCTGATCTTTCGTCCGGAGTCTTGCCTGAAGCTTTGCGGCGCCAGCTCGCTCCTGATGAGCAAGTGCTGTGGCACGACAGCCCTCGTCAAGGCTTGATGCTGCGCCCCGCCGACGCAGTGCTGATTCCGTTTTCCCTGCTTTGGGGCGGCTTTGCCATTGCTTGGGAGATCAACGCCCTGAGCATGGATATGCCCCTGATCTTCAAACTCTGGGGCATCCCCTTTGTGCTCGTTGGGCTGTACCTCATCGCCGGGCGTTTTTGGTGGGATGCCCGCCTGCGGGCGCATACGCATTACGCACTGACCAACGAGCGCATCCTCGTTGTCAGCGGCTTCAATGGTCGAAAAGTGCAATCGCACCTCTTGCGCACATTGCCACCCATCACCCAAACCGAGCGTGCCGATGGCAGCGGCACCATCGCCTTGGGCAGCCCTGCCTTGATCCAGCTCCCCTCCGGCTGGCCCGGGGCCGCCGCCACGCCAGAGCTGCACATCAAAACCAATGTGCAGCAGGTTTTTCGGAGCATTCTTGACGCCCAGCGTCGTCAAAACATGTAAGAGCCTGTTCAAAATCTTTGCACGGCGGTCAAGAGAGCGGATTTGGGCGCTCTGCTGCGTTGCAAAGCCTCGCCATAGCCCCAGCTATGGCTGCGTTTTGCGCCTTGCAGCCCATCCCAAACCGCTTCTTGCCCACTCGCGCCGAGATTTTGAACAGGCTCTAAGAAAAAAACCAGTCGATCTCAAAACGAAGTTTGAAATCGACTCAGTCAATCAGTGGGTAGTAGCGCCTTGCTGTTCCTCAGTGGCCTGCGTGAAATATTTGAACCTTTGATGGGTATCAGGAGGGGGCAGCATTGGATTGTTGTCTCTGGCCATGGCTCAAGCCAATTGAAATCAAAGTCGGTGCATTTTTGTATGCAATTGCCCGTCACACAGAAAGAGTCGCCGGTATAGATGGCCCCATCCGGCCCTTGCTGCGTGCTGCCAAAGCCAAGCCAGTAATAGCCGTATGGGTCGATGTCCGTGACCAGCGATTTGCGCCCGATATAGCGCATGAATCGAAAAAACTCTTCCAGGCTGGAATCTGAGACCAGCCAGTTAGGGATTTTCTTCAGAAGCACGACATCGCCCACAGCCACGCCTGGGGCCAGCACTTGTTTGACAGCCATTGTGTGGTGCCCCCCTTCTTGGCCTATTGCGCCGCCGCAGGCCCCATCCAATGGATCAGGGCGGCCAGTGTGGCCACTGAGGCGATGGTGGAAAACAGCACGGTGCGCGCCGTCACGCTGCCGTCGCGGCCGTACAGGTCGGCCAGCATGTAGGGGCCGGTGCCGGTGGGCAGGGCCGCCAGCAGCACGGCCAGCAGCAGCAGCGTGGCCGGCAGCTGGAAGACCCAGGCGCCCAGCGCCCAGGTCAGCATTGGCAGCAGCAGGAGTTTGACGGCCGTCAACTGCCAGGCCAGGGCGCTGGCCTGCCTGTCGCCCAACGCCTGGGGCGCGGCGCTGCCGGCCGATGCGGCCGGGCTGGCCAGGAACAGCCCCAGGCTGACCAGCGCGCAGGGGCTGGCCGCGCCCGCGAGCAGTTGCAGCAATTGCGCGCCGCTGGCCGGCAGCGGCCAGCCGGTGGCGGCATACAGGGCGCCGGCCAGCGGCGCGGCGATCAGGGGGTTTTTCAGCAGCGACCAGGTGATGCGCGGCAGCAGCAGCCAGGGCTGGCGCTGCCCGGTGGGCATGCGGGCGTATTCGATCAGCAAGATGGCCAGGCCGAACATCACGCACACCACCAGCATGGTGGCAATGGTGGTGGGCACCAGCGAGGCCTGGCCGGCGAGCAAAAAGGTCAGCGGAAAGCCCATGTAGCCGGTGTTGGGGTAGGCCGCAGCGAGGGCATCGACGCTGGCATCGGCCAGGCTGCGACCGCGCCAACGCTGCACGGCGGCCACAGCGGCAAACAGGCCCAGGCCGGCCAGCGCGAAGGTGGCTGTGAAGGCCGGCTGGTACAGCTGGCGCCAGTCGGCCTTGGCCATGCTGAGAAACAGCATGGCTGGCAGGGCCAGCCAGACCACGAAGCGCCCCAGCTCGGCAGCGGCGGCCGGGCCCAGCACCTGCAGGCGGCGGCACAGCCAGCCGGCCAGGATCAGGCCGAACACGGGGAAGATGATGGCGAGGATGGAGGACACGCGAGGCACCGGGGGGCATGGATGGCGGGGCGGCGCAAGCCAGGGGCGCTGCGCCAAGCGCGGCGGCAAGTGTAGAGGGTGTCGAGACTGAGTGTTGCAGCGGTGTTCTCGGTCGAAACCCGCAGCTGCTGCGTTGAAAACGCTGGCAAGGCGCTCAAGCCTGGGCGCACTGGCACCTGGCACCTGGCAGCTGCGGTTTCTCCTTGGACAACTGCTTCGCCAACAGTCTCTCAATCGCGCTATCTCATCAGTCCCCGGCGCTGGGCGCGATGCTTTCATAATGGCGGGCTTTTTTGATGTGGGCGCGGCCTTTCGGCTGTGCCGCTTGGGGTTGTGCCTTGTCCAGTTCCGATTGCCCGCAGGCGCTGCAAATCCTGCAACAGGTGTTTGGCTATCCGCAGTTTCGCGGGCTGCAGGCCCAGATCATCGACACCGTCATCGCCGGTGGCGATGCGCTGGTGCTGATGCCCACTGGCGGCGGCAAATCGCTGTGCTACCAGATCCCGGCGATTGCTCGGCGCGAGCAGGGCAAGGGCATGAGCATCGTGGTCTCGCCGCTGATTGCGCTGATGCACGACCAGGTGCGCGCGCTGCAGGAGGTGGGCGTGGCCGCCGATGGCCTGCATTCGGCGTTGGACTTTTCCCAGGCCCAGGCCGTGCAGGCGCGCGCCTGGCGCGGCCAGACCTGCCTGCTGTACGTGGCGCCCGAGCGCATCACCACGCCGGGCTTTCTGGAGTTTCTCGATGGTTTGTACCAACGCGGCCAATTGGCGCTGTTTGCCATCGACGAGGCGCACTGCGTGAGCCAGTGGGGCCATGACTTTCGCCCCGAGTATCGCCAGCTCAGCCTGCTGCACGAGCGCTACCCCACGGTGCCGCGCATTGCACTGACGGCCACGGCCGATGCCATCACCCGCGCCGACATCATCGAGCGCCTGCAGTTGCAGCAGGCGCGGCAGTTCATCAGCAGCTTCGACCGCCCCAACATCTTCTACCAAGTGGTGGAAAAGAGCGATGCGCGCCGCCAGCTGCTGCGCTTCATCGAGGACGAGCACGAGGGCGATGCCGGCATCGTCTATTGCCAAAGCCGCAAGAAGGTTGAGGACACCGCCCAGTGGCTGCTGGAGCAGGGTATCGACGCCTTGCCCTACCACGCCGGCCTGCCGCCCGATGTGCGCCAGCGCCACCAGGACCGTTTTCTGCGCGAGGACGCGCTGGTGATGGTGGCCACCATCGCCTTTGGCATGGGCATCGACAAGCCCGACGTGCGCTTCGTGGCCCATCTGGACATGCCCAAGAACATCGAGGGTTACTACCAGGAGACGGGCCGCGCCGGGCGCGACGGCGAGCCCGCCGATGCCTGGATGGCCTATGGCCTGGCCGACGTGGTCAACCAGCGGCGCATGATCGACGACCCGCAAAGCCCGGCCAGCGAGGCCTATCGGCAGGTCATGCGCGCCAAGCTCGATGCGCTGCTGGCCATGGCCGAGACCACCGAATGCCGCCGCCAGCGGCTGCTGGCTTACTTTGGCGAGCAGGCCCAGCCCTGCGGCAATTGCGACAACTGCCTGAATCCGCCGGCCACCTGGGACGCCACCGACGCGGCGCGCAAGCTGCTCAGCTGCATCTACCGCGTGCAGCAAAAAAGTGGCATTCACTTCGGCGCGGGGCACCTGATCGACATTCTGCGCGGCAAGGCCACGCCCAAGGTCGAGCAATACGGCCACCAGGGCCTGAGCACCTTCGGCATCGGCCAGGAGGTCGGCGAGCGCGAGTGGGGCAGCGTCGTGCGGCAGCTGATCGCCATCGACGCCGTCGTGGCCGATGCCCAGGCTTTCAACACCCTGCGCCTGGGCCCGGCGGCCCGCAGCGTGTTGGCCGGCCAGCGCCCGCTGCAGCTGCGCCGCATTGAGCGCGAGGCCCGGCGCGGTGTGCGCCGCGCCGCCCAGGGCACCCAGGGCAGCAGCGCGCGCCAGAGCCGCCAAGAGCGCCAGGCCGCACTGGACGATGCCAGCCGCCAGCGCTTTGAGGCGCTCAAGGCCTGGCGGCGCGAGGTCGCCCAGCAGCACCAGCTGCCGGCCTTCGTGGTCTTTGCCGATGCCACCTTGCTGGCCATCGCCAGCGAAAACCCCCGCAGCCTGCAGGCGCTCAGCGCCATCTCCGGCGTGGGGCAGAAAAAGCTCGACGCCTACGGGCAGGAGCTGCTGCGCGTGTGCGCCAGCATTTAGAGCGTGTTCGAAGGCTCAGAAACCAGCCCTTTAAACCCCCCTGCGGCGCAGTAACCCTTCACCTGTCTGAGCGGCTTGAAAAGCATAGAATGCCCCGCACATGGGCTATGGCTGAGACACAACGCAGAGCAGTTGGCCCTGGCGCCTGTTGGCAGCGCGCGGGGCACGCCCAGAGCGATGCAGCGCGCCTTTTGTTTTTTCTTAACCTCTTTTTTCCGACCCAGGCGATCAGCGCCGCCAGGCCTGGGTAGCTGGCCCAATGGCGGCAGCGGCACGATTACTCAGGAGCAGTGGCTTGAACAATCAATGGATTTCCAAAGTGGCGATGTGGCTGGTGCTGCTCGTCGTTTTGTTTACCGTATTCAAACGCTTTGATGGCGGCCCCGGCGCCGGGGCCACGTCGGTGGCGTACTCCGACTTCATCACCGCCGTGCAAAACGGCGAGGTGCGCGAGGTGAACGTGCAGGACACGGGCACGGGCAGCTTCGACATCCTGGCCATCCGCAACGACGACCGGCGCATCCGCACCACCGGCTCCATGGCCGACCGCGGCCTGTTTGACGATCTGCTCAACAGCAACGTCAAGCTCAACCTCAAGGAGCGCGAGCAGCGCTCGCTGCTGGGCTCGCTGCTCATCAGTTGGGGGCCGATGCTGATTCTGATCGGCGTGTGGATCTACTTCATGCGCCAGATGCAAGGCGGCGGCAAGGGCGGGGCCTTCAGCTTCGGCAAGAGCAAGGCGCGCATGCTCGATGAGAGCAACAACACCGTGACCTTTGCCGACGTGGCCGGCGCTGACGAGGCCAAGGAAGAAGTCAAGGAGGTGGTGGACTTCCTGCGCGATCCGCAGAAGTTCCAGCGTCTGGGCGGTCGCATCCCGCGCGGCCTGCTGCTGGTGGGCCCGCCGGGCACCGGCAAGACGCTGCTGGCCAAGTCCATCGCTGGCGAGGCCAAGGTGCCGTTCTTTTCCATCAGCGGCTCGGACTTCGTGGAAATGTTCGTCGGCGTGGGCGCGGCCCGCGTGCGCGACATGTTCGAGAACGCCAAGAAGAACGCGCCCTGCATCATCTTCATCGACGAGATCGACGCCGTGGGCCGCCAGCGTGGCGCAGGCCTGGGTGGCGGCAACGACGAGCGCGAGCAGACCCTCAACCAGATGCTGGTGGAGATGGACGGCTTCGAGACCAACCTAGGCGTGATCGTGGTGGCCGCCACCAACCGTCCGGACATCCTGGATTCGGCGCTGCTGCGCCCAGGGCGCTTTGACCGCCAGGTGTATGTCTCCCTGCCAGACGTCAAAGGCCGCGAGCAAATCCTGAACGTGCACATGCGCAAAATCCCCGTGGGCGCGGACGTGGACGCCAACGTCATCGCGCGCGGTACGCCTGGCATGTCCGGCGCCGATCTGGCCAACCTCTGTAACGAGGCCGCGCTGATGGCCGCGCGCCGCAATGCCCGCGTGGTGGAGATGCAGGACTTCGAGGCCGCCAAGGACAAGATCTTCATGGGCCCGGAACGCCGCTCGGCCGTGATGGACCCCGAGGAGCTGAAGAACACCGCCTACCACGAGGCCGGCCACGCGCTGATCGGCCGCCTGTTGCCCAAGTCCGATCCGGTGCACAAAGTCACCATCGTGCCGCGCGGCCGCGCCCTGGGCGTGACCTTCACCCTGCCCGAGAAGGATCGCTACGGTTATGACAAGGAATGGGCGCTGGCACGCATCTCCATGCTGTTTGGCGGCCGCATTGCCGAGGAAGTGTTCATGAACCAGATGACCACCGGCGCCTCGGACGACTTCAACAAGGCCACGCAGCTGGCGCGCGATATGGTGACGCGCTACGGCATGTCCGACGAGCTGGGCCCGATGGTCTATGCCGAGAACGAGGGCGAGGTTTTCCTGGGCCGCTCGGTGACCAAGACCACCAACGTCAGCGAGGCGACCATGCAAAAGGTCGACAAGGAGGTGCGCCGCATCATCGACGAGCAGTACGCGCTGGCACGCCGCCTGATCGAGGAGAACAAGGACAAGATGCACGCCATGGCCAAGGCCCTGCTGGAGTGGGAGACCATCGACTCCGCACAGCTCGACGAAATCATGGCCGGCAAGCCGCCCACACCGCCCAAGGACTGGGTGCCCAAGAAGCAGCCCTCGGTCGATGGCGGCAATGGCAACAACAGCGCCGGCGGCGGCGGCGCAGCCGTGGATTCCGACCCGGCGCCGACGGCGGCCTAAGAGCTGGGTCTAAGGGGGGCTGTTGAGACAGCCATTCAGACGCAAGGAGAAAACGCTTGCAAGGTGCTCATGCCTTGCAAGCGTTTTTCAATGTGGCAGTTGCACAGTTTTGACCGAAAACACCGCCGCAACACCAAATTTCAACAAGCCCTAAACTCCAGCCCCAGCGCAACGCCCATTCCCATTTGGGGTGTTGCGCTGTGAGCAGAAGTGCAAGCTGCCAGCCGCATCATGCGGCGGCGTTTTTCCAGGAGAGTTTTCAGGAGGTGAAGATGAAAAACAAGGCTTTTCGGTGCATTGGCGGGCTTGCGCTTGGGCTGCTGCTCGCTGGGCAGGCAGCTGCCTATTACGGCGGAACGTTTTCGTGGTCAGACCCTGGCGGCGGCTACGCCGATTGGTCGCGCGCACGGATGTATCAACAAACCGTTGATTACAACCGAAAACTGGCGCAGCGCTACAGCAGTCGCAGCAGTGGAAAAAACAGCGACAAAGGCAGCGACAAAAAAGAAGTTGCGCCCAAGCCGAAACTCAACCCCTCGGCGTATGAATATCAGCCCTCTGCGGCCGTGAGTGCGGCGGTCATGGAAGATTTCCTCAATGAATTCCATGCCCATGCACAAAAAAACGGCGCAGATGCACAAACGCTTGCCGATATTCGCGCGATGCGCAACTGGGGGGCGATGGATTTGATGCGCCAACAGATCAAAGCAAACGGCCTGCCCCCCGACAGCCTTGCCACCGCGATGACGCTCTGGCTTGCCGTCAATTACGGAGCGATCCATCAGCACGAAGGCACAGAGAAGCTCAATAGCGGGCTTTATACGCAATTGCGCGCAGCGATGAGCGAGGATAAAACCGTGCTGGCGATGAATGACGAACAAAAACAGCGCGCTGCCGAAGGCATGCTGTGGATGACGTTTGTGCAGATCTATGCGCAGGCAAAATTGGAAAACGATCCGCAAGGGCGCAGCGAAGCGGCGAAACTGGCGCTGCAAAGCCTGAAAAGCGGCGGTATCGATCCCGATTTGATGCACATCACCAAAAACGGGCTGGAATTGAAATAAGCAATGCGGGATGGGCAATCAAGGCGCAGGGCTTGTATGCCTTTTTGGCCCACCCCCCAGTTTCTTTCCCCTTTTTTTCAGGTCTTCTCCCGTAGGGGAAAAGGCCTTTCAAAGTTTCTGAACGAATTCCGCCTGCGGCTTGCGCAGGCCTGCTTCTCCTCACTTTCCCGAGCGGGGCGCCCCGGCGATGGCTTGGCCACCGTCATATGGACGCCCTGCCACATCATGGAGCCATGCCACCGTGCCCAACAGCGCCCCCAGCCCTGCGCAGCCCTGCGCCCCGGCCAGCGATCACGCCACTAATCAGGCCGCGCATCAAGCCGCGCATCAGGCCAGCGGCCAGCGCGGCGCGCCGGCCATCTGGCAGACCGCCCGCCACGCGCTGAGCCTGCAGCGCCCGCTGCTCATGGGCATCGTCAACCTCACGCCCGACTCCTTTTCCGATGGTGGGCGGCATGCCAGCGTCAGCGCCGCGCTGCGCCATTGCGAGCAGCTGATCGAGGAGGGGGCGGACATTCTGGACATTGGCGCCGAATCCTCGCGCCCGGGCAGCGCGGCCGTGCCGCTGGATGAGGAGCTGCGCCGCCTGCAGCCCGTGCTGGCCGAGGCCGTGCGCCTGGGCGTGCCCATCTCGGTCGATACCTACAAGCCCGAGGTCATGCGCGTGGCGCTGGCGCTGGGCGCGGACATCGTCAACGACATCTGGGCGCTGCGCCAGCCCGGCGCGCTGCAGGCCGTGGCCGAGCACCCGCGCTGCGGCGTGTGCCTGATGCACATGCACGGCGAGCCCGAAACCATGCAGCGCGAGCCGCTGACCGGCGATGCCGTGGCCACGGTGCAGAGCTTTCTGGCCGGGCGCGCCCAGGCGCTGCGCCAGGCCGGCGTGGCCGCAGGGCGCATCGTGCTCGACCCCGGCATTGGCTTTGGCAAGACCGTGACGCAGAACTTCGCGCTGCTGGCGCAGCAGCCGCAGCTGCTGCAACTGGGCTACCCGCTGCTGGCGGGCTGGTCGCGCAAATCCTCGCTGGGCGCTGTGACTGGCCGCGATGTGGGCCAGCGCCAGGCCGCCAGCGTGGCCGCCGCGCTGCTGGCCGTGGAGCGCGGCGCGCGCATCGTGCGCGTGCACGACGTGGCCGCCACCGCCGATGCGCTCAAGGTCTGGCAGGCCATGCAGGCCCAGGGCCAGGCTTGAAACCCGGGGCAAGGCCTGGGCCGGAGCGATGGCTTGTGCAATTGCGCTGCGCAATAGGGCAGGGCGCTTGCGGCAAGAATCGTAATCAAAGGTTTCTGCCCTCTGGCCTGGCGTTGGCAGGCCAAAAGCCTGCTCCACAATAGCGGCGCATGAGCAAACAGTATTTCGGCACCGACGGCATTCGCGGCACCGTCGGTCGCAGCCCCATCACCCCCGATTTCATCCTGCACCTGGGCCACACCGTGGGCCGCCTGCTCAAGGCGGGCAACGCCGCCGCGACGGTGCTCATCGGCAAGGACACGCGCATCTCTGGCTACATGCTCGAAAGCGCGCTGGAGTCGGGCTTCAACTCCGCCGGCGTGGACGTGGTGCTGCTGGGCCCCATCCCGACCCCGGCCGTGGCCTACCTGACGCGCGCCGTGCGCGCCGATCTGGGCGTGGTCATCAGCGCCAGCCACAACCCTTTCGAGGACAACGGCATCAAATTCTTCAGCGCCCAGGGCAGCAAGCTGCCCGATGAGTGGGAGGAAGAGGTCGAGCGCGGCCTGGCCCTGCCGCCGCAGTGGGCGCCCTCGGCCGCGCTGGGCAAGGCGCGGCGCATGACCGACGCGGCCGGGCGCTACATTGAGTTCTGCAAGAGTACCTTCCCCACCGAGCTCAGCCTCAAGGGGCTGAAGCTGGTGGTCGATGCCGCCCATGGCGCGGCCTACCAGTGTGCGCCCAAGGTGTTCCACGAGCTGGGCGCCGAAGTCATCGCCATGGGGGCCGAGCCCGATGGCTTCAACATCAACCAGGACGTGGGCGCCACCGCGCCGCAGGCGCTGATCGAGCGCGTGCGCGCCAGCGGCGCCGACTACGGCATTGCGCTCGATGGCGATGCCGACCGCCTGCAACTGGTCGACGCCAGTGGGCGGCTGTTCAATGGCGATGAGCTGCTGTACCTGATGGCGCGCGCCAGGCTGGAGGCCGGTGAGCCAGTGCAGGGCGTGGTTGGCACGCTGATGACCAACCTGGCCATCGAACAGGCCTTTGCCCGCCTGGGCATCCCGATGCAGCGCGCCAAGGTCGGCGATCGCTACGTCATCGAAGCCCTGCAGCGCAATGGCTGGGTGCTGGGCGGCGAGAGTTCGGGCCACCTGCTGGCGCTGGACCGGCACACCACCGGCGACGGCATCATCAGCGCGCTGCAGGTGCTGCAGCAAGTGGTGCGCAGCGGCCACAGCGTGGCCCAGGCGTTGCAGGGCGTGCAGCTGTTCCCGCAGACCATGATCAACGTGCGCCTGGCCGACCGCGACGCCTGGCAACAGCACACAGCCTTTCAAAACGCCATGCGCGAAGCCGAAGCTGCGCTGCAAGGCCAGGGCCGCCTGCTGGTGCGCCCCAGCGGCACCGAGCCGGTGCTGCGCCTGATGGTCGAAGCCCAGGATCCGGCCCTGGCGCAACACTGGGCCGAGCGCCTGGCCAGCGTGCTGCAGGGCTGAGCCTGTTCAAAACAAAACAAAACAAAGCAAAAGCCCGCGCGAGCGGGCTTTTGTTTTGAACAGGCGCGCGGGCCTTGGCATGCACGCAGGCTGCGGCGCGCGTTGCCGTGTGCCCGCAGCGCCCGCAGTGCTCGCTCAATCGGCCTGCACGCGCAGCAGGGCCTGCCGGCCCGCGTAGTACAGCGTCTGGCCGTCGCCGGCGGCGAATGCCCTGCCCTGCAGCTGCGGGTGCTGGGCATGCACGGTCGTGCCTTCGATCGGCTGCGCGCGCTGCAGGTCATACAGCTGCAGCTTGCCGGGCTCATCGGGGTCGCGCCGCCAGGCCCGCCCATTGCCAGCCAACGCCACCAGCCACGCAAAGTCTGCCCTGGGCAGGTTGTATTGCTGCCCGCTGGGCAGCTCCACGGTCGTCACCTGCTGTGGCGCATCGCCCTCCGGGCGCAGTGCGGCCAGCACCCGCCCGGCCGCGCCGCACACCAGCCCCTGCAACTGCCTGCCCTCTGGCCCATGCCGCAGCGTCGTCACCCGGCCATCGAGGTCGATGCTGCGCAGCACGCCGGCATCGAGCGCGTAGAAGCGCTGCGGCTCGTGCGAGGCGCACAGCGCCGTCAGCGATGAAAAACTGGCCGCAGGCCCTTGTCCATCCCGGAATGGGCCTGGCGCGCCAGACCGATTGGGCGTGGCAAAGCCTGCCAACTGTTGCAGCTGGCCATTGGCGTGCAGCAGCCAAAGGCCATTGCCAAAACCGGGCTTGTCGCGCGGGGTGATGGTCAGCCCGCCGGTGAAGATCTGCGAATCGGCAATCAGGTAGCGCCCCTGGCCCAGATCCAGCACGGCGCTGGGCGAGAGCAGCGACTGCGGCTGCGCCGCAGAAAAATCGGGTTGGGCCGCCGTGTACACGGTGTGCATCTGGCCGTTGCCCAGATCCAGGCGCCGCAGGCGCCATTGCCGATCACAGGCGCCTTGCTCCAGCGTCAGCAAGGCAGCGGGGGCGCTGGCATGGGCCGGCGCCAGCGCCTGGGTGTGACCCAGCAGTGGGCCGCCCTCCGTGCCGCTTGGGCCATCCACGCAACCTGCCTGCTGCACGCGGGCCGCGTCGCTGACCGGGCGCAGCGGGCCCCACAGCAGCGCCAGCCGCGCGCGTGGCTGGGCCGTGATCAGATCGGCATCGGGCGTGCCCGGCTGGTGGCTGCCAGGGCCCGGGTTGGCGTCAGGGCCTGGGCCCTGATCGCTGCCGCCGCCGCAGGCGCCCAGCAGCGCTACGGCCGAAGCGATCAGGGTGGAAAGCAATGTGGTGCGCATGTGAGAAAACTCCTTCAATGGGACGTGAGGGAGCCAAGGCCAATTGTTGCCCAGCATCGGCGCATCTGGGCAGAGGGATTTCCCCCGCCGCTGCCTCGTGGCCTGCGCCTTTGCAATGCTTGCAGGCATCAAGACTCGCAGGCCTGCGATGGTTGCGGCAGGTCAACAGGTCGTCAGGGCTGGGTGGCACTGAGCGGCGCTGGCCTTGTGGCACACTCACGCGCTTTTCGTTTTTGAGCAGCTTTTTCAAGCGCCTCAAGCCTTTGCATGCGGCTTCGTGCCGCCAGACCCTCGACCGATTTGCCATGTCTTCTGCAGCCATCGCCCCCAGTACCCAACAGGCCATCGAGCAATTGATTGCAAAAGAGCTGGGCGCGGCTGCGCGCCAGGTCGAAGCGGCCGTCAAGCTGCTCGACGAAGGCGCGACCGTGCCCTTCATCGCGCGCTACCGCAAGGAAGCCACTGGCGGGCTGGATGATGCCCAACTGCGCACGCTGCAAGAGCGCCTAGGCTACTTGCGCGAGCTGGAAGAGCGCCGCCGGGCGGTGCTCAAGAGCATTGAGGAGCAAGGCAAGCTCACGCCCCAACTGGCCGCCTCCATCGCCCAGGTGCAGACCAAGCAGGAGCTGGAAGACCTGTACCTGCCCTACAAGCCCAAGCGCCGCACCAAGGGCCAGATCGCGCGCGAAGCCGGGTTGGAGCCGCTGGCCGATGCGCTGTTTGCCGACCCGAGCCTGACCCCCGCCGAGGCCGCACAGCCTTACATCAAAGCCGAAAAAGGCGAGGACGGCAGCGACTTCACCACCGTGCAGGCAGTGCTCGACGGCGCGCGCGACATCCTGGCCGAACGCTGGGCCGAGGATGCCACTTTGGTGCAGGCCATGCGCCAATGGCTGTGGGAAGGCGGCGTGCTCAGCAGCCGCTTGATCGAGGGCAAGAACCCACAAGACCCCGAAATCGCCAAGTTCAAGGACTACCACGAATACGACGAGCCGATTGCCAAGGTGCCCTCGCATCGCGCCCTGGCCGTGTTCCGCGGCCGCGCGCAGGACATCCTGCACCTGCGCCTGGCCCAGCCGCAAGAGCCCGAAGCGGGCCAGCCCAGCCTGGCCGAAGGCCACATCGCCCTGCAACTGAAGTGGAGCCACCAGGGCCGCCCGGCCGACGACTGGCTGCGCAAGGTGGTGGCCTGGACCTGGCGCGTCAAGCTCAGCCTGTCGCTGGAGCGCGATTTGTTCGCCCGCCTGCGCGAAGCGGCCGAGGCCGTGGCCATCAAGGTCTTTGCCGACAACCTGCGCGATCTGCTGCTGGCCGCGCCCGCGGGCGCGCACACCGTGATGGGGCTGGATCCGGGCATCCGCACCGGCGTCAAAGTCGCCGTGGTGGACGCCACCGGCAAGCTGCTGGACACCGCCACCGTCTACCCGCACGAGCCGCGCCGCGATTGGCAAGGCAGCCTGCACACCCTGGCGGCGCTGTGCGCCAAGCACCAGGTGGCGCTGATCGCCATCGGCAACGGCACGGCCAGCCGTGAGACGGACAAGCTCGCCGGTGAGCTGGTCAAGCTGCTGGCCGACAAGGCCGGCCAGCGCGTGCAGAAAGTCGTCGTCAGCGAGGCCGGGGCCTCGGTCTATTCCGCCAGCGCCTTTGCCAGCGAAGAAATGCCCGATGTGGATGTGAGCCTGCGCGGCGCGGCCAGCATCGCCCGCCGCCTGCAAGACCCGCTGGCCGAGCTGGTCAAGATCGACCCTAAATCCATCGGCGTGGGCCAGTACCAGCACGATGTGAACCAGACTGAGCTGGCCCGCACCCTGGGCGCGGTGGTGGAGGACTGCGTCAACGGCGTGGGCGTGGACCTGAACACCGCCAGCGTGCCGCTGCTCTCGCGCGTCTCGGGCCTGAGCGCCTCGGTGGCGCGCTCGGTGGTGCGCTGGCGCGAAGCGAACGGCGCGTTCAAGAACCGCCAGCAACTGCTCAAGGTCACCGGCCTGGGGCCCAAAGCCTTCGAGCAAAGCGCGGGCTTCTTGCGCATCCGCGGCGGCGACAACCCGCTGGACATGACCGGCGTGCACCCCGAAACCTACCCTGTGGTGCAGTCCATCCTGGATGGAACGGGCAAATCCGTCGAGCAAATCATGGGCGACACCGCCTTGCTCAAAAGCCTCAAGCCCGAGCAATTCGCGCGCGAAGGCTTTGGCGCCATCACCGTCAAGGACATCCTCGCCGAGCTGGAAAAACCCGGCCGCGACCCGCGCCCTGACTTCGTTGTGGCGCGCTTCAACGAAGGCGTGCAGGACATCGCCGACCTGGGACCCGACATGGTGCTCGAAGGCACGGTCAGCAACGTCGCCCAGTTCGGCGCCTTCGTCGATCTGGGCGTGCACCAGGACGGGCTGGTGCACGTGAGCCAACTGGCCAACAAATTCGTCGCCGACGCGCGCGAAATCGTCAAGACCGGCCAGGTCGTCAAAGTCAAGGTGCTGGAAGTGGACGTGCCGCGCAAGCGCATCAGCCTGACCATGCGCCTGGACGCCAGCGCCGCCAGCCACAGCCAAGGCGCTGGCGCGCGCGGCGAACGCGGCCGCAGCCCCGCTGGTGCGCGCAACGCCCCGCGCCAGGCCCAGCCGCAATCGGCCATGCAGTCGGCCTTTGCCAAGTTGCAGGGGCTGAAGAAGTAAGCGCTTGTGCAGCAAGCTCTGCGCGAATCGCCGTGCCGCGCGTGCCTTTGCAAATTCGCGCGGGCTGCGCGCCTCTCGTTCGTGCCACAGATTTCCCTTGGCACAATGCGCGGCTTGCGCCCGTGTTGGGTGCGGCGCGCTTGGCATGCAGGGCATCCCAAGGGTGTGAGAACCTTTCAAAGCAAAGGAAGACGCTGCGATGAAATTGGGGATTGAAGGGCGCTGGGCCCTGGTGTGTGGCTCCAGCGCCGGGCTGGGCCTGGGCTGTGCCAAGGCGCTGGTGCAAGAAGGCGTGAACGTGGTCGTCAATGCCCGTGGCGCGGTGCGGTTGGGCAAGGCGGCCGATGAGCTGCGCAAGCTGGCGCGCTGGTATGCGCAGCAGCACAGCGACACGCATGCGCCGCAGCCGCAGGTGCTGCCAGTGGCCGCGGACGTGACCACGGCGGCCGGCCGCGAGCAGATTTTTGCCCTCGAAGGCGGGCCGGGCGTGGATTTCGACATCCTGGTGACCAATGCCGGCGGGCCGCCGCCGGGCGACTTCCGCCAGTGGGAGCAGGCGCAGTGGCTGGCGGCGCTGCAGGCCAATATGCTGACCCCGATCGAGCTGATCAAGGCAGTGGTCGATGGCATGGCCGGGCGCGGCTTTGGCCGCATCGTGAACATCACCTCCAGCGCGGTGAAGGCGCCCATCGAGGTGCTGGGGCTGTCCAACGGCGCGCGCAGCGGGCTGACGGGCTTTGTGGCCGGGCTGGCGCGCTCGCCCCTGGCCGCGCAAGGGGTGACGATCAACAACCTGCTGCCGGGTAAGTTCGACACCGAGCGCCTGCGCAGCACCATGCACGCCCAGGCCCAGCGCATGGGCCTGAGCGATGAGGACTTGTGCGCGCAGCAGCGGGCGCTGATCCCGGCCGGGCGCTTTGGCACGGCCGAGGAGTTTGGCGCCATCTGCGCCTTTCTGTGCAGCCAGCAGGCGGCCTATGTGAACGGGCAGAACTGGCTGATCGATGGGGGCGCCTATCCAGGCACGTTTTGAGCGTTTGTTCTGAGCGTTTGTTTTGAGCGTTTGACCAAGAGGAAATGGAACGACTATGGCAATGACGGTGCAAATCGCCCAGTTCGGTGGGCCCGAGCAAATGAAGCTGGTGGATCTGCCGCTGCCGCCCGTGCAGGCCGGGCAGGTGCATGTGCGGCACAAGGCCATCGGCGTGAACTTCATCGACGTGTACCACCGCACAGGCCTGTACCCCAATGAGCTGCCGCTGGCGCTGGGCATGGAGGCTGCAGGCGAAGTGCTGGCCGTGGGGCCGGGGGTGGAGCACTTGCGCGTGGGCGATCGCGTGGCCTATGCGACCGGGCCCATGGGCAGCTACACGCAAGAGCGCGTCATGCCGGCGCAGAACGTCTGCCGTCTGCCCGATGAGATCTCTTTCGAGACGGGCGCAGCGATGATGCTCAAGGGCCTGACGGCGCAGTATCTGCTGAAGAAATGCCGCCCGATGGAGGGGCTGGAGCCGGGCGACCACGTGCTGTTTCACGCCGCCGCAGGGGGCGTGGGCCTGATTGCCTGCCAGTGGGCCCGGCACCTGGGCCTGAAGCTGATCGCCACGGCCGGCACGGACGAGAAATGCGCCCTGGCGCTGGCCAACGGCGCGGCCCACGCCATCAACTACCGGCGCGAGGACTTTGCCGCCCGCGTGCAAGAGATCACGCAGGGCCAGGGCGTGAAGATCGTCTACGACTCGGTCGGCAAGGACACCTGGGAAGGCTCGCTGGCCTGCCTGCGCGCCTTTGGGCTGATGGTCAGCTTCGGCAATGCCTCGGGCCCGGTGCCGCCGTTCGCCCCGGCCGTGCTGGCGGCCAAGTCGCTGTTCGTGACGCGCCAGACGCTGTTCACGCACACCAGCTCGCGCCAGCGCACCCAGGCCATGGCCGACGACTTGTTCGCCGTCGTGCAGCAGGGCGCGGTGAAAATCCACATCGAACAGCGCTTTGCGCTGCAGGACGTGCAGCAAGCGCACCAGGCGCTGGAGGCGCGCAAGACCACGGGCTCGACCATCTTGCTGCCTTGAGGGCCTGTCCCGAATTTCTGCACGGGAGGGTCAAGAAAAAAAGACGGCCTCTGGTTAGCGCCGTTTACTGAGCCCAGTGAGCGGCATTACCGCAAGAAGCCTGTTGTTGACTCAACTATGGGAGAAGCTTGGCTGCATCAAAACGCGCCTCCCAAGTGTTTTCCTGTGCAAATGCAAGGTCTACGCCTGTCCCGACTTTGAATTGCAGGGCGGCCTCAGCCATCGCAGGCACGTCAGCCTCGATCTGCGTGATAAATACGCCACGCTCTCCTGCACGCAGACTCATTTCTCCAAAATCCGTAGAGATCACCGGCAGGTTCAGTGCGCGGTACTCGTAGTATTTGATCGGATCAACCGAGGCAGTCAGCGCATTTTTTCTGAACGGAATCAGCCCAGCGTGAAACTGCGTCATCGCTTTCAAAGCAGTCGCATGATCACAAGTAGGCAACAAGGTAATGTTGTCGGGCAGCTTACTGGGCGGGCGGTTGAAAACCGGGCCAATCAAGCGAATTTCGTCGTTCGGCCTGGCCCTTGCCAAAGCGCACACCCAGTCCCAGTCGAACCATGAAGCAATGGTTCCAACATAGCCAAAGACTTTTTTGCTGGATGCAGCAGGCCCCTGCTGCATGCTTGGCATCACCGACAGATCCAGCCCGTTGTAAACCAGCCGCACATCCTGATGTACGCGCGCCCAGCGTGATTTAAGCTCTGTGCTCGAAACTGTGATGATGTCCACACAATGGGCAATTTCCAGCTCCCGCCGAGCCAGGGCTGACCGGGAAAAGCCTTCATAAAAGGCCGGAAACTCATCCATGGCGTCGTACAAGGATGGGCAGTCACGCAGGCGCTTCAAGAGATTGCGCGCAAGAACCGATGGCTTGCCAATCACCAACCAGGTTCTGGACTGATTGGAAAAATCCATCATTTGCTGCCATTGACGTTGCCACAAGCGCCCATTCACCCAGCCGGAACCCGGCAATGGCTCAATAGGCACAGCACTGGGCTTGAGCACCGTAAGCCATGCGGGCCTGTTGTTGTGCAGATCGTGCGACGCAGAGGGGCGTAGCCGCCGCAAATCCCTCCAATTGGGAAAACGGGTGGGATAAGGATCGACCCACAAGACAGAGCCGCCTGTCCGGCTATGGAACCACTCTACGAACTTATGCGGTCGCTGGGCAAAGCTATTCCACGGCACTGGCGATAAATAGATGAGCTGCATCAGCTGAAATGCGCACGTAGCGTCTTCACGATTCGCGCAGCGGCCTGGCCATCGCCATAAGGCGAAACGCCGCGAGCCATTGCAAGATACGCAGATTCATCATCGAGCAAACGCTGCGCCTGGCTGACGATACGCTCAAAGTTGGGCCCAACCAACTTGACCACACCCTGCTCAACCGCCTCTGGCCGCTCCGTTTCGTCTCGCAACACCAGCACAGGCTTGCCAAGAGCCGGGGCTTCCTCTTGCACACCGCCAGAATCGGTCAGGATGATGTAGGCGCGCTTCATCGCCGCAATGAACGGGGCGTAATCCAGCGGCTCGCACAACATGAAATTGGGCAACCCAGCCAGAAACTCATGGGCCACATCCTTGACATTGGGATTGGGATGCACGGGGTAGAGAAACTGCACCGAAGAATTATTCTCAGCCAGCGTGCGCAGGGCGCGGCAAATGTTGCGCAATGGCTCGCCAAAATTCTCTCGGCGGTGGGATGTCACCAAAACCAGCCGCTTGTCAGCATCCAGTGGCACTGCAAGCTCCAGTTCCTTGGATGCCGTGATCAGCAATGCGTCGATGACAGTATTACCGGTGACAACAATCTCGGTATCCGGCACACCCTCCTTCAGCAAGTTCTGCCGAGAACCCTCGGTCGGTGCAAAGTGCCAGCGCGCCAGCTTGCCTGCAATAACCCGGTTGGCCTCTTCCGGAAAAGGATTTTGCATATCCCAGGTGCGCAGCCCGGCCTCCACATGCCCAATCGGGATGCGGTGATAAAAGCATGCCAAGGCCACAGTCATCACGGTGGTGGTATCCCCTTGCACCAATACAGCATCCGGCTTCTCCGTCTGCAAAACATCGTCGAGCTCAAGCAACAACCGGGCTGTCAGGGTCGTCAGCGCTTGATTGGGCCGCATGATATTCAGGTCAATATCCGGATCAATGCCAAAAAACTCATTGACCTGATCGAGCATATGACGGTGCTGCGCAGTTGCAAGAACCCGCACGTTCGCCCACGGCTCCTTCTGCAACGCCAGAATGACAGGGGCCATTTTGATGGCTTCCGGGCGGGTGCCGATGACACAAAGTATTTTTTTCATTGCGAAACCTCTGAAATTATTTTTTTCCATCGTGCGAGCCAGTTGTTTTTTTCAAATGTCTTGGACATCGCGAGACCGTTGTTGGCCATTTCTTTTAGTAGTGGTCGGTTTTTTAGAAAAAACTCTAATGATGTAATCAAGTCTTCGTATTTTGGGTTAATCAAATGGCCATTAAAGCCGTCAATGACCAAATTGGGCAACCCCCCTATGTTTGTAGCGATTAGGGCGTTGTTGGTAGCCATCGCCTCAATGCATGACAACGAGGTGCCCTCTGCATAGAGCGTCGGAACAAGAACAATATGGGATTCTTGATAAACGGAATTCATCTCGCCCATGTCGAATTCTTGCCAGGTGACACGATCTCGATAACGCTCTATGTGCTGAGCTACAATTTTTCCGTCTTCTTCATTGGCTTGGCCAACCAAGTGTAATTCAAGTTCCGGATGTTTTGGTAGCAAATAATCAAATGCCTTTAAGACAATAAATATGCCTCTGGCTTCATATAAGCGCCTTGGATAAAGCACTCTAATTTTGCCGCTAAAATCCTTCTCGTTGACTTGAAAAATTTTTGAGTCAAAATAGTTGGGAATGTATGATGCCTTCTCGGCGAGAGGGTAATCGTACGTTCTTAGCCAATTAATGAAATTGGTGTCAACCGCAACTACGCGTGAAGCCACTCGCAGGGCGTCAAAAATATTGTTGTATTCCGCAATATTGCTGCTTTTTAATCGTTTATATTTGTGGTCCCAGTATATTCCGTGATTAATTGCGATTACCTTGAGTCCATAAAGGGCGCACCCAAGATCTGCTGGTGAGGCGATCACTAAATCGCTGTCCTTGCAAAAATTCCTGAATTTTTTTGACATCAGCTTTATGTCGCCGTCGCTGTTTGTTTGCACGCCAACAACGGGAATTCCAAAAAAATCCTTGGAGAAATCGCTATTTGCATTTTGTATGATTCTTGGGGACCATCCAGCATCTCGCAGCATGCACGCCAAGTCAAAAACATATCGTTCTGCACCGCCTTTGTATAGTACTTTTCCATCCCAATCGAAAAAATTAATATTTATTATGTCAACTTTTTTGATGGCGACATGGCTTATATTATTTGTTCTCTCAAAGCTGGATTCTAGTATGTTAAAAACGGGGCTAATCTGGTTAGCCCAGTTGGATTCTTTCAAAACTTCTTCATAGTCAATGCGAGTTGGCTTCTTATTTGATGCTGCCATTTCTGTGATTTTTTCAAAAATATCTTCGGAGGATCCAACGAATACTGAGTCACTGTAGTCTATTAAGGAAGAGGTTCTTGTGGCAAAAATTGGTAGCCCAATTGCCATGTACTCAAAAAGCTTCAATGGTAAAACTGGATTTGTTTTTTCGTTTACAAGAAATGGTATTAAGCCAACGGAAAATTTTTCAAGATAAATTTTTAGCTTTTCGTATGGAACTGCTTGAATGTGTAAAACGTTAGGCTTGCTTAATACCTGGTTGCGTACGATCAGGTTTTCCTTGGAATAGCCTTCGAATTCTATTAATGGTCCCACCATTACTAGTTTTACGTTTGAAATGCTTGTGATCTTTTTTAGTATTTCCCAGTCAAGAAGTTCGCTGATGGCACCGTGGTAGCCTACTACAAATGAGTCATCCTTCAGGTCGAGCGAAGCATGATCCTTGTTTTCGCTCTGAAAATCGGAGACCCAAACACCATTCTTAACAAGAAAATAGTTTGCCTTAGTCTTGCTGGAATTTTTATTCATCAATTCTCTTGATGAAAAAATGACGGCGGTAGCACTTGCAAGCAGCCTCTCATGATCTTCGATCATGGCACTGCAGTGGAGTGAAAAAACGCTCAAATCATCGAGAACGTCATAAAGGCACTGCGCTCGAGGCATGTGGGGTAGCAAATATCCGAAGAAAGGATATGTTAGGTAGAGGACTACATTATTTCTGTCTGCGAGTGAGCTTATTACCCCCCCAAAAACATTGGTTAGGTACCGGTTTGTGGCTATCTCCCTGAGGAATGGAGGGTTGCTATCAACCTGTAGCAAGAGACATAGATAGCCTTTTTCTGCAAAAAAACGAATGATGTGATCGGGGCGCTGCGTCAGCTCCAGTGGATAGCTTAAAGGTAAGACTAAAATTTTTCTTTCGGATGCAATGGCGTCAAACAATACTTCTGAAAGCACATCGGCGTGACTGTCCTCTAGCCCAATATCAATGTACCTAAGAATATATTCATTTTGAGCGGATTTGTTTATCGAATAAATTTCTTGATTTGAAATTTTTATATTTTCCGAACTGTTGTTTTTTTCTTGTTTTTGTTTTGATAGCCAGTTTTTTGTTTTTGTTAAAGCCATTCGGGGGCCTTGCGATTTCAGAGTGTAGAAAAATGCTCGAGATAATTTTTTCAAGATTTGCGCTTTTCTTCTGGCTGTGCGCAGAATTCCTGTGATTTTCATTGAGTTCGAGTTCATTACGTTCTGATACTTTTGGTGTTCTTCTGCAAGAGACTGGTTTAGGTTGAAAATTTTCCCGTCTCGCTCGACTATGGTTAGATTCAAGTCGGCGATCAGTCTGTCACGCTCGATTGCCATTTGGTCTGAGCTGGCGATCTGCTCATCGCGCTCAACGATGGCCTGATTGAGGTGTGCAAGTTGTCCATCACGCTCGGCTACCGTTTGATTGAGATTGGTGATCTGTTGAATATGCTTGGCTACTGTTTGGTTGAGGCCAGCGATTTGCTCATTAAGCGCGGTTATTGCTCGGTTGAGGTTGGCAAGCTGCTCATCGCGCTCAATTACCGACTGATTGAGGTAACTAAGCTGCCCATCACGTTCGGCTAACGTTTGGCTGAGATTGGTTAGCTGCACATCGCGATCAAGCACAGCCTGATTGAGGAGAACAAGCTGGCTGTCACGCTCGACCACGGTTTGATGGAGGTGGGCAAGCCGCTCATCACGTTCGGTTACCGCCTGATTGAGATGAGTAAGCTGGCCGTCGCGCTCAGTTGCCGTTTGGCTGAGACTGGCGATCTGCTCATCGCGCTCAGCCAGTGCCAGATTCAGGCTCGCAATCTGCCCGTCGAGCAGATTGACTTCGTTGCTCGCCTGCCTTTGCCGGCAGAGCGAAACGGCAGCCAACAGTCTTGGGTCGTAGAATTTCTTGCTGCATACCACCGTCTCTATCTGATCCAATAGCGCTTTGCTGTAGAGGTATGGTGTTGTTCCAGTGATCGTGTTTGTGGAAAGATGGTGGTGCAAACCAGTCAACACCGTAGTGGCAGGGGCTGGTATTGAACTGATATTGTCGAGAAAGCGAGTCCATGCATGGTGAGCGTTGAAATGTGTTTTGGCAAATTCAAAAACGCTGTCAATCTGATCCTTGCTTGTCCTATTATCAAGTTGATCAAGCAATTCATTGCTGTCAATAACGGGAAGGTTGCGGCCGGAGAAGTTATGTTCAGCTGCTTTTGCTAACAGCTTTTCGTCGACAACTCCTTTTACTCCGTCATAACCCACTAAAATCACGAGTTTGCGCGACGAAATCCCCTCAAGAACAACACGCCCCATTCCCGCAATACCGGAAAATTTTTGAATAATGGTAGGAATTTCGTTGCTTGAGCCGATCAATTCAACGTAATCCGAATCCCCATGTTTTTCAAGCATTTGGCAGAGCTGCTGCTTCGCTGGCCCATCGCCAGCAATCATCACGCCCGGTATTCCGCACAATTTTGCCTTGCTGCAGAAGTCGAAAATTCCTTGTATTTTGAACTCATCCAGTCTGGATACAACCAACCAGCGTGGATCTATCGGGTTGACAGTCGAATCTGCGCTATGAGACTCTTCAAATGTCACTGAATTGGGGATGTAATGAAGGGATTGCTCGGAGGCATGGACGGTCAGTAGATCCTGAACCTCTGGCGATACCGCAACAATCAGGGGTGAACTTGCCAGGATGATGTCCTTGACCAACAGGTCATAAATCGGCCCATAGCTGGCCATGGAGGCTGGGCCGTGCAGCGTGATGGCATAAGGTATGGATTCCAGCTCGGCTGCCACAACAGCAGGAATGATTGACGTGAAAGGGTGAACATGAACGCATCCGATTGCGTGCTGGCGAATGATCTGTCGGAGATGCTGGATCACCGACAATAGCTCTTCGGGGGAACATTCAGGCCCCAGAGGCAATCCGTATGTTATGGAAGCCAGCCCTGAGGGCAAGAGTGCTTCTTCAAAAGCCTTGCCAGTAGCCAAATGAACATTAACACCAGCCTTGCTGAGATGTTCAATTTCTCCGCGAATATGCGTTTCGAGCCCCCCTAAAGTAAATTGCTCGGTGACGATTAGTAGCGATTTCATGCTTTCGCTCCTAATTCAGTCACCATCACCTTTGTATCAAGCATGGCTATGCCGCTGCCGAGAATACGTGGCTGATGTACCGTAAAAACAATGATATCGGTCTTGCGGTCAAGGTATGTCATATCCCCGTGTGATATCGCCTCCGCTATTGCTAGAGTGGCAAAGTATGTGCCTGCACACAGATCGGCGCGCAGCTCGAAATCAAAGACAAGGCGTGTGCCGGGTAGGGCATTGGTGAAGTTTTGTTGGTGATAAAGCGTACTCGTCCCGAATGCGCTGACGCCCTCCACGGTACGGATCAAGAGGCCCGCCTGGATTTCATCAATAGGACGCAGAACATCGACAAAAAAACGAACCGTCAGGATCTCGCCGGTCATGAACTGATCGCATAGGTCGCCTGAAGCATCCAGAATCTGCCAATGGGTGATCACGGCGCGCATGCCGTTCCCGCTGGGCTCGTCGTCACCGATGCAGCCCTCAGTATCCTGAATTGCTGTAGTTTCATCAACGCATGCCAGAGGTGTGTCCGTTGCCTGGCTTTGTTGCAGATAGCGGATATAAGTTTTCTCGTCCGAATAGAGCAGGGCGTGATACTGGTCGACGATTTCCTTGGCGGGGCCAATGCCGTGGACGTAGCCCTTGTGCAAAAGCACGCCACGCTGGCAAAATTTTTCCACCGTCGCGGTCGAGTGCGTCACCAGCAAAATGGAGCATCCGCCCTCGCGCAACCGCTCGATGTAATCGAAACATTTCCTCTGGAACTTTTCGTCACCCACGGCTAGTGCTTCATCCACAATGAGCACCTGGGGGGACACGCAGGCCTGCACGGCGAAGGCCAAGCGAACAACCATACCGCTGGAGTAGGTTTTGATCGGCTGCTCAAGGTGGTCCCCGATATCGGCGAAAGCGGTAATCTCATCAAACCGCTCATCCATTTCCTGTTTGGAAAAACCCAGAATTGAGCCATTGAGGTAGACATTCTCCCGCCCGGTGAAATCAGGGTTGAATCCTGAGCCCAATTCCAACAGTGCGGCAATGCGGCCGTGGGTTTCAACCGTGCCGGAGGTGGGCGCTAGCGTCCCAGTGATGATCTGTAGCAGCGTGCTTTTACCGCTTCCGTTACGCCCAAGGATGCCGACCGTTTCACCCTTCTTGACGTCCAGAGTGACATCCTTCAACGCCCAGAACTCGCGGTAATACTGCCGGGGTTGTTGCCGGAGCATCTGTTGCAGGCGTGGCAGTATGAACTGTTTGAGTCGATCTCGAGGCTGATCGTAGATTTGGTAACATTTTTTCAGATTTTCAACCTTGATGGTAATTTCAGAGGACATCGGCAAAGCCTTTCCTGGTTTTCTGAAACCATGCAAATCCAAGCCATGCAATGAAGGCTGAAACCAGCGCGTAGATACCCAATAGCTCAAAATCAGGCGGGTTCCCCCAATAGAGCACGTCCCGCGTTTGTTCAACAATCGATGTAAGTGGATTGAGATACAACCATTGCCTAAATTCTTCTGGCAAAGCCGTAACAGGGTACATAATTGGTGCCATGAACATCAAAACCAGCACCAGTGTTCCAATGAATTGGGAAACATCGCGCAGGTAAACGCCCAGCGAGGCCAGTAACCAGCTCAAGCCTAGGATAATTAGTAGGAAAGGCAAAATGACCAAGGGCAGATAGAGCACGGTTGGCTTTGGTATACCGAAGAACAGCAAATAGCTGATCAGCCAGACGCAGAGACTGACAAAGCCATGAAACAAGGCGGAGAGCAGTGAGACAACAGGCAAAATTTCCAGCGGGAAGATCGCCTTCTTGACATAGTTGACGTTGGCAACCACCAACGAGGGTGCCCGGTTGATGGTTTCACTGAGCAGGAAAAAGACGATCAGGCCAGCAAACAATACAAGTGCAAATTCGGTCTTGGACTCGGTTTCCACATTCCAGCGCGCCTTGAAGACGACGCTGAACACAAATGTGTAGACCGTAAGCATCAAGAGCGGGTTGAAAAATGACCATAGCAAGCCCATTACGGAGCCACGATAACGCCCCAGCACTTCGCGTTTGGTGGATGCCATGATCAGTTCACGGTTGCGCCAGAAGCTACTGAATATTTCCAACGGTGAAATTGAAAAGTTCCGCATCAGTGTACCCATGCCACTAAATAAAAATCTTCTAAAGTTATGCGTATTTTTGCGAATTTATTGTGCTTGTGGTATATGTTTGTTAATCCTTATTGGGTTATTCGTCTGGAGTTGAAGGCGGTAAATTTCGGATTCGCATGAAAGGCAGAAACACCATCGAAGCAGTAATAGGATATTTTTGATATGATATGAAACGCCATGGATGAGTGCTTCCAAAAAGAGGTCAATAAACGAAAGCCGTCAAATGGGTGTGCGCGTGCAAAGGTGGTTGGAGGCAAGGTAATGCTGTATCCATAATGAGAGGCGAGATTTTTAATATAAATTTTTGCTGCCAAAAATAGGCTCTTTAAAGAATTCCATTAATGTTGAAGTATTCTGGCGGCACCCCAGATTGCATCAAGATCTTAAAGTATACCTGCCTTAATTAAATTGATTGTCAATACTTTTTTAATAAATCCTTGATTTTATGTTAATGGTAATGAAGGCAATGTAACCATAGCAAGAGTGGTGCGGCATGCCACGCCACTTAGTAGTCCTGAAAACCCCTTCCGCCCCGTACCCTGCCTTGCGCTTCGATCCCAATTCGGTATGCCGAAAATGTCGTTTTTCGATAATTTCCCTTTCTTTTTCTTGCAGTCTCGAGTCATTGCATACGCCAGCGCCCCGTTGCCGCCGGCACAGCTAATGCCTGCGGTGAAGTGCTGCTTCCATCTCGGCTATAGAGCCTGATCGACCTGTGCGATCCCCTCTAGCCTGGCTGTCACCGACTTTGCAGCCCAAGCCACACCCAGGCGGTGGCCGCCGCCCGCACACTGTGCCCTGCCGGTGTGGCTGACGGCCGAGTTGCTGAATCTCAAGCACGCGCATCGCTTCCGCGAAAAGCAGGTGCGAACGCGCTGGTTGGGAAATCTCTATTGGCAGCTCTTCATCGGTGAAGTGCTGTTTCAGGCCACACGCTGCCGTGCAAGCCCCAGCTCACTAACCCGCTGGCCTCAGCGCCTGAGCAAAGCCTGCATGGAAGAGCCTTTGGAGAAGACCATTGCCGCTGCGCGTGCGATCAAGGCCGTCGATGCCAGCGAACTCTCGCGTCTGATCGTGGGCAGTACCGTATGGAAAAGGCCATCGCCCACACGTCGACAGCCGCCTGCCAGGTGCTGCGCCCAGCGCACCGTGCGCAGTAGTCGGGTGATCCGCGGCATTGGGTGGGAACTGCACAGGCTTAACAGGCTGCTGAAATACTGAATCGACAGGCGGAAAAGCCTCAGACTTGCCGCCTCAAGCCATCGTAAGTCGTTGATTTATGGTCGGCGAAGGGGAACTGAGGGCATCTGTTGGATGTTTTTCGCCCATCTTCGGCAGTATTTCAGCAGCCTGTTAAGGCACTGATAGGCAACGGCATGTAGCTGCTCAACACACGTTGTTTCCACAAACTTCCTGCTGGGTCACTAATGGTGAATGGCTCTTGGCCAGGCGAGAGCGATGGAAGTTGTAATGGTGCAGCCAAGGCGCGAGCTCGTCAGCACGAGGTGCTGAGCTGGGATAACGGTCTGCATAACCCCATTCGCGCAAAGCAGTTTGGGTAAGGCGCTTGGCCTTGGCATTGGTGCTGGGTGTAGATGGTCAAGAGCGAAAACGCTTGATCTTCAATCACCCCAGCAAATTAGCAAAGCACCGTGATGTGTGGGTTACACCATCGTCGGTCATTACCCGCTGGTTCATCACCTCAGACGGTGGTAGTCACATGGTGCGGTGAGCAGTGGTACAGGCGCTCTCGGCAATTTCATCGGGCTGCGCCCTGCAGAAGTTGGCGCTAAAGCGCCAGTGATCTATCGATGGTCACACTCAATGCCAACCAGGCCTCGACCGGGGCATGACTGGCTCTTGCTAGCGTGCTACTTGACAACAAGCCCACGCGCTCGGCAATTCGGATATAGGTCAATTGCTGGTGTGCTCAGGGCCACGGTGCGCTCAAATCTTGCTTGCATCAGTGTGCCGAGGAGTGTGCTGGGGGCGTGAGCCGCAATTCAATAGGTCCGCCTCAGCTTCGGGTGGCAAAGCTGCGCTGCCACTTGCGCGCAGTGCGGCAACTGATACCAGCGGCCTGAGTTGCTGTGACTAAGCCCAATAAGGCAAACTGAGAGACCAGGTGGGCTCGTCCTTTGGGCATCAGTGAAGCATTCTTATGGGTGTTCATCCAGGGACTCCTGAAGCAGGTGGTTGGGCTTGAGAACCTCCATCTTGCTTCACTCGGGTGAGCAATTTGTTGGGAAACGACACTGCTCATATTGCTGTGTTATGACCCGAGTAGAAATGCCGTTCACTGGGTTGGTGAACGGCATGACCCAAAGGCTGGATGTTTTGTCATCTTGCTTGGGCAAACTGCAGTGGCAGCGCCGACTGCATCAGCCCTGGCCGCCCTGGCAGGCAGGGGTGGCCGCATCCCAGGCGTCGAGTACGGCGCCGCGGCTGGCGCTGGCGGCGTTGTGGGCGAATTTGGCCAGCACGCCACGGGTGTAGCGCGGCGCGGGTTGCTGCCAGTGCTTGCGGCGCTCGGCCAGCTCTTCGTCGCTGACGTGTACTTGCAGCAGCAGTTGCTTGGCATCGATGGTGATGGTGTCGCCCTCGCGCACCAGGCCGATGGTGCCGCCCACGTAGGCTTCGGGGGCGACGTGGCCGACCACCATGCCCCAGGTGCCGCCGGAGAAGCGCCCGTCGGTGATCAGGCCTACGCTCTCGCCCAGGCCTGCGCCGATGAGCGCGCCGGTGGGGGCGAGCATTTCGGGCATGCCGGGGCCGCCTTTGGGGCCGAGGTAGCGCAGCACCATCACGTCACCGGCCTTGATCTTGCCCTCCAGAATGGCTTGCAGGGCCGATTGCTCGTCGTCGAACACGCGCGCGGGGCCGGTGATGGCGGGGTTTTTCAGGCCGGTGATCTTGGCCACCGCGCCTTCGGGGCTGAGGTTGCCGCGCAGGATGGCCAGGTGGCCCTGGGCGTACAGAGGCTTGTCGATGGGGCGGATGACGTCCTGATCGGCGCGCGGCGCATCGGGCACCTCGGCCAGGGTTTCGGCGATGGTCTTGCCGGTGATGGTCATGCAGTCGCCGTGCAACAGGCCTGCGTTGAGCAGGATTTTCATGACCTGCGGAATGCCGCCTGCGCGGTGCAGATCGACGGCCATGTATTTGCCCGAGGGCTTGAGGTCGCAGATTACGGGCACTTTCTTGCGGATGCGCTCGAAGTCGTCGATGTTCCAATCCTCGATGCCGGCTGCGTGGGCGATGGCCAGAAAGTGCAGCACGGCGTTGGTGGAGCCGCCGGTGGCCATGATGACGGCCACGGCGTTTTCCAGTGCCTTGCGGGTGACGATGTCGCGCGGGCGCAGGTTGTTGCGGATGGCTTGCAGCAGCACTTTGGCCGATTCCTTGGCGGAGTTTTGCTTCTCGTCGTGCGGGTTGGCCATGGTGCTGGAGTAGGGCAGGCTCATGCCCAGGGCCTCGAAGGCGCTGGACATGGTGTTAGCCGTGTACATGCCGCCGCACGAGCCGTTGCCGGGGATGGCGCGCTGCTCGATTTCTTTCAATTCCTCATCGCTCATGTTGCCGGCGGCGTTCTGGCCCACGGCCTCGAACACGCTGACGATGTTCAGGTCCTGATCCTTGTAGCGCCCGGGCAGGATGGTGCCGCCGTAGACATAAATAGCCGGCACGTTGGCGCGCAGCATGCCCATCATGCCGCCGGGCATGTTCTTGTCGCAGCCGCCGACGACGAGCACGCCGTCCATCCATTGCCCGCCCACGCAGGTCTCGATGCAATCGGCGATGACTTCGCGGCTGACCAGCGAGTACTTCATGCCCTCGGTGCCCATGGACATGCCGTCGGAGATCGTGGGCGTGCCGAAGATTTGCGGGTTGCCGCCCGCTTGCCGGATGCCCTCCACGGCCGCATCGGCCAGGCGTTGCAGGCCTGCGTTGCAGGGCGTGATGGTGGAGTGGCCGTTGGCGATGCCGACCATGGGCTTGTCGAAATCGCTCTCGGTATAGCCCAGCGCGTAGTACATGGAGCGGTTGGGCGCGCGCGATTTGCCCTGGGTGATGTGGGCGCTGCGCTCGTTGGCGGGGCGGATGGGGATGGTTTTTTGCTCGCTCATGGTCTTTCTCGGGGTGGGGCAGGGGCGATGCGCGGGCGGGCGGGGCCCGCTCACGAAAAGTGTCTATTGTGCCGCCTGCTGTGGCCTGGGGCGAGCTTGCGCGGGCCTGTCTGACTTTGCCGCGGTCTTCTTCCAGCTTGCGAACGGCCTCAGGGCTTGGGGCTGGCGGCAGTTGCTCACTGCCCGACATCAGCGCCTGAGATATAAGCTCATGCCATGCCGTTGTGTAGCCTTGATCACAATGCGCTGCATGGGCGCCCCGGTTGGGCGGGCACCGATGGAGAGTCACTATGAACATTCGCAACATCAAGCGCCGCGCGGCGCTGGGCGCATTGGCTTTGCTGGGGGGCGCGGCCACGCTGGCCGTTTCTGCCTGGGCCAGCGGCGGGCAAAAGCTGCCTGAGCAAACCACCGCGCAAGCAGCACAGTCAGCCGCCAGCTGGCCTGCGCAGCCCATCACACTCATCATGGCTTTTCCCGCCGGCTCGGGCGTGGATGTGATTGCGCGGCTGATTCAAGAGCCGCTGGCCAAGGCCCTGGGCCAGCCCATCATCATCGATTACAAGCCGGGTGCGGCCGGCAACATCGCCAGCGAGTTTGTCGCGCGCGCCAAACCCGATGGCTATACGCTGGCTTTTGGCACGGCGGCCACGCATGGCAGCAATGCTGCGCTGTACAAGAACCTGCCCTTCGATGTGGAGGCCGACTTCGTGCCCGTGGCGCCGATCAACGATGTCTCCAACGTGTTGACCATCAACCCCGAGGTCATCGACGTGAAGAATCTGGCCGAGTTCGTGGCCGAGATCAAGGCCCATCCGGGCAAGTACAACTTTGCCTCCACCGGCAACGGCACGGGCACGCACATGGCCTTTGCCGAGTTCAACTCGCGCCTGGGGCTGGACATGGTGCACGTGCCCTACAAGGGCGGGCCGGACGCCATTGGCGCCGTGTTGCGCGGCGAGACCTGCTGCATCATGAACCAGGTGCAGACCGTGCTGCCGCACGCCAAGGCGGGCAAGGTGCGTCTGCTGGGCGTGACCACGGCCCAGCGCGTGCCGGCCGTGGCCGACGTGCCGCCCATTGCCGACAGCGGCCTGCCCGGCACGCAGGGCTTTGACAGCGCCATCTGGTTTGGCGTGTTTGCCCCCAAGGGCACGCCCGCGCCCATCGTGCAGCGCCTCAATGCCGCCATCACGGGGGTGCTAAAGCAGCCTGCGATGCGCGAGCGCATCGAATCCATGGGCAATGCCGTGCGCATCGAAACGCCCGAGCAGTTCGCCATCACGGTGCGGGACAATCGCCGCAAGTGGGCGGAGGTGGTCGAGGCTGCCAAGGTGCAGATCAACTGAGGCCCGCATTGCCATGCCAGCAAGCGATCTTTCAACCATTCCTCCCTCCAGCCCCAGCGCCCCAGAGGCTGCCTGGGCCGAGCGCATCCTGCCGCCTGTGCCGCCACAGGCCCTGGCCAGCGCGCGCGATACGGCAGCGCTGGCGCGCCTGGCCCAGCAGGCGCGCGCCGATCTGGCTCGGCTGAACTGGCCCGTGCCAGACTGGTCGCTGCCTGCGGCGCAGCCCGGCGGCGGCCATGCGCTGGACGTGCTCATCGCCGGCGCCGGCATGTGCGGCCAGACCGCTGCCTTTGCCCTGATGCGCGAGGGCATCGGGCGCATCCGCCTCATCGACCGCGCCGCGCGCGGGCAGGAAGGCCCCTGGGGCACCTACGCGCGCATGCTCACGCTGCGCAGTCCCAAGCACCTGACCGGGCCCGATCTGGGGGTGCCCAGCCTGAGCTTTCGCGCCTGGTACGAGGCGCAGCACGGCGCTGATGGCTGGGCCGCGCTGCACAAGGTGGGCCGGTTGGACTGGCGCGATTACCTGCTGTGGGTGCGCGAGACCGTGGGCCTGCCGGTGGAAAACGGCGTGCAGCTGCTGGACGTGGCGCACGAAGGCCCGCTGCTGCGCGTGCGCCTGCACGGCCCGCAGGGCGAAGAGACCGTCTACACCCGCAAGCTGGTGCTGGCGCTGGGCCGCGATGGCAGCGGCGCGCCGCGCTGGCCGCATTACCCCAGTCTGCGCCGTGATGACCCCCTGGCCGCTGGACGGGTGTTTCACAGCGCCGATGCCATCGACTTCGCCGCGCTGGCTGGTCGCCACGTGGGCGTGTTGGGCGTGGGCGCCTCGGCCTTCGACAACGCCGCTTGCGCGCTGGAGGCCGGCGCGCGCGTGACGCAATTTGCCCGCCGCGCCCAACTGCCGCAGGTCAACAAGAGCAAATGGACTTCGTTCCCTGGTTTCTTCCACGGCTTCGAGCGGCTTGATGACGCGCAGCGCTGGCGTTTCTACACCTACATCTTCAGCGAGCAAGTGCCACCGCCTTGGGAGACCGTGCGCCGCTGCGATGCCCATGCCGGTTTCAACCTGCAGCTGGGCCAGAACTGGCTGGACGTGGCGCCCGATGCGCACGGCGTGCGCGTGAGCACGCCGCAGGGCCAGCAGCGCTTTGATGCCGTGATTTTCGGCACCGGCTTTGACGTCAACCTGCTCGACCGCCCCGAGCTGGCCCCCTACGTCAGTGCCATCGACACCTGGGCGCAGCACGTGCCCTCAGACGAAGCCGCCAGCCACGCCGAAGCCGCGCGCTTTCCCTACCTGGGGCCGGGCTTCGAGCTGCGCGCCAAGGCCGGCCAGCCGCAGGAGGTGGCCCAGGCGCTGGCGCGCATGCACCTGTTCAACTGGGGCAGCACCCTCAGCCACGGCGCGCTGGCCGGCGACATCCCCGGCCTGGGCATTGGCGCGCGCCGCCTGGCCGCGGCCATCGCCAGCGATCTGTTCACGCTCGATGCCCAGGCCCACTGGCAGCGCCTGCTGGCGCACGACGAGCCTGAGCTCAAGGACACGCGCTGGTACGTGCCGCCCCTGTCCCAGCCCTGAGCTGAAACAGGCCCATAGTTTTCCCCTTGATGGCTGCCTGCCGCAGCCCCATCACCGCCTTGCCATGACCATCAACGCCTCCGAGGGCAGCGCCACGCTGGCCTGCTACTACAGCCTCTCTTCCCCCTGGGCTTACTTCGCCGGCCCGCAGCTGCAAGACATCGTGCGCCGCCACCGCGTGCGCCTGGTCTTCAAGCCGTTTGACTTCCAGGCCGTGGTGCCGCAGACCGGCGGCATCCCACTGCGCACCCGGCCTGCGGCACGGCGCAGCTACCACCAGGAAGAGCTGGCCCGCTGGAGCGATTACCTGGGCCTGCCCATCGTGCTGCAGCCGCGCCATTACCCGCAAGGCGTGCACCCCGACCCCCACTGGAACAAACACGCCGGCTGGATGCTGATTGCCGCCCAGGCCCAGGGGCTGGATGTGCAGGCCCTTTCGCACGCGCTGCTGCGCGCGCTGTGGCTGGAAGAGCGCGATACCGCTCTGGCCGAGGTGCGCATTGCCGTGGCCAATGAAAACGGCTACGACGGCGCAGCCCTGCAGGCGCTGGAGCAAGCCCCTGCCACCCAGGCCCTGTACCGTCAGTACACGCAGGAGGCTTTGGAGCAGGGCATCTTCGGCGCGCCCACCTACGTGCTGGACGGCGTGCGCTACTGGGGGCAGGACCGGCTGGGCTTCGTGGATCGAGCGCTGGCGCAGCGCACTGCCCGCCGCTGACGCGTGTGGCGCCCTGCAGGGTAGGCCATCCTGCAGATCAGGGCGGCTTGCGGTTTTGCGCCATTGCGCCTTGCAGCCCGGCCCGAGCCGCTGCCCACTCGCGCCTCGATCTTGAACAGGCGCTTAACAGACGTTCAAAAAGCCTGGCGATTGCCGCGCACCAGCGACATGAGCCGCGTGGCATTCAGGCCCTGCGCCTGCTGGCGCATGTCCGGCAGGTATTGCGTGTGCAGTTGGCGGCCATCCTGCAGCATGTGGGCGTAGCTGTCCTTGAGCATTTGCGCCGAGATGCTGCGCCCAGCAGCGTAGTACTGGTTGGCGACGTGGCCCAGCGCGTAGGTGGAGGCAAAGCTCATGCCGGAGCTGACGGCCTGCTTGCCCAGGCCGCCCAGCAGCCCCTTGCCCGCCTTGCCCAGCAGGCCGCCCAGCAACTTGCGCCCGGCCTGCTCCAGGTATTGCGAGGTCATGCCCACGCCGATGGTGGCCAGGAAGTCGCGGATGTGGCCCTTGTCCAGCTCGTAGCCGTAGCTTTGGCCGATCTGATAGACCAGGCGCATTTGCAGCGGGATGATGGCCATGGTGGAGAGCGACTCGGGCAGCAGCTCGATGGCGCCATTGAGCGTGGCGGCGCGCAGGATTTTTTGTCTCATGGCCTGCTCGTCGAGCGTGCTGGGGCGCCCAGCGGGCTGGGCCGGGGCCGCTGCCGGGGGCGCTGTCTGGGGCGTCATCGAGGCAGCCATGGCGCTGGTAGCGGCCAAGGGCGCGTCAGCGGCCGCTTGCAGCGGCGCCTGGGCCATGGCCTCGCCATCGTGCAGGGTTTGCTGGGCAAATTGTTGCTCCAATCCCAGCGCCTGGTGCAGCTCGCCCAGGAAGGCGCGCTCGCGCTCGCTGGTGCTGCCATCGGCATCGCAGACGCATACGGCCATCTCGTAGGCCAGTTGGCGGCTTTCCATGCTGGGCAGCCCGGCAATGGCCTGCGCCAGGTTGGTGCGCTTGAGCAGCACGTCCTGGTACAGCGTGGGCAAATTGACTTCATCGGCCTGGCTCAACCCCTCGGCGATGCGACGGATTTCCTCGCGCTCGCGCGCGTGCTTGTCGCTGTCGGCATAGGCGGCCAGCAGGCTGATGGTGAGGACGGAGCGGATTTCCTGGGTGGTCATGGTCATGGCGTGGCCTTGGCTGTGAAGGTGGTGAAATGCCGGTGCGCGCCCGGCGCGGGTGGGTGGGGGCAAGCCGATTGTCGGCGCAGATCAATGGCCGTGCCCGGGCGCGGCCAATGGGCAGGCAGGGGGCCTATACTCGACGCTTTTTCGCGCGGGCCCGCGCCGTGCATGCCAATGCAGGGCATGCTTGGCACAGCGGCCTGCAGTTCTTGGCGGATTGGCGGCTTTTCAAGCCCCATGATGGTGAAAATTGAAAACGACGCTCAAAGACGTGCGCGACCGCTACGACCAGTACGCGCAGATATACGACAAATTGTTTGGCCTGGTGCTGGAGCCAGGCCGCCGCGCGCTGGCGCAGGAGCTGCAGCGCAGGCCGCCGCAAAGCATTCTGGAAATCGGCGTGGGCACGGGCCTGCTGCTGCCGCTGTACCCGGCGCATGTGCCGGTCACCGGCGTGGATTTGTCGCCCGGCATGCTGCAAAAGGCGCGTGGCCGGATGGATCCGGCGCGCGCCGCGCCGGTGACGCTGCTGGTGGCCAACGGCGAATCGCTGCCGTTTGCCGATGGGCAGTTCGATTGCGTGACCTTGCCCTACACCTATTCGGTCACGCCCGATCCGCAGGCCTTCATCCGTGAAGTGCGGCGCGTGTGCCGCCTGGGCGGGCGCATTGTGGTGCTGAACCACTTCTCCAATGCCGGGCCGGTGTGGCGCGTGCTCGAGCGCATGGCCAAGCCTTTCACCAAGCGCATTGGCTTCGATTCGGACTTTGCCTACGACCAGCACATTGAGCATTACGACTGGCATATCCAGTCGGTGCGCCCGGTCAATGCGCTCAATCTCTCGCGCCTGGTGGTGATCGAAAACCGCTGATGCGCCAATGCGCCCGATGCATCAATGGCGCAGCGCATTCAGTCGGCAGGGTCGCGTCGTGAGTTTGGGCCTGGGCGCGCGCGGCGCGACTCGAAGAACAGCAGGTAAATCAGCGCGGCGATGTTGAGCAAGGCCAGCGTGAACCAGGTCAGGGCGTAGCTCAGGTGGTTGTTGCGAAATTGCAGCTGCGTCAACCCCGGGCGCGGCCAAATCTGGGCGGCGCTGCCCCAAGCGGCGGGCAGTGTGTGGCTGGGTTCGATCTGCTGCGCATCAACGAAATAAGGCGCTGTCACTTGAGTGGGCAGGGCCTGCGCGGCCGATAGCTCGGCCGGGTTGCGCTGGTACCAGCGTTGCTCGGCCGGGCGGTTGTCGCGCGAGAACCAATGCGGGCGCGGCGGCAGGCGCAGCAGGCCGGTGACCTGCACGCTGCGCTCGGCTTCGGCAGCTGGTGCGCTCAGGCGGGCGTAGTCCGGGCTGTGGCGCATGGCCGTGGGGATAAAGCCGCGGTTGATCCAGACCACGGCGGGCGTTGCGGCACTCACGCCAGTGCTGGCATTTGCACTGGTGTTTGTGTTTGTGCTGGCATCGGCAGGTTGCGACGCCAGTTGCAGCGGCGCCATGAGCCAGTAGCCCGGCCCCAGGTCGGTGTTGGCATAGACGGGGATGCTGCGCTCGGTCAGCAACTGGCCGGCCAGTTGCAGGCGTCGGTATTCGTCGCCAGCGCCCAGCTGCGGCCATTGCGCGGCGGCGGGCGGGGTCTCGGGGCTGGCCTGCACGCGCGCCTGCACGCGCGCGATCAGGTCTTTTTTCCAGCCCAGGCGTTGCACCTGCCAACTGCCCAGGCTGCAAAACAACAGCGTGTTCAGGCTCAAAAAGGCCAACAAGGCCCAACGTTTGGTTTTGGAAGGCGCGGCGGTGGCGGCGCCTGCTGCAGAGCGGGTGTCAGGCATGTGGGGGGAGTCTCAAATCTGCCATCTGCCGCGCGCCAGGGCGATGGCCGCGATGGCGGCGGGGCAGGGCGGGGGGCTGAATTCGCGCCCGGCGCTCATTCACGCCAGTGCGCGGCAATCCAGCGGGCCGGGCGGATGTAGCGAAAGCGGCGGTTGCGACGGCCGGCCAGGGCATCGGGCGGATTGCATTCGCCGTGGAAGATGACGATTCTGGCCTGCTCGGGGATGAAGGGCTCGCGCCAATAGTTGCTCGGCCAGGTGGGGATGCCGTGGTACTTGAAGCTGGGGCACCAGGGCTCTGGCCAATAGGCCAGCTGGCCCTGGCGGTACAGGTAGTCCGACAGATAGGCCTGCTCATTGCGAAACTGCTGCTGCACCTGGGCCACGTTGCGCTGGAAGTATTCCAGCACGTCCGGGTGGGCGCCGATCTCGAAGCGGTAGACGGAGGAATTGCCGGTGATGCGGCGGCGCTTCCAGGGCCGTGGGTAGTCGTGGATGATGCGAAAAGGCCCGGGCAGGGTGAAGAAGTCATCAAGCGGGCCGACGACGACCACATCCAGATCGAGAAACAGCGCCACGCCTTGCAGGCCATAGCGCTCGCGCAGATCGGGCGAGAACGTGGCCAGCTTTTTCCAGGCGCGGTCGGGCTGGCGCGGGTAGCGTTGCCAGTCCAGCTCGGGGATGGGGAAGCACTCGACCTCGGGGCGAATGCCCTGCACGTCGTCGGTCAGGCAGACGAAGCGAAACGCCCCCTGCAGGTGGCGCTGCGCCATGGCGTAGAGGCGGTTGACGTACTCAGGGCCGTATTTGCTGCCCCATTTCATGCACAGCACATGCCGCGTGGCGGCAGGGGCTGGGGTATCGTGCAAGCGCATGTCTGCGGCGTTGGGGTGGGTGGCGGCCTGCATCAATCCAGCGACTTCTTCTTGGCCGAGCTTTGGCGCGGCTTGGCCTTCTTGACATTGCCGCCGGCGGTCAGGCGCTGGTTGCCCAGCACGCGCACGTGCTTGATCTCTGGGCGCTGGCCGGCGCGCTTGCTGGGCTTGACGACCTTGACATCGGTGGGGGCCTTGCCGCCCGTGCCCGCTGCGCGGGCCTTGGGCGCCTGCGGGCGCCAGAGCACCAGCAGCTTGCCGATGTGCTGTACGGCGGCGGCGCCGAGTTGTTCGCACAGCTGCTGCAGATATTGCTCGCGCAGCTGGCGGTCGTCGTTGAAGACGCGGATCTTGATCAGGCCATGCGCTTGCAGGGCGGCCTGGACTTCCTTTTCGACGGCGGGGCTCAGGCCCTCCGCGCCGATGAGAACGACCGGGTCGAGGTGGTGGGCATCGGCGCGCAGGCTGCGGCGCTGGGCCGGGGTCAGGGTCAAGACAGTCATGGCATGATTATCGGCCATGCGGCCAGGCTCTCAGAGCCTGGCCGCCCTCTTTGACCATATCGCAAGGCGCAATCTGGAGAGCATCGATTCATGACGGGCAAGCACAGTCGTGCGGGCAACGCCGGCAAGACCGGCAAGGTCAACAAGGCCTGGCTGCACGACCATCTCAATGACCCTTACGTCAAGCTGGCGCAGAAGGAGGGCTACCGCGCCCGCGCGGTGTACAAGCTGCAGGAGCTCGATCAGGAGTTCCAGCTGCTCAAGGGCGCGCGCGTGGTGGTCGATCTGGGCTGCGCCCCTGGGGCCTGGTGCCAGTACCTCAGCCGCAAGCTGGAGCTGGGCCGCGCGGCGGCCGAGGGCGAGGCGGCAGGCCAGGGCGCAGCTGCTGCGCCGCTGGTGGTCGGGGTGGACTTGCTGCCCATGGAGCCGGTGGCCGGCGTGCATTTCATCCAGGGCGATTTTCAGCAGGACGAGGTGCTGCAGCGCCTGCAGCAGGCCGTGCAGGGCAGGGCTGTGGACCTGGTGGTCTCTGACATGGCGCCCAACCTCAGCGGCCATGCCGCTACCGATGGCGCGCGCGTGCAGACACTGGTGGAAATGGCCGTTGACTTTGCGCAGGCGCATCTGCACAGCGATGGCGCCATGGTGGCCAAGGTGTTTCACGGTCCTGGCTACGATGAGCTGGTGGCGCTGTTCCGCCAGACTTTTCGCAAAAGTCGGCCTTATAAGCCCAAGGCCTCGCGCAGCCGCTCGGCCGAGGTTTTTTTGATCGGCCAGGGTCTGCGTGGCGGGCAGGGCTGAGCGCCCATCGCCAGTTGCCATTCGCCCCTTGCACGACGCCAAGCACCGACCATTGACCAGCGACACGCACCATGCGCATTCCCTCCTCCTCATACCGCCCCATCGCCGACTTGCCCGACACCCTCATCAGCCAGATCGCGGCCGGAGAGGTGGTTGAGCGCCCGGCCTCGGTGGTGCGCGAGTTGCTGGACAACGCCCTGGACGCTGGCGCCAGCGAAATCCAGCTGCGGCTGTTGGCCGGCGGCATCCGCCACATCGTGCTGGAGGACAACGGTCGCGGCATGCCGGCCTCGGACCTGCCGCTGGCCATTCGCCGCCATGCGACCAGCAAGATCCGCAGCCTGGACGATCTGGAGTCGGTCACCACCATGGGCTTTCGCGGCGAGGCGCTGGCCGCCATCGGCTCGGTGGCGCAGCTGCGCATTGTTTCTCGCACAGCCAGCCAGCCCCAGGCCATGATGATCGATGCCGCCAGCGGCGTGCTCGAACCGGCCGCGCGGGCCGTGGGCACGACGGTGGACGTGCAGGAACTGTTCTTCGCCACGCCGGCGCGGCGCAAATTCCTCAAGGCCGAAAACACCGAGCTGGCACACTGCGTGGAGACCGTGCGCCGCCATGCGCTGGCCCGACCTGACGTGGGCTTTGCCATCTGGCACGGCGGTAAGCTGCAGCACCAGTGGCGCGCCGTGCCGTCGCAGGAGTCGCAGGATTCGGCGCAGCCGGCGCTCGCCGGCTTCAAGCTGCTGGAGCAGGCGCAGTGGGAGCGCCGCATTGCCGACATCATGGGCGCGGAGTTCATGGCCCATTCCGTGCCCGTCGCCCATGAGGAAGGGGGCGTGGCCGTCTATGGCCGCGCCGGCATGCCGACCCACTCGCGCGCGCGCGCCGATCAGCAGTACAGCTTCGTCAACGGGCGCTTCGTGCGCGAGAAAACCCTGGCGCACGCCGCGCGTGCTGCCTACGAGGACGTGCTGCATGGCCAACGCCAGCCGGTGTACGTGCTCTACGTCGAGATCGACCCGCAGCAGGTGGACGTGAATGTGCACCCGACCAAGATCGAAGTGCGCTTTCGCGATGGGCGTGTGGTACACGCCGCCGTGCGCCACGCGCTGGAGCGCGCCCTGGCGCCTTCACGGGCGCTGGCAGGCGCGCCACCCGCTGGCGCCGCTGGAATCGATGCCGCCATGGCCCTTGATGCGCCGGGCGGCATGGCCCAACCCATGGCGGCGCGATCGCCCTTGCCGCTGGCGCAGCAGCGCCGCCTGGGCTTTGCGGCCGACATCGAAAAAACCCGCCAGACCTTGGCCGCACTGTGGGGCGATGGCGGCAATGCGCGCATTGCCAGCCCCGTGGGCGAGACCGCTGCCATGGCGGGGCACCTGGCCCAGCAGCCCAAAGCGCCAGGCGCAGCGGCTTACTCCATGCCCACCGCAGGCGCAGCACCTCTGACGCTGCGCGAGTCGCCCCAGCCCTGGTCAACCCAGACTGAAGCCGGGGCCGAGGCGCAGCCCGAGTGGCCGCTGGGGCGGGCGCTGGCGCAGCTGCACGGCGTGTACATCCTGGCGCAGAACCAGCACGGCCTGGTGATCGTGGACATGCATGCCGCGCACGAGCGCATCGTGTACGAACGCCTCAAGCAGGCATTGCACGACGCCCACATCCCCAGCCAGCCGCTGTTGCTGCCCGCAGCCTTTGCCGCCACCGCGCTGGAGATGGCCACGGCGGAAAAGCACGCCCAGTTGCTGGTGCAGCTGGGTCTGGAAGTCACGCCGCTGGCCGCGCAGCAGCTGGCGGTGCGCTCCATCCCCTCTGAGCTGCGCCAGGCCGACCCCGTCGAGCTGGCGCGCAGCGTGCTGGGTGAATTGGCCCAGCACGAAGACCTGGGCATGCAGGCAGCGCCAGCCAGCGGCCCAGCGGACGGGCAGGGCGCGCTAGCCGCAGCGCCGCCCACCCAGCGCAGCGCCGTGCTGCAGCGCGCGCGCGACGAGGTGCTGGCCACCATGGCCTGCCACGGCTCGGTGCGCGCCAACCGCCAGCTGAGCATTGAGGAAATGAATGCCCTGCTGCGCCAGATGGAGGCCACGCCCCGCTCTGACCAGTGCAACCATGGCCGCCCCACCTGGCGCCAGCTGCGCATGGCCGAGCTCGACCAACTGTTCCTGCGCGGGCGCTGACCTGGGGGCTGACAGGGCGCTGCGTGGCCGCCGCAATGCGCTGATCCGTATGTATAATGCGCGGTTTCCTTGCCACAGCCGCTGTTTGACGCTGCGGGTGGCAGTTCATTCCACAAGGGAGTTCAACGATGCGTCACTATGAAATCATTTTGCTGATCCACCCGGACCAGAGCGAGCAGGTGCCAGCCATGCTGGAGCGCTACAAGAGCATGGTCACCGAAGGCGGCGGCAAGATCCACCGCGAGGAAGACTGGGGCCGCCGCCAGCTGGCCTACCCGATCAACAAGCTCTCCAAGGCGCACTACCTGTGTCTGAACATCGAGGCCGGCCAGGCCGTGATGGACGAGCTCTATCACGCCTTCCGCTTCAACGATGCCGTGCTGCGCCAGCTGACGGTGCAGAAGAAAAAGGCCGAGACCGCGCCTTCCTCGATGATGAAAACCGTCGAGCGCGAGGAAGCTCGCAAGAGCGCACAGGCCGCTGAGGCAGAGCAAAAGGCTTGAGGGCGAGACCGCTTTCTTGAGCTTGCATCCCCAGACAGCTTTATTTATCAAGATTTCATCAGGAGCCCATCATGGCTGGACCTAAGCGTTTCAATAAAGATCGCCGCCCCAAGCGCAACAACCAGAACCTGCTCTTCCGTCGCAAGCGTTTCTGCCGCTTCACCGTCGCCGGTGTGGAAGAAATTGACTACAAAGACGTCGATACCCTGCGCGACTTCATCGCCGAGAACGGCAAGATCATCCCCGCCCGCCTGACCGGCACGCGCGCCATCTACCAGCGCCAGCTCAACACCGCCATCAAGCGCGCCCGCTTCCTGGCCCTGCTGCCCTACACCGACCAGCACAAAATCTGAGATAGGCGGAGCACACCATGCAAATCATTCTTCTGGAAAAAGTCGTCAACCTGGGCAACCTGGGTGAGATCGTGACCGTCAAGGACGGCTACGCCCGCAACTTCCTGATCCCCACTGGCCGCGCCCGCCGCGCCACCGCTGCTGCCAAGGCCGAGTTCGAAGCCCGCCGCGCCGAGCTGGAAAAGGCCGCTGCTGAAAAGCTCGCCGTCGCCCAGGCTCTGGGCGAGAAGCTGGCTGGCCAGACCGTGCGCTTGTCGCAAAAGGCCGGTGTGGACGGTCGCCTGTTCGGCTCCGTGACCAACCAGGACATCGCTGCCGAGCTGGTCAAGCAAGGCTATGAAGTGCACAAGTCGCAGGTGCGCCTGCCGGCCGGCCCAATCAAGACCGTGGGCGATTCCACCGTGGTTGTGGCCCTGCACACCGACGTGGACGTGGAAATCACCGTGGCCGTTTACGGCGAAAGTGCCTGACATTGCGTGCAGCGGGCAGGCGCTCCGAGCCCCGCTGCCATTGAAAGCCGCCTCGCAAGAGGCGGTTTTTTCTTTGTCGCCTGCCGTTGGCGTGGTGCTGCCGGCGGGCTTTTGGGCACAGCTTATCCACAGCTTGTGCACGGTTTGCCCCATGCCCATCCACAGGCTTGTGCGGTGACAGCCCCGCCTGGCCTGCGTAAGATGCGGCGCGCAGCCGGTGCGCCGGTCGTGGCGGGACAACATGGAAATGGTGAGAGTCAATGGATGAGAAGGGCCGTGGCGCCATGGGCGTCGAAGTGATGGATTTTTCCGAACAGCCGGTGCGCGGCGGCATGCCTCTGGGGCCGCTGGGGCAGGGCGCTGACCCGCAGGTGGCCGATCTGCGGCTGCCACCGCAGTCGGTGGAGGCTGAGCAAAGCGTGCTTGGCGGCCTGCTGTTGGACAACCAGGTCTGGGAGCGCGTCTCCGATCTGCTCAAGCAGTCGGACTTCTACCGCAGCGAGCACCAGCAAATCTTCCAGGCCATCGCTGCGCTGCTGGAGAACGACCGCCCAGCGGACGTGGTGACGGTGTTCGAGCACCTGCGCGGCATCGGCAAGGCCGAGGAAGTGGGCGGCATCGCCTACCTGAACTCGCTGGCGCAGTACGTGCCCAGCGCGGCCAACATCCGCCGCTACGCGGAAATCATTCGAGAGCGCGCCATCCTGCGCAAGCTGATTGCCGCCAGCGACGAGATCGCCTCCAACGCCTTCAGCCCCAAGGGGCGCGAGGTCGGACGCATCCTGGACGAGGCCGAGGCCAAGATCTTCAGCATCGCCGAGGAAAGCTCGCGCATGAAGCAGGGCTTTCAATCGCTCGATGGCCTGGTGGTCAACCTGCTGGATCAGGTCGAGGAAATGGCGCAAAGCCCGCACGACATCACCGGCGTGCCCACGGGCTTCAGTCATCTGGATCGCATGACCAGCGGCCTGCAGCCGGGCGATCTGATCGTGCTGGCGGCTCGCCCTTCGATGGGCAAAACCGCGTTTGCCATCAACATCGCCGAGCACGTGGCGCTGCGCGAGAGCATGCCGGTGGCGATCTTCTCGATGGAAATGGGCGCATCGCAGCTGGCGGTGCGCATCGTTGGCTCCATTGGCCGCATCAACCAGCAGCGCCTGCGCACCGGCAAGCTGCTCGACGAAGAGTGGCCGCGCCTGACCGAGGCGGTCGAGCGGCTGCGCAACGTCTCGCTGCACATCGACGAAACCCCGGGGCTGACGCCCACCGAACTGCGCGCCAACGCGCGCCGCCTGGCGCGCCAGTGCGGCAAGCTGGGCCTGATCGTGGTGGACTACCTGCAGCTCATGAGCGGCTCGGGCAACTCCTCGGACGAAAACCGCGCCACCGAGCTGGGCGAGATCTCGCGCGGGCTGAAGATGCTGGCCAAGGAGCTGCAATGCCCGGTGATTGCGCTCTCGCAGCTCAACCGCAGCGTCGAGCAGCGCACCGACAAGCGCCCCATGATGAGCGACCTGCGCGAATCGGGCGCCATCGAGCAGGACGCCGACGTCATCATGTTCATCTACCGCGACGACTACTACAACAAAGAAAAAAGCACCGCCCCCAACCAGGCCGAAATCATCATCGGCAAGCAGCGCAATGGCCCCACCGGCACCGTGAACCTGTACTTCCAGAAAGACCAGACCCGCTTCGAGAACCTCAGCCTGCACGAAGACACGGGGCCGATGTAAGCACCTGTTCAAAATCTCTGCTCGGCGCTCAAGAGAGCGGATGGGGGCACTCTGCGGCGTGTCGCCCCGCGGCGCGCCGCCAAAAACCGCCGCAAAAAACGCGGCCCATAGCGCGCGATGCGCTATGGGCCGCGTTGCCTTGTGCGCGGCGCATGTGTGAGGGCCCCATCGGGCCCTCAAGCGCCAGGCCCTTATGCCCTGCGCTGGCGCATGGCGCGCCCGCCCAGCCCGGCGGCGGCCAGGGCCAGCAACAGCAGGGCCCAGAGCCTGAGCGTTGGCACCGGCACGGCCCCGCTGGGCGTTGGCGCGGCAATGAACTGCGCGCTCACCGTCAGCGGCGCGCTCACAGGGCCGAGCGTACACACCGGCCCCGTGGCCGCCGCGCACGCGCCGCCAAAGCCATTGAAGACAAAGCCTGCATTGGCCGTGGCCGTGCAAGTGGCATTGCCGCCATCGGGCACGGGGTTGGGCGAGCAGACGACTGTGCCGCCTGCCGCCGGGTTGGCCGTAGCGGTGATGGCGTGCGCGGGCGCTGCTGCGGGCTTGAAGTTCGCCACCACATTCTTGGGCGCGATGACATTGCTCAGCGTGCAACTGTCACCCGTGGCGCTGGCGCAATCGCCGCCAAAGCCATCAAACGCATAGCCCGTGGCTGGTGTGGCCGTGCAGGTGGCATCGTCGCCATCGGGCACCGGGTTTGGCGTGCAGCTCACCGTGCCGCCTGCCGCCGGGTTGGCCGTAGCGGTGATGGCGTGCGCGGGCGCTGCTGCGGGCTTGAAGTTCGCCACCACATTCTTGGGCGCGGTGACATTGCTCAGCGTGCAACTGTCACCCGTGGCGCTGGCGCAATCGCCGCCAAAGCCATCAAACGCATAGCCCGTGGCCGGCGTGGCCGTGCAGGTGGCATCGTCGCCATCGGGCACCGGGTTGGGCGTGCAGCTCACCGTGCCGCCAGCGGCGGGGTTGGCCGTGGCGGTGATGGCGTGGGTCGTGGCCGTGGCGGTGAAGCTGGCCGTCACGCTCTTGGCGCTGGTCACGTTCGTCAGCGCGCAGCTTGCGCCTGCGCAATCGCCGCTGAAGGCGCTGAAGGTGTAGCCTGCGTTGGCCGTGGCCGTGCAGCTGGCATTGCCGCCATTGGGCACCGGGTTGGGCGTGCAGATGACTGTGCCGCCCGCCGCCGGGCTGGCCGTGGCCGTAATGGCATGGCCCATCACAAACGTGGCCGAAACGGTCTTGGGCGCAGTCACGTTGCTCAGCACACAGCTTGTGCCGCTGCAATCGCCGCCAAACGCGCCCAGCGCATAGCCCGCCGCAGGCGTGGCCGTGCACACGGCATCGCTGTCGTGGGGCACTGGGTTGGGCGTACACGTCACGCTGCCATTGGCGCTGGGCGTGATGGTGATCGCATGCGTGGCGCTGGTCAGGGGCTTGAACGTCGCTACCACCGCCTGCGCGGCCAGCACATTCGTCAAGTTGCAGGTTGCGCCCGTGCAATCGCCGCTGAAGCCGTCAAACGCATAACCGGCATTGGCCGTGGCCGTGCAAGTGGCGCTATCGCCATTGGGCACCGGGTTGGGCGCGCACGTCACCGCGCCGCCCGCTGCCGGGTTGGCCGTGGCCACGATGGCATGCGGGCCAGCGCCGCCGCCCACGCGGGTGAAATTGGCCGTCACCGTCTTGGGGCCCGTCACGCCGGCCACATCGCAGCTCTCGCCCGCCACGCTGGTGCAATCGCCGCCAAAGCTGTCAAACACATAGCCGCCTTTGGCCTGCACACGGCAAACCGCCGTGCCGCCATCGGGCACCGGGTTGGGCGTACACACCACATAGCCGCCCGCCGCCGGGCTGGCCGTGGCCGTAATCACATGCTCGCTGGCGCTGCCCACCAGCGGCGCAAACTGCGCCGTCACCGTGCGGTCGGTCGTCACATTCGTCAGCGAACACAGCAGCCCGGCCACCGTGTCACAGCCGTTCAGAGAGGCCAGGCCAAAGCCCGGCGCGGGCAAGGCCCCGCAAAAACTCGTGCCGCCCGTAGGCACGGCGGCAGGCGTGCAAACCACCTCCCCGCCGCCTGCCGGGTTGGCCTGCACCGTGATCGCATGATCGGCCTGCACAAAATCGGCCCGGAAACTCGCGTTCAAGCCCACGCCTGTGAGCGTACACACCGCCCCGCCGCTGGCATCGGGCGAGCACGCACTGCTGGCGTTGCTGCTCAAGGCCGAGCCAAAAGCAAACCCCGCCGCAGGCGTTGCCACGCACACACTGGCACCACCCGTGGCCACCGGGTTGGGCGTGCACTGCACCGTGCCTGCGCCCGCAGGCTGCACGCCCGTGGCAATCGGGTGCGAGCCTGGCGTGGCGAAATGCGCCGTCACCGTCACCGGGGCCGTCACATTCGTCAAATGGCACTGCCCGCCAAAACACGGCCCGCTAAAGCCCGAAAACGTATAACCCGCATTGGCCGAGGCCGTGCACGACACATTGCCGCCTCGGGCCACCGGGTTGGGCGTGCAAGTCACGTTGCCGCCGCCTGCCGGGCTGGCCACCGTAAACACCTCCACCGGCGGGGCAAACGTGGCCGTCACGCTCTTGGGGCTGGTCACGTTCGTCAGCGTGCAGCTGGCGCCCGCGACGCTGGCGCAATCGCCGCCAAAGCCCGTGAAAACCCAATTGCCCGGCGGCGACACCGTGCAGGTGGTCTCGCCGCCGTGCTCCACCATCGTGTGGGTGCATTTGAGCCCGGGCGCCAAGTATGCCGGCGTCGTCGCCAGGGTAATGGCGTGAAAGCTCGACGGCAAACCGGCCGGAGTCAGCCGCGCCAAGATGTCGCGGCTTTGGCCGCCTTCGGTGAGGCGGATGCTGTCGCCGCCCACCAGCAGCTTGCCATCGGGCTGGGGGGTGAAGTGGTAGATGCCGCGAGTATGGATGTTGCGCTCCCACTCAAGTGCCGGCAGGCTGACGCTGGTATTGCGCGCGCCATCGGGGTTCAGCAGGGCCAACGTGGTGCCGCCCAGCAGAATCTGGCCGTTGGGCAGCACATGCATGGCCCAGACCTGCTCACTGCCCAGATCCGTGGGCTGGAAAGAGAAATCCACCTTGCCATCGGGCTTGAGCCGGTAGACGTCGAAGGGCGCTGCAGACGGGTAAATCTGCAGCGACCGGCCGCCCACCAGAATGTCCCCGCTGGGCAGCACGGCCAGGGCGCGCACCTGACCACCGGTTTTCCTGAACCACTGCACCGTGCCATCGGGGCGCAGCCGGTACAGGCCCGTTTGTGCAGGGTCAGGGGGGTTGCTCACCCCCGCCAGGGCCCCGCCATCGGGCAGGGCGTGCAGCGCCGTCACTTCCGAGCCATAGGGCAGGGCGTTGGCAAAGCCCGTGTCGCGGCTGCCATCGGCATTCAGGCGCGCCAGGCCGTGGGCGGGCGCGGTGCCCACGGCCGTCAAGGCGCCGCCCACCAGTACCCTGTCGCCCGGCGCCCAGGCCAGATGCCTGAGGCGGAAATTGGCATCGCCGTGAATCGATGGCGCGGTAAAGCTGGTATCGACGCTGCCATTCGGCGCCAGCCGCGCCACGCCACCGGTGCTGTGCCCCCCGACCTCCGAGAGGCCGCCGCCCACCAGCATCCGCCCGTCGGGCTGCTGCACGAGTACGAAGAAGTTGTGACTGCCCACCTCAGACAGCCGCCGATCCAGCGAGCCATTGGGCTTGAGTAGCGACAAACTCGCGAAATCGGTCGTCCACAGGCGGCCATCGGGCAACAGGCCCACGCCATAGCTTGGGTAGATGGTGTGCGGGTATGGGTATGTGTAATCAAACCCCGTATCCAGGCTCAGGCTCTGGGCCTGGGCGGCGCTGGCCGCGCCCAACGCCAGCGCGGCGCCAGCCAACCAATGGCCCCAGCGCCGCGCTGCGCGCCTCAGGCGCCCCAATCTCGGGGGGGGGGGGGGGGGGGGGAGGTTAAGGAGGAATGCCTTTGGGGGCAAAAGGGGGGGAACCCCCAAAAGTGTGCTGGGCAGGGAAATGCAAAAAAGCAAAAACCACCGCAGCCAAACGCCCGCACAACAGCCCGGCCACGGGAAAACAATCATTAAACACGATTTGCCACAGGTTTTTGCATTTCTGATAAGTGCGCTGGGGCTTGATCGCAGGGCCAAGGGCTTGTTCACGCCGCGCCAGAAGCGCGCGCCGGGGTTGCGAGGGGAATTTACGGAGGCTTACAGGAACTTACAGGGGGCTGCGAGGATGTGATAAAGGCCCGCCAAGCCCTGGGCACGCGGGCGCATCCGGGACGCGCATAATGCCCGGTTTGCCCACCGCCGCCGCAACTGTAGGCATAGGCGCGGCGGGCCGACTTTTTTTGCCTTTGCCATGAACGCTGCATTGCACACCGGGCCCCGGCCCGTGGACCTGATCGCCTTTGACTGGGATGGGACCTTGTTCGACTCCACCGCGCTGATTGCGCGCTGCATCCAGCAGGCCGTGCGCGACGTGGGCGGCACGCCGCCCGATGAGCAGCAGGCGAGCTGGGTCATCGGCATGGAGCTGGGCAGCGCGCTGGCGCGGGCCGCGCCCGATGTGCCGCCCAGCGCCTATGCCGAGCTGGCGCGCCGCTACCGCTACCACTATGTGCAGCAGCAGGACGAGATCGTGCTGTTCGACGGCGCGCTGGAGCTGTTGCACGACCTCAAGGCGCGCGGCTTCTTGCTGGCCGTGGCCACGGGCAAGAGCCGCCGCGGCCTGGACCACGTGCTGGCCAGCCACGATCTGCACGGCCTGTTCGACGACTCGCGCACCGCCGATGAAACCGCCGGCAAGCCCAATCCGCTGATGCTGCAGGAGCTGATGCAGGTGCACGACGTGGCGCCTGCGCGCCTGCTGATGATTGGCGATACCAGCCACGATCTGGAAATGGCGCGCAACGCCGGTTGCCCCAGCGTGGGCGTGGCCTATGGGGCCCATGCTGGTGATGGCCTGCAGCAGTTCGCGCCACTGGCCGTGGCCGATTCCGTGGCCATGCTGCGCCAGTGGCTGGAGCAACACGCCGAGCCGGGGCGCCGCCCATGAGCGCTGGCGCACTGCCCCCGCAGCCGCTGTGCAGCAGCCAGGCCCTAGCCGAAGGCGGCCCGGCCGTGGTGTTCGAGGTGCGCTACCAGGGCCAGCAGCAGCAGGCCTTTGCCGTGCGCGTGGCCGGCCAGCCGCGCGCTTACCTGAACCGCTGCACCCACGTGGCCATGGAGATGGACTACCCGCGCGGCCAATTCCTCGACGACAGCGGCCAGTGGCTGATCTGCGCCCACCACGGCGCGGCCTATGATGCGGCCACCGGCGCTTGCGCCGGCGGGCCTTGCCAGGGGCCTTTGACCTCGATTGAACTGAGCGAGCAGGGCGGGCAGGTGTACTGGCACCCGCAAGGCGCGCTCCAACCCGTGGAGTTCTGAATGCAACCGTACGACCCATCCTCTTCCCCCACCGCTGCAGGCAGCGGCAGCGACGTCTGGGCCGAGCGCCCGGGCATCGACCCCGCCGCCGCGCAGGCGCATGGCGCGAGGAAAAAAACCGCCAAGGGCGGCCCCGGCGATGGTCACTGGGAGCGCAGCGTGCTGGAAAAGCTGGCCATGGCCAGCATCAAAGAGCAGCGCGCCGCGCGGCGCTGGCGCATTTTCTTCACGCTGATCTTCCTGGGCTATCTGGGCTTCATCACCTGGAGCGTGCTGCAGAAAACCGTGCTGCAGGCTCCGTTGGCCGAGACCCACACGGCCGTGGTGCGCATCAAAGGGCTGATCGCCGACGAGGAGGAAGCCAGCGCCGGCAACCTCTACCGCTCGCTGCAAAAAGCCTTCGAGGCGCCCAACGCCAAGGCCGTGCTGCTGCAGATCAACTCCCCCGGCGGCAGCCCGGTGCAGGCCGGCATTTTGCGCGACGAAATCCTGCGCCTGAAGGCCAAGCACAGCAAGCCGGTGTACGCCGTGATCGGCGAGCTGGGCGCCTCGGCGGCCTATTACGTGGCCGTGGCCGCTGACCGTATCTATGTGGACAAGGCCAGCATGGTCGGCAGCATCGGCGTGCTGATGAACGGCTTTGGCTTCACCGGCACCATGGACAAGCTCGGCGTCGAGCGCCGCCTGCTCTCGGCCGGCGAACACAAGGGCTTTCTCGACCCCTTCAGCCCGCAGGACCCGGCCGACGTGGCCCACGCCAAGACCATGCTGCGCCAGATCCATGCGCAGTTCATCGCCGTGGTGCGCGAAGGGCGCGGCGCGCGCCTGAAGGAATCGCCCGAGCTGTTCAGCGGCCTGGTGTGGACGGGCGAACAGGCCATCGAGCTGGGCCTGGCCGATGGCACGGGCTCGGTGTACTCCGTGGCCCGAGACGTGGTCAAGCAAGACAAGATTGTTGATTACACGCAGCGCAAGAGCCTGGCCGACAAGCTGGTGCGCCAGCTGGGCAGCACGGCAGGCCACGCCCTGGGCAGCAGCCTGGGGCAAGAGGCAGCCCAGGCCTTGCGCGCCCAGGGCCCACAATTGCGGTGAGCCGGTTTGCGCGCCCAGGCCATGGCATGCCGGGCGCGCCAGAGCCGGTCAGGGCGCGTCGCACGCCGCTGTGCGTCTTTGCATGTCCTCGTGCTCCCATGCGCTCATGCGCGCCATGCTGAACAATGCCCGGGGCGAGAAGCGCCGCCCCATGCCGCCCGCAAAGGGTTTGTCCGATGGAAACCTCCCAATCGCCTGATATACGCCACATCGCGCCAGGCACGACTTCAAGCCCAAGCCCAAGCCCAAGCCCGGCCATGCGCTCAGTGGCCCTGGGCCTGAAAAGCCTGCAGCGCGATTGGCGCGCCGGTGAGCTGACGGTGCTGCTGCTGGCCGTGCTGCTGGCTGTGGCGGCGCTGTGCGCCGTGGCTTTTTTTGCCGACCGGCTGCAGGCCGGCCTGCAGCGCGATGCGCGCCAACTGCTGGCTGCCGATGCCGTGCTGGCCAGCGACCACGGCATCGAGCCAGCCTGGCGCCAGCAGGCCCAGGCGCTGGGCCTGCAAACGGCCGTGACGGTGGTTTTTCCCACCATGGCGCGCGCCGACGATGCCCAGGGTGGCGCCAGCCGGCTGGTTTCGCTCAAGGCCGTGGAACCTGCCTATCCGCTGCGCGGCGCGCTGCGCATTGCCCGGCAATGGGATGCGCAGACCACGCCCGCGGCGCTGGCCGCCGCTGGGCAGGCGGTCGCCGGCGGCCCGCCGCCCGGTCAGGCCTGGGCCGATGCGGCGCTGCTGGCCAATCTGGAAATCGGCCTGGGCGATACCTTGCACCTGGGCGATGCGGCTTTTGTCGTCAGCGGCGTGATCGCGCAGGAGCCCGACCGTGGCGCTGGCTTTCTGAACTTTGCCCCGCGCGTCATGATTGGCATGGCGCAGCTCGAAGCCACGGCTCTGGTGCAGCCGGCCAGCCGCCTGAACTGGCGCCTGCTGGTGGCCGGTGAGGCCGACAGCGCGGTGCAGCGCTTCGAGCGCCAAATGCAGGCGCTGCTCGATGCCGGCACGCAGCGCGGCTTGCGCCTGCTGACGCTGGAGGGCAGCAGCCCACAGATGCAGCGCACGCTCGAGCGCGCCGAATCCTTTCTGCGCCTGGTGGCCTTGCTCTCGGCGCTGCTCTCGGCCGTGGGCGTGGCGCTGGCGGCGCGCTCCTTCGCGCAGCGCCACCTCGACGCCGCCGCGCTGTGGCGCGTGCTGGGCCTGAGCCAGCGCGCCATCATGGCCGCCTATTTGGTGGAGTTCGCCGTGGCCGCTGTGCTGGCCAGCCTGCTGGGCGTGGCGCTGGGCTATGGCGTGCATGCCCTGTTCGTGCACATGCTGGCCGATCTGCTGCAGGTGCAGCTGCCAGCGGCCAGCGCCTGGCCGGTGCTGTTGGGCCTGGGCATGGGCTTGAGCCTGCTGATGGCCTTTGGCCTGGCGCCGGTGCTGCAATTGGCGCAGGTGCCGCCGCTGCGCGTGCTGCGCCGCGATCTGGGCGGGCTCAAGGGGGCATCGCGCAGCGTGGTGCTCGCCGGCCTGGCCGGCTTTGCCGTGCTGCTGTTTCTGGTCAGCGGCAATTGGCGTCTGGGCGCCATCGCTGTGGGTGGCTTTGCCCTGGCATTGCTGCTGTTTGCTGCGCTGGCAGCGCTGGCCCTGAAGCTGCTGCGCTGGGTGGTGCGCGAGGGCAGGGCGCCGCGCTGGCTGATGCTGGCCACGCGCCAGCTGGCGTCGCGGCCGTTGTTTGCCGTGCTGCAGGTCGGCAGCCTGGCGGTAGGCCTGCTGGCGCTGGTGCTGCTGGTGCTGTTGCGCACCGATTTGATTCAGAGCTGGCGCCAGGCCACGCCGGCCGAGGCCAACGACCGCTTCGTCATCAACATCCAGCCCGAGCAGGCGCAGGCCTTCCGTCAGGCCTTGCAGCAGGCCGGGGTGCGCGACTACCAGTGGTACCCCATGGTGCGCGGCCGGCTGATGGCCATCAATGGCCGCGCCGTGCGCGCCAGCGACTATGCCGATGAACAGGCGCGCCGCCAGGTCGAGCGCGAGTTCAACCTCAGCCACAGCACCGGGCTGCCGCGCGACAACCAAATCGTGGCCGGGCGCTGGCTGCCCGGCCAGGCCCAGGGCCTGAGCATCGAACAGGGCATTGCCCAGCGCCTGGGCATTGCGCTGGGCGACCGGCTGCGCTTTGACATCGGCGGCCTGCCGCACGAGGCCGAGGTGACCTCGGTGCGCAAGGTCGATTGGGCGAGCATGAACGCCAACTTCTTTGTGCTGTTCCCGTTGGCGGAAATGCCGGGCCTGCCCGTGAGTTACCTCAGCGCCTACCGGGCGCCGGCCACGCCGGGTTTTGACAACGCGCTGGTGCGGCAGTTTCCCAACATCACCAACATCGACCTCTCGGCCACGCTGCAGCAGGTGCAGCAGGTGCTGGGCCAGGTCAGCCGCGCTGTGGAACTGCTGTTTGGCTTTGCGCTGGCCGCCGGCATGGTGGTGCTGTTTGCGGCTGTGACCGCCACGCGCGAGGAGCGCGCGCGCGAATACACCATCATGCGCGCCATGGGCGCCAGCGCCGCGCTGCTGCGGCGCGTGCAGCGCGCCGAGCTGGCCGGCGTGGGCGCGCTGGCTGGGCTGCTGGCCAGCGTGGCGGCCATCGCCATCGCCTGGGCGCTGGCGCATTACGTATTTGACTTCACTTGGCGCTGGCCGTTGTGGGCTCCCTTGCTCAGCGCCGTGGCTGGCGCGCTGCTGGCCTTGTTGGCCGGTTGGTGGGGGCTGCGCGGCATCTTGCGTCGCTCGGTCAGCAGCAGTCTTCGGGCCTTGGTGCAATGAATTCGCCCACCCCCGCGCCCATGCCTTCGCCCAGCGCCGCCGCCATGCCCGATGCCGGGCACGCGCACTGGATGCGCCTGGCCCTGGCCGAGGCAGAGCAGGCCGCCGCCGAAGGCGAGGTGCCCGTAGGCGCGGTGCTGGTGCGCGATGGCCAGCTGCTGGCGCGCAACCACAACCGCACGCGCCAGCTGGCCGACCCCAGCGCCCATGCCGAAATGCTGGCGCTGCGCGAAGGCGCGGCCCGGCTGGGCAACCACCGGATGGGCGATTGCACGCTGTACGTGACGCTGGAGCCCTGCGCCATGTGCAGCGGCGCGGTGTTCCAGGCCCGCCTGGCCTGCGTGGTCTTTGGCGCCAGCGAGCCCAAGACGGGCGCGGCAGGCTCGGTGCTGGATCTGTTCGCCCACCCAGGCTTGAACCACCACACCCAGCTGGTGCGCGGCGTGCTGGCCGATGAGTGCGCGGCGCTGTTGGAGCAATTCTTCCAGCAGCGCCGCCGCCAGCAAGCCCAGGCCAGCCAGCCGCTGCGCGACGATGCCTTGCGCACGCCAGAGGCCTGCTTTGCACCATGCCCCGCGCCCGGCCACTACACCAGCGCCTTGCCCGAGCTGCAGGGCCTGCGCCTGCACTACCAATATTGGCCCGAAAGCCTGCCCCAAGGCCAGCCCAATCACCCACCGGCCCAGCCGCGCACGGCGCTGCTGCTGCTGCACCCGCCCTGGCACTGGAGCGCCTGGTGGGCGCCGCTGCTGCAGGCCTTGCCGCGCGGCGCTTATCCGGTGCTGGCCCCCGATCTGGTGGGCTGGGGGCGCAGCGACAAGCCCAAGAAAAGCCCCTGGCACGATGCGGCCCGCCATGCGCGCATCCTGCTGCAGCTGCTGGATGCGCTGGGCCTGCGGCAGTTCACGCTCGTGAGCCTGGAAGGGGCGGGCCCCAGCCTGGCCCCGGTCTTGCTCCAGGCCCTGGCGCAGGCCGAGCCCGAGCGCCTGGCCGGTTGGTTGCGCCTGCTGCCCGCGCAGAAGATGTCCGCGCAAAGTGCGCCCGCCGCGCAGCAGCCGCTCTGGCCCGTCGCGCCTGGGCGCATGGACAAACGCTGGTCCGTGGCGGCGCACCTGGGCCGCTGCCTGCCCGCAGGCGCCGACCAGGAGTGGCTGCTGCAGGCGGCAGCGCCTTACCCCAGCGCAGCCCATGCGCGCCATTGGTTGGCAGGGCAGCTGCAAATGCCTGCCAACTTGCCTTCGCACCCCATCGCCTTGCCGCCAGAGCGCCAATGGCAGCTGGCGCTGCAGCCGGCTGGCCCGGCTGCCTGGCCAGGTCTGCCGCCGCCACAGGCCATCGACGCCATGCACCGCCGCTGGCTGGCGCACAATGGCCCTGGCCCTGGCGCTGACAGCCAGTGACAATGATGGCGCGACGACGGTTCTGAGGAGAAGATGCGATGCAGTTCGATTGGACAGGCTCGTTGATTGCCGCCCTGGCGGCGGCCTGGGGTTTGTATGTGCTGGTGCTGGTGGTCTGGGTGGTGTTGCAAAAGCGCCCGCCGGAGGCCACCATCGGTTGGATTCTGGCCCTGGCCCTGCTGCCCTATGTGGGCTTCTTCATCTTCTATTTGTTCGGGCCGCAGCGCCTGCGCAAGCAGCAAATGCGCCGCCTGCGCCACCAAATGGCCAGTTACGTCAGCGGCGATCTGGAGGCGCTCAAGCAGCGCACGCACAGCTCGCCGGGCACCCTGCGTCAGCTGGCGCGCCTGGGCATTGCCAGCACAGGCATTTACCCCTGCAGCGCGCAATCGGTCAAGCTGCTCACCAGCGGCGCGCAGACGTTCGACGCCATCTTCGAGGCCGTGGCCCAGGCGCGCCAGCATGTGCACCTGGAGTACTACATCTTCGAGCCCGACCAGACCGGCACGCGGCTGCGCGATCTGCTGATTGCCAAGGCCCGCGAAGGCGTGCAGGTGCGGCTGCTGGTTGATGCGCTGGGCTCCAAGCGGCTGCGCAAGAGCTTTGTGCAACCCATGCTGGATGCTGGCGTGCAGTTTGCGCGCTTTCACGATACGCGCTTTGGCCGACGCTGGCGCCCGGTCATCAACTACCGCACGCACCGCAAGATCGTGGTCTGCGATGGCACGCTGGCGTTCACCGGCGGCGTGAACATCACCGATGAGGAGGACAAGCGCATCCGCGCCGATGCCTACCACGATGTGCACGTACAGCTGCAGGGCAACCCGGCCTTCTGGCTGCAGGTGGTGTTCTTGGAGGACTGGGTCTATGCCACCGGCCGCCCGCTGGAGCAGGAGGTGCCCGACTGGCGCAGCTTGTTGCCCGTCAGCGACGTCGGGCCCTACAACGTGCAGGTGCTGACCTCGGGGCCCAACAACCCGCTCGAGCCCATCCACCGCTGCTATATCGAGGCCATCCACGATGCGAGCGAGCGCGTGCTGCTGACTACGCCGTACTTCGTGCCCAGCGCGGCGGCCAAGACTGCGCTGACCAGCGCTGCCCTCAGTGGTGTGGACGTGCAGGTGTTGGTGCCGCGCCAGTCCGATTCGCACCTGGTGACGCTGGCCGCGCGCTCTTACTACGACGAGCTGGTGGCCGCTGGCGTGAAGGTGTGGGAGTACGACGACGGCATGCTGCATTCCAAGACGCTGGTGATTGATGACCAGTTTGGCTTCATCGGCACGGCCAATTTCGACATCCGCAGCTTTCGCCTGAACTACGAAGTGGGCGTGGCCGTGTTCTGCGAGCACTTCAACCAGGCCCTGGCCGAGCAGTTCCGCCAGGACGTGGCCCGCTCGCGCGCCGTGCCCGCGCAGCGGGACATCGGCTTTGCCAGCGAGCTGGCCGAAGCCACGATGCGGGTGTTCTCGCCAATGTTGTGATTGGGCCAGCGCCGGGCGCTGGCTCAAGCGCGCTCGTCAGCCAGGGCCTGCAGCGCCGCGCCGCTGAGGCGGTAGCGCAGCCATTCGCGTTGCGGCTGGGCATCCAGGCGCTCGTAGAACTCGATCGCCGGGGTGTTCCAGTCCAGCACGCTCCACTCGAAGCGGCCGCAGTCGCGCTCGACGGCGATGCGCGCCAGATGCTGCAGCAGCGCCTTGCCGCCGCCCAGGCCGCGCCCCTCGGGCGTGACGTACAGGTCTTCAAGGTACAGGCCGTGGCGGCCCTGCCAAGTCGAGTAGTTGAAGAAATAGATGGCAAAGCCGATAGGCTCATCGCCGGCCTGCAAGATCAGCGCGAACACCGCAGGCTGCGCGCAAAACAGCGTGCGCTGCAACTGCTCTTCGCTGGCCTGCACGGCCTGTTCGGCCTTTTCGTAGCGCGCCAGCTCACGGATGAAGCGCAGGATCAAGGCGCAATCCTGCGGCGTGGCTTCGCGAATGTGCAGCTGGGCCGGGGCGTTTGCGTTGGTGGGGCGGTTGGGCATATGGATTTTTGCTGCGAGGCATTCAATTTCAATGTGAACTTTGAACAGAGGCGCAACGCATCAGGGCGCCAGCCGCTGGCGCTGCCAGGCGACTGCGCCAGCGCCCTGCGCCGGGCGCAGGTAGGCAATGCGGTCGTGCAGGCGGCCGCTGCGGCCTTGCCAGAACTCCCAGTAGCTGGGCCGCAGCCGGTAACCGCCCCAGAAGGGCGGGCGCTGCGGCGCCTGGCCGCTGGCGGCAAGCTCGGCTTCGATGCGGGCGAAGGCCTCATCCAGCGCCTGGCGGCTGGCCACGGGCTGGCTTTGCGGGCTGGCCAGGGCGCCAATGCGCGAGGCCAGCGGGCGGCTGTCGAAATAGCTGGCGCTGTCTTCGCCAGCGATTTGTTCCACCACGCCTTCGATGCGCACGCTGCGCTGCAGCGGGCCCCAGTAAAACAGCAGCGCGGCCTGCGGGTTGCCGGCCAGCTCCTGCCCCTTGCGGCTGTGGTAGTTGGTGAACCAGACCAGGCCGCGCGCGTCATGCCCCTTGAGCAGCACGATGCGCGCGCTGGGGCGCAGGTCGCTGCCCACGGTGGCCAGCGTCATGGCATTGGGCTCGTGCAGCTGGGCCTGCACGGCCTGCTGCAGCCAGGCATCGAACAGCGCTGCCGGCTCGGCCGGGGCCTGCTGCTCGCACAGCTCGGCCAGGGTGTAGTTCTGGCGCATGGCGGCCAGGTCCAGGCCGGCAGTCTGCGGGGCCTGGGGCGGCGGCTGATGGCTGGGCGTGGCGCTCATCGCAGCCCCCCGCCAGCGGCCTGGGCATTTTTTCTTTCTATCAATTCTATTTTGTAGCCGTCCGGGTCTTCCACGAAGGCGATGACGGTGGTGCCGCCTTTGACCGGGCCGGGCTCGCGCGTGATCTTGCCGCCGGCCTGGCGGATGCGCTCGCAGGCGGCGTAGGCATCGGGCACGCCCAGGGCAATGTGGCCGTAGGCCGTGCCCATCTCGTAGCGCTCGGTGCCCCAGTTGTAGGTCAGCTCCAGCTCGGCCTGGGCCGGGTTGCCGCCCCCGAAGCCGAGAAAAGCCAGGGTGTAGCGGTATTCGGGGTTTTCGGAAGTGCGCAGCAGCTGCATGCCCATGACCTGGGTGTAGAAGTCGATGGAGCGTTGCAGATCGCCCACGCGCAGCATGGTGTGGAGAAATTGCATGGCAGTTTTGATGGATCGTGGGGAGGAAAGTGAGGAAAGCGCTGGCAGGGCGCTTGTCATCCGAACGGGACGACAGAGCCCAGCAAGGGCTGGCCGAACACGGCCTGGGCGATGGCCGAGAGCTCCAGCCACTTCAGCACCAGCAGGCCGATGGACAGCAGCAGGCCCAGGACCATGGGCGAGAAATCAATGCCGCCGGCCGTGGGCAGCAGGCGGCGCAGCGGGGCCAGCCAGGGGGCGCACAGGCGCTCGCTCAGGCTGTGCAGCCAGTGGCCTGGCAGAAGCCAGGACAGCGCTACGTACAGCAGCAAGATGCCCAGCGCCAGGTACAGGCCCAGGCGCAGCAGCGAGAACAAGGCCTGCAGCGGCGCCAGCGCGATCAGGTTCAAAGGTAGGTTACCGGCCCACAGCAGTTGCTGCAGCAACCACATCAGCAACCAGTGCGCCAGCAGCACGGTGTAGGCCAGCAGCAGCGTCAGCCAATCCCAACGGGCCTGCGGGCGCAGCACGCGGCGCGCCGGGCGCACCAGCCAGTCCGTCAGCGCCAGCAGCAGCTGGCCCAGCGGATTGCTGAAGCTGATGCGCTGTGCCTGCAGCAGCACTCGCAGCAGGCAAGCGCCGGCGATGGTGCAGGCGATCGAATACAGTACGAACGAAAAAATAGTGAGCAGCAGCATGGCGCGCGATCTTAGAGCCTTCTGTGCGCCAACGCCCGCCAGGGCAAAGGAAATTTGCATGAGCCATATACCACCGCGCAGCCTGGCCGCGCAGCCCAGCCCCTTGGACGATGCCGCGCCGCAACCCAACACGCGGCAGCGCCATCACCGGCAGTTGCTGCTGACGCCGGCGCAAATGGGCCAGGCCGATGCCGCCACCATCGCCAGTGGCGTGCCCGGCATCGAGCTGATGCGCCGCGCCGGGCATGCCGTGGCGCTGGCCGTGGCCAGGCGCTGGCAGCCCTGCCGCGTGGCCGTGCTGTGCGGGCCGGGCAATAACGGCGGCGATGGTTTTGTGGCGGCGCAGTGGTTGCGCGCGCGGGGCTGGCCGGTGCGCGTATTCCTGCTCGGCCAGATGGAGCGACTGCGCGGCGATGCGGCCTGGGCTGCCAGCCAGTGGCAGGGCGTGACCGAGGAGGCCGCGGCTTTCGACCCCGCGCAGTGCGACATCGTCATTGATGCGCTGTTCGGCGCCGGCCTGTGCCGGCCGCTCGATGGCCTGGCTGCTGATCTGGTGCAGCAACTGGCGGCCAGCGGCCTGCCGGTGTGTGCGGTGGACGTGCCCAGCGGCCTGGATGGCGCCAGCGGCCAGCCGCAGGGGCCGGTGGCTGCTGCGGCGCTGACGGTGAGCTTCTTTCGCGCCAAGCCTGGGCACTGGCTGTACCCGGGCCGCGCGCTGTGCGGCGAGCTGGTGCTGGCCGACATCGGCATTGCGGACGATGTGCCGATCCAGCCCGCGCCCAAGCTGTGGCGCAATGTGCCCAGCCTGTGGCAGGGGCTGCTGCCGCAGCCGGCGGCGCAGGGCCACAAATACCAGCGCGGCCATGTGCTGGTGCTGGGTGGGGCGCGGTTGACTGGCGCAGCGCGGCTGTGCGCCCAGGCAGCGCAGCGCAGCGGCGCCGGACTGGTGACGGTGTTGGCGCCGCAGCCGGTCTGGCCCGTCTATGCCCAGGCGCTGCAGGCCAGCATGGTGCAGCCCTTTGCCGATGCGCAACAGCTGGGCGCGCTGCTGGACGATGTGCGCGCCCAGGTCTGTGTCATCGGCCCGGGCGCCGGGGTGCAGGCGCTGACGCGTCAGGCCGTGCTGGCTGCAGCGCAGCGCGGCAAGGCTTTGGTGCTGGATGCCGATGCGCTGACGGCTTTCGCGCAGGAGCCGCAGGCTTTGTTCCAGGCCCTGGCGGCCAACCGGGCCGCTACGGCGGTGCTGACGCCGCACGAGGGCGAGTTTGCCCGGCTGTTTCCTGAGCTGACTGGCAGCAAGCCCGAGCGGGCCGCGCAGGCCGCGCGCCTGGCCCAGGCTGTGCTAGTGCTCAAAGGAGCCGATACCGTGATTGCAGCGCCCGATGGCCGCGTGCTCATCAACAGCAATGCGCCGCCTGAGCTGGCCACGGGCGGCACGGGCGATGTGCTGGCCGGCATGGTGGCGGCCTGGCTGGCCCAAGGCGCGCCAGCATTGGCGGCAGCCTGCGCGGCAGTCTGGCTGCACGGCCAGGCGGCGCAGCGAGCCTTGGAGCGTGGAGGGGCTGTCGGCTGGGGAAGGCGCTTGACGGCCGAAGATTTGCTGCATGCGCTGTGATGCGCAGCCGCTACGGCCTGTGCGCGCACATGCGCGCTTCGGTATAAGCATCTATGGCAAAGTCGGTAAGGGGCAGGCACACTGTATTCCCAGCCTGCCAAGAAGCAGGGAACATTCAGCGACAAGGAGAGTTGCCATGTGCCATGCGTGCGTCATCGAAACCGTCAAGAAACAAATGTTGGCGCAGGGGCGCCACAGCCAGGCAGAGGTCGATGCCCAGGTGGCTCAGGCCCCGGCGGCGCTGCGCAGCGGCCATGAAATGGTGGTGGACATGACCCATGTGCTGAATGAGGACTTCCCGACTTTTTTCGGCCAGCAAGAGCTGTTTCGTCAGGCGCGCTACCACTTTGACGAGCATGGCTTCAACCTGAACGAATTGCGTTTGCACGAGCACATTGGCACGCATCTGGATGCGCCGCTGCATTTCAGCGCCGACGGCCAGTCGATTGCGGAAATCCCCGTGGGCAATCTGGTCGTGCCCTTGTGCGTGGTGGACATCCGCGAACGGGCAGCGGCCAATGCCGACGCGCAGCTCACGCCCGAGGACATCCAGGCCTGGGAAGCTGCGCACGGCCCGCTGCCGCCCCAAGCCTGCGTGGCCATGATGTCAGGCTGGGACAAGCTGGCTGCGACCGAGCGCTTTCGCAACGCCGATGAGGCAGGGGTGATGCACTTTCCGGGGTTTCATCCCGATGCTGTGCAGTACCTGATGGAGAACACTCAGGCAGTTGGGTTGGCTGTGGATACCTTGTCGCTGGACTATGGCGCCTCGGCAGACTTCGCCGCCCATCGCATGTGGCTGCCATCCGGGCGCTGGGGGCTGGAGGCCATTACCAATCTGGAGCAAGTTCCGGCTTCAGGGGCTACGCTGGTGGTGGCTGTCTCCAAGATTGAGGGGTGCTCTGGTGGTTTGGCGCGTGTCATGACTTTGGCTTGACAAGCTCTTCGGGCACGAAAAAAGCCGGTGAGCGTGCAGCGTCACCGGCCTGTTTTTGGCGGGCCGCGCTGTTGCAGGCCCTGGCCATCTGAGGATGCAATCACTTCACGTTGGCGATGCCGTCGCTGATTTCCTTGTGGGCTTCATCAATGCCGGCCCAGCCCAAGACCTTGACCCATTTGCCTTTTTCCAGATCCTTGTAGTGCTCGAAGAAATGGCTGATGGCATTGAGCGTGCCCTCGTTGACGTCGGCAATGCTCTTCATATGGGCGTAGGCCGGCAGGATTTTTTCCGTTGGCACGGCCAGCACCTTGGCATCGACGCCGGACTCATCTTCCATGCGCAACATGCCCAGCGCGCGGCAGGGCACGACCACGCCAGACTGCAGCGGATAGGGGGTGAGCACCAGCACGTCCACTGGATCGCCGTCACCAGAGAGCGTTTGCGGCACGTAGCCGTAATTGGCCGGATAGAACATGGCCGTATTGATGAAGCGGTCGACAAAAATTGCGCCCGTTTCCTTATCGACCTCGTACTTGATCGGGTCGGCATTCTGCGGAATTTCAATGATGACGTTGAACACTTCCGGGGCCTTGCTGCCGGCGGGGACTTTGCTCAGGGACATGATGGTCTTGCTTATGGTTGAAGGGGGAGGGAGAGGGGGCTCTGAAGCCTGATGGAGGGTTTATGCGGCTTGTTTTTCAGAGGCTTTCTTCAGGGCCTTGACGGCCTTGAGCACTTCGTCTACGTGGCCGGGCACCTTCAGGCCGCGCCACTCCTGCGCCAGCGTGCCGTCCGGGGCCACCAAAAAGGTGCTGCGCTCGATGCCCTTGACCTTCTTGCCATACATGATTTTGTTTTTGACCACGCCGAACATATGGCACATCTTCTCTTCGGTGTCGGCAATCAGCTCGAAGGGCAACTCCAGCTTTTCCTTAAAGCCATCGTGCGACTTCATGTTGTCGCGCGAGACGCCAAACACCACAGCGCCGAGCTTGGTGAACTTGTCGTACTTGTCGCGGAACTGCATGGCCTCGGTCGTGCAGCCGGGCGTATTGTCCTTGGGGTAGAAGTAAAGAATCATGATCTGGCCATTGTGTGAGGTGTTGCTCACCGTCACACCACCAGTTGCGCTGGCTTCAAACTCAGGAAGAGGCTTATTGACAACGATCGCCATATGTATAAGTGTCTCTCAGTCTAGGGCTGGGAATTGCAGCGGAGCGGCTGCGCTGCCTTACAACGGTAAAACAGGGCAGGCCACACCAAGGCAAACCCAAGGTGTCGTTGAAACATGTCGAACCGTGCGCGAAATTGCAAAAAAAGCTTGACAACCCAAAAGCAGCCCGCAAAGATGCGCGTTCTGCAAAAAAATGCAACGGCGCATCTCGGCGTTTTTGACGATTTCGCTGCAGCAAGTCGCTGCCATGCAAGGTCAGGCGCATGCAGGCGGACAACAACCAGTGCAGGTGCAGCCAATGTGAGCAAGGCTGCGCAGTGTGTGTGCAAGGAGATTTGCCGCGCCGCAAGCCACGGGAGCTGAGGCTGTAGCGGGCCAAGGGGGCAAGGGATAAAAGGCGCCCGGTGGGGCAGGCCACGCGCCAAGGGATTTGAACCAAGCAAACCATTCAGAGGGTGGTTGTTGCCCAATCCCGTGACACCCTTGCAGTCAAATCTTCTTGTTGCTCTTTCTCTGGTTGCTGGTTTCGCTTGCATTTGCCGCACCCCGCATTTGCAGGCCCGGCGCAACCTGCAATTGTAGCGCATTCGCGATTGGCATCGCCGCGACATTGCGCCTGAGAAAGCCTAAGGCAACGCTGAACAAGTCTCTCGCACACGGCGCATCCCTGTCTGGGGCGGTCTGCTGCGTTGCAAAGCCTCGCAATAGCGGGGGCTATTGCTGCGGTTTGCGCCTTGCATCCCATCCCCACACAGGGGGCGCCGCACTGCGGGAACTTATTCAGCGTTGCCCTAAATCGACTCAGCGCCGCGTTCGAGAATCAATCCGGCGAGCACTCGGCGGCCTTCACCGACCAGGATATTGAAGGTGCGGCAGGCGGCCGCTGTGTCCATGACCTCCAGTCCCAACTGTTGCGTGATGAATGGGCGCAGCCATGCCGTGGCGGGAAAGCGGGTGCAGGCGCCGCTGCCCAGCAATACGACCTGGGCCTGGTGCTGACGGGCAGCATCGGCCAAGGCCTGCAGATGCGCTTGCTGTAAAGCGTCGAAGCGGGGGCAGTCCCAGGGCTGATGCCAGCCTTCGCCGCTGAGCAGCAGGCTGTGCTCTAGCCGCTCTTGGGGCAGCTGCAGCCAGCCGTCGCCGTAGGCGATGATGGAGCTGGCAAGGGGCAGATCGGCGTGGAGTTTCATGGCGGTGTTGGCTGCAGCGGCTGCCACAGGCCCATGGCAAGAGTGCGCAAAATCGGCCCGGGGGCCGGGCCATCTGTGTTCAAATTATAGGTTTTACGATTTTGCGCCGGCCTGCTTGGGGCTGCGCCAGGGCAGGGCGCCGTTGGTTGCGCGGCCTGCCGATGCCGGGTGCGGCGCCTGAATCACACTGTCATGAAACCCATTCACAAATCCGCCAAGCTGGCCAATGTGCTGTACGACATCCGGGGGCCGATCGTCGATGAGGCGCGGCGCATGGAGGACGAGGGCCAGAAGATCATCAAACTGAACATCGGCAATCTGGCGCCGTTTGGCTTCGATGCTCCGGAGGAGGTGCAGCAGGACATGATCCGCAACCTGCCGGCGTCGGCAGGCTATTCGGACAGCAAGGGCATTTTTGCCGCGCGCAAGGCCGTCATGCATGAGACCCAGCGCCAAGGCATTGCCGGCGTGACGCTTGACGATATTTACCTGGGCAATGGCGCCAGCGAGTTGATCGCCATGGCCACCAATGCCTTGCTCGACGATGGCGATGAGCTGTTGCTGCCCGCGCCGGATTACCCGCTGTGGACGGCGGTGACCAACCTCTCCGGTGGCACGCCGGTGCACTATCTGTGCGACGAGGCCAACAACTGGGAGCCCGATCTGGACGACATCCGCAGCAAGATCACGCCGCGCACCAAGGGCATCGTCGTCATCAACCCGAACAACCCCACGGGCGTCATCTATTCACTGCAGACCCTGCTGGGCATCGTGGAGATCGCGCGCGAGCACGGCCTGGTCATCCTCTCCGATGAGGTCTACGACAAGGTGCTCTACGACGGGCACACGCACACCGCGCTGGCCAGCCTCAGCAGCGACGTGCTGACGCTGACCTTCAACTCACTGTCCAAGAGCTATCGCTCCTGCGGCTATCGCGCAGGCTGGATGGTGGTTTCGGGCGACAAGGGTTGCGCGCGCGACTACATCGAGGGCCTGGACATGCTGGCCAACATGAAGCTGTGCTCCAACGTGCCTGGGCAATGGGCCATCCAGACGGCGCTGGGCGGCTACCAGAGCATCAATGAACTCACTGGCGAGGGCGGGCGCCTGAGGCGCCAGCGCGACCTGGCCTACGAGCTCATCAGCGCCATTCCGGGCGTCAGCTGCGTCAAGCCCCAGGCCACGCTGTACATGTTTCCCAAGCTGGATCTGCAGGTCTATCCGATCACAGACGACCGCCTGTTCTTTCTTGAGCTGCTCAAGGAAACGCGTGTCATGCTGGTGCAGGGCACGGGCTTCAACTGGCCGCACCCGGACCATTTCCGCATCGTCTTTCTGCCGCACGAGCCCGACTTGCGCGAGGCCATCGAACGCATCGCCCGCTTTCTGAAAACCGTGCGCGAGCGCAAGAACAGTAGGCTGCATGCGGGCCACCCTACAGCGGGCAAGGCATCTGCAACGTCATCCGCCTGATGGGCCACAGCGCCCACTGCCCGATTTCCTCTCTTTTCTCTCCATCTTTTTCACACATGACTCGCATCCGAGTAGGCCTGCTGGGCATCGGCACCGTTGGCGCCGGCACATTCACGGTTCTCAAACGCAATCAGGAAGAAATCAGCCGCCGCGCTGGTCGGGAGATCGCCATTACCGTGGTGGCCGATTTGGACACCCAACGCGCGCGCAGCATCGTCGGTGATGACGTGGAAGTCGTCAGCGATGCCGCCCAAGTCGTGGCGCGCGACGATGTGGATGTGGTGATCGAGCTCATCGGCGGCTACGGCATTGCCAAAACCCTGGTGCTGGCCGCCATCGAGGCGGGCAAGCACGTCGTTACCGCCAACAAGGCATTGCTGGCCGTGCATGGCGCGGAAATCTTCGCCGCTGCGGCTCGCAAGGGCGTGATCGTCGCCTACGAAGCCGCCGTGGCCGGTGGCATCCCCATCATCAAGGCGCTGCGCGAAGGCTTGGTGGCCAACCGCATCAACTGGGTGGCGGGCATCGTCAACGGCACGACCAACTTCATCCTCTCGGAAATGCGCGACAAGGGGCTGGACTTTGCCACCGTGCTCAAGGAGGCCCAGCGCCTGGGCTACGCCGAGGCCGATCCGACCTTCGACATCCAAGGCATCGATGCGGCCCACAAAACCACGCTGATGTGCGCCATCGCCTTCGGCGTGCCGGTGCAGTTCGACAAGGCCCACGTCGAAGGCATCACCAAGCTGGAGAAAACCGACATCCAGTACGCCGAGCAACTGGGCTACCGCATCAAGCTGCTGGGCGTGACCCGCCGCACGGACAAAGGCATCGAGCTGCGCGTACACCCGGCGTTGGTGCCCACGCGCCGCCTGCTGGCCAGCGTGGAAGGGGCGATGAACGCCGTCGTCGTCAATGGCGATGCCCTGGGCACCACGCTGTACTACGGCCAGGGCGCAGGCTCCGAGCCCACGGCCAGCGCGGTGATCGCCGATCTGGTGGACATTGCCCGCTTGTATGGAGCCGATCCCAGCCATTACACGCCAGTGCTGGGCTTTCAGTCCGCCAGCCTGGAGGCTGCGCAGGGCAGCCTGCCGGTGCTGCCGATCGAGGAAGTCATCACCAGCTACTACCTGCGCGCGCGCGTGCTCGACGAGCCGGGCGTGCTGGCGCGCATCACCACCATCCTCGCCGAGCATGGCATCAGCATCGACGCCATGCTGCAGCGTGAATCGGACGACTTGCTGGGTGAGGGCGCAGATCAGACGGACCTCATCATCCTCACGCATCGCACGCGCGAGGGCACGATGAATGAGGCACTGGAAAAAATCCAGGGCCTGCCCACGGTGTTGGGTTCGGTCGTGCGACTGCGCAAGGAAGAGTTGAACTAGTTCGAGATTCTTACCCGCCATTTCCTACATCACGCCCGGCTTGCCGGGCTTTTTTTGCAAGGCGGCCGCCTTGCCTGCGAGCCCTGCGGGGCCAGAGAAAAAACATACACATGCCAGCCTCACTGCCCCTGACGCCTTTGCCATTTGCCCGCCGCTCCCAGTGCGCCCCCAGGCCCGATACCGCTCGGGCGCTGGGTGCGCGCCTGCTTTGCTGGCTGCTGGCCTGCGGGGCTTTGCTGCCCGGTACCGTGCAAGCGGCCAGCCTGGATGGCGCAGCACTGGGTTTGTGGTGGGGTGTGCCGTTTGCCGGCGTATTGCTGTCCATCGCCATCCTGCCGCTGCTGGCGCCCAGGCTTTGGCACGGTCATTACGGCAAAATCACAGCGGCCTGGGCCTTGGCCTTTTTGCTGCCCTTTGCCGTGGTCCATGGCTGGCATGCTGCGCTGGCCAATGTGGTGCACGCGCTGCTGGCCGAGTACATCCCTTTCGTGCTGTTGCTGACGGCTTTGTTCACCGTCTCGGGCGGTATCTATCTGCGCGGTAACTTGCGCGGCACCCCGGCGCTCAATACCGCCATCCTGGCGCTGGGCACGCTACTGGCCAGCCTCATGGGCACCACGGGCGCTTCCATGCTGCTGATCCGCCCGCTGCTGCGCGCCAACGATGACCGCAAGCATCGGGTGCATGTGGTGGTGTTCTTCATCTTCCTGGTCTCCAACATCGGCGGCTCGCTCACGCCGCTGGGCGATCCCCCTTTGTTCCTGGGCTTTCTCAAGGGGGTGCCGTTCTTCTGGACCATGCAGCACATCTGGTCAGAGACGTTGTTCCTGGTGGTGGCGCTGTTGGTGATCTTTTATCTGCTCGACAGCTGGTTCTACCGCACCGAGGGCCGCTCGCGCTTTGACCCCACGCCCACCGACAGCGAGAGCCTGCGCATTGAAGGTGGCGCAAACTTCATCTGGCTGGCCGGCATTGTCGCGCTGGTGCTGATGAGCGGCATCTGGAAGCCGGGCATCACCTTCGACATCATGGGCACGGAGGTCGGCCTGCAAAGCCTGCTGCGCGATCTGGGCTTTGTCTGTATCACGCTGGCCTCGCTCAAGCTCACGGCGCGCCACATCCATGAGTCCAATCAATTCAATTGGGAACCGATGCTGGAGGTTGCCAAGCTCTTTGCCGGCATCTTCCTGACCATCATCCCGGTCATCGCCATGCTGCAGGCGGGCGTGCATGGCCCGTTTGCGCCCGTGGTCCGGGCCGTCACCGGCGCCGATGGCCAACCCATCCCGGCCATGTACTTCTGGGCCACCGGCGTGCTCAGCGGCTTTCTGGACAATGCGCCGACCTACCTGGTGTTCTTCAACTCCGCCGGAGGCGATGCCCAGACGCTCACGACCACGCTGGCGGCTACGCTGACGGGCATTTCGGCCGGGGCAGTGTTCATGGGCGCGCTGAGCTACATCGGCAACGCCCCGAACCTGATGGTCAAGGCCATTGCCGAGCACCGCGGCGTGCCCATGCCCAGCTTCTTCGGGTATGTGGCCTGGGCCGTGTGCATCCTCACGCCGCTGTTCATGCTGCAGACCTTGCTCTGGTATCTGTAAGAGCCTGTTCAAAGTCTTGGGCGCACACATGGCCCCTGCAAGCAAACCACGGGTGCTGGTGGCCACAGCCCACCTTCAACGAAGTGCTGCAGCAACTGCGCGCGCATTTCGAGGCGCACGCGCCTGGCCATGGCCCAGCTGGCTGCCGACAGCCTGATTGCCTTCTTCGAAACCGGCCGCGCCTTGACGCCGGTGACGCGCTGAGTGCCGGCCCTTGGCCTTGGCGCGTGGGCCAGCAAAAAGCCCGCGCCGCCATGGCTGGCGTGCGCGGGCTGCTCATCATGGCCCGAGTCTGTGGCCAAAGAGTGGCCACAGGCTTGGGCTCAGACCCTCAAGTCTTTCAGAAGCGGCGCAGGCGGCCCAGCCCCAGGGCGGCCGTGGCCAGGCTCAACAGCCACAGCATCCAATGGCCCAGGGTGGGCACGGGCGTGGCATTGCCGGGCACTGGCGCTGGGCCGGCGCTCACCGTGAAGCGGATCGCAGCCTGCACGCACTGGGCAGGCGTACTGCGATCGCACAATTGGTATTGAAGCGTGTAGCTGCCTGCAGGCACCGATGCGGCCATGCGCACTTCGCCCGTGTTCGCATCCAGCGTGATGCCCGCAGGCCAAGTGCCCACCATGGAGACCGTGGCATTGCCGCCAGTGCCCAGCGTGGCGGGCTGGCCATTGATGGTGTCGTTTTGGACGATGTTGTTGACCACGATGGCGTCCGTGCCAGCGGGCAGGGCCTGCGGGCGGATGTCGTCCGCAGCGGCCACAGGCGTTGCCGAGACCGTCAGCGTGATCGTGCTGTCGGTGCAATTGGGCGTGGGCATTGCGCGGTCGCACAGCTTGTAGTTCAGCGTGTGCACGCCAGCCGACGTGGCCACCGTGGTGCTGACGACGCCCGTGTTCGGGTCAAGCGTGACGCCAGCGGGCCAGGCGCCGACCGTGGCCACGGTGGCATTGCCGCCGGCGCCCAGCGTGGCCGGCTGGCCGTTGACGAAGTCATTGGCGGCGATGTTGGGCACGGCATCGGGCTTGGCGGTGCCGGCGGTGGCGCTGCCGCTGTCGGGCGTTGGCGCGATGCTGGTATTGACCGTCAGCGTGATCGTGCTGTCCTGGCAATTGGGTGTGGGTGTGGCGCGGTCGCACAGCTTGTAGTCCAGCGTGTGCACGCCCGCTGGCGTGGCCGCCGTGGTGCTGACGACGCCGGTGTCCGGATCGAGCGTGACGCCAGCGGGCCAGGCGCCGACCGTGGCCACGGTGGCATTGCCGCTGGCGCCCAGCGTGGCGGGCTGGCCGTTGACGAGGTCATTGGTGGCGATGTTGGGCACGGCATCGGGCTTGGCGGTGCCAGCGGTGGCGCTGCCGCTGTCGGGTTGCGGCGCGATGTCCGGGTCGATGCGCACCTTGATGGTGGCGGTGTCGCACAACGGGTCAGGTTTTGTGCCAGCGTTGCAGATCTTGTAGGTCAGTGTGTGGGTGCCAACGGCGGTAGTGCCGGCCACGGCGAGTGTGCCATCGGCGTTCAGGCTGATGCCGGGCACGGTGGCGGTCAGCTCCGCGCTGGCCACGTTGGCCTGCGTGGCCTGGGAGCGGTTGACGCTGTCGTTGGTGAATACCGGCCCGATGGTGGCGGTCGCGCCTGCCGGAATGGGGGTGCTGGTGTAGTCGTCATCGACGGCGTCGATGTAGGTGGCCGGATCGCTGGGGTCGAACAGGGCGCTGGGCGGAATGTCTTCGATTGCGCCGCCCGGGGTGACCCATTGCACGTTCAGGTTTGCGTCCGAGCCCCAGTTGTTCCAGACCACGCGCAGGTTGTACAGCCCTTCTTGCAGTGCGGCGGAATTGGGCGCGTCGTAGCCGCCCTGGGGCGTGCCGATAGTGGCGCCGATGGCCAGTTTCTGGCTGTAATCCAGCACGCGGTAGTGCACGCCGCCGTCGCGGTTGGCGTCGATCAGCGCGCCGTCGTTGCCCTGCTGCACGCGCAGCTTGTAGCCCGCTGCGGGCAAGTGCACGGCCACGTACATCACCGCGCCTTCGATGCCGTTCTTGCAGGCGGCCTCGCCGGCCTGGGGCCAGGTGCCGCCGGCGCGGTTGTATTCGCACAGCACATTGGCCCCACTGGGGATGTTCAGCGAGGGCAGGGTCTTGGTCAGCGCGGTGCCGGCCACGGGCGCCGGGGCGCCGGTAACGCCGGAATCGACCGCATTGCCGCCCGGTGGCGTGGCATGGGCCAGCAGCCGCTGCAGGGCGGCCAGACGCGCTTCGGGCGTGCCTGCGGATGGGTTGGCCGAATTCAGGCGCGGGATGTTGTCGTAATAGGGCTCCAGCGCCTTGCCGGGCAGCCAGCGCGGGAAGTTGACGTTGTTGCTGGCCGGCGGCTGCATGGGGCCTTCATGGCCCCAGCCGCGGTAGGAATCGACCTGCACGGGGGCGGCCAGCGCCCAGGGGCTGGTTGCCAGCAAGCTCAGCAGCAGCGCCGCAGGGCGGGCTGGCCGGTGGATGGGACGTGGGTGGCGCATGGGAGTCTCCTGTTGGTGCGAAAAAGTCATGGGCTGGTCTGTCCGCGCACGATTGTCGAGCCTGCGCGGGGCTGTGTGGCACACATTTTGAGCGAACTGTTGCTGTGTGGCATGGATGGCAGCGTTTTCTGGCTTGGGGCGGGCATGTCAGCGCACCAGCAGATTGCCCATCATGCCGAGGTCTTCGTGTTCGAGGATGTGGCAGTGGAACATGCGCAGGCCCGGCTCGGTGATGCGCATGCGGATGCGGGCGCTTTCGCCGGCGCGCAGGTTGAGCATGTCGCGCCAGGCCAGGAAGGGCTCGGGCGTGACCTGGCCCTGGTATTCGCGCTCGATGACCTGGAAGTGCCCGCCGTGGATGTGGAAGGGATGGTCCATGCCCATGGCCGAGGCGTTGACCAGGGTCCATTCCTCGACGGCGCCGAGCTGGCCTTCGATGTCCACGCGCTGCAGGTCGTAGGCCTGGCCGTTGACGAGAAACAGCATGTCCTTGGGGCGCTCGTAGGGGTTGGATGGCGGCGCAGCCTGCAAATCCACATAGTCAGAGAAGGCCACCATGTGCTGTGCCGTGGGGTTTTGCAGCGCGGTGATGGGGCGCAACACGTCGGGAATATCCAGCGCAGGGTGCTGGGGTGAGAGCAGCATGTCGATGTCGGCCAGCAGGCGCCGTTGCGACGGCCCGGACAGGCGACCCATGGCGCCACGGTCATAAGGCTCGGCAATCAGCTGCGCGCGCTGCTGGCCTGGCTGGGCGCTGACGATGATCTCGGCGCGCTCGGCCGGCGCCAGCAGCAGCTCCTGCAGGTTGTGCCTTGGCGCGCCCAGCAGCCCGCCGTCGGTGCCCACCTGGGTGAAGGGCACGCCATCCAGACTCAGGCGCAGGTAGCGCGCGCTGCAGGCGTTCCAGATGCGCCAGCGCTGAGTGCCGGCCAGGGTGATGAGCGGCAATTGCCGGCCATTGATGAGGATGAACTGGCCCTCGCGGCCGTTCATCCAGTCCTCGCGGTCGTTGGGCAGGATCTGGCCGTCTTGGCCAAGCTTGAGGTCCGAGATGAACAGCTCCTGCTCGGGGATGTGGCGCAATGGGTCGTTGCGGTCGCGCACGATCAGCGCGCCAGCCAGGCCGCGGTAAACCTGCTCGGCCGTGAGCATGTGCGGGTGTGGGTGGTACCAGTGCGTGCCGGCGCTGCCCGGTGGCAGCGTGAACTGGTAGCGGCGGTGCCCGCCAGCGGGGATGAAGTCCTGTGGCGCGCCGTCCTGGTCGGCGGGGATGGCCAGCCCATGCCAGTGGATGGTTGAGGGCTGAGGCAGGCGGTTGAAGAAGTCGATCTCGACGCGGTCGCCTTCATAGACCTCCACCAGTGGTCCGGGCGTGCTCAGGTTGTAGCAGTAAGCGGCTGTGCGCCCGCGCTTGGCCAGCTGCAACTGCGCTGGCATGGCCACGATGCGGCCGCGAAACAGCCCCGGGCGGCGCGAGCGGTTGGGCAGGCGTGGCAGGCTCTGGTGCGCGCGGTGCCGGTGCAGGGCCGAGAGGGGTGCCAGCTCGCTGGAGCCCGTATAGACCAGCTCGGCGTGCGAATCCATGGCTGCGCGCAGGCCCAGTGGGGCCAGTGCGGCGCTGGCGCCCAGGCCGAGCACGAGGCGGCGGCGCTGCTGCTGCAAATGTGACAAGGGCATGTGAGGAATCGGTGGAAAAGGGCGGATGTCCTGTGCGGCTCAGTGTCGAGAGCTGCCAGCTCGCGAATCGCATCGGATTGTGCGCCATCTTGGCGACGGCCCCGCTGGCAGTTGCCGGCGCGCAGGCCAGAAGCCCCCACTACAATAGGCCGCTTTGGCCGCAGGGCCACCGATTTGCCGATATTTGCCTGCCCTGTCTGCCTTCTCTCACGGCCTTGACCACCATGCGTGTCGCACCCAAAACAGAACAAGCAAAGCGTGCGCCGATGGGCTTGCGCCCGCCGTGGGCATGGCAGCCGCTGAGGCCCGAGCGGGGCTGCAGCGCCTGGGCCTGGCGCAGTGCGCCGGGCCTGCTCACCGTTTTCTTACTTCTGGAGTCTTCCCATGTCTGAACGCTTTGCAGCGACCGCCCTGGTCGTACCGTTTGAAAACCTGAGGATGAGCGACGTCGAGGTCGTCGGCGGCAAGAATGCCTCGCTGGGCGAGATGATCTCGCAGCTGCCGCAAGGGGTGCGTGTGCCCACCGGCTTTGCCACCACGGCCCATGCCTTCCGCGAATTTCTCAAGCACGATGGTCTGTCGGACAAGATCAGCCAGCGTCTGGCGGCGCTGGATGTGGATGATGTGCGCGCCCTGGCCGAGGCCGGCGCGCAAATCCGCGCCATGGTCCAGGCCCAGCCCTTCCCGCCCGAGCTGGAAAAAGCCATCCGCGAGGCCTTTGCCACGCTCAGCGAAGGCAATGCGCAAGCGTCGTTTGCCGTGCGCTCCTCGGCCACGGCCGAGGACTTGCCCGATGCCTCCTTCGCCGGTCAGCAGGAAACTTTCCTGAACGTGGTGGGCATCGAGGCCGTGCTGGAAAAGACCAAGGAGGTCTTCGCCAGCCTCTACAACGACCGCGCCATCAGCTACCGTGTGCACAAGGGCTTTGCCCATGACGTGGTGGCCCTCTCGGCTGGCGTGCAGCGCATGGTGCGCTCGGACACTGGCGCCGCTGGCGTGATGTTCACCATCGACACTGAATCGGGCTTCGAGGACGTGGTCTTCATCACCGCCAGCTACGGCCTGGGCGAGACCGTGGTGCAAGGCGCCGTGAATCCGGACGAGTTCTACGTGCACAAGCCTGCACTGCGCGCAGGCAAGCAGGCCGTGATCCGCCGCAACCTGGGCTCCAAGCTGATCCAGATGGTGTTTGCCACGCCCGAGGAAAAAGCTGCCAGCGGCAAGTTGGTGCAAACCGTGGACGTGCCGCCCGAGCAGCGCAACCGCTACGCCCTCAGCGACGAGGAGGTGATGGAGCTGGCGCGCTACGCCCTGGTGATCGAGCAGCACTATGGCCGCCCGATGGACATCGAATGGGGCAAGGACGGCGGCGACGGCCGGCTCTACATCCTGCAGGCCCGCCCGGAGACCGTCAAAAGCCAGCAAAAGGGCAAGACCGAGCAGCGCTACAAGCTGGTGGGCACCGGCCAGGTGCTCAGCGAAGGCCGGGCCATTGGCCAGAAGATCGGCACCGGCCCGGTGCGCCTGGTCAGTGACGTGGCCGAGATGGAGAAAGTCCAGCCCGGCGATGTGCTCGTCACCGACATGACCGACCCCAACTGGGAACCTGTGATGAAGCGCGCCAGCGCCATCGTCACCAACCGCGGCGGGCGCACCTGCCATGCCGCCATCATTGCGCGTGAGCTGGGCATCCCGGCGGTGGTCGGCTGCGGCGATGCCACGGCCAGGCTCAAGGACGGCGCGCTGGTTACCGTCAGCTGCGCCGAGGGTGACACCGGCAAGATCTACGACGGCCTGCTGGAGACGGAAGTCACCGAGGTGCAGCGCGGCGAAATGCCCGCCATCGGCACCAAGATCATGATGAACGTGGGCAACCCGCAATTGGCCTTTGACTTTGCTCAGCTGCCCAATGATGGCGTGGGCCTGGCGCGGTTGGAGTTCATCATCAACAACAACATTGGCGTACACCCCAAGGCCATTCTGGACTATCCCAACGTCGATGCCGACCTGAAAAAAGCCGTGGAAAGCGTGGCGCGCGGTCACGCCAGCCCGCGCGCCTTCTATGTGGACAAGGTCGCCGAAGGCGTGGCCACCATCGCTGCGGCCTTCTGGCCCAAGCCCGTCATCGTGCGCCTGTCGGACTTCAAGAGCAACGAATACCGCAAGCTCATCGGCGGCAGCCGCTACGAGCCCGAAGAGGAAAACCCCATGCTGGGCTTCCGTGGCGCGACGCGCTACATCAGCGAGGACTTTGGCGCCGCCTTCGAGATGGAATGCCTGGCCCTCAAGCGCGTGCGCGAGGACATGGGCCTGACCAATGTGGAAATCATGGTGCCCTTCGTGCGCACGCTGGGCCAGGCCGCCGCTGTCGAGCAACTGCTGGCCAAGAACGGCCTCAAGCGCGGCGAGCATGGCCTGCGCCTGATCATGATGTGCGAGGTGCCCAGCAACGCCATCCTGGCCGAGCAGTTCCTGCAGCACTTCGATGGCTTCTCCATCGGCTCCAACGATTTGACCCAGCTGACGCTGGGCCTGGACCGCGACTCCGGCCTGGAGCTGCTGGCCGCCGACTTCGACGAGCGCGACCCGGCGCTGCAATTCATGCTGGCCCGCGCCATCAAGGCTTGCCGCGATCAGGGCAAGTACGTGGGCATTTGCGGCCAGGGCCCCAGCGACCACCCGGACTTTGCGCAATGGCTGGCCGACCAGGGCATCTCCTCGATCTCGCTGAACCCCGACAGCGTGGTCAGCACCTGGAACCAACTGGCCAAGAAAGCCGGCTGACGCACAGCGCCTGTTCAACGATCTCGGTGCGACAAAGATTCTGAACAGGCGCTCAAAGAGCAGCCATGAAAAAGCGGCCCATACGGGCCGCTTGCTTTTTTGTCTGCCGCCCTTGCTGGCGGCTTGCCGTGGCCCGCAGGATGCGCGGCCACGGCAAGGCTTTTACACCTTTTCCACCCGCACTGGCAGGCCCTGGCGTACGACGGCGCCGGAGACCCAATCGATCCAGACGTTGTCGTGCGCCGGGCGGGTCGGGTCGGTAAAGCCCAGGCGGTTGAGGTTCACGCCCCGGCCATGCTGCGGGTTGTGCGCCGTGGGCTTGCCATCCACCAGGTGCGCCACTGTGCCCAGTTGGGTGTGGCCGTAGCCGTACTCGATGGCGATGGCGCCTTTGGCGATGCCGCCGCGCACCAGCGCCACGCCTTGCAGCGAGCCGCCGGGGGTGGTGACGCGGATGTGGTCGCCATTGGCAATGCCCAGGGCCTGCGCATCCTCGCGGTTGATGGAGATGGGGTTGTGCGGGTGCACCTGGCGCAGGCGCGAGGCGGCGATCGACATGGAGCTCATCAGATTGGATTTGTAGGAGCTCATGGTCAGCGGCCAGTCCTTTTCCGGGTAATGCTCGCGCATGGCGCTGCCGTCGGCAAAGCGGGTGGGGTACCAGGTGGGGCAGCCGCTGTAGCGCTCGCCGGTCATGGAGTGGCGCATCTTGGCCAGCGGCTCGTGCCAGATTTGCACGGGCTTGAGGTAGGCGGCCTTGATGTTGTCGCCCTTCCAGGCTGCGTCGATGCTGTCAAAGCGCCCGCCACGGCTCATGACCATGGCCACGCGGCGCACTTCCTCGGGCGCCAGGCTTTGCTCCAGAGTGGGCATCCAGCGCGTCAGGCCGGTGATGGCGATGTCGTCGTCGCTGGCCTCGGGCACGGGCTTGCCGGCCTGGTAGGCGATGTTGCCCATGCCGCGCAGGAAGAACTGCTCGGGCGTGTCCAGATCCAGCGGCTGACCGTCCTTGGTGGACATGCCGTTTTTGCCAAAACCGGGCAGGCCAAGCTTTTTCGCCACGGCGAAGAGGAAGGTTTCGCAGTTGATGGGGCGGCCTTCAGCGGTTTTGGCGGTGGCCGGCTCGACCACGGGCCAGCGCACGGTGGAGGTTTTGGCGATCACGTCGGCCCAGGGCGCGCCGATGCCCCAGCTTTCGTAGGTGACGGTGTCGGGCACGATGTAGTCGGCCAGCGCAGTGGTTTCGTTGATGAAGGGGTCGATGGAGATGAACAGCGGCAGTTTTTTGGTGTCTTTGACGCCTTCGACCAGGGCCTGCTCGAAGCCGCAGATCGAGTACACCGGGTTGCTCATGTGGTTGATCCAGGCCTTGATGCCGTAGGGGTAGCCCATCAGGCCGGCGGCCAGCATTTCGCTGCTCATGGGGCCGGGCGCGGGATACCAGGGGGCCTTGGCCGGATAGGGGTTTTCGCCCGCTTCTTTCTTGCGCTTGAATTCGCTGGTTTTCTCGTACGGAAAGCGCGTGCGCGAGAGGGTTACGCCCTTGGCGGCGACCATGCCGTCGAACTTGGCGAAGTTGTAGCGCGGGCCGGGGCCGAAGGGGCCAAACGGGCCTGCATCGAGCACCCAGCCGCCTTTGACGTTGAGGTTGCCGATCAGGTTGTTGAGCATGGCAATGGCGTAGGCGGTGTAAAAGCCCGCGCCGCTCATGGTGCCGCCGTGGGAGTTGGCGACAGCGCGCTTGCCGTGGCTGGTGAATTCGCGTGCCAGGTCTTCGATCTCCTTGACGGGCACGCCGCACAGGTCGGAATACTCCTGCAAGGTTTTGAGCCGGGCCTGCTCGCGCAGTTTGAACAGCGAGCTGCACACGGCCACTGGCACGGGCGGCAGGGGCGCGGCGGCGGCTTGTGGTGTTGCGGCAGGTGCGGCAACCTGCCCCTCGGCGGCAGGGGCTGGCGCAGGAGTAGGCGGCAGGATTTCCACCATGCGCTCGACGAACAGCTCGGCAGCTTGGGCCACGGTGTGCGGCACCAGCGTGCCATCGGCCAGTTGCACGACGTACACGTCCTCAGCCGGGGTTTTCTCATCCTTGGGCGCGGGCATGGGCCAGCCCATGTCGGCGCCGCGCAGGAACTGGCCGTAGCGCGGGTGCTTGGGGTCGTTGATGAGCAAGTGCGTGGCATTGCTCCACGAGGCCTCGCCCGCCGCAGTCATGGCCGCAGGGCCGGGCTGGGCGAGGAATTTCGCGTCGTAGCGCTCGTTGTCGATGATCCAGCGGATCAGGCCCATGGCAAAGGCCAGATCGGTGGCGGGCTTGATGGGCAGCCAGCGGTTGTTGTCGCCTGCGGCGTGGCTGGAGGAGGTTGGCAGCAATGGCGAGACGACCACGTACTGGTAGGTCTTCTCATCGCGTGAGCGCGCCTCGGCCAGCTCGCGGCCCATGCGCTGGAAGGGGTTGCCTGCCTGCGCGGGCGCGGTGCCCAGAAACAGGCCAAAGCGTGAGTTCTTCCAATCGGGCTTGCCGTGCTTCATGGCCGGGATGTCGCCCAGCGCCGCGGCCGTGCCCACGCGGTAGGACTGGCCGCAGTAAGCGCCGTGGTTGGCCAGGTTGTTGGTGCCAAAGGATTGTTTGGCAAAGCGGTTGATGAGCGGGCGGCGGCCTTCATTGGAGGCGTCGGTGAACAACAACTGGTTGGCCTTGGGGCCGTATTCGGGGTTGTCGGGGTCGATGGGCGTTTGCACATCGCGGATGGCGCGCAGGCCTTCCACGTGGCCTTCGCCGAACAGGTCGCCGCCTTCGCAGACTTCTTCAATCAGTTGCTCAAAGGAGATGGTCTGCCACTGGCCCGAGCCGCGCGGCCCCACGCGCTTGAGCGGCGCGAGCACGCGGTGCGGGGCGGTTTGGTGCTCGAACATGGCCGAGCCGCGCGCGCAGGAGGTGGCGCGCCCCTCCAGGCCGTTGTCGCCGCCCAGCATGGCGTACACCTCGCGCACGGGCGTTTCCATCGGCGCGTGGTGGGTGGTGGCCAGCGGGTGGTAGGGGTTGCCGGCCACGCGCAGGATTTTGTTGTTCTGCGTATCCACGCGCACGCGAATGCCGCACTGCGTCCAGCAGCCCAGACAGCTCGAAGGGCTGACGACCTGGCCGGGCTGGGTGTCCAGCAGGCCGGTGGCGGGGTTGATGCGGAACTCTGGTTGCAGCGAGTTGCCGCGCGTGGCATTGGCCGTGGGCACGCCCGAGGTGCCGGTCAAAAGGCCCTTGGCGCCCTTCATCAGGGTTTCGCCATAGCCTGCGGCAAAGGCTGCCGCGCCGCCTGCGACCAGGCCGCCGCGCAGCAGATTGCGGCGGCTGGCATCGGGGGAAGAGGTTTTTTTCTTGTCAGTCATGGGGAAATCCTTTGGCGATGCAGCCAGATCAGGCTGCTTGGCTCACGATTTTTTGAGGGCGGCTGCTGCGGCATTGCCGCCCGAATGGGTCCGGCAATAAGGCTCAGGCTGCTTGCAAGCCGGTGGCGGGCGGGCGTTGCGGCCAAAGATCCAGCGCCCACAGCACCAGCGTGAGCACCGCGACACACAGGCCGAACACTCCGATGATGCCCATCAGCCCTTCGCCACCCAGCGGCATGTGGTAGACGTACAGCCCGGCGCCGTACTTGGGCACACCCTGCACGCCCATGAACAAGGCCCAGCGAAAGCCCCAGGCAGCGGCGCACACGGCCGTGCCCAGCACCGCGATCATGGCCGGCGAGTGCAGCCAAAGGGCAGGGCGCAGCCAGAACACCATCACCAATGCACCGAAGATCACCGACAGCCACAGGCTGATGCGCCAGATCGGGAAGTTGGCATACAGCTCCTTGGCGGCCAGGAACGACGGGGTTTGCAGCCAGTGCCCGCCAATGGCCCAGGCGCAGGCCACGGCCAGCAGCGCCAGGCTCAGGCCAAGCCCCAGCTTGCCCAGCCAGGCCCGCACGGCCACGTCGCGCCCGGCCTGCATCCACAGCGTCAGTCCCAGCGCGCAGCCCACGGCTGCCAGCCAGGCTGTCAGCGTCAGGTTCAGCGGCACCCAGGGGTTGCTCCACAGCGGGCGGGCGCGGACGATGGCAATCTCGGCGCCGGTATAGACCGCAATCGTGATGGACGAGAACACCAGCGCCAGCGCCAGCCAGCGCATCCAGCGGTGCCATCCCAGCCACCAGGTCAGGCATACGCCCAGCGAGAGCGTCACGAACACCGGCAGCAGCAGAGCGCCCAGCGACATCCAAGACCAAGGGGTGAAGTGGGCATAGAAATGCCAGAAGCGCGCCGGCTGGTGCAAGTCCGCCAGCAAGGCCACTGGCGCGCTGATGGCGGTGACGGCCAGCAGCACGATGGCCAGTGGCAGGGCCTTGGCCGCCGGATGCTGGGCCGGGGCCCAGGCGCCCCAGGCGGCCAGCATGGCCGCGCCTGTGGCCATGCCGATGAGGAAGAAGTACTGCACGGCCCAGGGCAGCCATGCGGCTTCGTAATACGGTGTCAAAAGCTCAATGATCTCCATGATGGAAGTCCTTCGGGATGGATCGAATCTGCGTTGGATTGCGGCGCGGCGCTCAATGCTCGGCAATCAGGCGCACGCTGGCTTGCCCATCGACGCCATTGACGAACTCATCGGGCAGGCCGATGTAGAACACGCGGGGGGCGGTATTCATGCCGGGCTTGAGGACTTTGATCTCCTCCTTGGACTCGGCCATGCGGCGGTTGATCTCGCTGTTCGGATCCATCAAATCGCCAATCACGCGCGCGCCGCCCACACAGCTCTCCACACAGGCGGGCAGCAGGCCCACCTCCAGCCGGTGCTCGCAGAACGTGCACTTGTCGGCCGTTTGCGTCTCGTGGTTGATGAAACGCGCGTCGTAGGGGCAGGCCTGCACGCAATAGCCGCAGCCCACGCAGCGGGTGTTGTCCACCAGCACCACGCCGTCCTCGCGTTGGAAGGTCGCCTGCACGGGGCAGACCGGCACGCAGGGCGGGTTGTCGCAGTGGTTGCACAGGCGCGGCAGGCTCACCATCGCGGGGGCCGTGCCATCGTTGCGGTCGATCTCGTACTGCAACACCGTGGTGCGGAACTGCCCAATGGGCGGCTGGTTCTCCGCCGAGCAGCTGACCGTGCAGGCCTGACAGCCGATGCACTTGCGCATGTCGATCAGCATGCCAAAGCGCTTGCCTTCCATGCCGGGGCGGCGCGGCGGCTGGTCGTTGATGCCAGCGCGCGCGGGCAGGATGGGGATCACCGTGGCCGTGGCGCTCAGGCCCAGCAGGCCCTTGAGAAAGCCGCGCTTGCCACGGCTGGGCTTGGCGCCCGAAGCGCAGGGAGAGGAGGGCTGGTTCATGGCCGCACCTCCAGAGAACGGGCAAGGGCTGGGTAGGAAATTGAAATTTTGGTCATCGTGGCACCTACTGCAAATCTCATGACTTGCCAGAGTAAGTGGCTATTGACCATTTTTCAATTGGGGGCTTTGGCCAGTGCCCTAGATGAAATTACCTATTGCCTTGTCTGTGGCAAGTGTTTGTAGGCGCGGCGCACGCTGCCAGGGCCAGCGCGGGGGGCAAAGTGCATAACACGCTCTAAAGGCCTTTGCGTCGCAGTAGAGCGGTGCCAGTTGGAGATGGCTGCAAGGTGCGCCCATTGCTTTGCATGTCGCAAAACGGGGCGCGAACAAACTTTGGGTGTGAGCAGGCCCTAATCCAGCGCCTGCGCATCGGCGGCGAGCATGAGCCTGGTCAGCTCGGCGGCGTTGGCGACTTCGGTTTTCTCCAGCACATGCTGGCGGTGCACGTGCACGGTTTTTTCGCTGATGTCCAGCAGGCGGGCCACGGTTTTGTTGGGGTGGCCTTGCGCGACCAGGCGCGCCACTTCGTGCTCGCGCGGCGAGAGCCGTTGCAGCCGCGCGCGGGCGCCGGCCTGGCGCTGGTTGTGCTGCTGCAGTTCGCGCGTACGCTGTACGGCCTGGTCCACGGCATCGAGCAAGGCCTGGTCTTTGAAGGGCTTTTCCAGGAAGTCGCAGGCGCCTGCCTTCATGGCCTGCACGGCCAGCTCGACATCGCCGTGGCCGGTCATGAAGACGATGGCCGCGTGCCAGCCGCGGCTGCGCAGGTGCTGTTGCAGCACCAGGCCGCTCATGATGGGCATGCGGATGTCCAGCAGCAGGCAGCCCAGGTCGGCGGGCGGCTGCGCGTGCGCGTCCAGAAAGGCCTGGGCGCTGTCGTATTGCACGACCGTCCAGCCCACGGAATCGAGCAAAAAGGCCACGGAGCGGCGAAAGGCGGCGTCGTCGTCCACCAGGTAGATGGAAAGGTCTTGGGCTGTGTTCATGGGGCGGGCAGGCTGAGGGAAAACACCATGCCGGGGCCATCGGCGGGGCGCTGGCCTTGCAGCTGTCCGCCATGGGCCTCGGCAATGCTTTTGCAGATCGACAGGCCCAGGCCCAGGCCTTCGTCCTTGGTGGTGTAGAAGGGCTCGAACAGGCGCTGCAGTTGCGCATCGGACATGCCGATGCCGTAGTCGCGCACATGGATCCAGGCCCAGCCCTCGGTCTGTTCGAGCTCGATGCGAATGTGTTGCTCGCCTGCGGGCACGGTTTGCATGGCGTCCTGCGCGTTTTTGAAGAAGTTGAGCAGGATTTGCTGGATTTGCAGCGGGTCGGCCTGCACCCGCAGCTGTGGGGGCAGGCGGTCGAGCACCTGAATGTAGGGGGCGTTGCGCTGCATGCCCTGAAACAGGGCGATGGCGTCCTGCACCAGCGCGGGCACGGCGCAGGGCTCGCGCACGTTGGTGCGCTTGCGCACGAAGCCTTTGATGCGCTTGAGGATTTCGGCAGCGGCGTGCGCTTGCGTGACGATGCTGGAGGAGGCCTCGCGCACGGCGTCGTCGGTCAGGCGGCCGTTGTCCAGGCGGCGCAGCAGGCTTTGGGCGTAGTTGCTCACACCGGCCAGCGGTTGGCTGAGCTCGTGGGCCAAGGTGGTGGAGAGCTCGCCCAGCACCGACAGGCGCGAGAGGTGCTCGGCCTGTTCCTGGTTGGAGCGCATGCGCATCTCGAAGGTCTCGCGCTCGTGCAGGGCGCGCTCCAGCGCGGCCGTGCGGCTGCGCACCAGGTAATTCACGCGCAGCGTGTAAGCGGCCCAGCACAGCAAGGCCAGCAAGGCAAAAGGCCAATACTGCTGCGCGATGCGCTGCAAATGGCTGCTTTGCAGATATTGGTAAGAGCCCAATTGCAGCTGACGGAACACGTCGTGGATGGGCTGGTAGTCGGCCGGGGCCGTCCAGCCGATGCCATGCTCGGCGGGCTCCATCTGCAGCAGGGCAATGGCCATGGCGCGCGCCAGCTCCGCAGGGGTGCTGCGCAGCCCGGCCATGGGCCAGTTGGGGTATAGGCGCGATGAGACCGAGCAGCCCAGCGCAGGCACGAACTGGCCCGAGAGCACTTTGTAGCGCTGACGCCAGTCGGGCAGGGTCTCCAGCAGGCATGCGCGCACCACGCCAGCGTCGGCGCGTCCCTCGTCGATGGCGCGCAGCACCTGAGGCATGGGATAGCCCACGAACAGCAGCCGGGCCAGGTCGCGCCGTGGGTCGATGTGCAAATCGTCAAGTTCGCGCCAAAGGATCTGGTAGCCGCCAAAGCCTTCAGAGGAAATGGCCGCCAGCGTCTTGCCGCGCAGGTCTTCCAGCGTCTGCAGGTCGCTGCGGTCGTGCCGAGCCACCACCGTGGCTGCAACCGCCAGACTGGAGGTGGGTGAGCGGCCATGCTCCAGCGTGGCAATGCGGCGCAGGCCAAAGGCAGTCTCCAGCTCCACATACTGGCCCGGATTGGTCAGTACGAAATCGACGTTGCCTTGTGCCACGGCTTGGCGCAAGGTCTCAAGCCCTAGGTATTGCAGCACCACTTGGTGCTGCGGCAGGGCCGTTCGCAAGTAGTCTGCCAGGGGCTGCCATTCCTGGGCTGCTGCTGCCTCACCCAGATAAGCCAGGATGCCGATGTGAACGATGGAGTCGCCCGCAGGCGCATCGGGCGATGAGGCCGTGGCCTTGGGCGCTGCCGGATGTGCACTGATCTCATTCGGATACCCAGCTGCAGCTTGCGCTGCACAGAGCAGCATGGACAAACCCACCAGTAGACAGCTTGCGGCTAACCAAGTCCGCCAGCGCGAGCAGGGCAGGGCGCTTGCCTGGGCTGCACTGCGTGGCAGAGTACGGTCCGAAGTCACAAGGTTCTGGGCAGGCATGGTGGGCAGTGGGCGATGATACGCAACAAAACCAACGCCAAGCCGCAGCCTTGGCTACAGCGGGAAACTCGCAGACTCTTATATAAGACATAAGAATTGAGCGATGGGTATAAACCCGGGTAGAATGCCGGGTTGCGCTGGCTTGCGACTGCTGTTTGGTGTGGCCTTTGTGGCCTGTCGTGCTGACAGTGGTGCAACGCGCCGTTTTCCTTCAAACCTAGTGGAGTTTTCGTATGAGCAAAAAAGCCGCACGCGTCGCGGTGACTGGCGCTGCCGGTCAGATTGGTTATGCCCTGTTGTTTCGCATCGCCTCGGGCGAGATGTTGGGCAAGGATCAACCCGTGATCCTGCAATTGCTGGAAATTCCCGACGAAAAAGCCCAGAAAGCGCTGCAAGGCGTGATCATGGAGCTGCAAGACTGCGCCTTCCCGCTGCTCGAAGGCATTGTGGCCACAGGCGATCCTGAAGTGGCCTTCAAGGATGCCGACTACGCCCTGCTGGTGGGTGCCCGTCCGCGCGGCCCCGGCATGGAGCGCGCCGACCTGCTGGCCGCCAACGCCCAGATCTTCACCGCCCAGGGCAAGGCCCTGAACAAAGTGGCCAGCCGCGACGTGAAAGTGCTGGTGGTGGGCAACCCGGCCAACACCAACGCCTACATCGCCATGAAGAGCGCGCCTGACCTGCCGCGCGAGAACTTCACCGCCATGCTGCGCCTGGACCACAACCGCGCCGCCAGCCAGATCGCCGAGAAAACCGGCGGCAAAGTCGGCGAGATCGAAAAGCTCACCGTCTGGGGCAACCACTCGCCCACCATGTACGCCGATTACCGCTTTGCCACCATCGGCGGCAAGTCCGTCAAGGACACCATCAACGATCAGGAATGGAACGCCAACGTGTTCCTGCCCACCGTAGGCAAGCGCGGCGCTGCCATTATTGAGGCGCGTGGCCTGTCCTCGGCTGCATCGGCCGCCAACGCCGCCATCGACCATATGCGCGACTGGGCGCTGGGCTCCAAGGGCCAGTGGGTCACCATGGGCGTGCCTTCCAACGGCGAATACGGCATTCCCAAGGACGTGATCTTCGGCTTCCCCGTGACCACCGAGAACGGCAAGTACAAGATTGTCGAAGGCCTGGAAATCGACGCCTTCAGCCAGGAGCGCCTGGACAAGACGCTGGCCGAGCTGCAGGGCGAGCAGGACGGCGTCAAGCACCTGCTGTAAATTGGCACAAGCGCTTGCACCTGCATTCTCGCGGGTGCGGCGCTTTTGTCTTGCCCTCTTGCAACGCCTTCCTTTGTCCATCGCACTATGTCTGCCGCTTCTTCCCACCCCCGTAACGTCCTGCTCGGAGCCCAGGCATCGGCCTGGTTGCTGCCAGTGTGTGACCACTACAGCGGTGTGGAGGCGCGCATGCGCAAAAGCCTGCAGCTGCAGGCCGAGATGGCCCAGGAGTTTGGCGCCTGCGTGTTCGACGTCACGTTGGACTGCGAGGACGGCGCGCCCGTGGGCGGCGAGCGCGAGCATGCGGACTTGGTGGTGGAGCTGCTGCGGGGTGTGGCCCCCGGCATGCGGGTTGCAGCGCGCGTGCATGCGGTGGATCACCCCAGCTTTGCTGAGGATGTGGCCTGCATTGTTGGCCAGGCGCATCAGCGCATGTGCCATTTGATGGTACCCAAGGTCGAGAGCCTGCAGGACGTGCAGCGCGCAGTGGCCCATGTCGATGCCGCAGGCGGCGTTGCCTTGCCGCTGCATGTGTTGATCGAGTCGCCACTGGCAGTGCACAACGCGTTCGAGATTGCTGCGCACCCGCGCGTGCAGTCGCTCAGCTTTGGGTTGATGGATTTTGTTTCGGCCCATGGCGGGGCCATTGGCGCCGATGCCATGGGCGTGAGCGGGCAGTTTCGCCACCCGATGGTGCTGTGCGCTAAGCTGGACATGGCCGCCGCCTGCCACGCACACGGCAAGACGCCGTCGCACTGCGTCGTGACCGAGTTTTCCGATACAAAGGCCATGGCTGCCGCAGCACGCCAGGCCAGCCGCGAGCTGAGCTACACGCGTATGTGGAGTATTCACCCGGCGCAGATCCGCCCAATCTTGCAGGCCTTTGCGCCCGATGCCGCCGAGATCGAGGCCGCATGCCAGATCATCGAGGCAGCCCAGGCGGCGCAGTGGGCGCCGATCAGCCACCAAGGTGTGTTGCACGATCGAGCCAGCTACCGCTACTACTGGCAGGTGTTGGAGCGTGCCTGGCGCACCGGCCAGTCTTTGCCGCATACGGTGCGTGCCTGGTTGGCGGCCTGATGCGTGTGCAGGGACATTGGTCTTGTTTTTCCGTAGTTGGTGCCGAATACGTTCCAATACGGCCCATGGCGTGGCGCTCGTGAACTCTGCTGGCAGATGGCACGGTAATAGCTCAGCCCTTTCTTCAACTCATCCCAACGATTGAACCACCATGCGAGTGTTATCGAAACTCCCCGTACTGGCCTTGGCCGCATACGCCTTGGCGGGCTGTGACACGGGAACGCTGCCGTTTTTGAGCAAGGCCAATGGTGCCGCCATGCCTGCAGTCCAGACGGGCGGCCAGCAAGATCAAGCCATCGCCGACCCGCCAGCGCCTGCGCCAGGGCAGTTTGGCAAGGCCCCCGCAGCGCAGGCTGCACAGGCGCAACAGCCCGCGCCGCTGACCGGGATCGACTACGTCATCAGCAAGGTCAAGCGCGGTGATTTCCTTTGTGCAGGCGCTGTGACGATCAACGTCAGTGACGCCGCAGACAACCCGCGTGAGTTCGTCATCAAGAGCAAAAGCTTTGAGTTCCGCATGGTGCCCGTAGTCACCGCCAGCGGTGCCGTGCGCTTGGAAAATGAAGCCAAAGGAGTGATCTGGCTGCAAGTGGCTAACCGCGCCATGCTGATGAATCAGAAAAAAGGCCAGCGCATGGCTGCAGAGTGCTTGGCCAAGACCTGATGCCCAGCACTTGAACAGGCATTGCCCAAGCACAACCTAAAACGAAACCGATCAATAGCCCCAGGAGAAAAAACATGCTCAATGAGTACCGCCAACACGCCGCCGAGCGCGCCGCGCTCGGCATCCCGCCGCTGCCGCTGGACGCCAAGCAGACTGCCGAGCTGATCGAGCTCATCAAGAACCCGCCCGCAGGTGAAGAAGAATTCCTGATGGAGTTGCTCACGCACCGTGTGCCGCCGGGCGTGGATGATGCGGCCAAGGTCAAGGCCAGCTTCCTGGCTGCCGTGGCGCATGGCGACGTGCAGGTTGGTCTGATCTCCAAGGCCAAGGCCACCGAGCTGCTGGGCACCATGGTGGGCGGCTACAACGTGCACCCGCTGATCGAGCTGCTGGACGACGCCGAAGTGGCCGACGTGGCCGCCGAAGCGCTGAAGAAGACGCTGCTGATGTTCGACTTCTTCAACGACGTGGCCGAAAAAGCCAAGGCCGGTAACGCCAAGGCCAAGGAAGTCATGCAAAGCTGGGCCGATGCCGAATGGTTCACCAGCCGCCCCAAGGTGGAGGAGAAGATCACCGTCACCGTGTTCAAGGTGCCCGGCGAGACCAACACCGACGACCTCTCGCCCGCGCCCGACGCCTGGAGCCGCCCGGACATCCCGCTGCACTACCTGGCCATGCTGAAGAACACCCGGCCTGACGCGGCCTTCAAGCCCGAGGAAGACGGCAAGCGCGGCCCCATCCAGTTCATCGAGGACCTGAAGAAGAAAGGCCACTTGGTCGCCTACGTGGGCGACGTGGTGGGCACCGGCTCGTCCCGCAAGTCCGCCACCAACAGCGTGATCTGGGCCACGGGTCAGGACATCCCCTTCGTGCCCAACAAGCGCTTTGGCGGCGTGACGCTGGGCGGCAAGATCGCGCCCATCTTCTTCAACACGCAGGAAGACTCCGGCGCGCTGCCCATCGAGGTGGACGTGAGCCAGATGGAAATGGGCGACGTGATCGACATCTTCCCCTACGAGGGCAAGATCGAGAAAAACGGCCAGAAGATTGCCGACTTCCAGCTCAAGAGCGAAGTGCTGCTGGACGAAGTGCAGGCCGGCGGCCGCATCAACCTGATCATCGGCCGTTCGCTCACGGCCAAGGCGCGCGAGGAGCTGGGCCTGCCCGCCTCCACCGAATTCCGCCTGCCCAAGGCCCCGGTCGATACCGGCAAGGGCTTTACGCTGGCGCAGAAAATGGTTGGCCGCGCCTGCGGCCTGCCCGAAGGCCAGGGCATCCGCCCCGGCACCTACTGCGAGCCGCGCATGACCACCGTGGGCAGCCAGGACACGACCGGCCCCATGACGCGCGACGAACTCAAAGACCTGGCTTGCCTGGGCTTTAGCGCCGACATGGTGATGCAGTCCTTCTGCCACACCGCCGCTTATCCCAAGCCGGTGGACGTGAAAACCCACCGCGAGCTGCCCGCCTTCATCAGCAACCGCGGCGGCGTGGCCCTGCGCCCGGGCGATGGCGTGATCCACTCCTGGCTCAACCGCCTGCTGCTGCCCGACACCGTGGGCACGGGCGGCGACTCGCACACGCGCTTCCCGATCGGCATCAGCTTCCCTGCCGGCTCCGGCCTGGTTGCCTTCGGCGCCGCCACTGGCGTGATGCCGCTGGACATGCCCGAGAGCGTGCTGGTGCGCTTCAAGGGCGAGCTGCAACCGGGCGTCACCCTGCGCGACCTGGTGCACGCCATCCCGCTGTACGCCATCAAGGCCGGGCTGCTGACGGTTGCCAAGGCCGGCAAGAAAAACATCTTCTCCGGCCGCATCCTGGAAATTGAAGGCCTGCCCGACCTGAAGGTGGAACAAGCCTTTGAACTCTCCGACGCCTCCGCCGAGCGCTCGGCCGCCGGTTGCACCATCAAGCTCAACAAAGAGCCGATCATCGAGTACCTGACCTCCAACATCGTGCTCATGAAAAACATGATCGCCGATGGCTACGAGGACGCCAAAACCCTGGCGCGCCGCATCGAGAAAGTGGAGCAATGGCTGGCCAAGCCCGAGCTGCTGGAAGCCGACGCCGACGCCGAATACGCCGCCGTGATCGAGATCGACATGAACGAGATCAAGGAGCCCATCGTCTGCTGCCCCAACGACCCGGACGACGCCAAGTTCCTCTCCGAAGTGGCGGGCGAGAAGATCGACGAAGCCTTCATCGGCTCGTGCATGACCAACATCGGCCACTTCCGCGCCGCGGCCAAGCTGCTGGGCGGCCAGCGCGACATCCCCGTCAAGCTGTGGGTGGCCCCGCCCACCAAGATGGACCAGAACGAGCTGATCAAGGAAGGCCACTACGCCGCCTTCGGCACCGCTGGCGCGCGCACCGAAATGCCCGGCTGCTCGCTGTGCATGGGCAACCAGGCGCAGGTGCGCGAGGGCGCGACGGTGATCTCCACCAGCACGCGCAACTTCCCCAACCGCCTGGGCAAGAACACCAACGTCTACTTGGGCAGCGCCGAGCTGGCCGCCATCGCCTCGCGCTTGGGCTACCTGCCCACGCCTGAGGAATACCTCAAGGAAATGGGCGTGATCGATGCCGACAAGGCCAGCGTGTACCGCTACATGAATTTCAACGAAATTCCCGAGTATGCGGAAGTGGCCGAAGGCGTAAAGAACGCGCTGGAGCAACATCCCTAACGGTCACATCCCGCACGCTTTGATGTTTTTGCGTGATCACTGAAGTAAAAACGGCACCGCGTTTGTGGTGCCGTTTTTTTTTGCTTTGGCGGGGGCTTGCGCAGTACCACGCTGTTGAAGCAGGTGCTTGACAGGCGTCAGGGATTGGAGTTTGCCCTGCCCAGAATTTGAAATGGCTGCGGATGCTTGCTTGTACACTCGGAGGGTTACGAATTGTTTGACCCTGCCGTCCTTTGGAAAGCCCATGAGTACTTCTGAATTCAAGTCACACAGTATTTCCGACTGGGAAAAAGCCGCCAACAAGACCGCGCCCGGTGGCGATTGGCAGAACCTGAACTGGACCACGCCCGATGGCATCGTCGTCAAGCCCCTGTACACGGCTGAGGACACCAAGGACTTGCCCTACACGAACACACTGCCGGGGCTGGAGCCGTTCATCCGCGGGCCGCAGGCCACCATGTACGCTGGCCGCCCCTGGACGATCCGCCAGTACGCAGGCTTTTCCACGGCGGAGGAATCCAACGCTTTCTATAAAAAGGCGCTGGCTGCAGGCGGGCAGGGCGTTTCCGTGGCGTTCGACCTGGCCACGCACCGCGGCTACGACTCCGACCACCCGCGCGTGACGGGCGACGTAGGCAAGGCCGGGGTGGCCATCGATTCGGTCGAGGATATGAAAATCCTGTTCGACGGCATTCCGCTGGACAAGGTGTCGGTCTCCATGACTATGAACGGTGCGGTGTTGCCGATTCTGGCCGGCTACGTGGTGGCGGCCGAGGAGCAGGGCGTTTCGCAGGATCAGCTGGCGGGCACGATCCAGAACGACATCCTCAAAGAATTCATGGTGCGCAACACCTACATCTACCCGCCCAAGCCGTCCATGCGCATCATCGGCGACATCATCGAGTACACGGCGCAGAACATGCCCAAGTTCAACTCGATCTCCATCTCCGGCTACCACATCCAGGAGGCGGGCGCCAACCAGTCGCTGGAGCTGGCCTTCACGCTGGCCGACGGTAAGGAATACGTGAAGACCGCGCTGGCCAAGGGCATGGACGTGGACGCCTTTGCCGGCCGCCTGTCCTTCTTCTGGGCGGTGGGCATGAACTTCTACCTGGAAATCGCCAAGATGCGCGCCGCGCGCCTGCTGTGGTGCCGCATCATGAAGGAGTTCAACCCCAAGAACCCCAAGAGCCTGATGCTGCGCACGCACAGTCAGACCTCGGGCTGGTCGCTGACCGAGCAAGACCCCTACAACAACGTGGTGCGCACCACCATCGAGGCCATGGCGGCCGTCTTCGGCGGCACGCAAAGTCTGCACACCAACGCGCTGGACGAGGCCATTGCCCTGCCCACGGAGTTCTCCGCCCGCATTGCGCGCAACACCCAGCTCATCATCCAGGAAGAGACGCACATCACCAGCGTGGTCGATCCCTGGGCGGGCAGCTACCTGATGGAAAAGCTCACCCAGGACATGGCCGATGCCGCCTGGGCCATCATTGAAGAAGTCGAGCAAATGGGCGGCATGACGCAAGCCGTCGATTCGGGCTGGGCCAAGCTCAAGATCGAGGCCGCCGCCGCCGAAAAGCAAGCGCGCATCGACAGCGGCAAGGACGTGATCGTCGGTGTCAACAAATACAAGCTGGCCAAGGAAGACCCGGTCGAAATCCTGGAAATCGACAACATGAAAGTGCGCGATGGCCAGATCGCGCGGCTGAAAAAAATCCGCGAAACCCGCGACAGCGCCGCCGTGCAGGCCGCGTTGGATGCGCTGACCGCCGCGGCCGAGAGCGGCCAAGGCAACCTGCTGGATTTATCCATCAAGGCCATCCGCCTGCGCGCCACGGTGGGCGAGGTTTCTGATGCGCTGGAAAAAGTCTTTGGGCGCCACCGCGCCGATACGCAAAAGGTCACTGGTGTGTACGCTGCCGCTTACGACTCGGCCGAAGGCTGGGAAAAACTCAAGCAGGAAATCAACCAATTTGCCGAGGAGCAAGGCCGCCGCCCGCGCGTGATGATCGCCAAGCTCGGGCAGGACGGGCACGACCGAGGCGCCAAGGTGGTGGCCACGGCCTTTGCCGATCTGGGCTACGACGTGGACATGGGCCCGCTGTTCCAGACCCCCGAAGAGTGCGCGCGCCAGGCCATTGAAAACGACGTGCACGCCGTGGGCGTCTCCACCCTGGCTGCAGGCCACAAAACCCTGGTGCCGGCCATCATTGCCGAGCTGAAAAAACAGGGCGCAGATGACATCATCGTATTCGTCGGCGGCGTGATCCCGGCGCAGGACTACGACTTTCTGTTCCAGGCAGGCGTCAAAGGCGTGTATGGCCCGGGCACCCCCATCCCGGCCAGCGCCAAGGACGTGTTGGAGCAAATCAGGAAAGCCGTGGCCCTTGAGGGTTGAAGTGGCTCTCGTGATACAGTAATACGGCAATTGATCTTTTGGGAGTTGCATCATGGCCGTATCTGTTCGCATGGAACCGCTGCTGGAAAAAGAGCTGGAGCTGGCCGCTCAGCGCAAAGGCATCACCAAGTCGCAATTCATCATCGACGCGGTAGAGCGTGCGCTGGGGCGCAAGGACCCGTATCAGCTTTTTCTCAAGGTGAAGGCTGAGTCTGCGCAGGATCCTGACGCGCAAAGACTGGCCCAGGCTTTCGTGGCTGAGCCTAGCGCGCCCTACGACACCGAGGCCGCGCGCGCCGCGTTGATCGCCAAGCTGAAAGCCAAGCATGGCATCAGCCTTGATTGACGCCAGCGCCCTGGTGGCCTTGTTCGGCCCGGGCCAGCCCCACGGTGAGCGCTACCGCGACCTGCTGGAGCTCGCCGGTCTGGAGCGCTGGGTGCTCTCCACCACTTGGCCTTGCGTAGTGGAAGCCAGCTATCTGCTGGCGCCGCCGCAGCGCTTTGACATGCTCAACTGGCTGGGCGAGGGGGCGGTTGCGGTCTTCCCATTCGGCCAGGAGGCATTGCTGGATTTTGTGCCGCTGATGCGGCGCTACACCGAGCGCCCCCGCACCGAGATGGACTTGGCCGATGCGTCGCTTTACTGGCTGGCGGCCGACACGGGCATCACCCGCATCATGACGCTGGACAAGCGCGATTTTTCGCGCTATCGCCTGCCCGATGGGCGGGCGTTCGAGATTTTGTGAGGCATCTGCCATGCGCAACCCTTTGGCACGAGAAGAGAACTTTGACATGCAAGAAATTCGAGGCGCGCAATATGCGGTCGCGCCGCCAATCACTGCGTGGCTGCGTTGGGAGGCACTCACGGGCCTGTTGCTGGCACTCGGGCTCTATGCCCATATGGACTTTTCCTGGGGCAAGTTTGCCCTGTACTTTTTGCTTCCGGATGTGGCCTTGCTGGCATACCTCTTCTGCAATGCGCATTGCGCGGCCTGGCTCTATAACCTGACCCACAACACCATAGGTGCTGCCCTGCTGGGTGTGATGGCGCTGGCTTGGAATATGCCCGTTCTTTTGCAAGCCAGTCTGATCTGGTTTGCTCATGCCTGCTTTGACCGAGCATTGGGCTACGGCCTGAAATACGGGCTAGGCTTTCATGTGACGCACTTGGGTGTCATCGGCTTGCGCGGCTTGGGGCAAAAGCGGGCTCAAGAGGAGCGGGCATGATGAATACCCTCATGCAGGACCACATCCTGCACGGCAACGTCGCGCAGCAACGCCGCGCCATGGCCAAGGCCATCACGCTGCTGGAATCCACCCGCGCTGACCACCGGGCGCAGGGCGATGAGCTGCTCACGCAACTGCTGCCGCACACTGGCAAAGCCTTGCGCCTGGGCATCAGCGGCGTGCCTGGCGTGGGCAAGTCCACCTTCATCGAGGCCCTGGGCATTCACCTGATTGAGCAAGACCACCGCGTGGCGGTGCTCAGTATCGATCCGTCCTCCAGCGTCTCGGGCGGCTCCATACTGGGCGATAAGACGCGCATGGAAAAGCTCTCCGTCAACGAGCGCGCCTACATCCGCCCCAGCCCCAGCGGCGGCAACCTGGGCGGCGTGGCGGAAAAAACCCGCGAGGCCATGTTGGTGTGCGAGGCTGCGGGCTACGACGTGGTGATTGTGGAAACCGTCGGCGTGGGCCAAAGCGAAACCGCCGCCTGGGGCATGACCGACATGTTCGTGCTGCTGCAACTGCCCAACGCGGGCGACGATCTTCAGGCCATCAAAAAAGGCGTGATGGAAATGGCCGACCTGGTGGTCATCAACAAGGCCGACATCGACCCCAAAGCCGCCACGCGGGCGCAGGCGCAAATCACTTCATCGCTGCGGCTGTTGGGCATGCACGGCACGGCCGAGCAGCACGATGGGCGGCACTGGTCGCCCAAGGTGATCCAGATCAGCGCCTTGCTGGGCCAGGGGGTGGAGAACTTCTGGGCCACAGTGAGCGAATACCGCCAGCTGCAGACCGACAATGGCGAGCTGGCCCAGCGCCGTCAACGCCAGAACATGGCCTGGATGTGGGAGCGCATCGACGCCGGCCTCAAGCTCGCCTTCCGCCAACACGAGGCCGTGCGCCAGCGTCTGCCGCAGCTGCAGCAGCAAGTGCTGGGCGGTCAGCTGGCGGCCTCCACAGCGGCGCGCCAGCTGCTCGACGCCTATGGCGCTGCCTCGACCGCCACCGTGGCCAAGGCCGCAGACAACACCTCAGAGAGCGCGGGCGCTGATCGCCCGGCCTATTCATAACGCCGCACACTGCCATGGCAGTGTGTGCAAACCGTAGACAATGCGCGGTTGCCGCCCTGGGGGCTCCAGCCGCAAGCCATTCGATCGACCCAAAGGAAGACCATGCAAGACATCGTTGAGAAACTCAAGGAAAAACGTGCCCAGGCCCGCATGGGCGGCGGGCAAAAGCGCATCGATGCGCAGCACGCCAAGGGCAAGCTGACTGCGCGCGAGCGCATCGAGCTGCTGCTCGACGAAGGCACGTTTGAAGAATGGGACATGTTCGTCGAGCACCGCTGCTCCGACTTCGGCATGCAGGACACCAAAATCCCCGGCGACGGCGTCGTCACCGGCTACGGCATGATCAACGGCCGCCTGGTGTTCGTCTTCAGCCAGGACTTCACCGTCTTTGGCGGCGCGCTTTCTGAAGCCCACGCCGAGAAAATCGTCAAGGTCATGCAGCAGGCCATGAAGGTCGGCGCCCCTGTCATCGGCCTGAACGACTCGGGCGGCGCGCGCATCCAGGAAGGCGTGGCCTCGCTGGGCGGCTATGCCGACGTGTTCCAGCAAAACGTGCTGGCCTCGGGCGTCATCCCACAAATCAGCGTCATCATGGGCCCCTGCGCAGGCGGCGCCGTGTACTCGCCAGCCATGACCGACTTCATCTTCATGGTCAAGGATTCGAGCTACATGTTCGTCACCGGCCCAGATGTGGTCAAAACCGTCACCCACGAAGAAGTCACCGCCGAAGAGCTTGGCGGCGCGCTCACCCACAGCAGCAAGAGCGGCGTGGCCGACATGGCCTTCGAAAACGACGTCGAAGCCCTGATGATGGTGCGCCGACTCTACAACTACCTGCCGCTGTCCAACCGCGAAAAACCGCCCGTGCGCCCCACCAGCGACCCGGCCGACCGCATGGACTACAGCCTGGACACCCTGGTGCCCGCTAACCCCAACCTGCCCTACGACATCAAGGAACTCATCCTCAAAGTCGTGGACAACGACGACTTCTTCGAGCTGCAACCGGACTACGCCAAGAACATCGTCATCGGCCTGGCGCGCATGAACGGCCAGACCGTGGGCATCGTCGCCAACCAGCCGCTGGTGCTGGCCGGCTGCCTGGACATCAAGAGCAGCATCAAGGCCGGGCGCTTCGTGCGCTTTTGCGATGCCTTCAACATCCCCATCGTCACCTTCGTGGACGTGCCCGGCTTCATGCCCGGCACCGCGCAGGAATACGGCGGCATCATCAAGCACGGCGCCAAGCTGCTTTTTGCTTACGCCGAGGCCACCGTGCCCAAGATCACCGTCATCACCCGCAAAGCCTATGGCGGCGCCTACGACGTGATGGCCTCCAAGCACCTGCGCGGCGACGTCAACCTGGCTTGGCCCAACGCCGAAATCGCCGTCATGGGCGCCAAGGGCGCGGTGGAAATCATCTTCCGCCAGGACAAGAACGACCCGGAAAAACTCGCCGCCCGCGAGGCCGAATACAAAGCCCGCTTTGCCAACCCCTTCGTTGCAGGCGCGCGCGGCTTCATCGACGACGTCATCCACCCGCACGAAACCCGCAAGCGCATCTGCCGCAGCCTGACCATGCTCAAGGACAAGCAGCTGGACAACCCCTGGCGCAAGCACGACAACATTCCGCTCTAAGTTGCATCACCCATTGAACAAGCCTGCTACCAGCCATGCCCAAAGCACGCTGCGCCCAACATGCCGTGCGGCTGACCGACATCCCCAATGTGGGAGCGGCTACCGCAGCCGATCTGTGCCGCATCGGCATTACCACACCTGCGGATGTGCGCAGCATGCAGCCGCAAGTGGCTTATGAGCAGTTGTGCCGCGCAACCGGTCAGCGTCACGATCCGTGTGTGCTCGACGTGTTCATGGCCGCGCACCACTTCATGAACGGCGGCGCGGCGCAGCCCTGGTGGGTTTTCACGCCAAAGCGCAAAGCGTTGCTGGCCCAGACCAGGCATGCCATGCATCCTGCGATGGTCAATCCACGGGGCTGAACATGGAACCCCGCCTCACATTCGTCACCCTGGGCGTGGCCGACGTGGCCCGCGCCACCGCGTTTTACCAGCGGCTGGGCTTTGCGCGTGCGCCAGCCAGCAACGCGCACGTCACCTTCATGCAAGCCGGCGGCGTGGTGCTGTCGCTGTTTGGGCGGCGCGCCCTGGCCGATGACGTGGGTCTTGACCCAGCCACGCCAGGGGCCGACGCCCCCGTTGGCTTTGCCGGCATTACCCTGGCGCACAACGTGCGCAGCCCAGCCGAGGTCGATGCCGTACTGGCCGAAGCCGTGGCCGCCGGTGCGCGGCTGCTCAAGCCGGGGCAAAAGGTGTTCTGGGGCGGCTACTCGGGTTACTTTGCCGATCTGGACGGCCACCTGTGGGAAGTGGCCTACAACCCCTTTTTCCCCATGGATGAACAGGGCGTGGTGCACGTTGACAAAGCATGAAAACCATTCAAAGCCGCCACTTCACCGCAGACCGCGCCTGGGGCAGCCTGCCCATTGCCAATATGAACGGCGTGACCGTCAAGCTGCACTGGACGGATCAGCCCTACATCTGGCACGTCAACGACGGCGAAGAAGTCTTTGCCGTCATGGATGGCGAGGTGGACATGCACTACCGCCAAGACGGCCAGGAACACGTAGCACGCCTGAGCGCGGGCGACATCTTCTACGCCGACGTGGGCACCGAACACGTGGCGCACCCGCAAGGTGAGGCGCGAATTCTGGTCATCGAGAAAGAAGGCAGCGTGTGATGGGCTTGCATTTCTCAAATGTTCATATTTGAGTGAGAAACCATTGAAAACGCACTTAAACGTCTATATCTGATCCATTGACTTTTGCCCATGTTGTCCCTTCGCTCCCCCGATGCCGTTTGCCAAGAGCTGGGCAGCCGCTTGCGCGCGCTGCGGCTGCTTGGCAACCTCTCGCAGCAAGAGCTGGCGGGCAGGTCGGGTGTATCGCTGTCGACCATCCGGCGGCTGGAGGCATCGGGCCAGGTGTCGCTGGATGTGCTGGTGCGCGTGGCGCAAGCCTTGCAGGTGGGGCAGGACTTGGACGGGCTGTTTCTGCCACCCATGCAAAGCATTGCCCAGGTGCAGGCAGCGACGGTCTTGCGCCAGCGTGCGCGCAAGCAGCGCAATCCGGGGGGGCGTGCATGAGCCTGACGGCGCCGCCCATCACCCGCCTGCACGTGTTTTACTGCGGCTGGGGACAACGCTGGCTGGCCGGCGAGCTGGCACTGCTGGGCGGCCGCATGTTGTTTGAATATTCGCGCGAGGCCATGGAGCGCGGGTTGGAGTTTTCGCCCTTGCAAGCGCCGCTGCCGCGTGCGGGCGCGGCGCCGGCGGCCTTTGCAGGGCCGGCGCACTTTCATGGTTTGCCGGGTTTTTTGGCGGATGCCTTGCCTGACGGCTGGGGCATGCTGCTGATGGACCGCGCCCTGCGCCGCCAGGGGCGAGAGCCGCGCAGCATCTCCATGCTCGAGCGCCTGGCCATGGTGGGTGAATCCGCCATGGGGGCTTGGGCTTTTGAGCCGGCGGAACCTTTGGTAGCGCCCATGCCCGCAGGCATCAGCCTGGCCGCGCTGGCGCGCGACGTGCAAAGTCTGCTGGCCAGCGCGGAAGAAGGGCCGGACGCCACGCCCGAGGCGCAGTTGCAACGCCTGTTGCTGGTGGGCGGATCACCCCAAGGCGCACGGCCCAAGGCTTTGCTGCGCTGGCACGGCGGGCGTTTTACTGCCGACATGCCTGGGGTTGATGCAGCGGGCGATGCCTGGCTAATCAAATTCCCTGCCCAGGGCGAGCACCGCGAAGTTTGCGCCATCGAAACGCTGTACGCCCGTCTGGCGCGCGCCGGCGGCATGGATATGCCCCAGCCGCGCCACTTTGCTCTGTCTGGCGGCCACGCCGCCTTTGGCGTGCGGCGCTTCGACCGCCTGCGCCTGCCCGGCAGCGGCGCTGAAGTGCGCGTGCCCATGCTCAGCCTGGCCGCCGCGCTGCACGCCGACCACCGCCTGCCTGCGCTGGACTACAGCACCGTGCTGCTGGCTACCGCGCGCCTGACGGGCGACTACCGCGAGACCCTCAAGGCGTTCGAACGCTGCGTGTTCAACGTGCTCACCCACAACCGTGACGACCACGCCAAGAACTTTGCCTACCTCATGGATGCTGATGGCCGCTGGCGCCTCTCGCCCGCGTTCGACATGACGTTCAGCCACGGCCCCGGCGGCGAGCACAGCACCAGCGTGGCCGGCGAAGGCCGCACCCCCGGCCACCGCCAGCTGCTGCAAGTGGCGCGCGCCGGCGGCATCAAGCCCAAGGACGCTGAGCGCACCATTGAGCATTGGCTGCAAGCCCTGCAACCTGCCCCCGCGCTTTTGCAAGACCTGCCCATCCGCGCCACGACGATGCAGCAAATGCGCGCGGCCTTGACGCCCGTGTGGCAGGCGGTGCAGGGCAGTGCTTGAGTTTGAGTAGAAAAGGACGGACAACACACATGGCAATACCCGATACCCCTACGATCAAGCAAGCCCTGCTGACCGCGCTGGCTGACGGGCAAGAACACCGCATGTCTGATGTGGTGTCTGCACTGGAGCAGGCGCTGGCTTTGACGGCAGAAGAGGCAAGCGCCCGTTATGCCAGCAGTGGGGATCTCAAATTTTCCAACATGGTTTGGTGGGCGCGTTATTACCTGAAGCAAGAGGGTTTGCTGGATTCACCCAAGCGCGGTGTGGTGCAAATTACTCCTAAGGGAAAAGCCGCGCTCAGTGCCGGACAGTCCCTTGCGCCACCCAATCAACAGCAGCAACAAGACCCGCAAGAGGCTCTTGAAGCCGTGATGGCGCAACTGACTGAGCGTTTGCGTGCGGATGTGCTGGAGCGTGTGCGGCAAATCTCTCCAAGACAGTTTGAATATCTGGTGACCAGAGTGCTGCTCAAAATGGGTTACGGTTTTGATGAGGAACTCTCAGGCATTACGACGCCTTACAGTAAAGACGGCGGCATTGATGGGCTTGTGCATGAGGACAAGTTGGGGCTGAGCAGCATCTACATCCAGGCCAAACGCTACAGCGCCACGACATCGGTGGGCAGCCCTGAAGTTCAGCAGTTTGTTGGCGCGCTGACTGGACATGGCGCAAGCAAAGGGGTGTTCATCACCAGTTCTGACTTTTCGAGTGGTGCGCGCCAGTACGCAGACGGCCTCAAAAACCTGAAAGTGGTGCTTGTCAACGGCGCGCAGTTGGCGCGTTTGATGGTGGAACACGGCGTGGGCGTGAGCACAAGCAAAACGCTGTGCATTCAGCATGTTGATAGCGATTTCTTTGACGACGGCCTGAATTCGGTCTGAGACAACATTCGAACACTTTGACCCAAGGGAACAAAACCATGTTTAAAAAAATTCTGATTGCCAACCGCGGCGAAATCGCCTGCCGCGTCATTGCCACGGCCAAGAAAATGGGCATTGCCACCGTGGCCGTGTATTCCGACGCCGACAAGGAGGCGCGCTTTGTGCAAATGGCCGACGAGGCCGTTCGCCTGGGGCCGCCGCTTTCGCGCGAGTCCTACCTGCTGGGCGACAAGATCATCGAGGTGGCCAAGGCCACGGGGGCCGAGGCCATCCACCCCGGCTATGGCTTCTTGAGCGAGAACGAGGAGTTCGCGCGCAAGGTGGAGGAAAACGGTATCGCCTTCATCGGCCCCAAATACGAGGCCATTGCCGCCATGGGCGACAAGATCGCCTCCAAGAAGCTGGCCAACGAGGCCAAGGTCAACACCATCCCCGGCTACAACGATCCGATCGACACTGCCGAGCAGGCCGTGGAAATCGCCAAGGGCATTGGCTACCCCGTGATGATCAAGGCCAGCGCGGGCGGCGGCGGCAAGGGCTTGCGCGTGGCCTTCAACGACAAGGAGGCGCTGGAGGGCTTCGAGTCCTGCCGCAACGAGGCGCGCAACTCCTTTGGCGACGACCGCGTGTTCATCGAGAAGTTCGTCGAGCAGCCGCGCCACATCGAAATCCAGGTGCTGGGCGATGCGCACGGCAACGTGGTCTATCTGCACGAGCGCGAGTGCTCCATCCAGCGCCGCCACCAGAAGGTGATTGAGGAAGCGCCTTCGCCCTTTATCAGCGCCGAAACCCGCAAGGCCATGGGCGAGCAGGCCGTGGCGCTGGCCAAGGCGGTGAAGTACCAGAGCGCGGGCACGGTGGAATTTGTGGTGGGCAAGAACCAGGACTTCTACTTCCTGGAGATGAACACCCGCCTGCAGGTGGAGCACCCGGTGACCGAGTGCATCACCGGGCTGGACTTGGTGGAGCAAATGATCCGCGTGGCCGCCGGTGAAAAACTCGCCTTCACCCAGGCCGATGTGAAGCTGGAGGGCTGGGCCATCGAATGCCGCATCAACGCCGAGGATCCGTTCCGCAACTTCCTGCCCTCCACCGGGCGGCTGGTGCGCTTTGCGCCGCCTGCGCAAAACCTGTTCCAGGGCCAGGCCAGCACGGACTTGGGCGTGCGCGTGGATACGGGCGTGTACGAGGGCGGCGAAATCCCGATGTACTACGACTCCATGATCGCCAAGCTCATCGTGCACGGCAAGGATCGCGCGGACGCCATTGCCCGTATGCGCGAGGCGCTCAACGGCTTCGTCATCCGCGGCATCAGCAGCAACATCCCGTTCCAGGCGGCGCTGCTCTCGCACCCGGATTTCGTCTCGGGCAACTTCAACACAGGCTTCATCGCCCAGCACTACCCCGAGGGCTTCCGCGCCGAGGATGTGCGCCACGATGAGCCTGAATTCCTGCAGGCGCTGGCGGTGTGGACGACGCTGCGTTTCCGCGACCGCGCCAGCCGCATCTCCGGCCAGTTTGCCGGCCAGGAAGTGCGCGTGGGCAAGGAGTTCGTCGTCGTTGAGCTCGATGCGCGCCAGGGCCAGCACACTTACGTGGATGCGCTGGTCGAGCAGTATGACCACGAGCAGGACGACAAGGCCGTGGTCGTGATCGGCGGCAAGCGCTACGAGCTGCAGGCGCAGACTGTGCTGGGCCACCAGGTGGCGGTGCAGGGCATGGTCAACGGCCAGCCCTTCACGGCGCAGATCGAGCGCGGCGTGGGCAAGAGCCCGCTGGCGCTGCGCATCAGCCACAACGGGCGCCAGATCGAGGCCATGGTGCTGTCCACGCGCCGCGCCGAGCTGTTTCGCCTCATGCCCTTCAAGGCGCCACCCGATCTGTCCAAGTTCCTGCTCTCGCCCATGCCGGGGCTGCTGGTCAACGTCGAGGTCGAGCCTGGCCAGAAGGTCCAGGCCGGAGAGCGTCTGGCGGTGATCGAGGCCATGAAGATGGAGAACGTACTGTTTGCCGCGCAGGATGGCGTGGTCAGCAAGGTCGTCGCCAGCAAGGGCGAGTCGCTGGCCGTGGACCAGGTGATCCTCGAGTTCGAGTGATGCACCGTTGACCTGCATGGGCATGCGGCATGGCTTGCGCACCAGGCCATGCCGCAGCGCCTTGCGCCCTGTGCCCTGCGCGGCTGTGCCCGGGGCCCATTGCCTGCTTGAGGGAAGAATCGCCATGAACATGAACTATGTACACATCGTCGCCTTGCTGGCCATCGCCCAGTTTTTGGCCTTTGGCGCGCTGGTGGGCCGCATGCGTGCAAAGTACGGCGTCAAGGCGCCGGCCATGACCGGGCATGAAATGTTCGAGCGCGCGTTGCGCGTGCAGATGAACACGCTGGAGCAGCTGGTGTGCTTTCTGCCCGCATTGCTGATTGCCAGTCTGTACTGGCCCAATGCCGTGATCGCTGCCATCGGAGTGGTCTACCTGGCAGGGCGGCTGCTGTACTGCCGCCAGTACCTGGCCGATCCTGCCAGTCGCGCACCCGGCTTTTTGCTCAGCGTCATCCCCAACATGGTGCTGCTGCTGGCAGCGTTGGCCGGGGCGCTGTTGCGCCAGCCGGCGTGATTTTTGGGGTGGCTCCAATGGCGATTGGCCTGCGCTTTGGCATGAAGTGCGACCCATCTGGCGCACTGGCTCGTGCCAGCCTGGCCCAGGCGAAGAACAATCAGGCCGGGCTGCAGGCCGCTGGCACAGGCGGCCCCTGAATGCAGCACAACGCATTGCAACGCACACCGGAGGCTGCGCCCCGCCGCGGGCGCGGCCATGAGAAAAAGGACGGAGATGGAAAACTACACCACACCACTTGAGGCCCCTGCCGCGCAGTTCGATGGCGGCCAGCCACTGGTCTTTCACACGCCGCGCAGCAAAAAAACGCCAGCCGATGCCAAGCCCCAGCGCTGGAGCGTGGAGGCCGTCCAGCAACTGCTGGATTTGCCTTTCATGGACTTGCTCTACCAGGCCCAGACCGTGCACCGCCAGCACTGGCCCAAGGGCGATGTGGAGCTGGCCACGCTGCTGTCGGTCAAGACCGGCGGCTGCCCCGAGAACTGCGGCTACTGCCCGCAATCGGCCGAGTACGACACGGGCGTGAAGGCGCAAAAGCTCATGGCCGTGGACGAAGTGCGCGCCGCCGCCCAGGCCGCCAAGGACGCGGGCGCGACCCGCTTTTGCATGGGCGCGGCCTGGCGCGCGCCCAAGGACCGCGACATCGAAAAAGTCGTCGAGCTCATTGCCGCCGTCAAAGGCCTGGGCATGGAAACCTGCGCCACCATGGGCATGCTCCAGCCCCACCAGGCCAAGGCCCTGCGCGCCGCCGGGCTGGACTACTACAACCACAACCTCGACACCGCGCCCGAATACTACGAATCGGTGGTCGATACCCGCAACTACCAGGATCGCCTTGACACCCTGCAAGCCGTGCGCGATGCCGGTATCAACGTCTGCTGCGGCGGCATCATCGGCATGGGCGAAGCCCCCGTACACCGCGCCGGGCTGATCGCGCAGCTGGCCAATCTCGATCCGTATCCTGAATCCGTGCCCATCAACAGCCTGGTGCCCGTGCCCGGCACGCCGCTGGCCGACTCCGAGCCCGTCGATCCGCTGGACTTCGTGCGCATCATCGCCGTGGCCCGCATCACCATGCCCAAGGCGCGCGTGCGCCTCTCGGCTGGCCGCCAGCAACTGGGCGAGGCCGTGCAGGCCCTGTGCTTTCTGGCCGGGGCCAACTCCATCTTCTACGGCGACAAGCTGCTGGTCACCGGCAACCCCGAGGCCGGCGACGACGCCCGCCTGCTGGCCAAGCTGGGCATCAACGGCCGCCACACCCAGGTCGAGGACGAGCGCCACGCCCACAGCCACGCCCATCTGAACATCCAGCAAGGCGCAGACTACTGACGCCAAGGCTTTCAAGGAGAAACAACACATGAGCACCCAAGCAACACGCCCCTTCAAGGTGCTGGGCATCCAGCAAATCGCCATTGGCGCGCTGAGCAAGGACAAACTGCGCCAGCTGTGGGTTGACGCCCTGGGGCTGCAAGTGACTGGCCACTTCCGCAGCGAGCGCGAGAACGTCGACGAAGACATCCTCAGCATGGGCCAGGGCCCCTACAAGGTCGAGGTCGATCTGATGCAGCCCATCGACCCCAAAGGCAAACCGGCCGTGCACGCCACGCCGCTCAACCACGTGGGCCTGTGGATCGACGACCTGCCCAAGGCCGTCGAGTGGCTCAGCAGCCAGGGCGTGCGCTTCGCCCCCGGCGGCATCCGCAAGGGCGCAGCCGGCCACGACATCTGCTTTCTGCACCCCAAGGCCAATGACGAATTCCCCATCTCGGGCGAAGGCGTGCTGATCGAACTGGTACAGGCCCCGCCGGAGGTGATTGCGGCGTTGGGGTGATGCAAGAGCAAGCGCCAGACCGAGAGGCAGCAGCCACCCAGGTCGCTGCGCAACGAGGGGATGCAGGCGCGCAACTGCGGCTTGGGATCATGCACCTCGAAGGCGAGGGCGTGGCATTGGATCTGGGAGAAGCCGTCCATTGGTTTCGTCAAGCTGCTGACCAGGGGAATGCGGGTGCGCAAGTTCTCTTGGGTCTGATGTATTGCGGGGGGCACGGTGTTGCTCAAGATCAGGCACAAGGGGCCCAGTGGTGCCACAAGGCAGCGGAGCAAGGCAATGCGAGAGCGCAGACCCTGGTCGGGACGATGTATGTCAAAGGTCGTGGCGTGCGTCGAGACTATGCCCAGGCAGCAAGCTGGTTCGGCAAAGCCGCACAGCAGGGGGATGCCAATGCGCAACACAACCTGGGTTTGATGTACGAAACAGGCCTGGGCGTATGCCAGGACGACGCCCTGGCGCTGGACTGGTACCGCAAAGCGGCCCAGCAGGGACATGCCAATGCGCAATACCACCTGGGGGTGATGTACGACACAGGTCAGGGTGTGCGCCAGGACGTTGCCCAGGCAGCAGAGTGGTACGTCAAAGCCGCGCAACAAGGACATGCGAAGGCGCAGTACAACCTTGGCGTGATGTATGCCACCGGCCAAGGGGTGTGCCAAGACGCTGCCCAGGCGCTGCAGTGGTACCGCAAAGCGGCCCAGCAGGGGCATGCAAAGGCGCAATACAACTTGGGCTTGATGTATGGCGATGGCTGGGGCGTGTGCCAGGACGATGCCCGAGCTGCAAAGTGGTACCGCAAAGCCGCGTTGCAGGGGGGTGCACAAGCGCAATACAACCTGGGGGTGGCATACGATCGCGGTCAGGGCGTGCGCAAGCATGCTACCCGGGCGCTGGAGTGGTATCTCAAAGCGGCTCGGCAGGGGGAGGCCAGGGCGCAATACAACCTGGGTGTGATGTACGAGATTGGTCGCGGCGTCAAACAAAACACCGCCACAGCCAAAGAGTGGTATCGCCAAGCCTGTGACAGCGGCCTTCAAGAAGGCTGCGACGAATACGCCCGCTTGAACAAGGCAGGGTTTTGAGCACCATCAGTGAACCAACGATGGTTTTCTTGAGTGCACAGAAAGAGCGAGCGGATTGGGGCCGTAGCAAGAGCGAGGGGGTGCCACTGGTTGGCGTATGTTTTTGTAGTGCCGCCACAGGCTTTTGGAAAGGAATGAGATGACACGCATTCTGGAATCGTTCTGGCGCGCCCTGGTCGACAGCTTTCGGCCGCGCATCATCGCCTTGTCGCTGCTGCCGCTGGGGCTGATCATTGCCGCCAGCCTGTTGCTGGGCTATCTGTACTGGGACAGCGCCACCGCCGCCATGGCTACTTGGATGGAGGGCAGCAGCATTTGGGGCTGGTTCGATGCGCGGCTGGTCGAGCTGGGCTTTGCCAATGCCACGGCGTTTTTTGCCCAGCTGCTGGTGGTGATGCTGGTCACGCCGCTGCTGATCGTGCTCAGCCTGCTGCTGGTGAGCCTGTTCATGACGCCGATGATGGCCAAGGATGTGGCCGGGCGGCGCTTTCCGGGGCTGGAGCGGCGCGGCGGCAACCAGTTCTTTCAGAGCCTGGGTTGGTCGCTGCTGTCCACCGCCATGGCCTGCATGGCGCTGCTGGCCACGCTGGTGCTGTGGCTGATCCCGCCGCTGGCGCTGGTGCTGCCGCCGCTGATCTGGGGCTGGCTGGCCTATCGCATCCTGAGCTTCGATGCGCTGGCGCAGCACGCCAGCCCTGCCGAGCGGCGCCAGATCATGGCCCGGCACCGCTGGCCGCTGTTGCTCATCGGCGTGCTGTGCGGCTTCCTCAGCGCTGCGCCCAGCGTGGTCTGGGCCTCGGGCCTGATCTTTGCCGTGGCCTTCGTGGTGCTGATCCCGCTGGCCGTCTGGCTGTTCACCTGGGTGTTTGCGCTCACTTCGCTGTGGTATGCGCATTACTGCCTGGATGTCTTGGCCGCGCAGCGCGGCCCGCTGGCAATGGCGCCGCCGACCCCGCCGACCCCGCCGACCCCGCCGACCCCGCCTGTGCCGCCTGTGCCGCCTGTGCCGCCTGTGCCGCCTGTGCCGCCTGTGCCGCCGTTGCCCAGCCCTGTGCCGCCCCAGCCGCCTTCCACCCCGGCGCTGCCATCTGCTGACGACGTGGGCGATACCGGCCCCGGCGCGACGCCCGATGCCGCCGCTGACGAGGCGCGCAGCGCGGACTCTGCGCCAGCGCCCGTGGCTGGCGCTGCAGCCCCTGGCCCTTTGGGCAATGCCCAGTCCGATGCTGGGGCAGCGTCTGCTCCGCAGCGGCCCGCCCAGGGATCGACAGGCCCAGCAGGCGCTGCAGATGCGGTGGCCACGCCAGTGCCGCAGTCGCCCACGCTACAGCCGCCAGAGGCCAGCGCCCCTGCGCAGCCCAGCGCGTCGCCCGCGGCTGAGTCAGGGTCGGAGCCAGGATCGTCCAGCGCCTCGGCATCCGCCTGAAAGCCTGCCCGGCGCCGCTGGGCAGGGCGCGCAGCTATGGTATGGTTTGCGCCGGCCTGCGCACGCAGGCCGTTTTGCCGCCGCCCGCACGAGAGGCCCTGGGGCTGGTGGCGAATTGATCTGTTCTGGAGCGTGTGATGCACTTTGCGCGGGGGCGTGAAGCGCATCACATGCTCTAAGCCCCGACGAGAACAAAGCAAAGAGAGGTTGGCCATGCATTCAAGGAACCGAACCATCGCCCCATCATCTTCAACTGCCCCCGCCGCAGTCCGCAGGCTGGGGGGTGGCATGGCCAGCGCGCTGCTGGCAGGTCTGCTGGCAGCGTGCAGCAGCACGCCCTTGCCGCCGTGGGAGCAGGGCCCAGCTGTGCAAGCCGGCCAGGTGCACCGCCTGCCCCCGGGCCAGGCAATGCCCATGGGTGTGCAGGGCGAGGCGGCAGCGCCCTACAGCCCGGCCGTGGCGGCGCGCTTTGCCGAGCCGGCCGTGCGCTATGCCACGCCGGGCCTGCAGCAAGGGCGCGAGCAGTTCAGCAGCAATGAGGAGATCCAGTCCTTCCTGGGCCAGTTGGCGGCCCGGCCTGTGGCCGGCGTTGCGGCGCAGCCGCTGGTGATTGGCCGCTCGCAGGCCGGCGCGCCCATCCATGCGCTGTTGGTGGGCAAGGGCGTGACGCTGGATCCGGCGGGCTTTGCGCGTTCGGGCAAGCCCACGGTGCTGCTCATCGGCCAGCAGCATGGCAATGAGCCGGCTGCTGGCGAAGCCCTGCTGGTGGCGGCCGAGCAATTGCTCAATGGGCAATGGGCCTCGGCGCTCAATCAGCTCAACGTCATCATCGTGCCGCGCGCCAACCCCGATGGCGCGCTGGCGGGCCGGCGCGCGCTGGGCAACGACATCGACCTCAACCGCGATCACCTGCTGCTGCGCACGCCCGAGGCGCGTGCGCTGGCGCAGCTGGTGCGCGATTACCGGCCGCTGGTCATCGTGGACAGCCACGAGTTCAGCGTCATGGGGCGCGTGCAGCAGAAGTTCCAGCTCGTGCAGGCCTACGACGCCATGCTGCAGTACGCCAATACGCCCAACATCGGCGACTTCACCATCAAGTCAGCCAACGAGTGGTTCGTGCAGCCCATGTTCCAGGAGCTCAAGCGCCACGACTTGCGCGCGCAGTGGTATTTCACGACCTCCAGCGACATGCAGGATCAGTCGTTGTCCATGGGCGGCATCCGCCCGGACACGGGGCGCAACGTCAACGGCCTGAAGAACGCCGTGAGCCTGCTGATCGAGACGCGCGGCGTGGGCATCGGCCGCCACCACATCCAGCGCCGCGTGCACACGCACGTGGTGCTGGTGCGCAAGGTGTTGGAGCAGGCCGCCGTGCGTGCCTCGCACCTGCAACAGGTCAAGAGCTATGTTGAGCGCGAGGCGGCTTCCTCGGCCTGCAGCGGCCAGATCGTCATCGAGGCGGCGCAGACGCAGGAGCACAAGGAAGTGCTGCTGCTGGATCCGAACACCGGCGCCGACGTGGTGCGCAAGCTGCCCTGGAAATCCTCGCTGCAGCTGCAAAGCACGCGCCAGCGCAATCGCCCCTGTGGCTACCTGCTGGCGCAGAGTGAAGGCGATGCCGTGGCCCGTTTGCAAATGCTGGGCGTGAACGTGCTGCGCGTGGCCGAGACTGGCGCCCTGCAGGTCGAGCGCTACCAGGAAACGGCCCGCGAGCAAGGCCAGCGCCAGGACGTGCTCGGCCCCATGGGCAGTGAGGCGCAGATCCTGCGCGTGCAGGTGCAGCTGGCGCGCGAGCGCGTCACCGTGCCGGCGGGCAGCTATTACGTGCCCATGGGCCAGCCGCTGGCCAACCTGGCCATTGCCGCGCTGGAGCCCGACACGCAAAACAGCTATTTCGCCAATCGCATTCAGCACGACCTGGGCAGCTTGGTGCGCGTCGTCGAGCCGCCCGCGCTGGTCTTTGAAGAAGTCGAATAAGCCCCGCCTGGAGCACGCACGCATGGACGGCATGGACGACTTGGCCCAGCGCCTGCAGCGCCCCAGCTGCATCACCGATGTGCCGGGCATTGCCGCCGGCCACGCCCAGATGGCTGGCCGCGCCACCGGCTGCACCGTGGTGCTGGCGGCCGGTCATGCCCATGCCGCGCCCGGTGGGCAAGGCGCCATTGCGGCGGTGGACGTGCGCGGCGCCGCGCCTGGCACGCGCGAGACCGACCTGCTCGCCCCCGGCAATCTGGTGGAGAAAGTCCACGCCATCGCTTTGTGCGGCGGCAGCGCCTTCGGCCTGGACGCCGCCAGCGGCGTGGTGCGCTGGCTGGAAGAGCAGGGCCAGGGCCTGGACACTGGCGTGTGCCGCGTGCCCATCGTGCCTGCGGCCGTGCTGTTCGATCTGCTCATCGGCGATGCGCGCATCCGCCCCGATGCCGCCTGCGGCCATGCGGCCTGCGTGGCCGCCCAGGCCCAGGCCAGCGCCCGCATGCCGCTGGCGCAGGGCAATGTGGGCGCGGGCAGTGGCGCCATCGTGGGCAAGATGTTTGGTCTGGAGCGCGCCATGCGCGGCGGCATCGGCTCGGCCTCGGTGCGCGTGGGCGGCGTCACCGTAGGCGCGCTGATCGCTTGCAATGCCGTGGGCGATGTGCGCCACCCCGAGCGGGGCGCTATCCTCGCCGGCGCGCGCGCAGCGCCGGGCAGCCTGCAGCCTTGCGATGCACAGCGCGCCCTGCTGGCCGGACAGGCGCCATTGCCCGCGCTGGCTGGCAGCAACACCACCATCGGCGTGATCGCCACCGATGCGCCGCTCACCCGCCCCCAGGCCCTGCGCCTGGCCGGTCAAGGGCACGATGGCCTGGCGCGCTGCATCACCCCCGTGCACACGCAGTCCGACGGCGACACCTTGTTCATGCTCTCCACGGGCTTGGCGTCCAGCTCGCCCGGCACCATGGTGCTGGGCGCCATGGTGGCCGAGGCTGTGGCCCTGGCCACGCTGCGCGCCGTGCTGCACGCGCAGGACTACGCGGATGCGCAGCTGCGCATCCCCGCCGTGGCGGCCGCGCAGCGCCGCGCGCTGCTGGGCGAGTGAAAGGAAGAAGGGAGCGGCACATGCAGGCATTGGTGCAACGCGTGGCGCAGGCCCAGGTGCAGGTCGATGGCCGCACCGTCGGCGCCATCGGCCAAGGGCTGCTGGTGCTGGTCTGCGCCGAGCACGGCGACGGCAGGCCCCAGGCCGACAAACTGCTGGACAAGCTGCTGAAGCTGCGCATCTTCAGCGACGCCCAGGGCCGCATGAACCGCAGCGTGCAGGACGTGCAGGGTGGCCTGTTGCTGGTCAGCCAGTTCACGCTGGCGGCCGACTGCAGCGGCGGCAACCGCCCCAGCTTCAGCGCCGCCGCAGCCCCCGAGCTGGCGCGCCAGCTCTACGACTACTTGCTGGCCCAGGCTCGCGCCCGCCACGCGGACGTGGCGCAAGGCATCTTCGCGGCCGACATGCAAATCGCCCTGGTCAACGACGGGCCTGTGACCATCCCGCTGCGCATTGCGCCGGCAGCTGCCGACGCTGAATAAGGCACAGGCAGGGCTTCTTGGCAGTTGCCATGCCTGCATAGGCATGGAGGCCATCAGCGGAAATCACCAGACTGACAGCCCGATTGCGAGAGCCAGAACATCAATACGTCAAAAACGCCCCGCAGCATGGCGGGGCGTCACGTCAGTCAGAGTCTGCTTGCAATTTTCACAGCGGGCCAAGGCACTGACCTGGGCGTGCCGCCGCCGTTGCAGGCCGGCCAAGCTGCACTGTGAGGGCGGGCTCTTTTAAGCCTGTTGTTCCAGAAAGCGCTGTGCGTCCAGCGCGGCCATGCAGCCGGTGCCGGCGCTGGTGATGGCCTGGCGATAGACGTGGTCCTGCACGTCGCCAGCGGCGAACACGCCGGGCACGCTGGTTTGCGTGGCAAAGCCCTCATGCCCGCCCTGGGTGCGGATGTAGCCGTTTTTCATCTCCAGCTGCCCCTGGAAGATCTCGGTGTTGGGGGCGTGGCCGATGGCGATGAAGGCGCCTTGCAGGGCCAGATCCTCGGTGCTGTCGTCCTGCACGTTGCGGATGCGCACGCCGGTGACGCCGCTGGCATCGCCGAGCACTTCGTCGAGCACGCTGTGCAGCTTGAGCTCGATCTTGCCGGCCTGAACCTTTTCCATCAGCTTGTCGATCATGATGGCTTCGGCGCGGAATTTGTCGCGGCGGTGGATCAGCACGACCTTGCTGGCGATGTTGGAGAGGTACAGCGCCTCCTCCACGGCAGTGTTGCCACCGCCGACGACGGCCACGGGCTGGTCGCGATAGAAAAAGCCGTCGCAGGTGGCGCAGGCCGAGACGCCACGGCCCATGAAGGCCTGTTCGGAGGGCAGGCCCAGGTATTTGGCTGAAGCGCCGGTGGCGATGATCAGGCTGTCGGCGGTATAGCTGCCGCTGTCGCCATGGAGTTTGAAGGGGCGCTGCGAGAGGTCCACGCTCTGGATGTGGTCGAACACGATCTGGGTGTTGAAGCGCTCGGCGTGCTTGAGAAAGCGCTCCATCAGCTCCGGGCCTTGCACGCCGGCGGCATCGGCGGGCCAGTTGTCCACTTCGGTGGTGGTGGTCAGTTGCCCGCCCTGGGCCATGCCAGTGATGAGCACGGGCTGCAGGTTGGCGCGCGCGGCGTAGATGGCGGCGGTGTAGCCTGCCGGGCCGGAGCCGAGAATCAGAACTTTGGCGTGTAATGTGTTGGTAGTGCTCATGTTTTTCACCAAAAATGGGGTTGCGGATGAAGCGTTTCAGCTGCTCTTTGCGATAATGCGGGCTTTGTTTGCTGAGAGCCTGCCATTGTAGGGATTTCCTGTATGGGCGGCCTGTGGCAATGCTTTGATGGCCCTCGCCCCAGGGCCTGTTCAACACCATGAGTTCCCGTTCCCGTTCTCGCTCCCGATCCTCTGGCAACACCTTCAATTCCTCGCCCCAGGAGGCTGGGCCGGGTTTTCTGAGCCGCTTCGGCCAGGATGTGCTGCTGTTCATCGCTCTGGTGGTTGGGGCTGCCTGGGTGGCGGCGCTGCTGAGCTATTCGCCGCAGGATCCGGCCTGGTCTTCGTCGGGGCAGGGCGTGGCTGTGCGGGTGCCGCACAACTGGCTGGGCAGTTTGGGGGCGTACTGGTCGGATGTGAGCTATTTCTTGCTCGGCTACACGGTCTGGGTGCTGGTGGCGGCGCTGGCGCTGCTGTGGTGGTGGGCCTTTCGCGCCTGGCTCAGCGGCAAGAGTCAGGCGCGCAGCGACGGGCGGCTGATGATGCTGCGCATCTGGGGCAAGCGTCTGTTCTGGCTGGGCAGCGTACTGCTGCTGCTGTGCGCCTGCGCGGTGCTGGAGTGGACGCGCCTGTACCGCTTCGAGGGCCAATTGCCTGACCATTCCGGCGGGGTGCTGGGCTATTGGGTCGGGCCCTTGGCCGTGCGTTGGCTGGGCTATACCGGCTCGACCGTGGCGGCGCTGGTGCTGGCGCTGCTGACGCTGTCGTGGGTGCTGGGTTTTTCCTGGGGCAAGGTGGCCGAGCGCACCGGCGCCTGGATCGAGCGCTGGATCGACCGCGTGCGCCTGGGCCATGAGCATTTGCGCGATGCCCGCGCCGGGCGGCGCGCCCAGCGCGAGCGCGAAGAGCATGTCAGCAAGGAGGCTGTGCTCACGCGCGATGCCTTGAGCGATGCGCTGCCCGAGCATCTGGCAGACATCCCAGAGGAGCAGCTGCCGCAGTTGCAGGAGCTGCCTGAGGCTGCATTGCCAAAAGCAGGCATTGCGCCTGCCAGTGCAAGCGATGCGAGCGCCGAGCCGGCTGCGCCCCCCCCGGCCTACAGCGAAACCGTGGATTTGCCCTGGGATGAGGAGCCCGCGCCGGGCAAGAGCTACGCCACAACGCGCCCGGAAGAGCGCATCGAGCCGCTGTGGGACGACCCCAGCCCGGCTGCGACCAACGAGACGGCCCTGATCTCCGCCCCCGTCAAGCGCCAAAAGCACTTGTTCGACGATGCCAAGAGCGGTGCGCTGCCCTCGGTGACGCTGCTTGATCCGATCGCGGCCAAGCAGGAAACCGTCACCCCCGAAACGCTGGAGATGACCAGCCGCCTGATCGAGAAAAAGCTCAAGGACTTCGGCGTGGAGGTGCGCGTGGTTGAGGCCCAACCCGGCCCGGTGGTCACGCGCTACGAGATCGAGCCGGCCACGGGCGTCAAGGGCGCGCAAATCGTCAACCTCTCCAAGGACTTGGCGCGCTCGCTGTCGCTGATGTCCATCCGCGTGATCGAGACCATCCCCGGCAAGAACTACATGGCGCTGGAGCTGCCCAATGCGCGCCGCCAGTCCATCCAGCTCAAGGAGATCCTCTCCTCAGAGGTGTACCAGGACGAGAAATCCAAGCTCGCGCTGGGCCTGGGCAAGGACATCATCGGCAAGCCCATCGTGGCAGATCTGGCCAAGATGCCGCACTGCCTGGTGGCCGGCACCACCGGCTCAGGCAAGTCCGTGGGCATCAATGCCATGATCCTCTCGCTGCTGTTCAAGGCCGAGCCCAGCGAAGTGCGCCTGCTGATGATCGACCCCAAGATGCTGGAGATGAGCGTCTACGAAGGCATCCCGCATCTGCTGTGCCCGGTGGTGACCGACATGAAGCAGGCCGCGCACGGGCTGAACTGGTGCGTGGCCGAGATGGAGCGGCGCTACAAGCTCATGAGCAAGCTGGGCGTGCGCAACCTGGCGGGCTACAACGCCAAGATCAAGGCCGCGCAGGAGGCGGGCGAAATCATCGGCAACCCCTTCAGCCTCACGCCCGAAGACCCCGAGCCGCTGGACGCGCTGCCGCACATCGTCATCATCATCGACGAGCTGGCCGATTTGATGATGGTGGTGGGCAAGAAGATCGAAGAGCTCATCGCCCGTCTGGCGCAAAAGGCGCGCGCCGCTGGCATCCACCTCATCCTGGCCACGCAGCGCCCCAGCGTGGACGTCATCACCGGCCTGATCAAGGCCAACGTGCCCACACGCATTGCCTTTCAGGTCAGCAGCAAGATCGACAGCCGCACCATCCTCGATCAGATGGGCGCAGAGGCCCTGCTGGGCATGGGCGACATGCTCTACATGAAAGGCGGCACCGGCTTGCCCGTGCGCGTGCACGGCGCTTTCGTCAGCGACGATGAGGTGCATCGCGTGGTCGAATTCATCAAGCAAAGCATGGGCGAGGCCGAATACATCGACGGCGTGCTCGATGGCGTGAGCAGCGAGAGTGAAAGTGACTGGGCCGTGGACTTTGAAGGCACGCCCGCTGGCGCAGGCGGCGGCGAAAAAGACCCCATGTACGACCAGGCGGTGGAGATCGTGCTCAAGGATCGCAAGTCCAGCATCTCCCATGTGCAGCGCAAGCTGCGCATCGGCTACAACCGCGCCGCGCGCATCCTGGAGGACATGGAAAGTGCTGGTCTGGTCGGTGCGCTGGGCAGGAATGGCCAGCGCGACATTTTGGTGCCCCACCGTGGCGAATGAGTCCGTTGCTGTCGCGGCTGCCGATGGCGCCGCTGCGCCGCTGCGCCTGATCGGCCTGTGCGCCGCCTGGTGCGGCGTGTGCCGCCAGTTCGAGCCCGTCTTTGAGCAGCTGCGCCGCAGTCATCCGCAGGTGCACGTCACATGGCTGGATGTGGAAGATCCGGCCGTCAGCGATGCCCTGGGCGAGTTGGACATCGACACCTTCCCCACCATCGCGCTGGGCCGCGGCCAGCAGCTGCTGTTCTGGGGTAGCATCGTGCCGCAGGTGGCGGTGCTCATTCGCTTGCTGCAAGAGGGCGCGGTCATGGGCGGGCCGCACGCCAGCGCCACCAGCCCTCAGCCGCTGGAGCAACAGGCCTGGCGCGCCCTGCAGGCCATGCTCGATGGCGCGTCAGGCAAGGCATAGCTGCGCGCTGCCAGCCAAAAGCCCACCAGGCCCAGCGGCGTTTTTGGCTTGCATGGTGTGAACACGCTCTAATCCGAAGCGTTCGGCGGCTGGGCCAGGGCATTGCCCTGCGGCTGCAAGCCATTGGCTGCGCCGTTGGCCGAGCGCGCGGGCCATTGAAAATACACCGGATACAACTGCGCCACGGCCTGGCCGTTGAAGTCCCAGGTCATGCAGCCGCCCAGGTGCGGTGGCGGAGGCCGGTTCGCATCGGGCGGCAGGCCGTGGAAATGCGCCAATGCCATGGGGGCCAGGGTTTGGTAGGCAGCCGTGGCCATGTTGTAGAGCAGCTCGCGCATGTGGGTGCAGCCCTGCACGCCGCCCAGGTGGGCGTCGATGCTTTTGCGCCAGCCCTTGGCCATGGTGCTGCCAATCATCTTGCGCATGTGCTGGTCGGCCTCATGGCAGGAGCCGTGCGGGAAATTGGCCATGCGGGTGGCAATGTCGCGCACCACCAGATGCTGATCGATGGTCAGGCGGATCTGCATGCGGTGCAGCGCTTGCCCAGGCGGCAGGCCGCTGCCATCGGCCAGTGCAAATTCAAATGGTTTGGTATCCACCATTTCCGCTTCGATGTCCCACAGGCCATCGTCACGCTGATAGCCGTGAAAAGTGGTCTGACGGGTATGGGCCAGGCGGCGCGGGGCGGGAGGGGGCAGAGTCATCGCGGGTTTCTTCGTCATGGGCGTTTGCGCATGGACAAGCCCATGCGCCAGCAGCCGGGCGGCAAGGGTAATGGATTTTTCAGCGCGGCGCTGTCACACGTTATCAGGTCGGTGCGCAGCCGTTAGCAGGCACGTCCGCAGGCATGAAAAAACCCGGCCCTGAAAAAGGGCCGGGTTGTATCAGAGCCGGCAGGCGCTGCCGCCTGCCAGTTATGGGGCCTCAGCGGCGCTGACGGCGGGCCAGGCCGGCCATGCACAGCGCCAGCAGTGCCAGCATCCAGGGCGCACCCACGGGCACAGGCACGGTGCCTGTGGGGCTGGGCGCGGCAATCACTGGCACGGCAGCGTTGCGGGCCGAGCAGCCGGTGGCCGGGTCGCAATCCACGTTGCTGGGCAGGTCGCTCAACGTGGCGACGTTGATCACCTGGCTGCCCACTGGCAGAGCGGCATCGGTAGTGGCCTCAATCTGGAAGCGGACCTGGCCACCGCTGGGCAGTTGGGTCAGCACGGCATTGAGCGCGCCACTGCCCTGATCGGGCGTGGGGCAGCTGGCGCCGCCTGTGGCTGCGGTGCAGCGCCAGGTCTGGCTGGCGATGCCCGCTGCCAAGGGGTCCTGAATGCGCACGCCGTGCGAGTCACGCCCGCCGCTGGCCGAGACCACGATGTCAAAGGTGATCTTGCCGCCGGCAGCGACACTGGTGCTGCTGGCCGTCTTGCTCACGGCCACGACGCCATTCGATGGAATGGGGCCAGGGCCAGTCGAGGTGGGAACCTGGGCGCTGGCCTCACAGGTGGTTGCGGGGTCGCACGTTGCGCCAGCAGGGGGCGTGATGCGGGCCGTGTTGACGATCTGGGCCGGCAAGTTGGCAGCTTCAGCCGTGGCCGTGATGGCGATGGTGGCTGTGGCGCCAGCGGGCAGATCCAGCGTCAGGTCGATGGCGCCATTGCCTGCGGCGCTGGAGCAGCTGCCAGCGGGCGCGGCAGCGCAGGTCCAAGCCTGGCTGGCGATGCCGGCAGGCAGGGCGTCGTTGAATTGCACCGCATTCACTGCCGTAGTGCCCGTGTTCTGCACTTGCACGGTGAACTGTGCCGTGCCGCCGGGCTGCAACTGTGTGCTAGCGGTGGTTTTGGTGATGCGCAGCACAGATGCCGGCGGCGGCGGTGGCAGGGCGGCCGGCGTCAGGCTGACCGGGGCCTCACAAGCTTGACCTGCGGGCTGGATGCCTCCTGCGACTTGGCAGAAGCCGTCTGCAGGCGGCGTCAAGCGCGCGATGTTCTCCAGATTGCCAGTGAAGCCGGCAGGCACTTGCACCGTCACCGTATAGGTCTGACGCGCGTCAGGGGCCAGCACCAGGGCGGGCAGATCCAAGGCGCCCGCGCCATTGCCGCAGGCGTTGCTGGCCTGGTCCATGCACTCCCAGCTCATCACAGTGGTGCCTGCGGGCAGTGCATCCTGCAGGCGCACGGTGGCCTGGCTGGTGGTGCTGAGGTTGCGCACCTCGACGGCGAACTTCACCTCGCTGCCTGGGGTGTAGCTGGTGGTGCCTGCGGGCAGGGCCGTCTTGCTCAGTGCCACCAAGGTGGCACCGATGCTGGCATCGGCTTTGCAGGGCGGAGTCGCAGCCTGGTTGGTGGCCGGGTCGATACAGCCGGCGCCTGGTGGCAGCTCCAGCGTGGCGCTGTTGTTCACCTGAGTCGGCAACTGACCAGCAGGCAGTTTGCCCTTGACGGTCAGGGTGATCTCACCCACGGCAGTGCTGCTGGTGGCGGCTGGGATGACGGCGCTGACCGAGATGGTCTCGCCGCCAGCGCCAGCGCCATTGGCCGTGGCGCAGGAGCCGCCGGCCGTGCCGGTGCTGGCGCAAGTCCAGGTGAAGGACTCGAACATGGCAGGCACGGTGTCCTTGATGGTGCCGTTGGTGGGCGAAGCGCTGATGTTGCTGGCCACGATGGTCCAGGTGATCTCGCCGCCGGGCTGCAGCGGGCCTTGCACGGCCTTGTTCAGTTTCAGCTGCGGGCCGGAGATCAGATAGGTGGCCGAGCCGACGTTGCGGCCAAATGGATCCCGGTACGTGGGCCCGGCAGCACCCGCACCGTTGTGAGGATCGACGTCGGCCCGCGCCTCATTTTTGTGCTGGCCGGCAGTCAAATCCTTGCCCTTAATGGTGCAGCGGATTTGGGCCTTGTCCTCGATCTCGGGGATGGTGGCCTTGAACACATTGTTGGCATCAATATTGGCTGCCGAGATGGGCGGGTTGGGCAGCACGGCGTTGCCCCCCGTGCCCTGCACCACTTCACAGCTCACGCCATTGGCGTCGGCCTTGAAGCTGGCGGGCAGCGGGTCGCTGAGCACCACCTGCTTGAGCGGGTTGACGGCGCTGCCCACAGGGCTGATCAGGCCGGTGTTGGCGCTGGTGGCGTTGGTGAAATCCAGCGTGAACTGCACGTCATGGTGATTGGTGACCGTCACGCTTTTGTTCGTGCTCATGGCTACGCACAGCGGAAGGTCCGCCAGCAGCTCCAGCGGGGTTTGGTGGGTGCCGGTGAGCGAACCAGGGCGCGAACCATCGAACTCGGTCCGGCCATCGAACACGATGCCTGAGTCCTCTGGTCGCTTGACGACCTCGACGTTCAGCGCATTGACCATGGTGTTGACGCTCTTGCGGCACAGCGGGGCGTCGGTACCGGGGTTGTGGCGGTATTGCACGGCCAGGTGCAGCGTGACGGTCTCATTCAGCTCCAGCGCAATCTGATCCCACATGGCCGAGCCACTGCCGCTGACAATCGGGCCCCAGTCCTTGCCGTGGTTCGGGTTGCTGGGGTCAAAGCCATGCTCTGCCGGATTGATCAGGTCGCAGGCCTTGCCCGGGATGCTGCTGGTGCAGCTTTCCACCTTGATTTGCTCCTGCAGGGAGTTGTTGGGGTGGAAGCTCGGCGCTGCGCCAAAGTCGACCGTGCGGTACAGGTCGTACAGCGTGAACAGGATGTCATTGGGCGTGTTGGGCTGGGCCAGGTAGTTCTCCAGCGATGGCGTGTGCCCGTTGGTGACTCTGATTTCAAACACCGCGGTGGACTTTGCATCTGCACCTGGGCCAGGGTCGGGCAGGGCCTGCGTGCCAGTGCCGGTGACGGCCTGGCCGTTGATTTCCACCAGCTTTTTCGTCGCCTGGAGGTTCAGCTCGACGGCCTCACATGCCCCGCTGCCGCCCATGGGCAGGGCCAGGAACACCTCATCGGTGCCATTGCCATTGCCTTGCCATTGCACCTGCATGGACTGGGCGCTGTTGGAGTATTTGTTGACTTCCCACTCAATGCCGTTGCGCAGCAGCGATTCGCCACAGTCCGAAGGCTGGTAGGTGCGGTCGTACTCCAGCACCATGGTCTCGCCCGCGGCCAGCATCACGCCGCTCATGGGGCGCGGCACCTCGATGGGGCGCAGGTCTGTGCCTTGGCCGCCATTGAGCACGATGTTGGCAATGTTCGGGTCGTTCTCGACTGCTTCAGGGCAGACCGATTGGGTGGCTGTGCCCGGTGGTTGAGGCGTGTTGTGCTCCACGGCGCAGCTGGCGTTTTCGGTGGTGGAGCTCAGCGGGCGTTGGCTGCGTCGCCAACGGGGGAAGGCGTGGGTAATGGGGTATTCGTAATCGGCCCAGTAGTCGTTGAGCTCGCCCAGATTCAGCGGTACGTCCGAGGCATTGGTGAAACGCAGCTGGTAGCGCACAGGCTGGCCATAGCCGGCCTGAAAGGCCTTGATGCCATTCAGATCAGGGTCGGTTGATGGTTGGGCGGGCTGGCCATTGATTTGCACAATGGTTTTTTCCACCTTCAGCGCCACGGGCTTGATACCCACAGTGCGGTTGTTTTCCACCTCCACCGGGTCGGCGGAGCCGGCCTGCTGGCTGTCTGCCGGGCCGGTGCTCACCTTTGCGCTGAAGCCGTAAGAGCCCACCACCAGTGGCACGGCCTCGAAGATGTATTCGCAGCTGGCGTTCGGGGCCAGCGAGGCAATCGTCCAGGAGACGGTGTGGCCATTGCCCGTGCTGCCTGGCACGGTAATGGGCGCAGTGGTGCAGTTGGCCGCGCCGCTGGAGATCAGCTTCAGGCCGCCCAGGTTGGGGGGCAATTCCAGCTCGACCGGGGCGTTCGTGGCCGTGCCCGGCAGCGAAGGCTCGTTCTTGATGACCACCTTGATCTGGTGGGGCTCCAGCGTCAGGCCGTTGATCGAGCCGGGATCGAGATTGATCCCCAGCAATACGGTGTCGGCTTGCGCGACACCGGCCATCGCGGCCCATGCAGCCGCTACGCCAATGGCGCGCAGCGCGTATTTGCTTCTTCTTTTCATGTGCAAGTTCCCCCTGAAATATTGAAGCTGTTGTAAAAGGTTGCGAACGTGCAATATATCGGGCTTACCCTTGGCTTGGAAGCTGGGGGCTGCATTGTTTGCAAAAGCACACAGTTGCAACATGCGTGACGGTACTTGCCCTGCATGGATGGTGCTTTGCCGCGCAAGGTGCGCGCAGGCGCTCAAATGGGGTGGTAGCCCTGCATCTGCGGGGGCAGGGCGCTGCCGCCTGGTTGTGGTTGCAGGTGGATGTGCCAGCCGTCCACCTGGGCCAGCAGCAGGCAGTCGTCCACACTCAACAGGTTGTCCTTGTGGTGCTGCGCGTGCCCGGTCAGCAGCGTGGCCTTGGCTTTGGCCTTGGCAGTCTCGGCATCGGGGGCGACGAACAGGCCGAAAGCATGGGCCTCGGCCAGTTGCTCGGGCAGGTAGCCGCCCATATTGACGAAGTACAGGCGCGGCTGCGCGGCGGCGGGCTCGCGCGCCAGCGTGATGGCGTGGCCATCGGCCCAGTTCAGGCGCTGGTAACCGTCGATGTGGACTTTGTCCGGGTCGCCAAACCAGGCGGCCTTGAGGGCGGGGATGGCGTCCTGCATACGTTGGCAGGCGACGAATTGCACATCATGTACCTCGATATTGGAGCGCCCGGCGCTGCCGCCGAGGTAGAACATGAAAAGCTGCGGGGTGGTGTCCATGGGGCTTGGGTATATGGGATGGGAAGCGGCGGCATTGTATGGAGCGGCGCTGCTTGCCAGGGCGGGCATGGGCAGTGCCTGCAGGATAATCCGCCCCCGATGAATTCCGACTCCGCCACCGACTCCGCATCTGGCCCGTCCCGGCCCGCTCGCCCTCGCTCCGGCCTTGCCGCCACGCCGCCCTCGGCACCGAACACGCCCGCTGCGCCAGCGGCTCCGCTGCACATCAGCTTCCCAGATAGCCTGCCTGTGTCCGCACGGCGGCAGGAGATCGAGCGCGCCCTGCGCGCGCATCAGGTGGTCATCGTCTGTGGCGAGACCGGCTCGGGCAAGACCACGCAACTGCCCAAGATCGCCCTGGCGCTGGGCCGGGGGCTGGGGCGCGGCCAGCGCGGCAAGGATGGGCGGCGCGGGCAGTGGATTGGCCACACCCAGCCGCGGCGCATTGCCGCCTCCAGCGTGGCCAAGCGCATTGCCGAGGAGCTGCAAACGCCGCTGGGCGAGGTGGTGGGCTACAAGGTGCGCTTCAATGACCGGCTGGGGCCGAACGCGCGCGTGAAGCTGATGACCGACGGCATCTTGCTGGCCGAGACGCAGACCGACCCACTGCTCAAGGCCTACGACACGCTCATCATCGACGAGGCGCACGAGCGCAGCCTGAACATCGATTTTTTGCTGGGCTACCTCAAGCAAATCCTGCCGCGGCGGCCCGATCTCAAGCTCATCATTACCTCCGCCACCATCGATGCGGAGCGCTTTGCCCAGCATTTCGCCTCGGCCAAGGGGCCTGCGCCGGTGTTGTACGTCTCGGGCCGCACCTATCCGGTGGAAATCCGCTGGCGGCCGTTCGAGGAAAGCCGCGAGACGGACTTGAACACCGCCATCGCCGATGCCGTCGATGAGCTGTGGCAAGGCCGCCCGGGCGGGGACATTCTGGTGTTCCTGCCCGGCGAGCGCGAGATCCGCGAGGCCGCCGACCACGTGCACAAGCACCTCTCGCACGACCCGGTGCGCCGCCACTGCACCGTGCTGCCGCTATTTGCGCGCCTCTCGCAAGCCGAGCAAGACCGCGTGTTCGAGACCGGCGGGCCGCCGCGCGTGGTGCTGGCCACCAACGTGGCCGAAACCTCGCTGACCGTGCCCGGCGTGCGCTATGTGATCGATGCGGGCACGGCGCGCGTCAAGCGCTACAGCTACCGCAGCAAGGTGGAGCAACTGCTGGTCGAGCCCATCAGCCAGGCTGCGGCCAACCAGCGCAGCGGGCGCTCGGGTCGCGTGGCCGATGGCGTGGCCATCCGCCTGTACGAGGAGGCGGACTTTGCCGCCCGAGCGCGCTTTACCGATCCGGAAATCCTGCGCTCCTCGCTGGCTGGGGTGATTTTGCGCATGAAGTCGCTGGGCCTGGGCGCGGTGGAGGAGTTCCCGTTTCTGGAAGCGCCCTCGCAGCGCGCCATCACCGATGGCTACCAGCTCTTGCAGGAGCTGGGCGCGGTGGACGAGCAGCGCGAGCTGACCGAGATGGGCCGCCAGATGGCGCGCCTGCCGCTGGACCCGCGCGTGGCGCGCATGCTGATCGAGGCGCGCGCGCGCGGCGCTTTGCAGGAGGTGCTGGTGGTGGCCGCCGCCCTGTCGGTGCAGGACGTGCGCGACCGCCCGCTGGATAAACAGGCCCAGGCCGACCAGGCCCACGCGCGCTTTGACGACGAGAAAAGCGAGTTCACCAGCTACCTCAAGCTCTGGCAGTGGATTCACGACGCGCGCGGCGGCAAGGCCGCCAACCTGCCCTCGGCGCGTCAGCAGGCCCAGGCCGCTGCGCAGGCGCAAGGCCGTGGCAAGGCCGGGCGAGGCCACGCGGCCCTGCCGGTGGCGCAGCGCGCCGTGGCCGCGCCCGCCTCACCCGCAGCGGCCACCACGCCCGCAGCGCCGGGGCCAGGGCCAGAGAGCGCAGCGCCAGCCCAGGCCACGCACCGCCTCTCCAACCGCCAATACGAAAACCTGCTGCGCAGCCACTACATCAACGTGCGGCGCGTGCGCGAGTGGCGCGACATCCACCAGCAACTGGCCGCCGCCGTGGCCGAACAGGGCTGGAAGCTGCACGAGCAAAACGGCCCAGCCAGCTACGAGGCGCTGCACCTCTCGCTGCTGGCCGGGCTGCTGGGCAACGTCGGCTTCAAGCCCGATGAGGCCGAGCATTACCTGGGCGCGCGCGGCATCAAGTTTTACCGCCACCCCGGCGCGCGGCTGCGCAAAAAGCCCGGCCGCTGGGTGGTGGCCGCCGAGCTGGTGGAAACCACGCGCCTGTATGGCCGCGGCATGGCCAACATCGAGCCGCAATGGCTGGAGGAAGTGGGCGCGCACCTGCTGAAAAAACAACTGCTGGAGCCGCACTGGGAGCAAAAAGCGGGCGAGGCCGTGGCGCTGGAGCGCGCCACGCTCTACGGCCTGGTCGTCTACAGCGGGCGGCGCGTGCCCTTTGCCCGCATCGACCCGGCCGCCGCGCGCGAGATCATGATCCGCCAGGCGCTGGTGCAGGGCGACTACGCCAGCGAGTGGGAGCGCAAATTCCCCTTCCTGGCCACCAACCGCAAGCGCATCGCCAAGGTCGAGGAGCTGGAGCACAAATCGCGCCGCCAGGATGTGCTGGTCGATGAGGAGCTGATTTATGCCTTCTACGACCGCCTCATCCCCGAGGCCGTGTGCAACGGCCGCCAGCTTGAGCAGTGGTACCGCCAGGAGCGCCGCCAGCAGCCGCAACTGCTGGAGCTGCAAAAAGACGAGCTGATGCGCCACGAGGCCGCAGGCATCACCACCGCCGCCTTCCCGCCCACCATCAAGCTGGCGGGCATGGATTTGAACGCCAGCTACCTGCACGAGCCGGGCAACCCGCGCGATGGCGTCACCGTCACCATCCCCCTGTACGCCCTCAACCAGGTGCAGGAAGCGCGCGCCGACTGGCTGGTGCCCGGCATGCTCAAAGCCAAAGTGCAGGCCCTGCTCAAAAGCCTGCCGCAGCGCCCGCGCTCGCGCCTGCTGCCGCTGGCCGAAACGGCAGAAGCCATCGCCAAGGCCTGGCTGGAGGAGGGCAGCTTCGCCCAGGGCGATTTGCACGAGCGCCTGCGCCAATGGGTGCGCGCCAAGACCGGGCTGGAGATCAAGCCCACGGACTTCAAGGCCGACATGCTCAGTGCGCACCTGTTCATGAACTTCCGCGTCGTGGACGAGCACGGCCGCCAGCTCGGTCAGGGCCGCAACCTCGCCGCCCTCAAGGCCGAGCTGGGCCAGCAAGCGCGCGGGGCGTTTCAGGCCCTGGCCGGGCTGAAACTGGCGCAAAGCGATGAGGGCGGCAAGAGCAGTGGCGAAAAAACGGCCGAAACAACGGCCGAAAAAACGGACAAAGACGCGGGCAAAAACGCTCGCCCAGCCGCCGCTGCAACGCCCACCGCCGCCAGCGGGGCAGGGCAGGGCAAGGGGCAAACGCCCGCCGCCCAGAGCGAGTCCAACGCCCTGGGCGAACCCGAGCAACGCCACACCAGTTGGGACTTTGGCGAGCTGCCCGAAATCATGGAATGGGGCAAAGGCAGCCGCAAACTCATCGGCTTTCCGGCCCTGGTCGATCAGGGCGATGCCGTCACCATCGAAGTCTTTGACGAGCCTGAAGCGGCCGCCCAAGTCCACCGCCAGGGCCTGGCGCGCCTGTTCGCGCTGCACATCAAGGACGCGCTCAAATACCTGGAAAAAAACATCCCCGAGCTGCAAAAAATGGCCGTGGCCTACATGCCGCTGGGCACGCTGGAGGAGCTGCGCGCGCAAATCATCGCCGTCGCTATCGACCTGGCCTTCCTGCAAGAGCCGTTGCCCATCAACGCCGAGCAATTCGAGCAGCGCCTCAAGGATGGCCGCCCGCGCCTGTCGCTGCTGGCGCAGGAAGTGGCGCGCCTGGCTGGGCAAATCCTGGCCGAATACGCGCAGATCGTGCGCAAGCTCAAGGACATGAAAGGCGCTGAGCAGGCCGTGGCCGACGTGCGCCAGCAGCTCGAGCGCCTGATGGGCAAGCGCTTCGTGCAGGCCACGCCGCAGGCCCAGCTCAAGCACTATCCGCGTTACCTCAAGGCCATGCTGATGCGGCTGGACAAATACCGCGAAGACCCCGCGCGCGACCAGGCCCGCCAAGCCGAAATCGCCCCGCTGGAGGCGCGCTACTGGAAGCTGCTGGCCCAGCGAAAGGGCCAGCAAGACGCCGCCTTGCAGGACTACCGCTGGCTACTGGAAGAACTGCGCGTGAGCTTCTTCGCCCAGCAACTGCGCACCCCGCAGCCGGTGTCCGTCAAGCGGCTGGAGAAGGTCTGGGCGCAGGTGGTGGCTTGAGCGCCTGCTCAAAGTTGCTGCACGGGCGGGCAAGGGCGCGGATTGGGGCGGTCTGTGGGGCGGTTTGTTCGTGAGTCCATGCCAGCCCCCTGCACGAGATGGCATGGGATAGTTGCTGCCTGCGCCGGCTTTGAGTGCCGAGGCCGGGATGTGCGCCCGGCGGCGCAGTCACTTTCTTTTTTGTCGAAAAAAGAAAGTGACCAAAGAAAAACGACCTTGCTGCCTGCGACCCCGGCGCTGCGCGCCGGGGTCGCAGGCAGCAAGGGGCGCTGCCCGGGCCATCGCTGCGCTCGGCCTTAGGTCGTCGTCGCCCAAGCACCTGCTCTCAGCATTGCCGAGAAGTAGCGATTGCGCCAGGCGCACATCCCGGCCTCGGCCCTCAAAGCCAGTGCAGGCGGCAGCCACCAAGTGCGATCTCTGCATGGGGTGTGCGGCAAGCTTTCCGCACACTGCGGCACGCAATGGCACGAAAGAGCACGAGAGGGCGCAAAGGGGCAGGCTCTGCGCCATGGCCTGTCCGCCCCATCAGTGCTTGCCGGCGGCCAGCGGTTTTTCGCGCACAATGGCGCAGCCGCGGTCACAGCGGTGGAGAGACACAGCCATGAGGGAGCATCTGCACGCAGCCAACAGCGCCGCCGCATCGCAGGCGGCCGCCGCGCCGTCCACCAAGCCGCCCGCCGCGCCGCAGCCGGCGCCGCCGACGTCAACGCCGCCAGCGCGCGAGCTGATCTTTCGCGCCCAGGGGCTGACCAAGGTCTATGGCGCGGGCGAAGTGCAGGTGCAGGCGCTGCGCGGCATTGACCTGGAGCTGCACGCGGGCGAGTTCGTGGTGCTGCTGGGGCCTTCGGGCAGCGGCAAGTCCACGCTGCTGAACATCCTGGGCGGGCTGGACGTGCCCAGCAGCGGCCAGGTCTGGTACTGCGGGCAGGATCTGAGCCGCGCCAGTGATGCGGCGCTGACGCGCTTTCGGCGCGAGCACGTGGGCTTTGTGTTCCAGTTCTACAACCTCATCCCCAGCCTGACCGCGCGTGAGAACGTGGCCATCGTCACCGAGATCGCGCCGGATCCGCTGGAGCCGGCCCAGGCGCTGGCGCTGGTCGGGCTGGAGAAGCGGCTGGACCACTTCCCCGCCCAGCTCTCGGGCGGCGAGCAGCAGCGCGTGGCCATTGCCCGCGCCATTGCCAAGCGCCCGGCGGTGATGCTGTGCGACGAGCCTACCGGCGCGCTCGATTCGGCCACCGGCGTGCTGGTGCTGCAGGCGCTCGAGCGCGTCAACGCCGAGATGGGCACGACCACGGTCATCATCACCCACAACGCCGACATCGCCCGCATGGCCGAACGCGTGTTGTGGATGCAGGACGGGCAGATCGTGCGCGAGCAGCGCAACGCCCAGCGCCTGGCCGCGCAGGAGCTGCGCTGGTAATGCGGCGCATGGGCGGCCAGGCCGGGAGGGGCCCGCGATGAAGGCGCTGCACCAAAAGGCCCTGCGCGATCTGTGGCGCATGCGCGGCCAGGCGCTGGCCATTGCGCTGGTGATCGCCTCGGGCATTGCCATGCTGGTGATGTCGCAGGCCACGCTGGAATCGCTGCGCAGCACGCGCGCGCAGATCTACCAGGAAAGCCGCTTTCCCGACATCTGGGTGCAGCTCAAGCGCGCGCCGCAAAGCCTGGCGCGCCAGCTGGCAGAAATCCCCGGCGTGGCCGAGGTGGAAACCCGCCTGGCCGCTGGCGCCAAGCTGGAGGTGCCCGGCTTTGGCGAGCCGGCCCAGGCGCTGGCGCAATCGCTGCCCGATGATGGCCGCCAGCCGCGCCAGAACCGCCTGTACCTGCGCGCCGGGCGCCTGCCCAGCGCGGCCGATGAGGTGTTGGTGGGCGAAGCCTTTGCCAAGGCGCACCGGCTGGGCCCTGGCGATGCGCTGCGAGTGACGCTGCAGGGCCGCGCGCAGCGCATGCGCATCAGCGGCATTGCCATGTCCGCCGAGCACATCTACCAGGTCAAGCCCGGGGCCATGTTCCCCGACGAGGCGCGCTACACCGTGCTGTGGATGCCCGAGCGCAGCCTGGCGGCGGCGCTGGACATGAAGGGCGCCTTCAACCAGGCCACCATCGCCCTGGCCCCCGGCGGCAACGAGCAGGCCGTCATCGGCGCGCTCAACCGGCAGCTGGCGCGCCACGGCAGCAGCGTGGCCACCGGCCGCATGGAGCAGCTCTCGCACCGCATCCTGCATGAGGAGTTCCGCCAGCTGGCGACCATGACCTGGATGTTCCCGGCCATCTTCATGGGCGTGGCCGCCTTCTTGCTGAACATGGTGTTCAAGCGCCTGATCAGCCTGCAGCGCGACCAGGTGGCCATCCTCAAGGCCTTTGGCTACAGCACGGCGCAGGTGGCGCTGCACTATGGGCTGATCGTTGGCCTGATCTGCGCGCTGGGCACGCTCATCGGCGTGGCCGCCGGCATCTGGCTGGGCCAGGGCATGGCCGGGCTCTACCAGATCAACTTCCACTTTCCCTACCTGCGCTTCAGCCTGAACCCGCACGTGGTGGCCATCGGCGCGGGCATCAGCCTGCTGGCGGCGCTGGTGGGCAGCGGTCATGCGGTGTATGCGGCCGCGCGCGAGCCCGTGGCCCAGGCCATGCGCCCGCCCGCGCCCGAGCGCTTTGGCCGCACCGTGCTCGAGCGCCTGGGCCTGGCGCGCTTTCTCTCCCAGCCCACGCGCATGATCTGGCGCCAGCTCGAACGCCGCCCCGGCAAGGCGCTGCTGAGCCTGCTGGGCCTGGCCGCGGCCGGCGGCATCGTCGTGGTGGGTAACTTCCAAAGCGCCTCGGTGCGCTACATGCTGGACGTGGAGTACCGCCTGGCACGCCGGCACGATGTCTCGGTGGCCTTCGTCGAGGCCATGCCGCGCAGCGCGCTGCACGAGCTGGCGGCGCTGCCGGGCGTTGAGCAGGTCGAAGGCCAGCGCAGCGTGCCCGTGCGCCTGCACCTGGATGGGCGGCAAAAGCTGCTGATGCTCGAAGGCCTGGCCGGCGATGCGCGGCTTCGCCAGCTGCTCAGCCCCGCGCTGCAGCCGGTGGCGCCGCAGCCCGGCGGCATCATCCTGGGCGATTACTTTGCCCAGTGGTTTGGCCTGCGCGTGGGCGATCGCATCTGGGTCGAAGTGCTCGAAGGCCGCGGCAAGATGCTGCAACTGCCCGTGGTGCAAACCATCTACGACCTCAACGGCAGCTCGGCCTACATGGAGCTGGGCACGCTCAACCGCAGCCTGGGCGAAGGCCCGCTGGTGAGCAGCGCCGTGCTCACCGTGCTGCCCGGCCATGAGCTGGGCGTGCTGCGCGCGCTCGATGCGCGCCCCAAGGTCGTGGGCACCGATCAGCGCCACACCGCCATCGAAGCCTTTCTCGACATGATGGCCCGCGTCAGCGGCACCTTCTCCACCATCGCCATCGTCATGGGCATGATCGTCAACGTCGGCGTGGTCTACAACGCCATGCGCATGGCCCTGTCCGAGCGCGGCCGCGAGCTGGCCAGCCTGCGCGTGCTGGGCCTGAGCCAGGGCGAGGTGGCCTACATCCTGCTGGGCGAAATGGCCGTGCTGGTGCTGCTCTCGCTGCCGCTGGGCATGGCCGTGGGCTACGGGCTGATCGCCGCCATGATCGCCGGGCTGCAAAACGACCTCTACCGCATCCCGCTGGTCGTCGAGCCCAGCACCTATGCCATCGCGGCGCTGACCACCCTAGCCAGCGCCGCGCTCTCCGCCCTGGTCATCGTCTGGCGCCTGCGCCGCCTCGACCTCATCGAAGTCCTGAAAACCCGGGAGTGACCCCCCATGCTTCGCAAAATCCTGCTCGTGATCTTGGCCGCCGCCGCCGTGCTGGCCCTGCTGGCCGTGGCGCTGCGCGAACCCACGCAACTGGTGGCCACGGCCAGCGCCAGCCAGGGGCCGCTGACCGTCAGCTTCACCGAAGAAGGGCGCACGCGCATCCGCCAGCGCTACGTGCTCAGCGCGCCGGTGGCCGGCCAGCTGCGCCGCATCGCCCTGCAGGTGGGCGATGCCGTGCAGGCCGGGCAAACCCTGGCGGAAATCGAGCCAGCCACCTCCGGCCTGCTGGACGCGCGCACGCGCGGCCAGCTGCAGGCCCAGCTGCGCGGCGCCCAAGCCACGCTGGCCGCAAGCCGCCAGCGCAGCGCCGCCGCCCAGGCCGAGCTGCAACTGGCGCGCAGCGAACTGGCGCGCCTGACGCCGCTGCAGGCCGCAGGAGCGGCCAGCGCCGGGCAGCTCGACCAGGCTCGCAGCCGTGCCGAAACGGCGCGTGCCCAGCTCGCCGCCGCCCGCGCCGAAGAGCGCGTGGCCCAGCAAGGCATCGAAGCGGCCCGCGCCCAGTTGCAACAAGGCAGCAGCCAAGCCCCCGAGGGCAGCGCCGCGCCAGTGCTGGCCGTGCGCGCGCCCATCGACGGGCAGGTGCTGCGCCGCATGCAGGAAAGCGCCACGCCCGTGGCCGCCGGCCAGCCCCTGCTGGAAATCGGCGACCTGAGCGATCTGGAACTGGAAGTTGAGGTGCTCTCGGCCGATGCCGTGCAACTGGCCCCCGGCATGGCCGCGCAAGTGCTGCGCTGGGGCGGCCCCGGCCAGCTGCAGGCGCGCGTGCGCCGCATCGAGCCGGCGGGCTTCACCAAAGTCTCCGCCCTGGGCGTGCAAGAGCAGCGCACCCGCGTGCTGCTGGACATCACCAGCCCGCGCGCGCAATGGCAGGCGCTGGGCGACGCCTTCCACGTCGAGGTCGAATTCATCACCCAGCAGCGCGAGCAAGTGCTGCAAGTGCCCGCCAGCGCGCTGTTTCGCAGCGCCGAGGGCTGGGCCGTCTACCGCATCGAGCAAGGCCGCGCCCGCCACACCCCGGTGCAAATCGGCCTGCGCGCGGCCAGCGCCGTGCAAATCGAACAAGGCCTGCAAGCGGGTGACACCGTGGTGCTGCAGCCCGACAGCCAACTGCACGACGGCGCACGCGTGCGCAGCAGTGGGGATGGGGCTGTTTAGCGGCTTCCTAGCCATCGGCTCTTGGCATTTTTAAGCCCTGCAGCGCACGCATTGGCTGCTGGATTCGTACAGGCTTTCCCCCAATGGCAAGCCCATTGCCATGCGAATCAAGTGCCGCATCCTATGCTTGTACGTCCATTGCTCGAGATTGAACTTTCCATCCATTTTGACTTTATGAAACGTCGCAAATCCAAGGTCAGCCTGCCTGAAATCGGTTTCGGGCTGATGGTTGTGGGCTGTGTTTTATTGCTCGCGCCTATGTTGCTGGGGGCGCATCCCGTGTTGGTAGGGCTGAATGCGTTGCTGCGCTTTCCCGGCGTGATGGCGCTGGGTCTGGGGCTGTTGTTGCTAGGGTTTCATCAATGGCGCAAGCAGCAGGACGCGGCTTTTCGGGCTGCTGCAGTGCCAGCGGCTGTCGAGCACAGTGCAACGGTTGTTGCCGAGCAGGCCAAGGGGGATGTCGGCTTGCAGGCTGCCAGGCAGGCAGATCAGCCCGAGTGCGAATCGGTGACGCCCAACATCCAGGCGCGCACTGCAATGCCCGCCCACGAGCGCCTGAGCGGATGGAGCCCCGAAGTTTTTGCTGCCATCGAATGGCGGCGCTTCGAGGCGGTGGTGCAAGCACTGTTCGCGCAGGCGGGGTTTGAGGCGCGCTCGCAATCGCACGGGGCCGATGGCGGGGTCGATATCTGGCTGCATTCGCGCCACGCAGGCGGCGCGCTGGTGAGTGTGGTGCAGTGCAAGCATTGGCAGGGCAGGCCCGTGCCGGTGTCGGCCATGCGGGAGTTTTTCGGCGTGATGGCTTCGCATGGTCTCAAGCGCGGCACCTATGCCACCAGCTCGCGCTTTACAGCCGATGCCTTGGCCTTTGCTCGCGCCCACGGCATCAACGCGCAGGATGGCGCGGGCTTGCTGAAATTGATTGCCTCGCGCACGCCCGAGCAGCAGGCTGCACTGCTGGCGGTGGCCTTTGAGGGGGAGTATTGGCGCCCCACTTGCGCCAGTTGTGGCGTGAAGATGGCTGAGCGCGCCCACGGCAAGACGGGGCAGCGCTTCTGGGGCTGTGTGAATTACCCGCGCTGCAGGAACACGCTGGCCATGCGTTAGGGGTTGTTGAGATTGAGTGTTGCGGCGGTGTTTTCGGTCAAAACCCTCAACTGCTGCGTTGAAAACGCTTGCAAGGTGTCCAACCTTGCGCGCGCTTTCGCCTTGCATTTGCGGCTTTTGCCTCGGAAAACCGCTTCGCAAACCCAATCTCAACCACCCCAAGGGGCTTCTGCTCTTGCTCAGCGAAACGCCACGTCGGCGTGGCTGCGCAGTTTGCGGCTGTGCAGGCGGGCGTGTTCCTGCGCTTGCAGGATTTGGATGGCCTGGATGCCGATTTGCAGGTGTTGCAGCACGCGGCCGCGGTAGAACTGGTTGGCCATGCCGGGCAGTTTGAGCTCGCCGTGCAGGGGCTTGTCGCTCACGCACAGCAGGGTGCCGTAGGGCACGCGGAAGCGGTAGCCGTTGGCGGCGATGGTGGCGCTTTCCATGTCCAGGGCGATGGCGCGGCCTTGCTTGAAGCGCGTCAGCGGGGTTTGGTAGTCCAGCAGCTCCCAGTTGCGGTTGTCGGTGCTGGCCACGGTGCCGGTGCGCATGATGCGCTTGACCTGCAGGCCGCTGACGCCGCAGACCTGGCCCACGGCTTGCTCCAGCGCTTGCTGCACTTCGGCCAGCGCGGGGATGGGCACCCAGGTGGGCAGGTCTTCATCGAGCACGTGGTCGTCGCGGATGTAGCCGTGCGCCAGCACGTAGTCGCCCAGTTGCTGGCTGCTTTGCAGCCCGGCGCAGTGCCCGAGCATGATCCACACGTGCGGGCGCAGCACGGCGATGTGGTCGGTCATGGTTTTGGCGTTGGCCGGGCCGATGCCGATGTTGACCAGGGTGATGCCCTGGCCGCCGGGCTGCACGAGGTGGTAGGCGGCCATTTGCGGCAGGCGGCCAGTGCTGTGGCCGCTGGCGGCGTGGTTGGCGCTGCCGCTGGCCTGGGCGTTCTGGGCTGCCAGTGCGGCCAGCCAGGGTTCGACCTGGGCGCTGGCCGGGCCCAGGCCGCTGCGCCAGCTGATGCGGTTGCCCGGTTCGATCAGCGCGGTGTAGGCGCTGTCCTCGCGGGCCAGCTCGGCCTGCGCGGTGCGCAGGAATTCTTCGATGTAGAACTGGTAGTTGGTGAACAGCACGTAGTGCTGAAAGCACTCGGGCGCGGTGCCGCTGTAGTGGCGCAGGCGCTGCAGCGAGAGGTCCACGCGCTGGGCGGTGAACAGCGACAGGGGTTGAGGCTCGCCAGGGGCGAAGCGGGCCGTGCCGTTGGCCACGTCATCGTCCACGCGCAGCAGGTCTGGGGCGTCGAAGTACAGGTGCAGCAGCTGCTTGCGCTGCGGGCTCAGCGGCGCATCGGCCAGGGCCTGCTCGACGTCGGCAAAGTGCAGCGCCATGGGCTCGCCGCTCAGGCCCACTTGCAGCGGCACGCGGTGGTGCTGCAGCAGCAGCGCAAACTGCTCGCGGTAGTAGTCGGCGAACAGGTCAGGGCGCGTCAGGGTCGATTGGTAACAACCCGGCCCGGCTACGAAACCATAGGCCGATTGGGTGTTGAAGGAGGCCAGGGCGCTGTCCACGGTGTGGGCTGGCGTGATCCGCACCTGTGGATAGCAGGCCCGCACGGGGCCCGTGTCCTCACCGGCCAGAAAGCGCTGCAGACCGTGGCGCAGCAGGCTGGTTTGCTGCTGGTACAGCGCGGCCACGGCGGCCAGCGCGCTGTCGGCGTCGGTGTGCAGGCTCCAGGAGGAGGGGCAGGGCGTATCGGGCTCGGGGCTGTCGTGCAGGCGGGGCTCGGGCATGTCGGGGCGCTTGGGTTTTCAGAGGAGGGGCCAAGCCTCGCAGTATGCCCGGCGATTGTGACAATGGTCTGCATGGGCACGATGAGGCACGATGAGGCACGATGAGGCACCATGAGGCACCGCAAGGCACAACGAGGCACAACGAGCCTCAATAGGCCACGGCCTGGCATCTGCAAAAAAGTGCAATTTCCCCTTGGGCTGTTGAACTGTGCAGGCTTGCCTGCCTCCAAGGGAAGTTTTTTGCCGTGGCTGGCTTGGGCACAATGCGGGCCAGCTTCTTCCCAAGAATCTGTTCACAAGGCCTGGCGCTGCGCCGGGCCTGTTTTTGATGAAAGCCTTTCCCATGAAGAAAACCGCAGTTTCCCTGGCGCTGGCCTTGCTGGCCCCCTGGGCCTGGGCCGATGGCCTGCAGGCGTTGGAGCGTTTCGTGCAGCAGGTGCAGTCGGGCCAGGCCAGCTTCACGCAGACGGTGACGGCGCCGCCGCGCGATGGCGAGGCTGGCCGCGTGACGCGCTCAAGCGGCACGTTTGCCTTTGCGCGCCCGGCCGGGCAGTTCCGCTTTGATTACCTCAAGCCATTTGCGCAGCAAATCGTCGGCGATGGCAAGACGCTGTGGATTTACGACCCCGATCTGGAGCAGGTCACGGCGCGCGATCAGCAGCGGGCGCTGAGCAGTACGCCGGCGGCCATCGTCTCCTCGGCCAGCACGCGCGCGGCGCTGGAGCGCGACTTCAAGCTGGAGAGCGCCCCGGACGCCGACGGCCTGCAATGGGTGCTGGCCACGCCCAAAGCCAGCGATGGCACGCTGCGCAGCGTGCGCATTGGCTTTGCCGGCGATGCCCTGGCGGCGCTGGAGATCGAGGACAACTTCGGCCAGCGCTCGGCGCTGCGCTTTGAGGGCTTTGAGAAGAACATCGCCCTGCCGGCCAAGCGCTTTGAGTTCACGCCGCCGCCAGGCGTGGACGTGGTGCGCGATCCGGCGCAGTGAAGCTGCGGCGCGGGCAGCCGCAGCCGCGCCTTTGCCTTGATTGGAGATAGAAAGAAGGCGTGCTTACCGGGATTGCCAGCGTTGCCGCGCCAAGCTGCTGCGGGCAAATTTGCTGCCTGCGGCGTGGATGCCCCAGATCAGCTCCACCAGGGCGCGATTGTTGAGCAGCGGCTCGCCGCCGAGGATGAGCCAGTAGCCCACGCCGTCCACCCAGAACAGGGCCAGTGAGGTTTCGGGCATCAGCATGTCGATGCCTTGGTAGAAGGAGATGGCGCGGCCGCTGTTGCTCCAGCCGCGTTGCTGCTGGCGCTGCATGAAGTCGCTGAAATCGGCTGCGACGGCGCACAGGGTTTCGGCCTGCCGCTCGTCGTAGCCCACGCGCGCCAGGCAAAAGCCCTGGTCCGAGGCCAGCGCGGCGGTGCGCGTGCTGGACAGGCCGGCGATGGCGTGCGGCAGGTAGTGGTCGAGGTTGAGCGTGGGCGCGGGCAGGCTGCGCGGCAGCTCGTCCACCCAGCCTTCGTACAGCGCGCGCGCCAATACGGCGCGGTGTGCGGGCGATTGCGCCAGCCAGGCGCTGCGGCGCGGCGTTTGCTCGCCGTGCATCAGGCTTTGCAGGGCGGCGCAGGCTTCGTCAGGCTGGCGCAGCGCATGGCTGTGCAAGGCGCCTGCGGGGGTGAGCATGAGAAAGGCGTCATCCATGGTGGTCAGCCCTGGTGCGAGCCGTTGAAGGGGTCAATGCCGTAGATCAGGGCTTTGACCAGGATGGCCATGTGCGCGCGGTTGCGCGCGTCGGTGTCCATGGCTGTGGGCGGCAGCCCCAGCTCCAGCAGCGTGCGCGAGAGGGTGTGGCGCACCTGCGGGCTGCGGCTTTCGCTGTGGGTGATGCCCACCACCAGCGAGGTTTTGTCGATGAAGGGACGGAAGGCCTGGGTGTAGGTGCGCAGGTCGGCCACTGGGTCGGGGGCGCTGGCCTTGATCATCAGCACCAGGCCCAGCGCGTTTTCGGTGAGGATGTCCCACATGAAGTCAAAGCGCTTTTGTCCGGGCGTGCCGTACAGGCGTACCTGATCGCCGCTGGCGAGCTTCATCAGGCCGTAGTCCATGGCCACGGTGGTGGTTTGCTTGAGCAGGCGCACCTCGTCGGAGGCATTGGCTTCGGTGCGCACGACCTCGATGTCCGACAGGGACTGGATGGCCGTGGTCTTGCCCGCGCCCACGGGGCCGGCGAAAACGAGCTTGTAGGTATTGGCCATGGCAGCAGGGTCAGAAGAGCTTGTCCAGCAAGGACTTGAAGAAGCCGCGCCGCGCCTTGGCGGCGCCGCTGGCGGGGGCTGGCGCAGCTGCCGGGGGCGCTGCTGCAGGTGTGGGCTTTGCCGTGGCGGCCTGATCGGGGCTTGGGGTGTCTTTGTGCTGGTGGGCGGGCGTGTCCAGCACCACTGCCAGGCCGCAGGCCACGCTCAACGTGATAAAGCGCAGCACGGCCTGTTCATGGCGGGGGAAAGCGCGCAACAGGTCATTCACGGATTGGGGGATGCGGGCACAGATGGCTGCCAGCTGCACGTCCAGTGGATCGCTGCGCGTGAGGTGCGGGAAGTTGGGAAAGCTGCGCAGTTGCAGCGTGAAGTCGTCCTGCGCCTGCAGCGTCAGGCCGTCCAGCGATTCGCTGAGCAAATCCCAGGCCAGCACATCCAGCGGCCTTTGCATGCGCTCGAAAGACTGCCCAAAGAACTGCTGGACTGCACTGGGCAACTCGTCGGCGGGCAGGGATTGGCGCTGCACGCGTTGCAGCAGGCCGGGGGTATGCACCATTTTTTGCAAGGTGGCCGCCGGAGCTGTCGTGGCCATCCAGCCCTGGCGCACATGCACCAGGCAAACGACTGGGCCAATGCGCCAGAGTTGCAGGCCTTCGCCCAGTGTGTCCTGCAGCGTTTGGCCGATAAAGTCTGCCAGCGCAACCCCCTTCAGGGCTGGCAGGGTGCGCAGCAGCTGGGCCCAGGCACCTGTGCGCAGGCCCATGGCTTGGGCGGACAAAGGCACGGCTGGCGGGGCTACGGACAGGCTTTTGGCTGCCCCTGTCTGGTCTGGCGGGGCTGCTGCGATGCTGCGGGCAGGCGCCTGGGCGCTGCGGGCCGGGTGACTGGCCGGGCGATTGGCCGGGCGATTGGCCACTGGCTGCGGGGGCGTGGGGGCGACGGGCTCGCGCGGCGGGTTCGGTGTTGGCCGAGTGCTTGGCGCCGGGGGCGAAGCGGGTGGCTGCTGGGCGGCAGCGGGCTGGCGCGCGCTGCGCTCGGCGTGCAGGCGCTCGGCCAACTGCAAGGCGCGGCGCCAGGCGGGCATGGGAGCGGGCGCAGTGGCAGGAGCAGGCGCGGGGGAGGGCGCAGAGCGGGAAGGTGCAGAGCGCGACGGCATGGCCTCCGCGCGCGGCCTGTCAGCCGCTGCGTCGTCAGTGACGCGGGGTTGGGTTGCTCCTGCGGACGAGGCAGATGGCGCTGATGCGGCGGCATGCACAGGCTGGCGGGCGCTGGGCTGGGCTGCGGCAGGCGTGCGCTGCGCATCGGCGGCGTTGGCGTTTTTGATTTTCTGCAGGGCATCGCGCAGGGCGATGCTGCTGTAGGGCATGCTCAGGCAGGTGATGTGCTGGCCGGGCTGCAGCGGCAGCAGGGCGTCGAACCAGCCGCTGCCGCTGCCGCGCATCAACAGCACGGCAGAGCGGCCAGCCAAAAACTGCAGCAGCAGAACTTCGTTGTCGGGCGAATGCTTGCGCAGCCCCAGGCTGAACAGGTCGATGACGCAGTAGCGACAGGCTTTGGCCTGCGCAGTCTGCTCAGGGATGCTCAGCGAGAGGTCGCGGCGCAGGGTAATGCAGCGCTGGTCGCGCCAAGTCATGTTGATCATGATCTCGATGGCGGCGGCCTCGTGGTCGGTCAGCCCGGCCAGCAATACCCAGTTGTCGTTCATGCATCCATCCTTTGCTGCAGCGCCTGCATGGTGTGCTCCCATTGCGGGGACAGCGCAATGCTCTGGCGTTGCAATGCACGGCGCGCGAGCATGAAGGCCAGGGTGTCGTGCGAGCCTAGGCAGTGCGCCAGAAAGTCTTGCTCGGCTTCTGCATCGCCTGCCTGCAATGGGGCCAGCGCGTGCGCGGCAATGGTGCGCGAGTCGTCCACCCCGCACAGCCAAGCCCGCTGCGGCACATCCAGTGAGGGGCTGGCCAGTATGCACCAGCGGGTGGCCAGCGGCGTGACGCGCGGCAGCGGCTGGCCGCTTTGCGCCTGGGCGTGCAGCGCTTGCCAGGCGGGGGCGGGCAGGCGCTCGCGCACGGCCGGCTGGGCCAGCTCCTCGCACAGTGCCTGGGGCGGGGCTTTGCAACGGCACAGCATGTCCACCAAGGCCGCTTGCAGCGGCTCTGTACCCGGCAAGGCCAGGGCCATTTGGATGCGCTGGGCATGCAAGGCCAAGTCTGTTGGCGCTTGCAGCACCAGACGGCTGGCCTGACGCAAGCGGGCGCGGGCGGCATGATGGGCCTGCGGCGCGGCCAGGCCGGCGGGCGCCGTGGCGCCCTGGGCTTGGGCCGGGGCGGGCCGAGGCGGGCGGGCCGGTTGATGCGCGCTCATGGGTGTTGCCGCTGCTTCAGTCCAGCAGGGTGTCCATCAGGTCGATCATGAACTCGGCGTCTTCTTCGCTCATGGCTTCGAAGCCGCCGCCCATGCCCAGCTCGTCGAGCACCGGCTGGCCATCGGGCGTGCCATTGAGGCCCAGCAGCGCTGCACCGATGCGCTGGGCCATCTCTGGCTCCACGCTGCCCTGCACCAGCAGCACATGGGTGATGTCGGCCAGTTTGCTCTCGATCAGTGGCTTGAGCTGCGAGCGCGTCAGGCGCGAGAGCGAGTGGTAGGCCTCGGCCAGGAAGAAGCTGGCATCGACCTCACCCTTGATGGCCAGGCGCGCGGCGGCCTGGTAGTTGTCCACCAGCTGCCATTGCACGTCGGCATCTCCCAGGTCGGCCGGCTCCAGCAGGCGCAGGCCGATGAGCTTGACGTCCTTGTTGTCGGTCAGCGCGATGCGTGCGCCGGGCTGCAGGTCTTCCACGCTGCCCAGCGCCGAGACGGCGCTGGTGGCGATGACCATTTCATCGGATTTGCCCACCGGTCGCGCGATGGCGCGATAGCCAGCCTCGCGCACCATCGAGGCAGCATCGAACGGGTTGGCATAGACCAAATGCACATGGCCCTGGGCGATGAGCTCGGCCTGCTCGGCCGCCGAGGCTGGGGTCAGCAGGTGCAGATGCAGCCCCGACTTCTTCTGCAGCAGGGTGTTGAGCATGTGCCAGCCAGCAAAGCGCTCGGGGGCGAAATCCGGTGCGATCAGCAGATTCAGTGTCATGACGCGCTCCCTTCGGCGGCCAGCCATTGCTGATACAAGGCGCTCATCTCAGCAATCTTCTTGCGAGATGGCTTGCGACGCACCGAGGTGTAGCCCACGATTTGTCCGTTGCGCACATTGGGCACGGCCGTGGCGTAAACCCAGTAGTGCGCGCCGTCCTTGCGCAGGTTTTTCACGTAGCCGTGCCACTTTTTGCCTGCGGCGACGGTGTCCCACAAATCCTTGAAGGCCGCGCGGGGCATGTCTGGGTGGCGCAGCACGCAGTGCGGCTGGCCGATGAGCTCCTCGCGCGTGTAGCCCGAGAGCTCGACGAAGGCCTCGTTGGCGTGGGTGATGATGCCTTGCAGGTCGGTGCGGGAGATGATCAGCCGCCCGTCCGGGTAGGGGATTTCACGCTGACTGACCTGCACTGTGCGGCTGCTGCCGTCGTGAAAGTGCAGCGTATGCGTTTGCTGCGCGTCATCAGCGGGTTGCATCGGGGGGAATGCCATTGGCCGGCCCTCCTTGCGTCAAACCAGCTTGGACAGCGCTTCGGCTGCGCGCTTGATGTCCAGAAACAGCAAACCGAGCTTGGCGTTGTGCTTGGCCAGCACGGTCAGCACCGCCTCCGTGCCCGAGGAGCTCATGATGACGTAGCCGCGATCGCCCTGCAGCAGCACGCGCTCGAGCGTGCCGCGCGCCAGCTCGCGCACGGCGCGGTCGCCCAGTGACAGCAGCGCCGCCGACATCGCACCCACGCGATCCTCGTCCATGCCGTTGGGCAGTGCGGAGGCAATCATCAGCCCGTCGGTGGAGATCAGCGCGGAGGCCTCCACATCGGCCGAGGAGCCCTTGAGTTCTTCCAGCACCTGCTGGAGCATGTCGGTACGCATGGTCAGTCCCTTCTTTTTCAGATTGAATGCCCAGCGCCAAAACCTGCCTGCAGCGGCGCAGTCGCCCTGCGCCGCTGTGGCCAGGTGGCCATGGGCTCAAGAGATGCCCCGCAAGAATCCAGCAGCCAAGCGGGCGTTGGATTCTTGCAAGGCACCCCTGACAGCAATTGCTACATTTGAATACAAAACGGCACAAAAAGGAAGATTTCGCCTGAATTTGCTTGGATCGAAAGTCACATTCTTGCAGGGCTTTTAAAATTGTGATAGCGAGTTTATGCGATAGTGTCGTCAAAGCGAATCGCTGTTTGACCAGGCCCTGTTCACGCTGGCCAAGCTTGGCGCTGCAAAGTGACGCTGGCTTCTGCTCAGCTTTGTTTGCCAGTCTTATAGGTTGCTGGGTACGGTGGGCGGGCAAAGGCATCGTTTACAATTTTGTATCAATGTTTCCAATCGCCTGCCAGTCCAGCCCAATTGACGCTGCGGCGCAGCAATGGGTGATGGCGCCAGCGACGGCCAGATCAATTTTTCAAGGGAGTTGCCATGCTGTTCGGGAAGCTCTTGCCTCGTGAGGGCAATTTTTTTGCGCTGTTCAACCAGCACGCCGATTACGTCATGCGCGCGGCCCAGGCGCTGCTAGAGCTGGTGGACAACTACAGTGATCCGGCTGCGCGCGAGCGCCACAACCGCGCCATCGACGATGCCGAGCACGAGGCCGATGCGATCACCAACCAGGTCAACAGGGCCATTCACCAGACCTTCATCACCCCTATTGACCGTGAGCAGATCCACAGCCTGATCAATGCGCTGGACGATGTGGCCGATCTGATTCAAGACGTGGCTGAGGCGCTGGTGCTCTACGACGTGCAAAAGCTCACCCCAGCCATGCGCAATCTGGCGGAGCTGGATTTGCGCTGCTGCGAGCGCCTGCACAGCGCCATCGCCATGCTCGACAAGATTGCCGATGCCAGCGTGGCCGAGGCGGCCCTGAAAACCTGCGAGGAGATCGACCAGCTCGAAAGCGATGCCGACCGCGTGCTGCGCACGGCCATGAGCGCGCTGTTCCGTGAGGATCTTGACGACGTGCGCGAGCTCATCAAGCTCAAGGCCATCTATGAGTTGCTGGAGACCATCAGCGACCGCTGCGAGGACGTGGCCAACATCGTCGAAGGCATCGTGCTGGAAAACTCCTGAACATGCCTGGGCCTGGGGTGCGCAAAGCCCAGCTGGCCTAGCGTGCGCCTTGGCTATGCCCTTAAACCCGTTTTGCAGGATTGAGCGATGGAAGTGATGGCAGTGACGCAGGCCGCCCTGTGGGTGGTGGTCTTGCTGGTGGTATTGGCCCTGGTGTTTGACTTCATGAATGGCTTTCACGATGCGGCCAACTCGATTGCCACCGTGGTTTCCACAGGCGTGCTCAAGCCCACGCACGCTGTGCTGTTTGCGGCTTTTTTCAACTTCATTGCCATCTTTGTTTTTCACCTGAGTGTGGCCGCCACCGTGGGCAAGGGCATTGTTGCGCCGCAGTTCGTCGATACCCATGTGGTTTTCGGCGCGCTGGTCGGGGCCATCAGCTGGAACTTGCTGACTTGGTATTACGGCATCCCCAGCAGCTCCTCGCATGCGCTGATCGGCGGCATTGTGGGCGCTGTCATCGCCAAGTCCGGCCCGGGCGCGCTGGAGCTGCTGGGCGTGGCCAAGGTGGTGCTGTTCATCTTCGTCTCGCCGCTGCTGGGCTACCTGCTGGGCTCGCTGATGATGGTGGCCGTGGCCTGGCTGTTTCGGCGCACCCGGCCCGGCCATGTGGACAAGTGGTTCCGTCGCTTGCAGTTGGTTTCGGCTGGCGCTTACAGCCTGGGCCATGGCGGCAACGATGCGCAAAAGACCATCGGCATCATCTGGCTGCTGCTCATTGGCACCGGCTACATGGGGCAGGAGGCCAGCGCCCCGCCGATGTGGGTGATCCTCTCGTGCTATGCGGCCATTGCGCTGGGCACCATGTTCGGCGGCTGGCGCATCGTCAAGACCATGGGCCAGAAGATCACCAAGCTCAAGCCCGTGGGCGGCTTTTGCGCCGAAACCGGTGGCGCGCTGACGCTGTTTCTGGCCACCATCATCGGTATTCCCGTCTCCACCACGCACACCATCACCGGCGCCATCGTGGGCGTGGGCTCCACCCAGCGCGCCAGCGCCGTGCGCTGGGGCGTGGCCGGCAACATCGTCTGGGCCTGGATCTTTACCATCCCGGCCAGCGCCTTTGTGGCTGCGCTGGCCTACTGGCTCAGCCTGTTGATTTACTGAAACCCATCAAGCGCCTGCCCCCGAGCCATGATCTGCACGCAGGCGCTTTGAAACCACCGATCAGGATTGCCCCATGAGCATCAACCACGACACGCTGCACATCGTCGATCACCCGCTGGTGCAGCACAAACTCACGCTGATGCGCGTCAAGACCGCCAGCACCAGCAGCTTTCGCCGCCTGCTGCACGAGCTGAGCACGCTCATGGCCTATGAGGTCACGCGCGACATGCCAGTGCACATGGTGCAGATCGAAACCCCGCTGGAGACCATGCAGGCGCCGATGATCGACGGCAAGAAGCTGGTGCTGGTGTCGATCCTGCGCGCTGGTGGCGGCATCCTCGAAGGCGTGCTCGACGTCGTGCCTGGCGCGCGCGTGGGGCATATCGGCCTGTACCGCGACCCCAAGACGCTGCAGGCCGTGGAGTACTACTTCAAGATGCCTTCCGAGGTGGCCGAGCGCGACGTCATCCTGGTCGATCCCATGCTGGCCACCGGCAATTCGGTCGTGGCCGCCGTCGATCGCGTCAAATCGCTGGGGCCGCGCTCGATCAAGTTCCTGTGCCTGTTGGCCGCGCCCGAGGGGGTGCAGTTGCTGCAAAAGGCCCACCCGGACGTGCACATCTACACCGCCGCGCTGGATCGTGAGCTCAACGAGCACGGCTACATCCTGCCTGGCCTGGGCGACGCGGGCGACCGCATCTTCGGCACCAAGTAAGCGGCCGCACGCCACGCCAGCCGCGCATTGCGCCCTGCGCGGCTGACTGGCCCAGCCAAGCCAGGGCGGCAGGCATCGCGCCTGCTATTGCACAGGCTTGCACAGGCGCGATGGCAGGCGCTCAGGCTTTTCAAGCCTCCTGCCGGTGGCGCAAGGCAGGGAACAGGATCACGTCGCGGATGCTGGCGCTGTCGGTCAGCAGCATCATCAATCGGTCGATGCCGATGCCGCAGCCGCCTGCGGGCGGCATGCCGTATTCCAGCGCACGAATGAAGTCGTGGTCGAAGTACATGGCCTCGTCATCGCCGCTGTCCTTGGCCTGCACCTGGGCGTTGAAGCGCGCGGCCTGGTCCTGCGCGTCGTTGAGCTCGGAAAAGCCATTGGCCATTTCACGACCGGTGATGTAGAGCTCGAAGCGCTCGGTCACTTCCGGGCGCTGGTCGTTGGCGCGCGCCAGCGGCGAGATCTCCGTGGGGTGCTCCATGATGAAAGTGGGCTGCCAGAGCTTGGCCTCGACCACTTCCTCGAACAGCAGCACCTGCAGGCCGGCCAGGCTGCGGCGCTCGAGCTGCTGCTCCTGCGCGTCGATGCCCGCGCGCGCCAGCGCCTGCAACAGCCACTGGCGATCGTCCACGGCGCTGCCGCCTTCGCAATGCTGCATGATGGCCTCGCGGATGGTCATGCGCGCAAAGGGCTGGGCCAGATCCACGGCCTGGCCTTGGTAGTTCAGCTTCAAGCTGCCCGCGGCCTGCAAGGCGGTGTGGCGGATCAGCGCCTCGGTGAAGTCCATCAGATCGCGGTAGTTCCAGTACGCGGCGTAGAACTCCATCATCGTGAACTCGGGGTTGTGGCGCACCGAGATGCCTTCGTTGCGGAAGTTGCGGTTGATCTCGAACACGCGCTCGAAACCGCCGACGATCAGGCGTTTGAGGTAGAGCTCAGGGGCGATGCGCAGGAACATGTCTTGCTCCAGCGCGTTGTGGTGCGTCACAAAGGGGCGCGCATTGGCGCCGCCGGGGATGGGATGCAGCATCGGCGTTTCCACTTCCAGAAAGCCATGCTCGACCATGAAGGCCCGCATACCGGAAATGGCCTGGCTGCGCTGCACGAAGCGCTGGCGCGTGCTGGCATCGCTGATGAGATCCACATAACGCTGGCGGTATTTGAGCTCCTGATCGGCCACACCGTGGAACTTATCGGGCAGGGGGCGCAGGCTTTTGGTGAGCATGCGCAGTTGATCGGCCTGGATGGACAGCTCGCCAGTCTTGGTTTTGAACAGCACCCCCTCGGCGGCAATGATGTCGCCCAGATCCCAGCGTTTGAACTGGGCATAAAGCTCCTCGCCCACGCCATCGCGCGTGATGTAGAGCTGGATGCGGCCTGTGGCGTCCTGAATGGTGGCAAAGCTGGCCTTGCCCATGACGCGCTTGAGCATCATGCGTCCGGCTACGCGCACGCGCTCGCCCTGGGCCTGAAGCTCCTCGGCCGTGCGCATGCCATGTGCATCCTGCAGCGGCTGGGCGCGGTGGCTGGGCTGGAAATCGTTGGGGAAGACCGGCGCGCCGCTGGCCTGGGCGGCCTCGCGCAGCTGCTGCAGCTTTTCGCGGCGCTCGGCCAACAGCTGGTTTTCATCGACCGCAGGGGCCGCATCGGCCTGGTGCGGAGCTTGGCTCGAAGAGGTGGGGGTGGACTCGGACATGCCAAAGGCCCGGCGTAGCGGGCAGTTGCAAAAAACCGCGCATTTTAGAACCTGTTGGCGGCCTGCACCGGCCTGCCAGGCCCAGCAGGGCACTACCCGGCCCATGCCAGAATGGCCAGGCGCGATGCGGTGCATAACACGCTCTAGGCGCCCGCGCGCATGACTGAGAAGAAAAAGGAGAAAGCCTTGTTCAAACCAGCATTCTTGTGCGCTTGCGCCTGGCTGTGCGCCGGCGCTGCCCTGGCCGGCGATGCCAGCCCGACAACGCCGCCGGGGCAGGGCGGCGGCATGCAGGCCACGTTCACGCCGCCGCTGAGCCAGGCGCCAGCGGCGCTGCGGGCGCGGCTGCGCGATTGCGATCAGGCCTGCCCGCAGCTGCAACTGCGCTACGCGGCCACGCCGCAGGCGGCCATCAACCGCCGCATCAATGCCGAGATCAACCGGCAATTGCAGGCGCACCTGGGCCCGGCTGCCTTGCGTCAGGCCGGGCTCGACGAACATGGGATTGCGCGCGACTTTGCGCCGATCTGGGCGGCCTTTGATGAGGCCATGCCGGGCAACAGCAGCCTCTCGCTCGAGGTCAGCTACCTGGGCGCTTACCGTGGCTGGCAGCAATTTGAGCTGCAGTCAGGCCATTACTTCGAAGGCAAGGCCCACCCGGAATACGCGCAGTGCAGTTACATGATCGACGGCCAGGGCCAGGCCCTGGATGTGCAGGGGCTGCTGCAGCCAGGCCAGCAAGCGGCTTTGCTGGCTTTGTTGGAGCAAGCGCGCCAGGCGGCCTTTGACGGCCCGGCGCAGCACTACGCGCAGCTGCGCGCGCAATTCGCCACCTCCATCAGCCCCTGCTTTCACTTTTCCGAGGATGGCAGCGAGCTGGTGTTTCTCTACAGCCCCTATGAGCTGGGGCCCTTCACCGAGGGCCCGCAGGAGCTGCGCCTGCCGCTGGACAGGCTGGGCAAGATTCTGCGGCCGCAGTGGCTGGGGCCTATCCAGAATCGTTGATGATGCCCAAGCGCGCATCGCAAGATTGGCACACCCGCTCCGCTTCCATGCCTGATCCTGACCGCGCCCTGCTTGATTTCCCGCTCGAGCGCCTGTGGGCGCTCTTTCCCATGCGCCTCGAAGCGCACTGCGATGCATGGCAGGCGTGGTATGCAGAAGAAAAAGCGCAACTGCAAACACTGCTTGGCGAAGACGCCCTGGCCATCCACCATATTGGCAGCACCGCCATTGCTGGCATCCGCGCCAAACCCATTGTCGACATTCTTGTGGAAACGCCCGACCGGGCCGCACTGCAGCGCGCTGCCAAGCGCCTCGATGAGAGCGGCTATCTGCCCATGTCGCGCAGCGATGGCCGCATCACCTTCAACAAAGGCTACACCCTGCAAGGCTACGCCGCGCGCGTTTTTCACATCCATCTGCGCCTTGTGGGTGATTGCGAGGAAGTCGCTTTCCGGGATCTGTTGCGCATCCGGCCCGATTTGGCGCGCGCCTACGAGGCGCTGAAAATCCGCCTGCTCGCAGAGCACGCGCCCGATCGCGATGCCTACACCGCGGGCAAAAGCGCTTTCATCAGTGCGAGCAAGGGCAAAAGCAAAGGCAAGGCATGTTAGTCACTGCGCGCCTCGGAGCTGCTGGTGGGCGCAGCGCTGGCACTGGATTCTGCAGCGCTGGAGGCAATACCGTCTGACGAGGTGGTGGGTGCTGGCGCGATGGCAACGGCCTCGGGCTGCCGAGGCGAGGCATCGCCGGGGGCGCTGGGCGGTTGCGGGGCGCTGTCGGCCAGGGCCTGGGGCTGCTCTGGCGCCGGCAGCGGCGTGGCTGGGGTTTCGTCCGAGGCGCTGGGGGCTTGCGTTTCTGGCTCGCTGGGGGCATTGCCGCTTGCGGCAGCGTCGCTGCGCGGGGTGGCCTCGGGCAAGGCCTGGTTCAGGGCGCGCAGCACATCGGTCTGGGTGATGATGCCCAGCAGGCGCTGGTTTTCGCCCACCACGGGCAGGTGGTAGAGCCCGCCCTGGCACAGCAGGCCCAGCAGCTCCAGCACGGGCTGCTCTACGTAGGCCACGGCCACTGAGGGCACCATGATGTCGCGCACGCGCTGCGGTGCGGCGGGCGTGGGCTCGGCCGCTGGTGGCTCAGGCGGGGCGGCCAGGGCTTTCCAGGGCAGGCGCACCCATTGGCGCCAGCGGCCGCCTTGGGGAGCTTGGCTGGCGCTGTCGGTGGCAGCGGCCTTGGCCGGGGGCTGCTGGTTTTGCAGATCCATCCATTGCGCCAGGCCGACCGTGCCCAGCAAATGCCCGTCGGCGTCAAGCACGGGCAGCTCGCGGTGGCGGTACTGGCGCATGTGGGCCTCGAATTCGTCGATGGCCATGTCGGCCTGCACGCTGTGCACCTGGGTGGTCATGACGTCGGCGCAGCGCAGCTCGCCAAAGGTGCGCTCGTAGGCTGCGCCACTGGCTTTTTGCAGCATCTTCGTCAGGTCGTTGCGGCTGATGGCCAGCAACTCGTTGTGCCGCGCCAGCACCTGGTCCACATCGGTCTGGGTGAGCAATTGCTTGCCCTGCGCGCTGGCTTCGTCTGGAGCGGCGGTGCTGATTTGCCGGTGGGGATAGCGCCGCCCAGTGGCGTGGTTATAGGCAATGGCAATGGCAATGAGCAGCAGCAGGTTGAAACCGATCGGAAACAGCAGCACGCTCGGGGCGTGGATGTGTTGCAGTACGGCGTACAAGGCCAGCGAGGTGGCTGGCGGATGCACGGCGCGCAGATAAATCATGGCCACGATGGCCAGCGGCACGGCCAGGCAGGCAGCCAGCACGGTGTTGTGCCCCAACAGCCAGGAGCAGGCCATGCCCACGGCCGTGCACAGCAGGCTGCCCATCAGCACGGCCCAGGGCTGGGCCATGGGGCTGAAGGGCAGTGCGAACACCAGCAGCGCCGAGGAGGCCAGCGTCGCGCCATGCCAGAACAGCTCCAGCTGGCTTTGCGCCAGCCACTGCGCCAGGGTGGCAACGATGCCCACCGAGAGAGCGCAGCCGCCCATGATGCGCAAGCACTCCTTGAGGGCAATGCCCGTGGGGGCCGGGCGCAGGTCGAGCAGCAGTTGGTGCAGGCGATGGGTCAGGGAAGAGGGCGTGGACATGGCAGGGCGCGGCGCAAACAGGTTTTCAGCGCGAGGGCTGCCGGGCCTGGCTGCGCTGACCAAGGGGAGGCCTGCACACATTGCAGCGCCGCGTGCAACTGCGGATTCGGGCCGTTTGCTGCGGCTTGCGCCTTGCAGCCCAGCCCGAGCCTCAACGCCCGCGCTGCCGCTGGATGGATGTGGACTTCCCAAGGCGGCGATTGTGCCGCAAGGCATTCACCGCACAGGCCAGCCTGGCAGCGAAAAAGTGGCGTATCAGTGGCGCGCCTGCTCAGCCCTGCGTCTGTGCGGCAGGCTTGGGCAGCAGGGTGTAGGCGCTCACGCCCAAGGCCATCACCAGGGCGATGCAGACAAACACGGTGAAGAAGGGCTCGCGCCCGTGCGCCAGGGCCCAGCCGGCGGCGGCGCCGGTGAGGGTTTGCATGACCGCCACGCCCAGGAACATGGACATGGTGAACAAGGCCATGGCCCGGCCCGTCATGTGGCTGGGGTAGGCGGCGCGCACGTCGGCGTATTGCCATACGCCATAGCCGCCCAGCACGGCAATGCTCAGGATGGCGGCCACGGCCAGCCACAGCTGCTGCGTGGCCGCCAGCAGCAGAAACAGCGCCACGATCAGCCAGGGCAGCCGCATCAGCAGCCAGCGTCGGCGCTGGTTGCTGCCAGGATCCAGGCGGCCAAACAGCGAGGGAGAGAACAGTGAGATGACCGACAGCGCCAGCGCGATGTTGCCGCTGAAGATCAAATCCTGGCCAAAGCGTTGGTCCAGGTAGGGGGCCAGCCACAGGCCGCGCAGCGCGATGAAGGCGGCATAGCCGACGAACACCAATGACAGGATGCCGGCGGTGTGCGGCATGCGCAGCAGCATGCCGTAGCCCTTGAGGGCCTGCCAGGGCGATTCGCGCTGGGCTGGGGCGCTGGTCGCGCTTTGGTGGGCGTTGGCGCTGGCCGGATCGCTGGCCGGGGCGCTGGGCTCGAACACGCGCCAGTAGATCAGCAGCCAGGCCAGCAGGCTCAGGCCGGCCAACAGGCCAAAGCCAGTCTGCCAGCCAAAGCGCTCGACCAGCCAGGCCAGTGGCGTGCCGGTGAAAATCATGCCCAGGCTGCCCACGCCCAAGGCCAGGCCGGAGATGGCGGCAAAGCGATGCGCGGGAAAGTAGCGCGCAATGAACACGGTGCAGACCAGAAAGGCCGGTGCGCAGCCCACGCCGATCAGCGCCTGCCCAAGCACCAGCTGCGCGGCCGAGCTGGCCAGGGCCGAGAGTGCGGCGCCGGCGATGGTCAGCGGGAAGGCCAGCAAGATGGTGCGGCGAATGCCGAACAGATCGATGCCGATGCCCATGAGCAGCTGCATGCCGCCAAAGGCGTAGTGGAAGGTGGCGGCAATCAGGCCCATGGTTTGCGGACTGAGCTGGAAATGCTCGGTCAACGGCACAGAGAGAATGCCCGCCAGCGTGCGGTAGGCCTGGCTGAGGGCGAAACCGCTGATCAGCGTCAGCAACATCAGCCAGGCGCTGCGCAGCGGCAGCTGGGGCAGGCCGGGCTGGGTGGCAGGCGTGGCGGCTGGCATGGCGGCAATCGGGCGGTGCAGGTGATGGCGGCGCTTATGGTTTGCGAGGGGCGGCCGTCACTGGCTGGTGCGCAGGCTCCACAGCTCGGGGAACAGCACCACGTCCAGCATCTTGCGCAGATAGCTCACGCCGCCGGTGCCGCCAGTGCCTCGGCGAAAGCCGATGACGCGCTCGACGGTGGTGACGTGGCGGAAGCGCCAGAGGCGGAAGGCGTCTTCCAGATCGACGAGTTTTTCGCCCAGCTGGTACAAGTCCCAGTACTGCTGCGGATTGCGGTAGACCTGCAGCCAGGCGGCTTCGACCTGCGCATCGGCGCTGTAGGGCTGGCGCCAGTCGCGCTGCAGGTGGCTGGCGGGCACGGTCAGGCCTTGCTTGGCCAGCAGCTGCAGGGCCAGGTCATACAGCGAGGGCGCCTCGTAGGCGGCCTGCACCTGGGCCAGCAGGTCGGGGCGGTGTGCGTGCGGGCCGAGCATGGCGGCGTTCTTGTTGCCCAGGCGGAACTCGATGCAGCGGTATTGGTAGCTCTGGAAGCCGCTGGAATGCCCCAGGTAAGGGCGGATGGCGGTGTACTCGGGCGGCGTCATGGTCGAGAGCACATCCCAGGCGGCCACGAGCTGCTCCATGATGCGCGAGGCGCGCGCCAGTTTCTTGAAGGCGTTGGGCAGTTGGCCGATAGCCACGTCCTGCATGGCCGCGCCCAGCTCGTGCAGCATGAGTTTCATCCACAGCTCGCTGGTCTGGTGCTGGATGATGAACAGCAGCTCATCGTGCTCGGGCGAGAGCGGCTGCTGTGCGCTGAGGATGGTGTCCAGCTGCAGGTAGTCGCCATAGCTCATGTCGCGGCTGAAATCCAGCTGCGCGCCTTCCTGGTGGACGATGGCCTCGGCGCTGGCCGGGGCTGCGGCGGACTGGCGGGGGTCGTGGGCGGTGCTCATGGTGTGGGGTCGTGGCGGTGGGGATGCAAAAGGCTTTGAACAGGCCAAGAGAGCCTGTTCAGAATCTCAGGTCACGGCCTGGCGCTGGTTGAAGCGCGGCTCGCGCCATTGGCCCGAGTCCAGCACGTCGCGCAGCTGGGCCACGGCCTGCCAGACGTCCTCGAAGCCGACGTACAGCGGCGTGAAGCCAAAGCGCAGGATGTCCAGGTGCGGGCTGCCAGGGCCGCCGCCGGCGCGGAAGTCGCCGATCACGCCGCGCGCGATCAGCGCCTGCATGATGGCGTAGGCGCCACTGTCCTGGCCATCGGCGCCGGCGCCCCAGGGGCGCGTGAGGCTGACCTGTGAGCCGCGCAGCGCGTGCTCGCGCGGCGTGGCCAGGCCCAGCTGGTGGCCGGCGCATTCTTGCTCGACCAGGGCGATGAACAAGTCCGTCAGGGCCAGTGATTTCCTGCGCAGCGCGGCCATGCCGCCCAGCGCCTGGGCCTGGTCGAACACGTCCAGCCCGCATTGCAGCAGCGACAGGCTGACGATGGGCTGGGTGCCGCACAGGTAGCGGGCAATGCCGCTGGCAGGGCGGTATTGCGGGTCGAACTGGAACGGTGCGGCGTGGCCGAACCAGCCCGACAGCGGCTGCCAGAAGCGGTCTGCGTGGCGCGGGCTGACCCAGACAAAGGCCGGCGCGCCGGGCCCGCCGTTGAGGTATTTGTAGCTGCAGCCCACGGCGAAATCGGCCCCGCTGCCGCTCAAATCCACCGGCACGGCCCCGGCGCTGTGGCACAGGTCCCAGATGGTCAGCAGGCCCTGGGCCTGGGCGGCGGCGGTGATGGCGGCCATGTCGTGCATGGCGCCGGTGCGGTAGTTGACGTGCGTGAGCATCAGCACGGCCACGCCAGCGGCGCGCTCGGGTTGCAGCCAGGCGGGCAGTTCCTCCGGCTCGATCAGCGCCAGCTCGAAGCCCAGCTGCTGGCACAGCGACTGGGCGATGTACAGATCGGTGGGGAAGTTGCTGCGCTCGGAGACGATGGTCTTGGCCTGCGGGCGCTCGCTGCGGGCGATGTGCAGCGCCGCGTGCAACACCTTGTAGAGGTTGATGGAGGTCGTATCGGTGACCACCACTTCATCGGCGCCAGCGCCGATCAGCGGCGCCAGCTGCGCGCCCAGGCGCTGGGGCAGGTCGATCCAGCTGGCCGAGTTCCAGGCGCGGATCAGCTCCTGACCCCATTCCTGGCCGACGACCTGCTGCGCGCGCGCCAGCGCGGCCTTGGGCTGCGCGCCCAGGGAGTTGCCGTCCAGGTAAATCACGCCCTCGGGCAGGTGAAAGTGCGCGCGCAGCGGCGCCAGCGGGTCTTGCGCGTCCAGCGCGCGGCAATCGGCTTGGGTGATGCGGGTGGGGGTGTGAGCGAGGGCGTTCATGGCAAGAGCGTTTTCAGTCAGGCACTCATTCTTGTGCTGCCGCTGCAGCGGCTGGCGCGCGGTGGCGGTAGTGCACTTGGTAGGCGATGGTCAGCGCCAGCAGGAAGGGCACGCCCACGAGCAAGGTCATGCGGAACTGCGGCACGAACAGCGTGGTCAGCAAGATGGCGAACATGAGCGCCGCGCCCAGCAGCGTGAGCCAGGGAAAGCCCCACATCTGAAACGGCAGCGCCGGCGCCTGGCTGCGCTGGCGCTGGCGACGGAAGAACCAGTGCGTGACGAACACCATGAACCAGGTGAACATGGCGCCGAACATGGAGATGGCCATCATCAGCAAGAAGGCCTGCTCGGGCTTCCAGAGGTTGAGCACCATGGCCACGGCAATGCCCATGCAGGAGATGGCCAGCGCTGCCAGCGGGATGCCGCGCGCATTGAGTCGCCCCATCGCAGCCGGGGCGTGGCCGGCGCGCGCCAGGCTGAACATCATGCGCGTGGTGATGTAGAGCTGGCTGTTCATGGCCGAGAGCGCGGCCACCAGCACGACGAAGTTCAGCACCGCCGCGGCGTGCGGGATGCCGATGATCTCCATGACCTTGACGAACGGGCTCTTGTCGGTGCCGGCGCTGCTCCAGGGCACGATGGCCAGCATCAGCGCCAGCGTCAGCAGGTAGAACACCACCAGGCGCAGCACGCTGGAGCGGAATGCGGTGCGAATGGCGCTTTGCGGGTCGCGCGCCTCGCCGGCGGCCACGGCGATCATCTCGATGCTCAGGTAGCTGAAGATGGAGATGATCACCGCCACCCACATGCCCCAGGCGCCCTTGGGGAAGAAGCCGCCGTGCGCGGTGTAGTTGTGCAGCCCGATCTCCGGGCGCTGCGCGCCGAACACCACCCAGCAGCCCACCAGGATGAAGGCCACGATGGCGATGACTTTGATGCTCGAGAGCGCGTACTCCATCGCGCCAAAGGCCTTGACGCTGGTGGCGTTGATGGCGATGAGCAACGCCGAGAACAGCAGCACCCACCACCACTGCGGCACATCCGGGAACCAATAGGCCATGTACAGGCCCACGGCCGTGACCTCGGTGCCCACGGCCAGCACCACTGCGGCCCAGTAGGCGTAGCGCACCAGAAAGCCCGCCAGCGGCGAGACGAAGTGCTCGGCATAGGCGCCGAAGGAGCCGGCCGTGGGGTGCGCCACGGTCATCTCCGCCAGGCAGCCCATCAGCAGCAGCGCCACCAGCGCGCCAATGGCGTAGCTGAGGATGACGCTGGGGCCGGCAAAGCCGATGGCAAAGCCGCTGCCCAGAAACAGGCCGGTGCCGATGGCCCCGCCAATGGCGATCATGGCCATTTGGCCGGCGCTCAGGTGGCGCTGCAGGCCGGATTCACGCTCGATGATGTGGTTGAAGCTTTTCATGGTGCAAGCAAGATCAGGGGCAAGGACGGTGAGCGGCGGCAGTGTGCCGCGCCGCGGCCCGGCGCGCTGTCAAACCGGCGTCGGGCCGTGGCTTTTTGAACAGGTTCTTAGGGACTGTTGAGAGTCAGCGCTGCAGCGGTGTCTTCTGCCCAAGCTTGTGCAGCAGCCGCGGCTTTTGCCTTGGGGAAAAGCCGCTTCGCAAGCCAAATCTCAACACGCTCTAGACTGCCGTGGCCTGGCGCACGGCGTGCTCCCAGGCCTGCATGGATTCGGCGGCGCGCTCGGCGCTCATGGTGGGCAGGAACTGGCGCTCGGCCTGCCAGAGGCTGGCCAGCTCGTCCGTGCCGGCGTACAGCCCTGCGCCCAGCCCGGCCAGCCAGGCCGCGCCCAGGGCCGTGGTCTCCACCACCTGCGGGCGCAGCACCGGCACGCCCAGCAAGTCGGCCTGGAACTGCATCAGCAAGTCGTTGACGCAGGCGCCGCCGTCCACGCGCAGCGCCGTCACCGGCGCGGCGCCAGCGGCCTGGGCGTCGCGTTGCATGGCCTGCAGCAAGGCCGTGCTCTGGTAGGCAATGCTCTCCAGCGCGGCGCGGGCAATGTGGGCAATGCTGGTGCCGCGCGTGATGCCGGTGATGGTGCCGCGCGCATCGGGCTGCCAGTAGGGCGCGCCCAGGCCGGTGAAGGCCGGCACCAGCATCACGCCGCCGCTGTCGGGCACGGTAGCGGCCAAGTCCTGCACCTGGCTGCTGTGGCTGATGGCTTTCAGGCCGTCGCGCAGCCATTGCACCACGGCGCCGCCGACGAACACGCTGCCTTCCAGCGCGAACTGCGGCGCGCCCGGCGCGGTTTGCGCAGCGCTGGTGGTCAGCAGGCCATTGCCCGAGAGCTGGAACTCCCCGCCGGTGTGCATCAGCATGAAGCAGCCCGTGCCGTAGGTGTTCTTGCTCATGCCGCTGTCAAAGCAGGCCTGGCCGAACAGCGCAGCCTGCTGATCGCCGGCCACGCCGCAAATGGGCATGGCCTGGCCCAGCCAGTCGGCATGCACCTGGCCGAAGGCGCTGGCCGAGGGCTGCACTGTCGGCAAGATGGCCGGCGGAATGCGCAGCAGCTCCAGCAGCTCTTGGTCCCACTGGTTGCGCTGCACGTCAAACAGCATGGTGCGCGCGGCGTTGCTGACGTCGGTGGCGTGCGCCGCGCCGCGCGTGAGGTTCCAGATCAGCCAGCTGTCCACGGTGCCGAAGGCCAGCTCGCCGCGCTCGGCCTGGGCGCGTGCGCCGGGGATGTTGTCCAGCAGCCATTGCAGCTTGGTGGCCGAAAAGTAGGCATCGACGCGCAGGCCGGTGCTGCGCTGGATGCGCGCCTCATGCCCGCCCTGGCGCAGCGCCGCGCAGGCGGGCTCGGCGCGCCGATCCTGCCAGACGATGGCATGGTGCAGGGGCTTGCCGCTGCTGCGATGCCACAGCACGGTGGTCTCGCGCTGGTTGGTGATGCCCATGGCGCGCACCTGGCGGGCTTGGATGCCTGCCTGTTTGAGCGCTTGGCGGGCCGTGGCCAGCTGGCTGTGCCAGATTTGCAGCGGGTCGTGTTCGACCCAGCCAGGGCGCGGGTAGATCTGCGGCAGCTCCTGCTGCGCCATGGCGTGGATGCGCCCCTGGGCGTCGAAGACGATGCTGCGCGAGCTGGAAGTGCCCTGGTCCAGGGCGAGAAGATAGGTCATGGCAAGGCGAGGCAAGGGCTGTAGAGGCGGGCAATGCAATGCGGCCGGGCAGGTCGCGGCCGATTATTGCTTGAGCGGAATGGGCGTGGCGTGGTCCACCGGCACGGCCGCGACGCTGTTTTGCGGCGATCCGTCAATCAGCCGATCCGAGTACGTCAGATACACCAGCGTGTTGCGCGGCGCATCCACCATGCGCACCACGCGCAGGCGCTTGAAGACCAGCGAGGTGCGCTCGCTGAACACCTGCTCTTGCTGGCGCAGCGGCTGGGCAAACTGCACCGGGCCGACCTGGTGGCAGCTGATGGAGGCCTCGGAGCGGTCCTCGGCCAGGCCCAGCGAGCCTTTGATGCCGCCGGTGCGCGCGCGAGAGACATAGCAGGTCACGCCCTGCACGGCCGGATCGTCGTAAGCCTCGACGATGATGTCGTGGTCGCGGCCGATGAGCTTGAAGGCTGTGTCAACCGTGCCAATGGTCGTCGGCCCCGCAGCCAGCGCCGCGCCCGCCGGCCATGCCAGGCAGGCGGCCAGCCAAGCCAGCCAGGCAGACAGCGCCTGGTGGCGCAGGCGCTTGGACTTCGCAGAGCGTGCAGGAGGCGGGGGGCAAAGGGCGGCAGAGAAAGGCAATGGCAAAGTCATGGCAATCGGTGTGGGTGGTGTGGCAGGTTCTATCTAACGACGGGGGCGATTGTGCGCCATGCCGTGGCCATTGCTGCCTCTGCTGGCGGTTAGTATCGGTGCGTCTGCACAGCCCTTGTTTGCCCCTTGCCCGTATCGCCCACCATGCTTGCCGCCCACTGCCCTGAAGCTGTCATGCCAACGTCGGCCCAAATTGCGCGCGATGCCTGCCTGGCAGAGGCGGCCGTGGCGGTGGTCATCCCTTGCTACAAGGTCAGCGCGCACATTTTGGAGGTGCTGCGGGCCATGCCTGCGGGGGTGCGCCACGTGCTGGTGGTGGATGACGCCTGCCCGCAAGGCAGCGGTCAACTGGTGCAGCAGCAGGTGCGCGATGCGCGCGTACAGGTGCTGTTCCACGCCGAGAACCAGGGCGTGGGCGCGGCTGTGATGACCGGCTATGCGCGGGCGCTGGAGCTGGGGGCGCAGGTAGTGGTCAAGGTCGATGGCGATGGCCAGATGGACCCGGCGCTGATTCCCAAATTCGTGCAGCCCATCGTGCGCGGCCAGGCCGACTACACCAAGGGCAATCGCTTCTACCGCCCCGAGTCGTTGCGCGGCATGCCCGGCGTGCGCCTGCTGGGCAATCTGGCGCTGTCCTTTCTCACCAAGCTCAGCAGCGGATATTGGCCCAACATGGACCCGACCAATGGCTACACCGCCATCTCGGCCAAGGTCCTCAAGGCACTGCCGCTGCAGCACATCGCTCGGCGCTATTTTTTCGAGACAGACATGCTGTTTCGCCTGGGCACGCTGCGCGCCGTGGTGCGCGACGTGCCCATGGATGCGGTGTATGCGCAAGAAGTCTCGAACCTGAAAATCCGCCAGGTGCTGCCGCAGTTCCTGCTGGGCAATCTCTCGCGCGCGCTCAAGCGCTATGCCTACAGCTATTGGGTGCGCGACTTCAACCTGGGCTCGCTCTACAGCGCCATGGCCTTGCTGCTGCTGGGCTTTGGTTTGCCCTTTGGCATCTACCACTGGCAACACAGCATTGCCACCGACGTGCCGGCCAGCAGCGGCACGGTGATGCTGGCCGGCTTGACGGTGATGGTTGGCGTGCAATGCCTGATTGCCTTCTTGCACTACGACGTCAGCAACGTGCCCACGCAACCCATTGCCGACGCGCTGGAGTGAGCGCTCGGTTGAGAAGCTCTCCAAAGTCTCGGCGCGAGCGGGCAAGAAACGGTCTGGGGTGTGCTGCAAGGCACCACAGCATCTTGAACACATTTCGCAGTCATGGCTTGGGGCCATGGCGAGGTTGGCAAGGCCACAAGCCGCCCAAACCCGATTGACTGCCCGCGGTACAGAGTTTTTGAACAGGTTCTGAGGGGGGCGCTGCCTGCCCAGCAGGCGCTGCACGACAAAGAAACAAAGAAAAAAGCTCAAATTCAACCTTTAATTGACATTTGACTTGCTTGCTTCTGTTACAAATCCATTGGGCTGTTCAGAGAGAAATGTGGATGAGGTCGTCGGCGTGAGGCGCTGCACCAAACCCCGAAAAAGAATCCGGCAGCCCAAGGTCGGGCTTGATGGCAAGGCGGTTGCGCTTTGCAATCTTTGTGTACCTGCCGTGCCTGCCAGCCTGTTGAGGAGTGGGTGGTTTGCAAGCGATGTCCAAGGCTTGCGGCCATACCGTTAAGAAGAAGAGGGTTTGTCATGACCATTGCATCATCCCCACCGCCGGAGAAAGGGGCGCAAGCCGCGCCTGCCGCGCCGCAAAGCGCGCCCAATGCCACAGCGGCACAGGCCACGGCATTGCCACCGGCGCCACAGCCCCCATCCCAAACCCTGCCTTCGCTGGGCATGCTGCTGGGCCTGGGCTCGGCCATGGCTTCGCACACCCTGCGCAGCTCCAGCGGGCTGGCTGCCATGGTGGCCTTTACGCTGGCCGCCTGCGGCGGCGGTGGCGACGATGCGGCCCCGCCCGCGCCAGGCATACCGCCTGCGCCTGGCCCCAACCCTGGGCCCACGCCCGCTCCGGCACCAGGCGGCTCGCCGCAAAACCCGCCGGTGCCCGGCCCGCCGCCAGACCCGAACCGCCCGCCCGCACCCATTCCCCCGGCCCCGGCACCCACGCCTTCGCCCGCGCCTACGCCATCGCCAACTCCAGGCCCAGCGCCCGCACCAGCGCCGACCCCTGGCCCGGCTCCAGCCCCAGGCCCGGTGCCTTCGCCAGCGCCATCTCCGTCACCATCCGTGCAGCGGCCCCAGACGCCTGCCCAGGCGGCCTCGTTCATTCTGCGCTGCCAGCACTACGTGACGGAAAAGGACATCGAGGACGTGCAGCGCATGGGCTACGAGCCTTGGCTGGATGCGCAGCTGGCTGCGCCGCAAAAAGAAGTCACCGGCTGGCAGTGGAGCATCAACGAGAAGCTCAACACCCTGGAGACCATCAACTACCAGGATGTGCCCTACATGATGTGGTACATGCTGATGAACCCCATCGACGGGGTGCGCAAGCGGGTGGCGCTGGCCTTGTCGGAGATCTTCGTGGTTTCCACGGTCGAGTTGCGGGGCGAGTCGTCCCAGTTCAAGGTGGCGGCGTATTGGGACTTGCTGATGCGCAATGCCTTTGGCAGCTACCGCACGCTGTTGACCGATGTTTCGCTCAGCCCGGCCATGGGCGTGTACCTGAGCAGCCGCGGCAACCGCCGCGCCAATCCGCGCACGGGCCGCATCCCCGATGAGAACTACGCGCGCGAGGTGATGCAGTTGTTCTCCATCGGCCTGTACGAGCTCAACCAGGACGGCAGCCTGAAGCTGGCAGGCGGCAAGCCGATTGAGACCTACACGCAGGAGACCGTGAGCAACATGGCGCGCGTCTTCACCGGCTGGGACTACGACATGACGGGCCACATAAAGGGCACGAACCCGCTGCGCGAGCGCAACCCCATGGCCCTCAGGCCTGAATTGCACTCGCCCGAGGACGTGACGCTGTTTGGCCAGACCATGGCCGGCTCCGAGCCGGCGCGGCGCAAGCTCGACTGGGCGCTGGATTTGCTGTTCAACCACCCCAACGTTGGCCCCTTCATCGGCCGGCAGCTGATCCAGCGCCTGGTGACCAGCCATCCCAGCCCGCAGTACGTCTCGCGCGTGGCGGCGGCCTTTGCCAACAACGGCCGCGGCGTGCGCGGCGACATGAAGGCCGTGCTCAAGGCCGTGCTGTTGGACCCGGAAGTCATGGCTGTCACGCAAGGGCAGGCGTTGCCCAATGACTTTGGCAAGCTGCGCGAGCCCATGCTGCGCATCGCCCAATGGGGCGCGACCTTCAAGGCGCGCAAGAAGGCCGGCTCGACCTCGCGGCTGTCTTTCCCATTGCCTCTTTTCATGCAGGAGATTGGTCAGCACCCGCTCAACAGCCCGTCGGTGTTCAATTTCTTCCGCCCCGGCTATGTGCCGCCGCAAACGGCCATGGCCGCACGGGGCATGACGGCGCCGGAGTTCCAGATCCTGGACGAATACACCGTGGCCAGCTACATCAATGTGGTCTCGGAATTGGTGCGCGATTTCAGGCAGGTGGTGGGCGATTACAGCCGCGAGATGCCCATGGCCGACGAACCCTCGCGCCTGGTGGCGCACCTGAACCTCATGCTCACGGGCGGCCAGCTCTCGCAGCGCAATTTCGACCGCATCGTCCGGGCCGCCGAGGCCATTGCCGTCAAGGATGAAGCAAGCCGCAAAAACCGCGTGCGCACAGCCATCTTCATGGTGATGTGCAGCCCCGAGTACATCGTGCAGAAATAAGAAAGGGTGTCAGTCATGAATGATTTCAACAAGACTTCGCGCCGTGCCTTTCTGCGTCGGCTGGGGCACCTGGGGGTGGCTGGCAGTGCTGCGCCCTGGGCCTTGAACCTGGCGGCCATCGGCGAGGCGGCCGCCTTCAATGCCCCCAACGGCGATTACAAGGCCCTGGTGTGCGTATTCCTGACCGGCGGCAACGACAACGGCAATACGCTGATTCGTGTTGATGCGGACGGCTATGCGTCCTACGAGACCATGCGCACGCAGGCGTTTGCCTTCCCACTGGCCGATCTGCGCGCCACCACATTGGCTGCCGACTCGGGGCAACCCAGCGGCCAGCGCTTTGCGCTGGCGCCGCAGCTGGGCGATCTGAAAAAGCTCTACGACCAGGGGGTAATGGCCATTCAGCAAAACGTCGGCCCGCTGATCGTGCCCACCACGCTGCCCGATTACATGGTGCGCAGGGTGCCGCTGCCACCCAAGCTGTTCTCGCACAACGACCAGGAGTCGATCTGGCAGGCCTCCCACCCCGAAGGGGCTGTCAAGGGCTGGGGCGGGGCGCTGGGTGATCTGGCGCTCTCCAGCGGCGCCACCAATGCCACCTTTGCCTGCATTTCGGCTGCGGGCAAGGCCGTGTTCCTCTCCGGCCAGGCGGCGCTGACTTACCGCGTCAGCATCGACGGCGCGGCGCAGGTCAGGGACTTGGTTGGCAGCCGCGCTGGCGGTTGCATGAACGTGCAGGAATGCACGGACATCTTGCGCGAAATGATCACCGAGACGCGCGCGCACCTGCTCGAAGATGAGGTCAACCGCATGATGCGCCGCTCGATCGCCGCCAGCGACAAGATCGATGCCGCCTTGCAGCAAAACAGCGTCGATGGGTTTGCCGGCATGCCCAATACCACCCTGGGCAAGCAATTGAAGATCGTGGCCCGCCTGATTGCCGGCAACACCTCTCTTGGCGTGCGCCGGCAGGTGTTTTTTGTTTCCCTGGGCGGCTTTGACCAGCACGTGGGCCTGGACACCACGCACCGCGACAAGCTCAAGGAAGTCAACGATGCGCTTTTCCAGTTCTACGAACAGATGCGCAAGCTGAACATGGCCGACAAGGTCACGGCCTTCACGGCTTCGGAGTTCGGGCGCTGCATGGTCACCAACGGCAATGGCTCCGACCACGGCTGGGCGGGCACGCACTTCGTCATCGGCGGCGCGGTCAAGGGCGGCAAGATCTATGGCACGACGCCCAGCTATCGCACCGACAAGGACTTCGACGAGAACACCGGCCACGACGTGGGCCAGGGCCGCGCCATTCCCACCACCTCGGTGGACGAATACGCCGCCACCCTGGCGCGCTGGTTCGGCGTGACGGACTCGGAGATGCGCCTGGTCGTGCCCAATATCGGCAATTTCGCCAGCCCCAACCTGGGCTTTTTCCGGTGAAGACGCGCTGAAAAGCCGGTGTGATTTGGCCTCGGGCTGTGGCGTTCATTCCCAGAGCCCAGGCCGCCTTGCTGCCTGCCCAAGGCACTCAAGCTGCAAGGACGAAAGGATTGGCTGTCCTCAAGCCCGTAACGCGCGTGGGCGATGCGCACGGCATGCAGCGCGGCTGCGGGCGTTGAATTGATAGTGAAAAGGCTGTTTGTTATGAAGATTGAATCAACTCAAACCGAGCAAGAGTCACGGCCTGAGCAGCCTGGCCAGCCGATGCCGCAACGCGAGTCTGCGGCGACTGCGGCGAACACGGCCCAGGCCGTGCCTGCGCCGCCTGCCGATGCCGCGCAGATTTCGCTGGGCAGCCTGCTGGGCCTGGGGTCTGCCCTGGCTGGATCGACGCTGCGCAGCTCCAGCGGGCTGGCTGCCATGGTGGCCTTTACGCTGGCCGCCTGCGGCGGCGGTGGCGACGATGCGGCCCCGCCCGCGCCAGGCATACCGCCTGCGCCTGGCCCCAACCCTGGACCCACGCCCGCTCCGGTGCCAGGCGGCTCTCCGCAAAACCCGCCGGTGGCCGGCCCGCCGCCAGACCCGAACCGCCCGCCCGCACCCATTCCCCCGGCTCCGGCGCCCACGCCTTCGCCCGCGCCTACGCCATCGCCAACCCCAGGCCCGGCACCCACGCCGGCGCCACAGCCTGCGCCGCCTGGCGCGACGCCATCGCCCACGCCGGCCCCAAGCCCAACGCCCGCGCCCAGCCCAACACCGGCCCCGGCGCCCACGCCATCGCCATCGCCATCGCCATCGCCATCGCCATCCGTGCGGCGGCCGAAAACGCCCGAGCAGGCGGCCTCGTTCATCCTGCGTTGCCAGCATTTCGTGACGCCAAAGGACATCGAGGACATCCAGCGCATGGGCTATGAGCCCTGGCTGGATGCGCAGCTGGCCGCGCCGCAGCGCGAGATGACCGGCTGGCAATGGGCCATGCGCGAAGGCCTGAACACCGAGGAGCACCTCAACACGCAGTACACGGGCTACATGTCGTGGTACCTGCTGATGAACCCCGTCGATGGCGTGCGCAAGCGGGTGGCGCTGGCCTTGTCGGAAATCCTCGTGGTGGCCAGCCGTGAGGTATTGATCGACTTTCCCACTTTTGCCATGGCGGCGTATTGGGACTTGCTGATGCGCAATGCCTTTGGCAACTACCGCACGCTGCTGGGCGAGATCTCGCTCAACCCCGCCATGGGCGCTTACCTGAGCAGCCGCGGCAACCGCCGCGCCAATCCGCGCACGGGCCGCATCCCCGATGAGAACTACGCGCGCGAGGTGATGCAGCTGTTCTCCATCGGCCTGTATGAGCTCAACCAGGACGGCAGCCTGAAGATGGCTGGCGGCAAGCCCATTGAGACCTACACGCAGGAGACCGTGACCAACATGGCGCGCATCTTCACCGGCTGGGATTACGACGAGCGTGGCCACGTGCGCGCCACGAACCCGCTGCGCGTGCGCAACCCCATGGCCCTCAAGCCCGATTGGCACGCCACCGAGGACGTGACGCTGTTTGGCCAGACCATGGCCGGCTCCGAGCCGGCGCGGCGCAAGCTGGACTGGGCGCTGGATTTGCTGTTCAACCACCCCAACGTTGGCCCCTTCATTGGCCGGCAGCTGATCCAGCGCCTGGTGACCAGCCACCCCAGCGCGCAGTACGTCTCGCGCGTGGCAGCGGCCTTTGCCAACAATGGCCGCGGCGAGCGCGGCGACATGAAGGCCGTGATCAAGGCCGTGCTGTTGGACCCGGAAGTCATGGCCGCCACCGAGGGCCAGGCACCCAACGACTTCGGCAAGCTGCGCGAGCCCATGCTGCGCATTGCTCAATGGGGCGCAACCTTCAAGGCGCGCAAAAGGCCCGGCGCGCCCAACAAGGCCTCATTTCCCATGTACGACTTGACGGAATACGTAGGCCAGACGCCGCTCAACAGCATGTCGGTGTTCAACTTCTTCCGCCCTGGCTACATCCCGCCGCAAACGGCCATGGCGGCCAAGGGGGCCACAGCACCGGAATTCCAGATCCTTGATGAATACACGGTCGTGGGCTACATCAACACCATGAATGCCTTGTTGCGCAGCTGGCATCAGGTGGAGGGCGACTACCGCCATGAGCTGACGATGGTGGAGGACCCCTTGCGGCTGGTGCGCTACCTCAATCTGATACTGGCTGGCGGCCAGCTGTCGCAGCGTACGGTCGAGCGCATTGCCCAGGCGACCGAATCCGTCCGCATTGGAGGCAGCGATGAGTCACGCATGAACCGCGTGCGCGCAGCCATCTTCATGGTGATGTGCTGCCCCGAGTACATCGTGCAGAAATAACAAAGAAAAGGTATCAGCCATGGACGATTTCAATACCACCTCGCGCCGCGCCTTCCTGCGCCGTTTTGGGCAACTGGGCCTGGCCGGCGCGGCTGCGCCCTGGGCGATGAACCTGGCGACCATCAGCGAAGCTGCGGCCTTCAACGCCGGCAATGACTACAAGGCGCTGGTGTGCGTGTTCCTCTACGGCGGCAATGACAATGGCAACACGCTGGTCCGTGTGGACGACGCCGGCTATGCCTCGTATGCGCAGATGCGCGCGGGCTTTGCCACCCCGCGCGCCGATCTGGCTGCCACCACGCTGGCGGCCAGCGCAGGCCAGCCCAGCGGCCAACGCTTTGCTCTGGCGCCGCAGCTGAGCGGTCTGAAAAGGCTCTACGACCAGGGGGCGCTGGCCATCCAGCAAAACGTGGGCCCGCTGATCGTGCCCACCACGCTGGAGCAATACCACAGACGCTCGGTGCCACTGCCGCCCAAGCTGTTCTCGCACAACGACCAGCAATCGGTCTGGCAAAGCTCCCACGCCGAAGGCTCGGTCAAGGGCTGGGGTGGGGCCATGGGCGATCTGGCGCTCTCCAGTGGCGCAACCAATTCCACCTTTGCCTGCATCTCGGCTGCAGGCCAGGCGGTGTTCATCTCCGGCCAAAGCGCGCTGACCTACCGCATCAGCACCCAGGGCGCGGCGCGGGTGCGCGACTTCAACAACCAGACTGGCGGCTGCGCCAGAACCCAGCAGTGCGTGGACGTGCTGCGCGAGCTGGTGACCGAGGCGCGCCCGCACATGCTCGAAGAAGAACTCAACCGCATGATGCGCCGCTCCATGGCCGCCAGCGACCAGGTCGATGCCATGCTGGCCATTGGCACAGAAGACAGGGTGTCGGACATCCCCAATACCAGATTGGGCAGGCAGCTGGCCATCGTGGCGCGGCTCATTGCCGGCAACAGCGCCATTGGCGTGCGCCGCCAGGTGTTCTTCGTCTCGATGACGGGCTTTGACGACCATGCCCTGCTGGCCACGCGCCACCCGGAAAAGCTCACCGAGCTCAACGACGCGCTTGTGGGCTTTTACGAAAGCATGCGCAAGCTGAACATGGCCGACAAGGTCACTGCTTTCACCGCCTCGGAGTTCGGGCGCTGCATGGTCACCAACGGCAATGGCTCCGACCACGGCTGGGGCAGCACCCACATGGTCCTGGGCGGTGCGGTCAAGGGCGGCATTTACGGCAAGACACCGATCTACCGCGTCGATGCGGACTACGACCCCAGCACGGGCCTGGACGTGGGCCAGGGGCGCATGATCCCCACCGCCTCGGTGGACGAATACGCCGCCACGCTGGCGCGCTGGTTCGGCGTGAGCGATTCCGAGATGCGCTTGGTCGTGCCCAACATCGGCAACTTTGCCAGCAGCAACCTGGGGTTCTTGGGCTGAAGTCAGAGCCTTTCAAGCCCTTGTGGGCTTGAAGGGTTTGAGCATCGCGCCTGTGACCGGCGCCCTGCAGGCCGGGCCAGGCCGCGCAGGTGGCGGTATGCTGGCGCGGTGTGACTGCCCGGCACCCAAGCCTTTGGGCCGCGGGCTGGGCCCGGTTAAGTCGCATTGCCTGTCCGTGGCCTGTGCCACGCCGATTCGTCATAAGGGTTCACGATGTCGAGTTCATCCTCTCGCCAGTTGGGCGATGCTTCAGGCCCGCTGCCTGCGCAAGCTGAGTCAGAGCAGACCCTGGAGGCATCCGCAACGCCAGCTGCGGCGCTGCAAGGCAAGCACTTGCTGGGCAGCCTGCTGGGCATTGGTGCGGCGCTGGGTTCGCCAGCGCTGCGCAGTGCTGGCAGCCTGTCCACCATGTTGGCTTTTACCCTGGCCGCCTGTGGCGGCGGGGGGGATGATGCAGCCCCGCCCGCGCCGGGCGTGCCGCCTGTGCCCGGCCCCAACCCCGGCCCAACACCGGCGCCCGCGCCGGGCGGTGCGCCGCAAAACCCGCCAGTGGCCGGCCCGTCGCCAGACCCGAACCGCCCGCCTGCGCCCATTCCGACCCCGGCACCCGCGCCCGTGCCCACACCGCCGCCGGCACCTACGCCATCGCCCACGCCATCGCCAACCCCCGGCCCTGCACCAACGCCCGCGCCACAGCCTGCGCCGCCTGGCCCGACGCCATCGCCCACGCCGGCGCCCAGCCCGACACCCGCACCCAGCCCAACGCCAGCGCCATCTCCCTCGCCAGCGCCGACCCCAGCCCCAGGCCCGGCACCAGCGCCGGGTGTGCCCCGGCCACAAACGCCTGCCGAGGCGGCGGCCTTCATCCTGCGCGCGCAGTACTACGTCACCGAGCAGGACATTGCCGATGTCATGCGCCTGGGCTATGAGCCCTGGCTGGATGGCAAGCTGGGGGCTGCGCAGTCGGAGATGACGGGCTGGGACTGGCTGCTGCGCGAGAGGGCCAATCGCATGTCGGCCCTGTACTCGCATGAGTTTGCGACCCACATGATGTGGGCGCTGCTGATGAACCCCGTCGATGGGTTGCGCAAGCGGGTGGCGCTGGCGCTGTCGGAGATTTTCGTCATCTCCAACGCCGGGCTGCCCATCGAATCGCCTTCGTTTGCCGTGGCCGCCTATTGGGACATGCTGATGCGCAATGCCTTGGGCAACTACCGCACGCTGTTGACCGATGTCTCGCTCAGCCCGGCCATGGGCGTGTGCCTGAGCAGCCGCGGCAACCGCCGTGGCGATCCGCAAACCGGCCGCATTCCCGACGAAAACTACGCGCGCGAGGTGATGCAGCTGTTCTCCATCGGCCTGTATGAGCTCAATCAGGATGGCAGCCTGAAGATGGCAGGTGGCAAGCCCATCGAGACCTACACGCAGGAGACCGTCACCAACCTGGCGCAGGTGTTCACCGGCTGGGATTTCGATCCGCGCAATCACGTCCAGGCCACGCGGCCGGAGAACGTGCGCAACCCCATGGCCGTCAAGCCCGAATGGCATTCGAGCGAGGACGTGCGCATCTTCGGCCAGACCATTGCCGGGGCCACGCCGCCACGGCAAAAGCTCGACCGGGCGCTGGATGTGCTGTTTCAGCACCCCAACGTTGGCCCCTTCATCGGCCGGCAGCTGATCCAGCGGCTGGTCACCAGCCACCCCAGCGGGCAGTACGTGGCGCGTGTGGCCGCAGCCTTTGCCAACAATGGCGCGGGCGAGCGCGGCGACATGAAGGCGGTGCTCAAGGCCATCTTCCTTGACCCTGAGGCCATGGCTGCCGGGCAGGGCAGAGCAGGGCGCACCTTTGGCAAGCTGCGCGAGCCCATGCTGCGCGTGGCGCAATGGGGCGCGACCTTCAAGGCGCGCAAAAATCCCAAGGTCGCCGCCAGCGGCACGTTCCCGCTGTGGAGCCTGGCCGAAGATCTGGGGCAAAGCCCGTTCGACAGCGCCTCGGTGTTCAACTTCTTCCGGCCTGGCTTCGTGCCGCCTCACACCGAAATGGCCGCGCAAGGCATCACCGCGCCGGAGTTCCAGATCATGGACGAGTACACGGTGGTGCGCTACATCAACCTGATGACGGCGCTGGTGCGCGACTGGTATCCCGTGGCCGGGGTGTACACCGCAGAGCTGGCGCTGGCCACCAAACCGCAACAGCTGGTCGAGCGCATGAATCTGCTGCTGGCCGGCGGCCAGCTCTCGCCAGAGACGATGAACACCATCACCCAGGCCGTGCAGGCCGTGCCGCTGGACTGGGAGGAGGGCGACAAGAACCGGGTTTGCGCAGCCATCTTGCTGGTGATGAGCTGCCCTGAATACATTGTTCAGAAGTGAGAGGCCCAGTCATGGATGATTTCAACACCACTTCGCGGCGCGCTTTTCTGCAGCGCTTTGGCCAGCTGGGCCTGGCCGGTGTGGCCGCGCCCTGGGCAGTGAACCTGGCGGCCATGGGCGAGGCTGCGGCCTTCAATGCCGGCAATGACTACAAGGCGCTGGTGTGCGTCTTCCTCTACGGTGGCAACGACCACGGCAACACCTTGATCCGCGTGGACCAGGCCGGCTATGCCGCCTACGCCAAGATGCGCCAATCGCTGGCGCTGGAGCGCGCCAGCCTGGAGGCCAGCACGCTGGCGCCGGCCAGCGCGCAGGCCGAAGGCCGGCAGTTTGCCCTGGCGCCGCAGCTGGCCGGGCTGGGGAGGCTGTTCGATGCCGGGGCCCTGGCCATTCAACAAAACGTCGGCCCGCTGCTGCGGCCGATGAGCCTGCCGCAGTACAAGCAAGGGGCCATGCCGCTGCCGCCCAAGCTGTTCTCGCACAACGATCAGCAGTCCGTCTGGCAAAGCTCCAAGCCCGAAGGCTCGGTCAAGGGCTGGGGCGGCGCGCTGGGGGATCTGGCGCTGTCCAGCGGCGCAAGCAACGCCACCTTTGCCTGCATCAACGCATCGGGCAATGCGGTTTTTCTCTCGGGCGACAGCGCACTGGCCTATCGCATCGGCGTGGACGGCAGCGAGCAGCTGCGCGATTTCAACAACCTATGGGGCGCCTGCAGCAACAATGCCACCTGCATCAACGCCTTGCGCACGCTGATCACCCAATCGCGCCAGCACATGCTGGAAAACGAACTCAACCGCTTGATGAGTCGCTCGCTGCAGGCCAGCAATGTGGTCCAGAGTGCGCTGGCCACTGCGCCTGAGAGCCTGGCTGCGAGCATCCCCAAAAGCACGCTGGGCAAACAGCTGGCGATGGTGGCCAGGTTGATTGCCGGCCGCAACACCATTGGCGTGCGCCGCCAGGTGTTCCTCGTCTCCCTGGGGGGATTTGACAACCACAGCGACCTGCGCAAGCTGCACCCGCCGCTGCTGACCGAGCTTAACAACGCGCTGGTGGGCTTTTACGAGACCATGAAACAGCTCGGCCTGGGCCAGAGCGTGACAGCCTTCACAGCCTCGGAGTTTGGCCGCTGCATGGTGGCCAATGGCGATGGCTCCGACCATGGCTGGGGCGGAACGCACTTCATCATTGGCGATGCCGTCAAGGGCAAGGACTTGTACGGCAGCACACCCGTGTACGAGCAGGACGCCGAGTTTGACCCGGCCACGGGCCATGACATTGGCCAGGGGCGCCTGCTGCCCACCACCTCGGTGGACCAGTACGCAGCCACCCTGGCCAAATGGTTTGGCGTGCCCGATTCGGATTTGCCGCTGGTGGTGCCCAATATCGGCAGCTTCTCGCAACGCGATCTGGGCTTTTTCCGCTGAGGGCCTGTGCAAAATCCCGGTGCGAGTGGGCAACAAGTGGTTTGGGATGGGCCGCAAGGCTCAAAACAGGAGGTTTTTCATGAAGCGCCACCAACAACTGATGCGCATCTGCGCGCTGTGCACGGCCGTGGCCCTGTCCGTCTCCGCCTGTGGCGGCGGCGATGGCGACGGGCCATTGCCCCCGCCACCGCCGCCCCCAGCGGGCTCGCCGTCGCCGGTCCCGGCGCCTGGAACACCGGGCGGGCCTATCACGCCCCCGGCACCAGGGCCAGCTCCGCAGCCGCCAGCGCCTCAACCACCGGCACCTCAACCACCGGCACCTCAACCACCGGCACCTCAACCGCCTGCGCCTCAACCGCCTGCGCCTGAGCCCCCTGCACCGGCGCCGCAGCCACCAGCTCCGCAACCGCCCGCGCCACCATCGCCAGCGCCGCAGCCCCCTGCGCCGGCTCCGCAACCGCCCGCGCCTCAACCTCCCGCACCGGCACCTCAGCCCCCTGCGCCTGCGCCGCAACCGCCTGCACCACCGACTCCAGCCCCGCAACCGCCCGCGCCTCAACCTCCGGCGCCGGCTCCGCAGCCACCTGCACCTCAACCGCCTGCGCCGCAGCCGCCAGCTCCGGCCCCTGCGCCCGTTGCACAAAATCCATTCGACGCGCTGTACGCGCGCGACTTCCGTCTGCGCCCCTTGTCGCTCGATCCGATCGCGCCGGCGCCCAGGCCGCCGCGCGCCCAGGGGCTGGGCGATGCCTTTGTCGATCCAGCCTATGGCGTGCGCATTTACCGGGCCACGGCCTCCAGCGAGGCAGAGCCCGATGGCAACGGGCTGCGCCGTGTGCGCCATTTCTACAGCCGCCGCCAGGCCTTCAATGCCGACAACAGCCGTTATCTGGCCTGGGGCGGCAATGGCGCCTGGTATTTGTACGACGCCAAAACGTTCCAGAAAATCAAGAAGATCGGCGCGCTGGGCGGCGCGGCCGAGCCGATCTGGCACCCCAGCGATCCGCGCAAGCTGTTCATGACCTCCAACGGCGGGCGCATGGTCTGGTGGGTGTTGGATGTGGAGACCGAGAACAAGCAGGTGCTGTTCGACTTCACGGGCAAGACCCCCTGGCCAGAGGCCAGCGATTACTGGACCTACAACGAGGGCACGACCAGCGCCGATGGCCGCTACCTGGGGCTGATGGCCACGCGCTACGACAGCGCCAGCCAGCGCGTCAAGGTCTATGGGCTGCTGACGCTGGACTTGGTGGAAAAGAAGATCGTCGGCACGCTCGATGCCGAGCGTTTTCCTGTGCCGGGTGCGCGGCCCGATCACGTCAGCATTTCCGCCAGCGGCAAATATGTGGTGCCCTCATGGGGCAGCGCCTATGCCTATACGCGCGACTTCAGCCAGGTCAAGCTGCTGGCCAAGCACTCCGGGCACTCGGATCTGGCTTTTGGCCCCGGCGGCGAGGACTTCTTCGTTTGGGCCGATGACGGCAGCGATCCGGCCACGCTGGGCCACGTGCAGGCCATCAACATCGACACCATGCAGCGCTTCCCGCTGCTGGACATTTATCCGGCGCGCGGCGAGTTCTACGCCCTGCACATCAGCGGGCAGGCCTTTGACAAGCCCGGCTGGGTCGTGATCTCCACCTACAAGGATGGCCGCAGGTACGAGGATCCGCCCGGCTCGGGCAACGAGGCCACTGAGTTTCCATCGCGCCACCGGCGCGCGCAGTACCAGAAGGTGATATTGGCCGAGCTCAAGCCCGGTGGCAGGGTGCTGAACGTGGCGCACATCCGCAACTCCAACAACTTCCACCAGCTGCCGGGCGAGCAGGCCTACTTCCTGGAGCCGCAGGCCAGCGCCGCGCGGGATTTGAGCCGCATCATCTTTGCCACCAACTTTGGCAGCGGCCAGCCCGAGAGCTACGTCATCGGTTTGCCCAGCTGGTTCGACAAGTAGGGTCTGCGTGTAGCGGGCAAAGGAAAAGGCGCCTTGCGGCGCCTTTTCGTCGGCTTGCTTCGATTGTGTTGCTTGTGGCTGCTGGCGCTGCTTGGGCGCTGCCGCCTGTTTGTCTCCTCGGCCTCTCATGCAGCGGGGCTTGGTGGTCAAAGGCTTTTGCCAAGGCCTGCGGGCCCGCGCTGTGAGTGGCTGCACTATAGGGGCGGCTGGCCAGCGGGGGTATTGGGGCTTTCCCTTTCGGGGCTTTCCCTGCCAGCGTGCAGGCAGGCAGGTAGCGGAGCTGCGTGCAGCCTTGGCAGGCTTTTGACAGCCGCTGGCTGCAGGGCTGGCATTTGCAGGGCACAATGCGGCGGTTTTTGCGCGTTGCGAGCCCCGTTGGCCCACCTCGCCCCCTTGTCCTTTCGTTCTTTGCTTCCTCGCTCTGCACCTGCTGTGACGCACCCCCAGCTCCATATCCAATCGACGGCTGAGCATCAGCCAGCCCAGGCCTTGCTGCAGGGCCGCTGGGGGGCTGCGGCATTGTCCGAGCGCCGCCGCACCAAGGCTTTGATTGGCCAGTTGCAGCGGGCGCAGCGCCAGGGCGTGGCGCACTGGGATCTGCGCGAAATGCAGGGCTTTGATTACGTCACGGCCCAATTGCTGTGGGACAGCTGGGGCCGGCAAATGCCTGCGCAGTTGCAGGCGCTGCCGCAGCAGCGCGCCATTCTGGAGCGTGTGGCTGAGCTCAGCGCCGTGCCCGCAGCGCCAGCGCAGGGCGAGGGCTGGCTGGCGGGCTTTGAGCACATCGGCCAAATCAGCCTGGGCGCTTGGGGCCATGCCGTGGGCATGGTGCAGCTGGTGGGGCAGTTGCTGCTCGATGGACTGCGCCTGCTGCGCCGGCCTTTGCGTGGGCCCTGGCACGATGTCTCGGCCCATTTGTTCCGCATGGGCGCCCAGGCCCTGCCGATCACGGCGCTGGTGGGCTTTTTGATCGGCGTGGTGATTGCTTACCTGCTGGCCTTGCAGCTGCGGCAGTTTGGCGCCGATGCCTTCATCGTCAACATCCTGGGCATCTCGCTGACGCGCGAGCTGGGCCCCTTGCTGGCGGCCATTTTGGTGGCCGGGCGTTCGGGCTCGGCCATCACGGCGCAGATTGGCGTGATGCGCGTCAATGAGGAGCTTGACGCCATGCGCGTGATGGGCATCTCGCACGGCTTCAGGCTGGTGCTGCCGCGCGCCATGGCGCTGGCGCTGGCCATGCCGCTGGTCAGCCTGTGGACGACTCTGGCGGCCTTGCTGGGCGGCATCTGGGCTTCGGATTTTTCGCTGGGCGTCTCACCGGCCTATTTCTTCCAGACACTGCCCAGCGCCGTGCCCATTGCCAACCTGTGGCTGGGGCTGAGCAAATCGGTGGTGTTCGGCCTGGCGATCGCCCTGATCGGCTGCCACTGGGGCCTGTGGGTCAAGCCCAATACCGAAAGCCTGGGCAATGGCACGACGGCCTCGGTGGTCACGGCCATCACGGCGGTCATCGTCATCGATGCGGTGTTCGCCATCATCTTCCGCAACGTGGGGTTCTGATGGGCACTGGCATGCAAGCTGTCACCAAGGCCGACACCGGCGCTGGCGCCGACGCCAAGGCACTGGTGCAGATCGATAAGCTGTGGACGGTGTTCGGCCAGGGCGCCAATGCCTTTTCCGTGCACCAGGATCTGGATCTGCAGGTGCGGCGTGGCGAAATCCTGACCATCGTCGGCGGCTCGGGAACGGGCAAGACGGTGCTGTTGCGCCACATCCTGGGCCTGACGCGGCCGAGCAAGGGCACGGTGAAAATCGACGGCACGGCCGCAGCCGAGCTGCCCGCGCAGGGCGCCTCGGCGCGCATGGGCATGCTGTTCCAGCACGGGGCGCTGTTCTCGGCCTTCAGCGTACTGGACAACATCGCCTTCCCGCTGCGTGAGCAGGGCAGCCTGCCCGAGCAGGTGGTGCGCGATGCAGCGCTGGTCAAGCTGCAAATGGTGGGCCTCAAGCCCGAGCACGCCACGCGCATGCCTTCTGACCTCTCCGGCGGCATGATCAAGCGCGTGGCGCTGGCGCGCGCCCTCATCATGGATCCGCCGCTGCTGCTGCTGGACGAGCCCACGGCCGGGCTGGATCCGCGCGGCTCGGACGAGTTTTGCGAGCTGCTGCTGCGCCTGCACCAGGAGCTGGGCCTGACGGTGGTGATGGTCACGCACGACCTGGACACGCTCTACGCCCTGAGCACGCGCGTGGCCGTGCTGGCGGAAAAGCGCGTCATCATTGCCGGCACGCCGCAGCAGGTGGTGGCCTTCAAACACCCCTTCATCGAACAATTTTTTCTTGGCGAACGCGGCCGCCGCGCCCTGGAGCCTGCGCCCGCCGGCGCGGCCGCAGGCGCTGACGCAGCCGCCAAGGCGTAGAAGACATCGTTATGGAAAACAAATCACATGCCATTGCCGCTGGGGTATTCGTGCTGGCGCTGCTGGCGCTGCTGGCCGGCCTGGCGCTGTGGCTTACGCGCGACCAGGGCAGCTACGAGACCTATGAGCTTTCCACTCCCCAGGCCGTCACCGGCCTGCAGCCCCAGGCGGCGGTGCGCTACAAGGGCGTGTCCGTGGGCAAGGTGGCCTACATCGGCTTTGACCGCGAGGTCGAAGGCAATGTGCTCATCCGCATCGAGGTGGACGAAAACGCCCCTGTGACGCAAAACACCTTTGCCTCTCTGGGCTACCAGGGCGTGACGGGCCTGGCCTACATCGACTTGGACGATGCGGTCACCCCCTTCGCTGCTGAGCCGCTGGTGTCTTCCAGAGGGTACAAGCGCCTGCCCATGCGCCCCTCCAACCTGAGCCAGCTGGCGGCCATGGGGCCTGAAGTGATCGGCGACGTGCGCGAGACCATGGCGCGCATCAACAGCCTGCTCAGCGACGAGAACCAGCGCGTGCTGATTGGCACCATCGCCCAATTCGGCCAGGCCGCGCAGGGTACGACGCAGTTGCTGGCGCAATTGGAGAGCAGCTGGTCCAAAGACATCGGCCCCACGGTGGCCAGCCTGAGCCAGGGCATGGGCAGCAACATGCAGGCGCTGAACAAGACGGCCGCCAGCATCAACGCCATGAGCCAGGAGATCACCAAGGCCGTGGCCAGCCTGGGCCGCAAGGGCGGGGTGCTCGACCAGCTGGGGCAGTCCATGCAGTCCTTCGCTGGCGTGGCCGATGAGGTCAACAGCGCCACGTTGCCGCGCATTCTGCGCACGCTGGGCGAGGTCAGCGCGGCCATGCGCGAGATCAGCCTGCTGGCGCGCGAAGTGGCCGACAACCCCCAGGCCCTGATCTATGGCCCCAACATGGCCCAGCCAGGCCCGGGCGAGCAAGGCCACGTGGCGCCGCGCCGCCGTTGATGGCAGCCCGCCGCCTGGCGCAGCATTAACACCGTGCGCAGCAAGCAGCCGCCGCGCGCGGCCTGTTTCCCCGCATTTCAAGCAGGATTGCAATCCATGACTTCTTCCACCATGCCCCTCCATGCACAGCCCCGCCGCCTGGGCCTGGCGGCGCTGGGCCTGGCCGCAGCGCTGCTGAGCGCCTGCGCCGCCTTGCCCACGCCGACGGCTGCGCCCGCGCTGTACGACTTCAGTGCGGCCACCGATCAGCAGGTCGATGGCGCCAAGGGCGCCGCCATGGCCGCCAGCGCGCAAGCGGCACAATCTGGCACGCAACCGTCGGCCCCATCGGCTGCGCCGCTGCTGCTGGGCAAGGTCAGCGCGCATGGCCTGCCGGCCAACAGCCAGGCGGTGCTCTACCGCTATGCCTATGCCGATGCCCAGCAGCTGCGCGCCTACCAGCAGGCGCGCTGGAGCCAGCCTGTGCCGCAGCTGCTGAGCCAGCAGCTGCGCCAGCAACTGGAGCTGCACCGCCCCGTGCTGGAGGATGGCTTCAGCCCGGCGCGCTTGCGTCAGGAGCAGCAAGCGCCGCTGGCTTTGCAGGTCGATGTGCTGCAGTTCGAGCAGGTCTTCACCAGCGAGACGCAAAGCCATGCACAGGTGCGCCTGCGCGCCACGCTGTGGGCGCCGCAGCCGCAGGGCGACCGCCTGCTGGGGCAACGCACCTTTGAATACCAGCGCCCGGCGCCCACGCCCGATGCGGCAGGCGGTGCCTGGGCGCTGGCACAGGCGGCGCAGGCGGCAGTGGCCGCCATCGACAGCTGGCTGAGTCAAATGCCGCAAACGCCCTGAGGGCGGCAGGGGCCGCGCCTGCGTTGCCTGCCGCCGCTGGCTTGCTGCGCCCTGCGCCGTAGTGCGCAGCAAGGCAGGAGCGCCAAGGGGTGAAGGGGTGACAGGCTTGGTTTGGGCTGCGCAACGCGCTCGACAGAGCGCCTAGCGCCTTCTTCCTAAGCCCCTTCCTTATTGCGCGGCAAACTGCAGCAGCGCCTCGTAGAACAGGTCCGAACCATCGGCGCTGTTGCCGGGCTCCAGCCGCATGCGGCTCACGGCGTTGGATTCAGGCGCTTGCAGATGCTTTTGCGGCGCGATGGAGAAGTAATAGGGGCTGATGAAGTGCGCGCCGGCGTTGTAGTGCCCGGCCAGGGCCTGCGCGATGGCGCGGCGGTCCTTCCACTGCTGGGGGTGGAACTCGGGCACGCCATAGCCCGATGGGCCGGCCTGCAGCTGGCCGATCAGGGCCTGGGTCGGCGCCGACCAGACGCCACCGCCGTAGAGGTTGAAGCCTGGCTTCCAGGGCAGGCCGGGCGCCACGCTGCGCTGCGTGGCAAACAAATTCGCATTCCAGCTGGAGTTGAGCTGCGGCAGGATCTGGTGTGAGAACAGCAGCTCGGGCGCAAAGCCAATCTCCACGGCCCAGTCGAACAAGGCCTGCATGTAGCGCAGCACCTGGGTCTGGCGGAATTCGTTCCAGTCGCGCGCCAGCGGGTTGTAGCCCAGCGGCAGGTCCCAGCTTGGGGCGTCGAGGTGAAAGCGCAGCGCCTGCGGCCCTTGGCCTTTGCTCACGCAGCGCGGCAGCTTGCCCTGCAGGCTGGTGAAGACGCGGTGCTGGTCGCGCCAGTCGAAGCGCGCGCCATCGCGCCCGAGGATGTTGACCACGCGCTCGTCCAGCAGGCATTCGCGTTGGCCGCGCACAGCGCTGACGCTGACCATGTGCCGTCCGGCGGGCAGGGCGTCAAAGGGCAGCTCCAGGCGAAAGCCGCTGGCTGGCGTGCCCACCTCATCGAGCTGGCGGTACACGTCCAGCCGGTTCAGGCCCTGCTGGGCCGGGCCGATGAGCTGGCCGTCCAGGTACACGCGCAGGGCCTGGGTTTTCTGCAGCGCGTCCCAGTACCAGCCGTGCACGGCCAGCTGGCCGTGGCTGTGGCCGTCGTAGTGCTGCAGGTAGGGCGTTTGCGGGTCGTTGCGGAAGTTGCCCGCAGGCGGCTCGATCTGATCGAAGTCCGTGTAGCCGGGCAGGGCGCTGCCGTTTTGAGCCTGCCTGCCCCAATAGGCGGCATTGAGCGCCGCAATGCTGCCGTAGCGCTGCTGCAGCCAGTGGCGAAAGGCCTGCACCGAAGCCGGGCTGTGGTCGGTGACGGCCGGGCGCTCGAACTCGCCCATGCCGTCGGCGAAGTTTTGGTAGAAGTGGTGCGTCTCCCCGCCCAGGAAGATGGCGACGATTTTCTTGCGGTGCTGCGGCGCCATGGCCGCCAGCATGGCGTGCACCTGCTGCAGCGCCTGGCGCTTGTAGCGGTTGACGGGCAGCTCGGGGTTGGGGTCGAGCGTGTAGGGCACGATGGGGTAGCTGAAATAGTCCAGCGTGCGCGGCTGCCGGTCGGCAAACAGGGCCAGGTTGGCCGCATCCTTGGCCAGCTCGCCCGGCAGCGGCCCCAGCGTGTCGAAGTGGGTCGAGGACAGGTACAGCGCCACGGGCCGATCGAGCTTTTCCACCAGCCGCAGCTCGCGCGCCAGCGGCGCGGGGTCAAACTGCCACTGGCCATCGGCCGCGCGCTGGAACTGGCTCAGCAGCTTGGTGGTGATGACGTAGCCGACCTGGATTTTCCCGGCTGCGCCGCCGGGCTCGATGCGTTCGAGCAACTCGCCCAGGCGCCGGGCATTGTCCAGGCCGTGGCGCTCGCAGTAGCGCTCCAGCGTGGCGTTGTCCACCACCTCGGGTGCGCCCTCGCCCTCGGCGCAATAGGCCAGGCCCTCGACCGTGAGCAGCAAATACATGGGTTGCGTGCGCGGCGCGCGCAGCAGCTCGCGCACGGGCTGCTGCAGCCGGGGCAGGGCAGCTTGTGGTTCGGCCTCGGGCCAGTGCCGGGGCAGGCCTTGCAGGCCCCAAAACAGGCTGAGCGCAGACAGGGCGAGGGCAGCGGGGAGGGCAGCGCGCATGGTCGGAAAGCAGGTAAGGAAAGGTCGTGGGGCAGGCGGCTTTGCGGCGGGCGCTCGCTGAGCGATGACGGCGGGGCGGCGGGGCAGTTCAGGGAAACAGGCGGCGCGTCGATGCTCAGCGCGCGCTGCTCTCCAGCGTGTAGGCCGCGTGGGAATCCTGCGCCAGCAGGCGCGTGAGCACCGGCAGGGCCTGCTGCAATTGCGGCTGCAGCGTGTAGGGCGGGTTGACGATCAGCACCCCGCTGCAGACCATGCCCGGGCGCTGGGCCTGCTGGCCGGGCAGGCGCAGGCCGCTGCCTTGGCCGCTGCGCACCGCCAGCGTGGCATGCAGCCAGGGCTTGCCGGCCTGCTGGGCCAGGGCCTTGAGCTTGCGCGGCAGAGCGTGCGCCTCGGGGCGCGGGATGACGGGATACCAGACGATGTAGCAGCCGGTGGCAAATTTGCGCAGCGCCTGGCCCAGCCATTGCGCGGCCTGGGCGTAGTCGCTCTTCATCTCGTAGCTCGGGTCGCACAGCAGCAGCGCGCGCCGCGAAGGCGGCGGCAGCAGGCGCAGGCTGCCTTGCCAGCCGTCCTCGTGCCAGACGTGGCAGCGCGCCGCATGCGGGCCTTGCTGCAGATTGCCCTGCAGCGCGCGCATGTCGGCCGGTTGCAGCTCGAACACGTGCAGCTGGTCTTGCGCGCGCATGTGCTGCTGCAGCAACGCAGGCGAGCCTGGATACACCAGGCGCTGGCCGCCAGCGCCTGCAGCGGCGTTGTGCGCCAGCACGGCCTGTACATAGCGCTGCAGTGCCTCGGGCCAGTCGGCTGCGCCTTCGCCAGCCTCCCCGTGCTGGTAGGCCCAGAGCAGCTTTTGGATGCCGTGCTGGCTTTCGCCGCTGGTCTGGGCAAAATCCCCATCAAGCCGGTACAGCCCGTTGCCGGCATGGGTGTCCAATAAGGCCAACGCCGTGTCTTTCTGCAGGAGGTGGTCGAGCGCGGCCAGCAGCACGGTGTGCTTGAGCACATCGGCATGGTTGCCGGCATGGAAGGCGTGGCGGTAGCTGAACATGGGCGGCGATTATGGCAAAAAGCGGCCTGCTCCCAAGAGCCAGGCCGAGCGTTTGGAAAGGGCAAGACGATGAGATGGCAATGGAGATGGCAGGGTGTGCTGTGGCTGGCCCTGCTGGCCGCCCAGGCGGGGCAGGGCCTGCAGGCACAGCCCGCGCCGCTGGCCAGCGGGCCGGCGCTGCAGCAGGGCAATGACGCCAACCGGCACTGGCAGGGCGCGCCACGCGCAAGCGCAGAGCGCAAACGGCAGCTGCGCCAGCAAAGGGCCAGTCAGCCATCGCAGCGCCAAGCCGGCAGCGCCCGGCGCAGCGGCCGGCAGAAAAACCAGCAGGCCTGCGACATGGCCCGGCGCAGCCTGCGCATCCAGCAAGACAGCGCCCGGCCCGACAAGGACAGGCTCCAGCAGCTGCGCCAGCAAGTGCGGCGCTATTGCTGAGAGCTGGCCGTGACAGCGGCGCTGTTCAGCCGGGCCTGCCTGGCCTGCGCCGCGATGGCTGCGGCGGGCAGATCCTTGAGGCGGTGGTCGCTCCAGACCTGGCGCCAGGCCTTGGCGCCAGGCTGCCCATTGCGCAGGCCGAGCATGTGACGCGCGATGTGCGGCGGCGAGACGCCTGCGGCCTGCTGGCGGGCCATGTAGCGCACCATCTCTTCTTCCACGGCGTCGCGCTGCAGTTCGCTGGGCGAGTGGCCGAACAGGGCGGCGTCCCATTGCGTGAGAAACCAGGGGTTGTGGTAGGCCTCGCGGCCGACCATCACGCCATCGAGGCGCAGGCCCTCAGCCCCCTGCAAATGCGCCTGCATTTGCGCCAGCGTGGCGATGCCGCCGTTGACGACGATGCCCAGCTGCGGGAAGTCGGCCTTGAGCTGGCGCACCACCTCGTAGCGCAGCGGCGGGATTTCGCGGTTTTCCTTCGGGCTCAGCCCCTTGAGCCAGGCATTGCGCGCATGGACGATGAACACCCGGCAGCCGGCCTCGGCCACCTGGCCGACGAAATCGCGCAGCGGGCCATAGCTTTGCTGCTGATCCAGGCCGATGCGGTGCTTGACGGTCACGGGGATGCTGCAGGCATCGACCATGGCCTTGACGCAATCGCTCACCAAGGCCGGCTCGGCCATCAGGCAGGCGCCAAAGCTGCCGCGCTGCACCCGCTCGCTGGGGCAGCCGCAGTTGAGGTTGACCTCGTCGTAGCCGGCCTCTTGCGCCAGTTGCGCACAGCGCGCCAGGTCGGCCGGCTCGCTGCCGCCCAGCTGCAGCGCCAGCGGATGCTCTTCTTCATTGAACTGCAAAAAACGCTGGCGCTGGCCGTGCAGGATGGCGCCGGTGTGCACCATCTCGGTATAGAGCCGCGCGTGCCGGCTGAGCAGGCGATGGAAATACCGGCAGTGGCGGTCGGTCCAATCGAGCATCGGCGCCACGCAGGCCGTCCAATGGCTGTAATTGATTGATTTTTCAGGGGGTGTCATTGCATTTGAAATCATCGCCTGGGCAGCGCCTGCGTGCTCCAGGAGGGCGCAGCTCAGGTGCTCAGCCCCGCTGCAGCCATTGGCGGTAGGCTTGGCCGGTGGCGGCAGAGACCGAGTCCAGCACTTTCTGGTGCGTGACCTGGTGGCGCGCCTGCAGGCGCGCGTCGGCCACCAGGCGCGATTTGCAGAACCAGTGGCAGCTGTGTTGCAACAGCAGCAGCTCGGCCATCAACTGGTAGGCGCGGGCCTTGGGCGGCAGGCCCTGGGTGTTGTCCACCACCGCGCGCACGCCCTGGGCATGCAGGCGCAGCAGGGCCTTGAAGTCGCGCGTGGCCGATGGCAGCAGCTGCTCCACATAGGGCAGGCACAGGGCCCAGCGGCCGATGCGGGTGCGCTCTGCCGGGGCCTGGGCGATGGCGGCGCTGAGGCGCTCGATGTGCTCGGCCACGCTGCGCTCGCTGTGGGCGAAGGTGTCCCAGATTTGCGCCTGACGCTGCGGGTCGTCCTCATGGATGGCGCGCAGATAGCCCTGGGTGAGCAGGCCCATGTGGTGTTCGATCTTCAGCCCTGCCAGGTATTGGCCCAGAAAGGCGATGCGCTGGCGCTGGTAGCGCAGGCACAGCACCCAGCCGAGCACGGCCAGCAGCAGCAAGAGGGAGAGCCAGTCCGTCATGGCGGGCGCCGTCACACGTCAATGTCCACGGCGTCGCCGTGCAGCTCCATCAGCTCACGGCGCGCGCCGGCCTCGCCCTTGCCCATGAGTTGGGTGAAAAAGCCCTCGGTCTGGGCAAAGCTGAAGTGGCCCAGCTGCACGGGCAGCAGGCGGCGGGTGTCGGGGTTGAGGGTGGTTTCCCACAGCTGTTCGGCGTTCATCTCGCCCAGGCCTTTGAAGCGGCCAATGCTCCAGGCGCCTTCGCGCACGCCGTCTTTGCGCAGCTTGTCCAGCGCGCGTTGCAGCTCTTGCTCGCTGAGCACGTAGAGCTTGGCGGCGGGCTTTTTGCCTCGCGCCGGCACGGCAACGCTGTAGAGCGGCGGCTGGGCCACGAAAACGTGCCCGGCTTCGATCAGCTTGGGGAAGTGGCGGAAGAACAGCGTCAGCAGCAGCACCTGGATGTGCGCGCCGTCCACGTCGGCGTCGCTCAGGATGCAGATCTTGCCGTAGCGCAGGCCGGAGAGGTCGACCTCATCGCCCGGCCCGTGTGGATCGACGCCGATGGCCACGGCGATGTCGTGCACTTCGGTGTTGGCAAACAGGCGCTCGCGCTCGACCTCCCAGGTGTTGAGCACTTTGCCGCGCAGCGGCAGCACGGCCTGGGTTTCCTTGTCGCGGCCCATCTTGGCGCTGCCGCCGGCCGAGTCGCCCTCGACCAGAAAGACCTCGTTGTAGGCCAGGTCGCGGCTTTCGCAATCGGTGAGCTTGCCCGGCAGCACGGCCACGCCCGAGCCTTTGCGCTTTTCCACCTTTTGCCCAGCGCGCTGGCGCGTTTGCGCGGCTCGGATGGCCAGCTCGGCAATGCGGCGGCCGTAGTCCACGTGCTGGTTCAGCCACAGCTCCATGGCCGGCTTGACGTAGCCCGAAACCAGGCGCACGGCATCGCGGGAGTTGAGCTTTTCCTTGATCTGGCCCTGGAATTGCGGATCGAGGATCTTGGCCGAGAGCACGTAGCTGGCGCGCGAGAACACGTCCTCGGGCATGAGCTTGACGCCCTTGGGCAGCAGCGCGTGCATGTCGATGAAGCTCTTGACGGCCTGGAACAGCCCGTCGCGCAGGCCGTTGTCGTGCGTGCCGCCGGCCGTGGTGGGGATGAGGTTGACGTAGCTCTCGCGCAGCGGCTGGCCTTCCTCGGTGAAGGCCACGCACCAGGCGGCGCCTTCGCCCACGGCAAAGCTGTCGCTGTGCCGGTCGGCATAGCCCTGGCCTTCGAACAGCGGGATGACCGGCTCGGCCGGCAGCGCCTGGCTCAGGTAGTCGGCCAGGCCGCCCTTGTACTGCCAGCTTTGCTGCTGGCCGGTTTTTTCGTTGCGCAGCGTCACGGCCACGCCGGGCATCAGCACCGCCTTGCTGCGCAGCAGGTGCAGCAGCTCGGGCATGGGCAAGGCCTTGGATTCGAAGTAGCGCGCATCGGGCCAGACGCGCACCGTGGTGCCCTGGCGGCGCTCGCCGGGCTCGGCCTTGCGCACCGTCAGCGGCTCGATCACCTCGCCGCCGTTGCCGAACACCAGCCGCGCCACCTGGCCGTCGCGGTGGATGTCCACCTCCAGGCGCGTGGCCAGCGCATTGGTGACGGACACGCCCACACCGTGCAGGCCACCGGAGAAGCTGTAGGCGCCGCCTGAGTCCTTGTCGAACTTGCCGCCCGCGTGCAGGCGCGTGAAGACCAGCTCCACCACTGGCGCGTTTTCTTCCGGGTGCAGGCCGAAGGGGATGCCGCGGCCCTCATCCTCGACGCTGACCGAGCCGTCCTCGTGCAGAGTAAAACGGATTTTCTTACCGTGGCCAGCCAGGGCCTCGTCGGCAGCGTTGTCCAGCACCTCCTGGATGATGTGCAGCGGGTTGTCGGTGCGGGTGTACATGCCCGGGCGCTGCTTGACCGGCTCCAGACCTTTGAGGACCTTGATCGAGCTCTCGGAGTAGCCATTGCCGCTGCTGGCGGCCATCGGGGCGGAAGGTGCTTGTTTTGCCATAGGGCGGCGATTGTAGATCGTGCCCCATGAGTGCCGCTGCGTGCTGCCAGGCGCTACAGGCCGGCAGCGGCGCAAACTCGCTATACTGCGCGCCATCATGCTGCAGCACCGCTTTTCCGATTGCGCACCACGCCAGGCCCTGGGCCTGGCGTTGGCATGTGCGCAGCCTGCGCGCCCTGCACCGGCAGCGCGCTCTGCTGTGGCTGTGATCATTACCAAGACGACGAAGGGCTGAAGCAGCTGCGGTTCGTCGCGCCCGTCTTTCAAGCCGGCCAGACGAGCCGGAGCAGAGAGTTCCGATATTTCTGCAATCTCCATTGAAAGAAGGGTTATCCACATGGCACAACGTACAGGTTTGGTCGGCTGGCGCGGCATGGTCGGCTCCGTGCTGCTCGAACGCATGCAGGCCGAGGGCGATTTCGACTGCATCGAGCCGGTGTTTTTCTCGACCTCCAACGCAGGCGGCCAGGCCCCGGCCCAGGCCAAAAACGAAACACGCCTGCAGGACGCCTACGACATCGAGGCGCTCAAGCGCTGCGACATCATCCTGACCGCCCAGGGCGGCGATTACACCAAGGCGGTCTATCCCAAGTTGCGCGCTGCCGGTTGGAATGGGCACTGGATCGATGCCGCATCGACGCTGCGCATGGACAGTGAATCGGTCATCGTGCTCGACCCGGTCAACCTGCCGGTGATCCAGAACGCCTTGAGCAAGGGCGGCAAGACCTGGGTAGGCGGCAACTGCACCGTCAGCTGCATGCTCATGGGCGTTGGCGCGCTGTACAAGGCCGGGCTGGTCGAATGGATGAGCACCCAGACCTACCAGGCCGCATCGGGCGGCGGCGCGCAGCACATGCGCGAGCTGCTGACGCAGTTCGGCACGCTGCACGCCGAGGTGCGCGATCTGCTGGCCGACCCGCACAGCGCCATCCTGGAGATCGACCGCAAGATCATCGCCAAGCAGCGCGGCCTGAGCGAGGCGGAGACGGCCCACTTCCTGGCGCCACTGGGCGGCTCGCTGATCCCCTGGATCGACGCCGACTTGGGCAACGGCGTCAGCCGCGAGGAATGGAAGGGCATGGCCGAGACCAACAAAATCCTGGGTATGGGTGAAGGCTTTGGCACGCCGGCCATCCCGGTCGACGGCTTTTGCGTGCGCATCGGCGCCATGCGCTGCCACAGCCAGGCGCTGACCTTCAAGCTGAAAAAGGACGTGCCGCTCGATGAGATCGAGGCCATGATTGCTGCCGACAACCCCTGGGTGAAGCTGGTGCCCAACACCAAGGAGGCCACCCTGGCAGAGCTCACGCCAGTCTCTGTCACCGGCACCATGCGCATCCCTGTCGGGCGCGTGCGCAAGCTGGCCATGGGCCCGCAGTACCTGGGCGCCTTCACCATCGGCGACCAGCTGCTGTGGGGTGCAGCCGAGCCGCTGCGCCGCATGCTGCGCATTCTGGTTGAGGCCTGAGTACCTGCTCAAACCTGGCTCTTGCAAGTTGCCCGTTGTGTGCTGCTGCTCAGATGCCTGCACAAAAACCGCCATGGCCTGCGCGTCAAACCCTGCTGGCGTGAAAGGTCAGGTTGGATGTGCAGGGATTTTTCTGGGTGGCAGAGCCAGTAGCAATTCACCAGACGTTTACCGGCTTTTACACTTAGCGTACTGTGGCCACTAGGCAGCGGCGCTACGATGGCGCCGCCGTGCAGCTGCCGCCCTTTGGCGGCACGAGCTGCATCCAGCGATTGAACTCTCAACAGTCCTGAAGAAAGGGAGGAAATCATGTCCTCATCCCGCATCGCCTATCTGGCCTCGACCACCGCGCTGGCCCTGACCCTGGCGGCCTGCCAAAGCACGCCGCTGTACCCTGCCGACCCCTACCGCGGCGGCGGTGGCCACGTGGGCACCGCACCCAGCCGAGCCCCGGCCAACATGCTGGAGTACGGCTACGTGACCGACATCCAGGCACTGCAAAACACCCATCGTGGCAGCACTGGCGCGGGCATTCTGCTCGGTGCCGTCGTCGGCGGCTTGGCGGCCAACCACGTTGGTGGCGGCAGTGGCCGCACGGCAGCCACCATTGCTGGCGCCGTTGGCGGCGCCGTAGCGGGCAACGCCATTGAAGGCCGCATGAACAATGGCGGCGCGCAAGGGCAGGTCTACGGTTACCGCATCACCATCCGCGTGGATAACGGCCAGTACCGCATGTACGACGTCAGCGATCCGGGTGGCCTGCGCATCAATGATCGCGTCCAGGTGCAAAATGGTCAGATTGCCCGTATTCAGTAAACAGGCCAACAGGGCCCAAGCCCTCATGCTTCATTCATGCCCTGATTGGGCACACTGAGAAAAGCCAGTGTCCGCAAAGGCACTGGCTTTTTGCTTTTCTGAGCCTTATCGCTCCAAGCCTTGCAGACACAGGGCGATGGCCTGCACAGTGGGGGCGCTGGCATGGATTTGGCCAAAGCCAATGCGCTGCGCTGCTTGGGCGATGCGCGGGTGCGTGACAATGGCCGATTGCGCGCGCCAGAAGGCCTCGCCTTGCCCGGGCAGCAGCTGCGGCAGGTGTTGCACGCCTTCCGAACTACTCAGCAGCCAGATGCGCCGCGCTGCGGCAGTGCCCATTGCCAGGTCGCGTTGCCCGGCGTCCCAGGTGGGCGGGCTGCGCCGGTAGACGGGCAGGAAATGCAGTTGTGCGTCGCGTTGCTGCAGTTGGCGCGCCAGCCAATCGCGCCCATGGCCTTCGTCCTGCACTTGGCGAGGGGCTGCCGGGATTGCAGTGCCTGCAACGGCGCGGCTGCCGCGCAGAATCAGCACCTGGGCGCCGGGAGAGATCTGCGTTTGCACTTGTTGCCACAGCGCTTCGGAATCGAATTGCTCGGCATCGGCTGCCGGCTGGTCGATCCATTCAAGCGCAAAGCCCTGGGCCTGAAGGGCTTGAGCCGTCCCCGGCCCGGGCGCCCACAGGCGCGGCAGGTTGGCGCCAGTGGCCAGCAGCTGCCGCCAGAGTTGCATGGCCTGGGCATCCCAGAAGCCCTGCACGGCGTTGGGGCTGACGTGCATGATGGCGGCCCATTGATCCAGTTTTGCCAGCGCGCTGAGGCGGCGTTGCACGCTGGTGGCGTCGTCAAGGAACTGGATGTGGATCAGCGGCAAGGCAATGCAATCAATGCCCAGGGCAGCAAACTGCGCTGCCCAGGCCGCGTTCTGCGTCGCTGGGCGAGTCAGTATCAGGGAGGGGAGGGGGGCGGGCCGGGACACTGCGCGACAGATCGGATGGGCAGATGGCCCTTGGCATGTGCTGTGCTGAGAGCCAGTTCAAAATCTTTGCACAGCGGTCAAGAGAGCGGATTTGGGCGCTCTGCTGCGTTGCAAAGCCTCGCCATAGCCCCAGCTATGGCTGCGTTTTGCGCCTTGCAGCCCACCCCAAACCGCTTCTTGCCCACTCGCGCCGAGATTTTGAACAGGCTCTAAGGCAGGAGTTGCCAGCCAGACGGCGGCAAGAGAGAAGAAGGTGACGAGCCTGACCCCGGCACTGGCTACACAGTTAGGGCTGCTTGGTTCCCCACCTGACCCGGTTGGCTGCTTCACCATGCGGGAAGGCCCGTCGGCGGCGATTGTATGCGATCTGTAGCTGCCCGAAGGGCAATTGCCGGGCACCCTTTGCACAAGTGGACTTGGGCTTGCTGAAGAACAAGCCGAGGAAGGCATCAACTCAGCAGCAGGGCGTCGTCGGCCAGTTTTTCGCCCCGGGTACGCTCGAACATCTGCAGCAAATCGGGCACGTCCATGCCTGCACGCTCGCTGCCGCTGACGTCCAGCACAACCTTGCCCTGGTGCAGCATGACTGTGCGGCTGCCGTAATCCAATGCCTGGCGCATGCTGTGCGTGACCATCATGGCTGTGAGCTGGTTGTCTTCGATGATGCGGGCTGTCAAATCCATCACGAAGGCCGCTGTCTTCGGATCGAGCGCGGCCGTGTGTTCGTCCAGCAACAGGATGCGCGAGGGCTGCAGCGACGCCATCAGCAAGCTGACGGCCTGGCGCTGGCCGCCAGAGAGCAGGCCGATGCGATCCGTCAGGCGTTTTTCCAGGCCCAGGTTCAGGATGGCGAGCTTTTCGCGGAACAGCTCGCGGTTTTGTTTGTTCAGCGCAAAGCCAAAGCGGCGCTTGCGCCCGCGCGCCATGGCCAGGGCCATGTTTTCCTCAATGGTCAGGGCCTCGCAGGTGCCGGCCATGGGATCCTGGAACACCCGCGCCACCAGGTCTGCGCGCTGCCAGGCCTGTTTCTTCGTGACGTCGACGCCATCGATCTCGATGCGCCCCGAATCCATGATCAGGTCGCCGGAGATGGCGTTGAGAAATGTGGACTTGCCTGCGCCGTTGGAGCCGATCACGGACACGAACTGACCAGTGGGGATTTCCAGGCTGGCGCCGCGCAGCGCCGGGTTTTCAATAGGCGTTCCGGGGTTGAAGGTGATGCGCAAATCAGTGGCTTTGAGCATGGAGCAACTCCTAGGGGCTGTGCTTATTGGGCCAGCGATTTGAGGCGGCGCTTGAGCAGCGGAAACACCAGCACCAGGATGACCAGCACGGAGGCAATCAGGTTCAAATCTTGCGATTGCAGGCCGATCCAGCTGCTGTTGAGCGCCAGCGCGATGAAGAAGCGATAGAGCACGGCGCCGATGATGACGGCCAGCGTGGCCCACAGAATGCGCCGTGAGGGCAGCACGCTCTCGCCAATGATGACTGCGGCCAGGCCAATCACGATGGTGCCGATGCCCATGGAAATGTCCGAGCCGCCCTGGCTTTGTGCAAACAGTGCTCCGCCCAGGGCCACCAGCGCGTTGGAGATGGCCAGGCCCACGAGCTTGGCCCAGCTGGTGGCTACCCCTTGGGCGCTGGCCATGCGCGGATTGGCGCCGGTGGCGCGCATGGCCAGGCCGCGCTCGGAGGCGAAATACCAATCCAGGATGAATTTGGCGATCAGCACGACGACCAACAGAATCAGCGGCTTTTCGATGTAGTCGGCCCAGATACCAGGCATCAGTACGGTAAACACCGTGGGCTCCAGAATCAGCGGCACATTGGGTTTGCCCATGATGCGCAGATTGATGGAATACAGCGCGGTCATCATCAAAATGCCCGCCAGCAAATCCATGATTTTCAGGCGCACATTGAGCCAGCCAGTGGCAAAGCCAGACAACGCGCCAGCCAAGGTGGCGATGAAGGTGGCCAGGAAAGGATCTTTGCCTGTGGAGATCAGTGTGGCTGCGACGGCGCCACCCAATGGGAATGAGCCATCGACCGTCAGGTCTGGGAAGTTCAGGATGCGAAAGGAGATCAGCACCCCCAGGGCAACCAGGCCGAAAATCAGGCCGATTTCCAGTGCCCCCATGAAGGAATAAAAGGTCATCGCAGCAAACGGTTTTGGGTATTTGTCACAGGCCTTGGCTGCCGGTGCAAGCCAGGCGCGGGCCAGGTGCAGGTCATATGGCGCAGCATGGCCTTAGGTGGCCTGAACATCAGCGGGGCAGGCCCATTGCCTGCCCCGCTGTGATTGCCATGCTCAAGGGCTGACCCGTATGTGAACGGGCTGCCCATGTCGGTTCAAGGCTCTGCGTTATTCAATCACTTCCTTGGCGGACTGGATCAGTTCCTGCGACAAGCTCACGCCCTGGGCCGCAGCGGCCTTGGGGTTGACGTAGAGCTCCAGATTGGTGCTGCGCTCGGAAGCGATGGCGCCAGGCTTTTCGCCATTGAGGATGCGCACAACGATCTTGCCAGTCTGACGGCCCAGATCGCGGTAGTCTACGCCCAGGGCAGCGATGGCGCCGCGCTTGACGCTGTCGGTGTCCGACGCAACCAGGGGCAGCTTAGCATCGGTGGCCACTTTGACCAGCGACTCGTAGGCCGAGACCACGTTGTTGTCGGTGTTGGTGTAGATCACGTCCACCTTGCCCACCAAATTGCGGGCTGCGGCCGTGATGTCCACGGTGCGCGGGGCTGTGGCCTCGACCAGCTCGATGCCCATCGGGGGCAGGATGCGCTTGAGCTCGTTGACGACCACGACGGAATTGGCCTCGCCGGGGTTGTAGACCATGCCGATGCGCTTGACGTTGGGCAGAATTTTCTTGATCAGGTTGACCTGGTCTTCCAGCGCCAGGGCGTCAGACACGCCGGTGACGTTGGTGCCGCTGGGCTCCATGTTCTTGACCAACTGCGCTGCCACTGGATCGGTGACTGCCGAATACACGGTGGGGATGCTCTTGCTGGCAGCGACCACGGCCTGGGCCGATGGCGTGGCAATGGCCACGATCACATCCGGGTTCTGGCCGATGTAGTTGCGTGCGATCTGCGCAGCGGTGCCGGGATTGCCTTGCGCACTTTGGTATTGCCACTTGAGCTTGTCGCCCTTGAAGCCGCTGGCTTCAAGTTCCTCCTTGATCCCATCGCGCACGGCGTCGAGCGCCGGATGTTCGACGATGGCTGTGACGGCCACGGACTTGGCTTGCGCATATACGCTGGTGCTGGTCAGGGCGCTCAGGCCCAGCAGGGCTGCGGCAGCGGCCTGCAGCAACTGACGGCGGCCAGCGCCGCGCGCGATCATGGGAATGCGGTTCATGCAATCTCCTCGGGGGAATGGATGGGGACAGTGCGTCATTCAGACGAAGGCAGCCATCAAGATCCAGGCCCACCGGGGCCATGGCGCTGGCTGCCAAGCGGCGGCAATCGTAACTGAAAAAAGATTCTTGCAAGGGCCCTGTCAGGGGCTTTGGCATCAGGGCTATCACTGATATTGATGCGCCCGCAGCGGCCTCGCTGGCATACGCAAGCGCCACCCTATGGCAGGCAGCGTCGCATGGAGCGCTGGTCGGCTCCAAAAACGTTAAGGCCTGTTCAAAGGCTCAGCGCGAGCAGGCTCTTACTGCTGGGCTTTGGTGGGGGTGTAGCGCTTCATTTGTAAGTCAACGGCGTCGCCATCGTCTTGCAACAGAATGCGCACAGGCAAATAACCTGTGGATGCGGCCAGCCAGATTTCGGCCTGCTGATCGTCGGCCTTGCGTGGCAGGCGGCGCAGCTTGATGCTGGGCAGCGTGCCTGCAGGCAGGGGCAGGGATTGTTGACCATCAACCTCGAAGACCCAGCTTTCCTGTTTGTTGCTGGCCACAGTCCAGATGGCAATGCGCTGGCCCTTGACACGCAGACCGGGATCAGCGGCAACGCGAGCGGCCAGTTGGAAGAATACGCTCAGACGATCCTGAGCATCTGGGGGAACGCTTTCAGTCTGCCCACTGGCCACCACGGTGACTTTGCCCGTGGCTGGGTCGAAGCGCAGGTTGCGTTTTTTGCGTGCCGAGTCTGTGAATTGCAGAGGCTGCAAATGCCCGGCCCGGATGTGCCCACTGCTGACTTGCGAGCGCGTGCCCATCAGTGGCGCTTTGATGCTTTGCTCTGCCCGGTAGCTGTGCCCATCGTGCTGCCAATGCAACTGAGCGCTGGCACTGTAGGAAAAGCCGCTGATCTTGCCTTTGGCATCGAATTGCAAATGGGCCGCAGGCGGTATGCGTATGCGCTGCTGCGTGGCGGCAGGCGCTGTATCGGCCGCCAGGGCCTGATGCGTCACGACCAGTGGGACGGAGGACAGCAACAGTGCTGCGCAAGCGCGTGCCATGGCAGGCCATGGGCTGCTGCTGTTGGCGTCTCGGTCATTGCCATTTTCACGCTGGCAGGCCGTGCCTTGGTTGGATGCGCTGCTGGAGGGAAAAAAAGGAGTGCGAAAACTCATGGCAAGGTCATTTGATGCTCTTTGGCGAACGGCCAGGTGTTTTGCAGCTGGCCCATCAAGGCATCGATTTGTCGCAAATTGCTCTCGATGCTGGCGCGCAGTGTTTGCAGATCCTGCGTGTTGCTGCTCACGTGACCAGTGATGGTTTTGGTGTCACCCAGGATGGCGTCAATCTGCTTGAGGCTTTGGCGGCTGGCTTGCAGCAATTGTGTCAGCTGCTGAGTGGCGCTTTGGGCATCGCGCAGCAGACCACGTTGCCCGAACACTTGGCTGTCTGCATGGTTGACTGTGCGGTTGAGCGATTGCAGCAAGGTGTTGATTTGGGTAAGGGCTTTTTGCAGCTGCTGCAGCTCCTGGCCCTCGCCCAGCAGAATCTTGAGAGCCCCGCCCTGGCTGGCCGCCTGGCTGAGGCTGCCGCCCAGCTCATTGATGCGGGCCATGCTTTGCGCCAGGTCTGAGTCGCTGGCGGTCAGGCCGGTGAGGTTGTTGACCAGGTTGCGCACCGAGGCCATGAGCTGGGGGATTTCCGCCGAAGCGTCACCATAGAGTACAGGCCTGACGGCCCGGTCGGGCAGGGGCGGGTCGTCCCAATCGCTGGTGTAGGCCTTGAGGCTTGTGACACCCAGAATATTGCGCACCATGGTGAAGATGCTGGACTCGCGCAGGCGATGGGCGTTTTTTTCAGGCACTTCAATCTGGATGCGCACGCTGCCATCGTCGGCCAGCTCGATGCGCCTGACCCTGCCGATGGGAAAGCCAGAGAAGGTCAAATCCATCCCCAGCGAGACACCTTCTGAGTCATCTGCGGTGAGTATCAGAATCTGCTTGTTCTCAAATGCGCCACGCGCATACAGCAGATACCCCAGGGCGCCAATGCTCAGCGCGATGGTGATGAGCATCAGCAGAATCGACTTGAAATGCAGATGCGGCACGGGCGCCAGCGGCGCCAGACCCAGCGATGGGCTGGGCGCGGTGGGCTGCTGCGTGGCGCGCTGTTTGCTTTGGCCATCGGCTGGCGCCCCGGTCTGAGTATTGGGGGCAGACGGGGCAGGGGGCTGGTGCGGCGCTTGGCTCATGAACAAATGCAGTCAGGGCGGGGTCGCACAGGCACAAAACGGTGGGGGCAGAAAGGCCCGGTCAGGCAGAGCATATGGATTTGAGCGCCCGATACAGGGCTTGCAGGGCGCTCAGTAGTAATTGGCGACCAAGGATAACACTTCCACCAGAATGAGCAGGGCGAGCATGCGCGCCAGCGTAGCCAGCTCCGAATCGCGCCGCAGGCCGTAGCGGGGATCGGTAAAGGCCGCCGTCAGCGGGATCAAAGCCACGATGTAGCCAAACGCCACGGCCTTGGCCGCAAAGATGAAGGTGAACAGCGGCGTCATGGTGCGCCCGAAGGCGTGTGTAAACACCTCCAAGCCCGCCAGCGTATACCCATAGATACTGAGATACAGCGTGACCATGACTGTGGCACTGCCTATGGCCGCGAACATGATGGAGGCATACACCCCCATCAACAAGCGGGGAAGAAGCTCGGTCTGCAAGGCATCAATGCCTGCTGCCTCCAATCGCGCTAGGTGCTTGCGGTGCCGCAACATGGCCAACTCGGCCCCCAGCGGGATCGTCAGCTTGATGGCCGCCACCAAAGCAGCAGCCAGAGGCACAACTTCCACCAACAGAATGCGCACCATCAGGCTGGGCGTGAAATGGGCCAGGCCAAAGCCGTGCAGGGTTTGTTGCGTGATTTGCGTTGCCACACTGCCCAGAATGTAGGCGATGAGCAAAAAGCCCAGCAATGACCAGCGCAAGCGGGCATAGACCTGAGCTGTAACGACTTGCCAGATTCGCCACCAATGCCGGCCTGGCCGGCACAGCAGCACCAGCATGGAGCTGCCCAGGTACAGATTGCTCCACCACAACAGCCACCATTCGTGCATGTGCTGGCCGAAACTGCCTGAGTCTGCACCATGGGTGGAAAGGCGAGGGCCTGCAGGCGGCGAGGCAGGTGCGGGGCGACGCATGTTCACGATTCAGAACGGGATCACGACTTTTAGAGCCTATTCACCAGGGGGCGAGTGCGCAAAAAGCGCTTTGAAATGAGCAGTGAAAGCGCAGCGCACAACCAAGCCCAGTGACGTTACTCCCCCAGGCTTGGCTGCTTTGCAGGCCGCTAGGGCCTGATTTTTTGCCAACCAACTGGGCAGCGATCGTACTCAATTTATGAGGCCGCATGGCTTTGCCATTGCGAGCGATCTGAACGGCGCCAAGCACTCAGGTGCGCTTGGCGCATGCACGTCGGCGCGAAGGCCTGCGAAGCGTTCAACTGCTGCGCGAGGGGTCAGGATCAAAGCTGGCGCCTGGCGGCAAAGGTGCATTGGCGCCCACGAGCATGTGGGCCATGCGCGGCGCAACAGGCCGCGGCAGAGGGGCCGCTTGCATGCCCGCAGCATTGCGTTGACGCTCGTCACGGCCTGCATTGATGCCGCTGCGTTGACTGCGCGCTCCGTTGCGCAAATAGCGGTTGCGCGCGTCGTAGCGAGGCACAAAGCGAGAGAGCTCCGTCAAGGCCATTTCATAAACGCCGCGCTTGAACTCCACAACCACGTCCAATGGCACCCAGTAATCGTTCCAGCGCCAAGCATCGAACTCTGGGTGATCGGTGGCGCGCAAGTTCAGATCCCAGTCATTGCCCAGCAATTGCAGCAAATACCAAATCTGCTTTTGGCCTCTGTAATGACCACGAGCGTCACGGCGAATAAAGCGATCGGGCACCTCATAGCGCAACCAGTCACGGGTACGGGCAATGATGCGCACATGATGGGGATGCAGGCCGACTTCTTCATGCAGTTCCCGATACATGGCCTGCTCGGGCTTTTCACCACGATCAATCCCCCCTTGAGGGAATTGCCAACTGTGCGTCTTGATTCGCTTGCCCCAGAAAACCTGGTTTTTCTGGTTGAGCAATATGATGCCGACGTTCGGTCTGAAACCTTCCCTGTCCAGCATAATTGCACCTTTTTTGTAACTGGGCCGTATTATGCCTTGCGCGCCCGCTGGCGCAATCGGCGCATACCCGAACACGCGCTCGGTGGGCTGTTTGTGGAGCCTCTGCCCCCAACCGCCTGCCAAGCATGGGCAGCGGCAAGCAGTGTGCCCGGCCCCAAGAGCATCTGCGATGAAAGCATCGACGTTTTTTATTTCCACCTACAAAGAAGCGCCCGCCGACGCCGAAGTCATCAGCCATCAGCTCATGATGCGTGCTGGGCTGATTCGGCGCGTCAGTGCGGGGATCTACACCTACATGCCCATGGGCTTGCGCGTGCTGCACAAGGTGCAGGCCATTGTGCGTGAAGAGATGAACCGCGCAGGAGCCGTGGAGATGAGCATGCCCATGGTGCAGCCCGGCGAGCTCTGGCAAGAGACTGGACGCTTCGAAAAAATGGGGCCGGAGCTGCTGCGCGTGCTCGACCGCCATGGGCGGGACTTCGTTATTCAGCCCACCAGCGAAGAAGTCGTCACCGATGTGGCGCGCAATGAGCTGCGCAGCTACAAGCAGCTGCCGGTGAACTTCTACCAGATCCAGACCAAGTTCCGTGATGAGCGCAGGCCACGCTTTGGGCTGATGCGCGGGCGCGAATTCATCATGAAGGACGCCTACAGCTTCGACAAGGATGTGGCGGGCGCGCAGCGCAGCTACGAAAGCATGCGCCAGGCGTACCGCAGCATCTTCGATCGCTTTGGCCTGCGCTACCGTGCCGTGGCGGCTGACAGCGGCGCCATCGGCGGGGATTTGAGCGAGGAATTCCAGGTCATTGCCGCCACGGGCGAAGACGCCATCATCTACGCACCCGAGAGCGACTACGCCGCCAATCTGGAAAAGGCGGAGGCTCTGGCGCCACAGCAGCCGCGCGCGGCTGCCAGCGCCGCGCTGCAGAAAACGCCCACGCCTGGCAAGAGCACCTGCGCCGATGTGGCCCAGCTGCTGGGCGTGCCGCTGCAGCGCACGGTCAAATCGTTGGTGCTGGCCACCGATGAGCTCGATGAGCAGGGCGCTGTGGTCGGCACGCAGATCTGGCTGCTGCTGCTGCGCGGCGACCATGACATGAATGAGATCAAGGTCGGCAAGGTGCCTGGCCTGGATGCAGGCTTTCGCTTTGCCAGCGAGGCCGAAATCGCAGCGCACTTTGGCAGCAAACCCGGCTATCTGGGCCCTGTCGGCCTGGACCGCGAAGGCGTGCGCGCTGTGAAGATCGTGGCCGATCGCGAGGTGGCTGTCATGGGCGATTGGATCTGCGGCGCCAACGAGCCCGACTTTCACTACACCGGTGTGAACTGGGGCCGCGACTTGCCCGAGCCCGATCAGGTGGCTGATCTGCGCAACGTCGTGGCTGGGGATTTGTCGCCCGATGGCAAAGGGGTGCTGGCGGTCGAGCGCGGCATCGAGGTGGGGCACATCTTTTATCTGGGCACCAAATACAGCCAAGCCATGGGGGCCACCTTCCTGGATGAGGACGGCAAGCCACGCTGCTTTGAAATGGGCTGCTATGGCATTGGCATCTCGCGCTTGCCTGCGGCAGCCATCGAACAGAACCATGATGAGCGCGGCATCATCTGGCCTGACGCCATCGCGCCATTCACGCTGGTGATTTGCCCGATCGGCATGGACCGCAGCGAGGCCGTGCGAGAGGCGGCAGAGCAGCTGCACGCCGAGCTGCTGGCCAGCGGCGTAGACGTGATCCTGGACGATCGTGGCGAACGCCCCGGCGCCATGTTTGCCGACTGGGAGCTGATTGGCGTGCCGCACCGTGTCGTGATTTCGGAACGGAATTTGAAAGAAGGTCAGGTTGAATACCAGCACCGTCGCCAAACCAACGCAGAAAGGGTAACATTGGGTAACGTTACAGCCTTTCTGCAAGAGCGTGGCGTGTTGTAGAAACCGGCCTCAAGTCCTGTGCGCTGCCCCTCGTGTGGTGCTGCTGGAGAAGGGGCAGCAACTGGCGCCAGCCGCTTTTTCATGAGGCACGGCGGCGCGCAAGACTTTCTCGACGATGGTGACGAACAACAGCAAGCACAAACATGATGCGGCAGACAGGGCAGAGGAGAGGGCCCATCTGCCAGCAAGCCAAGCGGCCCACATCACCCGGCGGCGCCTGCTCAGCCTGGGTACAGGGGTCTTGGCAGCGCCGGCCGCGTTTTTGTGGCCGTGGCAAGAGACAGTGGCCCAGCAACTGGAAGAGCCCTTGGTCGATTCCGTGCGCTCGGCATTGCAGGCGGCCATTGCCAATGCCACCCCGCCAGAGCCCGTGTTCGCGGACACTGCCAGCCGTCTGGCCTATCTGCGCTGGCTGACGGCTACCAGCGACAAGCTGGCGCGGCGCATGCCCAGCGTGGCGGTGCGCCACGAGTTCCTTCAAACGGTTTGGTACGAAAGCAAACGCGCCGGCCTTGACACGGCGATGATTCTGGGCCTGATCCAGGTCGAGAGCGGCTTTCGCAAGCATGTGGTTTCACACGCCGGGGCTTTGGGCTACATGCAGATCATGCCGTTTTGGACGCGTGTGATTGGCGATGGCGATCCCGCCAAGCTGTTTCACATGCAGACCAATCTGCGCTTTGGCAATGTCATCATGCGCCACTACCTGGACATTGAAAAAGGCAATCTGTTCATGGCCCTTGGGCGCTACAACGGCAGCAGGGGACGAGCCACCTACCCCAATGCAGTGTTTGCCGCCCAGCGCCAATGGGAGTTTGAGGATCGGCACAGCCAGTCACCGGCAACAAAGACTGAGACTGCTGCGGCAGGGTGAAATTTTCCCGCGATTGCGATATTCTTGAGGTCCAGGGTTGAGAGAAGCACGACACATTTTCTTGGTGGGAGTTTGCAGCGGCTTAAGGCCGCTGCTTTTTCTTGGCCTGCCTTGTTGGCCCGCGCCATCCCATCGAAAATGTGCTTGTGCCCATCAGTGCGCTGGCGCGCTCAGGTTGGCGGCTTCCTGGTCCTTGGGCTCCTGCCCTTCGGCGCACAAGCGGGTGACCAACACCTGATCAATGCGGTAGCTGTCCACGTCCATGACTTCGAACTTGTAGCCGCCCCAGTTGACCGAGTCCGTGCGGCGCGGGATGCGACGCAGCATCACCATCAAAAAGCCCGCCATGGTGTCGTAGTCCTCGAAGTGCGGGAATTCAGCGATATGCAGCGCATGGACCACATCCTCAATGGGTGTGATGCCATCGATGAGCCACGAGTGTTCGTCGCGCTGCACGATCAGCTCCTCATCGTCTGGCCCGATCAGGTCGCCCATGACTGTGCTCATGACATCGTTGAGGGTGACCACGCCCACCACCAGGCTGTATTCGTTGACCACCACGGCAAAATCTTCGCCAGCCTGGCGGAACTGCTCCAGAGTTTCGGCCAGCGACAGCCGGTCGGGAATCACCAGCGCCTTTTGCAGCAAGCTGTCATCGCTCAAGGAAATGGGCTGGTTGTTCAGCGCTCGCTGCAGCAGATCCTGGGCATCGACATAGCCGATCACGTGGTCGATGTCGCGGTCGCACACCGGATAGGTGGAGTAGGGCTCAGCCCCGATTCGGGCCCGGATCAGCGCATCGCTGTCGTTTTGCAGGAAAAATGCAATGCGATCCCGGGCCGTCATAGCGCTGGTCACTAGGCGGTTGTCCAGGTCGAAGAGATTGGCGATGACGCGCTGCTCGTTCTGGGCAAGTACCCCGGCCTGGGTGCCGGCCTCGGTCATGGCCAGAATGTCCTCGGAGGTGATGCGCTCGTCACGCAACATGGGCAAGCCCAATACCTTGAAGACCAAATCGCTGATCTTGCTGTAGAACCACACCAAGGGCTTGAGCAGCGTGATCACCAGCAGCATGGGCCGGTAAACCCGCATGGCCACGCGCTCGGGCTCAACCATGCTCAGGCGCTTGGGCAGGATGTCGGAAAACAGAATGAACAGCGACGTGATCAACAGGAATGAAATCCAAAACCCCAATGTGCTGGCATGGTTGCTATCCAGCCAATGCGCCAGCACGCTGCTGATGAAGGGGCTGAAAGCACCTTCGCCGATGATGCCGCCGAGGATGGCAATGCCGTTCTGCGCCACCTGCACGACGGTAAAGTAGTCGCCCGGCTGCTCCTGCATCTGCAATACCTTGGGCGCGCGCTGGTCGCCATCTGCGGCCAACTGGCGCAGGCGAATGCGCCGCGAGGCTGCCAGGGCAATTTCCGCCATCGAGAAAAAGCCGCTGGCGACGATGAGCACGACGATCAAGAACAGGCTTTGCTGGGTGGACATAAAGACAAGGGCCTCATCCCATGATTGAGCGCCCGCAGCAAAATCGTCAACGGGCACTCAGCACAGCAGACAGCAGGCGGCACGCTTTTGGGGCCTGCGCGCCATGTGACTTTCAGGGACGTCGGCGCCCGCCAATAGCCAAGCCGCTGTGCTGCAACGGCGATATACCACCTTTGTGCCCGGATTTGTTGCGGTTGCCGGCATTGCCACTGCGGCGGCGTGTGCGTTCGGCCATGCTGTCCACGCTGGTGCGCATAGGGTCTGGTTGGCGACCGCTGTCACCGCGATAGGCTGGGGCCAGAGACATTCCCGCCTGCGTGCCCAGGTGCGCATCGGCGCGCAGCATAGGATCTCGCGGCGAGCGCTGTTGGCCCGAGGCGTTGCCCGTACCTCGCGGCTTATTGGCGCTGCGCTGCGACTTGTTGGACGGCGCACGGGCCCGCGCTGGAGCGTTCGTTGCCCCTACTGCCTCATCTTTGGTGGCCGGCGTGCTGCGCGCTGGGCGATTGCTGCGACCTCCAGCGCGGAAGCGGTTGCGCCGCTTGATGGGCTTGCCGTTGGCATCCAGCGGGCGCTGGGATGTAGGCGCGCTGTGCTCCGCATCTGCATTGCTTTGCGCTTGCTGCGCGTGCGGGTCTTGCGATGGGCCCGATGGCTCGGCTGCAGGCTGTGCTTTCTTGCGGCTGGGGGCGGTGTTCTTCTTGGCGCTGATGCGTTCGAGCATTTCGCGCCGTGCGGCCTTGGCGGCGGCCTGCATGACTTCGCGGCTGGGCGGCTTGCCGGCTCCGCCCCAAAGGGTTTGGCGCCCCATTGCGATGGGCTCTGCCACTTCGCCTTCTGCGGGGCCGAACTCGGGCATGGGCTCGACGGGGATCTCCTGCTTGGTGAAGCGCTCAATCTCCATCATGAAGCCTTCTTCGTCGAGGCAAACCAGGCTGACGGCATGGCCCTCGTTGCCTGCGCGGCCCGTGCGTCCGATGCGGTGCACGTAGTCCTCAGGTACGTTGGGGATTTCGTAGTTGACGACGTGCGGCAGCTCGTCGATGTCGATGCCGCGCGCGGCGATGTCTGTGGCCACCAGCACGCGCAGCTCGCCGGACTTGAAGCGCGACAGCGCCTGCGTACGCGCCGACTGGCTCTTGTTGCCATGCAATGCCATGGCGGAAACGCCATTCTTGTTGAGGAATTCGGCCACATGGTTGGCGCCGAACTTGGTGCGGGTGAAGACCAGCACCTGGCTCCAGTCGCGCGAGGTAATGATGTGCAGCAGGGCGGCCTTTTTCTGCTGGCGCCCAACAGGGCAAATCACCTGGCTGATGCGCTGCACGGTGGTGTTGGGCGGCGTGACCTGAATGTGCTGCGGATTGCGCAGCAAGCCCTGCGCCAGCTGTTTGATCTCATTGCTGAACGTGGCTGAGAACAGCAGCGATTGCTTTTGCGCCGGCAACAGCGCCAGCACCTTGCGCACGTCGTGGATGAAGCCCATGTCGAGCATGCGGTCGGCTTCGTCAAGCACGAGGTACTGCACCCCGCTCAAATCCACATGGCCCTGGGCATGCAAGTCCAGCAGGCGGCCGGGCGTGGCCACCAAAATGTCCACGCCCTTTTGGATGCGCTGGATCTGCGGCGTCATGCCAACTCCGCCAAAAATCACGGTGGACTGGATGTCCAGGTACTTGCTGTAGGCGCGGATGTTGTCTTCGATCTGCGCGGCCAGCTCACGGGTGGGGGTGAGGATCAGGGCGCGGATGGCTCGGGCCTGGCCTGCGGGCGCCGGGGCCTGGCGCAGGCGCTCAAGCAAGGGCAGGGTGAAGGCGGCTGTCTTGCCAGTGCCGGTCTGGGCGCCTGCGAGCAGGTCGTGCCCGGCAAGAATCAAAGGAATGGATTGGGCTTGAATGGGAGTGGGCTGGGTGTAGCCCAACTCTGTCACGGCCGCGATGATGTCGGCCGACAGCGTCAAGGATTCAAATGTCACAGCAAAGGGCACTCAAGGGTGCTCGGGGTTGGGTTATTGCCCGCAGCCAGCAAGGGCTGCTGGGCTGCGCAGTACAGGGCGGTAGGCGTTGTTGATTAGAATTGTGCGGCTGTGGAAAGCGCGGTCCAGCCAGCCGGGGCAACGCAACGAGGGTCTGTGGTTTTGGTCGACTGCAATCCAAAACGCGCGCATTCTCTCATAAGTAGCGCCGCTGTGCGGATTTTTATGTATCCGTATGAAATCTTCCCTGCAATGGGCCCTGTACCCGAACTGGGCCGATCCCATGCCCACGGCCAGCCCGCGCGGCGTTTGTTTTTTTAGGAATTGATTTTTCAATGGCACAGTATGTGTATTCGATGAACCGTGTGAGCAAGACGGTTCCGCCCAAGCGGCAGATTCTCAAAGACATTTCCCTGAGTTTTTTTCCGGGGGCGAAGATTGGCGTACTGGGCCTGAACGGTTCGGGCAAGTCCAGCCTGCTGAAGATCATGGCCGGGCTGGACAAGGAGATCGAGGGCGAAGCCATCCCCATGCCGGGCCTGAAAATCGGCTATCTGCCGCAGGAGCCTCAGCTCAACCCTGAGCAAACCGTGCGCGAATGCGTGGAGGAGGCCATGGGCGAAGTGCTGGCCGCGCGCGCCGAGCTGGAAAAGGTGTATGCCGCCTATGCCGAGCCCGATGCGGATTTCGATGCGCTGGCCGCCGAGCAGGCGCGCCTGGAGGGCATCATTGCCGCGGCAGGCACGGACTCTGAGCACCAGCTGGAAATTGCCGCCGATGCCTTGCGCCTGCCCCCTTGGGATGCTGTCATTGGCCACCTCTCGGGCGGGGAAAAGCGCCGCGTGGCCCTGTGCCGTCTGCTGCTGTCCAAGCCCGACATGCTGCTGCTCGATGAGCCGACCAACCACCTGGATGCCGAAAGCGTGGATTGGCTGGAGCAGTTCCTGCAGCGCTTTCCGGGCACTGTCGTGGCCATTACGCACGACCGTTATTTCCTTGACAACGCGGCCGAGTGGATCCTGGAGCTCGACCGCGGCCATGGAATCCCCTACAAGGGCAACTACAGCGAATGGCTGACGCAAAAACAGGCGCGCCTGGAGGCCGAGCAAAAGGGCGAGGAAGCCCGCGCCAAGGCGCTGAAGAAAGAGCTGGAGTGGGTGCGGCAGAACGCCAAGGGCCGCCAGGCCAAGAGCAAGGCTCGCATTGCCCGCTTCGAGGAGCTGTCGGACTACGAATACCAAAAGCGCAACGAGACGCAGGAGATCTTTATCCCGGTGGCCGAGCGCCTGGGCACCAAGGTGATCGAGTTCAAGAACGTGAGCAAGTCCTTTGGCGACCGCCTGCTGATCGACAACCTCAGCTTCAACATCCCGGCTGGCGCCATCGTGGGCATCATTGGCCCCAACGGCGCGGGCAAGTCCACGCTGTTCAAGCTCATTGCCGGGCGCGAGCAGCCCGACAGCGGTACGGTGGAGATTGGGCCGACCGTGCAAATGGCCTATGTGGACCAAGCGCGCGATGACCTGGCCAACGACAAAACCGTCTGGGAGGACATCTCTGGCGGGCTGGACATCATCACTGTGGGCAAATTCCAGATGCCCAGCCGGGCCTATGCCGGCCGCTTCAACTTCAATGGCGGCGACCAGCAGAAAAAGGTCGGCAACCTCTCCGGCGGGGAGCGCGGCCGCCTGCACTTGGCCAAGACCTTGCTTACTGGTGGCAATGTGCTGCTGCTGGACGAACCTTCGAACGATTTGGACGTAGAAACGCTGCGCGCGCTGGAAGACGCCTTGCTCGAATACGCGGGCACGGTGTTGGTCATCAGCCACGACCGCTGGTTCCTTGACCGCATTGCCACGCACATTTTGGCTGCTGAGGGCGACAGCCAGTGGGTATTCTTCGACGGAAACTACCAAGAATACGAAGCCGACAAGAAAAAGCGTCTGGGTGAAGAAGCTGCACAACCCAAGCGGGTGCGCTTCAAGGCGCTGAAATAACCGGCGTGCGCCTTTGTTGCGCCGGGCTCTTGGTTCTCGTCGACTTCGGACGAAAGCAAAGGGCCCGCGCCAGACGCTGAGTGAGGCGGCTGCCGGGGGCGGCCAGCGAGTCGGCAGCATGGCATGGACAGGCACAGACCCATGCCGACGTAGAGGAGGAATGACCCATGGTGCAAAACCAGGCCAACTGGCCAATATTCAGAAACGGGGTGGTTGCGGCTTTGCGCGAGAGCTCGGGCCTGATTCGCCGTGTGCTGCGCGACACTGGTGCGCGGGTGGCCCAAAATCAGGAGGGCGGCGCCGGCCCTGCCAATCCACAGCTGATTTCCAAGGCATTGCGCTGGATGGATTTGCATCATGAGCAATGGGTGCAGGCCTACCCGGGCTATTTGTTGCAGGCCTTCTCGGAGGTGCTGGAGTTCGATCCTTACAGCCAAGATGATGAAGTCATCTCGGGTCTTGGGGATATCGACCTGCACACCACGTTTTCGATCCGGTCCAAATCTGACCTGATGCATGTACACCGCACTTTGGAAGCGGCGGTGGAAAACGCTCTGGAGCGCCTGGATGGCCTGGTCAGCGCGGCGCGGGGCTACGACTACATCCGCAGCAACCGCAACCCTCTGCGGCCGGAGAACTACCTGCATGCCATGCAGAAAATGCTCGAAGCCAGCGAAGGAGAGGAAATCGTCAGGGTTTTGATCCTGAAAAGCTTTGCCGCCGCGTTGGCGCCGGTGCTCAACCGCACCTATTTCCTGCTGACCAATCAAATGTCCGAGGCTGGCATTGAGTCGGTGCAAAAACGGGCCACAGGCTTTGGCGCCATGACCACTGGCTTTGGTGATGTGTCCTATTTGCAGGCCAACGCCATCGATCCAGCTGCAGAGCGGCTGCTTACCAGAGAGGAGCTCCTCGAAGGCCTGGGGGCGGATGCTGCGCACTACATGCTCAAAAGCAAAAAGCTGCTTCAGGCGGGGGCACAAGAGCGCGCCGATTCCGACGCTGTTGCTCCGCCAGCTCCACCGCAGAGTTCGGCGCGCCCCATGCCGCCCCAGCAAGCCCCAAGCCCAACATCGACAACAGTGTCAATGGGTGACGAGGTGGGCGAAGGCAAGCTCAGCAGCCTGCAGGATTTGCTGCTTGCCGTGGTGAGGGACGTGGCCCACCTGCAGCCTTTGAAGGAAATCGTGGCGCAGCTGCAGCCCTGCCTGCGTCGCCTGGTGCAAAACGACCCGGCGTTCCTGCGAGATGCCCATCATCCGGCGCGCTTGTTCTTGAGCAAAGTCCAGGCAGTTGCCAAACAGTTCCCCCATGTGGACAGCCCTGGATGCCAGGATTTTCTGCGCCGCGTGGCCAGCATCAGCGCCACCGGTCGCCTGGCGCAAGCTCGCTCGGCAGAGCCTTTCAAACTGGCCTACGCCCAGTTGCAAGCGGGCGAGATGGGAACAGCAGCGGTGACGACGGCGCAGGCATCGCAGGCTGCGGCGCGCACGCATCACTCAGGCCAACCAGCCGCAGCAAAGCCTGCGCCCTCGCCCCAGGCTCAGGCCTTGTTCGATGCCGTCGTGACACGGGCCCAGGCTTTGCCATTTTTTGCTGCTGCCGACCCTTGGGTGCAGAAGTTCATTGCAGGGCCCTGGGCCAAGGTCATCGTGCGTGCGATTTTGCGACAGGAACCGCAGCAGGGAGCTGACCTGGATGTACAAACCCTGCTGGCCAAAGATCCCAAGGGCTATGCGGCTCTGGTGCCGTTGCTGCTCACCAGTGTGCAAAAGCAGTATTTGCAGCAGGCCGAACCAGGTTTGCTGCACTCCATTGCCGAAATGCACCAAAAGCTGCATGTGGGTTTGCTGAGTGTGGGGGTTGATCGCAATCAGGCCGAATCGGTCATTGCCAAGATCAAAAAGCTGCACCAGCAAGCCTTGGCAGCGGCTGCAGCAGCTGCCCCAGCAGGAGCCACCGCCGCAGCTCAATCCCATGGCAGCACCCTGCCCAAGTTGACGCATGAGCACATGGCAGACCAACAAGCCCCATCGTCTGAGGCGCTACCAGCTGAAGGCACAGGCCAGCTGCCCGACGCCTTGCAGCAAATGCAGGTAGGCCAGTGGTACATGATCGGCGAGACAGGGCAGCCATTGCGCACTCAGCTGACCTGGGCCAACCCCGAGCGGGGGCTGATGATGTTCACGTCTGCCGATGGCAGCAACCAAACCATGACCTATCGCCGCCTGGTGCAGCTGTACCAGCAGGGGCACTTTACGGCTCTGAACGAATAAAAGAGCCTGCCGCTGAGTGCCCGAAAGGCCTTTGAACAAGCTTTGGGCTTGACGCAGGAAGGACGGCGCCCCTATGCCCTGGCCTGCGTTTTGGCCTCCCCCAGCTCGATCAAGACAGGCGCATGGTCGCTGGGCTTTGGCCACTTGCGCGGAGTGCGGTCAATCCAGCAGCGCTGCAGCTTTCGGCGCAGCGCAGTGCTGACGAGGATGTAGTCGATGCGCAGCCCACGGTTTTTCTGAAAACCCAGCATGCGGTAATCCCACCACGAGAAGCTTTTCTCGGGCTGCTCAAAGCAGCGGAAGGCATCCACCAGGCCCATATCCAGCAAATCCTGAAAGGCCTGGCGCTCCTGCTGCGTGTGATGAATGCTGCCGCGCAAGCCTTCCGGATCCCAGGAGTCGCAGTCCTGTGCAGTGATGTTGAAGTCGCCCATCAACACCAAATACTCGTATTGCTGCAGCTGCGCCTGCACGAACTGCTTGAGGTGCGCCAGCCAGTGCATCTTGTAGGCAAACTTCTCGCTGTCAGGCTCCTGGCCATTGACGAAATAGGCATTGATGACCCGCAGCTGGCCCCATTCCGAGTCCACGCTGGCGCTGATGACGCGCGACTGCGGATCGTCCAGGCCCGGCAGATTGCGCACCACTTCATGCGCCGGGCTGCGGTGCAGCAGCGCCACACCGTTGTATGTGGGCTGGCCCAGCACCGTGGCGCAGTAGCCCGATTCCTGCAACTGGGCGTGGGGAAAGCGCTCGTCGGTCAGCTTGAGCTCTTGCATGCCCAGCACATCCACCGGATTGGCCTGAAGCCACTGCTGTACCTGTGGCAGGCGCACATTGAGTGAATTCACATTCCATGAAGCAAGGGTCAGTGCCATGGGTTTGGAGAGCAAAGGAAAAGAAAATGGCCGTGCCGCAGACGAGCCGGGCAAGGCCATGCAAAGACTTTGAAAATAGCGCTCAAGTAGCGGAGCTGCTCGGCGGAACGTAGCCAGCCGCCTGATCGGCGCCCGTGCCGAAAAAGTGCTGCTCCATCTGGCGCGCCAGGTACTGGCGTGCGCGTGCATCGGCCAGGTTCAGGCGGTTTTCATTGACCAGCATGGTCTGGTGGCGCAGCCAGGCGTCCCAGGCCTCCTTGCTGACGTTGTTGAAAATGCGTTGGCCAAGTTCCCCAGGGTAGGGGGGGAAGTCCAGACCGGGGGCTTGGGTGCCCAGCTTGATGCACTGAACCATGCGGGTCATTGCGCGATGCTCCTTGGGGTGTTGGGGTAAGAGATGATGCTGCGAAATGCCTGCGCCGCCGGATAGGCGGCGCAGGTCAAAGGTCCTTAGGTTGGTGGCCCAGCGGTCTCAGCGCAGACGACTGATCTCGCGCTGAATGCCCTCGATGTCAGCCTGCACGCGCTCGATATTGGCCTTGAGTTCTGCCGTGCGCTCAATGTAGCCCTGGGGGTTGCGCAACTCCAACGCCGTGCGCACAGGAGCGCCGTTGTTGTATTCAGCCTCCAGCGTGGCCAGACGCTCTTTGGATTTGCGCAATTCGGCTTCCAGGATGGTGCGGGCATCGGCATCGCGGTTGCGCTGCGTGGATTGATCGACCCTGGGCGCATTGACCGGTGCGGGGGCGCTGCTTTGTCGTTGGCTGCCGCCTGAGGAGGATGAGACCGTGCTGCGCCGCGCTGCCGGGGCTCTTCCAGAGCTTTGGATGACGGTGACATTGCCACCCTCGACAAGCCTGCACCCCTGGCGCTTGGATGCGCCCGAGGCATTGGTGTACTCATTGCCGCAGCGGTAGACGCGCTCTTGCGCGAAGGCAGCAGTCCCCAGGACTGCGAGCACCAAAGCGATCACGCTGGATTTTTTCATGACGACACTCTCTCATTGATTGGAATCATCGGCTGCCAATGCTGCATGCCGTGGGTCTGTACAGGCCAAGGCATGGGGCGATGCGGCCCTGACGCCAATTGCTGCGCCTCGTCTGGAGAGGCGCATTTTCGGCATCGATTCTAAACCAAGCCCCTTTGCAGAGGCCCTGCGGCAGACTGTGCTGGACAAGACAAGAGGGTTGGAAAAACGCGTCTGATCAGGCGCTTAGAGCGTGTTATGCACTTTTCGTCCCCCGCGAGAGCCCCCCGGCGTGTGCAGTGCAAGGCGCCGTTGCCGCCGCAGCCCGGTGGGCTGCAAGGCGACGGCAACGCCGCAATGCGCATGCCGGGGCGCTCTCCCTTCGGGCTGACCCCAAAACCATGCACTCGCCGCGTTGGCCCGCTTGCCAAGGCAGCCAGCCTTGGCAAGCGCGCCGCCTTGCGATTACACGGTTTTGGGGCCAGCGCGGGGGGCGAAAAATGCATAACACGCTCTAATTTTTGCCTGCGGCGCGTTGGGCCGATTCGATGGTGTTGGCCAGCAGCATGGTGATGGTCATGGGGCCGACGCCACCGGGCACAGGGGTGATCCAGGAGACCACTTGCTGCACTTGCTCAAAGTCCACATCGCCGCAGAGTTTGCCCTGAGCGTTGCGGTTCATGCCCACGTCGATGACCACGGCCCCGGGCTTGACCATCTCGCGCGTGATCAGCTTTTCCTTGCCTACGGCCGCAACCAGTACATCCGCCTGGCGCGTGATGGCCCCCAGATCGGCTGTGGCGCTGTGGCAGATGGTGACGGTTGCACTGCGCGCCAGCAGCATCATGGCCATGGGCTTGCCAACGATGTTGCTGCGCCCGACGACCACGGCGTGCTTGCCGCGCAGCTCATAGCCGATGGCGTCCAGCATTTGCAGGCAGCCGTGCGGCGTACAGGGCCAGAAGCCACCTGGCAGGCCGGTCATCAGCGCGCCGGCGCTGGCGACGTGAAAGCCATCGACGTCCTTTTCCGGGGCAATGGCTTCGATCACGGCATCGGCATCCAGATGCTTGGGCAGGGGCAGCTGTACCAGGATGCCGTGAATGCTGGCATCCGCATTGAGCGTTGCGATGTGCCCAAGCAGCTCTTCCTGGCTGGTCTGGGCCGGCAGCTTTTGCAGCACGGAGTGGATGCCTGTTTCCTCACAGGCCTTGATCTTGTTGCGCACGTAGACCTGCGAGGCCGGGTCCTCGCCCACCAGCACCACAGCCAGCCCGGGGCGAAGCCCCTGATCGTTCAGGGCCTGGGCTTGCTGGGCGATTTGCAGTCGCAGTTTTTTTGAAAGGGCAAGGCCGTCGATGAGTTGGGCGGGCATGGTGTCAAGTCGTCACGAAGGAGGGCGCGGCAAAGTCCGCAGAAAAAGTTTCAGAACCCGTTTTGCACAGGCTCTCATCGCCTGTTTTCAGGCCACTGGGCCGCCCAGAGCCACCTTGAGCAGGTCGGCCACGGTATTGGCGCCGAGCTTTTCCATGATGTTGGCGCGGTGCGCTTCCACCGTCTTGATGCTGATGTTCAGATCATCGGCAATTTGCTTGTTCAGGCGCCCGGCAACGATGCGCTCAAGCACTTGGGATTCGCGCGCCGTCAGCTTGGCGAGCAGGGCTTCGCGCGTGGCCGCTTGCTGCTGGTTGGCGAAACTGCTCTCGGCTTGCTTGAGCATGCGCGCCACCAAGCCTGTGATGGCCTGTTCTTCAAAAGGTTTTTGGATGAAATCGACCGCGCCCTTTTTCATGGTTTCCACGGCCATGGGCACGTCGCCGTGGCCAGTGATGATGGCCACGGGCAGGGCAGGGCAGCGCTCGACCAGCGATTCCTGCAGTTCCAGCCCGGACATGCCGCCCATGCGGATGTCGGTGATCAGGCAGGCGACCTCGCGCGGGTCGTAGTGGCTCAGAAAGGATTCGGCGCTGTCAAAGCAGCGCACATGGAAGTCGCGCCCCTCCAGCAGCCACTGCAGAGAGTCGCGGATGGCCTCATCGTCATCCACGATATAAACCGTGCCTTTTTTATTGCCAATCGTCATGCCATCGTCCTGTCATGGTGTGGGGTGCATTGCCGCAGCCCCCCTGCTTGTATGGGACGCTGGGGCAGGCCACAGCGGGGCCTGTGCGGGGGCTTGGGCTCAGGGCTGCACCGTCCTTCAGCCCAAAATGGGATCGGCTGGTCCATCCTCGGGCGCATGTGGGTTCTGCGCGGCCGGCAGCCAGAAGGAAAATTCACAGCCTGTTACCAGGGCGCCATTGTAGAGGTTGCGCACTTGCATTTTTCCTTGGTGGGATTCGATGATGCTGCGGCACAGATTCAGGCCGATGCCCATGCCATCTTGCTTGGTGGAATAAAACGCATCAAAGAGGTGCTGCAAGACTTCTTCGGGCAAGCCGGGGCCTTGGTCTGCAATGCGAAACCGCAGGCCTGTGCCGTCGCGGTGCACGATCAGCTCGATGCCGCGCCGCTGCGGCGGCAGATCAGCGCCATCAATGGCCTCGGCGGCATTTTTCAACAGGTTGATCAGCACCTGCTCAATCAGGATGGCATCGGCATGCAGTGGCGGCAAATGGGCTTCGGTTTGCACGCTCAGACGCACATTGCGCCGACGGATTTCGATGTTGGCCAGCTCAACGGCCTCGCCAACCAGGCGCTGGGCCTGGCAGGGCTCGCGCTGCGACTGGCTGCGTTGCACGAAGGAACGAATGCGGTGGATGACTTGACCGGCGCGCACAGCCTGGTGGGCGGTTTTTTCCAGCGGCAGCAGCAGTTGCTCCTTTTCGATGGAATTGCTCTGAATGCGCGCAATCATGCCGCCCACGTAGTTGCTGATGGCTGCCAAGGGTTGGTTGAGCTCGTGCGCCACGCTGGAGGCCATCTCCCCCATGGTCATCAGGCGGTTGACGCTTTCCATTTTCTGCATCTGACGTGAGGCCTGTTCCTCGGCCTGCTTGCGCTTGCTGATGTCCGTGGCAATCAGCATCTGCGCCAGTCGGCCATCGACCCATTCGAGGTAGCGAGAGCGCACCTCCAGCCATTTGCCCAAGGATTCGACGTAAATTTCGGCGCGCTCGGAACTGGCGCTGGTGAGCATGTCCGCCGGCAGGCCCATCAGCAAATCCTCGGGCTCCGCATCGCTTTGGCCCTCCGCACTGCCTTGCTGAGCTTGGCTGGCGCTGCGCTCGCCAGCTTGGGCCAGCATTTGCAAATGCCCGGCACTGTGCGTGCCAAACCATTGGCGGTAAAGGCGGTTGGCAAACAGCAGCTCTTTGCTGCCCAGCGGGGTGATGCTGATGGAGGCATCGAGCGATTCGAGCACCAGCGTGAAGCGCTCGTGCGCGGTGGCCAGCTGCTGGCGGATGCGGTTGGGTTCGGTGATGTCGTTGATGGTGGTCAGCCAGCCGACCTGCGTGCCGCTCTCGTCGCGCAGCGGCGTCAAAAAAACCCGGGCATCGAACGAGGTGCCATTCTTGCGCCGCATCCTCAGCTGCAAACCACCCGGATAGTGCCTGCCATCGAGCTCGGCCTGGAAGCGCTGCTGCAAAATCTCCCGATCCTGGCGCGGCCAGTAGGGGAAGGGCGCCTTCATGCCCACCATTTCGTCCTGGCTCCAGCCCACCATGCGGCTGAAGGCCGCGTTGGTGTAGGTCGTCGTGCCCTGCATGTCCAGTGCGCGGATGCCGGTGGTCAAGGCGTTTTCGATTGCCAGGCGGAAGTTGTACTCCTGGCGTAGATGGCGCTGCGTTTGCAAGCGCCTGCGGCTCAAGCGCCAGTTCATCCACAGCATGCCCACTGTGCTCAAACCCAGCAGCAGCAGCAGCAGTGACAGCGCGCGCGTGGTCATGTCCCGGTCGGAGCGATACAGAGCCACGTTCAGGCGCCATTGCCCGCCCAGCGCCTGCACAGGCACGGCCAGTTGCGTCGGGGCCTGCTGCGCAGGATCCCAAGCGAAGCCGGCTTTGGCATCAGCAGCTTGTGCCGGCGCTGCGCCAGCAATGAGCTGGCCTTGCGCATCGAGCAATGACACAGCCAGGCCATTGGTCAGGCGCGCCTCGTTCAACGCAGCATTGAGCAGCAGGTGCGGCGCGTACTCCGCCATCACCGCACCAAGCGGGTGGCCGTTGATCGCGATGGGGATGAAAAACTGCAGCACGGCCGGATGGACTTCCTGGCTTTGCTGCTCTTGCCCGGCTACGCTGCGCCAATGGCTTTGCAGCGCATCCTCGGGCGCGATGCCATGCACCACTTGCCCCAGATTGCGGCGCAGGCTGCTGGGGACCATGGCCGAATGGTGGCTGCTGACCACGCGCTGGCTGGCATCGAACCAGGTCAGCGCGTACAGCGCCCGGTCACGCCCAATGAGCGTGCGTGCGCCCTGGTCAAAACCAGTGTTGGAGTTGGGCGAGAGCATGTCCAACACCAGGCGCTGGATCTGGTCCTGCCGCGAGAGCAGCTGCTCGTTCAAGCGCAGCAGCAGAAACTGCGTGTGCTGCTGCAGCAGTTGCTTCTCACGGGCCTGCTCCTCGCTGCGCAAAAAACCATACGCCCCGACCATGACGACGATGAACAGCACGACGGACAGCAGCGGAATCAGCACGCTGAGCCGCTCCAGGCGCAGCCAAGTGGGCGTTTTCTTGCCATTGGCAGCGCGGATGGGGTTGTGCAGCGGGGAGGCGGTTTCGGGCATGCGCAGGGCGGGCAAGGGGGAAATGCCCGTGCCCAAGTCGTCAAAGAAAAGGGGCTTATTGTGCCGGCCCGTTGCAATGGCCTGGCCAAACCTCTCAAGAAGCCTTTGCGGCCGCAGAAATCCATTTAATTTTCTTGATGCGAAAAACACTGTCTCAATTTGAAAAACCCTCCCGGCAAACGTGCGACACTTCAGCCGTTGCCACCCCTGTGATGGGCGCCCCGCCCGGTCGCTTTGTGTGAAGGCGGGCGGGCCGGTGGTAGGTAAAGATTCCGCGTTTCCCCTAGGTATTGCCGCTGCCTTTCTGGCTGCTGAGCCCGGTGGACTCGGGTAGATTTCCAGCGGTGTGCTGCAAAGCATCGTGATTTCATGAAATGGAGACTGGACGATATGAGCGATCAGACAAGCATGACGGGCAAGGCACTGGCGACCACGGACGCCGTGGACACCGACGCCCAGGAAACCCGCGAGTGGCTGGATGCGCTGTCCGCCGTGATCGACCGCGAGGGCGCCGAGCGGGCGCATTTTCTGATCGAGGAGCTGCTGGAGCACGCGCGCCAGCACAGCATCGACCTGCCGTTTTCGGCCACCACGGGCTACGTCAACACCATTGAGCCTGAGCAGGAGGCGCGCTGCCCCGGCAACATCGCCATCGAGAAGCGCCTGCGCGCCTACATGCGCTGGAACGCCATGGCCATGGTGGTGCGCGCCAACCGCCTCAACCCCGACGACGGGGGCGATCTGGGCGGGCACATTGGCTCCTTTGCCTCGCTGGCCTCCATGCTGGGCGCGGGCTTCAACCACTTCTGGCACGCCGAGAGCGAAAACCACGGCGGCGACTGCCTCTACATCCAGGGCCACAGCGCGCCGGGCATCTACGCGCGCGCCTATCTGGAAGGGCGCATCACCGAGGCGCAGATGGACAGCTTCCGCCAGGAGGTCGATGGCAAGGGCCTGTCCAGCTACCCGCACCCCAAGCTGATGCCCGAGTTCTGGCAGTTCCCCACCGTCAGCATGGGCCTGGGGCCGCTGATGGCCATTTACCAGGCGCGCTTTCTGAAGTACTTGCAGGCGCGCGGCATCGCCAACACCGAGGGGCGCAAGGTCTGGGCCTTCATGGGCGATGGCGAGATGGACGAGCCCGAGAGCCTGGGCGCCATTGGCCTGGCTGCGCGCGAAAACCTGGACAACCTGATCTTCGTCATCAACTGCAACCTGCAGCGCCTGGACGGCCCGGTGCGCGGCAACGGCAAGATCATCCAGGAGCTGGAGGGCGAGTTCCGCGGCAGCGGCTGGAACGTGATCAAGCTGATCTGGGGCAAGGGCTGGGACGAGTTGCTGGCGCGCGACAAGAGCGGCAAGCTCAAGCAGCTGATGATGGAGACGCTGGACGGCGACTACCAGGCGCTGAAGGCCAACGACGGCGCCTACGTGCGCAAGCACTTCTTCGGCAAGTATCCGGAGACGGCCAAGCTGGTCGAGCACATGAGCGACGACGAGATCTGGGAGCTGCGCCGCGGCGGCCACGAGCCGAGCAAGGTGTACGCGGCCTTCCACGCCGCGCACCACCACAAGGGCCAGCCCACGGTGCTGCTGGTCAAGACGGTGAAAGGCTACGGCATGGGCAAGGCCGGCGAGGGCAAGAACACCGTGCACCAGACCAAAAAGCTCAGCGACGAGGACGTGCGCTACATCCGCGACCGCTTCGGCATCCCCGTGCCCGACAGCGAGCTGGACAAGCTGCCCTACTACAAGCCGGCCGACGACACGCCGGAGATGAAGTACCTGCACGAGCGCCGCCAGGCCCTGGGCGGCTACCTGCCCAAGCGTCGCACCAAGGCCGACGAGAGCTTCACCATCCCCAGCCTGGAGACCTTCAAGGCCGTGCTGGAGCCCACGGCCGAGGGCCGCGAGATCAGCACCACCCAGGCCTTCGTGCGCTTTCTCACGCAGCTGCTGCGCGACAAGGCCTTTGGCCCGCGCGTGGTGCCCATTCTGGTGGACGAGGCGCGCACCTTCGGCATGGAGGGGCTGTTCCGCCAGATCGGCATCTACAACCCGCGCGGCCAGCAGTACACCCCGGTCGATAAGGACCAGGTGATGTACTACAAGGAGGCCACCGACGGCCAGATCCTGCAAGAAGGCATCAACGAGGCCGGCGGCATGGCCAGCTGGATCGCTGCGGCCACCAGCTACAGCACATCCAACCGCATCATGATGCCGTTCTACGTGTTCTATTCCATGTTCGGCTTCCAGCGCGTGGGCGACCTGGCCTGGGCCGCGGGCGACATGCAGGCGCGCGGCTTCTTGCTGGGCGGCACCAGCGGGCGCACCACGCTCAACGGCGAGGGCCTGCAGCACGAGGATGGGCATAGCCACATCCTGGCCGGCACCATCCCCAACTGCATCAGCTACGACCCCACCTTCGCGCACGAAGTGGCCGTCATCCTGCACCACGGCCTCAAGCGCATGGTGGAAAAGCAGGACAACGTGTTCTATTACCTGACCCTGCTCAACGAGAACTACGCCATGCCCGGCCTCACGCCCGGCACCGAGGAGCAGATCATCCGCGGCATGTACCTGTGTCAGCGCGGCGCGCAGGCGCCTGTGCAGCGCGTGCAGCTGCTGGGCAGCGGCACCATCTTGCGCGAGAGCATCGCCGCCCAGGCCCTGCTGGCGCAGGACTGGGGCATTGCCGCCGACGTGTGGAGCTGCCCCAGCTTCAACGAACTGGCGCGCGACGGCCAGGACTGCGCGCGCTGGAACCTGCTGCACCCCACCGAGACGCCGCGCCAGCCCTTCGTGGCGCAGCAGCTGGCCGGGCACGAGGGGCCGGTGATCGCCGCCACCGACTACATGAAGAACTACGCCGAGCAAATCCGCCCCTTCATGCCCAAGAACGAGCAAGGCGCGGCCCGCAGCTACACCGTGCTGGGCACCGACGGCTTTGGCCGCTCGGACTTCCGACGCAAGCTGCGCGAGCACTTCGAGGTGGACCGCCACTACATCGTGCTGGCCGCGCTCAAGGCACTGGCCGACGAGGGCAAGCTGCCCGCCGCGCGCGTGGCCGAGGCCATCGCCAAATACGGCATCCAGGCCGACAAGATCAACCCGCTGCACGCCTGAGGCGGCCAGGAAGGAGACAACACATGGCATTGGTTGAAGTCAAGGTCCCCGACATTGGCGACTTCTCGGACGTGGCCGTCATCGAGCTGCTGGTGCAGCCCGGCGACGCGGTGAAGGCCGAGCAAAGCCTGATCACCGTGGAGAGCGACAAGGCCAGCATGGAAATCCCCAGCAGCCACGCCGGCGTGGTCAAAGAGCTGAAAGTCAAGCTGGGCGACAAGGTCAGCGAAGGCGCCGTCGTGCTGCTGCTGGAGGCCGAGGGGGCGGAAGAAAAAACGGCCCCAGCGCCCGCTGCGCCAGCGCAAGCAGCTATCAAAAACGAAGCGGTTGCCGCGCCCGCAGCCCCGGCAGCGGCAGCCCCCGCCGCCAGCGGCCCGGTCGAAGTGCGCGTGCCCGACATTGGCGACTTCAAGGACGTGGCCGTGATCGAGGTGTTCGTGCAGCCCGGCGACACGGTGAAGGTGGAGCAATCGCTCATCACCGTGGAGAGCGACAAGGCCAGCATGGAAATCCCCAGCAACCATGCGGGCGTGGTCAAGGAAATGAAGGTCAAGCTGGGCGACAAGCTCAACATGGGCGACGTGATCGCCGTGCTGGAAGGCGCGGCGGATTCAGCAGCGCCGGTTCAGCGTTCAGCGTCCGGCGTTGAGCGTGAAAACGTCCCGGCTCCTGCGCCCGCTGCGGCCTCTGCCGCCGCCTCTTCTCCCTCTCCCGCCCAGGCGGGAGAGGGCCGGGGTGAGGGTGGGGCGGCCGCCCCCGCCCACGACCCCACCCAGCCCCCGCTGGGCCTGCCCCACGCCAGCCCCAGCGTGCGCAAGTTCGCGCGCGAGCTGGGCGTGCCGCTGGCCGAAGTCAAGGGCAGCGGCCCCAAGGGCCGCATCACGCAGCAGGACGTGCAGCAATTCACCCAGGCCGTCATGGCCGGCAGCCTGCAAACCCAGGCCCAGGCCGCCCGCGCGCCCGCCAGCAGTGCAGGCGGTGGCGGCGCCGGGCTGGACCTGCTGCCCTGGCCCAAGGTGGACTTCGCCAAGTTCGGCCCTGTCGAGGCCAAGCCGCTGTCACGCATCAAGAAAATCAGCGGCGCCAACCTGGCGCGCAACTGGGTGATGATCCCCCACGTCACCAACCACGACGACGCCGACATCACCGAGCTGGAAGCCCTGCGCGTGCAGCTCAACAAGGAGAATGAGAAGAGCGGCGTCAAAGTCACCATGCTCGCCTTCCTCATCAAAGCCTGCGTGGCCGCGCTGAAGAAATTCCCCGAATTCAACGCCAGTCTGGACGGCGACAACCTGGTCTACAAGCAGTACTGGAACATTGGCTTCGCCGCCGATACCCCCAATGGCCTGGTCGTGCCCGTCATCAAGCAGGCCGACGCCAAGGGCGTGATGCAAATCAGCCAGGAGCTGGCCGAACTCAGCAAGAAAGCCCGCGACGGCAAGGCCAGCCCGGCCGACATGCAAGGCGCCACCTTCACCATCAGCAGCCTGGGCGGCATTGGCGGCACCTACTTCACGCCCATCATCAACGCGCCCGAAGTGGCCATCCTCGGCGTGTGCCGCAGCGAAATGCGCCCGCGCTGGAACGGCGAGAAATTCAAGCCCCGCCTGATGCTGCCGCTGTCCTTGAGCTACGACCACCGCGTCATTGACGGCGCGGCCGCCGCGCGCTTCAACGCCTATCTGGCCCAGGTGCTGGCGGACTTCCGCCGGGTCATGCTGTGAGCTTGGTTTCTGCCGCTGCCGCCACGGCCGGGTCAGCCGCGCCAGCCGCGTCTGGCGTGCCTGACATGCCTGATGCGCCGGCCGTGCAAGCTGTGCAAGAGGCCCTGCGCGGCCTGCGCGCGCCCGTGGGCGTGTTCGACGCGGGCATTGGCAGCTACGCGCTGGTGCGGCTCATCCAGCAGCGCTGCCCGTGGCAGGACGTGATTTACCTGGCCGACCGCGCCAGCTTCCCCTACGGCGGCAAAACGCCTGCTGAGCTGGCCCATGCCGTGGAAGCGGCCATCGCCGCCCTGGCGCGCTGGGGCGCGGCGGCGGCGGTGCTGGCTTCCAACGCGCCCTCCGTCATAGTGCTGGACGCCGTGCGCCCGCGCAGCCCCGTGCCCGTGCTGGGTGTGCTGCCGCCCGTGCGCGAAGCATTGGCGCGCTCGCGCAGCGGCCAGGTGGCGCTGCTGGGCGTGGCCTCGTTGGCTGGCAGCCCGCAAATCGCCGATTACGTGGCGCGCCAGGCCCAGGGCCGCCCGGTGCGGGTGGTCAATGCCTCGCCCTTGGTCGAGTTGGTGGAAAGCGGCGCTTTCTTGTCCGACCCGGCTGGCACGCAAGCGCAGGTCAGCGCCTTCATGCAGGCGCTGCGCCAGCAGCAGCCGGGGCTGGACGTGTGCACGCTCTCGTCCACCCATCTGCCCTGGCTGCGCCCCTTTTTCGAGCAGGCCGCGCCCGGCCTGGCCTTTCTGGACCCGGCGCAGACCGTGGTGGACGAGCTGGCCGCGCGCCTGCCCGCACCGCCGCCGGAGGGCGCGGCGGCGCACGCTGGCCCTGCTGATGGCACTGATGGCGTGGGCCGCGTGGTCTGCCTGGCCACCGCCTCGCCCGCCTACCCGCTGGCGGGCCTGCAAGACATGCTGGCGCGGCTGGGCGTGAGCTTACCCGTGCACGCCGTGCAAGTTCTGCCCGCGCCGCTGCCTGCCCAACTTTGAATTGACAAAAACAGGAGACTTTCCATGTCCACCATCGACATCCAAGTGCCCGACATCGGCGACTTTGCCGACGTGGCCGTCATCGAGCTGCTGGTGCAGCCGGGCGACACGGTGAAGGTGGAGCAGTCGCTCATCACCGTGGAAAGCGACAAGGCCAGCATGGAAATTCCCAGCAGCCACGCGGGCGTGGTGAAAGAGATGAAAGTCAAGCTGGGCGACAAGGTGAGCGAAGGCACGGTCATCCTGACGCTGGAGGCCAGCGAGGCCAGTGCTGCGGCGAACCCTCCCCCGCTGGGGGAGGGTAGGGTGGGGGCAAGCGCCTCCACCCCAGCGGCGGTGGCCGCGCCCTCACCCCAACCCTCACCCCAACCCTCACCCCAACCCTCACCCCAACCCTCACCCCAACCCTCACCCCAACCCGCGCCCCAACCCGCACCCCAGGCCGCCAGCTACCAAGGCAGCGCCGATGTGCAATGCGACGTGCTCGTGCTCGGCGGCGGCCCCGGCGGCTACAGCGCGGCCTTCCGCGCCGCCGATCTGGGCCTGAACGTGGTGCTCATCGAGCGCTACGCCACGCTGGGCGGCGTGTGCCTGAACGTGGGCTGCATCCCCTCCAAGGCGCTGCTGCACGTGGCCGCCGTGATGGACGAAGTGGGCCATCTGGCCGCGCTGGGCGTGGACTACGGCGCGCCCAAACTCGACATCGACAAACTGCGCGCCCACAAGGAAAAAGTCATCGCCAAGCTCACCGGCGGCCTGGGGGCCATGGCCAAGATGCGCAAGGTGAAAGTGCTGCGCGGCTACGGCAGCTTCGTCGGCGCCAACCATGTGCAGGTGGAAGAAACCAGCGGCAGCGGCCAGGAGAAAACCGGCGGCAAGCAAGTGGTGCAATTCCAGCGCGCCATCATCGCCGCGGGCAGCCAGGCCGTGCGCCTGCCCTTCATGCCCGAAGATCCGCGCGTGGTTGATTCCACCGGCGCGCTGGCCCTCAAGGGCGTGCCCAAACGCATGCTGGTGCTGGGCGGCGGCATCATCGGGCTGGAGATGGGCACCGTTTACAGCACCCTGGGCGCACGCCTTGACGTGGTGGAAATGATGGACGGCCTGATGCAAGGCGCCGACCGCGATCTGGTCAAGGTCTGGCAGAAGATGAATGCGCCGCGCTTTGACCACATCATGCTGGGCACAAAAACTGTGGCCGCCCGCGCCACCGACGCGGGCATCGAAGTCACCTTCGAGGGCGAAGGCGCGCCGCCGCCGCAAACCTACGACCTGGTGCTGCAAGCCGTGGGCCGCAGCCCCAACGGCAAGAAAATCGGCGCCGAAAACGCCGGCGTGGCTGTCACCGAGCGCGGCTTCATCCCTGTGGACGTGCAAATGCGCACCAACGCGCCGCACATCTTCGCCATTGGCGACATCGTCGGCCAGCCCATGCTGGCGCACAAGGCCGTGCACGAGGCGCACGTGGCCGCCGAAGTCATCGCCGGTGAACTCAAGGGCGACGAAAAGCTGGCCCGCGCCGCCTTCAACGCCCGCGTCATCCCCAGCGTGGCCTACACCGACCCCGAAGTCGCCTGGGTCGGCCTGACCGAAGACCAGGCCAAGGCCCAGGGCGTGAAGGTGAAAAAAGGCCTGTTCCCCTGGAGCGCCTCCGGCCGCGCCATCGCCAACGGCCGCGACGAAGGCTTTACCAAGCTGCTGTTTGACGAAGCCACCCACCAGATCGTGGGCGGCGGCATCGTCGGCACCCACGCGGGCGACATGATTGGCGAAATCGCCCTGGCCATCGAAATGGGCGCGGACGCCATCGACATCGGCAAGACCATCCACCCCCACCCCACGCTGGGCGAAAGCATCGGCATGGCCGCCGAAGTGGCGCACGGCAGCTGTACCGATTTGCCGCCACAGAAGCGCTGAGCGCTCAAGCCCCCAAAGAAGGGGCCAGCGGCGCAGCCAGCACATGGCGTTATTACGAGGGAGGAGGGCGCAACATGCACGCACCAGCATTCACGACGGCCAATGCCGCCAGCGCAGCCCAGGCGGCTTGGCTCATTGCGTTGATAGGCCTGGCAACTGCCTGGCCAGCCCTGGCGCAAGGGGGCGGCGAGGGGGCCAGCGATGCCCAAATCATGGCCCAGGCCATGCGCGAAGCCAAGGCTTACCAGCGCGGGGCCAGCGGGCCAATGGGCGCGTCGCCACCGTCAGGCCAGCCGCTGCAGCCCGCCTTGCTGGCCCCGGTCTTTCAAAGCGCGGCGCAGGCGCGCAGCCAAGCGGGCGTGACGCTGCGCTTTACTGCCCAGGCGCCAGCACGCTTTGCCGGCCGGCGTCTGGCGCTGGAGAAAGCGACCAGGGACCAGTGTTACACCGATGCGCTCTTGCGCCCCGGCGCGGCCTGTCGCAGCGTCACGCCCGAGGCCATGGATCGCATCGTGCAAGGCCAGCAGTGGTACGCCCGCAACCAGGCCAGCGCCGACGAGCAGCAGCGCATCTACAAGCAGCGCAGCGCGCAAAGCGACGCCCCTTGCCAGGAGTGGATGGCGGCGCTGCCGCCGGACTTCACGGTGCTGCACATCGACCAGCCCGCCCGCATCGGCCAGGGCAAGCGCTTGCAGGGCATCCAGCTCAAGGGCGACGACAGCGGCGGCGGCGTGGTTTACCACGTGCAGGCGCGCATCAATCAGCCGGAAAAGCCCGTCGTTCTGCTGCTGACCAGCTACTACCCCACCATCTGGCAGATCTCGCGCAGCCCGCAGACGCGCATCGCCGCCGTCTGGGCCAGCGGCTACCACCGCCAATACCCCATCGGCACCGATGAGCAAGTGCCCGTGCTCACCACCTCCCACGACGAACCGCGCTGCAAAAGCCACCGCCCCCAGGGCCTGCCGCCTTTTGCCAGCCAGGCGCAGAAGTTCAGCAGCGACCGCACGGGCGAAGTGCTCATTGGCAACCCCAGCGCCCGGTGGATATCGCACGGCCACATCGCCAGCCTGCAAAAAGGCAGCGATGAGCTGCACTCGGGCCAGGGCGGCATGGCGCAATTGCTGCAGCGCGGCATCGTGCGCCAGGTCACCGAGCGTGAATACGCGGCCAACCGCGAGCAGCGCGGCCAGCGCGCCTATCTGCGCAACCAACCTGATGCTCCCGTCCAAGACCACTACCGCATCCTGCAAGGCATGCGCTTTCCCAGCGGCATGTACGGCGGCTATTCGGCCCACTTCTATGTGCCCGAGGGCGTGCCTTTGCCCGAAGGCGACGTGGGGCACAACAGCATCTACCTGCTGCCCAGCGGCTATTGCCTGGGGATTTGCCCCTGAGCCTGCCGTATGGGGCAACATGGCAATCGTCTTTACAGGCAAGGCTGTTCAATGCCGCAATCCCCTTGGCCAAGCGCTCTCGTACTTGACTTGAGCTTGCCCGACAAGCCATCGAAGGAGATTGAAATGGGAACCTCCAGCAACTATGCCCTGCGCCTGCCGCGCTCCTTGAAAGCCGGCGCCGAACAAGTCGCCCGCGAGGACGGCAGCACGCTGAACCAGTTCATCGTCAGCGCGGAGGCCGAAAAGCTGGCGGCGCTGAAAACGGCCGACTATTTCATGCAGCGCGCAGAGCGCGGCGACATGGCCGCGGCCCTGGCCACGCTGGGCCGCGTTGGCGGCCAGCGCCCCTAAGGTGAGGAGGCGCCCTGATCGCGCCTTGATAAGCGCCCCTTGAACACGCTTTGAGCGGGTGGCGCGAGCTGGCGCGCTGCTACAGCCGTGCCAGTCGCTGCAATGCGGCGTGCAGCGTCTCATCCTGCTTGGCGAAGCAAAAGCGGATCACCTTCTGGTCAAACCCATCGCCATAAAAGGCCGAGAGCGGGATGGCGGCCACGCCGATCTCGCGCGTGAGCCATTGGCAGAACTGGTCTTCCGGCAGGTCGCGTTCGGGCACGGCCAGTTGCTCGATGCCTACGCACTGAAAGTAGCTGCCCTCACAGGGCAGCAGGCGAAAGCGCGTTTGCGCCAGCCCTTGGCGGAACAGGTCGCGCTTGGCCTGGTAGAAGGCGGGCAACCCCAGGTAGGGCGCGGCATCTTGCATGTAGGCGGCCAGGCCGTGCTGCATGGGGGTGTTGACGGTGAACACGTTGAATTGGTGCACCTTGCGGAACTCGGCGCTGAGCGCGGCAGGGGCGGCCACGTAGCCCACCTTCCAGCCCGTGACGTGGTAGGTCTTGCCAAAGCTGCTGACGATGAAGGCGCGCGCGGCCAGGCCGGGGTAGCGCGCGGCGCTTTCGTGGCACAGCGGGGCGTAGACCATGTGCTCGTACACCTCGTCGGAAATGAGGAGAACATTGGTGGGCGCCAGCAGCTCCTGCAGGCGCAGCATGTCCTGGCGCGACCACACGGTGGCGCTGGGGTTGTGCGGGGTGTTGATGATGAGCGCGCGGGTTTTGGGGCCGATGGCGGCGGCGATCTTGTCGAAGTCGGGCCGGAAGCTGCCGGGCATCAGCGGCACGCGCACGGCCGTGGCGCCGGCCAGGGCGATGCCGGGCAGGTAGCTGTCGTAGCAGGGTTCGAGCACGATCACCTCGTCGCCCGGCCCGGCGCAGCACATCAGCGCGGTGAAGATGGCCTGCGTGGCCCCGGCGGTGACGGTGATCTCGCGCTCGGCGCAATAGGCGCGGCCGTACAGCGCCTCGGTCTTGGCGGCGATGGCCTGGCGCAGCGCGGGCACGCCAGCCATGGGCGGGTACTGGTTGTGGCCCTGCTGCATGGCGGCGCCGACGGCCTCCGGCAGGCGCGGGTCGCAGCCAAAATCAGGGAAGCCCTGGCCCAGGTTGATGGCCTGGTGCTCGGCCGCCAGCGCAGACATGACGCTGAAAATGGTGGTGCCCACGCCTGGCAGGCGCGAGGCGATGGCGGGCGTGGCCGAAGCCAGAGAGAGGGCGGCAGACATGGCAGCACAAAGAGAAGAGGCTTGAGCGGGCTCGCCAGGGCCAAGTGAAGAAGCTCAGTCGCCCGCCTGCATGCGCATGGCTGCCGCCTGGGCGTGGGCTTGCAGGCCCTCGCCTTCGGCCAGCACCTGGGCGATGGCACCGAGCTGACGCGCGCCGGCCGGGCTGACTTCAATCAGCGAGCTGCGCTTTTGGAAATCCATGACCGACAGCGGCGAGGAAAAACGCGCCGTGCCGCTGGTGGGCAGCACGTGGTTGGGGCCGGCGCAGTAATCGCCCAGCGACTCGCTGGTGTAGGCGCCCAGGAAGATGGCGCCGGCGTGGCGCAGCAGCGGCTCCCAGCGCTGGGGCTCGCGGCTGGAGATTTCCAGGTGCTCGGGCGCAATGCGGTTGCTGATGGCGCAGGCCTCGTCCATGTCGCGGGTCTGGATCAGCGCGCCGCGGCCGTTCAGGCTCTGGGCGATGATGGCCGCGCGCGGCAGCGTGGGCAGCAGGCGGTCGATGGCCTGCTGCACGGCGTCGATGTAGGCCGCATCCGGGCACAGCAGAATGCTTTGCGCCAGCTCATCGTGCTCGGCCTGGGAGAACAAATCCATGGCCACCCAGTCCGGCGGGGTGCTGCCGTCGGCCAGCACCAGGATTTCGCTGGGCCCGGCGATCATGTCGATGCCCACCTGGCCGAAGACGTGCTTCTTGGCGCTGGCCACGTAGGCGTTGCCTGGGCCGGTGATTTTGTCGACCTTGGGCACGGTCTGTGTGCCATAGGCCAGCGCGGCAATGGCCTGGGCGCCGCCGATGGTGAAGAGCCGGTGCACGCCGGCCACGTGGGCTGCGGCCAGCACCAGCGGGTTTTTCTCGCCCCTGGGGGTGGGGGCGACCATGATGATTTGCCCCACGCCAGCGACCTGTGCGGGAATGGCGTTCATCAGCACGCTGGAGGGGTAGGCGGCCTTGCCGCCGGGCACGTAGATGCCGGCGCGATCCAGCGGCGTGACTTTCTGGCCCAGCAGGCTGCCGTCCTCGTCGCGGTAGCTCCAGCTCTGGCCGGCGGCCTTTTTCTGTGCCTCGTGGTAGCTGCGGATGCGCGCGGCGGCCTGTTGCAGCGCCTGGCGCTGGGCTTGGGGCAGGCCGTCGAAGGCGGCCTGCAGCTCACTGGCGGGGATTTCCAGCTCGGCCACGCTGGCCGCCTGCAGGCCGTCGAGCTGCTGGCTCAGGCGCAGCACGGCGGCGTCGCCCTCTTGGCGCACAGCCTGCAGGATGTCGGCCACGCGCTGCTCGATGGCCGCGTCGGTATCGGCGCTCCAATGCAGGCGCTGCTGGAACTGGGCCTCGAAATCGGGCGACTGGGTGGACAGGCGCAGAGGGCTGGCTTTGAGGGTCATGGCAAAAAGGGCGGGCAATGAAGGCGCTGGGGCACTGGGGCACTTGGTCGCTGGCGCTGCGACAATCCGGTATGGCGGCGGGCGGCGCAGCTCAGCGGCGGGACTTGGAGTGGATGGCGGCGGCCAGGGGTGCAAACCTCAGGCCGCTGCCGCGCTGCGTGCGGCGGTGGCCTGGGCAAAGACCTCGATCAACTGCCGCAGCGGCGCTTGCTTGAGCCGCAGCGCGGCCTGGTTGACGATGAGCTGGGAGCTGATGTCCATGATTTGCTCGACTTCCACGAGCTGGTTGGCGCGCAGCGTGCTGCCGGTGGAGATCAAGTCCACGATGGCATCGGCCATGCCCGTCAGCGGCGCCAATTCCATGCTGCCGTAGAGCTTGACCAGATCGACGTGCACGCCCTTGCGGGCGAAAAACTCGCGCGCGATGGTGGTGTACTTGGTGGCCACGCGCAGGCGCGCGCCCTGGCGCACAGCGCTGGCGTAGTCAAAACCGGCAGGCACGGCCACGCCCATGCGGCAGCGGGCAATGTGCAGATCCAGCGGCTGGTACAGGCCTTCGCCGCCGTGCTCGATGAGCACGTCCTTGCCGGCCACGCCAATGTCGGCACCGCCAAACTGCACGTAGGTGGGCACGTCGCTGGCGCGCACCAGCACCACGCGCAGGCCTTCGCGGTTGCAGGGCAGGATCAGCTTGCGCGATGTCTCTGGGTCATCGAGCACGGCAATGCCTGCGCTGGCCAGCAGCGGCAGGGTTTCATCGAAGATGCGCCCTTTGGACAGGGCCAGCGTAATCATGGTTGTTCGATCGCTTGGGTGGTGCGGGGCGCGCTCTGCAACCCCGATGGCCGGTTGAAAACAGGGCGCGATTTTAGAGCGTGTTCAAAGCCATGGCCTGCGCCAATGCAGTGCGATTGGGGGCGCAAAGTGCATCACACGCTCAAGGCTTGCAACCGCCCTTGCCCTGGATGCAGGGCAGCTCGGCCATGCTGTCGCTCCGGTGGGCGCCCCGGTAGAGCGCCCAGCGCCGGCTGCGGTCCGCGTGAAGCATCAGCACCAGATTGGCCACGGCGTGCTGTTTGAACCATTGGGCGGGAAAGTCACCGAGATCGCCTTGCTCGATCTTGGGCAGGCTGTCCAGCAACTGCTGGAACTGGCTGTCGTCGTCGAGCAGCCACAGCCAGGCATCGGGCTCGCGCTGGTGCCACTGCTGCGCCAGCGCAATGATGCGGGCATCGTCCAGCCCGGCAGGCACCCGCACGTACAAGTGCCGAAAGCCATAGCGGTTGACGAACTCACCCAACCGCCGGCCTTCGGCCAGATCCTGCCGGGCGGCGGCGGCCTCTGCCTGGGGCGGCGTGGCCTGCGCTGCGGCCTGGGCGCTGGCGGGCTGGGCCGCCACTGGCAGCGCAGCCAACAGCAGCGCAGCCAACAGCAGCGCAGCCTGCAGCAGGGCGGGCAACAGGCCCAGCAGGGCGGAGGATGCGATGGGGGGCAGGGTGCTTTTCATGGGCGGCATTGTCACGGTGTGGGCCGCGCCGGAGTGGTATCAAGGTGTATCGGCCCGCGCTGCTCAGCCGGGCATGAACAGCTGCTGCAAATCGCTGAGGAAATCAAAGCCGCGCTCGGTGGGACGCAGCAGATCGGGGCCGGGCTGCTCCAGCAGGCCGCGCTGCAACGCCTGCTGCAAGGCCGGCTCGATGCTCGACAGCGGCATGCCGGTGCGGCGCTGGTAATCGGAGAGCAAAAAGCCCGAGCGCAGCCGCAGCGCATTGAGCATGAACTCGAAGGGCAGATCCTGGCGGGCCACCTCGTGCTCCTGCGCGATGGCCTGGCTGGCCAGCGCGGCCTGCATGTAGCGCTGCGGATCGCGCACGCGCACCTGGCGCACGATGCGGTGCGCGAAGCTGAGCTTGCTGTGCGCGCCCGCGCCCAGACCCAGGTAATCGCCAAATTGCCAATAGTTCAGGTTGTGGCGGCACTGATGGCCAGGCTGGGCATAGGCCGAGACCTCGTAGCGCTCAAGGCCAGCCTGCGCAGTGCCGGCCGTGATGTGGTCGAGCATGTCGTAGGCCAGGTCCTCATCGGGCAGGCGCGGCGGATACTTGGCAAACAAGGTGTTGGGCTCGATGCTCAGGTGATAGACGGACAGGTGCGGCGGCTGCAGCGCCAGCGCCGTGGCCAGGTCCTCGCGCAGCAGCGCCAGATCCTGGCCGGGCAGGGCGTACATCAGATCGAGGTTGAAGGTCTCGAAGGCCTCGCGCGCTTCCTGCACGGCCGCCAGGGCCTGGGCGCGGCTGTGCACGCGGCCCAGGGCCTGCAGCTGCGCATCGCCAAAGCTTTGCACGCCGATGGACAGGCGCGTCACGCCCGCATCGCGGTAGGCGGCAAAGCGGTCGGTCTCGAAGGTGCCGGGGTTGGCCTCCAGCGTGATCTCACAGCCGGGCACCAGTCGCAGGCGCGCCCGCACGCTGGCCAGCAGGCGGTCGATGTGCTCGGCATCGAACAGGCTGGGCGTGCCGCCGCCCATGAAGATGCTGATGACGCTGCGCCCCCAGACCAGCGGCAGCGCCGCGTCCAGGTCGGCCTCCAGCGCCTGCAGATAGCGCAGCTTTTGCTCCGCCCCCAGGCCCGCGCCCGGCGCCGCGCCTCGCACGGCGTGCGAGTTGAAGTCGCAATAAGGGCATTTGCGCAGGCACCAGGGCAGGTGCAGATACAGCGACAGGGGTGGCAGTTCCTGCAATTGCAGCAGGCCAGGGCGCTGGTAATGCGCGATGTCGGCGGGGGAGGGCATGGGGCGACTGGGGCGGCGGGCAAAGCATAGAATCTTAGAGCCTGTTCAAAATCTCGGCGCGAGTGGGCAAGAAGCGGTTTGGGATGGGCTGCAAGGCGCAAAACGCAGCCATAGCTGGGGCTATGGCGAGGCTTTGCAACGCAGCAGAGCGCCCAAATCCGCGCTCTTGACCGCCGTGCAAAGATTTTGAACACGCTCTGGAGCCTGTTCACGATCTCTGGCCTGCGCCAAGATCATGAACAGGCTTTGAATCGCTGCGGCCGAGCAAACATGGCCCGCAGCCCGATGAAGCCGCATGCCATGCTGGCCTTGCGTGCGAATGGCAGGGGTAGGGCATGCATGCACTGTGGATGGTTTTGGGCGCGTTCCTGTTTGCGACGATGGGAGTGTGCGTCAAATATGCGTCGGCACATTTTTCACCGGCGGAGATGGTGTTCTACCGCAGCGCCATTGGCGTGCTGCTGTTGGCGGCGCTGGCGCGCCGGCAAGGTGTGGGCCTGGCCACGCAGTACCCAGGCATGCACGCCTGGCGCAGCATCGTCGGCGTGGCGGCGCTGGGGGCGTGGTTCTACGCCATCGGCAAGCTGCCGTTGGCCACGGCCATGACGCTCAATTACATGAGCAGCGTCTGGATCGGCGTGTTCGTGCTCGCCGGCACGCTGCTGCACTGGCGCCCCGATGCGCGCCACGGCAAGCCGCCCCTGCATGGGCCTTTGATGCTGACGATTCTGGTGGGCTTTGCCGGCGTGGTGCTGATGCTGCGCCCGAGCTTTGCCGCTGAGCAGAGCTTTGCGGCCATCGTCGGCTTGCTCTCGGGCATGATGGCCGCGCTGGCCTACATGCAGGTGGCGGCGCTGGGCCGCCTGGGCGAGCCCGAGACGCGCGTGGTGTTTTATTTCGCGCTGGGCGGCACGCTCGCCGGAGGCGCCGTCATGGCCGCCACAGGCGCGCACAGCCTGGCCACGCCAGCGGCGCTGTGGCTGCTGCCCATCGGCCTGCTGGCCACGCTGGGCCAGCTGTGCATGACCCATGCCTATTCCACCGCATCGAGCGCGCGCAACACGCTGATGGTGGCCAGCCTGCAGTATTCGGGCATCGTGTTTGCCTCCCTGTACGGGCTGCTGCTGTTCCAGAGCGAGCGCATCGGCGCCTGGGGCTGGCTGGGCATGGCGCTGATCGTGCTCAGCGGCCTGGCCGCCACCGTACTGCGCGCGCGCGCCGCCAAGCCGGCCTGACTCCTGCTGCGGAGCCAATCCAGCCGAACAGGGCTGCGCGCAGTATTTTTTGCGCCATGCCGGGCGCAGGCGGGCGGGCAGCTGGCTTTTGCTGTCATAATTCGCGCGCTTCGAGAAACGGCGGCGTGCGCCGCGTGCTGCCCGCCTTGTTTCTCCGCAGGGCTTGGCTTGCGCAATGGCTGCCGTTGTTGACGCGCCGCGCCAGTCCATGGCGTCAGGCGCAGCAGCTGCTCATCGCAGAGCAGTCTCTTGCCCCGGCGCTGCGCCACGCCTGTATATGCCAGCCAGGCGTGCTGCGTTTGCTCCCTCATTAGCCCCTGCGGCCCCGTTGGCCGCCTTGCTTATTTGTTCCTGTCTTGCCAAACGCGCCAATACGGCGGGCAAGCCCAGGCCTGGGCCGCATCGCGCGCATGCGCGGCAGCGACATCTTCCCCATTCCCCACACACTCTCTTAGTTCTGGAGACCGTATTCATGCACTTGAATGAGCTCAAGGCACTGCATGTGTCCGAGGTATTGAAGCAGGCCGAGGCCCTGGGCATCGAAAACACCGGCCGCATGCGCAAGCAGGAGCTGATGTTCGCCATCATCAAAAAACGCGCCAAGGAGGGCGAGCAGGTCTTTGCCGATGGCGTGCTGGAAATCCTGCCCGATGGCTTTGGCTTTTTGCGCAGCCCGGACACGAGCTTCACCGCCAGCACGGACGACATCTACATCTCGCCCAGCCAGGTGCGGCGCTTCAACCTGCACACGGGCGACATGATCGAGGGCGAGGTGCGCATCCCCAAGGATGGCGAGCGTTACTTTGCGCTGACCAAGCTCGACCGCATCAACGACGGCCCGCCCGAACAGAACAAGCACAAGGTGATGTTCGAGAACCTCACGCCGCTGTTCCCCAAGCAGCAGATGAAGCTCGAGCGCGACATCAAGGCCGAGGAGAACATCACCGGCCGCATCATCGACATCGTTGCCCCGCTGGGCCGCGGCCAGCGCGCGCTGATCGTCGCGCCGCCCAAGAGCGGCAAGACCATGATGATGCAGCACATCGCCCACGCCATCACGGCCAACAACCCGGACGTGCACCTGATGGTGCTGCTGGTCGATGAGCGCCCCGAAGAAGTGACCGAGATGCAGCGCACCGTCAAGGGCGAGATCATCGCCTCGACCTTCGACGAGCCGGCCGCGCGCCACGTGCACGTGGCCGAGATGGTGATCGAGCGCGCCAAGCGCCTGGTGGAGCTGAAAAAGGACGTGGTGATCCTGCTGGACTCCATCACCCGCCTGGCGCGCGCCTACAACAACGTCGTGCCCACCAGCGGCAAGATTCTTTCCGGCGGTGTGGATGCCAATGCCCTGCACCGGCCCAAGCGCTTTTTTGGCGCCGCGCGCAATGTGGAGGAGGGCGGCAGCCTGACCATCATCGCCACCGCGCTGGTGGACACGGGCAGCCGCATGGACGAGGTGATCTTTGAGGAATTCAAGGGCACGGGCAACAGCGAAATCCACCTCAGCCGCCGCCTGTACGAAAAGCGCGTGTTCCCGGCCATCGAGCTGTCCAAGAGCGGCACGCGCCGCGAGGAGCTGCTGCTGGCGCCCGAGGTGCTGCAGAAAACGCGCATCCTGCGCCAGTTCCTGTTCAACATGGACGAGATCGAATCCATGGAGCTGATGCTCAAGAACATGAAGGCCACCAAGAACAACCACGAGTTCTTCGACATGATGCGCCGTGGCGGTTGAGCCACGGCCCCACGCGCCTGCTTGCCGGCCCCCCCTGTCGGCCTGTGGAACAATCGCGCCTTTGACCTGCTGTAGCTTTTTGCCGTGGACGCTCCGCCAACGCCCCCCGCACCGCCACCAGCCGCTGCTCCATTGCCCCAGCTGCTGGCGCGCTGGCGCAAGCCCCTGACGCTGCCGGCCTGGGGCATCTGGCTGCTGTCACTGACGGCGGCGCTGGCCTTGTGGCTGGCCCATGGGCAGTGGAAGCGCCTGAACCACCTGCAGGAGCGCCTGGCCCAGCAATCGGCTGCAACCCAGGCCCAGGCCATCGAGGCGCGCAGCCTCTCGCAGCAGGCTCAGGCCCTGGCGCAGCAGGCCGCCACGCGCGCCAGCCTGAGCGAGGCGCGCATCAATGAATACACGCTGCAGCGCTCGCACCTGGAGCAGCTGGCCTTCGAACTCTCGCGCACGCGCGACGAGGCCATGCTGATCGACATCGAGGCCTCGCTGCGGCTGGCGCAGCAGCAGGCCCAGCTGACCGGCCTGGCCGATCCGCTCATCGCCGCGCTGCGCAATGCCAGCCACCGCCTGCAGCGCGCCGAGCAGCCGCGCCTGACGCCCATTGTGGCCGCCATCGACCGCGATCTGGCGCGCCTGACGGGCGCGGCCGTGACGGACACGGCCGGTCTGCTCGGCCGCATGGATGCGCTGCTGCTGCAACTGGAAAGTCTGCCACTGGGCAACGCCGTGGGCAGGGGCAACCGCAAGCGGGCCGTGCGCGCGCCGGTGGCCATCTCCGACCACGAGGCCCAGGCCCTGGGCGTGCTGCCCGGCAGCACCATTGCCCCGCAGGCCAGCACCCCAGCCCAGCCGCCAGCCGAGCCAGCGCCTGCACAGCCGCCACAAACGCCGCCCCCGCAAACAAGGCTTGACGCAACAGAGGCCCCGGCGGCAATGGAAGAAGCCCAGCATGCCGAAACGCAAGACGACGAGGGCGGCTTCTGGGCCGGATTGCGCCAGGCCTTTCACGGCCTGGTGCGCGTGCAGCGCATCGAGCACCCGGACGCGGCATTGCTGACACAGGAGCAGGCCTTCTTCCTGCGCGAAAACCTGCGCCTGCAACTGATGAATGCCCGCATGGCCCTGCTGGCCCGGCAAAGTGCCTCGGCGCGCACCGATCTGGCCGGTGTGCAGGCCTTGCTGCGCAAGTACTACGATCTGGACGCGCCGCGTACCCGTCAGGCGCTGCGCACCCTGCAGCAATTGCAGGAGCACATCCAGGCCGTGCAGCCGCCGGCCATCACGGACACGCTGCTGGCCATCGCTGCCGCACAAGATACCCTGCGCCCGGCCGGCGGCCAGGGCGGCGCAGCCCATGCAGCAGGCGAGGAGGAGGGCGGCAACGCTACCGCTGCGCCGGCTGCAGCCAGCCATCCGCAGGGGCGGCAGTGATGCGCAGCGCGCTGTGGGTGCTGATGCTGTTTGCCTCCGCCGTGGCGGCAGCTTTGTTCCTGAGCAACAATGGCGCCACCGTCACGCTGTTCTGGTTCCCCTACCGGGTGGACATGTCGCTGAACCTGCTGCTGCTGCTGCTGGCCCTGGTCTTCATGCTGGGCTTGCTGCTGCTTTACGCGCTGGTATCGGTCTGGCGCATGCCGGCCGAAGCCCGCCTCTGGCGCGAATACCGACACGATGCGGCCGCCCATCACGCATTCGTGCGCGCTGCCGAGCATTTTGCGCAAGCCCGCTGGCAGCAGGCCGCCGAGGAGGCTGCCGCCGTGCCACCGCTGCTGGCGCAGTGGGAAGCGCAGCATGCGCAAAGCAAGGCTGCCAGTGCCGACGTGCAGGCCCATGCACGCCTGCTGGCCGTCAGCCAGCAGCTGCAACAGGCGGCGCAGCAGCGCCTGCAGGGCAGCGCCAGCGCCGATTCAGCGCCGATCGCGCCGGCCACGCCCACGCCGGCATTGCTGCAAGCGCCCCGAGCTCAGCGTGCGGCGGCCCCGGCCAGCCCGGCAGCGCAAGGGCAGGGCGACTGGGCAGTCCCGCCCGAACAGTCAGAGTAATCGCCTGTTCAAAGCTTCTTCAAAGTTTCAGGCTGCCCGCCCGTCCCGCCGAGACTGTGCGCTGACACCTGTGCGCCGGGGCTTTGAGCAGGCCTCATGCAACGCGCTGCCGCGTGGCGCGCAGCGCATCGGCGCAATACAACGCCAGCCCCAGCCAGATCAACACGAAGGCGACCCAGTGCGTGCGCGTGAAGGCCTCGTGATAGAGCAGTACCGCCAGGGCCAGCTGAATCGACGGCGCCAGGTACTGCACCAGCCCCAGGGTCGACAGCGGCAGGCGCTGCGCGGCATTGGCAAACCACAACAACGGCAAGGCGGTGACGATGCCCGAGGCGGCAATGGCCAGCGCCCCTGGCCAGCCGTGGCGCCAGAACATCGGCTCGGGCAGACTCCAGGCACACCAAGCCATATAGACCAGCGCAAATGGCAGCATCAGCAGCGTTTCCACAGCCAACCCGACAGTGGCCGAGACGGGCGTGAATTTGCGCAGCAGCCCGTACAACGCAAAGCTCGTGGCCAGGAACAGCGACACCCATGGCCACTGGCCCAGGCCACGCGCCATCCAGCCCACGCCCAGCGCCACTACCAGCACGGCAGCCCATTGCAAAGGCCGCAGGCGCTCGCGCAGCAGCAGCACGCCCAGGAGCAAACTCAGCAGCGGGTTGATGAAGTAGGCCAGGCTGACCTCGGTCACCCGCGCCTGTGCAATGGCCCAGACGAAGATCAGCCAGTTGGCCGTGATCAAGGCTCCGCTCAGGCCCAGCATGGCCAGCACCCGGGGCTGGCGCAACAGGCGCAGCAAGGCAGGCCACTGGCCCAGCCACAGCAGCAGCGGCAGCAGGAACACCACAGACCACAGCACGCGCTGCGCAATCAGCAGGCTATGGGGCACCCAGGGCAACAGCTTCCAATACATGACGCTAAAGCCCCACACGCCATAGGCCAGCAGGGCATAGGACATGCCTGCGCGCCAAGTGGCATCAAGGGGGCCGGCGGCCTGGGGCGATGGGGCAGGGGGCATGGGCAGGAAAGCTGGAACTGGTTCTTGGGCAAGGGCGCGGGGCCGGTAGAATACGCTTTTTAACTGCGGAGGCCAGCGCAAAGCAGGGCGCACAGCAGCTCATTGGTCCCATGGGGTTTGGATCGGCCCCGGGGCCTTTTTGCTGAACAGCGCGCCCACTGTGCCCGCTCTCGCCCGCATGTCTGCATGCGAGCCAGGCCCCCGCCAGCCCTTTGCCTTTTGCCATGTCCGCCTGGGTACTGCCCGACCACATTGCCGATGTCCTGCCTTGCGAGGCGCGCCACCTGGAAGGGCTGCGACGCAGTTTGCTGGACGTGGCCGCCAGCTTCGGCTATGAGCTGATCGTGCCGCCATTGATGGAATATCTGGAGTCGCTGCTGACCGGCAGCGGCCAGGCCTTGGATCTGCAGATCGTCAAAAGTGTGGATCAGCTCTCGGGCCGCACCGTGGGCATCCGCGCCGACAGCACGCCCCAGGTGGCGCGCATCGACGCCCATCTGCTCAACCGCACGGGCGTGGCGCGGCTGTGTTATTGCGGCCCGGTACTGCATGCCCGCCCCGAGCGCCCAGGGGCCTCGCGCGAGCTGCTGCAATTCGGCGCTGAAATCTACGGCCACGCAGGCCCCGAAGCCGACCTGGAAATCGTGCAACTGGCCCTGGCCTGCACGCGCCAGCCGGGCATTGCCGCGCCAGTGCTGGTGCTGGGCGACGTGCGCATTGTGCGCAGCCTGCTGGCCGGCGTGATGGCCAGCATGGATACCTTGGCTGCTGTGCACACCGCATTGGCCGCCAAGGATGCCAGCGCGCTGCAGGTGGCCACGGCCGATTTCCCCCAGGCCCAACGCGAAGGCCTGGCCGCCTTGCTGGACCTGTACGGCGAGCCCGGGCCCGTCATGGCCCAGGCCAGGCAGCGGCTGGCCTCATTCCCCGCTGCGCTGAAGGTGCTCGATGGCCTGCAGTGGCTGACGCAGCAATTGCAAGCCGAAGATCAGGCCCTGCCTTTGAGCTACGACCTGGCCGACGTGCGCGGCTACGGTTATTACAGCGGCGTGCGCTTCTCGCTCTACGTGCCCGGTTGCAACGATGCGCTGGTGCGCGGTGGCCGCTACGACGAAGCCGGCGCCGTTTTTGGGCGCAACCGCCCGGCAGCAGGCTTCAGCCTGGACGTCAAGCAACTGGCCCGCGTGGCCAGCCAAGGCCCCCAGGCCATGGCCATTCGCGCCCCCTGGGTAGAGGGCGACGCCGCGTTGCGCAACGCCATCGCCCGCCTGCGCAGCCAGGGCGAAGTGGTGCTGCAAACCCTGCCCGGCAGCGAGGCTGCGGACGACGCGCAGCGCTGCGACCGCGAATTGCGGCTGAGCAATGGGCAGTGGCAGGTGCATCAGGCCGCCCTACAGCCCGCAGCCGCCCAAGAGGGCTTGTTGGAAACATCCCGCTGAGTACACGGCCACAGCCCCTGCGCCGCAGCAAGCGCCGTGCACGAATGACCTGGCCCACACAGCCTGCCAGCGCAGCCGCCAAACCTTTGAATGATTTTTGACGTCTCCACAGGAAACCGTATGAACACACAGGCAAGTTTTGCAAGCTCCGCTGCCACCCCCGCCACAGCACGCCCAGGGCGCAATGTCGTCGTGGTCGGCACCCAATGGGGTGACGAAGGCAAAGGCAAGCTGGTGGACTGGTTGACCGAAAGCGCCCAAGGTGTGGTGCGCTTTCACGGTGGCCACAATGCGGGCCATACGCTGGTGGTCAATGGCGTCAAGACCGCGCTGCATCTGGTGCCCAGCGGCATTCTTCGCCCAGGCGTGATCTGCTACATCGGCAATGGCGTGGTGGTGTCCGTGGCCAAACTGATGGAGGAGGTCGCCGGCCTGGAGGCCGCCGGCGTGCCAGTGCGCGAGCGCTTGCGCGTCAGCGAGGCCTGCCCGCTGATCCTGCCGCAACATGCCTATCTGGACATCGTGCGCGAACACCACCGAGAGCGTGGCGGCAGCGAAAAGATCGGCACCACTGGTCGCGGCATTGGCCCAGCCTATGAGGACAAGGTCGCGCGCCGGGCGCTGCGCGTACAGGATCTGCGCCATCCCGAACGTTTGGCCGACAAGCTCAAGGAGCAGCTCGATCTCTACAACCACGTGCTGGTGCAGTATCTGCGCTCGCCCGAAGTGCAAACCCCTGAGGCGTTGCAGCCCTTCGTCAAGGACGGGCGCCTGCTGCTCGAACCCATCCTGCAGGAAGTCCAGCGTCAAGCCCAATGGCTGCTGCCGATGGTGGCCGACGTCTCGGCCGAGCTCAACGCCGCGCACCAACGCGGCGACAACCTGCTGTTCGAAGGCGCGCAAGGCACATTGTTGGACATCGACCACGGCACCTACCCGTTCGTCACTTCCAGCAACTGCGTGGCCGGCAACGCTGCCGCAGGCGCAGGGGTAGGGCCATCATTGCTGCATTACGTGCTGGGCATCACCAAGGCCTATTGCACCCGCGTGGGCAGCGGACCATTCCCCACCGAGCTGGACTGGCAGACCCCAGGCACCCCCGGCTACCACATGAGCACCGTAGGCGCCGAAAAGGGCGTGACCACGGGCAGGGCGCGCCGCTGTGGCTGGTTCGATGCCGCGCTGCTCAAGCGCAGCGCGCAAGTCAATGGCCTGAGCGGGCTGTGCATCACCAAGCTCGATGTGCTCGACGGTCTGCAAACGCTGCAAATCTGCGTGGGCTACGAACTCGAGGACGGCCGACGCATCGACCTGTTGCCGTTGGGAGCCGACGAAATCGCCGCCTGCCGCCCCATCTACGAAAGCCTGCCAGGCTGGAGCGAATCCACCGTCGGCGTGACCGACTATGCCCAGCTGCCGGAGAACGCACGTCGCTATTTGGAGCGCATCGAAGCCCTGTGTGGCGTCCCCATTGCCGTGATCTCCACCAGCCCCGACCGCGAGCACACCATCCTGCGCCACCGGCCCTTCGAGCACCGGGGCTGAGCGCCCCAGCCTCAGTTCCCAGCACCAACACCCTCAGGAGACCTCGCCCCATGCTCACCGAAGACGGCAAGCACCTGTACGTCAGCTACCACGAATACCACAACCTGATCGAAAAGCTGGCGCTGCAAATCCACCGCTCAGGCTGGGAGTTCGACAACGTGCTGTGCCTGGCGCGCGGCGGTCTGCGTCCGGGCGACATCATCAGCCGCATCTTCGACCGGCCGCTGGCCATCATGTCCACCAGCTCTTACCGCGCTGGCGCAGGCACCATCCAGGGCAAATTGGATCTGGCCAAATACATCACTACGCCCAAGGGCGAGCTCTCGGGGCGGGTGCTGCTGGTCGATGACCTGGCCGACACTGGCCACACGCTGCACGCCGTGGTCGAGATGCTGCGTCGAGACTATCCGCCCATCACCGAATTGCGCAGCGCCGTGATTTGGACCAAAGGCATTTCGACATTCCGCGCCGATTATTCTGCCGAGGAACTGCCCACCAATCCCTGGATCCACCAGCCCTTCGAACAATACGACAGTACACGCCCGCAGGATCTGCTGAGCAAATGGGGCTGAGATTCTGAATCCAAACGCGCGCCTGCAGGCATCCGCATGGCCGCTTGGGTGCAAGGACGGGCTGGCGGCAATGGCTTGAATTGCTGCCAGCATCCTCGAGAGTGCGGGACCGGCGCAAAACACATCTTGCTGCACATTTCAGCCTCCCCGTCTGATATTTGATACGATGTATATTATGTCAAATATCAAATGGATGAATCCCAGCTCCGTGCAAAGCCAGCGCCCCGGCCTGCCGTCCCCGTTGCCGTTATTTTTCGGCGGCATTGCCTGCTTTGCTGACCATCCTGCGAAGCATTCAAGCATCAAGCTTGCACGGCGCACGGATGCTTGCTTGCCCTGTGTGCAGCACAAGCGCCTTGCTTTGCTGTCACTACAAACCACACCTGATCCCACTCCATGATTGACTTGCGCGGCATCGAGACTTTTTATTGGGTAGCCACGCTGGGAGGCTTTCGCGCGGCTGCCGAGCAGCTGCATGCCAGCCAGCCAGCGATATCCCAGCGCATTCAGCAGCTTGAGGAAGCCCTGGGCGTGCGTTTGTTTGATCGTGATACGCGCGGCGTGCGGCTGACGGTGCGCGGCCAGGCTTTGCTCACCCATGCCGAGCGCATGTTGCAGTTGCGCCAGGACATGCTGCGCGCAGCGCGTGAGCAAGATGGCATTGCCGGGCGGCTGACCCTTGGCGTGGCCGAAACCATCGTCCAAACCTGGCTGCCCGCATTGCTGGAGCGGGTGCACAGCACTTTTCCCAATTTGGTGCTGGAAATTGAGGTGGACACCACGGCTGTGATGCGCGCCCATCTGTTGGCGCGGCAGGTTGACCTGGCCTTTCTGATGGGCCCGTTGGACGACGCGCAGGTGGAAAACCTGCCACTGTGCCAGTACCCGCTGACGTGGGTGGCCAGCCCCAGGCTGGCGCAAACACTGGGGCCAGAGCCCATGCCGCTGGCGCGAATTGGTGAGCACCCCATCATCACCTACCCAGCCAGCAGCAAGCCACACCAGGCCTTGCGGCAGATGCTGCTTCGCGCGGGAGTGCCAGCGCCGCAGATGTATGGCTCGGCATCGCTCAGCACCACGGTGCACATGGTGCAGGCCGGCATGGGCGTGGGGGTCGTGGCCCCGGCGATCCTCGCGCGGGAACTGGCCGAAGGGCAATTGCAACTGCTTGAGGTGACGGGCCAGGCATTGCCGGAGCTGGTATTCACTGCATCATGGCGGCGCGGCAGCGACAGCCATGTGGCCGCAGCCATTGCGCGGCTGGCTGTGCAGGTAGCCAATGGGTTGACCACTGATTCAAATTTTTGATTAATCAGCATCGAAACATGGAATTGGACAGCGACAGGCATTTCGGCTGAAATCCGCCAGCCTTCGGGAGCACGGCGCGCGCCTTGCACTCAGGCCTGTTCAAAACCTCGGTGTGAATGGGCAAGAAGCGGTTTAGGCTGGGCGGCAAGGCATTTGCCATGCCGCAGACCAGCGATCTCCGCGCTCTTGCCCGCCGTCCAAAGGTTTTGAGCAGGCTCTCGCTGCCAAGCGGCTGCCTTGCCAGCCAGGCTGCGCCCGCCCTGCCCTTGCTTTTTCCATCGAACAGGAGACCTGCCATGAAATCCTTTGCCCTGCTGGCCGCCGCTGCCGCTTTGAGTGCCGCCCCTGTCTTGGCCCAAGAGCTGCCCAAGACCCATTTGAAAGTGACCGGTGGCCTGTCCAACCTGTCGGCCTACCAGGATTACGAGCTGCCGTTCTGGAGCAAGAGCATTCCTGAAAAAAGCGCCGGCCGCATCACCGCGGACATCAAGGGCTATAACGAGATGGGCCTCAAGGGCCCAGAGATGCTGCGCCTGATGGGCAACGGCGTGGTCGAGTTTGGCACGGCCACGCTGGCTTATTTCGCCAGCGATAACCCGATCAACGAAGCCATCGACCTGGCCGGCCTGGCCCCTGATCTGAAAACGGCGCGCGAGGTCACTGCTGCATTCGAGCCGGTTTACGCCAAGTTCTACGGCCAGGGCAACAACGTCAAGCTGTTGGGCATTTCCACCTATCCGGCCCAGGTGCTGTTCTGCAATGCGCCCATCAGCGGCCTGGCCGACATCAAGGGCAAGAAGGTGCGCACTTCCAGCCGCACGCAGGCCGATTTCATCGAAGCATTGGGTGGCGCCAGCGTGACCATGGCCTTTGGCGAGGTGGTGCCGGCGCTGCAGAACAAAGTGGTGGACTGCGCCATCACTGGCTCGCTGTCGGGCTATTCGGCCAAGTGGTATGAGGTGTCCACCCACCTGGTGGCGTTGCCCATCAACTGGAATCAGCAAATCCACGCCGTCAATGCCAAGGCCTGGGCCAAGCTCGACCCCAAGGTGCAGCAATTCCTGCAGACTGAAATCAATGGCCTGGTGAACAGCATCTGGGATGCGGCCGGTCGCCAGACCCAGCAGGGCTACGACTGCAATACCGGCGCAGACGCTTGCACCCAGCCCGTCAAGGGCAAGATGGTGCTGGTCCAACCCTCCGAGGCCGATCAGGCCTTGCTCAAAGACATTCGCGGCCAGGTCATCGCCAAATGGGCCCAGCGCTGCAACGCCCAGTGTGTCAGTGACTTCAACGACACCGTGGGCAAGCTGCTGGGCCTGAGCGCCGAGAAGAAATAACCGCCTGGCCTTTCGCACATGAACACCACCGGTGATTTTTCCTGGCTGGGCCGCGCGCTGGCCTGGGCGCGGCGCCTGTCGCGGGCGGCAGTCTGGGTCGGCGGCGCGCTGACGCTGCTGAGCGTGGCCTTGATCTGCGCCGATGTGCTGGCCCGGCGCTTGCTGGGCGTGAGCATGGGCGGCGCCGATGAACTGTCTGGCTATGCCTTTGCCATCAGCGTGAGCTGGGCCCTGGCCTTCACAGCCCTGGAGAGGGCCAATGTACGCGTTGACGTGCTCTACCAGCGCCTGCCATTGCGCGTGGCTGCCGTGGCCGATTGGCTCTCGCTGGTGGCGCTGAGCGTCTTTGCCGTGGTGCTGTGCTGGTATGCCGCCCAGGTGGCGCTGGCTTCGTTCGAAATGCGCTCCAGCGCCAATACGCCATTGGGCACGCCGCTGGTGCTGCCCCAGGCCCTGTGGGCCGCTGGGCTGCTGTGGTTTGTCATCGTGCTGGCGCTGATGCTGCTGCGTGCTTCGCTGGCGCTGGTAACGGGTGATCTGGCTTTGCTGCGTGCGGTCTGCGGCATCAAGTCCGCCGTTGAGGAAGCCGGCGAAGAGGCTGCCGCTGGCGAGCGCCTGGTGCAGGCCGAGCTTGCCGCCGCAGCGCAGAAAGGCCCGCAGCCATGATTGCCGTCGCCTTGATCCTGCTGCTGGTGCTGATCGGCATCAGCATTCCTGTTGCGGCAGCGCTGGGCGTGCTCGGGCTGGTGCTCGATCCGCTGTATTCCGCCCTGCCCCTGACCCGCGCCATGGGCGAGATGGCCTGGAGCTCCAGCAACGAATTTTTGCTGGTGGCCATTCCGCTGTTCATCCTGCTGGGCGAGATCCTGCTGCGCTCGGGCTTTGCCCAGCGCATGTACGATGCCATGGCGCTGTGGCTGTCCTGGCTGCCCGGCGGGCTGATGCACGCCAACATCGGCGCATCAACACTGTTCTCGGCCACCTCCGGCTCCAGTGTTGCCACCGCCGCCACGGTGGGTACGGTCGCCCTGCCGCAGATTCGCCGCCGCGGCTACCACGAGCCCTTGTTCCTGGGCAGTATCGCGGCTGGGGGGACTTTGGGCATTCTGATTCCGCCCTCGATCAACCTGGTGATCTACGGCGTGTTGACCAATACCTCGGTGCCCAAGCTCTACCTGGCAGGCATCATCCCGGGCGTGCTGATGGCGCTGCTGTTCATGGCCGTGATTGTTGGCGCCTGCCTGCTGCGCCCCGGCTGGGGCGGGCAGCGCATCAGCGCCAGCTGGGGCCAGCGCATTCGCAGCTTGGTTCACCTGCTGCCGCCTTTGGGCATCTTCCTGTTGGTGGTGGGCAGCATTTACGCAGGTTTGGCCACCCCGACCGAGGCTGCCGCCTTGGGCGTGGCCGGCGCATTGCTGCTGGCGGCGCTGTCCGGGCGGATGTCGCTGGCCATGCTGCGCGAGGCCTCGGAAAACACCATGCGCGCCACGGCCATGATCATGCTCATCGTCATTGCCGCGGCCTTTCTGAACTTCATCATGTCGGCCATCGGCCTGACCACGGCGCTGACCGATGCCATCACCGGCCTGGGGCTTTCGCCCATGTGGATGCTGCTGGCGCTGGTGCTGTTCTATATCGTGCTGGGCTGCTTCATGGAAACCCTGTCGATGATGATCACCACCGTGCCCATCGTCGCGCCGGTGATGATGGCCCTGGGCTTCGATCCGGTCTGGCTGGGCATCGTCATCATCGTGCTGGTGGAAACGGCGCTCATCACGCCGCCAGTGGGCCTGAACCTGTTCGTGGTGCAAAGCCTGCGCCCCGAAGGCTCGATGCAAGCCGTCATCTACGGCGCCCTGCCCTTCGTGCTGGCGCTGTTTGCCATGGTCGCCCTGTTGGCGCTATTCCCCCAGATGGCGCTGTGGCTGCCCACTCTTTTTGGATGATCTCCTGCCATGCTGCTGCATTTCGAACTCCACACCGATGAAGGCATTCGCCCGATCGAGGTCGAACTGGACCAACTGGTCATTGCCGGCTGGGCCGGGCGCGATCTGGCCGCCATCGAACACCACATCGAGGAGCTGGCCGCATTGGGCGTGCCGCGCCCGTCCAAGGTGCCGCTGTATTACCGCGTCTCGGCCCAGCAGCTGACGCAGCAAGCCAGCGTGCAAGTGGTCGGCCCGCACAGCTCGGGCGAGGTCGAGGCCTTTGTCTTCGCGGCCGCTGACGGGCAGCTGCTCGTCAGCCTGCTCTCGGACCACACCGATCGCAAGCTCGAGGCCGCCAGCGTCGCGCTCTCCAAGCAGGTCTGCCCCAAGCCTGTGGCGCGCAGCGCATGGCGCCTGGCCGATGTGGCCGGCCATTGGGACAGCCTGCGCCTGCAGGCCCACATCGTTGAAAACGGCAGCCAAGTGCTGTATCAAGACGGCGCGCTGGCCAGCCTGCGCAGCCCGCAAGAACTGATTGCCGGTTACACCGGCGGCGCCCTGGCCCTGCCCCCGGGCACGGGCATGAGCTGTGGCACCGTGGCCGCCCTGGGCGGCATCCGCCCTGCCAGCCGCTTTTCCATGGCCTTGCTGGATCCGCAGCGCGACCGCCGCATCGAGCACAGCTACGCCATCGATGTGTTGCCCGAGGTGGCCTGAGCCGGCCCGACATTTCACCTGGTTCGACAGTCACGCCCATGAACTGCCCCATCCCCACGCTGGCCGCACTGGCCGATGAGCTGGCCGCTGGCCGCACCACGGCCCTGCAACTGGCCGAGGCCGCACTGGCGCGCGCCGAAGATCCGGCCGGCGAAGGCGCGCGCGTGTTCACCCGCATCGACCGCGAGCGCGCTCTGGCGCTGGCGCGCGCCAGCGATGGCTTGCGCGCCGCCGGCATCGTGCGCTCGCCGCTGGAGGGCGTGCCCGTGTCGGTCAAGGACTTGTTCGACGTGGCCGGCCAGGCCACCACGGCTGGCTCGGCCGTGCTGCGCCAGGCCCCGGTGGCCACGCACAACGCGCCAGTGATCGAGCGCCTGCTGGCCGCCGGCGCCGTCATCGTCGGGCGCACCAACATGACGGAGTTCGCCTTTTCCGGCCTGGGGCTGAACCCGCACTACGGCACGCCGAAAAACCCTTGGGATCGCGCCACCGGGCGCATCCCGGGGGGCTCTTCCAGCGGCGCGGCCGTCTCCGTCACCGATGGCATGGCCGCGCTGGCCATTGGCTCGGACACCGGCGGCTCGGTGCGCATTCCCTCGGCGTTGTGCGGGCTGACGGGCTTCAAGCCCACCCAGCGGCGCGTGCCCACGGCCGGCACGCTGCCGCTGTCCACCTCGCTCGATTCCGTCGGCCCGCTGGCCGCCAGCGTGCACTGCTGCGCCCTGGCCGATGCCGTGCTGGCCGGCGCCGATGCGCAGGCCATGCCCACGCCGTTGCCGCTGGCCGGTGCGCGCCTGGCCGTGCCCGCGCAAGTGGCGCTCGATGACCTGGATGAGGCCGTGGCCGCCGCCTTCGAACGCGCCCTGGCTTGCCTGCGCGAGGCCGGCGCGCGCATCCACAGCCTGCCCGTGCCCGAATTTGCCGAATTGGCCGCGCTGCATGCGCGCGGCACCCTGGCCGGCGCCGAAGCCTGGGCCTGGCACCGCCGCCTGCTGGCCGAGCAAGCCAGCGGCTACGACCCGCGCGTGCGCGTGCGCATCGAGGCGGGCGCGCGCATGGACGCGGCCGATTACATCGAGCTGCGCGCCGCGCGCCAGCGCTGGATCGCCCAGGTGCAGGCGCGGCTGGCGCCCTTCGATGCGCTGCTGATGCCCACCGTGCCGCACATTGCACCGCCCATTGCCGCGCTGCAAGCCGACGACGCGCTGTACGGCCAGACCAATCTGCTGATGCTGCGCAACCCCACGCTGATCAATTTTCTGGATGGCTGCGCCCTGTCCCTGCCCTGCCATGCGCCTGGTGACGCGCCCGTGGGCCTGATGCTGGCCGGGCCAGCGCTGGCCGATGCGCGCATCCTGGGCCTGGGGCTGAGCGTGGAGGCTGCGCTGGCGCGCCTGCGCGGCAGTTGAGGCCAGCTAAGCCTTCACCAAGGGTTGTTGGATTTGGTTTGCAGCCACTGCAGTCTCAACAGCCCTAAACCGCTTCCTGCCCACTTGCACTCAGTTCGCGGGCTGGGTTCTTGACCCACACGCTGCCATGTGGGCCAGGGCCATCACAGCGCACGGCGGTAGTGCAAGAACTGCACATCGCGCTGCCAGCCATCGGCTTCGTACAAGGCTTGCGCCTGGGTGTTGTCCTGCGCCGTGGCCAGGGACAGGGCTGCAGCGCCGATGGCTTGGCCATATTCGCGCGCGGCTGCCAGTAATTGCCTACCCACGCCTTGCCCGCGTGCGTCAGGGGTGACGAACAAGTCATTGAGCACCAGGGCGCGGCGCATGGAGATGGACGAAAACGTCGGGTAAAGCTGGGTGAAGCCCAAGGCCCGGCCACTGGCTTCGTGCGCAATGAACATGACGGATTGGCCGTGCTCAAAGCGCGCCTGCAGGAATGCGCATGCGCCAGCCACATCGCTGCTTTGCCCATAAAACTGGCGATAGCTGTCAAACAGTATCGCCAATGCCGGCAGGTCTGCCAGCACGGCTTGCCGGATGGTGATCGTGTCCATGTTGAAGCCCCTCTTCGAGCGAGTGTTCAAAACGCAAAACCTGCGCTGTCATGACTGGCCCGCGGCGGCGTTGGCGCGGCGTTCGATCTCGCGGTGGCGGCGCAGGGTTTGCCATTCCTCCTGCGCGAATTGCTCGGCCAGCTGCTCGACCAGATAGACCGAGCGGTGCTGGCCGCCCGTGCAGCCGATGGCCACGCTGACGTAGCTGCGGTGGTTTTGCGCGTGCTGCGGCAGCCATTTGTGCAAGAAGGCCGTCACGTCGTGCTGCATGACGTGCACCAGCGGCTCGCGCGCGAGGAATTCGGCCACGGGCGCGTCCAGCCCGGTCAGCGGGCGCAGCGCCGGGTCGTAGTGCGGGTTGGGCAGCATGCGCACGTCGAACACGTAGTCCGCATCGCGCGGGATGCCCCGCTTGTAGGAGAAGGACTGGAAGATCAGCACCAGATGGCCCGGGCCCAGGCGCAGGATTTGCTTGAGCTGGCTTTGCAACTCGGCCGAGCGGGTCAGGCTGGTGTCGATGACCAGCGACATGTCGCGCAGCGACCCCATCAGCCCCCTCTCGCGCAGAATGATTTGCACCAGCGCGTCGTCGCCGTGCGCATCGGCATCGGCGGCCAGCGGGTGCTTGCGGCGCGTTTCTGAAAAGCGCCGCACCAACGCATCGGTCGAGGCGTCGAGGAACAGCACGCGCACGTTCACGCCCTGGTCGCGCACGTTCTGCAGAATGGGCGGCACCAGCGGCAGCGAGGCGGCGCTGCGCACGTCAATGACGATGGCCATGCGCGAGATCTGCTGGTTGCGCTCCAGCGTCAGGCTGGGCAGCAGCAGCTCGGGCGGCAGGTTGTCGATGCAGTAATAGCCCGCGTCCTCCAAGGCGCTCAAGGCCACGGATTTGCCCGAACCGGACATTCCGGTAATCACCACCAGTTCACGCATTGCGTCTTGCTCCAGAAATTCCAGCCAGGGTCTGTGCTTCCATTGCCCTCAGCGCCGCCGGCTGCCAGTCGCCCGGCCGGCCTCCGCCTTGGCATGCGCTGCGCGGCCCGCGCGTGCGGCGGCGGGCTGCGCGGGCGTTTCAGCCTGCGCCTGGGCTGCGGCCTGCAGCATCTCCGTGGCGTGCTCCAACGTGGCTTGGCTGGGCGCGTCGCTGCCGAGCATGCGGGCAATCTCGGCCACGCGCTGCGCGCCCTGCACGGGCTGCACGCTGCTGCTGATGCTTGCGCCCTGGCGCTGCTTGCGCACCTGCAGGTGCTGGTTTGCGCAAGCAGCCACCTGGGGCAGATGGGTCACGGCCAGCACCTGGCGATCGCGCCCGAGCTGGGTCAGCAGCGCCCCCACGCGGTGCGCTACGGCGCCGCCAATGCCCGTGTCCACTTCGTCGAACACCAGCGTGCCGGCCTGGCCCAAGCGGCTGGTTTGCACGGCAATGGCCAGGCTGATGCGCGAGAGCTCCCCGCCGGAGGCCACCTTGGCCAGCGCGCGCGGCGCGCCCTGGTCATGGCTGGCGATCTGAAATTGCACATCGTCCAGGCCGTGGGCCTGGGGCTGCTCCAACGCTTGCAAGGCAATGCCAAAGCGGCTGCCGGCCATGCCCAGCTCTTGCAGGCTGTCGGTGACGGCCTGGGCCAGTCTCGGCGCGGCCTGCTGGCGCTGGTGCGAGAGCTGCTGCGCCAGCGCCATGAAGTGTTCGCGCGCCTGCTGCTCGGCGGCCTGCAGGGCCTGCAGGTCAATGCCTGCATCCAGCGCCTGCAGGGCCTGTTGCCATTGCTGCCACAACGCTGGCAAATCTTCAGGCGGTTGGCGGTGGCGGCGCGCCAGGGCCAGCCATTGGCCCACGCGGGCGTCGAGCTGCTCCAGCTCGGCCGCATCCCACTCCTGGGCTTGGGCGTAGTCGCGCAGCTGGCGTGCCGCGTCCTGAAGCTGATCGGCCAGTGGCTGCAACTGCTCCTGCAATTGGGCAAATTGCGGCTCGATGTGGCCGTGCTGCTCCAGCGCCTGCAGGGCCTGGGCAAGCGCAGGCAGCGCGCCGCCCTCGCCCCCCGCATCGCCGCCGTCCAGCGCCTGCCAGGCCTGGGCCGCGGCCTGCTGCAGGTCTTGCATGTGCGTCAGGCGCGTGTGCTGCTGGTTGAGCTGCTCCCATTCGCCTTGGCCTGGCGCAAGTTTTTCGATGCTGTCGAGCTGCCACTGCAAGCGCTCGCGCTCTTGCTGCCATTGGGCCTGGTTGTCCTGCGCCTGTTGCAGCGCCTGCTGGGCCTGGCGCCACTGCGCCCAGGCCGCTTGCACGGGCGCTTCGTCGGCGCCGGCAAAGGCGTCGAGCAGGCCGCGCACCGAGTGCGGGCGCATCAGGCTTTGCCAGGCGTGCTGGCCGTGGATGTCCACCAGCGCCTCGCCCAGGATGCGCAGCTGGCTGGCCGTGGCGGCCGAGCCATTGATCCAGGCGCGGCTCTTGCCCTGCAAATCCACGGTGCGGCGCAACAGCAGCGAGCTGCCGGGCTCGAAGCCGTGCTCGTCCAGCCAGGCCAGCAGTGCCGGCTGGGTTGGCAGGTCAAATTCGGCCACCACTTCGGCGCGCTGCGCGCCTTCGCGCACCAGCGAAGCATCGGCGCGTGCGCCCAGCGCGATCTGCATGGCATCGATCAGGATGGACTTGCCCGCGCCAGTCTCGCCACTGAGCACCGTAAAGCCCGGCTGCAACTCCAGCTCCAGCGCCTGCACCAGCACGAAATCGCGCAGCGCCATGCGTTGCAATGCCATCAGCTGCCCCCTTCGGTCCAGCCCAACTTGTTGCGCAGCATGGCGAAATAGCTCCAGCCCTTGGGGTGCAAAAAGCAGGCGCTGTGCGCCGAGCGGCGCACGTGCAGGCAGTCGCCCACCAGCAGGTCGGGCATGGTCAGCATGTCGAATTTGGCGCTCATGTCGCGCCCGGCCAGCACTTTGACGGCGATTTCGGCATCGCCTGGCAGCACGATGGGCCGGTTCGAGAGCTTGTGCGGCGCAATCGGCGCGACCACCCAGCCGGAGGTGGCCGGATGCACAATGGGCCCGCCCACCGACAGCGAATAGGCCGTCGAGCCCGTGGGCGTGGCGATGATCAGCCCATCGGCGCGCTGGTTGGAGACGAACTGCTCATTGACCTCCACGCGCAGCTCCAGCATGCCTGAGAGCGCGCCGCGCGAGATCACCACGTCGTTGACGGCATCGCCTTCGAACACGCGCAGGCCGCCGCGCTCGACCCAGGCGTGAATCAAGGGGCGCTGATCCTGCTCGTAGATGCCGTGCAGCATGGGGCCGAGCTGGTCTTTGTAGTGGTTGAGCGGCAGATCGGTGACAAACCCCACCCGCCCCTGGTTGATGCCGATCAGCGGCGTGCCGTAGGGGGCCAGCTCACGCGCAATGCCCAGCATGGTGCCATCGCCGCCGATGGCAATGCACAAATCGCACTGCTGGCCAATCTGCGCCGGGCTCAGCCGCGGGTAGTGTTCGATTTCCAGGTGCTGCGCCGAGTCTTGCTCCAGCGCCACATCGCAGCCGTAGCGCAACAAAAACTGCACCACGTCTTCAACGACGATGCGGGCGGCGTGGCGTGCGTCGCGCGAGGGCGTGATCTGGTGCTTGCCCAGCACCGCCACCTTGTGAAAGCGCGTTTGCATGGTGTATTGGCAATCGGAGGCAATCGAATGGGGGAGTCTCGGCGCGCGCCGGGTGCAGCCAGCAAAGAAAAGCGCGCTAGGGGTTGTTGAGATGGCGTTTGCGAAGCGCTTTTTCGAGGCAAAAGCCGCAGATGCAAGGCGAAAATGCGCGCAAGCTTGGCTACCTTGCAAGCATTTGACCGAAAACAGCGCCGCAACACTCCATCTCAACAACCCCCAGGACCTTCACCCTTCATTTGGCGCGGCAAGTATAGCGGTAGAAACTGAGCGCCCGGCGCGCATGGCCAGCGGTGTCAACGCTAAGGCGCACGCGCTCCATCCGCCCTTGCCGGCGGCTGCGGCAAGCTGCGGTATAGTCCCGCCTCCGTAAAAACTGGCCCCTTGTCTTTTTCAACACAAGGCGCCGGTGCGCTTGGCCGCAATGCCTACTTTTTGTGCATGGCCAGGCACCGCCTTAGTACCACGCCCAATATGAAATCCCCTCTGGAAGCCAGCGTGCAGGCCAGCCTGCAGCAGTACTTCAAAGACCTCGATGGGCAAGAGCCCAGCAATGTGTACGACATGGTGATTCACCTGGTCGAGCGGCCCGTGCTGCGCGAGGTCATGGCGCGCGCGGGCCACAACCAATCGCGCGCTGCGCTGTGGCTGGGGCTCAACCGCAATACCTTGCGCAAAAAGCTCAAGATGCACGGCATGCTCGATGATGGCAGTGCAACTTGAAGCACTTCGCCCTTATTTCTCTTTTCCGCTCCTGAGCGCCCCGCTGCCGCCCGCTGCCACACTTGGCAGCGGGCGGCAGCGTTTTTGGGCTTTCTGGCCGGGCAGGTCGGGGCCTGTGGCCATAATCGCCAGGCCCGGTGCGCAATCGCACGCATGACCTGCCTGCAATCTGCAGCCCCGGCTTTTGTCGTGAGCCCAAACATTCCAAACTGCCAAGGAGATCCCATTCATGACCACCCTGTCCCCCATCGTGCGCCGTCAAAGCGTGGCCGATGTGCTGCGCCGCACCGCGCAGCGCCTGCCCGAGAAAACCGCCGTGATCTGCGGCGATGTGCGCTGGAGCTATGCCGAGTTCGACGCGCTGGTCACGCGCGTGGCCGCGGGCCTGGCGCAGCGCGGCGTGGCCGCGGGCGACAGGGTGGCCGTGCTGGCGCGCAACTCGCACGGCTTTGCCGCGCTGCGCTTTGCGCTGGCGCGCCTGGGCGCGGTGCTGGTGCCCATCAACTTCATGCTCACCGCCGATGAGGTGGCCTACATCCTGCGCCATGCCCAGGCGCGCTGGCTGGCCACCGACAGCGGCCTGGCCAGCCTGGCCCAGGCGGCGGCCAAGCTCGATACCCAGGTGGCGCATTTCATCTGGCTGCCTGCCGAGGAGCCGGGCGAGCCTGTGGCCGGCATGACCACGCTGGACGAGCTGGCCGCCTGCACCGCGCCCCTGCCTGAAGCCGCCGGCCCCAGCAGCGACGGGCTGCTGCAAATCGTCTACACCAGCGGCACCGAGAGCCTGCCCAAGGGCGCCATGCTCACGCACGACGCCGTGCTGTGGCAATACGTCAGCTGCGTGGTCAACGCCGCCATTGCCGAGGATGACGTGCTGCTGCACGCGCTGCCGCTGTACCACTGCGCGCAGCTGGACGTGTTCCTCGGCCCGGCCATCTACATGGGCTGCACCAACCTCATCACCGCCAAGCCCACGCCCGACAACCTGCTGCCCATGATGGCGCGCCACGGCATCACCAGCTTCTTCGCGCCGCCCACGGTGTGGATTGCGCTGCTGCGCTCGCCGCTGTTTGACCAGACCGACCTGTCCAAGCTGGCCAAGGGCTATTACGGCGCTTCCATCATGCCGGTGGAGGTGATGAAGGAAATGGCGCGCCGCCTGCCCGATGTGCGGCTGTGGAACCTGTACGGCCAGACCGAGATCGCGCCGCTGGCCACCATCCTCGGCCCCGATGACCAGCTGCGCAAACCCGGCTCCTGCGGCCGCCCGGTGCTGAATGTGGAAACCCGCGTGGTCGATGACGACATGCAGGACGTGGCCGTGGGCGAAGTGGGCGAGATCGTGCACCGCTCGCCGCACCTGATGCTGGGCTACTTCAAGGACGAGGAGCGCACCGCCGCCGCGTTCGAGGGCGGCTGGTTCCACTCGGGCGATCTGGCCACCATTGATGAAGAAGGCTACATCAGCGTCGTTGACCGCAAGAAGGACATGATCAAGACCGGCGGCGAAAACGTCGCCAGCCGCGAGGTGGAGGAAATGATCTACCGCATGCCCGAAGTCAGCGAAGTGGCCGTGATCGGCCTGCCCGACCCGAAGTGGGTGGAGGCCGTCACCGCCGTGGTGGTGCGCAAGGACGGCGCCGAGCTGAGCGAGCAGCAGGTCATCGACTTCTGCAACGCCCACATGGCGCACTTCAAGGCGCCCAAGCGCGTGGTCTTTGCCGACAGCCTGCCCAAGAACCCCAGCGGCAAGCTGCTCAAGCGCCAGCTGCGCCAGACGATCAAAGCCGATTGAGCGCGGCTGCTGCATGGCCCTGCGATGAAGTTCGCCCTGCTTTCCGACATTCACGGCAATTTGCCGGCGCTGCAAGCCGTGCTGACGTGCTTGCGCGCGCAAGGCATCGCGCAGGTGGTCAATCTGGGCGACAGCCTCTCCGGCCCCCTCTGGCCGCTGGAGACGGCGCAATGCCTCATGCAGCAAGGCTGGCCCACGCTGGCGGGTAATCACGAGCGGCAACTGCTCAGCCTGCCGCCTGAGCGCATGGGCGCATCGGACGCATACGCGCACGCACAGCTCAGCCCGGCCGTGTTCGACTGGCTGCGCCAACTGCCCGCCACCTTGCGCCCCGCGCCCGATGTCTTGCTCTGCCACGGCACGCCTGGCAGCGATCGGCATTACTTCTTGCACAGCATAGTGGCAGGCCGCCTGTGCCTGGCCACAGCGCAAGAGATCGACGAACGGCTGGGCGGCGAACGCGCGCGCCTTGTGGCCTGCGGCCACACCCATTTGCCCGGCGTGCTGCAAACAGCCCGCGGCCAGACCCTCGTCAACCCCGGCAGCGTGGGCCTGCCCGCCTATGACGATGACCGGCCCGAGCCGCATGTGGTCGAAAACGGCTCGCCCCATGCCCGCTACGCCGTGGCAGAGCGCCTGCCTGCCGCATCGGGCAGCGCCTGGGCCGTGACGCTGCATGCCGTGCCTTACGACCACGAAGCCGCCGCCCGCCAGGCCGAACGCAACGCCCGCCCTGACTGGGCCCATGCGCTGCGCACCGGGCGCATGCCGGCGGGGGCGTAGGCCGCCAGCGGCAAGGCCGATCCGGCCAGACGTGCGCTGCGCCCTGTTCAGCCGGGGGCTGAATCAGATCTGAAAAAGCAGGCAATAGAGCCATAGGCAATGACGGTGTGCGGCCACTGCGCGCACCGGCTTTTCGGCTTCTGGCAGGCTGTGGCGGGCCCGCTCAGCGCCGGCGGCGCTGGCGGTCGCGGCCGAGTTGGTCGCCGACCACGCCGCCAATGGCTGCGCCGCCTACGGTGCCCAGCACGCCGCCATTGCTGATGGCTGCGCCGGCTACGCCGCCGATGGCCGCGCCGCCCACGGCGCTGCGTTCGCGCGAGCTCATGTTGTCCCAGGTCGCGCAGGCCGACAGGCCAAAGGCCAGGCTGGTGACGGCGATGACTTGGATGGCTTTTTCCTTGGGTTGCATGACTGCCTCCTGATGCAGATGACTCTGCCAATCGATTCAAGGCCAGGGCCTTGAATCTCTCTGCGGAAAAGGGCTGCGCAGGTTTTGCGACACAGCCCCAGCGGAATGGGCGCAGCCTAACGGCCCAGCTGGCGCGGCCGCGCAAGCATGGCGTTGCGGCTGTATCCAAGCGCTTCGGCACTGAGGGGCCCAATGGCATTTGGTAACACCGCTTGCTTCGTTGCTGGGGGCATGAATCGGCAGTAAAGTCGCGCCTTTTTGCAAGGCTGCCCCGAATCCGCTGGCGCACACGATGCTGCGATTCGCGTCGCCTCTTCATCGCTTGCGCTGCGGCGCGCCGTGCGCACTGGCCACAGCGCCCATGCGCTTTTCCCCCTGGTGTTTTTCTGGAGATCCATCATGCACACCACACTTCGCCCCCTGCTGCGCTGGCTGGCCCCCGCGTTGATCGGCACGGCTGCCGCTGCAGCCAGCGTGCTGCCCGGCGCTGCACTGGCGCAAACCACTTACAAAATGGCCTACGCGCTCTCGCAGCAATCGCACTACGGCGCAGCGGGCAATGCCTTTGCCAAGACCCTTGAGGAAGGCAGCAGCGGCAAGTACAAGATCCAGCAGTTCGCCAACAGCGCATTGGGCGGCGAGCGCGAGGTCATCGAGGGCCTGCAACTGGGCACCATCGACATGGCCGTGCTTTCCACCGGCGCGACCATGAACTTCGTGCCTGCCGCTGCAGTGTTCGACGTGCCCTTCTTGCTGCGCGATCTGGAGCACGCCCGCAAGGTGCTCGACGGCCCGATTGGCCAGGAGATGCTGGCCGAGTTCAACAAACGCGGCCTGGTGGCCCTGGCCTGGGGCGAGCAAGGCTTTCGCCACCTGACCAACAACGTGCGCGCCGTGGCCTCGCCGGCCGATGCCAAGGGCCTGAAGATCCGCACCACCGAAAATCAACTGCACATTGCCGCGTTCCGCGCCATCGGCATCCTGCCCACGCCCATGGCCTGGCCGGAGGTTTCCACCGCGTTGCAGCAGGGCACCATTGACGGGCAGGAAAATCCGCTGTCGGTCATCACCTCGGCCAAGCTCTCGCAGGTGCAAAAGCACCTCTCGCTGACGGGCCACGTCTATGCGCCGGCGGTGATCATCGTCTCGCCTTCGGTGTATGAAAAGCTCTCCGATGCGGACAAGGCCTTGTTCAAGAAGGCAGCGGAAAACGCCGGCCAGGCGATGCGCGATTTCGTCTCCAACATTGAGAAGTCGGGCGTGCAGCAGCTCAAGGACGAGGGCATGCAAATCACCGAGGTGGACCGCAGCGCCTTCGAGAAAGCCGTGGAGCCGGCCTACAAGGACTACAACAAGCGCTTTGGCGCCGATCTGCTGCAGCGCATCCGCGACACCAAGTAATCTTGCTCCTGTCGGCAGCGCTCCATTGATGGCGTGATATTGCTTGATGCCATGGCGCGGGCCACCGCTGCCCGCGCCATGGCCCGCCGCTGCCGCACGCAGGCTGGGGCGCGTGCCCAGCCAAACCCATCGTCTGCCCCCTACCCCTGCTTGCCTTGCGCAATGCCCGCATCCCCTGCTGCCATGCCTGCCCTTCAAGCCATTGACCGCGCGCTATTCGGTCTTGTTTCTTTTCTGGCCCAGCTGCTGCTCTGGCTGGCCGTGGCCATGGGATTTTTCCAGGTCGTGGCGCGCTTTGTGCTGCATTCGCCGCTGGACTGGAGCGAGGTGCTCACGCGCGCGGCCATCATCTGGGTGGTGATGCTGGGCACGGCGCTGGCCTTTCGCAGCGGCACGGCCATTGCCGTGCAATTCCTGCACAGCCGCCTGCGCGGCCCAGCGCGCCGCTGGCTGGAGCACTTCATCGGCGCCACCTGCGTGGGCTTTTTGCTGTTTCTGGCCTGGATCGGCGCGCAAATCACCTACCGCGTGCGTTTTCAGAGCCTGGCCGGGCTGGAGATTTCCATCTCCTGGGTGTATCTGGCCATCCCGGTGGGCGCAGCGCTCTCGGCCCTGGCGGTGCTGCTGCACTGGCTGATGGCGCCGCAGGCCAGCGCAACGCCTGCCGAGCCCGCCCCGCTCTGAGCGCCTCCAAAGCATCCCCTATATCCCCAAGCCTCCAATCCCGAAAGCGCGCCATGTCGCAGTTGATGATCGTCACGATGCTGATTTTCTTTGCCCTGTCCCTGCCGGTGGCAGTGGCCATTGGGTTGTCCAGCATCACCGGCATTGCTTACGCCGGGGTCAATTGGCTGGTCATGCCGCAGCAAATCTTTGCCGCGCTGGACAAATTCCCGCTGATGGCCATCCCGTTCTTCATCCTGGCTGGCAATCTGATGGAGGCCGGCGGCATCTCGCAGCGGCTGGTGGACTTCGCCAAAAGCCTGGTGGGCCGCGTGCAAGGCGGCATGGCCATCACCTGCGTGCTGACCTGCATGATCTTTGCCGCCGTGGCCGGCTCCAGCGTCGCCACCACCTTTGCCGTGGGCAGCATCCTGATTCCTGCGCTGGTGCGCCATGGCTACCCGGCGCCGTTTGCCGCCTCGCTGCAGGCCACCTCGGCCGAGCTGGGCGTGATCATCCCGCCTTCGGTGCCGATGATTCTGTACGCCGTCTCCACCGAAACCTCCACCGGCGAGGTTTTCATCGCCGGCATCCTGCCCGGCCTGCTGCTGGGCGCGGCGCTGATTGCCTACGCCTGGTTCTACGCCCGCCGCACCGGCCTGGGTCGCAACGACGGCCAAGGCAGCATGCCCGTCTGGGCCGCGCTGCGCCGCGCCTGGCTGGCGCTGCTGATGCCCACCATCATCCTTGGCGGCATCTACGGCGGCGTATTCACCCCTACGGAGGCCTCGGTCGTGGCCGTGGTCTATGCGCTGGTGCTCAGCTTGTTCGTCTACCGCAGCATCGGCCTGCGAGCGCTGGGGCCGGTGTTTCACCGCGCCGTCACCGGCACGGCCGTGATCATGTTCATCATCGCCAACGCCGGCGTGTTCAGCTTCTTGCTCAACCGCGCCGGCGTGCCCGACATGCTGGGCCAGTGGCTGGGCGGCCTGTTCGAAAGCAAATACCTGTTCCTGCTGGGCATCAACCTGGCGCTGTTCGTGATCGGCATGTTCATCGAGACCTCGGCCTCCATCGTCGTGCTCGCGCCGCTGCTGCTGCCCGTGGCAGTGCAGTTCGGCGTCGATCCGGTGCATTTCGGCATCATCATGATCGTCAACCTGGCGCTGGGCATGGTCACGCCGCCCATGGGCGTGAACCTGTTTGCCGCCTGCGCCATCGCCCGCGTCTCGCTGGAGCAGATCGTGCGTCCGCTGCTGCCGCTGGTGGGCGTGGTGCTGGCCTGCCTGGCCATCATCACCTACGTGCCACAGCTGTCGCTACTGCTGCGCGACCTGGCTTATTGAGCGCCGAGCCACCCGCCGCCAGGCCCAGGCGCTTGCCCAATTCCGTTCAGCCCTCTTTCTCTATGACCCAGCGCCAAGCCTTTGCCTTTTTGCAGCCGGGCGATCCCTTCCCCGCCTATGGCTCGGTCAGCGAGGAGCTGGGCCCGCTGGCCGTGGGCGGGGATTTGCAGCCCCAGACGCTGCAGGCCGCCTACCGCCAGGGCATCTTCCCGTGGTTTTCCGCGCCGCCCATCCTGTGGTGGTCGCCCGATCCGCGCATGGTGCTGCAGGTGCAGGACTTTCGGCTGCACACCTCGCTGCGCAAAAGCATTGCCCGGCTGCTGCGCGCGCAGTGCCTGCAAGTGCGTGTGGACAGCGCCTTTGGCACGGTGCTGCGCTGCTGCGCCAATGTGGCGCGGCCCGGCCAGAGCGGCACCTGGATCGTGCCCCAGATGCAGCAGGCCTATGAGCGGCTGCACCAGGCCGGGCTGGTGCACAGCGTGGAGACCTGGCTGGACGGCGAGCTCGCCGGCGGGCTGTACTTCGTCAACATCGGCCAGGCGGTGTTTGGCGAATCCATGTTCGCGCTGCGCAGCGATGCCTCGAAAATCGCCCTGGCCGCGCTGGTGGCCATGTGCCGCGCGCACGGCCTGCCGATGATCGACTGCCAGCAAAACACTGCCCACCTGGCCTCGCTGGGCGCGCGCGAGATGCGCCGCGCGCAGTTTCTTGAGCAGCTCGCGCCCCTGGTGCAGCAGCCCGCGCCGCGCTGGCAGTTCAGCGATGCGCTCTGGGCGCAGCTGCCGCAGTGGCCCCAGCGCGATCTTCTTGCATAGCGTGAACAAGCCCTAGAAGCAGATGAACCAGCGCCGCCCTGCCCTGCAGCTGTACGCCACGGCACCCTACCCGTGCAGCTATCTGCCTGGGCAGATGGCGCGCTCGCAGGTCGTCAGCCCGGGGGAGCTGGTCGGCGCGCCGGTGTACGACCAGTTGATCGCCCAGGGCTTTCGCCGCAGCGGCCTGTTCACCTACCGCCCGCATTGCGACCATTGTCAGGCCTGCCAGACGCTGCGCATCCCCGTGGCGCAGTTCCGCCCCAATCGCAGCCAGCGCCGCACCTGGCAGCAGCACCGCCAGCTGTCGGTGCGCGTCATGCCGCCGCTGCTGCAGCCCGAGCACTTCGCGCTCTACCAGCGCTATCTGCAGCAGCGCCACGGCGACGGCCAGATGGAACACGACAGCCCAGCGGACTATGAGCAGTTCCTGCTGCGCAGCCACGTACACACGCGCTTGCTGGAGTTCTCCAGCATCGATCCATCCGGGCAAGAGCCGCCGCAACTGCGCATGGTCAGCGTGGTCGATCTGCTCGGGCACGGCATCTCCGCCGTTTACACCTTCTACGACGCGGCCAGCGCCAAGGGCCTGGGCACCTGGGCCATCCTCTGGCAAATCCAGTGGGCGCGCCAGCTGGGCCTGCCCTATCTCTACCTGGGCTATTGGATTGCCGCCTGCCCCAAGATGGCCTACAAGGCGCGCTTTATGCCCCATGAAGTGCTCATCGCTGGGCGCTGGCAGCAGGTCGATCGATGAAGAGCGCAGGCGCTGGTGCGGCAGCGCCTGCGCGCCCGAAAGCGCGCACCAACGGCCGGTTCAGGGCGCTTGCAGAAAGCTGCGCATGGCCTGCAGCGTGGCCTCTGGCGCCTCGGTCATCAGGTTGTGGCCCACGTCGATGCTGGCCGTTTGCAGCGCCACGCCCGCTTGCTGCGCGGACTGCACCAAGGGCTTGGCCGCGCGCGCCGGGGTCATCTGGTCTTGGCTGCCGCTGAGGATCAGCACCTGGGCCTTGACCTGGGCCATGGCCTCAGGCCCTCCTTCGTAGCTGTCGCAGGCCACGAAGCCTTTGTGGAAGATGTTCTCGCGCGGGTTGCTGCGCAGCACGCGGCGGCCCAGCGCCATGCCCATGCCGTAGGGCCAGGTGCCCGGCCCCAGCGCCGAGGGCGGCGGCGCCAGCGTGCTGCGCGAGAACACGTTGACCAGGTGCATGGCTTTCTCCGGCGCGTTCTGCGACAGCTCCAGCAGCGCGGACGAGACGCGCATGGGCGCGGCCGTGCCCAGCAGCAGCAGTTTGCTCACCCGCGCGCCCAGCTGGGCCGCAGCCTGCAGCGCGATCAGCGAGCCAAAACTGTGCCCAGCCAGCGCCAGTGGCGCATCGTCCAGCGTTTTCACCAGGGCGGCGATGGCGTCGGCGGCTTGCTGTACGCTGGCGGGCGCCTCGCTGGCGGCGCTGCGGCCATGGCCGGGCAGGTCGATGGCCAGCACGTTCCAGCCGTGGTGTGCAAACCAGCGACTTTGCAGCGCCCAGACGCTGTGGTCATTGAGCACGCCGTGGATCAGGATCAGCCAAGGCTGGCCCGGCTTGTGGGCCGTGCCGCCGGTGTAGGCATAGAGCGGGTGGCCATTGAGGGAAATCTGCATTTGTATCGCTCCTTGTCCTGGTTTTTCTTATGCAGCGGCTTTCTCCGCCGCTTTCAGGGCGCGCTTGAGGTCGTCGATCAGGTCATCGGCCTCCTCCAGCCCGATGGACAGGCGGATGGTGCCCTGGGCGATGCCCGCGCCGGCCAGGGCGGCATCGTCCATGCGGAAGTGGGTGGTGCTGGCCGGGTGGATGACCAGCGAGCGGCAATCGCCCACGTTGGCCAGGTGGCTGAAGATTTTGAGCGCATCGACGAACGCCTTGCCCTGGGCGCGGCTGCCTTTGAGGTCGAAGCTGAACACCGAGGCCACGCCACGGGGCAGCAGCTTTTGCGCCAGCGCATGGCTGGGGTGGCTCTCCAGCAGCGGGTGGCCCACGCGCTCGACCATGGGGTGGCTGGCCAGGAACTGCACCACCTTTTCCGTGTTGGCGATGTGGCGCTGCATGCGCAGCGACAGGGTTTCGATGCCTTGCAGAATCGTCCAGGCGCTGTGCGGGCTGAGCGCCGCACCAAAGTCGCGCAGGCCCTCGCGGCGCGCGCGCAGCAAAAAGGCGCCGGCGGTGGCCTCCTCGCTGAAGACCATGCCGTGAAAGCCCTCGTAGGGCTGGGTCAGCTCAGGGAACAGGCCGCTGCCATCCCAATCGAAAGCGCCGCCATCGACGATCACGCCGCCCACCACGGTGCCGTGGCCGCAGAGGAATTTGGTGGCCGAGTGGTAAACCAGATCGGCCCCCAGCGCCAGCGGCTGCATCAGATACGGCGTGGTGAAGGTCGAATCCACCAGCAGCGGCAGGCGCGCGGCGCGGGCGATCTCGGCCACGGCGGGCACGTCCAACACGTCCAGACCGGGGTTGCCCACGGTTTCGCCAAACAGCAGCCGGGTGTTGGGGCGGATGGCGGCGCGCCAGGCGTCCAGATCGCCCGGATGCACGAAGGTGGTTTCGATGCCAAAACGGCGCAGCGTGTAATTCAGCAGGTTTTGCGAGCCGCCGTAGATGGCGCTGCTGGCCACGATGTGCCCGCCCGCGCCCATCAGCGTGGCAATGGCCAGGTGCAGCGCGGCCTGGCCGCTGGCCGTGGCGATGGCGCCCGCGCCGCCTTCGAGCGCGGCCATGCGCTGCTCCAGCACTGCCGTGGTGGGGTTGCTGATGCGCGAATAGACGTGGCCGGCGCGCTCCATGTTGAACAGCGAGGCCGCGTGCTCGGAAGATTCAAAGACGAACGAGGTGCTCAGGTGCAGAGGCACGGCGCGCGCGCCAGTGCTCGCATCGGGCGCGGCGCCTGCATGCAATGCCAGGGTGTCAAAGCCGGGATCGCTGTAGCCAGCCATGGGGTTGGTCTCCTGTTATTGGTTAAGAACCTGTTCAAAGGAAGGTTTGCGGGCAGCGCACCAGAAGCGCCCGCCAAGGGCGGTCCTTGGGCTGCGAGGGCGCTATTGTGGGCTATATTCCACGCCTGATTGGCGCAGGCCGGGCGCTTGTTGTCGCCCATGCCGCAGCTTGGCAGGCCGCAGCGCCCAGCACGACAAAACCCAGGAGACCCCGCGCATGAAAGTCAGCGATATTCTCAGAGTCAAAGGCAATACCCTGTACACCGTGCGCGCCGATGAAGCCTTGAGCGTGGCCGTCGAGACCATGGCCGAGCGCGACATCGGCTCCCTGGTAGTGGTCGAGCACGGCGAGGTGGTCGGCATTCTGACCTTCCGGGAGGTCATCCTGGCCATGGTGCAACACCGTGGCGCGCTGGACAAGGTGACGGTGCGCGCGCACATGGACGAGTCGCCCATGAGCTGCACGCAACAGACTTCACTGGACGAAGTGCGGCGCATGATGCTTGATCGCCATGCGCGCTATATGCCGGTGATCGACAACCGCATGCTGATGGGCGTGATCAGCCTCTACGACGTGGCCAAGACCGTGGTCGACAGCCAGAACCTGGAGAACAAGCTGCTCAAGGCCTATATCCGCGATTGGCCTGAGGAGGACGCCAGCGCCTGATCGACTGCATTGCCTACACGCCTTGCCCGCTGCGGCAAGCACCTTTTGCCCCATACCCGCGCCATGAGCAGCGCGGGTTTTTTTGAACGTTTGATCGCTTCGCATGGAAAAACGGGTTTTGTTCCGCTCGACCTGGTTGCCCTGGGTCCTGCTGGCGCCGCAGATGGCGGTGATTCTGATCTTTTTCTTCTGGCCTGCCGGGCAGGCGCTGGTGCAGTCCTTCCAGATGGAGGACGCCTTTGGCTTCTCGCGCGAATGGGTCGGGCTGGAGAACTTCCGCCGCCTGTTCAATGATTCGAACTACCTGGCCTCGTTCCGCATCACGGCGGTGTTTTCTGTGTTGGTGGCCGTCACTGGCATCGGCCTGTCGCTGCTGCTGGCCGTTTTTGCCGACCGCATCATCAAAGGCGCACTGGTTTACAAAACAGCGCTGTTGCTGCCCTACGCCGTCGCGCCGGCCGTGGCCGGCGTGCTGTGGCTGTTCATGTTCTCGCCCAGCCTGGGGGTGGTGGCCTACCTGCTGGAGCAGGCCGGCATGCGCTGGAACCACCTGCTCAATGCCAACCACGCCATGGCGCTGATCGTCATGGCCGCAGTCTGGAAGCAAATCTCCTACAACTTCCTGTTCTTCCTGGCCGGGCTGCAGGCCATCCCCAAATCGTTGCTCGAAGCGGCCGCCATCGACGGCGCCGGCCCGCTCAAGCGTTTTCTGTCCGTGCAGTTCCCGCTGCTCTCGCCCACCACCTTCTTCCTGTTGGTGATCAATGTGGTCTATGCCTTCTTTGACACCTTCGCCATTGTCGACGCCACCACAGAGGGCGGCCCCGGGCGCGAAACCGCCATCCTGGTCTACAAGGTCTATTACGACGGCTTCAAGGCGCTGGACATGGGCAGCTCGGCTGCGCAATCGGTGGTGCTGATGGTCATCGTCATCGCGCTGACCGTGATCCAGTTCCGCTACGTCGAGAAAAAAGTGCAGTACTGATATGTTGACCATCGTTGAACGCCGCCCGATGCTGACCATCCTGGCCCATGCAGTGATGCTGCTGGGCATTGCCGTGGTGGGCTTTCCGCTGTATCTGGCCTTCGTCGCCTCCACCCACACGGCGCAAGACATCGTGCAAGCCCCCATGCCGCTGCTGCCCGGCAGCAACTTCTGGGAAACCTACAAAACCGCCCTGCTCGGCGGCGGCGAGGGCGCAGGCTCGACCGCGCCGGTAGCGCGCATGATGTGGATCAGCTTCGTCACCGCCATGGTCATCGCCGTGGGCAAGATCGCCATCTCGCTGCTCTCGGCCTTTGCCATCGTGTATTTCCGCTTCCCGCTCAAGGGGCTGTTCTTCTGGCTGATCTTCGTCACGCTGATGCTGCCGGTGGAAGTGCGCATTGGCCCGACCTACCAGGTCATCTCCGACCTGGGCATGCTCAACAGCTACGCTGGCCTGACCATCCCGCTGATTGCCTCGGCCACGGCCACCTTCCTGTTCCGCCAGTTCTTCCTGACCGTGCCCGACGAGCTGGTCGAAGCCGCGCGCGTCGATGGCGCCGGGCCGATGCGCTTTTTCAAGGACGTGCTGCTGCCGCTGTCCAAGACCAGCATTGCCGCGCTGTTCGTGATCCAGTTCATCTACGGTTGGAACCAATACCTCTGGCCCCTGCTGGTGACCACCTCCGAAGACATGTACCCCGTGGTCATTGGCATCAAGCGCATGATCGCTGGCGGCGATTCGGGCAACCAGTGGAACGTGGTCATGGCCACCGCCATTCTGGCCATGCTGCCGCCTGCGCTGGTGGTGGTGCTGATGCAGCGCTGGTTCGTCAAAGGCCTGGTGGACACGGAAAAATAACGCGCAAAAATAACGCGCGCCCACGGCCTTGCCGCCCCCCATTCTTGCTGGAGCCCCCATGAGCACCCTGACCCTGTACTCCGCCCCTGGCACCTGCGCTCAGGCCACGCACATCGCCTTGCTCGAGGCGGGCGCGCCCTTTGAGCTGGTGCAACTGGACTTCACCCAGCAAGCCCAGCGCAGCGCTGCCTATCTGGCCCTCAACCCCAAAGGCCGCGTGCCCGCGCTGCAAACCGAGCAAGGCCTGCTGACCGAAACCCCGGCGCTGCTGGCCTACATCGCGCAGCGCTTTCCCGCCGCGCGTCTGGCGCCGCTGGGCGATGCCTTCGCCTTTGCCCGGCTGCAGGAGTTCAACAGCTACCTGGCCTCCACCGTGCACGTGGCCCACGCCCACGGCCGACGCGGCGCGCGCTGGAGCGACGATGCCGCCGCCCACGACAGCATGCGCGCCAAGGTGCCGCAGAACATGCGCGAGGCCTTTGCCTACATCGAGGCGCACTACCTGCCAGAGGGCAGCGACTGGGCGCTGGGGCAGGACTACAGCGTGGCCGATGCCTACCTTTACACCGTCACCGGCTGGCTGCCCAGCGACGACGTGGCCATCGAGGAATTTCCCAAAGTCGCCGCCCACTACGCGCGCATGAGCGCCCGCCCGGCCGTGCAGCAAGCCCTGGCCCAAGCCAAGGCCTGCACGCCCCGGCTGCTTTGAGCCTTTCGTCCCTGCCCTGCCCCAAAGCCACCATGAGCTTTCTCTTCCCCGCCCCGGCCACCCCCAGCGTGGCCATCCTCGGCCAGGCCGAGCGCTTTCCCGTGCACCGCATCTACTGCGTAGGCCAGAACTACGCCAAGCACGCCCAGGAGATGGGCGCCAGCGGCCGCGAGCCACCGTTCTTCTTCCTCAAGCCCGCCGATGCCATCCTCAGCGTGCCCGAAGGCGGCCTGGTGGGCCAGATGCCCTACCCCAGCCTGACCGAAGACCTGCACCACGAGGTCGAGCTGGTCGCCGCCCTGCACCGCGGCGGGAGCGACATCCCCGTGGCCCAGGCGCTGGAGCACGTCTGGGGCTACGCCGTGGGCCTGGACATGACGCGCCGCGACCTGCAGGCGCAGCAGAAAAAAGCCGGCCGCGCCTGGTCCATCGCCAAGGGCTTCGAGCACAGCGCGCCCATCGGCCCCATCGTGCCCAAGGCCCAGGTCGGCGCCATCGAGCAGGCCAGCATCGAACTGGACGTGGACGGCCAGCTGCGCCAAAGCGGCAACACCGCCGAGCTGATCTGGAGCGTGGCCGAAGTCATCGCCACCCTCTCCAAGGCCTGGGAGCTGCAACCGGGCGACCTGATCTTCACCGGCACGCCCGCCGGCGTCGGCCCCGTGCTGCCTGGCCAGCAGATGCAGGCGCGCATCGCCGGCCTGCCCGAGCTGCGCGTGATGGTGCTTTAAATACCGCCATGACGACACCGCGCCACCTGATCCGCTTCTGCCGCGCCTGCGGCCAGCCTGTAGAGCACCGCGTGCCCGACGATGGCGACACCCGGGTGCGCGCCGTCTGCCCGGCGTGCCACACCATCCACTACCTGAATCCGCTGAACGTGGTCGGCACCATCCCCGTCTGGCAGGGCAAGGTGTTGCTGTGCCTGCGCAATATCGAGCCGCGCCGTGGCAAGTGGACGCTGCCGGCCGGCTTCATGGAGCTGGACGAAACCACCGCCCAGGGCGCGGCGCGCGAAACCCGCGAGGAAGCGGGTATTGAAGTCGCGCTGGGCCCACTGTTTTCCATCATCAGCGTGCCACGCGTGGGGCAGGTACACCTGTTCTACCAGGCCAGCATGCACGGGCCCGAAGTCGCCCCCGGCCCGGAAACCCAGCAAGCGCAGCTGTTCGCCGAAGACGAAATCCCCTGGGACGAGCTGGCCTTCCACACCACGCGCCTGACCCTGCAGCGCTTCTTCGCCGACCGCCAGGCCGGCCGCTTCAGCCTGCACGACCTGGTGATCGAATAGCCCGCGCCTTGCAGCGCTCAACCGCCCGAGCCTGCAGATGCACTGGGCGCGGCGATTCGTGCAGGGCATCCATCAGGCTGGCGGCTTGCCAATGCGGCGCTTGGGCGGCTGCCATTCGCGCTCGGTCATGGCCTGCACCCGCGCGCCGGCCTCGCCCATCAGCTGGGGCAAGAGCTGCGCCTCGGGCAGCAAATGCCAGTACTTCTGCGGCATCTCCTGGCGCATCATGCGCGGGTTCAGGCGCGCGGGGTTGAAGATGTGTGCGTAATAGGTCTGCCCAGGCAGCTCGCGAAAGCGCACGAAGGCTTTCATCTTGTGCGTATCGCGGCGCACGGCCTGCGCCAGGCGCATGGCGTGATGCACATCCGGGTCGGTCACTCTGTCGAGCAACCCACGCTCGCCCGAGGCCAGCCGCCACAGCAGCCGGTACAGCAGGGCAAAGCGCTGCGGCTCGCGGTGGCACAGCGCCTGCATGGCCAGCGCCAGGAAATTCTTGGGCACATGGGGCGCAGGCCGCTGCACAGGCGCTTGGGCCACTGCCGCAGCGGCGATCAAAGTGCGTTCATCGCCGGCCAGCCAGTCCAGCGCCTCGGGCGCAATGGCCGCGCACCAGGCCTGGCGGGCCTGGTCGCGCCAGGCCTCGAGCGACCATGGCAGCGCCACCCGTGCCTGCCAGTGGCTCATGCGAACAAATCCCCCTGCCGTGGCTTGGGCGTGAGCCACTGCCGCAGTGCGGCCGGATCATCGAGCTGGCGTTGCGGGTGGTGGTCGGGCAGCAGGATGAAGGGCAGCATTTTCTTCATCGGCGCACGCAGACGTGCGATGTCGGCCAGCCGCAAGGCGCCACTGCGGCGGCTGGCGATGATGCGCTGCACATTGCGCACGCCCAGGCCAGGCACACGCAGCAGCATCTCCTTGGGCGCGCGGTTCAGATCGACCGGAAAGCGCTCGGGATGGCGCAGCGCCCAGGCCAGCTTGGGGTCGATGTCCAGATCGAGCATGCCATCGCTGCGGGCATCGGCGATTTCCTCGACCTCGTACTGGTAAAAGCGCAGCAGCCAATCGGCCTGGTACAGGCGGTGCTCGCGCAGCAAGGGCGGAGCCTTGGCTGGCAGGCGGCGCGAGGCATCCGGGATGGGGCTGAAGGCCGAGTAATACACCCGGCGCAGGTGGTAATCGCCATACAGCCGTGCGCTGGTGCGCAGGATCTGCGCATCGTTGGCCGCATCGGCGCCCACGATCATCTGCGTGCTCTGCCCGCCGGGGGCAAAACGCGGCGCGCGCACCCCGGCCGGGCGGCCCGCCATGGCCCGCACTTTGGGCGAGCGCGCCTCGCGCGCCTCGTCGATGCGCCACTTCACGGCACCCATGGCCTCGTGGATGCCGGCATGGGTTTTCTCCGGCGCCAGCTCAGCCAAGCCAGCCTCCGTGGGCAACTCAATGTTGACGCTGAGGCGATCGGCATAGCGGCCCGCCTCGGCCAGCAACGCATCGCTGCATCCAGGGATGGTCTTGAGATGGATGTAGCCGGCAAAACGATGCTGCTCGCGCAGCCGCCGCGCCACCTCGATCATCTGCTCCATGGTGCAGGGCCTGTTCACCTTATGCAAGGAGTCGCGAAGGCATGAAAAATCGCTCCGATCAAGGCGCACGTCGCAGGGCGTATGTCGATACGCTCAAGACGGGCAACGCCGAGCGGGGGGATTTTTCATGCCTTCCCCAAGGGTTGGGGTCTGTAGGGGCCGACCACGGCGTTGGCAATCCTCGCAAGGCATCCAGCCTTGTTGCGGTTGCCGCCTTGTGCTCGGCCCCTACAGGCCCCAACGCGATCTCCTTTCATAGGGTGAACAGGCCCTAATCGCCCGAGCGGATGATGCCGCTGGAGAGAAACAGCCCTTCGATGTAGTTGCGCTTGTAGAAATCCAGCGTCAGCTTCACCAGCTCGTCGATGGCAAAACGCGCCCTGGGCACATGCTGGAAATGCGGTTGACGCAGTAGGCGCAGTCGTAGATGCAAAAATTGGTCAGCAGCAGCTTGAGCAACGACACGCAGCGCCCGTCCGGCGTGTAGCTGTGGCAGATGCCCATGCCCTCGGTGCTGCCAATGCCACCGCTTTTGGCCGAATTGCGCTTGCCTGCCCCACTGGATGCGCAGGAGGCGTCGTATTTGGCCGCATCGGCAAGGATGGCGATTTTTTTGATGGTCTCCATGCGGGGATGTTAGGACTTGTTGAAATTTAGTGTTGCGGCGGTGTTTTTGGTCAAAAAACCGTAACTGCTGCGTTTCGCCTTGCATTTGCGACTTTTGCCTCACAAAACCGCTTCGCCAACCTCATCTCAACAACACGCTCTAAGCGCACGAACTGCAGCGCCGTGTGCCTCTGCGGATTTGCCCCAAGCTCCTCAAGCCAAACCATCCCCAAAGGCCTCACGGGCCTGCTGCAGCCAGCCCGGCGCCCAGGCGGCGGCCTGTTCTTCGGGGTCGGCCGGGTCGCTGGCGTCGAGCACCAGCAGCTGGCCGATGCGCTGCGCGCCCAGGTCCTGCAGGCGGGCATCAAACAGACGCCCGCCTGCGGCAAAGGTCTCGCCGTAAAACTGATCGCCCAGCGCGATGACGCCATAGCGCAAGGCCCCCAGGTAGCGTGGCCGCATGTCCAGATCGGCGTACAGCGGCTGCAGGTTCTCCGGCACCTCGCCACTGCCGTGGGTGGAGGTGCACACCAGCAGCAGCCCTTGGGCGCTGATTTGCTCCAGCAGCTCGCCCGTGCATTGCGCGTCGGCCAGCAGCAGCTCGATCTCCAGCGCCTGGCCAGGGGCGGCCGTACTGCGCAGGGCCTGCTCCACGGCCTGGGCCACGTACCAGGCCGTGTCGCTGACCGTGCCTACGAGGATGGTGAGTTTCATAGATCGTGTATGTGTGTCGTGCAAAGCCTGTGGATGCTGTGCGGGGCTAGGGCAGAGGCAAGCGTCTGTGCCAGTGGGCAGGCTTCAAGAACGATTTTCATTCCCCAGGCTCTGGCACAATCGCGGATTGTCCCTTGTTTTCGGCCTGGCAAGCGCTGCACAGGCCTTGTTACCTCTCCCATGCCCCAAGAACTGCTCACCCTGGAGCGCATGCGCGCCGACATTGCCCGCATGCTGCACGAAAGCCCAGACGCCATCGCGCTGGACGACAACCTGATTGACTGGGGCCTGGACTCCATGCGCGTGCTCAACCTGTTGCTGGCCTGGAACGAAACCGGCATTGGCCTGGATTTCTCCGAGATCGCCGAACACACCACGCTGCGCGGCTGGTGGCAAGTGGTACAGCAGCGCCTGGCGCAAATGGGCCACTGAAGCCCCCGCGCCATGTCCGCCCAGACGTCTTCCGATGCGGCGCAAGCCGACATTGCATCCAGTGGTCCCTGGCCGCTGACGCCCGCCCAAACCGGGCTGTGGTATGCCCAGCAGCTCGACCCTGGCAACCCCAGCTTCAACACCGGCCATGCACTGTGGCTGCAAGGCTCGCTGGACGTAGCGGCCTTTGCAGAGGCGGCCAACCAGGCCGCGCGCGAGGCCCAGGCGCTGTGCCTGCGCTTTGGCCTGCGCGCAGATGGCCAGGGCGTGCAGCAGTGGCTGGATGCGGCGCACGTGCCCGAGCTGGAAATCATTGACCTGAGAACCTGTCCAAAGTCCCAGCCAGACTCCAGCCAGTGCGCAGAGCACGCAGAGCACGCAGAGCACGCAGAGCACGCAGAGCACGCAGAGCAGACCAAGCAGGTCGCACAAGAGGCCATGCAAGCCGACATGGCCCGCCCGCTCGATCCCACGCGCGACCGACTGGCGCGCCAGTGCCTGTTCGTACTCGGCCCCGGACGTTACTGCTGGTACCAGCGCGCCCACCACCTGTTGTGCGACGGCTATGGCATGGCGCTGTGGGAAGGCCGCGTCACTGCGCTGTACAGCGCCGCTCTGGAGGCCCGGCAAGCCCTGCCGGATGCGGATGCGACAGCGGGTGCCTCCTCGCAGCGCCCGCTGGGGCCGCTGCAGCCCGTCATCGACGAGGCCCTTGCCTATCCGGCCAGTAGCACCTGCCAGGCCGATGCAGCCTATTGGCGCGAGCTGTTCACACCCGCGATCGAGGTGGCCAGCCTCTCGGCCCAGCCGCACGCCAAGGCCCAGGCCGCGCACCACTGCCTGCGCCTGAGCATCGCACTGCCGCAGGCCTGGCGCGAGGCCCTGCTGGCCTTTGCCCAGCAGCAGGCCATCCCCTGGCCCGATGTGCTCACGGCATTGGCGGCGCTGTACTGCCAGCGCATGGCTGCAGCCGCGCAAACCGTGGTGGGCATCCCCTTCATGGGGCGGCTGGGCAGCGCCAGCGCCCGCGTGCCGGCCATGGTGATGAACGTGCTGCCGCTGCCCGTGGCCGCCAGCGACGAGCAGGCCATGGCCCCCTGGCTGCAGACCATGGCCCGCGCGCAACTGCAGGCGCGCCGCCATGGCCGCTACCGCAGCGAGCAGCTGCGCCGCGACCTGGGTCTGCTGGGCGGGCAGCGCCGCTTGTATGGCGCGCTGATCAACGTCCAACCCTTTTACCAGCCCGTGCGCCTGCCAGGCCTGCAGACGGAGCTGGAAATCCTGGGCACCGGCCCCATCGACGATCTGACCATCGGCTTTCGCGGCGATGCCCGCCAGATGCTGGAGCTGGAGCTGGAGGCCAACCCCAATCTCTACACGCCAGAACAATTGCAGGCCCACTTGCTGCGCCTGCCCGAGTTCATCGCTCAGGCGTGGCTGGCCAATACCCTGGGCGAGCTGCGCCTGGCCAGCCAGGCCGAGGCCCAGCGCTGCCTGTTCGACTTCAACGCCACCGCGCACCCGGTGCCGCAAACCACGCTGGCTGCGTTGATCGAAGCGCAAATGCAGCGCAGCCCCCAGGCCACGGCCTTGGAGTACGAAGGCCAAAGCCTGAGCTACGCCGAGCTGGATGCGCGCACCAGCGCCCTGGCCCAGGCGCTGGTTGCCCAGGGCGTGGGGCCCGACGCCCTGGTGGCCGTGGCGCTGCCGCGCTCGCTGGAGCTGCTCATCGCCCTGGTGGCCGTGCTGCGCGCCGGCGGCGCGTATCTGCCGCTGGATTTACAACACCCCAGCGAGCGGCTGGCGCGCATCGTGCAATTGGCCCGCCCCATCTGCGCCTTGGCGCAACAGGCCGATGCCGCGCGGCTGCCCGCCGGGCTGCCTTGCCTGCCGCCAGCGGCCTGGCCCACTGCGCCGGCCGAGCCCGATGCAGCCCAGCCGCTGCCCGCGCCCCAGCCCCAGCACCTGGCCTACGTGATCTACACCTCCGGCTCCACCGGCGAGCCCAAGGGCGTGATGATCGAGCACCAGGCCATCGTCAACCGGCTGGAATGGATGCGCCAGCACTACGGCTTCGACGCCAGCGACCGCATCCTGCAAAAAACCCCGGCGACCTTCGATGTCTCCGTCTGGGAGTTCTTCCTGCCGCTGCTGTGCGGCGGCACGCTGGTGATCGCCCCGCCAGAGACGCACCGCGACCCGGCCTGGCTGGCGCGCATCATCCGCCAGCAGCGCATCGGCACCTGCCACTTCGTGCCCTCCATGCTGGCGGCCTTTCTGGCCGAGCCGCAAGCGCGCGGCATCCAGATGCGGCGCATCTTCACCAGCGGCGAAGAGCTGCCCGCTTCGCTGCGCCAGCGCCTGCACGCCACGCTGCACAGCCAGCTGCACAACCTCTACGGCCCCACCGAGGCCGCCGTGGACGTGAGCTACTGGGACGCCGGGCCGGACGACCACGCCCAGCCCGTGCCCATTGGCCGCCCGGTCTGGAACACCTGGCTGTACGTGCTCGACGCCCAACTGCGCCCACTGCCGCCGGGCGTGGCCGGCGATCTCTACCTGGGCGGCGTGCAACTGGCGCGCGGCTATCTGGGGCGCGAGGACCTCACAAGCGCAGCCTTTGTGCCTGACCCGCACCGCCCTGGCCAGCGCATCTACAAAAGCGGCGATCTGGCGCGCTGGCGCGCCGACGGCGCGCTCGAATACCTGGGCCGCAGCGACCAGCAAATCAAGTTGCGCGGCCTGCGCATCGAACTGGGCGAGATCGACGCCACCCTGCTGCGCAGCGGCATGCTCGAACGCGCCAGCGTCATCGTCCACACGGACGAGCGCGGCGATAAAAAACTCGTGGCCTACGTGCAGCCCAAGGCCGAGCACAGCCCACTGAACAGCGCCGCGCTGCTGCGCTGCGTGGCCAGCCAACTGCCCGACTACATGGTGCCGAGCACCGCCGTGGCGCTGCAACGCTGGCCCGTCACGGCCAACGGCAAGCTCGACCGCCGCGCCCTGCCCGCGCCAGACTTTGGCCGCCCTGGCCAGGGGGCTGCGCCGCAGCCGCTGCAAACGGCCACGCAGCGCCAGCTGGCCCAGATATTTGCCGAGGTCCTGCAGCAACCGCTGGCGCACATCGGCGCCGACAGCGACTTCTTCAGCCTGGGCGGCGATTCTCTGAGCGCCGTGCAGCTGCTGCTGGCTGTGCAACAGCACTGGCAGCGCAACCCGGGGCTGGGCGGCGTCTTCGCCCAGCCCAGCGTGCAAGGTCTGGCGGCGCTGATCGACGACGAGCGCGTGTCCTTCGACGACGGCCTGGCGCCGCTGATCGCCCTGGCCACGCCCAACGCCGCCGAGACGGCTGAAGCCGCCGCAACCGCCGCAGCCACCGCAGCCGCTGCGCCCCAGCAGGCCCAGCCCAGCGGCAGCCTGGGCAGCGATGCCGCGCCATTGTTCGTCATCCACCCCGCTGGCGGCATCGGCTGGGGCTATCGGCACCTGGCGCGCGCCCTGGCGCACCCGCAACGCACGCCGGGCATGCCGGCCCAGGCCCGGCCACGCGCCGTCTATGCGCTGCAATCGCCCGCGCTGGCGCCCGATCAACCGCTGCCGCACAGCATCGACGCACTGGCCGCGCAGTACGTGCAGCGCGCGCGCCAGATCCAGCCCCAGGGGCCGCTGCACCTGCTGGGCTGGTCGGTGGGCGGCATCATCGCCCAAGCCATGGCCGTGCACGTGCAGGCCAACGGCGGCAGCGTCGGCCTGCTGGCGCTCTTGGACGCCTACCCTGCCGATGCCTGGCGCGCCGAGCCCGAGCCCAGCCCCATTCAGGCCTTGCGCGCCCTGCTGGCCGTGGCCGGCTACGACCCCGAAGGCCACCCCGAGCTGGACACCCAGGACAAAGTCATTGCCTTTTTGCGCCAGGGCGACACCGCCCTGGGCCACCTGCCCGATGCCGCGCTGGCCGGCGTGGTGCGCGTAGTCACCGACACCAACCGCCTCATCCGCCAGCACCACCACCGCCGCTACGAGGGCCTGCTCACCCATGTGCGCGCCGGGCGCGACCACCAGCACAAGCCGCATCTGCAGGCCCAGCTCTGGGCCCCCTACGCCGCGCAGCTGCGCACGTTGCAAGTGCCTTTTTTGCACGCCGAGCTCACCGGCCCCGAGGCCACGGCCGCCATCGCGCCGCAGCTGTTCTCGCCCTGAAAGCTGCCGACGGCCAGTTCCCAAATCGCTGCCCAGCGGGCAATGAAGCGGATCGGGCGGTCTGCAGCGCATGCGGCAAGCACTGCTGGTCCGGCACAGACTTTCAACTGCGCAGCAACACCGCCTGCAGGCCGGCGCACATGGCCGCCTCGAGCGCCGGGCGGCGCTCGCGCAGCCATTGCAGGCGCTGCGGCGGCAGATCCTGCGGCGCGGTGTGCGCCGGCGCCCAGACCGGCGCGGGGAAATGCCCATCCCACTCATAGCGGGCAATGATGTGCCAGTGCAGGTGCGGCACCACATTGCCCAGCGAGGCCAGGTTCACCTTGTGCGGCGCAATCACCTCGCGCATGGCCCGCTCCACCGCCGCCACGGCCTGCATGCACAGCCACTGCTGCGGCACGGGCAGCTCGCTCCATTCGCGCACGTGCGCCGTCCAGATGATGCGGTAGAAGGCCTCCAGCCCCGGCTCCTGGGCGTGCACCAGGCGCAGCAGGGGATGGGCAAACACCACGCGCCCGCCGCCTTCCTGGCACAGCGCGCAACCGGGCGCGCGCTCGCCGGGCGGCGGCAGCTGCAGCAGTTGCGGCTCAAGGCCCCCAGGGCAAGGGGAAGCAGGCTCTCGGGACTCTCGGGTATCACGCATGGTCATCTTTCAATGAAGCGGCAGGGGTCAGGCGTGCCAAGGCTTTCCGGCCTGCTTCGGTCAAACGGTACTGCTGCAGGCGGCTGTCGGGCTTGTTCGGCACCGTGTAGGCGATCAGGCCCTGCTCGACCAAAGCCTTGATCGTGCGTTTGAGCGCCCCGGTCTTGGTCTTCAGGCCCAGTCCCAGAGCCAAGGCATTGGCAGATGAGGGGCCGGCAGTCAGCAACTGCAATACCCTATCTGACTGGGCCTCTGACTGGGCCTCTGACTGGGCCCCCAGGGGCTCTGGGCCCTGGCGATCGATCTGCATAGGCTCTCGCAGGTAAATGCTCAGACGCAGCCCCGTTGCGATCTCGGTGATGACGGGTTCGGGCAGGCCCTGTTCGGCGGCATCGGCAAAGATGCGGCGCACACCACTGCCCCATTGCTCGATCAGCTGCAACTCACGGAACACGCGGGCAATGACTGGGTTGCGAATCCGGGAGACGCCGTTTTTCATGTCCTCCACCGTCATGCCCGGCAGCAGCAGGCCCGGACTTTCGATGTCGATGCGGTCGTCGAAGAACGCCACACGGATGGGCGTGCCCCGCTGGGAGTAGTCGCTGTGCACGAGCGCGTTGACGATGGCCTCGCGCAACATGCCCAGCGGGATGCTCCAAACGTCCTTGCGGCGCATGGCCCCGAACTGGGCGCTCTTGAAGGCATGTTTTTTCAGAAACAGCTCGATCGCCGTCACCGCATCGGGCAAGTGTTCGTGGATCTCCGTTTGATCGAAAATTTCCACCTTGTCGCGGCCTCGAAAGCGACCACACTGCACCCAGGCATCGGGGAAGTACTGCGCACGTGTTTTGCCGAACAACAGCACTGCCCCTTGCGTGGGCACCAGTCGGCCTTGCTCGTGGCGCAGCAGCTTGAGCGTCGTCAACGCCTTCTCATCCAATATGCGACGAGGCCCGAACCAGCGCTGCGCCGCTTGCAGATCCAGATCCTGCGGGCCCAACTCGGGCATGGGCAACTCGTCGAATACAACGCCTTGCGCAGCTCGGCCCAACTCAGCCACCAGCTCTGGCCCCGCCTGGCGGCTGCTGGAGCCCAGCCGCACATACACACCCTGCTGCGGGCCCAGTGACTTCAAATAATGCGGACGAGAGTTGCTGGGAAAGACCTCGACCACCAGCACCGTTCGCCCGTCAATGCTGGCCAGCTCCACCTGGGGCACCAGACGCGGAGCGATCGAGTCTGCAATCAGATTGCAGATCCGCTCTTCCTCATCGAGCGGCTCGGCCACACCAGTCACCTGGCGCGCGTCATCCACCCCAATCACCAAACGCCCACCGGCCGAATTGGCGAATGCCACCAGTGTCTTGAGCGCATTGCGCGGTGAGCTCAGGTCGCGCTTGAACTCCAGTGTCTTGCCTTCAGGCTGCAGCAGGAGTTGCTCAATGGCCGTGCTCATGCCCGTTGTCCTCGCCCTTGGCCTTCAGCCCGAGGTTTCAACATCGCGAAAGATCTGGGGAAGTTCATCTGTATTTCAGGCCTTGGATGCTGTGCTGGAGGCAGACTGTAATGGATTGGCCTGATTGGATGCGCTTCACAGGCTCTAAGATTGCCCATTTCACACCGAGCATTGTTTTTTGAGCAGGTGCCTGCCGCCACGCCACTTTCTGCCATGCGCCTTCACGACACACCCCCACGGCAAACGCCCAGCATCCAGGTCTTCGAGCGCATGTACGCCATCCTGGATTTTCTGGCCAGCCACGCCCAGGCCATCTCCCTGAAAGAGATCAGCGAGGCCACTGGGCTGCACCCTTCGACCGCGCACCGCATCCTCAACGATCTGGTCATCGGGCGGCTGGTGGAGCGGCCCGAGGCCGGCAGCTACCGCCTGGGGCTGCGCCTGCTGGAGCTGGGCAATCTGGTCAAGGCGCGGCTGAGCGTGCGCGACGTGGCCTTGCCGCTGATGCGCGAGCTGCACCGCAGCACGCAGCAGGCCATCAACCTGTCCATCCACCAGGGCGATGAGATCGTCTACATCGAGCGCGCTTTCAGCGAGCGCTCGGGCATGCAGGTGGTGCGCGCCATTGGCGGCCATGCGCCGCTGCACCTGACATCTACCGGCAAGCTGTTCCTGGCCGCGCAGGAGCCGCACTGGGTGCGCGCCTACGCTGCACGCACCGGCCTGGCAGGCAATACGCGCAACAGCATCACCAAGCTGGACGTGCTCGAGCGCGAGCTGCACCGCGTGCGCCAAAGCGGTCTGGCGCAAGACCGCGAGGAGCTGGAGCTGGGCGTGAACTGCATTGCTGCGGGCATCTACGATGACCAGGGCAAGCTGGTGGCCGGCCTGTCCATCTCCGCGCCCAGCGGCCGACTGGAAGAAAGCTGGGTGCCCAGGCTGCAGACCACGGCCAGCAAAATCTCCGCTGCGCTGGGCCAGCCCGGCCACTGAGTCAGCGCCCGTCAAAACCCCTGCACGGCGGGCAAGCGCGCGGATCGGGGCGATCTGCTTGCGTTGCAAAGCCTCGCCATAGCCGCTGTACTCTGCGCCTTGCGGCCCATCCCAAACCATTTCTTGCCCACTCGCCCCGAGATCTCGCACAGGTTCTGAGCCATGACGCCCACGCCCACCTCAAGCCCTGCCACGCCGGTCGGCGAGCCGCTGCTCGAACAGCTGGCCCGGCAGGCCGCGCACAAAAGCCCCTTCTGGCTGCTCGACCAGCTGCACCAGCAGCTGCAGGCGCAGCAGGCCCAGGGGCCGCTGCAGCCGGCCTGGCAGGGCTGGTGGGATTTGCTGCGCTTTTGCCTGGGCAGGCAGTCCATCGCCCTCTGGCTGGCGCACGAGCGCGCAGCGCTGCAGCGCATCCAGGCCCTGGCCGCGCTGGCCGGGCAGGAGATGCTGGCCGACATCCTCAGCCAGGCACTGCAAGGCCAGGCCCAGCCGCCACTGACCATCACCTTCAGCCAACTCGGCCACGAAGACCTGCACTTCAGCACCCAGGCCACCGAGCAGGAACATTTCGACGGCCAGGACTGGGCCGGCACCGACGCCGCCATCGACCTGCATGGCGAAGCCTTTGCCCACACCGTGGCGCACCTGCTGCGCGATGAATTGGCCCAGCTGCCCTGGCCCGCCGCCATCACTGCCAGCGCCCACGCTACGCTCGCCACTGGCGGCGCGGATGCCCACGCCCCCCAGCTGCAAACGCCACCCCACCCGCAGAGGCTGCAGGGCGATGGCCCCGGCCAGCCGCCAGCCCTGCACGCCATCATCGAAGCGCACCAAGGCCTGGCGCTGCAGGCATTGGCCGATGGCGCCAGCAGCTGGCTACCCATGCAACACCACAGCCAGCCCGCGCCCGAGCCGGATTTGCTGGAGTTCTACCAAGCCCTGTGGGGCGCGCCTCTGAGCAGTCTGCTGGCCGCCTACGCCAGCCACAACGGCGCGCGCCTGTTCTGCCACGGCGATACCGTCGGGCTGGAGCTCTTTGCCATTGAGCAATGGCCCCAGCAACAGGCCCACATGCTGCAAGCGGCGCGCCAGCACGGCTGGCCCGAGCAGCCAGATGCGCTACCCGACTGGCTGCACAGCGCCGTGTGCTTTGCCCAGTGCGGCATGGAGCGCGAATACTGGATCCTGCCCACGCAAGGGCCGCTGGCCGGCTGCGTGCTGCTGTCGGAGACGGACGCCCTCGCCGGCCACCGGCGCTTTGCCGATGCGGCCAGCTTCTTCCAGACCCTGCTGCACGCGCCGGCGCGCATCCTGGGCGCCAGCGGCAATCTGCGCTACCGCAAAGGCGCGGCGCTGCTGGAGCCGCGCGTGCGCGCCACGGCCTTGGGCGGCATGCCGTAGTAGCGCTCAAAGGCGGCGCTGAAGCTGGAGGGATGCTGGTAGCCCACGCGGTAGGCGACGGTGGAGACGTACAGCCCCTGCTCCAGCAGCTCCCGGGCTTTTTCCATGCGGATGGCGGTCAGCATGCGGTAGGCGCTGGTGCCAAACAGCGCCCGAAAGCCCCGCTTGAGCTGGCATTCGCTCAAACCCACGGCCGTGCACAGGTAGCCGATGCTCAGCGGCTGGGCATACTGCTGCATCAGCAGCTCGCGGGCGCGCAGCAGGCGGTCTTGCTCACTGCCGCGCAAACGGCGCGCAGGGGCCGTGGCATTGGCCGTGGCTGCTGCGCCGCTTGGCAGATGCCGCAGCAGCTCGGCCAGCAGGCTGAGGCTGGCGATGTGCCACTGCAAGGGGCTGGGCGCGGGCATGGTCGAATTCACCCCCAGGGATGCGCGGCTTTGCGCGCGCAGGTGCAGCAGGCGCTGGGCCAGATGCTGGGCCGCGCCATCGCTGCGGCCAAAGAACAGCAGCCGCGCCTGCTCGGCCTGCGCCATATCGGCCAGCGCGGCTTGCAGGCCGTACTGGTGCAAGGCGCGCTCCTGCACCAGCAGGCGCAACTGGCGGGTGGTCTGCCCGGCGGGGAAATGCCTTTGCCCCTGCACGTGGGCAAAGGCGCTGATGGTGCTGTGCCCGCTGGCGAAGTCAAAGCGCTGGCCTGCGCCATCGAGGGTGAAGGAATGCCCTTGCAGGCCCAGCGTCAAGATCAGCACGCGCCCGGCGTGGGATTGCTCGCTGCGCTGCACCAGATCGCGGCGGGGCGCGTAGTGCGAATAGGCCAGCGTCAGCCCATCGGCCACGGGCAGGAACTCGCTGTAGCACTCGCCCGCCTGTGGCGGCAGCGCCTGGCGCTGCCAGCCGCGCGCCCTGGCCGCGCCGTCTGGGCTGGTGATGGCGTTGTCTTCGATGGGCCTTGCGGCGCTGGCGGTTGCGGCGGGTTCTGGCATGGCGTCGTCCTTGGCTTGTGGCTTTGGGTGCCTGAGCCTTGGCACGCGGGAGCCTGACAGTCCGGATTGCCTATGTCTTGCTCCGGAATGCCTATGTTTTGAATGAGAGCAATTCTCACAAAAAATTTACAGTGCCCAGGCACAAAAACGCCTTTCGGAGCACGACATGAGAACCCGTTTTTCCCGCTGGCCCAGCGCCCTGCCGCTGGCGCTGGCCTTGCCTGCCACAGCCCTGGCCCAGGGCGCGGCTGCCCCGGCGCAGTTGCCCGCCATCATCGTCACCGCCGACAAAACGCCGCAGGCGCTGGAGCAAACGCCCGCCAGCGTGGCCGTGCTCGATGCGCTGGACGTGCAGGCCGACAACCTGCACAGCCTGAGCCAGCTCGAAGGGCGTGCGCCGGGCCTGTCCTTCCAGCCCTTTGGCCAGGCGGGCCTGAATGCGCCAGTGCTGCGCGGGCTGACGGCCAACTTCAACAGCTTTGCCACCTCGGCGCTGCTCCTGGTCGATGGCGTGCCCACGCCCACGGCGCAGGGCTTTGAGGACGCGCTGCTGGATGTGGCGCGCATCGAAGTGCTGCGCGGCCCGCAATCGACGCTGTACGGGGCCAACGCCCAGGCCGGGGTGATCGCCATCCACAGCCAACCCATCGATGGCACGCCGCGCACCCGCGTGGCCGCCGAGCTGGGCAGCCGCAATTTGCGGCGCGCGCAGTTCGCGCTCAGCCGGCCTGTGGTCGAGGGCCAGCTTTACGCCAGCATCGCCGCCAGCGCCATGCGCCAGCAGGGCTTCATCCGCAACCAGCACACGGGCGGGCGGGACGACGCACGCCAAAACAGCCAGCTGAAGCTGGGCCTGCGCTGGACGCCCACGGCCCACACCGAGGCCGTGCTGCGCTACGCGCGACAGGACTACGACGACGGCGCCAACCGCTGGGGCAGCCCGCGCCAGCCGCGCGCGCAGGTGGCCTCGGGCACGCCCGGCTGGAACCGCTCAGGCGGGCAATCGCTGTCGCTGCACGCCACGCACGATGGGCGCGCGGGCCTGCGCTGGCATGCCATCACGGCCTGGAGCCGTTTTTCCGACCACACGCAGCAGGACACGGACTTCGGCCCGGCCGATGCACTGCACGTCGGCCGCGACAACCGGCTGCGCACGCTCTCGCAGGAATTGCGGCTGGAAGGCCAGCTGGGCCAGGCCCAATGGCTGGGCGGCCTCTACCTTGCGCAAGACCGCCACCGCCTGCACTACCGCAGCCAGCGCATGGGCCAGCTCGACCAGCCGCGCTCGCAGATGAACAAGCGCACGCTGGCCTGGTTCACGCACTGGAGCCTGCCTTTGAGCGAGCGCTGGAGCCTGGCCGCTGGCGCACGCATCGAGCAGCAGCGCGCCCGCATCACGCCGCAGGGCCAGGCGGCGCGGCAGCAGTCTTGGCGCCACCTCTCGCCCAAACTGGCGCTGCAATACCAACTGCGGCCACAGCAGCAGTGGTATGCCAGCGTCAGCCGGGGCGTGCGCAGCGGCGGCTTCAATGCCTTGTCGGTGGCCACCGACCACGCGCCCTTCGCGCCGGAGACGAGCTGGTCCTACGAAACTGGCCTCAAGGGCTGGGCGCTGGACAAGCGCCTGCGCTACACACTGGCGCTCTACCACATGCGCATCGGCGACATGCAGGTGATGCAAATGCCCAGGCCGGGCTTCATGTACCTGACCAATGCCGCCAGCGCGCGCTCCCAGGGGCTGGAGTGGGATCTGGACTATTTGCTCGGCGGGGGCTGGCAACTCAAGGCCGGGCTGGCCGCCAACCGCACGCGCTTTGCGCGCTTCGTCGATGGCGCAGCCGACTACAGCGGCCGGCGCAATCCCTTTGCGCCGCGCCTGAGCGGCCATGCCAGCCTGCGCTACGACGCGCCGCAGGGCTGGTACGCCCAAGCCGGCCTGACGGGCAGCAGCAAGGTCTATCTGGATGCCGCCAACCGCCACCAGCGCCGTGGCCACGTGCTGCTCAACCTGGCTGCCGGCTACCAGCGCGGCCCGTGGGAGATCAGCGCCCATGTGCGCAATGCCGGCAACACCGCCTACGACGCCGTGGGCTATCAGAACGGCTTTGTCACCGTCTACAGCCCGCCGCGCGAAATCGGCCTGCGCCTGAGCTGGCAGCATTGAGGCGCGCGATGTCCTGGCATGCCCCTTTGCACAACAACCCCTTGCCATCGCTGTGGGCCATGGCCGCCGCCCCCATGCAGGCCAACGCACTGGAGCAGGCGCTGGAGCTGGGCCTGCTGCCCCTGCTGCGCCAGCCCCTGCCAGCCGATGCCGTGGCCCAGCGCCTGGCGCTGGCCCCCAAGGCCACTGCCTTGTGGCTGGAGCTTTTGTGGAGCATGGGCTGGCTGGCCCGGCACGAGCGCGCCGCCCAGCCTGGCGCGCCGCTGTACGTGGCATCGCCCCAGGCGCAGCGCTGGCTGACCGAGGGCAGCGGCGAGAACATCGCCCAGGCCTGGTTGTTTCGCATGCGCTTTCTGCGCCAGTTCGCCGCGCAATGGCCTGCGCTGCTGCGCCACGGCGGCAACGCCCCCGCTGCCGCGCCCGCGCCCTTGACCACCTGGGGCGAAGCCGCGCGCCAGCACATCGCGCAAGAGCAGCAGGCCATCACCGCGCCGGCCGCCCTGGCCTTGCTCGACACCCTGCCCGCGCTGCCCGGGCGCGGCCACTTTCTCGACCTGGGCGGCGGGCCGGGCTGGGTTGCCATCGCCCTGGCGCAGCGCCTGCCCGGCTGGCAGGGCACGGTGTGCGACCAGGCCGAAGCGGTGACCGTGGCACAGGACAACATTCAGGCCGCGGGCCTCGCCACCCGGCTGCGCGCCCAAGCCTGTGATCTGAATGAGGACTTTCCCGCGTTGGCGGGGGAAGAGGGCTACGGCCTGATCTGGTGCTCGGCCCTGCTGCACTTTCTGCGCGATCCCTTGGCGCTGCTGCGTCAGGCCCGCGCCGCACTCCGGCCCGGTGGCCTGTTGCTGCTGGCCCATGCCGAACAGACCCGCCACGCCGAACTGGCGGCCCAAACCCTGCCCTTTTACGGCCCCCTGGCCCTGCGCGGCCAATACCTGCCGCAGGAAGGCGAAATCCCCCGCCTGATGGCGCAGGCAGGCCTGACGGACATCCAAACCCTGGGCCTGGCTGCCTTGCCCATGGCCCCGGTCTGGGTACATGCAGGCCGCGCCCCTCTGAGCTGAAATCCCATGCACACACGGCAAACGCACACGCCATCGCGCCGCTGGTGGCCGCAGCAAGGGCTGATCGGCTGGCTCAACCTGGCGCTGACCGCGCCCACCGTCTATCTGTTCATCGGCCTGCCGCTGGTGCTGCGCCAGCACGGCTGGAGCGGCACCGACATCGGCCTGCTGCAACTGGCCGGCCTGCCCGCCATGCTGAAATTCGCCCTCGCCGCCCCCATCGACCGTTGGCCTTTGCGCTTGGGCCGTGCCGCTGTCCGGGGTGGCGCTGACCGGAGCGATGCTGACCGGCACTGCGCAGTCAACTACCGCAACTGGGCCCTGGCGCTGGGCCTGGCCTACGCCGCCGCGCTGCTGGCGCTGGCGCTGCACCCGCTGCACAACACCACACCCCAAACCCTGTTCGCCCTGCTCATGCTTGCCAGCCTGCTGGGCACCTGGGCCGACGTGCCCATCAACGCCCTGGCCATCCGCATCCTGCCCCCATCCGAGCACACCCGCGCGGGCGCCATCCGCTCGGCCGCCACCTCGCTGGGCGCCATCGCAGGCGGCGGTCTGATGCTGGTGATGCGCGTCCGGCTGGGCTGGTTCTGGCCCTTTGCCACATTGGCCGCCGCCATGCTCGTCGGCATGCTGGCCCTGCCCTGGCTGCCGCTGCGCGCCCAAGCAGCGCCCGCAGCGCCACAAGCCCACGCCCCAGTCCGTTTGAAAGAAGTGCTGGCCTACTTCCAGCCCGCGCCGCGCCGGGCCTGGGCGCTGCTGCTGCTGTGCTATTTCCCCGCCGTGGGCGCTGGCTGGGTGTATCTCAAGCCCCTGTTGCTCGATCAAGGCTTTGCCGAAGAACACATCGCCTGGGGCGTTGGCGTGGCCGGCGGCCTGCTCAGCGCCCTGGCCAGCCTGGCCAGCGCACACCTGACCCACCGGATGGGCGTGCGCCGCACCCTGCCGCTGTTTGCTGGCTTCAACCTGCTGGCCATGGCCGCTCTGGGCACTGCCGTGGCCACCGGCCTGGGCAAACCGGCCCTGTTGGCCGCCGCCGCTGCGTTGGCCATGGCCATGGGCGCCAGCGCAGCGCTGCTGTTCGGCCTGATGATGCGCCACACCCGTGCGCCGCTACAGGCGCTGGACTACGGCATCCAGTCCAGCCTGTTCATCAGCGCCCGCTCGCTGGCGCCGCTGCTGGCCGGCCTGCTGCTCGACCGCATGGGCTACGGCGCCATGCTGGTCGCACTGACAGCCTGGCTGGCCCTGGTCTGCGCGCTGAGCTGGCGGCTGCGCGATGCGATCGCAGGCAATGGCTGAGGCTCTGTGCTTTGGCGTCAAGCTGCTGCAAGCTCTCAAGCTGCCTCACAACAGCATCTACAAGGACATCAGCGCCCGCAAACTGCTGGCGCTGAAAGTGCTCCCGTAGCCATTGGAATGCTCTAACGTGCGGCATCCATACACCTGTTCATACGATGCAGACGAGAGGGGCAGCCCTTTGATGCAAAATGCAAGTCATTTGCAATACGGCATTCCGCAGGCCCGCCCTGCCGGGGTGCCGGACTGCCGGAACACCCCGGATTGGAGCCTTGCCGCATGTCGTGCGCCCCTGATGCCTTGTCTGCCTCCGCTGCTGCGGCCACGGCCAGCGACAGCGAGCCCTTGCTGCCGTTTGACTGCATGCAGCGCAATCTGGGGCGCTGGCTGCCGGTCAGCGATGTGGCCGGCGGGCGGCGCGAGGCGCGCAGCGTGTTCGCCGAGAGCGCCATGCGCGGCTGCGCGGGCCTGGCGGAGATGCCCGGCGGCCTGGCGCTGTGCAGCTTTCACATGCAGACGCCCAAAGGGGTTTGTTTCAAGCCCGCAGAGCAGCCCGATGCCTGCGCCCTCACCCTGTTCTACCCGATTGCTGGCGGCATGAGCTGGCGCGACAGCAGCGGGCAGCGCGAGCACATGGATGGCGAGGGCGCGATGTACTGGGGCTGCGGCGTGGCCGATTGCCAGAGGGGTCAGCTTGTTCACCCCGGCACGGTGCGTTACGTGGCATTGGCCTTGCCGCATACCGCCTTGCTGCACTGGCTGGCCCAGCCCGAAGGGCACTTGGCCGAGCAGCGCCTGCTGCATTGCCTGCGGCACCGCAATGATTTGCAGCCCATCAACGCCCTGCCCATGAACGCGGCCATGCGGCGCGACGCCGCCCGCCTGCTGGCCCTGCACATGGCCTGGCAGGGCAGCAGCGGGCCAGGCAGCGCGCCGGGCATGACCCTGGCGCACAGCCTGCAGCTCGAAGGGCTGGCCCTGGGCCTGCTGGGGCAGTGGCTGGCCCTGCCCGATGCGCACGCGCACAGCCCCTTGCACGCGCGCCAGCGCCGCGCCGTGGATGAGGCGCTGGACATCATCCACGCCGAATACGCCCAGCCCCTTTCCATCCACACGCTGGCGCGACGCATCGGCACCAATGAGTGCTATCTGAAGCGCGACTTCAAGGCCCGCACCGGCCTGGGCGTGGCCGCTTACCTGCGCCAGTTGCGCATGCAGCAGGCCGCGGCCTTGCTGGAAGAAGGGCGCTTGAGTGTGCAGGAGGTGGCCCGCCACGTGGGCTATGCCAGCGCCAGCCGCTTTGCCCGCGCCTTTGCGCAGGCGCACGGCCACCTGCCCTCCAGCCTGCGCGAGCGCACATCCTGACGCCTGATTAATTTCCCGTCCGGGCCAGCCGTTTCCCGTTTTGGCGATGGCAAGTCAACAAAAATGACTTGCATTCAAACATTGCACCCGCCTTCTTCGTGAAGGGACAAGGAGACTGCCGTGCCCCCTCTTCAGCCCTGGCCCCCGGGCCGTGTTTGCCCTTCTCTGGCCGCCGCCCTGCTGGCCTGCGCCGCACTGCCTGCCGCGGGGCAGGCGCCGGCCGCCCCTGCCGGTGCGGAGGACGCCACCACCCTGCCCGCCGTGACCGTGCAGGCCCGCCGCAGCGCCGAGCAGGCGCGCGACCTGCCTTTGACGGTGCAGGCCGTGGATGAGGTTGAGCTGGAGGAGCGCCGCCTCAACCATCTGGAGGATCTGCTGCGCGGCACGCCGGGCGTGGAGGTCAACACCTGGGGCGGCGCCAGCAACGCCAACGTGCGCATACGCGGCATCGGCTCGCTTTACCAGTCAGGGCCGGACGACACGTCCGTGGTCGTCGATGTGGATGGCGTTCCCACCAGCGCGGGCAACGCAGCGCTGGGCTTGCTCGATGTGGAACAGGTCGAAGTGCTCAAAGGCCCGCAAAACGCCCTGTTTGGCCGCAGCAGCAGCGCGGGCGCGATCAACATCCACACCCGCCGCCCCGTGCTGGGCCACACCGGCGGCCACGCCCGCGCCGAAGCGGGCAGCGGCCACCAGCATCTGGCCGAAGGCGCGTTCAATCTGCCGCTGGGCCAGCGCGCCGCCGCCCGTCTGGCCCTGCGCCACAACGCGCAGGACTACGACTACGTGAACCTGAACACGGGCAAGCCCGTCTCGCGTCCGCGCGACTTGAGCTGGCGCGCCAGCTTGCTGTGGCAGCCGCAGGCCGCTACCGAGGTCGTGCTGCGCGCCAGCGGCCACGACGCCCGGCGCTATCAGGGATCCATGCTGCTGCGCCCTTATGGCGATCCGCCGGGCCAGAGCCTGAGCCGCGACGGGCTGATCGACGACAACCGCCGCCAGATCGGCCAATACGCCGTGCAATTGCAGCACGATCTGCCCTGGGCGCGGCTGACGGCGGCCAGCAGCCATGAGCGCACGGACAGCGATGTCATCAACATGACCGGCAGCGAAGTCGTCCTGCCCATGCTCGGCGTGAACATGGAGTTGCCCCAGCGGGTGCTGGAAGACGGCACGAACTGGAACCACGACCTGCGCCTTGCCTCGCTGCCGGGCAGCCGCACCTTCTGGGTCGCGGGCCTGAACCACTATCGGAGCGGCCGCCGCTACATGCAAAGCCACCCTGGCGGCCTGTTCGACCACGACATGGACACCCGCGCCAGCGCCATTTATGGCGAAGCCACCTGGCCGCTGGGCCGGCAGCTCAAGCTCACCACCGGCCTGCGCCACACGCGCGAGCGCAAAAACTACGACGCTCTCTACAGCCCGCGGGGCTTTGCCACCACATCCGACAGCCGCAGCCTGAGCGATGGCCTGAGCACCGGCCGCCTGGGCCTGGGCTGGGCCGCCAGCGCGCAAACCAATGTCTACCTGACCTACGCACGCGGCGCCAAGGCAGGCGGCTTCAACGAATACGCCACGCAGGTAGCCGATGGCGTGCCCTACCTCAGCAGCAAGGTGGACACGCTGGAGCTGGGCGCCAAGAACGAGCTGGCAGGCGGCCTCCTGCACCTGAACGCGGCGCTGTTTGCCAGCCGCGTCAAGAACGACCACCTGATCGCTTTCAACCCCGGCACCCTGGCCAACCAGTACATCAGCGCCGACACCCGCAGCCAGGGGCTGGAGCTGGATGCGCAGTGGCGCGCTGGCGGCGGCTTGAGCTTCAGCGGCGCGCTGAGCTGGATCAAGGGCGACATCCGCCGCGACGTCATCACCAACACCCCGGCGGGCGACGTGCACGCGGGCAACCGCCTGCCCGACGTGCCGCGCCTGTCTGCCCTGCTGGGCGTGCAGTGGCAGCGCGCGCTGCCTGCCTTCTGGGGCCTGCGCTCGCCCGTGCTCAACGCGCGCATGACGCTGCGCCACGTGGGCAAACGCGCCGCCGATGTGCAAAACAGCTTTGACCTGGACAGCTACAACAAAGTGGACCTGCGCCTGGGCGTGGTCAGTGGCAACACCGAGCTGTACCTGTGGGGCGACAACCTGCTGGACGAGCGCTACGACCTTTTCGGCTACCAGATCAGGCCCGGCCTGCAAGCGGGCATGCCCGCGCGCGGGCGCAGCTTCGGCGTCGGGCTGACGCACCACTTCTGATCTCATCAAGCTTCATCAAGCCAGACTGGATTTGACCCAGCAGCCCAGGTGCGCAAGCAGATGGGCTTGTGATCGCAACAAACTTCTTGCCCGCCCATGAGCCAAGCGTCTGAGTCCGCCGTACCTGCCGCGCCCGCCGCTTCTGATCAGCCGCCCGCCACGGACAGCCCCTGGCGCATCATGGCCCCGGTGCGCGAGCGCGTGGGGCTGGCCATGGCGCTGGCCTGCGCCTCGGCGGCGCTGGGCGTGGGAGCGCTGGCCTGTCTGGCGCTGGCGCTGCGTGCGCTGCTGCTGGCGCCGGGGCAGTGGCCCTGGGCGCCCATGCTGGCGCTGGCGCTGTGCACGGTGGCGGCCTTCGTGCTGCGGCTGCTGGCCTTTGACGTGTCGCACCACGCGGCCTTCCGGCTGGAGGTGCTGCTGCGCACGCGGCTGGCGGCGCACCTGGCGCGGCTGCCGCTGGGGCGGGCACAGGCGCTGGGCGCGGGGCCGGTGGCCAAGGTGATGCACGACGACGTGCAGGCGCTGCACGTGTTCGTGGCCGATTCCACGCCGCTGCTCGCGCGGGCCTGCGCCGCGCCGCTGGCGGCGCTGGCGGCCCTGCTGTGGCTGGACTGGCGGCTGGCGCTGGCGGCGCTGGCCGTGCCCGCGCTGGGCTTTGCGCTGATGGCGCTCGTCGTCGGCGGCAGCCGCGAGGTGAGCGCGCGCTACAACGCCGCGCGCGAGCAGGTGGCCGCGGCCATCGTCGAGTTCGTGCAGGCCATGCCGGTGGTGCGCACCTTTGACACGGGCAGCGCCAGCTTCGGGCGCTACCAGGCGGCGCTGGCGGCCTACCGGCAGGTGCTGCGGCACTGGTACGCCAGCGTGCGCTTCGTGGCGCGCTTTTCGATCGCCATTCTCTCCATGCTGCCCACGCTGGCGGTGCTGCTGGGGCTGGGCGCGTGGCTGCTGGCCGGCGGCAGGCTGACATTCGATGTGTGGGTGGCGGCGCTGCTGCTGGGCGCGGGGCTGGCCGAGTCGCTGATGCCGCTGATGAGCCTGCACCACTTGATCGAAAAGGCCAAGCTGAGCGTGGGCCGCATCCAGCGCCTGCTGGACGAGCCGCCCCAGCCCGAAGTGGCCGCGCCGGGCGCGCAGCCGCAGGATGCCAGCGTGGTGTTTGACAACGTGCATTTCCGCTACGAAGCAGGCGGCGCGCCCGCGCTGCAAGGGGTGAGCTTCACGGCACCGGCAGGCCGGGTGACGGCGCTGGTGGGCCCGTCGGGCGCGGGCAAAAGCACGGTGGCGCGGCTGATTCCGCGCTTTTGGGATGTGAGCGCGGGCCGCGTGCTGGTGGGCGGCGCGGACGTGCGCGAGATGCGGGCCGACACGCTGATGCAGCAGGTGGCCTTCGTGTTTCAGGACACCTTTCTCTTTGCCGGCAGCATCGCCGACAACATCCGCCTGGGCTGCCCCGAGGCCAGCATGGACGCGGTGATGGCCGCCGCCCGCGCGGCGCAGGCGCACGACTTCATCATGGCGCTGCCACAGGGCTACGACAGCCCGGCGGGCGAGCGCGGCGTGCAGCTCTCGGGCGGCCAGCGCCAGCGCATCACCATCGCCCGCGCCATCTTGCAGGGCCGCCCCATCCTGGTGCTGGACGAGGCCACTGCCTTTGCCGATCCCGAGAACGAGGCCGCGCTGGTGCAGGCGCTCGCAGCCCTGATGCGGGGCAAGACCGTGCTGCTGGTGGCGCACCGCCTGGCCACCGTGCAGGACGCCGACCAGATCCTGGTGTTTGACCAGGGCCGATTGCTGGAGCAGGGGCGGCACGCGGCGCTGCTGGCGCGCGGCGGGCGCTACGCCCGCCTGTGGCACAGCTGGGAGCAGGCGCAGGGCTGGCGCCTGCCAGGGGGGCAGGCATGAACGCCCCTGCACGCTTGCCCACCCGCTCCTCCACCCGGCCCCCAACCCGGTCTTGGCGCGCCACCTGGCGGCTGCTCATCGACAGCGCCGCGCCCCATGCGCACGCGCTGCGGCGCAGCCTCTTGATGCTGGCCGCCGCCGCCGTGCTGCAAGGGCTGGCACTGGCGCTGATGCTGCCCATCTTCAGCGCGCTGCTGTCAGCGACGCAGGGCCGCATGGCTGGCGCGCAGGCGCTGGCGGCGGCGCTGCCCTGGCTGCTGGGCTTTGGGGCGCTGGCGCTGGCCGCGCTGGCGCTGCGCTGGCGGGCGCAGTGGTTCGACTACGGCGGCCAGCAGGCCGACGCCGTGCACCGCCTGCGCAGCCTGGCGGGCGAGCAGCTGCGCCGCATGCCGCTGCTGCAACTGCAGCAAAAACGCGCGGGCGAAATGGGCGCGGCCCTGCTGGGCAACGTGGACGAGGGGCTGAACTACACCATCACCATCGCCACGCTCATCACCCAGTCGGCGCTGACGCCGCTGGCCGCCGCGCTGGGCGTGCTGGCCTGGGACTGGCGGCTGGGCCTGGCCCTGCTGCTGGTGTTTCCGGCGCTGATACCGCTGTACCGCTGGCGGCGGCCCGCCTTCGGGCGCGGCATGCGCGCGCTGGCCGAGGCCAACGCGCAGTGCAGCGGCGACGTGCTGGAGTACGCCCAGGGCCTGGCCGTGCTGCGCGCGGCGCGCTGCACCGGCGCGCGCGCCGCGCGCCTGCAAGAGAGCTTCGAGCGGCTGGAGCGCATGCAGGCGCTGGGGCAGAAAAAAGGGCTGCGGCCCAACCTCATCATCAGCAGCGTGGTGGAGCTGTCGCTGCTGCTGGTCATGGCGGCGGGGGTGAGCTGGGCCGTGCGCGGGCAGATGGACCTGGCCGTGCTGGCCGCCGTGGCCGTGATGCTGGCGCGCTTTGGCGAGCCGCTCTCGACCGTGGTGTCGATGACGGCCATCGTGGAACTCATCGAAACCGGGCTGGAGCGCATCCACGCCCTGCTGGCCGTGCCGCCGCTGCCGCAGGCCGCGCCCGCGCAGGCGCCCACGGCCTTCGACATTGCCTTTGAGAACGTGGACTTCGCCTACGCCGACGGCGCCCCGCCCGTGCTGCAAGGCTTTTGCGCCCGCCTGCCCGCGCGCGGCATGACGGCGCTGGTCGGCCCCTCGGGCGGGGGCAAGACCACCATCACCCGCCTGCTCATGCGCCATGCCGACCCGCAGGCCGGCCGCGTGTGCATTGGCGGGGTGGACGTGCGCCACATTCCGCCCGAGGCGCTGGGGCGGCTGGTTTCCGTCGTTTTCCAGGACGTGTACCTGTTCAACGACAGCGTGCTGGCCAACATCCGCATGGCCCGCCCCGAAGCCAGCGAAGACGAAGTGCGCCAGGCCGCCCGCGCCGCGCAGTGCCTGGACTTCATCGAGCGCCTGCCCCAGGGCTGGCACACCCGCATCGGCGAAATGGGCGCCAGCCTCTCGGGCGGCGAGCGCCAGCGCATCAGCATCGCCCGCGCCCTGCTCAAAAACGCGCCCATCGTCGTGCTGGACGAACCCACCGCCGCGCTCGATACCGAAAGCGAGCTGGCCGTGCAGCGCGCCATCGAGGCGCTGGTGCGCGAGCGCACCGTGATCGTCATCGCCCACCGCCTCTCCACCATCGCCGGGGCCGGGCAAATCATCGTCATCGACCAGGGCCACGCCCTGGAGACCGGCACGCACGCCGAACTGCTGGCCAAAAATGGCCGCTACGCCGCCCTCTGGCGCGCCCAGCAAGGAGCCAGGCAGTGGCGGGCCTGAGGGGGCCTGAGGGCCTGTTCAAAGTCTCCGAGCCGCGCCATCACGCTGCAGGAGGTTCGGCAGCGGATGGTGCGCGTTATCAAGGTGATGGCCAGCATCCATTTGGCTGATTTCACGGCACCGGGCTTCATGGCCGCTGACTTGGACATACATACAAAACATCTAAAAAGCCGCACGCGCTCCAGCGCAAGTGAGCAAGAGATCAGCAACAGGCGCTCACAGCGAGTAATACATTTCGAATTCCAGCGGGTGCACGGCCTGGCGAAAGCGCGTGACTTCGCCCATCTTCAGCTCGATGTAGGCGTCCAGCATGGCGTCGGTGAACACGCCGCCTTTGGTGAGAAAGGCCCTGTCGGCGTCCAGCGCTTCGATCGCCTGATCCAGGCTGTGGCAAACGGTGGGAATCAGCGCGTCTTCCTCGGGCGGCAGGTGGTACAGGTCTTTGGTGGCCGCCTCGCCGGGGTGGATTTTGTTTTCCACCCCGTCCAACCCGGCCATGAGCAGCGCGGCAAAGCCCAGGTAGGGGTTCATCAGCGGATCGGGAAAGCGCGCTTCCACGCGGCGCGCCTTGGGGTTGGTGACGAAGGGCACGCGGATGGAGGCCGAGCGGTTCTTGGCCGAGTAGGCGAGCTTGACTGGCGCCTCAAAGCCGGGCACCAGCCGCTTGTAGCTGTTGGTGCCCGGGTTGGTGATGGCGTTGAGCGCGCGCGCGTGCTTGATGAGGCCGCCGATGTAGTACAACGCAAAGTCCGACAGGCCCGCGTAGCCCTCACCGGCAAAGAGGTTCTTGCCGTCCTTCCAGACCGATTGGTGCACGTGCATGCCCGAGCCGTTGTCGCCCACGATGGGCTTGGGCATGAAGGTGGCCGTCTTGCCGTAGAGGTTGGCCACGTTGTGGATGACGTACTTTTGCAGCTGCGTCCAGTCCGCGCGTTTGACCAGGGTGCTGAACTGGGTGCCGATTTCGTTCTGGCCCGCGCCAGCCACTTCGTGGTGGAACACCTCCACGGGGATGCCCAGTGACTCAAGCACCAACGACATTTCGGCGCGCATGTCCTGCGTGCTGTCCACCGGCGGCACAGGAAAATAGCCGCCCTTGACCGTGGGGCGGTGGCCGCGGTTGCCGCCTTCGAGCCGCGCGCCGGTGTTCCAGGGCGCTTCGTATTCTTCGATTTCAAAGCCGACCTTGCCGGGGGAGTTCTCCCAGCGCACGCCGTCGAACAGGAAAAATTCCGGCTCGGGGCCGAAGTAGGCGGTGTCGCCCAGGCCGGAGGCTTTCAGATAGGCCTCGGCGCGCTTGGCGATGCTGCGCGGGTCGCGCTCGTAGGGGGTGCCGTCGGCTGGGTCCACCACATCACAGGTCAGAAACAGCGTGGGCTCCTGGAAGAAGGGGTCGATGTTGGCGGTGTCGGGGTCGGGCATGAGCAGCATGTCCGAGGCTTCGACGCCTTTCCATCCCGGCATGGAGGAGCCGTCAAACGCATGGCCGCTGTGGAACTTGTCCTCATCGAAATGGGACACCGGCACGGTGACGTGCTGCTCTTTGCCACGGGTGTCGGTGAAGCGGAAATCAACGAACTTGATGTCGTTTTCTTCGACCATTGCCATGACGTCATCGACTGTTTTTGCCATAAGGGCACTCCTGCTCGTAGGAAAACTCGGTGGGGAAATTGGGTGGGGCATGAAAGCCCAAGGCGCCGTAGCCGCCCAGGCCGGCCTGAAAAAAACCTCTGCGCGCTGGCGGGCGCCGCGCGCGGCGCGAAGCTTACTGCATGTCGTATCGCACCAGCGCGAGCCGGGCTTTGTTTTGGCCCATGCGTGGCGCGCCAGCGCAGACGGGCAATGCTGGCGCTGGCTTTTGGCATGTCACTACTTTTTCTTGGCGCTCTTGGTGCGTGCCGTCAGCTGCGCGGCAGAGGAGGAACCGGCGCTGCGCGGGCGCGGGCGCAGGGCCGAGGCCGTGCTGAAGTAATGCGCCAGCATTTGCTGGGCGCTAACGCCCACGGTGTCGCCATCGAGGCGGCGGTACTGGCCCTCCTCCTGCAGCACCCAGGCATCCTGGTCGTCCATCAGATAGGCCACCAGGCATTCGTCCACGATGCGCTGGCGCAGCGCCGCGTCGCGCACCGGCCAGGCCAGCTCCACGCGCCGCGCCATGTTGCGGTTCATCCAGTCGGCGCTGGCCAGGTACAGCTGCTCCTGCTGCCCGGCCTGGAAGAAGAACACCCGCGTGTGCTCCAGAAAGCGCCCGACGATGGATCGGATGCGGATGGCGCCGCCGGCAGGCGTGGCGTGCAGCGCCGGCAGCACGCAGGCCGCGCGCACGATCAGGTCGATCTGCACGCCGTGCTGGGCCGCCTGGTGCAGGGCGGCGGCCAGCTTCCAATCGGTCAGCGCGTTCATCTTGGCAACGATGCGCGCCGGCTGGCCGGCCTGGGCGGCGGCCTGGGCCTGGGCGATGTGCTCCATCAGCGTGGCATGCAGCGTGAAGGGCGCCACCAGCAGGCGGTTGAGCGGCGGCAATGCCACCTGGCTGGCCAGCAGCGTGAAGACGGCATCCATGTCGGCGGTGATGGCGTCGTTGGCCGTCAAATAGCTCAGATCGGTATAGAGCTTTGCCGTGCGCGGGTTGTAGTTGCCCGTGGACAAATGCCCATAGCGCTTGAGGCCGCGCGCCTCGCGGCGCGTGACCAGCAGCATCTTGCCGTGCGTCTTCAAGCCGACGATGCCATAGACCACCTGCACGCCGATGGCTTCGAGCATCTCGGCCCAGTTGATGTTGTTCTCCTCGTCAAAGCGGGCCTTGAGCTCGACCACGGCGGTGACTTCCTTGCCTTTGCGCACGGCCTCGCGCAGCAGCTCCATCATCACCGAGTCCGCGCCAGTGCGGTAAACCGTCTGCTTGATGGCCAGCACGTCCGGATCCTTGACGGCCTGGCGCAGAAACTCCACCACGGCATCAAAGCTCTCGAATGGCTGGTGGATCAGCACGTCCTTCTGGCGGATGCGTGCAAACAGGTTCTCGCTGTTCTTGAGCGAGCGCGGCCACTGCGGAATCCAGCGCGGGAACAGCAGCGCCGGGCGCTCGCCATCGACCAGGTCGATGACCTGGTTCAGGCGCACCAGGTTCACCGGCCCCTCGACGCGGTACAGCGCTTGCTCGGGCAGCTCGAACTCGGCCAGCAGCAGATTCACGATGGGCGCCGAGCAGCCGTGCGAGACCTCGATGCGCGTGGCCTTGCCGAAGTGCCGGTGCTGCAGGCCCCTGCGCAGCGCCGTGCGCAGGTTCTGCACCTCGCCCTCGGTGACGGCCAGATCCGAGTGGCGCGTGACGCGAAACTGCGAAAACTCCACCACCTTGCGCCCCGGGAACAGCTCGGGCAGGTGCGTGCGGATGATGCTCGATAGGCTGATCACGCCGATCTTGCCCTTGCCCCCGGCCAGCGCATCGGGCAAGCGCACAAAGCGCGACAGCACGCGCGGCACTTTGACGATGGCGATCTCGTTGCGGTTGCCAAAGGCGTCCTCGCCATCGAGGCGCACAATGAAATTCAGCGTCTTGTTGGCCACCTGCGGGAAGGGGTGCGCCGGATCGAGCGCCACCGGCGTCAGCAGCGGCCGCACCTCGCGCTCGAAATACTCCTTGACCCAGCGGCGCTGGCCGGCATTGCGCTTGCCGTGCGAGAAGATCTGGATGCCCTGCTCCTGCAGCGCCGGCAGCAGCGCCTTGTTGTAGAGCGCGTACTGGCGCTGCACCAACTGTTGCGCCTTGTGCGACAGCCGCGCATAGCTTTGCACGGAAAACTCGTCGTCCTCCACGCCATCGCGCGCGGCCTCCAGGTGGTCGGCCACGCGCACCTCGAAGAACTCATCCAGGTTGGAAGAGACGATGCACAGATAGCGCAGCCGCTCCAGCAGCGGCACATCGTCGCGCTCGGCCCAGTCGAACACCCGCTCGTTGAAATCCAGAATGCTGCCGTCCCGATCCAGCCAGGCAATGCCATCGGGCCGCGCCAGGTGCACGATCAGCTCGCTCTCGGCCTCGATCTGCTTGCGGCTCAGGCTCCAGGCCGAGCCCGTCGTGGCCTGCAGCGCCTGGGCCGTGCGCAGCGCATCGCTGAGGCTGTCGGCATCGGCGCGGCGCAGCACCAGCGCGCCAGGCTGCGGCACGGCGGCGCCGGTCTTTTGGGTTTGCCTAGCCTGCTTGGATGGTTTGGGCGGTTTGGCCTGCTTCGCGGCCTTGCCCGCCTTATCCGCCTTGCTGGCCTTGGCAGTCTTCTTGCGATCGCTGCGCTGCTTGGCCGCTTTCGGGCCCTTGCCCGGCCTGGGCTGTTCTGGCTGCTGCGATGCCTGCACTGCCAACTTGCCTTGTTCGCCACTGGGCAGCGCCAGCGGCTGGGCCTGTGCAACAAAAGCAGCGGTGGATTTTTCGGGGGATTTCTTTCGGGCCATGCGCAATGCCGTATGTCAAAAAAAGCGCCGCAAGTGTCGCACGCCTTGCGCCCTGCGGCACAGACAAAGCGCCTGCCGCGCTCAACTTCTCACGCCTTGCTGGCCGGTACGCCAAAACCAGTGCGCAAGGGCCGAAGGCAAAACCCAAGGCACGGCCGGCGCGCCAGCAACACGCTGCCTACAATGGCCCGCCCGCCACAGCCATTGCCTGCCCACATGCCCCACACCGCCCTGCCCTTTGCCATCGAGCTTTGGCTGCCCGAAGAGCTGCCGCCGCACCAGCGCCAGCAGGCGCAACAGGCCTTCGCCCAGGCCCTGGCTCAATCCCTGGGCGACGCCGCGCTGGTCTTGCCCACCTATCAGGCCTTCGTCGCCATCGTGCAGGCCCAGGGCACGGGCAGCGCCGAAGGCATCGACGTGGAAAACCTGCCCGACGCCCAGCGCCACGTCTTCGAAAGCTGGCGCCTGGCCGAAACCCAGGCCATGCAGGCCGTGTTCGGCCCCCAGCGCCACATGGGCGAAGGGCTGTACACGCTGCGCGCGCTGTAAGCCGCGTAAGCTGCCCGCTCAACCTCTTGGCGCGGGCGGGCAAAAGCGCTTGGGCAGGTTCGGGGCTTTCTCCGCCTGCTTTGTGAAAACCCGCAATGTCGCCATCCAATCTGGCCGGGCGGCACTTTTCTGGCCCGGCAAGCCGCCTGCCGCCACGGCTTGCAGGCATACTTGCGCTCTTTTTTCTCCTACGGCCCTTTTCTTCTCACCGATCTCACCGACCATGAGCGCACCTCTTGTCCTTTCCGTCCAATCGCACGTCGCCTACGGCCATGCTGGCAATTCGGCGGCGGTGTTTGCCATGCAGCGCCTGGGCATTGAAGTCCTGCCTGTGCACACGGTGCAGTTCTCCAACCACACGGGCTATGGCGCATTCCGTGGCCAGGTGTTCGATGTGGCGCACCTGCGCGAGGTGTTCCAGGGCATCGAGGAGCGCGGCCTGCTGCCGAAAATTTCTGCCGTGCTCTCTGGCTACATGGGCGACAGCAGCATTGGCGATGCCATCATCGACATTGCCCAGCGCGTGCGCCAGGCCAACCCGGCGGCGCTGTATCTGTGCGATCCGGTGTTCGGCGACGTGGGACGCGGCGTGTTCGTGCGCCCAGGCATTGCCGAATACCACCGCGACCACACCCTGGCGGCGGCGGACATCATCACGCCCAACCAGTTCGAGTTCGAGCAGCTCATGGGAGTGACGCTGCAATCGACCGCCCATGCGGTCGAAGTGGCGCGCCGCCACATTGCCAGCACGGGCAAGACAGTGGTCATCACCAGCCTGGTCACGCCCGACATCGCCCAGGGCCAACTGGCCACGCTGGCCGTGCGCGCCCAGCAGGCCTGGGTCGTGCACACGCCCATCATTGCGCGCACGCCGCTGCCCAATGGCATGGGCGATGCGTTCTCGGCCATTTTGCTGGCGCACCTGCTGCAACAGCGCCCGCTGCCCGAGGCGCTGCAACAGGCCACGGCCAGCCTGTACGCGCTGGTGGGCCACACCCAGGATGGTCAGCGCGACCTGCCGCTGATCGAGCAGCAGGCGCAGATCGTGCAACCGCAGCAGCAGTTCGAGGTGGTGGCGCTTTAAAGCAGTCGGCAGTCAGCGCCGGCGCTTGCGCCGACGCGAGGATTTCGAGGGCAGGCGTTTGGCCCTCAGCGCCGCCGCGCCGTGCGCACGCCGGGCACCTGGGCGACGGCGGCGAGCACACCCTGCAGGCGGGTGGCGCTGTGCACTTCGACGGTGAAGACCATCGTGGCGGTGTTGTTCTTGTGGCTGCGCGTTTGCACGCCGATGACGTTGGTGCGCTCACGCGTGAGCACGTCGGAGATGTCGCGCAGCAGGCCCTGGCGGTCCTGGGCCTGCACGTGGATTTCCATCGGGTACAGGGCCTTGCCGCTCGCGTCGGCGCCGCCAGCGGCGCCTGCGCTGTCGCGCCATTGCACTTCGATCAGGCGCTCGGGCGAGGTATTGCGCATTTTCTGAAAGTTGCTGCAGCTGCTGCGGTGGATGGCCACGCCCTTGCCGCGCGTGACGAAGCCGCCGATCTCGTCGGGCGGCGCTGGCATGCAGCATTTGGCCAGGTGCGTCATCAGTGAGTCCATGCCCACCACCAGCACCTTGCCGCTGCCGCCGCTGCGCGGCTTGCGCAGCACCACGGTGTCGCTGCTGGCCTGGCCCGGCTCCTCGCCCGGCGCGGGGCGCAGCAGGGCTTCGAGCGTGCGCAGCGAGAACTCGTCCTTGCCCACGACTTCAAAAAAGGCGTCGGCGGATTTGAAGCCCAGCTGTTCAGCGATCGACTCGAGCTTGAGCGCCGTCTTGCCTTCGCGCTGCAGGATTTTCTCCACCACCTCGCGCCCTTTGGCGACGGTCTGCTGCTGCAGTTGGGCGTTGAACCAGGCGCGCACCTTGCTGCGCGCACGGTTGCTGCTCAGATAGCCCAGCTCGGGGTTGAGCCAGTCGCGCGAGGGGCCGCCGTCCTTGGCGGCGACGATCTCCACCGTCTGGCCGTTTTGCAGCGGCGTGTTCAGCGCCACCATGGCGCCATCGACCTTGGCGCCACGGCAGCGGTGGCCCAGGCTGGTGTGCACGGTGTAGGCAAAATCCAGCGGCGTGCCGCCCTTGGGCAGCTCGACGATGGAGGCATTGGGCGTGAGCACGTAGATGCGGTCGTCGAACAGGCCCAGCGCGCGCACTTCGTCGCTGTCGGCGAATTCGCGCTCCCAGGCCAACAGCTGGCGCAGCACGGCGATCTTGGCGTCGTACTCGCCACTGGCGGACACGCCGGCATAGCCCTTGGTGCCCGCCTCCTTGTAGGCCCAATGCGCGGCCACGCCGGTCTCGGCGTGCTCGTGCATGGCCTGGGTGCGGATCTGGATTTCCACCGCCCGGCCCTGCGCGTCGCGCACCACCGTGTGCAGCGATTGGTAGCCGTTGGGCTTGGGCTTGGCGATGTAGTCATCGAACTCGGCCTCGATGGGCGTGAAGTGCGTGTGAATCCAGCCCAGGGCCTCGTAGCACTCGGGCACGCTGGGGACGATGATGCGCATGGCCCGCAGGTCAAAGAGCTGCTCGAAGGCCAGCGATTTGCCGCGCATCTTTTTGACGATGCTGTAGATGTGCTTGGGCCGACCCTGCACGACGGCCTGCACGCCGCGACGCTGGAGCTGGCTGCGCACTTCATCGCACAGCTGCTGCATGTACTGCTCGCGCTCGCGCCGCTTGGCCGCGAGCTTGCCGGCCACTTCGTGGTAGGTCTCGGGCTCCAGAAAGCGGAAGGCCAGATCCTCGATTTCCCACTTGAACTGCCAGATGCCCAGCCGGTTGGCCAGCGGCGCGAACACGTACAGGCTTTCCTCGGCCAGCAGCGGGTCGATGGGCACCTTGCTGCTGGCGTGGTAGCGCAGCGTCTGCAGGCGCGAGGCCAGGCGGATGAGCACCACGCGCAGATCGCGCGAGAAGGCCAGCAGCATCTTGCGCACCGTCTCGGTGTGCTCGATCTTGGCCTCGCCCTGCTTGCGCGCGCCCGAGCCGCTGCGCGCCTGGCCCTGTATCTGCATGAGCTTGGAGGTCTCCACCGCCAGCGCTGCATAAGTCTCGCCAAAGCGGCGCGCAATGGCCTCCTGCGGCTGGTGCAGGTGGAACGAGGCATAGATCAGGTAAGTGGCCGCCTGCATGGCCTCGGAGCCGCCAATGGCCCGCAGCAGCTCGGCCACCGCATCGGCATGCGCCAGCACCGCCTCACCGTTGCGCAGCACTTCGCCGGCCAGCAGAGGTTGGGCAAAGGCGCGCGCGCGCGCCAGCATGTCCGTTTGGCTGGGCAGCATGGCCGCCGCCGCGCTCAGCAGCAGCGGCGGCGCCGGGGCAGCGGCGCCGAGCCCGTCCAGGGGCAGCGTAGGGGTCTCTGCAAGGGGGGAGTTCATAGCAAACCGTGAAGTCCGGGGCGTGCGCCGCGTGCCGCGTCGGGCGCAATGTGCGCACTATAGGACAAGCTGCGCGCGCATAGGCGCATAGGCGCAAAGGCGCATGGCGCTGGTTCAGGCCTCGCCCAGCAGGAATTGCTCGACCACGGCCAGCTGTTCGGGCTGCACCAGCGTGGGCGCATGCCCCACGCCTTCAAACTGCACCAGCTGCGCCTGCGGGCCGCGCCGGGTCATGGCCTGGGCGGTGGCGGCGCTGAGCAGATCGGACTGCGCGCCGCGCAGCAGCAGCGTGGGCAGGCGCAGCGCATCGTACAGGCTCCAAAGCACCTGCTCGCCTGCGCTGGCCGCCTCCTGAGTGAAGGATTGGTAGGGCTGCGCAATGGCCGGGTCGTAGTGCAGGGCCAGCCCGCCTGCGCCATCGCTGCGCAGCATCGGCGCCGACAGCGCCAGCCACTGCGCATCGCTGTGCGGGCCAAAGCCCACGGCAATGCGCCGCAGGTACTCGGCCCCTTGCTGCAGGTCGGCAAAGCGCAGCGGCTGGCCCAGGTAGCTGCCGATGCGCTGCAGCGCCTGCCATTCGATGCTCGGCCCCACGTCGTTGAGCACCAGCCGCCCCAGCGGCAGCGGCAGGCTTGGCTGGGCCAACAGCCCCAGGCCGATCAGCCCACCCATGCTGGTGCCGACCCAATCCATGCGGGCGATGGGCTGGCCCTGCGCCTGGGCCTGTTGTGCCAGCTCGGCCAGCAGCGCCTGCATGTCGCCCACATAGGTGGGGATCTGGTAGCCGTGGGCATCGGCCAGCCAATCGCTGCGCCCGCGCCCGACCACGTCCGGGCAGATCACGCGCGCCTTGCGCCGCAGGCGCTGCGCCAGCACGTCGAAGTCGCGGCCATTGCGCGTCAGCCCATGCACGCAGACGATGAGGTGGGCATTGCCCGCATCATCGGCTGCGGGCCAATCCCAGTAGGCCATGCGATGACTTTGCGCATCGCCTGCGCCGTGCGGCCCGGCCTTGCTGGCGCCTGGGCACTGCACGTGGCGCAACTGCGCTGGCGGCGGCGCATCGGCGGCCCAGGCCGCGTTGGCGGTGCCAGTTGAGTGCTCATGCTGCAATTCGGACATGCCTTTTCCCTCCAGTCCAGGGCCTTGCACAGGCTTTCGGGCAGGCCGCAGCAGCACAGCCGGCAAAGCTGCGAGAATGCGGCCTGCAAAGATTTTCTCCATGCCACGGCCCCGCACCAGACGGGGCCGCTTCGCGCACATCCTAATTGAAATCCGCAACCTGAAATCTGCAACCGATACGGAGGCTTGTCATGCATCTCAAAGGAAAAACCGCACTTGTCACCGGCTCCACCAGCGGCATTGGCCTGGGCATTGCCCAGGTGCTGGCCGCACAGGGCGCCAACATCCTGGTCAACGGCTTTGGCGATGCCGACGCGCCGCGCCGCGCCATCGAGCAGGCCGGCCAGGCGCACGGCATCCGCACCGCCTACCACGGCGCAGACCTGAGCAAGGTGGGCGAGATCGAGGATTTGATGGCTTACGCGCAAAAGGAATTCGGCCGCGTGGACGTGCTCGTCAACAACGCCGGCATCCAGCACACCGCCCGCATCGAGGACTTCCCGCCCGAGCGCTGGGACGCCATCATCGCCATCAACCTCAGCAGCGTGTTCCATACCACGCGGCTGGCGCTGCCGGCCATGCTTCAGGCCAACTGGGGCCGCATCATCAACATTGCCTCGGTGCATGGCCTGGTGGCCTCGGTGGAGAAATCGGCCTACGTGGCGGCCAAGCATGGCGTGGTTGGACTGACCAAGGTGACTGCGCTGGAGACGGCCACCACTGGCGTGACGGCCAATGCCATCTGCCCCGGCTGGGTGCTGACGCCGCTGGTGCAAAAGCAGATCGACGACCTGGCAAAGAACAACGGCATCAGCACCGATCAGGCCCAGGCCCAGCTGCTGGGCGCCAAGGAGCCCTCGCTGCGCTTTACCACGCCAGAGGAACTCGGCGAGCTGGCTGCCTTTTTCTGCTCGCCCGCCGGCGACAACGTTCGCGGCGTGGCCTGGAACATGGACGGCGGCTGGGTAGCCCAATAACCGGCTGCGCAAAGTCTCTGCGCCCTGCGGATCACATACTGTGACCGCAGCCACCATGCAATCCATCCGTGGCCAGCCCTGCCCTGGGTGCTGGCCCGCATCTTTTTCCTTCACTGTTTTCTGCCCTACCCAACACCATGACCCAAGCCTTGCAAACCCTGATCGAAAACGCCTGGGAAGAGCGCGCTGCGTTCTCCCCCTCCTCCGCACCGGCCGATGTGCGCCAGGCCGTCGAGGACGTGCTGACCCAGCTCGACAGCGGCGCCCTGCGCGTGGCCTCGCGCAATGGCGTGGGCGACTGGACGGTGCACCAGTGGGTGAAAAAAGCCGTGCTGCTGTCTTTTCGCCTCAACGACAACAGCCTGATGCAGGCCGGCGACCTGGGCTTTTACGACAAAGTGCCCACCAAGTTCTCGGGCATGTCGGCGCAGCAACTGGCCGCCACCGGGGTGCGCGTGGTGCCGCCGGCCGTGGCGCGACGCGGCAGCTTCATTGCCAAGGGCGCGATCCTGATGCCCTCCTACGTCAACATCGGCGCCTACGTCGATGAAGGCACCATGGTCGATACCTGGGCCACCGTAGGCTCCTGCGCACAGGTGGGCAAGAACGTGCACCTCTCCGGCGGCGTGGGCCTGGGCGGCGTGCTCGAGCCTCTGCAGGCCAATCCGACCATCATCGAGGACAACTGCTTCATTGGCGCACGCTCGGAAATCGTCGAGGGCGTGATCGTGGAGGAAAACTCCGTCATCTCCATGGGCGTGTACATCGGCCAGAGCACGCCAATCTACGACCGCACCACCGGCGAGGTCAGCTACGGCCGCATTCCCGCGGGCTCCGTGGTCATCAGCGGCTCTCTGCCCAAGGACGGCGGGCGCTACAGCCTGTATGCGGCCATCATCGTCAAGCGCGTGGACGCACAGACCCGCGCCAAGACCAGCCTCAACGACCTGCTGCGCGATTGAAGCCTCGGCCCAAGCCTCTCACCCTTATCAGCGGCGGCCTTCGGGCCGCTTCTTTCATGCAGCTTGGGGCCGCATCTGGGCGGCCTCCAAGCCGCTGTTTCACAGCAAGAATTCATCACAGAAAATGCCTCGAAGTGCCTGATCTCATTGGGGTAATCCCCAGTCAAGTTGCATAACAACAACACTTTGAATCGCTCTGTGCGGGCAAATGCAAATAATGCTTAAGCATCGTGCAGCGCCGCCCGTACACTCGGCAGCGTCGATGCATTGCCAGGCCTGCCACAGGCACAGCGCAACAGACGAACACAGCCCCGGCCTGCCTCCCCATGCAGCCGGGCATTGTTTCAATCTTTGGGACTCCCGCCATGAAAACCTCACACCTGTCCATCGCCCTGATCCCCCTGCTGGCCTTTGGCGCTGCCCATGCGCAAAGCAGCGTCACGCTCTATGGCCGCATCAACACCACCGTGGAACACCAGAAGTTCCAGGGTGAAGACGCCACCACCGGCCTGCACAGCAACTCGTCGTACATCGGCTTTCGCGGTGTGGAAGACCTGGGCGGCGGTTTGAAAGCCGGCTTCGTTTTCGAACAAAAAGTGGACTCCACCACTGGCGCGGCCACCGACGGCTTTGCCCGCCAGTCCGAGCTGTACCTGGGCGGCAACTTCGGCAAGCTGCGCCTGGGCAACTACAACTCCACGGTCTACAGCAACACCGCTGATTACATCAGCATGCACAACCACGACACCGGCTCGTCTGCCGATGCGTTGTATGCCTACATCGTGCCCAATACCGCCAAAGTCGGCTACGTGACGCCGGAGCTGGGCGGCTTCTCGCTGGAGCTGGGCTATGGCTTTGAAGACAACCACAACGGCAAGTCGCCCTACGACCTGAGCGTGAGCTACAAATTCGGCAATTTCGACCTGGCCGGCGGCTTTGCCAAGCACGACAAGGCCGAGGCCTACACGCTGCGCGCCCTGTACGCCACCGACACCATCGCACTGGGCGGCTACGTGCAGTTTGACGAGAACGGCCATGGTGCGAACCTGGGCGACCGTCTCTCGGCACGTCTGGCTGCGGCCTACTTCGCCGGCGCATCGGAATTCCATGCCAACGTGGGCTGGGCCGATGAGTACGACAACGTGGCCAAGAGCGGCGCAACCCAGTTCACGCTGGGCTACAACTACAACCTGAGCAAGCGCACCAAGCTGTACGGCTTCTACACCCGCATCGACAACGAGCGCAACGCCAACTACGGCGGCGCACCGGCCGCAGGCAAGGACTTCAGCTCCTTCGCTCTGGGTGTGCGTCACCTGTTCTGATGCACGCGCGGCATTGCCCGCTTGCATGCCCAAAGCCCTGCCCTCTCGGCAGGGCTTTTTTGTGGCATGTCGCGCTCAGGCCCTAGCTGCCCAGCTGCTCGAACAGGCGCTGGTAGAGCGCATAGCGGCTCGCGGCAATGGCCGGCAGGGCCCGGGGCGCGGCCTCTGGCGCAGGCGACTGCCCTACAACAGTGTCGTCATCGGGATGCGGCGCATCGTCCTCGGCCACGGCGGCGCGCACCACGCAGCCGGGCTCATGGCGGTGGCTGCAGTTGTGAAAGCGGCAGCCGGTGGCGTGGCGGCCGATGTCGGGCATCCAGCGCGGCAAGTCCTGCCGGCGGATGTGGTTCAGGCCAAACTCCTGAAAGCCGGGCGAATCCAGCACTGCCGTGCCGCTGGCGCGGTCCAGCCAGTACCAGGTCGTCACCGTCGTGGTGTGACGGCCACTGTTGAGGGCGCGGGAGATTTCTGCCGTCTGCGCTGCCGCATCGGGAATCAGGCGGTTAATCAACGTGCTCTTGCCCACCCCGGAAGGGCCCAATACCAGGGTGGCCCTGCCCTGCAGGCGCTGGCGCAGCTGGGCGAAGTCGCTGCCGCCGTGCTCGGCATCCAATTGCAGGCGCAGCACCGGGTACAGCGGCTGGGCTGGCGCACTCGGTTCTTCTTGCGGCCAAAGTTGGCGGTAGGCGCGCAGGCGCTGCCACGCGCGCTCGAACGGGGATTGCACATCCTCCTTGTTCAGGCCGATGAGCACCTCGATGCCTGCGGCCTGCGCCGCCACCAGGGATTTGGCCAATTGCTCCTCGGAGAACACCGGCTCGGCCGCCAGCAACACCAGTATCTGGTCGATGTTGGCGGCGAAAGCCTTGGTGCGCACTGCATCCTGGCGATAGAACAGGTTGCGCCGGGGTTCGATGGCCTCAATGCTGCCCTCCTCGTCCAGGCCGCCGGTGGGCGCTGCCAGCCACTGCACGCGGTCGCCCACCACGGCCTGGCTTTTCTTGCCGCGCGGATGGCAGATGCGCCGCGAGCCATCGCTGGCCTCAACCACATAGTGGCGACCATGGCCCGTCACTACCAGGCCGTGCTGCAAGTCAGTTCCGGGGCGAGTCACAGTCATGCCTGCACCTGCTGCCCCATGCGGGCCAGACGCTCGCTGGCCGGCGGGTGCGAATAATGAAAGCGCGCATACAGCGGGTCGGGCGTGAGCGTGGCGGCGTTGTCCTCGTACAGCTTGAGCAGGGCCGCGGCCAGGTGCTGCGCGCTGCTGTGGCGTGCGGCATAGGCATCGGCCTCGAACTCATGGCGGCGCGAGAGCTGTGCCCACAGCGGCTGCAATAGCCCGCCCAGCACGCCCGCGACAATGGAAAACAGCAGCAGCGCCAATGCGTTGTGGGCCTGCGGCAGCAGGCCGCCCTGGGCATCGAGCTGCGGCGTCACGCCCAGGGCCGTGAAGAATGCCGGCTGCTGCAGCAGCCAGCCCAGCGCAGCAAAGCCCAGGACGCTGAGCAAGGCAAACAACGCCAGGCGCTTGGCGATATGCCGGTGCTTGAAGTGCCCCAGCTCGTGGGCCAGCACGGCCTCGATCTCGCCATGGCCGAGCTTGCGCAGCAAGGTGTCGAAAAACACCACCCGCTTGGCGCTGCCCAGGCCGGTGAAGTAGGCATTGGCATGGGCGCTGCGGCGGCTGCCATCCATGACGAACAGGCCCTGCGCCTTGAAACCGCTGGCCTGCATCAGCGCGCGGATGCGCTCCTCCAGCGCCTGGTCCGCCAGCGGCTCGAAGCGGTTGAACAGCGGCGCAATCCAGGTCGGATACAGCCACAGCATGAGCAGGTTGAAGCCCATCCACAGCGCCCAGGCCCACAGCCACCACAGGCCGCCTGCGGCCTGCATCAGCCACAGCAGCGCCGCCAGCAGCGGCACGCCCAGCAACAGCCCCAGCAATACCGCGCGCAGCGCATCGGCCAGCCACAGGGCCCAGCTCATTTGGTTGAAGCCGTGGCGCTGCTCGATGACGAAGGTTTTGTACAGACCCAAGGGCAGGTTCAGCAGCGCGGAGATGGCGCCAAACGCCAGCATCAGGGCCAGTTGCTGGCCCAGGCCAGGCCCCATCCAGCGCAGCAGCGCCTGATTGAGCGCATCCAACCCGCCGCCCAGCGTCCAGATCAGCACCACCAGGGCGGACAGCGCACTCTCCCACATGCCCAGCCGCACCGTGTCGGCCGTGTAATCGGCGGCGCGCTGGTGCGCCGCCAGCGTGATGCGCTGCGCGAATGCCGTCGGCACCTGAGCGCGGTGGCGCAGCACATGGCGGCGCTGGCGCCGGGCCAGCCACAGCTCCAGCGCCGTCTGCAACAGCAGCGCGGCCACGAAGGCCTGCGCCAACCCAGCCAGCGGCAGCGCCCCAGGGGCGGGGGCGAAAGCACTCCAGTCAGACATCGTGGCCTCCGGCAAAAAGCAAAGCGGGCATTGGCCCATTGCCGGCGCTCTGGCTCAGATCGCCCTGCGCGCAAGCCTGGGAAATGGCGATGATCACGGCCGGGGGCTGCACGGCTGTCAGGCTGTGCCGCTCTTTCTTGAGCTTGCCAGCGCCGCTTTGGTGGATGGAGATGGTGGTCATGGTGTTGCCTGTCCCTGTTCTCAAAAACAAACCGCCGCGCGTTGCCGGGCGGCGGTCTTGTTGCGGGGTTGCGCGGGCATTATGCCGCCAATGGCAACACCACGCCCTACAGCCCCAGCCGGCGCTCAAGCCATGCCTTGCAACGCTGGGCAAGGCGCCCAATGCTGGCCACACGCCCCAGACGCCAGGCCAGCGCCAAGCCCGCGAGCGCGCCAGCGAAGGACATGTGCGCCGCAGCGGACACCGGCCGGTATGCGGACCACACGGCATGCACCTCCATCCCCTGTATGCCCCAGTGCACCAGCAGCCATTGCACAGTCAGTATCGGCAGGCCGATCCAGGCGAGCAAAGTCAGAGCGCCCCACAAAAAGTGGAGCAGAAAAGCCGCAAAGCTGTCTTGTCCGAACCCGCGCAGCAGCCGCTCGCACGCCCAGATGCTGAGCGGCCACAGCACCAGGCCCAGCGGCCCCATCGCCAGGCCACTGAGCAAGCCGATGATCAGCTCCTGAGCGACAGGCGAAAGCATGGGGGCGGGCTTTGCAGCGCCGCAGCGCTGTTTCGCGCGCCTCAGGCGCCCAGCAGCGCGTGCATTTCCTGCACCGAGATCACGTCCAGATCGGACAGCGCTTTCATGCCCTCCACGGCCGCCTCGGCGCCGTAGATGGTGGTGAAGATGGTCACGCGCCCTTGCAGCGCGCTGGTGCGGATGGAGCGGCTGTCGGCAATGGCGTTGCGGCGTTCTTCCACGGTGTTGATGATCATGGCGATCTCGCCGTTCTTGATCATGTCCACGATGTGCGGGCGGCCTTCGGCGACCTTGTTGACGACTTTCACGGCCAAGCCTTCAGCCTCGATGGCGGCGGCCGTGCCGCGCGTGGCCACCAGCTCGAAGCCCATGGCCAGCAGGTCGCGAGCGATGGCCACGGCGCGCGGCTTGTCGCTGTCGCGTACCGTCAGGAACACAGTGCCGCTGGCGGGCAGGCGCTCACCCGCCCCCATCTGAGCCTTGGTGTAGGCCTCGCCAAAGGTCTTGCCCACGCCCATGACTTCGCCGGTGGATTTCATCTCGGGGCCGAGAATGGTGTCCACACCGGGGAACTTGACGAAGGGGAACACCGCTTCCTTGACGCTGAAGTACGGCGGCGTGACCTCCCCGCCCACGCCCTGCTCGGCCAGGCTCTGGCCGGCCATGCAGCGCGCGGCGATCTTGGCCAGCGGCAGGCCGGTGGCCTTGCCAACAAAGGGCACGGTGCGGCTGGCGCGGGGGTTGACTTCCAGCACGTAGATCACGTCTTTCTTCTGGCCGCCTTCTTCCTTTTCCTGGATGGCGAACTGCACGTTCATCAGGCCCACCACGTTCAGCCCCTCGGCCATGGCGCGGGTCTGGCGCTTGAGCTCTTCGATGGTCTCGGCACTGAGGTAGTACGGCGGCAGCGAGCAGGCCGAGTCCCCCGAGTGCACGCCGGCCTGCTCGATGTGCTCCATCACACCACCGATGAGCACCTGGCCTGTGGCATCGCGCACCGCGTCCACATCGCATTCAATGGCGTTGGACAGGAAACTGTCGAGCAGCACGGGCGAGTCGTTGCTGACCTGCACTGCTTCGCGCATGTAGCGCTCCAGCCCGGCTTGCTCATGCACGATTTCCATCGCACGGCCGCCCAGCACGTAGCTGGGGCGCACCACCAGCGGATAGCCCAGCTCGGCGGCTTTTTCCAGCGCCTCGGCCTCGGTGCGGGCCGTGGCGTTGGGCGGCTGGCGCAGGCCCAGCTGGTGCAGCAGTTGCTGGAAGCGCTCGCGGTCTTCTGCCGCGTCAATCATGTCGGGCGTGGTGCCGATGATGGGCACGCCGGCCTTTTCCAGGCCCAGCGCCAGTTTCAGCGGTGTCTGGCCGCCGTACTGCACGATGACGCCGGCGGGCTTTTCCTTATCCACGATTTCCAGCACGTCTTCGAGCGTCAGCGGCTCGAAGTACAGGCGGTCGCTGGTGTCGTAGTCGGTGGAAACGGTTTCGGGATTGCAGTTGACCATGATGGTTTCGTAACCATCCTCACGCATGGCCAGCGCGGCGTGCACGCAGCAGTAGTCGAACTCGATGCCCTGGCCGATGCGGTTGGGGCCGCCACCGAGCACCATGATTTTTTTCTTGTCGGTGGGCTGGGCCTCGCACTCCTCGTCGTAGCTGGAGTACATGTAGGCGGTGTTGGTGGCGAACTCGGCCGCGCAGGTGTCCACCCGCTTGTACACGGGGCGCACGCCCAGCGCGTGGCGGCGCGCGCGCACCGCGTGCTCGTCGGTGTGCAGCAGCTTGGCCAGACGGCGGTCGGAAAAGCCTTTTTGCTTGAGCGCGCGCAGCGTGGCCTCATCCAGCGCGGCCAGGGCCTGCTCGCCCTTTTCGGCGTAGAGCTTGTCCAGATCCAGCTCGATGCGCACGATTTGCTCGATCTGCACCAGGAACCACTTGTCGATCTTGGTGATGGCGTGCACTTCGTCCAGCGACCAGCCCGCGGCAAAGGCGTCGCCCACGTACCAGATGCGCGAGGGGCCGGGCTCGCCCAGCTCGCGCTCGAGGATTTCGCGGTCCTGGGTTTTTTCGTTCATGCCGTCCACGCCCACTTCCAAGCCACGCAGGGCCTTCTGGAAGGATTCCTGGAAAGTGCGGCCCATGGCCATGACCTCGCCCACGGACTTCATCTGCGTGGTCAGGCGGTCGTCGGCCTGGGGGAATTTCTCGAACGCAAAGCGCGGCACCTTGGTGACCACGTAGTCGATGCTGGGCTCGAAGCTGGCCGGCGTGGCGCCGCCGGTGATGTCGTTCTTCAGCTCATCGAGCGTATAGCCCACGGCCAGCTTGGCCGCGACCTTGGCAATCGGAAAGCCCGTGGCCTTGGAAGCCAGCGCCGAGGAGCGGCTCACGCGCGGGTTCATCTCGATCACGATCATGCGCCCGTCCTTGGGGTTGACCGCGAACTGCACATTGGAGCCGCCCGTGTCCACGCCAATCTCGCGCAGCACCGCCAGGCTGGCGTTGCGCATGATCTGGTATTCCTTGTCGGTCAGCGTCTGTGCCGGCGCCACGGTGATGGAGTCGCCCGTGTGCACGCCCATCGGGTCCAGGTTCTCGATGGAGCAGACGATGATGGCGTTATCGGCCTTGTCGCGCACCACCTCCATCTCGTATTCCTTCCAGCCCAGCAGCGATTCCTCAATCAGCAGCTCGTTGGTGGGCGAGGCCTCCAGGCCGCGCTTGGCGATGGTCTCGAACTCCTCGGCGTTGTAGGCCACGCCGCCGCCCGTGCCGCCCAGCGTGAAGCTGGGGCGGATGATGGTCGGGAAACCCACCGTCTTTTGCACCTCCCAGGCCTCGGCCATGCTGTGGGCGATGCCGCTGCGCGCTGAGCCCAGGCCGATGCGCGTCATGGCGTCCTTGAACTTCTGGCGATCCTCGGCCTTGTCGATGGCCTCGGGCTTGGCGCCGATCAGCTCGACCTTGTATTTGTTGAGCACGCCGTTGCGCCACAAATCCAGCGCGCAATTGAGCGCCGTCTGCCCGCCCATGGTGGGCAAGATGGCGTCGGGGCGCTCCTTGGCGATGATTTTTTCCACCGTCTGCCAGTTGATCGGCTCGATGTAGGTCACATCCGCCGTGGCCGGGTCGGTCATGATGGTGGCCGGGTTGCTGTTGATGAGGATGACCCGGTAGCCTTCTTCGCGCAGCGCCTTGCAGGCCTGCACGCCGGAGTAGTCAAACTCGCACGCCTGCCCAATGACGATGGGGCCGGCGCCGATGATGAGAATGGATTGGATGTCGGTTCTTTTGGGCATAACTGGGGGACTCAATAGAGACAAAACGGCAGGCTAAGTCAGGGCCAGGGCATGGCAATGTGTCTGCAGGCACAGAAAAGGCGGTTGTCAAAACCGCCCGCCGCTGCGGCCAGGCCGCGCGATCCGCACAGTAGTGCGCCGCACCTGTCCGCGCCCGCTGCTACAGAGCACATCAGGCCGTGCCGCTGATGGTGCGCGACTGGATGTGCGCCAGCAGCTTTTCCAGGCGCTCGGGCTGCACTTTCTTCTGCATCAGCTGCAGCATGCCCTCGCCTTCGGCGATGGGGCGCAGCACGTCGACCTCGGCCGGGTAGAAATTCACATCCCAGTCGAGCAGTTCCTGCTCGAACTCTTCATCGCTCCAGTTCTTACCCTTGGCGATGAAGATCACCAGCGGCATGGCCTTCTTCTCGATGAAGGCTTTTTTATAGGGCTTTTGCGCCCAGCGCTCGGAAAACCACTCGCGCGCGCCGGGCTCCAGCGTCAGCATGCGCTTGGCAATGGCCTTTTCCAGGGCCGTGGCAGGAAAGCTGAAGAGTTTCATGGATCAGGTGCTCGAATCAGTTCTGTGGGCAAATGCCTGGCGCTGCAGCCTTTGCTGCCAGCCCGCGCTTTAGGGCTTGTTGAGATTGAGTGTTGCGGCGGTGTTTTCGGTCAAAAACCGCAACTGCTGCGTTGTAAACGCTTGCACGGTGACAGACCTTGCGCGCGTTTTCGCCTTGCATTTGCGACTTTTGCCTCGAAAAACCACTTCGCAAACCCAATCTCAACAAGCCCTATGCCGCCTGGCGGCGCATGAGCTGGATGAAATGGTCGAAAAGATAGGCGATGTCGTGCGGGCCGGGCAAGGCCTCCGGGTGCCCCTGGAAGCAGAACGCGGGCTTGTCGGCATGGGCCAGGCCCTGCACCGTGCCATCGAACAGGCTGGTGTGCGTCACCCGCACCGTATCCGGCAGCGACTGGGCATCGACCGCAAAGCCGTGGTTCTGGCTGGTGATGCTCACGCGGCCGTTGTCGTGGTCCTTGACCGGGTGGTTGCCGCCATGGTGGCCAAACTTCATCTTGTAGGTCTTGCCGCCCAGCGCCAGCGCCATGATTTGGTGACCCAGGCAAATGCCAAAGGTCGGCAGACCGCTGTCGATCGCGCGGCGCGCGGCCTCGATGGCGTAATCGCAGGGTTCAGGATCGCCAGGCCCGTTGGAGAGAAACACGCCATTGGGCTGCATGGCCAGCACTTCATCAAACGGGGTCTTGGCCGGCACCACCGTCACCCGACAGCCCTTGTCGGCCAGGATGCGCAAGATGTTGCGCTTGACGCCAAAGTCGTAGGCCACCACATGCAGCTTGGGTTCGGTCTGTTGACCGTAGCCCTGACCCAGCACCCAGGATGTCTGCGTCCACTCGTAAGGTTTGTCGGTGCTCACGCGCTGCGCCAGATCCAGGCCACTCATGGATGGCGCGGCCTGGGCCTGCTGCCGGGCCTTGGCAATCACCTCCGGCGTGGCCTGCTCGCCAGCGGGCAAAGCCATGATGCAGCCATTTTGCGCACCGTTTTCACGCAGATGGCGCGTGAGCTTGCGCGTGTCGATGTTGGCGATGGCCACCACGCCACGGCGACGCAGGAACTCCTGCAGCGACTGCGTGCTGCGGAAGTTGCTGGCCAGCAAGGGCAAATCCTTGATCACCAGGCCGGCCACGAAGGTCTGGGTGGACTCGTCGTCCTCCTCATTGGTGCCGCAGTTGCCAATGTGGGGGTAGGTCAGCGTCACGATCTGCTGACAGTAGCTCGGGTCGGTGAGGATTTCCTGATAGCCCGTCATCGAGGTGTTGAACACCACCTCGCCCACCGTGGCACCCTCGGCCCCGATGGCATTGCCCGTGAACACCGTGCCGTCGGCCAGCACCAAAAGCGCAACGGGGAAATCCCCCTGCTGTAGAGACAAAAGCACGCAATCACCTCAAAAAGGATTCGTCAGGCCCCGCCCTGCCTGTGCATTTTTCGATCTGGCAGCAGCGCGCAAAAATGGCCGCTGGCAAGGCGCAGGCCAAGCCCAGCAAAGCCCGCCGCAGGCGCAGCCAAGCGGCCAAACGGGCCAGATCAGAACGGGTGAAATAAACCGGCTGAGTATAACTGAAGGCCCTGCCCCCAAGGCCCGGCCAGACAGGTCTGCCGGCCTGGCTCAGCAAGCCTCACCCAGCTGCTGCAGCCATTGGCAAAGCTGCAACAAATCGGCCGCTTGCGGCGGCAGCGGCCCGGCTTCGGCGGGCCAGCTCTTGCCTTCACGATTGAGCCAGAACGCCTGCATGCCGGCATTGCGGGCCCCGGCCACGTCCAGCAGCGGGTCATCGCCCACGTGCAGCACGGCCTGCGGTGGCAGCCCAAGGCGCTGCGCGCCCAGCCTGAAGATGCGTGCATCGGGCTTGGCATGGCCTGCCTCGCGCGCCGGCAGGCTGGCGGTAAAACAGCGGCCAATGGGCATGGCCAGCACATCGGCATTGCCATTGCTCAGCGCCAGCAACGGGTAGCGCGCCGCCAGCCAGTCCAGCGCCTGGGCTACCTCGGCAAACGGCTGCACCCGCTGGCGCGCGGCAAAAAAGACCTCGAAAGCCTGCTGCGCGCGCTGCGGCGCAGCCTGCTCGCCGGCGGCCTGCATGGCCAGGGCAATGGTTTGCAGGCGCAGAAACGACAAATCGTGGGCACGCTGCGGATGGGCCGCCTCGACCTGCGCACGCCAGGCCCGCGCCGCCCCCGGCTCGGCCCAACGCCGCGCCGCAGCCGGGGTGTGCGCCTGCATCCAGGCCAGCAACTCAGCCTCGGCCTGCGCAATGGCCGGCCAGACGGGCCAGAGCGTATCGTCCAAATCCAGCGAAATGGCCTGGATGCGCGCCGCCGCCTGTGCGCCGCCCATGGTTGTTGTCCGCCGGCAAACTGCCAGCGGCCCTGGTTGAGCTGGTGCAACCATCAAGCCCATTCCTCCATTCCATGCCGGCGCGACACCTGGGCTTGGCGCTGCCCATGCCGTCCAATCCGGCAAAAAACAAAACGCCGGACAGTATCCGACGTTTTGGAAACGGGCCGCCTCAGAACTTCAGGCCTTCCGTGGCTTGCTGCGATTTCTTTTTCGCCTCTTCCTGCGCACGATTTTCGGCTGCCTTGGCCGCTTGTTGGAAGGCGGATTCTACCGCTTGTTCTTCTTTTGCGTCCAGTAATATTCTGGAAATATCTACAAGTAGGTCTTTAGAAAGCCCAAGTGCCGCAAGCGATGTCTTGCCAGCACGAATTTCAATCCCTCTACCGTTATATATCTCTTTGGTTTCACAATCCCCCCAACAAGCCACCACATCGAAACGATCAGACAACCCAGTGAGTTCGATACTGTTATAACTGGAGCCCGTATCTTTTTCATACACGGGCTTACCATATTTTTCAAGCAATTTTGCATAAATACTTTTGAGCATACCATCCCGATCGGCCTTACTCAGGTCATTAGGATAATGAATACTTCTTTCGCTATAAATTCTGAAAACTTTGTCTTTCAGATCGATTTGAATCTTTTCCTGTGTATCTTTGATCCTGCACTGAAACACCTTGCTGTGCAGAACGTTGTATCTTTCCGACTTCTTCTCCCCTATTTGAAAATTCCCTCCATTGCCGCATTTTTCTTCAAGCAGGGCGGTCACCTGGGCTTCGCTCATGCCCAGCCTGAAGCCTTCTATATCGAAATCATTGACATTGGCCCATGCCGTCGCGCAGAAGGCGGCAAGTGTGGCAGCTAGTAGTTTTCTCATAGGTTTTCTCCTGGAGTGCTGAAAGATGATCCCTTGCGGGATGGCATGAACACCGGGGCGCCAATTCAGCGCCCAGATGCAAAGCGGTTTGTTCAAGGTTTCTTAATCGATATGTCGCAGCAGTGCAGGCATGCCGAATTCCTCCAGCCTGCCCTGGCTTTGCTGGAAGTACGCCTCCCAGAAACCTTTCAAGGCGCCCATTTTCTTGGGGTCACGGTAAATGCCACTGTCCTTGGGCGCGTTTTTGCTGCGGGCATCCTGCACCAGCCCGGCGCCAATCACGAAAACGCGGGCATCCGCCAATTGGGCCAGCATGCCGTGTTCCTGCACCTTTTTCATCTCCGCCTGCACATTCAACAGGCGCACATTGCGGTTGGCGTAAAAGCTGCTGATGGCCGAATGCTCCAGCATATCGGAGGCCACGAAGAATATCTTGTCCTGCGCCGTGGAGTCCTTGGCGCGCCTGGACATTTCACGGATGCTGGCCAGCACGTCCGAATGCGCCAGGCCGGCGCTGATGCCGGAAAATGCCTTTTGCAGCGCCTGCGCCGCCAGCTTGCGGCCATAGGCATGCTGGTCTTTGAGGCATTGATTCAGGTTTTGCAGGATTTTCACGCCCGTGCTGCGGCGCACATCGTCGGGTAGTGGCTTTTCAAAAGCCCCCTCTGCCAGAATCTCCATGTAGCGCCCCTGGCCAAACGAGGAAAAGCTGGCAATGGCAAAGCCCGTGCCCGGCTTGAGCAGGCGGTCTGCATTTTCCATGATGGCGCGCTGCAAGCCCTCATCAAAGGGTGTGGTCTGATCGATGAGAATGAAAACCTCGCGCTCCAGAGCCGGGGAGGGATTTTCTATCTTATTGGCCTTGTAGCAGCTCGGCACCTGATTTTGAGCCAGGGCCGGGCTGCTCAAGGCGAACAAGGCGCAGGCTGCGGCGCAGACCTGCTGCATCACTTTGTTCATGATCGGCATAAAAACACTCAAAAAAGATCTTCAATATTGGGCTGGCGCTCTCGCTCGGCCTTGCGATTTTTCAGGAAATCGATCAGCACGGGGTTTTTCCTGACTTTCTCAGGCAGGCTCAAATAATAATTTTTCTCCATGTCTGCGTCATCAAGGTCCTGAATCTTGGCTATGGCGGCTGCTACAGGATCACTGGCGTGATGCGCCTCCCCCTCCGAAGAGGCAATGACTTGTGGCGCATGGTTTTTCTCTGCAATGGCGTCGAATCTTTCCTGAACGGCAGCATCGGAATGGACTTTCCTTGTATCTGCATGGACAGGGGCTGCGCCTTGATTTGCGCTGGCCTGTCGGCTTCTTTGCGCGTTGAAGCTCTCTTCCAGCTTCAGGTTTTCTTCATCGATGTATTGCTCAAACGTCTTGTCAAAGCCCGATTTGTCATTGGAATCTTCTTTGATTCGTTGCTGCAAATCCTTCAATCGCGCACTGGCGGTATCAAAGTACGGCTGCATCAGCGCCTCGTATGCGGCCCATGTGTTGGCACCTCTGACGCCTTCATACGCAGCTCTTGATTGACGACCGGCGAATCCGTATATGTAGCCTGCGCCCATGCCCACCACCTGCGTAATGATGAAAATCAGGGCCAGCACCACAAAGGCGGCCATGCCCTCGCCCTTCAAGGCAGACTGCAAATGGCCCAGAGCGCCTCTCTCAGCCTGCTCTTGCGAGGCCTGCACTTCATCGGGCAGAACAAGGTTTAGAAAAGGATTGCCTGCGGGCGCGGCAGTATGCTGGCTCAATGTGGTTTCATTGATCAATTCGCGCTCAAGGCTTTGCATGCGCATGTATGTGGAGCCCACAGCAATCAAGATCACACACACCAGCGTAAACCAACAGGCAATATAGCTGCCACGATCATTGGCTTCCTTGGCAATGCGATTGAGGCCTTGCAGATATTGCTGATCATTGTCGTCTTTCGATTGATCTTCGCTCAATCTGATGACGCGGAAATTCAGGTTGGTCGCATTGCTGTCCTGCTTGAAAGAGCGAAAGAATGAGCGCAGCAGGCTGGTTCTGTAGAACTGGTGGCCTGCAAAATGCGTCAGCGTTACAAGAATGATGCAGAGCACAAACACGATGGCAATCATCAAAATCGTGTGTGTTTGCTCGCTTCCTTCACGGGCCAGCCATGAGCCCAGCAGGTACGAGAAGCCCAAGCCCTCCGCAATCAGCAAAACCACCAGCAATGCGATCACCCACATGGGCGTGGGCTTGCGGCCAATATCGGTAGACTTGCGCAGGTACTCCTGGTTTCTTTCAAATTCCTTGGGGGTAATCTTCGCGCAATAGGGCTTGTATTTTGCGCACAGTGTGCGCTCAGTCAGTCGCCAGCCGTTCTTATCTGGATCGACTGAGTCCCTGGAAAGTCTTGCAATCGTTCCAATCAACGGAAATCTTGCCCATAGATCCATGACGTGAAAGCGCACCCTGGCGCTGAACATATAGGCAACCAAGCAACTCAAAAGCACCGCACCCACGGCGATGGCAATCCTGTTCATGATGATCCATTCAAGCATTTCTTGCTCCTGCAGGTTTCATTATTTTTTACGTCCGGCCATATCCATGGCAAAAGAAGATTGCCAGCTCTCACCCTGCCGCTTGTAAATCAGTACGACAGCGTCGGCATGGGTTGGGCGCTGATTCGGGATCAGGATATCCATGCACTGGATGGGCCCATCCGAAAAAATGCGATACAGCAATCCATTGCTGCCATGGTATGTATTGACTTTGGGTTGACCGCGCCATTGCGCCTTGCTCTTTTTGTCTCCCTTGTAGTCCGTATAAATCAGCAGCTCAGGCGCGTTGGCCGGCAGGGCGCTCTCACGCAGAACCGCCATTTTGTTCATGGCCAGCAAATGACCGTTGACCATGCCCACCCAGCTTGTCTGATACAGGCCCGGCATGTATTCCGAGGTTTTCAGCTTGCCTGTTTGCAGGGACTTGACGCCCCGTTGCTCCCGGTAGCGGTCGTTCGTGCAATGGGCAATGGCGCTGCCACCACTGGCATGCGCCTTGGAAATCAGCGAAAAGATCGCGGGTTCCTGGTTGATGGCCTGCCCGATATTGGCAACCTTGAGGTTGCTGCGATCAAGCCTGGAGCCACCGAAATCGATGAACGATCCGGGCGCGGCACGCACAATGGCACTGCCCTGCCGGGCAGGCTGTTGAGGGCTGGATGCGCTGGGGCCGCTGGCTGTCTGGACGGGCGCGGATGTCTCTTGAGGGGGCGTTGCTCTGGCCGGGGCCTGGGGCTTGGGCTGTGAAGGGCTCTTGGACGGCAACGGGGCCTTGGACTGCTGGGGGGCCTTGGGTGGCGGCGCACTCCTTGTGGGCGGAGCGGCTTTGGGCGCGGGTGCCGAGGCCACGGTTGCCGCGCCCGATGTCGGTTTGCTTTCCGCGGGGCTCACGATCTCGGTATGTGCACGGTAATAGCGGGTTTGTGGTGTGCGGCTCTGGATGTAGCTGTCCAGTGCTGCACTGCCGTGCAGGTCGATGATTTCCACGCGGCGGTTTTGCCTGCGGCCTTCTTCGGTTTCGTTACTGGCAATGGGCAGGGTTTCGCCTGCCCCCTGGAAAAACAACTGGCTGCGCTGAAAACCATGTTGCGCAAAAATTTCCGCAACGGCCCTGGCGCGTTTTTCCGAAAGCTCCGCATTCAGCGTGGTCGAGCCCGTGTCGTCCGTATGCCCCACCAGCAAGATACGTATATTGCGGATACGCACCTGATAGTCTTGAGGATTTTCACCCGGCCTGCTCATTTTGTAGGCGCGCGCAATATCGGCAAATGCCTGCCTTCCCCTGGCCGTGGGCTGGGCCGAGCCACTGACAAACTCCTGACCCGCATCCTGCAACGACACCAGCAGCCCCGACGCAGACGAGGAGGACTGGCCCGCCTGGGGCAACGAAATTTCCTGCACGGCCATGGCAAGCTGGTGTTGCCTGCTGATCTTGGAGAGCTCGCAGCGGCGGTAATCGATGTCCTGGCCGATCAGTCCGCCGACAGCAGCGCCGATGACGCCACCCGCCACCACAGCGGCAGTCTCCTTATCGCCCACGGCGCGGCCCACCAGCGCGCCAACAAGGCCCCCGGCAGCAATACCGATGTTGCGGGCGTTGGGGGCACAGGGGTCATCGTTGGCGAAGGTGTCCTTGAATACGCCGCCTGACATGGTCTGGCAGCCAGCCAGGGAAAACACGGCCAGCACGCAAACGCCTGAGCGCAGGCCCGATGACAGGCGGGCGGAATTTCGGGCGGTGGTTGGCATGGCAAAACCTCCTTTGTTCATTGAGGGGGTGGAGATCGAAGAAGCGGGGATCCCCAGGGAAGGGATTGGGGAGAGCCTGCACAAATCACAGCGTCGTGTGCCTCTGCGGATTCGGGTGGCCTGCATCGCCTGCCAATCCTTGCGATACCGCCTGGCATCGCTGCGGTTTGCGCCTTGCCGCCGCCCCAAACCGCTTCTCGCCCACGCGCGCCGAGATCGCGAACAGGCTCTTATTGCGCCAGCCAGCGCTTGGCGGGTTTTGCCGGAGCCGGTGCGCCCTGAGGGCCCAGCACGCGCAGCCATTCGGCGTCGCTGCGGCTGGTCTGGTAGGTCAGCAAACTGCCGTCCTCCAGAAACATGGCTGGTGTGCCGCGCGCCTTGGAGCCAGCTTGCAGCAGCGCCGCGTGCACGGACATGTAGGCGTTGAAAGCCTGCTGCGGCTCGATGAAGGCGCACGCCTCGCGCGCCTGGGGCATCTGGCCCTGGCCGGCCCAGAACTGGCGCCAAACCTGGCCGTTGTCGGGCGCGCACCACAGGCGCGAGACGATCTGCCACGCCTGTTGCCCCGCTGGCATTTGCATGGGCCGCAGGGATGCGGGCACCACGTAGAAGGTCGTGTCCAGGCTGCCTTGCAACTGCATCAGCTTGTTTTCGAGCAATTGGCAGATCGGGCAGTCGAGCGCACTGAACATCAGCACGCGCCGCCCACCGCCATCGCCGTACTGCACGCGGATGAGCTGCGAGGTATCGATGCCCGCCACGATCTCGCTGCGCAGGTCAGCCAGTTCCTGCTCGGTCAGCCGGCGTACAGCGCTGCCATCCGCGGGCAGATAGGAAAAGCCGTCGGAGCCGCCGTAGAGCGTGCCCTCAGCATTGGTAAAGCCAATGGAGCGCCCCTGTGGGCCCTCCACCCGGTACAGGCCCTTGACAAGCGTGGGCACGGCGCGCGCCTGTTCTTTGGGTACCGAGAGCTTCATATGCCCCCGATGCATGTTGGCGTAAAGCCGGCCCACCACCGGATCGGCCCAGGCGGCATTGATCAGCAGCGAGCCCAGCAACAAGGCGCTGGCTGCCCATGACTTCAAGGTTTTCGGGAAATTCAGCGGGGAACTCCCCAAAAGGCATTTTTCCTTCATCATCCAATCCTTCTCTTCAATTCATCGAAGCAAAAAATATCTTTCTCATGCAGGATGGTCGCAGCGCATGGCCACCCTTCGGTCTTTGATCAATATCCTTGTTTTCTTGCCTTTTTCTCCCTGAAATAACCTTTCAGACCGGAGAAGAAAAGCATGATGACGATGATGGATGCCAGATAAAAACCCAGCCCCATGCTCATGTGGGAAGCCACAAGATCAAAAGCGTCCACCCGAGCCCTTCTGCCAAAAAAAGAATCACCAATACCAACCAGCTGACTCAAACCGTTGAGTACGATATAAATCATCCAGATCGAAAAGAGCGCAGGCGCACATTTCCCCAATTGCGCCGCCGGCTTATCCGATATCGCAGGCAAAAGCGGCAGCAGCGCGCATATCATCATCAAGATGAAATACCCAAAGTTCAGAAAGTCATATACGGAGGCCGATGCTTCCAGACCTATGATCGGCACCTCGACATGGAGGAGCGGCAAAAACAGCCAGGACAACAACAGCAAGCCCACCTGCCACAGCAGCATGGGGGGAAGTTTCGATTTCTTGAGCATGCTCAAACCTTGCGATGAGAATTCCGCGCCCGCCTTGAGGGCGGTTTCCTTGAGCACTGCCGCTTGCTTGACCTCGACAACCGAGACAAGCTCTCCGGCCTCGTCTACGGTCGCCTCCACTGTGGCTCCAACCTTGGGTGGATTGGGCGATTTCCAATGCTTTTCCAGCGAAAAGCTTTTCTGCTTGCCATCGAGAAACAAAATGCCATCGCCTTGGCTGGTATCGCGAAGAATTTTTCCGCGCATGAGATCCTCCAGTAAAAATCTTTAATGTGCATTTTTGAAAGGCTATGCACGGCCTAATTGGGGCGAGTGATGAAAAACGGAATTTTTTGATGATTCCTGAAATTGACGGGGCATGGCGCAAACGGACTGAAAATCGCCCCCATGCAAAAAATAAAAGACACGCAAAAGCCCGGCGACGCTGATAAAGCGTGGCCGGGCGAAAAAAGCCGAAGGCGGTGAGTAACGGAGGGGGGATCGCCGCGCGCGAGGGGCGCAAAGACAAACAGCCGAAAAAAATTTCGGCTGCCGGGGGAACTTTTACAAAGTGACGATCAGTGCTGCGTGCTGCGTGCTGCGTGCTGCGTGCTGCGTGCTGCGTGCTGCGTGCTGCGTGCTGCGTGCTGCGTGCTGCGTGCTGCGTGCTGCGTGCTGCGTGCTGCGTGCTGCGTGCTGCGTGCTGCG
>NZ_NSJF01000010.1 GCF_002285285.1 Vandammella animalimorsus
GGGCTGGGGCGCGGGCGCTGGCGCGGGCGGCGGCAGGCCGCCTGCGCCGCCACCGCTGGCCTGGCCGCCGCGCTGGGCCTTGCGCTGGCGCTCTTCCTCGGCGTGGATTTTTTTGAGCCAATCGAGCTGCTCCTTGAGCGCATTGATTTGCAGGGCCAGCTTTTGCGCCTCGGTCTCGTCGCCGGCGATTTGCGCGCGCTGCAAATCGATTTCCATCAGCGCAATCTTCAAATCGATTTCCTGTCGGGCGAGCTGCATCTTGAGCTGCGCGGCCGCCGCCTGGTCGCCCGTCAGCTCCAGGTAGCGCAGGCGCAGCGCCTCCAGCCCGCGCACGGCGTCGTTATTGGCCAGGTCGATCTGGCGCTGCTGCTCGGCCAGGGCCTCCATTTGCGCCACCAGCGCGGCGTGCTCGGCGCGCATCTCGGCAATGGCCCGCCCGGCCTGCCAGACCACGCGCGCGATTTGCTCAGAGTAATCGCTGGCCGCGGCCTGGGCATCGACCCAGCTGCCTTCAAGCATATTGAGCGCGGCATTGTGCTGGCGCGCCTGCTCTGCCAGATCGCGGCTGGCATCCCAGCCCTGGCGCGCCATCTCGGCCATTTGCTCGGCCGATTGCTCTGCCGCCTCACCCACGCCCTCGGTGGCCTCCTTGGCCTCCTCCATCGACTTGACGATGGCCTTGCCGGCCTTGTCGGTCTCAATCGCAAAGCCGTGCTGCTTGGCTTCTGCCTTGAGCGCGGCGGCAGCCACGCCATCGTTGGCCTCGATGGCGGCCTCAGCCATTTTTTTCCACGCCTCGTTGATCTCGCGCGGCGTGGCCTGGCCGGAATTTTTGACGGCCTCGAAGGCCTCGCGGGCCGACTGCGCCAGGCGATCCAGCTCCTTTTGCGGGGTCACGCCTAACTGCTTCAGGGCCTCTTCCAGGCTTTGGATGCCGGGCAACTGCTCCTCGATGGCCGCGCGCTGCTTGTCCAGCGCGGCTTGCACGCGGGCAATGCCTTCGGCGCCGATCTTGCCCGCCGCGCCCATGTCCTGCAGCTTGGCCTGCAATGCGTCCAGGGCCTGCAGGCTGTCGGCCTTGGCAATGGCCTGGCCAAAGGCCAACTCCAGCGCCTGGCCGAGCTGATCGGCGCTGGCGCCGGCCAGGCGCATGGATTCGGCCATGCGCTCCATGTCCTGCATGGCGTCCTGCACGGCCTGGCCCACGCTGCCCATGGCCTGCGAGGCGCTCAGGCCCAGGCGCCTGAAGCTCTCGGCCAGCACGGCTTCGTTGAATTGTGCGAACTGATCGGCGCCGATGCGCAGCTCGGCATAGGCGCGCTTGACGCCTTCGAGCGCCTGGGTCAGCTGCGCGCCGCTCATCTTGGCAAAGGCCGCCTGCCAGGCCGCGGCGGTCTGCTCGGCCGTGGTGCGGCCTGCGGCCTCCAGGGCGTACAGCGCGCGGATGTAGCCGTCTATCTGCGTGGTGTCGGCCCAGTCCACGGCCTGGCCGATCTCGCCCAGCGCCTGGGCCGCATCCTTGCCGGCCTGGGTCAGCTTGTCGAACTGCCCCACGATATCGACGGCGGCCTGGGCCGTCAGCTCGGCGGTGGTTTTTTGCGCGGCCTGGGCCAGCCGCTCTTGCGCCTGGGCGGCCGAGAGCCATTCGCCGCTGGCCTCGTCGGCCACAATCAAACCAGAGGCCAGCGCCGCTTCAAACTCCTCTGCGCTTTGCACCAGCACGCCGGTGGATTCGGAGATTTCGCGCAGCCTTTGCGCCAGTTGCTCCTGCAGCCTGGCGTTTTGTTGCTCCGCCTGGGCCTGCCGCTCACGCTGGCGGCGCAGCTCTGCATAGGCCGAGGCGATGCGCAGCACCTGCTCGGCAATGGCCACGTAGGCAATGCCGCGCGCAATGTTGGCAAAGCGCTGCTTGGCATCGGCTGCGGCGCTGATGGCGGCGCTGGCGCCCCGGCCCGAGGCGGCCACGGCATCAAGCGCGCGCACCGAGGACAGCGCCGCCGCGGCAAAGTCGCGCGCGCTTTGCACGGCCTTGATGGCAAACACGGCCGCCACCACGGCGCCGGCGCGCAGGGCCCAGGCCGCCACCGTCTCCAGGTTGCCCGCCAGCGCCTCGATGGCGCCGGCCAGCAGGCGCGATGCGCCGGTGCCCTCGTTGATGCGGTCGACGAACAGCGACCAGGCCGTGCCCAGGTTTTCGATGGCGCGGCCTACGGTCTGCGGCAGCTGGCCGAACTCTTGCTGCAGCGTCTGGGCCTGCGATTGCAGCGCGCCGGTGACGGCCTCGGCTGTGAGCTGGCCGGCCTCGGCCATCTTGCGCAGCTCGCCGGTGGTCACGCCCAAGCCATCGGCCAGGGCGCGCGCCAGGCGCGGGGCCTGCTCCATCACGGAATTGAACTCATCGCCGCGCAGCACGCCCGCCTGCAGGCCCTGAATGAGCTGACGCACGGCCGCCTCGCTGGCCGATGCCGATGCGCCCGAGACCTGCACCGCCTGATTGATGGTCTGCACCAGGGCCAGGCTTTGCTCGGCGGCCTGCGCCGCGGACAGGCCCGCGTCCTGGCCGGCCTTGGTCAGGCTGGCAAACAAATCGCCCGTGGCCTGCAGGCTGCTGCTGGTGCTTTGGGCCGTCTCGGCCACGCGCTGCCACATCTGCTCAAACAGCGCCCCATCGCCGGTGGCCAGCTGGATGCGCGCGCGCAGGCCCTGCACGGCATCGGCCGTCTCGACCAGGCCCTTGACCGAGTGCGCCAGGCCCATGGCCCCTTGCAGGCCAATGTAGGCATTGCGCAGCTGGGCCAGCTGGCGGCTGATGGACTGCACGCCCTCGCCCACCTTGCGGTGGCTGCGCTGCTGCGCATCGCCCGAAGCCTGGGCGGCGCCGGCGAGCATTTTGTAGTCGGCCGCCAGCGCCGTGGCGCGCTCGCTCACACGGCCCATGTCCCGCTGGATGCGCGCCTGCTGGCTGGCCAGGTCTTTGCCGGAGACGCCCGCGGCGGCCATGGCATCGCGCAGGCGCTGCAAGGTGATGCTGTGCGCATCCAGCGCATCCTGGGCCTGGCGGGCGCTTTTGCGCAGGCCATCGAACTGCCTGCCGGCCTCGGCCTGAGCCTTGTTGGCGACGGTCAAAGCCTGGGCGCTATCGCGCTGGGCCGCGCCCAGCTGCTGCACGCTGGCGGCGGCCTGCCTGTACTCGGTGCGCAGCACGGCCAGCTGCGCGCGCGTGTCGGCCAGGCGCTGGGCCGTTTGCGCCGAGCTGTCGCCCGAGGCCTTGGCGGCCTTGGCCTGGGCCTTGTATTCGGCCGCCAGCGCCTTGATCGCCGCGCGCAGCTCATCCTGGTAGCTGCGCTGCTGTTGCAGCCTCTCGCCGGCCTGCCGCTCGGCCGCGGCGGCCTGGGCGGCGGCCTGCTGTTTTTCGCGCAGGGCCAGGGCCGCGGCCCGGGTGGCCGCCTGGGCCTCTTGCGCAGCCTGGGCGTATGCGCGGCTCTCGCCTTTGAGGCGCACAAATTGCTCGACAGCCTCTTTTTGCTGGGCCAGGGCGCGCAGCTCAGCGGCCAGCACCTGGAACTGGGGCGCGGCCTTGCCTCCTTGCTGGGCCAGGTCGTCGAGCTCGCCGGCCAGCTGCGTGATTTTTTCGCTGCCGCTGGTCTGCGCTTCAATGGTCAGCTTGGTCTTCAACTCCGTTGCCATGTCTTCCTCTCTGGCCCTATCATTTGGGCATGCTCAATCTCATGAAATTCGTTTTCTGCTGCGTAGTGCTGGCCGCCGTGTCTGCGGCCTATGGCCTGGGCCTGCCTTTGTGGCTGCTGCTGGGCGGCGCATTCGCGGCGCTGTGCCTCTACACGGCCTGTCAGTTCGTGGGCGCGCTGCGCCCGCGGCAGGCCCGTTGGCGCGGCGTCAGGGGTTGAGGGCGCAACGCTTAGGATGCTGTTTGCCATGTCTGCATCTCCTGCTCAAAAACAATCTTGGTTGCACTGGCCGCCCACGCGCGGCGAGTGGCTTGAGGCTTTGTTGCTGCTGGGCGTTTTCGTGCTCTCGCCCGTGCTTTTCTATGCGGCCTTCGTGTGGCAAGAAAGCCTCAAGGCCGCCCTGTGGCCTGTTCTGGCCGCCGCGGGCACGGCGCTTTTCCTGCTCTTTGCCGTGGCCATGCTCATGTTTGCCTGGGCGCTGTTGGCGGGCTTGCTCAAGCGGCTCTAGCGCAGCCCGCCCCCGTAAAAAAACCGCGCCCAGCAACTTGCCCGGCGCGGTTTTTTGTTGGCCTGACAAAGGCCCTGTGCTGGCGATCAGAGATCAGGCATCACATCCACGCGCATGAACGGCCCGAAATCCGCATCCGTTTGCAGCTCAGGCACGTACAGCGCCTGGCCGCCCAATGTGAGTTCCGATGGTTCGTCGGAAATCCAGCCGAAGTCCCCGCTCATGGCCAGGCTGATGCGCGGGATGATGACGCGCACTTTTTGACCGTCGCCATTGATGCCGCTGAAGATCAGCCCTTTCTCCACGTTCGCTTTCGAGAACGCGGCGATGTTGACGTAGCCGTCATACGAGTAGTCGACTTTGAGCGGCTCGGTGTGGCTATCGGGGTGGGCGATGAGCTGGTAGCGGCTGTGGGCGGCGTCGCTGATCTTGTAGTGCGTGCCCTCCACATAGGTCTTGGGCGAGCCGGTGCTGTCTTCAATGACCACGCTTTTGGAGCGCGGGTACTTCAAAAAGAAGTAGTCGCCGGGTTTGAGCTCGGCCAGCACTTCGTCGGTGACGGTGCCTGCCTGCTTGACAACGGCCCCGCCATAGAAGGCTTGCGCCAGGGTGCGCGCGTCGAACTGCACCATGGACAGGCTCACTTGCAGGCTCTTGCTGGTTTCCAGCTCCTTGAGCGTCAGGCGCTGGCCCGAGCAGCTTTCCTTGAGCGTGGTGGTCTCTCGGCTGGGCGTGGCGGTGAGCGTGCGGTTGCCGCAGCCCACGGAATAGATGTCCACCAGGAAGCCGTTTTCAGGGCGGCCTTTGACTGGGTCGAAGGTGCCGATCATGACCGGGCCTTGCCCGTTCCAGATGATGCTGGTTGCTGCACTACTCATGGCTTACTCCTTCTTGCCTTTGGGGTTGCCTTCGGGCGCTGCGGTGGCGCTGGCGGCTGGGGCGTTTTGAGCCACGCCCAGGCCAACCAGCCAGCTGGCCTTGTGCGCGGGCAGCGTCAGCTGCGCGCCGGCTGGGTAATCGCGCCCAGCATGACGGTGCGGGCGCAGCAATTGGATGGTGGTGGTTTGCATGTGTGTGCTCCTTTTATTTCCAGCGGCCCCAGGCGATGGCTTGAAGGCTCAAATGGTTCACGGTGTCGCTGGTGACGTTGCGGGCCTTGAACTCCAGCATGGAGACGGCCCATGACTGGCCGTTGATGGTTTGCGTCCGCAAGCCCGCGATCGTGCCCACACAGGTGTTGGTGCAGTTGCATAGGGCGGTGACGGGCTGGGCAGCAATGAATGGCTTGGGGAACACCCACACCGGCGCATTGCCCACGCCGCGCAACTCCCGCGCCTGGCCTGCGGCCAGCGCCGGCTTGGCAAGCAAGGCGATCCAGGGGCTGCGGCACATTTGCGTGCCATCGGCCCAGCGCACCCAAAAGCCGTTGTCGTTTTGACCGCTGTCGACGATCACGCCGCCTTGCAGCTCCTTGATGTCGCCGCCTACAGCCCCAAAGGCGGCGCTGATGCTCTCTTGCATCGTCATGGCCGCTGCTCCGTTCAGGCCTTGGCGGCGTTGTAGTCGGCCACGTAGTCGTGCGTGGGGTCGCCCACGCCGATGTTGGCGCAGGCCTGTTTTTGTTGCTCTTGGCCCAACACCTGGGCCTGGTCGTAGCGCACGCGCTTGGCGATGTCGGCGGCAATGGTTTGCGCAAAGTTGGCGTCGCCCCCCAGGGCCTCGGCCAGCTCCTTGAGGGTGTCCAGCGCCGCGCCCGCGCCGTTGGTGAGATCGTCTTTGACGGCCTGCTTGGCCTCGTCGATGGCGGCGATGAGTTTGTCGGCGCTCCAGGTCTTGTCTTTCACGCCCGTGCCCGCGCTGTCGTCGATCTGCGCACCGGCGCTGGCGCTGAGCTGCTGCATGGCGGTGTGCAGCTCGGTGAGCGCGGCCACGAGGCTGTTTTTGGCGTTGGTGGGCAGTGCCGACAGGTCACCTTGTTTGAGGGTCAGGCCCTTGATGTCTGCGCCAATGGTCTGGGCCAGGTTGATGATCTGTGCTTCCATGGTCATGTTGCGTTGCTCCTATTGGGGGGTGGTTGATGGGGGTTGATGGGATCAGGACTTGGCCAGGATGTAATAGGCCACGGGGTCGCTCAAGGTGTCGGCGACATGCAGGCCGCCGTCGCTGCCTGCCTTGATGCGGTTGGCGGCGTCGGCGCTGATGAGCGGCGCGCCGCCGCTGCCGCTGCCGGGCGGGCCAGGCGGCCCGGCGGGGCCGGGGATGCCGACGATGGTGACGAGATTGGCGCGGGCGCCGTGGTTGATGATGGTCACGATGGACATGTGTCACTCCCGAAGATGACTGGGCAAATCCAGCCCAGCGGTAGGTAAAAGTCGCCGTCGCGGTAGCCTGCTGCGGGGGCCGGGGCCAGGCGCAGCGGGGATGTGCCAATGGGCTGGCCTTGCGCGTCCTTGAGGCGGTGGCGGTACAGCGCGTCCATGACCTGCGCGGCCAGCGGCCCGGCCTGTTGGCGGGCGTGAAAGCCTTGCTCGATGTCGGCCACGTTGCGGGTGTGGACGACGGTGAGCCATTGCTGATCCACGGCGGCCAGCGCGCCGGTGCGGCTGTCGGCCACCTGGTAGCCCAGGTACAGCACGTGCACGGCGGGCGTGGGCTGGTCGCCATCGGCCACGGCGGCCAGGTCAGCGGCGGAGAGCACGTGCACCTGGGGCGGCAGCGTGGCGCGCAGGCGGGCGATGAGCAGCGGCTCGGCGGCCATCCAGTTGTCTGGGGTCATGGCTGCTCCCGGGTGATGGCGGCCTCTACCCGCACGGGCCAGGTGGCGCTGTGCATGACGGCGCCTGCGGCGTCGGCGTAGCGGATGTCGGCGTACAGCCCGCCCAAGGGCCAGGCGGCGGTCTCGGCGGCGCTGGCGCGCAGCTCAAACTGGCCCGCCAAGGCATCGGTGACGACGCCCGCGAACTGCTGCACCAGCGCGCCGCCAGGGGCGCGCAGTTGGCAGTCGATCTGCCAGCCGGTGATGTCCAGCGGCGCGCCGCCTTGCTGGACGGTGCATTGCCAGTGGACGCTGGCGCCGCGCTTGATGTCGATGGTGTTCATGGTCCGCCCCTCTCAATACGTGCGCCAGTCGATGGTCTTGGGCGCGGTGCAGCTGAGCATGCGGCCCGGCGGCTGGGGGGTGTGATGGTCGCTGCCGCCGAGGCTGACGCGGCCATCGGCCAGATCGCGCAGGTATTGGTCGGCCCAGCGGGTGTTGCGCTCCACGTCTTCGCTGATGGATGCGCCCATGAGGCGGCGGTAGGCGATGGTGGCCACGACGCTGGGCAGATCGCTGCCGGCCACCAGGTGCGCGGGCAGGGGCAGCGCGCCCTGGTAGCGCGGCTGGATGTAGGTGTCGGCATGGCGGCTGGCGCGCTCCAATACATCGTGCAGCAGCTCCAGCGCGCGGCGGGCCAGCTCCAGCGCGGCGGGGTCGGCGCCTGCGGCGCTGCCGCCTTCGTAGAGGGTGCGCAGCAGGGCGCCGGGCAGGCGCGCGTCCTGCACGCTGCGCTGGGCCAGATCGTCCCAGCCGCGCGTGGCCACGCGGGCCAGGTCAGCGGGCGTGGCGTATGGCATCAGATGCCCCGGGCGATGCGGATGATTTGGCCCGCATCGCTGGCCGCGTCCATGGCCCAGCCGTTGGATTTGCCGCCAGACAGGGTAACGGCGCGGCCTTCGCCGTCGCACTGCACCTCGGCGCCCAGGGCGATGGCCCCGCCGGCCTCGACGAGGACGACGCCTAGGGCGCCCACACTGGCCTGCGTGCCAGCGCGGAAGGCTGCGTTGTTCACGCCCAGCGCCTTGGCCCCTTCAGCGGCGGGGCGGCCATCGAAGCCGACGAAGCGGTACACGTGCTCCAGATCAACAGCAGCCGTGATGCTCAAAGTGAGGATGGGGTGAAAGGTGGCTTTCATGGCTTACTCCTTGGCGTTGCTCTTGGCCTTGGCTTTGCCCGCAGGCGGGTTGTCCGGGGCGGCAGGCGGGGCTTTGCTGGCGGGTGCGTTGTCCGGGGCGGCGCTCGGGGCTTTGTCCGGGGCGGGCTGGATCACGCCTGCGCGCAGCAGGCGGGCGGCCTCGTCCTCGGTCAGATGCACGGTTTGGCCGCTCTGGTAGGTGGTGTGCTTCGGCCCTGTGCCGTGGCGCAGCGGCAGTTGCACCAAGTAGGCGCGGGCGGGGTGCTTGGTCTCGCTCATGGCCCGGCCCCTCATGCGTTGGTGTTGGTGACGAGAAAGCCCGCGGCCTTGGCCAGCACGAAGGGGGCGTTGATCTCCGTGGCGCGCACGAATTCCACCTTGCCGCCCTCGGCGCTGTATTTGTCCACCTGCGGCCAGCCGCGCTTGAACAGCGTGTAGCCAAAGCTGGGGGTGCGGTAGTTGCGCTCGCCGGCCGTGGCCGTGGCGGTGTAGGTCAACAGCAGGTTGTCGCCCCAGATGTCTTGCACGGCCTCGCCATCGGGCGAGTACACGGCTTTGCCGACATGGATGCTTTGCACCTCGAAGAAACGCTTGAGGTCGTCCAGGGTGAGGATGCGGCCTTTGTTGTCCGAGAGCAGGCCCACCAGCTTGGGGTGGCGGCGCAGCGCGCGGTAGGTTTCGTAGCCCATGGCCAGGGTGTTGGGCTCGCGCACGATCTTGCTGCGCACGGTGGCCTTGGCGTCCATCACCACGCCCAGCGGGTCGCTGTCGGGGTGGGTGAACTGGGTCGAGCCCGACAGCGCCAGGGTGTGGCCCGTGGCGTAGGTGGCCGGGTTTTGCACGATGCGCGCCACGCGCAGCTCGTGGCCCAGGCGCAGCAGCTCCATGGTGTTGGCCGTTTCGATGGCTTCCAGCGCGAACGCGGCTTCCTGTTTCTCGCGGTAGTCCAGGCGCGTGGCCAGGTCGTACTCGGTCAGGGTGTAGGCCATGGTCTGCACGCCCTCGGGGTCGCGCACGTTGCTGGCGGCGCGGATGGCGCGCTCGGTGCGGTGCTCGACGAACTGGGCCTTGCCAAACAGCGGCACCTGGCCGCCCTCCTTGTCCACGGGCACGCGCGGCAGGATGGCATCGGCGATGAATTCGTCGTTGGCGTAGCCGGCGGCCAGGTTGGTCAGCACCGGGTCAACGATGCGCAGCTCTTTCATGCGGGACATGAGTCAATCCTTTTGCAGTAGGTGAAATGGGATGGCTTAACGCGCCACGGCCAGCGCGGCGGTGCGGTAGTCCACGCCTTTGGCCTTGGCATGGGCGCGGATGCGTTTGTCCAGCTCGATGCGCTCGGGATCGGCGCCTTCGGCGTATTCGATGTGCTCCCCCTGCTCGTCACTCTCAGGGGCGCGCTCGCGGCTGGCGGCCTCGCCAAAGGCGACCATGGGCTTGAGGCCATCGAGGAACTGCTGGAACTGCACATACAGCTCGGTGGTGTCCTTGCCCTCGCCGAACATCACAGGCTCGCCCACGGGGTGGATGGCATCGGCAATGGCCACGATGCGCGCCTTGTCGGCCTCGGGCACCTTGCCCTGGCTGATCAGGCGCTCGGCAAAGGCCACGTGCTCAGCCGTTCGCGCGGCCTGGGCGGCGGCGGCTTCGCGGGCGCGGGCGGCATCCAGCTCGCGTTGCAGGGTTTCGTTTTGCGCTTTGAGGGCGGCGGCTTCGGCTTCGGTCACGGCAGGCTCCTTCGGGGGTTGCGGGGTTGGGGGTGCGGCAGAGGCGGGGGAAAAAGCGGGCGAGGGTTCGGCGCTGGCGGTCGTGTCTTGGGCATCGGCTGCCAAAGCGGGGCTTTCGGCAAACTCGATCACGACCGCGTTTTCCAGCGCGTCCCCCTCGCCAAAGGCTGCTCCCTCCAAACCTTTGATGGCGGGCGGCATGGCGCCCAAAAATCCCACGTGGCGCAGGTACCACTGGCCGGGCGTGGGGTTGTGTTTGTCCGTGGGGGCATAAAAGGCGGCGCTGACCTTTTTGTAGGCGCCGCTTTGCACGGCTTCGCCAAAGGCGGCCTGCACCTGGCGGGGGATGGCCACCAGCTTGCCGGCGGCGACTTTGAGCCCCTGCACCCAGCCGTAGGCAGGGTCATCGGTGCGCGGGTGGCCCACCACCAGCGGCGCTTCGTGCAGCTTGGGGTCGTAGCCCGATGCCATGCCTTGCAGGTCGGCATCGGTGAATTGGCGCTCCACTCCGTTGATGTCGGTGTGGCGGCCGGCGCGGAAGATTTCGATGTGTCGCATGCCCGGCATGGTGGCGGGGCAGGCGCGGCAAGTCTTTTGACAGGTGTCAAAACTGATGGCGCAAAAAAGCCGCCCTCGGCGGCGGCTGGTGTTATTTCACGGGGCGGGACAGGTATTCCTGCACGATCTCTACGATGCTTTGCGCATCCTTTTCTCCCAGCCGGCCGGTGTTGGGGTTGGAAGTGAGCAGGCCGCGGCGCTTCATGCGTTTGGTGCCCCATTCATGGTAGGCCGCGTAGAACTGATCGAAGCCGATGCTGACGCTGTTTTTGTCATGGCTGACGGAGATGCCATCGAACATGCTGCCGTAGCGCTCCAGCATCAGGCCGCGGCCGGGGCCGTCGCGCCGGGCGGCCTTGCTGCCGCGCCAGGGGTAGCTGTCTTTGGTGGACTTTTCCCAATCGCCCCATTTGTTGCCGTCCGGGTCCCTGCGGGTTTCGTAGCGTGCGCGCATGTTTTGCTCCAGCGCGTGACCGATGCTGTCCATGACCGGGCTGAGGTCGCTCATGCGCTCGTGCAGTTGTTGCAGATAGGGGCGCAGCGCGCTGTCTTCGAGCTTGATGGTGATGGGCATGGGGTTTCTCCTTTGGGGCGCTTGTGGTAGATTGGGACACGCTTTGGACGGGTAGAGCCCAATTCAGGTAGAAGGGACGCGCGCTATTACAAACGCCCAGCGCAGTTGACCGGAGCAGGCTGCGTATGGACGGGTGCCTCGGTGATGTTGGTTCGAGTCCAACCCCCGCCCAAAGTGCTTCACGCCGCGCATGACGCCGGAAAATAATCCTGCGCGCCGAGCGCAACCCTGCCAATGCACATTGGCACGTTGAATGAGGGGACAGTAGGCCCTCCATGCGCGGCACCTTCAATCCAGATCGCCATCGAGCAGCTCCAGGTCTGCGCGCAGGTACTGGCGTTTGAGGTCTGCAAGCTGCGACCAGTACGCCGTGCGCAAGTTGGCCGATTCTTCCCCTTTGACCGTGAAAGCCGGGGCTACGACTACGCGCTGAGCCTGCGCCCCTTGCGGGGCCAGCACATAAAGAAGGGTCTGGTTTTTCACATCGAACAGCACAGCCTTTGGGCGGCGCAGATTGGCGCTGAGGGCGCGCCAGTCGCCCTCGCTCAGGGCGTCGCCCTTGCCCTCGTGGCGTTTGGCCTTCTTGCCAATGACGCGGCTGTCTTCGACCCGGATAGCGGCGTTGGGCACGTCGATGCCCTTGTTTTTGAGCGCGGCGACATCTTGCGGGCGCACGAATCCCAGCAATGCCATGCGTTTGCGGGCGATGGGGTCGGCCATCAGATCCGTGATCCAGGCGGCCCAGGCCTTGTCCACCAGTTCGGCGCCTTCGGGGCTTTGGTTGATGGCCTGACCAAGGGCCGCGCCCAGCTCGGCCGGGGCGTTGGCGGTTTTTTGCGCCAGTTGCCGCGCCATGCTTTGCCATTGGGCGCTGGCCTCGCCCACGTTGTAGTCAAAGCCCGGCGAGACGCCCGGCACGATCTGGCGCACTTCGCCGGTGCGGCGGTTGATCCATTCCTTGAGCTGCTCTTGGGGCGGCTCGGTGCGCAGGGGCGCGCCGGTGGGGCTGGCGCCTGCATCAACCTCCTCCTGGCGCATGGCGACCACCCGGCAGCGGCAGCGCCAGCCGTTGGGCGGGTAGATCTGCTGCCACAGCGGGTGATCGACCGGCAGCGTCAGGTTGTGCCAGCGCGCATGCTCGGGGCGCACGTGCTTGTCGCCCACCGTCACGTAGCGCAAATAGGGGTAGGCGTGCTTGTTACGCTGGATGCGCTGCCATTGCCCGGCTGCGTGGGCGGCGCGGGTGTTGGTGTCGTAGATCAGCTGCAGGCGGCCCGGATTGAAATGGGTTTGCACGGTCTCGCCCGTGGCCGGGTCCACCACCGCGTTGAGGCCCCACCAGCCCTTGTCGCGCAGGGTCTTTTCGACTTCGCGGATGAAGTCGCGCCGGCTCAAATCGCCCGCAGTGGCGCGCTGCACGGCTTCGTAAACGGCTTGCAGCGTATCCAGGCAGGCCAGGCGGCTGACCGTGAAATTGCGCAGGTGCTCGTCTGCATACACGTCCTGCCAGTTGTAGCTGGCCAGCAGCTTGCTGCGCGCCTGCATGGTCGCAATGGCCTCGTGCGGCCGCTGGCGCCAGAGCTGGGCAAACTCGGCCGCTGTCAGGGCATCGGGGGTATCGCTCATGCTCGCCCCTCATCGGCGGCATCGCCGCGCAGCCCGGCCACGCCTGCGGCGCGGGCGGCAAAGGTCAGCGCGTCCAGCGTGCGCTGCAAGGCGCTGGCATCCATGTCTGCCAGCAGGCCCGGCAACGCGGCCAGAAACTCCTGCGCGCTTTGGCCCTGGGTGCGCGCCCGCTCCAGGGCGTCGAGCAGCGGTTGCAGCATGGGCTGCATGGCGGGCTGCCAATCCTGCGCGGCCTCGTCGATGGCCTCTTGCAATGGGTCAGGCTGGGGGTTTTCTGCAAACGCGGCAGGCTGGGCCGACAAGGCGACGGCAGGAAGCGTTTTATAAAACGCCAGGGCGGGGTTTTGCGCGGCGGCGGGTACATCGGCCCCGGCTGCGGGCAAAAAGCGCCTGTACGGCCCCAAATCCTGCGCGCCGGTTTGCAGCGGCTGCAATGGCGTTTCAGGCTGCTCGGGCAGATCGCCGTCTTCCAGCTCGTAAACGCGCTTGAAGTATTCGGGCGAGAGGCCGCCCATGCGGATGGCGCGGCTGAGGATTTCGTCCCTTTCTGCCTGCGCCTTGCTGACCTCCTCGTCCTGCCACATCACAAAGCGCGGCGCGGGCGCGCCCTCGCCCTCGTGCAGATCGACGATCCAGCGGATGAGCTGGCTGTTGATGACGCCCTCGACCAGGCGCTTGTCGCCGTCGCGGATGTCGGTGGCCACGTCCAGCCCGGCGGTGGCGCTGGCGCGGGTGCTGTCGGCTTCGGTGCTCTGGTTTTGCCCCAGCAAGGCAATGGCGACTTCACTGCGGCAGAACTTGAGCAGCAGCTCGTAGGCGCTGGCATTGCCGCTGCTGCCTGCGGCCTGGATCATCTCCACGCTGGCGTCGTCGGGGATGACGGCCACGGCGTCTTCGATCATCGCCTCAAGTTGCTCCAGCAGGCGGTCGCTCTCGGGCTGCGGGCTGTTGCGCGGCTGCTTGCCCACGGCCCAGGGGCTGCCGTATTTCTCGGCGAATTTGACCCAATACCTCAAGCCTCCCCTTTTGAACGTTACGGGCCAGAAGCACATGGAGAGGTCGGCAAAGCCGTAGGGGTTGGCGTAGCTGGCTTCCTGTCTGGCCAAGAGGAACTTGCGCTCGGGCAGCAGCTCGCCATGCAGCAGGTGTTCGCGGCTCTTGAAGCGCAGGCGCGCTTCAGAGTCAAACAGAAACCACTCAGGCGGCTTGCCCACGATGTGCTGCACCGTCGGGGCCCGGCCTGGGCGTTGCTGCCAGAGGATTTCCAGCGGCTGCCAGCCGTAGAGCGTGGCGTCGAGCATTTGGTCGATCAGAGCGTCCAGGTCGAGCTGCTCCAGCACGGCCTGCGCCACCTTGTGCATGCGGGCGCTGGCGCGTTCGCGCTCCACGCGCCACTCCAGCGCGCGCACGGCCGCTTTGCGGCGGCGGATGCAGCCGCCCGTGTGGGCATCGCTGCGCAGTTCGCGGTACACGGCAATGTCCTTGCCCTGGCGCTTGAGGATGGGGTCGGGGTTGGGCAGCCACATGCCCAGGCCCACGAAATCCGGGCCGCGCTGGCGCGTGGCGATGTGGGCCGAGAGCGGGCGGGCCGTGCCCATGGATGCGCCCATGGATGCACCCAAACGGCGGTGCGCTTCGGCGAATCGGACGAAATCGCCGCCGGGCAGATACAGGCCGGGCGTGCTCATGCGTGGCCCTCCATGGCCTGCTCGGCGCCCACCAGCGCCAGGGCCAGGCGGCCGTGGTCATTGGTGCGCGCCAGCAGCTCGCGCAGGGCCTGGGCGGCCTGCTGCACGCCGCGCTGATCGGCCTCGGGCAGGCTGGCAATCACGCCCCGGATGTAGGTGAGGGTTTCGTGGTCGGTCATCAATCGTCCTTTACCAATAGCCTTGCAACAGGTTGGCCGCATCGCGCTTGCGGCGGCTGGTGATGTGCACGGGGCCTTGAGGTTTGGCTGCTGCGGCCACGGCCAAGGCCAGGGCCCAGAACCGGTCTGCGTGCCCGTCCGCGTTGCGCTCGGCGGTAAAGCGCACGTTGCCCGTGGGCGTCACCACCTTGGTCACGCTGCGCAGATCGGCGCGGATGTGCGCGTCATACGGGATGCGCAGCTTGCGGTCTTCCATGGCGCCGCGCACGGGATACGCCAAGGCTTCCTTGGATTGGCCTGTGAATGTGATCAGCTCCACACGATGGGCGCCGAACTTCTCCTGCGCATCGTCACCCCAGCCAATGCCCAGGCCGGTGTAGTCGATGCACACGCGGTCGACACGCTCCAGCCAAGGCCAAAGCACTTTTTCCTGCTGTGGCTTGCTCATGCCCTGCATGGTCTCTATGTGCCGGGTGTAAAGCACATCGCCCAGGCGCTCCACGACCCACAGCACAGTGAGGTCTTTCTTGCGGCCAATGTCCAGACCGGCATACAAGCGGCCGTGCACAGGCTCATCCAAAGCGCGCTGCCATGGCTCGCCAGCGGCATACTCGGCACTGGCAATGAGGTCGTATTCCAAAAACGCCGCGTTGTCATCGGCCGGGTTGCACATGTACTCCTGCTGGAAGCTCTCCTCATCGGCGCAGCCCGCGCGGATGAAGTCGAAGTACTCCGCCTCGTCCATGGCCTGGCACTCGTCATCGGCGCTCAGGCGCTCTTGCAGCTTGTAAAGGAATCCATCCTCCAGCGCCCGCTGCAGCGTCACCGTGTGCAGGCTGATGTTCTTCGGGTTGCCCCGCTCCTTGACCTCGCGCACCAGCTCATTGAAGAAGTTGCCGCTGCCGCGGTGCGTGGAAATCAGCTCCATGTTGCCGCCCCAGGTAATGCCCGGGTAGGCAATGCTCCAGAGCTTGCGCGGGTCGGGGTGCAGGGCAAATTCGTCCAGTACCCGCCCGCCGCGCTTGCCCGCCTGGGCATCGGGGTTGGAGCTCATGCTATGGATGCGCCGGCCGTTGGCAAACTCCAGCACGTAGGCGCTGATGCGCGCCTTGTCATCAAGCACCACCTCGCCCAGATCGCGCGCGGCCAGTTGCATGATGCCCGCCCACAGCTTGCAGTCTTCGACGAACAGGCGCGCCTGCAAATCGTCGCGGCTGCTCACCCATTGGTCGTGCCGCGCACCCTGCGCCGCCGTGCGCTCCACACAGGCGTAGGCGGTGGACCACGACAGGCCGATCTGGCGGGATTTCTCCATCAATTTGAGCCGCGCGCCGTCCTTGATCCAGGCCGCCTGAAACGGCAAGAAGATGCCCTCTGGATTGGCCGGGATGATGCGGGCCTTACCCTTTGGCTTGCGCATACGGCCCCTCACCCAATGCCCAGCACGCGGCGGATTTCGGTCATCGCCTCGGCCGATACCCCGGGCTTGGCTTCCATGTTTTTGAGTGCGGCTTTTTGCTCTTCCAGCAGCTTCTTGCGCCCGGCCTCCTCGGCCTTGGCTTGAAACTGCTTGAGCGTCACGCTGGAGCGGGTGAGCGTGGCAATGTGCTTGGCCGCCTCGCTGAGCAGGCCGATGCGCTCGGCAGGCTCCAACTGCTGACCATCGGGCCCCGGCTCGTCTGCGGCCTGTAGGGCGAGGATGGCCTCGAACAGCTCGGTTTGCACCAGGCTGGTCAGCGCTTCGCTGCGGGCATCTTCTTTGTCGGCGGCGTGCTTGCGGATCAGCATGGCCGCCTCGGTGCTCGCCTTGATCGCCGCCAGGCGGCGGTCGAGCTTGCTGCCATAGCGGTGCAATGCCGTGCGGCTGGGCAGCTCGCCCGCGCGGGCCTCGGCCGGGAAGCGCTCCTGCAAGTCGGCAATCATCTCGTCGAGCGTCTGCGCGCCCGTGGCCAGCATCGCCTCGATGTAGCTCTTGATCTCGGCGGGCAGGCGGCTGATGGAGCTCTTGCGTCCCATGGCCGCGCCTCACCAGTACTTGGCGGGCCGGGCAATGCCCGGCCCGCAATCGACCGTGTACTCGGCCACATCCACGCCGTGGCGCGTGAGCTTGGCCTGCCAAATGCCATCGGGTCGGCGCTCCAGCGCCACCAGATCGCGGTCGCTCAAGTACTCCAGCTCACGGCGCAAATCCAGCAGCGTGGCATCCGGGTATTGGGTCTGGGCCACGGTCAGCACCAGGGCATCGGTCGCGCCAATCGGGCGGGCATTGTTGAGGGTCAGCACAATCAGCCAGCGCAAACCTTCGCGGCGCGCGCGGGCCAGATCAAGCGGGGTGGCGGTGGTCATGGCTTTTGGCTCCTATCAACATTTGGACATTGGTCAATTGCCCGGCAATGGCATCAAGCCGGGCCTGCGTCACGCTCTCGCTGCGGATGTGGTCGGTGCGCTGCAAATACGTCATGGGCAGCTCCGCCTTGAAGACCAGAAACTCCCGCTCCAGCTTTTGCACCCGCACGGACTCCTCTTTTTGCGAGATTTCGATGCCGTCCAGGCGCTTGTGCAGGCTGGCTTGCATGCCCTGGCCCGCGCGCTCCAGCGCGGCAAACTTGGCGTCCTGGTGCTTTTGGTGCTGGGCCAGCAGCAGCTTGCCCGCACCTGCCGCCGCACCAAAAATCGTGATCAGCAGCCCCACTAACCAAGTGAATTCAATCTCTAAAGTCATCGCTTTTGCTCTCTTTCCAGGGCTGTCTGACAACCCACGCAGCGGCGCACACCCGGCAATGCCTGGCGGCGCGCGGCGGGGATGGGCTCGCCGCAATCCTCACAGTCCAGCACCTGCACCGCACTGCGCTGGCGCGCCGCGCGCACGGCCTGGTGGGCGGGCTGGTCGTGCAACCATTCCTGCCCGCGCTCCTGCGCGCGGTCCATCACATCGCCCATCACTGCACCTGCTCCAGCCAATCAATCAAACGGCGGTGCCGCCAGGCGCACAGGCCGTACTGGTCATACATTTCCTTCAAGGCCAACAGCACGGCATCAGCCTCCGCTATCGGCACTTGCGCCGGGGGCGGGCAGCTTTGCATCAGGGCTGCCGGCGGCGCGGCCTGCGGCAGCATCAGCGGCGCGCTGGCGGGCGGTGACCAGGTGCTGCATGACGCCGTCGTCATAGCGGCAATCAGCGCGCTCGGCAGCGTCCAACTCCAGGGCTTGCTTGAGGGCATGGGTGGTTCTCCGGTTGGTGGTTTCCATGGCGCTGGCCGTGGCCCGGATGGCCTGGCTGGCGGCCTGGCTGGCTTCGATCAACTTGCGGTGCTCGGCCACAGCGGCGCGGTATTGCTCCAGTTGCTGGGCCTGGGCGGCTACGGTGGCGCGGTCGGCGCTGGCCTGGGCGGCGGATTGGCCGCTGGCATAGCCCAGCGCGTACAAGGCGCACAGGCCGGCCAGCGCCAGCAGTGGGCCGATGAGGCGGGGCAGCATGGCGGTCATAGGGCACCCCACAGGCAGCGCCAGAGCACGGCGCACAGCAATGCGATTTGCAGAGGCACGGGCATGGTCATGGCTCCACCGTTTGGCCCCAGCTCGCATAGCGCGGCTGCAGGGCGATCAGGATGCGGGCGGGGTAGCCCAGGTTTTCCGGGCAGTGGCTGGCATGGCGGCGCGCCTGGCCGCAGGCGGCGTCCACCCGCTGGCGGCTGGGCTGCGCCAGGCCGGTGGCGGCGGCCTCGCGCTGCCAATGGCCCAGGCCGCCGTTGTAGGCTCGCAGGGCCACCCACCAACGGTCAAACGCGCTGTAGCGCGCCGGGGTGCGCTCGTACAGCCAGCGGTCGTAGCCCACCAGCGCGCGCAGCGCCCAGGTGGGGTTGTGCGGCTGGCAATCGGCCGGGGCTGTGCCCATCAGGCCGCACCACCAGCGGGCCGTGGCAGGCATGAACTGCGCCAGGCCGCGCGCGCCCACGTGGCTGATGGCATTGGGGCGCCAGGCGCTTTCCTGGTGCACCTGGGCCGCAAACACCGCGATGGGCGCATCCAGCCCCCATTGGCTGTGCGCGGCGCGGACGAGATCGCGCCGGTAGTGCTGGGCGGCGGGGATGGTCTGGGCTTGGGCGGAGGGGGAGAAAAATCCGCCCGCAAGCAAAATGGCCAGCTCAATCACCACAGCCACCGCCGTGGTCCAGAAGTTGTGTGGGCCGCTGCGGGCCTTGCCGTGCAGGTTGGCGGCGGCCAGCAGTGAGGCCAGGAACAAGGCCAGCATGGCCCATTGAGGCCATCCCATATCAGGCCCCCAGCGCCACGGCCAGCACGGTGGCGGCGACGATCAGCGCGCGGCGCAGCATGACGGCGGCCAGGAAGTACAGCCGGCTGTGATCGGACAGGTACAGCAGGCACTCTTCATCGCCCTGCTGGCAGTGCATCGGCTGCTGCGGCTGCGTCAAATCGCTCAGGGCATCCAGCTGGGGGCGCGCATAGGGGAAGATGGCTCGGTCGATCCAGTACCCTGCTACGGCGGCCAAGGCGATCAGGTTGAGCTTGTAGAGCGTGACGGGCAACTGCCCTGGCGCAATCAGAAGCACCAGGGCAGAGAGCACGGCGGCGATGGCCCACCAGCTCGTTAGGCGCGGCAAGCGGCCAAAGGTGTAGGCATCGTTGGATGGGGTGGTTTCGGGCGTACGGGTATCGGGCATTGCAGGCACTCCAAAAAGCAAAAAAAAACGGGCATCCGTTGGGATGCCCGTGATGGTGCTTTTTGGGGTAGCCGTTGTCTTTTGACAGGTGTCAGAAGATGGGTTGCAGCGGCTGAATCAGAAAAAATTTGATCGGATGCGCAGCCACCAACTCGGCGCGGGGGCGTGATCTGGGTGCCCATCCACCACGGCCTGCTCGTATTCGCACACGCGCACCAGCCCCATCAGGTTGGGGGGCTCCTTGCGGTTGATCTCGGCCATTTCGAGCTGCCAGCGTCGCACCATTGCTTCATTCAATTGGCCCAGCGGCGCGCCATCAATGCGGCCAGCCAGCGCGCAGGCGCTTTCGGCAAGCTCCTTGTGCAATTGCCGCCGCTGGCTGTAGCCAAACACTAGGGCCAGCAGGCTCAAGCCCGAGATCACCGCTGCGGCAATGGGCAAATGCTGCTGCACCGTCTCGCCCAGCAAGGACAGGCCCATCATGGCTGATGCGGCCTGGGTGAGCTTCTCTGCGCGGTCAAAAAATGCCTCGCGCTTTCGGTGATAGCGATGCGTGATGTTGGCCAGGTTCAGCACATCCCAGCGCTGCTGCCACAGGGCATCCCATTGGGGGTCGACAGCTTCATTTGTCATGGCGGCATTGTGCAGCAGGCGTGGGCTGCGCGCCAGCGCCACTACTTCTTGGGCCGCAGCGGTACGGGCGGCGCTGTCATCATGTCAGAAGCATGTCTGATGTGCAGCTCTTACCAACCAGAAAAAATATCTCGGCGGCGGCCTGAAGTTCTGATCATTGGCGGGGCATTAAAGCTGATCGTCTTCTCGCCTTCAACAGCAACGCTGTAGTCGAAATCTTCAGCCGCCTCCTTGAGGAGTTTTTTCGCTGCGCCCGATGGCAATTCCAATTGCTGATCCAGCTTATCGAAAAAGACTGTATTGGTTAGCTGGTTGGGTGGCGCAGGCAAAGTGCGCACCCATCCTCTCAGGATGTTGCTGCAATCCTTATCAGAAAGGCCCCTCGGGCTTGCTTCTGGTTGCGGCCTTGAGTCTGCCTGTCTCGCTTCTGACGGTCTTGACCTGGCTACCGGGCCTATCTCTCGAATGGCATCTCGGATTCGCAGTGCAGCCGGGCCAATGCCTGCGCGCGCGTTCTTATCTTGACGATTTGCTTCATATTGCGCAGTAGTAAGGCCCAGTAAGTCACTAGGTAAGCGCACCACGTGATGTCCGTCGATTGGGGTAAGCATGAAGCATCGCTCTATTCCCCCAAGGGCGCCCGCGAACAATCCAAGCTCAAAAATCACATTGTCACGAACGGCGGAATACACCTCCCCGCGCATGATGGAAACATCATCAGGGGAGAAAACGAAAGCGCCAAAGTCGCTGCTCTGTGCTTGCTTGAGCAATGATCTGCTGGATGTCTGTGATAGGCCAAATACGTCTTGCGACCAAATCGTACATTCGACGTCATGCAAAAGCTCCGCTTGGAGCGCGCGCGCTACGTCAAGACTTTCTTTTGACGAAGCGATGAACAGAGCGGGTCTGGAATTCATTGCTTTTTTCTCAATGGGAACACTTTGCGGCATGCGAAGCCGCCAGGTCTTTGGTCATCTGCTCCAAGCGCCGCTCCGCATCCAGCAGGCGCTTTTTCGTTTGGGCAGCAAGTTCAATCTCTTGTTGGTCGGCGTCGGGCAACTGCCGCAACAAAGACAGCACTGCGCCCTCTCTAGGGCTTTCCGCCACAAGCTCACTTTCGGGCGTATGCCTGTGCATATGCCCCTCTCCGATCAGTAGCCAGTCGAGGCTCAAGCCCCGTTGGATGGCTAAATTTATGCATTCTTCGTAAGGAACTCTCCCGCGTGAGCGCCAACTTCCCAGCGTCTGCCGGTTGACTTCCATAGCGCTGGCCAAGGCAGAGTCGGAATCCACATTGAATAAGGCTTGCAGGCGCGCCAGAACATCTGCAACAGAAGACTTATGCATTTCGCAAAAAAACCTCTTGACTTTTACGCAGTTTGCGCGAACAATTACGCGTATTGCGTACATCATAGCTAAAGGGGAACAAGTGGAAAAGGCAAAGATTCGGGCCAGGCTGGTCGAGCGCGGCACCAGCTATCGCCAATGGGCCATTGCCCATAACTACCAGCCGCGCACCGTCACGCAGGCGGTCAGCCGCTGGGCCGGGCGGCATGAGCTGCCGCGCGGGCGCACGACCTACAACATCCTGCGCGATCTCTCCGAGTACATCGGCGAGGAAGTGACCAAGGGAGTGCTGGCATGAAGCCCCGCTACAAGCTGCTCTTGGACGGCTCCCTGTCCGTCATCACGCCCCGAACTCACGCCCAGGCGCGCCAGTGGCTCAGCGAGCAGGGCATCACGGTCACCCAATGGGCGCGCGACCACGGGTTCAGCACCAGCCTGGTTTTTGAGGTGCTCTACGGCCGCAAACGTTGCCTGCGCGGCAAGAGCCACAACATCGCCGTGCTGCTGGGCATGAAGCACGGGCAATTGACGGACAAACCGGCGCGCGTCAGCCCGGCGCAGCGCCAGCAAGAAGAAAGGGCTGCGGCATGAACAAGCATCTGTTGGAACAAATGCTGCGCGAGTGGGATGGGTTGAACACGTCTGAGCTGGCGGTGCGCTATGGCCTGTCAGAAAGGGATCTGCGTAAGGCGATCAGCGAAGCGCGCAGGGGCAGGGTCTTTGCCCCGGAGAAAAAGGCGATGCATGAGCGCATTCGCCGGGCGGCTTTTGAAGCGGCCTGTCTGCTGACTGGCGACATGCCCGAGGCGCTGCGCCTGGCCCAGGTGATGGCCGATGCGCTGGCGGCCATGGCCGAGGCCGGGCAACTGCCCGAGGGCTGGGAGAGCGCCTTGCAGGCCGCATGCCGCAGCAGCGTGCCGCTGCACGGCGGGCGGCGTGCGCTGGAGTTGATGCAGCAATGGGCGGCGTTTGTGCAAGGGAGGGCCGCGGCATGAAGAAATGGCGTCCACCCAAAAACCTGGTTCGCGAAATCCGGGCGCTGCGTGGCTGGGTGCCACGCACCTTTTGGGGCTGCCCAGACCCTGGCATCGCTTTCGGTATCGGCACGCGCGACACCCCCACCGTCGGTGGCCAGCAGGTCGTTGACTACCACTACGAGATCAAGCGGGTGTGGAAATTCCCCGGCTCAACCAGTGCGCCCCCCACGCATCTGGTGCTGACGATCGATATTTACTACGCCAGCGGCGATGCAGAGCGCGCGGGCCATGCCTTTGATGTCGATCAGTGGGAGGCGCGCAAGCAAACCGTCTGGGCCTCGCCCCCAAACCGCACCGCTTATCGCGAGTTGGCGCGCCTGGCCCGCACGCTGCTCTCTGGCCGCGACGCCACCTTGGCCGATGGCTCTTGCATCCGGTCGATGGGGGCCATGCAGACCAAGCGCACGGAGCGAATGGCAACGACTGCTGAGCACCTGGCCCGGCGGCGCAAGAACCACGCAGCAGAGGAGGCAGCATGCGATTGAGCCAAATCCAAGCCATTGCCCGCCGTTACCGGCGCATGGAGGCAATGCCCGAAATCAACGCCGGCGGCGTGGTGCTGATCTACCAGGGCCAGGCCTATGGCTGGCGGGATTGCGTGCGCGACCCGCACAAAGACCGACCCGGTGCGCTGGCGGTCGATCTGGTCGGCCAGGTCTGGCAGGCCCAGGGCGTCGATGACGAGCGCGGCGCGCAGGCCTGGGTGCCGGTGCAGGCTTCGATGCAAGGGGGGAGGCCATGAGCGCACCTACCAAATCGGCCGCCCCTGTGCTGGCGGTGCTGGAGGCGCTGTGTGGTTATGCCGCCAACGGCGCGACGAACAAGGACTTGGCGGCGGCCTGCCGCACGACGCCGGTGGCGATTACACGTGCGACGCAGACGCTGATCGATTACGGCTGGTGCCGCAAGGCCGAGGACACGGGGCGCTTTTACCCGACGACGCAGTTCACGCGGCTGGTGTTTCGCGTGCACGACGACTTTGATCGCGCCATAGAGCGCATGCAAGAGCAGCGCCGCGCAATGACGGGCGTCACGAGCGATGCCGAGACAAGAGCACTTTTTGGTTAGGAGTAAACAATGGCGAGAAAACCCACAGGCACGTCCGCGCCCACCGAGCTGATTGAGGTGGCCCCGGAGTACACCGATGCCACAGAACGCGCTCAGGATGCCCTGGCATTGCAGGAGCAGCAGGTGCTGGCGAATGTGCAGACTGCCGCGAAGCAGTTGGGCTATGAAGGAGCCCTGAGCGTTGGAGCATTGGAAGATGGAATCCGCTTTTATCAACGCCGCAGCGTGGAGGCGCTGCTGGAGTGTGGCAAGCGATTGCTGTTGCTCAAGGAGATGACTCCTCACGGCGAGTTCCAGCGCCGTGTAGAGATGTTGGGGTTTAGTGACCGCACAGCACGGCGCTTTATGCAAGCGGCCGTCAAAGTGTCCAAATCGGCCACAGTGGCCGTTTTGGCGGGCCAGGTAAAAAGTGCCAAAGCCTTCCTGGAGCTGGTCACTCACGACGACGATGCAGACATTGAGCGCGTGGCGGAGATGGATGACGTTGACCGCATGAGCGCCAGTCAACTGCGCGAGGCCCTGCGGCAGGAGAGGCAGGACAACAAATACCAGGCGGAACTGACGGACAAGGAGCGCAAGCGCGCCGAGCAGCTGGAAAAACAGCTGCGCAAGGGCGGCCCGCAGGTGCAGCCCTACAGCGAGCGCCTGGCGGAGTTCCGCACGGGCGTGGGCGAGCTGCAGGATGTGGCGGGCAAGTCGCTGGTGCAGATGGCCAAGCAGATCGATGCATTGGCGCAGTGGTGGCAGCAGGAGGTGCTGGCCGCGCCGGATTACGACCCGCAGGCGCCGGTGCGCATGCCGCCTGAGTTGCTGGATACGGCGCGGGCGTTGGCTGAGCACATTGAGTTGCTGGCCGGCGGCGTGGGGGCCTTGCAGCACAAGGTGGCGCAGGCGTTTGGCGCAGAGCTGGAGATGCAACCGCAGTATCTGATGCGCGACCCGATGGGCGGGCAGATGGGCGATGCGGAGCAGGATGGCGATGGCGTGGATGAGGGCGAGGCGGCCTATGCCGATGCCAGTGCATGAGGAGGCGGCCATGGCCTTGTCCCCTGAAGCGGCCGCGTACATCCGCGAGCTGGCGCGCCGGCTGGATGGGGCGGCGCACAGCGCGCGCGGCGCGCTGGTTGACGATGCGGCGCAGTTCTTGGGCATGAGCCGCCAGACGGTGTATCGCCACCTCAAAGCGGTGGCGGGCTGGAGCAGCGGGCGCAAGTGCCGCGCTGACAAGGGCACGACTTCGGTGCCATTGCAGGCGTTGACGCAGCTGGGCGCGGTGCAGCGCGAGAGCGTGCGCGACAACGACAAGCAGACGATGTTCACCCCGGTGGCGCGCAGTGTGTTGCAGGGCAATGGCGCGCAGCTGGGGGTGAGCAACAGCCAGCTGAACCGGTTGATGCGCGAGCGCAGGCTGCGCGCAGCGGTCAAGCGGCAGGCGGCGCCAGTGCAGCGTTTGCGCGCCCTGCACCCCAACCATGTGCATGAGGTGGACCCGTCGCTGTGCCTGGTGTACTACCTGGGCAATGAGCAGCGAATCGTTCGCGACAGTGAGTTTTACAAGAACAAGCTGGAGAACTTTGCGAAGGTGAAGTTCAAGGTGTTTCGCTACGTGCTGTGGGACATGGCCAGCGGGGCGATTTGCGTGCAGTACCGCGAGGCGGCGGGCGAGGATCAGCACAACCTGTTCGAGTTTCTGATGTTTGCCTGGGGCAAGCAGCCGGGCCGGGTGCTGCATGGGGTGCCAAAGCTGCTGTTGTGGGACAAGGGCAGCGCGAACCAGTCCGAGGCGATCAAGGGGCTGCTGGCGCAGCTGGAGGTGCGCCATGAGACGCACCGCGCGGGCAATGCGCGGGCCAAGGGGGGCGTGGAGAACGCCAATAACCTGGTGGAGACGCAGTTTGAAAGCCGCTTGCGCTTTGAGCCGGTGGCGAATGTGGCGCAGCTCAACGAGGCGGCGCAGGTGTGGTGCGAGGCGTACAACGCGAACCGGATTCCTGGGCAGGACACGCGGCTGCGGCGTGAGGGGTTGGCGCAGCCGATGGCGCGCTATGGGCTGTGGATGCGCATCAAGCCCGAACAGCTGCGGCTGCTGCCGCCCATTGAGGTGTGCCGGGCGCTGATGGCCGGGCGGCTGGAGGAGCGGCAGGTGAAGGCCGATTTGTCGATCCGCTTCAAGCACCCGCAGGCCGGGCGCACGCAAACCTACAGCCTGCGCGGCTTTGACGGCATCAATGAGGGCGATGTGGTGCGCGTGCGGCCGCTGGTGTATGGCGAGTGTGCGGTGCAGGTGGAGCTGGAGCGTTACGACGGCGCGCCGCTGATTTACCGCGCCGAGCCGCAGGTGGAGTACGACGAGTGGGGCGCGCCGATGAGCGCGGCGGTGGCGGGGCAGGAGTATCTGGCCCAGCCGGCCACGCCTGCGCAGCGCGCGGCCCGGGCGATGGATGCGATGGCGTACTCGGAGCATGCCGATGCCGAGCAGGCGCGCCAGAAAAAGGCGGTGCCGTTTGGCGGGCAGTTGGACGCGCACAGCCATTTGCGCGAGGTGCAGATGCCGACGTACCTGGTGCGCCCGGGCACGGAGATCAAGGCGCCGGCGCATGCGCAGGTGGTGCCGATCATGGTGGACAGCGTGACGGCGATGCTGCGCATCAGCCGCGAGCTGGGGCGCAATTTGTCGCCCGATGAAAACCGATTCCTCTCAGGCCGTTTGGGCGATGAGGGGATTGCCGAAGGGCAATTGCAGGTGCTGATTGAGCAGCTCAAGACGCCGCAGCCGGAGCCATTGCGCGCTGCCGGGGGCGGTGGTGGTGGCCTGCGCATTGTGAACGGGGGGAACTGATGCTGAGAGCCAAGAACGTGATGGTGCGCCTGTGCGTGCGTCAGCGTGAGCTGGCAGCGCATGTGGGTGTGAGCGACGCGACGGTTGCGCAGGCCATGAACCACGGCGTCTGGCCCAGGCGTGCGGGCCTGGCTGAGACCATGAAGGTGCGTGTTGAGGACTATTTGCGCGAGCGGGGGGCGCGTGCGGATGAATTGGCCACGTTGTGGCAGACAGCCCCTGAAAACGAGGTGCCCCTGCTGCTGCGTAGCCGCGCGGCAGCAGAGGCATTGATCCCCGGCCAGCAGGCCGATAGCGACACTGAGGATTTGAGTATGTTGTTGACACACCAAACGTTGACGCCAGAGGCGCGCCGGCAGTTCCGGATTGTACGGGACCCGTTTGTCAATGAGCTGGCGGGCATGGACGATGTGTTCATGTCGCCCGATATCAGCTATGCCTACGCGGCGATGCGGCAGACGGCCAAGCACGGCGGGATGTTGATCCTGGCGGGGCAGTCGGGCAGTGGCAAGAGTGTGCTGCGCAAGGCGCTGGTCGATTGGATTCACACCGACCGCGAGCCGATCACGGTGATTGAGCCGTATGTGATCAACATGACGGGCGATGACCAGCGCGGAAAGAAGTTCAACGCGGCGGACATTGTGAGCGCGATCATCCGCACGCTGGACGATTCGGCGCCGATTCGCCAGACGATGCAGGCGCGCATGGCGCAGATGCACAAGATGCTCAAGGACAGCGCCAACATGGGGCAAAAGCACGTGGTGATCATTGAGGAGGGCCACGACATTGCCAAGCCGACGTTGCGCAGTTTCAAGCGGTTTTTTGAGGTGGAGGACGGCTTCAAGAAGCTGCTAGCGATCATCGTGATCGGCCAGGATGAGCTGGCGCGCAAGTGGGAGAACTACGACCCGACGATCCGCGAGGTGCAGCAACGCGGCGAGCTGATCAAGTTGCCGCCGCTGGACAACCATGTGGAGCAGTACCTGCGCCACAAGCTCAAGCGGGTGGAGCTCGATTACGACGCGATTTTTGAGCGCGACGTGGCAGATGCCATTCGCGGCGTGCTGCGCGCCCATGTGGCGGATGTTCAGGGAGGGCGGCGCGTGGTGGCCGAGCGCAGCATTTGTCACCCGCTGGCGGTCAATAACTTGGTGACGCGCGCGCTCAATCAGGCGGTGCGCATTGGCGCGGCAAAGGTCAACGGCGCATTGATTGCGGCAGCGGCGAAGGGGGACTGACATGCAAAACACTATCACTGCCTTGCCCGCAGCTGGCGCCCCTCACGGCCTGTGGATGTTTGACGTGCATGTGCCTGGCCGCCAGGTCGCGCACATCCCCAAAACCGGCCGCAGCCAGGGCGAGGCCCTGCTGCGCCTGATCAATGAGGAGCTGCTGCAAGCCTGCGACGAGGTGCAGCGCATCGATTGCGTGGCAATCCTGCCTGTGCCAGGTCGCGATGCGCCGCAAGCGGATGCGGCCAGTGCCCAGGCTCAGCCGGAGGGCGCGGCATGAGCAAGCGGCAAAACCTCCCATATCGGCCCGCCCCGTGGCACGGGGTGATCGTGGGCTACGCCCGCCGCCGCATGCTGCGCGTGCGCTGGCAGCAATGGCGCGGCGTCGTGCTGTTGCTGCTCACCGCCGCGCTGCTGATGGGCACGGCTGTGGGCCTGGCCTACCTGATGACTGCGCTCATATGGGGTGACCTATGAGGGGGCTGACCCATGACATGGCCCGCCTCTGGCAGCACCTGCGCCAGTCTGGCAACTGGTGGACGGCGCAGGATTTGTACCAGCACTGGTACCCGGTGTTTTCCGAGGAGGCAGTGCGGCAGATGCTGGACTATCTGCTGCGGCACCGATTCGCGGCGCGGCGCATGCACATCGACTGGGGCGTGCATGTGTATGCCGTCACGCCCGATTGCCGGGCGCTGCCCGGGCATGAGGAGGGCGCGGCATGTTGAGCTATGTGTGCCCGGTGTGCCGCAGCAAGGCGAGCCTGGAGCTGGTGATTTGCCAGGCGGTGGACGATGCCCAGGCGCGGCACATGATCGAGTACCTGGTCAAGACCTATCAGCCGACGTTGGGCGCGGCCACGCTGCGCTATCTGCGGCTGCATACGCCGGCCAAGCAGCGCCTGAGCTGGGCGCGGGTGCGGCGCATCCTGGGCCAGCTGGTGGAGGCGATGCGCAGCCGCAAGATCACCCGGGCCGGGCGCGATTGGCCGGTGGGCGTGGAGGATTGGCAGGCGGCGTTTGAGGCGGTGTTTGCCGCGCAAGAGGCCGGCACGCTGGTGCTGCCGCTCAAGGACAACGCCTATCTGTACGCCATCCTGGTGCGCCGGGTGGACAAGAGTGAGGCGATTGCCGAGGCCAAGGCGGAGATGGAGCGGCGCACGGGGCCGCGCGGCGCGCATGTGCAGGGTGCTGCCACCAGCATTGGCCAGGCGCTGGACGAGGCCCTGCACCCGGATGCCGCGCCAGGCGCAGAGGCCAGCGCCGGGGCCCAGCCGCCGGCCGCGCCGGCGGGCGAGCCGCCACGCTACACCAGCCTGGCCGTCCGGCGCATGCAGGAGGAGCGGTTGCGCAACCTGCAGCGGCGCGAGCGCATGCTGCAGCGCACGCAGGGCGAGGCACAGGGCGGCGACGCTGGCGGCAACGGGCCGGGCGAGCCGGGCGAGCCAAGCAATGGGGAGGCCGCCCCATGAGCAGCGCCCCCATCGCCCTGCAGGCGCAGGTGCAGCTGACGCCGGGCCAGGCGCGCGGCGTGGCGATCCGCGTGCTGATCGGGCTGCTCGATGGCGGCGAGGCCATCGAGCATGGCCTGCTGCTGGCCGATGACGGCCGCGGGCTGTACTCACCAACCCTGACGCCGCTGCGTGCCGCCACAGACCTGGACCGCGCCGCGCTGCTGGTGTTGCAGCACCTGGCGCGGATCAAACCGTGACTGTTGATTTTGAGAGAGGACACCATGGACACCCAAACCACCAACCCCATGACTGCCATTGCCGCTGCTGCGCGCAGCTACCGCCAGCACAAGGATGTGCTGACCGAGCGCGCCCAGGGCCTGCATGACGCGCTGGAGGCCATCAAGCGCCAGCGCCTGGCCGGGCTGCGCAGCGCCGTGGCGCGCGTGACCGAGGCCGAGGCGGCGCTGCGCGCGGCCATCGAGGCCAGCCCGCAACTGTTCATCAAGCCGCGCACGGTGGTGCTGGAGGGCATCAAGCTGGGCTGGCAAAAGGGCAAGGGCAAGCTCAGCTGGGACGATGACGCGCAGGTCGTGCGGCTGATCCGCCGACACCTGCCCGATGCCGCCGATGCGCTGATCCAAAGCCGCGAGGTGCCCATCAAGGCGGCGTTGGCGGGCCTCAGCGCCGCCGAGCTCAAGCGCGTGGGCGTGAGCATCAGCGATGCCGATGACGAGGTCGTCATCAAGGACACCACGGCCACCGTGGACAAGCTGGTGGCGGCCCTACTCAAGGGGGCGGAGGAAGAGGCTGGCGAGGCGGCATAAGGAGGCCATGATGTTCAAGAATCTGCTGATGTTCCGTATTTCCGGCGATTGGCGGCCGGATTTGGGGGCTGTTGAGTTGCCGGAGTTTTTGCCGTGCGGGCCGACGCAGGAGCGCAGCGAGGGCTGGGTGCCGCCGCGCGGCCATGCGCATGGTGCGTTGGCCGAGTGTGTGGGCGGGCAGTGGGTTTTGCGCTGGTGCGTGGAGACCAAGGTGCTGCCCGGGGATGCGGTGCAGCGCATGGTGGAGGCCAAGTGCGCCGCCATCGAAGCCGAAACAGGCCGCAAGCCCGGTCGCAAAGAGCGGCGCGACATCAAAGCGGATGTGCGTCTGGGCTTGCTGCCCAAGGCCTTGACCAAACGGTACGGCGTTTGGGTATGGATTGACCCCGGCGCACGGTTGCTGGTGGTAGATGCGGCATCACTGATTCAAGCCGATGCGATTCTGACCAGCTTGGTAGAGGCAATGCCTGGCCTCATGCCCCGGCGCATCCAAACGGCGCTGCCACCGGCCGTGGTCATGGCCGAATGGCTGCATGAGCAAATCGCCCCCGGTGCTTTCTGCCTGGGCGATGAGTGCGAATTGAAGTCAATCGACGAGAGCCGCGCCACGGTACGTTACGCCCGCCACGCGCTGGAGATCGAGGAAATTCGGAGTCACCTACAAGCCGGCAAACGTCCCACCAAGTTGGCGCTTGGCTGGGGCGAGCGCTGTCAGTTCGTGCTCACCGATGCGCTGCAAATCAAAAAGCTGGCCATGAATGATGTCGCCACCGAAGGCCGCGACAGCAGCGAGGATCCATTCGATGCCGATGTGGCGCTGGCAACGGGCGAGCTGTCTCAGCTGATCCAGAATCTGCTGGGCGAACTGAAAGAGCAGGTGTAATGGCTATGGGCATGGCAGCACAACGCCCCGCAAACACGGCACGCGCGGCCAAGTGGCGCAAGTTGATCCATGTGGCCAAGCGTCAATTGGGCCTGGACGAGGAGACCTATCGCACAGTGCTGCGCACCGTGGGCGGCGCGGAATCGACCAGCCACATGGACATGGCGCACCTGATCAAGGTGCTCGACCATCTCAAGCGGGCCGGGTTCCGGGTCAAGCCCACAGGCCAGCAAAACGGCCGCACGATCTACATCGACAACGAGCAGGCGCGCAAGGTGCGCGCGCTGTGGCTGTTCCTGCATACGCTGGGCGTGGTCAAAGACCCATCTGAGCGGGCGCTGACGGTGTACGTCAAGCGCATGACGGGTCGTGATCACCTGCGGTTTGTGGGCGACTACATGCCGCTGATCGAATCCCTCAAGTCCTGGGCCATGCGGCACCTGCCCGAGCAGGTGGACGGTATGGTCAACGACCTTGTGGACATGGAGCTTTCCCCCGAGGCCGGGGAGCATGCGGCCGCAGCCATTCGCCGCCTGGCTACAGGCCACAGTTTTGACGCCTACTGGCACGCCTGGGTGCATTGCATGCGCGCCCTGGGCCGGCCAATCCCGCCCGAGGTGGCGCCCCAAAAACGCAGAGCTGTTCAATGACCGAACGCGAAACTCGCATGCGGATTCGCCGCCACGAATTCTTTGAGGATTTCGTGGCCGTTGCCGCGCGCGTGCTCATCGACCTGGGCATCCACGCGACCGAGGCCCAGTTGGCCGCCAGCGCCCTGGCCGATCATGTGGCCAGCCACTGGGGCGGCCAAAACATCAACATGCCGATGGATTTCCGACGCGCCCTGACCAAGCTGGAGCTGGAGATTTACAGCCAGTTCACCGGCAACAACTACGACGAGCTGGCGCGCGCCAACGGAATCGCCGAGCGCACCGTCAGGCGCTACGTCGAGCGCATCCGCAAGCGCCTGGCCGAGGCCGCCCGCCGCGATCAGGGCGACCTGTTCAACAACGAGCACTGACGCGCCAGAGGGGGCGCGTGCAGTGCAAATTTTTGGGCCTCTTTCTTTTTTCACACGCTGAAAACTTTTTTCTTTCGGCCCGTTTTTATTTCCCTCTATTTCCCACTATTTCCCGGATTTATCTCACTCTGTGCCCGGGGTTTATCTCTCCTCCCTTCAGGTGGCCCGCCTGGCGGCCGCCGCTGTGGGCCTGGATGCAGTGAAAACTGGTCATGGGAAACGTCTGGGGCCTGGGGATTGACGCGCGCGCCGCATGCCTTGCCCTCGGTGCGGTAGCCGCTTTTAGCGTTCATAAAAAGAATGCGCATTTTCATTCACATTCCAAGGAGCGCATTTCCATGAACCAGGCTCATCGCGGCACAGCGGCCCGCACCTTCGGCGCGCGGCTGGCATGGCTGTGCCTGCTGGCCGCCGCGCACACGGCAGCGCAAGCGCAAGCCACCGCCCCAGCGGCTTTTGATCGCCAGGCCCCAATGGCACGGCGAAAACCGCAGCAACGCAGGCCGCCCCCTCCTCCAGCGCCGCGCCCGAGCTGCCCACGGTCGAGGTCTTCGCCGCCCCGCAGGGCGATTGGCTGGACTTTCAGGACATCAACGCCAGCGGCCTGAAGCAGGCCGCGCCGCTGCTGGAGACGCCGCAGGCCGTCAGCACCGTCAACAGCGCGCTGATGCAGGCCCAGGGCAGCCATTCGCTGCTGGAGAGCCTGCGCTACACCCCCGGCTTTCTGGCCCAGTACGGCGATGGCGACGTGCGCGCCGACTGGGTGATGATCCGTGGCCACATCCCCTACAAATACCTGGACGGCATGCGCCTGCCCTACGGCCTGGGCTATGGCGATTCGCGCATCGACGCCTGGCTGCTGGAGCGGGTGGAGGTGCTCAAGGGGCCGTCTTCCGTGCTCTACGGCGCCAACGTGCCCACCGGCCTGCTGGCCATGTACAGCAAGCTGCCCGACGCGCGCCAGCGCCGCCAAATCGCCCTGGACGCGGGCAGCCACGGCCTGCGCCAGGCGCGGCTGGACGTGGGCGGCCAGTGGGGCGATGGGCGCTGGCTGTGGCGCCTGGCGGGCCTGGGCAGCCGCGACGGCAGCCAGATGGATCACGTGCGCGAGCGGCGCTGGGCGCTGGCGCCCAGCCTCACGCTGCGCCCGGACGGCCCCGGCGGGCGCACCCGCTTCACCCTGCACGCCATGCTGCGCCACGCCGAAGCGCCCGGCGGCGGCGCCGGCCCGGCCTGGCTGCCGCCCGAGGGCACCGTCTGGCCCAACCCGCACGGCCGCATCCCGCTGGGGCGCTTTCTGGGCGAGCCCGATTACGACCACTTCAGCGGCCGCACCCGCCACCTGGGCTACGTGCTGCACACGCGCCTGAGCGAGCGCTGGGCGCTGCGCCACCGCCTGCGCCACGCCCGCACCGACAACCACATGCGCTCGGTCAACCAGGACTTTGGCGGCATCCACGCCGACCTGCGCCACGTGGGCCGCAGCGTGGGCCAGACCCGCGAGGACACGCGCGCCCTGACCAGCGACACCCAGCTCTTTGGCCGCTTCAACTGGGGCCCGGTGCGCCACCAGCTGCTGCTGGGATGGGACACGCGGCGCGAGCGCAGCGATTTCGAGCGCCTCTCCGGCGGGCGCGCCGCCCCGCTGGATTTGTTCCAGCCCATTTACGGCCAGCCCTGACAACTGCCCACGCGGCGCTACGCCACCCAGCCCACCGCCAGCCAAACCGGCCTGTATCTGCAAGACCAGCTACGCCTGGGCCAGTGGGTTGCCACCCTCGGCCTGCGGCACGACCGGCTGCGGCTGGGGCAGGCCGGCGCCTCCGCTTCCCGCTTCCCGCTACCGCGCCACCACCGGCCGCCTGGGGCTGAACTGGCTCATGGGAAATGGCTGGGCGCCCTACCTCGCCTACGCCCAAGGCTTCGAGCCCGTGGCCGGGCAAGACCGGCACGGCCGCCTGTTCCAGCCCAGCCGCTCGCAGCAATGGGAGCTGGGCCTGCGCTACCAGCCCGAGGATCGCAACCTCACCCTCTCGGCCAGCCTGTTCGCGCTGCGCCAGAACAAGGCCCTCACGCGCGACCCCGACCCGGCCGAATCCCCCATCTGCGGCCGCGCCTGCCAGGTGCAGCAAGGCCGCCGCAGCACGCGCGGGCTGGAGCTGGAGGCGTGCGCACAGCTCGGCGCGCAAGTGCACCTGAACGCCTCTTACGCCTACACCCATGCCCGCATCACCCATTCGAACATCCCCGGCGAAGCCGGCAGCGCCGTGCCCGACGTGCCCCGCCATCAGGCCGGGCTCTGGCTGGACTGGCGCATCGCCCAAGGCCCGCTGGCCGGGCTGACGCTGTACAGCGGCGCGCGCCACACCGGCCAGCGCACCTGGCACGGGCGGCCCGGCCAGCACCTCCCCGCCCACACCCTGCTGGACGCCGGGCTGGACTACGACCTGGGCCAGGCCCATGCCGCGCTCGCGGGCTACCACTTCGCGCTCAGCGTGAAAAACCTGGCCAACCGCGCCCATGTGGCCAGTTGCTATGGCCCCACCGTCTGCTACTGGGGCCAGGGCCGCAGCGCCCAGGCCAGCCTGCGCTACCAGTGGTAAGCGGCCGACTTGGAAACAAATGCGCCTCGCCCAGGAGAGGCCAAGCCAAAACAGCAATCCGCCTGGGGCGTGCTGAAGCGCACTAAGGCTGCGAGGAGCGCGCCGCATCAGCTGTGTGCTGCGGCGCGCGCTCGCACCAGAGCGTCAATGCGCACCAGGCGGCGGCAATCAGCGCAGTCACCGCAAACAGCCCGGCCTCTGCCCAATAGGCCACCAGTGCGCCCCCCACCACACCACCGGCAAAAAGGCCCAGCGATTGAAGCGTGCTGTACACCCCCATGGCAGAGCCGCGCTGCGCCGCCGGCGCCAGGCGCGACACCAGGCTGGGCTGCATGGCCTCTAATGCATTGAAGCCACAGAAAAATACGAACAGCACCGTACCCAGAAACCACAGTGCTGCTTGGCCTGTCAGTTGCTCATGGAAATAATGGCTGAAAGTCGCCAGCGCCAACTGCGCTGCCAGAATCAGGCCCATGGCCAATCGCATCGCCCATTGCAAACGCCCGCGACGCTCCAGCGAAAACACCGCACCAAAGCACAGCACCGACAACAGCACGGCCGGCAAATACAGCTGCCAATGCGCGGCGCTGGCCAAGCCTGCATCCTGCAGCAACAAAGGCACGCCGCTCCACATGGCCATTTGCAACAGATGCAGAACAAAAACCCCCAGGTTCAGGCGCCACAGTGCCCATCGCCCTGTCTGCGCAACTGTTTCTGCAGCATGGGCTGGCAGCTCGATATGCTGCACCGGAGCATCCTGCTGGCCCTTGGGTTGGGGCAGCAGTTTGAGCACCACAAGCAGAGCAATGCCGGCCAGCAGCGCCATCAACCAGAACAAGCCACTCAAGCCCAGTTTTGACCCGAGCAATGGCCCGAGAATCAAAGCCAAGGAAAAGCTGGCTCCAATGCTGATGCCGATCAAGGCCATGGCCTTGGTACGAACGACCTCGCGGGTTGCATCCGCCAGCAGCGCCGTCATGGCCGCCGAGATGGCCCCAGCCCCTTGTAAGGCCCGCCCGGCCACCAACCCCCAAACCGAATGGCTCAACGCCGCCCAGACACTGCCCAACACAAACACCAGCAGGCCCATGGCAATCACCCGCTTGCGGCCCCAGCGATCCGAAGCCATGCCCAGGGGCCATTGCAGCAGCGCCTGGGTCAGACCATAAATGCCCATCGCCAGACCAATCAACCGGGGATCGTCCCCCCCCTGGTAATCAGCCGCAGCCAAGCTAAACACCGGCAAGACCAAGAACAAACCCAGCATGCGCAACACAAAAATACCAGCCAGAACCAGACTGGTTCGCCGCTCACTGGGAAGCATGGCCGTGGAAACGGCGCGGGAAGACTGCATACTCATTCCATTATTACTGCTGCGCCACATGCCAAGGCGGCAAGCATCTACATTGGCAGGCGAAGAAAACTCGCCTTTTGCCTGTATTTCGTCTAATCAGTTTTTCTAAGCCAAAGCCTTGGATGCAAAACGAAAACGTGTATGAGGTCAACACATTACAAGCATTCTGAATGCAATAGCTGTGCGGATTTCATTGAAAACACGGCCACGACACCATATCCAAGCAAGCTGAATTGAAGCGCCATCAAACCAAACTTGCCTTCAGAAAGAAGGCCTGAGGATGCGGGTTGTAGTAATAAGGCTCAATTTCCTCAAAGCCCAAATCCTCGTAAAGCGCGCGAGCTGCGTCCATCTCATCAAGAGTGTCCAACAAAATACAGCCGTAGCCCGCCAAGGCAGCCTGCTCCATTACAGCCTGTGCAAGCAACCTCCCCAGACCAAAGCCACGAAACAATCTGCGCACATACAAGCGCTTCATTTCGCTGGCATCAGGGTAATCTGGGGACTCAAGGCCGCGCATCGCGCAGCATCCAGCCAGCATTCCATCAACGAAGGCCAGCACTACGCAACCAGCAGGTTGCGCATATCGCTCAGGCAATGATGCCAGCTCAGTATCAAAGTCCTGAAATGCCAAATCAACGGACAAGCCCTGCGCATACTCCAAAAACAGTTCATGCACAGACTCCCAATCCTGCTCATCACTGGCTATGCGCAGCACAACTTCAGGTGGTGTTTCCATATCTAGCGGCAATCCAACATCCATGGATTCAACGCCAACAAGTTTTGACGGCGCAATCATAGTGGATTAGCCCTTAAAAGGATACTGCACCCAAATTTTTGGCAAAAACAAACCCCCCAATTCCGAGAGGAAGAGGGGGGTTTAGGGCATAGAAGCCTGACGATGACCTACTTTCACACGGGAATCCGCACTATCATTGGCGCTAGTCCGTTTCACTGTCCTGTTCGGGAT
>NZ_NSJF01000011.1 GCF_002285285.1 Vandammella animalimorsus
GAAAAACTTATGTTATAGTCACGCCTTCGCTTGATTGCAGCTGCTCTGTTGGGTGGTTGCGGTGGCAGATGGTTTGAGGTTAGTTGACTGACTCAAAATTTCTGCTACAATGCGAAGTTTCCTCGAAAGCTTGGTTGGTAGGCTGGATGAAAAAAATTTCAAAATTTTGTTGATTTGAAATTTTTTCGTGTTATAGTAGAGGGCTTCGCTGGATGCGAAGCGGTCTTCGAAGCAAGATTTCAAAAAAATTCAAAATTTCTTGAATGCTTGAAATTTTGTGTTATAGTAGAGGGCTTCGCTGATTGCGAAACAATGCGAATCCAAATCATTGGATGGCAAGCAGGGTTCATTAAAAATATACAGCCGATAAGCGTGGGCGTTTGGAATAAGAGTTGTCGCAAAAACTTTGCGCAAGCAAAGTGCGGCAGAAATGCCAAGCGCTCACAGCACAGAATCGAAGTGTGTAGGCTTTGAGCTTACAGGAGAACTTCAATTCCGCTTAAGTGAGTGAGTTAATAGAGATCGAACTAAAGAGTTTGATCCTGGCTCAGATTGAACGCTGGCGGCATGCTTTACACATGCAAGTCGAACGGTAACATGGGTGCTTGCACCTGATGACGAGTGGCGAACGGGTGAGTAATACATCGGAACATGCCCAATTGTGGGGGATAGCTCGGCGAAAGCCGGATTAATACCGCATAAGATCTACGGATGAAAGCAGGGGACCTTCGGGCCTTGCGCGATTGGAGTGGCCGATGGCAGATTAGGTAGTTGGTGGGGTAAAGGCCTACCAAGCCTGCGATCTGTAGCTGGTCTGAGAGGACGACCAGCCACACTGGGACTGAGACACGGCCCAGACTCCTACGGGAGGCAGCAGTGGGGAATTTTGGACAATGGGCGCAAGCCTGATCCAGCAATGCCGCGTGCAGGACGAAGGCCTTCGGGTTGTAAACTGCTTTTGTACAGAACGAAAAGTCTCTGGTTAATACCTGGGGATCATGACGGTACTGTAAGAATAAGCACCGGCTAACTACGTGCCAGCAGCCGCGGTAATACGTAGGGTGCGAGCGTTAATCGGAATTACTGGGCGTAAAGCGTGCGCAGGCGGCGATGCAAGACCGATGTGAAATCCCCGGGCTCAACCTGGGAACTGCATTAGTGACTGCATTGCTGGAGTGCGGCAGAGGGGGATGGAATTCCGCGTGTAGCAGTGAAATGCGTAGATATGCGGAGGAACACCGATGGCGAAGGCAATCCCCTGGGCCTGCACTGACGCTCATGCACGAAAGCGTGGGGAGCAAACAGGATTAGATACCCTGGTAGTCCACGCCCTAAACGATGTCAACTGGTTGTTGGGGATTCATTTCTTCAGTAACGAAGCTAACGCGTGAAGTTGACCGCCTGGGGAGTACGGTCGCAAGACTAAAACTCAAAGGAATTGACGGGGACCCGCACAAGCGGTGGATGATGTGGTTTAATTCGATGCAACGCGAAAAACCTTACCCACCTTTGACATGTACGGAACTTGCCAGAGATGGCTTGGTGCTCGAAAGAGAGCCGTAACACAGGTGCTGCATGGCTGTCGTCAGCTCGTGTCGTGAGATGTTGGGTTAAGTCCCGCAACGAGCGCAACCCTTGTCATTAGTTGCCATCATTAAGTTGGGCACTCTAATGAGACTGCCGGTGATAAACCGGAGGAAGGTGGGGATGACGTCAAGTCCTCATGGCCCTTATAGGTGGGGCTACACACGTCATACAATGGCCGGTACAAAGGGCAGCCAACCCGCGAGGGGGAGCAAATCCCATAAAGCCGGTCGTAGTCCGGATCGCAGTCTGCAACTCGACTGCGTGAAGTCGGAATCGCTAGTAATCGTGGATCAGCATGTCACGGTGAATACGTTCCCGGGTCTTGTACACACCGCCCGTCACACCATGGGAGCGGGTTCTGCCAGAAGTAGGTAGCTTAACCGTAAGGAGGGCGCTTACCACGGCAGGGCTCGTGACTGGGGTGAAGTCGTAACAAGGTAGCCGTACCGGAAGGTGCGGCTGGATCACCTCCTTTCTGGAAAAGGCAACTTTTGCCAAGCGTCCACACTTATCGGTTGTTGGAATGGAAATCAAATACCAAATGGTATTTGGTGATGGGTCTGTAGCTCAGCTGGTTAGAGCACCGTCTTGATAAGGCGGGGGTCGTTGGTTCGAGCCCAACTAGACCCACCAAAATCCTGTCGAAAGATGGGGTGGATGAAATCCAATGGATTGAATCTATTGGGGGATTAGCTCAGCTGGGAGAGCACCTGCTTTGCAAGCAGGGGGTCGTCGGTTCGATCCCGTCATCCTCCACCAAAAAGAGCATTCGGCATTAATTTTTTTTGCCTCATAAGTTGTGCTAGAATGCGCAGTTTCGTTAAACACCAAAAAGGCTTTAAAAGATTTTGGTCTTAAAGGCTTTTTTGTTGTTTATCGATATCAATCGATGAAATTGGCTGTTCTTTAAAAAATCATAGAGTCGAATCAGCGTTGCTGATGGAAAGCAGTAAATCTGCGCCGTGCCATCAGCAATGATTTTGATTGCGTCAACAACGAACATTCAAAGAAGTTTGAATTGTTCAGTAATTGACGATTGTTCTCTGAGCTGTCTAAAAATTTTAGGTGGCTCTTCAAGACAAGCGTGAATTACGGCAAACGCGTAAGCAAGTTTGCTTGTTCTGTGATGGAGGTTTTTGCGAAAGCAGAAGTCAAAGTTATAGGGTCAAGTGAATAAGAGCATGTGGTGGATGCCTTGGCGATTACAGGCGATGAAAGACGTGATAGCCTGCGATAAGCTTCGGGGAGCTGGCAAATGAGCATTGATCCGAAGATTTCTGAATGGGGAAACCCACCCGTTAGGGTATCGTTGACTGAATTCATAGGTTAACGAGGCGAACCTGGAGAACTGAAACATCTAAGTACCCAGAGGAAAAGACATCAACCGAGATTCCGAAAGTAGTGGCGAGCGAAATCGGATCAGCCTTCTAGTGATAGCGCAGAAGACAACAGAACGGATTGGAAACTCCGGCCACAGTGGGTGATAGCCCCGTATGTGAAAATTCTGTGTGGTACTAGGCTAGAGACAAGTAGGGCGGGACACGTGAAATCCTGTCTGAATATGGGGGGACCATCCTCCAAGGCTAAATACTCGTAATCGACCGATAGTGAACCAGTACCGTGAGGGAAAGGCGAAAAGAACCCCGGGAGGGGAGTGAAATAGATCCTGAAACCGCATGCTTACAAAAAGTCGGAGCCCTTCGGGGTGACGGCGTACCTTTTGTATAATGGGTCAGCGACTTACATTCAGTGGCGAGGTTAACCGAATAGGGGAGCCGAAGAGAAATCGAGTCCGAATAGGGCGTCTAGTCGCTGGGTGTAGACCCGAAACCGAGTGATCTATCCATGGCCAGGTTGAAGGTGCCGTAACAGGTACTGGAGGACCGAACCGACTAATGTTGCAAAATTAGCGGATGAGCTGTGGATAGGGGTGAAAGGCTAAACAAACTCGGAAATAGCTGGTTCTCTCCGAAAACTATTTAGGTAGTGCCTCAAGTATTACCTGCGGGGGTAGAGCACTGTTTTGGCTAGGGGGTCATGGCGACTTACCAAACCAAGGCAAACTCCGAATACCGCAGAGTACAGCTTGGGAGACAGTGCACCGGGTGCTAACGTCCGGACACGAGAGGGAAACAACCCAGACCGCCAGCTAAGGTCCCTAAAATTGGCTAAGTGGGAAACGAGGTGGGAAGGCATAGACAGTCAGGATGTTGGCTTAGAAGCAGCCATCATTTAAAGAAAGCGTAATAGCTCACTGATCGAGTCGTCCTGCGCGGAAGATGTAACGGGGCTCAAGCCAGTTACCGAAGCTGCGGATGCACAGTTTACTGTGCGTGGTAGGAGAGCGTTCTGTAGGCCTGCGAAGGTGGCTTGTAAAGGCTGCTGGAGGTATCAGAAGTGCGAATGCTGACATGAGTAGCGTTAAAGGGGGTGAAAAGCCTCCTCGCCGTAAGCGCAAGGTTTCCTACGCAACGTTCATCGGCGTAGGGTGAGTCGGCCCCTAAGGCGAGGCAGAGATGCGTAGCTGATGGGAAGCAGGTTAATATTCCTGCACCGACCTATAGTGCGATGTGGGGACGAATCTTAATAGGTGATCCAACTGTTGGAATAGTTGGTTTAGGCAGAAGTAGGCGTGTGTTAGGCAAATCCGGCACACATATACCGAGGCTGTCGATCGAGTGAGCTTGCTCATGAAGTCACTGAACGGGGTTCCAGGAAAAGCCACTAAGCTTCAGCTATAGGCGACCGTACCGCAAACCGACACTGGTGCGCGAGATGAGTATTCTAAGGCGCTTGAGAGAACTCAGGAGAAGGAACTCGGCAAATTGACACCGTAACTTCGGGAGAAGGTGTGCCCTATTAGTGTGATGAGAACATCTGAGCATGAATGGGTTGCAAAAAATAGGTGGCTGCGACTGTTTATTAAAAACACAGCACTCTGCAAACACGAAAGTGGACGTATAGGGTGTGACGCCTGCCCGGTGCTGGAAGATTAAGTGATGGGGTGCAAGCTCTTGATCGAAGTCCCAGTAAACGGCGGCCGTAACTATAACGGTCCTAAGGTAGCGAAATTCCTTGTCGGGTAAGTTCCGACCTGCACGAATGGCGTAACGATGGCCACACTGTCTCCTCCTGAGACTCAGCGAAGTTGAAATGTTTGTGATGATGCAATCTCCCCGCGGAAAGACGGAAAGACCCCATGAACCTTTACTGTAGCTTTGTATGGGACTTTGAACAGATCTGTGTAGGATAGGTGGGAGGCTTTGAAGTGAGGATGCTAGTTCTCATGGAGCCGTCCTTGAAATACCACCCTGGTGTGTTTGAGGTTCTAACCTGCGCCCTTGAATCAGGGCGGGGGACAGTGCATGGTAGGCAGTTTGACTGGGGCGGTCTCCTCCCAAAGCGTAACGGAGGAGTTCGAAGGTACGCTAGGTACGGTCGGACATCGTGCTAATAGTGCATAGGCATAAGCGTGCTTGACTGTGAGACTGACAAGTCGAACAGGTAGGAAACTAGGACTAAGTGATCCGGTGGTTCTGTATGGAAGGGCCATCGCTCAACGGATAAAAGGTACTCTGGGGATAACAGGCTGATACCGCCCAAGAGTTCATATCGACGGCGGTGTTTGGCACCTCGATGTCGGCTCATCTCATCCTGGGGCTGAAGTCGGTCCCAAGGGTATGGCTGTTCGCCATTTAAAGAGGTACGTGAGCTGGGTTTAAAACGTCGTGAGACAGTTTGGTCCCTATCTTCCGTGGGCGCTGCAGATTTGAGGGAACCTGCTCCTAGTACGAGAGGACCGGAGTGGACACACCTCTGGTGTACCGGTTGTCACGCCAGTGGCATCGCCGGGTAGCTAAGTGTGGACGAGATAACCGCTGAAAGCATCTAAGCGGGAAACTCATCCCAAGATGAGATCTGCCGGGGCCTTGAGCCCCCTAAAGGGTCGTTGAAGACTACGACGTTGATAGGCTGGGTGTGCAAGTGCAGCAATGCATTGAGCTAACCAGTACTAATTGCCCGTGAGGCTTGACCCTATAACTTTGACAAATCGATCCCACAACGATCGACAAAGCACAGCAGCAAACTGCTAAGGCTGGCCAGCGCAATCAAAATCATTCGATTCGACTCTATGCTTTTTGTTGCTGTAAGAACTCAGCAACAACACCAGTTATGCCTGATGACAATAGCAGTCTGGAACCACTCCTTCCCATCCCGAACAGGACAGTGAAACGGACTAGCGCCAATGATAGTGCGGATTCCCGTGTGAAAGTAGGTCATCGTCAGGCTTCTATGCCCTAAACCCCCCTCTTCCTCTCGGAATTGGGGGGTTTGTTTT
>NZ_NSJF01000012.1 GCF_002285285.1 Vandammella animalimorsus
GTGCGCGAGGAGCTCGCCCGGCTGGGCGATGCACGCCAGACCCTGCATCTGGCCTATCAAGTGCAACAAGAGCTGACCCACCGGCGCCTGCAAAGTGGCGCCCGCTTGGTGGGCCGCAAGATTGGCCTGACCTCCACAGCCGTGCAGCAGCAACTGGGGGTGGATGCCCCCGATTACGGCGCCTTGTTTGCCGACATGGCCGTCGGCGACCATGAGGAAATCGATTGGTCGCGCACCCATCAGCCCAAGGCCGAAGCCGAAATCGCTCTGGTACTGCAGCGCGACCTGCCCCATGAGCGGCACACCTATGCCGATGTGATCTCCGCCGTGGCCTATGCCTTGCCGGCCATCGAGGTGGTGGGCAGCCGCATCGCCAACTGGGACATCCGTCTGGCCGACACGGTGGCCGACAACGCCTCCTCGGATTTGTTCGTGCTGGGCTCCACGCCCGTGCCCTTGCGCAAATTGGATTTGGTGCAGTGCGGCATGGTCATGGAACGCGCCGGTGAACAGGTCTCCATCGGCGCAGGCTCGGCCTGCCTGGGCAATCCACTGAACGCCGCCGTCTGGCTGGCCGACACCATGGTGCGCCTGGGCGCTCCCTTGCGTGCAGGCGATGTCGTGCTGACCGGCGCGCTGGGCCCGATGGTGGCGGCCCGTCCTGGCGATGTGTTCACGGCGCAAATCCAGGGCCTGGGCAATGTCACCGCTGTTTTTGGCCAGGATTGAATGCAGGCCGATCCCGCGAGCCTGCTGCATGGCCCGGTGCGTCTGCCTGTTGCGGCAGTCTGCAAAAGGCCATTTCGCTTCCTTTGTTGCTTTTTCTTGCCCTGACTGCACTGCCCCATGACTTCAAACACCACAAAAACGCCCGTGGCCATCATTGGCTCGGGCAACATCGGCACCGACTTGATGATCAAGATCATGCGCCACGCCAAGCATTTGCAGATGGCGGCCATGGTCGGCATCGACGCTGCATCCGAGGGTCTGCAACGCGCAGCGCGCCTGGGTGTTGCCACCACCCATGCCGGCGTCCAAGGCCTGTTGGCCCTGCCCGAGTTCAAGGACATCCGCATTGTCTTTGACGCCACCAGCGCCGCAGCCCACATCGAGAACAACGCCCTGCTGCAGCCACACGGCGTGCGCGTGATCGACCTCACCCCTGCAGCCATTGGGCCTTATGTGATACCAGTGGTGAACTTGGAGGAGCAGCTCGCAGCGCCGAACATCAACATGGTCACCTGTGGGGGCCAGGCCACCATTCCTATGGTCAAGGCCGTCTCGCGCGTTGCGCCCGTGGCTTATGCAGAGATCGTGGCCTCCATCGCCAGCAAGTCCGCCGGGCCTGGCACCCGCGCCAACATTGACGAGTTCACCGAGACCACTGCACGCGCAATCGTGGATGTTGGAGGGGCACAAAAGGGCAAGGCCATCATCATCCTCAACCCTGCCGAGCCGCCGCTGGTGATGCGCGACACCGTGTATTGCCTCACCCAGGCCGATACCGATCGCCAGACCATCGCCCAATCGATCGAGGCCATGGTGGCCGAGGTGGCCCGCTACGTGCCGGGCTATCGTCTCAAGCAGGCGCCACAGTTCGATCTGTATGACCAGTCCCAACGCCTCAACGTCCCCGGCCTGGGGCCGCTGTGCGGGCTGAAGGTCTCGGTGTTTCTCGAAGTCGAGGGCGCTGGGCATTACCTGCCGACCTATGCCGGCAACCTGGACATCATGACCAGCGCCGCCATGGCCGCTGCCGAACGCATCGCCCAGGCCTTGCCTGAGCAGCCATCCGCCACGGTCTGAAGGGAGCCCTGCCCATGTTCGACACCAAGAAAAAAATCTTTGTCTCCGACGTCACCTTGCGCGATGGCATGCATGCCATCGGTCACCAGTATTCGCTCGATCAAGTCCGCGCCATTGCCCAGGCATTGGATCGCGCCGGGGTGGACAGCATCGAGGTGGCGCACGGCGATGGCCTGCAGGGCTCGAGCTTCAACTACGGCTTTGGCGCACACACGGACTTGCAATGGATTGCCGCCGTGGCCGAGACTGTGCGGCACGCCCGCGTTGCCACTTTGCTGCTGCCGGGCATCGGCACCATCCATGACCTGAAGGCCGCCTACGACGCTGGGGCGCGCACCGTGCGCGTGGCCACCCATTGCACCGAGGCCGATATTTCCAGGCAGCACATCGAGTCGGCCCGCGCCATGGGCATGGATACAGTGGGCTTTCTGATGATGAGCCATATGAACAGCCCTCAGGGCTTGGCCCAGCAGGCCAAGCTGATGGAAAGCTATGGCGCACAGTGCATTTACGTGGTCGACTCAGGTGGCGCCATGAACATGTACGACATTGCCGAGCGCATCAAGGCCCTCAAGGATGTGCTGCAGTCCCAGACCCAGACCGGCATCCATGCCCACCACAACCTCAGCCTGGGCGTGGCCAACAGCATGGTGGCGCTTGAGCATGGCTGTGACCGCGTCGATGCCAGCCTGACGGGCATGGGCGCGGGCGCAGGCAATGCACCGCTGGAGGTCTTCATCGCCGCCGTCGATCGCATGGGCCTGAACCATGGCTGTGACGTGCGCGGCCTCATTGATGCCGCCGAGGATCTGGTGCGCCCGCTGCAACGCCGCCCAGTGCGGGTGGACCGCGAAACTCTGGCCCTGGGATATGC
>NZ_NSJF01000013.1 GCF_002285285.1 Vandammella animalimorsus
GCGCCGACGGTACGACCGCCTTCGCGGATCGCAAAACGCAGGCCCTCTTCCATGGCGATCGGGGCAATCAGCTTGACGGTGATGCTGACGTTGTCGCCAGGCATGACCATTTCCTTGCCTTCGGGCAGTTCGATGGAGCCGGTCACGTCCGTGGTGCGGAAGTAGAACTGAGGGCGGTAGTTGCTGAAGAAGGGGGTGTGGCGGCCGCCTTCGTCCTTGCTCAGCACGTAGACCTCGGCTGTGAAGTCGGTGTGCGGCTTGATGGTGCCGGGCTTGGCCAGCACTTGACCGCGCTCGACTTCTTCGCGCTTGGTGCCGCGCAGCAGCAGACCGACGTTGTCGCCAGCCTGACCCTGGTCGAGCAGCTTGCGGAACATTTCCACGCCGGTGACGGTGGTCTTTTGCAGGTCACGGATGCCGACGATTTCGATTTCTTCGCCGACTTTGATGACGCCACGCTCGACACGACCGGTGACCACGGTACCGCGGCCAGAGATGGAGAACACATCTTCCACGGGCATGAGGAAGGTGCCGTCCACGGCGCGCTCGGGGGTGGGGATGTAGCTGTCCAGGGCTTCAGCGAGCTTGAGGATGGCTTCTTCGCCGATGGGGCTTTGGTCGCCTTCCAGGGCCAGCTTGGCAGAGCCGCGGATGATGGGGGTGTCGTCGCCAGGGAAGTCGTACTTGGAGAGCAGTTCGCGCACTTCCATTTCGACCAGTTCCAGCAGCTCTTCGTCGTCCACCATGTCGGCCTTGTTCAGGAAGACGATGATGTAGGGCACGCCCACCTGGCGCGAGAGCAGGATGTGCTCACGGGTTTGGGGCATGGGGCCGTCAGCGGCGGAGCAGACCAGGATGGCGCCGTCCATCTGGGCTGCACCGGTAATCATGTTCTTGACGTAGTCGGCGTGGCCGGGGCAGTCCACGTGGGCATAGTGGCGGTTGGCCGTTTCGTATTCCACGTGCGAGGTGTTGATGGTGATGCCGCGGGCCTTTTCTTCGGGCGCGTTGTCGATCTGGTCGTAGCCTTTGGCTTCGCCGCCAAACTTCTTGGACAGCACGGTGGCGATCGCTGCAGTCAGCGTCGTCTTGCCATGGTCCACGTGACCAATCGTGCCCACGTTCACGTGGGGCTTGGTGCGCTCAAACTTACCTTTTGCCATTT
>NZ_NSJF01000002.1 GCF_002285285.1 Vandammella animalimorsus
TGCCCGAAGGCAAGGAAATGGTCATGCCTGGCGACAACGTCAGCATCACCGTCAAGCTGATTGCCCCGATCGCCATGGAAGAGGGCCTGCGTTTTGCGATCCGCGAAGGCGGTCGTACCGTCGGCGCTGGCGTGGTGGCCAAGATCATTGCCTGACAAGGCGGCGCTGCAGCAAGCGATGGATTTCTGCTCCAGTAAGCAGCAAGCGCTGTAGCAGAAACAAGAGCAATAGGGGTATAGCTCAATTGGCAGAGCGTCGGTCTCCAAAACCGAAGGTTGTAGGTTCGATTCCTACTGCCCCTGCCACCCGGCTCCATCGTTTGCCTTGCGTTTGATTTGAAAAACCCGCCCTGTGTTGGCGGGTTTCGTGTATGAGTCTATGTGGTGTTTCGGGCTTGGCCCGTGATGCCCAAGGAGTAAGAAATGGCTGTGTCATCGCAGGTGGAAACCGTCGGATCCGGTGCCAGTGTGGTCAAGTTGCTTGTGAGTGCTCTGCTGGTGGTAGGGGGCATCGTGGCTTTTTACATGCTGGAGGCTCATGGCGGTTGGGTGCAGTGGCTGGGACTGCTGGTGGCCTTTCTGTTGGCGGCTCTGGTGTTTCTGTGGTCTAACCCGGGGCGCGACTTCGTCGGTTATGTGAAAGACTCCTGGAACGAGTTGAAGAAAGTAGTTTGGCCGACCCGCAAAGAGGCCATGCAAATGACCGGATATGTGTTCGCCTTTGCCGTGATCATGGCTACATTCCTTTGGTTGACTGATGTGACGGTGGGGTGGGTGATTTTTGATTTGCTGTTGGGCTGGAGGGACTGATGACCGAAATGGAAAAAAGCGAGCAGCAGCCGACGTCTGAGGCCAGCAGCGGCAAGCGCTGGTACATCGTGCAAGCCTACTCCGGTATGGAGAAGGCGGTGGAGCGCAATATTCTTGAGCGAGTAGCCCGTGCGGGCGTCAATCACAAGTTCGGTCGCATCCTGGTGCCTACTGAAGAAGTGGTCGAGGTCAAGAATGGCCAGCGCAAGACGACTGAGCACAAGCTCTACCCGAATTACGTCTTCGTCGAAATGGTGATGGATGACGAGAGCTGGCACCTGGTCAAGCAGACCAGTAAGGTCACGGGTTTCGTTGGCGGGGGGCGTAACAAGCCTACGCCGATCCCGGATCGCGAAGTGCAGAAAATTCTCGAGCGCATGCAAGGCGATGGCGAGAAGCCGCGCCATAAGGTGGAGTTCATGGTGGGTGAGTTGGTGCGCGTCAAAGAAGGGCCATTTGCTGACTTCAATGGCAGCGTTGAAGAAGTCAACTACGAGCGCAATCGTCTTCGCGTCTCGGTGATGATATTTGGCCGCTCCACCCCTGTGGAGCTGGAATTTGCCCAGGTCGAGAAGACATGACACCCCAAGGCAGATGCCTCAAGAACAAAAGCCCGGCGTGCCGGGCTTTTATGTTGCTTGCCCATTGACTGCAGCGTCGGGGTGAAGGGCTGCGTGGTATGGGATGCCCTTATTTTGAGCGATAGGCTTGCAGGATTTTAGGCCTGCACATATAATTCGCGGTTCGCCGCAAAATTTGCTGTATTGACAGCTGCTTGCGCGCGATCTTTTCAATCAATCGGGGAGCCAATGGCGCCAGAGCGATGCCTTGGCGCAGTAGGCGTTGGACCCGAATAGGAGTTTTGCATGGCAAAGAAAATTGTCGGCTTTATCAAGCTGCAAGTGCCGGCGGGCAAGGCCAATCCTTCGCCTCCCATCGGCCCCGCGCTCGGTCAGCGTGGCCTGAACATCATGGAGTTCACCAAGGCGTTCAATGCGCAAACTCAGGGCATGGAGCCTGGTTTGCCTCTGCCGGTGGTGATTACTGCTTACGCGGACAAGAGCTTCACCTTCATCATCAAGACGCCGCCTGCGACGACCTTGATCAAGAAGGCCATCAAGCTGGATAAGGGCTCGTCCAACCCGAACAAGCAAAAGGTTGGCAAGATCACCCGAGCACAGCTGGAAGAGATCGCCAAGACCAAGATGGCCGACCTCAATGCGGCCGATCTGGATGCTGCTGTGCGCATCATCGCTGGTTCTGCGCGCTCGATGGGTGTGACTGTGGAAGGGGTGTGAGATGGCAAAGCTGACCAAAAAGCAAAAGGCCCTGCAGGGCAAGGTCGATTCCAACAAGCTCTACCCCTGGGCTGACGCCATTGCGTTGGTGAAGGAGGCGGCGACTGCCAAGTTTGACGAGTCCATCGACGTGGCTGTGCAGCTGGGTGTGGATGCCAAGAAATCCGACCAGGTGGTGCGTGGCGCCGTGGTGCTGCCCAATGGCACTGGTAAGACGGCTCGCGTGGCCGTGTTTGCCCAGGGCTCCAAGGCCGAGGAAGCCAAGGCCGCTGGCGCCGACGTGGTGGGCATGGACGAGCTGGCTGCCGAGTTCAAGACCGGCAATATCCCCTATGACGTGGTGATTGCCGCTCCAGATGCCATGCGTGTTGTTGGTGCACTGGGTCAGATCCTGGGCCCGCGCGGCCTGATGCCCAACCCCAAGGTTGGCACTGTGACGCCCGACGTTGCCACGGCCGTGAAGAATGCCAAGGCAGGTCAGGTGCAGTTCCGTGTGGACAAGGCTGGCATCATCCATGGCACCATCGGTCGTCGCTCGTTCGAGAGTGAGAAGCTGCAGCAAAACCTGCAGGCGCTGATCGAGGCGCTGAACAAGGCCAAGCCCGCTGGCGCCAAGGGCGTGTACCTGCGCAAGGTGGCTGTGTCCTCGACCATGGGTATCGGCGTGCGCGTTGATACGCAAACCATCTCTGCCTGATTTGGGGGCGAGACGGACCTGGGCTTGCCTGAGTACGGCAGGTTTGGGTCGAACAAAAAAATTCCTGCATCTTCAACGGCTTCATGGTCGTTGAAGATGCGGGTTCAGGTGGGCTGCCGGTGCCTCTCTTTACCGAAGGTGCCGGCAGGTCATCCGAGACCGCTGGTGTAGGGCCTCTGGCCTTGCTTAAGCCGCCTGCTGCGTCGCATGACTTTTGGGGCGGGCCAGCGTAGATGGTGCCCACTGTGGAGAAACACACTGATATTCTCTGGCAGTTGGTCGCTTAACTGGGCGCAATGCCGCAATGCTTGGCATGTCGGGCAGAGCAGCATTGCATTGAAAGGAGAGGACCTTGAGTCTGAATCGCAGTCAAAAAGAGGCAGTCGTCGCACAGGTGGCTGACCTCGCCGCCAAATCCCAGACGCTGGTGATGGCGGAGTACCGTGGCATCACGGTGGCTGATCTGACACAGCTGCGCATCAAGGCCCGCGAGCAGAACGTGACCCTGAGCGTGTTGAAGAACACGCTGGCACGTCGCGCCGTGGCTGGCAGTGCGTTCGAGGTGGTGTCTGACCAGCTCACGGGGCCGCTGATCTATGGTTTTTCGGAAGACGCCGTTGCCGCCGCCAAGGTGGTGGCCGATTTCGCCAAGACCAATGACAAGCTGGTGATCCGTGGTGGTGCATACGAAGGCAAGCCTTTGGATGCCGATGCTGTCAAGCAATTGGCAAGCATCCCCACCAAGGAAGTGCTGCTGTCGCAGCTGCTTGGCCTGATGCAATCGCCCGTCTCGCGCACAGCGCGCGTGCTGGCAGCGCTGGCCGAGAAAAAGGGCGAAGAAGCAGCCGCCTGATGACCCCTGCCGAGCCTGCCGGTCGATTTTTCGATCGGGCGCTGCAACCATCACAGGCGCTAGGCTGGCAACCCAATGAACTGAATCAATTGCAAAGAGGATTTCAAAATGGCATTCGATAAAGACGCATTCCTGACGGCTCTGGACAGCATGACCGTGCTGGAACTGAACGACCTGGTCAAGGCGATCGAAGAGAAGTTTGGCGTGAGCGCTGCTGCAATGGCTGCTCCTGCCGCCGCTGGTGGCGGTGGCGCCGCTGCTGCTGCAGAAGAAAAGACCGAGTTCAACCTGGAGCTCAAGGACGCTGGCAGCAACAAGGTCTCCGTGATCAAGGCCGTGCGCGAAATCACCGGCCTGGGCCTGAAGGAAGCCAAGGACCTGGTCGATGGCGCACCCAAGACCGTCAAGGAAGGCATGCCCAAGGCCGATGCAGAAGCCGCTCTGAAGAAGCTGGAAGAAGCTGGCGCCAAGGCCGAACTGAAGTAATCGCTTCAGAGCGACGACAGCCAGGCGCGCACGAAGTGCAGCTGCCTGGCTCTTGTCGTTTTGGGCTGGGCAGGCCACAAGCCTGCTTGCCTGCCCGCCCAAGCGCGCTGCAGAGTGCAGACGAAAGCGTTCCTCGTGGAGCGTTTTGGTGTGCTTTCTGAATTCACGACACAGCAAGGCACCTTGGTCGGGCGGTGTGCAATGCACCGCCGTCAGCCATGGTTGGTAGTGGCCAACCGCCAAGACTTGAGCGCCACGTCTTTTGCGCCCCCGGCACCCGGGCCCTGCGCGCTGGAGCTGCGCTTGCAAGTACAACCGTCGAAGAATCCCCCTGAACCCTTCAGACCGGAGATCTCATGGCCTATTCCTTTACTGAACGCAAACGTATCCGCAAAAGCTTCGGGCGCCGCGACAGCGTTTTGAACATTCCCTATCTGCTGCAGATGCAAAAGGATGCCTACACGGCATTTCTGCAGGCGGAGGTGCCGCCCAAGAAACGCCTGGATGAAGGCTTGCAGGCAGCGTTCAACTCGGCGTTCCCCATCGTCTCGCACAATGGCTTTGTGGAGATGAAGTTCATCGAATACAACCTGGCCAAGCCGGCTTTCGACGTGCGCGAGTGCCAAACTCGTGGCCTGACCTTTGCCTCGGCCGTGCGCGCGCGCCTGCAGCTGATCATCTACGACCGCGACTCCTCGACGGCGCAGAACAAGGTCGTCAAGGAAGTGAAGGAGCAAGAGGTCTACATGGGCGAAGTGCCACTGATGACCGACAAGGGCTCGTTCATCATCAACGGCACTGAGCGCGTCATCGTCAGCCAGCTGCACCGCAGCCCCGGCGTGTTCTTCGAGCACGACAAGGGCAAGACCCACAGCTCGGGCAAGCTGCTGTTCTCGGCGCGCGTGATTCCCTACCGTGGCTCTTGGCTGGACTTCGAGTTCGACCCCAAGGATCTGCTGTACTTCCGCGTCGATCGCCGTCGCAAGATGCCGGTGACGATTCTGCTCAAGGCCATCGGCCTGACGCCCGAGGCCATCCTGGCGAACTTCTTCGACAACGACAACTTCACCTTGATGGACAGTGGCGCGCGCATGGAGCTGGTGCCCGAGCGCCTCAAGGGCGAGCAGGCGCGCTTTGACATCACGGACGCCAAGGGCAATGTGATCGTCGCCAAGGACAAGCGCATCACGGCGCGCCACATCCGTGAGCTGGAGCAGGCCGGGCTGAAGGAAATCTCCGTGCCCGAGGACTTTCTGCTGGGCCGCGTCGTGGCCAAGAACATTGTCGATCCCGACACCGGCGAGATCATTGCCAAGGTCAACGAGGAGCTGACCGAAGCCCTGCTCAAGAAGCTGCGCAGCGCAGGCGTCAAGCAACTGCCCTGCATCTACACCAACGAGCTCAACCGTGGCAGCTTCATCTCGCAGACGCTGCGCACCGACGAGACCCCGGACGAATACCAGGCGCGCGTGGCCATCTACCGCATGATGCGCCCTGGCGAGCCGCCCACCGAGGATGCCGTGCAGGCCCTGTTCTTCCGCCTGTTCTTCAACCCGGACACCTACGACCTGTCGCGCGTGGGGCGCATGAAGTTCAACGCCAAGATCGGCAACCCCGACCCGAACGGGGCGATGGTGCTGTCCAACGAGGACATCCTCTCGGTGGTCAAGATCCTGGTCGATTTGCGCAACGGCATTGGCGAGGTCGACGACATCGACCACCTGGGCAACCGCCGTGTGCGTGGCGTGGGCGAGTTGGCCGAAAACCAGTACCGCACCGGCCTGGCGCGCATCGAGAAAGCAGTCAAGGAGCGCCTGGGCACGGCGGAGCAAGAGCCGCTGATGCCGCACGATTTGATCAACTCCAAGCCGATCTCGGCCGCGCTCAAGGAGTTCTTCGGCGCTTCGCAGCTGTCGCAGTTCATGGACCAGACCAACCCGCTGTCGGAGATCACGCACAAGCGCCGCGTCTCGGCCCTGGGCCCAGGCGGTCTGACGCGCGAGCGCGCCGGCTTCGAGGTGCGCGACGTGCACGTCACCCACTACGGTCGCGTCTGCCCGATCGAAACGCCTGAAGGCCCGAACATCGGTCTGATCAACTCGCTGGCGTTGTATGCGCGCCTGAACGAATATGGCTTCATCGAAACGCCGTACCGTCGCGTGGTCGATGGCAAAGTCACCGATGAAATTGACTACCTCTCGGCCATCAAGGAAGGCGACTACATCATCGCCCAGGCCAACGCCGAGCTGGACAAGGACGGCAACCTGACCGGCGATCTGGTGTCGGCGCGCGAGAAGGGCGAATCCATCCTGGTCAACCCCAGCCGCGTGCAGTACATGGACGTTTCCCCTGCACAGATCGTCTCCGTGGCGGCCTCGCTCGTGCCCTTCCTGGAGCACGACGACGCCAACCGCGCGCTGATGGGCGCCAACATGCAGCGCCAGGCCGTGCCGGTGCTGCGCCCGGAAAAGCCCTTCGTGGGCACGGGCATCGAGCGCGTCTCGGCCGTGGACTCGGGCACCGTGGTCACTGCCAAGCGCGGTGGCGTGGTCGATTACGTTGATGCCACACGCATCGTGATCCGCGCCAACGATGACGAGGCCATCGCCGGTGAAGTGGGCGTGGACATCTACAACCTCATCAAATACCAGCGCAGCAACCAGAACACCAACATCCACCAGCGCCCCATCGTCAAGAAGGGCGACCGGCTGGCCAAGGGCGATGTGATTGCCGATGGCGGCTCGACCGACCTGGGCGAGCTGGCCCTGGGGCAGAACATGCTGATCGCCTTCATGCCCTGGAACGGCTACAACTTCGAGGACTCGGTGATGCTGTCCGAGCGCGTCGTGGCCGACGACCGCTACACCTCCATCCACATCGAGGAGCTGGTGGTGATGGCGCGCGACACCAAGCTGGGCGCCGAGGAAATCACGCGCGACATTCCCAACCTGTCCGAGCAACAACTCAACCGCCTGGACGACTCCGGCATCATCTACGTGGGCGCCGAGGTGCAGCCCGGCGACGTGCTGGTGGGCAAGGTCACGCCCAAGGGCGAGACCACGCTGACGCCAGAAGAAAAGCTGCTGCGCGCCATCTTCGGCGAGAAGGCCAGCGACGTGAAGGACACCTCGCTGCGCGTGGATCAAGGCTCGCAGGGCACAGTGATCGATGTGCAGGTCTTCACCCGCGAAGGCATCGAGCGCGACAAGCGCGCCCAGCAAATCATCGAGGACGAGCTCAAGCGCTACCGCCTGGACCTGAACGACCAGCTGCGCATCGTCGAGGCCGACGCCTTCGACCGCGTGCGCAAGCTGCTGCTGGGCAAGGTCGCCAACGGCGGCCCGCAAAAGCTGGCCAAGGGCAGCAAGATCGAGGCGGCTTATCTGGATTCGGTGGACAAGTACCACTGGTTCGACATCCGCCCGGCCGACGAGGCCGTGGCCGCACAGCTCGAGAGCATGAAGAACGCCATCGAAGCCACGCGCCACAGCTTCGACCTCTCGTTCGATGAAAAGCGCCGCAAGCTCACGCAGGGCGATGAACTGCCGCCGGGCGTGCTGAAGATGGTCAAGGTCTATCTGGCCGTCAAACGCCGCCTGCAGCCGGGCGACAAGATGGCCGGCCGCCACGGTAACAAGGGCGTGGTGTCCAAGATCGTGCCGATCGAGGACATGCCCTATCTGGCCGACGGCACCACCGCCGACATCGTGCTCAACCCGTTGGGCGTGCCCTCGCGCATGAACGTGGGCCAGGTGCTGGAAGTGCACCTGGGCTGGGCCGCCAAAGGCCTGGGAGAACGCATTGCCGCCTTGCTGGAAGTGGAAAAAGGCAAGCAGGTCAAGGAAATCCGTGCCTTCCTGGCCAAGGTCTACAACCAGGCCGGCCGCCAGGAGGACCTGGACGCCTTCAGCGATGAGCAAATCATCGAGATGGCGCGCAACCTCAAAAGCGGTGTGCCCTTTGCTACGCCAGTGTTCGACGGCGCGGACGAGCAGGACATCCAGAACATGCTGCAGCTGGCCTACCCGGACGATGTGGCCAAGGCCAAGGGCCTGACCGAAACGCGCACCCAGGCATACCTGTACGACGGCCGCACCGGCGAGCGCTTTGAGCGCCCGACCACCATCGGCTACATGCACTTCCTGAAACTGCACCATTTGGTGGACGACAAGATGCACGCGCGCTCCACCGGCCCGTACTCGCTGGTCACCCAGCAGCCGCTGGGCGGCAAGGCGCAGTTCGGCGGTCAGCGTTTCGGGGAGATGGAAGTCTGGGCGCTGGAGGCCTATGGCGCCTCTTACGTGCTGCAGGAAATGCTCACCGTCAAGTCCGACGACGTGACTGGCCGCACCAAGGTCTATGAGTCCATCGTCAAGGGCGAGCACGCCATCGAGGCGGGCATGCCCGAATCCTTCAACGTGCTGGTCAAGGAAATCCGTTCGCTGGGCCTCGACATCGAGCTCGAACGCAACTGATGAGCCAAAGGAGTTCACACCATGCAATCCTTACTCGACCTGTTCAAGCAATTCACGCCCGACGACCACTTTGACGCCATCAAGGTGGGCCTGGCCTCGCCCGAGAAGATCCGCTCCTGGTCCTTTGGCGAAGTGAAAAAGCCCGAGACCATCAACTACCGCACCTTCAAGCCCGAGCGCGACGGCCTGTTCTGCGCCAAGATCTTCGGCCCGATCAAGGACTACGAGTGCCTGTGCGGCAAGTACAAGCGCCTCAAGCACCGCGGCGTGATCTGCGAGAAGTGCGGCGTGGAAGTCACGCAGACCAAGGTGCGCCGCGAGCGCATGGGCCATATCGACCTGGCCGCGCCCTGCGCGCACATCTGGTTCCTCAAGTCCCTGCCCAGCCGCCTGGGCCTGGTGCTGGACATGACGCTGCGCGACATCGAGCGCGTGCTGTACTTCGAGGCCTACGTCGTGACCGAGCCGGGCATGACGCCGCTGAAGAAGTTCAGCATCATGAGCGAGGACGAATACGACGCCAAGCGCGAGGAGTACGGCGATGAGTTCGAGGCCCGCATGGGCGCCGAAGGCATCAAGGAGCTGCTCGATGGCATCGACATCGAGGCCGAGATTGAGCGCCTGCGCGGCGACATGACTGGCTCCGAGGCCAAGGTCAAGAAAAACTCCAAGCGCCTGAAGGTGCTGGAGTCGTTCCGCAAGTCCGGCATCAAGCCCGGCTGGATGGTGATGGAAGTGCTGCCGGTGCTGCCGCCCGATCTGCGCCCGCTGGTACCGCTCGATGGCGGGCGCTTTGCCACCTCCGATCTGAACGACCTGTATCGTCGCGTCATCAACCGCAACAACCGCCTGCGCCGCCTGCTGGAGCTCAAGGCGCCGGAGATCATTGCGCGCAACGAAAAGCGCATGCTGCAGGAATCGGTCGATTCGCTGCTGGACAATGGCCGCCGTGGCAAGGCCATGACGGGCGCCAACAAGCGCGCGCTCAAGTCCCTGGCCGACATGATCAAGGGTAAGGGCGGTCGCTTCCGTCAGAACCTGTTGGGCAAGCGCGTGGACTACTCCGGCCGCTCGGTGATTACCGTGGGCCCCACGCTCAAGCTGCACCAGTGCGGCCTGCCCAAGCTGATGGCGCTCGAGCTGTTCAAGCCCTTCATCTTTGCCCAGCTGGAGCAGCGCGGCATCGCCACCACCATCAAGGCCGCCAAGAAGGAAGTCGAGAGCGGCTCGCCCGTGGTGTGGGACATTCTGGAAGAAGTCATCCGCGAGCACCCGGTGCTGCTCAACCGCGCGCCCACGCTGCACCGCCTGGGCATCCAGGCCTTCGAGCCCATCCTGATCGAAGGCAAGGCCATCCAGCTGCACCCGCTGGTGTGCGCGGCCTTCAACGCCGACTTCGACGGCGACCAGATGGCTGTGCACGTGCCGCTGTCGGTGGAAGCGCAGATGGAAGCGCGCGTGCTCATGCTCGCATCCAACAACGTGCTGTTCCCGGCCTCGGGCGAGCCCTCCATCGTGCCCTCGCAGGACGTGGTGCTGGGCCTGTACTTCGCCACCCGTGAAAAAATCAACGGCAAGGGCGAAGGCATGGTGTTTGCCGATATCGGCGAAGTGCAGCGTGCGCTGGATGCGGGCGTGGTCGAGCTCAACGCCAAGGTGGGCGTGCGCCTGACCGAATGGGTCAAGAACAAGACCACGGGCGAGCTCGAAGCCAACACCAAGGTGCGCGATACCACCGTGGGCCGCGCCCTGCTGTCGGAAATCCTGCCCAAGGGCCTGCCGTTCGAAGTCATCAACAAGGCGCTGAAGAAAAAGGAAATCTCCAAGCTCATCAACGCCGCGTTCCGCAAGTGCGGTTTGAAGGACACCGTGGTGTTTGCCGACAAGCTGCTGCAAAACGGCTTCCGGCTGGCCACGCGCGCGGGCATCTCGATTGCCATCGAGGACATGCTGGTGCCGCCGCAAAAGCACAGCATCGTCAGCCGCGCCGAGGCCGAGGTCAAGGAGATCGAGCAGCAATACACCTCCGGCTTGGTGACCGCAGGCGAGCGCTACAACAAGGTGGTGGACATCTGGGGCAAGGCCGGTGACGAAGTCTCCAAGGTCATGATGCAACAGCTGGCCAAGGAAAAGACCATCGACCGCCACGGCAAAGAGGTGGAGCAGGAATCCTTCAACGCCATCTACATGATGGCCGACTCCGGCGCGCGTGGCTCCGCCGCGCAGATCCGCCAGCTGGCCGGCATGCGCGGTCTGATGGCCAAGCCCGACGGCTCCATCATCGAGACGCCCATCACCGCGAACTTCCGTGAAGGGCTGAACGTGCTGCAGTACTTCATCTCCACGCACGGTGCGCGTAAAGGTCTGGCCGACACGGCGCTCAAGACCGCCAACTCCGGTTACCTCACGCGCCGTCTGGTGGATGTGACGCAGGACCTGGTCATCACCGAGGAAGACTGCGGCACCACCAACGGCACCTACATGCGCGCCGTGGTTGAGGGCGGTGAAGTCATCGAGTCGCTGCGCGACCGCATTCTGGGCCGCACTGCGGCCGAGGACGTGCTGCACCCCGAGACGCGCCAGGTGCTGGTGGCCGCCGGCACGCTGCTGGAGGAAGACCAGCTCGACGACCTGGAAGCCGCCGGCGTGGACGAAGTCAAGGTGCGCACCTCGCTGACCTGCGACACGCGCTACGGCCTGTGCGCCAAGTGCTATGGCCGCGACCTGGGCCGTGGCGGCCTGATCAACCTGGGCGAGGCCGTGGGCGTGATTGCCGCGCAGTCCATCGGCGAGCCGGGCACGCAGCTGACCATGCGCACCTTCCACATCGGCGGCGCGGTCAACCGCGCGGCCATTGCCTCCAGCGTGGAAGCCAAGTCCAACGGCATCATCGGCTTCAACGCCACCATGCGCTACGTCACCAACACCAAGGGCGACCTGGTGGTGATTGCACGCTCGGGCGAGATCGTCATCCACGACGAGCACGGCCGCGAGCGCGAGCGCCACAAGGTGCCCTATGGCGCGACGCTGACCGTCAAGCCCGATCAGCAGGTCAAGGCCGGCACCATCCTGGCCAACTGGGATCCGCTGACGCGCCCGATCATCACCGAGTTTGCCGGCCAGGTGAAATTCGATGGCGTCGAGGAAGGCCTGACCGTGGCCAAGCAGGTCGACGACGTGACCGGCCTGTCCACGCTGGTGGTCATCGACCCCAAGCGCCGTGGCTCCAGCAAGGTTGTGCGTCCGCAGGTCAAGCTGCTCGACGCCCAGGGCAATGAGGTCAAGATCCCCGGCACCGACCACTCCGTGGCCATCGGCTTCCAGGTTGGCGCGCTGATCCAGGTGCGCGATGGCCAGGAAGTCGGCCCCGGCGAGGTGCTGGCGCGCATCCCCATCGAAGGCCAGAAGACCCGCGACATTACCGGCGGTCTGCCGCGCGTGGCCGAGCTGTTCGAGGCGCGCACGCCCAAAGACAAGGGCACGCTGGCCGAGATCACCGGCACGGTGTCCTTCGGCAAGGAGACCAAGGGCAAGATCCGCCTGCAGATCACCGACCCCGAAGGCGGTGTCTGGGAAGAGCTGATCCCCAAGGAAAAGAACGTGCTGGTGCACGAAGGCCAAGTGGTCAACAAGGGCGAACTGGTCGTCGACGGCCCGGCCGACCCGCAGGACATCCTGCGCCTGCTGGGCATCGAGGAGCTCTCGCGCTACATCGTTGACGAGGTGCAGGACGTCTATCGCCTGCAGGGCGTGCCCATCAACGACAAGCACATCGAGGTCATCGTGCGCCAGATGCTGCGCCGCGTGGTGGTCGAGAACCCGGGCGAGTCCAGCTACATCCAGGGCGAGCAGGTCGAGCGCAGCGAAATCCTCAACACCAACGAGGCGCTGCAAAAAGAGGGCAAGATCCCCGCGACCTACACCAACCTGCTGCTGGGCATCACCAAGGCCTCGCTGTCCACCGATTCGTTCATCTCCGCCGCGTCCTTCCAGGAAACCACGCGCGTGCTGACCGAAGCGGCCATCATGGGCAAGCGCGACGAGCTGCGTGGCCTGAAGGAAAACGTCATCGTCGGCCGCCTGATCCCGGCTGGCACTGGCTTGGCCTACCACCAGGCGCGCAAGGCCAAGGACGCCATGGACGAAGCCGAGCGCCGCGCCATCGCCGAGCAGGAAGCCGCCGCTGAACACAACAGCGCCGACGAGCCTGCAGCCGACGAAGAAGGCAGCAGCAGCTCCGACGAGTCCTGACGCAAAGCCCCCTGCGGGGCTTTGAACGCGCGGTATAGCGGCTCCTTGAGCTCGCATTTGCGCGCAACCCACGACAACGCCCGCAAACAGCGGGCGTTGTCGCGTCTGTGGCCATGCCAATGCCAAGTGGCTGCATGCGGGGCGATGCCAGCCGGCGGCTGCGTTGGTGCTTTTATGATGCGGCCATGCTGACTGTTGCCTCGCCCCCCCCACGTTGTGAGCCGCCGCTGGCGGAACTAATCGATCTTGCGGCCCAGGGGCTGATGCAGGTTGTGCAGGGCCAGTCGGCGCGTGAGGTGGTGGCCAGCTGGCCTGCCACGGCCAGCCGGCCCGGCGCGCAGGCCCTGCTCTACACCGCGCTGCGGCAATGGGGGCAGGCGCAGGGGCTGATCGCGTTGCTGGCGCGGCGCGCCCCCAGCCGCGCGGTGCAGGCCCGGCTAGGGGTGGCGTTGGCCTTGCTACTGGCGCCGCAGGAGGCGGCCTATGCCCCGCATACGGTGGTCAACCAGACGGTGCAGGCCATGCGCCGCCAGCGTGCCTTGGCGGCGCAGGCCGGCTTCGTCAATGCCTGCCTGCGGCGTTTTCTGCGCGAGCGCGCGCAGCTGGAAGCGGCGCTGCAAGGCGATGAGCAAGCCCGCTGGAATCACCCGGCCTGGTGGGTGCGCCAGCTGCGCCAGGATCACCCGGCGCATTGGCAGGCTGTGCTGCAGGCCAATCAGCAGCGCGCGCCCCTGACGCTGCGCGTCAATGAAAGCCTGTTGTCACGCCAGGAATATGCCCAGCAGCTGCAGCAGGCCGGTATTCAGGCCCGAGCGGTGGCGCAGGCTGGGTTGGAGCTGGCCCAGGCCGTGGATGTGCGCCAGCTGCCTGGCTTTGACCGGGGCTGGTTCTCGGTGCAGGATGCGGCTGCGCAGCGCGCAGCGCCCATGCTGCTGGAAGGGTTTGCACCGCCCGCCAGTGCGGCAGCGCCCTGGCTGGCGCTCGATGCCTGTGCCGCGCCAGGCGGCAAGACGGCGCATCTGCTGGAGTGGGCGGCGGTACGCGGAGTGCCCATGCAGTTGCTGGCCATGGATGTGGATGCGGCGCGTTGTCAGCGCATCACGCAGAATCTGCAGCGCCTGCAGTTGCCGCAGGCGCAAGTGGTGGTGGCCGACGCCAGCGCCCCGCAGCGCTGGCGCCAGTCGCTGCTGGGCGATCGCCTACTGGATTTGCTGTTGCTGGATGCGCCCTGCTCGGCCTCGGGCATCGTGCGCCGACATGCCGATATCCGTTGGTTGCGCCGCGCCGAGGACTTGACCGAGCTGGCGCAGCGCCAGGCTTTGCTGCTGCAGCGCCTCTGGCCCTTGCTGCGCCCCGGCGGGCGCTTGCTGTACTGCACCTGCTCGGTGTTCCATTGCGAGGGCCAAAGGCAGATCGAGCGCTTCATGCGCGCGCAGGCCGACGCCGAGCTGCTGGGCCCCATGCTGCAATTGCTGCCGACGCCGCCGCAGGAGCTGGCACATGATGGCCAGGGCCAGGAGCCGGACGCGATGGGCAGCCACGATGGCTTTTTCTATGCGCTGCTGCACAAACGCGCCGCGCAGTAACGCATGCATGGCGGTGCGCAGCCTGGGCGCGCGCCGCAGCGGGAATCACGAAGAATGACAGTATCCACTTCCTCGGCCAAGAAAAGCCGCCGCTTGCGCTGGACGCTGGGCGTGATCTTGGCCGTGATCATGGCCATTGCCCTGGTTTTGCTGTTCGTGCTGGCCCTGGCCACCGACAGCCATGGCCTCTACGAGCAGTACTACCCTTGGCTCTTGGGCTTCAATGGCGTGGTGGCGGCTTTGCTGCTGCTGATCCTGGCCTGGGGCGGCTGGCGCCTGTACCGGCGTTTGCAGCAAAACAAGTTTGGCAGCCGCCTGCTCATCAAGCTGGCTGCGCTGTTTTGCGTGGTGGGCATCCTGCCCGGCGCGCTGGTGTATGTGATTTCCTACCAGTTCGTCTCGCGCTCCATCGAGAACTGGTTCGACGTGCGCGTGGAAAACGCGCTGAGCGCCGGCGTGGGCATGGCCAGCACCACCTTGGATGCCTGGGTCGTCAACACCACGGCGCGCGCGCGCTACTCGGCCAACCAGCTCGAACAGGTGCGCTCGGCCTCGCTGGCCATTGCGCTGGAGCAGATCCGTGAGCAATTCGATGCCGACGACGTGGTGCTCTGGCGCGCCAATGGCGAGGTGGACGTCAGCACCGGCGCGCCTGGATCGGCGCTGCCCCATCGGCCTTCGGCCCAGGCCTTTCGCCTGGCCCGCGAGCAGCGCGAATGGGCCGCGCTCGAAGGCCTGGAGCAGGCCCAAAGCGATGGCCAGGCGCCGGTGCAGGTGCAGACCCTGGTGCTGGTGCGCGGCATTGGCGGCACGCTGCAACTGGGCACGGACGACGTACGCTTTCTGCAAATCACCGTGCCCGTGCCCCAGGTGCTGGTGGCCGATGCCTTTGCCGTGCGCCAGGCCAATGACGAATACCAGCAGCGCGCGCAGGGCCGCCACGGGCTGCGGCGCATGTACATTGGCACGCTCACGCTGAGTCTGTTCCTGGCGGTATTTGGCGCCATCGTGCTGGCCGTGCTGCTGGGCAACCAAATCCTGCGGCCCGTGCTCATCCTGGCCGATGGCGTCAAGGAAGTGGCCGCGGGCAACCTCAACCCCAAGGTGGCCTTGCCGCGCAACGATGAGCTCGGCGGCCTCACGCGCGCCTTTGCGCTGATGACCCACCAGCTGGCCACGGCGCGCGCCTCCGAGCAAAAAAGCCTGGCTGCGCTCGACGCCTCGCGTGAGCAGCTGCAGACCATTCTGGACAACCTGACTGCGGGGGTGCTGGTGCTCGACACTCAAGGCCACATCGTCTCGGCCAATCCGGGGGCGACCCGGGTACTGCGCGCGCCGCTGGCCGCCTATGCCGGGCGGGAGCTGGCCGAGGTGCCCGATCTGCACGAATTTGCCCAGGCCGTGCGCCAGCGCTTCGACAGCTTTCTGGCCGGCGAGCGCGATGTGGGCCACTGGCAGCACACCTACGAGCTGTACGCGCCACCACAGGGCGCTGCGCCTGCGGCGGCCAAGGAATTCGCACTCAGCATCGTGGCCCGTGGCGCATTGCTGCCCGATGGCAACCGGCTGGTGGTGATCGACGACATCTCCGACGTGGTCTCGGCCCAGCGCGCCGAAGCCTGGGGCGAAGTGGCGCGTCGCCTGGCGCACGAAATCAAAAATCCGCTCACCCCCATCCAGCTCTCGGCCGAGCGCCTGCAAATGCGCCTGACGGGCAAGCTGCCCGAAAAGGAAGAAGGTATCCTGCAAAAATCGGTGCAAACCATCGTCGATCAGGTCGATGCCATGCAGCGCCTGGTCAACGAATTTCGCGACTATGCGCGCCTGCCCACGGCGCGCCTCGAAGTGCTGGACCTCAATGCGCTGGTGCATGATGTGCTGCAGCTCTACGGCACGGAAAACGCCAGCTTCGGCATCGTGGCCCAACTCGAGCCGGGCTGCCCGCCCATCCTGGGCGATGCGATGCAATTGCGCCAAGTCATCCACAATCTCTTACAGAATGCGCAGGATGCAAGCCTGCAAGCCCAAGAGAATCGTGCAGAATTGCCAGCAAAAATCATGGTAAGTACCCATTGGAGTGAGGCGGCGCGGCGAGTGCGCTTGTGTGTGGAGGACAACGGCACCGGCTTTCCGGACAGCATGCTCCGGCGCGTTTTTGAGCCCTACGTCACCACCAAGGCCAAGGGCACGGGCCTGGGGCTGGCGGTCGTCAAGAAGATCGCCGACGAGCACCACGCGCTGATTGATTTAGGCAATGTGCAAAACGAGCAGGGGGAGGTCGTGGGTGCGCGCATATCGCTGTCGTTCGAGCCAGCGGCGCCGGCGCATCCCGCGTGAGACGCTCGCAGCGAGAACTCGAAAACAAACGGTTACCGAAGAACATGGCAAACATATTGGTTGTGGATGACGAGCTGGGCATCAGGGACCTGCTCTCCGAAATACTCAACGACGAAGGCCATCATGTCGACCTGGCGCAAAACGCAGGCCAGGCCCGCACGGCATGCGGCGAAAGCAAATACGACCTGGTGCTGTTGGACATCTGGATGCCCGACACGGACGGCGTCAGCCTGCTCAAGGAATGGTCTCTGGCCGGGCAGCTCGACATGCCCGTCATCATGATGAGCGGCCACGCCACCATAGACACCGCCGTCGAGGCCACGCGCATTGGCGCGTTCTCGTTCCTGGAAAAACCCATTACCCTGCAAAAACTGCTCAAGGCAGTGAATCAGGCGCTGGAGAAAAGTTCGCCGGCGGCCATGGTCAGCGCAGCCAGCAGCGCCATGGACAAGATTACCCAGGCGAGCGCCCCCCAACCCCCTGCAACAACTTCGCCCCCGGATGCCCACGTCATCCGCGCCATCCCGCCAGAAAAAACATTGCCTGAGCAGCATCAGGACTTTGATCTGGATCGCCCACTGCGCGAAGCTCGGGACCATTTCGAAAAAGCCTACTTCGAGTTCCACCTGGCGCGCGAGGGCGGCTCCATGACGCGCGTGGCGGAAAAAACCGGCCTGGAGCGCACCCACCTCTACCGCAAGCTGCGCCAGCTTGGCGTAGAGCTGGGTAAGCGGCGCAACAGCAGCGTGTCGTGATGGGCCGCAGCCCATCGGGCATCGGGCATCGGGCATCGGGCATCGGGCATCGGGCGCGGCAAGCAAAAATATCGCTGCTTGGCCTCTGCTGCAAAAAAACAGTGATAAAATCTGAGGCTTGGCTCGGTAGCTCAGTTGGTAGAGCAGCGGATTGAAAATCCGCGTGTCGGTGGTTCGATTCCGCCCCGAGCCACCAAACACAAACGCCCAACCATTCACGGTTGGGCGTTTTTCTTTGCGCGTTCCGAACACTGCGCGGGTCTGCGCCGTTTTGCGTGTGCCAGAGCCTATGCACATGGGCCACCGATCTGGCCCTTTCCTCCTATTCTTTGTTCTGCAGTTCTCCCGAAGTCTGCGCCAACCTTTCCGCATTGGCACACGTAAAAATCCTTTTACATCAGGCTATGTTCGTTTCAATGGGAGCTCCAGAGCATAAGCACGTGCTTGCGGTTGCTCGTCATGATGGGTGCGAGGCGCTCATTGCCTTCACCGCGCGCGCATTGCTTGCCGCCGTTGACGGGAAAAGGGCGCAGAATTGCCAAGAGCATCATCGAAGGGCAAAGCAGCCAAACCACCTACTACCTCAACGGCGACAGCGCCCTTATGGCTGAAGCCAACGAAGCAGGGCAGATCACCAAAGCGTATGGCTTCACCCGGCCACGCACGATGCCGAAGAAGAGCTGTGGAGCACCGCCCCGGTCTGGCAAGCGGACATCCACAACGGCAGCCTCACGAGCAGCCAAACGCGCTACCACTACATCACCACGGATCACCTGGGCACGCCCATCCTGGTGACCGACAAGAGCGGCAACAAGACCTGGAGAAGCTACAGCGAGGCGTTTGGCAATACCGCTACCGAAAGCACAGCTGGCACCCAAATCAACCTCAGGTTCCCGGGGCAGTACTGGAACAAGGAAACAGGCCTTCACCAGAACTACTTCAGGTACTACAGTCTGGCAAGAGGGCGGTACATTCAGTCAGACCCGCTGGGCATCTTTGGAGGACTGAATACCTACGAATACGCCAGTAGCGACCCGCTGGGCTACATTGACCCCACGGGAGAAGTGCCGATAGCGCCCATCGTCTGGAGCTACTTCAGATGTGTGGCCCGTTGCACGGCCAGCTCATCCATCATGGACACGCTGACCGGCGAAGTTGATTGTTGGCCCAATGCGCTAACCGACAATGCCCAAAATTGTGCGCTGAGCTGTGCCAATCCGCTTAATTGGTTGGGGAATAATTTTAATAAGTCTATTCCTCTAAACCGGCCAAAGGCAAAGGCTCAGTTGCTCCAGCGCAAAGAGATAGAAAAGAGGTTGGAGTAAAGAGGAAAACAAAAAAAGCTTGAGGAACAAGATAATAAATGTATGCAGTTCGGAAAATATATAAAACCGGAAGATGCGCACGGACATCATATTGTTCGACATGCTGATGGCGGCCCCGCCAACTCTGAAAATCATGCAGTTGTTTGCAAACCTTGTCACATCAAACTTCAAAAATGATCAATCGCAAAGAAATTCTTAACACCATAAGAAAAAAAATTGAAAAATATGGATGGTATCAGTACTGCGTAATACAGTCTCAAGTCCCAAGATTTTGTTACACGATAGGATTAAGTGATAAACTGGGGTTTGAGTTAATTTTTGCAGGCGGATATTTCTACAATAACACAGAGGCCATGAAAATAGTCGACAATTGTGCCGATTTCTTGTTAAACTCAAGGCCTTCAGAGAATGAATTTGAACTCAAAGGATTTTCTTTAAGAAAAGTCCATCAAGAATGGTCTGAGTCATTAATGTTGGGAGCCGTCGATTACTATAAAGATCGAAATAAATTCACCCTATACGCCAAGCAAATAGTTCCACCATTGGAGCAGTTCACTCTAGACATCCCAGACATGAGCCTCCTCCCTGAAAATAATTCAAATTTACCCTGGAAGTGGTGGTTTCATGAATGGCCTTTTTCTGCCCCAGAAGACAGCACTGTTGTTACGGATATTGAATACCTTCGAACAGGAAAGGCGCTGCAAATTATACGCTGGGAAGAAAATCAGTGGGAATGCTTTTCTAGAGATCCGGAAAATATCGCCAAAGAAAATATGAGAATAATACCGCTAGGGGTTGCAATTGGCCTAGATCCTTCTTTGGAAAATATTTTTGAAATGGAAATAGAGGAGGGGTACTTGAGAAACAATAAAAATTGCTGGGAAAAATGGGGCTGATATTTTGGCAACCGGTTGCTCTGGATTTGTGTATTGACCCAGCATAACCTGCACAGGTCAGGCCGCTAAAGCATAAGCCTCAGCGGGCGTCTTCATGCCCAGCGCCTGGTGAGGACGCTGGTGGTTGTAAAAGCCGATCCAATCGCCGATCACGCGGCTGGCATGCTGCAGGGTTTCGAATCGGTGGCGGTGCACGCATTGGTCTTTGAGCGTGCGGATCACGCGCTCGATCATGCCGTTTTGCTCAGGGCTGTAAGGGGTGATGAACTCCTGCTGCAGGCCATAGCTCTTGACCAGGGCTGTGTAGCTGCGGCTGGTGAACACCAGGCCGTTGTCCGATCTCAGTAGGAACGGGTGCTTGACCTTGCCCAGGCAGCCGTAACGGGCGATCAGCGCCTGCTCCAGCGCCGCCTCGGCGGTCTTGGATCGGCCGCTGCGGCTGAGGTGCCAGCCCAGCAGCTCGCGGCTGTAACAGTCGATCACCAGGGCCAGCCAGGCCCAGCCATCACGGCCTGTCCACACCCGGCACAGGTCAGTCGACCAACGCTCATCAGGCGCTTTGGCCACGGATGGCAAGGCCTGGATGCGTGGCCTGAAGCCCACCGGGCGCTTGCGCACCTGCCAGCCCAAGATCTGGAAGATGCGCTGCACGGTGTTCTTGTTGAACCCGAGCAGGTGCGCTGCCGTGCGGTAGCCGAACGACGGGTTCTCTTCGATCATCGCCTTGATCGGCTTGACGAACTGCTCTTGCACCTTGGGCGCGGCCTTGGTGCTGCGGTAGTACACCGTGCGTCGGGGTATCTCGAACCACTGGCACAGCTTGACCAGGCTGACCTTGAACCCGTCTTCAGCCAATCCCTGCTGAAGGCTGAGGATCATTTCTCGTCCTCGTTGCCCAGCAGGGACGCCAGCTTTTTTCTGGCACGCAGCTCCAGCATGGCTTCGCTGTAGGCCTCCTGCAGCTCACGCAGTTGCTTCTCGTACTGCTCCTTGACTTCCAGCGGCTTGGTACGCAGGGCGTTCTCCATGCCCCGCTTGCCTTCATCGACCCACTGCTGCACCTCGCAGGGGTTCAGATCGAAAGCCCGGCTAGCCTCCGAGACTGTCGTCTTGCCCTGGATGATGTCCAGGACCAGGGCCGTTTTATGCTTGGCCGTCCAGCGCTTGATGTCGTCTTCCATCAGGGTGCTCATCGTCGTTTCCTTCAACGTTAACACCTGTGCAGGTTTTCATTGGGTCAATACACTTGGATGCGCGATCAACGTAGAACTGCGCCGACGATGGCAGCGCCCTTGCGACAGAAAGCCTCCTCTTGTAGAGAACTACACCACCAAACACAAACGCCCAACCATTCACGGTTGGGCGTTTTTCTTTGTGTAGTCTGTCAGCTGTTTGCCGATCTTCTTCTGATTTGAATCCGTTTTTTTATGAGGCTAGGCTGACGTTTACAGTCGGGCATAGCACTACCAACGCACGCTGCTGTCGCTCGGTTTTGTGCAGACCCTTCGCAAAGGGGCGCTCTCTGGGCAGAAGCCTTGCAAGGGTGGGCATTCAGTGGTAGCGAATGCCGGGCGCGGCGGTGCTGACGCGGGTGCCGGCCTGGCCGCGCACGATGGCTTCGATGTCCTGCAGCGCGCCGATGACGGCGGTGTGGCCGGTGTGTTCGGCAAATTCGCAGGCCGCCTCGATCTTCGGGCCCATGGAGCCGGCCGGGAAGGGCAGCGTGCGCAGTGAATCGGGGTGGGCCTGGGCGATGGCCTTGCTGCCGGGCTGGCCCCAGTTGACGTAGGCCGCATCCACATCGGTGGCGATGACCAGCAGCTCGGCCTGTAGCTGCTGCGCCAGCAGGGCCGAGCACAGGTCCTTGTCGATCACGGCCTCGACGCCGCACAGACGGCCTTGCTGGTCGTAGCAGGTGGGGATGCCGCCGCCGCCGGCGCAGATCACCACCGTGCCTTGTTGCAGCAGCCATTGCACGGGGCGGATTTCAAAGATGCGCTGCGGGCGCGGGCTGGGCACGACGCGGCGGTAATGCGGGCCGTCTGGCGCGATGTGCCAGCCTTTCTCAGCCGCCAGCTGATGCGCCTGGGCCGCTTCGTAGATGGGGCCGATGGGCTTGGTGGGGTGCTGGAAGGCCGGGTCGGCCAAGTCCACCTCGACCTGGGTCAGGATGGTGGCCAGCGGCACCTGCTTGGGCAGCAGATTGCCCAGTTCCTGCTCGATCATGTAGCCGATCATGCCTTCGGTCTGTGCGCCCAGCACGTCCAGCGGGTAGGTGTCCACCTCGGTGTAGGCTGCCCCCTGCAGGGCCAGCAGGCCCACCTGCGGGCCGTTGCCGTGGGCGATGACGAGTTCGTTGCCAGCATGGATTTTGGCGATTTGCGCCACGGCCTGGCGCACGTTGTCGCGCTGGTTTTCAGCGCTCATGGGCTGGCCGCGCTTGAGCAGTGCGTTGCCGCCCAGGGCGATGACGATGCGCATGGGCTGGGTCTCCTTGGTGGATGGTGCTGTGGCGTGCGTTGAGGTGGGCGGTGGCTGCGGCCGGGCAGGGCGCAGGCCTGTTCACGACAGGGTCACAGGCCGCCCAGGGCCGCCACCAGCACGGCCTTGATGGTGTGCATGCGGTTTTCGGCCTGGTCAAAGGCGATGTTGTAGGGCGATTCGAAGACCTCCTCGGTCACCTCGATGCCATTGGCCAGGTTGGGGTATTGCGCGGCGATTTGCTGGCCCACCTTGGTGTCGCTGTTGTGGAAGGCGGGCAGGCAGTGCATGAATTTGACGCGCGCGTTGCCGCTGGCCTTGATCATCTCCAGGTTGACTTGGTAGGGCAGCAGCAGCTCAATGCGCTCGTTCCAGGCCTCGATGGGCTCGCCCATGGAAACCCACACATCGGTGTGGATGAAATCCACGCCCTGCACGGCCTGGCGCGGGTCTTCGGTCAGCAGCAGGCGCGCGCCGCTTTCGGCGGCAAAGGCGCGGCATTGCTCAACCAGCTCCTGGCTGGGCTGCAGGGCCTTGGGCGCGGCAATGCGCACGTCCATGCCCAGCTTGGCGCCCACCAGCAGCAGCGAGTTGCCCATGTTGTTGCGCGCATCGCCCAGGTAGGCGTAGCTGATGGCGTGCAGCGGCTTGTCGCTGTGCTCGCGCATGGTCAGCACGTCGGCCAGCATCTGCGTGGGGTGGTATTCGTCGGTCAGGCCGTTGAAGATGGGCACGCCGGCGTATTGGGCCAGCTCCTGTACGACTTCTTGGTGAAAGCCGCGGTACTCGATGCCGTCGTACATGCGCCCGAGCACGCGGGCAGTGTCCTTCATGGTTTCCTTGTGGCCGATCTGCGAGGAGCTGGGGTCGATGTAGGTGACGTTGGCGCCCTGGTCGTAAGCAGCCACCTCGAAGGCGCAGCGGGTGCGGGTGGAGGTTTTCTCGAAGATCAGCGCGATGTTCTTGCCGCGCAGGTGCTGCATCTCCGTGCCGCTGTACTTGGCCCGCTTGAGGTCGCGGGCCAGATCGAGCAAATAGCGCAAGTCCACTGGGCTGTGATGCAGCAGGCTGAGCAGGTGGCGGTTGTGCAGGTTGTAGGCCATGGTGCAGTCCTTTCTTCGGGCGGTTCAGTAGTCCACGGCATCGCGCACGATGGGGCAGGTCATGCAGCGCCCGCCGCCACGGCCACGGCCCAGCTCGGCCGAGCTGATGGTGATGACCTCCACCCCGGCCTTGCGCAGCAAGGTGTTGGTGTAGGTGTTGCGGTCGTAGCCCACGACCACGCCAGGCTCCAGCGCGATGACGTTGTTGCCATCGTCCCATTGCTCGCGCTCGGCGGCGTAGTCGTCACCGCCGGTGTGCACAACCCGCAGCTTTTTCAGGCCCAGCGCCTCGGCCACCACGTCCACGAAGGGCTTGCGCTCCTGGCGCACGTCCAGCCCGCTGGGGTGACTGTCGCTGGGGCGCAGGCTGAAAGAGGCAATGCGATCCACCACGCCAGGGAAGGCGCTGACCAAATCCCGATCGCAGAAGGTGAAGACCGTGTCCAGGTGCATGGCCGAGCGCGTCTTGGGCAGCGCAGCGACGATGACGCGCTCGGCCGCGCCCTGCTCGAACAGCTGGCGCGCCACCTGCGAAATGCCCTGAATGGAGCTGCGCTCGCCCATGCCGATGAGCACCACGCCCTTGCCGATGGGGAAGACATCGCCACCTTCCAGCGTGGCATTGCCAAAGGACTGATCCGGGTCGCCCCACCAGACCTTGACCTGGCCGGCAAACATTGGGTGGAACTTGTAGATGGCCGCAGCCAGCAGCGTCTCCTGCTGGCGCGCGGGCCAGTACATTGGGTTGAGCGTCACCCCGCCGTAGATCCAGCTGGTGGTGTCGCGGGTGAACTGGGTGTTGGGCAGCGGCGCAATGGCAAAGCCGCCATGCCCCTTGGCCGCCTTGATGAAGGCCATGCCATCGGGATTGAACTCCTTGGGCAAGTCATTGACGCTGACGCCCCCGATCAGGAACTCGGCCTGGCGGCGCGGCTCCAGCCCCTCCAGCCAGGCGCGCAGCTCGTGCATGACGGTGGCGCCCACAGTGTTGGCCGTGATCTTGCGATCGAGCACCCAGCGCAGGCTCTCGGGCTGGCTGATGGCCTCGGTCAGCAGGTTGTGCATCTCCAGCACTTCCACGCCATGCTCGCGCATCTTGGTGACGAAATCGAAATGGTCGCGCTTGGCCTGGCTGACCCACAGCACATCGTCGAACAGCAGCTCGTCGCAGTTGTCCGGCGTCAGCCGGGTGTGCGCCAAGCCTGGGGAGCACACCATGACGCGGCGCAGCTTGCCAACTTCAGAGAAAACGCCCAGTGGGCTTGTCGATTGCATGGATTGGCCCTTCCTCTTCGTAAAAAATCATTGGCGCGCCGCCTCGATAGCGGCATTGCTGCCTGCCTGCCGATTCAAAATCATTCGTGGATTGAAAGCGGCAGATACAGGTTAATTCAAATTGTCAATGTGCCCTTGTAAAGCCCGTATCCAGCATATGCGGCACCGATCAGGGCTGCAGCAAAATACATTTTTTCAATGTCGTTAAATACCGGCTGGCCATTTTCAATGCGCGCCTTGGCATAGACAATAGCGCCTGGTGCATACAGCAGTGCAGACAGCAGCAAATATTTCAATCCGGCCGCATACAGCAGCCAGACGCTGTATGCCACGGCCAGCGCGCCGATGAGCATGTCCCAATTGCGCTGGGGATCTGCCCGACCATAACCTTCGCCGCGCGCGGCAATCATGACGGCATAAATGGCAGAAAAGAAGTACGGAATCAGAATCATCGACGTGGCCAGATAAATCAGGTCGAGATAGGACTGGCCATACAGCAGCGCGAGAATCAAAAAGATCTGGATGGAGCCATTGGACACCCACAGCGCATTGGCTGGCACGCCATTGCGGTTCTCCCTGCGGAAAAATGCCGGCATGGTTTGATCCTTGGCGGCTGAATACAAAATCTCGCCGCTGAGCAAAGTCCATGACAGCAGCGCGCCGGCCAGGGAAATGACCAGGCCGATGGAAATGAACGCCGCGCCCCAGTCGCCCACCACGTGCGCTAGCACATAGGCCATGGACGGGTTTTTCAGCTTGGCCAACTCCGGCTGGCTCATCACCCCGGCCGAGAGCACATTGACCATCACCAGCAGCAGCAGCACACCGATGAAGCCCAGTACCGTGGCCTTGCCCACGTCGCTGCGCGTTTGCGCGCGGGCTGAATACACACTGGCGCCTTCAATGCCGATGAACACCCACACCGTCACCAGCATCATGCTCTTGACCTGCGTCAGTACGCTGCCCAGCTCGGCATTGCCCCGGCCCCAGAAATCGGCTGTAAACACATCCATCTTGAAGGCCAGGCCCACCAGAGCGATGAAGGTCAGCAGCGGCACCACCTTGGTGATGGTGGTGACCAAATTGATGAAGGCAGCCTCCTTGATGCCGCGCAGCACCAGGGCGTGCACAAACCACAGCACCAGCGAGGCACCGATGATGGCAGACGTAGTATTGCCTTCGCCAAAGGCTGGGAAGAAATAGCCCAGCGTGCCAAACAGCAGCACCAGATAACTGACATTGCCCAACCAGGCGCTGATCCAATAGCCCCAGGCCGATGAAAAGCCCAGGTAATTGCCAAAACCCGCTTTGGCATAGGCATAGACCCCATTGTCCAGCTCAGGCTTGCGGTTGGCCAGGGTCTGAAACACGAAAGCCAGCATCAGCATGCCAATGGCCGTTATCCCCCAGCCAATCAGCACGGCACCCGCCGCAGCGCCGGCGGCCATGTTCTGTGGAATAGAAAATATGCCGCCCCCAATCATGGAGCCGACCACCAGCGCCGTGAGTGCACCCAGCCGCAATTTGCCTTCCTGTGCCATGGCTTGATCTCCTTCCTCGAATCACGATGGGGCATGCAGCCGCCGCACATCCCATGCCTGCTGCTCAAAGAACCTGCAGCAATTGCCAATCACTGAACGAAAAAAGCGCCACTGAAAGAGCCAAGTGCCACACTGCCCATGCAGGCTGCACCCATCAAAAAGGGTTTTCAGAGCGCCTCAAACAGAAAATCTGCCAGCATGCGAGTATTACCGCCATAACCTGATGAACCACATGGCCCGAAAGCCTGTTCACGGTTTGAGCAGAAAAGCCGAATGCGTGATTTTGATATATATGGGATGTAAGCACAGACCATGGCAATGCGATTTGAGCGCTGCCATGGTCTGTGTGTGCAACAAACCTCCCCAGTCCGCGCACAACATCCGCAACATCAGGCCATCAAAAAGCCTTTGCTGCGCTCTTCAATTTGGGCTTCTGCTGCCCCCTCACCTTTCGGCCATCATAAGCACAGGAAAGGCTCGAAGGCCATTATTTTTCAAATATCTACTTATTTGTTCGGATATTTTGACTCGAAATGCCCGTTTTTTGTTCACCTTTGGTTATTTTTTGTTTCCTGAGCGTTTTGCTGCGGCAGCGGGCCTGCTTTATTCAGCAGCTGTTGCGCCAGCGCCAGTGCCTCCTCCAGCGTGGCGGCGGCTTCGATGGGCAGGCCGCTGGCGCTGGCCTGCTGGCGGCCTGAGGCCAGCAAGGCGGCTCGGGCGCGCTCGTCGGTCAGCACGTAGACGTTGCCACGGCACAGGCCGAAAAAGGCTTGGCGGTGCTGCTTGAGCCACAGCGCGGCGCTCTTGCGCTGCTCGGGCGTCTCGGGCGGGCCGCTGAGGTACTCGGCCATGTCGGCCACCAAGGCAAAGGGCTGGCCGCGTTGCAGCGCGGCTTCGATCATGCCGAACAGGATGGGGGCCTGATCCGCGCCGGGCATGCGCACGATGAGTGCGGGCCAGTGGCTGAAGTCCATGCGCTGCTGCACTTGGCGGGCCAGGTCGGCGTCCAGGTGCGTTGCACTGACGGGAACAGGGGGCTTGGGGCAGGGTGTGACGTGTTGCATACGGCTCACCAGGGGTAGTGCAGTTCAACGCTGAATGTGCGGCCCCGGCCCCAGTTGCAGTAACTGGCGCTGGCGCAGCTGACGTAGCGGCGGTCGGCCAGGTTGCTGGCGCGCAGCGTGAGGCTGGGGCGCTCGCCGCTGGCGCTGTCATGGCTACCGCCGCTGCCAAAGCGGTAGCGCAGCGCGGCATCCATCAACGTGTGGCCGGGCACGCGCACGGTGTTGGCGGGGTCGGCGTGGGTGCTGCCGGTGTGGCGCAGGCCCAAGCTCATGCGCCATTGGGGGCTGAGGGCGTGGTCGAGCCAGAGCGAGGCCGTGCGCCCGGGGATATTGACGGGGCGCTGGCCCAGCTCAGGACCGTTGCTGGCGGTGATGCGCGCGTCCAGCAGGGTGAGGCTGGCGTGCACGAAGCTGGTGCGGCCCAGCTCGGCCTTGGCCTCCAGCTCCAGCCCACGGGTGCGCTGGCGGCCGGTTTGCACCATGCAGGCACCGGGGCCGGTCAGGCCGGGGCAGACGTGGCTGGGTTCGGGGTCGGGCGTGAGGGCGTTCTTTTGCTGGATCTGGAAGATGGCGGCGGCCAGTTGCAGACCGCCTTGCGGCGGCGCGTATTTGAGGCCCGCCTCCCATTGCCGGGCCGTCAGCGGGCGATAGCCCTGGCCACGCGCATCCAGCCCGGTTTGCGGCAGGAAAGAGCTGCCGTGGCTGAGGTAGGCGGCCAGTGCATCGCCCAAGCGGTAGCCCAGTGCGGCGCGGCCGGAGAAGGCGCGGTCGCGTTGGCGGCTGGCCGCGTCGGTGGGCAGTACGCCCATCAGCCGGCCTTCGCGCCCGCTGCGGCTGCGGGCGATGTCGTAGCGGCCGCCCAGGGTCAGGCTCCAGCGCCCCCAGTCGATCTGGTCTTGCGCGTACAGGCCGATCTGGCTGGCGCGGTCGCGCGTGTCGGACCAAAGCATGGCGCGGTCTGGCCCATTGGGCGCGGCGATGGCCTGGCCGTAGCCGGGCTGCCAGATGTCGATGGGCGGCAACCCTTGCAGGTTCATGCCCAGGCGCTGGTGCATGCGGCTGCGCATGGCATCCAGCCCCAGCAGCAGGCGGTGCTGCGCAGCGCCGGTGTGCACCCGGCCTTGCAGCGTGGTGTCGCTCAGCAGCGCGCGGGTGTGCGAATCCACCGCCATGGCCGAGCGCATCAACGTGGCCGGCGGCGCCAGCGCAATGGCCGAGAGCGCCTGCACCTCGGCCTGGGAGTCGATGGCGCGCAGCGCGTGGCGCAATTGCCAGCTTGGGCCCAGGGCGTACTCAAAGTCGTAGCCCAGCGTGCTTTGACGGCGCGTAAAGCGGTCGAAGGCCGGATCGCCCACGAAAAATCGGCGCGGGATGTACCCGCCGCCGGGCAGCGGCGTGAGCGTGCCCTGCATGGGCAGCGCACTGTGGTAGTAGCCGCCCTTGGGGTCGCGCTGGTGGCTGGCCAGCAGCGTCAGCGCCGTGCCCGGCGCGATGCGCCAGCGCAGCGAAGGCGCCAGCGCCACACGCTGCTCGCGTACATGCGCGATCTGGTTGCCTGCCTCGCGCGCCAGCGCCGCCAGCCGCCAGTCCAGCGCGCCTTGGCCCGCCTGGCCGCCCACATCCAGCCGCAGAGCGCGCTGGCCGTGGCTGCCCAGCGTCAACCCGGCCGCGCGCTGCGCCCGGCCATCTTGGGACGCTTGAGCACTGGGGCGCTTGGCGCGCACGTTGACCAGGCCGCCGGGCAAGCCCTGCCCGTACAGCGCCGAGGCCGGGCCGCGCAGCACTTCCACGCGTTCGATCAGCCAGGGGTCGAACTGCGGCAGGCTCAGGTTGCCAATGCCGAAGCTGGCGCGCATGCCATCGAAAAACATCGCTCCGTTGTAGCTCTGCCCACGCAGGCTGACGAAGTCGTAGCGGCTGGAATCGTTGCCGCCGCTCACCGGCGCGTACAGGCCCGGCAGGTAGGCCAGCGCCTGGTCAAGGCTGGTGGCGCCGCTGTCGCGCAGCGCCGTCTCGGTGATGACGGACACCGACTGCGGCGTGCGCAGCAGCGGCGTATCCGTCTTGGTCGCGCCCTGCGCGCGCTGTGCCAGCTTGCCGCTGCGCCCTTCATCGGCAGCGGCCTCGCCAGGCGTATCGGGCGCATCAAGCACATCGCCGCGCACGGTCACGGTGGGCAGCTCGGCAGCCACCGGCTGGGCGGCAGGCTGCGCCGCCCAGCCGGGGCTTGCCAGCGCCAGGCAGGCCAGCGCCGCCGTCGCCAGCACGCCATGCGCCCACCCGGGCGGGCTTGCCGGCGAGGAAGAAGGACAAGAAAAAGAAGAAAAAACGCGGCGCTGCCACGGCCGCGAAACGAACTGCGCTGTCATTGCGATGCCTCCATGCTGCGATGTGTGTGATGGAGGAATCTAGGCTGCCGGTCATCCGCGCACTTTCATTTAGCGGCGAATGATTTGCATTTGCCAGCATGTTGATCGTTGCCCACTGGCAGGCGTTTACCTGGCGAGCCTTCAACAGGCTCTTAGCCGCCCCCTTGCTGGCCCGGCGCAAGCCCGCTCTGGCGGCGCATCTGGCTGGGCGTTTGGCCGAAATGGGCGCGAAAGGCGGTGCTGAAGTGCGCCGCGCTGCTGAAACCCAGGCGCTCGGCCGCCAGGGCGATGGGCAGGCCCTCGTCCAGCACCATGTGCCGGCCGCGCAGCAGGCGGCGCTGGCGCAGCCAGCCAAAGGGCGAGTCGCCCAGCTCACGGCGGAAGGCCGCGCTCAGGCTGCGCGCGCTCATGCCGGCCAGGCGCGCCATGTCGTCCAGCGTCCAGGCGCGGGCCAGGTCGGCCTCCAGCGCATCGGCCAGGTGCAACAGGCGCTCGTGCGGCGCAGGCGCGCGCGCCTGCTCCAGCGCCGCAATGCCGCGCAGGAAGATGGTTTGCGCGGCGGCCTCCAGCCGCATCAGCGCCAAGGGCTGGCGCGGGTCGCTGCCCAGAATGTCTTGCGCCAATGCCAGGCAGCGCGGCTCGGCCGCCACCTGCACCTGGCGCAGCGCCTGGTGCGGGGCGAACAGGCCGTCAAACCAACCCTCCAGCGCCCGCGCGCGCAGATCGGCGCGCAGCATGCTCACGCCCACGGCGCACAGCGCGCAGGCCTGGCCCTGTGCGCTCCAGGGCAGGGGCTCGCGCACGGCCAGCACCTGCATGCCGCCGCTGCGCGGCGCGCTGGCGCAGTCGCCGCAACGCAGTTGCAGGCTGCCGTGCACCAGTAGCGTGACGTACAGCCCGGCCTGCACGCAGTGCCCGCTGCCGCCCATGCAGCGTGGCGCCTGCGGCGCGTGCTCGGCGCCGCGCACCAGCAGGTGCAGCCGCTCGCTGCGGTGCTCGATGAAGCGCGGCGCGGCAGTGCGCGGCATCAGCAGTCCTTGTCTTGCGCGGGCCTGGCTGGGCCGGGCGGGGCGCTGTGGCGCAGCGCCTGGATGCGCTGCTGCAGGCTGGCGGCGGACAGGGCGCCGACGCGGGTGCTGGTCAGTTGGCCGTTGGCATCGAAAAACAGCGTCAGCGGCAGGCCCGGTTGGCCGTAGTGGCGGGCCAGCTCGCCTTTGGCGTCCAGCCAAACGGGGGCAATGGGCAGGCGGTGGTTGCGCAGAAAGCGGGTGATGGTCTGCACAGATTCGCCTTGATTGACGAAGACGAACTGCACTTGAGGGTGCTCGGCCTGGGCCTGGGCCAGCAGCGGCATTTCGTTGCGGCAGTGCGGGCACCAGGTGGCCCAGAGGCTGACCACGGCCGGTCGGCCCTGCAGGCATTGCAGCGATTGCATCGGCCCCTGCAGGGATGGGGCGGTGAACGCTGGCAGGCGGCCCAGCCCGGGGGCCTGCCACAGCAGCGCGGCCTGGCCGCCCACCCACAGCAGGCTGGCAGCGGCCATGGGCGCGATGAGCTGGCGCTGGCGTTGGCGGGTTTGGGCCGTGGCCAGCATGGCGTAGAACCAGGCGGCCATCAGCCCCACCCAGGGCGACCAGCCGCCATCGCGGATGTCGATCACGCTCCAGGGGTGGGCCAGGTAGGCTTGGTGGTACTGCAACACGAAGCCCAGCCGAGCTGCCAGCAAGCCCATCCAGAGCGCTTGGTGCAATGTGCGCGATAGGGCCTGCTGTTCCTGGCGCGGGTGGCGGCGGCTGCGCCAGCGCGCCCAGGCCAGGCCGGCGGCAACACACAGTGCCAGCAGCAGCAATTGCGCTGGGAAGACCAGGGGGCCTAGGGTGATGGTGGCGTGCATGGCGGGTGGCTTCAGAACCTGTTCAACGCAGCAGCCCGTGGGCGCGCAGGCCGGCCAGCAGCTTGTCGGCGAACACGGCGTAGCCCTGTGCATTGGCGTGGATTTGGTCCGAGCGCAGCTGCGGCTCGGAGAGCACCTGCGCCCAGGCATCGGCCAGCAGTGGCACGCCCAGTTCGTCGGCAATCTCTTCGTACATGGCATGGTCGCTGAGCAGGCCGGCCGTGGCCAGCAGCCCCAGGCCGGGGATGGCCACCAGCAGCACCTGCGCGTTGGCATCCAGGCAGGCCTGGACGATGCGTGTGATGTTCTGCTTGGTTTGGCTGGTGGATTGGCGGCGCAGAAAATCATTGCCGCCAATGCCGACGATGACCAATTGCGGGCGGTGCTGCTGCAGCAACTCGGGCAGACGGGCCAGCGCCTGGGCGCTGGTGTCGCCCGAGACGCCGGCATTGACGACCTGCCAGCCGGTGGCCTGCGCCAGCAGGGGCGGGAAGGCCTGTTCGGCGCTGGCGCCCACGCCCTGGGTGAGCGAATCGCCCAGCGCCAGCACGGTGGCGCCGGCGGGCACGGGCTGGGCCTTGGCGCGCCGCCGTCTGCAGGCGGCCAGCGCAGCTATCAGCGCCGGGGCGGCCGCTGCGGCAGCGGCCCAGCGCAGCGCATGGCGGCGGGCCGGGTCGAAGGCTGTGGTCGGCCGGTGGCGCGGGCCGCTCGTCGTATGCTTCATGTTGATTGTTTGTGGGTTGGTGATCCGGGCCGTGTCGCACAGGCTGGCGTCACTGTAGGGGTTGTTGAGATTCAGTGTTGCGGCGGTGTTTTCGGTCAAAACTGCGCAGCTGCTGCGTTGAAAATGCTTGTACGGTATGCACAAGCTTGCGCGCATTTTCGCCTTGCATCTGCGGCTTTTGCCTCGAAAGCCGCTTCGCCAACCCAATCTCAACAGCCCCCGGCCTTTTTGCCGCGACCGCTGCGCGGCCTGTCTTGCGCGCCAGCCCGGTTTGTTTTGTCCCATCCATGAGTGTTCAAGAAATTTCCGCTGCCCAGGCCTTGGCCCGCCTGGGCGAGTTCAGCGCCATCATCGATGCGCGCAGCCCCAGCGAGTTTGCCCACGATCGCCTGCCTGGCGCGGTGAACTGGCCCTCGCTGGACGACGAGCAACGCGCCCGCGTGGGCACCATGTTCAAGCAGGTCGGCGCGTTCGAGGCGCGCAAGCTGGGTGCGGGCCTGACGGCGGCCAACATCGCGCGCCACATCGAGCAGCATGTGCAGGCCCTGCCCAAGCACTGGCGGCCGCTGGTGTACTGCTGGCGCGGCGGCCAGCGCAGCGGCGCGCTGGCGCTGGTGCTGGGGCAGATCGGCTTTCACGTGCAGCGCATCGAGGGCGGCTACAAGGCCTTCCGTCAGGCCATGCTGGCCGATCTGCCGCAGCAGGCGGCGCGCCTGCGCTACCGCGTGCTGTGCGGCCCCACCGGCTCGGGCAAGACGCGGCTGCTGCAGGCGCTGGCCGCGCAAGGCGCGCAGGTGTTGGATCTGGAGGCGCTGGCCAGCCATCGCGCCTCGGTGCTGGGGCTGATCCCAGGGCAGCCCCAGCCCTCGCAAAAGCAGTTCGAGATGCGCGTCTGGCAGGCGCTGCGCGGCTTTGACGCCGCGCGGCCGGTGTACGTGGAGGCCGAAAGCAAGAAAGTGGGCAACTGCACCCTGCCCGATGCGCTGATGCAGGCCATGCGCGCCAGCGATTGCCTGCACGTGCAGCTGGCCGAGCACGAGCGCGTGGCCCTGCTGCTGGAGGACTATCCCTTCTTCGTGCAGGACCCTGAGTTCTTCTGCCGCCGTCTGCAAACGCTCACCGCGCTGCGCGGGCGCGCCACCGTCGAGGCCTGGCAGGCCCAGGTGCGCGCCGGCCAGACCGAGGCCGTGGTGCGCGCGCTGCTGGCGCAGCACTACGACCCAGGCTACGAGCGCTCCACCCGGCGCAACTTCACGCGTTTTGACAGTGCGCAGGCCGTGGCGCTGCCACAGCGCTCGCCCGCTGCGCTGGCGGCGGCTGGCGCGGCCATTCTGGCCAGCGAGGCGTAGCGCTGCCCATCCAAGTGGCTGTGCCAGCGCGCGGGGCGGCCTGCGGCGCTTGCAACGCCAGGCTGGTTGAGGCGCATGGGGGGCTGGCAATCCGCGCTCGATCACATGCCAACTGGCGGCCAACTGGCGGCCAATCGACGGTGGGCTTTGTGCCACAATTTCCAGCTTTTGCTTCTTCTGCCCTCTTGCCATGGCTTCTTCCGCCGAGATCTCCTCTTCCCCTTGGGACAGCGTGCGCCGCGCCCGGCGCATCGTCGTCAAGGTTGGCTCCAGCCTGGTGACCAACCAGGGCCAGGGCCTGGATGCCGAAGCCATCAGCGAATGGGCGCGTCAGCTCAGCCATATCGTGCATGGCGCGCCCGGGCAGGAGCGGCGCGAGGTCATCATGGTCTCCAGCGGCGCCATTGCCGAAGGCATGAAACGCATGGGCATGAGCAAGCGCCCGCGCGAGCTGCACGAGCTGCAGGCCGCAGCCGCCGTGGGCCAGATGGGCCTGGTGCAGATGTACGAAACCATGCTGCGCCAATACCAGTTGGGCAGCGCCCAGGTGTTGCTTACGCATGCCGACATGGCCGACCGCGAGCGCTACCTGAACGCGCGCGTGACGCTGCTGACGCTGCTCAAGCGCGGCATCGTGCCGGTCATCAACGAGAACGACACGGTGGTCAACGACGAAATCCGCTTTGGCGACAACGACACGCTGGGCGCGCTGGTGGCCAACCTGGTGGTGGCCGACCTGCTCATCATCCTCACCGACCAGAACGGCTTTTACACCGCCGATCCGCGAAAGCACCCCGAGGCCACCAAGGTGCAGCTGGCCCAGGCCGGCGATCCAGCGCTGGAGGCCATGGCCGGCGGCGCTGGCAGCGCCATTGGCACCGGCGGCATGCTCACCAAAATCCTGGCGGCCAAGCGCGCCGCGCGCTCGGGCGCCTCGACCATCATCGCCTGGGGCCGCGAGCCGGACATCCTGCCGCGCCTGATGGCTGGCGAGCACGGCATCGGTTCGCTGCTTTACGCGCCCATGCACAAGCTGCAGGCGCGCAAGCAGTGGATTGCCGACCACCTGCAATGGCATGGCAGCGTGGTCATCGACGCGGGCGCGGCGCGCAAGCTGCGCCATGAAGGCAAAAGCCTGCTGCCAGTGGGCATGGTGCAGGTCAAGGGCCGCTTCACGCGCGGCGAGGTCATCGCCATCGAGGACGAGCAAGGCCAGCAGGTGGCGCGCGGCCTGGCCAACTACAGCGACCAGGAGGCGCGCAAGCTCTGCCGCCAGCCCTCCGAAGCCATCGAGGCCCTGCTGGGCTACGTGGCCGAGCCCGAGATGGTGCACCGCGACAATCTGGTGCTGCTGTGACGGCCGCAGTCAGCACCACTGGCTGCCACCTCAGGAGCTGCCGCGCCGCGCGCGGTCGAGCAGCACCACCACGGCGCCTGCGCCGCCTTCGCTGGCGCGGGCCTGAACGAAGGCCATGACCTCGCTTTTCTGCACCAGCCAGCGCTGCACCCGACTCTTGAGCACCGGGATGCGCCCGGGCGAGCCGTGGCCCTTGCCATGCACCACGCGCACGCAGCGCAGCCCTTGTCGATGCGCCTGGCGGATGAACTGGCCCAGCGCCTCGCGCGCCTCGTCAAGGCGCAGGCCGTGCAAATCCAACGTGGCCTGGATGCTCCAGTGCCCCAGGCGCAGCTTGCGCGCCACATCCGGCGCCACGCCGGGCTGGCGATAGCTCAGCGCCTCGTCGGTGTCCAGCAGCGAGGCGACGTCGAACTCATCGCTGAGCGATTCGAGCAGCGCGCGCTGTTCGTCGCGCTGCAGCTGCAGCGGCAGGGGTGGCGCAGGCGGCGGCGCCTGGTGCACGCGCGGTGCGTGCTTGAGCGGCTGCACCGCGCCGACGCTGTGACGGAACAGGTTGCGCTCGCGCTCGGCGGCTTCGCGGCGCTGCTGCTCGCGCAACGCCTGCTGTTGCGCGGCCTCGCGCTGCAGGCGCAGCAGGGCCGAGACTTGGCGCAGATCCGAGAGCGCATGCACGCTCAACGCTGCGCCCCGCGTTGGCTTGGGTGCGGCCTTCGGTGCCGCTTTTGCCGCTTGCACCGCCTGTGCTGTCGCTGCCGGGCTGCCCGCCGCGCCGGGCTTTTTGCCTTTGGCGCTCACAGCAGCCCCTGTTCGGTCAGCGACAGGCTCTGGCCCTGCGCGACGATGATGTGATCCAGCACCTGCACGTCCAGCAGCGCCAGCGCCTCGCGCACGCGCCGCGTGCTCTCGATGTCGGCGGCCGAGGGCGTGGGCGTGCCGCTGGGGTGGTTGTGCGCCAGGATCAGGCTGTGCGCATTGCACAGCAGCGCGCGCCGCGCGATCTCGCGCGGAAAGACGCTGGCGGCGCTCAGCGTGCCGTGGAACAGCTCCTCAAAAGCGATCAGCCGCAGCTGGCTGTCGAGAAACAGCACGGCAAAGACCTCCTGGGGCCGGTGCGCCAGCTGCGCCTGAAGGTATTGGCGCACAGCGGCGGGCGCTTGCAGCGCATCGCCCAGCGCCAGCTGCTGCGCCAGCGCGCGCCGCGCCAGCTCCATGATGGCCAGCAGCTCCGCTTGCTTGGCCGGCCCCAGGCCCTTGATGCGCTGCAGGTCTTCGCGCCGCGCCTGCAGCAGGCCGGCCAGGCCGCCCGCGCCCGTGGCCTGCGGCAGTTGCAGCAGGTCGCCGGCCAGCGCCAGCACGCCGCGCCCGGCCGTGCCGGTGCGCAGCACGATGGCCAGCAGCTCGGTGTCCGACAGCGCGGCCGCGCCCCGCGCCAGCAGCTTCTCGCGCGGGCGGGCCTCGGGCGGTACATCTTTGAAGGACATGGGCATGGCTCTAGAATCGCCCTGAGTGTATTCAAAGCCCATCGACGACTGCCAGCCATGCCGGCCTCTACCCCTTCTTCCAATGCGGGCGCCCCCCAGGTGCGGCCCGGCGCCTTTCTGACCCTGCATTACCGCCTGGCCGGGCCGCAGGGCGACATCATCAACACCTTTGACGGCCAGCCCTCGACGCTGACCCTGGGCTCGGGCGAGCTGTCGCCAGCGCTGGAGACGCGCCTGCTGGGCATGCAAGAGGGCGAGCGCGCCACCTATGAGCTGCCCGCTGGCGAGGCCTTTGGCGACAAGAATCCTCAAATGCAGCAATGGGTGGCGCGCAAATTGCTCGAAGAGTTGGGCGACCCAGACGAGGACTATCGCCTGGGCGATGTGGTGCAGTTCCCCACCCCCAGCGGCATGGGCAGCTATGCCGGCACGGTGTTGCAGGTGCGCGAGGATGGCGCTGTGCTGTTTGACTTCAATCACCCGTTGGCCGGCCAGCCCGTGACCTTCGAGGTGCTCTTGATCGGGGTGCTCTGACATGGGCGAGCAGCGCAGCATTGTGCTGGCCGAGCCGCGCGGCTTTTGCGCTGGCGTGGACCGCGCCATCGACATCGTCGAGCGAGCCCTGCAGAAGTTTGGCGCGCCCATCTACGTGCGCCATGAGATCGTGCACAACACGCACGTGGTCAACACCCTGCGCGAGAAGGGCGCGATCTTCATTGAGGACTTGGCCGAGGTGCCGCCGGGCGCGACGCTGGTGTTCAGCGCCCATGGCGTGAGCAAGGCCGTGCAGAACGAGGCGCGCGAGAGGGGCTTTCAGGTCTTCGATGCCACCTGCCCGCTGGTGACCAAGGTGCACGTCGAGGTCGCCAAGCTGGCCAGGGAAGGCTACGAATTCATCATGATCGGCCACAAGGGCCACCCCGAGGTCGAGGGCACCATGGGCCAGCTCAGCGAGGGCATCCACCTGGTCGAGGACGTGGCCGACGTGGCGCGCGTGCAGCCGGCGCAGACAGAGCGCCTGGCCGTGGTGACGCAAACCACGCTGTCGGTGGACGACGCCGCCGAGATCACTGCCGCCGTCAAGGCGCGCTTTCCGCAGATCCGCCAGCCCAAGCAGCAGGACATTTGCTATGCCACGCAAAACCGCCAGGATGCGGTCAAGCAGCTCAGCCGCCAGGTGGACGTGCTCATCGTCGTGGGCAGCCCCAGCAGCTCCAACAGCAACCGCCTGCGCGATCTGGCCGAAAAACTCGGCACGCCCGGCTACATGGTCGATGACGCCAGCGAGATCCGCCCCGAATGGCTGCAAGGCAAGCACACCGTGGGCCTGACGGCCGGCGCCTCCGCGCCCGAGCTGCTGGTGCAGGGCGTGATCGAGCGCCTGCGCCAGCTGGGCATCATCGCCGTGCGCAAGATGGACGGCGTGCAGGAGACCATGCGCTTTCCGCTGCCCAAGGGCTTGAAGCTGGATGCCGCCGAGGCAACCGCTGCGCCCGCCGCATCCGCTGCGCCGCGCGGCTGAGCACCGCGACCATCGCCTCCACACCCCGCACGCAGCCTCACGACAAGGACATCCGTCATGGACACACTGGGTACCCCCAACACCCCGCATGCCACCCGCGTCATGCTGCTGGGCAGCGGTGAGCTGGGCAAGGAAGTTGTCATCGAGCTGCAGCGCCTGGGCGTCGAAACCATCGCTGTGGATCGCTACGACGGCGCGCCCGCACAGCAGGTGGCGCACCACGCGCACACCATCGCCATGAGCGACGCGGCTGCGTTGCGCGCGCTGATCGAAGCGCAAAAGCCCCAGCTGGTCGTGCCCGAGATCGAGGCCATCGCCACCGCCGAGCTCGAACGCCTGGAGGCCGAAGGCCTGGTGCGCGTCATCCCCACGGCGCGCGCCGCGCGCCTGACCATGGACCGCGAAGGCATCCGCCGCCTGGCCGCCGAAACCCTGGGCCTGCCCACCAGCGCCTACCGCTTCTGCGATTCGCTGCCTGCCCTGCAGGCCGCCATCGACGGCGCGGACGGCCAGCCGCCCATTGGCTACCCCTGCATCGTCAAGCCCGTCATGAGCAGCTCCGGCAAGGGCCAGAGCAAGATCGACGGCCCGCAGGACGTGGCCGCTGCCTGGGACTGCGCCATGACCGGCGGGCGCGTTGGCCATGGCCGCGTCATCGTCGAAGGCTTCATTGACTTCGACTACGAAATCACCCAGCTGACCGTGCGCGCACAAGGCAGCGACGGCCAGGTGCAGACGCACTTTTGCGAACCCATTGGCCACATCCAGCGCAACGGCGACTACGTCGAAAGCTGGCAGCCGCACCCCATGCAGGCCGCGGCGCGCCAGCGGGCGCGGCACATTGCCAAAACCATCACCGACGAGCTGGGCGGGCTGGGCCTGTTTGGCGTCGAGCTGTTTGTCAAGGGCGAGCAGGTCTGGTTCAGCGAAGTCAGCCCCAGGCCGCACGACACCGGCATGGTCACCATGACCACGCAGCGCCAAAGCGAATTCGAGCTGCACGCGAGGGCCATCCTCGGCTTGCCGGTGGACACGGCGCTGCAATCGCCCGGCGCCAGCGCCGTGATCTACGGCGGCGTGGACGCCGCAGGCCTGGTCTTCGACGGCGTGGCCCAGGCCCTGGCCGTGCCGCAAACCAGCCTGCGCCTGTTCGGCAAGCCCGAGGGCTTTGCCAAGCGCCGCATGGGCGTGGCCCTGGCCTGGCACGACGATCTGGACACGGCCCGCCAACACGCCAAACAGGCTGCCGCACAAGTCAGGCCGCGCCAGCCCTGAAGCGGTTGCCGTTCGTTGATTCATCCCGTGTTTAAGCCGCGCTGGCTATGCTGGCGGCCAAGCCTGTGGCCAACGCATGCCATTGGGCTGAACCTTATCCAAACTTGAAAGGGATTGATCTCATGAAAAAAACTGCTTCCGCCCTGATGCTGACAGCCGCCGTGTTGGTCACTCCGGCCCTGGCCCAATACGCCGGCCCCGGCGTGCAGCCCGCAGCCACCAGTGTGCAGGCCATTCTGGACAAGCCTGTGGACGATCAGCACGTCACACTGCGCGGCAAAATCGTGCGCCAGGTCAAGAGCGACGAATACATCTTCTCCGACGGCAAGGCCGAAATCCGGGTGGAGATCGACCAGCACCTGCTGCCAGCCACACCATTCGATGCCAGCACCGTCGTGGAAATCATTGGCGAGGTGGAAAAAGACACCCTGCAAGCGCCGGAAATCGACGTGCGCTCGCTGCGCATCGTGAAGTAAGAATCCCTGTGCGACGACAACGGCCAGGCCTGTATTTGCAGGCCTGGCCGTTGTCGCATGGGGGCAGCGATAAAGAAAGGCGCTGCACAAATTGCAGCGCTGTGTGCATCTGCGAATTCGGATGGTCCTGCGGTAACCGCAAACCTTTGCAATGCCGCCGCGACTGCCGCATGATGCACGGCATGTATTTGTTCGAGGTCAAGAAGCCCAGCGAATCCCGCGCACCGTGGGACTACTACAAGCTGCTGGCCACACCATCCCTGGCGACAAGGCCTTTTTGCCGCTGGCCGATTCGCAGTGCCCATTGCTCAAGCAGTGGGCGAACAGGCGGCCAGGCCTTGGGCGTCGTCAGCCCTGGGCTGGCGGCGCACACAGCCAGCGGCTGGTCTGGGGGGCGTAGTCGGCCGGTCGCATGCGCCGCGTCATGCGCTGTGCGGCGGCCGTGTCCGCAGGCGCTGGCAACAGGGCGCAACGCGCCGCTGCCAGGGCTTGCGGATCGTGCGGCCCGCTCAGCGGCATGCTGCCCAAGGCCTTGCACTGGGCGGTATCGGCCGGCGGCAGGGCCCTGGCCTGGGTGGCGACGTCCAGCCACTGGGAGTAATCGCCCTGTTCGATGGCCAGCCCTGGGTCGCTGGCCCGCACCGCAGCCAGCAGCCCGCCGTCCTGCACGATGGCCTGGGCATGTTTGCGCAACTGCGCCATCAGCATCGCCAGCCAAGCTTGGTCCTGGCCGCTGTGTTGCGCCGGGCTGCTGCCTACGCGCTCCCAGTCGGCGAGCAGCTCGGGCGCTGCTTGCGCAATGGCTTGGCGGGCAGCGGCCTCATGCCCCGAGGCCTTGAGCTGTGCCTTGAGCACGATCGGCGTCAGCGCAAATGCCTCGCCCGTGAGCACATTGAAGCCAAAGGCCGATTGCGCATCCAGCCAAGATTGCAGCATCTCCAGCGTGCTGGCGACCTCCAAAGCCTGCTGGTGCGCCGGGCTGCGCCACGTGGCCTGCAGGGCCTGACGTTCGCTGGGCGGGGTGTGCCTCCAGGCCCACAAGTGGCCTGGCATTTGCAGGCGGTACAGGGCCGGCTGCATGCCCGGGCCCATGCGCTCGCGCAATGCCTCCGCATCGGCCTGCAGCGCGCTGTACGCCGCAGGCTCCCAGACGATGCTGCCATCGCGTAAGGCGGCGCTGGCCGCGCAGCGATCCAGCAATGCGGCCCGATAGGCATTTTCGTAGGTCAGCAACAGCAGCTTGTAGCGCTGGTAAGGGCTGGACTCGGACATCTGGGCCTGCACCAGCGCGATCTCATCGGCTGTCAGCGGCGCGGGCTTGGCAGGGGCGGCGGGTCGCTCCTGGGCGTGCACAGGGGCACACACGGCGGAGCCCAGCAGGGCAGCAAGGGCAGCGCTACAGGCCAGAAAGTGCAATGGACGAGAGGAGGAAGGCATGGGCGAATCCTTTCTTGTGGCAGGCGCTCGCCATTGTGCCTGTCAGGCAGGGGGTGGCAATACACACAGCTTTGACTGGGCTGCAAAGAAGGTGGATGCAGCCCCCAAAACTTGTTCGCGCTCAAGCAGCGCTGATGCCTTTTTCCTTGACGATGGCGCTCCAGCGGGCGAAGTCTTTTTTCAGGCGCTCGTGCATCTGTTTGCCGTCTTGAAAGGATGCGATGGCGCCCACGGACAGCAGTTTTTGCCGCAGCTCTTCGTCCTGGCGCACGATCTGACTGGTTTCGCCAGCAATCCGGTCGATGATGGCCTGGGGGGTGCCCAAGGGGGCAATCAGGCCGCCCCAGGAGTCGAAGTCGAATCCTGGGAAGCCCTGCTCGGAGATGGTGCCCGTGCCTGGCAGCAGCGCCTTGGCATTGGGGGAGCTCAGGGCGATGGCCTTGAGCTTGCCGTTGCGGATGTACTGCAGGGCGGCAACCACATCGGCAAACATGATCCCGACCTGGCCGCCCAGCAAGTCGGCCACGGCCGGAGCGCTGCCGCGGTAGGGCACGTGCATCAGCTCGAATTGGCCCATGCCTTTGAGCTGCTCCATGGCCAGGTGCCCAAAGCTGCCCGTGCCTGCGCTGGTGAAGCTCAGCGGCTGCTTGCTGGCCTTGATGAAGCGGATCAAGCCGGGCAGATCGTCCACGCCCTCAATGACTGCCGGGTTGATGATGATGGCCATGGGCAAGTCGTAGATGGCAGCCACGGCAGCAAAATCCCGCGTCACATCGTATGCGTCGTTCTTGTACATCAGCGGGGCCAGCAATGCAGGCATGCCGAACATGGACAGGTGGTGGCCATCGGCCGGGCTTTTGATGAGCGCGGTGGTGCCGATCGAGCCCGACGCGCCGGGCTTGTTCTCGATGATGATCTGTTGGCTCAGGCGCTCGCCCAGCTTGTGCGCCATGATGCGGGCAACCGTGTCGGTCGGGCCGCCGGCAGGGAAGGCCACGATGATCTTGATGATCTTGCTGGGCCAGGCCGTTTGCGCCAGGCTGCCATGGGCCCAGCCGAACATTGGGGCGATGGCGCCCCAGGCCAGCAATTGACGGCGACGAATGGATGAGGGGTGCATGCGATGTCTCCTTATTGGTCAATATGGGTGTCAAACGACACCGTTTTCCCGCAGTGCGGCCAGGGCCGATGCGTCCAGCTTGAGCAACTCCTGCAGCACGCTGTCGGTGTGCTCGCCCAGGTGCGGGGGTGGGTGGCGCACAGGTGCGCGCTGACCGTCCATGGCATAGGGCGGTGCCAGCACAGCCTGCATGCCGGCTTCGGGGTCTTCGTAGTGGTGCAGAAGACCGGCTTGGGCCGTACGTTCCGACTGCAGCGCTTGCAGCATGCCCAGTACCTCGCCACACGGGATCTCGGCCCGTGTCAGCCGCTGCAACAATTCGGCACGCGTGAAGCTGCGCAATGCCTGACAGATTTGTGGCAGCAGCAGTTCGCGATGGGCTGAGCGGCCCGTATTGGTGGCAAAGCGAGCATCGCTGGCCCATTCCGGGCGCTGGATCACATCCTGGCAAAAGCGCTGGAATTGCCCGTTGTTGCCCACGGTGATGACCAATGGGCCATCGGCGGCTTCGAACACCCCGTAGGGCACGATGGACGGATGGGAGTTGCCGAACTTTGGTGGGTCGCTGCCCCTGAGCAAGGCCTCCATGCCGTAGTAGGAGGTGATCATCAGGCCGCAGTCGTACAGCGCCATTTGCACGTGACGCCCCTGACCGTTGGATTGGCGGGCGTACAAGGCTGCCAAAATGGCTTGCGCGGAATACATGCCCGTGAACATGTCCACGGCCGCCACACCGAATTTCAACGGGCCCTGGCCATGTTCACCATTGGTGGCCATGACCCCGGCCTCACCCTGGACCACCAGGTCGTAGCCGGGGCGCTGGGCATCGGGCGTGAAGCGCGCATAGCCCGAGATGGAGCAGTACACCAGCCGTGGATTCAGGGTCTTGAGCTGCTCATAGCCCAGGCCCAGCTTTTCGGCGCCGCCGACCTTGAAATTCTGAATCACGACGTCGCAACGCGCAGCCAGATCCCTGGCGATCTGCGCACCTTGCGGGCTTTGCAGATTCAGGGTGATGGAGCGTTTGTTGCGGTTGAAGCAGTTGAAGTAAGAGGTGTTGTGCGTGCCGATGCGTACGCCCCAATCGCGGGTGTCGTCGCCTCGCGCCGGATGCTCGACCTTGATCACGTCTGCCCCTAGATCGGCCAGGGCCATTGCGCACATGGGCCCAGCCAGTACACGGGACAGGTCAAGTACCTGAACTCCTGCCAGGGGCAGCGCAGCTGGGGGAAGGCTTGCAGGCATGTGGTTTTGTCTCCATCGGCAGCGGCCCTTTGATCAATGGGGCCTTCTTGTGATGGAGGCCATTGTTGACTAGGTACTCAATCTTGACAATTGCAATTAATATTCAACAGATTGATTAACTTGAGGTTGACAATGGACTTAAACGGGCTGAGCTTGCTGGTGGACATCATTGATAGTGGCAACCTCAGCCGCGCGGCGCGCAAGCTGGGCATGAGCCGTGCCAACATCAGTAAGCGGTTGAACCATTTCGAGAAAAGCTTGGGGGTTGAGCTGCTCAAGCGCAGCACGCGCCAACTTGAGGCCACGGCGCTCGGGCGGCAGTTGTACGCCCATGGCAAGAAGATCCGCCATGAACTGATGGCGGCTGAAGAGTCATTGCAGAGCCTGGGCAAGGACTTGGGTGGTACGGTGCGCCTGAGCGTGCCCATTGGCTACGGTCAACACACTATGGCGACGTGGCTGATGGAGTTCATGCGCTTGTATCCACAGGTGACCTTAGAGGTGATTTTTGACAACGCCATTGAGGATCTGATCAAAGGGGCGGTGGATTTTTCGATCCGCGTCATGGGCGATGCCCCCAGCAACCTGGTGGCGCATAACCTGGGTGCTGTGGAGTATGTAGCTTGTGCGGCCCCTGACTTGTTGAAAGGCCAAGACGCTGTGCGGACGCTGTCGCAGCTGCGGCGTTTGCCACTGATTACTTCGGAGCTGACAGGCGAAAAGCTCAAGCTGGCGGGTCAGAGTGAGAGCATTCGCACACGCTTGATGTCGGCAAATTTTTTCTTTTTGCGTGATGCTGTCCTGCAAGGCCTGGGGGCTGGTTTGGTGCCTGTGTACATGGTGGCTAGCGAAATCTCGTCTGGCCAGTTGTACCAATTGCCCATACCTCAGCGGGATCTGGACTTTTTGCGTTCAAACCTGTATTTGCTGCATCTGCCATCGCGCTATCAGACCAAAACCCAGAAGACGCTGATTGAGTTCCTGTGCCGTAAGGCACAGGCCGTTGCCGCTGTGCAGAAAGCCTCTCCAGCAAGAGGCAAAAATGCACGAGCCCTTATTGGTAAACCGCATGGCAAAAAGCCTGTTGCTCCCTCTTGAATGCCCGCTGGGCCAACCTTATGTGCGATGCAGTAAACACCATTGCAGAGGGATTTTCGACATGCGATTCGACAAACTCACCACCAAATTCCAGGAAGCGCTGGGCGATGCGCAGTCGCTGGCTTTGGGCAACGACCATGCCTACATCCAGCCCGAGCATTTGCTGGCGGCCATGCTGCGCCAGGAGGACGGCCCCAAGTCGCTTTTGCAGCGCGCGGGCGTGAACACGGCGCGGCTGGCGCAAGAGGCAGAGGCGGCCATCAAACGCCTGCCGCAGGTGCAAGGCCAGGAGCAGGTGCAGCCCAGCCCCGATCTGATGAAGCTGTTGCAGGCCACGGAGAAGGAGGCCATCAAGCGCGGCGACCAGTTCATCCCCAGCGAGATGTTCCTGCTGGCGCTGGCCGACGCCAAAGGCGAGGCCGCGCGCATCGCCAAGGAAAGTGGCCTGAGCCGCAAGAGCCTGGAAACCGCCATCGACGCCGTGCGCGGCGGGCAGACCATGGACAGCGCCGAGGGCGAAAGCCAGCGCGAGGCCCTGAAAAAATACACGCTGGACCTGACCGAGCGCGCCGCCCAAGGCAAGCTCGACCCGGTGATTGGCCGTGACGACGAGATCCGCCGCGCCATCCAGGTGCTGCAACGGCGCAGCAAGAACAACCCGGTGCTCATTGGCGAGCCGGGCGTGGGCAAGACCGCCATCGTCGAAGGGCTGGCGCAGCGCATCGTCGCCGGCGAAGTGCCCGACACGCTCAAGGACAAGCGCGTGCTGGTGCTGGACATGGCTGGCCTGCTGGCCGGGGCCAAGTACCGTGGCGAGTTCGAGGAGCGCCTCAAATCCGTGCTGAAAGAAGTGGCGCAGGACGAGGGCCGCATCATCCTGTTCATCGACGAAATCCACACCATGGTGGGTGCGGGCAAGGCCGAGGGCGCGATGGACGCGGGCAACATGCTCAAGCCCGCGCTCTCGCGCGGTGAGCTGCACTGCATTGGCGCGACCACGCTGGACGAGTACCGCAAGTACATCGAGAAAGACGCGGCGCTGGAGCGGCGCTTCCAGAAAGTGCTGGTGGAAGAGCCGACGGTGGAAGCCACCATCGCCATCCTGCGCGGCCTGCAAGAAAAGTACGAGGTGCACCACGGCGTGGACATCACCGACCCGGCCATCGTGGCCGCGGCCGAGCTCTCCGCGCGCTACATCACCGACCGCTTCCTGCCCGACAAGGCGATTGACCTGATCGACGAGGCCGCGGCCAAGATCAAGATCGAGATCGACTCCAAGCCCGAGGCCATGGACAAGCTCGACCGCCGCATCATCCAGCTCAAGATCGAGCGCGAGGCCATGAAGAAGGAAACCGACGAGGCTTCCAAAAAGCGCCTGCAACTCATCGAGGACGACCTGGCCAAGCTGGAAAAGGAATACGCCGACCTGGAAGAGATCTGGAAAAGCGAGAAAGCCAGCGCCCAGGGCGGCGAGCAACTGCGCAAGGAGATCGACCAGATCAAGTTCCAGATCGAGGAATTCACCCGCAAGGGCGACTTCAACCAGGTGGCCGAGCTGCAATACGGCAAGCTGCCTGCGCTGGAAAAGCAGTTGAAGGATGCCCAGGCCAGCGAGGGCGCGCGCGAGAAAACCGCGCCGCAATTGCTGCGCACCCAAGTGGGTGCGGAGGAGATTGCCGAAGTCGTCAGCCGCGCCACCGGCATCCCCGTCAGCAAGATGATGCAGGGCGAGCGCGAGAAGCTGCTGCACATGGAAGATGCGCTGCACCAGCGCGTGGTGGGCCAGAACGAGGCCGTCGATGCCGTGGCCGACGCCATCCGCCGCTCGCGCTCGGGTCTCTCCGACCCCAACCGGCCGCTGGGCAGCTTTTTGTTCCTCGGCCCCACGGGCGTGGGCAAGACCGAGCTGAGCAAGGCGCTGGCGGGCTTTCTGTTCGACAGCGAAGACCACCTCATCCGCATCGACATGAGCGAGTTCATGGAGAAGCACTCCGTGGCCCGGCTCATCGGCGCGCCGCCCGGCTATGTGGGCTATGACGAGGGCGGGTATCTCACCGAAGCCGTGCGCCGCAAGCCCTACAGCGTGGTGCTGCTCGACGAGGTGGAAAAAGCCCACCCGGACGTGTTCAACGTGCTGCTGCAAGTGCTGGACGACGGCCGCCTGACCGACGGCCAGGGCCGCACCGTGGACTTCAAGAACACCGTCATCATCATGACCAGCAACATCGGCTCGCACCGCATCCAGGAGATGGCGGGCAAGCCGTATGAAGAGGTCAAGGACGCGGTGTGGGAGGAGCTGAAAAACCACTTCCGCCCCGAATTCCTCAACCGCATCGACGAGACGGTGGTCTTCCACGGCCTGGATGCCAAGCACATTGGCGAGATCGCCAAGATCCAACTGGCCACGCTGCAAAAGCGGCTGGAGAAGATGGAGCTGCACCTGCAAGTCTCGGACGCGGCCCTGGCCGAGCTGGCCAAGGTCGGCTTCGACCCGGTGTTCGGCGCGCGGCCCCTCAAGCGGGCGATCCAGCAGCGCATCGAAAACCCGCTGTCCAAGGCGCTGCTGCAAGGGCAGTTCCCGCCCAAGAGCACGATCGAGGTCAGCGTCGATCCGATCAAGGCGCCGGGGGTGTTTGAGTTTCGGTAAGCGCCTGCCTTGATGGGTCTGCACACACGCCGCTCTGGTGAAAACCAGGTCGGCGTGTTGTGTTTTGAACTATTGCGCTGACGCGATGGCAGACGAACACACGCTCACTGCACCTGCGCAATCAGCAGGCGCAGCGCCAGGGCGGCGAAGACGATGCTGGCGCTGCGGTTGAGCACGCGCTGCATGCGCGCCGAGCGCTGCAGAGCCTGGCCAAAGCTGCCGGAGAAAAAGGCGATGGAGCCAAACACGAGTAGCGTGCTCAAGGCAAACACCGCGCCCAGCACCACGACTTGCGCAGCCACAGGCCCGCGCGCCGGATGGGCGAACTGTGGCAGAAAGGCCAGAAAGAACAGCAGCACCTTGGGATTGCTCAGGTTCATCACCAGGCCCCGGCCAATGCGGCGCAGGGCCTGACGCAGGTTTGGCCTTGGGGCGATCTGGGGTGCCTGTGGCGCTGCATCGGGTGTGCGCGCTGCCACGGGCGCATGCCAGGCGCCCCAGGCCAGCCAGAGCAGGTAAGCCGCGCCCAGCAGCTTGAGCAGCGTCAGCAGCTGAGGCGAGGCGGCCAGCAGCGCGGCCAAGCCCATGGCCACAGCCAGGGTGTGCAGGCACACGCCCAGGCATAGCCCCAGCACCACCAGCAAGCCGGTGCGCCAGCCGTGCTGGATGGATTGCATCAGTACAAACAGGTTGTCTGGGCCGGGGCTGAGGGCCAGCAGCACAGTCAGGCCGAAGAACTGCAGCAGGGTGTCGAGGCTGGGCATGGGCTCAGGGAAGTGTGGCTGGTTGCGTGGCCGGCTCTCATGGCGTGATGTCTTCGTGGCCGGCCTCGGCAGCCGGGTCGCGCCGCAGCAGGCTTTGCACGGCGTGCGCGGCTTGCTCCTGGCCATCGAGCAGGCGCACCACGGCCTCGCTGATGGGCATGTGCACCCCCAGCTGCGCGGCGCGCGCCACGACCGCCTGGGCGCAATGCACGCCTTCGGCCACATGGCCCAGTGTGGTGAGGATGTCCGGCAGGCGCTGGCCCTGTGCGAGCAGCAGCCCGACCTTGCGGTTGCGCGACAGATTGCCGGTGGCGGTGAGCACCAGATCGCCCATGCCGGACAGGCCCGTGAAGGTGGCCGCGCGCGCGCCCATGGCCACGCCCAGGCGCGTCATCTCGGCCAGGCCGCGCGTGATCAGGGCCGCACGGGCGTTCAGGCCCAGCTCCAGGCCGTCGCAAATGCCCGTGGCGATGGCCAACACGTTCTTGACCGCGCCGCCGACCTCCACGCCCACCAGGTCGTCATTGCTGTACAGGCGCAGCGCATGGGCATGGAAGGCCTGCATCAGAGTTTGGCGCACAGCCTGATGGGCCGAGGCCGCGACCAGGGCCGTGGGTTGGCCGCGCGCCACCTCCTGCGCGAAGCTGGGGCCGCTGAGCGCGCCGCACAGCGCTTGCGGCAGGATGCGCTGTTGCAGCTCATGCGGCAACTGGCCGTGCCAGGCTTGCTGTGGCGTGGGGGCAAAGCCTTTGCACAGCCAGACCAGTGGGGTATCTGCACGGAGGCTGGGTGCGAGCTGGCCCAGCATGGCCTGCATCGCGGCCACTGGGGTGCCCAGTATGACCAGCTGCGCCTGAGCGACCTCCGCTTGCAGCGCCTGCTCGCCGCTGGCAACGCGCAACGCTGGCGGCAGTGCGACGCCCGGCAGGTATCGCTCATTGCTGCCTTGCTCGCGCAGCTGCGCGGCCTGGGCCGCATCGCGCAGCCATAGGCTGACAGCATGGCCTGCCGGGTGCCGGGCCGCAGCCAGGGCCATTGCCGTGCCCCAGGCACCGCCGCCGATGATCAGAATGCGCAAAGCCTGTGTGTCAAGCATGCTGTCTCTCCTTCCCCTGTGCATTGGCAGCCTGCGCGGATGGCCGCAAAAAAGGGGCCCTGAAAGGCCCCTGTTTGGTGGCATGTCACAGGCATGCCAGTGTGCTAGCGCGCCGCGCCGAGACTTTGAACAGGCTCTTACTGCACGGGGGCCGGGTTGCCGCCGTTGGAGGCGGCCGCCTGCTGTGCCTGTTGCTCGTACATGGCCTGGAAGTTGATTTCAGCCAGATGCACGGGCGGGAAGCCGGCGCGGTTGATCAGATCGGCAATATTGCCGCGCAGATAGGGATAGACGATTTGCGGGCAGGCCACGCCGACCACGGCGCCCATTTGTTCTTGCGGGATGTTGCGGATCTCGAAGATGCCCGCTTGCTTGGCCTCGACCAGGAACAGCGTCTTGTCGTTGACCTTGGTGTGCACCGTGCCTGTGACGACGATCTCGAAGATGCCTTCGTCGATGTTGTTGGCGGCCACGGCCAGCTGGATGTCCACGTTGGGCTGGGCCTGCTCCAGCAGGATGGCGGGCGAATTGGGCTGCTCCAGCGACAAGTCTTTGAGGTAGACGCGCTGGATCTGGAACACGGGTTGGTTGTTGGTTTCTTCAGCCATGCTGGGCTCTTTCAATATGGATCTGTGCAATCGGAAAAGGCAAGGCGCTGTGGCCCCGCCTGGCGCCAAGGCCCGCGCATTATGCAGGCAATTGGCGCAGCTCCTGGGAGAGGGTATCTCAGCCCAGCAGCGGCACCAGCTGGCCTTGAGCGTCCAGCGCGGCCAGGTCGTCGTAGCCGCCCACGTGGGTGCTGCCGATGTAGATTTGCGGCACGGTGCGGCGGCCGGTGCGCTCCATCATTTGCGTGCGCAGGCCAGGGTCCAGATCGACGCGGATCTCCTCGATGGCTTGCACGCCGCGTGCCTTGAGCAGCTGCTTGGCGCGCAGGCAGTAGGGGCAGACGGCCGTGGTGTACATGGTGACGGTTTGCATAGGGCGATGAATGACGTGTGAGCGGATCGGTGCAGGGAAGGGATCGGCGGCAAGCAAGGCTTAACCCGCCTTGGCGCCGGTGGCCAGTGGCAGGCCGGCATCGCGCCAGGCCTTGGTGCCGCCAGCGATGACGAAACCATTTTCATAGCCGAGCTTTTTGGCCTGCAGCAGTGCGCGCTGGGCGCGTGGGCCGCTGGCACAGATAAACAGCACGGGCGCGGCCTTGTTCTTCACGGCCTGCGGCAGCTGCTGCTCCAGCGCGTCCCCGGTAATGTGCTTGGCGCCTTTGACGTGGCCGCTGGCGTATTCGTCGCTGCTGCGCACGTCGATCACCACGGCCTTTTCGGCATTCATTTTTTGCACGGCCTGCGCCGGTGTGATGCTGGCAGTGCCCTGGCGGGCCAGGGCGGGCAGAAACAGCATGGCGCCGGAGCCAATGGCCAGCACGAACAAATACCAGTTATCCAGGAAAAAACTCACGACAACAACTCGTCAAAAAACAGCTCGCCGCGCCGTTGCCAGCTGGGCGATCAGGGGCAGGAAAAATACAAAAGCGCGCATTCTAGGGGTTGTTGAGATTGAGTGTTGCGGCGGTGTTTTCGGTCAAAACCCGCATCTGCTGCGCTGAGAGCGCTGGCAAGGTGTCCAGGCCTTGTGTGCGTTTTCGCCTTGCGCCTTGCATCTGCGGCTGTTGACTCGAGAAACCGCTTCGCAAACCCGATCTCAACAACCCCAGAGCGTGTTGTGCACTTTTCGCCTCCCGCGCTGGCCCCAAAACCGTGCAGCCGCAATGCCCTGCGGTGTGCTGTTCAGCAGTAGTCGTTGCGGGGCAAGCACGATTGGGCAACAGGTTTTAAAATGACGGGCTTTTTGTTTTGCTGGTGCGCTGGCGTTGCCCAATCGTTTGACCCCTAGCGTTCAGATGCTTGCAGATGGCCTGCGGACGGCACACCAGCATGGCAGAGTTTTCCCCTCCCCCTGTAGCTTCCCTGTAGCCCTTGCCCCATGCACAAGCTCGTACTGATCCGCCACGGCGAATCCACCTGGAATCTTGAAAACCGCTTCACCGGCTGGACCGACGTGGAGCTGACGGCCACCGGCATTGCCCAGGCCCAGGAGGCTGGGCGCCGTTTGCAGGCAGCGGGTCTGGAATTCGACAAGGCCTACACCAGCGTGCTCAAGCGCGCCATCCACACGCTCTGGCATTGCCTGGATGCCATGGATGCGACTTGGTTGCCGGTAGAAAAATCCTGGCGTCTGAACGAGCGCCACTACGGCGGCCTGCAGGGGCTGAACAAGGCCGACATGGCCAAGCAATACGGCGATGAGCAGGTACTGATCTGGCGCCGCAGCTACGACACGCCGCCGCCGCCGCTGGAAGCGGGCGATGCGCGCAGCGAGCGCGGTGACCGCCGCTACAGCGCGCTGGCGCCCGAGCAGATCCCTCTGACCGAGTGCCTCAAGGACACGGTGGCGCGCGTGCTGCCGTACTGGGAGTCGCATATCGCGCCGGACATCCGCGCCGGCAAGCGCTTGGTGATTGCTGCGCATGGCAACTCGTTGCGCGCGCTGGTCAAGTACCTGGATGGCATCTCGGATGCGGATATCGTCTCGCTCAACATCCCCAACGGCACGCCGCTGGTTTATGAGCTCGATGAACAGCTCAAGCCACTGCGGCGCTATTACCTGGAGCCCTCGGGCGAGAAGCCCCTGCAGTGAACGCCGCAGGCCGTGGGGCTTGAGAAGAGCAAATTCTGGAAATCGGTGTTATGAGACAAAAAATGCAAACCGCAGCGTGGGTGGGCGTCGGGATACTCACCGGCGCGCTGGCCACTTTCTCGCTGCAGCCGCTGGCGCGCAATGCCGTGGCGCCGCTGCCGTTGGAGGAAATCCAGCAACTGGCGGCCGTGTATGGCCTGATCAAGACGGACTATGTCGAGCCGGTCGATGACAAGAAGCTCATCACCGATGCCATCTCCGGCATGGTGGCCAGCCTGGATCCGCACTCGCAGTATTTCGACAAATCCAGCTTCAAGGAATTTCGCGAAGGCACGACCGGCCGCTTCGTGGGCGTGGGCATTGAAATCTCGCAGGAAGACGGACTGATCCGCATCGTCTCGCCCATCGAGGGCTCGCCGGCCGACCGTGCCGGCTTGATGACCAATGACCTGATCACCAAGATCGACGATACCGCTGTCAAGGGCCTGAGCCTGACAGAGGCTGTCAAGCGCATGCGCGGCGAGCCCAACACCCAGGTGGTGCTGACCATCTTCCGCAAGGACGAAAGCCGCAGCTTCACCGTCACCATCACCCGCGAGGAGATCAAGACGCGCTCGGTCAAGGGCGAGATCGTCGAGCCGGGCTATGCCTGGCTGCGCCTGTCGCAGTTCCAGGATCGCACCGTGGACGACTTCGTCAACAAGCTCGCCGAGCTCTACGCCAAGGAGCCCCAGCTCAAGGGCCTGGTGCTGGATCTGCGCAACGACCCGGGCGGCCTGCTCGACGCGGCCATCGCCGTCTCGGCCGCCTTCTTGCCGCCGGATGTGACCGTGGTCACCACCAACGGCCAGCTGGCCGAGAGCAAGGCCACCTTCACCACCAGCCCGGCCGATTACATGCCCCGGCGCTTCCCCATCGGCGGCAACGACCCGCTCAAGCGCCTGCCCGCAGGCGTGAAGAAAGTGCCGCTGGTGGTGTTGGTCAACGAAGGCTCGGCCTCGGCCAGCGAGATCGTCGCCGGCGCGCTGCAGGACCACAAGCGCGCCACCATCATGGGCAGCCAGACCTTTGGCAAGGGTTCGGTGCAGACCGTGCGCCAGCTCGGCCCGGACTCGGGCATCAAGCTCACCACCGCGCTGTACTACACGCCGCTGGGCCGCTCCATCCAGGCCAAGGGCATTGCGCCGGACATCGAGCTGGATGAGACCGCCGAGGGCAGCCCCTACGCCTCGCTGCGCGTGCGCGAGGCCGATCTGCACAAGCACTTGGGCAACGACGACGATCCGGAAGAATCCGTACGCAAGGAAAAAGAGCGTGAGCAGGCCCTCAAGCGCCTGGAGAAAGAAACCCAGGACAACGACGGCAAGCCCCTGCGCCGCCTGCCGCAATTTGGCTCGCCTGAGGACTTCCAGCTGCAGCAGGCCATCAACCAGCTCAAGGGCCTGCCGGTCAAGGTGGCCCAGCGTGACGCGGGCGATGCCGCGCCTGGGAAGCAGGCTGCGACAGCAGCGCCAGAGCAGGCCAAATCCCAATCCAAATAAGGGCCTGTCAGGGCATTGAGCACAATGCCCGAGCGCAAGGCCTGAGCAAAAGGCCCGCCGCGCGGCATGAAAAACAGCGGCCCATGGCGCAAAGCCATGGGCCGCTGTTGCGTTGGTGCGGGTCTTTTCGGCCGGGCGCTTAGAGCCTGTTCAAAATCTCGGCGCGAGTGGGCAAGAAGCGGTTTGGGATGGGCTGCAAGGCGCAAAACGCAGCCATAGCTGGGGCTATGGCGAGGCTTTGCAACGCAGCAGAGCGCCCAAATCCGCGCTCTTGACCGCCGTGCAAAGATTTTGAACAGGCTCTTAGCCCTGCGGCTGGCGGCGCAGCAGGTAGGTGTCCATGATCCAGCCGTGCCGCGCCCGGGCGGCGGCGCGGGTTTGCACAATGCGCGGCCCAGCCTGAGGCAGCGGGCCGCTGTCGAGCAATTGCTGCGGCATGCCCAGGTAGGCGCCCCACCAAATGTGCAGCTGCTGCGCCAGCGCGGCAGGGAGGGCTTCAAAGCTGCACTGGCCATCGAGCATCACCACCAGCGTGTCCACGCCCTGGGGCCAGCCATGCTCGCGCAACTGCCGCCCGGTGGTGACCAGAAAGGGTTGGCCGATGTCATTGAGCGCCAGGGCGTGCGCAGCCGTCAGCGCCTGCATGGCGGTAATGCCGGGCACGACCTGCACGCGCTGCGGCGCAGGGCGCAGCCGCGCGGCAATGCGCAGCGTGCTGTCGTACAACGCCGGATCGCCCCAGACCAGCAGCGCCACCTGCAGTGCGGCCTTGCCCTGGCGCAGTGTTGGCTGCTGCGCCAGGGCCTGGGCGATGGCGGCCTGCCAGCATTGGGTGATGGCGGCATGCCACTCATCGACCTGGTTCAGGTAATCGCTGCCCTCGCTGCGACGCAGCGGCATGTCGAAACCGGCGATGCAGGCCCGGGCGGCATCGGCGCCGAGCACGGCATCGCACAGCGCCTGGCGCAGGGCGGCCAGCTCGGCCTTGTCCTCGCCCTTGTGCGGCAACAGGATCAGATCGGCCGCGCGCATGGCTGCCTCGGCCTGGCGCGTCAGGTGCCCGGGGTTGCCGGTGCCGATGCCGATGAGCGTCAGCTCCAGTGGCGGCAGCGCGGTCATTGGATGGCGGGATCTCATGCTTGATCGCCGGCAGCCACCACAGTGCCTTGGGCAATGGCGCACAGCACCTCCCGCCCATCACGCAGAGCCAGGATGTCGCATTGGCAGACGGCTTGCCGCTTGCCGGCGCTTCTGGCGGTGGCGCGGGCCAGCAGCTGGGCGCCTTGTGCCGGGCGCAGGTAGTTGATCTTGAATTCGGAAGTCAGGGCATTGCCGCCCAGTGCCAGGCCGCCAGCGAATGTGATGGCGTTGTCGGCCAGGTAGCTGAGCACGCCGCCATGTGCAAAGCCATGCTGCTGCAGCAGGTGGGGCTGCAGGTCGAGGGCAATGGTGGCCGATTGCGGCGTGACGCTTTCGAGCCGTGCGCCGATGAATTGGCTGAACGGCTGAGCGGCAAAGACTTGCTGTGCAAAAGTGTGCATTTCCATGGGGACTCTCCTTGGGGGGCAATCACTGGCGGGGCCGGTCGGTGGCCGTGTCCAGCGCCTGCGCGTCGTGCGCAAAGCGCGGCGCATCGCCCACCGGGCGATAGCGGCGGTCGTAGTCGGCGGCGTACAGGCGGCTTTCGGCGAAGAGCTCGGCCTGCAGGCTGCGCCCGACCAAGATCAGCGCGGTGCGCTCCATGTGGCTGGCCACGGACTGCGCCAGTTGGCCGACGGTGGTGCGCACGATGGCCTCATCCGGCCAGCTGGCGCGCCAGACGATGGCCGCCGGGCAGTCGGCGCCGTAGTGCGGCAGCAGTTCGTCCCGCACCTGCTGCGCCATGTGGATGGACAAATGGATGGCCAGCACCGCGCCCGTGGCGGCAAAGGCGGCCAGGCGCTCGCCTTCGGGCATGGCGCTGGCGCGGCCCGGGGTGCGCGTGAGCACCACCGATTGGCACAGGCCGGGCAGGGTCAGCTCGGCCTGCAGAGCCGCGGCGGCGGCGGCGAAGGCCGGCACGCCGGGGGTGACGCTGTAGTCGATGCCCAGCGCGCGCAGGCGGCGCAGTTGCTCGCCCATGGCCGACCACACGGACAGATCGCCCGAGTGCAGGCGCGCCACGTCTTGCCCGCGGGCGTGGGCGGTGGCCATCTCGGCGACGATGTCATCCAGGCTCAGCGGCGCGGTGTTGACGATGCGCGCGCCCGGCGGGCAGTGCGCCAGCAGCGCGCTGGGCACCAGCGAGCCGGCGTACAGGCACACCGGGCAGCGCGCCAGAAGGTCTCGCCCACGCACGGTAATCAGGTCGGCAGCGCCAGGGCCGGCGCCGATGAAATGTACGGTCATCGTTGAAGTCTTGATAGGCCTGATGGAATGGCTACGGCCAGGGTGGCGCTGCCGCAGGCGGCCACCAGGCGCGGCAGCAACAGGCTGGAGCGGCCTTGCGTGCCGGCGGCGGCCCACAGCGCGCAGGCCTCGGCCACGCTGCCGCAGCCATAGCGCGCCAGCGACTGCGGCGAGGCCGTGTGCGTGGGCTGGGCCGCCAGCATCTGGGGCGGCACGGCCACGGTGTGCGCCCGGCCCAGGCCGCACTCGGCCAGCCATTGCGCCAGCGCCGGGTGCGCCGCCCTGTGCGGCAGCGCTGCCACGGCCTGCACGGCCGCGGGCGTGAGCGCGGGCAGCAGCGCCTGCGCCCGCTGCCACAGCGCATGCAGGGCCGCGGCCTGGGCGCTGGCGCGCAGGCCAATGCCCAAAACCAGGCGGGCCGGGGCGGCATCGGGGGGGCAAGGTGGCGTCATCAAATCAAATGAAGCAGCGCGGGCGTGCAGAGCGCGCAGTGTAGGCCCTATGGCGTGCGCTGCGGCCATTGGGCGCCATCGCCTGCGGTGGCGCTCGATATGGGTTTTCCCCGGTCTGCGCCAGCGTTGCACGGCTGCCAAGCTCGCCTACACTTGGCAGTTTGTTCAGCGCTGCCGGTGCGGCGCGCTGCCATCCATGAAAGGAGACCGACTGTGCAAAGAGAAGTCAACGTCGTTTTGGCCGCTGGTCAGGAGTTCCGCCTGCCGGCGCATCAGGAGCTTTCGCCCCAGGAGGCGCGGCAGTGGCTGGATGCGCAGTTCGTCGAGCTCGACTGCGAGCCCATGCGCGCCAGCGGCAAGGTGCTGATCGCCGACAAGGTGCTGGCCATTGCCGCCACGGCCGGCGCCTCCTTGCTGCGCGACCCGGCCTGGAGCGAGCGCTTCGCCGCCGCCACCATCGCGGCGTTGGGCAAGCCGGCCATCAAGGTGGACATTCCGGCCATGTCGGTGAACTTCTGAACAGGCTCTGAAACCGTCTGCCCAGCCGCTGGGCAGACCCAAGGGGCAGGCCCTTGCGCGCGCTCTGGGTAGAATCAACGCATTGCCGCCGCCCAGGTGGCGCTTTCATTTGCGCACCGCCCCCATGAACACGATTGCCGAACAACCCGTGAGCAGCGCCAAGGCCGCCGACAAGGCGCGGCGCGAAGCCATCAAGCTGGAAAAGCGCCTGTGCCGCGAGGTGGGCCGCGCCATCCTGGACTTCAACATGATCGAGGAGGGCGATAAGGTCATGGTCTGCATGTCCGGCGGCAAGGACAGCTACACCCTGCTGGACATTCTGCGCCGCCTGCAAAAGCGCGCCCCGGTGCGCTTTTCGCTGGTGGCCGTGAACCTGGATCAGAAGCAGCCGGGCTTTCCCGATCACGTACTGCCCGAGTACCTGCGCGCTCAAGGGGTGGACTTCCACATCGAGACGCAGGACACCTACAGCGTGGTCAAGCGCGTCATCCCCGAGGGCAAGACCACCTGCGGCCTGTGCAGCCGCCTGCGCCGCGCCATCCTCTACAGCGTGGCCGAGCGCCTGGGCTGTACCAAGATCGCGCTGGGCCACCACCGCGACGACATCCTGCAGACGCTGATGCTGAACATGTTCTTCGGCGGGCGCATGAAGGGTATGCCGCCCAAGCTGGTCAGCGACGATGGCAAGCATGTGGTGATTCGCCCGCTGGCCTACATCCCCGAAAAAGACACGCGCCAGTGGGCCGAGTACCAGCAGTTCCCCATCATCCCCTGCAACCTCTGCGGCAGCCAGGACAATCTGCAGCGCCAGATCGTGGGCGACATGCTGCGCGACTGGGACCGGCAATACCCCGGCCGCCTGGAGAGCATGTTCCGCGCCATGCAGCACGTCGTCACCACACACATGATGGACCCCAAGCTGCACGACTTTCGCCATGCCAGGGCCACCGGCGTGGCCAGCCCCGAGGGCGACACCGCCTTCGACCCCGACACCTTCACTGAAACCTTTGCCCCTGCGGCTGCGGGCGACACGTTGGGCATCCGCGTCAGCGTCGCCCCTGCAGCCCCAGCGGCGTCCCAAGCGGAGGCCTGGACGGCATGTTCCTCCTGAAAAACCTTGTTGCGTGGAGCTCCCCCCGGCGCGCCGGCGCGGCGCTGGCGGCGGCTGTGCTGGCGGTCAGCGCCCTGGCGTTGGGCGGCTGTGCCAGCACGCGCGTGATCGATCAGGAAGTGCGCGCCTATTCCACGCTGGCGGCCATGCCCCAGCCGGCCAGCTACCGCATCGAGCGCCTGCCCTCGCAGCAGCAGGACACGCCCTACCGCCGCATGATCGAGCGCCAGGCCACAGAGGCGCTGGCGCGCGTAGGCCTGCAGCGCGACGATGCGCATGGCGCGCTGCGCCTGGAGCTGGGCGCGCACTCGCAGCGCTACCTGCCTGACTGGCCCCATTACGGCCCAGGCTGGCCCGACCCCTGGGGCTGGTGGCCAGGCCCGCTGTGGGGCGGCTATGGCTATTACGGCAGCTGGCGCGAGCGCCCGCCCACGCTGTACCTGCGCGAAGTGCGCCTGCTGCTGCGCGATGCCCAGGGCCGCGTGGTCTATGAAAGCAGCGCGCGCTACGACGACATCTGGCGCGACGACGAGGCCATCTTCCGCTCGCTGTTCGATGCCGCGCTCGATGGCTTTCCCACGCCGCCCGAAGGGCCGCGCCGCATCCGCCGCGAGCTGGCGCCGTGATCGCGCCCGAACAGGCCAGCGTCGCTGCCGATGATTTCGACTTGCCGGGCGGGCAGCGCAGCACCCGCCTGACCCTGATCCGGCATGGCCAGACGGCCTGGAACCAGGACGGCCGCATCCAGGGCCACATCGACATTGCACTCAACGCCCATGGCCTGCGCCAGGCACAGGCCATGGCGCAGGCGCTGGCCGATGAGGTCGACATCGCCTGTATCTACAGCAGCGATCTGGCGCGCGCCTGGCAGACGGCCCAAGCCCTGCAGGCGCGGCTGGGTAAGCCGCTGCAGGCCGAGGAAGGCCTGCGCGAACGCTGCTTTGGCCAGTTGCAAGGCCTGAGCGTGGCGCAAATCTGCGCGCAAGACCCGCAGCGCGCCCGCGCCTTCCAGAGCCGCGACCCCGACTACCAGCCGCCACAAGGCGAATCGCTGCGCCAGTTCGCACAGCGCGCCTGGGCCTGCGTCGCCCGCCTGGCTGCGGCCCATGCCGGCCAGCACATCGCGCTGGTCACGCATGGCGGGGTGCTTGATGCGCTGTACCGCCAGGCCACCGGCCTGGATTTGCAGGCCGCGCGCAGTTGGAGCATCGAAAACACCTCCATCCACCGCCTGCTGTGGACGCCGCAAGGCCTGCGCCTGCTGGCCTGGGGCGACGTGGCGCATCTGGATGAGCTGCCTGCACCGCAGCCAGGGCCGCAGGCTGCGAGCACTCAGCACTTCGTTTGACCCCTCCCCCAACCAGAGGCGCTTAGAGCCTGTTCAAAATCTTTGCACGGCGGTCAAGAGAGCGGATTTGGGCGCTCTGCTGCGTTGCAAAGCCTCGCCATAGCCCAGCTATGGCTGCGTTTTGCGCCTTGCAGCCCACCCCAAACCGCTTCTTGCCCACTCGCGCCGAGATTTTGAACAGGCTCTCAAGGCTTGGGCGGCGGGATAATGCGCTTTGGCTGCGTCGCCGTGTGGCGACGCCGTGTTCAACACGACATTTCCATTCACCACCCACACAGAAAGCAGCTTTCATGGCCGAGACCTCCAAAGCCGGTGCAGCCCAGCGCGCCGCCGCCAGCCCCAAGAAAACCCCCGCAACCCGCAAGGCCAGCCTGGGCGACGTGGCCCCGACCAGCAGCCGCAAAGCCACGGCCGAGCACGTGGCCGGCAAGGCCGCGCAGGCGCGCCATGTCGAGCTGGCCGAGGCGGCCACCACCATCATCGGCGGCACCAGCCCGATTGAGCAGCGCGCCCATGCGCTTCGCGCGCTGATCGACGGCGCTTCTCAGGACGACCGCGAAGCTCTGCGCAAGGCCCTGCTGGCCAAGAGCGGCAAGGGCTCTGCCGACAAGCCCAACCCGGATGAGGAGCTCTCCGAAGGCTGGCGCGATGGCGCCTACCCCTACAAAAACCTGCTGCGCCGCAGCGTTTACGAGAAAGACAAATTCAAGCTGCAGGTCGAGCTGCTCAAGCTGCAGGCCTGGGTCAAGGAAACGGGCCAGCGCGTGGTCATCCTGTTCGAAGGCCGTGACGCAGCCGGCAAGGGCGGCACCATCAAGCGCTTCATGGAGCACCTCAACCCGCGCGGCGCGCGCGTGGTGGCGCTGGAAAAGCCCACCGACACCGAGCGCGGCCAGTGGTACTTCCAGCGCTACGTGCAGCACCTGCCCACTGCCGGCGAGATCGTGCTGTTTGACCGCAGCTGGTACAACCGCGCCGGCGTCGAGCGCGTCATGGGCTTTTGCAGCGAGAAGGAATACCAGGACTTCATGCGCCAGGCGCCCGAGTTCGAGCGCCACCTGGTCAGCAGCGGCGTGCACCTGATCAAGTTCTGGTTCAGCGTCAGCCAGGCCGAGCAGCGCCGTCGCTTCAAGGAGCGCGAAGGCCACCCGCTCAAGCAGTGGAAGCTCAGCCCCATCGACAAGGCCAGCCTGGACAAGTGGGACGACTACACCCGCGCCAAGGAAGCGATGTTCTTCGAAACCGACACCGCCGACAGCCCCTGGACGGTGGTCAAGAGCGACTGCAAGAAGCGCGCGCGCCTGAACGCCATGCGCTACGTGCTGCACAAGCTGCCCTACACCGGCAAGAGCCTGGAGCAAATCGGCAAGCTCGACCCGCTGATCGTCGGCCGCGCCCACGTGGTCTACGAGCGCGGGGAAAAGCCCAGCGCGCTGCTGTGATGGCGCTTTGATTGTGAGCAGGCTCTGAACATTTCAGCCGCCGCCGCGCTGCCAGCACCATTGCAGCAGCGTGCGCGCGGCTTGCCAGCCGTGCATGCGCCCCAGCGGGGCGGCGCTGGCGATGTCGATTTTCAGCAATTGCCCGCCGTGCTGGCCATGCAGCTGCGTCAGCAGGGCCTGGGTCTGCAGCGTCACGGCGTTGACCACCAGGCGGCAGCTGGGCGGCAGCTGCGCCTGCAGCCAGGCGAACAGCGCGGCATCAAAGCCCCCGCCGACGAACACCGCCTGCGGCGTGGGCAAGGGCGGCGCGCCATCCTGCGGCTGCAGGGCATCGGGCGCCTTGCCCTGCAGCACCTGCAGGCGCTGCTGCAGGCCAAAGCGCTGGGCGTTGGCGCGGATGTTGGCAGCGCGCGCGGGCAGGGCTTCGATGCTGGTGGCGCTGCCGCCAGCCAGGCACCATTCCACCGCCACGGCTCCCGAGCCGCCGCCGATGTCCCACAGATGCGCGCCGCGCACCGGCGCCAGCGCGGCCAGCGTCAGCGCGCGCACCGGGGCCTTGCTGATCTGGCCGTCGTGGGCGAACCAGTGCTCGCTGCGGCCGGGCACGGCGGGCAGGGCGCAGCCTCCGGCGGCGCGCAGCGCCACGGCCACCGGGGCCTGGGCCGGCTCGGCCTGCAGCGCGGCAATGGCCTGCTGCGCCGCAGGCCAGTGGCGGCAGCGCGCCTTCGGCCCGCCCAGGGCTTGCAGCACCCAGTAGGGGCTGGCGCCCCAGCCCTCGGCCTGCAGCCATTGCGCCAGCGCCAGCGCCGCCGCGCCATCGCGCAGCAGCGCAATGCACTGGCGGCCCGGCGCCAGCAGCGGCAGCAGTTGCTGGTGCGCGCTGGCGTGCAGGCCCAGGCAGTCGGTGTGCTCCAGCCGCCAGCCCAGCTGCGCGGCCACCAGCGAGAATGTGGGGCTTTGGCCCAGGCTGCGCCATTCGTGCGGCGCCAGGTGCTCGGCCAGGCTGCCGCCGGCACCGAACCAGAATGGGTCGCCCGAGACCAGCGCCACGACCTGTTGTCGGCCGCGCAGCGCCAGCAGCTCGTCGAGGGCGAAGGGCACGGGCCAGGGCTTACCACGCCCGGCCGGCTGCAGCGCCACCTGGGCCAGCGCGAGGTGGCGCGGCGCGCCAAAGACGGTCTGGGCCTGGGCCAGCGCCTGCTGCGCAGCCGGGCACAGGCCTGGCAGGCCGTCCTCGTGCAGGCCCACCAGAGTCAACCAAGGAGAGTCAATGGAATCGGCCATGATGCATGTGCTCCTGCTGGGTGGCACCAGCGGCGCCAGTGCGCTGGCGCAGCGGCTGCACGCCAGCGGCATTGCGGCGCTGTTTTCTTACGCGGGCGCCACGCGCGCGCCGCAGGCCCAGCCGCTGCCCACGCGCTGCGGCGGCTTTGGCGGGGCCGAGGGGCTGGCGCAATTCATCCGCGCCCAGGGCATCAGCCACGTGGTCGATGCCACGCACCCGTTCGCTGCGCAGATGAGCCGCAATGCCTGCGCGGCCTGCGCGGCCACGGGCACGCCGCTGCTGGCACTGGAGCGCGCGCCCTGGCGGCCGCAGCCGGGCGATGCCTGGATTGAGGTGCCGGACATGGCTGCCGCTGTGCAGGCCCTGCCCGTCGCTGCTGCGCGGGTCTTCCTGGCCATTGGCCGCAAGCCGCTGGCGGCCTTTGCGGCCAAACCACAGCATTTTTATTTGCTGCGCCTGGTCGATGCTCCGCAGCCGGACAGCCTGCCGCTGCCGCATGCCCAGGTGGTGCTGGGGCGCGGGCCGTTCAGCGCCGAGCAGGATTTGCAGCTGCTGCGCGCGCACGGCATCGGCTGGGTGGTGGCCAAGAACGCCGGCGGCGATGCCGCGCGCGGCAAGCTGGATGCGGCGCGCGCGCTGGGCCTGCCGGTGGTGATGGTGCAGCGCCCGGCACTGCCCGAGCGCGCGCGCACCGAGCGAGTGGAAGCGGTGCTGCACTGGCTGGCTCATGGCGCGCTGCCTGCGAGCGGGGCGGGGGGCTGATCGGCTGGCTGATTGGCGCTTTGGCCGGGCGCGCCGGGGTAGTGGCGCGGCGTGTAGATCCAGTGCCGCTGCGCTGCGCCGATGCGGCGCGTGAGGCTGTTGCCCACCAGCACCACGGTGCGCATGTCGGCCATTTCCGGCTCGGCCTGCTGCAATGGGCAGCACAGCAATTGCTCATCGGGCGTGCACACGGCGCGCGCGAAGATCAGCAGGCGCTCGGGCTCGCAGTGCGTGCGCAGCAGTTGCAGCAGTCGCACAAAGCCTTCGGGGCGGCTGCGTGAGCGCGGGTTGTACAGCGCCAGCGCAAAGTCCGCCTGCAATGCCAGGCGCACGCGCTGTTCGATCACGGCCCAGGGCTTGAGGTTGTCCGAGAGGTTGATGCAGCAAAAATCGTGGCCCAGCGGCGCGCCGGCGCGCGCGGCGGCGGCCAGCATGGCGGTGATGCCGGGCAGCACCTCGATGTCCAGCGCCAGCCACTGCGCGCGCTCGGGCGCGGCGGCGCATTCGATGGCTTCGAACACCGCCGAAGCCATGGCGAACACGCCTGGATCGCCTGAGGACACCACGGCCACCTGCCGGCCCTGCGCGGCCAGCGCCAGCGCGTGGCGCGCGCGGGCCAGCTCCTCGCGGTTGTCGCTGGCGTGCCAGGCTGGGGTCTGTGCGCCGGGCTGGGCCTGCAGCAGTTGGCGCGCCCGCTCCACATAGGGCAGGTAGCCCACCACGTCGCTGGCGGCCTGCAGCGCTTGCAGCGCCGCGCCCGTGGTATGGGCCGCATCGCCCGGGCCCAGGCCAACGATGCACAGGCGGCCTGTAGCAGCCGCAGCGGCAGCGGCTGCCGCGCCGTTGTTGCAGCCGTGGTCGTTGCTGGCGTTGGCGTTGTTCAGCATGGCGCGGCCTCCGGCCGGCGGCCCTGGCCGTGCACCAGCACGATGGCGAAGTAGGGGCAGGCGTCGCCGGGCACATCGCTCAGCCGCGCCACCTGCTGATTGGCCATGGTGCCGTGCTGCACCAGCCAGGCATCGCTCAGGCGGCCGGCGCGCGCCAGCGCGCGGCGGATGCGCGGCAGGTTGCGGCCAACCTTCATCACCACCAGCGCCTCGGCGCTGCGCATGCGCCGCGCCAGCTCGTCTTCGGGCAGGGTGCCGGCCAGCACGGCCAGGGCGTCGTCGCCCCAGGTCATGGGCTGGCCCGTGGCGTGCCAGCAGCCCACCATGCCGGGGATGCCGGGCACGACCTGCAGCGCCACGTCGCCGCGCGCGCGCAGCCGCGTGTACAGGTGCATGAAGGAGCCGTAGAAGAACGGGTCGCCCTCGCACAGCACCACCACCTGCGCATCGCGCGCCAGCTGCGCCAGGCGCTGGCACCAGTGGTCGTAAAAGCTGGCCAGCGCTTGCGTGTAGGCCGGGCTGTGCAGCGCAATTTCAGTGGTGACGGGGTACTCCATCGGGTACTCCTGCACGCCGGGCGCCAGCAGACCTTGAACGATCTGGCGCGCCTGGCCGGGGCGGCCCTTTTTGCGGAAGTAGGCCACGTGCTGGGCCTGGCACACCAGGCGCTGGGCCTTGACGCTCATCAGCTCCGGGTCGCCCGGGCCCAGACCGACGCAGACCACGCCCGGCGCGGCGGCAGGCAGCGGCTTACTCTGCATGGCTGGCCAGGGCATTGATGGCGGCCACGGTGACGGCCGAGCCGCCCAGCCGGCCGCGCACCACCAGCGCGGGTGCAGGCAGCTCTTGCAGCAGCGCCTGCTTGGATTCGGCCGCGCCGACGAAGCCCACCGGGCAGCCGATGATGGCCGCCGGGCGCGGGCAGCCGGGCTGCTGCAGCATGTTCAGCAGGTGGAACAAGGCCGTGGGCGCATTGCCGATGGCCACTACCGCGCCGGCCAGCTGCGGCCGCCACAGCTCCAATGCTGCGGCGCTGCGCGTGGTGCCCAGGCGCTGGGCCAGCTCGGCCACGCCGGGCTCGTGCAGCGTGCAGACGATGCGGTTGGCCGCTGGAAGGCGTGCGCGCGTGATGCCTTCGCTGACCATGCGCGCATCGCACAGGATGGGCGCGCCAGCCTGCAGCGCCTGCCGCGCGGCGCGCGCCATGCCGGGGGAGAACTGCACCTGCTCGGCCAACTCGACCAGGCCTGCGGCATGCACCATGCGCACCACCACGGGCTCTTCGTCGGCGTCGAAGCGGCTCAGCTGCGCCTCGCTGCGGATGATGGCAAAGGACTGCCGGTAGATGGCGGCGCCGTCGGTTTCGTAGATGTGCGGCATGGGGAGCCTGAATCGGAATCTTGCTTGAAAAACAGGGCGCTATTGTCGCGCAGCGCCGCTGTATCCATCGGCTGGCCGGGCGCTTGCTTGGCCCCCTGGGGCAGCAGGGCAAAGCGGGGCTGGCCTGAGCCTTGCACGGCGCGCAGCGTGAGCGCGGCCTGCTCGGGGCGGGCGCAGTCCTTGGCGCAGCCGCTGACGTGCAGGTGCCGGCCCGGCGGCACCTGCGGCGCCAGCGCCAGCGCCAGCGGCTGGGTGGGGGCCAGGGCCTGCCGGCAACCTGGCGCCCCGGCGCAGGCCGAGACGCGCAGGCGGGCATCGCCTGCATGGCCGATCCAGTGGCGGGCGTCATCCAGCCCGGCCAGGCGCAGCCAGTGCGCGCTGGGCGGCTGCGCCGCCTCGATCAGCAGCATGCGCCATGGCGTGATGCGCAGCATGGGCGCGCCCGCGCTGGCGGCTGTTGCCAGCAGGGGCAGGGCCTGGGCCAGGCGCGAGAGCGCCAGCGCGTCGATGCGCCCCAGCGGCGCAGCCAGCAAAAGGCCGTGGCCGGGCAGCCAGCCCGGCTCGGGCGGAGCTGCTGGCGCCGTGGTCTGTGCATGGCTCGGTGCGGTGTTCAGCGCTGAGGGCGGCGGCAATTGCATCGCCAGCGGCAGCGGCCAAGGCGGCAGGTGCTGGCCGTGGCGGGCTTGCCAGTGCGCCAGCAGGCTGGCCATGCGGCCGGGGTGCTGGCCCTGGGCGCGGCGCTGCTGGGCCTGGACCGCACACCATTGCGCCAACACCAGGGCGCTGTCCAGTGCGGCGGCGGCATTGGGCGCGGTCAGCGCCCAGGGCTGGCCGTCGATTTGCAGCTGCCAGGCGGCCTCGCGCTGGCCGGGCGCGGGCGCCAGGCGCAGCAATTGCAGGTCGCCCGGCAGCGCCGCCGAGCCGCCCTTACCGCCTGCCGGGGCATGGCCGATGGCCCAGCCGAACTTGGCTGGCAGCCCATCGAGGCCGGGGCTGTGCGCCAGCGCCTGCTGCAGGGCCTGGGCCATGGCCAGCAGGCCGTCGCCGGGCTGCCACAGCGGGTCAATGACGAGGTTGCGCAGGCGCTCCTGGCGCGCATCGGCATCGAGCAGTCCGGCTCCGGCCAGGGCGCGCAACACGGCCGGATGGCGCGCGGCCTGCAGGCCGCGCAACTGCAGGTTGGCGCGGCGCGAGAGCTCAATCACGCCCGCGCCGTGCGACTGGGCCAGACGCGCCAGGCGCAGGCCCTGGCGCGCGCTCAGGCAGCCCAGTGGCGGGCGCACGCGCAGCACCAGCCCGTCGCCACTGGCCATGGGTTGCCAGGCGCCTGGGCACCAGCCGCGCACGGCCGCAGAGCCTGGCGGCGCCAAGGTGGGGTTCAGCGCTGGCGCACCATCCATGTGAACACCCCCAGCGCCAGCAGGGTGTAGGCCACGGCCGGGGCGGCTGCCGTGGGCAGCGGCGGCCAGCCGCGCAGATTGCCCATGTAGCCCAGCACGTTGTTGAGCATCAAATAGCTGATGCCCACCAGGATGCCGATGAACATGTAGCCGACGATGCCGCCGGAGCGAAAGTGCAGGTAGGCAAAGGGCAGGGCCAGCACCACCATCACCAGGCAACCCAGCGGGTAGAACACTTTGCGCCACAGCTCCAGCTCGAAGCGCTGGGTGGATTGGTCGTTGGCGCGCAGGTGGCGCACGTAGTCCAGCAACTGCATGGTGGACATGCCATCGGACTTGAGGATGGCGGCATTGACCATGGCGCTGGTGATGCCGGTGGGCCAGGCCAGCTCGTCATGCCGCTGCACTTGCATGGGGGTGAGCGAGGCATCCAGGCTGCCGTCGGCCTGCAGCGTTGGCGTGTCGGTCTGCGCGGGCAGGGTTTCCTCCTGCGCCTGCTGCAGTTGCCAGAGGCCGGGGCGCACCAGGGCGCTGCTGGCGTGGATCTGGCGGCTGAGGCGGCCATCGGTGGCGAACTCGAAGATGCGGATGCCCTGCATCTGCCGACCATCGGCCTGCAGCGCCGTGACGCTGACGATGCGCGAGCCATCGCTGTGGCGCTCGCGCAGCCAGGCGCCCGCGCCGCCGCCAGCGACGATGCGCCCGCCCAGGTGCTGCGCGCGCAGCAGCTGCGCCGAGCGCTCGGCCCAGGGGGCGATGTAGTCGCCCATGACAAAGGTCACGGCGGTGAACAGCAGGCCCACGCCCAGCAGAATGCCCAGCGCCTGGCCCGGCCCCAGACCGCCGGTGCGCAGGATGGTGAACTGCGAGGTCTTGGCGTAGCGCGCCATCACGAACACGGTGCCGATCAGCACGCAGATGGGCAGCAGCTCATAAACGTGCATCGGCGCGGAGAACGCCATGTGCGTGAGCGCCTGCAGCATGCCGTAGCTGCTTTGCACGCCGCTGCGACTGACAAAACGGCTTTCGCTGATCAGGTCGAAGAACAGCAACAGCGCCAGAAAGGCGGCGGTGGTCATCGCCACGGTGGCGATGATCTCCTTTTGCAGCATGCGGGTAACGATCTTCATGCCATGGCCTCCCGACGGCGCCACAGTTGCTGCACCGACCACTGCGCATTGCGCGCCCATAGCCAGCAAATGCCAATCAACAACACGCTGCCATGCAGCCCCAGCAGCCAGACGCCGCCGTGTATGCTGCCGCGCGCCACCCAGTTCTGCCCCAGCGTGAGCAGGTTGAAATAGACCACGAATACCAGCAGCGCCGTGACGATGTGGCCCATGCGGCCCGAGCGCGGGTTGCTGCTGGTCAGCGCCAGCGCCAGCAGCACGTAGTTGATGGCCGCCAGCACCAAGCCAGCGCGCCAGACCAGCTCAGCTGTGTAGGCGCGGCGCAGTTGCTGGGCCTCGTGCCCGCTGGGCGGCGGGGCATCGGGCCCGGCCAGTGAAACGGGCGGGGCCACGCCGCGAATGCGCGCCAGCAGCTCCAGCGTGGGGGTGGAGCGGATCGTGGCCTGCGCCGTGCCGATCGGGTCGCGTTGCAGCAGCGCTTCGTACTGTGCGAACTCGGCCACGCGCAGCGCTGGGCGCTGGCCGCGCAGCTGCTCGGTGCGTTGGCCAGTCTCCAGCACGATGCGGCTCTGGCCCTGGCCTTGCACCAGGCTGGCGTGGCGCGCCGTGGTCACGGCGCTGTGCTCCTCGCCCTGCTGGGCGAAGAAAATCTGCCGCGCCTGCTCCAGCGAGCTGCTGTCGCGATCGACGAAGAACACGCTCTCGCCGTTGGAGGAAATCTGAAACTCGCCGGGCGCAATGCGGTCAAGATCGCTGCGTTGCTGGAACTGGTGGCGCAAATCCAGAATGCGCGCCTGCGACCAGGGCCAGCCCAGCAGCGACAGCGCGGCAATGGCCAGCAACAGCGGCCAGGCAAAACGCAGCAGCGGTGCGAGAAAACCAGCCAGCCCCTGGCCGCTGGCGAACCAGATCACCATCTCGCTGTCCTGGTACATGCGCGCCAGCGTGCCGATGATGGCCACAAACAGGCTCAGGCTGAGCACGATGGGCATATAGCCCAAAACGGTGTAGCCCATCACCAGCATAATGTCGGACGGACTGACCGAGCCCTTGCTGGCCTGGCCCAAAGTGCGGATCAGCATCAGCGTGACGACCACGGTCAACAGCACCGTCAGCGTCCCCAGAAAAGTGCGCGACAAATCCTTGCGCAAGGCGGCATCGAACAGCATGGCTCAGGACGGAATGAGAAAACTCTCGAACAAGGCAACGATTGGAGAAAGACACGCCATGGCGATGACGCTGGAATTGAAGACCCTGAGCCTGCAAAGCGCAGCCCAGGAAAAGGCCGACCTGCTGCTGGTGCTGGTGCCCCAGGCCGAGGCTGGGCAGCAGCAGGAGCCAAAGACCCAGGCGGCAGAAAACGAAGGCGCTGCAGCGTTGCGGCAATTGCTGCAGCAAGCGCAGCAAAGCGGTGATTTCGAGCCGGCCAAGCTTGGCAACCAACTGGCGCTCTACAGTGTCGCACAAGTCGCTGCGCGCAAAGTCCTGCTGCTGGGCGTGGCCCAGGCCAGGCCCGCACAGCTGTGCAAGGCCATTGAAGGCGTGGCGGCGCAGCTGCGCCAAAAAGGCGTGAAGAAAGCCGTGGTGCTGGCGTTGGGCGATGCCGCGCAGGACGATGCCGCCGTGCAGGCCCTGGCGCGGGCCCTGAGCGCGGCCGCCTACTGCTACCGCCATACCAAGCCCAGCGAGCCTGAAGTGTCGCTGCAGAAAATCGTGCTCGGCGTGGCCAGCAAGGCCCGCGCCCAAGCCGCGTTCGAGCAAGCGCTGGGCGTGGCCGCCGGCATCGCGCTGGCGCGCGAGCTGGGCAATTTGCCGGCCAATCACGCCACGCCCACGCGCCTGGCGCAGACCGCGCGCGAGTTGGCCAAGGCCAAGGGCATCAGCGTCAAAGTGCATGCGCAGCGTGAGCTCGAACGCCTGAAGATGGGTGCTTTCCTGGCCGTTGCGCAGGGCTCGGCCCAGCCGCCGCAGCTCATCGAGCTGCACTATCAGGGCGCGCCCAAGACGCAGCCGCCGGTGGTGCTGGTGGGCAAGGGCGTGACCTTCGACACCGGCGGCATCTCCATCAAGCCCGCCGCCGGCATGGACGAAATGAAGTTCGACATGTGCGGCGCCGCCAGCGTGCTGGGCGTCTTCCAGGCCCTGGCGCGGCTGCAGCCGCGCATCAACGTCGTCGGCCTGGTGCCAGCCACGGAGAACATGCCTGGCGGCAAGGCCGTCAAGCCCGGCGACGTGGTCACCAGCATGAGTGGGCAGACCATCGAAGTGCTCAACACCGACGCCGAGGGCCGGCTGATCCTGTGCGATGCGCTGAGCTATGCGGCGCGCTTCAAGCCCAGCGCGGTGATCGACATCGCCACCCTCACCGGCGCCTGCGTGATCGCGCTGGGCGGCGTGCGCAGCGGCGTGTTCGCCAGCGACGACGCGCTGGCCCAGGCCCTGCTGCAGGCTGGCGAGGCTGCCCAGGATCTGGGCTGGCGCATGCCGCTGGACGACGATTACGGCCAGGGCCTCAAGAGCGCCTTTGCCGACATGGCCAACGTCGCTGGGCGCGAAGCCGGGGCGGTGACAGCGGCCAAGTTCCTGCAGAAGTTCGCTGGCGACTGGCCCTGGGCGCACCTGGACATCGCCGGCACAGCCTGGAAAAGCGGCAACGCCAAGGGCGCCACAGGCCGCCCCGTGGGTTTGCTGATGCACTATCTGCTGGGCCTGGCCACCGCCCAGGCTGCCGAGGCCGCGCCGCAACGCAAGCCCGCATCGCCGGGCGGCCAGACCAGCAAGGCCGGCAAGAAACCTGCAAAGTCGCCCCCCACCAGCAAAGCCCGCACGGCGGCCAAGCGCACGTAAGCCTGGCGCGGCAGGTTGAATGCCTGTCCCAATCCCGCCTTCGTGCGTCCGAGTCGGGCGGTCGAGGGCGGGCAGCTCCAAGTGTGCAGCGCTGCTCTGCACGGTTTCTGAAGGGGCAAGCCATTCTTGTCCATTGCAAAGGCAATAAAAAAGGGGTTGGACTTTCGTCCAACCCCTTTGGGCTTTGGTGGGCGATACTGGGTTCGAACCAGTGACCCCTGCCGTGTGAAGGCAGTGCTCTACCGCTGAGCTAACCGCCCAAAGCATTTGAAATTCTGTGCCCCTCAAGGCAAGCGTGCACTATACCATCTTTTTCTGTGCTTGCCGGCTACAATGGGCCAAATTTCATGCGGGCCTACAAAAAAACCTGCGCTGGTGCCTGGGCCAGTGCAGGTTTTTTTATGTGCCATGCCGCCGGCGGGCGGCATGGCAGCTTGAGTTGTGGCTTTTACAGCAGGCTCTTGAGCAGCTTGCCCATTTCCGATGGGTTGCGCGTGACCTTGAAGCCGCACTCTTCCATCACGGCCAGCTTGGCCTCGGCGGTGTCCTCGCCGCCGGAGATCAGCGCGCCTGCGTGGCCCATGCGCTTGCCCGGGGGGGCGGTCACGCCGGCGATGAAGCCGACCACGGGCTTTTTCATGTGCTCTTTGCACCAGCGGGCGGCTTCGGCCTCGTCGGGGCCGCCGATCTCGCCGATCATGATCACGGCGTCGGTGTCCGGGTCGTCGTTGAAGGCCTTCATCACGTCGATGTGCTTCAGGCCGTTGATCGGGTCGCCGCCAATGCCCACGGCGCTGGATTGGCCGATGCCCAGCTCGGTGAGCTGCGCCACGGCTTCATAGGTCAGCGTGCCCGAGCGCGAGACCACGCCCACGCGGCCTTTCTTGTGGATGTGGCCGGGCATGATGCCGATCTTGATCTCGTCGGGCGTGATCAGGCCAGGGCAGTTGGGGCCCAGCAGCAGGGTTTTCTTGCCGCCAGCGGCTTCTTTGGCTTTCATGCGGTTGCGCACTTCCAGCATGTCCTTGACGGGGATGCCTTCGGTGATGCAGATGGCCAGGTCCAGGTCGGCTTCCACCGCCTCCCAGATCGCGGCTGCGGCACCTGCGGGCGGCACGTAGATCACGCTCACCGTGGCGCCGGTTTCCTTGGCCGCTTCCTTGACGGAGGCGTAGATCGGCACGTCAAAAATCTTCTCGCCGGCCTTCTTGGGGTTCACGCCGGCGACGAAGCAGTTCTTGCCGTTGGCGTATTCGATGCACTTCTCGGTGTGGAACTGGCCGGTCTTGCCGGTGATGCCTTGGGTGATGACTTTGGTGTCTTTGTTGATGTAGATCGACATGGCAATTCCTTACTTCTTGACGGCGGCCACGACTTTTTCGGCCGCTTCGGCCATGGTGTCGGCGCTGATGATGGGCAGGCCGCTCTCGGCCAGCATCTTCTTGCCCAGCTCTTCGTTGGTGCCCTTCATGCGCACGACCAGCGGCACTTGCAGGTTCACGGCCTTGCTGGCGGTGATGACGCCGGTGGCGATGGTGTCGCACTTCATGATGCCGCCGAAGATGTTGACCAGGATGGCCTTGACCTTGGGGTTTTGCAGCATGATCTTGAAGGCTTCGGTGACCTTCTCGGGGGTGGCGCCGCCGCCCACGTCGAGGAAGTTGGCCGGCTCGCCGCCGAAGAGCTTGATGGTGTCCATGGTGGCCATGGCCAGGCCCGCGCCGTTGACCAGGCAGCCGATGTTGCCGTCCAGACTGATGTAGGCCAGGTCGAACTTGCTGGCTTCGACCTCGGCCGGGTCTTCCTCGTCCAGGTCGCGCAGGGCGACGATTTCCTCATGGCGGAACAGGGCGTTGGAGTCGAAGTTGAACTTGGCGTCCAGCGCGATGATGTTGCCCTTGCTGTCGCGGTTGAGCGGGTTGATTTCGACCAGGCTGGCGTCGGTGTCCATGTAGCACTGGTAGAGCTTCTTGCACACGTCCACGAACTGGGGCACGGAATCTTCGGGCATGCCCACGCCCTTGGCCAACTCCTGGGCCTGGGCGTCGCTCATGCCAGCGAGCGGATCGACAAAAACCTTGACGATCTTCTCGGGCGTCTTGTGGGCCACTTCCTCGATGTCCATGCCGCCTTCGCTGGAGGCGATGAAGGCCACCTTCTGGCTGGCGCGATCGGTCACGACCGAGAGGTAGTACTCCTGTTGGATGTCGGCGCCTTCTTCGATATAGAGGCGGCGCACCTTCTGGCCCTCGGGGCCGGTTTGGTGCGTGACCAGTTGCATGCCCAGGATCTGACCAGCCAGGGTTTTCACGTCGTCCAAGGTCTTGGCCACCTTCACGCCGCCGCCCTTGCCGCGACCGCCAGCGTGGATTTGCGCCTTGACCACCCACACCGGGCCGCCGAGCTTTTGCGCAGCCTCGACGGCCTCTTGCACGGTGAATGCGGGGATGCCACGGGGCACAGGCACCCCGAACTTGCGCAAGATTTCCTTGCCTTGGTACTCGTGAATCTTCATGAGAGATCTCTTAGGGAGGGGAAGTGGAAAGAATGAATGCGGCCAGTGCGCAGCAGCCATGCTGCACTCCGCCGCGGCCCAGTCAGGCCCGGCCAGCAAGTGCCGCCGGAGATGGGGAAATGGCGAGAAAGCATGTGCGCTGCAGCGCGCCAATGTGCAACATGCTCATGTATCATGCCCGGCCGATGCGCAGCAGCCATTGGCTGTGCCGGCCGGGCACGAGTGCGCCGGGCGCGCGCATTGTACGCCGCCCGATGGCGGGCGCGCAACGCAGAGCCGAGGCTGTTGGCCGCGTCAGCAGACCTTCCCAATTGGGCGGCGCTGCGTTTTTGTATGCCTGGGCATTGGCCGTGCCGTGGCATGGCACCATGCCACCCCTGTTCACCCCCCTGAGGCCCTTCCAAGAGCCTGTTCACAAGAGAGGAAAGCCCATGGCGAAAATCTTCATCGATGGCGAGGCTGGCACCACCGGTCTGCAAATCCGCGAGCGCCTGCAGGGCATGGCCGGCGTGGAGCTGGTCAGCATCGACCCGGCGCTGCGCAAGGATCCGCAGGCCAAGCGCGCCATCATGGGCGGGGTGGATCTGGTCATCCTGTGCCTGCACGACGATGCGGCGCGCGAATCCGTGGCCATGATCGACGCGCTGCCCGGCCACAAACCGCGCATCATCGACGCCAGCACCGCGCACCGCGTGGCAGAGGGCTGGACCTACGGCTTTCCCGAGCTGTCGCCGGCGCAGCGCGCCGCCGTGCAGCAGGCCCAGCGCGTGGCCAACCCTGGTTGCTACGCCACTGGCGCCATCGCGCTGCTGCGCCCGCTGGTGGAGGCTGGCGTGCTGCCGGCCGACCACCCTGTGGCCCTGCCCGCCGTCAGCGGCTACACGGGCGGCGGTCGTCAGATGATCGAGGCCTACGAGGCCGGCCAGGCGCCCGCCTATGAGCTGTACGCGCTGGGCCTGGCGCACAAGCACATTCCGGAAATCATGCAATACGGCCGCATCACGCGCCGGCCCATCTTCATGCCCGCCGTGGCCAATTTCCCGCAGGGCATGCTGGTGGAGCTGCCGCTGCACCTGGACGTGCTGCCCGGCCAGCCCACGCCCGAGCGCCTGGCCGAAATCTACGCCGCGCACTACGCGAGCAGCGAATGGGTCACGGCCGAGCCTGCCACCGACAACGGCAAGCTCGACGCCCTGGCGCTGAAGGACACGAACCGGCTGGAAATCCGCGTGTTCGGCAACCCGCAGCACCGCCAGGCCGTGTGCGTGGCGCGGCTGGACAACCTGGGCAAGGGCGCCAGCGGCGCGGCGGTGCAAAACCTCAAGCTGATGCTGGGGCTGGCCTGAGTCGTCGGCCTCTTGCCGCTGCCACAGCCGAACGCTCCCGCACGTTTTCGCCATGGACATCGCCAGTTATCTCGTTGCCTTTGGCACCAGCGCCCTGCTGGCGCTGGCCACGCTGCTGCCCATCGCCAACCCGACCAGCACGGCGCCGATCTTTCTGTCGCTGACCGAAGGCGCTTCCGACAAGATGCGCCAGGAACTGGCGCGCCGCATTGCCCGCAACGTCTTCTTGCTGATGGTGGGCGCCACGCTGCTGGGCTCGCTGGTGCTGGACGTGTTCGGCATCTCGCTGGACATCGTGCGCACGGCCGGCGGCCTGATCGTGACCAACATCGGCTGGCGGCTGCTGACCACCAACAGCGCCGAGTCGCCCCGCGCGGCCAAGATCGCCGAGAACTACACGCCCGAGATGGTGCGCTCGCAGGCATTCTTCCCGCTCTCGTTTCCCATCACCTGCGGGCCGGGCACCATCTCTGCGGCGATCACCGTCGGGGTCAGCCTGGCCTCGCCGTCCATTGCGCTGGCGGCCGTGCGCACGGCCGGCGCGGTGCTGGGCCTGGCGGGCATTGCCATGCTGATTTTCCTGAGCTACCGCTACGCGGAGTATTTGCTGCGCTTGCTGGGCGAGACGGGCACCGTGGTGTTCTTGCGCCTCTCGGCCTTCATCCTGCTGTGCCTGGGGGTGCAGATCTTCTGGGATGGCGCGGGCAGCCTGCTGAGCGACGCCATCCGCACCGGCGTCACGCCGCTGGGGCCGATTGCGCAGCCCGCAGCGCCTGGCAGGCCGCCCAGCGCGGTGGACTCCTTGTATTGAGCTTGCCCATGACGACACCGACACCCAATGCCAGCGCCGCTGCTGCGGCCACCATTTATCACAACAGTCGTTGCAGCACCTCGCGCAAGGCGCTCGAACTGCTGCAGGCGCATGGCCTGCAGCCGCAGGTGGTGGAATACCTCAAGACACCGCTGACGCGCCAGCAACTGGCGCAGCTGATTGCCGCCAGCGGCCTGACGGTGCGCGAGGCCGTGCGCACCAAGGAGCCGTTGTATGAAGAGCTGCAACTGGCCCAGGCCGATGACGCGGCGTTGCTCGACGCCATGGCCGCGCACCCGGTGCTGCTCAACCGCCCCTTCGTCGTCACCGCCAAGGGCGCGCGCTTGGCCAGGCCGGTGGATGCGTTGCTCGACATTCTGTAAGAGCCTGTCCAAAGCTGCGCCCCGGCTGCAGTGGCCGCAGTGGCCGGCGCGGGGCGCGTCCATCCAGGCGCATCTCCAAGCGCATCAGTACTGCATGCGCACGGTGTAGTCCAGCACCGTCTTGCCGCCGGCGGGCACTTCCACGTTCCATTGCGCCAGGCCGCTTGCGGCCTTGCTGTGCGGGTGGCTTTCCTTTTGCATGGTCCAGTGGCCGTGGATGGGCTCGACCACCTTGATGGTGGCTGGCACTTCCTTGGCGTTGCGCAGCTCGATCTGCACGCGGATTTCATAGAGCTTTTCGCTGAGCTTGTCCACCGACAGGCGCTTCCAGGTGCCGTTCAGGTCGAAAGCGCTGCCCAGCTTCAGGCGCACCTGCTCGTCCTTGGCCTTGTGGTCGATGCGGTCCTCGCCGATGAACAGCGCGCGGCCCTTGCTGTCGGCCTTGTACACGCGCACCACGCCCTTGGGCAGGGGCACGCCCAGGTCGCCGCCCTTGTTGTCGAACTCGACGAACACATCCACCTTGCGCGGCTCGCCCAGCTCGGGGCTGTGGTTGGTGTCGGTGCCATACACCGAGTACCAATGCGGCTCGCCCTGCAGGCGGTATTCCTTGCGCAGCGGCACGTCGTTGGCCGAAAGCAGCGCCACCTGCTTGGTCTGCTGGCTGGCAATCGTCGTGGGACGCGGCAGGGTGTAGAGGTGATATTCGAACAAGGCCTCCTGCTGCATCGGCGCGGGGGCGGCCATGACTGGCGCTGCCATCATCTCCAGGCTCTTGGCGCGGTACCGCTCGGGCGGGGCGCGGCCCACGTCGCCGGCCACCAGCTGCAGCTGCGCGTTCTCATAGGCCACGCCGCTTTGGTTGTCCAGCGTCACCCAGCCGGACAGGCCCAGGCTGTTCTCATCGTGCGCCAGCGTGGCCACGTAGTCGGCCCGCCAGCCGATGCCCTGCGTGAGGTAGGACAGATCCAGCAGCTGCGCGCCGGCCTGGGGCGCCTGCAGCGTCAGCACCAGCGTGGGCTGGTCGCGCAGCTGCGCCGGCACGCCGTCGAAGGCCAGGCGGGCGTTGGCCGGCAGGCCGGTCTCGACCCGGTCGGCGTACTGCAGCACGGGCATGCCGTTGTTGGACAACACAGTGGCGCTCTCGCGCTGCTCCTGCCCCGTGGCCGGATGGGTTCGGATGACCTGCACGCTGCGCCCGATGTATTTGTTCAGCAGCGATTGGTCGCTGAGCAGGTCGTAGTCGAAGTTCTGCTCCAGCAGCGCCAGCGCGCTGCCATCGCTGGCGCGCAGGCTGGCCGTCTCCGGCATGATCTTGGCCGAGACCTCGCGCAGCGCCACACGGTTGCTGCCCTGGCCGAGCGTGACGCGCCGCGTGTCGCGCACCAGCGCCAGCGCATCGTTGTAGATCGTCACGGCCAGCGATTCGCGGTCTTTGGCCGTGCTCTGAATTTCATCGGCGGGCGCTGCGGTCGCGCTGGCGGCCAGGCCTAACATGCAGGCCGACAGGCCCAGCCGTTTCAGGTTCAGTGCGGGGGTAGGCATGGTGTCTCACTCCTAGGTCTGTGGTTGGTCAAAATAAATGCATTGTGGGCAGGCGCGCCACATCCCATGACGGTCTGCCAAAGCCTGCTCGATGGAGGTTTATACGTTCAAGTGTGCGGCACAGGGTTAAGCGCAGCGTTTTTTCTATTGCGTCCTGTGTCTGGCCTGCATACATACAATTGGCTGGCCCTTCCCATCCACTTTGGAGTACCGCATGAGCGAGCCGCTCTTGATTGCCAAGAATGCCCAGACTGAGTGCCTGCTGCTGCCTGCGCTGGCCAACCGCCACGGCCTGATCACCGGCGCTACGGGCACGGGCAAGACCGTCACGCTGCAGGCGCTGGCCGAGCAGTTTTCGCAGATTGGCGTGCCGGTGTTCATGGCCGATGTCAAAGGTGATCTTTCGGGCATCAGCCAGCCGGGCCAGGTGGGCGAGAAAATGGCCGCCATCCTGGCGCAGCGCGGCATTGCGGCGCCCCAGCCCCAGGCCGCGCCAGTGATGTTCTGGGATGTATTTGGCCGCAACGGCCACCCGGTGCGGGCGACGATCTCGGACATGGGGCCGCTGTTGCTGGCGCGCATGTTGGGCTTGAACGAGACGCAAAGCGGCATCCTGAGTATCGCCTTCCGCGTGGCCGACGAGGCCGGCTTGTTGCTGCTGGACTTGAAGGATTTGCGCGCCATGCTGCAGCACCTCAGCGACAACGCCGCGCAATACCGCACCACCTACGGCAACATCAGCGCCGCCAGCGTGGGCGCCATCCAGCGCGCGCTGCTGCAGGTCGAGGAGCAGGGCGCCGACCAGTTCTTCGGCGAGCCCATGCTGGACATTGCCGATTTCATGCAGACCGATGCCAACGGCCATGGCTACGTGAACATCCTGGCGGCCGAGCAGTTGATGAATGCGCCCCGCCTGTATGCGACCTTTTTGCTGTGGATGCTCTCGGAACTGTTCGAGCACCTGCCCGAGGTGGGCGATGCCGACAAGCCCAAGCTGGTGTTCTTCTTCGATGAGGCGCACCTGCTGTTCAACGACGCGCCCAAGGTGCTGCTCGAACGCATCGAGCTGGTGGTGCGGCTGATTCGCTCCAAAGGCGTGGGCGTGTACTTCGTGACGCAGAACCCGGCCGACATCCCCGACAGCGTGCTGGCGCAGCTGGGCAACCGCGTGCAGCATGCGCTGCGGGCCTTCACGCCGCGCGATCAAAAGGCCGTGCGCGCCACGGCACAGACCATGCGCGCCAAGCCGGGGCTGGACATCGAAAAGGCCATCACCGAGCTGGCCGTGGGCGAGGCCCTGGTGAGCCTGCTCGACGCCAAGGGCAGCCCAGGCATCACCGAGCGCGCCTTTGTCGTGCCGCCAGGCAGCCAGCTGGGCCCCATCACGCCGGCGCAGCGCCAGCAGCTCATGGCGCAATCGCTGGTCGCTGGCGTCTATGAGCAGGCCGTGGACCGCGAGTCGGCCTACGAGGTGCTCAAGCAGCGCGCCGAGCAGGCCCAACAGGCCGCCGAGGCCGCAGCGCAGCAAGGCGGCGGCGTGGCCGGCATGGTCAACGAATTCCTGTTCGGCAGCACGGGCCCGCGCGGCGGCAAAAAGGATGGCCTGGTGCAATCGGTCATCAAGTCCTCGGTGCGCTCGCAAGCCAACCGCATGGGCCGTGAGCTGCTGCGCGGCGTGCTCGGTGGCCTGCTGGGCGGCGGCAAGGGGCGGCGATGAGCCACCGCTGCCATCACCCCCCTGCCAAGGCAGCGCCACTCACGCGCCGGCGCAGCCTGGCCGCACTGGGCCTGGCGCTGGCCGGGCCGGCGATGCTGCGGCAGCCTGCCTGGGCGCATGGGCCGATTGATCAGCCAGCGCCAGTGCGCTTGCTGGTGGGCTTTCCCTCGGGCGGCGGTACCGACTTGCTGGCGCGGCTGCTGGCTGTGCATCTGGGCATGGCGCTGCAATGCCAGGTGCTGGTCGAAAACCAGCCGGGCTCTGGCGGGCAGCGCGCCGCGCTGGCCCTCAAGGCGGCCCCGGCCGATGGCCAGACGCTGCTGCTTTCGCACACCCACACCATCAACATCCTGCCCATGACCATGCCTGAGCCGGGCTTTGATCCGCAGCAGGATTTCACGCCCGTGGCCGGGCTGGCTGGCTTTGTCGAAGCGCTGGCTGTCTCTGTCAGCCACCCGGCCCGCAACTGGGCCGAATACCTCGAATGGCTGCGCGCGCAGCCGCAGCAACTGGCCGTGGGCGTGCCTGCGACGGGCTCGATCCCGGAGTTTCTCGTCCAGTGCCTGCAGCGCAACCATGGCCTGCCGCTGCAGGCCGTGCCCTTTCGCGGCAGCGCGCCCATGCTGGCCGAATTGGTGCACGGGCGCATCCAATCGGCCGTGGCCGCCATGCACGAACTCATGGAACTGCACCGCGCCCAGCGCATCCGCGTGTTGGCCGTGTTGGGTGCGCAACGCCAGGCGGTGCTGCCCGAAGTGCCGACCTTTGCCGAGCTGGGCTTGCCAGGCTTTGAGCAGGCATCGTTTTACGGTCTGTACGCCCCGCACGACCTGCCCACGGCCACGGTGGCGCAGTGGGAACAGGCCGTGCAGCAGGTGCTGGCCCTGCCAGAGGTGGCCCAGCAGTTGCGCGACTGGGGCATGAGCGTGCAGTACATGAATCGGTCCCAGCTGCAAGCACGCGAGGCCGGCCACCGAAAGGCCTGGAAGCGCCTGATCTTTTGTGAAGGGCAAAAAGAAGCCGACAGCTCAGCGGGCTGCAGCCGCTGTTGAGGCGGCCAGCCTCCAGCCCCAGCCCAAGGCGTTGGGCGCGCCTCTGCCCCAGCTTGGGTGTTTTTCATCGCCACGCTGCGGCGGGGCGCTTGCGGGCCATCAGGCGCTGGCGGATGCAGGTCGCGCTGCCCAGACCAGTTGCGCTGCGGCCAGGTCTTCAAGCGCATTGCCCACGGCCTTGAAGACGGTGCGCTCGCTGGCGTTGGCGCGGCCCGTGCGGCTGCCGCGGCAGAGCTGAAACAAATCGCCCTGCAGGGCCTCGCGCTGCCAGGCGCCGGCCTCGATGGCGCGCAGCAAATCGCCGGCTTTTTGCAGCGCCTCGTCGGTATCGACGAACACCCGCGCCTGGGCCAAGCAGCCTGGTGCGGCCTCTTGCATGGCGGGCGTGAAGCTGCCAATCAGGTCCAGGTGCGCGCCCGGCGCCAGCCATTGCGGCTCAACCAGCGCCTGTTGCGAGAGCGTGGCGCAGCTGATGATGTCGGCCGCGGGCACGGCCTGCGCCAGTTCGGTCACGGCCTGGGCGTCCCAGCCCTGCTCGCGCCACTGTGCGGCCAGGCGCTGCGCGCCCTCGGGGCGGTGGTTCCAGACGCTGACGCGGGCAATCGGGCGCACGGCGGCAAAGGCTGCCGGCAACATGCTGGCAACGCGGCCAGCGCCCAGCACCAAGAGGTGCGCTGCGTCCTCACGCGCCAGAAAGGCTGCGCCCAGCGCTGCGGCCGCTGCCGTGCGCCGCGCGGTGATGACATCGCCATCCATCAGCGCCAGCGGCACGCCGGTATGGGCGTCGTAGAGCAGGTAATTGGCGTGCAGCCCGGGCAGGCCGCGCTGGGCGTTGCCGGCAAAGACGTTGACGATCTTGATGCCCATGAAGCCGGCCTGCAGATCCCAGGCAGGCATGATCAGCGTCGTGCCCTGGGCTGGCTGGCCGATGGGGTGGATATGGCGCTGCGGCACGGTGATCGGTCCACAAAAGGCGGCGCGCAAGGCAGGCACCAGACGCTCAAAGGGCAGGGCGGCTGCGGTGGCTTCGGCGGTGAAGATGTGCATGGCGTTTTTTTGGTGGTTCAGTGAAGGCTTGTCATTAGAACCGAACCCGTCTTTGTACAGGCGCTTGGCTGGGCCTTGGGCCATGCGGCTAGGCCTGACCCCCGCCAAGGTAAGGTGAATTTTTGTCTGCGCCAAATAAACAAATTGCTCGATAATGCCGCCCTCTGCGCACGGGCCGCAGCGGCATGGGCCGCTCGGCCCGTGCGCAGTATTCCATCCCCGCCAAGCGCGCAGGGATGGGTGGGGGATGGTCGGGGCGGCTGGGCCGGCGCCATGGGGCGCGGTCAGAGGGCGCAGCCGGCCTTTTTGCTGTCTTGCGCGGCCGCCGATGGGGGCAGTCCGTGCAGATTTGTGAACCGCTTGGGAGTGCTGCACCATGCTGATCACCTTCATCGTTCTGTATCTGCTGGTCTCGGTCGGTATCGGCCTGTGGGCGGCGCGGCGCGTGAACAACACCACGGACTTTGCCCTGGCCGGGCGCCACCTGCCTTTGAGCATGGTGGCCATCGTGACTTTTGCCACCTGGTTCGGCTCGGAGCTGGTGCTGGGCGTGTCGGCCGAGTTCGTCGATGGCGGCCTGGCTGCCGTGGTGAAAGACCCGTTTGGCGCCGGCCTGTGCCTGGTGCTGGTGGGCATGTTCTTCGCCCGCAGGCTCTATCAAAAAACTCTGCTCACACTGGCTGATTACTACCGCCAGCGCTTTGGCAAGGGCATCGAGGTGATTTGCTCGCTGATCATCATCTTCAGCTATCTGGGCTGGGTGGCGGCGCAGATCACGGCGCTGGGCCTGGTGTTCAACATGCTCTCGGCGGGCGCGATCAGCTTCTTCTGGGGCATGGTGATCGGCACGGCCGTGGTGCTGATCTACACCATGTATGGCGGCATGTGGTCGGTGGCGCTGACCGATACCATCCAGATGATCGTCATCGTGGTGGGCCTGCTGGCCGTGGCCTGGTATGCCGCCGATTTGGCCGGCGGCGCGGGGCGCGTGATCGACTATGCCGCCAGCGAGGGCAAGTTCAAGATGTTCCCAGACTTGGGCGATGGGCGCGGCTGGCTGTTTTTCATCGCCTCGCTGATCACCATGATGCTGGGCTCGATTCCGCAGCAGGACGTGTTCCAGCGCGTCATGGCGGCCAACAATGCCGATGCGGCCGTGCGCGGGCCCATCATCGGTGGCACGTTCTACATCGTCTTTGGTTTTGTGCCCATGTTCATCGCCACTGCGGCGGTGCTGATCCTGCCCAATGTGCAAGCCATCATCGACAAGGACGTGCAGTACGTGCTGCCCACGCTGGTGCTGCAGCACATGCCGATGCTGTTGCAGGTGGCGTTCTTTGGCGCGCTGCTCTCGGCCATTACCTCCACCACGGCCTCCACGCTGCTGGCGCCTTCGACCACTTTTGTGGAAAACATCCTGCGCAACATCAAGCCGGGCATGAGCGATGCGCAAACCCTCAAGGCCATGCGCTTGAGCGTGCCGGTGTTCACCGCCATGGTGCTGGTCTATGCGCTGACCATGGAGGGCAAGTCGATCTATGAGCTGGTGGCCGAGGCCTACCAACTGCCGCTGGTGGGCGCTTTCGTGCCGCTGGTTTTCGGCCTGTACTGGCAGCGCGCCACCACGCAAGGGGCGGTGCTGTCGGTGGTGTTCGGCATCCTGGTCTGGGGGGCGATTGCACTGTCGGGCCTGCTGGCGGCCAGCTACCCCGAGACTTGGGGCACCAATGCCGCGATCGCCGCCCTGGCGGCTTTTGGCGAGCTGGTGCCGCAGCAGCTGGCGGGCGTGGTCGGCGCGGCCGTGGCGATGGTCGTGGGCTCGCTGATGCCGCAGTTCATCGCCGACACCAAGGAAAAGCCGCACCATCTCGATGCGGCTAGCCCGCTGCCGGCCTGATGGCCTGGCCGGCGACCAGAAGATGCTCTCAGAGTCTGCCCTCAAAGTCGCCGTGAACAGCGCTTGCACCAGGCCGCCCGAGCGTGGGGATGAGCGCGGCGCAGGGTTTTGAGGACAGGCCCTCAGGGCAGGCTGGAAGCCACCGGCAACTTGGTGCCGGCAATGGCGCGCTCAAGGGTGACGCCACTGCGAAAGCGAAACAGCTTGGCCGGCCGCCCGGCATGGCCCAGGGCCATGGCGCCGGTTTCCTCAATCAGCTGCTGCTGCTCGACCAGGCGGCGGAAGTTCTGTTTGTGCAGCAAGCGACCGGTGATGGCTTCGGCCGCTTGCTGCAACTGCAGCAGCGTGAAGTGCTCGGGCATGAGCTCGAACACCACAGGCCGATATTTGAGCTTGGCGCGCAGCCGCGCCATGCCGGTGGCCAGGATGCGCCGGTGGTCAAAGCGCATCGCCAGGCCCGGCAGCGGTGCGTTGTCGGCCCGCGACTGGCCGCTGCGCTGCGCCTCGGCCACCAGACCGGCTTCGTAGAGCAGTTCATAGCGTTGCAGCACGAAATCCTCATTCCACGGCATGGCCCCCAGGCCAAAGGCGCTGTCCGCGCGTTGCTGGCGCGCCTGCCGCACCGTGCCATCGGGTGCCTTGCCGCACCAGGCGTGCAGCGCCGCGGCGATGCGCTGCTGCAGCGCCAGCGCCCATTCGCTGCGGCAGTCTTCCCAGGGAAAGTAGTCGTACCAGTTGCGCCAGGCGGCGTGTTCGGCCGCGGTGTTGAGCGAGTCGGCCTGCGTGGCCTGCTCGCGCGTCAGCCCCAGGTAGCTGATGGCTATGTGCCTGGCTTCGGGCATGGCAGCTGCCATATCGCCGGGCGCGTGAGCTTCGTGTTGCAGCCGGCCCAGGTCGGCAAAGGTGTAGAGCTGCTCGATGTAGCCGATGGGGTGGTGGGTTTCGGATTCGATCCAGGCGCGCATGCCCTGTTGCAGCGAGCGGTGCGTGACGGTGAACGGCCCGCAGGGCAGTGACTGGCCGTGGCCCGTGGTCATGATGCGCGGCTGGCCGTTGGCCACGGCCACCAGCACCGCCACCAGCTCGACCTGCATGGCGTGCGAGGCCGCAGGCGCCGCTGGCATGCGCGGCGCGGCCGATGCCTGGCCGGGGTGCGGTGCGGGCTTGGCGCGCCCTGCTGTCATGGCCGCGGCCCTGCTGCGCCGCCGCCGGGCCGCAGCCATGGCGCGGCCCAGCCCAGCCCGGCGCGCGTGCTGCTGCGCGGGCGGTATTCCAGCCCGACCCAGCCGCTATAGCCAGCTGCATCGAGCTGGCGCAGCAGCGCCGGTCCATCGACTGCGCCGGCATCGGGCTCGCAGCGGCCGGGCACGGCGGCGATTTGCACATGGTGCAGCAGGCCGCTGCCCAGGCCGCGTTGCAGCTCTGCCTGCGCATGGCCCTCGGTCATCTGGCAGTGGTAGAGATCCAGCTGCAGGCCCAGCAGGGGGTGGCCGATCTCTTGCAGCGCTGCCAGCGCTTGCTGTTGGGTGTGCAGCCAGTAGCCGGGCATGTCCTGGCGGTTGATGGCCTCGATCAACAGCACGATGGGCGCGGCGCCCGGGCTGTGTCGTCTGGCGGCGCGTTCGGCGGCCCAACTCAGCCGGTGCAGCCATTGCTGGCGCAGGTTGCCGCCATGCGCCAGCTGGCCCGGGTGCGTGCCGGACATGACGTGAATGCGGCTGCAGCCCAGCGCCTGGGCGTAATCCAGCGCCAGCTCAATGCCGTATTCGAACTCGCGCTGCGCGCCCGGCAGGCTGGCCGTGCCGCGCCAGCCCTCGGCCCAGGCGCTGCGCACCGCCGCCAGCGTGCCGCCGCCGGCCGGGGCATTGAACAGTACCTGTTGCAGCCCGTGTGCACGCAGTTGTGCGGCCAGCCAGCCGGGCTCCCACTCGTAGGGAGATAGAAACTCCACTCCGCCAAAGCCGTCCTGCGCGGCAGCGGTCAGGCGCGCTTCGAAGGGCAGCTCTTGGTACAGAAAGCTCAAATTGGCAGCCAGGCGGGGCATGTGGGCGTGGTGGTTTTGTCTCTTGCGCTGTGGCCCGGTGTGGGCGCGTTCAGCGCTCCAGGTGGAACACGGCGGTGGTGGCGCGCAGGTTGATCAGCCTGCGCACCGGCTGGCCAGCGCGCAGGCCAAAGGCGTCGCGGATGCGCAGCTGGTGTTTGCGCGCCAGGATCTCGAAATCCTTGAAAGTGCCCACGCGGATGTTGGGCGTGTCGTACCACTGGTAGGGCATGCGCCGCGTCACCGGCATGCGCCCGCGCAGCACTGAGAGGCGGTTGGCCCAGTGCGCGAAGTTGGGGAAGGCGATGATGCCAGCGCGGCCTACGCGCACGGTCTCCTGCAGCATGGTCTCGGCATTGTGCAGGTGCTGGAAGGTGTCGATTTGCAGCACCACGTCGAAGCTGTCATCGGCGAAGATGGACAGGCCGCGGTCGAGGTTCATCTGCAGCACGTTCACGCCACGGCGTGCGCAGGCCAGCAGCTTGGCGTCGTCGAGCTCGACGCCGTAGCCACTGCAGTTGCGCTCTTTCTGCAGGTACTCGAGCAGCGCGCCGTCGCCGCAGCCCAGGTCCAGCACGCGCGAGCCAGCCGGCACCAGCGCGGCAATGGCGGCCATGGTTTGGTTGTCGCTCATGGCTGCCCCTCCTGCGCGAACTCGTCCGCGATGCGGTTGAAATAGGCCGCCACCAGGTTGTGGTAGCGCGGGTCGTCGAGCAAAAAGGCATCGTGGCCGTGTGGCGCGTTGATCTTGGCGTAGCTCACATCGCGTTGGTTGTCCAGCAGGGCCTGCACGATCTCACGACTGCGCGCAGGCGAGAAGCGCCAGTCGGTCGTGAAGCTGATGACCAGGAACTTGGCCTGCGCGCGTGCCAAGGCGGTGCTGAGCTGGCCATTGAAGGCGCGCGCCGGGTCGAAATAGTCCAGCGCGCGGGTGATGAGCAAATAGGTGTTGGCGTCGAAATATTCGCTGAACTTGTCGGCCTGGTGGCGCAGGTAGCTCTCGATCTGGAACTCGATGTCCTGCGTGCTGTAGCGCACGTCCAGCCCGCTCAGTAGCTGGCGACCGAATTTCTGGTTCATCACGTCGTCGGACAGATAGGTGATGTGCCCGACCATGCGCGCAATGCGCAGCCCGCGCCTTGGCACGACGCCGTGCTCGTAGAAGTGCCCGCCGTGGAAGTCCGGGTCGGTGACGATGGCGCGGCGCGCCACCTCATTGAAGGCGATGTTTTCGGCCGTCAGGTTCGGCGCGCTGGCGATGACCACAGCATGGCGCATGCGCTGCGGATATTGCAGAGTCCACGACAGCGCCTGCATGCCCCCCAGGCTGCCGCCCATGACGGCGGCCAGCTGCTCGATGCCCAGCGCGTCGAGCAGGCGCGCCTGCGCATCGACCCAGTCCTCCACCGTGACGACGGGAAAATCCGCGCCCCAGGCCTTGCCCGTGGCCGGGTTGGTGTGCATTGGCCCAGTCGAGCCAAAGCACGAGCCCAGGTTGTTGATGCCGATGACGAAAAAGCGGTTGGTATCGACGGGCTTGCCCGGGCCGATCATGTTGTCCCACCAGCCTGCGCTTTTGGGCTGGCCCTCGTACATGCCCGCCACATGGTGCGAGGCATTGAGCGCGTGGCAGATCAGCACCGCATTGTTGCGTTGGGCGTTGAGTTGCCCATAGGTCTCATAAGCCAGGGTGTAGCGCTCCAGGCGCTGACCGCTTTGGAGCGGCAGCGGCCGGGCAAATGCCATGGACTGCGGCTGGGCGATGAAGGTCATGGTGCAAGAAAACAAAAAGCCGGCTTGCTAAAAACAAGCCGGCTGCCGTTGGGATGCGCTCACATTGCACGGGCCATGTCTTTAGCAGTATTTGTAAAGCGCCCGCAAGCGTTGCAAATCAGCGCATCGAAAGGCAACTATAGCAGCTTTGCACCTGCCCGCCAGGCTGTGGGACGCTGTGAAATGATTGCGGATGCCCTGCACGAATCGCAGCGGCAATTGGCAATCAATTTTTAACTGACTGCGGTTGATACGCATGGTTACCAAAAAACCTGCTGCAAGTGCGAAAAAGCAGTGTTTTTACTGATTGGTGCAGTGCTGCGGCCAAGGTCCTTCAAGTGTTTGTCAGTGATAATGGCCGCAGGCTGCAAAGCCTGAATCGGTATGCGGTGTTTGATGGTTTCGTGCGCAGTTCAAGAGATGTTCGCTCATGCGGCTCCGGGGCCCCATCGCTTGAGAAAATCTTTTGAAGGAGTCCGTAATGGGCAACAAACTTTATGTTGGCAATCTGCCGTATTCTGTTCGTGATGAGGAGCTCGAACAGACTTTCAGCCCATACGGCACGGTCGTCAGTGCCAAGGTGATGATGGAGCGCGACACAGGCCGCTCCAAAGGCTTTGGCTTTGTGGAAATGGGCAGCGACGCCGAAGCCCAGGCCGCCATCAACGCCATGAATGGTCAATCCATGGGTGGCCGCAGCGTGGTCGTCAATGAGGCCCGCCCGCTGGAGCCGCGCCCGCCGCGCAATGGCTTTGGCGGCAACCGGCGTGAAGGTGGCCTGCGCAGCCCCTACGGCAGCGGCCCGCGTGGCGGCGGCCATGACAGCGGCTACTGATCGCTTCAGCCGCTGCTGAACCAACCGGCCTTTGGGCCGGTTTTTCATTGGCGCTCATGGGGCTGCGCCTGATGGCTTGGCCCGGCATCTTGCGCTAGGATGGCGGCGCTTTTTTGCTGCAATTTCCAACCACGCTGGCACGTGGCCAGTGGCGCAGGCCCTCACACCATGAAGCGTTTCTTTTTCATCTTTGTTCTTTTGCAGTTGCTGCTGTTCGGCCTGAACATGCTCAACAGCGTGCAGCAATCCGTGGTTTTGCCGTGGACTTCGCTGCTGGCGCAGATGTGCGCCTATCTGGTGACGACGTTTGATGCCACCGCCATGGCCTCTGGCAAGGTGCTGTGGAACCCCAGCACAGGCTTTGGCGTCTCCATCGAACCCGGCTGCAACGGTGTTGAGGCTTGCATCGTGCTGTTCTCCGCCATCATGGCCTACCCTTCGAGCTGGCGGGCCAAGCTGGTGGGCATCGTGCTGGGCTTTGTGGCCGTTCAAGCGGTCAATGTGGTGCGCGTCATCAGCCTGTTCTACCTGGGGCAGTGGGATGAGGCGGTGTTCAAGTTTGCGCACGAATACCTGTGGCAGGCGCTGATCATGATCGACGTGCTCATCGTCTGGCTGCTGTGGGTGCGCAGCCTGCAGCGCCCGGCGGGCGATGCCAGCGATGATGTGGGCAGCACCACACCGCCCCCGGGCGGCGGTGGCAGCCCTGGTGAGCTTGTCCATGCCTGAGACCACGACACCCCCGTCCTCGCCAGCTGCGCCAGCGGCTGCGCAGATTTCTACCTCCTCGGCAGCCACCTTGCCCGAGCGACCGGCGCGCCCGCCCCGGCCGCCAGCGCCTGCCGCCGCCGCAGCGCCTGCGGTTGCAACTGCGCCGCCGCCTGTGGCCCAGCCAAAGGTGGTGCACAGCAAGCCGGTGCGCATGCCCGTGTTTGCGGCCACGGCATTCGCCTGGATGGCCGTGCTCATTGCCGTGTGGATGTTCGTCAAGCCCTGGACGTCCTACCCCGTCAGTTTCATGGCCGCCACGGCCCTGGAGCTGGGTGCGCCGGTCTGGGTGAGCAAGGCGCAGGTCATCGGCCATGCCCAGGCCGAGCAAGGCGATGGCGGAGCAGGGCATGTGCTGGTGGAGACCGGCATTGCCGTGCCTGTGCCCGAATCACAGGGCCGCCACGCGCAGGTTTTGCTGGAGGCCGACCCCTCGCGCTACGCCTATGGCCTGGCCATTTTCCTGGCCCTGCTGCTGGCTGCGCGCCAGCCTGGCTTGTGGCGCAAGGCCTTGGCGGGTTATTGCCTGCTGTTGCCGTTCCAGGCTTTCACAGTGGTTTTTTACATCCTCAAAGAGATCATCGTGGCCGCGCAGATCGACTATGCGCTGCTGCGCGTCAGCCCCTGGCAGGTCGAGGCCATCGTATACGGCTTTCAACTGGGCACCCTGATCGTGCCGACATTGGTGCCAATTCTGGTCTGGCTGTGGTTGGATCGCCGGTTCTTCAACGAAGTCATCGTGCAGCGCTTTACCGCGCGGAGATCGTGAATGGGCGCTGGCCTTCGCCAGCCAGCCTCAGTTCTTCGCCAGAGCCTAAAGGCATTAAAAATGCCCGGCATTGACAATGCCGGGCTTTAATCTGTGCGGATGTGGCCTGCTCAGGGCCGGTTCTCAGCAACCAAGCTGGTTGAACATGACGCTGAACTGGTTGTTGAGCTGCTGGCAGGACTGGCGCATGTTCTCCAGCTCTTGCTTGCTCAGCTTCTTCAGCTCTTCATTGAGCTGTTTTTTCTGCTCTTCCATTTGTTGTTGCAGTTGCTTTTGCATCGCAGCCTGCTGCGGATCAGTGCCGAGTTTGCTCATGCAGGCCTGGGTTTTGTCCAGATAAGCCTGGCATTCTGCGGGCATGACATTTTTTTCGCCGCACGCGGTGGCAGCAGCGGCCCCAGCCAATGCCAGGGCGATGGAAAAAAGGCGAATGCGCATGAAAAGTCCCTCAATGAAAGTGCGTTGAAATCAGCCGCTGCGATCCGAGCAGACCGCTCCCGAAGCGGCTGCTGTGCAGTGTACGGCAGCGGCTACTGGAGCTGGCCTGAATCATGCCGATCCAGCAGCTTGCGCACCATGTCCATGGGAAAGCCCCGCGCCAGCATGAAGCGGGCTTGTTTGGCGCGCAGCTTCTGGCGCTGTGGCGCATCCAGTGCGCGCATATCCTGTGCGCCGAATCTGGCTTGCCAGATGGCTTGCGCGCGCTGCCATTCATCCTGCTGCAAATCCGCCAGCGTGCTTTGCACCAGCTCTCGGTCCAGCCCCTTGGCCAGCAGATCGCGCTGGATGCGGGCACTGCCATAGCGCGCCGCCTTTTGCCGCGCGATGGAGGCTGCCGCGCGGGCATCGCTGAGCAAACCCTTGGCCTGCAGCGATTGCAGCAGCGCATCCAGCTCTGCGGCGTGCTCGGCATGGGGGGCCAGCTTGCGGCGCAGCTCTTGCGTGCCGTACTCGCGCCGTGCCAAGGCACGCAAGGCGCGTGCGCCCAGTGATGGCGTGGTGCGGCGGCTGGCGCGGCTGCCTGCGGGGCTGGATTCGGCGGGTGCAGCCGGAGCCATGGCAGGTGTGGCACGGGCTGCGCCGCGCGCCGTGCGCGGCGGCGCTGTGGCCTCAGGCGATTGCAGCGAAGGAGCATCGGGCTTGGCCTGGCGCAGCCAGTCGGCCACGGATTTGGGTTGCGCCGCTTGGCCTTGCGCCGCACGCCGTGTCGTGGGCCTGGGCATTATTCGTCTTGCAGCACGCCGTCTTCGTCCACGCCATCGGGCAGCTCGGCCATGGTGGCGGCCACGACGCCCAGATTGGCACGGATCTTGTTCTCGATCTCGCGCGCAAGCTCCGGGTTTTCTTTCAGGAACTCTTTGGCGTTGTCGCGCCCCTGGCCGATCTTCTCGCCGTTGTAGGAATACCAGGCGCCGGATTTGTCCACGATGCGGCCCAACACGCCCATGTCGATGATCTCGCCTTCGCGTGAGATGCCGCTGCCGAACATGATGTCGAACTGCGCCGTCTTGAACGGCGGCGAGACCTTGTTCTTCACCACCTTGACCTTGGTTTCATTGCCGATGACTTCATCGCCCTTCTTGATGGCGCCGGTGCGGCGGATGTCCAGGCGCACGCTGGCGTAGAACTTCAGCGCATTGCCGCCGGTGGTGGTCTCTGGGCTGCCAAACATCACGCCAATCTTCATGCGGATCTGGTTGATGAAGATCACCATGCAATTGGTCTTCTTGATGGTGGCCGTGAGCTTGCGCAACGCCTGGCTCATCAGCCGCGCCTGCAGGCCCGGCAGCGCATCGCCCATGTCGCCCTCGATCTCGGCCTTGGGCGTCAGTGCGGCCACCGAATCGACCACCACCAGATCAACCGCGCCCGAGCGCACCAGGCTGTCCACCACCTCCAGCGCCTGCTCGCCCGTGTCCGGCTGGGAAATGAGCAAGTCCTTGACTTGCACGCCCAGCTTGCCCGCGTACTGCACATCCAACGCGTGCTCGGCATCGACGAAGGCGCAGGTGCCGCCGAGCTTTTGCATCTCGGCAATGACTTGCAGCGTCAGCGTGGTCTTGCCCGAGGACTCGGGCCCGTAAATCTCAATCACGCGCCCGCGCGGCAGCCCGCCCACACCCAGCGCCACATCCAGGCCCAGCGAGCCGGTGGAAACAACCTGGATGTCCTGCGCGGCTTCTTCTTCGCCCAAGCGCATGATGGTGCCCTTGCCGAACTGTTTCTCAATCTGCGCCAGCGCCGCCTGCAGCGCCTTGGCCTTCTCTGAATTCGCGGTACTTGCGTTCATGGTGTGATCCCTTTGAGTCAATGGACGGAGCAACAATGCTGTGCTCAATGGAGTGCCAGTGTAGAAGAATGATCCTTTAAACGAATCAATTTTTTAGTCAGTTTGCATGCCTATAGTGCCTGGATGGAAGGATGAATAGCCCCCAATTTGAGTAAGGAAATATCAATCAAATGTTTCGCGGGCTTGCGCAGCGAAGCCTGGAAACTGCAGCACGAAAGCAACATCTGACCCTGCAAAATGTGCGCAAACCCTTATCCAGCAAGGCTTTGCAACCTATGCAAAAAGCGGAAATCGAGTAACTTCCGCTATGATGCAACCGCATGGCTGACGCCGATACCCAAGGTGAAGGCCCGGTGCAGCGGCACTCGCTTTATCCAGTGGTAGCTGCAGCTGCAATCTCCTCTCTTTGACTACGAGGCCCACGTGTGAAACGGCTTACCTCTGCGCTCTCCCCCATGGCCTACAAGCTCATCGTCACCAAGGAAGACCAGGTGATGCGTGAGCACGCCCTGGTCGCCCCGCTGACACACATCGGCCGCCGCCAGCACAACGACCTGGTGCTGGAAGACTCCACCGTCAGTGGCAAGCATGCTGTCGTGCGCATCAACGGCACGCAGCTGGACATTGAGGATGTGGGCAGCACCAACGGCACCTACGTCAATGGCGACCCTATTCCCGCCAAAGTGCGCCAGGATCTGCAGTTGGGTGACCGCATCGTCATCGGCCCCTACCGCATCAGCGTGCAACTGCAGATGGAAGGCAGCTGGGATACCGGCCAAAGCATCACCCCTACGCTGACGGCCAGCCACTTCGAGGAAACCCAACCCGCATCGGCCCTCATAGCGCGCAGCCTGCCTGCGGCCATCGACATCGCCACCGGCGCCAACGCAGGCCGCCGCTTGATGCTCAACAAAATCGTCACCACCATCGGCTCGCCCGCCGTGGGCGTGCTGTCTTTCACGCACCGACCCAACCACTACACCCTGACCAAGCTCGAAGGCGCGCAAGAAGCCTTCGTCAACGACCAGCCCATTGGCGCCAACAAGCCCATCCAGCTCAAGGACGGCGACCGCATCCGCATGGCCGCCATCGAGATGGTGTTCCGTTTGCTGCCTCCGGCGGCTTGAGCCATCCGCAAGGCTGCACGGGGCCTGGCAGCAAATGCCGCATCCCAGCACCACGCGCTCACCATCTCCCCCGATACCAATCAAAAAACGGCATGTCTGGTCAGGCATGCCGTTTTTCTCATTCGCAAACTGACAAAATTTGTCTTGCCAGCCCAAATCGTCAGCGAGCGACACAAATTGCAAGCAGCCCTTGCCACATGTGACAATGCCCTGGCAGAAAACTGACAAATCAGGGCTTTCCCGAGGGCGCCGAGCCCTGGCACGCCGCTTGCATCCTCCATCGGCGTTGAACGAGGGGTTCAATGAATTACTAGGAGTATTGACATGAAAGCATCTCTGCAAAAAGGTTTCACCCTGATCGAACTGATGATCGTGGTGGCCATCATTGGTATTCTGGCCGCCATCGCCCTGCCGGCTTACCAGGACTATGTGGCGCGCAGCCAAATGTCGGAAGCCTTTACGCTGGCCAGCGGCCAAAAGAGCAATATGGCTGAATACTATTCCGAAAAGGGCGCCTGGCCCGCTAACAACACCGCAGCTGGCGCTGCCAACGCCAAGGACATCAAGGGCAACTACGTGGAAAGCGTCACGATTGCCAGCGACACAGTGACGGCCAAGATGAAGGGCACGGGTGTCAGCAAAGGAATTGCAGGCAAGACCCTGTCCTTGAAGGGCACCGCAGGCACCACGCTGGGCTCTTTTGAATGGGCATGCTCTTCTAACGCAGACAAGAAGTTCCTGCCTGCCTCCTGCCGCTAAACTGTGGGGCGCCCGCTCGCAAGGGGCGGGTGCAATGCATCAAGCAAAAAGGCGCCCTCAAGGGCGCTTTTTTAACACCTTATCCTAGGGAGCCATCATGCCTCAACACAAGGGTTTCACGTTGATTGAGCTGATGATTGTGGTGGCCATCATCGGCATATTGGCCACCATTGCCCTGCCAGCGTATCAAGACTACACTGCCCGGGCGCAGATGAGCGAGGCCATGACCCTGGCCAGCGGCGCCAAGGCCACCGTGATTGAAGTGTGGTGGAGCACGGGCACGGCCCCTTCGAACAATCTTTCTGCTGGCTTGGCCGATGCCAGCAAAATCAGCGGCAAATATGTCGAGAAGGTGAGCGTTGGCGGGGTTGGCGTCATCACCGCTACTATGCGCAACGTCGGCGTGGCCACACCCATACAGGGCAAAACACTCAGCCTTACACCCAATTTCCCGGTGAATTCCGACGGTTCCGTACAATGGAAATGCACATCCACGGCAGGCGTGCAGTATTTGCCCAGCACCTGCCGCTAAAGCCAACTGGATTGTTTTCTGTTTTTTCAGCATGCAGGCCAGGTTGGATTTAATAAAACAAAAAGCAAAAGCCTTTGGCTGGCATGTGCTTGCCAGTGCAGCCCTGGCCTTGGCCGCTTTGGGTTTAGTACTGGGCCTGTGGTACCCCCACCCCTATCGCGATTTGTCTGGCGGTGTTGGGCTACTGGGCCTGATCATCGGCATTGACATCATTGCCGGGCCGCTGTTGACCTTATTGGTCTACCATCCCCAAAAAACACGCCGCGCCCTGCTGGTGGATTTTTCGGTGATAGGTCTGCTGCAACTGCTGGCCTTGGCGTATGGCCTGTCCGTAGCCGTGGCCGCACGGCCCGTGCACTTGGTGTTTGAAAAGGATCTGTTTCGTGTGGTGCACGCCAGTGACGTGTACCACACGGTCGGAGCCGCTCCGCACCTGCCCTTGAGCGGCCCCACGCTGCTGGCCACGCAGATGCCCCATGAGGCTGCTGCCAGCAACCAGATTCTGAAAGACGCCTTGGAGCGCGGCATTTTTGAAGCCTATCGGCCGGAGCTGTGGCGTCCTTACGCCCAAGCACACGCCCAAGTGCTCCAGGCTGCCCGACCAGCCGCTCTGCTTTTAAGCGCAAATCCCGCATTGCGCCAGCAGACCCAAAACATCCTGCAGAGCAAGCGGCTTCGGCAAGAAGATCTGCTCTATTTACCCGTGGTGGGGAGAGATTTTGTCGTTTGGACCGTTTTAATCGGCAAGCACGATGCGAAACCGCGAGCCTACCTGCCTTTCGATCCTTTCAATCATCAGGTAGCACCGCACTGACAAATAAAGGCTCAGCTCATGCAAAAATCAGGACATTCCCTTGGCCAGTATCACGGGAAAAAGCTGTTGATGGGAATATTCATTCTCTCAGGCTTTGCGGGTTTGATTTATCAATCCGTCTGGTCACAGTATTTGGGTATTTTCCTGGGGCATGCAGCCTATGCACAGGCCCTGGTGCTGGCCATTTTCATGGGGGGCATGGCGGCAGGCGCCATGTGGATTGCTCGTGCGGGTGAGCGTTGGCGCAATTTGGTGCGCAGCTATGCGCTGATTGAGGCCCTGATTGGCGTGCTGGGGCTGGTATTTCACTTCGTTTTCACGACAGTCACCAATGCCAGCTATGCCTGGATCATTCCAGCGGCCGGCTCTGCCTGGCTGGCGGATGCTTTTCGCTGGCTTATCGCAACAATACTGATCGTGCCGCAAACCATTTTGCTGGGCATGACTTTTCCATTGATGAGTGGGGGGCTGATTCGGCGCTTTCCCAGACAAGACGGCCATGTATTGGGCAGTTTGTATTTCACCAATAGCATTGGGGCTGCCATAGGCGCCCTGGCTGCCGCCTTTGTGCTGCTGCCTTGGGTAGGCTTGCCCGGCTCCATTACGGCAGCAGGTTTGCTGAATTTGCTGGTGGCCGCACTGGCATGGTGGGTGGCTCGTGACCCGGAACCTGCGCCCACCTCTGTCAATCGGGCAACGCCCAGCCCTGACGCTAACACCTCTGCTACGGGTGCAACAGCCTCACCCGACTGGATGTTGCTGCGACTGGTACTGTTTTGCACCGCCTTGTCGGGCGCTGCCTCTTTCGTGTATGAGATCGTCTGGATACGCATGCTGGGCTTGGCTGTCGGCAGCACCTTGCATGCTTTTGAGCTGATGCTCGCGTCATTCATCGCTGGCATTGCTTTTGGCGGTTTGTGGATCCGTCAACGTGCCGATCATCACCCCGTACCTCTGCGCCTGGCAGGGTGGATGCAGATTGGAATGGGACTGGCGGCGCTTTTTTCTCTGCTGATTTATGGCAACGCCTTTGAGTGGGTAGGTTGGCTGCTGCGCGGACTGGGCAAGACCCCCAACGGGTATCACCTCTACACCCTGGGAACGGGGCTGGTTTCTATTCTCATTATGCTGCCAGCGGCCTTCTTTGCCGGCACCACTCTGCCCCTGTTCACTGTCGCCTTGCTGCGCGCGCGGCAGGGGGAACGTGTGATCGGCCAAGTCTATGCCTGGAACACCGTTGGCTCCATTGCGGGCGTTTTTCTTGCCATGCATGTGTTGATCCCAGCCATGGGACTAAAGCTGGCACTGGTGACAGCCGCGTTTGTGGATATGGGTATTGGTGTTTTCCTCTTGCGTCATCATGCCGAACGCAAAGTGGACTTTTTACACACTGCTTTGGCAGGGTTGGCTGTTACCTTGGCAACGGCATTGGTCGTCACTCAAGTGCATTTCGATCCATTGAAGCTGGCTGGCGGCGTTTTTCGTTCGGGCAACGTAGCCTTGCCCAACGATACGCAAATGCTGTATTACCGTGATGGGAAAACAGCCAGCGTGTCCGTGCGTGTCGCAGAAGGCAATGCCATCGCGATTGCCACCAATGGCAAAGTCGATGCCGCCATCAACATGCTCGATGACACGCCCCCCAGAAGTGATGAGCCCACCATGGTATTGCTGGCTGCCTTGCCGCTCGCCACGCATCCAGACCCTCGGGAAGTGGGTGTGATTGGCTTTGGCTCTGGCATGACGACACACACGCTGTTGGGTGACAAGCGTGTGCAGCGCGTGGACACAATAGAAATTGAGGAAGCCATGGTTGCCGGCGCCAAGGCATTTGGCCATCGGGTGGCGCGCGCCTATGAAGACCCACGCTCACATGTCGTCATTGACGATGCGAAATCTTATTTTTCAGGTCAGCAGGCCAAATACGACATCATTATCTCAGAGCCGTCCAACCCTTGGATAAGTGGTATTGGTGCCCTGTTTGCCAAGGAATTTTATGAGTTTGTACCACGCCACTTGAAGTCTGGTGGCCTGTTTGTGCAGTGGGTGCAACTGTATGAAATTGATGATCGGTTAGTTTCATCCATCATGAACGCCCTAACGCCGGCATTTTCAGATTACCGTGCATATCTATCCAATTCCTCGGACCTGATCATCATCGCCACGCCTGAAGGCACGTTGCCTGAGCTGGAGCCAGAGCGGGTGCTCAATGGACCGCTGGGCAAGGATTTGAAACGCCAAGAACTGGCAAGCAGCGCGCAACTCAAATTTAGGCAAGTGGCTGATGCGCGCTTACTGCGTGCGCAGGGAAGCCTCTACGGGGCCTCGGCTAACTCATATTACTACCCATATCTCAGCTTGGAGGCACCCAAAACCCGTTTCATGGGCGTGGAGGCAGTCTCTCTATCGAGCCTCGGCCATACTTCACCCATGCTGCTGGAGGCCCTTGGCATTCGAGAGCCCATGCCCGACAGTCAGAAAGCAGCGAATTTCAATCTCTTCCCGGGTGAAGTGCATGTGCGTCTGGCGCGTGCATACGTCGAGGTTCTACGAAAAAAAGAGGGTGGTTCTCAGCATGTAAAAAATGCATCCATGGAGCCTGCCTATTTACTGAAAACCCTGGGTGAACAAATATGTGAAAAAAATGTCTCGGAAACTGTGGCCGAATTGATGGCGCGCAACCTGAGGAGCCTTGCGGACATAACCTTGCCATTTTTAACAGTGGATATGCAGGAAGGCGTTCTGATATCGCCACAATGGATTTCCTGCCCCATTCGAGACGAATCGACCGAGCTGAATGCCGCCTTGTCGCTACTGCAAGCCATGGCAGAAAGAAAATGGTCTGCAGCCAAGAACTTAGGTGAACAATGGCTGCGCAACGATGGACGGGAAAGTTTCTGGAAAATTAATTTCGACGACCTTGCCCTTTCAGCCATCTTGCTGGCGAATGCGCGTGAAAAAAATTGGCCAGCTCTGTTGGAGGCGGAAAAATATTATGGCGCCAATATCGCTTCTCAAGGTGAATATCTTATATCCAGAATGCTATTGATAGCTATGGCAACCAATGAAAAAAATCGCTAAAAAATTTGTTCCATTCAAGACAAGGGTCTTGATTAAAGAAAAAAATAACGCAGTGGTTTCGGGTTTTTTGCTGCTTTTGATAGAGCTGCTGGTGATATTTTTGCCTGCGTTGGCTTTTTTATATTTTTATGAAAAAACTGCTAGAAACGTTCCCGAAGGTGCATTCGAGGCCCATTTGGGATTGCTGGTTACAGTATGGGCCTGCCTTTTATTAGCCAGGCTCTGGGCTTGGCGCTTCTTCAAAAGAAGTGCTTCCTGCTGGATAACCTTGGCATCCACCCTGACTTCGACCTGCCTCTGGATTTATTATGCAGCCGCCACCATAGGTCTGATCGGTTTTGGAAAAATCATTACTTGGCCCATCCTGAAGCCCTATCTCTTCAATCCTGAGCAAACCCTTGATTACGCTGGGTTTTCCGTGTTTTGGGCGCTGCTGCTACTGAGTTTTGCAGGTGGCTTGGTGATCTTATTCTGGTGGTGGCTCATTGGCTCGCGGGACTGGGTCCGGCCACTGTCCGCTGTTGGCGCAAGATTATTTTTCATCATCTCTATCGGTATGGCGTGTGCCATAGCTGTTCGTGCTTTTGACTTGTTGGATAACCCGCCCAACTATGTGGGTGAACCCCTCAGCATGACCTTCTTTCCCCCTCCGCTTGAGAGCATAAATAACAAGATATATCATCACAGGCCGCATTTGGAGCTTGTCGAAGATCAAGTACGTAAAGAAAGACTTTCGGCGGGTAAGAAAATCAGCGATATAAATGTCATTGTGATTGTGAGCGATGCTCTCAGGGCCGATCACATGACGCCATATGGCTATGCTCGAGACACCACGCCACACCTGATGTCCCGGCTGCACAAAAATGCAGCCGCGCGCCCAATGACTGCTATGGCCGTGTGTGCCGAAACCATTTGCGGAATGCCCGGTCTGCTGTATTCAAAGCCCCCGGAGCTGATGCACGCAACAGCTATTGGACTGGCCGAAGTCCTGAAAGCCCATGGCTATAAATCATATGTCTTGCTATCGGGAGATCATAGCAATTACTTCGGCCTTGGAAGGATTTATGGGCCAGCTGATATATATATTGATGGCTCACTCCAAAAAGCCAGATTTGTCAATGATGACATGCTGCTTCTGGATGCGGCAGAGTCCCTGCCGCAACACGAGGACGGCGCCCCGGCGTATATCAAAATTCTCCTGCAGTCCAATCATGTCTTAGGTACGCGCTTGGCAGGCTCCAACTGGTATCAGCCAGCAGAAAACTATGCGTCATGGCTTGCAAAAGGTTTAAATGACATAGAAAAAGAGAAAATAGAGCTCGCCACGAATTATTATGACAATGGGGTTAGGCAAGCCGACTTAATGATAGAAAAATTGCTGGTCGAGCTGGAGAAAAAAGGCTATCTCGAAAAAGCCATTGTATTGATAACAGGTGATCATGGGGAAATGCTAGGGGAGCACAACCTGCTCTCCCATACAGTGGGCGTTTATCAACCCGTCCTAAGCGTTCCTGCCATTTTCCTCCAGTATGGCCATAGAGCGGAGAACATTCATTTCCGCCAGTGGACATCACAAATGGATCTGGCACCCACAATCATTGATGCACTAGGCATCGATGCCATACCAAGCTGGGCCGGTGTCGCCTTGCAGAAGAAAGATGATCGACCATATTTTTCATTTCAACAGAAATGGGTATCTGGCTTGATGATCCTGGACGGAGAATATCGCGGCTACAAGTATTGGTTTGATGCAAAATCTCAACAGGACTTTGTTTTTGATTTGCGCAGCGACATAATGGAAGAAAACAACATGTCTTCCAGTATTTCCAAGGATATCCTAGGTTACTGGAGAAGCATTTCATTAAAAAATATGATAGACGCAGGAGGGTGAAAAAATTTGGGGCTTATTGACCAGAAATCAAACAACTTGAACAAATAAATCCCTCAAGCCGAATATTTGACGCAGTCCTTTTGATATAACTGCTTGATCTTTTGAGGCGACTTCTGCAGGTGTCTCATGTGGTTGATTGCGGCCAGCTTGAGCTGACCTTTGCGCCGGTTCGGCGCCTTGCGTGTCACCGTAGCCTTGAGGTTGGTGTCGTATCCCGGATGATTGCATAGATGTAATGACCCACTGATTTCCTGCTCAGGTGTTACCTTCACTAGAGGAGACACCCAATGAGTGCAGTCATGGACGAAGAAATCAAACGTTGGACGGCGCGACGCAAGTCCGCCTTGGTGCTTGAGATCATCCAGGGCAAGACGACGGTGGCCAAGGCAAGTCGTCAATTTGACCTGACCCCGGCAGAGGTTGAGAGCTGGGTGGAGGACGGCAAGCGCGGCATGGAGAATGCCTTGCGCGCCAAGCCCGAGGACGTTCGCCAGCAGTACGAGCGCCAGCTCAAGGAGCTGCAAGAGGCCTATGGCGAAGCCATGCTGGAGCTGCGCGCCCGAAAAAAGCTGGCCGCCTTGCTGAGTACGGACGAGACCTGATGGTCACGATCCAGCAGGGGCTTCGGGAAGATGGTTTTGAAGTGTCGATGGTCAAGCTGTGCCGCTGGTTCGGCGTGGCTAGGCGCAGTCTGTACTACCGGCCAACCAAGGCGGCACCGAAGGTCAATCCTGCCTTGGCCAAACCGATCAAGGCACTGATTGAGGCCGAGCCGTCGTTCGGTTATCGCACCGTGGCCGGTTTGCTTGGGATGAACAAGAACACGGTGCAACGCATCTTCCAGCTCAAGGGCTGGCAGGTGCGCAAGCGTGCAGTGGGACGACGGCCACGTATCCAGGCGCTGCCTTCGGTCGCGACTGCCCCCGACCAGCGTTGGGCGACCGACCTGTGTCGGGTATGGGGAGGACGTGATGGCTGGCTGACGTTGGCACTTGTTATCGATTGCCATACCCGGCAACTGCTGGGCTGGCAGCTCTCGCGCAGCGGCAAGGCCAGTACCGCGGTGGCGGCATTGGAGCAGGCGCTGATTGCCCGCTATGGCACGCTCGGACGTGTGCCTGAGCCGTTCCTGCTGCGTTCGGACAACGGCCTGGTCTTCACCAGCCGCGATTACACGCGGCTGGTTCGCAGCTATGGCTTGCAGCAAGAGTTCATCACCCCGCATTGCCCGCAGCAAAACGGCATGGTGGAACGCCTCATCCGTACCCTCAAGGAGCAATGCGTACACCGTCATCGCTTTGAGAGCCAGCAGCATGCCATGCGTGTGCTGGGTGACTGGATCCAGTTCTACAATCACCGACGCCCGCATCAGGCGCTCGGCATGAAAACACCCGCTGAAGCGTATGCTTTAGCAGCATGACCTGTGCAGAAAGGGGTGGGTCATTACAGCAGCCCGCCCCAACGCACCAGCCCTTCAAGCACTACGCGCCAGGCTATGTGCATGTGGACGTGAAATACCTGCCGCAAATGCAGGATGAAAGCCGGCGGCGCTACCTGTTCGTGGCCATTGACCGCGCCACCCGCTGGGTATTCGTGCAGATCAAGCCCAACACTTGCCTCTTGCTACCCGGCTGGGCTTTGTGGGGGACGACGTGTTGAGAAACTACAGCTAGGAAGCCAAGTTTGTTTTAGCGCGGCTGGCGCACCACGGCGGCGTCGATGCCTTGTTGGTCGAATTGGCGCTTGATGTTGGCGGCGTCCTGGCTTTTGCCGAAGGGGCCCACGCGCACGCGGTAGATGGTCTGGCCCTGGCTTTCGCGGCTGGTGATGCGCGCGTCCCAGCCGTTCATGGCCAGGCGGGCGCGCTGGGCGTCGGCGTCGGCCTGGGCACGGAATGCGCCAGCCTGTACGAAGTATTGGTAGCTGTCTGCCGCAGGGGCTGCTGTGGCAGGGGCCGGCGCGGGCTGTGCTGTGGCAGGAGTTGGGCGGCTGCCGACGCGGGCGGCCAGTTCGCCCAGGGGGTCGGCGCCGGGCTGGGCCACGGGGGCGACGGCCACGACTTCAGAGGGCGGCTCTGGCTCCACCGGGGGCTTGATTTCCTCGCGCGGTGGCGGGGGCAGGGTGCGCGATGGGGCCTGTGTTGGCGGCGTGCTGCCGCCGCTGGGGCGGCTGCCGGCCAGCGAGGCATTGGGGTTCCAGCTGCGGTTGCGTTCCTGCTCGGTCGCGTCCAGCGATGAGGGGCGGGTGTTGGCCTGGGTGTTGATGAAGGGCACCGGCATTTTCGAGACCATCAGCGCCACGGCAATGGCGATGGCAAAGCCGATGAGCAGGCCGATGAGGATCCCGGCGATGGTGCCGCCGCGCTGTGGGGTGCGGCCGCCATGCCGCAGGGGGGTGTTTGCCATAGCCATAGCTGTGCAAGTGGAGTTGACGCCGTTGTGTGTCCGGTGGGCCCTAGAGCGTGTTATGCAATTCTCGCGGTGGGCGAAAAGTGCATAACACGCTCTAAATCACATGGGTTGAATCACATGCGCTGCGGGGCGCTCACGCCCAGCATGCCCAAGCCGTTGCGCAGCACCTGGGCGGTGGCGGCGATCAGCGCCAGACGGGCCAGTTTAACTGCTTCGTCCTCGACCAGAATGCGCTCGGCGTCGTAGTAGCTGTGGTAGCTGGCGGCCAGCTCGCGCAGATAGAAGCTGACGTCGTGCGGCGCAAAGCCGCGCGCGGCGGCAGTGAGCATGTCGGGGTACTTGGCCAGCTGCAGCATCAGCGCCTGGGCGGCGGGGGTGTCCAGCGGGGCCAGATCGGCCTGGGCCAGCGTGGCCGCGTCGCCGCCCCAGGCCTGCAGCACGGAGCAGATGCGCGCGTGCGCGTACTGCACGTAGTACACCGGGTTGTCGTTGTTTTGCTGCACGGCCAGATCGACGTCGAAGGTGTATTCGGTGTCGGGCTTGCGGCTGAGCAGGAAGAAGCGCACGGCGTCAGCACTCGTCCATTCGATGAGGTCGCGCAGCGTGACGTAGCTGCCGGCGCGCTTGCTGATCTTGACCTCCTCACCGCCGCGCACCACGCGCACCATGGTGTGCAGCACGTAGTCGGGGTAGCCTTTTGGGATGCCGGCCTCCAGCCCTTGCAGGCCGGCGCGCACGCGGGCGATGGTGCCGTGGTGGTCGGTGCCTTGGATGTTGATGGCCTTGGCAAAACCGCGCTCCCACTTGGCCTGGTGGTAGGCCACGTCGGGCACGAAGTAGGTGTAGCCACCGTCTTGCTTGCGCATGACGCGGTCTTTGTCGTCGCCGAAATCGGTGGTGCGCAGCCACAGCGCGCCGCCTTCCTCGTAGGTGTGGCCTTGGTCGATCAGGCGCTGCACGGTGCGCGCCACGCGGCCGTCGGCGTACAGGCTGCTTTCCAGGTAGTAGTTGTCGAACTTGAGGCGGAAGGCCTGCAAGTCCTTGTCCTGCTCGTTGCGCAGATAGGCCACGGCGAACTGGCGCACGTTGTCATAGTCCTGCGGGTTGCCGTTGGCGGTGAATTCGCGGTCGTCGGCGCGGACGGTTTTTTGGGCCAGAAAGTCGTTGGCGATGTCCTGGATGTAGTCGCCGTTGTAGGCGGCCTCGGGCCAGGCGGCGTCGCCGGGCTTGATGCCCTGGGCGCGCAGTTGCACGCTTTGGGTCAGGGTGTCGATCTGCACGCCGGCGTCGTTGTAATAGAACTCGCGCGTGACGTCCCAGCCCTGGCTGGCCAGCAGGTTGCAGATGGCATCGCCCAGCGCCGCCTGGCGGCCGTGGCCCACGTGCAGCGGGCCGGTGGGGTTGGCGCTGACGAATTCGACCACGACTTTCTCGGCCTGGCCGGCTGCTGCGGGCTGCATGCCAAAGGCATCGCCGGCCTGCAGCACTTCGCGCACGATGGCCTGCTTGGCCGCAGGCTTCAGGCGCAGGTTCAGAAAGCCCGGCCCGGCCAGTTCCAGGCTCTCGACCCATTGCTGATAGGCCGGCTGGGCCTGCAGCGCGGCCTTGAGCTGCTCGCCCAGGGCGCGCGGGTTTTGCTTCAGGGGTTTGGCCAGTTGCATGGCCGCGGTGATGGCCAGGTCGCCGTGCTCGGGCTGGCGGGGTTGCTCGAAGCTGGGTTTGACGGCTGCGTCTGGCGCCAGCTCGGCCAGTGCCTGGGCCAGGCCGGCCAGCAGTTCTTGTTTGATTTTCAGCATGGGCGAATTTTAGAACCTGTGAGGTGCCGCGCCGGGGCTGGTGCGGGGGACGTGGCGACCCCTGGCACAGGTCGGTTGGCGGGTTTGCGGGGCGGCTACTGGCGGATTTCGCCAGCGCCCAGCACCACGTATTTGAGCGAGGTCAGGCCCTCGACGCCGACCGGGCCACGGGCGTGGAATTTGTCGGTGCTGATGCCGATCTCGGCGCCCAGGCCGAACTCGAAGCCATCGGCAAAGCGCGTGCTGGCGTTGACGACGACGCTGGCCGAATCGACCTCGCGCAGAAAGCGCTGCGCGTGCACATGGTCGCGCGTGAGGATGGCGTCGGTGTGGTGGCTGCCGTATTCGTTGATGTGGGCGATGGCTTCGTCCAGCCCGGCGACGATCTTGATGCCGATGATGGGCGCCAGGTGCTCGGTGCGCCAGTCGGCCTCGCTGGCCGGTGCCACCTGGGCCGCTGGCGCGGCCTGCCGCACCAGGGGCTCGGCCTCGGGCGTGACGCGCATTTGCACGCCCTTGGCGGCATAGACGGCGGCGATGCGCGGCAGGAAGTGCTGCGCCACGCCGCGCGCCACCAGCAGGGTTTCGGTGGCGTTGCAGGGGCTGTATTTCTGCGTCTTGGCGTTGTCGGCCACGCGCACGGCCTGCTCGATGTCGCAGGGGTCATCGACGTAGGTGTGGCAGATGCCGTCCAGGTGCTTGATGACCGGCACGCGCGCCTCGGCGCTGATGCGCTCGATCAGGCCCCGGCCGCCGCGCGGGATGATGACGTCGACGAACTGCGGCATGGTAATGAGCGCGCCCACGGCGGCGCGATCCGTGGTGGGCACGAGCTGCACGCCGTCCTCGGGCAGACCGGCGGCGGCCAGGGCCTGGCGCACCAGCGCGGCCAGGGCCTTGTTGGATTCGATGGCTTCGGAGCCGCCGCGCAGAATGCAGGCGTTGCCGCTTTTGATGGCCAGGCTGGCCGCCTCGATGGTGACGTTGGGGCGGCTTTCATAAATCATGCCGAACACGCCCAGGGGCACGCGCATCTGCCCCACGCGGATGCCGCTGGGCTGCTGGCGCAGGCCGGTGATCTCGCCGATCGGATCGGGCATGGCCGCCAGTTGCTCGCAGCCTTGCGCGGCCGTGGCCGTGATTTTCTCGTTCAGCGTCAGGCGATCGAGCAGCGGCCCGGCCAGGCCATTGCCGCGCGCGCGTTGCACGTCCTTCTCGTTGGCCTCCAGCAGGGCCGGCGCCTGCTGGCGCAGCAGGTCGGCCAGGGTCTGCAGGGCCAGGGCCTTGTCGCGGGCGCTGGCGGTGGCCATGCGGGCGCTGGCGCGGCGCGCTTGGGCGCCGATGGCCTGCATGATTTCGTGCGTGCTGTGGTCGTTCATGGCGGGGCGCGGGGTGGATGGAGAAGCGCAATGGTTCAAAAGGCCCAGTCGTCGTCCTCGGTGGCCTCGGCCTTGCCCATCACGTAGCTGGAGCCGCTGCCGCTGAAGAAGTCGTGGTTTTCGTCCGAGCCGGGGTTCAGGCTGGCCATGATGGCCGGGTTCACGTCGGTCATGCTGCTGGGAAACAGTGCCTCGAAGCCCAGGTTCATCAGCGCCTTGTTGGCGTTGTAGTGCAGGAATTTCTTCACGTCCTCGGTCCAGCCCACGCCGTCGTACAGGTCCTCGGTGTACTTGACCTCGTTGTCGTACAGGTCGTGCAGCAGCTCATAGGCATAGTCTTTGACCTCCTGCTGGCGCGCAGCGCCGGCCTGGGCATAGCCTTGCTGGAATTTGTAGCCGATGTAGTAGCCGTGCACGGCCTCGTCGCGGATGATCAGGCGGATCAGGTCGGCCGTGTTGGTGAGCTTGGCGCGGCTGCTCCAGTACATCGGCAGGTAAAAGCCGCTGTAGAACAAAAAGGACTCCAGAAACACGCTGGCGACCTTGCGCATCAGCGGGTCGTCGCCGCGGTAGTGGCCGATGACGATCTTGGCCTTTTTTTGCAGGTATTCGTTCTCCAGGCTCCAGCGGAAGGCCTCGTCCACGTCGCTCATCGAGCACAGCGTCGAGAAGATCGAGCTGTAGGACTTGGCGTGCACAGCCTCCATGAAGCTGATGTTGGTGTAAACCGCCTCCTCGTGCGGCGTGACGGCGTCGGGGATCAGGCTCAGCGCCCCGACCGTGTTCTGCACCGTATCGAGCAGCGTCAACCCGGTGAACACGCGGATGGTCAGCTGCTGCTCTTGCGGCGACAGCGTGGCCCAGGACGGAATGTCGTTGGACAGTGGCACCTTCTCGGGCAGCCAGAAGTTGGAGGTCAGGCGGTTCCAGACCTCCAGATCCTTCTCGTCCTGTACGCGGTTCCAGTTGATAGCCTGCACGAGGTTGGGCAGCAAGGTGGGTTCGTTCAGCGAGGGGATGGACATGGCAAGACCTGAGTGCAATACGGGACTGACGCAGCGCGCCCACAGCGCATGGCGCAGCGCAGCCACGTGCGCCTGCGGCGCAAAACAAAAGTGCGAAGTCTACCCGCTTGGCCTGGCGCGCGGCGCTGCCGGTGGCGCCATCAAGGCTTAGGGCCCGGCGGCGGGCGCAGGCGATCGAGGTGCAGCGGATGTTGGCGAAAGCTGCCCAACTCGGCGGGCGGCTCTTCATGCGCGTGGCGGTGGCCGGCGTGATCGTGCCCGCCATGTGCGCCGTGCTCGTGCCCGGCATGCAGCACGTGGCTGACCACGGCCACCAGCAGCATGCCTGCCAGCAGCCAACTGACCTGCAGCGCCGTCTGCCGCGCCGTCAGCTGCAGCTGCAATTGCGGCACCAGATCGGCCAGGGCCACGTAAATAAAGCTGCTGGCTGCTACCACAAGCAAATAGGGCAGCCATTGCGCATCGAGCAGCCCCAGCAGCCCATAGCCCATCAGGCCGCCCAGTGCAGTCATGGAGCCAGCGACGGACACCTTGATGCGCGCGGCCCGATGGCGCTGCGCCGCCGGGCCTTCGCTGTGCTCGGCCAGCACGATCAAATCGCCAATGTGGTGCGGCACCTCGTGCGCCAGCACCGAAAAGGCCGCCAGCAGGCCCACGCGCCAATCGACGAGAAAGGCCGAAGCGATCAGCACCCCATCGCCAAAGCAATGCACGCTGTCGCCAGCCAGGATCGACCAGCCGCCAGGCTGGCGCTGACGTGCTGCCCCAGGCAGGTGTGGATGCGAATGTGAATGGGGGGATGGGGCCACATGCCCAGCGTGGGCGTGGTGTTCGTGCCCGTGATGCCAGAGCTCAGCCTTGTCCAGCAGGAAGAAAGCCACCAGTCCGGCCAACAGCACCGTGAACAAGGTGTGCAGATCGGCGGATGGGCTTTCCATGGCCTCGGGCAGCAGGTGCACGAAGGCCGTGGCCAGCAGGGAGCCTGCGGCAAAACTCAGCAAATGGTGGCCTTGTACGCGCGCGCCCTGGGCCATGACACCCAGCCGGATCAACAGGGCCGCAAGCCATACGCTGCCCACGCCAGCCAACAGCGTGGCCAGCAAAATCTGTCCCAATGTCATAGCAGGCCAGGCTGAGAGTGTGTCGCTGCGCGCGGCCATGGCATGAGCAGGCGGTATTCAGCCTGCATTCTGGCCAGCAACAGAAGGTTATCAATAACAACCAATCATTATATTCGGCCTGCCCCGCGCAGATGCTGGCACAGGCAGTGCCGCGCGCCAGTCGTGCCATAATCGCCCGCTTTGCAGAGAAGCGCTTTCGACCTCCCGGGATGCTTTTGTCAAAAGAGCATCTCAACCCCTCGCAGGAGGAGAAGCACAAGCGTGGCATTGTCAAAAATGCCCGTGCGGCTGTAGCTCAGTGGATAGAGTATTGGCCTCCGAAGCCAAGGGTCGTGGGTTCGATCCCCGCCAGCCGCGCCAGCCATGGTGCAGCCCACCGCATTCATTGCGGTGGGCTTTTTTTGTGGGTTGCTGCGCGGTGGGCGCGGCGCGCGCACCGTGTACATTCAGCGCCCAGGCGCGGCCTGATCGCTGCCGCCCTGCACTCGGGCAATGCCCGGGGCCACAGCCTTTGCCGAAACTGCCATGACCGACACCCCCTCGCCCCGCTTGTCCCATTTGCCCGGCGGCCTTGACGCTGCCGAGCTCAGCGCGCTACAGGCGCGCATCGACCAGGCGCAAGCGCTGTTTCGTGAATGGACCCAGCTGCTGCCGCGTCTGCAAGAGGCGCAGGCCGATTGGCAGCGCGGCGAGCAGATCATGCGGGCGCTGGCGGATTTTTATTTCAACGGCGATTACATGCGCGGCGTCAACGCCATGGAGGGCGGCGCCAGCTTCCGGCTGGAAACGCCGGGCGAGCACAGCGTGATGGCTGAGGACACGCTGTGGAACGCCTTCCATGAGCAGCAAGCCCTGGCCTGGCAGCGCCTGCGCGCGGCCATCGATGTGCTGGATCGGCAGGACGGTGGCGCGGCGGCGGCCGATGCCCCTGACCTGCCCTAGCCTGGCGGCACAGGCCAGGTCGAAGAACCACTGTGCGCCGCAAGGGCTGTGCGGCTCAGGCCGCGTCGAATTCGCTCAGCGGCTCAAAATGCCGGCCCCGCAGCACCAGGCGGGTGGTGCCGGGCATTTGGCGTTGCGGCTGGGGGTGCAGCGGATCGCCCGGCAGGCAGATCATGCGCTGGCCGGCGTCGTCCACGCTGACGGGGGCAATGCAATAAGGCGTTTGCGCCCGCGCATAGGCCAGCAGCTCGGCCGCGCTGGCAAAGCGGCCCAGGTGAGCCAGGGTCATGATCTGCGGCGGGGCCAGCAGGATTTCACGCTGCTGGTGGCGCTGCAGAAAATCGCCTGGCGTGGCCCAGTGCAGGCTCTGGGCCTCATGGCCATCGGCTTCGGGGCGTTGGCCGGGCATCAGCTCGGCAATGAAGAACCAGGTGTCAAAGCGCTTGAGGCTCATGTTGGGCGTGGTGGGGGTGATCCAGCGCGAGAACGGTTGCAGATCCCGCACGCAGGCCTGCAGGCCGTGCTGCGCCAGCGCCTCGCACCAGGCCATGCCTTGGGCCAGGGCCTGGCGAGCGCTGGCCACAGCCTGTGCGCTGGCAGGCTGGGCTGCAGGGGTGTGCAGCAGGCCGACTTCCTCCAGCGTCTCGCGCAGTGCCGCGCCGTACAGCCGGGCGATGTGCGTGGCATCGCGGTCGTCGTCAGGCAAGCGCGGCGCCAGATTGGGCCAGTGCGCGGCAAAGCCGCTGTGCTCGGCAATGGCCTCGTCGCCCGGCTCCACCTTGCCGCCAGGGAACACCAGCGCGCCAGCAAAGTTGCGCACACCGGCGGCGCGTTCGGTCAACAGCACCTCGAAGCCGCCGCCAGGCCCAGGCCGCAGCACGATCATGCTGGCCGCAGGCAGGATGGCGGCAGGGGTGTCTTCGGGCAGGGGCGCAGCAGCGTGTTCGGACATGGCAATGGCAGTGGTTGTGGGTATGATCGCGCCCGTTTTGATTCAGGGCCTTGAACAGGTACTCAGACACTGAATCCCGGCACTCAGGCGCTGAATGATACGGACGACGGACGAAGGAACAGCAATGGCATTGGATTTTGCAGGGCGCGTGGCGATTGTGACGGGCGCGGGCGGCGGCCTGGGGCGCGCGCATGCGCTGGCGCTGGCGCGGCGTGGCGCCAAGGTGCTGGTCAACGACCTGGGCGGTGATGTGCATGGCGTGGGCGGCAGCGGCTCGGCCGCGCAGCAGGTGGTCGATGAGATCGTCGCCGCAGGCGGGCAGGCGCTGGCCAATGGCGCCTCCGTGACGGATTTCGAGGCCGTGCAGGCCATGGTGGAGCAGGCCATGCAGGCCTGGGGCCGTGTCGATGTGCTGGTCAACAACGCCGGGATTTTGCGCGACAAGACCTTTGCCAAGATGGATCTGGCCGACTTTCGGCTGGTGCTGGACGTGCATCTGATGGGCGCGGTGCACTGTGCCAAGGCCGTCTGGCCGCACATGGTGGCGCAGCAATACGGCCGCATCGTGATGACGACCTCCTCCACCGGGCTGTATGGCAACTTCGGCCAGTCCAACTACGGCGCGGCCAAGCTGGCGCAGGTGGGGCTGATGCAGACCCTGGCGCTGGAAGGGGCCAAGCACGGCATCCGCGTCAATGCGCTGGCGCCCACGGCGGCCACGCGCATGACGGCTGGCCTGCTGCCCGAGGACGTGTTGGCCCAGCTCAGCCCCGAGGCGGTGGTGCCGGCCATGCTGGTGCTGGCGCACGAGGACGCGCCCACGCGCACCATCCTGTGCGCCGGCGCAGGCAGCTTCGAGGCGGCGCACATCACCCTCACGCAGGGCATCCACCTCGGCCTGGGCGAGGACGTGGACAGCCAGTTGGCCCAGCGCCTGGAGCAGGTGCTCGAGCGCGCTGGCGAGCGCGTGCCCAGCGGCGGCCATGAGCAGGGCGAGGTGGAAGTGCAAAAGGCCCTGGCGGCCCGCTCGGCGCGGCGCTGAGCACACGCGCCGCCCATCCCACACCACCTGTTGCAGCAGCGAGCGCCCATGAGCATCCAATGGTTTCCCGGCCACATGCACCTGACCCGCAAGGCCATTGGCGAGCGGGTCAAGACCATCGACGTGGTCATCGAGATGGTCGATGCGCGGCTGCCGGCCTCCAGCGCCAACCCCATGCTTCGCGAGCTGCTGCAGCACAAGCCCAATCTGAAAGTGCTCAACAAGGCCGACCTGGCCGATCCTGAGCGCACGCAGCAATGGCTTCAGTGGTACGGCCAGCAACAGCAGACCCGCGCCGTGGCCATGGACAGCCACCACAGCGCCCCGGCGCGCGCACTCGTCGAGGCCTGCCAGGCGCTGGCGCCCGGGCGCGGCAGCATGGACAAGCCCATGCGCGTGCTGATCTGCGGCATCCCCAACGTGGGCAAATCCACGCTCATCAACACCATGGTGGGCAAGCGCGCGGCCAAGGCCGCCAACGAGCCGGGCGTGACGCGGCGCGAGCAGCGCTTTGCTTTGCAGGATGGCTTTTACCTGTTCGACACCCCCGGCGTGCTGTGGCCGCGCATCATCGTGGCGCAAAGCGGCTACAACCTGGCGGCGGCCGGCTCCATCGGGCGCAACGCCTTTGACGACGAGCTGGTGGCGCTGGAGCTGCTGGCCTACCTGCAGCGCCATTACGCTGCGCTGCTGCTGGCGCGCTACGCCGTCGCGCCCAGCGCAGATGCGCTGGCCCAGCTGCCCGACCACGCGCTGTTTGAGGCCATCGGCCGCCAGCGCGGCGCCTTGCTGCCAGGCGGGCGCATCAACGCGCAGAAAACGGCCGAAATCATCTTGCAGGACTTTCGCAGCGGCGCCATCGGCCGCGTGACGATCGAGACGCCCGCCGAATTCGAAGCCTGGCAGGCCACGGGCGAGCGCTTGGATGCCGAGCGCCAGCTGCGCAAGGAGCAGGCCGAGCAGCAACGCCAGCAAAGCAAACGCCGCCGGCGCTGAAACCAACCGGTGCCAATGGCAGCAGCCTGAAGCGGTAAAAAGCACGCTACAATGCGCGCTTGGCCGGTTTAGCTCAGCTGGTAGAGCACCCGCCTTGTAAGCGGTAGGTCGTCAGTTCGAATCCGACAACCGGCACCACATAGCACAGGGCCAGACACTAGAAAACACTGATAAATCAATAGGTTATTCGTCCAGAACGACGGTAATTTGTCCAGGTTTGCAGTTTTCTGTCTGGCTCTCATTTACGGTACTGTTACGGTACCGTTAGCGCGGCATCCTAGGAACGGTTTTCTGTACCGTAACTAGGAGTTCCCATGTTGACCGATCAACAATGCCGCGCCGCCGTCTGCCCAGACGGACGTAAACGAATCAAACTGATGGATTCAGGGGAGAGAGGCGCAGGTGGTCTGTACCTGTCTGTTGGCCCACAGTCCCGCGTTTTCCGTTTTGATTACATGCGCCACGGCAAACGCCGTACGCTGACACTGGGCGCATATCCATCTGAGTACTCACTGTCTAGCGCACGCGCGGAGGTGCGCGGCTACCGGGCGCGTATGCGCTCTGACCCTACCTACGACCCGTCGCTGGAACGTGCAGCGATCCGTGCAGCCGCTATCGAGGCTCAGCAACCCGTGGACGTAGGGGAGACGTTCCGCGAGGCTGCTGAGCATTATTTTGTCCATCGCTCGGACTGGCAGCAGATGCCTGACCATCTCCGTGAACTCTGGCGTACTGGACAGCCTCTCCCTAGCGGCACGCGACACCCTCACACGACCGAGCATAGGGCGCGTGACAGGGTTAAACGGCATCTATTCCCAGCCCTGGGGCACGTGCCGATGCAGGAGTTGACCCCCCAACTGCTGGCGTCTGTGGTTGACCGTGTGGGCGCGTCTGACGAGCGGGGGCGTGTGCGCGGTTTGCTGTGCGGGATCGTTCGTCTCTGGCACCAGAAAAACCAGCACCTACCAGACCCCCTATACGCGCTCCCGGCGTATACGACGGGGAAACCTCACGTCCGCAGAAATTTCCCCTCAATCGTCGAGCCTGCACGGTTTGGTTTGATGATTCGTGACGTTCGTTTGGTTAGTGGGTATGCCAATTTGAACCCTCTCGGGTGCTATTTCATGGCGCAGATTTACCTCTGGCAGCGTCCTGGCGCACTGGCGCAGATGCGGTGGTCTGAGGTTGATTTCAATCGTGAGATTTGGTTGTGCCCGCTGACGATTCTGAAAATTTCCACGGAAATGAAACGTCGGGCTGAGCTGGATATTCGGGACGGTTTGGAGGAGGGTTATTACAAAATACCGCTACCTAAACAGGTTCTCGAATTATTGGAGAAATTGAGGCAATTCAAAAACTCTGAATTTGTTTTTGCCAGCAGTCGGGGAAATCCATTCTCGGACGGAGCCATGCGCCAGGCGTTTAGCCGCGCTGGTTATTTGGGGCGGCAAACAATGCACGGTATTCGGGCTACTGCCAAAACGGTTTTGGAGGGGTATTTTGAAATCCCTGACAGGCTCGTTGTTGAGGCTCAATTGGGGCACGGTCTGGATCGGTACGGTACAGCGTACCAGCGCGGAGCATTTATTCTGAAACGCAGACGTCTGACACAGGGCTGGGCTGATTTGGTGGACTGGCTGGCTGACGGGAAATCGATCAGAGATTTCCGATCTGAATTTTTGGTTTCAACCCCCGGACTGTCTGAACTATCTGACGCAGAATTGGTTGATGTTACGTAAATAGGAGGGTAACTGTGTGTAAATCAGACGGGATTCGGTTGAATCCCGTTGTTTTTTGTTCTAGATTGTCTGTCAACACCATTCACCATTTCACTGCGAGGTTTTGACGATGGAGCAATTTACTGATTCTGATTTGTTGTGTGTCAAACGGCTGTCCGCCTATATTGGTTTGTCTCGGGCATCAATCTATGAATCGCTGCGGGACGGGAAACTGCCACAGCCGACGATGCTGGTTCGAAATAGTCCTAGATGGGAAAAATCCGAGATTGATGCGTTTCTGCGTGCTCGTGCGCAGGAGAGATTCGGAGGGCGTAAAAATGTTTAATTTCGATAAACCTGATTATTCGCACGTTATGCACTCTGCCACTGTGACAATCGATATAACGGCAGAGGAATCGTCTATGATTTTTCACGTTTTTGACTACGGAGTTGAATACCTCGACGACGATGAAATGGATTTGCTGAATATATTATTCGCCAAATTAAAAACCGAGTTATGGCCGTGATATTCAAATAAACGCCCCCATTTTTTGCGGGCGTTTTTTTTCGCCTGCTGTATTGGGGCGTGCTGGTAGCCGCCCCCGTGCCCGGCTCGCTCAGCGGGTTCCAGCCCTGAACGGGCTGATCCCCGACCTCGCATTGCCTGGCGCATCAGGCCCGCCTGCGGGCCTGATAGACCCACTCCATCTAACCCCGCTGACGCTGGTTAGATTCCGTGGGCGAGGGGATGCCCCTCGACCCCAGGGGGCAGGCCCCCTACTCGCTGCGCATCGTACCCCCCATTTTAAATTAAACGGAGTTTCGATTATGAAAAAATTTATTATGCACAGAATAAAAAAATACGACTCCAGCGAGATTGGGAGTACCCTGTCTCACAATCTGCGGACGCGCGTATCTAATAACGTCGATACGTCCCGCATACAACTGAACCAAAATCTCGGCGGTGTTTCCCTGGACGCAGCAGGTCGTGCCCAGGCGTTAAAACGAATCGATTTTCTATTGGAACAGCATCGCCAGGTCGCTGGTCGCAGTGCCCGCAGCGACGCTATTCTGCTGAACGAAGCGATTTTTTCCGCATCGCCCAAATTTATCAAACAAATGCCGAAAAAACAGATCGAGGATTTTTTTAGGGATTGCGTGGATTTCACGATCAAATATTACGCGAACAATGATCGCAGCAATCTGATTTCTGCTGTGATCCATAACGACGAGGAAACGCCCCATTTGCACGTTTTGATAACGCCTGTAATAAACGGAAAATTCAATTCAACATTAATCAGTGGGGATATTGATTATTTGAGCCGCATGCAAACCGTTGTCCATGAGGAGGTTGGAATCAAATATGGTATGGATCGAGGAATACCCAAAAAAATTACCAAAAATAAACACGTTAAAAACCGAGAATTGCAGGCGTTGCGCGGGCAGGTCAAACAGATTCCAACCCCTGATGATGTTGAGATTGCCGATACGAGTAGGGTTCATTACCCGGACGACCCAACGAAAATTGATTTTTTTACAGGTCGCGCCCCCGGTATTCTGAATCAACAGCGTCAGATTTTTGACGCGGTTTTTAGAGAGTTGGAGGGGGCAAACGCGGTGATAACACAGCTAGATTCCGAGCGTGAAAAATTAATCAAATTGGTTAATTGCCAGGCTGCACAGTTGGCGGTGCCACTGGAGTTCGTCAGGCGGCAGTTGCAGGAGGAGAATAAACAGACGTTGGATGAGGAACGCCAACGTCAGCGCTCCCGTCGACGTGAGGCCGTGCGCAAATGGGAGAAAAAAATCAGGGGCGCACAGGAACGGGCGGAGGCTGCCCAGGCGACAGCCCAGCAAAAACAGGTTCAGCTCGACGCGGCACTGAGCCGGGTGCCTGAGTTGGTGCGGCAGGAAACCCAGGTGGAACGAGAAAAACTCCAACAGGAGCGGGAGCGCATCCGGGTTGACCGTCGGCGGGTTGATCGAGAGCTGGAGCTGGCTCGCCAGGCCCTGAAACGGCTGGAGGAGGAGCGGCGCGAGGCGACGCGTGAACGCCAGCGCTACGCCCAGCTATCGGCGGGTATCGACGCCCAGGTTGAGGAGAGGTTGGCAGAGAGGCGGGCGGAGCTGGACGCCAGCCTGGCAGAGGCTGAAATCAATGAGCGCAATTTGAGGGCGCAGCGGGCTGCGTTGGACGCTGCTGAGGACGCGTTCAACACCAAATGGGAGGCGTTTCAGGACGAACGCCAGCGGCACGGGCAGCAGATGGAGAGCTGGGAGGCTCAATATCAGGCGAAATTTATCGACATTCGCACCAGGGAAAAAATCGAGAGGGTTCCACACGCAGACTGGATTCCTGAACCCCCAGCCGCCCCTGTTGTGGAGCGCCAACCTAACCCACTACCGCCCCGGCGTTCTGGTGGTGGTCGTGGCCCCAGTCCGTTCAAGGTGCGCAAACCCCGTCCCTGATCGGGGCGGGGCCTGGGACGGCCCCCAGGGGCGGAGCCCCGCCCCCGCCACTACGGCAGGGGCATTGTGGGGCGAACGCGTAGGTTTTCCCGGCCTCCGTGGCACCCCCACCCTGATAGAGATTCAGTTCGTTATTCAGTCCAGCTAACCCCTGCTGGACAACCTATGGACTGCGCCTACGGCTCAGCCCACAGGTTGACCACAGGGCGGAAGGCGAAAAAAAACCGGCGATGAGGGAACTATTCAGCGCCGCGTGGATCGCCCAAAAAAATAGGGGCCACGGAGGCCCCATAAATACACGTTAAAACATGGACATTGTATCACAGCCGCAATCGCGGCAAAAACTGGCGTTTCGCATGACGTCGGCAGCAGAGCGTCGGTTGCTGCTGAACAGGCGTCCAGTCGGGCAGTTGGTTCAACACCTGTTCGATGCGCATGAGGTTGCTGGCAGGGCTGCGTCGGCTGCCTTGGGTGAGGATGGGGATTTTTCGGAATTCCATCGTGCGTGCGCCCTACGCGATCTGGCAGCCTGCCCTCCTAATCGAAATTTGGGCGATTACGTCGCAGATCGCGTTCGCTGCCTGTCTGGGGCTGATTACCCGTTGCGAGAGCCACTGCGTTCTGGTGTGGACGTGGTTCAGGAATTATCGTCGGACGTTGAGCACTCGTTGGCTGCTGGTCGATCCGTGTCGCTGCTGGAGCTGCTGGTTTCGCGGGGGAATCGGCGGGCGCTGGCGCACCACAGGTACGCGGACGCGAAAAAACGTTCTGACGACCTGGCGCGAGGGCTGGACGACGTTGCTGCTCGGGCAGACGGTTCCTGGTCGAGCGTTGCGGCGAGTTTGTCCGCGACGCTGCGTGAGTGTAGAGCGGAGTTGACGTTTACAGGGCGGCGAGGGTGGCGTCCCAGCACGCTGCGCCCGCTATCGTCGTGCCGGGGGTCGTTTTGTCCGTGTTGCGAGCTATCGCGGGTTCGGCGTACCGTTCACGCGTGCGGTCAGTTTTTCAACAGCCGTGAGAATCAGCGTTCAGGCGGTGAGAGGGACGTTTCTGTCGTTTTGACAGTCGGGCGTCCGGTTGGGGCTGGGGACGTTCAGTTGGTTGTGCAGGACGTTTATGAGCGTCTACGACGTGTGCGGCGTCGGCGTGCGTGGGGTGGTGTGGTGGGTTACGTGTCGGCGTTACACGTCGCCCGCACGGCTGATCGGCGTTGGCATGTTCACCTGCATTTATTTTTGCGCCTGCGCCCAGGCGTTGACGCGGATGAGATTTTTTCAGGCTGGCGAAACGTTGAAAACGAAATTATTCGAATCAAAACGGTAGGAGGGCATGGGGTTGGTTTGCTGGCATACATGCTGACGGACAGTGCCGATGATGAGCAGGATTGGCTGCCGTTTGGCGGTAATGCTGGCGGGCATTTCATCGATACGGTTGCGGACGATTCGGTGGCGCGGGCGCTGCTGTTTGCGACGCAGTTGCGGGGCGTTCGTCGATTTTCCAGCGGTGGTGCGTTTCGCGGGTGTTTTGAGTTGCAGAAACAGGCAGTTCCAGTGAGTGACGTTCGGGGGCAGGGGCGTGAATGGACTACGCGTCAGACGCAGTTCGAGTGGCAGCCTGCGCGTGTCGGTTACTGGAGTACGGGTTCTCGGGTAATTGCGAGTGTGGGGCGGGCGCGTCCTACTCCTGCCGTTGGTGTGGGGGGGTATGTTTCGTTGCGGACAGTGTTTTACGCCGTTCCATCGCTGCGCGTTGGTGGGGGTGCCGGGGTGGCGGCCCCTCTGACTGTTCAGGATATAGGAATCAAAAGGTCATCCCCTCCGGCTGTCCTGCTGGAGGGATATCGTCCCCTGTCGCTGCCTGGGGTGACGGCGCAGAGCGTTGCAGATCGCGCTAGGTTTTTGCAGGAGTTCGAGGACGACTGCTACGTGCCAGACGTTGTTCATCCTGACGACTGGATGAGGGTGAAAATTCGTCGTTACGCTGCAAAACGTTGGCAGGATTTTTGTCGTCGTGTGCCGAAAATCTCGTACCAGGCGCGGGTTGTTGGCGATTTGTCGAGGTTTTCTGTTCGCCCTCAACCGCTGGTCGCTGAGGCGTCGGCTGCCGTCGTTCTGGTGCAGTTGCCGTTCGCAGCGCCACAGGTGCCGCGCAGGTTGATTCCCCATCCTGTCGTTTACGGACAGCCTGGCGTGATGCTGGTGCCGTCGCTGGTTGGTGGGATTCGCGTCGATGCTGCTGGTTGGCGATATCGACCGTTGCAGTTGTCCACAACGTCAGAAAAAATCCGGGTTTATCGGCGGTTGATGGGGGGTGATTTGTCGGGTTTTTCGGCTACGCTAGCGCGGCTGATGCATGAGCGTGTGGCGCAGCGTCGAGAGGTGTTGCGTCGGGCGACGTATGATGTTGAGGTTGCAGCAGCCCGCTGGGTGGGTGTCAGTGGTGCTGGTTACGGTATCATTACGGTACCGTTGCCTAGTTTGCCTGCTGGCGGGGCGGTTTCTCCTATGAGGATCGCTCAGTTTGCGGAGCCGACAACCGGCACCAAACCACAAGCCCACATGCCAAGCATGTGGGCTTTTTTTTGCCTGCGCGATGCCAAAGCGCTGAATGCGGCTGCCGTGCGGTATGTCCAAGGTCAGCCCAGCCCCTGGCATGGGTAGGGCCAGCCGTGCGCAGCCACGCCAGGCCTGGCAGCGCTCCATAAAATACGCAGGTTCTGGGCGGCGCATCGTTTGCAAGCCCCGCTCATACTGCGGCGTGTGCCGCTTTGCATTTGTCCCCACGCACTTCGTTCGATTCTGGCCATGACACCGGTTTCCCCGCCCGATGATGAGGACGGCCAAGGGCCTGTGTCCAAAGGGCCGACCTCCCTGCTGGAGCGTGCGATGGCCAAGCTGCAGCGCCCAGGCCCGCAGGCCTTGCTGCCGGCCTGGTTGCGCAGGGCGCAGGCGCCGCGCAGGCAGCATGCCGGCACGGCGCTGGATTCGCTCGCGTCGCAAAGCCCGTCGCTGCTGCAGGACATGCCCGATGCCACTGGCCCGGATGCGGGCCACCACATCGTGCACGGCGTGGCCGGCTCCGGCAAGACCCGTATGCTGCGCGCCCATCTGACCTATCTGGTGCAGCAGTACGCGGCGCGCGGCATCCACGGGCCGATTCTGGTGCTGTGCTACAACGAGCCGCTGGCGGTTTGGCTGCAGTACGAGCTGATGCGCCAGGGCCTGTCGCCGCAGCAGGTGGTGGTGCGGCACTTTCACCGCTGGTGCCGCGAGCAGTTGATTGCTTACCACCTGGAGCTGCCGCCGCGCAGCATGCCGGCCTCGGCGCAGATCAAGAACATCGTCGAGCGCGTGCTGCGCGCGCTCTCCGATGGCTCCATCCCGGCCGGGCAGTATGCGGCGGTGCTGGTTGATGAGGCGCACGACTTTCCGGCCAGCTGGCTGGGCGTGCTGACACAGCTGCCCACGCCGGCGACCAACCACCTGGTGCTGTACTTTGATGACGCGCAAAGCATCCTCAAGCGCAAGCGCACCGGGCTTGTGCAGTTGCACCAGCATGGCATTGATACGCGCCAAGTGCAGCATTTGACGCTGAACCAGCGCAACCCCGAGCCCATATTCAATGCGGCACTGCACATGGCGGGCACGCTGGCCGCGCCCATCGAGGTTGGGCCGCAAGGCATTCCGCGCCTGAAGCCGCGCAGCAGCGGTCGCTCGGGCGATTCGGTGCTGCTGTTCCCGGCCCCCAGCCTGCGCGCCCAGGGGCGCAAAGTGGCCGAGCTGCTTCTGCAGGCGCGCCGTGAGGCGGGCATCGCCTGGGGCCAGATGGCGGTGTTGTGTGACAACCGCTTCCAGCTCGATGTCTGCCACGGCGCGCTGCGCTACCAGCACATCCCCCACCAGATGCGCCGCGGCACGGGCGAGTTCGATCCAGCGGCCGATACGGTCAAGCTCATGAGCCTGCAGGCCTGCGCCGGGCTGGAGTTCGAGCTGGTGGTGATCGTCGATTCGGCTGAGGTTCCGGCCAACCAAGAAGGCATGGAGGACCGCCAACGGCGCCTCTACATTGCCGCCACCAGGGCCAAGCGCAAGCTGTACGTCGTCAGCTTGCAGACTGCAGCGGCATGAGTTTGTGGATGATCCCTGCACAGCTGCAGGGATTGTCCGCAGGCGCTCAATGCTCCCAGATCACATCCTCTTGCGCGCTGGCGGCGGCGGCCAGCAGCTGCAGCAGCGGCAGGGCGCGGTGGCGCAGCGCCACGCGGTCTTGCGGTTGCTCGTCATCCGGCGCGGGCGTTGCCTGGTCGGCCTGGGGCGCTTCGCTGCCGGCGGTTTCCTCCTGGGCGATGGCGCGCTCAATGGCCTGCTGGGCAGCGGGGATCTGCGCCAGCGTGATGATGCCCGTGGCGGCATCGTCCTTGCCGATGATTTTCAATAGGCGCTTGGCATCTGCATCCAGATACTGCAGTGGGGCGCTGGAGCGGGCAATGAAACGGTACATAGGGGGCGGTTCTCCGTGAATTTGAAGCCAAAGTGGCGGCCATGGCACTGCGCCATGGTTGTGGGTGGGCCAGCTTATCACTGGTCGAAGGGTGCATAACACGCTCTAACCGGGGCCTTGTAGCCAGGCCAGCCACAGCGGCAGGCTCAGCAGGGCCAACAGGGTTTGCGTGGTGATGAGCGTGGCCATCAGGCGCGCATCGCCGCCCATTTGCCGGGCCATGATGTAGGCGTTGGGGGCCGTGGGCAGCGCCGCGTAAAAGCACGCCGCCAGTGTGCTGGCGGCGCTGGCCTGCAGGGCCTGGCAGGCCAGCCAGGTGATGGCCGGCAGCGCCAGCAGCTTGGCGATGTTGGTGCCCACCACGGCCCAGGGTTGCGCGCCCTGCAGGCGAAAGTCCAACCCGCCGCCTACACACACCAGCCCCAGCGCCATGGCGGCATTGCCCAAAAACAGCAAGGTCTGGGCCGCCGCCTGCGGCAGTGGCCAGCCGCCGGCGTTGTAGAGCAGGCCGGCCAGCGTGGCCAGGATGATGGGGTTGCGCAGCAGGCCGACGGCAATGCGCCGGGCTGTGGTGCGCTGGCCGCTCCACCAGGTCAGCGCAACGATGGCCACCACATTCACGACCGGCAGCGCAATGGCCAGCGCCAGCATCACCAGCGCCGCCACATCGGCCGGGAAGACGAAGCCCGCCACCGCCAGGCCGAAATAGGTGCTGGGCCGGATGGCGCCCTGCACCACCGAGGAGCGCGCCGCATCGGGCAGTTGCCGCGCCAGGCGCAGGCCCAGCAGGCACAGCAGCAGCACCAGCGCGCTGGGGCCCAGCACCAGCAGCGCCAGCTGCTGCACAGCCTGCCAGTGCAGCTCCAGCTGTGCGGTGCGCAATAGCAGCAGCGCCGGGAAGGCCACGTAAAAGCTGAACCATTCCAGCGCCGGAAACAGCGCCGCCGGCGTTTGCGGCAGCCGCCGCAGCAACACGCCCAGCGCCAGGATGAGAAAGACCGGGGCAATGTGGCCGAGCATGGCAGAGCCTTCGGTGCCCGCTGCCTGTTTCAGGCCGCTGCCGCTGCCGCGGCCAGCAGCACCATCGCCTGGGCCTGCATGGCCTGGCCCTGGCCCACGGGGCCGAGCTTTTCGGCCGTCTTGGCCTTGATGTTGACCTGCGCGGCCTGCAGGCCCAGCGCGGCGGCGATGTGCTGGCGCATGGCATCGATGTGCGGCGCCAGCTTGGGGGCCTGGGCGATGATGGTGCTGTCGATATTGACGATGCGCCAGCCCTGCTGCTGCACGCGGCGGTAGGCCTCTTGCAGCAACACGGTCGAATCTGCGCCGCGGAAGGCCGGGTCGGTGTCCGGGAAGTGCCGGCCGATGTCGCCCAGGCCCGCGCCGCCCAGCAGCGCGTCGGTCAGCGCGTGCAGCAGCACGTCGGCGTCGGAGTGGCCCAGCAGGCCCTTGCTGTGGGCGATGGGCACGCCGCCGAGGATCAGCGCGCGGCCTGGCACCAGGGCGTGGGTGTCCCAGCCCTGCCCGATGCGCAAGGCAGGCAGGGCGGGCAAGGGTGCAGGCGTCGTGGCGTTGGCTGCGTTGTCGGGGTTGGCGGTGGGCGTGGATGGGGCGTTCATGGGTAGGGTGCGGGGGGCTGGCTGGAGGGCGGGCGGCTATGGCCGCACGACGGCGGGCGTGGTGGTCGCGGCGGGGGCGACCTGACCCTGCTGGCGCGCGCGCAACAGGGCCTCGGCCAGGGCAAAGTCCTCGGGGTAGGTGATCTTGATGTTGTGCGCGCTGGAGGGCACCAGCAGCGGCTGCTGGCCCAGGGCCTCGATGGCGCTGGCCTCGTCGGTGATGGCGTCCAGATCGGGGCGCGCCAGCGCCTGGCTGAGCAGTTGCAGGCGAAACAGCTGCGGCGTCTGCGCCAGCCATTTGCCGCTGCGCGGCACGGTTTGCGCGCTGCGCGCTGCGCCGTTTTGGGCGGCAGGGGGCTGCGCCTGGGCCTGTTGCTTGAGGGTATCGGGCAGCGGCAGGGCCAGCAGGCCGCCGACGGCATCGCCCAGGCAGGCATCGAGCAGGCGCTGCACCAGCGCGGGCGTGAGCAGGCAGCGCGCCGCATCGTGCACCAGCACCCAGTCCTGCGGCTGCGCGCCGTAGGCCTGCTGCAGCACGGCCAGGCCGTTGCGCACCGATTCGGCGCGGCTGGCACCGCCCACGGCATGCGCCTGCACGCGCGGCAGGGCGTGCTCGGGCAGTTGCTCAAACTGCGTATCGCCCGGCGCGATGACCACGGCGACGCGCTCGATGGCGGGCACCTGCAGCAGGGCCTGCAGCGTGTGCGCCAGCAGGCTCTGGCCCAGCAGGCGGCGGTATTGCTTGGCCTGTGGCGTCTGGCCCGGGGCGCCGGCGCTGGCGCGCTGGCCGATGCCGGCGCTGGGCACCAGGGCCCAGATGCGGTTGGTGCTGGTGCTTTGCGTAGCGGTGGTGGCGGGCGATGGCGGGGCGGCGGGCGGCATGGGCGCGATTGTAGGAAGCGTTTGCGGTCTTTGCGCCAGGGCAGGCTGGCCGCTTATCGGTGGCCGTTCACATCGGTGGCCTTTTACTTGGGCGCAGCGGCTTTGCGGGCGAATTCTTCGCGCAGCGCGCGCAGTTTGGCGCGAGGGTCCTCGCGGGCGGTGCCGGGGTCCAGCTGCATTTCGGCGATGAAGCGGCTGGGCTGGGCGGGCACCCAGTCGCGCCCTTTCTTGCGTCGCCGCGCCCAGCTCACGGCCAGGGTGCGCTGCGCGCGGGTGATGCCCACGTACATCAGGCGGCGCTCCTCTTCCAGGCGGCGCGGGTCGACGGGGCTGTCCTCGCCCTGCTGGAAGGGCAGCACGCCTTCGTTGACGCCGGCCATGACCACGTGCGGCCATTCCAGGCCCTTGGCGGCGTGCAGCGTGGAGAGGGTGACGACGTTTTGTTCCTTTTCCTGCTCGGTCAGGGTCGAGAGCAGGGCGATGGTCTGGGCCACTTCGAGCAGGCTTTTGGCCGGGCTGGCCAGGCTGCCAGCGCCGCTGGCCATGTCCGGCGCGTCCAGCTCGCCGCCGGCGCGCTGGGCCATCCAGTCGCAAAATTCCTGCACATTGGCCCAGCGGCTGGCGGCAGCGGCGGGGGTGTCGGACTGGTCCAGCAGGTAGTTCTCGAAGCGGATTTCCTCCAGCCAGTCGCGCAGGAACTGGCGCGCGGCCTCGCGCCCGATGGCGTGGCGCGCGCGGTATTGCAGCTCGCCGAGCTGACGGCCGAATTCCTGCAGGCCGCCCAGCGCGCGCGCGCTGATGCGCGCCGGCAGCATGGGGTTGAACAGCGCCTCGTGCAGGCTGGTCTTGATCTGCCCGGCGAAGTCGCCCAGCTGCGCCAGGCTTTGGTGGCCGATGCCGCGGCGCGGCGCGGTGATGGCGCGCACGAAGGCCGGGTCGTCGTCCTCGTTGCTCCAGAGCCGGAACCAGGCGCACAGATCCTTGATTTCGGCGCGGTCGAAAAAGCTGGTGCCGCCCGAGACTTTGTAGGGGATGCTGGCCTTGCGCAGCGCCTTCTCCAGCGGCTTGGCCTGGTGGTTGGCGCGGTAGAGGATGGCGAAGTCGCGCCACTCGGGCAGGGGGTTGGCCGCGCGCAGGCTTTGCAGCCGCGCGACGATGCGCTCGGCCTCGTGCTCCTCGGAGTCGCAGTCGATCACGCGCACGGGCTCGCCCTCGCCCAGCTCGGAGTACAGCGTCTTGGGGAACAGCTTGGGGTTGGGGCCGATGACGTGGTTGGCCGCGCGCAGGATGGCGCTGGTGGAGCGGTAGTTCTGCTCCAGCTTGATGACGCACAGCGCGGGGAAGTCCACCGGCAGCTTCTTCAGATTCTCCAGCGTGGCGCCGCGCCAGCCGTAGATGGACTGGTCGTCGTCGCCCACGGCGGTGAAATGCCCGCGCTGGCCCACCAGCAGCTTGAGCAGCTCGTACTGCGTGGCGTTGGTGTCCTGGTATTCGTCCACCAGCACGTGGCCCAGGCGCGCCTGCCATTTTTCGCGCACCGCCTCGTGCTGGCGCAGCAGCGCCAGCGGCAGGCCCACCAAGTCGTCGAAGTCCACGCTCTGGTAGGCGCTCAGGCGCTCCTGGTAGCGCGCCATGACGGCTGCGGCCACTTTCTCGGTCTCGTCCTGCGCGGCCTGCAGGGCCTGCTCGGCATTCAGGCCCTCGTTCTTCCAGCGGCTGATGGTCCATTGCCACTGGCGCGCCAGCGCGCTGTCGGTGGTGCCGCCGCATTCCTTGAGAATGGACAGCACGTCGTCGCTGTCGAGGATGCTGAACTGCGGCTTGAGCCCCAGCAGCGCGCCGTCCTCGCGCACCATGCGCACGCCCAGCGCGTGGAAGGTGCAGATCAGCACCTCGCGCGCGGCCTTGCCGATCAGGCCGCGGGCGCGCTCGCGCATCTCGGCGGCGGCCTTGTTGGTGAAGGTGATGGCGGCAATGCGGCTGGGCGCCAGCCCGCTTTGAATCAGGTGGGCGATCTTGTGCGTGATGACGCGCGTCTTGCCAGAGCCCGCGCCGGCCAGCACCAGCGAAGGGCCGTGGATGTGGTGCACGGCCTGGGTTTGGGCAAGATTGAGTCCAGCAGACATGGGGCGCTCTGAAAAAACAAAGGCGTGGCCGCAGGTGCGGCACACGCAAAGGGCCGCCATGATAGCGGCCCGCGCCGACCCCGCAGGGGGCTGCAGCGCTTGGCCTGGATGCCATGCCGCGCGGCTGGGCCGTTCCCCGATATATTCGCGCCCATTGCCCCAATGGCCCCGATCGCCCCCGCCTGCCCGTGCCCCAAAGCCCCGACTCCACCCCGCCCATCGCCCCCGGCATCGTCAGCCTGCACAGCAACCGCACCGAGGCGCTGGCCCAGGCCCTGGCGGCCTGGATGCGCCAGCACCCGCTGCAGGCGCTGGAGCAAGAGGTGGTGCTGGTGCAAAGCCAGGGCATGGGCGAATGGCTGAAGATGGCGCTGGCGCGCCAGCTGGGCATCAGCGCCGCCGTGCAAATGGAGCTGCCCAGCCGCTTTGCCTGGCGCATGTACCGGCGCATCCTGGGCCCGCAGCAGGTGCCACAGCACACGCCACTGGACAAGGCCGACATGCTTTGGCGGCTGATGCGCATCCTGCCGGCGTTGCTGGGCGAGGCGTCCGCGCCGCTTGCTGCGCTGCCTGCTGAGCGCCCTGACGAACCGATCTGGCAGCCACTGCGCCAAAGCCTGCAAGCTGCGCAGCGGGCGCTGGCCGGCCAGGCGCAGGAGGGTGACGGCCCTGCCGCGCCGCCCGATCCGGAGCTGGCCCAGCACGCGCTGTACCAGCTGGCCTCGCGCATTGCCGATTTGTTCGACCAGTACCAGGTCTATCGGCCCGATTGGCTGCAGGACTGGGCCCAGGGGCGCGAGCAGCTGGCCCCCTTCCTGAGCAGCCAGGCCCAGCCGCTGCCGCCCGCGCAGCGCTGGCAAGCTGCGCTGTGGCGCGCGCTGCTGCACAGCCTGGATGCGGCCCAGCAGCAGGCCATCCGCCCGCGCCTGCACCAGCGCGCGCTGGCGCAATTGGCGCAGGGCGGCCCGGCCCAGCCGCTGCCGCGCCGCATCATGCTCTTTGGCGCATCGCACCTGCATGTGCCAGTGCTGGAATTGCTCACCGCCCTGGGCCAGCATGCGCAGGTGCTGCTGGCCGTGCCCAACCCCTGCCAGATGTACTGGAGCGATGCCGTGCCGGGGCGCGAGCTGTTTGCCCGCCTGTTGCGCCAGACTGCAGACCAGCGCAGGCCTGAGCAGCAGCTGGCGGCCATTGAGCTCAGCGCCATGCACGCCCATGCCAACCCGCTGCTGACCACCTGGGGCCGGCAGGTGCGCGATTTCGTGCGCCTGCTCGAACACTACGAACAGCAGGCCCTGGCGCAGCAGCAGGGCCAGGGCCTGCCGCGCATCGACCTCTACGACACCGATGCCGATACCGAAGCCGACGCAGAGGCGGGTGCCGAGGCCGCGCCCAGCATGTTGCGCCAGGTGCAGCAGCACATCCGCGATCTGCTGCCATTGAGCGAGCCGCTGCGCACTGCGGCGCTGGCGCCGCAGGACCGCAGCATCTGCTTTCAGATTGCGCACAGCCCGGTGCGCGAGCTGGAGGCCCTGCACACCCATTTACTCGAACTCATGCTGCCCGGCGGCGCGCTGGATGCCGCCGGAGCAGCCCAACAGCCCGTGGCGCCGCGCGAGATCGTCGTCATGGTGCCCGACATCGCCCAGTACGCACCCCTGATCCGCGCCGTATTCGGCCAATACGGCCCGCAGGATGCGCGCCACATCCCCTTTGCCATTGCCGACCTGGGCGCGCAGGCCGTCAGCCCGCTGGTGCAGGCCGTAGAGTGGCTGTCGCAACTGCCGCAGCAGCGCGCCAGCCTGTCGCAGCTGAGCGACCTGCTGGCCGTGCCGGCCGTGGCGCGACGCCTGGGCCTGGACGATGAAGGCGTGGCCGCGCTGCAGGCCTGGATGCAGGGCAGCGGCATCCGTTGGGGGCTGGACGGGGCCCACCGCCAGCGGCTCGGGTTGGCGCACATGGGCGCGCAAAACAGTGCCTGGTTTGGCCTGCAGCGCATGCTGCTGGGCTATGCCAGCCACCAAGGTTGGCGGGGGCTGGCGCCCTATGAGGAAATCGGCGGCCTGGCCGCTGGCCACGTGGGCGCGCTGGCCCATCTGGTGCAGCGCTTGCAGCACTGGCAGCATGAGCTGGGCCACAGCGCCACGCCGCTGCAATGGGGCCAGCGCTGGCGCGCGCTGCTGGCCGACTTCTTCCAGCCTGCCAGCGAGGCGGACCAAGCCTCGCTGCAACTGCTGGAGCAGGCGCTGCAGCAATGGCTGGACGCCTGCCTGCAAGCCGGCTGCGAGCAGCCTCTGGCCCTGCCCGTGGCGCGCCACGCCTGGCTGGCGCGGCTGCAGGGGCCCGAGCCGCAGCAGCGCTTTCACGCCGGTGGCGTGACCTTCTGCACCTTGCTGCCCATGCGCGCCATTCCGTTTCGCATCGTCTGCCTGCTGGGCATGGACGAAGGCGTGTACCCGCGCCGCGCCGCGCCCAACGCCATGGACTTGATGCGCCTGCCCGGCCAGCAGCGCCCGGGCGACCGCAGCCGCACGCAGGACGACCGCCAGCTCATGCTGGAGGCGCTGCTCTCGGCGCGTCAGCAACTGCTCATCAGCTGGGTCGGCAAAAGCGTGCGCGACAACACCCCGCGCCCGCCCTCGGTGCTGGTGGCGCAGCTGCGCGACTACCTCAGCGCCCGCTGGAGCGCCCAGGCCGTGGCCGAGCGCACCACCGAACACCCGCTGCAACCCTTCAACCCGCGCTACTTCCTGCAGCCCCCGTCGGGCCAGACGCAAGAACTGCCCCTGGCCGAGCCGCCGCTGCCCAGCTGGGCCTGGGAGTGGCATCCCCAGCCCGGGGCGCAGCCACAGGCCAGAGACCCTGGCCTGCGCCTGTTGCAAGCCCAGGGCGACCCGTCCGCCGTGCCAACGGCCGCCACGCCCGTGGGCTCATCAGTGGGTCTTTTGCGCCCCTGGTCGCTGGCCGAGCTGGCGGCCATCTGGCGCCACCCCGTGCCGCAGTGGTTTGCCATCCGGCTGCAAACCCGCTTTGCGCTGCTGGACGAACAGGCCGACGATTGCGAGCCGCTGGCCATCGACGGCCTGCAGCGCTGGCAGATTTTCGAGCAACTGCTGCAGCGGATGCGGCCCCTGATCGAGCATGGCCCACCCCCCCAGCCTGAAGCACTGCAGCAGGCGCTGCTGCACGAGCTGGAACGCATCCAGCGACAGGGCGACATGCCACTGGGCGCTTGGGCCGGGCAACTGCAGCAGCAATGGCTGGCGCAATGGCAGTTCCTGCTGCAGGCCTGGCAAGCCAGCGTGCGCGACTGGCCCCAGGCGCAAACCTTGGCGCGACGCCTGCGCTGGCCGCCCGAGCCGGCCGGGCCAGCACTGCCGCAGCAGCCCTGGATCGAGGACTGGGCGCCGCCCTGGCGCTGCAATGCCGCTGGCGATGCGCTGGTGCTGCACGTGCAGCCCGGCCAGTTGCGAACCTCATCGGGCGAACTGCGCCTGCACCGCCTGCTGCGGCCCTGGCTGCAATCGTGCCTGCTGGCCGCCTGTGCGCCCGACACGAGCGCTGCTACCGAAGCGGGTGCGCACAGCCACGGCCCAGCCATGCGGGTGCTGGCGCTGGACGGCATGCTGGACATCGACCCCATCCCCGCCCGCCAGGCCCAGACCTGGCTGAACGCCGTGCTGGCCATGGCCGCGCAAGCCCTGTCAGGGCCACAGCCCCTGCCGCTGGATTTCGACACTGCCGTGGCCTGGTGGAATGCGCTGCACCAGGCCCAAAGCCAGTCAGCGCCTGAGCCAGAGGCCGAGCGCGCCGCCCGCAGCGCTGCCCGCCAGGCCTACGACGGCGGCTATCAGCGCACTGGCGCGGCACAACACCAGCCGGCCCTGGCCCGCGCCTGGCCGGATTTTGCTGCGCTGCAGGCCAGCGGCGCCTTCGAACACTGGGCCAGGCAATGGCTGCAGCCGCTGCAGGACTGGCTGGAGCAATACGTGCAAGTGCACTGGGCGCCAGAGGAGCGGGGCACGGTCCTTTAGCAGGCTGCTGAATACCTCCGCAAGGATGCACTCGCTCCCTCTCAAGGGGTATCCGACGACCCCTACCCCGGACTAAAAAATCGCTTGTAGAGCGTTTAAATAGGTTGAAGTTTCGGTAGCCAGCAGTGCAAAGCAGTATTTCAGCAGCCATGCTGGGGAGACGAGTGAGCATTGATCCCCATAGGTCTAATCGCATGTGCTTCAAATCTGCGATGGTTCTTGAGTGAGAGCTTGACAAGCTTTGGAAAAGCTTCTGGGTTCAGCATTGCCCGTGGTGTAGCCGTCTTGATGTTTTGGCTAGCAGAGTTTGTTGTCCAAATTGCTCGTGAGCAGCATTCAGGCCTGCCGTTTCATATTCCATTTCCCGATTCGATAGTGCTGTGGAAGTTTTGCTTCGCAACTGAGTTGTCTCCGTTTGCAGGAGCACAGGGCATGGGCAGCTGCTTATCCACAAACGAGGGTTTCTACGGATGTTGACGTAAAGAAATCACTGGTCAAATACGCCTATTCATTAGTGAATCAATGTTTTATATATGAAACAGGCGGTAGCTGTGATGGTGCCAAAGATTGAGTTCAAGAGTGTCGCTAAGTGCTTTCCCACTCGCGCCAATCCCCGCCCGTCGTATGCCGTGCAGCATTTGAATCTACAGATTGCGCAAGGCGAAGTGGTCTCTGTGATCGGGCCATCTGGTTGTGGTAAGAGCACATTGCTGAACATGGGGTCGGGCCTGTATCTGCCCAGCGAGGGGGAAGTGTTGGTGGAGGGGCGGCGTGTTACTGGCCCGGTGAGGCAAGTGGCTTTCATGCTGCAAAAAGATTTGCTGATGCCTTGGCGCACGATTCGGCAAAACGTTGAGCTGGGCATGGAGATCAATGGTGCTTCTAGGGACAAGCGTCAGCCTGTGGCAGAGGCGCTGCTCAAGAAATGTCATTTGGCTGGATTTGAGAATCATTACCCGTACCAGCTTTCGGGTGGTATGCGCCAACGCGCTGCACTGGCCCGCACGTTGGCGGTGCAGCCAGATGTACTCATGCTTGATGAGCCTTTTTCTGCACTGGACGCACAGACCAAGATGGTTCTACAGCAGGATTTGGCTGCGACTCTTTGGGAAGAGCAAAAGACTGCGCTGTTCATTACGCACGATTTGATTGAAGCGATTGCGCTGTCGGATCGAATTCTGGTGATGAGTGAGCGACCTGGCCGAATCATTGAGGAAATCATCGTTGAATTGCCGCACCGCAACAACCCAATGCAGCGTCGCCGTATGCCAGAAGTGGCACCGATCCAAAGCCGGCTGATGAAGCTTCTGAGGGTCGGCGAAGAAACATTGCACTGACCTGCCCTCTCCTCGTTCTCCTCTCCATTAAAGGAAGCCCAGAGATGACTGCTTTTGCCTCCACGATCGCTTTCCGCAGACTGCTGATGCCATTGGTGCTTGCTGCCGCCTGGAGTTGCCAGTCGCAGGCCATAGCTCAGAAGCTCCAAGATGTGACCTATTTATTGCCTGCACCGGCCACGCTGACGGCATTCGCGCCCTGGATGCTGGCGCAGCACAAGGGTTATTACAAGGAAGAGGGCTTGAATGTTCGATTCGTCGCTGCCCGCGGGGGAGTCGATGTGGCCAAGCAGGTGGGTGCTGGCAATGCACCAATCGGTGGCGCAATCGGTGATACGCCCATCATCGTGCGTGCCAACGGTATCCCGGTCAAGGCTGTGGCGCTGCTGGGTGGCGGCTCTCTGACTCTGATTGCCACGAAGGAGGAGAGTGACATCCGCAGTGTCCGTGATCTCAAAGGCAGGACAGCCACTGTGATGGCCTATAGCGACACTACCTATTACGCTTTTCTGGGTTCCCTGGAAAAGGCCGGACTGAATAAAAGTGATGTCAATGCTCAGGCGGCAGGCCCATCCGGTGTCTGGCAGCTCTTTAACAGTGGCCGCGCTGACGCTATGGCGGCAGTGCCCGATTGGATTGTCAATGTCGAGCAGACCGGCACTAAGGTGCGCATCCTGCCCCGGGAAGAGACTTTCCAGAGCATGGCGCAGGCGATTCTGGCCTCCGAGAAAACCATTGCAGAAAGCCCAGAGCTAGTGGGCAAACTGGTGCGCGCCACATTGCGTGGCATGAATGACATCGTGCAGGATCCGCAGGCTGCAGCGACCGCCTATGTTGAGGCTGTGTCGTCATACAGGGGGCAGGAAGCTATGGTTCAGCGTACCTTCGAACTGTACCGTGAGCACGTATATCCTGGTCAGCAGGTGCTCGGGTTCATTGATCCCAAGCGTTTGGCTATGGTGCAGGACTTTTACGTTGCTCAGGGAATCGTCGCGCGTGCTCAAAAGCTCGATGATCTCTATACCAACCAATTCGTCGGCGGTCAATGAGTTTGCACTCCCGCAAGGAGAAGCACGATGAGAACAAATGTATCCGCCTGGGTCAGCAGTGGTGTGGTGCTGCTGGTGTTTCTGGCTCTGTGGCAATGGGCACCGGGGCTCTTGGGCATGCCTGAATACGTATTTCCAAAATTGACCCGTGTGCTGCAAGAGGCAGTCCACATGTGGCGCAACAGTGATTTGTTCGGTCATTTTTGGATTACCGCTTTGGAGGTTGTGGTTGGCTTCATCTTAGGCTCGTTGCTCGGCATCCTATTTGGCGTTGTGCTAGGGCTCTCCCCCAGGGCTGAAGCGGTGCTTTCGCCCTACATCCTGGCTTTGCAGATTGCGCCCAAGGTGGCATTCGCCCCGCTGTTTGTGATGTGGTTGGGCTACACCATTTATCCCAAGGTTTTGGTAGCGATCTTGATCGTGTTTTTCCCGGTGATGGTCAACGTACTCTCGGCTGTGCGCACGGTCGACCCCGACATGGTCAACTTGGTGCGTGCGTTCAATGCAAGTCGCATGCAGATCTTTCGCTTGGTGGAGTTCCCATCGGCGCTGCCGTCACTGTTTTCGGGTTTGCGCATCGCGGCCACTCTGGCAGTGATTGGTGTGACGGTGGGCGAGTTGGTTGGTGGTAACAAGGGATTGGGCTTTTTGCTCATAGATGGCGAGGGGCAGGGCAATACCGCTGCTGTGTTCGTGTCAATTGCGGCGCTCACCCTAGTAGGACTTCTAGCTTACTGGGCAGTAGTGTGGTTGGAGCGACGCGTGCTGCACTACATCCCTCGCGCTAGTGTTGCAACGGTGTGATGGAGGCGATACCCATGGCGAGAGAATTCTCATCTCGACAGGCGTTAGGCCAGCGGCAGGACGGATCGCTGGATCAGTTGCTGACACATATTCCAACGACTTTGTTGGCAGGTCGCCGCGTACTGGTAACGGGAGCTGCGCGTGGCCTTGGGCTGGCATTTGCTCGCTGCATTGCCCGGGCGGGCGCAGCCGTAGTCCTGGCCGATATCCTGGAAGCCGAATTGCAGGCTGCCGTGCAGGGCTTGCAGGATGCCGGCGCAAGGGCACATGGCCTGTGGTTGGACTTGGCTGATCCCGAGGCTATTGGGCGGGTGGCGCAAGAGTCTCAGCACTTGCTGGGTGGGCTGGATGGCCTGGTCAACAACGCGGCCATCACAAACTCCGGGGGCAAGAGCGCCCACGAACTAACGCTAGACACCTGGGATCGTGTGCAAGATGTCAACGTGCGTGGCACTTGGCTGATGGCCCGGGCCTGTCATGCTGCATTGGCGGCCAGTGGTCGGGGAGCCATTGTCAATTTGGCGTCGGACACGGCACTGTGGGGGGCTCCGAACTTGTTGGCTTATGTGGCTAGCAAGGGTGCAGTGCTGGCCATGACGCATTCATTGGCGCGCGAATGGGGTGTCGATGGCATCACAGTTAATGCCATTGCGCCAGGTCTGACGCTGGTCGAGGCAACCGAGTACGTGCCGCAGGCGCGGCACCAAAAATACCTTGAGGGTCGGGCCATCCCGCGTGAACAGCAGGTGGCCGACGTTTGTGGCACGGTGCTGTTTGCGCTGTCAGATCTGTCGCGTTTCGTGACGGGCCAGACGCTGCCTGTCAACGGTGGTTTCGTCATGCACTGATTGCCTTGCTCCCAGTGCAATTTTTGTCCCGCAATCCATGAAGTAGGAGATACGCATGTCTGCAGTAGCTGAAAAATCTGCCACCGAGCCGCATAGCTGGGATCGCCCTGCGGGCGCCAGCTTTGAGGAGTGGATCAATAGTCGCATTGCGCGTTTTGCCACCAGAAAGTACGACTGGGATGCGCTGAAGTTCCAGGCCGACTACGACCCTAAGTACCGCCGCGCGCAGATGCGCTATGTGGGCACAGGCGGCACCGGTGTTGCCAAGGACGCCAATACCGTACCGGCCGAACACTTCACGTTTTCGACCATGGTCATCCCGGCTGGCCATGAAGGCCCGCCACACATCCACGTGGATGTCGAGGAAGTCTTCTTCGTCATCCGTGGCAAGCTCAAACTCATCATTACTCAGGGTGATGAGCGCTACGAAACTATCCTGACCGATCGGGACTTGGTTTCGGTACCGCCCGGCGTGTACCGCGAGGAAATCAACATCGGCGATGAGGATGCACTGATGTGTGTGATGCTGGGGTCCAAAAAGCCAGTTACGCCGACCTATCCAGAGGATCACCCTTTGGCCAAGATCAAGCGCGATCTACAGAAGTAATGCCGCTGCGCGATAGTCTGCCCATCTCGTTGAGTTAGCCCATGACCAGCAGCGCTCGAGTTCCTTTGCCTACGCCAGCCCAACTGAGCGATCTGGAAGCTACCTTCGGTCTGTTCAATATTCGTTTGGTGGATGGCAATTGCATTTCGATACGCGACACCGTGGCTGGACCGGTGCAGAGGCCAGTGCTGGTAGCTTTGCATGGCATTGGGTCTGGCGCTGCCTCTTGGCTGGAGGTGGCGCGCATCTTCAACCTGAAGCACCGCCTGTTGGCCTGGGATGCACCAGGCTATGGCGACTCCACACCTTTGAAGCAGCAAGCCCCTGTTGCCAGCGACTATGCCGTGCCGCTGTTGCGACTGTTGCAGTCCCTGGCTGTTGATGATTTCGTGCTGGTCGGCCATTCGCTGGGTGCGCTGGTTGCAGCTGCTCTGACAGCTTGGCAGGTACCAGGCTTTGTGCCTCGTGTGCTGGTTTTGGTCAGCCCTGCACTGGGTTATGGCGGTGTTGGACGCCAGACACGTGGCCAGCAGGTGCGTGCACAGCGTTTGGCAGGCATTGAAGATCCAGGTATTGCGACCACCGCAGCATTGCGACACGACAAGCTGCTTAGCTCCGAGGCTAGTGAAGTGGTGCGTGCTTGGGTGCACTGGAATATGGCGCGGTTAAAACCACTGGGCTATCGGCAAGCCATTGAGTTGTTGTGTGGTGACGATTTGCTGGCGTACTGCCGCGCTATCCAGGCCGAGCGTGAGCGCGCTGGGTCGCTGTTGCATGGATTGTCAGTGCATGTTTGGTGCGGCAGTGAAGACAACATCACGCCACCAGCCGATTGCCAGCAAGTTGCTGATGTGTTCGGTGTGTCTTTGGAGTTGATCGGTGACTCTGCTCACGCTTGTTATGTGGAACAGCCTGTTGCTGTGGCTCAACGTCTGGAGCAGGTGCTGCAAACGTTACAGGGGCCTCTGTCTTCATCGAAAGGAACTTGACGATGGCTGATTCGAGCAAAAGCGAACTTGACGACAGTCGCTACATTGTTCCGGCGCTTGAGCGCGGGCTGTTGATTCTTAGCCAGTTCACGCGTGAGCGACGCCAGATTGGTGCCCCAGAGCTTTCGCAACGTTTGCAGCTGCCACGCTCGACCGTATTTCGCTTGCTCAATACCTTGGAAAGCATGGGCTTTGTCGAGCGCACTGAAAACGGGCGTGAATACAAGCTGGGCTTGGGTGTACTCCGTTTAGGTTTCGAGTATTTGGCGTCGTTGGATCTGACAGAGCTGGGCACTCCACTGATCAACCGGTTGTGCCAGCAATTGGGGTACCCGGCCAACTTGGTAGTGCGTGATGGGCGGCACATTGTCTATGTTGCCAAGGCCACTTCTTCCTCCGCGCCGTTCATCGGCTCGGTGTCGGTGGGCACGCGCTTGCCTGCGCACGGTACTGTGCTTGGTCACGTACTGCTTAGTGGGATGACGCTGGCGCAGCTCAAGGAACTGTATCCTGAGGTGGAGCTTGAACGATTTTCCAGCCAGACACCGGTTGATGTCAGTGAGCTCTACCAGTCGGCCACGCAAATCAGCAAGCAGGGCTACGTAGCGGGTGAAGGCTTTTACGAATCGCACATTTCTACGGTGGCCGCACCGGTGTTCAACCACAGCGGTCATGTTGTCGCGGCGCTGGGAGTGACGCTGGGTGCGCCACAGATTGAGCAGAAGCATAAACAGATGCTGATCGACAGCGTGTGCGAAGTGGCCAGCGAGTTGTCGGCGCTGCTTGACTATGCGCCGGCCATGCAGCGTCACTGGGATGTGCCGTTGCGTGCAGTGGGCAGGAGTGTGGCATGACGGCGGCCTTCTGGAATTCCAAGGCGTTGCAAGGGCGCACGGCAGTGGTCACGGGTGGCAGCTCAGGAATTGGCTTGGCGACGGCACGACTATTGCTGGCTTGTGGTGCGAAAGTAGCAATTTGTGGCCGCAGTGTCGGGCGGCTGGATGCTGCGCGCGCTGAGCTGCTACGTGATTACCCGGATGCCTCCCTGTATGTGCAGGCCTGTGACGTGCTGGATGCCGTCAGCGTGCGGGCCTTCGCCGCCAGTGTGCAAAACGTCCTGGGTGATGCGGCGATGCTAATCAACAATGCCGGTCAAGGGCGCATTTCAACTTTTGCCGATACTGAGGACGAAGCATGGCGCGAGGAGTTGAATCTGAAGTTTTTCTCGGTCATCTACTCCACACGTGCCTTTTTGCCGCAATTGGCGGCGCAAGCGGCCATGCTGGGCGATGCGTCCATCGTCTGCTCCAACTCATTGCTGGCACGCCAGCCCGAACCACACATGGTGGCTACTTCCGCCGCACGCGCGGGCCTGGTCAACCTAGTGCGCTCCATGGCCACTGAATTTGCGCCGCAAGGAGTGCGTGTCAACGGCATCCTGATTGGACTGATCGAGTCCGGGCAGTGGCGTCGTCGCTTCGAGGCGCGTGAGGAGCGCTTGCTCGACTGGCCTGCTTGGACTGCCCGGTTGGCTGCTCAGAAACATATCCCTATGCGGCGGCTAGGCCGGCCAGAAGAAGCCGCGCAAGCCATTGTTTTTCTTGCATCACCCCTGTCCAGTTACACGACAGGTAGCCATATCGACATATCTGGAGGCCATTCCCGCCATGCCTGACAGCCAAGCACAAAACTCTCCCATGGTGACCGTTGGTGCAGTCGTTGCCGCATTTTTGGAGCAATGTGGCGTACGGGCCGTATTCGGGGTCATTTCGATCCACAACATGCCCATTCTTGATGCCCTTGCGCAGCGAGGCAAGCTGCGCTTCGTGCCAGCGCGCGGCGAGGCTGGAGCGGGCAATATGGCCGACGCGTATGCGCGCTCTACCTCCAGTTTGGGCGTGTGCATCACCAGCACCGGGCCAGCTGCAGGCAATATTGCCGGAAGCTTGGTCGAAGCCTGCACGGCCGGCGTGCCACTGTTGCACATCACGGGCCAGATCGAATTACCGTATTTGGATCGCAAGATGGCTTACATCCATGAGGCGCCTGAACAGCTCAAGATGCTGGAAGCCGTCTCCAAGGCAGCGTTTCGTGTCTACAGCGCTGAGAATGCGTTGGGCGTGTTCAAAAAGGCGGTTCAGGTTGCGATGACGGCCCCGATGGGCCCGGTCAGTATTGAAATTCCCATCGATGTGCAGCAGACATTAGTGCCGATGCCGGCTGATCTGACGCCGCTGCCTGTGGCACAAGCCGTACCCGACGCTGATGCGCTGGATGCTTTAGCTGATCGGCTGACCTCGACAAAGCGCCCAATGTTGTGGTTGGGTGGTGGTGCGCGCCATGCCGGTGAGGCTGTGCGCCGCCTGCAGAAGCTTGGGTTTGGCATTGTCACCAGTGTGCAGGGGCGGGGCATTGTGCCTGAGGATGCCCCAGGTTCGTTGGGGGCCTACAACATCCAGAAGCCCGTCGAGGCGTTCTACCAGACCTGTGATGCCATGCTGGTAGTTGGCTCGCGTTTGCGCAGCAATGAGACACTGAAGTACGAACTCAAGCTGCCCAAACCGCTGCTGCGCATTGATGCGGACGCGGCAGCCGATGGACGTTGTTATCCCAATGAGTTGTTTGTTTGGGGTGATGCGAAGCTGGCGCTGCAAGGGCTGGCCGATCGCCTTGAGGCACGTCGGTGGCAGGCTGATGCAGCGTTGTTATCCGATCTGCACCGGGCACATGGTGATGCCGTTGCTTCGTTGCGCGATGGTTTGGGCCCATATGAGGAACTGGTCAAGCAAATCCAGGCCATGGCAGGGCGTGAGTTCAACTGGGTACGCGACGTGACCATCTCCAACAGCACCTGGGGTAACCGTGAGCTGCGTGTCTTTGAGCCTAACCAGGGCGTGCATGCCACTGGCGGCGGAATTGGCCAGGGCATGCCGATGGCGATTGGTGCAGCGGTGGGGGCGGCGGTAACGCAATCGGGCCGCAAGACTTTTTGTCTGGCTGGCGATGGCGGCTTTATCTTGAATCTTGGTGAGCTGGCCACGCTGGTGCAGGAGCGCTGCGACGTGGTGGTGGTGTTGATGAATGACAGAGGCTACGGTGTCATCAAGAATATTCAAGTGGCGCAGTACGGTGGCCGCCTCTGCTACGTCGATCTACACACGCCCGATTACGCGCAGCTGTGTGCTTCGCTGCAATTGCCTCATGCGCGTTTGTCTAGTTTGGATGATTTGCCGACACTGTTGCGGAGAGCATGTTCGCAGCAAGGGCCGTTCATTCTGGAGGTGGACATGCAGGCGATCGGCAATTTCAAAATGCAATTCGCTGGGCCGCCAGTGAACAAACTCGTGCAGATTCCGGCTTTGCAGCCAGCTGTAGTGTGAGGAGCATGTAGCTATGCTGCGCGTAGCTTTGATAGGGCTGGGAGCCATTGGTAGTGCTGCTGCAGTTCTGCTGCGAGATATGCCGGGGGTACAGCTTCGGACTGTGGTCGTTTCTGGTGCGGCATCTACAGCACGAATGGCCGAGGTACAGAAGCGGCTTGTTGCTTTGGTTCCCGAGGCAGTGCTGACGGATGCTGTGCCTTTGGAAGGTATTGACTTGTTGGTTGAGGCCGCAGGGCATGGCGCCATCGCTGAGCATGTGCTGCCCGCGTTGCGGCGTGGCCTGCCATGCATTGTGGCTTCAGTAGGGGCGCTGTCTGAGCCGGGTTTGATCGAACAACTTGAAGAAGCGGCTTGCCAAGGCGGCACACAGCTGGAGTTGATCGCCGGTGCCATCGGTGCCATTGATGCGCTGGCTGCTGCCAAGGTAGGCGGTCTCTCTCAGGTTCGCTATACCGGCCGTAAACCACCTCAGGCTTGGATGGGAACGCCGGTAGAGCAGAGGGTCGATCTGGCTGCGTTGTGTGAACCGCAAGTGGTTTTCGAGGGCACGGCCCGACAGGCGGCCGCGCAGTTCCCGAAAAATGCCAACGTTGCAGCGACTGTGTCGCTGGCCGGGCTGGGGCTGGATGCAACGCAGGTGCGACTGATTGTCGATCCAACAGTGCGGGATAACGTCCACACTATTGAGGCAGAGGGCTCTTTCGGCCACTTCGAGTTGAGCATGCGCAATTTGGCGTTGGCGAGCAATCCCAAGACCTCGGCACAGACCGTCTACAGCTTGATACGGGCTATCCAGAACCGGGTGCAGCCAGTGATTATTTGAACTTCTCAAAGACAAGCACGATGAATAACTGTTTGCCAATCAACATTGCTGGTGAATGGCGCGATGGCCGTGGCGAGGAATACGCCACTACCTACCCAGCCACTGGTGAAGAAGTTGCGCGGCTGCGTGCAGCCAGCGTCGAGGACGTCCAGGAAGCCATTGAGCACGCTCACCACGCTTTTTTGCAGAGCGACTGGGCGCGGCGTTTGCCACATCAGCGCGCCGACGTGCTCTACCGCGTTGCTCATCTGATCCGCGAGCGTGCGGAAGAGTTGGCGCAGCTGCAGCGCCAGGACAACGGCAAGCCGATTAGCGAAACCCGCGCTTTGGTGGCCAGCGCGGCTGGCACTTTCCAGTTTTTCGGTGCAGCTTGTGAGACCTTGGAGGACATCATTACTCCGTCGCGGGGTGAATACGTGAGCATGAGTGTGCACGAGCCGATGGGGGTGGTTGCAGCCATTACGCCGTGGAACTCGCCTATTGCTAGCGATGCGCAGAAGCTGGCACCGGCGCTGGCGGCGGGTAATGCAGTAATTCTCAAGCCAGCCGAGGTCACTCCGTTATTGTCGCTGGAATTGGCCCGTATCTGTGAGCAGGCCGGCCTGCCCAAGGGGCTAGTCAGCGTGCTGCCTGGCAAGGGGTCGGTCATCGGCGATGTGGTCACGCGCCATCCACTGGTCAAGAGAGTCTCATTCACCGGCGGCACAAGCACTGGCAAGCACATTGCTGCTATTGCCGCTAGCAAGATGATGCCTGTGTCGATGGAGTTGGGTGGCAAGTCTGCGACGATGGTATTGGAAGATGCTGATCTCGATCATGCTGTCGCTGGTGTGCTGTTTGGCATTTTCAGCAGCTCGGGTGAGTCCTGCATTGCTGGCTCACGTTTGTTCGTCGCGCGGCGTATCTATGACGAGTTCATTCAGCGCTTGGTCGCTGGCGCACAGGCGCTGCGCGTTGGGGATCCAGCAGCGGAGAGCACACAGATGGGACCACTGATTACGGCCAGCCATCGTGATCGTATTGAGCGCTATGTGGCCATGGGTGTGGAGGAGGGAGGGAGTATCCGCACCGGGGGTGTGCGTCCCAGTGGTGGCGTATTTGAGCGCGGTTGGTTCTATACGCCCACCATCATTGAAGGGTTGAGTAACCAAGCCCGCATAGCGCAGGAGGAAATCTTCGGCCCGGTGCTGGTGGCAATGCCCTTTGATGACGAGGAGTCACTGATCGAGCAGGCCAATGATAGTGTCTATGCGTTGGCTGCTGGCGTCTGGAGCCGCGACTTCAAACGCGCTTGGCGCATAGGCCGTGAGGTACAAGCGGGCACCGTCTGGATCAACACCTACAAGCAGTTTTCGATTGCCACCCCGTTTGGCGGCTGGCGTGATTCTGGCCTGGGCCGCGAGAAAGGGCGCCAGGGCATCTTTCAGTACATGGAGCAAAAAAGCATGTACTGGGGTACGAATGAACAGCCGTTGGCCTGGGCCTGCATTCAAGGAGGAAAGCAATGAGCGTGCTCGGTATCGACCAAATCACGTACGGCGTGGAAGACATTGCCACCTGCGAGCGCTTCATGAGCGATTGGGGTCTGACGCCGGTTGACAGCCATCCGGACGAGAGGGTGTTTGAATGTCTCAATGGCTGCCGTGTCGTGCTTGCCGATGCTAATAGGTCAGACCTGCCCCCTGCTATCGAGGACGGGGCGACATTGCGCGAAGTCATATGGGGTGTTGAGAGTGCAAGTGATTTGGACGCCATAGCCGAGCGCATTGCCACCGAGTCGGGGTTTTTTGACGCATCGGTTGAAGGTGTACGCCGTATCGGCTGTGTGGACCCGAACGGCATGGCTGTGCGTCTGCAAGTCACGCGCAAGCGTGACGTGGACGTGGAATGTGCCGCTATGAATACTTGGAAGGAGCGCCCGCGCGTCGATTCGCCGGCGCCGATTTACGAACGTGCTCACCCCATTGAGGTTGGTCACGTAGTGTTTTTCGTCGCGGACGTTCAGGCCGTCGAAAAATTTTATGCCGAGAAATTCGGTTTCGTTTCGTCCGACCGCTACCCCGACCGCGGAGCCTTCATGCGCTGCGCCGCCGAAGGTGGCCACCACGATTTATTCCTGCTGCAATTGCCCAACGGTAAGCGTGGCTTGAACCACGTTGCCTTCACAGTACGTGACATCCATGAGGTGTTTGGTGGCGGCATGCATGTCTCGCGCTGTGGCTGGGAAACCCAGCTTGGCCCGGGTCGCCACCCAGTTTCTTCGGCCTATTTCTGGTATTTCAAGAACCCGGCCGGCGCGCTGATCGAGTATTACGCCGATGAGGATCAACTGACCGCTGCATGGCAGCCACGGGAATTCAAGCCTGGCCCGACGGTGTTCGCCGAATGGGCCATTGAAGGAGGCATTGACGGCCAGACGCGTCGCCAGAAAGACGCTACAGATCCGCAGGGTAAGTTTCTGACCGAGAAGCGCTGACTGCATCAAAAACCTCTTCATTTGGTTGCACGCTTTTTCCCCACGTAGTACTGAGAACTGGAGCCCATCATGCAAGTCCACGATCGTTACTTAGAACCCCATCAGGCCAGAACCCGTGCACAAACCAGCTACGAAGACTTGCTGGGCGATGCGTTGGAGCGCGCCTTTGGCATGGGGCTCTACGATTTACCCAGTCTGATCGACTACCTTAACAAAGCAGGTCCGGTCAGCCCCAGCGGCAAACCCTGGACTGAAGAGAGTTATCGTGCTGAGATCAAGGTGCTTGGCCGGTGATCGGCGCATCTGGCGCCCCATGACAAGGAGTGACGACCATGCAAACCATTCCCCCCATCGATCCTGTTGAGCAGTTGCTCGAAGTCGGCCTCAAGGACCTTTGGTACCCGATTTGTCCATCCGAATTCATCAAAGAGGCACCAGTGTCACTGTACCGCCTGGGCCTTAAGTTGGTGTTGTGGCGCGATGCCACCAATGGCCGGCTGCATGCACTGGAAGATCATTGCCCGCATCGCGGCGCGCCGCTGTCGCTGGGCGTGGCGCTGGGTGACACCATCGCCTGTCCTTACCATGGTGTCGAGGTGCGCTGTGACGGAACGGTCACTAAAGTCCCCGGCAGTCCTGGCTGCAAGCTAGAAGGGTCGCGTGCTACACGCAGCTATCCGGTGCGCGAGCGTGCTGGCGCGGTCTGGCTCTATAACGCTTGGGATGCACACTGTGATAACCCTCCCGAACTGGTGTTGCCCGAGGAGTTGGCTAACGACGATGAGTATGCGCGCTTTCTCTGCTACGTTGAATGGAAGGGAGATTGGCGCTACATCAACGATAACGTCATGGATCCGATGCACGGTACCTTCCTGCACAAGCAGTCGCACACCATGCACAGCGGCGATACGCAAGCCAAGTTCGCCATCCGAGACACCGATACCGGCTTCATATTCGAGAAAGAAGGTCAGCGCAACGTCAACTTCGACTGGACCGAGTTTGGTGATACGGGCACGCACTGGATGCGTCTGGAAATCCCATACCCAAAGACTGGCGGGCCGGGCGGTAATTTCGCCATCATTTATGGCATCTCACCCATTAGTCAGGCGTTGTCGGCCGTGTTCTTTTGGCGCGTGCGCAAATTGGCACCAGGCTGGGAGCGTGACACTTGGCGCTTTCTCTACCGCAATCGCCTGGAGGCGCGTCACTGGGCCGTGCTCGAACAAGATCGTGTGTTGGTTGAGCACATGGAAGCCGGTGCCAATCTGCGCGAATCGCTCTACCAGCATGACATGGGTTTGGTGCGGTTGCGGCGTCATCTGCGTTCGATGGCCAAGCAGCAGCTGCAGGCGCGTGAGCAGCCGGCCGCCCAAGCCCTCTGAGTCCTCGACTGAAAGAGTAAATGCATGAATACAGCCATTACTCTGCAGGCTCTGGTGTTTGCCATTCGGTACGAGGCGGAAGGCATCATTAGCGTTGAGTTGCGGCCGGCCGCCCCGGATGTGGTCTTCCCTTCCTTTACACCAGGTGCGCACATCGACCTGCACTTGGGCAATGGGCTAGTGCGCAGCTACTCGTTGTGTCAGCCTGTCAGCGCGGCTGATGCCCGTCATCCGTTCTATCGCGTTGGCATATTGCGAGATCGCGGTAGCCGAGGCGGTTCTCGCTGGGTACACGAGAGCCTGCGGGTCGGCCAGATCCTGACAATTTCTGCACCGCGCAACCATTTTGCATTGGCCGATGGTGCCCAGCACAGTGTGCTGGTTGCAGGTGGTATTGGCGTGACGCCTTTGCTGTGCATGCTGCGCCACCTTTGCGCCATGGGATGCAGTGTCGAAATGATCTATTGCGCGCGCAATCGCAACGAGGCGGCCTTTGTCGAGGAGATTGAAGGCTTGGCTTCAGCACATGGAGTGCACGTGCATTGGCACTTTGATCAGGAAGTTGGCCACCCGCCCGAGTTAGCCGAATTGCTGGAGGGCAAGGGTGGCGACACCCACTACTATTGCTGCGGCCCGGCGCCTATGCTCGATGCTTTCGAGCGGACGTGTGAGCAACTGGGGTATCCGCATACTCATATAGAGCGCTTCGTTGCCGCTGAACTACCGCCCAATGCGCAGGATGGTGCATTCGAGGTGTACCTGGAGCGCTCTGGCAAAACCGTGCAGGTACCCGCAGGTAAAAGCTTGCTCGACACGCTATTGGATGAGGGTATCGAGTGCGAGCATTCCTGCAAGGAAGGTGTATGCGGATCCTGTGAGGTCCGGGTGCTCAACGGTGAAGTTGAGCATTTTGATGGCATTCTGACCAAGCAGGAAAAGGAGTCGAATCAGGTCATGATGATTTGCGTCTCAAGGGCCAAGTCTCCCAAGCTGATCTTGGATCTTTGACTTTTTTGGGCTAGGGGTTGTTGAGATTGGGTTTGCGAAGCGGTTTTTCGAGGCAACGGCCGCAGAAGCAAGGCGAAAACGAGCGTAAGGTTGTATACCTTGCAAACGTTTTCAACATGGCAGCTGTGGAGTTTTGGCCGAAAACACCACCGCAACATTAAATCTCAACAACTCCTAGCAATTGATTGTCTCGGGGACGTAGGTGCCTCTGGTTATCTGCAAGCGTCCGGCGCGGGCAATTTGCTGACGCGCACGCGGATGGTTTCGATGCGGGGCATGCCTTCCTGCAAGGCTGGCCCTGGCTGGGCCAGCGCGTCGAGCAACAGCGGGCTGAGGTGGCGCAATTTGGCGGCGGCGGCCGGGTTTGGCACAATCAGGCACCATTCTTGGCCCAGCACTGGCCCCGCCTGCACGGCGGCGCGCAGCGCTGCGGGCAGATGGGGCGCAATGCATTGCAGCAGGCGGTGTGAGAGCTCGGCCTGCTGCGTCAATTGCGCCAGCAGCGGTGAGCGCTGCACCAGCGCGCCGATGTGCGTGCCAGCCGCGCGCTGGCACGCAGTCTGGGCTTCATGCCGGGGGGGCAGGGCGCGCGGCTTCGGGCGGTCGTTCTGCTCAGGCATGACTGCCCCCGTTTTCGTAATTTCCTCGCTCGCCGGGCAGGCGCGCCACAGCCAGGCGCTGCGGCCTGGCTTGACTTGGTTTTTGGCGGTTTGCACCCATGCAATTGATTATTACCGACGCCCGTTTGCGGCGCAGCTACTGCCTGAATTTCTCACTGACTGCGCTGGCGCTGGGTTTGGCAGCGCTGTTGCTGGCCGGGGCTGCCGGTTTGTTGCTGCGGCAGCACCAGCTGCACAAGGGCAGCTGGCGCGAGCAGGCCGGCAGCATCGATCGCTTTCTTGGCGTGGCCAGCCAGGCCAGCGAGGCCTTTGCCGCCGAGCGGGCGCTGATGCGCCAGAACATCGACGACATGGCGCGCCAGTTGGGCCAGATGCAGGCCCGGTTGTTGCAGCTGCAAGGGTTGTCCGGGCGCGTGGCCGATTTGGCGGGTCTGCCCGCGCCCGAGCCGGTTGCACCGGCGGCGCTGCTGGGCGCTTTTGATGGCGGCGCGGGCGGCCCGCTGGTGGGCGAGGTGCCGCTGCAGGCTCAAGAGCTGCGTCAGCTGCTGCAGCTGCTGGATACGCGATTGACGGCGCAGGCCGACTTCCTCGCGGCCGTGGAGGCGCAGCTCTTTTCCCGCTATTTGGCCCAGCGCATGATCCCCACCCAGACGCCTGTGCCCGGGCGCGTGGTGGGTTCGGGCTTTGGCCTGCGCATCGACCCCTTCAACGGGCGCAAGGCCCAGCACATGGGGTTGGATTTCCAGGCGCCGGCGGGCACGCCGATCCTGGCCGCCGCAGGCGGCATCGTCATCACGCACGAATACCACCACGCTTATGGCAATTTGCTGGAAATTGACCACGGCAACGGCCTGGTGACCCGCTATGCGCATGCCTCCAAATTGCTGGCGCAGCGCGGCGACGTGGTGCGCCGTGGCGAGACCATCGCAGAGGTCGGCAGCACCGGGCGCTCCACCGGCGCGCACCTGCATTTCGAGGTGCTGCACAACGGCCAGCAGCAAGACCCGCAGCGCTTTCTCAATGCCGGCCGCCGGGCCGATTGGTCTGATCTGCTGGCGCAGTTCTGAGGGTTGAGAGGACCTGCCCAAAGTCCTTGCACAGCCGGCAGCAAGGCTTTGAACAGGCCCCGAGCGCGTTTCACAGGGGTTGCGCGGCCGGGCCAAGCCGGTGCTGCGGCTATACTCGCGCCCGCCCTGCATGGCAGGGCGAACCAAACAGGTGCCGACGCGCGTGAGCGCGCCGGTTAAACGGGAACAGGGTGCAAAGCCCTGGCTGCCCCCGCAACGGTCAGCAAGTGACCGTGGGCAAGCCTTCTGCCTTGGCTGCGCCAAGCGCGCTTCTGGCTTGCCTGCCATTGCCTGGTTTTAGAACAGGTTCTAAGAATCTGTGGCGGGCCTGAAAGGGCCCGCCACGGTTGCCGTGGCCCGCCGCCCTCGTCACAAGGGTGGGCGGGCCAGCCACTGGCGCCCTGCGTGGCCGCATTCTGCGGTGTGCGAAGGCGTTGGGAAGGCCAGGCCCAGACAATGCGCCCCTGTGTGCCTGTCATGCAGCTGCGCGCTTGCAAGCCCGGATACCGGCCTGTCAGAGCCTGCGCAAAGTCTTGCCCGTAGGGCAGAGGTTTTGAGCAGGCTCCAAGCGCCCCGCACCGCCCATGGGATGGCGTGGGGCATTGCGCCCAACCACCGTCTGCGGGGATGCAGCCGAGGCGCTCAGACAGGCCCTGCAAGGGCGATCAGCCAGAGGCGGCGACCCGTGGCGCGCGTGTATGTGCGTTCTGTGGCCCCGTGGCGATCGCGGCGGCGCCTGCAGGCGTGTGCGGCATGCGAGGCAGGCGGTTTGCTCTGGCTTTGTCATGATTGATCGCACTCACACACCGTTTTCTCTTCTCTCGCTCTGGCCGACCCTAGGAGGGCGCTGCGCGCCCGCGCCCGCCCGCGCGCGTCTGCGTCTGACTGCAGCCGCTGTGCTGGGCAGCGCTTGCTGCGCATCCTGGGCGCAGCAGACCTTGCCCACCGTCGAGGTGCAGGCCCAGCCGCCTGCCAGCGCCCTGGGCCTGGCCCAGCCGTCGGAGTCGGGCAGCCGCACGGGCCTGAACGCCCAGCAGCTGCCTGCCAGCCTGGCTTCGCAGGACGAGCAAACCTGGCGCCAGCGCGGCGACCATGCGCTGGCCGACATCGTGGCGCGCACGCCGGGCATGACGCCGCAGGGCGCGCCCGGCAATGGCGGCATGGCCTTCACCACGCGCGGCTTCAGCGGCGTCAACAGCGTGGGCGTGGCCGAGGATGGACTGCGCCTGGGCGTGGCCTCGGGCACGGTGACTTATCCCAGCGACAGCTGGGGCTATGAGCGCATTGAGGTGCTGCGCGGCCCGGCCGCCACCGTCTATGGCGGCGGCACCGTGGGCGGCACCATCAACGCGGTGCGCAAGCAGCCCAGCCGCACGCGCGGCCACGAGCTGTTGCTGGGCGCTGGCCAGCATGGCGCGGTGCGCGCCGGCCTGGGCGCTACCGGCGCGCTGGGCGAGCAGTTCAGCTACCGCCTGGATGTGTACGGCCACCGCGCCACCGGCCAGCGCGAGCTGGGCCGCAGCAGCGGCGGCAAGTTAATGAGCACGCTGCGCTGGCAGCCCGATGCGCGCTGGCAGGTCGATTTGCTGGCCGATCTGAGTATGGACAAACCCGAGCGCTACTTCGGCAGCCCGGTGCACGATGGGCGCATTGTTCCTGGCCTGGAGCAGCGCAACTACAACAGCGAGGACAGCATCGTGCGCTACGAGGACCGCCGCCTGCGCGCCCGTGCGCAGTGGCAGGCCCAGGACTGGCTGACGTTGCGCAACGAGCTGTACCGCTTCAGCGCGCACCGCCACTGGAAGAACATCGAGAGCTACCGCTACGAGCCGCAGACGGACACGGTGGCGCGCAGCAGTTACCTGGAAATCGGCCACGACATGGGCCAGCTGGGCAACCGCCTGGAGGCCGTTCTGGAACTGGGCGCGCACCGCGCCGTGGCCGGCTGGGAGGTCTCGCGCACCGACTTCACGCACACCAACAACGCGCCCTATGGCGGCAGCTCCACGGTGCCGGCGCGCTGGCCGCAGCACGGCTTCTGGCACAGCCCCGATCCCACGCTGCCCAAGTTCGATACCCGCACCACGGCTCACGCCTTCTACCTGGAGGACGCCTGGCAGGTGCAGCCGCGCTGGCTGGTGCTGGCCGGGCTGCGCCGCGACGTCTCGCGCTATTCGCGCCATGAGCGCGTGCGCGGCACGCCGTTTGACAAGACCCTGGGCGGCACGGCCTGGCGCCTGGGCCTGACGCACCAGCTTGGCGCCGGCACCAGCCTGTACGGCCAGTTCTCACAAGGGCACGACCCCATCACCAGCATGCTGACGCTGAACCTGGCCAACCGCGACTTCAAGCTCAGCACGGCGCGCCAGCTGGAAGTGGGCCTGAAGCAGCAATTCGGCCAGGGCCTGGGCGAGTGGACGGCGGCAGCCTACCGCATCGAGAAGAAGGACATCATCACGCGCGATGCCGACAACCCGCGCCTGTCGGTGCAGGGCGGGCGGCAAAGCGCCAAGGGCCTGGAGCTGCAGGCCGTGCTGCGGCCGCACCCGCGTTGGCAGCTGGAGGGCAACTGGGCCTGGGTGGACGCGCGCTTTGACGAGCTGCGGGCCTCCAACGGCGAGGATCTGAGCGGCAAGCAGCCGGCCAACGTGCCGCGCCAGAACGCCAACCTGTGGAGCCACCTGCGGCTGGGCCAATGGCATGGGCAGTGGCAACTCTCGCTGGGGACGCGGTACGTGGGCGCGCGCTTTGCCAACAACACCAACACCGTGCGCACGCCCGGCCACACCGTCTGGGATGCCGCGCTGGCCTGGCAACTGCGGCCCGGCGCGACCGTGCGCCTGCAGGCGCGCAACCTGGCCGACAAGCAGTACACCAACCGCGCCATCTCCGGCTCGCAGGCCCTCCTCGGCGGCGCGCGGCGCTTTGACCTGACGGCCGAATGGATGTTTTGATATCGCCTTCGGCTGAAAAAACCAGGCCAGCCGGCGCCTGGCGCGCAGCGCGCACCCTGGCGCTGCTGGGCGCGCTGGCGCTGGCCGCATGCGGCCAGCAGCCAGACGGCGCGGCGCAGGGCCAAGCACAGGGCAAGGTGCAAGCCAGCGCCGCCCCGCTCACGGCCGTGGCGCCAGTGACCGTGCAGGTCTGCGGCCAGAGCGTGACCTACGACAAGGTGCCGCAGCGCGCGGTGACGCACGACGTCAACCTCACCGAGATGTTCCTGTTCCTCGGCCTGGGCGACCGCCTGGTGGGCTACAGCGGCCTGCGCGACAGCAAGCGCGTGGCGCCCCAGTTCCAGGCTGCGCTGGCGCAGGCGCCCAACCTCTCGCCGCGCGGCATGAACCTGGAGCGCATCGTTGCCGCCGAGGCCGACTTCGTCTTCGGTGGCTGGAGCTACGGCTTTCGCGATGGCGGCGTCACGCCGCAGTTGCTGGCCGAGCTGGGCATTGCCAGCTACGTGCTCACCGAATCGTGCATCCGCAAGGTCGCGCGCGAGCGCGTCTCGCTGGAGGACACCTTTGCCGACATGCTCAACCTAGGGCGCATCTTCCGCATCGAGGCCCAGGCCCAGGCGCTGGTGCAGGCCCAGCGCGAGGAGCTGGCCGCCACCGTCGCCGCCGTGCAGGGCGTGGCGCAGCGCCCGCTGGTGTTCGTCTACGACAGCGGCCAGGACGTGCCGCAGACCGCCGGCCGCTACGGCATGCCCCACGCCATGATCGAGGCCGCCGGCGGGCGCAACCTGTTTGCCGACATCCCGGCCAACTGGCCCAAGGCCAACTGGGAGGACGTGGTGCAGCGCAACCCGGACTGGATCGTCGTCATCGACTACGACCAGCCCGACGCCCAGGGCAAGATCGACTTTCTGCTGGCCAAGCCCGAGCTGCAGCACGTCACGGCCATCCGCCACAAACGCTTCATCGTGCTCGACTACGCCGAGGCCACGCCCGGGCCGCGCAACGTCGCGCGCGTGCGCACCCTGGCCCAGGCGCTGCACCCGCAGCGGTTTGGGCCTTGATGGCCATGGTTCTGCATCGCCTGCGCCCCCGCGCCTGGAGCCGCTGGCTGCTGTTGCTGGCCGCGCTGCTGCCCGTCTCGCTGACGCTGGCCGTCACGCTCGGCCCGGTGCCCATTGCCGCGCCCGATGCCTGGGCCATCGCCGCGCACGAAATCGGCCGCGCGCTGGGCCTTCAGCTGCCGCGCGGCGCCTGGAGCGAGGCGCAGCGCCAAATCGTCTGGCAGCTGCGCATGCCGCGCGTGCTGCTGGCCGGCGTGGTCGGCGCCGGTCTGGCCGTGGTCGGCGTGAGCATGCAGGCCATGGTGCGCAACCCGCTGGCCGACCCTTATCTGCTGGGCGTGTCCTCGGGCGCTTCGCTGGGCGCAGTTGGCGTGCTGGCGCTGGGCCTGCTGGGCGCGGCCGGCGGCCTGGCACTGCCGCTGGGCGCCTTTGGCGGCGCGCTGGCCGCCTGCGTGGCCGTGTACGCGCTGGCCCATGCCCAAGGGCGGCTCTCGGCCACGCGGCTGGTGCTCGGCGGCGTGGCCATCGGCTACTGCCTGGCTGGCCTGAGCAGCCTGATCGTGCTGACTTCCGACCAGCGCGACCTGGCCGGCGCCGTCATGGCCTGGACGCTGGGCAGCCTGGCGGGCACGCAATGGCACGAGCTGGGCCTGCCCAGCCTGGTGCTGCTGCTGGGCACGCTGTGGCTGGCGCTGCAGGCCAAGGCCTTGAACGCCTTGCTCACCGGCGACGAAACCGCAGCCACGCTGGGCATCGACACCACGGCGCTGCGGCGCCGGCTGTTCGTGGCCGTCTCGCTGCTGACAGGCGTGATGGTGGCCGTCAGCGGCCCGATCGGCTTCGTCGGCCTGGTCGTGCCGCACATCACGCGCATGCTCGTGGGCGCCGAGCACCGCCGCGTGTTGCCCGTGGCGGCGCTGCTGGGCGCGCTGTTTCTCATCTGGGTCGATGCCTTTGCGCGCCTGGCCTTTGCGCCCACCGAAGTGCCCGCTGGCGTCATCACCGCGTTGCTGGGCGGGCCCTTCTTCGTCTGGATGCTGCAGCGCGATGGCCGCCGCGCACAGGGGGCGCCATGGAGCTGAGCGCCCAGCGCCTGAGCTGGCAGGCCGCTGCGCGCCACATCGTGCGCGAGGTCAGCCTGCAGGTGCACAGCGGCGAGATGGTCGGCCTGCTCGGCCCCAACGGCAGCGGCAAATCCACGCTGCTGCGCATGATCTACCGCACCTTGCCGCCCAGCAGCGGCCAGGTGCTGCTGGGCGGCTGCGACCTGTGGCAGCAAACGCCGCGCCGCGCCGCCCAGACCATGGCCGTGCTGGCACAGCAGGGCAGCCCGCCCTTTGCGCTGAGCGTGCACGAAGTGGTGCTCATGGGGCGCATCCCACACCAGCGCCCGCTGGCGCGCGACAGCGCCCAGGACCTGCAAATCGTGGCCCAGGCCCTGGCGCGCGTGGGTGCCCAGGCGCTGGCGCAGCGGCGCTTCGACACCCTCTCCGGCGGCGAGCAGCAGCGCGTGCTGCTGGCGCGCGCGCTGGCCCAGCAGCCGCGCCTGCTGGTGCTGGACGAACCCACCAACCACCTGGACGTGCGCCACCAGTTCGAGCTCATGAACCTGCTGCGCAGCCTGCGGCTGAGCACCCTGGCCGCGCTGCACGACCTGCAACTGGCCGCGCACTACTGCGACCGCATCTACCTGCTGCAAGGCGGCGCCATTGCCGCCCAGGGCCGGCCGGCCGAGGTGCTGAACGCCGCCACCATTGCCCGCGTCTATGGCGTGCCCGCCCAGGTGCGGCCCAACCCGCGCACCGGCAAGCCGCTGATCGAATTCCTGCCCGATGACTTGCCAGGTGCCTTGTCCGGTGCCTTGCCAGGCGCCCCATCCGATGAGCCCACAGAACCGCCAGCCCATGCCCCCGATCGATGCTGAGCCGCAGGCTGCGGCCCAGGCCGCCAGCCATGCCTGCACTGCCAGCCATGACCCGCGCCCGCTGGGCGTCATCGTGCTCGGCCGCGGTAGCAGCGGCGCGGCCGCGCGCGAGCAACTTCAGGCCCTGGCCGAACCACTGCGCGCGCTGCTGCCCGAGGCCCGCATCGTCATCGCCTTTGCCGACCGCGCCAGCCCCTCACTGCCCGAGGCCCTGACGCAATGCCTGCCCTGTCGCCAGATCATCGTGCAGCCGCTCTTTCTGCCGGGCGAGAACGCCTTGCTGCGCTGGCTGGAAAAAGTCGCCCAGCGCTGGCGCCACCAGCAGGCCAGCGGGGCAGAGGCCCTGGCGGCGTTGCCGCCCATCGTCTTTGCGCCCGGCATCTGGCAGCAAGCGGCCCTGCCTGAGCTGTTGGCGCGCCAGATCGACCAGGCCCAGGCCCTGCCCGACGTCACCCAGACCACGCCCGAGCGCTGGCAGCACGACCCGGCGGCCTGGTCCACCATCCCGCCGCACCAGCGCCACGCGCTGCTGTGCCTGGGCCCGCGCTGCACCGCGCTGGGCGCGGCGGCGCTGTGGCCGCAGCTGACCGAGCGGCTGCGCGCCTGCGGAAAGCTGCAGCGCGGCGTCATGGCGCTGCAAACCAGCTGCCAATACCCCTGCAACCACGGCCCGCTGATGATCGTCTACCCGGATGGCATCTGGTACGGCCGCCTGGACGAGGACGCCATCGCCCACATCGTCGACGAGCACCTGCAGCACGGCAGACCACTGGCGCAATACCGCATCCACCGCACCGGCCAGGAGCCGGCCGGCGACGCTTGAGCCAGTTACACGTCGATATTGGCCGCGCGCAGGGCGTTGGCTTCGATGAAGTCGCGGCGCGGCTCCACCTCGTCGCCCATGAGCATGGTGAAGATGCGGTCGGCCTCGATGGCGTCCTGGATTTGCACGCGCAGCAGGCGGCGCACGGCCGGGTCCATGGTGGTTTCCCAGAGCTGCTCGGCGTTCATTTCGCCCAGGCCCTTGTAGCGCTGGCGGCTGGTGGTGCGCTCGGCCTCGGCCAGCAGCCATTGCATGGCCTGGTGGAAGCTGGCCACCTCCTGCTCTTTCATGCGCTCGCCCTCGCCGCGCTGCACCTTGGCGCCTTCGCCCAGCATGCCGCTGAGGGCCTGGGCGGCCTGGGCCAGGGTGTGGTAGTCGGCGCTTTTGGCGAAGTCCTGCGGGATGAGGCTGCTTTTGATGTTGCCGTGGTGGCGGCGGCTGATGCGCAGCACGGGTTTTTCGGTGCGCGGGTCGATCAGGGCCTCGACCTGCGCCTGCTCGGTGACGCGGGTGCGGTCGCTCAAATGCTGCTGCAGCGCGGCGGCGGTGTGCTGCATGTCCTGAAGGGTGTCGGCGCGCAGCGGCACGCCGTCGGCCAGGGCTTGCAGGGCCTGGCCGTCCATGTAGGTGGACAGGCGCAGGATGGCGCCCTGGGCTTTTTGGTAGGTGGCGGCCAGCTTTTCCAGCGCCTCGCCCTCGATGGGCTGGGCGCCTTCGCGCGGCAGGATGCGCGCGTCGCGCAGCGCGATGCGGGTGAGGAACTGGTCCAGCGCCTGGGCGTCCTTGAGGTACAGCTCCTCTTTGCCTGCCTTGACTTTGTACAGCGGCGGCTGGGCGATGTAGATGTGGCCGCGCTCGACCAACTCGGGCATCTGGCGGTAGAAGAAGGTCAGCAGCAGGGTGCGGATGTGGGCGCCGTCCACGTCGGCATCGGTCATGATGATGATGCGGTGGTAGCGCAGTTTGGCAGCGTCGAAGTCGTCTGCGCCGCCCTTGCCGTCCTCGCCCACGGTGCGGCCAATGCCGGTGCCCAGGGCGGTGATGAGGGTGAGGATTTCATTGCTGGAGAGCAGCTTCTCGTAGCGCGCTTTCTCGACGTTGAGGATCTTGCCGCGCAGTGGCAGGATGGCCTGGAACTTGCGGTCGCGCCCTTGCTTGGCGCTGCCGCCGGCGCTGTCGCCCTCGACGATGTAGATCTCGCACAGGGCGGGGTCTTTCTCCTGGCAGTCGGCCAGCTTGCCCGGCAGGCCCATGCCGTCGAGCACGCCCTTGCGGCGCGTCATCTCGCGGGCCTTGCGCGCGGCTTCGCGGGCCTTGGCGGCCTCGACGATCTTGCCGCAGATGAGCTTGGCGTCGTTGGGCTTTTCCAGCAGGAAGTCGGTCAGCGCGCGGGCCACGATGTCTTCCACCGGGGCGCGCACTTCGCTGGAGACGAGCTTGTCCTTGGTCTGGCTGCTGAATTTGGGCTCGGGCACCTTGACCGAGAGCACGCAAGACAGGCCTTCGCGCATGTCCTCGCCGCTGACTTCAACCTTGTCCTTCTTGGCCAGGCCGTTTTCCTCGATGTATTTGTTGATGACGCGGGTCATGGCCGCGCGCAGGCCCGTCAGGTGCGTGCCGCCGTCGCGCTGCGGGATGTTGTTGGTGAAGCACAGCACGGTTTCGTTGTAGCTGCTGTTCCACTGCATGGCCACTTCCACGCCGATTTCCGTGCCGGGGATGCCGCCGTAGCTGTCGGCCGGGCGGCTGCCGCTGGCGTAGAAGGTGGTGGGGTGCAGCACCTGCTTGCCTTTGCTGATGAACTCCACAAAGCCCTGCACGCCGCCGCTGCCGGCGAAGTCGTCCTCCTGGCCGGTGCGCTCGTCCAGCAGGCGGATGCGCACGCCGTTGTTCAGAAAGCTCAGCTCGCGCAGGCGCTTGGCCAGCACCTCGTACTGGAATTCGTTGTTCTGCTGAAAGATGTCCGTGTCGGGCAGGAAATGCACGCGCGTGCCGCGCTGCTCGGCCGGGCCGATGATGCGCATGGGTGAGACCTGCACGCCGTCCACGACCTCGATCTGCCGATCAAGCAGCTTGCCGCGCGAGAAGCTCAGCTCGTGCTGCAAGCCCTCGCGCGAGACGGTGACGGTCAGCGAGGAGGACAGCGCGTTCACGCAGCTCACGCCCACGCCGTGCAGGCCGCCGGAGACTTTGTAGCTGTTCTGGTTGAACTTGCCGCCGGCGTGCAGCTCGGTCAGCGCGATCTCGGTGGCTGAGCGCTTGGGCTCGTGCTTGTCGTCCATCTTGATGGCCGTGGGGATGCCGCGGCCGTTGTCCTGCACGCTCAGCGAGCCATCGCCGTGGATGGTGATGAGGATGTCGTCGCAGTGGCCCGCCAGGGCCTCGTCGATGGAGTTGTCCACCACCTCGAACACCAGGTGGTGCAGGCCAGTGCCATCGGAGGTGTCGCCGATGTACATGCCCGGGCGCTTGCGCACGGCCTCCAGCCCTTCGAGGATCTGGATCGCGCCGGCGTCGTAGTCCGAGGGCGGGGCCGGGGGCAGCACGCCTTCGAGCGTGTCGGCGGGATCGGGGCGCTTGGCGTCGGTCATGAAAATTCCTTTCTCTGGCGGCAGGCACGCGGCGGTGGGCCCAAAACGCCTGCTGCACCATGGGTGTGGTGCAGCAGCAATGTGGCGGTGGCTTGCACAAGCCCTCAAATGCGCATCGGCATCACCACGTACTTGAAGTTGGCATCGCCCGGGATACTGATGAGCGCCGAGCTGTTGCCGTCCTCGAAGGCGATGCTGACCATGTCCTGCTGCATGTTGGAGAGCACGTCCAGCAGGTAGCTGACGTTGAAGCCGGATTCAACCTTGCCTCCGCCGTAGTCGATTTCCAGCTCGTCCTGCGCCTCCTCCTGCTCGGCGTTGGCCGAGCTGATGCGCAGCATGCCCGGCTCGAAGTTCAGGCGCACGCCCTTGAATTTGTCGCTGGTCATGATGGTCATGCGCTGCAGGCTGGCCTGCAGGGCCTGACGCCCCAGCGTGACGACATTGCCGTAGCCCACGGGGATGACGCGGTTGTAATCCGGGAACTTGCCCTCGACCAGCTTGGTGACGAACTCCAGCCCGTTGAAGCTGAGCTTGGCCTGGTTGTTGGCGAACTGGAATTGGATCATCGGGCCGGCATCGTCCTTGCCCTCGCCCGCCGGGGCGGCCGGGGCCTTGACGTCGCGCAGCAGGCGCTGCAGCTCCAGCACGGTCTTGCGCGGCAGGATGACTTCTTGCTTGGGCACGTCGGTGTCCAGCGTGGCGCTGGCAAAAGCCAGGCGGTGGCCGTCAGTAGCCACCAGGCTGAGCGTGCGGCCCTCGGCCACGAACAAGATGCCGTTGAGGTAGTAGCGGATGTCCTGCACCGCCATGGCAAAGGACACCTGGCCCAGCAGGTTCTTGAGCACCGCCTGTGGGATGGAAAACGCCGGGCCGAAGTTGGGCGACTCCTGCACCAGCGGGAAGTCGCTGGCCGGCAGCGATTGCAGCGTGAAGCGGCTCTTGCCGCCCTTGAGGATGAAGCGCTCCTGCGAGGCCTCCAGCGTCACGACCTGATCGGGCTGGAAGGTGCGCAGGATCTCGATGAGCTTGCGCGCGCCGATGGTGGTGGCGAAATCGGCGGCGGCATCACCGCCCAGGTCGGCCGTGGTGCGGATCTGCACCTCCAGGTCGCTGGTGGTCAGCTGCAGGGTGTTGCCATTCTTGCGCAGCAGCACATTGGCCAGGATTGGCAGGGTGTGCCTGCGCTCGACGATGCCGGCAATGGATTGCAGGACCGACAGTACCTTGTCCTGAGGGGCTTTGAAAACAATCACCTGGTCTCTCCATGAAGGGCGCAGCGGGCATGGCCCGGGCCGGGCACAGCCAGAATCGCCCGAAAAACGGGCAAATGCGCTATTTTGGCCGAAAACCGCCCCTGATCTGGTAAAGGCGGGCGCTGTGTGTGCCGCAGCCATGCGGGCGGCCGCAAAGCGTCATGCCTGTATGCACATTCGCTGTGCTGCCGTGCGCTCCAGGCTGGGATGGGCTGCAAGCTCTGTGTGCGCAGCAAGTGGCCGATCCTGGGATGAGTGCGGCGCGAGCAAGTTCGTTCTCAGAGCCTGTTCAAAATCTCGGCGCGAGTGGGCAAGAAGCGGTTTGGGGTGGGCTGCAAGGCGCAAAACGCAGCCATGGCTGGGGCTATGGCGAGGCTTTGCAACGAAGCAGAGCGCCAAAATCCGCTCTCTTGACCGCCGTGCAAAGATTTTGAACAGGCTCTCAGGGCTCCGCCTTGGGCGCGGGCGGGCGCTGGGGTTGCAGCTGTTGCATGCGCTGCTGCACGGCCTCGCCCAGCTGCAGCACGGCCAGGGCGTAGTAGCTGGACTGGTTGTAGCGCGTGACGGCGTAGAAGTTTTCCGTGCCCAGGATGTATTCGGGCGCGCGCGCGCCGTTCTTGAGCTCGACCAGCGCCATCAGGCCGTCGTACTGCGTGCCCGCCGGCTGTGGCAGCGCGCCCAGCTGCTGCAGCGTGGCCTGGTCGAAGGTGGGCAGGATGTCGGGCGCCAGCAGGGCGCGCAGCTGCTCGGGCTGGGCCTGCAGGGCCACTGGCAGATAGGCCGGCTGCCGAGCGCGCCAGCCGTGCGCCAGCAGGTAGTTGGCCACGGAGGCGATGGCGTCCTGCGGGCTGCTGATCAGATCGACCACGCCGTCTTCGTTGCCGTCACGGCCGTAGAGCCGCCAGCTCGAAGGCATGAACTGCGGCACGCCCATGGCGCCGGCGAAGCTGCCCTGTAGGGTCAAAGGGTCCAGATCGTTGCTGTGGCACAGGCGCAGAAACTGCTCAAGCTCCTTGCGGAAGAACTGGCTGCGCTCGAATGCGCGGGGGTGGTTGCTGGGGTAGTCGAAGGCCAGTGTGGCCAGGGCGTCGAGCACGCGGATGCTGCCCATGTTCTGGCCATAGGTGGTCTCGATGCCGATGATGCCGACGATGACGCTGGCGGGCACGCCGCTGCGCGCTTCGATCTCCTGCAGTTGCCGCTGGTGGCGGCGCCAGAAGGCCACGCCAGCCTCGATGCGCGCAGCGGTGATCAGGCGCTCGCGGTAGGCCTGCCAATCGCGCACCGTGGGGGCTTTTTGGGCGGAGGGCGTCATGAGCCGCTTGACGCGGCCGTTGTGTCGCGCTTGCGAGAGCACCTTCCAGGCCCATTCGGCGGAAATGTCTTGATCGGCGGCGAAGCTGCCGGCCAGGTCGTGCAGCTGCGTGGCCCAGGCGCTGTCTTGCGCTGCGCCCTGGGCTTGGGCTGGCGCGCCTGCTGCGCCCAGCCATGTGAGGCAGGCCAGGGCGGCGCAGGCCAGCGCATGGCGCCAGCGGGCGCGGGCAGGCAATGCGGGGGCGCGAAGTCGGGCAGGCAAGGGAGCAGACACGGGGATGGGGGCAATCACGGTGGGGGTGGGGCGGGCCAGCGCAGCTGGCGCCAGCGGCGTTCCAGTTCGGCCAGGGACGCCGGGGGTTGGGCAGCGTAGCGCTGCGCATCCATCAGCAGCAGCCATTGTGCGGCATCGGCCGTGGCCTGGACGCCAAAAAATGCTTGCATCTCCTGGGCCATGCGGCGCGGCGGCAGATGCTCGGGCAGCTGCAGGCCGGCCTGGGCCAGGCGTTGGCGGGTTTGTGCCAGCAGGCGCTGCCAGGGGTCTTGCCGCCTGCGCAGCAGCTGCGGCAGGCCCAGATAGCCCAGGCCGATGGCCAGCACCAGGACGACGATGAGCAAGGCCAGTTGTGACCAATTCAGCCGTTGCAGGCCCAGGGTTTGCAGCAGCGATTGCTGGCGGCCTTGGTCGTAGTTGAGCACCCATTGCGTCCAGCGGTAGTCGATGGCATCGCCCAGGGCCTGTAGGCGCAGCAGCCAGCGCGCGCCGGCGCCAAAGCCGCGCGCGCGCTCGTCGGCGCCGGCGCTGTCCAGGGCCTGCGACTGCGACAGCTCGATGCGCTCGGGCGCGATGGCGCCGGTGGGGTCGATGCGCGTCCAGCCTTGCTCGGACAGCCAGACCTCGACCCAGGCGTGGGCGTCGGATTGGCGCACGGTCCAGACGCCGTCGATGGGGTTGGGCTCGCCGCCCTGGTAGCCGGTGACGATGCGCGCCGGGATGTCGGCCGCGCGCATCAGGATGGCGAAGGCCGAGGCGATGTGTTCGCAAAAGCCGCGGCGGTGCACGAACCAGAACTCGTCGGCCGTGTCCTGGCCGTACAGCGGCGGCTGCAGGGTGTAGTGAAACTCCTCTTGTCGCAGCTGCTGCAGCACCTGCGCGATGAGGGCCTGATCGGCCGCCAGTGTTTGCGCCGGGCCTGCATGGCGCGGGTGTTGCTCGCGCAGTTGCGCGGCCCAGGCGCGCGTGCGTGCGTTGCCATCCTGCGGCAGTTGCAGGTACTGGCGCAGTTGGGTGGGCTTGGCCAGCCGCGCGAACTGCCCGCCCAGATGGCTGCTGGCCTGGTAGCGCGTGGCACTGTTGAGCGGGCGATGGCTGTTCCAGACCAGCTCGTGGCTGAGGGCGCTGCGCAGCCCGCCAGCCTGTGGCTGGACTTGGGGCAGCCATTCCAGCGGCAGCAGCCAGCGCTGGCCGTGCGGTTCGAGCACGGTCTCGTAGCGCACGGCCTGGCCGGCGGGCTCGAAGGGGTTGTAGGCCGTGCCCGGCTCGGCCTGGGGTTGCACGGGCAGGTCGCCGCGCGCCGTCCAGTGGCGGCCCTGCAGGTGCGAGAGCACCGGGCCGCGAAAGTACATCTGCCCCTGGCTGGGGATGGGCGAGCCGGGCGCAAAGCGCAGCCGCAATGCGATCTCGCGGCTTTGCGCCAGCTGGCTGATGGTGCCCACCTGCATGGATTCGGACAGCCCGGTGCGGCCCTGGCCGGGCGCATTGGGGATGCCCCACAGCGGCGCAAAGCGCGGGAACAGCACATACAGCGTGCCAATCAGCGGCAGGCCGATGAGCAGCAGCAGCGCTGCGCTGCGCGCCGCCTCGCGCAGCGGCGGCCGGCCCACGGGCTTGTGGGCGTTGACCAGCGCCGTCAGCAGGCCCCAGAACACCAGCACCATCAACAGGGCCACGGGCAGGGTCTGGTTGAACAAGAACGTGGTGACGATGCAGAAAAAACCCAGGAAGAACAGCACCAGGGCATCGCGCCGGGTGTGCATCTCCAGTGTCTTCAGGGCCAGCAGCATGAGCAGCAGCGTCAGCGCCGCGCCCGAGATCGACTGCTGCGTGAGCACTTCCCAGCCCGCGCCCAGCAGCGCCAAGGCCAGCAGCAGCGCCAGCTGCCAGCGCTTGGGCAGGGGGCGCTGGCGCAGCGCCAGGGCAAAGCGCCAGGCCAGCAGGCCCAGCGCGAACACGCCGGCCCAGGTGGGCAGCGCGCGCGCCATTTGCAGGGCCAGCAGGCTGAGCACGGCCAGCAGGAACAGGGTGTCGCGCGTCTGGCGGGGCTGGGCGTCGAGCCAGCGGGAGAGGCGGTGCTTCATCGTGTCGCTCCGAGTGCGGGCAGGGCATCGCCAGGCCCGCGGGCGGCGTTCAACTCAGCGCCAGCGCCTTCAGGCACTGGTGCATGTGCTCCGGGCCTTGGCCCGGCGGGATTTGGAGTTGCGGCAGGCGCAGCCCGTAGACGAGCTCTTGCGCATGGGCGGCCAGCACCCAGGCGCACAGGCGGCTGAGGATGGCCTCGGGGTGCTGCAGGCCGGTGGCGGCGTGGTCCAGCCACAGCTCGCTGGCCTGCTGCTCGGTCTGGTCGCGGCGCACCCAGTCGCCGCTGCCGGTGGCCAGGGCCGTGGCGGTTTTCTTCCAAAGAATGGATTTGATCGGGTCGCCGCGTTGGTAGCTGCGAAAGCCCTCCATCTCGAACGAGGGCGTGCGCGCCGAGGCCAGGCCTGCCTGCCCGGCGCTGTGCTGCGCTGGCAGCGCCGGGGCGTTGGGCTCGGGCGCGGGATAGACCAGCAAGCTGGCGGCGGGGCGCCAGATCGACCAAACCCGGAAGGCGCCGATGGGGTAGCGCGTTTCGATGTTCAGCGCCGGGCAGGGGTGCTGGCCGCGCGGCAGCGGCGGCAGGCCCAGCGCCACGGCCAGTGGCTGCCCGGCGGGCACGTCCACCATGCTGGCGTGGTCTTCGGGCTGGCCTTGCGCGCGCAGCGCGATTGCAAAGCGCGTGCCCTTGCCAGGGTGTTGCAGCACCAGCGGCAGGCGCGCTGGCTGGTGGGCAAACCAGGGCGGCGGCTCCTGGCAGTGCAGTTGCAGGCCGCGTAGATTGCCATGCGCCACCAGCACGCTGACAAAACCCACGCCCGCGAGCATGAAGGTGAACAAAAAACCCAGGTTGATCTGGTAATTGATGGCGGCAATCAGCAGCAATGCGGCCGTCAGGCCCAGCATCCAGCCGGCGCCGCTGGGCAGCACGTACAGGTTGCGCTGCGACAGCTGCCAGTGCATCGTGCGCGGCAGGCGGCGCTCGATCCAGGCGTTAAGGCGCTGGCGCAGCGAGCCAGGCAGCAGGCGAGGCGCGGGCATCGCAGGCCTTAACGCAGCGGCACGGCCTGCAGCATGGCCTGCACTTGCTCGGCGGCGCTGCGGCCAGCCTGCGACACAGGCACCAGGCGGTGCGCAATGGTTTGCACCAGCGTGGCCTGCACGTCATCGGGCGAGACGTGCGCATGCCCCAGGATCCAGGCGCGGGCCTTGGCCACGCGCAGCAGCGCAATGGCCGCGCGCGGGCTCAAGCCCTGCACGAACCATTGCCCCGAGCGGCTGGCCTCGACCAGATCCAGCACATAGTCCAGCAGCGCCGGGGCGGCATACACCTGCAGCACGGCCTGTTGCATGGCCAGCAGGTCTTGCGCATCCACCAGCGGGCGCAGCTGGCGCACCTGCTGGCGGTGTCCATTGGCCTGCAGTAGCTGGCGCTCGGCCTCGCGGTCGGGGTAGCCCAGCGAGATGCGCATCAGAAAGCGATCCAGCTGCGACTCAGGCAGCGGATAGGTGCCCAGTTGCTCGCGCGGGTTTTGCGTGGCGATGACGAAAAAGGGCTGGGGCAGAGGCCGGGTGGCGCCTTCGGCCGAGACCTGCTGCTCCTCCATGGCTTCGAGCAATGCGCTTTGCGACTTGGGGCTGGCGCGGTTGATTTCATCGGCCAGCAGGATTTGCGAAAAGATCGGCCCTGGGTGAAAGACGAAGCCTTCCTGCGCACGGTCGTAGACCGAAACGCCGGTCAGGTCGCTGGGCATCAGATCGGCGGTGAACTGCACGCGTGCAAATTGCAGGCCGAAGCTGCCGGCCAGGCCGTGTGCCAGCGTGGTCTTGCCCACGCCGGGCACGTCCTCGATCAGCAGGTGCCCGCCGGCCAGCAGGCAGGTCACGCCATCGAGCACCTGGGCAGGCTTGCCGACGATGAGCGTGTTGAGCTGCTCCAGCACGGCGGCGACTTGGTCTTGGTAGGGCATTTTTGACGTTAAAGTAACTGTGCCATGGGATTGGGGCAGGGGGCTTGTGACAGTGCCGACGCCGCATCCCGGTGCCGTAGCGATTTGTCATCAAAGCGCACGATGGTAAACAAAAGAAACAGCGGAGACAATGCAATGGCCACAGGATATTTCACCCACCGCGATTGCTGGCTGCACGATATGGGGCCGGTGCATCCGGAGTGTGCGGCCCGGCTGGACGCCATCGAGGACCGGCTGCTGATGAGCGGCGTGCTCGATGCGCTGCAGCGCCACGATGCGCCCAAGGCCTCCATCTACGACCTGGAGCTGGCGCACAGCCGCATGCACGTGGCGGCCATGCGCGGGCTGGACTTGCTGATGCAGGAAGAGCTGCAGGCCGGCGGGGACGGCTACTCGCAGATCGACACGGACACCATGCTCAGCCCCCACACCTGGAACGCGGCGCTGCGCGCCGCCGGCGCGGTGGTGGCCGCCACCGAGCTGGTGGTTGAAGGCAAGCTGGACAATGCCTTCTGCGCCGTGCGCCCGCCCGGCCACCATGCCGAGCACGACAAGGCCATGGGTTTTTGCTTTTTCAACAATGTGGCCGTGGGCGCCATGTATGCGCTGCATCGCTGCCAACTCAAGCGCGTGGCGGTGGTGGATTTTGACGTGCACCACGGCAACGGCACCGAGGACATCCTGGCCAAGGAGCCCAAGGCCCTGATGGTGGGCTTTTTCCAGCACCCGTTCTACCCGCACAGCGGCGAAACGCCCAAGGGCGAGAACATGCTCAACGTGCCCGTGCCGGCCTACACCAAGGGCATGGACGTGCGCGAGATCATCGACATGCTGTGGCTGCCGCGGCTGGAGGCCTTCCAGCCCGAGATGGTGTTCATCAGCGCCGGCTTTGACGCCCACCACGAGGACGACATGGGCCAGCTGATGCTCAACGAGAGCGATTACAGCTGGATCACGCAAAAGCTCGTCGAAGTGGCCCAGCGCCATGCCAAGGGGCGCATCGTCTCCAGCCTGGAAGGCGGCTATGTGCCCGATGCACTGGCGCGCTGCGTCGAGGCGCACGTGCGCGTGCTGGCCGGTCTGTAGTCAGGACGGCGCACACATGGAAGGAGAAGATCGCATGGCCTCACAGGACTTGCTGCTGGTCGAGCGCCAGCCCCATGGCGTGGTGCAGCTCACGCTCAACGATCCGGGCCGTTTCAATGCGCTGGGCGGCCAGATGCTGGAGGCGCTGATCAACCAGTTCCAGGCGCTGGCCGATGACGCGCAGCTGCGCGCCGTGGTCATTGCCGGCAACGGCAAGGCCTTTTGCGCCGGCCACAACCTCAAGGACATGGCCGCCCACCCGGAGCTGGCCTGGTACCAGGCGCTGTTTGCGCAGTGCAGTCGTTTCATGCTGGCCATCCACCGCCTGCCGGTGCCGGTCATTGCCAAGGTCGATGGCATCGCCACGGCGGCCGGCTGCCAGCTGGTGGCGCAGTGCGATCTGGCCGTGGCCAGCGACAGCGCGCGCTTTGCCGTCAGCGGCATCCAGTACGGCCTGTTTTGCTCCACGCCCAGCGTGCCGCTGGTGCGCAACGTGCCGCTGAAAAAGGCCATGGAAATGCTGCTCACGGGCGAATTCCTCTCGGCGCAGCAGGCTCTGCAAGCCGGGCTGCTCAACCGCGTCGTGCCGGCCGAGCAGCTTGATGCGGCGGTGCAGGATTTGGTGGATGCCATCGTCGCCAAGCCGCGCATTTCCATCGCGCGCGGCAAGGAATTGCTCTACGCCCAGCAGGAAATGGGCCTGGAGGCAGCCTACCAGCTCGCCGCCCAGACCATGGCCATCAACATGATGGATGCTGCCGCGCAGGAGGGCGCGCAGGCCTTTGCGCAAAAGCGCCCGCCGCGTTGGCAGGACTTATAAGAATAAGAGCCTGTTCAAAGTCTCTGCATGGCCTACGGCGTGTTTGGCCGGCGCAGCCGTGAACAGGCCCTAGAATGCCCTGCGTTGCGATTTTTCAAAACCTGAAGCCGAAATCCTCTTGCCAAGGCAGGGCTTCCCCATTAGGAGAGACAACGAAATGACCAAGGTCCTGGTACCCGTCAAGCGCGTGGTCGATAAAGACATCAAGGTGCGCGTGAAGTCCGACAACAGCGGTGTGGACATTGCCAATGTCAAGCACAGCATGAATCCCTTCGATGAAATCGCCGTGGAAGAGGCCGTGCGCCTGAAGGAAAAAGGCGCCGTCAGCGAAGTCATCGCCGTCTCCATCGGTGTGACCCAGGCCCAGGAAACCCTGCGCACTGCCCTGGCCATTGGCGCTGATCGCGCCATTCTGGTCGAGACCGCCGACGAGGTGCAGCCGCTGGCCGTGGCCAAGCTGCTCAAGGCGCTGGTGGACAAGGAGCAGCCGGGCCTGGTCATCATGGGCAAGCAGGCTATCGATGACGACTCCAACCAGACTGGCCAGATGCTGGCCGCGCTGGCCGATTTGCCGCAGGCCACCTTTGCCTCCAAGGTTGAGCTGGCCGATGGCAAGGCCACCGTCACCCGCGAGGTCGACAGCGGTCTGGAGACTGTTGCCGTGAACCTGCCGGCCGTCGTCACCACCGACCTGCGCCTGAACGAGCCGCGTTATGTGACGCTGCCCAATATCATGAAGGCCAAGAAAAAGCCGCTGGAGACCGTCAAGCCCTCCGACCTGGGCGTGGACGTGGCGCCGCGCCTGAAGACCCTCCAGGTCAGTGAGCCGCCCAAGCGCAGCGCCGGCATCAAGGTGCCGGACGTGGCCACGCTGGTCGACAAGCTCAAGAACGAAGCCAAGGTCATCTGATCGACGGGAGACAAAACACCATGACGACACTCGTAATTGCCGAACACGACAACGCCAGCCTGAAGGCAGCAACGCTCAACACCGTCGCTGCGGCCACCGCCATCGGGGGTGAGGTGCATGTGCTGGTCGCTGGCCACAACGCGGGCGAGGCCGCCAAGGCCGCAGCGCAGATCGCTGGCGTGAGCAAGGTGCTGCACGCCGATGGCGCAGCGCTGGAAAATGGCCTGGCCGAGAACCTGGCCGCGCAGGTGCTGGCTGTGGCCGATGCTTACAGCCACATCCTGTTCCCCGCCACCTCCAGCGGCAAGAACACCGCGCCGCGCGTGGCCGCCAAGCTGGACGTGGCGCAGATCTCCGACATCACCAAGGTCGTCAGCGCCGATACCTTCGAGCGCCCGATCTACGCCGGCAACGCCATTGCCACCGTGCAAAGCGGCGATGCCAAGAAGGTCATCACCGTGCGCGCCACCGGCTTTGACGCCGCAGCCGCCAGCGGCGGCTCTGCCGCAGTGGACAGCGTGGCCGCCGTGGCCGACTCGGGCAAGAGCAGCTTCGTCAGCCGCGAAGTGAGCAAGAGCGACCGCCCCGACCTGACGGCAGCCAAGATCATCGTCTCCGGCGGCCGCGCGCTGGGCAGCGAGGAGAAGTTCAAGGAAGTCATCACCCCGCTGGCCGACAAGCTGGGCGCAGCCATCGGCGCCAGCCGTGCCGCAGTCGATGCAGGCTATGCGCCCAACGATCTGCAGGTCGGCCAGACTGGCAAGATCGTCGCGCCCGAGGTGTACATCGCACTGGGCATCAGCGGCGCCATCCAGCACTTGGCCGGCATGAAGGACTCCAAGGTCATCGTCGCCGTGAACAAGGATGAGGAAGCGCCGATCTTCTCTGTGGCCGACTACGGTCTGGTGGGCGATTTGTTCACCGTCGTGCCCGAGCTGATCGAGAAGCTGTAATCCCCCGGGTGCGGGCGGCTGGCAGGGCCTTGCCATGGCGGGCCCCAGGATGCAGGCCAGCAGCCCGAACCCAATGAATGGCATCCCTGGCGATGCCATTTTTTCTTTTCTTTCCATGTGAGGCGCGCCCGCTGTGCGCGCCGTGCCCTCTGCCTTCGAGGTATTTCCATGAGCTACAAAGCCCCAGTCAAAGATTTGCTGTTCAACATCGAGCACCTGGCCAACATCGACGCCGTGGCCCAGTTGCCCGGCTTTGAGGATGCTGGCCTGGACACGGCCCAGGCCGTGTTGCAAGAGTGCGCCAAGTTCAACGAGGATGTCGTGGCCCCGCTGAACGTGGTGGGCGACACCCAGCCTTCGAGCTGGAAGGATGGCCAGGTCACCACCTCGCCGGGCTTCAAAGAGGCCTTTGCACAGTACGCCGAGGGCGGCTGGCAAGGCCTGCAGCACGATGCCGAATTCGGCGGCCAGGGCCTGCCCAAGACCATCGGCGCGGCCTGCCAGGAAATTCTCAACAGCGCCAACCTCAGCTTTGCGCTGTGCCCGCTGCTGACCGATGGCGCCATCGAGGCGCTGATGACCGCCGGCAGCGATGCGCTCAAGGCCACCTACCTGGAAAAGCTCATCTCCGGCCAGTGGACTGGCACCATGAACCTGACCGAGCCGCAGGCCGGCTCCGACCTGGCGCTGGTGCGCTCGCGCGCCGAGCCGCAGCCCGATGGCACCTACAAGGTCTTTGGCACCAAGATCTTCATCACCTACGGCGAGCACGACATGGCCGAAAACATCGTGCACCTGGTGCTGGCCCGCGTGGCTGGCGCGCCCGAGGGCGTCAAGGGCATCAGCCTGTTCGTGGTGCCCAAGTTCCTGGTCAATGCCGATGGCTCGCTGGGCGATCGCAACGACGTGCACTGCGTGAGCATCGAGCACAAGCTGGGCATCAAGGCCAGCCCCACGGCGGTGCTGCAATTTGGCGATCACGGCGGCGCCATCGGCTATCTGGTGGGCGAGGAAAACCGAGGCCTGGAGTACATGTTCATCATGATGAACGCCGCCCGCTATGCCGTGGGCGTGCAGGGCATTGCCGTCTCTGAGCGTGCCTACCAGCAGGCCGTGGCCTATGCGCGCGAGCGCGTGCAAAGCCGCCCGGTCGATGGCTCGGTCAAGGGCAGCGCGCCCATCATCCACCACCCGGATGTGCGCCGCATGCTGATGACCATGCGCGCCCTGACCGAAGGCACGCGCGCCACGGCGCTGACGGCCGCTGCCGCCTACGACGCTGCCCACCACCACCCGGACGCCCAGGTGCGCCAGGAAAACCAGGCCTTCTACGAATTCATGGTGCCGCTGGTCAAGGGTTACAGCACTGAGATCAGCCAGGAAGTCACGGCGCTGGGCGTGCAGGTGCACGGCGGCATGGGCTTCATCGAGGAAACCGGCGCGGCCCAGCACTACCGCGACTGCAAGATCCTGACCATCTACGAAGGCACGACCGCCATCCAGGCCAACGACTTGGTCGGGCGCAAGACCGGCCGCGATGGCGGGCAGGTCGCCAAAGCCATTGCCGAGCGCATCGCCAAGACCGAGCAGGAGCTCGCTGCGCTGGGCACGGAGCCAGCCCAGGCCGTGGCGCGTGAGCTGGCCGCTGCCCGCCAGGCCTATTTGGACGTGGTGGACTTCATCGTCGCCAATAGCCGCGAAAACCCCAATGCCGCCTACGCCGGCTCCGTGCCCTACCTGATGCTGGCTGGCAATCTGGTGGCAGGCTGGAACCTGGGCCGCGCCCTGCTGGCCGCGCAGGCCGAGCGCGCCAAGGGCCAGGATCAGGCCTTCTGCGACGCCAAGATCACCACCGCGCACTTCTACGCCGAGCACATCCTGCCGCGCACCAAGGCCTTGCGCGACGCCATCGTCAATGGTGCGCACAGCGTCACCGAGCTGCCGCTCGATGGCTTTTGATCGCATGACGCGGTGAAGGGCATTACGCAGTCGCGCCACAGCGCCTGGCCTGCCAGGCACTGCGCGCGCGCTGCAGTGATGCACCCTGCATGGTGCGGTTTGGCAGACTCTGCGGGTGAGCCTCTATTGCGGAAAACGCAGCGGCGGCGCATAGTGCGGCTTCAGGCTTTTGTGCGGGCCGGGCGCCCAGCCCGCGCGAGGCGCTGAGCAAAAAGCCAGCTTGGGCTTTTGCCTGCCGGTGCATTGACGCTCAGTGGGCAAAATGCGCTGGCGCCGATCATCACGAAAGGAGCAAGTCTTATGAACCTGACCATTAGCGGACACCATCTGGAAGTCACGCCTGCATTGCGTGAATTCGTCACAAGCAAGCTCGCGCGCGTGGCCAAGCGCTTCGACCAGTTGATTGATGTGAGGGTGGTGCTGGGGCTGGAGAACACCAAGGAAAAGCAAGGGCGCCAGACGGCCGAATGCACCATGCTGCTCAAGGGCGGCGACATCCACATCAAGACCGCGCATGAGGATTTGTACGCAGCCGTCGATGAAATGGTGGACAAGCTCGACCGCCAAGTGGTGCGCTTCAAGGACAAGCTCAAGGAGCATGACCATCAGGCCCACAAGAAGACCATTTCTGCTTAAGCGCATTCGTCCTTGAGCCGAATCTCTCAATGACAAGCCCGCCCTGGCGCTTTGCCTGGCGGGCTTGTTGTTTGCTCGGGGTTGCTTGCGCCCCATACCAAACACTGGGCCTGACTGTCAATACATCGTGAATGTCAAGTCCAACTAGGGGAAATACCGAGAGATTGAAGGGGCGCTGGACTGTATAGGCATAATCTTCCCCCACTTATGAACCGTCTAGCCTCCATCCTGCCTCTCGAGCGCGTGCTGGTGCACGTCGAAGTCACGAGCAAGAAGCGTGCTTTCGAAGAAGCTGGCCTGCTGTTTGAAACCCTGCATGGCCTCTCGCGCGCCGTCGTCACCGACAGCCTGTTTGCGCGCGAGCGCCTGGGCTCCACTGGCCTTGGGCACCGCGTGGCCATTCCGCATGGTCGCATCAAAGGATTGAATGCGCCGATGGCGGCCATTTTCCAGTTGGCGCAGCCCATCGGTTTCGATGCGCCCGATGAGCAGCCCGTCAGCCTGCTCATCTTCCTGCTGGTGCCCGAGGCGGCCACCGAAAAGCACCTGGAAATCCTTTCTGAAATTGCCGAGCTGCTCAGCGATGTGGATCTGCGCGAGGCCATGATCCATGCCGATGATGCGCAGCAGCTGCACAGCCTGGTGGCCAATTGGCACCCCAGCCAGTTGCCCGCCGAGGTGCAATAAGGCCGGCCATCATGCCCAACACCGTCAGCGCTCAGGCCCTGTTCGACGAATTCGCGCAGGCCTTGCAATGGCGCTGGATTGCGGGGCGCAGCGCTTATGCGCGGCGTTTCGATGAGCGTGCGCTGCGCTCGGCGCGCGCCAGTGCCGATCTGGTCGGCTATCTGAACTACATCCACCCATTCCGCGCGCAGGTGCTGGGCGAGTCCGAGGTGCGCTATCTGACCAATGCCACCGAGGCCGATTGCGTGCGCCGCGTGGCGCGCATCACGGAGCTGGAGCCGCCAGTGCTGATCCTGGCCGATGGCCAGCAGGCGCCGCAGGCGCTGCTGGACATGTGCGAGACGGCGCAAATCCCCATGTTTGCCACGGCCGAGTCCTCGGCCTACGTCATCGACGTGCTGCGCAGCTACCTGTTCAAGCTGTTTGCGGCCAGTACCACCTTGCACGGCGTGTTCATGGACATTCTGGGCGTGGGCGTGCTCATTACCGGCGAATCCGGTCTGGGCAAGAGCGAACTGGGCCTGGAGCTGATCACGCGCGGCCATGGCCTGGTGGCCGATGACATCGTTGATGTGGTGCAGATCAACCAGAACGCGCTGGAGGGCAAATGTCCGCAGCTGCTGCAGAACTTGCTGGAGGTGCGAGGCATTGGCCTGCTCGACATCCGCGCCATCTTTGGCGAAACCGCGGTGCGCCGCCGCATGCGATTGCGGCTGATCGTGCATCTGGTGCGGCGCGAAACCATGGAGCGCGACTACGAGCGCCTGCCGCACGAGCCGCTGACCGAATCCATTCTGGGCGTGCCGGTGCGCAAGGCCATCATCCAGGTCATGGCCGGGCGCAACATTGCCGTGCTGGTCGAGGCGGCGGTGCGCAACTACATCCTGCAGCTGCGCGGCATCGACACCTACCAGGAATTCACCCGCCGCCAGCGCCTGGCCATGCAGGCCGACGGCGCGCTGCCTGAGTCCGACGATTCGCAGCGGCCAGCCTCCGACTGAGCAGGCGTCTGAAACGCCAGCCTCCGCCTGCGGCCCCCTCAGCCAAACAACTGCGCCAGCGCCAGGCCGGGCTCGGGCGCGCGCATGAAGGCCTCGCCCACCAGGAAGGCGTGCACGCCGGCCTCGCGCAGCAGCTGCACGTCCGCAGCCGTGGCAATGCCCGATTCGGTCACCAGCAGGCGCTCGGGCGGGACGTGCTTTTGCAGCTCCAGCGTGGTCTGCAGGCGGGTCTCGAAAGTGCGCAGGTTGCGGTTGTTGATGCCCAGCAGCGGGGTTTTCAGGCGCAGTGCGCGCTCAAGCTCATGGGCGTCATGCACCTCCACCAGCACGGCCATGTCCAGCGACAGGGCGATGGCTTCGAGCTCGGCCATCAATCCATCGTCCAGCGCGGCGGCGATGAGCAGTACGGCATCGGCGCCCATGGCCCGCGATTCGTAGATGTGGTAGGGCGCGACCATGAAATCCTTGCGCAGCACCGGCAGATCGACGCTGGCGCGGGCTTGCTTCAGATAGTCCACGCTGCCCTGGAAGAACTGCCGATCGGTCAGCACCGACAGGCAGGCGGCGCTGGTGCGCCCATCGCCCTGGGCGTAGCTTTGTGCGATGTCCGCAGGGATGAACTGCGCATCGGTGCGCAACAGGCCCTTGCTGGGGCTGGCCTTCTTGATTTCGGCAATGACGCCGGCCTGGCCCTGGGCGATCTTGGTGCGCAGGGCGCCCTCGAAATCGCGCGTCAGCACACGGCTTTCGGCATCGGCGCGCACGGCGTTCAAGGGCATGCGCTTTTGCGCGGCGGCGATCTCTTCATGCTTGACGGCGATGATTTTTTCCAGGATGTCGGACATGGCGGCAGCGGTGTGTGCGGATGGGCAAAGCCCGCAGTGTATGCGCAGGCGGGCGCAGCCAGCGCCTGGCGCACGGCCATGTCCTTGGCCTTGCTATGATGCCAACCCTTTGGGGCGGTGGCCTGGCGCGCAGGGCGTGCGGGCGTACATGCCCGCCATCACGACCAAGCTTGAACGAGGAAAGGGCTGTTGGATGCGATACGGATTCCATGCCATGTTGGCTGCACTGTGCTGCGGCATGTTGACTGCCTGCGCCACTGGCGCCGGGGTGGCAGGCGCGCCCGACAATGGGCCAGCCCAGCCGGGTCAGCCTGCGCAGCGTGACCTGTTTGCCCAGGCCAGAGCGGACCATGTCGGCAGCCCGATGGCGCCTGCTGCAGCGCCTGCGCAGGCCATGGACGCGCTGACGGCGTACCACTGGCAGTTGCGCACGGTCACCGGGCGAGACGGCGCCTGGTTTGGCCGGGGGCAGCGCGCCTTGCGAGCGCCGGTGCAGCTGCGCTTTGACGGCCAGTACCTGGGCGTCAGCGGCCTGTGCAATCTGCTGAGTGCCACCTACCTGGCAGGGCCGGATCAGTTGCGTGTGGATGTGCCCATGCAGACCAAGAAGGCCTGTGCCGATCAGCGCTTGATGACGCTGGAGCAGCAGCTGGGAGCAGCCTTGCCGCAGGTGCGCAGCTGGCGCATCAGCGGCCCGGCGCATGCGCCGCAGCTGCGACTGGAGTTTGCCAATGGCAGCCAGTGGCTGCTCGAGGGCACGCCCACCCATGCCACGCGCCATGGCGCGGCCCCGCAGACCATTTTCCTGGAAGTGGCGCCCCGCACCCGGCCTTGCAGCGAGGCCGGCCGCACGCGCCAGTGCCTGGAGGTGCGCCGCGTCGAGTTCGATGCTCAGGGCCTGCGCCAGTCGTCCGGGCCGTGGGAGCTGTTCCATGAGCCCATCGAAGGCTTTACCCATGAGCCGGGCGTGCGCAGCCTGCTGCGTATTCATCGCTACCCGGCCCGGGGCGGCCGCCCGGGGGTTGCCAGCCCGTACGTTTACGTGTTGGACGAGACCGTGGGCACCGAGTGGGTGCAACCGCAGCGCCCTTGAGACCGTCAAAGGCAAAGCAGGCTTTGCTGCAGCGCTGCCGCTTGAAGACGCCGCCCGCACAGGGCGGCTTTTTACTCCATGCACAGTGCCTGCGCCTTGGCAGAGCACAGGCGCTGTCCAGCGCGGGTGGGCCGGTAGAATGCGCGCTGGATTTCGCAGTCACCGGCCACAGGCGCGAGCACACATCGGCGTGAGCACAACCAACGCAGCGTCATGGCTGGATGAGCCGCCCTGGGCCTGCGCGCGCTGAGCCGCCAAGCCTGCCCGTCGTCATTCATTCGCACCAAAGGAGAAACGCACCCATGTCCACAGCCGAACAACAGCAGCGCATCGCCAGCGGCCAGGGCTTCATCGCCGCGCTGGATCAAAGCGGCGGCAGCACGCCCAAGGCGCTCAAGCTCTACGGCATCGAGGAATCGGCCTACAGCGGCGAGGCGCAGATGTTCGATCTGGTCCACCAGATGCGCACCCGCATCGTCAGCAGCCCGGCCTTCGATGGCCAGCGCGTGCTGGGCGCGATCTTGTTCGAGATGACGCTCGACCGCGATTTCAATGGTAAGGATGCGGCCCGCTATCTGTGGGAGGACAAGCGCGTCGTGCCCTTTCTGAAGATCGACAAGGGCCTGCAGGATGAGGCCGATGGCGTGCAGCTGATGAAGCCCATCCCCGGCCTGGCCGAGTTGCTGGCGCGCGCCAAGGCCAAGGGCGTGTTTGGCACCAAGGAGCGCTCGGTCATCAAGGCCAACAACCCGGCGGGCATTGCTGCGGTGCTGGATCAGCAGTTCGAGCTGGCGCAGCAGGTGCTGGCCGCGGGCCTGGTGCCCATCATCGAGCCGGAGGTGGACATCAAGGCAGCGGATAAGCAGGCCATCGAGGCCGAACTCAAGCAAGGCCTGCTGCAGCGCCTGGACAAGATCCCCGCCGCCACGCCGGTGATGCTCAAGCTGACGCTGCCCACGGTGGACGGCTTCTTCGACGAGCTGGTGGCGCACCCCAGCGTGCTCAAGGTCGTGGCGCTCTCGGGCGGTTACAGCCGCCAGGAGGCCAATGCCAAGCTGGCGCGCAACCCCGGCGTGATCGCCAGCTTCAGCCGCGCACTGACCGAAGGCCTGTCGGCGCAGCAAAGCGATGACCAGTTCAACCAGGCGCTGGAGGACTCCATCGAATCCATCTACCAGGCCTCGATCGCCTGATCGGCCATTTGCGCTGTGCACTGTGGGCCGCCTTGCCAGGCCCACAGCTTGCCTGCCAGCACTGCCGCAGCGCGCAGCCCTTTGCACAGGGCGTGCGCTGCGGCAGTGCTTATTTGTGCCTGCGGCCGCCGGGCGCCACGCACAGGCCCAGCGTCCCGGTGCGGGGGCGCGGTGGGCCTTCAATCGGCCAGAAAGCGCCCGGCCAGGCTGCCGGCGCGCCAATGCCTGCGGCGCAGCCAGGGCTCGAGCTTGTTGCGTTCGCCGCCGCGCAGCTTGACCAGCGCAGGCCAGCGACTGGCATCGCCGGGCGCCCACAGCAGGCGGGCGTAGAGCGGGCGGCGCTTCCAGCGCGCCTGCAGGTGCAGCCAGTAGGCGCTGTCCTCGGCGCGCAGCAGCGCCAGCCGCCAGGGCTGCGCCGGGGGCAGGGCCACGGCCTGGTGCAGCACCTCTTGCGCCACCACGTGGATGGTGTGGTAGCTGGGCTCGCCAATGTTTTGCGTGTACTGGGCAAAGCGCCCCTGCTGGCGCAGCGTCTGCAGGTAGCTGGCCGTGCCCTGCTCGACCACTGCGGCATGAAAGCGCGCCAGCCACTGTGCGATGAAGGGGTTGCCGGCCGGGGCGGCCAGGAACCAGCTTTCGATCACCGGGAAGTCTGGCGCGGTGGTGTAGCCGTCCAGGTAAAAGCCGACGAAATCGGCGCGCTGCGCCTGTTGCAGCGCCGGCAGCCAGTCGTCCAGCGGGCGCGTGAGGATGATCGAGGCATCCAGCCAGATGCCGCCGTGGCGCTGCAGCAGCGCCAGACGCATCCAGTCGGTCTGCTTGGCGATGTTCAGCTGCGCCAGCGCTTCGGGCAGATCGGGCAGGAACTGGCGCACATTGCCCGCATGCAGCAGGTGCACGGTGTGCTGCGGGTTCAGGCGGCGCCAGCTGTCGATGCAGCGCTGCACCACCAGCGGGGGCTGGGCGTCGTGCCAGTAGGTCCAGATCACGCGCGGGATGGGCGCAGGCAGGCCCTGGGTCGCATCGGCCGTCGTCTCAGGGCCGGCCTGCCAGCGCTGCACGGCCGGCGTTGGCAGGGGTTGGAGGCGGGCATGGCGGCGCAGCCACAGGGCCAGCGCTGCCGCGCCCAGCGCCAGCAGCAGGGCGCAGCCGATCAGGCTCAGCAGCAGCGGGCTGGCCCAAAGGGCATCAGGGGCATCAGGGGCAGCGGCGGCCGCTGGGGCGGCAGAGGGCAGTGCGGTCAAGGCGTCAGCGGGCATGGGCGTCGTGGTCGGGCGTAGGGCTGGCAGGCGGCGCCATCAGATAGCGGCCAGCCAGGCTGCCTGGCAGGTACAGGCCGGCGGCCAGGTAGTGGTCGAGCTTGCGCCTGTCGGGCCCGCGCAGCTTGATCAGCGGCGCAACGGCGGGGCCGGCCTGCATGAAAAACAGGCGTTTTTTCAGGCGGGCACGCTGCCAGCCGGCTTGCACGTGATAGGCAAAGGCACTGGCTTCTGCTGGCCACAGCGTCAGGCGGTAGCGGGCATCGTCGCGCTGCAGCACGCGCTGGGCGGCCAGGTGCATGCTCAAGTAATCCGGCGCGTCGATGGCCTGTTGCAGCGCTGGCAACAAGCCCAGGACCTGCAGGTGCTGCAGGTAGCCGGTATTGCCGCGCGGCACGACTTCAGCGTCGAACTCGCGCTGCCAGGCAGTGACGAAGGCGCTGCCTGGCGCGGCGGCCATGAACCAGTTTTCCACCACCGGGTATTGGGTCGAGGTGGTGAAGCGCTGCAGGTAAAAGCCCAGGTATTCGCTGCCTTGCGCTTGCTGGGATTGCAGCACCCAGTCCAGCGGCGCGGTGAGGATGGTGCTGGCATCCAGCCAGATGCCGCCATGGCGCTGCAGCAGCGCCAGGCGCAGCCAGTCGGCCAGTTTCTGGGGCGAATCGGCCAGCAGCACCGCAGGCAAATGGGGCAGCAGCGCACGGGCGCGGGCCAGGTCCAGCACTTCGATGCGCCAGTGCGGGTGGTGCTGGCGCCAGCTGGCCAGGCAGCGGGCGATCAGTGGCGGCGGGGCTGCGCTGTCCCAATAGGTCCAAAGAATGCGTGGGATTGGCGCAGGCGCAGGCCCGGCCGGTGCGGGCACGCCAATCTGCCAGAGCTGGGCTGGCGGCGCCTGCCAGGGCGGCAGCGCCGGGCGGCGCCAGCCGTACCAGCGCTTGAGCAGGCGCGCCAGCAGCAGTTCGCCGCGCACGCGCCAACTCAGGGCTGGCTGGTTGGCTGGCGGGCCGCTGGGCGGCGTGGCGGGGGTGGGTGCGCTCATGCGGTGGTTCGTGCGGCGTCTTGTGCAGCGGCTGGGGCGGTCAGCACGGCTTGGCGCGTGCGTGCGTAGCGCAGCAGCCAGCCGCGGCGCAGGTAGCCGCGCAGCAGGGCAGCAGGCGGCAGCGGGCTGCAGGCCAGGTAGTCCTGCGCGAACTGCCTGGCCAGTGCCTGGGCCTGGACAGGTGGCGGCGCGGCGCGCTGCAGGGCGCGCCGCGCACCCAGGTAATTGCGTGCTGCCAGATGGGCGATGGCAAAGCGCATGGCGTCGCTGGCCAGCTCCGGCTCGGCCTGGGTGCAGTGGCGCCAGTCCTGCACGAAGGGGCGCAGCGCGCGCGACAGGTCGGCGGCCTTGGCGGCATTCATGCCCGCCAGAATGCTGCCGGCGCGCTGGCGGTAGGCGACCCAGGGCTCAGGCACATGGATGGCGCTGCGCGCGCGCAGCAGCAGCCGGGGCATGGTGGCCATGTCCTCGAAATAGGCCCCGGGCGGGAACTGCAGGCCCTGCCACAGCTCGCGGCGGGCGATTTTGGACCAGGCATGCATTTGCCCGCCCAGCAGCATGCCTTGCAGCAGGGCCGTGCGATCGCGCAGCAGGGTACGCGCTGGGCCGTGGAAGCTGCGCCGGTGGGCTTCGCCGCGCAGGCGGTGCTTCAGGCGCGGCTGGGCACGCCACAGGCTGAAGTCGCACAGCACCAAGTCCGGGGCGTGGCTTTGGATGGCCTGGTGCAGGCTGGCGATGGCGCCCGGCTGCAGGAAGTCGTCGGAGTCGAGAAACCAGATGTAGGCGCCGCTGCTGGCGGCCAGCAGGCTGTTGCGCGCCGCGCTCAGCCCCTGGTTGTGCGGGTGCCGCAGCAGTTGCAGCGCGCCGGGCCAACGCGCCTGCAGCTGCTGGGCCAGCGCGGCCGAGCCGTCACTGGAGGCATCGTCGAGCAGCAGCACCTGCACGCCGGGCACGCCCTCAAGCTGCGGCATCAGCGATGCGATGCACTCGCCCAGGTAGTCCTGCACGTTGTAGACAGGCACCAGCACACTCAGCCAGGGGCGCTCTCTCATGGTGCGGGCCTGCCTTGGGTGAGCAGCTGCAGGAACTGCGCCTCATAGGCGGCCTGCATGCGCTGCTGGCTGTAGAGCGACTGGGCATCGTGGCGGCCTTGTGCGGCCAGCCTGGCAGCCCAGGCGGGGTCGCGCAACAGGCGCTCGAGCGCATCGGCCAGCGCCAGCGGATCGCCAGGCGCGGCCAACAGGCCGTTGCGCTCATGTGCGATGACCTCCTGAATGCCTGGCACGCGCGAGCCGACCACGGCGCAGCCGGCGGCCATGCCTTCGATCAGCGCCAGCGGCATGCCTTCGTAGTGGCTGGAGAGCACGCAAATGCGCTGCCCCATCAGCAGGCTGGGCACGTCGTCGCAGCGCCCCAGCATCTGCACCTGCTCGCCCAGGCCCAGCTGCTGCGCCAAGGCTCGGGCGCGGCGCTGCAGTCGCTGACTGCCGCCGCCGGCCAGCCACAGCGTAGGCTGCAGGCCACGCTGGCGCAGCGCGGCCAGGGCGTGCAGCAAGGTGGCGTGGTCTTTCTGGCGGGCAAAGCGCGCCACCATCACCAGCCCTGGGCTGCGTTGGGCCAGCGGCAGGGCATCGGCCTGGGCATAGGGCTGCAGCGCAATGCCATTGGGGATGGCGATGGTTTTCTCCGGCGCGAAGCCCAGGGCCAGCAGGCTGTTGCGAACCCCTTGGGAGCAGCCGATGATGCAGGCTGTGCGCCGCGCCAGCCAGCGCGCCTGGGCCAGCCGCCAGGGGGTGTAGCGCTCGCGGCTGTTGTGCTCCACGTGCACCAGCAGCGGCACCTTGGCCCATAGCCCGGCGTAGCGGCCCCACAGGTGTTCGCTGAAGCCGTGCGCCACCAGGATGTCGGGTTGCCACTGCAGGCAGATGCGCCGCAGCTGCCAGATCGTGGCCCAGTGGCTCCAGCCGCTGACCACGTCCACCGGCAGGCCCTGTGCGCGCAGCGCGGCCACCTTGTCCGGTGGCGTCTGGCGCTTGCGGCGCAGCACCAGCCGAGGTTCGAACTGGCCGCTGTGCAGGTGGGCGCGCACCAGGTCGATGGCCACCTGCGTGGCGCCGGAAAAGCCGCCGGTGACGAAGTGCAGCACGCGTGGGCGCACGCCAGGGCTGGGGCGATGCGGTGTGCTCACGGCGTGGCTGCCGGTGCGACCGGCCCGCTGGGGGTGAGCTGGACGATCTGCTGGCGCACGCCGCGCAGACAACTCCAGACCGCGATGGTCATGAACAGGTAGAACATGATGCCGCTGTTGTGGGCATAGAACACCTGCGTGATGCCGTAGCCGGCGAACATTACCGGCAGGCTCAGCCCGGCCAGCTCCAGGGCCCGCTGCTGGGCCTGCAGCGCCTGCAGGCGTGGCCCACTGCTGCCGTCAGGGTGCGCCTGGCCGTTGCGTCGCGGCCAGAACACGCACAGCGGCGCCAGATAGAAAAAGCCCAGCACCGCCACGCCCGTCAGCCCGGTCTTGACGAACACGTCCAGCACTTCGTTGTGCACATGCTGGTATTTCAGGATGGCAGGGCGGTATTGCCCGGCCTGCACGCGCAGCAGTTTCTCCTGCATGTAGCCGGGCACTGACCAGCCCAGCAGGGGCTTTTCCAGGCCCATGTCCCAGGCCAGGCGCCAGTGCTCCAGGCGCTGGCCGATGGAGCTGTCGGCACCGTGGCGGGCTTCGAACTGGGCCACCTCGCCGACGGTGCGCTGCCAGCGCTCGTTGAGCATGTGCGGCTTGGCCACGACCACCATGGTCATTGACGCCAGAAAGGCGCCGCCCAGGCCCAGCGCCAGCGCCGGGCGGGCGTTTCTGGCCAGCGCCAGGGCCAGCGGCAGCGCCAACAGCAAGGCCAGCCAGCCGCCGCGCGAGAGCGACAGCACCGAGGCCATGCAACCGGCCAGTATGGCCAGCATCGCCAAAGCCATCAGACCGCGCTGCTGCGGCCTGGCCCAGCGGCCCCGCGTGAGCAGCGTGCCGCAGCTCAACGCCGCCAGCATCACCGCCAGCTGCAGAGCCAGATTGCCGTATTGGATGGCATTGGTCGTGCCCGTGGCGCGCCAGTAATCCAGTAAGAACACTTGCCAGAGGGCAATGCCGCCCGCGCCCAGGCAGCCCAGCAGCACGCCCCAGAACAAGGCGCGCGGATTGGCCGGGTAGGCGGCGGCAAAGAACAGGCAGGGCAGGGCCAGCAGGAATTTGATCGGTCGATCCCAGCGGCCCAGGCCCTCGGCCGGGTCGGAGAGGAAAATCCACACCAGCCCCATCAGCACCATGGCTGCGGCCAGCCAGCGCGTGGATGCATCGACCGGCATGCGCGGCCAATGCTGCAGGCTGCACAGCGCACCCAGCAGCAGCAGCGCCGCGCCCCAGGAGTAGCCCGAGGGCAGCCACAGCGCCAGTGCGGGGATCAAGAAGACCGCCGCACTGCTCAGGCGCTGGGGCCAGGAGGGGGAAATACTTGTACTACTTGCAGGCACGGCAAAGCCCTGGTGGCGCTGCAGCCCCAGATGCCAACGTGGCGCGCCGCAAGGGCGGCGCACACGCGGCGGCTGGGGGAGGGCGCAGCTCAATGGCCTCGGAACACTTCGCCTGCCTTGAGGTGGTAGTGCGTGCCGCAATAAGGGCAGCGCGCCTGGCCGGTGTGGGCGATGTCCAGGAAGACGCGCGGGTGGTGGTTCCACAGCGGCATGCCAGCCACCGGGCTGGGGCAGAACACACCGCCGTTTTCATTGAGGTCCTTGGCCAGCAATTCGACGCTGGAAGCAGTAGAGGAGGATGCGTGGCTCATAGAGGGGGTGGTCAGACAAAACAAAAAAGCCTGGGCAGTGCCCGGCGCAAACCGGATTTTATGCCGCGCCCTTGGGAAGGTCTTCATGAATCGCAGCGTCACTGCGCCTTGCAGCCCATCCCAATCTATGCGAGGCGATTTTGAGGGCAGCCCGCCAAATTCTGTTCAAAGCATGGCGGATTGGCCCAGTTCATCTGCAGTTTTGCCAATGCGTGGCGGCATGGCTGGAAATTTTGGCCCAGAGTGGCAATTTCAGCGTAGAAAGATGCTGCTTGCAGCATCTTTCTTTAATTCATTGAAAAATTCGGCAAAGTCCCCTCTTTTTCATTGCGTGAATGCACATGGAATGCTTTCAAATGAGCAAAAACGCCCAAGGATAATGCGCCATCTTGTCGAATGCTTTGCCAAAGGACACGCAATGACACAACAGATTTCCCCCCCGAAGTCCAACTCCCGGCGCTGGCTGTTGGGCGGCCTGCTCGCAGCCTGTGCGGCATGGCCTGCCTGGGCGCAGGCCGGCACTGCCGCAGAGCCCAAGGGCGAGCCCATCCGCCTGGCCCTGGTCGAAAGCCTCTCGGGCCCGTTTGCCAACACCGGCGAGGCGGTGTTTCGCAACCTGGCCTGGGCGGTCGAGCGCGTCAATGCCCGTGGCGGCGTGACCCTGCCTGAGCAGCAAGGCGGCAAGCGCCCGCTGCAGCTGTTGCGCTTTGACAGCAAGGGGCAGAGCGATGAGGCGCTGGCGGCGCTGCAGTCGGCGCGCGATGCCGGTGCGCAGTACGTGCTGCAGGGCAATTCCTCGGCCACGGCCGAGGCCATCCTCAACGCAGTGGAAAAGAACAACCAGCGCACTCCGCAGCAGCGCATGCTGTTTCTCAACTACTCGGCCGTCGATCCGGCGCTGACCAATGAAAAGTGCAGCTTTTGGCATTTCCGCTTCGATGCCCATGCCGACATGCGCATGAATGCGCTGATGGACGTGTTGCAGGCCGACACGGCGATCAAGAAGGTCTATCTGTTCGGTCAGGACTACAGCTTTGGCCACGCCGTGCTGCGCGAGGCGCGCCGCCAACTGGGCGAGCGCCGCCCGGACATCGAGATCGTGGCTGAGGAATACCACCCCGTGGGCCGCATCAAGGACTTCGCACCCTACGGCGCCAAGATCAAGGCCAGCGGCGCGCAGGCCGTGATCACCGGCAACTGGGGCAACGATTTGACGCTGTTCATCAAGGCCGCTGGCGAAGTGGGTTTTGACGGCAGTTTCTACACCTTCTACGGCAATGCATTGGGCGCGCCGGCGGCCATCGGTGATGCCGGCATCGGCAAGGTCATTGCCGTGGCCGACTGGCTGCCCAACAAGCCGGGCCAGGCCAGCCGCGCGTTCTATCAGTCCTTCCGTGAGCGCTTTCCCAAGCCCGCCGACGACTACGTGCACATGCGCATGCAGCTGCTGATCGAGGCGCTGGCCGCGGCGATGGAAAAGGCCGGCAGCACCGAGCCGGCGGCCGTGGCCCAGGCCCTGGAAGGCTTGCAGGTGGAACTGGCCGGCCAGGTCGGCCAGATGCGCGCGGGCGATCACCAGTTCCAGCAGCCGCTGGTCGTTGGGCGCATGCAGAAAGCCGGCAGCGAGGCCGTGCCCTTTGACGTCGAGGGCTCGGGCTATGGCTTCGAGGTCGTGCGAACCCTCACGCCCGAGCAGGCCCAGATGCCGCACCGCTGCAGCATGCAGCGGCCCCAGTAAAGGGGCAGTTTGGGCCGCACTTCGCAGCGGCCCCTCGCTTCGGGCATGAGCGAGCTCTGAGCGCGCCTTGTGGCCACCCAAACTCTGAGGGTAAGGCCGCATTGCCTGCCAGGCATGGGCCTGGGTATGCTGCCGCACAAGTCAGCATGGCTGGCTTGTCATTTGCGAAAGTAGCCCACGATGCCCATGCGCGTTCACCTCCAGGCCGTGCCCGAAACCATGCTGTGGACGCTGCACAACCGTGCCAGCGAATCGCTGCGCGATGATGCGTTTTTCCGCGACCCATATGCCGAGCGCATCTATGCGGCCATCGACTACCCGTTCGAGCGGCACTTCGGCCCGCCCGACTCCTCGCACGCGGCGCGGGCACAGGCCTTCGACGACGTCATCGGCGACTGGCTGCAAGAGTACCCGACAGGCACTGTGGTCGAGCTCGGCTGCGGCCTGGAGACGCAATGCTTGCGGTTGGACAACGGCCGGGCGCGCTGGCTGGCCATCGACACGCCCGAAGCCATCGCCCTGCGCGAGCATTTCATTGTCCCTGGCTCGCCGGCTGCGCCGCGTCTGGAGCATTGGCGCGGCGATGCCTGCAACCCGGCATGGATGGAGCTGGTGGATGCGCAGGAGCCCGTTTTCATCAGCGCCCAGGGCATGCTGATGTACCTGAGCGAGCAGCAGGTGCAGCGCCTGCTGCAGGCCGTGGCCGCGCGCTTTGGCGCTGGCGCTGCGCCGCTGCAGCTCATGTTCGACGTGGTGCCGCCCTGGGTGGCGGCCCTGACGCAAAGCCCCGGCGGGCTTTGGAAAACCAGCCATTATCGGGTGCCGGCCATGCGCTGGGGCATAGGCGCCAGCGCCTTGCCAGCGCAGATCAGGCAGTGGCTGGGCCCTGGGGCGCAGGTGCGCTGGATCGGCTACAGCCATTACCGCGCCTGGCCTGCCTGGTACCTGCAATGGCTGCGGGCCTGGCCCTGGGCCCGGGACAACATGCCGGGCATGGTGCATGTGACGCTGCACTCATAGGCGCTGCAGCGGCGCGGGTCTGGAGGCCCGGCCCGGGCAGTCTGCTGCGCGACACATTTTTGCTGCTGCTCAGGGCGCAGCGCCATCGCCAGCTGCGGGCTTCGTGCAGACTTGCCCTCCTGCCTTTGTGCTCGGTCGTAGCGTCTCTATTGCATCTGGCCTATGCCGATGCTCAGCGGCGCAAGCAACCGTTTTGCCCTGTCAACCAAAATGCGCGTCGTTGCATTGATCGGCCATGCGCCCTATATTGCATTTGATGCTCTTTGCATAGAGGGTTTTCCCGGCCATTCTTTGCAATGTGTTGCAGAAGCCGCTTGGGCAAGACGGCTTGAACGGGCTCTTGCCCACCGAGCAGGGACTTTGAATAGCCTTGCACCTGCGCCGCCCCATCCATTCACCCGACCTTTGTGTACCAGCCATGATCGACACGAAACAGTCCCCCCCCTCTTCGGCGGCTCCTGGCGATGCCAAGGAGCGGCGTGCGTTGCAGCCCCTGCACATACCGATTCGTGCGCTGGGGCCGACGCACCGCGAGCAAATCCTGGAGCATTTGCTCAGCCTGACCGAGCGCGACCGCTACTTGCGCTTTGGCTATCCAGCCTCGGATGCGCAGGTGCGCCGCTATGTGGAGGGGCTGGATTTCCAGCGTGATGAGATTTACGGCATCCACAACCGCAAGCTGGAGCTGATTGCCATGGCCCACCTGGCGTTCGACCCGCCCACGCCGGGCAAGCCGCGCGCGGCGGAGTTTGGCGTGTCGGTGCTGAGCAAGTACCGCGGGCGCAGCCTGGGCGCCAAACTCTACGACCGCGCCATGATGCATGCGCGCAATGAGGGGGTGGAGACCATGTACATCCATGCCCTCAGTGAAAACGCGCCCATGCTGAAGATTGCGCGCAATGCAGGCGCGACAGTGCACCGAGAGGGCAGCGAATCCGAGGCCTATTTGAAGCTGCCCAAGCCCAATCTGAACTCGCGCCTGACAGAGGCATTCGAGGATCAAATCGGCGAATTTGATTACCGCATGAAGGTGCAGGCCTACCAGTTCCAGTCCTTTCTGGACAACCTCTGGGGCATGGGTATGCACCGTAAGCCCGAGGCCCGGCCTGCGCCTGATCAGGAGCCAGACGCCGCGCCAGCGCAGAAGCAGGATTGAAGGCGCATGGCGCAGCAGTGCGACGGCCCCGGCAGCCAATGGCAGCCGGGGTCGCCCTTGCATTGACCTGTAGCGGCGCAGGGCGCGTGGCTGCAGCCGGCTTGGTTGGTCGCTCTTGGGCGACTTCGGCTATGCTTGCGCCCTGTGTCCAACCATCGCCCCTTGCGGGTGCATTGCTTTCGTGACGTCCGACCACGCCCCCGCGCGCGCCAACGAAAAAGAAGAAAAGCGCAGTCTGCGCCAGCGCATCGCCCAATTGCTCTATCCGCCGCCGGCTACGCCGCAGGCCTTGATCGACACCATTGCCGCTGCAGAAGAGCAAGACACCATCAAGCCCGAGGTGCGCATCATGCTCGAGCGCGTCATCCGCATGGAGTCCATGACTGCCGCCGACGCCATGGTGGCCGCCTCGCGCATGGACATGCTGGATGTGGATGCGCCCTATGAAGAGCTGCTGGCCACGGTGATTCGCACCGCGCACTCGCGCTTTCCAGTCTATGAAGGCTCGCGCGAGAACATCATCGGCGTGCTGCTGGCCAAGAACCTGCTCAAGCTGCAGCGCGCGCCCGAGCTGAACATCCGCTCGCTGCTGCGCGCGCCGCTGCTGCTGCCCGAGACCAAGCGCCTCAACGATCTGCTGCGCGAGTTCCGCCTGCATCGCAACCACATGGCCATCCTGGTCGATGAGTTCGGGCGCACTTCCGGGCTGATCACCATCGAGGATGTGCTGGAGGAAATCGTCGGCGAGATCGAGGATGAGTTCGATGAGCCCGAAGATCTGGGCGAAATCTACGCGCTGGCCAATGGCAGCTGGCGCGTGCGCGGCGACACGCCCATCGGCAAGGTGCAGGAGTACTTTGAAGTCACGCTGCCTGAGGCCGATACGCAGGACGAGCTCGAAACCATCGGCGGGCTGGTGGCGCACGTGCTGGGCCATGTGCCGGCGCGTGGCGAGAGCGTGACGCTGGCCAGCCTGCATTTCGACGTGCTGCACGCCAAGGGCGGCGCCATCCGCTGGTTCCGTGTCACGCGTCCGGCGCCACCGCAAGAGTGAGGCCCTGCGGGCAGCTGCAGCTGCCCGCAAGCGGCCAGGCTCGCCTTGATGGGGATGACACGCCGCCTTGCGGCGCGGCCATGGGCAGCGCACGTGCCCGAAATTGCCTGCATCGCCCGCCCTGCGCCGTTTGCAGTGCGGTGACGATATGGCATTGCACTCTGCCAGGCCCGCTACCATTGAGCGCAATCTGCCGCAGTGGCGGCTTTCCACCCTCTTTTGCACCATCCATGTTGCGCTTGCTCCGACCCGACCGCCTGGCGGCTTTTTTCTTTCTGCCCCTGTTGGGCGCCTTGCAGGCCTGGGCCCTGGCCGATGCCCAGGGGCAGCCCAATTGGTGGGCCCAGCTGCTGGCCCTGGGGGGCTTTTTCCTGTTCCTTGATGGCAGTCGCAGCCCTTGGCAGGCCGCCTGGCGCGGCTGGTGGTTTGCTGCTTGCTGGTTGGCTGCGGCGTTCGCGTGGCTGTACACCTCGATGCACGTCTTCGGCGGCCTGCCTGCGCCGCTGGCCGTGGCCGGCGTGGCGGCGCTGGCCGGGGCGCTGGCGCTGTATTACGGCGTGGCCGCCGTGCTGTATTGGTATGCGCGCGTGCATGGCTACCTGGGCAGTGCCGTGGTGTTTGCCGCCTGCTGGACGCTGGCCGAGCTGGCCCGTGGTCAGTGGCTGACGGGCTTTCCCTGGGGGGCCATTGGCTATGCCCATGTCGATGGCCCGTTGGCGCCACTGGCGCGCTGGGTGGGCGTGTACGGCATCGGCGCCGTGGCGGCGCTGGCTGCGGCACTGCTCGGTCTGTCGCTGGCGGCTGTACCTGGTTATATCTTTGGGCGCTTCATCCATGTGGCGCGCCTGCCGGTGTCCGCGCCGCGGCTGCTCTCGCCGCTGCTGTGGCTGGGGGCGCTGACCGCAGGCCTGCATTACGGCGGCCAGTGGCAGGCGGCGCAGTGGGCCCAGGCCGATGCGGCGCTGGCCCAGCGCCCGCCGGTGCGGCTGGCGCTGCTGCAGGGCAATATCCCGATTGCCGAGAAGTTCGACCCCAGCACCGGCGTCATGGATTCGCTCAACTGGTACGGGCGCCAGTTTCTGGAGCGCAAGGAGTCGCTGGTCATCGCGCCGGAGACCGCCATCCCGGTGCTGGAGCGGGATTTGCCCAGCAGCTACCTGGAGGTCGTCACCGCGCCCTACCGCAGCGGCCAGCAGGCCTTGCTCACAGGGTTGCCGCTGGGTGATGCGGCCTCGGGCTATACCAACTCGGTGGCGGGCATTCGCCCTGGCGAGCCGGACTACGTCTACAGCAAGTCGCACCTGGTGCCGTTTGGCGAATTCGTGCCGCCAATGTTCCAGTGGTTCAACGACCTGATGAACATCCCGCTGGACAGCTTCAGCCGCGGCCTGCCGGTGCAGCCGTCATTTGCCTGGCAGGGCGAGCGCTTCGCGCCCAACATCTGTTATGAGGATTTGTTCGGCGAGGAGCTGGCGCGGCGCTTTGCCGACCCATCCCAGGCCCCCACCGTGCTGGTCAACTTCAGCAACATCGGCTGGTTTGGCGATGGCGTGGTGATCGACCAGCACCTGCACATCAGCCGCATGCGCGCGCTGGAGCTCGAACGCCCCATGGTGCGCGCCACCAATACCGGCGCCACGGCCATCATCGATCATCGCGGCCAGGTGCAGGCCAGGGCCGAGCGCGCCAGCGTGCAGGTGCTCAGTGGCCAGGTGCGCGGCGTGGGCCAGGCCGGCGAGGCCGACAGCATCACCCCTTATGCGCGCTGGGCCGGCCACGCCGGCCTGTGGCCGCTGTGGGGCTTGGCGCTGTGCACGCTGCTGCTGGTGCCGATCGTGATGCGCCGCCTGCCGCGCATGGCCTGATGCGGCGCGGTGCTGGCATTGGGGGCATTTCAGGGGCGCTCAGCCGCCGGCGACTGTCATGCGGTTGATCAGCACCGAGCCGCAGGTCTTGGCTCCATAGGTATAGGCATCGGCGCCCACGGCCTCGATGTCCATGAACATGTCCTTGAGGTTGCCGGCGATGGTGATCTCCTGCACCGGAAAGGCGATCTGGCCGTTCTCAACCCAGAAGCCGCTGGCGCCGCGCGAATAATCGCCAGTCACGCCGTTGACGCCCTGGCCCATCAGCTCGATGACGAACAATCCAGTGCCCAGCTTTTGCAGCATGGCCGGCAGGTCGTCGCAGGACTGCGTTTGGGTTGAGTTCAGGCACAGATTGTGCGAGCCGCCGGCATTGCCGGTGCTGCGCATGCCCAGCTTGCGCGCCGTGTAGCTGCTGAGGAAATAGCCTTGCACGCGGCCATCGCGCACCACGTGGCGCGGCGCCACGCGCACGCCTTCGGCATCGAAGGGCGCACTGCCCTTGCCGCCGAGCAGAAAGGGGTTTTCCTCGATCTCGATGTGCTCGGGGAAGACCTGTTGGCCCAGCGAATCGGGCAAGAAGCTGCTCTGGCGGTACAGCGCCGCGCCGCTGATGGCCTGCGTGAAGGCCCCCAGCAGGCCAGCGGCCAGCGGCGCCTCGAACAGCACTGGGCATTGCCGCGTGGCGATGCGGCGGCTGCCCAAGCGCGAGAGCGCGCGCTCGGCCGCATAGCGGCCAATGCGCTCGGGCGAGGCCAGGCGCCGCGCGTTGCGCATCGAGCTGTACCAATAATCGCGCTGCATGTTCGCGCCCTTGCCCGCAATCGGCGCCACCGACAGGCTGTGGCGTGAGCTGGCGTAGCCGCCTTCGAAGCCATTGGTGTGCGCGGCATAGAAATGCCCATGCTGGGCCGAGACGCTGGCGCCCTCGCTGTTGGTGATCTGGCGGCTGGTCTGGAAAGCGGCCTGCTCGCAGCGCAGCGCCAGTGCGGCGGCGGCCTCGCTGTCGATCATCCAGGGGTGACAAAGATCCAGCTCCAAATGCGTGCCTGGCGCAGCAATATCGGCCGCATCGGCCAGGCCCGCGTGCGGATCCTCGGCCGTGTGGCGGGCAATGTCGTAGGCTGCCTGCACCGTCTGCGCCACGGCCGCAGCGGAGAAATCGCAGGTGCTGGCATTGCCTCGGCGCTGTCCGATGAACACTGTGACGCCCAGCGACTTGTCGCGGTTGCGCTCCACCGTCTCCAGCTCGCCCTGGCGCACGCTGACAGAAAGGCCGGAGCCTTCGGAAACCTCGGCCGCTGCGGCCGTGGCGCCGAGCTTCTTGGCCTCAGCCAGCGCCTGATGCGCCAAGGCCTGGAATTGCTCGCGGGTGTAGGAAAAGAGCTGCTCGGGCTGCGCCTGAGGGGCCGCAGCGCGCGCGCGGGGAGGGCGGTTTCGGGAGACTGGCTTCATGATGGCCGGTATGATACTTGCGGCCGCCCAGAGGCGGCCCATTCCATTTTCCATGGCCGCTGTCATCGTGCAGACCTTCCCTGGCCCTGAGCGGGCCAGGCGCCCATTCCAACCCATGCAGAGAAAATCCCCACGCGGTTATTTCGTGCGCGGCCACTTTGTTGCCGCAGGCAGCGAAGAGGACCAGCAATTCAAGGCCGAACTCAAAGGCCGCGAAGTCAGCAAAAGCGACAAAAAGCGCGAAAGCCATGAGCTGCAGGCCTTGGGCGAAGCCCTGCTGGGGCTGCGCAGCGAGCTGTTTGCCCGGCTGAGCCTGCCTGATGCGCTGTGCGAAGCCCTGCAGGAGGCGCGGCGCATCAGCGACTTCGAAGGACGGCGCCGCCAGATGCAATACGTGGGCAAGCTCATGCGCCGGCTGGATGCCGCCGAGATCGACGCCATCCGCGCCGCGCTGGACATCCAGAAAAGCGGCAGCGCCGAAGAAAAGCAGGCCCTGCACGAAGCCGAGCAATGGCGCGAGCGCCTGCTGGCCGACGACCAGGCCCTCACCCAATGGCTGCAGCAATACCCGGCTGGTGACGTGCAGCAACTGCGCAGCCTGATCCGCCAGGCCCGCAAGGAAAGTCCAGTGGCCACCGCCGCCGAGACCTCTCAGGGCAAGGCGCCGCGCAAAGGCAAGGCCTATCGCGAGCTGTTCCAGTGGATCGACCGCGCCCGCCGCGCCCAGGCCGAGCAGGCCGAAGATCAGCGCCACTACCGCGAGGACGATGGCGATGGAGAGGGCGAGGCCTGATTCTGCATGGTGCCTTGGCTTGCAGCCCAACGTCGCTGGGGCCAGCGCCAGCCCAGCACCATGCCCGCCGCCCCCAGCAGCACCAGCGCCCCGCCCAGCCACTGCAGAGGGCCGGGCCACTGGCCAAAAGCCCAGACATCAACCGCCAGCGCCACCAGCGGGTAGAGGAACGACAGCGCCCCGGTCAAATACGTGGGCAAGCGTTGAATGGCCCCATACAGCAGGATGTACATCAACCCCGTGTGCACCACGCCCAAAGCAACCAGCCAGGGCCAGCTGCCTGCCGCCACGGCCCCGGCCTGCGGCATGGCGGGCCACAGCAGCGCCACGCCCACCACGGTGTGCATCAGGCTGAGCAACTGTGGCGGCATGCCGCGCAAGCGCTTGGCGATAAAGGCCGCCAGCGCATAGAAAAAAGCCGCGCCCAGCGCCATCGCCACCCCGGCCAGATAAGCGCCATCCGCCCCGCCGGGCCGGGCCTGCGCCACCAGCGCCACCCCGCCAAAAGACAGCAGCAGCCACAGCCAGCGCGCCAGCCCCGGCCGCTCGCCCAGCAGCAGCGCCCCCAGGGCCACCAGCATGAACGGCTGCGTGTTGTAGACCACCGTCGCCACCGAAATCGACGTGCGCCCATAGGCGCCAAACAGCAGCAGCCAATTGAGCACGATGGCCACGCCAGCGCAGGCCGCCAGCGCCAGCTGCCGCGCCCCCGGCCAGGCTGTGCGGCGCAACTGCCCTAGCGCCAGGCACACCGGCAGCAGCGTCAGCGCGCCAAACAGGCAGCGCCAGAACACCACCTCCGCCACCGGCCGGCCCGAGGACACCACCATCCAGCCAATGGTGCCGGAGATCGTCATCGCCGCCGCCATCTCCAGCCCGCCGCGCCATGGCGCCTGCTGCCCCGTCTCTGCGTTGTTCATTTGCCTTGCCGCCTTGCTGCCTGTTGCCGTGTGAATGCATTTGTACAAAGCCAGGCAATGTATCGGTCAGGCCGCCCATTCAACAGCCATCATCAAAGGCAAATGGCAAGATAATCATTCGAAAAAAAGGTAAATCTACAGAAAAACCGATGATGCTCGACGACACCGACCGCCAACTGCTCCACTTGCTGCAAGCCGATGCGCGCCTGCCCATCAAAACCCTGGCTGTACAAGTGGGCCTGTCCGCCCCGGCCACAGCCGAGCGGCTGCGCAAGCTGCAAGATCGCGGCGTGATCCGCGCCTTCACCGTGCAGGTCGAGCCGCGCGCGCTGGGCTACACGCTGCAGGCCATGGTGCGCATCAAGCCCTTGCCCGGCCAGCTCAAGGCGGTGGAAAAACTGCTGCAAACCATCCCCGAGCTGGTTGAATGCGACAAAGTCACCGGCGAGGACGGCTTCATCGCCCGCCTGCACCTGCGCTCCATCGAACACCTGGACCACATCCTCGAGCGCATCGCCCACCTGGCCGAAACCCACTCGGCCATCGTCAAATCGCAGCCGGTGGCGCGGCGCCTGCCGGCGTTTTGATGGCTGGCAGCGCAGGCTCAGCCACCGGGCGCCAGCGCCCACTCATGGCGCATGGAGCCGCGCTGGCTGAACGCCGCGTACCAGGCCGAGCTGGGGGTATTGCCCGCGCCAGCAAAAGGTTGACGCGATTCAATCAGGCGAAAAGCTGGAACACGGCATAGGTGGACAAGCCAAGCAAAAACGAAAGGTATGGCTTGACCCCTTGAATGGAGAGGAATAACGCGCCGCCCGATCCAAGAATTAGTCCGGCATTTGCTGTGGATTTCAGGCTCATTTCTGAAATGATATTGACCAGAATGACTGTCAGAAGAATGGCCGCAGCATACCGGCTCAGTCGCTCAATGAATTTTCGATAAGGGATTTTCAGAGAGTTGATGTTGAGGGATAGGGGAATAATTCGGCAAGCCAATGAAATCGCTGCGCATACTGCGACATAAGGCCATATTGAGTTATGATCGATCATAAGAGTATGTGAGTAAAATAGTGCCAATCAGTGAAAGAGTTAAATTGGTTGCGCCCCATAAGACGATTTGCAATGCCCCAATGCTGCCGGATATCAATATGGCAAACAGGATGTTTCGGTCCAGCAGCATTTTTCCTATCTGTGAGAATAGAAAAATGATCAGTGCGCTGGCGGCATGCATGCTGAGGCTGTCGCCAAAGTGCGCCCCGATGGTGAAACCCACCACCGTGCCCAGCAATGCTGCTCCATAAAGTGAAAAACAAACGGCATTGGTGTATTGCGGCGTAACCTTGAAGGAGGCTTGCTGCCGTAAGGAAATCAATGTGTAGGCAGCATTGGCCATCACCATCAATGCCGGGACATGCCGATGAATTGGCCCGGATAGCTGATTTTTGATTGACAAGGTGAATGCCACGAATCTCAGGTTTGCGCTCAAGGCAGCGACTGCTATGCCTGCGATGGTCAATGATTCGAGTGAGGTTTTCAGCAGTGTGAGTTGCAAAGGCTCTGACATGATGGATCCGGTCATGAATGCCAGCGCCAAACCATTAAAACCCATCTCTCGCCCAAGAACGCCAAACATGACAAAAGATATGAAGATGGAGAAGAAAAATGGGGCGGCGTCCGCTAGACCAGTCCAAAATTCTTGGTGTCTTCGCTTGAAGTTTGGCATCTTGTGGGTTGGTGGAGGCCTGATTGAAGAATATGTGCGATTGAATGACTGGCAGATTGGATTGTATGCGGAGGATTGATTCGTGAGCAGGCCTTGTGATGATGTGCTCTGTTTTGCTGGTTTATGGGATATTGCCATTGGCTCAATGCCTGATTTTGAATGGCAGAGAAGCAATTGCCATGAATATTGCCCCATTCCATTATTGTGCAGCAATGTCAATTGAGCCCATTCCCATCAAATCTCCCAGCGTGGCCCAAGGCAGGCTCAGCCACCGGGCGCCAGCGCCCACTCATGGCGCATGGAGCCGCGCTGGCTGAACGCCGCGTACCAGGCTGCCAGCCGGGGGTATTGCCCGCGCCAGCCGTATGCGGCAAACCGCAGATCCAGATACCACAGCACGCAGGCCAGCGTGATCGTGCCGATGTCCACGCGCTGCGCCAGCTGCGCCGCCTGGGGCTCCAAGTGGGCCAGGCCGCTGCGCACCTTGTCCAGCTGCGCGGCGCGCCAGTCTGACCACTGATAGGCCGCAGGCCGCGCCACCTCCTCGTATCGGGCCAGCAGGCAGGCTTCGAGCATGCCGTCGCCCAGGGCCTGCAGCGTCAGGGCCTGCATGCGCGGCCCCAGCTGGCAAGGGAAGATCTCCCCCTGGGCCAGCGCATTGAGGTACTCGCAGATCACGCGGCTGTCGTAGAGCACCTGCTGCTCATCGGTATAGAAGGTCGGCACCTTGCCCAAGGGGTTGATCGCCACCAGCGCCTGCGAGCGCTGCACGGGATGGGCATTGGATGGCAGCAGCTCGATGCGCTCGTGCAGGCCCAGCTCCCAGGCCGTGATCAGGCATTTGCGCACAAAGGGCGAATAGGGCGAGAAGAAGATTTGCATGGTGCTCCTGGAATCGGCAGGCGTGGCGGCACAATCGGTATTTTGACTGGCAGATGCAGCGATGACTTTTGCGACGAACGATGGTCGGGGCGGTGTGGCCAATGGCGCGCCTCTGGGCCCCCTGGAGCAGGCCATTGTTCTGGCCGTAAAAGCCCATGCCGGGCAGTGCGACAGTGATGGCTCGCCCTATGTGCTGCATCCGCTGCGGGTGATGGCGCGTCTGGGGGCGGGCGCCAGTGCCGAGCAGCGCATGGCAGCGGTGTTGCACGATGTGTTGGAGCAAACGCCGCTGACGGAGCAGGATTTGCTGCAACAGGGTTTTGCGCCGCAGGTGGTGCAGGCCGTGCGCGTGCTCACACGCCCTGATTGGGAGTCGCGCCTGGCGGCAACGCAGCGCGCTGCGGCCGATCCGATTGCACGCGCCGTCAAGCGCGCCGACATCCTGGACAACATGGACTGGGCGCGCATCCCCGATCCCCAGCCCGAGGACCATGCCCGCATGGCCGAATACCGCCAGGCGCTGGCCTGGCTGGACGCGCATGAGCGCGATGCCTGATGTCTCCTGCCCACGCTCCATCTTTTGCCCGATGCCGCGCCATGCCCAGCCCCAGTGATTTGCCCCGTCCCGCCCACCCCGCCAGCCTGGCCCAGTTGTGGCAATGGGCCGAGGCCGGCTGGCTGCGCCGGCTGGACGCGGCGTTTGCGCAATGGGTGTTGGAGCAGGACAGCGCCTGCCACGCCAGCCTGCCCTACGTCGTGGCCCTGCTGTGTGCGCTGGAAGGGCGTGGCCACAGTTGCCTGCAGCTCGAAGGCCTGGCCCAGGCCGTGCCGGGCTGGCTGGATTGGTCGGCCCTGGGCGATGATGCCCAGGCCCTGGCAGCACACCAGGCATTGCAGCAGCTGTGCGCGCAACTGCCCGCCGACGCCACCCATTGGCTGGCGGTGCTGGACAGCCCGTTGATCGAGCGCGTGCAGGCCGATGCGTTGGTGCAAGCAGCCGCCAAAGCCGGCGAGCCGACGGCCGCTGCCGCTGCCGATACCGCGCCGCCGCTGGTGCTGCACATGCAGGGCCAGCGGCCGCTGCGCCTGTACCTGCGCCGCTACCACGATTACGAATGCGGCGTGGCCAGCGCATTGCTGGCACGGGCGCGACCCTGGCCTTGGCCGCATCCCCATGCGCATGGGGATGCAGGCGGCGCGGCGGTGGCTGAGGATGGCCCGGCCCATGCGGCCTGGCAGGCGCAGCTGGCGCAGGTGCTAGGGCGCTTGTTTCCGGGCGCGGCGGCTGCGCCGGGGCTGGATTGGCAGCAGATTGCCTGCGCCCTGGCCTTGCGCCAGCGCGTGAGCGTCATCACCGGTGGCCCGGGCACGGGCAAAACCTACACCGCCGCACGGCTGATGGCTGCGGTGCTGGCCATGGCGCCGCAGCCGGCGGCGCTGCGCATCCGGCTGGCAGCCCCAACGGGCAAGGCCGCTGCGCGGCTGAGTGAGTCCCTGCAGGCGGCCTTGCACACCGTGTTCAGCGATGCGCAGGTCGCGCCGCCGCTGCGCCAGGCGCTGGCGGCCATTCCGGCCGCGCGCACGCTGCACTCGCTGCTGGGCGCGCAGCCGGGCACGCGCCGACTGCGTCACCATGCGGGCAACCGGCTGGCGCTCGATTGGCTGATCGTCGATGAAGCCTCGATGGTGGACCTGCAGATGATGGCGGCCCTGCTGCAGGCCCTGCCCGAGCAGGCCCATCTGGTGCTGCTGGGCGACAAGGACCAGCTCGACTCGGTGGAGGCCGGGGCCGTGCTGGGCGATCTGTGCCGCGATGCGGCCAGTGGCCGCTACAGCCAGGCCACGGCCGAGCACATCGCCCGCACCACGGGCCAGGCGCTGCCGCAGCCGCTGCTGGCCACAGCGGCCGCGCCGCCGCTGGCGCAAACCATCGCCATGCTGCGCGAAAGTCGCCGCTTTGGCGGCAGCATTGGCCAGCTGGCACAGGCCGTGCAGCAAGGCGATGCGCAGGCCATGGCGCGGGCCATGGCCGCGCTGCAGGCACAGCCTGAGGCGCAGCGCAGTGTGCATTGGCGGGAAGAGGCCACACTGGCCGATGCTCGGCGCGTGATCTGGCCAGAGGAGGAGACTGCGCCCGGCTACGCGGCGCTGGCCAGGTTGCTGCGCGCCGCCCCCCCTGCGGGCGATGAGGCCGCGCACCAGCGCTGGGTGGCCCAGCTCCTGCAGGCGCTGGGCCGTTTTCGCATTCTGTGCGCCACGCGCGCTGGCGCTTGGGGCGTAGACGGCATGAACGCGCTGGTGCTGGAGCTGCTGCGCAGCGCTGGCCTGGCGGTCAAGGCGCAGGGCTGGTTCGCTGGCCGGGTCGTCATGGTCACACGCAACGATGCCCATCTGGGCGTGTTCAATGGCGATATCGGCATGGCGCTGCCAGGGCCACAGCCGGGCGCAGCGCTGCGCGTGTACCTGGCCGATGGCCAGGCGCTCTCACCCCAGGCCGGCGCGCAGGCTGCGCCAGCCAGCGCCAGCGCCGGCGCGGCGGCCATCCGCTCCGTGGCCACCAGCCGCCTGCAGCATGTGGAGACGGCATTTGCCATGACGGTGCACAAAAGCCAGGGCTCGGAGTTCGAGCACGTGCTGCTGGCCCTGCCTGGCCATGCCAGCCCGCTGCTGACGCGCGAGCTGCTCTACACCGGCCTGACGCGCGCGCGCCAGCGGCTGAGCTACCTCAGCCCCGGCAAAGGCATCTGGCAGCAGGCCATGGCCCAGCGCACCCGCCGCACCAGCGGGCTGGCGGCCTTGCTGCACGATGGCCCGGATCAATCCGCAAATGCGCGCGGCGCGGTGGTGCGTTAGGCCCTAGTGGCCGACCGTGCAGAGACTTTGCACAGGCCCTTAAAACGGCTTGACCACCACCAGCACCACGATGGCGGCAAACAGCAGCACCGAGACCTCATTGAACCAGCGGTACCAGGTGTGCGAGCGCCGGCTTTGGTCCTGCACCATCTTGCGCAGCAGCACGCCGCAGCCGTGGTGGTAGCCCAGGGCCAGGGCGACCAGCGCCAGCTTGGCGTGCAGCCAGCCGTTGCCTGGGCCGCGGCCTATGCCCTCGGCCAGCCACAGCCACAGGCCCAGGGCGATGGCGGGGATGGCCAGCAGCGCGGCAAAACGCAGCAGGCGCTGCGCCATGCCGATGAGGCGCTGGCGCTCGGCGTGTGATTCCGGCGGCACCTGCGCCAGATTCACGAGGATGCGCGGCAGGTAGAACAGGCCGGCAAACCAGGCGCTGACGAAGACGATGTGAAAGGCTTTGGTCCAGAGGTATGACATGGTGGGGCGGGGCAGTTGTGGGGCAAGGCGGCCGGGCGCAGCTTCTGTGCCTGGCCAAGCGGGGTAGGGGTATTCAGCGCGCCGTGCGATTCAGCTTCAGTCAGGCGGGATCGTTGCCCTCTTCCCGATAGCGGGCAAAGCGGCCGGCGGATTGCAAGGCGCGGCTGGGCTCCTGGGCCACAGCCTGGGCGATGGCGGCGATGTGGTCGGGGGTGGTGCCGCAGCAGCCGCCGACGATGTTGACCAGGCCTTCGGCAGCGAATTCGTGCACCAGGCGGCTGGTGACTTCGGGGGTTTCGTCAAAGCCGGTTTCGCTCATGGGGTTGGGCAGGCCGGCGTTGGGGTAGCAGCTGATGAAAGTGTCCTTGGCGACGCTGGCCAGCTCTTGGATGTAGGGCCGCATCAGCGCCGCGCCCAGCGCGCAGTTCAGCCCTACGGCCAGCGGCTGGGCGTGGCGCACGCTGTGCCAGAAGGCGGTGACGGTCTGCCCGGAGAGGATGCGCCCGGAGGCATCGGTGACGGTGCCGCTGATGAGGATGGGCAGGCACTGGCCGCTTTGCTCGAAGGCCTGTTGCACGGCAAACAGCGCGGCCTTGGCGTTGAGGGTGTCGAAGATGGTCTCCACCAGGATGACGTCGGCGCCGCCCTCGATCAGCGCCAGGGTCTGCTCCAGGTAGCTTTGGCGCAGGGTCTCGAAATCGACGTTGCGCGCGCCGGGGTCGTTCACGTCCGGGCTGATGCTGGCGGTCTTGGGTGTGGGCCCGAGCGCGCCGGCCACGTAGCGCGGCCGTTGGGGGGTGCTGAACTTGTCGCAGGCCGCGCGCGCCAGCTGGGCCGAGCGCAGGTTCATCTCCCGCGCCAGATCGGCCATGCCGTAATCCTCCTGGGCCACGGCGGTGGCGCCGAAGGTGTTGGTTTCGATCAGGTCGGCGCCGGCGGCCAGGTAGCTGTCGTGAATGCTGGAGATGACGTCTGGCCGGGTCAGCGAGAGCAGCTCGTTGTTGCCTTTGACGTCACGCGGGAAGTCGGCAAAGCGCGCGCCAGCGGCGCCCGGGCCGTCATAGCCTTGGCCGCGGTATTGCGCCTCTTCCAGCTTGAAGCGCTGAATCATGGTGCCCATGGCGCCATCGAGGATGACGATGCGCTGCCGCAGCAGCGCGGGCAGGGCCTGGGCGCGGGTGTAGGCTGGATGGGCGGGGGTGTGAGAAGCAGGCATGGCGCAGGACGACACGTTGGCGGCAACACGCAGGCGGCGCGCTGTGCGGCGCACGCTGGCAAAAGGGGCCGTATTGTAGAGAGGGCCGCACATGGGCGTGGGTGCAAACCCTGCCTTGGCTTTGCGCCATCGGCAGGGTGTTTTTTACACATCCGGGCAGTTTTCTCCGCCACAATGCACGCCAGCCAAAAGCCAGTGGCCCCAATGACAGGCCCGCTGGCTTGCGCCATGCATCACCCTCCTTGCCCTATGCCTTCCAACGAGTCTGTGTTGCCCTCATCCTGCCCCCCGTCGGCCAGGCCCCAGGTGGATGCGCAGCTGCGCGACTTGGCCGCACACATTGAGAAAACCGTGCCTGCCAACATCGTGCAGTCCATCCGTGCCTATCAGCCCACGGATTTGCAGGCCGTGGCCCAGTGCTGGGGGCAGCATTTTCTTTATGCGCAGCTCAGCGAGGCCACCACCAAGCAGCGCATCCTGCAAGAGTTGGGCGAGCAGTTTCTGCTGCCGGGTTATTTCGGGCGCAACTTGGATGCGCTGTTCGACTGCCTGACCGATACGCTGCTGCACGCTGGCGCCCAGCCGGGTTTTGTCGTCGTGCTCGAGCACATCCCCATCAGCAGCAAGTTCGACAAGGAAATGCGCGAGCAGCTGCTGGACGTGTTTCGCGATGCGGCGGAGTTCTGGGCCGAGCGCAAGGTGCCGTTTCGCTGCTTTTATTCCTTTTTCTGAGTACAGCGCTTTTGGGGCAATCTTGAACATCCTTGAGCCATGAGCGAGCGCATCCTGATCGTGGAGGACGAGCCGGCCATTGCGCAGACGCTGGCCTATGCGCTGCAGGCCGAGGGCTTTGCCACCGAGTGGGTGGCGCTGGGCGCTGCGGCGCTGCAGGCCTTGCAGCTGGGGGCCGCACCTCAGCCACAACAGCCACAACAGCCTTCGCCGTTTGCGCTGGCGGTGCTGGACGTGGGCCTGCCGGACATGAGCGGCTTTGACCTGTGCCGCACGATCCGCCAGCATGGCGAGCTGCCGGTGCTGTTTCTCACGGCGCGCAGCGATGAGGTCGATCGCATCGTGGGCCTGGAGATCGGCGCGGACGATTACGTCTCCAAGCCCTTCAGCCCGCGCGAGGTGGCCTCGCGGGTGCGCGCCATCCTGCGGCGCACGCGCAAGGGCGGCGCGGGCGCGGCGGCCCAGCCCTGGGCCCAGGATGGGCGCGCGGCGCAGCAGGGCCTGGGCCAGGCGCGCGGGCCATTCCTGCACGACGAGCCAGGGCTGCGCATTGCCTTTCATGGCCAGTGGCTGAGCCTGACGCGCTATGAATACCGCCTGCTGGCCACGCTACTGGCCCGGCCTGGGCGCGTGTTCAGCCGCGCCGTGTTGATGGAGCAAGTCTGGAGCGATGCGGAGGAAAGCCTGGATCGCACTGTCGATGCCCACATCAAGACGCTGCGCGCCAAGCTGCGCGCCGTGCAGGCCGATGCCGACCCCATTGAAACCCACCGTGGCCTGGGCTACAGCCTGCGCGCATGAGCTTTGCAATCCGGCTGTTCATCGGCTACTTCCTGATCGTTGGCCTGGCGGCCTGGTTCATCCTGGGCTTTTTCAGCCGCGAGGTCGAGCCTGGCGTGCGTCAGGGCACGGAGGACACGCTGGTGGACAGCGCCAATCTATTGGCTGAAATCCTTGCGCCGCAGCTGGCGCAGGGCCGCCTGCAACATGCCGAGTTGCAGCGCGCATTGCAGGCGGCCAAGTCGCGCCAGCCCGAGGCCAACATCCACGGCAACCTCAAAAACCACATGGACCTGCGCCTGTACATCACGGACACGCGCGGCATCGTGCTGTTCGACTCGGAATCCGAAGCCGTGGGGCGCGATTTCAGCCGCTGGCGCGATGTGTACCTGGCGCTGCGCGGGCACTACGGCGCGCGCAGCACGCGCGACAGGCCCGGCGATGAAAACAGCTCCGTCATGTACGTGGCCGCGCCCATCATCGACCAGGGCAACCTGGTGGGGGTGCTCAGCCTGGGCAAGCCCTCGCACAGCGTGGCCCAGTACGCCCACAACGCCCGCCAGCGGGTGCGCCAGCTGGGCCTGTTGCTGCTGCTGGCCTCGGGGGCGATTGGCGTGCTGTTCACGGCCTGGCTGTCGCACTCCATCCACCGGCTGCGCGACTACGCGCGCCGCGTGGCCGAAGGCCAACGCGCCCAGCTGCCCACCTCGGGCGGGCGGCACCTGACGGAGCTGGCCCGGGCGCTGGAACACATGCGCCACAAGCTCGATGGCAAGCAGTATGTGGAGCACTACGTGCAAAGCCTGACGCACGAGATGAAAAGCCCGCTGACGGCCATTCGCGCCGCCGCTGAGCTGCTGCCGGGCGCGCCGGAGCCTGACCAGCGCCAGTTTGCCCAGACCATCCTGGAGCAGTCCGAGCGCCTGCAGCGCATCATCGACCGCCTGCTGGCCCTGGCCCGTGTGGAGCAGCTGCAGGCTCCGGCCAGCGCCCGCACCGTGCCTACGCGCCAATGGGTGCAGCAGGTCGTGGATTCGCGCGCCACGCGCCTGCAGCACAAGGGGCTGGACGTGGACGTGCGCTGCCAGGGGGCGGCGCAGGCTTTGGCCGTGCATGGCGACCAGTTTCTGTTGCAGCAGGCTCTGGGCAATGTGCTGGACAACGCGCTGGAGTTCTCCCCGCCCGGCGGGCGCATCACCATCGCCATCGAGCCCTGGCCGCCTGGGCCCGGCCAGCCGCAGCAGCCCATGCAGGCCATCACCGTGCGCGACCAGGGCGCGGGCATCCCCGACTATGCGCTGGGGCATTTGTTCGAGCGGTTTTATTCGCTGCCGCGCCCGGATACGGGGCAGAAAAGTACCGGCCTGGGCCTGGCCTTCGTGCGCGAGGTCATGCGCATCCACCAGGGCGAGATCGACATCGCCAATGCCGCAGACGGGCCGGGCGCGCAAGCCAGGCTGGTTCTGCCGGCCTCTGCCATGGCTGCCGATTGATGGTTCAGACCTGTGCGGGCGGCGCGGCTGGCTTGAGCCAGCGCCAGAACGTCCACAGCTGGGCGCGCAGCAAAAAGTAATAGGCCACGGTTTCGAAGCCTTCCTCGATGACCTGCGCATTCGTCCAGCTGTGGCCCACGGTGCCGGGCTTGCCATCGGCCATGGTGGCGATGATGGTGTAGAGCAGGCAGCACAGCCCAAAGGCCCAGGGCGCCCAGATGCGCTGCTGCCAGGCTTGGCGCAGCAGCTGTCGGGGCTGGGCGCGGTAGAGCAGCACTGCCAGTGCCAGCACGGCGGCCAGATCCAGCAGCTTGAGCCAGCCCTTGTACGGCAGCACTTGGGAGCTGTAGTACGGGCCGATGATGGTCTCCACCCGCACCGGGGGCCAGAACACACCGCCCCAGGACATCTCACGCCCCAGCAGCACCAGCCAGACCAGGGCCAGCGCCCACCAGAGAAAGCGCTGCCCATGCGCGCGGCGGCGCCAGGCCATGCCGGCAGAGAGCAGCGCTGCCAGGCCCAGGAGAATGTTCTGCGCCATCTCCAGCGGGCCGTTTTCCCAGCCCAGTTGCACGGGCAGGCGCTGACACAGCAGGAACAGCACTGGGGCGAACACCAGCCCAGTGGACAGCTGCATGCCTTGCAGCAGCCGACTGACGCGTTGGGGGGGCAGGGCAGCACTGCGCACACTGGGCGCGCTGGCAGAAAGGGGGGGCACGTGGGTTTTCCTTGTGGGGGCTAAGACCAAGCCGCGCATTGTAGGCCGGCCCCTTCCAGGGCAGCCCAGGGCCGCTGGCTTGGCAGGCCCCGGGCAGCCGTGCAACAATTCGTTGCATTGCCCAACAAGCCCGGCCGGCCTGCCGCAGGCTACGCCCCGAACCCTTCCCACGAGACCATGACCATAGAAATCCAATTCGAGGGCCAGACCATTCGCCCCTTTGAGCATGAAACCGTGCTCGACGCCATGCTGCGCGTTGGCATTGCCACGCCGTTTTCCTGCAAGGGCGGCTCCTGCCATACCTGCATGACGCGCTGTGTGACAGGGGAGATCCCTGAGAAAGCCCAGCGCGGACTGCCCGATCGCCTGCGTGAGCGGGGCTACTTCCTGCCCTGCAAGTGCGTGGCCACCAGCTCCATGCAGCTCGAGCGCAAGCAGGCGCAGGACATGGTCACGCGCTGCATGCTGGTGGAGGTCGATGGCCACGGCACGGGCTCTCTGCGTATCCAGTTCGAGCCCATGACGGGGCTGGACTACCGCGCCGGCCAAAGCCTGCGCCTGGTCAATGGCGCAGCGCTGGAGGATGAGCCGGTGCTCATGCTCACCAGCGACCCGCAGCAAACGCCCGTGCCTGAGGCGCGCTGGGTGCTGCAGCAGGGCGACGTGGTGCCCGATTACTTCGCGCCCGGCGCCGAGTTCGGCCTGGAGTTCGAGGTGCGCGGCCCCTTCAACCTGGACTACAAGGACTTGCCCGAGCTGGTCACCCCGCCGCCGACCGACCCGCAGCTGTGGCAGGAGCTGGACAATGGCAAGCTGGCGCGCAAGATCTTCGACGCCTTCTATGCCAAGGTCTATGCCGACCCGCTGCTCTCGCCGTTCTTTCACGGCGTGACCATGGACCGCGCCGCCAGCAAGCAATACAGCTTCATCCAGCAGCTGATGACCGGCGAGAAGGTCTATTGGGGCGAGAACCCGCGCAACATGCACCACTGGATGATCATCCCGCACTCGCTGTTCGACCACCGCCAGCGCCTGATGGTCGAAACCCTGCGCGAGCACGGCCTGAGCGAATCACAGATCGAACGCTGGACGCGCTTTGAGGAGTACTACCGCTGGGACATCGTCAAGGACAAGGAGTGGCCCAAGCGCATCGGTGACCAGATCTTCTCGATCGAGGGCTTCGACCACGAGACGCTCTCCGAAGCCACGCTGTGCGACCAGTGCGGCGCGGAAGTGGCCGCTGGCGTAACCGTGCTCTACCACAAGCGCACTGGCCAGATCAGCTGCCCGGCCTGCGCCACCCAGCAAGAAGCGAAGGCCTGAGCAGGCTCTGGCTGCCTGCCCTCACCCTTGGCTGCTGCCAAAGCCACCGCCGCCGGGGGTGTGGATCTCGAAGATGTCACCGGGCTGCATTTCGGCGCTGCCGATGTGGCCCAGCTCCTGCACCTGGCCATCTGCGCGCACGATGCGGTTGATGCCCACAGCGCCCGCTGCGCCGCCGGCCATGCCGAAGGCGCCGTGCACGCGGCCGTTGCTGAGGATGCTGGCCGTCATGGGCTGCAAGAAGCGCAGGCGGCGCACGCCGCCATTGCCGCCGCGCCAGCGGCCCGCGCCGCCTGAATCGGGGCGGATGGCGTAGCTCTCCAGCCGTACGGGAAAGCGCCACTCCAGCACCTCGGGATCGGTCATGCGCGAATTGGTCATGTGCGTTTGCACCACGCTGGTGCCGTCAAAGCCACCCACCAGCTGGCCGCGCTCATCGAACACGCCGCCTGCGCCGGAGCCGCCGGAGATGGTTTCGTAATACTGGTGCTGTGCGTTGCCGAAGGTGAAGTTGTTGATCGTGCACTGGCTGGCGCCCATCAGCCCCAGGGCGCCGATCAGGGCGTTGGTGATGCAGGTGGAGGTTTCCACGTTGCCTGCCACGACGCTGGCAGGCGGCGCGGGCCTGAGCATCGAGCCTTCGGGGATGATGACCTCGATGGGTTTGAGACAGCCGGCATTGAGCGGGATGTCGTCGTCCACCAGCATGCGGAACACGTACAGCACGGCCGCCATGCACACGGCCGTGGGGGCGTTGAAGTTGTTGCTTTGCTGGGCGCTGGTGCCGCTGAAGTCCACGCGGGCGCTGCGGGCGGCGCCATCGATGCGCACGTCCACTTGGATGTGCGCGCCGTTGTCCAGCGGCAGGGTGAATTGCCCGCCCTGCATGCGCGCGGCCAGGCGCGCGATGGCGCGGCGCACGCTTTCCTCGGCGTTGTCCTGCACGTGGCCCATGTAGGCGCGCACCACGTCCAGGCCGAATTGCTCGACCATCTTGCGCAGCTCCTGCACGCCTTTTTCGTTGGCGGCGATCTGTGCTTTCAGGTCGGCCAGGTTTTGCTGCGGGTTGCGGCTGGGGTAGGGGCCGCTTTGCAGCAGCGCGATCAGCTCGGCCTCGCGCAGCCGGCCGGCATCGACCAGCTTGAAGTTGCTGATCTGCACGCCTTCTTCTTCGATGCGGGTGGAAAACGGCGGCATGGAGCCCGGCGAGATGCCGCCGATGTCGGCATGGTGGCCGCGGCTGCCCACGTAGAACAGCGGCTCGCTGGCACCATCGAGGTACACGGGGGTGATGACGGTCACGTCGGGCAGGTGCGTGCCGCCGTGGTAGGGGTCATTGAGGGCATAGACGTCGCCTGGGCGCATGCGGCCGGCGTTGTCGCGGATGACGGTCTTGATACTCTCACCCATGGAGCCCAGGTGCACGGGCATGTGCGGCGCGTTGGCGATGAGCTGGCCCTGCGCATCGAACAGCGCGCAGCTGAAGTCCAGGCGCTCCTTGATGTTGACGGAGTAGGCCGTGTTCTGCAGCTGCAGGCCCATTTGCTCGGCGATGTTCATGAACAGGTGGTTGAACACCTCCAGCAGCACGGGGTCAACCTGCGTGCCGGCGGCAAATTGCGCGGCGCGCGGGGCGGTGCGCTCCAGCACCAGATGGTCCAGCGCCGTCAGGCGGGCGCGCCAGCCGGGTTCCAGCACAGTGGTGGCGTTTTGCTCGGCAATGATGGCCGGGCCTTGCAGCACGTCGCCTGCGCGCATGTCCTCGCGCACGACCAGGGCGGCCTCGTGCCAGCTGGGCTGGCCGTCCAGGCCAGTGGTGTAGATGCGCACGGTTTCGCGCCGGGGCACCTCGCGCGCGGGGTGCAGGGGCTGGGCGCGCTCGGCCGGGGCATCGCCGGCGGCCACGGCCTCGACCGAGACGGCCTCCACCACCAGCGATTTGCCATGCATCAGAAAGCCAAAGCGCTGCAGGTAGGCGGCGTCGAAGGCCTGCCCGATGGCCGCCAGCGCCGCGCCGTCATCGGCGGTGTCATCGGTGCCGTCATTGGAGTCAAAGGGCACGATCAGGGCCGAGTCTGTGCCCTCGTAGCGTAGGTGCAGCCGGTGGTGCACGCCGATGGTGCCGTGGCCCACGCCCTGCCGCAGCAGCTCCTCGCGGGCGGCCTGGGTCAGCTCGGCCAGGCGCTGGCGCACCTGGGGCAGGGCCGCAGCGGAAAGTGGCAGTTCTACGGCGGTCTCGCGCATCACGCTCTGGTCGGCCAGGCCCATGCCATAGGCTGAGAGCACGCCCGCCAGCGGGTGCACGAGCACGCGGGACATGCCCAGCGCATCGGCCACCAGGCAGGCGTGCTGGCCGCCCGCGCCGCCAAAGCACTGCAGGGTGTAGTGCGTGACGTCGTAGCCGCGCACCACGCTGATTTTCTTGATGGCGCCGGCCATTTGCTGCACGGCGATCTGGATGAAGCCGTGCGCCACGTCTTCGGGGCTGCGTTGGTCGCCGGCGGCGCTGGCGCCGATTTGCTGGGCAATGTCGGCAAAGCGCGCGCGCACCACCTCGCCATCGAGCGCCTGACTGGCATCGGGGCCGAACACTTTGGGAAAGTAGGCCGGCTGCAGCTTGCCGACCATGACGTTGGCGTCGGTCACGGCCAGCGGGCCGCCGCGCCGGTAGCTGGCCGGGCCGGGGTTGGCGCCAGCGCTTTGCGGCCCGACGCGAAAGCGCGTGCCGTCAAACTGCAGGATGGAGCCGCCGCCAGCGGCCACGGTATGGATGCTCATCATGGGCGCGCGCATGCGCACGCCGGCCACCTGGGTTTCAAACTCGCGCTCGAACTGGCCGGCGTAGTGGCTCACGTCGGTGCTGGTGCCGCCCATGTCGAAGCCGATGACCCGGGGGTGATCTGCGCGCATGGCCGCGCTTGGCGCCTCTGTGGCAGCGGGCGGATTGGCTCGCTCGTGCGCAAAGGCCAGTTGCGCAGTGCGCGCCATGCCCACGATGCCGCCGGCCGGGCCGCTGAGGATGGCGTCCTTGCCCTGGAAGGCGCGCGCATCGGTCAGGCCGCCGCTCGATTGCATGAAAAACAGCTTCACGCCCGGCATCTCGCCGGCCACCTGATCCACATAACGGCGCAGGATGGGCGAGAGGTAGGCATCGACCACTGTGGTGTCGCCCCGGCTGACGTACTTCATCATCGGGCTGGTGGAGTGGCTGGTGCTGATTTGCGCAAAGCCCACCTCGTGGGCGATGCGCGTGGCAGCTTGTTCATGGGCGGTGAAGCGCCAGCCGTGCATGAACACGATGGCCACCGATCGCAGCCCCTGGTTGGCGTGCATCTGCAGGGCCTGCCGCAGCTGCGATTCGTCCAGCGGGGTGACGACCTCGCCCAAGGCGCTGACGCGCTCGTCGGCCTCGACCACGGCGCTGTAGAGTAGCTCGGGCAGCACGATGTGGCGGTCAAACAGGCGCGGTCGATTCTGGTAGGCAATGCGCAGGCCATCGCGAAAGCCGCGCGTGGTCACCAGCAGCGTGGGCTCGCCCTTGCGCTCCAGCAGCGCATTGGTGGCCACGGTGGTGCCCATCTTCACGCACTCGACCAACTCGGGCGTGATGGGCTCGCCAGGGGCCAGGCCCAGCAGCTGGCGGATGCCGGCCACGGCGGCATCCCGGTACTGCTCGGGGTTTTCGCTCAGCAGCTTGTGGGTGATGAGGCTGCCGTCGGGGCGCTTGGCCACGATGTCGGTGAAGGTGCCGCCACGGTCGATCCAGAATTGCCAGCGGGCTGCAGGGGTGTGGGCAGAGGTCATGCGGGAGGAGATGAAAGGGTCAAACCATGGCTCACAGCGAGGAGGCCGCACGCGCGGCCTGGTCGTACAGGCCGCTCATCAGGCGCAGAAAGCGCGCCAGTTCGCCAATTTGCGGATTGAGCTCGCCATTGACGCTGTCAATCAGGCACTGCTCGCGCACCTGGCGGTAGCGCTCGGCCACTTGCTGACCGCGCTCGGTGGGGCTGTAGAAAACTTCCTTGCCGGTTTTTTCGCCCACGGCCAGACCGGCGGCCACCAGCTTTTTCAGCGCGTAGTTGACGACGTGCGTGTCCTCGTAGTTGAGCACGAAGCAGATGTCGGCCAGCTTCTTGCCCCGGCCACGGTGGTTGATGTGGTGCAGCACCAGCACGTCGGTGAAGGTCAGATCCGGCACACCCGCAGCAGCCATGCAGCGAACGGCCCAGCGGCTGAAGGCGTTCCAGCACACCGTAAGGCTGAACTTTAGGGCCTGTCCACACGATGCAAGGAGATCGCGTTGGGGCCTGCAGGGGCCGAGCACAAGGCGGCAACCGCAGCAAGGCTGGGATGCCTTGCGAGGATTGCCAACGCTGTGGGCGGCCCCTGCAGGCCCCAACCCTTGGGGAAGGCATGAAAAATCGCTCCGCTCGGCGTTGCCCGTCTTGGGCGTATCGACATACGCCCTGCGACGTGCGCCTTGATCGGAGCGATTTTTCATGCCTTCGCGACTCCTTGCATCGTGTGAACAGGCCCTGGCTCACTCATTTCGGCGCTGTGGGCCGAAACCAGCTGCGACGAGGCAACGATGTAGGGCCGCGCAGGGCTGGCAGAGCCAGCGGCGTCGGGTTCGGCAGGGGTGGGGTCTTGGTGGCTCATAGTGGCAAAGTGCCGGGTATTTTGTCGATTCAATGCCAACAAGATACCGGTAAAAACGCCATGCCACTGGGGCGATGGACTGTGGCCTGGCACTGCGGCGACACTGCACGGTGATGCATGGCCCAACGAAAAAAAGGGGCCAGCATGTGCTGGCCCCCCTGGGCTTGTTGGCGGATGTGTGCGGTTTGGCGCTTGGCAGCGCCTTGCCCAAGCCGATTGTCTGGCTGGCTTTTAGCCCTTGTTCGCCAGTCGCTGCCAAGCCGCGCGTGAAGTGCTTGGCCTGCTCCCAGCTCAGGCGGGAGTTTTGCTTCACGTTCTGCCACTCACGCGCCAGCTCGGCCTCAACCTCGTCGTAGCTGCGGCCGTGGTAGCGGCCATAGCTGTCATAGCCCAATTGGTAGGCGGGGCCGTAGTCGTCGTAGCTGTAGTCCGCGCTGTAACCGGGGGCATTGGTGAAATTGCCGCGCCAGTAGGCGTCCTCAGCCGTCGGATCGACCACTGTGGGGTTGACGGCTTCGGCAGCGCCCTTGCCGGCCAGGCCGCCGGAGACGGCGCCGATCACGCCGCCCACCAGCGTGCCCACCGGGCCCGCCACCATGGTGCCAATGGCCGCGCCTGCAGCAGCGCCACCGGCTGCGCCAACGCCTGTGCCCACGGGGTGTGCGCCAGGCTCTCCAGTGATGGGGTCGGGGTTGGCATCGCCCTGCGGCACTGCCACGGCCTGGGCCTGCACAGGCCGGCCTTCAGCGCTGCCCTGGCGTTGCTCCAGGCGATTCCAGGCGGCGCGCGCCGAGGCCTTGGCCTCATCCCAGTTCAGGCGCGAGCTGCGCTTTTGCATTTCCCATTCACGCGCCAATTCAGTCTCGACCTCGTCGTAGCTGCGGCCGTTGTGGCGCGAGTAAGCGTCGTAGCCGAGGTGATAGGCCGGGCCGTAGTCGTCAAAGGTGTAGTCGGAGCGATAGCCAGGCGCCTTGGTATAGCTTTCGCGCCAGAAGGCTTCTTCGGCTACGGGATCGATCGCTGTGGGGTTGACAGCCTCGGCAGCGCCTTTGCCTGCCAGCCCGCCGGAGATCGCGCCCACGGCGCCGCCCACCACCGCCCCAATGGGGCCGCCCACGGCGGCGCCCACCGCTGCACCCGCCGCCGCGCCGCTGGCAGAGCCAATGCCGGTGCCCACAGGGTGGGCGCCGGGCTCGCCGGTGATCGGGTCACGGTTCAGGTCGCCATCATGGATTTTCTTGTCGGTCATTTGTTCTCCTCAATCGGTGAATGGATTTGAAATTCATTTCATGAAACTTGATTTTTCAGATCAGAAGCCATTGAGTTTACGTCCAATGGTTTCATTGACTGAAATGGGTGATTCAAATGGGTGATTCAAATGGGTGATTCATGAAATTTGGATATTGAATATAACACACGAGTAATCGCGGGAGTAATCGGTTTCTTAAAAACGCAAAAATCAAATGGTTATTGTCATAGTGAAAATTTATGTAATTTTTAGATTGTGTTTTTGGGTGGAAAATAAAAATCCACCCATAAGGGTGGATTTTTATGTGTTTGGCAATCTTTAGGGCATTGCTCAATTGTTGTTGAACCAGTCTTCAACCTCTTTTTCTGCCTCTTCCTTGGTGCGGCCATAACGCTCCTGGATCAGACCGGCCATCTGGTCACGCTTGCCTTCAATGACAGTCCAATCGTCGTTGGTCAGCTTGCCCCATTTTTCCTTGGCCTTGCCTTTGAGTTGCTCCCACTTGCCTTCGATGATGTCCATGTTCATGGCATTTCCTTTCTTAAATGGAATTCGATTTGGAAATCAAATCTTGCCTTTCAGGGTAACAGCATTTCAGGATTTGTCAAATCGGGTGCTCTTGAATGGTTTTTGTGTTCTGAATGTGTTTTTGATTTTCCGATGAGGCCTGCCATGAAATTGGTCATGGATACTGGCCTTGGTTGGGCGGTCGAAATCAAAGGCTGGCCGGCATATGAGGCGATGCCTTTGCCAATGCATGTCACACGGCAGTTCGCGCCATTTCCTGAAAGACCTCGCCTGCGGCGGCCAGGGTGTCTTCGATGTCTTGGGCGCTGTGCGCGGCGCTGACGAAGCCGGCTTCGTACAGGGCTGGGGCTAGGTACACGCCGCGCGCCAGCAGGCCGTGGAACAGCTGGTTGAAGCGTGCGCCGTCGCTGCGCATGACCTGCTGGTAGTTCTGCGGCAGCTGCGGCAGCAGGAAGAAGCCGAACAGGCCGCCTTCGCTGTCCACGCTCAAGGTGATGCCGGCGGCGCTGGCGGCTTGTTGCAGGCCATCGACCAGGGCGCGGGTGCGTGCGCCCAGTACGGTGTGAAAGCCCGGCTGCTGGATCAGGCGCAGCGTGGCCAGGCCGCAGGCGGTGGCCACGGGGTTGCCCGAGAGCGTGCCGGCCTGGTAGACCGGGCCCAGCGGCGCGAGCTGCTCCATGATGGCGCGCGGCCCGCCAAATGCGGCCAGTGGCATGCCGCCGCCGATGACCTTGCCCAGCACTGTCAGATCGGGCGCAAAGCCCGGCAGCTGCGCGGCATACAGGCTTTGCGCGCCGCCCAGCGCGACGCGAAAGCCGGTCATGACCTCGTCAATGATGAGCAGCGCGCCGGCCTGGCGCGTGAGTTGGCGCGCCGCCTGCATGAAGGGCAGGCTGGCGCGCACGAAGTTCATGTTGCCGGCAATGGGCTCCATGATGACGCAGGCGATTTCGGCGCCAAAGCGGGCAAAGGCTTCTTCAAGCTGGGCGACGTTGTTGTATTCCAGCACCAGGGTGTCGCGCACCACGTCCGGCGGCACGCCGGCGCTGGTGGCGTGGCCGAAGGTGGCCAGGCCCGAGCCGGCCTTGACCAACAGGGCGTCGGCGTGGCCGTGGTAGCAGCCCTCGAACTTGATGATTTTGTGGCGCCCGGTGGCCCCACGCGCCAGGCGGATGGCGCTCATGCTGGCTTCGGTGCCGGAGTTGACCAGGCGCACCATCTCCATGCTGGGCATGAGCTGCAGGATTTGCTCGGCCAGCTCGATCTCGCGCTCGGTGGGAGCGCCGAAGGACAGGCCTTCGCGCGCGGCGCGGGCCACGGCCTCCAGCACCTCGGGGTGGCCGTGGCCCAGGATCATCGGCCCCCAGGAGCCGATGTAGTCGATGTAGCGCTGGCCGCCAGCATCCCAGAGGTAAGCGCCCTGGGCGTGTTCGATGAAGGCGGGTGTGCCGCCGACGGCCTTGAAGGCGCGCACGGGTGAGTTGACGCCGCCGGGGATGCTGCGTTGGGCGCGTTCGAACAGGGTTTGGTTGGCGTTCATGGCAGGGGGTATGGGGTCGGTTTCAGTTCAGGGGGCGCAGCGCCCGTGCAGGGCGTTGTTCATGGCCTTGCACGGGCTCTTCTGCATCGGGCGTGCAGCAGCGGCACATCAGGCGCGCATCAGCGCTTCGATTTCGTCGGGTTGCACCGGCGCATCGCGCGTCAGCAGGGTGTTGCCCTCGGCGGTGATGAGGGCGTCGTCCTCGATGCGGATGCCGATGTGGTGGAAGGCCTCGGGCACGCCGGGGGCGGGGCGCACGTAGATGCCCGGCTCGATGGTCAGCACCATGCCCGGGCGCAGGATGCGGGAGGGGCGCTCGCGGATGAGCTCGCCCGAGAGGGCATCGCGCCGCTCGTGCAGCTGACCGCGCTCGCTGGGCTCGTTGTAGCTGCCGCAGTCGTGCACGTCCATGCCCATCCAGTGGCCGGTGCGGTGCATGTAAAACTGGAAGTAGGCGCGCTGCTCGATGGCATCGTCCAGGCTGCCCACGCGCTGCGCGTCGAGCAGGCCCAGATCCAGCATGCCCTGGGTGAGCACGCGCACGGCGGCGTCGTGCGGGTCGGTAAAGCGCGCGCCAGGGCGGGCCGCGGCGATGGCGGCCTCTTCGCTGGCCAGCACCAGCTCGTACAGCGCGCGCTGCGCGCCGCTGAAGCGGCCATCGGCCGGGAAGGTGCGGGTGATGTCGCTGGCGTAGCCGTCGAGCTCGCAGCCGGCGTCGATCAGCACCAGCTCGCCAGGGCGCAGCGGCGCATCGCTGGCGCGGTAGTGCAGCACGCAGGTGTTGGCGCCAGCGGCGACGATGTTGCTGTAGGCCGGGCCTTGCGCGCCGTGCTGGCGGAAGCTGTGCAGCAGCTCGGCCTCCAGGTGGTATTCGCGCGCATCGGCGCCAGCGGCCAGCAGCCGGGCCGAGCACTGCATGGCGCGGATGTGGGCCTGGGCGCTGATCTGGCAGGCGCGGCCGATGGTGGCGATTTCGTGCGCGTCCTTGACCAGGCGCATCTCATCGAGCAGTTCGCACAGGTCGTGCTGCGCCGTGGGCACTTGCGCGCCATAACGGGCGCGGGCGCGCACGCGCTCAAGCCAACGCTCGACCTGTGCGGCCAGCCCGGCATGCGTGGCAAAGGGGTAGTAAATGGCGCTTTTGTTTTCCAGCAGCGCGGGCAGGCGCGCGTCCAGCTGCTCGATGCTGTCGGCCTCATCCACCCCCAGGGTGGGCACGGCAGCCTGCGGGCCCAGGCGGTAGCCATCCCAGATTTCGCGCTCCAGATCCTTGGGCTGGCACAGCAGCAGGCTTTGGCCATCGGCGTGCAGCACCAGCAGGGCATCGGGCTCGGTGAAGCCGCTCAGGTAATAAAAGTAGCTGTCGTGCCGGTATGGGAAATGCGAGTCGCGGTTGCGAATGCACTCCCGGGCTGTGGGGATCAGCGCAATGCTGCCAGGCGGCAGGCTGGCGGCCAGGCGCTGACGGCGCTGGATGTAGGGCGTGGCATCGAAATCGGGGCGGTGGTGCATAGGCGATGGGGCAAAAAGCAAAAGGCCAGCCGCGATGGCTGGCAGGCAAGAGGGGCTATTGTCCGCCCCAGTTCGGGTGGTGGACTTGGGCGTGCAGCAAATCCAGCGCGCTGCGCTGGCCGGCCAGGTAGTCGTCGATGCATTGCTGCACCAGCGCCGAGCGGTGCAGCGCACGGCTGGCTCGGATTTCCTGTGGGCTCAGCCACAGCGCGCGCACGATGCCTTGGTCCAGCGGCTGCCCGGCATGGTGCGCGCCCAGCGTGCCGCAAAAACAAAAGCGCAGGTAGGTGATGTCCTGCGGCGCATCTGGCGCGGTGCGGTGCAGATAAATGCCCACCAGCGCGGTGGGCTCGAAATCGTAGGCCGTCTCTTCAAGGACTTCACGGCGGCAGGCGGCCGGCAGGCTCTCGCCCGGATCCAGGTGGCCGGCAGGCGTATTCAGACGCAGGCCTTCGGCGGTGTGCTCCTCGACCAGCAGAAAGCGCCCTTGCCGCTCGATCACGGCCGCGACGGTGACATTGGGTTTCCAGCGCTGTGGCATGCGCCATATTATGGGACTGCCGTCAGCCCCCATCGGGCAATAGAACAGTCAAGGAGCAGGCGCGAGCATTCACAGGCCGTCCGGTCATGATGGCATGGGAGTTTTTTGGAAAATATGCCACTAGGTGGCACAATATTTCAATGTCACGAGTCTTTAAGACCCGCTATTTCAGCCGTTGGATGCGCAAAACGGCATTGACCGACCCGGCGCTTTGCGCGGCTGTCGAAGAAATGCGCTGTGGTCTGGTAGATGCCGACCTGGGTGGCGGTGTGGTCAAAAAGCGCGTGGCCCTGCCCGGCCGTGGCAAAAGCGGTGGCGCCAGAACACTCGTGGCGACTCGGCTGGGCAATCGTTGGTTCTTCGTGTTCGGCTTCGAGAAGAGTGCGCGTGCCAACATTTCCGCTGTGGAGCTGGAGGCCTTGCAGGCTCTGGCCAGCCAGTTGCTGGCGCGCACGCCCGCGCAGTTGAACAAAGCCGTCGAGGACGGTTTCTTGCAGGAGATTTGCCATGAACGTCAAGACCCCCACCAAGCCTCGCGCCAAGAGTCCGATCCTTGATGCAGTGCATGAGACAGCAGCCGATCTGCATCGCCTGGGCTTCATTGACAAGCGCAAGATGGGCCAGTTTGAGGCACTTTGCATCGAGCCCGTGCCGACTTACGACAGCGCCCAGATCCGCGCGCTGCGCGCTCAGCTCAAGCTCAGCCAGGCGGTGCTGGCCAGTGTGCTCAACACCAGTGTCTCAACCGTGAGGAAATGGGAACAAGGCGATAAACAGCCCAGCGGCCCATCGCTCAAGCTGCTCAATCTGCTCGATCGCAAGGGGCTGGAAGCCGTGCTGTGACTTGCCGCGCCAGCGGTTTTTTGCACAAAAGCTCAGCAAAGGAGCAGGCATGAACGATCACACCAGGGCCCAGGCCGGGCCGGCAGATGCCCTGTGGCAGCGGCTGCAGGGCTGGCGGCCGCAGGACGAGGGCTTTGCGCGCCATCTGGAGCTGCGGCTGCGCCAGCGCCATGGCTGGGATGCGGCCTATGCCGCGCGCGCGGTGCAGGAGTACCGGCGCTTCATGTGGCTGCTGGTCACGCACCAGGGCGCGCAATGCCCCAGCGAGGCCGTCGACGCCGTCTGGCATGAGCACTTGCTCGACAGCCAGACCTATTTCGAGCAGTTCTGCCCGCAGGTGCTGCAGGTCACCATGCACCATGTGCCCAACCGGGGCGGCGCGTGCGAGAGCCAGCGCCATCGGGACAACTACGCGCGCACGCTGCAGGCCTATGCCCAGGCCTTTGGCGCCGCCCCGCCGCCGGACATTTGGCCCGCGCCCGCGCAGCGCTGGCAGGCTGCGGCTGCAGTGGCGCAGCGGCCGCATTGGCGCATTCCCAAGCCGCGCTGGTGGCCCGCGCGCGGCCAGCCCAGGCAACAGCAGGAATACAAGCGCAGCGGCGGCTGGGGTGGTGGCTGGATTGGGCGCGCCGCATGGGCGCTGGGCCTGGCCGCCTGGATGGCCGGCTGCGCGCAGCTGACGGCGGCGCAGCCGCAGCAGCGCATGTCCGGCCCGCTGTTTTTGCTGCTGTATGGCCTGGCCATGCTGGCCTTGCTCTGGTATGCGCGGCATTTGCACTGGCGGCTGCGCCCGGCGCGGCACAAGGCCTTGCCGGCGCGTGCGCCACAGCTGTATGAGCTGGCTTTTCTGGCCGGCGGGCCGTACCGGGTGGCGCACACTGTGGCCGCCGAGCTGTGGCATGCTGGCCATGTGCATTGGCACGAGGGCGCCTGGCGGCGCGCCGCGCCGCTGGCGCAGCCCGATGCGCTGCAGCGCAAGGTGGCTGCCGCGCTGCTCAACGGCGAGAGCGGGGCGCAGGCCGTAATGCAGCTCAAGCCGGAAATTCGCGATCTGCAACAGCGCCTGTGGCAGCAGGGCTGGTTGCAGGCGCCGCAGCGCCGGCAGTGGTATCGGCCTTGGGATGCCAAGCTGCTGGCGCTGGGCTACGCGGCCCTGGCGCTGGTGGGCGTGCTGCGGGTGATCAGCGGCTGGCAGCTGCAGCGCCCGGTGGGCTTCTTGTTGGCGCTGCTGCTGTTGCTGTTGGTGGCGCCGCTGCTGTGGTGGCGGCATTTGCGCCCCTCGCGCTTGACCCTCGAAGGCCAGGCCGTGCTGCAAGCCCAGCGCGAACGCCTGGCGCAGCTGGAGCGCAGCGACGATCCAAAGCAGGCGCGGCAGGCGCATCTGCCATGGGCGCTGGCCCTGCTGGGCGGAGCGGCGCTGCATGGCATGGCGGCGGCAGCGCCCCTGCAGGGGGCATTCATGCAGCCGCCTGCAGCCCAGGCCGGGCAGGGCGGCGCGGGCTGCGGCGGGATTGCTGGCAGTGGCTCATCCGGCAGCGATGGCGGCGGCTGCGGCGGCGGTTGTGGGGGCTGTGGCGGTTGATGTGGACAGATCGCAGAGCCTTTTCAAAGTCTCTGCACGGCGATTCATCCAGAGGATTTGTGCGGTCTGCGGCCTTGCAACGCCTCGCCGGGCCGCCCGGCCCGTCGACGTTTTGCGCCTTGCAGTCCATCCCAAACCACTTGTTGCCCACCCGCGCCGAGCCTTTGAACAGGCTCTCAAAGCTGCGGCAGTGCCGCTGCGGCCAGCACGTCCAGCCGCGCCAGGCGGTTGCGCAGCTTGAGCACCTGGCGGTCCTTGCTCAGCAGCACGGCGCGGTGGGCGATGGCCAGGTCGATGAATTTCTGGTCGTCGCCGTCGCGGCAGCGTACGCAGGCTTCGGCGGCGGCATTGACCAGGGTGACCGCAGCGTCGAATTGCGCCAGGATGTCTGCCGCCGTTCGCTGGTAATGGGCCATGCGCGGCTGCAGGTGGGCATAGGTCAGCACGTGCGCGAGTTCGGCGCGCATGGCCGTGGTGGCGATCCAGTGCAGGCGCGGCGTGGGTTGGGCCAGCGCAGCCCACAGCTGCGCCTGCGCGGCGGTCGCTCTCGGGTCGCCAAACAGCAGCATGTCCAGCACGATGTTGGTGTCCAGCACCAGGGCGCGCGGCGGTGTCATCTCTGCTGGTTGGTTTGCTGCTGGGCGCGTGCCAGTCGCGCGGCAGCTTGAGGCTGCGCCACGCAGGCCTTGAAGCTGCTGCGTTGGCAGTGCAAGCGGCAGTGGGTCTTCATCGTGGCGATACATGCAGATCGGCGTGCCAGGCCTGCAATTGCGCCAGCACGCGGGCCTCGTCCCACACGCGGCCATGCACCACGACCTTGGCACCGTACTGGGCGATGGCCTGGCGCGCGCGGGCGCTGGTGGTGTGCGGCAGGACTGCGGTCACGGGCAGACCCACGCCGCGAATCTTGAAGGAGCCCGGCGGCTGCACGGCTTCGAGCTTGAGCCAGACATCGCGGCCCGCAGCCGCACTCAGCGCGGGTGAGGCCAGCAAGGGGGTGGCAATGTGCAGGGGCATGGCGTTGGGGCGTCAGCCGAGTTGTGCCAGCTTCTCCAGCTGCTCGCGCAGGCGCGCCAGCGTGGCGCCGAAGTCGGCCACGCGCTGCTTTTCCTGCTCGATGACGGCAGGCGGGGCCTTGGCGACGAAGGCTTCGTTGGCGAGTTTGCCTTCGGCCTTTTTCACCTCGCCTTCAAGGCGGGCGATTTCCTTGTTCAGGCGGGCTTGTTCGGCGGCCACGTCGATTTCGACGAACAGGCACAGGCGCGCATCGCCCACCACGGCCACGGGCGCGGCGGCGGCGGCTTGCGCCCACTCGGCCTCGCTGGCAAAGACCTTGACTTCGCTGAGCTTGGCCAGCGCTTGCAGCACGGGCGCCACGGCTTGCAGTTGCTGGCTGGCGGCGGCCGAATCGGCCACGGCATACAGCGGCAGGCGCTGCGCGGGGGAGATGTTCATCTCGCCGCGCAGGGTGCGGCAGGCGTCCACCAGGGCTTTGAGCTGGGCGACTTCGGCCTCGGCGGCTTCGTCGATGTTTTCGGCCTGCGCCTGCGGGTAGGGCGCGGTGGCGATGCTGCCGCCGGGCGGCACGGTCTTGCCTGCCAGCGGGGCCACGACTTGCCACAGCGCTTCGGTCACGAACGGGATGACGGGGTGCGCCAGGCGCAGCACGGCTTCGAGCACGCGCAGCAGGGTGCGGCGCGTGGCGCGCTGCTGCTCGGGCGTGCCAGTCTGGATTTGCACTTTGGCGATTTCCAGGTACCAGTCGCAGTACTCGTTCCAGACGAAGTCGTAAATGGCGGTGGCGACGTTGTCCAGCCGGTAGTCGGCAAAGCCTTGTTCAATAGCGGCCTCGGTCTTTTGCAGGCGGCTGACGATCCATCGGTCGGCGGCGCTGCGGTGCTGGGCCGTGCCCTCGTCGCTGCAATCAAAGCCCTCGCAGTTCATCAGCACAAAGCGGCTGGCGTTCCAGAGCTTGTTGCAGAAGTTGCGGTAGCCCTCGCAGCGCTTGCTGTCGAAGTTGATACTGCGGCCCAGGCTCGCCAGCGCCGCGAAGGTAAAGCGCAGCGCGTCTGCGCCGTAGGCGGGGATGCCGTCGGGGAATTCCTTGCGCGTGGCCTTTTCCACTTGCGGCGCGGTTTCGGGCTTGCGCAGGCCGGTGGTGCGTTTTTTCAGCAGGGGTTCGAGTGCAATGCCGTCGATCAAGTCCACGGGGTCGAGCACGTTGCCTTCCGATTTGCTCATCTTCTTGCCCTGCGCATCGCGCACCAGGCCGTGGATGTACACGCCGCGGAAGGGCACGCGGCCGGTGAAGTGGGTCGTCATCATGATCATGCGCGCGACCCAGAAGAAGATGATGTCGTAGCCGGTGACCAGCACGCTGCTGGGCAAATACAGGTTGTAGTCGGCGGTGGCATCGCTGCTGCCGTCCGTGCTCTGGGCCTCGGGCCAGCCCATGGTCGAGAAGGGCACGAGGGCGGAGGAATACCAGGTATCCAGCACGTCGGGGTCACGCTCCAACGCGCCGGTGTAGCCTGTGGCAGCGGCCTTGGCGCGGGCCTCCTGCTCGTTGCGGGCCACGTACACGCTGCCGTCCTCGCCGTACCAGGCGGGGATTTGGTGGCCCCACCAGAGCTGGCGGCTGATGGTCCAGTCCTGGATGTTGTTCATCCACTGGTTGTAGGTGTTGACCCAGTTCTCGGGCACAAAGCGCACCTGGCCGCTGTGCACGGCGTCAATGGCTTTTTGCGCGATGGATTTGGTCTCGCCCGCGCCCACCTTGGTCATGGCGATGAACCATTGGTCGGTGAGCATGGGCTCCACCACCGAGCCAGTGCGCGCGCAAATGGGCAGCATGTATTTGTGCGGCTTGATGTCGATCACGTAGCCGCCGGCCTGCAAATCGGCCAGGAACTGCTTGCGCGCTTCGTAGCGGTCCAGCCCGCGATAGGGCGCAGGGCCGTTGTCGTTGACGTGCGCATCCAGCGTGAAGATGGTGATCAGCGGCAGATCGTGCCGCAGCGCGCAGGCATAGTCGTTGAAGTCGTGCGCGCCGGTGATCTTGACGCAGCCCGAGCCGAACTCACGATCGACGAAATCATCGGCAATGATGGGGATGTTGCGGTTGTTCAGCGGCAGCTCCACCCACTTGCCCACCAGGTGCTTGTAGCGCTCGTCCTCGGGGTGCACGGCCAGCGCGCCGTCGGCCATCATGGTCTCGGGGCGCGTGGTGGCAATGGTCATGCCGCGTTCGAGCTTGCCGCCCACCATCTGCGGGCCATCGACGAAGGGGTAGCAGATGTAGTGCATCTTGCCGTCGGATTCGACGCTTTCCACCTCCAGATCGCTCACCGCGCTTTTGAGCACCGGGTCCCAGTTCACCAGGCGCTTGCCGCGGTAGATCAGGCCCTGCTCGTACAGGCGCACAAAGGTTTCCGTCACCACTTTGGAGAGCTTCTCGTCCATGGTGAAGTACTCGCGGCTCCAGTCCACCGTGTCGCCCATGCGGCGCATTTGCTGGGTGATGGTGTTGCCGCTTTGCTCCTTCCATTCCCACACTTTGGCGACGAAGTTCTTGCGCGCCTCGGGCGGTGTCGCACCCATGTCGTAGCGGCTGATGCCTTGCGCCTGCAATTGGCGCTCGACCACAATTTGCGTGGCAATGCCGGCGTGGTCGGTGCCCGGAATCCAGGCCGTGTTGAAGCCCCGCATGCGGTGGTAGCGCGTGAGGCTGTCCATGATGGTCTGGTTGAAGGCATGGCCCATGTGCAGCGTGCCCGTCACATTGGGCGGCGGCAATTGGATGGCGAAGTTCTCGCCCTTGGCGGCCGCCTCGGCGCTGGGCGCGCCCGTGCCGCGAAAGCCCGCCGCGCCTAAGCCTGCGGCTTCCCACGCGGGGCCCCATTGGGCCTCGATGGCGGCGGGTTCAAAGGATTTGGACAGGGAGGCAAGGCCGGGTTGGGCGGGGGTCGATGGGCTCATGGCAATGGCGGAATGGGGCGTGGTGGCGCCACCGGGCGAAGCGGCAGCGAGCTGGCGCAGGGCATCTGTCAGCCAGCAAAGGCGCGATTCTATGGGGTGTTGGGGGAGGACATCCGTGCCTGGGCAGGTCAGGGCGGGCGCAGGGCCTGTGCATTGGCACGCGCATGAAAAAAGGGCCTGCAAGGCCCTTTTTTCATTGAACAACCGCCGTTGGCGACTGTTTGAATTTGGAGCGGGAAACCGGTCTCGAACCGGCGACCTCAACCTTGGCAAGGTTGCGCTCTACCAACTGAGCTATTCCCGCATCGACCAATGCCACACAGCTTGTGTGCGCATCAGCGAAAGCCGAGATTATAGGGGTGTTTTTTGGCCTGTTCGGTGAAATGTGAAAATTTTTTTGCGCCTGCCCGAAACGGGTTCTCAAAACAGGTTCTCACCCATGCTGCGCCAGCCATTGGCACAGGGCGCTGTCGGCGCGGCCTAGCCCGTCAAGCACGGTGTAGTGGTTGGCGCCAGGCAGGGCCAGTGCGCTGCCTTGGTTGCCAGCGCCGTGCCATTGGGCCAGGAAGTCCTGCGACTGGCGGGCGAACTCGCTGCTTTCGTCTGCGCCCCAGGTCAGCAGGGCCTGGGCCTGGCTGGGCTGCACGCCAAACATGGGCGAGTTGCGCACGATGATGCCGCTGTCGAGCTGGATGGCCGGCTGCAGGTAGCTGTAGCGCAGCGGGGCAATGTCGTAGATGCCGCTGATGAGCAGTGCGGCGCGCGCCAAGTCCTGGGGCAGGCCGTAGTCGCGCTGCCAGGGCGTTTGCAGGCACATGGCCGCCAGGTGCGCGCCGGCGGAATGGCCGGCCAGCGTGATGCGCCCCGGGTCGCCGTTGTACTGCGCGATGTGGCGCCGCACCCAGACCAGGCTGGCGCGCGCCTGGCGGCTGATTTCATCGAGCGTGACCTTGGGGCACAGGGCGTAGTCGATCAGCACCACCGTCATGCCCAGCTCGCGCGGGCCCTGGGCGATGGCGCTGAAGTCGCGCGCGCAGCGCGAGCGCCAGTAGCCGCCGTGGATGAACAGCAGCACGGGCGCATCGGGGCGGTCGGCGGGGAAGATATCGAGCTTTTCCTCGCGCGTGGGCCCGTAGGGTACGTCCGGGATGTAGCGCCAGTTCTGGCGCGCGCGCTCAGACTGCGTCTCGAAGTGCTGCACGATGGCCCCCAGATCCAGCCCCAGCGAGGGGTTGTAGGCTTGGTCGATGGCCTCTTGCGTGGCCAGGTCGCGGTACAGGCTGGGCATGGTGTTGGAGTCGTTCATGGCGTGACGTGTCTGTGCTGAAGAAGGCAAGGCTGCCGAGTATGCCGCTTTGGCCGGGGCTGCGCATGCAGGCCCTACACTGGCGGGCGCCAATTACCAAGCAGTCGATCAGGGGGAGGCCCGATGGATCCATGGATAGAACTGTTTTTCGGGGGCTTGCTCATGGCCTTGCCCCTGGTGTTGCTGTTCATCGGCCTGAGCCTGCACAGACTGCGCCGCCAGGTGCGTGCGCTGGAACAGCGCAGCCAGCAGCAGCAGCGCCAGATCGAGCACTTGCAGCAACGCCTGATGGCCGGCGCTGGCCCAGTGGCTGCCGCGCCTGTGACGGCGCATGAGCCCACCCCCGCCGCTGCCAACCCCGCCGCTACCGCCACCATCGCCCCGAGGCCCGACGCCGCAGCCCAACCGGCAGCCAGCGCCACGGCGCAGCAGGCAGCGGATGGGCCGCAAGGCAGTCTGGCTGCCCAGGCCAGGTTGTGGGCGGCAGCGGCTGCCCGTGAGACTGCGGCCCTGGCGGCTGCGCCGCTTGAGCAGGCCAGCGCCGATGCGGTCGCGCTGCGCGATGCGCAGGCCGAAGAGGCGCTGTGGGGCGATTTGCCGCCCCGCCAGCGCCAGCGCCAGCCCCAGCGCAGCCAGCCGCCCGGCAGCACGGCATCCGCTGGGGTCGTGGCCTGGCTGCGGCACTGGTTCAGCACGGGCAATGTCCCCGTCAAGGTGGGCATGCTGGTGCTGTTTGCCGGCGTGGCCGCGCTGCTGCGCTACGCCCATGAGCAGCAATGGGTGCAGTTGCCGATGTGGGCCCGCGTGCTGGGCGTGCAGGCGGCGGCGGTGGCGGGCCTGTGGTTTGGCTGGCGCCAGCGCCAGGCGCGGCGCGGTTTTGCGCTGACGGTGCAAGGCGGCGCTCTGGGTATCTTGCTGCTGACCTGGTTTGCGGCCTACCGCCTGTATGGCCTGTGGCCTGCCGGCGCGGCGTTGGCGGGCACGCTGGCCACGCTGGCGCTGACGGTCTGGCTGGCCCTGCGCCAGGATGCGCTGGCGCTGGCAATGTTTGGCGTGCTGGGCGGCTTTCTGGCGCCGCTGTGGCTCAGCAGCGGCGGCAGTCATGTGGCCCTGTTCAGTTACTACGCGGCGTTGAATGCGGCGATTTTTGCCATCTGCCTGGGGCGAGCCTGGCAGCCGCTGCAATTGCTGGGCTTTGGCTTCACGTTCGGTTTCTTCGGTTTGTGGCTGACGGCGCAGCCTTGGCCCTTGCCCCAGCAAGCCAGCGCGCAGGCGTTTTTGGCGCTGTTTTTCGCGCTGTACCTGCTTTTGCCAGCCTGGTCTGCCTGGCGGGACCACGGCCCGGTTCAGCAGCGCTGGCGCTGGATCGACACCGTGCTGGTGTATGGCGCGCCGCTGGCGGCCTTTGTGCTGCAGGCGGTGCTGCTCGAAGGCCAGCGCCGCCCGCTGGCTGCGGTGGCGCTGGCCGCCAGCCTGTTGTATGGCGCGCTGGCCTATGGTCTGCGCTACCAGGCGCGGCTGCGGTCGCTGGTGCGCGACTGGGCCGTGCTGGGCGCGGGTTTTGCCGCGCTTACCGTGCCGCTGGCGTTCTCGGCCCAGGCCACCAGCGTGGCCTGGGCCAGCCTGGCGCTGGCCTTGCTTTGGCAGGGCCTGCGCCAGCGCCAGCCGCTGCTGCAAGGCCTGGGCCTGGCGCTGCACGTGCTGGCCTGGCTGGCATTGCAGCAGGCACGCAACGATGGGGCTGGTATTGGGCAGGGCATGGCCGCCGGTCAGCTGGCCTGGCCGGTGCTCAACCCCTGGTTTGCGACCACGGTGTTCCTGGCGCTGACGCTGCTGGCCGCGGCCTGGTGCCTGGCCCGCTGGCGCCAGCGCCCCCTGCACGACCGCTGGGCGCTGGGCTTGCTGATCTTGGGCGTGCTGGAGTTGCTGGGTGCAGGCCTGCGTGAGATCGCGCTGTACAGCGGCGGCGGCACGGCCGAGGCCCTGCGCCTGATGCTGTTGGTCCTGTTGGGCTGGGCGGCGGCGGCCGTGTACCGCTGGAGCCTGCCATTGCCAGTGCTGGCGCGCACGGCGCTGCTGCTGGGCCTGGCCGGGCCCATGTTGCATTGGCTGATGGATCCGAGCCATTGGTACCGGCCACATTCGGTATGGATGGCGCTGGCGCTGGCGATGTACCTGGCCGGCAGCCGTGCCGTGCTGCACTGGCTGGGGCCTGCGCGACCGATCCGCATGGGCGAGCCAGCCCAGGGGCGCGCGGTGCGGGCCTGGCACGCACAGGCCAATACCGCCTGGTGGCTGCACGCCCTGCTGGCGGCCACGCTGTGGCTGTGGCAGGCCGGCGAGGATTGGCTGGGGCCGGATGGCGCACTGTTGCAGGGCTGGGCGCTGCTGCTGGTGGCGGCGCCTGCGCTGGGCCTGGCGTTGTTGCAAATCCGTGCGCCGCAATGGCTGGGCTATGGCGCTGGGCCTGATGCGCTTGCTGCATCCGCTGCGCCCGCCAGGGCCGCTGCCGTGCCAGGTGCAGCCCCAGATGCGGCGCGCCACTGGCCCTTGGTGCTGGCGCGCTGCACGCTGTGGGCGCTGGGTCTGGTGGCTTTGCCCGGCCTGCTGCTGCCAGGCCGGCCTGCGCCGCTGCCGTGGTTGCCGGTGCTCAATCCGCAGGATTTGGTGCTGCTGGCCAGTCTGGCTCTGGCGCTGCGGCTGTGGTGGCCGCAGCAAGGCGCAGGCGTCATTCCGCGCCGGGCCTCCTGGTTGGCAGGCCAGGGCGGCGGGCAGCCCTACGGCCTGGGGGCTTTGCTGGCGCTGCTGTGGCTGAGCAAGTCCGCCCTGGCGGCCGTGCATCACTGGGCCGGCGTGCCTTGGACGCTGCCGGCCCTGCTGCACAGCGCCTTGGCGCAGACGGTGTTGACGCTGCTGTGGGGGGCGCTGGCAGTGGCTGCCTGGGTGCAGGGCTCGCGCCGGCGCTCGCGGCCGCTGTGGACGCTGGGCCTGCTGGTCATGGGCGCGGTGCTGCTCAAGCTGGTGCTGCTCGATCGCCAGCACCTGGGCAATCTGTGGGGCATTGCCTCGTTCATGGGCTATGGCCTGCTGTGCGTGGTGGTGGGCTACCTGGCCCCGGCGCCGCCACGCGAGCGCGCCAGCGCGGCCCATGCAGAGGCCGTAGATGATTGATTTCAGTCGCCCCGCTGGCCGCGCCGCATGCGCTGCTGCAGCCAGCGGCGCAGCCGGGTGAGCCAGCCTTCGGCCAGCGGCGTCACTGCGGGCGGCCGTTGGGCTTCGAACCAGGGCAGGCCATGCTCCAGCACGGCCTGGCGCAGTGCCTGGGCCATGGCTGCGTCGTCGGTATGTGCGTCCAGCTGCCACCAATGGTCCTGGCGGTATTCGGGCAGCAAGAAGCCGATGCGCTGGCGCGTTTGGCATTCGTATTCCTTGGGCCGCTGCAGCAGCGGCTGGCCCGGCATGGGCTGCCAGATGCCCAGGTTGACGGTGAAGCGGCCTCTGTCGCCGTAGTTCCATTTGTTGCCCTGCACCTGCAGCACGGCGATGCGCCCCCCGCCTTCGGCGCGGCGAAAGCTGCGCCCCTGGCGCTCGAAGCCCCGCTCTTTCAGGGGCTGTGCCAGGGCCTGACGAACAATGGCGTCGATGCGTTGGCTGATGGCGCTCATGGGGTCCCTCCCGATTTCTTGAACCAGGGCTCATCGCCCCAGGCTGCCTTCTTCCTTCTTGGTGATGAAGATGGCCCAGATGGACATGAACAGCGCGGCGATGACCGGGCCGGCGACGAAGCCGGTGATGCCAAACAACGAGATGCCGCCCAGCGTCGAGAGCAGCACCAGGTAGTCGGGCATCTTGGTCTCCTTGCCCACCAGGATGGGGCGCAGCAGGTTGTCCACCAGGCCGATGACGCCCACGCCCACGGCAATCATGATGCCGCCCTTGAGCAGCGAGCCCGTGGCCAGCAGGTAGATGGCCACCGGCCCCCAGACCAGGCCAGCGCCCACGGCCGGCAGCAGCGAGAGCACGCCCATGACCACGCCCCAGAGGATGGGCCCCTGGATGCCCATGGCCCAGAACATCAGGCCGCCGAGTACACCCTGCACGCCCGCCACGACGATGTTGCCCTTGATGGTGGCCTTGACCACGGCGCTGAACTTGCTGCTCAGCTGGCGGGAGTAGCGCTTGTCCATTGGAATGGCGTGGCGCACCAGCGCCATCAGCCCCGCACCATCGCGGAAGAAGAAGAACAGCAGGTACAGCATCAGCGTGAAGGCCAGGCCGAATTGCAGGGTGTTCTGGCCAAAGTTCACAGCCTGGGCCGAGAGCACGCGGGCGAGCTGGTTGGCCGCCGCCATGAGCTTGGGCTGGATGTCGGCAAAGCTGTCCAGCCCCAGGCGAGAGAGCAGATCCCAGACGCGCTGGGGCACGGCGGCGACGATTTGTTGGTAGTAGTGCTGGAAGTCGTTGCCCTCGCGGTTGATGCGCCCATAGAAGGCCAGCACCTCCTGCACCAGCGAGGTCAGCACCCCCAGCAGCGGCAGGATGACCACCAGCAGGCACACCAGCAGCGTCAGTAGCGAGGCCAGATTGCGCCGCGTAGGCATGTGCCCCAGGATGCGCTGATGCACAGGCCAGAACAGCACGGCCAGCGTGGCAGCCCAGAAGATGGCGCTGTAGAACGGCCGCAAAAGCACGAAGAAGGCGATCGTCACGGCGATCAGAATGGCCAGAAAGGCGCGGCTGTGCAGGGTGGGCTTATCCATGGTGGGCAGGTGTCGATGCGCATACGCGGATGCGTACACGTATGAAGAGGCAAGAGCGCCACTGTATACGTACCCGCCGCGCCCTGCGCGGCAGCGGGCAAAAGCCTGGCGCCGGCTGTTGTCTGTTGTGGTTTGGCCGCAGCTGGCAGGTTGGCATGGTCACCGGTGGGGGCAAAAGCCGCGTGCCAGCAGCCCGCGGCGGGCAGCAGTGGCACAATGTCGGGGTTTTTTCGGCGCCTTCCAACGCCACTGTCGCATCCGCCAACCGGTCAAGCCGTGTCGCGGAAGGTTTCTCAAACCAGCTAATGCACTTCGCAGAAGTGCGGAGGTCCTGCGGATCATGAGCGATTCATCGACCCTGTACACCCAATACCAGGGCAATACCCATTTGTTTGGCAGCAATGCTCCTTACGTCGAGGAGATGTACGAGAACTACCTGGCCGATCCGACCAGCGTTCCCGATGGTTGGCGCAGCTATTTCGACTCGCTGCAGAACCAGCCTGCCGCCGACGGCTCGCTCACCCGCGACGTGCCGCACCTGCCAGTCATCAACGCCTTTGCCGAGCGCGCCCGCCAGGGCCACACCCAGGTGGTGGTGGCCAGCGGCGCCGACACCGAACTGGGCCGCAAGCGCACAGCCGTGCAGCAGCTCATCGCCGCCTACCGCAACGTCGGCCAGCGCTGGGCCGATCTGGATCCGCTCAAGCGCAATCCGCGCCCGCACATCCCTGAGCTCGATCCGGCCTTCTACGATCTGAGCGACGCCGACCTGGAGACGGTGTTCAACACCAGCAACACCTTCTTCGGCAAGGACACCATGACGCTGCGCGAGCTGCTCAACGCGCTGCGCGAGACCTACACCACCACCATCGGCGCCGAGTACATGTACCTGACCGACCAGGCGCAAAAGCGCTGGTGGCAGGAAAAGCTCGAGAGCGCGCGCACCAACCCGCAGCTGAACGCCGAGGAAAAAATCCACGTGCTCGAACGCCTGACGGCTGCCGAGGGCCTGGAGCGTTACCTGCACACCAAGTACGTTGGCCAGAAGCGCTTTTCGCTCGAAGGTGGCGAGAGCTTCATCGTCGCCATGGATGCGCTGATCGACGCCGCCGGCGTGGCTGGCGTGCAGGAAGTGGTCATCGGCATGGCGCACCGCGGCCGTCTGAACGTGTTGGTCAACACCCTGGGCAAGATGCCCAAGGACTTGTTCGCCGAGTTCGAGCACACCGCCCCCGAGGACCTGCCCGCCGGTGACGTGAAGTACCACCAGGGCTTTAGTTCCGATGTGCCGACCTCCGGCGGCCCGATCCACCTGACGCTGGCCTTCAACCCCTCGCACCTGGAAATCGTCAATCCTGTGGTCGAGGGCTCGGTGCGCTCGCGCATGGACCGTCGCGGCGACCCGCAGGGCAAGCAGGTGCTGCCCGTGCTGGTGCATGGCGATGCGGCCATCGCCGGCCAGGGCGTGGTGCAGGAGACGCTGGCCATGTCGCAAACGCGCGGCTACACCACTGGCGGCACGGTGCACTTCGTCATCAATAACCAGATCGGTTTCACCACCTCCGACCCGCGCGACACGCGTTCGACCTTCTACTGCACCGACGTGGTGAAGATGGTCGAGGCCCCGGTGCTGCACGTCAACGCCGACGACCCCGAGGCCGTGGTGCTGGCCACACAGCTCGCGCTGGAATACCGCATGACCTTCGGTCGTGACGTGGTGGTGGACATCATCTGCTTCCGCAAGTTGGGCCACAACGAGCAGGACACCCCCATGCTCACCCAGCCGCTGATGTACCGCAAGATTGCCGAGCACCCAGGCACGCGCAAGCTCTACGGTGAGCGCCTGATCGCCCAGGGCGTGCTGCCTGCCGAGGGCCCCGATGAGATGGTCAAGGCCTACCGCGCCGCCATGGAGGCGGGCAAGCACACCATCGATCCGGTGCTGACCAACTTCAAGCGCCAGTACGCCGTGGACTGGTCGCCGTACCTGAACCGCAAGTGGACCGACGAGGCCGACACCGCCATCCCGCTGGCTGAATGGAAGCGCCTGGCCGAGCGCCTGACCACGCTGCCCGAGCATGTCAACCCGCACCAGCTGGTGAAAAAGGTCTACAACGACCGCGCTGCCATGGGCCGGGGCGAAATGCCCGTGGACTGGGGCATGGGCGAGGCCATGGCCTTTGCCTCGCTGGTGGCCAGCGGCTATCCGATCCGCCTCTCGGGCGAGGACAGCGGTCGCGGCACCTTCAGCCATCGCCACTCGGTAATCCACGACCAGCAGCGCGCCAACTACCACGAGGGCGTGTACATCCCGCTGCAGCACATCGCCGAGAACCAGGCGCCGTTCGTGGTCATCGACTCCATCCTCTCGGAAGAGGCCGTGCTGGGCTTCGAGTACGGCTATGCTTCCAACGACCCGCATTCGCTGGTGATCTGGGAGGCGCAGTTCGGCGACTTCCTCAACGGCGCGCAGGTGGTGGTGGATCAGTTCATCGCCTCGGGCGAGGTCAAGTGGGGGCGTCTGAACGGCCTGACGCTGATGCTGCCGCACGGCTATGAGGGCCAGGGCCCCGAGCACAGCTCGGCGCGCATCGAGCGCTTCATGCAGCTCTCGGCCGACACCAACATGCAGATCGTGCAGCCCACCACGGCCAGCCAGATCTTCCACCTGCTGCGCCGCCAGATCCTGCGCCCGCTGCGCATCCCGCTGGTGATCTTCACGCCCAAGAGCCTGCTGCGCAACAAGGACGCGACCTCGCCCATCTCCGAGTTCACCGACGGCAGCTTCCGCACCGTCATCGGCGAGCAGAACGAGGCCGTGCTGGCCAAGGCCGCCAAGGTCAAGCGCCTGATTGCCTGCTCGGGCAAGGTGTACTACGACCTGGTGAAAAAGCGCGAGGAATTGGGCAGCGACGACGTGGCCATCATCCGCGTTGAGCAGCTCTACCCCTTCCCGCACAAGGCCTTTGGCGCCGAGGTCAAGCGCTTCCCCAACGCCAAGGAAATCGTCTGGTGCCAGGACGAGCCGCAGAACCAGGGCGCCTGGTTCTTCGTGCAGCACTACATCCACGAGAACATGCTCGACGGCCAGAAGCTCGGCTACGCCGGCCGCGCCGCCTCGGCCTCGCCGGCCGTGGGCTACGCCCACCTGCACCAGGAGCAGCAAAAGGCCCTGGTCAACGCCGCGTTTGCCAAGCTCAAGGGCTTCGTGCTGACCAAATGACACACAGCCAAGGCTGCCGCCCTGCACAGGCCGGCAGCCTTGGCTTATTCTTCGCTTCTCATCTCCCCATCCCCTTTCGCCTCCGAACCCCACAAGAGACATTCCCATGGCCGTCATCGAAGTCAAAGTCCCGCAGTTGTCCGAGTCCGTCTCCGAGGCCACGCTGCTGCAATGGAAGAAAAAGGCCGGCGAGGCCGTCGCCGCCGATGAAATCCTGATCGAAATCGAAACCGACAAAGTCGTGCTCGAAGTGCCTGCGCCCTCGGCCGGTGTGCTGGCCGAAATCGTCGAAGGCGACGGCGCCACCGTCACCTCCGACCAACTCATCGCCCGCATCGACACCGCTGCCCAGGCCGCCGCTGCGCCCGCTGCCGCTCAAGAGGCCCCCGCACCTGCAGCGGCAGCCCCGGCGCCTGCTGCTGCGGCCGCAGCGCCAGCTTCGGCCAGCAAGGCCGGCGTGGCCATGCCCGCCGCTGCCAAGATCCTGTCCGAAAAAGGCATCGACGCCGCCAGCGTGACCGGCACCGGCAAGGATGGCCGCGTCACCAAGGGCGACGCGCTGGCCGCCAGCCCTGCTGCCAAGGCTGCGGCCAAGCCCGCCGCCGCGCCCGTGGCCCAGGCCGTCGCTGGCGAGCGCCCCGAACAGCGCGTGCCCATGAGCCGCCTGCGCGCCCGCGTGGCCGAGCGCCTGCTGCAATCGCAGGCCACCAACGCCATCCTTACCACCTTCAACGAAGTGAACATGGCCCCGGTCATGGAGCTGCGCAAGAAGTACCAGGACAAGTTCGAGAAGCAGCACGGTGTGCGCCTGGGCTTCATGAGCTTCTTCGTCAAGGCTGCGGTGCATGCGCTCAAGCAATACCCCATCGTCAACGCCAGCGTGGATGGCAACGACATCATCTACCACGGCTACTTCGACATCGGTATCGCCGTGGGATCGCCGCGCGGCCTGGTCGTGCCCATCCTGCGCGACGCCGACCAGCTCTCCTTTGCCGACATCGAGAAGAAGATCGCCGAGTTCGGCGCCAAGGCCAAGGAAGGCAAGCTCAGCATTGAGGAAATGACCGGCGGCACCTTCTCCATCAGCAATGGCGGCGTGTTCGGCTCGATGATGTCCACCCCCATCATCAACCCGCCGCAATCGGCTATCCTGGGCATCCACGCCACCAAGGAGCGCGCCGTGGTCGAAAACGGCCAGGTCGTGGTGCGCCCGATGAACTACCTGGCCCTGTCCTACGACCACCGCATCATCGACGGCCGCGAAGCTGTGCTGTCGCTGGTGGCCATGAAGGACGCGCTGGAAGACCCGGCCCGCTTGCTGTTCGATCTGTGATGGCACTGCATCCAGAGCCAGGCCTTGGCGCCGGCTCTGGATGCCCGGTTCAGCTGTGGCAGGCAACACACCCAAGATCATCATCCTGGCTGGCCCCAATGGGGCGGGGAAAACGACGTTTGCCAAAGAATATCTGCCCGCAGAAGCGTCTTGCCCCACCTACATCAATGCCGACTTGATCGCGGCAGGCCTGTCGCCTTTTGCGCCTGAACTAGCAGCCGTTGCAGCCGGTAAATTGATGCTGCAACACATCCAGCAATGCGTGCAAAAGCGCGAAGGCTTTGCAGTGGAAACCACGCTCAGCGGCAGAATGTATGCGCGCCTGATTCCCCAATGGCAAGCCATGGGCTATCGCGTAGAGCTGGTTTTTTTGCAACTGCCATCGGCTGCTCTGGCCATTGAACGTGTGGCGCAACGTGTGAAGCAAGGCGGGCACAGCATTCCTGCCGATACCATCGAGCGTCGCTTTCATGCAGGCAAGGAGCATTTCGAGCGCATCTACAAATCGCTGGTAGATCACTGGATGCTGATTGATACTTCCCAGACGCCATACACCGTTCTAGATTCAAGCGGCTAGCCATGACTTCCTATTCTGCCCAAGCGACGTCTGAAGTGACCCGCACATCCCCGCCCATGGATCGTGCTGGCATTGAGCGCGCCCTGCAACGTGCCTACGAAAACGCCTGCCGCATCGCCTGGCAAACCAACACGGCGATGGTGTTTGAGAAAAACGGCCAGATCGTCAAAATCCACTTCCCCGAGCCCATCCCCCCCAAATTCACACCATGAGCACCACCTCTTTTGATCTCATCGTCATCGGCGCCGGCCCCGGCGGTTACATCGCAGCCATTCGTGCGGCCCAGCTGGGCATGAGCGTGGCCTGCGTCGATGCCTGGAAAACCCAGGACGGCAAGCCCGCCCCTGGCGGCACCTGTACCAACGTCGGTTGCATCCCTTCCAAGGCGCTGCTGCAGTCCAGCGAGCATTTCGAGCATGCGCGCGAGCACTTTGCCGAGCACGGCATCAGCACCGGCAAGCTGAGCATGGACGTGGCGCGCATGCTGGCGCGCAAGGCCGAGGTTGTGAAGCAGAACAACGAGGGCATCCTCTACCTGTTCAAGAAGAACAAGGTCAGCTTCTTCAACGGTCTGGCCTCCTTCACCAAAGCCGTTGAAGGCGGCTTCGAAATCCAGGTCAGCGGCGACAAGCCCGAAACCCTGACCGGCAAGCAAATCATCATCGCCACCGGCTCCAGCCCGCGCGCGTTGCCTGGCGTGCCGTTCGATGAAAACGTCGTGCTTTCCAACGATGGCGCGCTGGACATTGCCAGCGTGCCCAAAAAGCTCGGCGTGATTGGCTCGGGCGTCATCGGCTTGGAGCTGGGCAGCGTCTGGCGCCGCCTGGGCGCGGACGTGACCGTGCTCGAAGGCATGCCCGCCTTCTTGCCCGCAGCAGACGAAGCCATCGCCAAAGAAGCCAAAAAGGCTTTCGACAAGCAAGGTCTGAAGATTGAGCTGGGTGTGAAAGTCGAAGAAGTCAAAACCAGCAAGACCGGCGCGACCATCCAATACACCGACGCCAAAGGCCAGGCCCAAAGCCTGAAGGTGGACAAACTCATCGTCTCCATCGGCCGCGTGCCCCATACTGAGGGCCTCAAGCCCGAAGCCGTGGGCCTGCAGCTCGATGAGCGCGGCGCGATCGTCGTCGATGGCGATTGCCGCACCAGCGTGCCCGGCATCTGGGCCGTGGGCGATGTGGTGCGCGGCCCCATGCTGGCGCACAAAGCCGAGGAGGAGGGCGTGGCCGTGGCCGAGCGCATCGCCGGCCAGCACGGCCATGTGAACTTCGACACCATCCCTTACGTGATCTACACCAGCCCGGAAATCTCCTGGGTGGGCAAGACTGAGCAGCAACTCAAGGCCGATGGCGTGGCCTACAAGGCCGGCAGCTTCCCGTTCCTGGCCAATGGCCGCGCCCGCGCGCTGGGCGATACCACCGGCCTGGTGAAGATCATCGCCGACGCCAAGAGCGACGAGATCCTGGGCGTGCACATCGTTGGCCCGCAGGCCAGCGAGCTGATTGCCGAGGCCGTGATGGCCATGGAATTCAAGGCCAGCGCCGAGGACATCGCCCGCATCTGCCATGCCCACCCCACGCTGTCCGAGGTGACCAAGGAAGCCGCGCTGGCCGTGGACAAGCGCGCGCTCAACTTCTAAGAGCTTGCCCTGCTAGGGCCCTGGCCTTGCCGCCCGCCATGATTGTGCCGATGCCCGGCCCGTCATGGCGGGCGGTTTGCGTTGTGTGGTCTGCCATCCTGGGGCCGGGGTGCGCATCAAGGTGTTGCAGGCCTTGCCCGGATTCTGGACAATGCCAGCCTCGTGCAGGCCACGCACATGGCGGTCGCCTGCCCGATGTCACTGGCTCAATGGCTGAAGCTCTGAAAGTGCACCATGTTCAATCTGTTCGCCCTTTTGTACGACCCAACAGGCAGCGTTGACAACGATTCGCTCATGGACGATCTCAAGCAGAGATTCCCGTGGATCAAGGAGTACAGGGTTTTCACAGAAACACTGGAGTTCCCGGCCATCACGCGGGTCATTCTGGAAAAGGACGGCTGGCGGGTGCGCTTCAATATCAGAGCGCAAGAGGATATGACGCTCAGCCTGAGCAGGCTGCAAAAAATCCTGAAGAAGAAAACCGCCTTGCCCGAGAACTTCCTGTCCTACAACAAGGAGCTGGCCATCGGCTTTGGCGATGACCCGGATCGCCGCTTTACCGACGAGATCATCAACATTGGCGAGTTCGTGCGCGAGAACTATCCGGGCGTGGTCATTTATGACCAGTACAACGAAGACGTTTGGTGATGCGCGGCCCAGCGCGGGCCGCCTGAGCGCACGGCAGTCAAGCCTGCCCTGACCTGGGGCGCTGGAACAGCACATCCCAGACGCCGTGGCCCAGACGCAGGCCGCGCTGCTCGAACTTGGTCACCGGGCGGTACCAGGGGCGCTGGGCAAAGCCTTCGGGCAACTGGCCCAGATTGACCAGCTCGGCATGGGCCTGCAGCACATCGCGCATCTGGTGGGCGTATTCCTCCCAGTCGGTGGCGCAGTGGATGTAGCCGCCAGAGGCCAGGTGCGGCATCAGAGAGGCCACGAAATCAGGCTGGATCAGGCGGCGCTTGTGGTGGCGCTTCTTGTGCCACGGGTCCGGAAAGAAGATGTGCACCCCGGCCAGGCTGGCGGGCGGCACCATGTGCTGCAGCACCTCCACGGCGTCGTGCTGCACGATGCGGATGTTGTCGATGCCGCCGTCCTGCATGCGCTTGAGCAGCGCGCCCACGCCAGGGGTGTGCACCTCGCAGCACAGAAAGTTCTCCTCGGGCCGAGCCTGGGCAATGCTGGCCGTGGCATCGCCCATGCCAAAGCCGATTTCCATGACCACGGGCGCATGGCGGCCAAAGGCCTGGACGAAGTCCAGCGCCTGGGGCTGGTAGGGCAGCACATAGCGCGCGCCCAGCGCGTCGATGGCTTTTTGCTGCGCCACGGTGGTGCGCCCGGCACGCAGCACAAAGCTGCGGATGCGCTTGAAGTGCGCCGGCGGTGCGGCGGCACCGTTGGCGTCGGGGCGGGGGGTGTCGTCGCCAGCGGCGGCGCTGGGCGGAGCGGTGTCGGGCTGGGTCATGAAGGCAGTGCGAAGGCCATGCGGAAAAGGCGCGATTGTGCCGCAAGGCAAGGTCTGCCGTGTGCGCCCTGTTCGGGCGCCGACTTCGTGCGCCAGCACGGCAAAAATCCCCGCAGCGCCATGGGTTTGCTTGGCGCGGCGGGGATGGCTGAGCCAGTCGGTCAGGCCCGCAGGGTCATTTCTTGTTCTGGTTGGGCGAGGAGGGCGCGGCCGTGGCTGCTGCAGGCTTGGCCGCTGGCGCTGTGCTGGCTTGGGGCTCTGGCGTCGCCTCGGCCTTGCCTTTCCTGGGCTTGGGCGCTGCCGCCGGGGCGTAGCCCGCGCCGCCAATGGTCAGGCCGCCGTCGGAGAGGCTTTGCGCTTTGGCGGCGCCAACGCCCTTGACGCGGGCAATGAAGTCGTCCCAGTCCTTGAACTGGCCCTTGGCGCGCTCTTCGATGATGCGCTCGGCCGTGGCCGCGCCGATGCCCTTGATCTGAGTCAGCTCTTGGGCATCGGCCTTGTTGACATCCACCGCGGCGGTGGCTGCGCTGACCAGCCAGAACCAGATGGCGGCCAGGATGGAAAGCTTTTTGAACATGGGTTTCTCCTCCTTCAGCGAATGTGCTGTCACCCTGTGGCGGCATGGCGCTGCCATGTGCGCACAGGCCCTTCATTCCACGCAGCGCATGGAACAAGGCCGATGCTAGGCCGAGCCCTGCCTTTGGGCACTGGGAGATGCCCTATGCCGTTTTGCCGCAGCCTGGGCCAATATGCCCTGTTTGCACCACCGGGGTCAGCGCCGGATGCAATCCAGCGCCTGCTCGATGCGGTCGACGGCATGCACCTGCAGGCCGGCGATGGGCTTTTTGGGCGCGTTGGCCTTGGGCACGATGGCCACGTCAAAGCCCAGCTTGGCCGCTTCGCGCAGGCGCTCCTGACCGCGTGCGGCTGGCCGCACCTCGCCAGCCAGGCCGACCTCGCCAAAGGCGAAAAAGCCCTTGGGCAGCGGCTGCGAGCGCAGTGAGGAGTGCAGCGCCAGCAGCACGGCCAGGTCGGCGGCCGGCTCGGTGATCCGCACGCCGCCCACGGCGTTGACGAACACGTCCTGGTCGTAGGTGGCCACGCCAGCATGGCGGTGCAGCACGGCCAGCAGCATGGCCAGGCGCTCGCGCTCCAGCCCCACTGACAGGCGCCGCGCGCTGGGGCCGGCGGTGTCCACCAGCGCCTGGATTTCCACCAGCAGCGGGCGCGAGCCCTCCAGCGTGACCAGCACGCAGCTGCCGGGTACGGGCTCGCTGTGCTGGCTCAGAAAGATCGCGCTGGGGTTGGATACGCCCTTCAAGCCAGTCTCGGTCATGGCGAACACGCCGATTTCGTTGACGGCGCCAAAGCGGTTCTTGATGGCCCGCACCATGCGAAAGCTGCTGTGCGTGTCGCCCTCGAAGTACAGCACGGTATCGACCATGTGCTCCAGCACGCGCGGCCCGGCGATCGTGCCTTCCTTGGTGACGTGGCCGACCAGCACCACCGCGATGCCAGTGCTTTTTGCCAGTCGCGTGAGGTGTGCGGCGCATTCGCGCACCTGCGCCACCGAGCCGGGCGCAGAGCTGAGCTGGTCGGAGTACACGGTTTGGATGGAGTCGATCACGGCCACGGCCGGCTGGTGCGCCTGGATCGAGGCCAGAATGTTCTCCAGCTGGATTTCGGTCAGGATGGGCACCTGGCTGTCGGGCAGGCCCAGGCGCCGCGCGCGCAATGCCACCTGCGCGCCGCTTTCCTCGCCGCTGACGTACAGCGTGGGCAGGCCTTGGCGCTGCAGCCGGTCCAGCGCCTGCAGCAGCAAAGTGGATTTGCCGATGCCCGGGTCGCCGCCAATGAGCACCACCGAGCCCTCGACCACGCCGCCGCCCAGCACCCGGTCGAGCTCGCCGATGCCGCTGGGTGTGCGCGCCACCTCCTGCGCCTCGATCTGCGACAGGGGCGTGATGGGCTGCACGGCGGCCGTGCCGGCGTAATGCGCCGCCGCCGAGAGGCGGTTTTTGCTCTCGGCGCGCGGCGCGGCGGGGGCGGCCGTTTCCTGCAGGCTGTTCCAGGCATTGCAGGCCGGGCAGCGGCCCATCCAGCGGGCGCTGGTGCCGCCGCACTGGTTGCAGGTGTAGAGGGTTTTGTCGCGGGCCATGGCAGGTGGGGTTAGGGAGTGTCGATGGCAGGAGCTATGGCCCGCTACGGCGCATTGCGCTGCACGCGAAACAGCCAACTGCGCCGCAGCGTGAAGGAGATGGCATACAGCAGCGCATCCACCCCCAGCTTGGCTGGCAGCGGGGGCAGCTGCCAGCCATGCACCAGCCAATGCACCAGGCTGGCCGAGGCCAGCATCAGCGCGATGGCCAGGGCCGCATAGGCCATCAGCTGCGGCAGTAGCGGCTGCACGTGCTGGCCCCGGAACACGAAAAAGCGGTTGCCGGCAAAGTTGAACAGCGCCGAGAGGATGCGCGCCACGACCACCGAGAAAAACACCTGCTGGCTCAGCCGCAGCAGCAGCATGAACAACAGCACATCCAGCGCGAAGGAGCAGGCCCCGAGCAGCAAATCCTTGAGCAGCACCCAGTAAATGCGCAGCGAGTCGGTCAGCGGGTTGAAGTGCGAGCTGGCGTTGTCCTCGATATACACCGCCTCAATGGGCAGCTCGCGCAGCGGCACCTGCTGCTTGACCAGGTGGGCCAGCATGTGCATTTCGTATTCATAGCGCTCGCCCTGCAGCTGCTGCAGTTGCGCGAGCAAGCCGATGGGAAAGCAGCGCAGGCCCGTTTGCGTGTCTGAAATCCGTTGCCCGGCCAGCTTGCCGAACACCCAGCGCGTCAAGGCGTTGCCGACACGGCTGCGCAGCGGCGCGTGCGGCGGCATGGTGCGCGCGCCCAGCAGCACCGTGGCCTGCTCTTGCGCCAGCGCGATCTGGGCCATGCGCAGCACGTCCTCGGGCAGGTGCTGGCCATCGGCATCGAGCGTGATGACGTAGCGGCAGGCGGTGCCCCCCCCACTTTGGGCGTGCGATTGCGCCACGTGTGCGAATGCGGTCTTGAGCGCTGCGCCCTTGCCCCGGTTGGCTGGATGCACCAGCAGCTGCACCGGCGCGCCCAACTGCGCGAACACGGCCTGGCTTTGCGGCCCTGAGCCATCGTTGACCACCACGATGTGCCCAAAACCCATGGCCCGCAAGGCATCAATCAACCCCAACAGCTTGGTGTCGGGGTTGTAGGCGGGAATGATGAGGCAGATGGCATTCAGGTCTTGCGACATGGCGGCGCCCGTCGATCTGGGGGGCTGGCAACTGCGCCTGGATGACACTGCAACCGTGGCGCCTGCGGCGGGCGATCATACTGGAACTGGGCTTGCCCGTAGCCAGCCTGCGCCAGGCTCACTTGAGCCGTTTGAGCGCTTCTTCCGAGGCCTTGTGCAGTTGCTCAATGGCCGCCAGGCGGCTTTGCAGGATGGAAGCATCGACATGGTCGGCTTGGGGGCCCAGTTGGCGCACCATGTGCTGCCCGGCTTTGAGGCGGTCAATGGCGGCAGCGTAATCGAGCCGCGCAGCCTGGGCCTCGGCCTCGGCGCGGATGGCGCGCAGGGGCTGCTGTTGCGCCGTCCAAATGCGTGCGAGCTGCTGCCATGCGCCGGCATCGTCCGGGTGCTCTTGCAGCCAGCCCTGCCATTGTCCGGCCAGCTCGGCCAGCTCGGCGCTGGCCTGTGCAGCGCTGGGCTCAGCCGCCGCGCTGAGCTGCTCGGCCCCTGCCCAATAGGCAGTTCGCAAAAACAGTTCTGGGCGCTTGCGCTGGCGGCTGTCGATGCCCGCCAGAGCGGCGCGCGCCCAGGCGGCATCGCGCAGGCTCAGCGCCAGCTCCAGCTGTAGCAGCTGCGCCAGCCGGTGCGCGGCGGCATCGCCCGCACTGCGTGCGGACAGCGCATCGGCCAGGGCCTTGGCCTGATCGGCATCGCGCAGCTGCGCAGCGGCCAGCGCGCCGGCGTACAGCCGCCCGGCGTCTGCAGCGGCGGCGCCCGCTTCGTCCGGGCTGTGCTGGGGCGAAGTGGTGCGCGCCAGGGGCTGGGCGCTCTGCACGGCCGAGCGCAGAAAGTCCACCTTGCCCAGCGACAGCACACGCGAGCGCGCCACCACCATGGCATGGGCCATGCTCGTGGCTGGTCGGGCGTGGCGTGGCTGGCTTTGCGGCAGGCGCGCCTGCAGATCGGACTGGCGCTGCGAGGTCAGCGGGTGGGTGCGCAGATAAGGGTAGGCGCCGTTGTCATTGAAGCGGTTGGCCTGGCTGAGCTTGTCGAACATGCCGATGAAGCCCGCCGGGTCAAAACCGGCCGGGACCATCAGGCCCAGGCCGATGCGGTCGGCCTCCTGTTCCATCGAGCGGCTGAAACTCAGGCTGTTTTGCATGGCCAGCGCCTGGCCGCCTGCCACCACGGCCTGGGCTGCGTCCGGATTCTTGCTGGCCGCCAGGGCTCCCAGCACCATGCTGGCAATCAGCAGCGGCGTTTGCCGGGCGTTCTGCGCGTGCAGGCGCGCAATGTGGCGCTGCGAGACGTGCGAGAGCTCATGCGCCATGACCGAAGCCAGCTCGTCGCGGCTGTCCACGGCATTGATCAGCCCCAGATGCAGGCCGAAGTAGCCGCCGGGCAGGGCAAAGGCGTTGACGCTGCGATCCTTGCCCAGCAGCACGCGCCAGGCAAACTGCTCGCCCAGCGCATCGTCCAGCGCGCCTTTCTTGCGCGCGGCCTGCATCAGGGCCAGCCAGATGTCCTGCACATATTCCTGCAGTACGGGGTCGTCGATGTAGTCCGGGTCGCGGTAGAGCTGGCGCGCGATCTGATCGCCGATGCGGCGCTCGTCACCGACGCTGAAGCCGTCGGCCTCACCCAGCGAGGGCAGCGCCTGCGCGCTGGCCTGGCCGGCGGGCAAGCCGCCCAGACCTGCCAGCCACGCAGCCAGGCACAGGGCCCGTGCCACTTGGCCGGGCCGCTTGTGCAGCCAGGTGGCCGGCGCGCTGCTGGCCAGAAGAGGGGAAATGGCGCTGCGCGCTTGCGCGCGGGGGGATGTGTTGTTCATGGCGGCCTTCGATAGCAAGTGCCGCATTTTGGTTCATTCGCGCCCATCGGGCCATGGCCATGGGCAGGTGTATATTTGCCGCCTTTGTCTTAGAGCCCAGCCATGCCCATCACGCCCCAGGAAGCCCTGCAACGCACGATCGAACACCGTGAGATCTTTCACGACGAAATGCTGCATCTGATGCGGTTGATCATGCAGGGCGAGATCTCGCCGCTGATGACGGCGGCCATCATCACCGGCCTGCGCGTGAAGAAAGAAACCATTGGCGAGATCACGGCAGCGGCTTCCGTCATGCGCGAGCTCTCGCTCAAGGTGCAGGTCAAGGACACCCGGCATCTGGTGGACATCGTGGGCACTGGCGGCGATGGGGCGCACACCTTCAACATCTCCACCTGCAGCCTGTTCGTGGCCGCCGCCGCCGGCGCCAAGATCAGCAAGCACGGCGGGCGCAGCGTCTCCAGCAAAAGCGGCAGCGCCGACGTGATGGAAGCCCTGGGCGCCAACATCCAGCTCAGCCCGGCGCAAATCGCCGCCTCGATCGAGCGCACCGGCATCGGCTTCATGTTCGCCCCCAACCACCACCCGGCCATGAAGAACGTGGCCCAGATCCGGCGTGAAATGGGCGTGCGCAGCATCTTCAACATCCTCGGGCCGCTGACCAATCCGGCTGGCGCGCCCAACATCCTGATGGGCGTGTTCCACGCCGATCTGGTCGGCATCCAGGTGCGCACCTTGCAGCGCCTGGGCGCCGAGCACGCACTGGTCGTCTACGGCAAGGACGGCCTGGACGAAATCAGCCTGGGCGCGGCCACCATGGTCGGCGAGCTCAAGGACGGTCAGGTGCGCGAATACGAAATCCACCCCGAGGACTTCGGCCTGGCCATGGCCAGCACCCGCGCCCTGCGCGCCGACACCCCCGAACAATCGCAACGCATGCTGTGCGAGGTGCTGCAAGGCCAAAGCGGCCCGGCGCGCGACATCGTGCTGCTCAACACCGCCGCAGCGCTGTATGCCGCCAACGTGGCCAGCGACATCGCCCAGGGCATCGACCTGGCCCGCCAGGCCATCGACAGCGGCAACGCCCAGCGCAAGCTGCAGGAATTCGTGCGCACCACCCAAGAGCTGGCACAGACTGCGGCCTGAGCGCCTCCGTCGGGGTAATCCTGAGCAGGCCACCCCATTATCAGGCTGTGTGCCAAAAAAAAAGCCAAGTGAAATCAATCACTTGGCTTTGTTGTTGGCGGAGAGGGAGGGATTCGAACCCTCGGTAGGCTTGCACCTACGCCTGATTTCGAGTCAGGTACATTCGACCACTCTGCCACCTCTCCTGGAACTGGTTGCATGCGGTGCAAGCGCGCGATTCTAGCAGAGGAATTCTGCGGCGGCGGCTTTCAGGCCAGGGCCTGGCGCATGCGTGCGATCACGTCCGCATAGCTGGGGGCGTTGAAGATGGCGCTGCCGGCCACGAAGGTGTCGGCGCCGGCATCGGCGATGCGGCGGATGTTCTCGGGCTTGACGCCGCCGTCGATCTCCAGGCGGATGTCTTTGCCGCAGGCGTCGATGCGCTTGCGTGCCTGTTCGAGCTTGCGCAGGGCCGAGTCGATGAAGCTCTGGCCGCCAAAGCCGGGGTTGACGCTCATGATGAGGATCAGGTCCAGATCGTCGATGACCCAGTCGAGCACGTCCAGCGGCGCGCGGCCCAAGTCTAGGCCAAAACTACGCCGCCCATGCACCACTCCGGGGTGAGCGGCGCTCTCCACAAGGATCAATGGGTAGGCCGCAGGGTAAACCAGATGCAGCCCCCCCCCATCCATGCGGCACGAAAGAGGCACTTGCGACCTCCATGTACTGATCGTCGGCACGGCCGCGTAGCCAGTACTGCACCTCTTCCCTTCGCGCTACCCCTCGCCGGCCCGGCGATGACCAGGGGGGCATACACCCCTGCTCACCCACATCCTGTAGGAGGGCGATCCACCTCTGCACCCCACAGACGATGGATACGTGCAGATACAAATTCGTTTTTTTCCGACGGCGTTGTCCGCGCCTGTTTCCCCGTTATCTCATGTGGCCCGCGAATTTCTCGCCTGAACACACATAACCATAGGAGCTAACACGAATCATGGAATATTCATTCTCAATCACTCAGTCCTTCTGCGCGGCGAATGAAGGAATTTGCAACAAGGCGTATCTTGGATATCTTCCCTGGTCGGCTATGACAGAACCGGCAGCCTGCGCATCGCCGAAGAAACAGACGATTAACCAAGACCAATTCACCCTCTCCCTGCAAACCGCCTGCCTCATGCAGCAGAACCAGATGCTCGAGCGGCAAAACGCCATGCTGCGCGATCTCATGGAGCGCGTGGAGACGGTAGGCGACCGACTGTGGCACATGGAACGCTGTCTCACTACCCCGCCGATCGATCAGGCCGGGATGCGCAAGCGAGTAGCCAAGAAGCGCCGTCCGGCCCACATGCAATCTGTAGCTCGCACGCGCTCAGATAAGTAGTCATGCCCTAAAGCGGTGGGGGCTCCGGCCCCCGTCTATCTGCATGTCGCAGGGCGCTCACGCGCCAATCCACCGATGGCCGGAGGAGGCAAGGCAACTGCTTGCTCCTCTCACCGCGTCCTGCGCATGCCCAACTAACAATCAATGAGAACGTATATGTCGAACCAACACATCGACCCCTCTGGTCACTTTGAGGCCACTCGTAACTTCAACAACCAGGTGGCGAAGCAGGTCGTGAAGCAAGCACTGCTGCTCTATCCGAAGACCAGCCCGAACGACGATGAACCGATCGAAGCCCCGATCACCGAGCAGGCCGAATCGATACGCATCTCCTCGACAAAGGCATCAGCCCCTGGATTGGACGAGGTACATCTGCCTCCGCGCCAATACGCCGGAGAAGCTCAATTCATGGCTGCCATCCTCGATTGGCAATGCGATCTGCGCAAGGAGCTGGAGGCCGACAATCTGTCCGCTGAGCGCACGTCCTCTCCCAGTGATAACAACTACCTGCCGAAACTGGTCACCACCCAAGCGGTGGGACCCCAGCCCGAGCCGAGTCCGAAGGAAGACGAGCAGGCGGAAACCGCCCCCAGCTTGGAGGCACAATCCCTGCCCGCGTCCTCAATGGCGGCACCGGCACCCGAACTGGAAGCAGCGGCCCTGCCCTCCGTATCTCCGCCTTTGCACCAATTGCCCGAGCCTACCCTGCCGCTCCCGCCGGGGGTAACGCGCGGGCTGCCCACCCATACATCGAAGGACTTCCGTCATCTGCCCAGGCATGTCTGGCTGGTACGGGACGTGTTTCACGGGGGCGAGATCATCATCCTGTGGGGCGAGTCCCAGGCGGGCAAAACCGCGCTGCTGCTCGATATGGTGGCAGCTATTGCGAGTGAATCTGACTGGGCAGGGCATCCCGTGACCCGTACAAATGTGATCTATGTAGCCCTGGAAGGGCAGATCGGGGTGCGTACCCGCGTGCAGGCGCTGGAGCATGACCGGGGCATCGGCCACCTGGAAGGCATCCGCTATGTCTTCAATCCTTGCAACGTCGCCAGCGAGGAGGATGTCAACGAACTGGCAGTGACGGCGCTAAAGCACGATGCCAAGTTCATCGTGATCGATACGTTGTCGGCGTCCATCGCCGGAATGGCGGAAGAGAATAGCAACACCGCCATGGCAGGGGTAATTGCTAACGTGCAGCGCCTGACCCAAATGACCGGGGCAGCAGTGTTGCTCGTGCACCATTGCGGCAATGACCCCAAGCGGGGTGCACGCGGTGCCTACGCGCTGCACGCGAATCCGGACGTGTCCATCGAGGTGGGCCGCTCGGGCGAAAATCGCTACTGGCGCCTGGCCAAGGGCCGGGATGGCGAACCAGCATGCGGATGGTTCAAGATCGAGGAGGTTAGCTTCCAGCCAGAGCACGAAACGGAGCCCCTCAAATCCATCGTGGTGCGGCATGTCGAGGATGCAGAAGCTCCGAGGACCCCGCCATCCCTCAAGACCAAGGCTCAGGAGCGAGCCGATGTGGCGCTGAAGGCAATCACCTTGCATATGCGCATGACAGGCATCGGCGCCGAGGGCGAACAGTCTTCGGGGGAGATGACCTATGAGGCCGCCAGCAAGATGGTCGCGCAAGCATTCAAGGATAAATGCGACAGCGGGGAAGAAGGCTATGGCAGTAACCACCGCGCCAAGAATGTGCGTGAGGCAATCCAGTCCCTGATCGATGCCGGACTCCTGATCCTGCATGACGGTAAGGTACGTCTGCGACACTGACCCTGGCCTCCCTCTCCCCCGCCCCCTCCCCTAAAGGGGAAGAGGGGGCGGGGGAGAGGGGGCTGGCTGGGAGGGATGAATGTGGTAGGGGGCCTGGAAGCTGGATTTTGCACCCGGAGGAATCATCCAATCCGGAGCGGGCAGCTGATCGTGCGGCACCCTGACCATCGGCAATAGGCTGTCTGGATATCTCCTGGGCCCGGAGAGGCCAGGGGAGCAATGGGCCAATACCTGAGCCGTGGGGCATATCCCCAGCCGCGCTCTCAGCTCTCCAGCTAACTCCTTCGGAAAGGAACGGCAACTACCGCCGATCAAGAGCCCCGGCAATCAACTCTGGAAGCGGCACCTCCAGCGCCTCAGCCACGCGCAGCAACACAGTCAACGTAGGCTGATTTCGTGCCAGCTCCAACTTGGCGATATACGTCCTATTGATACCCGCACGATGGGCTAATTCCTCTTGAGACAAGCGTAGCGCCGCACGCCTGGAGCGAAGCTCGTCGGCGAACGCTGCTATCAATACCTCGTCCCTGGTCATGGGTAGGGACTGTCCGTTGCCTGATGACTTTATGCACCCGCATATGTGGTACAAAATAATCTGATGCCCTAGCCTGAGCGGACTGGGCAGACGCAACGAATACCCACCTGAAAGGCACTATGTACGAGATCTACCTCTCCGAGCACGACGACCAATGGCGCTACGCCCTGGGTACGCTAGGAAAGCGTCCGCTCATCACCATCGGCCTCAATCCCAGCACGGCCACTCAAAAGAAACTGGACAACACAGTCACCAAGGTGAAGAAGGTGGCCCAGCAGTGCGGATTCGATAGTTTCATCATGCTGAACCTCTACCCGGTCAGGGCCACCGATCCCCAAGACCTGCCGCCAAAGGCTGACCCCTTAGCCTACGAGCGCAATCTGGAAGAAATCGAGAAGGTCATCGCCCAATACCCTGCTCCTACCATCTGGGCAGGATGGGGGGAATTGGTGATGAGCCGACCATATCTCTACCGAGCCCGGGACGAGCTGTTCCAGCGGCTAGCGAAATACGCTCCTCAATGGCGCCGATTCGGAGAGCTGACCGCCAATGGTCATCCGCGTCATCCCGCGTCTCTGAGCTATAGCTGGACACTGGAGCCCTACGAACCGGCCTGAACAGACGGGGCAGGCAGCTCTACCCGTTGTCCACCCCTCCGTCATGCTCTCCATCGCCGGGGGGGCTCCGTGCCTTGCACGGCAAGAAAACCTGTCCTCTGTCTCGTTCCTCAAGGCAGCACGCCCGCTCCGGATACCCCCTCTCCGTAAATAAAAAAAGCTATTGAAAATCAAAGGTATAGGAGTCATTCGTATGGAATTAATAGCAACAAACTCAATGAAATTGGGGAGAGGAGAGCATTGCCTTGCCCCATGCGGGTTCCGGAACGATGAAACCGAAATTTCCTGCAAGCCCTCCAAATTCTCCAGAGTGGCGGTCAAGGAGGAAATTCGATGACCGTACCTAAATCGCCTGCGCCCCTGCAGGGCGTTTATCTCCACCAGCGCGGGGTGATCCCCCGCTTCCGGGTCTGGATTGAATGGCTATCCGAGGGCAGGACTCGCGACGTCGAGATTGAACTGATCGACATGAATAAGGGTGACCCTGCCCAGACCCTCTCTGATGCCTTGTTGCGCGAGTGGCAGGTACTGATCTATGAGCCCCCTGGCTATTCCGGTCCTGCATCAGCGGAGGTATAGGCCTGATGCCCCGCGAGCCTCGCAAGGAACTAGGCGCGGCCCAGGTCGCCGCCCTCTGGCGCCGTGGCACCAACCATGTCGGCGGTGTGCGTGGCCTGATCCTCAACGTCACGATGTACGGCTCACGCAGTTGGGTGCTGCGCTATCAGGTGGCAGGTAAGCGCCGTGATCTGGGCCTGGGCTCGTATCCGTCCGTCACGCTGGCCGAAGCACGGGAGGCAGCTCGCGCTGCCCGTGCCAAATTGGCGCAGGGTATTGACCCCATCGAGGATGCACGCAGAGCGCGTGCCCGTCTGGTCGCGGAAATCCACACCAGCATGACATTCGGTGAAGCAGCCAAGCGATACATCGCTTCGCATGAGAAGGGCTGGAAAAACGCCAAGCATGCACAGCAATGGCAACGATCACTGGATATGTACGCCACCCCTGTGCTGGACAAAGTGCCTGTGCGGGACATATCACTCGCGATGGTGCTCAAGGTACTGGAGCCGATCTGGGCCAGCAAGACGGAGACGGCCACCCGCCTGCGTGGTCGCATCGAGTCCATCATCGACTGGGCCATTGCACGGGGCTACCGTACCGACTCCAATCCTGCGCGTTGGAAGGGGCTGCTGGATAAGCTGCTGCCCGCTCCGGGCAAGGTAAAAAAGACCACGCATTTTCAGGCGCTGCCCTATGCCCAGTTGCCAGTATTCATGGATCAGTTGGTGGGCCATGAGGGGATGGGGGCCAAGGCCTTGCTATTCCTGATCCTGACGGCAACCCGCTCCGGAGAAGTTCGCGGTGCCACCTGGGAAGAAATCGATCTGGTTGCGCGTGTGTGGACGATCCCCGCTGAACGCATGAAGGCCAGCAAGGCCCATCGGGTGCCGCTGTCGGATGCAGCCATCGCACTCCTGCAAGAAATGAAAGCGCTCGCGCTGGCAGCAGGACGCACAACGGGCAAGGCGTATGTATTCCCGAGTCCTAACAGCCGTAATCCTGAATTGGGCAGCCGGCTCTCCGACATGACGCTCACGGCGGTACTCCGTCGCCTGAAGCTGAAAGCGGTGCCCCATGGATTCCGCTCCACGTTCCGCGACTGGTGCGCAGAGCAAACCGACTACCCCAACGAGGTCGCGGAAATGGCGCTGGCCCATACGGTGGGCAACAAGGTGGAGGCGGCGTATCGGCGCGGTGACCTGCTGGCCAAGCGGCAGCAGCTCATGCAGGACTGGGCGGACTACGCCCTCGGTCGCCGCGCAGGAAATATGACTGTCGGTCATAGCTCTGCCCCACTCGCATCAACACGGGCCGACGCAGCCGATCAACACAACAACACAGAGGGAGCCATGCAATGAAGAACTATCTCGCCACCAAATGGAAGTCTCTCACTGCGTGGTCATCAATCACATGGGGACAGGGCCTTATAGGCAAAGCGAAGGTAGTGCTAGCGTGGCATGGGCTGGCTATCGTGATCATGGCCTCGGTCGCATTACTCATGCCGGATGTAGAGCTGGAACTACGCCCTGCCATGAAAGAGCCTGCCCTGCTATGCCATCAACAGCAATCATTCGATGAAATCATCGCTGCTGAGGATGTGACGAACCAAGCCCTCCTGGAGAAATTCCGTCACCAGCCAGAAGTCCTAGTACGGATCATGACCAGCGACAGCTACATGCAGCGCGACAACTGGGCCGTCTATCAAGAAAGAATGCGAAAGATCGCACGCGGGCAATGCCGTGAGGTGGCGCATGGTGATCCTGTGACAGCGAACTGGATGGAATGGCAATCATCGAAGGATGATGCAGCTCCCCTCAAACCCAAGCGCATGCAGGTCACCTACCAAGGGCAGACCTACTGGGCATATGCCAGGCAATGGCAGAAGGCCACAGGGGAGGTCGTGGCAGCAGCGGATCGGGCGCCACTCATGATTTCTCGCAAGTCACCAGACGGAAATGATCGCTCGCCGCCGCCAGTAGTGGACGAAACCCAGGCCCAGACCAGTATCAAACGGCGCCCTGTCCCGCCATTTGCGCGCAACGAATCCTATGCACAGGTGCGGGTAGTGCTCTTGCGTGATGGCTGGCTACCTGTGATCTCCCAAGATGCTGATCACTGCATGGAGGGTGACAGCCGATGTGAGGGCCGTCCGGAAATGCAGTCCTGCAGCGGATCGGGGCTGGCCATTTGTAGATTCCGCTGGCAGCGTGATGGGCAATGGCTGACTATCTGCACTGCAGGTGAAGAGCAAGCCATGTTCCACAGCGTCTGCGAATGAGGGCACCATGACCATCAACAACATAGCGAAAAGATACCTCCTCGTGCCACTCTGCATGATCGCAATGGCCTGGATGGGGGAGGCCATGGCGGGCACCTCGGAGTGCTACGCGATCAAGGATACGGACAAGCGTGCGTACTGTCTGGCGCAGGTCAAGCGGAACCCTGGGAATTGCTATCGCATCAAGGATTGTGACAACCGCAATCAGTGTCTGGCGGAAATCAAAGGATCACGGGACCGCTGCTATGCCATCAAAGACCAGGACAGCCGCAAGGCGTGCCTCTCAAGGGCCCGATAAAGCCCTCTCCTCCAAGTTGGTGGGCAGAGCCAAGCGCAGAGCGTACTGAGGCTGCGAGAAAAGGCTTGGTCACTGGCACTATAAAGTCTACCCCGAGCTACTCGCACTTGCCATGCCAGAACTGTAAGACCGTCCGCTAGGAACATCGCCAGAGCACAAGGTGCTGCATGCCCATGTATCTGACGACGCTATTCTGCTGGCTCGGAGCCGACGTAGCGATACCGCCGCCATGCATCAAACACTCTGAATGAGGCATCTACGGTGCGCAACGTTCTCCCCACAAATACGGTCGGCTGGGTCTCCGCGATATTGAACGGGCGCCGCACCTGGCCGTAAATGCAAACAATGCTGTGCAGATCACCCGCGAAAGACTGGGTCAGTACTCACAAGCCGTAAACGAGACGCACATTGCCATCATGCAAGGTGTGTGTGCGGCAGGCTGGAAATGAAAAAGCCTCAGCTAACTGCTAGACAGCAAGGCCCCGTGTCTCAGCGAACTCGTCGCTGCGATAGATAGAGCGGAAGGTAGAAATGCAAAACGGGCCACTCGGGCCCGTCTGACATGAATACTTGCAGTGGAGGGAGGGATTCGAACCCTCGGTAGGCTTGCACCTACGCCTGATTTCGAGTCAGGTACATTCGACCACTCTGCCACCTCTCCTGGAACTGGTTGCATGCGGTGCAAGCGCGTGATTCTAGCAGAGGAATTCTGCGGAGGCAGCGGCTTTCAGGCCAGGGCCTGGCGCATGCGTGCGATCACGTCCGCGTAGCTGGGGGCGTTGAAGATGGCGCTGCCGGCCACGAAGGTGTCGGCGCCAGCATCGGCGATGCGGCGGATGTTCTCGGGTTTGACGCCGCCGTCGATCTCCAGGCGGATGTCTTTGCCGCAGGCGTCGATGCGCTTGCGCGCCTGTTCGAGTTTGCGCAGGGCTGAGTCGATGAAGCTCTGGCCGCCAAAGCCGGGGTTGACGCTCATGATGAGGATCAGGTCCAGATCGTCGATGACCCAGTCGAGCACGTTCAGCGGCGTGGCCGGGTTGAACACCAGCCCGGCTTTGCAGCCCTTGGCGCGGATGGCCTGGATGCTGCGGTGCACGTGCTCGCTGGCCTCGGGGTGGAAGCTGATGTAGTCGGCGCCGGCGGCGGCGAACTCGGCGGCCAGGGCGTCGACCGGGGCGACCATCAAGTGCACGTCGATGGGCACGGGCGTGCCGTCGGCCTGCTTGGCGTGCGGGCGCAGCGCCTGGCAGATCATTGGGCCGAAGGTGAGGTTGGGCACGTAGTGGTTGTCCATTACGTCGAAGTGGATCCAGTCGGCGCCAGCGGCGATGACGTTGCGCACTTCCTCGCCCAGGCGGGCAAAGTCGGCCGAGAGGATGGAGGGGGCAATGCGGTGGGTGGGGCTGGCGGTGCAATTCATGTGCCGATTGTCGCAAAGATTGCGACTGCGCTCTGGCTAGGGCCATTGGCGCAGGGGGGTGCGTTTTGGCGCCAAGGCGCTACCATCGCGGCCCATGCAGGAAAACTTTTTTGACGTTCAGGTGCGCTGCGAGTATTTGCCGCGCGAGTCCGATCCGGCGCAGGCCGTGTATCGCTTTGCCTACACGATTCGGATTCACAACCATGGCGAGCGCGCTGGGCAGTTGATTGCCCGTCATTGGTGGATTCGCAATGGGCATGGCCAGGTTGAGCAGGTGCGCGGCCTGGGCGTGGTCGGGGGCCAGCCGTTTCTGGAGCCGGGCCAGTCTTTCGAGTACACCAGCATGTGTCAGCTGGCAACGCCCAAGGGCAGCATGCGCGGCCACTATCTGTGCGTGGACGAGCAAGGCCAGGTGTTCGAGTGCCCGATTGCCGAGTTCGTGCTCGATGCCGGCTCGCCAGCTGGCGCGGTGGCCAAGGATTTGGTGATCATGGCACCGGCGGGCCAGTCGCGCCTGCTGCATTGATGCGGGCTGTGCAGGCGGGGGCGGCCATGGGCGAGTTCGACCTGATTGCGCGCTATTTCCGGCAGCCGGCGCAGGCCCTGCATACGCCGGCTGTGCTGGCCGGCATTGGCGATGATTGCGCATTGTTGCAGCCGGCGGAGGGGGCGCAGCTGCTGGTGTCCAGCGATACGTTGGTGGCTGGGCGGCATTTTTTTGCCGACACCGATGCCAGGCGGCTGGGGCACAAGGCCCTGGCCGTGAACCTGAGCGACCTGGCCGCCTGTGCGGCCACGCCGTTGGGCTTTACGCTGGCGCTGACCTTGCCGGCTGTGGACGAGGCCTGGCTGCAGGCATTTGCGCAGGGCCTGCTGGCCTTGGCGCAGCAGTGCGATTGCCCGCTGGTGGGTGGCGATACCACGCGCGGGCCACTGTCCATCACCATCACCGCCTTTGGCCAGGTGCCACCAGGGCAGGCCTTGCTGCGCAGCGGCGCGCGCGTTGGGCACGATGTGTATGTCAGCGGCGCGATTGGCGAGGCGCGCGCCGCCCTGCAACTGTTGCAGGGCCATTGGCAGTGTGGCAATGCGGCGCTGCGGGCACATTTGCTGCAGCGGCTGGAGGCCCCCAGCCCGCGGCTGGAGCTGGCGCGGCATTTGCGTGGCGTGGCCAGCAGCGCGATGGACTTGAGCGACGGCCTGCACGGCGATGTGCAGCACCTGTTGGCGGCTTCGGGGGTTGGCGCCTGCATCCGTGGCGCAAGCCTGCTGGAGACGGCGCCCAGGCTGTGGGCCGCGCCGGAGCTGGCCGACTGGTCTGAGGCACAAAGGATTGCGTTCGCGCTGGCCGGTGGTGACGACTATGAGCTATTGTTCACTGCCCATCCGGGTTTTCGCTCTTACCTGAGCGAGCTGGGGCAGGAACTGGGCATGGGCGTGCAGCGCATCGGTGAGATCACGCCGCGCCCTGAAGCGGGGCCGGCTCTGCAGGTGCTCGACGGCCAGGGCCAGCCCCTGGCTTTGGCGTCGGCGTCGTTCGACCATTTCGCGGGCAACCCTTGAGGACAGGCTCTGTCGCAGGGCCTGCATGGCTTGCCGCGCTCCCATTCAGTAGATCGGTGGCTCGCCCGGCGGCCTGGACTTGAAGCGCTTGTGCACCCAGAAGTACTGCGAAGGCATGGTGCGTATCCAGGCCTCGACCTCGCGGTTCATGCGCACGGTGTCGGCCACGGCGTCATCGGTCGGGAAGTCTTGCCAATGCGGCAGCATCTCGATCTCATAGCCGCCGGGGGTGACGCGCGCCAGCAGCGGCACGACGCGCGATTGCCCAATGCGGGCAAAGCGCGACAGTGAGGCCACGGTGGCCGCAGGCACGCCGAAAAAGGGCACAAAAATGGATTCGCGCGGGCCGAAATTCATGTCCGGCAGCAGAAACAGCGCGCCGCCCTGGCGCAGGGTTTGCACGATGGGGCGCAACCCTTGCGCGCGGTTGAGCAGCAGCACCTGGCCAAAGCGGGCGCGGCGCTGCTTGATCCAGGCATCGAGCACAGGATTGGGTTGCTTGGTGTAGATGCTGGCGGCCAGCCGGGTGCTGCCCAGTGCGACGGCCACGCCCGCCGCATCCAGCCCATAAAAGTGCGGCGCCAGCAAAATCAGCGGGCGCGGGTCGTCCAGCTCGTGCACGGCGCCCACGAGCCGTATGCGCTGGCGCAGCCGCTCTGGCGGGGCCAGCCACAGCCAGCTGCGATCCAGCCAGGTCTGGCAGAAGTACACGAAGCATTCCTTGGCCCACTGGCGCCGGGTGGCCTCGCTCTGTTCAGGAAAGCACAGCCGCAGATTGATCAGCGTCACCCGGCGGCGCGGCCTGGCCAGCCAGTACAGCACGCGGCCCAGGCCATGGCCCATGGCGCGCAGCACCGGCAGGGGCAGGCGCGAGAGCACGTGCATCAGGGCGATGACGGCATGGCCGCTCAAGGCATGGAGCCAGCGCATCAGCACAGCCCCTGGCGAGATGGGCAGGCACTCATGCTTGCAGATCCTCCAGCGATTGGGGCTGCACGGCATCGGCGGGCATACCGCGCGGGGCCTTGTAGCGGGCATAGCCCCACATGTATTGATCGGGGCAGGCGCGGATCTGTGCCTCGACGGCACGGTTGATCTGCTGCACCAGCGCGGCCTGGCTGGCGCTGGCGTCCAAATCCAGCTGCTCCAGGTACAGGCGGTAGCCTGCGCCCCAGGGCAGGCGCTCGCAGCGCGCGATGACGACAATGGGCCGCGTTTGCTGGATCAGGCGTGCGGCCATGGTCATGGTGTAGGCTGGCTTGCCGAATACATCGGCCCACTCGCCCATGCCCCAGGGTGGCACCTGATCGGGCAGCAGGCCGACGGCGCCGCCCTGGCGCAGGCAGCGCAGCAGCGCGCGCACGCCACTCATGTCGGTGGGCACGGCCTGCTGGCCGTGGCGGTTGCGCACGGTTTGCAACATGCGCGCCAGAAAGGCCTTGCGCGCCGGGCGGTACAACACCGTCAGCGGCCCGCGCGCCGTGCCCCAGCGCTGCGCCCAGTATTGCGCCACGGTCTGTGAGGAGAGCTCGAAACAGCCCATGTGTGGGGTGATGAACAGCACGCCTTGCGGCAGGGGCCAGATCTCGTCGAGCAGGCGCTGGGCCTGTTCGTCGAGGGCCACGGGCACAGGTGGGCCGTGCCAGACCTTGGGCAGCTCGGCCACCATGCGCCCGGCATGGCCGACTGCGGCGCGCACCTGGGCGAAGCGGTAGCCGGCCTGCGCGGCGTTGTCGATGAAACGCCGCCGATACGTCGGCGAGGCCAGAAAAACCAGCCAGCCCAGCAGCCAGCCCAGGGCCTGCAAAAGGCGGGCGGGCAGCCAGGAGAGCGTGCGCAGGAGAAAGAACATGAAAGACGGGGCTACAATCGCCTGCTTGGATCCCCTTGCGGGATCGGTCGCTGAGTTAAAGAGCAACTTGCAGGGCGACTGAAAACAATGCTGCTAAAGCGTTCGCCCGGACTCCTTTTTCGAGGGTGGCTTCAGGCAAACGCCTATCAGAACCACTGCCAACGAAAGGAGTTTTTTTATGGCCAACGATTTTCTGTTTACTTCGGAATCGGTCTCTGAAGGCCATCCCGATAAGGTCGCCGACCAGATTTCGGACGCTATTTTAGATGCGCTGCTCGCCCAGGACCCCATGAGCCGCGTGGCCGCCGAGACGCTGACCAATACCGGCTTGGTGGTGCTGGCCGGTGAAATCACCTCCGGCGCCAGCGTCGATTACATCCAGATCGCGCGCGACACCATCAAGCGCATCGGCTACGACAACACCGAGTACGGCATCGACTACAAAGGCTGCGCCGTGCTGGTGGCCTACGACAAGCAAAGCCAGGAAATCGCCCAGGGCGTGGACAAGGCCAGCGACGACGAGCTCAACATCGGCGCGGGCGATCAGGGCCTGATGTTTGGCTACGCCTGCGACGAAACGCCCGAGCTGATGCCCGCGCCCATCTACTACGCGCACCGCCTGGTCGAGCGCCAAAGCCAGCTGCGCCGCGATGGCCGCCTGCCCTTCTTGCGCCCCGACGCCAAAAGCCAGGTGACCATGCGCTATGTGGACGGCAAGCCCCACAGCATCGACACCGTGGTGCTCTCCACCCAGCACAGCCCTGACCAGAGCGAGACGGCCACCAAGCTCAAGGACAGCTTCATCGAGGCCGTGATCGAGGAAATCATCAAGCCCGTGCTGCCCAAGGAGTGGCTCAAGGACACGAAATACCTGGTCAACCCCACGGGCCGCTTCGTCATCGGCGGGCCGCAGGGCGATTGCGGGCTGACGGGCCGCAAGATCATCGTCGACACCTACGGCGGCGCCTGCCCGCACGGCGGCGGCGCTTTCAGCGGCAAGGATCCCACCAAGGTCGATCGCTCTGCCGCCTACGCCGCGCGCTACGTGGCCAAAAACATCGTCGCCGCTGGGCTGGCGCGCCAGGCGCAAATCCAAGTCTCCTACGCCATCGGCGTGGCCAAGCCCATCAACGTCACGGTCTACACCGAAGGCACGGGCGTGATCCCGGACGAGCAAATCGCCCAACTCGTGCAAGAGCACTTCGACCTGCGCCCGCGCGGCATCATCGAAATGCTCGACCTGCGCCGCCCCATCTACGAAAAAACCGCCGCCTACGGCCACTTCGGCCGTGACGAGCCGGAGTTCACCTGGGAAGCCACCGACAAGGCCCAAGCCCTGCGCGCCGCCGCTGGCTTGAAAGACTGACCGGACACACAGAACAAAGGCCTCTGAGCCCGACAACAGGAGCACGGCGTCCATGCGCGCCGTGCTCTTTTTTTGTGGCCATGGCAGCGAAGGCGCTCAAGCGTTCAAGTGAAAGCAAATGTTGCGCGCCTGCTGGTCAGTCATTGGCGCAGTGCGGATGCCAGGGCGTTGTGGGCCAGGGGCGTGTTGAGATGGGGCGTTGCGGCGGAGTTTTCGGTCGAAACCTTCGCAACTGCTGCGTTGCAAATGCGCGCAAGGCGCCGCCTTGAGCGTGTTTTCGCCTTGCATCTGCGGCTTTTGCCTCGGAAAAACCGCTTCGCAAACCAAACCTCAGCAATCTCTGGCATGGCAGAGCCCCTTGTAGCGTCGCGGCTGCGCCTGTGTGTATGCCAGGGGCAGCCCATGAGCCGATCATGGCGGGTAGGGCGCGGCCGGGTGGCCTTGGCTGCGTTGCATTTGGAAGCATGGCCCGCGCTGGCAGCATGGGAGGCCATCCCTATACTGAACAGGCCCCGGTTTGCGGGGGCCGGGGCGCCATGGCATGGCTGCAGCAGCCTCGGGAAAACCATTGCAACGCCATGCCGCACCAAGGGAGATTGATTGATGCCGATTCAATGCACGATGTGGGGGCGCCTGGCCGTTCAGGCGCGCTTTTTCTGGGCCCAGAAGCGCCGCGCCCTGGGCGCTTTGGCGCTGGCTGTAGGGCTGGCCCAGCCCGCCGCCAGCTGGGGTTTTGCCGGCGTCTTCGACGCCGCTGCGCAGGACGCCTTGCGCGCCGTGGGCGGCGCGCTCTCGTCGTCCACGCCCCCGCCGGCTTCGGACAAACCGGCGGCATCGGCCAGCAACGCTGGCTACACCTACACGCCGGCATTGAGTGCGCAGGTGCGCGATGAGGTCATCGGCCATTTGGTGAACGTGGGCAAGAGCCGTGGCGCACTGGATACGCAGGGCGAGCAGGCGCTGCGCGATGCTTTCGGCAAGATCGACCTGGTGGCTTTGTTGGAGCCCGAGCTGAAAAAGCAGGGCTACGCCATGCACGACCTGGGCACTGCGCTGACCACCTGGCTGATGGTGCACTACGGCATCTTGCAGGGCGCCAACACCACGGATGCGCAAAACGCCGCCGTGCACCGGCAAATCCAGCAGCGCATGGCAGGCGTGGCCGACATCCAGAGCATGAACGATGCGCAAAAACAGCGTGTGGCCGAGGCGCTGTACTGGTTTGCCACCCTGGCCCAGCACGGCTATGAGCAGGCCAAGCAGGGCGCGCAGGGCTACTCCGTCCAGGCCGTGACCGACGATGCGCGCCAGGCGCTGCAAAGCTTTGGCTTCGATGCCGAGCAGATGAAGCTGAGCGATCAGGGCTTCGTCACGCAGCCATGAAGCCAGCGCCATGAAAGCGCACGGGGGGGCGGTCAGGCGGGCGGCGGCTGCGCGCGGCGCAAGGCGCATCACAGGCCCTAGAATCGCCCCGTTTTCTGCCTGCCCTGACCCTGCGCCATGCCAATCTGGAAAAAGCCTGTCTCCGTCGAGTTGCTCAATCAATCCGCTGCCAACACCGCCGTGTCCCATCTGGGCATCGAGGTACTGGCGTTGGGCGATGACTTCATCCAGGCGCGCATGCCCGTGGACGAGCGCACCAAGCAGCCCTTTGGCCTGCTGCATGGCGGCTGTAGCGTGGTGCTGGCCGAAACACTGGGCTCGCAGGCGGCCTACTACGCTTCGCCCGAAGGCTGCAACGTGGTAGGGCTGGAGATCAATGCCAACCACCTGCGGGCCGTCACCTCGGGCTGGGTGACGGGCACGGCGCGGCCCATCCACATTGGCCGCAGCACCCACGTCTGGCACATCGAGATCGTCGATGAGGCCGGCAAGATGGCCTGCATCTCACGCCTGACCATGGCCATCCTGAACCGCTGAGCTTGGCATCGCAGCGCCTGTCGCTGCGATTCGTTCAGACCGTTCTTCAGGACTGCTCTTGCAGGCGCTGGCTTTGCCAATACACCTCGCCCGCGCCGTGGTTGTGGTTGAGGTGGCGAGCCAGCACGAACAGCAGATCGGAGAGCCGGTTCAGATAGCGCCGCGGGCCGGGGTTGAGCGTCTCGCCGCCTGCTTCCAGCGCCACCACGGCGCGTTCGGCGCGGCGCGCCACGGTGCGGCATACATGGGCCTGGGCAGCAGCGCGGCTGCCTGCTGGCAGGATGAACTCCTTCAGGCGCGGCAGCTGGGCGTTGTACTGCGGCAAGGCCGCATCCAGCGCGGCCAGCGCCTCGTCCTGCAGCAGCTGGTAGCCCGGCATGGACAGCTCACCGCCCAGATTGAACAGCTGGTGCTGCACGGCCTGCAGCAGCTGGCGCACGTCATCGGGTAGCTCCTCACACAGCAGCAGGCCGATGTGGGAGTTGAGCTCGTCCACCTCGCCAATGGCATGGATGCGCGCGCTGGCCTTGGACAGGCGCGTGTTGTCGCCCAGGCCAGTGCTGCCGTCGTCGCCGGTGCGGGTGGTGATGGTGCTCAATCGGTTGCCCATGCGCTCTCTCCAAGTCAAACCGCTACCATAGCGGGTTTTTCACGCTGCCCCGGCAGGGGCGGGCGACGATTTTCAATGAAAGGGTGTGTTCATGGCGTTTGCGGGATTGTTGGCCTTGCTCGACGACATCGCTACGGTGCTGGACGACGTGGCTGTGATGACCAAGGTGGCGGCGCGCAAGGGCGCAGCCATGGCCGATGATGTGGCCGTGCTGACCAAGGTGGCGGCGCAGAAGTCCGCCGGCGTGCTGGGCGACGATCTGGCGCTGAATGCACAGCAGGTCACGGGCGTGGCCTCCGAGCGCGAGCTGCCGGTGGTCTGGGCCGTGGCCAAAGGCTCGCTGATCAACAAGCTGATCCTGGTGCCGGCGGCGCTGCTCATCAGCGCCTTTTTGCCGCAGTTGATTACGCCGCTGCTGATGCTGGGCGGCGCTTTTCTGTGTTTCGAGGGGGCGGAGAAAATCCTGCACCGCTGGCTGCACCGCGACGCCGATGCGCATGGCCATGGCCAGGCCGAGCCGACGTTGGACGAAGCAGCCAAGATCAAGGGCGCAATCCGCACGGATTTCATTCTCTCGGCCGAGATCGTTGCCATCGTGCTGGGCGTGGTTGAAGGCCGGGCTTTTGCCGAGCAGGCCATGGTGTTGTCGGTGCTGGCGCTGGCCATGACGGTGCTGGTCTATGGGCTGGTGGCTGGCATCGTCAAGCTCGATGACCTGGGGCTGTGGCTGGCCAGCCAGCGCCAGGCTTGGCGCCAGGGCCTGGGCAAGGCCATTCTCTGGGCTGCTCCTTGGCTGATGAAAACCCTGTCCGTCGTCGGCATGGCGGCGATGTTCCTGGTCGGTGGCGGCATCCTCGTGCATGGCCTGGAGTCTGTGCACCACGCCATCGAGCACCTGGCGCAGCAGTGGACGGGCAACCCCGAGAGCCTGTGGGTCAACACCCTGGGCAATGGCCTGGTGGGCTTGGTGGCCGGCTTGCTGATCGTGGCCGTGGTGATGGGCGTCAAGCGCCTGCTGGGCCGCGGGCACTGAGTGCCTGCTCAAAGCCCGGCGGCTGCGCCTGACCGTGGATAGCCCGAAGTCATCCCCATCGGCCGGGGATAAGGCTGTGGACAAGGTGTCGGCGGTTTTGGGATGGCCCTATGGCGGGGGCTGGGTTGCCTGGAATTTGGGCAGCGCGTCCAGACCTTGAAAGGGATGGCCTTGAAAGCCCGCTCAACGCCCTGGCGCGGTTGCCGGGTTGAGCAGAGCGTGTTGTTGTGCACTTTGCGCTCTCGCGGGGGGGGCGAAAAGTGCATAACACGCTCTAAGAACCTGTTCAAAATCTTTTGAGGATGAGCGCCAGGAAAGCCAAGTGGATGAATTGCAAGCTGGTATTGAGCAGGCGCTCGCAGTTCTTCCACAAGCGTCTGTTCTTGTCCAGCCAGGCAAAGCTGCGCTCCACAACCCAGCGCTTGGGCATCACCTTGAAGGTGTGCAACTGACTGCGCTTGGCGATCTGCACGTTGACGTGCCCGCCCAAAATGGCTTGCACGCCCTGTGCAAAAGGTTTGCCCACATAGCCGCTGTCACACAGCAGGCCTTGCACGCGCTTGCATGCAGGTTGGCAGCGCTGGAGTGCCTGTAGTGCGCCTTGGCGGTCTGTGATGTTTGCAGTCGTCACGGCAATGGCGTGGGGCAGACCTTGAGTATCGACGGCGATGTGACGTTTGATGCCTGAAACCTTCTTGCCTGCGTCATAGCCTTTGTGGCCAGCGGTGTCACTGCCCTTGACGCTCTGTGCGTCCACGATCAAGAAGGCGCTGCATGCGTTGCGCGCCTGTTTCTCGCGGGCCGCGCCAACTTGATTTTTTTAAAGCCTGCTGCAGCAAGCTGGTGCCTTGTTCATTGGGCTGGCTCCAGATCTGGAAGTAGGCGTGTACGGTGCGCCATTTGGGAAAGTCACTCGGTAGAGCTCTCCATTGGCAACCTGTGCGCAGCAGGTACAGCACGGCGCAGAACACCTCATACAGATCCACCGTGCGCGGGCGAGTGCTTTTGCGCGCGCCCTCCAGCAAAGGGCGCACATGCTCAAATTGCTCTGGGCTGATGTCGCTTGGGTATTTCGCTCTCATGCAACGAGCATAGACAAATTGGCAAAAAGATTTTGAACAGGTTCTAACAAGGCGGCATGGGCACTGGCGCAGCCTCGCTGGCTGGGGCGGCGGCCTCATCGGCGGCTTTTCGCACCACCATCACCGGTACTTGCACCGAGCCGAGCACGCGGTCGGTGGTGCTGCCCAGCAGGAACTTCTCCAGCCCGGAGCGCCCGTGCGAGGCCATGATGATCAGCGAGATGCCGCGCTCTTTCACGACATCAGAAATGGTGTTTTGCACGATCGAGCCTTCCAGCGACAGGGTTTGCACGGCCAGACCTTCGGCCTCTAGCTCGGCGCGCGCCTGCTGCAAGGCCTGCTGGCCTTGCTCGCTGGATTCGGCCACGTACTGCGCCTGGCCATAGGCCAGATCCGTGCCGATGCCAGTGAACGGGTAAGGGTCCACCACGTACAGCACCAGCACCGTGCTGCCAAAGGCTTTGGCGATGGCCTTGGCGTGGGCTATGGCGCACAGCGATGTGTCCGTGCCGTCGATGGGCACCATGATGCGGGGATACAAGGACATGGTGGTGGCCTCCAGAAATCGTTGATGGAAAAGGCTGCACTGGCCTGGGTCTTCGGGCGCGCCCGTCTGCGGCATGGTAATGGCGCGCGGCATGGTGCGGCGCTTTGACCGAGGGTGGCATTGGGGTTAGAGCGTGTTATGCACTTGTCGCCCCCCGCGCAGGGCCAAGCTGCCCTGGGCGCTTTACCTGCGGTTTACCCGGCGCTCAAATGCCGTGCGCCGTGGGCGCGCCACAATGGCGCCGCTGCGCAGGTTGGCAGCAAAAACTCGAACAACTTCCAAGAACACAGCGGCGGCCGCGCCTGCATGGCTGCCGCTGCCACGATTGAAACCACGACCATGCAAAAAAAGAACAGGCGTTGGTGGCTGTGGCTGCTGATATTGCTGCTGCTGGCGGGGCTTGGCTATGTCGTGCGCCAGCAGCGGCTGGCTGCCAGCGCCGGGCCGGAATATGTCACCGCGCCGGTGGCGCGCGGCAGCATCGAGCAGACGGTGCTGGCCTCGGGCAAGCTCGAAGCCTTGCAGCAGGTAAATGTGGGCGCGCAGGTCTCGGGCCAGGTCAAGCACCTGGCGGTGCAGCTGGGGCAGAACGTCAAGGCCGGTGAGTTGATTGCCGAGATCGACTCGCTGACGCAGCAAAACGCCTTGCGCAATGCCGAGGCGGCCCTGACCACGGCGCGCGCCGACCTGGCCGCGCAGCGCGCCACGCTGGCGCAGACCAAGTCCACCTACGAGCGCCAGCGCCGCCTGCGTGCGGCCGATGCCAATTCGCACGCCGACCTGGAGGCCGCCGAGCTGGCCTACAAGGTGGCGCAGGCCAACATCGAATCGCAAAAGGCGCGCGTGGCCCAGGCCGAGATCAGCGCCGACACCGCACGGCTGAACCTGGGCTACACCCGCATCGTCGCGCCCATGGACGGCCAGGTCGTGGCCATCGTCACCAAGGAGGGCCAGACCGTCAACGCCAACCAGTCGGCGCCGACCATTGTCGTGCTTGCGCAGCTGGACACCATGACCATCAAGGCCGAGATTTCCGAGGCCGACGTCACGCGCGTGCAGCCTGGCCAGCCGGTGTACTTCACCATCCTGGGCGAGCCCGACCGCCGCTACGAGGCCACGCTGCGCACCGTCGAGCCCGCGCCCGAGTCGATCAGCAGCGCCAGCGCCGCTGCCAGCGCCAGCAATGCCGGCACGACGGCGGCCATCTACTACAACGGCCTGTTCGACGTGCCCAACCCCGAGCATCGCCTGCGCATTGCCATGACGGCGCAGGTCTACATCGTGCAGGCGGCAGTGCAGGACGTGCTGACCGTGCCGGCTGCGGCGCTGGGCGCGCGCGCGGCCGATGGCAGCCACACGGTGCGCGTGGTCGGCGCCGATGGCAAGAGCAGCCCGCGCCGCGTGCAGGTCGGTCTGAACAACCAGATCACGGCCGAGATCACCGCCGGCCTGCAGGAAGGCGAGCGCGTCGTGGTGGCCGATGCTTCCGGGCCCTCGGCGGCCATGCGCCCCAGCGGCCCGCGCGGCATGCGCCTGTGAGGAGGGCTGGCCCGGTGCATGCTGCCAATCCGCGCCCCCAGGCCGCGCCCAGCGCTGGCGCGCCCTTGCTGCAACTGCGCCAGCTGCGGCGCGAATTCCCCGCCGGGGAGGGCACGATCGCCGTGCTCAAAGACATCGACCTGGACATCCGCGCCGGGGAGATGGTGGCCATTGTTGGCCAGTCCGGCTCGGGCAAGTCCACGCTGATGAACATCCTGGGCTGTCTGGACCAGCCCACGCGCGGCGTGTACCGCATCAACGGAAGCGAGACATCGCAGCTCGATGCCGATGCGCTGGCGCAGCTGCGGCGCGAATACTTCGGCTTCATCTTTCAGCGTTACCACCTGCTGGGCGATTTGAACGCGCTGGACAACGTGCAGGTGCCGGCCATTTATGCCGGCGCCCCAGCGGCGCAGCGCCAGGCGCGTGCGCGCCAGCTGCTCGATCGCCTGGGCCTGGGCGAGCGCACGGCGCATCCGCCGGGCAAGCTCTCGGGCGGGCAGCAGCAGCGCGTGTCCATTGCGCGGGCGCTGATGAACGGCGGCCAGGTGATTCTGGCCGACGAGCCCACCGGCGCGCTGGACTCGGCCTCGGGCGAGGAGGTCATGCGCATCCTGGCGCAGCTGCACGACGAGGGCCACACCATCATCATCGTCACGCACGACATGCAGGTGGCGCGCCATGCGCAGCGCATCATCGAAATCCACGACGGGCAAATCGTCAGCGACCGGCCCAATGCGCCGCAGCGCGGCGCGGCAGGGCAGGGCGATGGCAAAGCTGCGGCCAGCCCCGCCGCCTCTGTCACGGCCCGTGCTGCAGCGCGCTCGGCGCCGCTGGCCGCGCTGGGCCGCCTGGTGGAAGCCCTGCACATGGCGCTGCGGGCCATGAATGCGCACCGGCTGCGCACCTTTCTGACCATGCTGGGCATCATCATCGGCATTGCCTCGGTGGTCTCGGTGGTGGCGCTGGGCGAGGGCTCGCGGCGCGCCGTGCTGCAGAACATTGCCTCCATCGGCACCAACACCATCGACATCCGCCCCGGCAGTGGCTTTGGCGATCGCCAGGCCAGCCGCATCCGCACGCTGGTGGCGGCCGATGCCGATGCGCTGGCGCAGCAAGGCTATGTGGACAGCGTCACGCCCAGCGTGAACAGCGCAGCCACCGTGCGCCATGGCAACGTCGAATCCAGCGGCCAGGTGCGTGGCGTGGGCGAGCAGTTCTTCCAGGTGCGTGGCCTGCGGCTGGCCGCCGGGCGCTGGTTCGGGCGCGAGGCCGTGCAGGCGCGCACGCAGGAGGCGGTGATTGACGACAACGCGCGCAAGACTTTTTTTGCCGATGGCCGCGACCCCATCGGCCAGGTGCTGCTGCTGGGCCGCGTGCCGGTGCGCATCGTGGGCGTGCTGCAGCCGCAGGCGGCGGGCTTCAACCCGGACTCGGGCAGCGTCACGGTTTATGTGCCCTATACCACGGTGATGGGGCGCATCTCGGGGCAAAGCCACGTCAGCACCATCACCGTGCGCGTGCGCGACGATGCCTCCTCGCAGGCTGCAGAGGCCGGCATCACGCAGCTGCTCACGCAGCGCCACGGCCGTCAGGATTTCTTTCTGATGAACTCCGACACCATCCGCCAGACCATCGAGAGCACCACCCGCACCATGACCTTGCTGGTGGCCTCGATTGCCGTGATCTCGCTGCTGGTGGGCGGCATCGGCGTGATGAACATCATGCTGGTCTCGGTCACCGAGCGCACCAGCGAGATCGGCGTGCGCATGGCTGTGGGCGCGCGCCAGAGCGACATCCAGCAGCAATTCCTGATCGAGGCCGTGCTGGTGTGCGTGCTCGGCGGCCTGCTGGGCATTGGCTGCGCCCTGGCGTTTGGCGAGCTGTTCGCGCGCTTCAGCCGCGACTTCCAGCTGGTCTTCTCGGTGCAGTCCATGGTCTGGGCCTTTGCCTGCTCATCGTTGATCGGCATCGTGTTCGGCTTTCTGCCGGCGCGCAGCGCGGCGCGCCTCAATCCCATCGACGCGCTGTCGCGCAACTAGGGGTTGTTCACACTATGCAAGGAGCCGCAACGTGAATCGTAAGAACATGCGTGTGATGAACTTCCCCTTGGCTTTCTCCCCCCGCCGCGGCGCTGTGCTGGGCGCGGCCTGCGCCCTGGTGCTGACGCTGACAGGCTGCGCCAGCCTGCAAACGGCCTACACCCCGCCGCCGCTGGCTGTGCCTGGCAACTGGAGCAGCCAGCCCGCAGCCGCGCCTGCTGATGCAGCAGCCGAGCCGGCCCAGGCCGCCCAGTGGTGGACGGCGCTGGGCGATGCCCAGCTCAACCAGCTGATCGCCCAGGCCCTGCAGCACAGCCCCGATATGGCGCTGGCGGCCTGGAACATCCGCCAGGCCCAGTTGGCCCTGGGGTTGGCGCAGGACAAGGCCCGCCCCGGCCTGGGCGCCAGCGCCTCGCTCGGCGCCAGCCGCGACTTCGACGCCGCGCGCAGCGGCCAAAGCCACAGCCTGGGCCTGAACCTGAGCTATGAGCTGGACTGGTGGGGCAAGCTGGCCAGCCAGCGCGATGCGGCGCAGTGGCGCCACAGCGCCACGCAGCAGGATCGGCGCAGCACGGCCTTGGTGCTGGTGGCCAGTGTGGCCACGCTGTATTGGCAGCTGGCGCACCAGAACGAGCAGATTGCCAGCAGCGTGCGCAGCCTGGACTACGCGCGGCGCACCCAGGCGCTGGTGCAGGCCCAGTATGAGGCTGGCGGCGTCTCCGGCCTGGAGCGCCAGCAGGCCGCGCGCAGCGTGGCCGCGCAGCAGGCCGCACTGGCGGCCTTGCAGCAGGCGCGCGCCAGCACGCGCCATGCGCTGGCCGTGCTGCTGGGCCAGCCGCCCACGGGCGATGCCCTGGCTGCGCTGCTGCCCGATGGCGAGCCCCAGGCCCTGCCTGCAGGCGAGCTGCCCGAGCTGCCCGAGCTGCCGCTGCAGCTGCCGGCCCAGGTGCTGGCGCGCCGCCCTGACGTGCAGGCCGCCGAGGCCCGGCTGCGCGCCACGCTGGCCGATGGCGATGCGCTGCGCGCCAGCTACTACCCCAACATCAGCCTGACGGCTGGCCTGGGCAGCAGCGCCCAGTCGCTGGGGCAGTGGTTGTCCAACCCGGTGGGCACGCTGGGCGCCAGTCTGGCGCTACCGTTTTTGCGCCAGCGCGAAATGCGCCTGAACAGCGAGGTGGCGCACGCCAACTATGAAGCTGCGGCCGTGGGCTTTCAAAAGACTTTGCTGCAGGCCCTGCAGGAGGTAGAGGACGCGCTGGCCGCGCGCCAGCAGTTGCAGCAGCAGCGCCATTGGCTGCAGCAGCAGCGCGATGCGGCGCTGCAGGTTGAATCGCTCAGCGAGGTGCGCTACCGCAACGGCGCGGTGGCGTTGCAAGCCTGGCTGGACGCGCAAGAGGCGCGCCGCAGCGCCGAACTGGCCCTCTCGGCCAACCGCCAGGCCCAGCTCAATAACTTGCTGACGCTGTACAAGGCTCTGGGCGGCGCACCGTCTGAGCCCTGAGAGCCTGTTCAAAATCTCGGCGCGAGTGGGCAAGAAGCGGTTTGGGGTGGGCTGCAAGGCGCAAAACGCAGCCATAGCTGGGGCTATGGCGAGGCTTTGCAACGCAGCAGAGCGCCCAAATCCGCTCTCTTGACCGCCGTGCAAAGATTTTGAACAGGCTCTGATGGGCGCGCGGCCAGCTGCGGGGCAGCTGGCATGCGCCTCAGTCGCGCAGCGCGGCGCTCAGTTGGTCGATCAGGATCGACCAGGGCGGCTCGTCGAGCTGCTTTTGCTCGCGCAGAAACTGCGCCTGCGCAGTGCTCCAGAATGGCGCATCGGCCAGCAGCACCTCATCGGGCAGCGGGTGGTGCTCGGAGATGAAGTCGGCGATTTGCACGGCCGAGCTGGGCAGGCCGAGCTGCTCGAACAAATCGCTGAAGCTGGCGCAGCGCTCAATGAATTCGGGGCTGTGGATGGGCATCAAGGGCTCCTGGTTCTGTGTGGTGTGGGGGGATCGCCAGATACTCGGCGTTCGGCGTTCGGCGTTCGGGGCCGCGCTCGTTCGGCGGTTTCTCAATGGGCGCGGATCATGGTGCCGTAGGGCGTGTCGGTGAGGATCTCCAGCAGCATGGCGTGCGGCACGCGGCCATCGACGATGTGCACGGAGTTCACGCCGCTCTTGGCGGCATCGAGCGCGCCGGCAATTTTGGGCAGCATGCCGCCGGAGATGGTGCCGTCGGCAAACAGCGCATCGATCTCGCGCGCCGAGAGATTGGTCAGCAGCTTGCCTTGCTGGTCGAGCACGCCCGGGGTATTGGTCAGCAGCATCAGCTTCTCGGCCTTGAGCACCTCGGCCAGCTTGCTGGCCACCAGGTCGGCGTTGATGTTGTAGCTCTCGTTCTGGTCGCCGTAGCCGATGGGGCTGATGACGGGGATGAAGGCATCGTCCTGCAGCGCCTTGACCACGCTGGGGTCGATGCTGAGGATCTCGCCGACCTGGCCCACGTCGTGCAGGATGCTCGGATCCTTGTGGTCGGCCATGCGCAGCTTCTGTGCGCGGATGAAGGCGCCGTCGCGCCCGGTCAGGCCCACGGCCTTGCCGCCGGCCTGGTTGATGAGGCCGACGATGTCTTGCTGCACCTCGCCGGCCAGCACCCATTCGACAACTTCCATGGTTTCGGCGTCGGTCACGCGCATGCCCTGGATGAACTGGCCGGTCTTGCCCAGGCGCTTGAGGGCCGACTCGATCTGCGGGCCGCCGCCGTGCACCACCACGGGGTTGATGCCCACCAGCTTGAGCAGCACCACGTCCTCGGCAAAGGCCGCTTGCAGCTGCGGCTCGGTCATGGCGTTGCCGCCGTATTTGATGACCATGGTCTTGCCGTGGAACTTGCGGATGTAGGGCAGGGCCTGCGCGAGGATGCGGGCCTTGTCGTGCGGGGCGATGGCGGTGGCGTCGGTCATGGTGGCAAGAGGGGGGAAGTGAACACAAAGCAGCGCAGCCCCGCCATGGAAAAGCTCGGCAGCGGGCTGCGCAGGAAAGAGCCTGGACGAATCCAGCGGCAAAGCAGGCGCTGCGATCCGTGCAGACCGTGCCCGCATTGTGCCCCAAGGGATAGTCGCGCAGCGTGCGGTGGGGTCATGGCCCGTACACTGTGCGCTTGCGATCACGGACAACAAAGGCCTGTCATCAAAATCGCCGCAAATAGCGCCCGATCCTGGGGATGAGGGCGGCGCGAGGGTTGTGATGACAGGCCCAATACCAACAGGAGATACCACGATGAACGCCCCCATTTCACCGGCGCTGCAGGCTGCGCTGCGCCAAGTTTCCATCGACGACAAATACACGCTGGAGAGCGGCACGGCCTTCATGAGCGGTGTGCAGGCGCTGGTGCGCCTGCCGATGTTGCAGCGCGCGCGCGATGCCGCCGCCGGGCTGAACACGGCCGGCTTCATCAGCGGCTACCGTGGCAGCCCGCTGGGCGGTTACGACCAGGCGTTGCAGGGCGCGCGCGCGCACCTGGCGCGCCAGCACATCGTGTTCCAGCCTGGCGTCAACGAGGAATTGGCCGCCACCGCCGTCTGGGGCACGCAGCAGCTGGACTTGCAGCCCGAGCACAAGAAGTACGACGGCGTGTTCGGCATCTGGTACGGCAAGGGCCCGGGCGTGGACCGCTGCTCTGACGTGTTCAAGCACGCCAACATGGCCGGCACGGCGCGCCATGGCGGCGTGCTGGCGCTGGCGGGCGACGACCACGTGGCCAAAAGCTCCACCGCCGCGCACCAGAGCGATCACATCTTCAAGGCCTGCGGCCTGCCGGTGTTCTTCCCCAGCAGCGTGCAGGACATCCTGGACATGGGCCTGCATGCGCTGGCGCTGAGCCGCTATGCCGGCGTGTGGTCGGGCATGAAGACCATTCAGGAGGTGGTCGAGTCCTCGGCCTCGGTCTGCATCGACGCGCAGCGCGTGCAGATTGCGCTGCCGGGCGATTTCGAGATGCCGCCCGGCGGCGTGCACATCCGCTGGCCCGATGCGCCGCTGGCGCAGGAAGAGCGGCTCATGAACACCAAGTGGTATGCGGCGCTGGCCTACATCCGCGCCAATGGCCTGAACCACAACGTCATCGCCGGAGCGCAGGACCGCTTTGGCCTGATCGCCAGCGGCAAGGCCTACAACGACACGCGCCAGGCGCTGCAGGACCTGGGCCTGGACGAGGCCGCCTGCCAGCGCCTGGGCATCCGCGTGCACAAGGTGGGCGTGGTCTGGCCGCTGGAGCCGCAGGCCACGCAGGATTTTGCGCGCGGCCTGCAAGAGGTGCTGGTGGTCGAGGAAAAGCGCCAGCTCATCGAATATCAGCTCAAGGAGCAGCTCTACCACTGGAGCGCGGCGCAGCGCCCGCGCGTGCTGGGCAAGTTCGATGCCGGCGAGGACGCCAGCGCCGAGCTGGGCGGCGAATGGGCCCAGCCCAACCCGGCGCGCAGCACGCTGCTGCGCGCCCATGCCGACCTGAACCCGGCGCTGGTGGCGCGCGCCATCGCGCGGCGCCTGCTGGCGCTGGGCGTGCCCGAGGACTGGCGCGCGCACCTGCAGCAGCGCCTGGCCGCGCTGGATGCGCGCGAGCAGGCGCTGGCGGCGCTGGAGGTCAAGACCGGCGAGCGCATCCCCTGGTTTTGCAGCGGCTGCCCGCACAACACCAGCACCCGCGTGCCCGAGGGCTCGCGCGCGCTGGCCGGCATCGGCTGCCACTACATGGCCAACTGGATGCCCGACCGGCGCACGGCCACCTTCACGCAAATGGGCGGTGAAGGCGTGACCTGGGTGGGCCAGCAGCCCTTCACCAATGAGGCGCACGTCTTTGCCAACCTGGGCGATGGCACCTACTTTCACAGCGGGCTGCTGGCCATCCGCCAGAGCATCGCCGCCGGGGTGAACATCACCTACAAAATCCTCTACAACGACGCCGTGGCCATGACCGGCGGCCAGCAGGTGGGCGAGCGTCCCGAGGGCCATTCGGTGCTGCAGATCATGGCCAGCGTCATCGCCGAGGGCGCGGCCCAGGTGGTCATCGTCACCGACGAGCCGGCCAAGTACCAGGGCGCGCCGCTGGCGCCGGGCGTGCAGTTGCACCACCGCGACGAGCTCGATGCCGTGCAGCGCGCGCTGCGCGAGGTCAAGGGCACGACGGTGCTGATCTACGACCAGACCTGCGCCACCGAAAAACGCCGCCGCCGCAAGCGCGGCAAGCTGGCCGAGCCGCCGCAGCGCGTGTTCATCAACGAGCTGGTCTGCGAGGGCTGTGGCGATTGCTCGCTGCAGTCGAACTGCCTCTCGGTCGAGCCGCTGGCCACGCCGCTGGGGCGCAAGCGCCGCATCAACCAAAGCACCTGCAACAAGGATTTCTCCTGCCTCAAGGGCTTTTGCCCCAGCATGGTCACGGTGCACGGCGGCCAGCTCAAGCGCGCAACGAGCGCTGCCGCCAATGCCGCCGGCGCGGCCCGGCCAGCCCTGCCCGCGCCTGAGGAGCTGCCGCCGCTGCCCGAGCCCGCGCTGCCCCAGATCGAGAGCGCCTGGGGCATCGTCGTGGCCGGCGTGGGCGGCACCGGCGTCATCACCATCGGCCAGCTGCTGGGCATGGCCGCGCACCTGGAAGGCAAGGGCGTCATCACCCAGGATGCCGGCGGGCTGGCACAAAAAGGCGGCTCGACCTGGAGCCACATCCAGATCGCCGCGCGGCCCGAGACGCTGTTCAGCACCAAGGTCGATGCCGCCAAGGCCGATCTGGTCATCGGCTGCGACGCCATCGTGGCCACCAGCGCCGCCACCCTGGCCACCATGCAGGAGGGCCGCACCTACGTGGCGCTGAACGTGCACGGCACGCCCACCGCGCTGTTCGTGCACGATCCGAACTGGCGCTTTCCCGCCGCCTCGGCCGAGGCGGCGCTGCAGCGCGCCGTGGGCCCGCAGGGGCTGGGCGCGCTCGATGCCCAGGCCCTGGCCACGCGCCTGCTGGGCGACAGCATCTTCACCAACCCGCTGCTGCTGGGCTTTGCCTGGCAGCAAGGGCGCATCCCGCTGTCGCGCGCGGCGCTGCTGCGCGCCATCGAGCTCAACGGCGTGCAGGTGCAGAAAAACCAGCAGGCCTTCGAGTGGGGCCGCCGCGCCGCAGCCGATCCGGCCGCCATGCAGGCCCTGGCCGCGCCCCCGGCGCAAGTCATCGAGCTGGTGCGCCAGCCCAAGCCCGGCCACGAAGACCTGGCCAGCCTGGTGGCGCTGCGCGTGCAGCACCTCACCGCCTACCAAAACGCCGCCTATGCGCAGCGCTATGCGGCGCAGGTGCAGCACATGCAGGACGTCGAGGCCGCCACCGGCCAGACGGCGCTGGCCGAGGCCGTGGCGCGCAACCTGTTCAAGCTCATGGCCTACAAGGACGAATACGAGGTGGCGCGGCTGTATACCGACGGCCAGTTCCGTGCCCAGCTGCAGGCCCAGTTCGAAGGCGACTACCGTCTGCAATACCACCTGGCGCCGCCGCTGCTGGCGCGCAAGAACGCCCAGGGCCAGCCCATCAAGACCCAGTTCGGCCCCTGGATGCACTGGGCCCTGGCGCTGCTGGCGCGCGGCAAGGCACTGCGCGGCACGGTTTGGGACGTCTTCGGCAAGACCGAGGAGCGCCGCATGGAGCGCGCGCTGATCGAGGAGTACCGCGCCATGCTTGAGCGCTTGCGCCAGGGCCTGCAAGGGCTGCCGGCCGATGCGCCGCGCTGGGCGCTGGCGCGCCAGATCGCCAGCGTGCCCGAGGAGATTCGCGGTTTCGGCCACGTCAAGCACGCCGCCGTGCAAAAGGCGCGCCAGCGCTGGCAGCAGCTCTGGCACGAGTGGGACGCCCAGGCCCAGGGCGCAGCGGCAGAGCCAGAGCGTCTGCGCGCATGAACCGATGAACCGATGAACCGATGAACCGATGAACCGATGAACCGATGAACCGATGAGTGAACACACCGCCGCCACCCGCCCCTGCGCGCTGGCCGTGGCCCTGGCCGGCCTGTTGGCGCTGGCCATCGCCATGGGCCTGGGGCGCTTTGCCTTCACCCCCATGCTGCCGCTGATGGTGCGCGATGGCCTGCTCGACCTGCGCCAGGGCAGCTGGCTGGCGACCCTGAACTACCTGGGCTATTTGCTGGGCGCGCTGGCCTGCATGGTCTTGCCCTGGCTGCTGCGCCAGCCGCAGCGCTTGCGGGCCTGGGGCCCCTGGCTGCTGCTGGCGGGCCTGGCGGCCACGGCAGTCTTGCTGCTGCTCATGGCGCTGCCGCTGGCCTGGCTCTGGCCGGGCGTGCGGCTGCTGGCCGGGGTGGCCTCGGCCGTGGCCTTTGTGCACACCTCCGGCTGGTGCCTGGAGCAACTGGCCATGCGCCGGGCCGGGCAGCTCGGCGGCATCGTCTTCAGCGGGCCGGGCATCGGCATCCTGGCCTCGGGCCTGATGGCCTGGGCGCTGCAAGCCAGGCCTGCGTTGCTGACCTGGGCCGTGCAGGCCTTGGCGGCTGTGGTTATGGCCGCCTGGGTGCTGCGCGTAGTCTGGCGCAGCGGGGCCTTGCAGCGCGCGGCCAGCTCCGCTGCCGCTGATACCGCTGATGCCGCCGCCGCATCTGCGGCACCTTCCGCATCTGCTGCGCCTGCTGCCACGCCCGCCCCATCCACAGCCCCGGCAACCGCATCGGCCCAGCCCGCCGCGTGGACGGCCCAGCCCTGGCTGCTGGCGCTGGCCTATGGCCTGGCCGGCTTTGGCTACATCATCACCGCCACCTACCTGCCCGTCATCGCCCAGGGCGTGATCCCCGGCTCGCGCTGGATTGCCTGGTTCTGGCCCATCTTTGGCGCCTGCGTGGCCCTGGGCGCGGCCAGCACCGGCCTGATCCCGGCGCGGGTGGACCGGCGCTGGCTGCTGCTGTTGTGTCATCTGCTGCAGGCCTGCGGCGTGGTACTGCCCCTGCTGCTGCCCAACGCCACGGGCTTCGTGCTGGGCAGCGCGCTGCTGGGCCTGCCCTTTACCGCCATCACCCTGTTTGGCATGCAGGAAGCGCGCCGCCTGCGCCCGGCCCAGGCCACGGCCTTCATGGGCAGCCTGACGGCCCTGTATGGCCTGGGGCAAATCGCCGGCCCGCCACTGGTGGTGCAACTGCTGCACGGCGCTGCATCGCAACAGCAAGGCTTCGCCCTGGCGCTGTGGGTAGCCGCAGCCGGCCTGCTGGCCGGCGCACTGTTGTACGGCCTGATGCTGGCCTTGGAGCGCCGCCGCCTGCATGCCCCACGGTGACGGCCGCTGCTTGGGCTGGGGCATGCAGGGGCTGGGCCCGCGCCAATTTCTTTATGATGCGCCTGCCATGCCCGCCAACCCTGCCGTGCCCACCATGCCCGCCACCCAGAATCGCCCAGCCGCTGCCGCCTTGCTGCAAATGCAAGGGCTGCGCTTTGGCTATGGGCCGCGCGCGCTGTTCGATGGCCTGCAGGCGCAGATCGACCGGCCCGGCGTGTATGGGCTGTTCGGGCACAACGGCAGTGGCAAATCCACGCTGCTGAAATTGCTGGCCGGGCTGCTGGGGCCGCAGGCGGGCCAGATACGCGTGCTGGGCCAGGTGCCGCGCCAGCGCCGGCCGCAGTTCCTGCAACAGGTCTATATCCTGCCCGAGGAGTTTCACCTGCCCGATCTGACGCCGCAGCAGCTGCAGCGCACGCACGGCAGTTTTTTCCCGCAGTTTGACGCGGCGCTGTTCGCGCACTGCCTGCAGGCGCTGCAGGTGCCCGGCGCGCAGCGCTTTGGCGGCATGAGCCTGGGGCAGAAGAAAAAGGCCGCGCTGGCCTTTGCGCTGGCCGTGCGCACACCGCTGCTGCTGCTGGATGAGCCCACCAACGGGCTGGACATCCTCGGCCGCAGCCGCTTCAAAGAGCTGTTGATGCAGCCCGAGCAGGCCGGGCGCACGGTGCTGGTCAGCACCCACCAGGCGCACGATCTGGAGCAGGTGCTGCAGCACATCTGGTTTCTGGGCCAGGGGCGCTTGCTGCTCGACGCCAGCATGGCCGAGCTGGGCCAGCGGCTGCGCCTGGGCCTGGCCCCGGCAGGGCAGGCGCTGCCGCCGGGGCCGCCGCCCATCCACCAGGAGGCCATGGGCGGGCACACCGTCTGGCTGGCCGCGCGCCGGCCTGGCGAGCCGGCCGCGCCCGTGCCGCTGGAGCTGCTGTACAAGGCCATCAGCCTGAACGAAGCGGGCGTGCTGGCGGCGCTGCAAGCGCCCCCCGCCCAGGAGGATGCACCATGAACGCGCCTGCTGCGCCATCGCCTTTCTTCAGCCTGTCGCGCTTTGTGCGGCTGGCGCGTGTGCAATGGGCTGAGCGCTGGCGCGGCTGGGCCGGCTTCGCGCTGGCCGGGGCCTTGCTGTATGCGCTGCTGCTGGCCCTGGCGGTGGGCAACAACCACAGCCACAACGCCTTGCAGACCAGTGGCCAGGCCGAGCTTTACGCCGCCGGGCTGCTGCTTTCTGGGCCGGTGTTTGCCGGGCTGTACTTCCAGGGCCTGCGCCAGCCTGGCGCCGCCTTGCTGCTGCTGATGCGCCCGGCCTCGGTGTTCGAGAAATGGCTGCTGGCGGCGCTGACGCTGCTGCTGGCCTATCCGCTGGCTTACACCCTGGTCATTGGCGCACTCAACGGCCTGGGCGCGGAGCTGGAATACCAGCTGGCCGTGGCGCACTTCCAGTCGTTGAGCGAGGCGCAGCGCGGCTCCCTCGCCATGCCCAGGCCGCAGCAATGGGCGCTGTTTCACCCGTTGCGCATGGCGCCCCACCCGGATCGGGCGGGCCTGTACGACGCCGTGGCCGACCGCCTGGGCATTGCGCTGATGTTCGCCGGCCTGTGCGGCTTTGCCGTGCTGGGCAGCCTGTGGTTTCGCCGCGCGCCCGCCATCAAGACGGTGTTGCTGGGCCTGGCGCTGTTCATGGCCACCGGGCTGCTCGATGCCGTGGGCGATGGCGTGCAGTTGAGCCGGCTGGAGCTGGCCCAGCTGCTGCCCGGCAGCCTGCAGGCGCAGCAGGCCAGCGCGTTGCAGCAGTTGGTCGTGGCGCTGTTCTGGCTGGGCACGCCGGCCCTGCTGTGGCTGGCGGCCTGGCGCGCGCTGCATGAGCGGGAGCTGGCATGAGGCGCCGCCGCATCTCCATCGCCCTGTTTTTGCTGGCGCTGGGCCTGTTCTGGGGCGCCATGCTGCTGTCGGACCAGTTTGCGGCGCCCGATTCCTCGCAGCAATTGCTGGACGAGGCACTGCTCGATGGCGCGAATGAAGTGGTATTGCTGGGCGCGCACTCCCAGCCTGCCTGGGCGAGACAAACCGAAGTCAGCTTCAGCAAAGCGCCTGGCGCCTACGCCCGCCTCATTGGCCGCGCCGTGCAACTGCGCAGCTGGCGCCAGGGCGAGCGCCTGTACCTTCAAGCGCACAGCCCCATGGCCGGTCAGTCGGTCGGCATTCTGGCGCTGCACCTGCCCGCCCACATCCGCCGCCTGCGCGGCACCGACCTGACTCTCCGCACCGAGGTGCCAATGCCTGCCCTGCATGTCGAGGCCCAGGGCATCCACTGGCAGCGCGGCCAGGTCGGGCAGCTGCAGCTGGTCTCGCACATCCCATGCCGCCCCGATGAGGCACAGCCCGAGGCCAGCCCAGCCAACCCCGCCCCCAACGTCGCCCCCAACACCGCCCAACCGGCCGAGCCCGCGCCCATGCCCGCCGCAGCCCAGGCCCGCTGCGCCCAGCAAGCAGACGGCTCCGGCGAGGTCGTGATCAATGCCGAGCAGGTCGAGCGGCTGTGCATCGTCAACGCCGGCGGCCGCGTTGAACTCCAACATGGCGGGCAACTGCAGCAACTGCAACTGCACGCCAGCGAAGACAGCCGGCTGGACAGCCAGCAGCTCAGCGCCGTGCTGCCCCTGCTGCAACTGCAGCCCCTCACCCCCGAGCAGCGGCAGGCACTGCAGCAGCCCTGCCCAGACTGCTTCGTCAGCGACAGCCTGCCCCTGTGCGCCCCGCCTGCGCCGGTGGGGCCGTAGCGCAGCTTGTGCTTTGTGGCGGACGGGGCGACCCAAGCAGACCACAAGGCTTGGCATGGCAAACCCGTAGCGATATATCAGCCAGCAATCGCCTGGCCTGCACGCCAAAATGTCGCCCATTGAAGCGCAACTGCCCCTGCTGCGTGCGCTGAGGCCCGGCCCGCTTGCTTGCCGCTGGAACCTGCACCGCCCTGCCACGACGCCTGCGAAAGCGCCAAGGCGCAATACGCCCCGCTCAGCCACCTGCAAGACGCCGACCCTACCACCCGCGCCCACCTCGCCCGCGTCATATCGGCACCTGCGGCGCAGGGCAAAATGCTTATGTGACCATCAATAACAAGGCGGAAGGCTACGTTGCCTCAGCCACCGTCGTCTTGCCCTGGATGATCTCAAGCACCAGCGCCGACTTGCGCCGCGCTGTCCAACGTTTGATTTCTTCGTCCATTACTGCACTCATTGGGTGTCTCCTCTAGTGAAGGTAACACCTGAGCAGGAAATCAGTGGGTCATTACAAAGCCAGCATCTTGATTTACTGATTTTTTGAGACTGAGGAAAAGCAATAAGCCGTTGAAGTGAGCTTCAACGGCTTTTGTTTAAAAACTATTAAAAAATCTTCTCACTTTTGGAGGCTTGCTTAGTTAAATATTGAAAGATGTGCTTTTAATGCATTGTGAACAAATATCTCATATTCAAAAAGTATTTCATCATCACCACGGAATGAAAATCTCATTTTATTACTTTTCCTATCAATATTTCCGACTATTCCCATGCGAAACAAATCTTTTAATATTTCCCTGAGCCCAAATCTTTGCAGAAGCTTCTTCGTATCACTGTATTCTTCAGCTTTTTTACGCACTCTTTCATCAAGCTCGGAAACACTCGAAATTTGCTTACATCCATAAAAAATGTTTTTAATTCCTTCAATTTCTTCTGCTTTATATTTCGCCATTAACCCCTCTGCAAGCTCCTGCCAAGAATCTTTAGAATATGCCTTTCTGATTGCCTCGAGGCTTTGCAAAGTAAAACTTTCTTCTTCTGGATATTGATCCTGCACTTTAAGGAGTAATCGTACTATATCCCTAGGACGATACCAAGAATTGTGAAGAATATAGTTTTGCGGTGATTGTCTATAAATTTCCTTGGGAAAATAATTATCCCAAATATCTGAAGATTTTATCCGCTTACCTCCGGATTCCTCTATGGCATTATTAATTCTTTGTTCAATTATATGGAGAAGTGGTTGCTGCTTTGCGTCATGCCCAGGGCGATTCCATAAAATAGCACTCCCAAAATCTGCAATGGGTTTATTTATCTCTTTCCCAAGAGCTTCTGTTTCACTAAGAACTTCAGATCGAACAGCTGCATATAAGCAAATCGGATAACCTTTTTGCTTAAAAACAGCGTTCATTCGTTCTATAGAGACAATCAAATCTCGAATTAGGCGAACATCCCTCTTATGTTGTTTTCTGCTAACATAATTAAGTTCAAGCTCATCAAAGAAAATATTTAAATTATCCCCTCCAGAATCCAGCTCATTGAAAAGTTCATCTGCCAAACAAACCAATTCATTAAATTTAACTCTTGCCACTCCGCTCTCATCCCACGAAAAATTAATATTGAGCCTTGGCGATTTGCTGATTTCAATCTCTCCATTTTTTAATTTTGGAAAAAGTCCAATTAATCCATTTTTTTTGCGTTCGGAGAACTTTTCAGAGCCAACTAACGAGATAAAATCAGATAAATTCGCGTTATTTTGAAATGGCTTCACCACTCCTCCCTTCAATAACGTGGAAATTTTTTTGTATATAAACCACCTCCAGACTGCTTCATAATCATCACCATCATATGAGCTGGAGTTGCTTTTTTCATCAACTAACTGTATTCTAGCTGCTCGAGTAAATTCTTTACGAATATCTTCACCAATTTCGGACTTAAATAAAACAAAACTAGAATGATTATTTTCATTTTCACTCAATTTAATTGAAATATATCTGAGTAACGCAGTTTTTCCTGTCCCCTTAAGTCCAGTAATATAATATTTATCTTGAGACAAAAATTTATCTACCATTAACGATGGGGGAATTACAAAAGAAGCAAGGAATCGCTTTTCTTCTTCAGGACTATTGCTCAAAACCTCATTTTTTGCATCCGTCTTTCCAAGAAAGATATCTTTCAATTTAATCATAAAAATATCTCCAAAAGATTATCGTTTACTCCCACTCAATCGTCGCAGGCGGTTTGCTGCTCACGTCATAGGTCACGCGGTTGATGCCGCGCACTTCGTTGATGATGCGCGATGACACTTTTTTCAGCAGCGCATACGGCAGTTCCGCCCAGTCGGCGGTCATGAAGTCGCTGGTCTGGACGGCGCGGAGGGCGACGACGTAGTCGTAGGTGCGGCCATCGCCCATGACGCCGACGGATTTGACGGGCAGGAAGACGGTGAAGGCTTGGCTGGTGAGGTCGTACCAGGTTTTGCCGCTGTGGGGTTCGATGGTTGAGCGCAGTTCTTCAATAAAGATGGCGTCGGCCTGGCGCAAGAGGTCGGCGTATTCCTTTTTGATTTCGCCCAAGATACGCACGCCAAGACCGGGGCCGGGGAAGGGGTGGCGATAGACCATGTCGTGCGGCAGGCCGAGCGCCACGCCGAGTTCGCGCACTTCGTCCTTGAAGAGGTCGCGCAGCGGCTCCAGCAGCTTCAGGCCGAGTTGTTCGGGCAGGCCGCCGACGTTGTGGTGGCTTTTGATGACCACGGCTTTCTTGCTCTTGGCGCCGCCCGATTCAATCACATCGGGATAAATCGTGCCTTGTGCGAGGAAGGTTGCGCCCTTGACGGCTCGACCGCCGTCAACGCCTGAGCCTTCGCCACTGCCTGCGGCTTTGAGTTTTTCCGCCTCGGCCTTGAACACATCGACGAACAGCTTGCCGATGATCTTGCGCTTTTGTTCGGGGTCGGAGACGCCCTTCAGTGCATCCAGGAACAACTGACTAGCATCGACGCGCACCACCTTGGCATGCAGCTTGCCGGCGAACATGTCCATCACCATGTCGCCTTCGTTGAGGCGCAGCAGGCCGTGATCGACGAACACGCAAGTGAGCTGGTCGCCAATGGCGCGGTGAATCAGCGCTGCGGCTACGGAGGAATCGACGCCGCCGGATAGACCCAAAATGACTTCTTCATCGCCCACTTGTGCGCGGATTTTTTCCACCGCTTCTTCGATGTGGTCGCGCATGATCCAGTCCGGCTTGGCGGCACAGATGTCGAGCACAAAGCGCTCCAGCATGGCGCGCCCCTGTACGGTGTGAGTCACTTCCGGGTGGAATTGCACGCCGTAGAAGCGCCGCGCCTCGTCGGCCATGCCGGCGATGGGGCAGCTGGGCGTGCTGGCCATGACCTTGAAGCCCTCGGGCAAGGCGGTCACCTTGTCGCCGTGGCTCATCCACACCTTCAGCATGCCGTGGCCTTCGGGGGTGTGGAAGTCTTGAATGTCTTTGAGCAGCGCGGTGTGGCCGCGGGCGCGCACTTCGGCGTAGCCAAATTCGCGGGTATGGCTGCCCTCGACCTGGCCGCCGAGCTGCTGCGCCATGGTTTGCATGCCGTAGCAGATGCCGAGCACGGGTAGGCCGAGTTCAAAGGCGTCGTCGGGCGCGCGGTCATCCACCTCATAGACGCTGGCGTGGCTGCCAGAGAGGATGATGCCCTTGAGGTGCCCATCGGCGGCGTAGTCGCGCAGCCAGTCGCTGCTCACATCGCAGGGATGCACTTCGCAATAAACGTTGGCTTCGCGGATGCGGCGGGCGATGAGCTGGGTGACTTGCGAGCCGAAGTCGAGGATGAGGATTTTGTCGTGTTGCATGGCGGCGGGGGAAGGCTGGCGGGGAGGCGGAAAAACAGAGGACCAAGATGGCAGCGGGCGAGGGCGCAGTGCAGCCTGTGCGGTGACGGCGCTGGTGAACAGCCGCGCCCTGCGGCGCTGTGGCCCCGCATGGGCCCTCATGGCGCAGCCCCCGCTGTAAAGGGCCGCTATTTTGGCCTATCAGGCCATGCCGCGCCGCGAGCCTGGCGCAGCCATGGCAAGCGGGGGCGCGCCGCGTTGTCAATAAGTGTATTTGCGCGTTAGAGGGCGCAAGAAAACGTATCTTGCGGGGCCTTTTCTCTAGCATAATGGCGCGGATTTTTCGTCTTTTTTCCGCTTCCACTTGTGTGAAAGGTCGTCATGAAACATAAAAAGCATAAGGTTACATTTGTCCGTTCGGCCGTGCTGCTGGCCTGTCTGACTGCGGGGGGGGGGGCCTGGGCGCAACACCAGCCCTGGACCTGTAATGACGAGATGTACGTGGGGCGCAGCGCTGACTCGAAAGCTACAGGTCTGTATACGTATCAGATGAATCCTTGGGGCGGCGGGGCGCAGGGGAACGTCAATGGCCCCATTGATGCAGGTGGCCCAGCCGCCGCCGCCTACAAAGACTTGAACGCACTGGCCTACAACCCGCGCGACAACTACCTGTACGCCATGAAGCGGGTTACTGTGGGGCCAGACGGCACCGGAAACTCAGACGGTAGCGGCAACCGCATCGGCCTGTACCGCATTGGCCATTTGGGCGGCCTTCCTTTTGTTATTCCCTTCAGCCCGAACAACGGCGCTCCCTACCAGAACGCACTGCGCGTGCAGTTTGTGGATACCGCTGGCAATGCCGTGACCAGCCCCATCAACGGCGCTGCCGCGACTTTTGACCGGTATGGCAACTACTTCATGGTGGATGGGCCCCGCAGCCAGCTGTATGTGGTGCAAGGCCTGCACTCCGTTGCTGCCGGTAGCGCTGCCCAGCCTGATCCTGCCCCCAAAAAAGCGTGGCAGCTCCAGTTTAAAGATGAAGAAGCCGCAAACCTGCCAGCCGGTTACAAGGCTGGCTTGGCGCCCACTCCGTCTGGCGCGAAGATCATCACCGACTTTGCGGTGCGCCAGGCCGAAAGCACGGGCACGCAAAGCGTGCTGTATGGCCTGGGCGACAAGATGGATGGCAAGTGGTATCTGTACCGCTTCCGGGTCACCCAGCCGCAGGCTGAGGTCTCGGCCACCAGCGGGCACGCCGCCCATGTCTCCCGTCTTGAAATTACGGGGATGAACATTGGCGGCTACATGGCCTCTGCCGCCATGCGCCGCGATGGCAAGCTGTTCGTCTATGCCTCAGGCGGCAAGGTGTTTGAAATCAACGTGGAAACGGGCGCCGCTACGGAAGTGTTTACCGCCGTGGCAGCTGGGAATTCCGACGGCGCTTCGTGCATGACCTCGATTCTTGCGGCGCCCGATGGCACAATGGCAGACCCTTTCAAGGAGGGCACCAATGACGCCAGCTTCCAGTCCGATTCCGTGCTTGCCAATGATCGCTCCTACCTGCAGGAGATCGAGCTCAACGGGACGGAGAAAAATACCGTCTTGGATCCAAACACATGGGAGCGTGTCACAGGCCCTGACAATAATGCCCTGACCCTCAATACAGACCCTACCAGCCCTGATGTAGGCAAGGTCACCGTTGCTGCGGGGGCTGCGCCGGGGAATTATGTTTACCGGTACAAGATTTGCGTTTGGCCAGAGGTTACGCCCGCTGATAGCGCTTGCGACAAGGCCGAGGTGTTCATCAAAGTGAACGCACCCGCCCTGGAAGTCAAGGACGATGACTATGGTACCGTCGGCGTGGGGCCTGATCCCCTGTCACCCTCCGTCATTGAGAACGACACGGTTGCAGGCGTGAAGCCTGTGTTGGCAGGGTCGGGGAAAAATGCCCAGTTCGAGCCAGACTCATGGACGAAAACCAGCGGCCCGGACATCACCTCCGCCCCAGCCAAGCCAGAATTCGACTATGGCACCGGCCAAGTCACAGTGCCTGTGGGCACGCCGCCTGGCGCTTACACCTACACCTATGAGCTTTGCACCGCTGTTGGTGCTGGCACGCTTTGCAAGGAAGCGAATGTCACGTTCAAAGTCGTGGCGCTTGTGGCAGATGACGAGAACTTTGGCGAGGTGAGCCCAGGCACGACCACGACGGAGTCCGTTTACAAGGGCGATACGGTCGATGATGCGCCAGTCGTTATTGACACGAATGCCGAGCTCAAGCCCAACTCTTGGAAGCCCAAAGCGCCCGATTCCGTTCCTCCGATTGCTGTGGGCAGCGGCCAAACCAATCAACTGACCTTGAATGCCGAGGGCAAAGTCGTTGTGCCCAGCAACGCTGCGCCAGGCTATTACACGTACAACTACACCATTTGCCTGCCTGCGCCCAACGATGCCATTTGCAAAACGGCTGAGGTGAAGGTGAAGGCGTCGGCGCCTCCGCAAGCGATCGATGCGCAGGACGACGATTGGCAAGCAACCCCCTTGGTGGCTGGCAAGAGCACGACGACTTCGATCTTCACCAACGACCAGGTGGGCAGCGCGAACGTTGCGATTGGCACAAATGCCAATTTGAAGGGCGACTGGCAGCCGGATGCGGGTAACCCTGCAGGGGGGCAAGGCAAGCTGAGTTTGAATGCTGATGGCACGATCAAGGCGGCAAAGGATGCGCCAGCGGGCATTTACAAGTTCGGCTATGCCATCTGCCTGCCAAACTCTACGACGTGCGATTCGGCCAAGGTTACTGTCAAGGTGGAGGCGGCGAAAATCGCGGCGCTGGACGACGTTTTTGACAACGTGCCGCCAGGCGGCACAACGCCTTCGATCTTCGGCAACGATTTGGTCGATGGTCAAGATGCCTCTCTGTCGAGCGACTGGGAGCTGCAAGTCGGCTCTTGGGAGGCTGTTGGCCAGACTCCCGGGGGTAAAGCGCTGGTGTTGAATACCAATGGTACGGTGAGCGTGCCAGCGGACGCCCCCGCAGGGGAGTACAAGTACCGCTACAAAATCTGCCGCAAGGCAGCAGCACCCGTTCAATGCGATACGGCGCTTTTCACGCTGAATCTGAAGGGCGCTGGCGGCGCTCCGGCTTCCGCTACCCCCGTGCCGGTGGGCGCGCCCTGGGCCTTGGGCCTGGCGGCCCTGGGCATGCTGGGCGTGGCGCGCCGCGTGCGCCAACGTCGCAAGTGACGTGATGTGAAACAGGGGGTGATGGCCCCCTGTTTTTTGGGCGATTGATTTTTGAATTTTCTGAAGGGGTTTTTATGTTGCAGTCTTTGAAGGTTCATGCCGGGCTGTTGGCCATGGCCGGCGTTCTGGCAGGCGCTGTGCCATCGCTTGCTTTGGCAAATCAGCCGGCCCATCCAGGCGATGAGGTGGCGCTCAAGCATCTGGTGAATATGCAGCTGAAAAAGGCTTTTGGCCATGCGGTGATTTTGCGCTTGCATGGCGATGGCAGTGGCTCCAGCGAGGTCTTGAAGTTGCATTCACTGGCGGTAAAAAATGGCAGGCCTGCGCCAACGCTGGAGCAGGTGCGCCACCCGCAGGCCTTGATTGCCGCGCACCCTGGCGACTATGCGACAGGGCAGAAGGTGGATCAGTTTGGCGGCAATCCGGTGCCGCATACGCTTACCTATAGTGTCACCGGCTTGAAGCCTGAAACCGATTACACCGTTTACGCCTTTACTGAGTCGCCCAGCGGGCAGCGTGGGGAATTGCGCAGCATCCAGGTTCGGACGAAATCGCCCGCCAGCCTGCCAGAGTTTGTCGATATTTTGTTTGAACCCAAGTTGGTCGATTTGCGCACATACGGCTTTATAGGTTCGCCCAATATGAATGGCGTGGACTTTTTCTACGCCATTTTGCCGGCCAGCGAACCAGAGCCAACGGCGCAAGAGATTGAGGCCAATGCGTGGGCGCATTGGCCCACGCAGGCCCAGTCTTTTGAAGGTTTGTATACCTCTGTGTATATGCAGCCCCCGCCGAATCAGGACTTTCTGCCGAATACGACGTATCGGGCCTATACGGTCGGCAAATTGCCCAACGGCACGTACGGGCCGGTGATGGCGTTTGAGCCGTTCACGACCCCTGCTGTGCGCAAGGCGGCCGAGGTGACGAATATTGAAAATGGGCAAACCCTGAAGCACCAGGTGCGCATTGCTGACGGGGGCGGCCAGGACTGTTCGCTGAGCAATGAGCCCCGCCTGTCTCAGAATGCGCATTTGGGCGTGCTTATTCCGCCTTTGCCTGCGGGGCTGGAGCCTGCGATGGGCTTGAGCTTTACCGCAGGTTGGTGTGATGCAGGCAGTACGCTGACGATGGAGGTGCTGTATGACGATGCGAGCGCCTTCAGTCAGGCGCTGCAAGCTGGCGAAACATACCGCTACTACAAGCTGGTGCGCTTGACTGGCGTGAATCGGTTTGAATGGCGCGATGTGACGGACCGGGTGACGCCCTTGAGCAATGTGAGCGCTGATGGCAAGACCTACAAGCATGGCCTGCGCTTTGACTTGCAGGACAACAGCGATTGGGACTTGAGTGCGTCCGATGGATATCTGCACGATCCTTTGGTGGCCGTGCGCGCCAAAGGGCTTGTGCCAACGGCGCCGTCGGGGGCTGCGCCTGTGCCGGTGGGCGCGCCCTGGGCATTGCTGCTGGCGGCGCTGGGCATTGCGGGCCTGGGCCGTCGCTTTGCCGGGAGAAAGTCTGCGTAAAGTTCTGGCGTAGGGCCTATGTAAAGCTTGCGTAAAACGGCCTTGGAGCGCTACGGCGCTCCAAGGCCGTTTTTTTGGGCTTGGCTTTTGGCCTGGTTTTTGGCTGGGGTCGGGGCAAAAGGCAAGCGCCTGGGCAGCGCAGCCCTGGGGCGCAGTAGAGCAGCTCATGGGCAGGCGGCTTGCCCGGTCGCCTGGCCAGCGCTGCACAAGGGCGGGAGGCCAATTTCAGGGGATGGGTTGCTCGGGCGCGGCGCCATCGTGGCGTTGCTGCCAGTGGCGGTGCTTTTTGAATTGCCACATGCCCAGGGTGAAGCAGGCAATGGCCAGCACTTGGCCCAGCTGCCAGATGATGGCGGCCCAATGCCTCCAGATGCCGGCATCGGGGTTGCCATAGAGCACGTACATCAGGCAGGCGACAGAGGTCGCCAGCCACGCCAGGGCCGCGAGCCAACCGGCGAAGGCCCATTTGCGGTGCGGCGATGCCAAGGGCGGCGTGCTGCTGTGGTGATGTTGATCCATGGCAATGTGGGCGGGGGCGCGCAGAAAGTGGGCGCAGAAAGAATGCGCAGTGCCGGACGCCAAGCGCCCGGCGCCAAGCATGAGGGGCCGGCAAGGGGGCTGGGCTGCAAACGCGGGCGGCGGATGCCCGCGCCGCTGGTGCCAGCCAGCACAGCCTCGCGGTGTCAGCCAGCGCGGTAGTTGGGCGCTTCCTTGGTGATTTGCACGTCGTGCACGTGGCTTTCACGGAAGCCTGCGGAGGTGATTTGCACGAACTCGGCGCGATCGCGCATGTCCTCGATCGTGGCGCAGCCGCAATAGCCCATGGCAGCGCGCACGCCGCCAGCCATCTGGTAGATGATGGCCACCAGCGAGCCTTTGTAGGGCACGCGACCTTCGATGCCCTCGGGCACGAGCTTGTCGGCATTGGCGTTGCCGGTGCTGCTTTCCTGGAAGTAGCGATCGGCGCTGCCTTGCTGCATGGCGCCGATGCTGCCCATGCCGCGGTAGCTTTTGTAGCTGCGGCCCTGGAACAGCACGATCTCGCCGGGCGCTTCTTCCGTGCCGGCGAAGATGCTGCCCATCATCACGGTGCTGGCGCCTGCGGCAATGGCCTTGGCGATGTCGCCCGAGTAGCGCACGCCGCCATCGGCGATCAGCGGCACGCCTGTGCCATGCAGGGCCTTGGCCACGTTGTCGATGGCGGTGATTTGCGGCACGCCCACGCCGGCGACGACGCGGGTGGTGCAGATGGAGCCGGGGCCAATGCCAACCTTGACGGCATCGGCGCCTGCTTCGGCCAGCGCGCGCGCGGCCTCGCCGGTGGCGATGTTGCCGCCGATCACATCCACCTGCGGGTAGTTTTGCTTGACCCAGCGCACACGCTCGATCACGCCCTTGCTGTGGCCGTGGGCCGTGTCCACCACGATGGCGTCCACGCCGGCCTTGACCAGAGCCTCGACGCGCTCCTCGGTGCCCGCGCCCACGCCCACGGCAGCGCCCACGCGCAGGCGGCCATCGGCATCGCGCGCAGCGTTGGGGAAGGTGGTTTGCTTGGTGATGTCCTTGACGGTGATCAGGCCCTTGAGCTCAAACGCGTCGTTGACCACCAGCAGGCGCTCGATCTTGTGCTTGTTCAGCAGCGCCTTGGCGTCCTGCAGCGAGGTGCCCTCAGGCACGGTGATGAGGCGCTCGCGCGGCGTCATGATGTCGCGCACGGGCAGGTCGAAGCGGTTTTCAAAGCGCAGATCGCGGCTGGTGACGATGCCCACCACCTTGCGCCCTTCGACCACGGGGAAGCCGGAAATGCCCAGCTCCTCGGACAGGTCGATGACGTGGCGGATGGACTGCTCAGGCGTGATGGTCACGGGCTCGCGCACCACGCCCGATTCATGGCGTTTGACCTTGAGGATTTGGCTGGCCTGCTCTTGCGCCGAGAGGTTCTTGTGCACGATGCCCATGCCGCCTTCCTGGGCGATGGCAATGGCCAGGCGGGCTTCGGTCACGGTGTCCATGGCGGCCGAGACCAGCGGCAGATTCAGGCGGATGTTGCGGGAGAACTGGGTGGCCAAAGAAACGTCTTTGGGCAGGATTTGCGAGAACGCTGGCACCAGTAGAACGTCGTCGAAGGTGAGCGCTTTGCCAAGAAGTCGCATGGGGTTTTCTCCAAAAAACGGATTGTAGCGCTGCGGGCTCAACGGCAGGCCCATCATGAAAAAGCGCCCGCAAACCAAATGGCTGCGGGCGCGTGTGCCGGGCGATGCGGGCGGGCCGCCGCCCGGCCTGGGCTTGTGGTTGCTCAGTGGTGCGCGGCTTTGTCCTTGGAGGCCAGGCTGGCCACCGTGGCCACTACCATCGAAGCCACGATCACGCCCAGCGACACCCAGGTCGTGATGTGCGGCACCCAGGTGACGGGCTGGCCGCCGTTGATGAAGGGCAGCTCATTGACGTGCATGGCGTGGAACACCAGTTTGACGCCGATGAAGGCCAGGATGAAGGCAATGCCGTAGTGCAGGTACTTCAGTCGGTCCAGCAGGCCGCCGAGCAGGAAGTACAGCTGGCGCAGGCCCATCAGCGCAAAAACGTTGGCAGTGAAGACGATGAATGGGCTTTGCGTGATGCCGAAGATGGCCGGGATGGAGTCGATGGCGAAGATCAGATCGGTAAAGCCAATGGCGATGAACACCATCAACATGGGCGTCCACATGCGGCGGCCATTGAAGGTGGTGCGCACCTTGGCGCCGTCGTAGTCGGGGGCGATCTCCATGTGCTTGCGGGCAAAGCGCACGATGGCGGGCTCCAGGTCTTCGGCCTCGTCGTCCTGGCCTGGGAAGGCCTGCTTGTATGCGGTGTAGACCAGGAAGGCGCCGAAGATGTAGAAGATCCAGCTGAAGTTCTGAATCAGCGCCGCGCCCAGCAGGATGAAGATGCCGCGCAGCACCAGCGCCAGGATGATGCCCACCATCAGCACTTCCTGCTGGTACTGGCGTGGCACGCGGAACTGCGCCATCAGCAGCACAAAGACGAACAGGTTGTCAATGGACAGCGAGTATTCGGTCAGCCAGCCGGCGATGAACTGACCAGCGTGTTCCTTGTCGGCGAAGAACCACATCAGAGCGCCGAAGATCAGCGCCAGCGTGACGTAGAACACCACCCACAGCGATGCCTCGCGCATCGAGGGGATGTGGGGGCGCTTGATGATGAGCAGCAGGTCAGCGACCAGGATCAGCGTCAGCACGATGAAGGAGCCGACTTCAAATTCCAAGGGGAGGGCGAGTTCCATGCATTACCTATGGGCAGTTTTGCGGTTGATGGGCTCGAAAGTCTCTCCCCTGGCGCAGGCCTGGCCGGTACGCATGGCGCACGGTCAGCCCGCTGGCCAGCACCGCACCCGGGGCCGCAGTGTGCGCAGCCCGTATTGACGGATGGGTGTTGGGCGCATGTGGCGCACTACTCAGGCGGCACAGTGCCGCTGGCGCCTGGCAGCCCGGCCAGGGCGGCGTGCCTATTGGGCAGCGATGTGGCGCTGTCCCCGGCAAACCGCAAGCGGGCTGCAGCATGGCTGCAGGGATACTCCCCTTCGAAATCGAGGTGCGAATTAAACCACAAGGGATGCTCTACATGAACCGCGGCGCTGCGCTGGGCGCAGAGGCATTCCTGGGTGCAGGCGTCTCAGATGCGCCGCGCCAGCTCCTGGGCCTTGCCGGTGTAAGTGGCTGGGGTCAGGGCCAGCAGCCTGGCCTTGGCCTCGGCGGGGATCTCCAGGCTTTGGATCAGGCCGTGCAGGTCGCTGGCGGCCACGCTCTTGCCGCGCGTGACGGCCTTGAGCGCTTCGTAAGCGCCGGCCACGCCGTAGCGGCGCATGACGGTCTGGATGGGCTCGGCCAGTACCTCCCAGGCGTTGTCCAGATCCTGGGCGACGGCCTCGGCATTGAGCTCAAGCTTGTTCAGCCCCACCAGCAGGGCGTTGTAGGCCAGCGTGGCATAGCCCAGGGCAACGCCCAGGTTGCGCAGCACGGTGCTGTCGGTCAGGTCGCGCTGCCAGCGGCTGACGGGCAGCTTCTCGGCCAAGTGGCGCAGCAGGGCATTGGCCAGCCCCAGATTGCCTTCGGCGTTCTCGAAGTCGATGGGGTTGACCTTGTGCGGCATGGTGGAGGAGCCGATCTCGCCCTCCTTGAGCTTTTGCTTGAAGTAGCCCAGGCTGATGTAGCCCCAGATGTCGCGGCTGAGGTCGATCAGGATGGTGTTGGCGCGCGCCACGGCGTCGAACAGCTCGGCCATGTAGTCGTGCGGCTCGATCTGGATGCTGTAGGGCTGGAACACCAGCCCCAGGCCCGCCGGGGCGGGCGCTTCGATCACCCGGCGGCTGAAGGCCTCCCAGTCGAACTCGGGCCAGGCCGAGAGGTGGGCGTTGTAGTTGCCCACGGCGCCGTTCATCTTGGCGCGCAGCGGCACTTCGGCAATGGCGGCGGCGGCGCGCTGCAGGCGTGCGACCACGTTGGCCAGCTCCTTGCCCACCGTGGTGGGGCTGGCTGTCTGGCCGTGCGTGCGACTGAGCATGGGCACGTCGGCATGGGCCAGCGCCAGCTCGCGCAGCCGCGCGATGACCTGCTGCAGGCCCGGCAACACAACTTGATCGCGCGCGGCCTGCAGTTGCAGTGCGTGGCTGGTGTTGTTGATGTCCTCGCTGGTGCAGGCAAAGTGCACGAACTCCGCCGCGCGCTCCAGCGCGGGCCGGCCCTTGAGGCGCTCCTTGATCCAGTACTCCACGGCCTTGACGTCGTGGTTGGTGGTCTTTTCGATGTCCTTGATGGCCTGGGCATCGGCCTGGCTGAACTGCTCGACCAGTTGCAGCAAATAGGCCTTGTCATCGGCGCTGAGTGCGGGGAATTCGGCAAAGCCCGCTTCGGACAGGGCGATGAACCAGGTGATTTCCACCTGCACCCGGCGGTGCATGTAGCCGTATTCGCTGGCGATGGGGCGCAGCGCGGCCAGTTTTTTTTCGTAGCGCCCATCCAGGGGCGAGAGGGCGGTCAGGGCAGAGAGATTCATGCCCGTTATTGTATGTAGGCGCAGCCGCCCGAGCGGTCGCCCAAGCAGCCGCCCAACAGCCGTGGCAGGGCGGCTGCGCGGGGCTTGCTTGCATAGTGTGAACACGCTCTAGCTCGCCGCGCGCTGGGCGGCCTCAGCCAGCCCATTGCGTACGCGGTTCACGCCGGTCCAGATCAGCAAGGCCAGCACCACGGCCAGGATGACGCTCACCCACGTGGCGCTCCACCAGCCCAGGGCGACCAGCAGCGCCAGCGCGCCGAAGACGAAGGCCCGATCGCTCTTGCCCATGGGGCCGTCGTAGCGGCGGCTGGCACCCACCATCAGGCCCAGCACGCCGGCCAGCTCGACCACGGCTGCACCCAGCACCACCAGGTACACCAGCAGGGCCGCGGGCGTGCCGGCCACGCCGGGTAGCAGGGCAAAGGGCAGGAACAGCGCCGCATCGGCCAGCACATCGCACAGCTCATTCAAATAAGCGCCCAGCGCCGATTGGTGGCCGAACTCGCGCGCCAGCATGCCGTCGATGGCGTTGAGCGCCATGCGCAAAAACATCCACAGCGGCAGCAGCGCAAACCAGCCGCTGCGCCCTGGGTTGAGCGCCAGCGCCAGCCCCAGCAGCACTGACACGGCTGCAGCCAGCAGCGTGACCTGGTTGGCGCTCACGCCCGCGTTGTGCAGGCGCGCCACCATGGGGCGCAAAAGGTTCTGGAACTTGGGTTTGAGCTGGTAGATGGAAATCATGCCGGCGAATGTGCGATGCAATGGCCCGACAGTATCGCGCAAGGCGTGTTCGAGAAGATTTGGCAAGAGCCGACAAGCGCCACGACCTTTGAGCAGACGCTGGCGGGCATGAGGGCTTCATGGGTATTGGCGGGATGTGATTTGACCTGCCTTGGACAACGATCTAACATTACAAAAAATAATGGAATGAACAAGCCCCGCAAAGCCATGACCAGCCCTTGCCAGCACGATCAAGCCACGCCGCCTGCGATGCAGTACCCGGCCCAGCAGCTGGAGCTGGCCGCAGCCATGTGCCATGCGCTCAGCGATCCGGCGCGGCTGCGGCTGCTGCTGTGGCTGGCCGAGCGGGAGATGTGCGTCTCCGAGCTGGTGGCCTGCGAAGGCGGCAAGCTCAGCAGCGTGTCCGCGCGCCTGCAGACCCTGCATGCCGCGGGCTTGTTGGCGCGGCGGCGCGAGGCCAAGCACATCTTCTACGCGCTGGCCGACGAGCACGTGCACGAGCTGCTGCGCAACATCCTGCACCACGCTGCGGAGCTGGCCTAGTGCGCCAAAGAGCCCTATGGGCAGGGGCCGCAGCGCGTTGATTTCCTCACCCTGTTTGATTCACCACTGAAAGGAGTCGTCCATGACTGCACCCACTTGCAACCAGCCGCACCACCACGACCACGCCCACCAGCATGGCCCGCACTGCGGCCACACGGCCGTGATGCACGAAGGCCATGTCGATTACCTGCACGACGGGCACCTGCACCATCCGCATGGCGACCACGTGGACGAGCATGTGATTGCCGTCTCGGCCACCAACCCCGATGCCTGCACGCCGCAGCACCGCTGCCAGGGCCATGAGCCCGGCCACGTGCATGGCCCGGGCTGCGGCCATGAGGCCGTGCCCCATGGCGACCACGTGGACTATCTGGTCGATGGCCACTTGCACCACCCGCACGGCGACCACTGCGACGACCACGGCCCGTTGCAAGTGGTGGCCCCCGCCGCGTGAGCGCGGGCGATGACAGCGCCGCCGCACAAGGGCTGCGGCGGCGCGGCCTGTTTGCCCTGATGGCCGCTGCATGCGCGGCAGCGGGCATGGGCGGCGTGCACGCATCGCCGCTCAAGCGCGATGAGCACGTGCTGGCGCTGCCCGGGCTGCTGTGGCAGGGCGACGATGGCCTGCTGCATGCCGACATCGAGCTATGGGTATATGAAAACGAGCGCCGCCCGGGCGCTCGCACCCTGTTTGCGCGCTATCTGGGCATCGAGCTGGGCCAGCTCAGCGCGCGAGAGCGCGCGCTGTTCGAGGCCCGCGCGCGCTGGTTCCTCAAGGATTCCGAGCGCGGCAAGCGCCTGTCGATTGCACTGAATGGGCAAGGCCCACTGCCTGTGAATCGCACCGACCGCGCAGGCCGCAGCTCCACGCAGATCAGCCTGCCCAGCGCGCTGTGGAACCCGGCCTGGGAGCGCGCCCCGGCGCAGCCGCTGGCCTATGCCGTGGCAGGCCGCAGCCAGAGCCGCGGCTGGCTCTGGCCCGTGCCGGCACAGGGCCTGTCCATCGTCAGCGACATCGACGACACCATCAAGATCTCCCAGGTGCGCGACACGCGCCAGCTGCTGCGCAACACCTTTCTTGCCCCCTTCGAGGCCGTGCCGGGCATGGCCGCCTGGCTGGGCCAGATGCAGGCCGCCGGCACCCAGGCCGGGCGCAATGTGCAGCTGCACTACCTGTCATCCAGCCCGGTGCAGCTGCTGGAGCCCCTGCAGGACTTCTTGCAGGCTTATGGCTTTCCGGGCGGCTGCCTGCAGCTGCGCGAATCGACCGCCTGGAACCGCCTCATCCCAGGCGCTCAGGATGGCCAGCGGCACAAGCTGGCGCACTTGCAGCGTTTGATGGCGCGTTTTCCCGGGCGGCGCTTCGTGCTGATCGGCGACTCGGGCGAGGCCGACCCGGAGATCTACGCCCAGGTGGCCAGCGGCCACCCGCAGCAGGTGGCGGCCATTCTGATCCGCGATGTCACCGGCCAAGCGCCCACGGCCGCGCGCTACCGCCAGGCCATGGCGGCGCTGCCCGCCGCCACGCCCTGGTATCTGATCGAGGACGGCGCGCAAGGCCTGGCCATTGCGCAGCAACACGGTTTTTGGCTTTGACGGCTGCGCAGCCAGCGCCCCCAAGCCCCCCAACCTCCAGCCCAGCCCCTGCAGGCCCCCGGCCCGCAGGGGCTTTACGTTTGCTTGCAGCCAGGCTGGGCGGCGCAGGGCTATAACCACGCGATCGTCTTGAACAAGGATTGCCCATGCCAATGAAGCCCCTGAACTGCCAGCGCCCCAAAGGGCTTGCCCCCCAAGCGCGCCGTTGGCGCCCCGCCGTGCTGGCGCTGCTGGCCGGCCCGTTGCTGGCGCTGGCGCAGCAGCCAGAGCCTGAGGCGCAGCCGCCGCTGTACACCGAGGATTACGGGCGCTGCCTGGAGCGCGCCGATGCCGTCAATGCCGAGATCATCGACTGCATGGCCAAGGAGCTGGCGGTGCAGGACGGCCGCCTCAACACCCACTACCAGGCGCTGCGCGCGCAGCTGAGCGCGCAGCGCAAGGAGCAGCTCAAGCACGCGCAGCGGCTTTGGCTGCAATACCGCGATGCGCATTGCGAGTTTCTGCTCGACCCCAATGGCGGCACCATCACCCGCCTGCTGGCCAACGACTGCACGCTGCGCGAAACCGCCCTGCGCGCGCAAGAGCTGCAAGGCCTGGCCGACACAGGCCTGTTTGAGGATGTCAACAGCCCGCCAGCGCAAGAGGCGCAGCCCGGGGCATCGACCAGCGCCGCCAGCACCGCCGGCGCGACGCAAGAGACGGCCCCGCCCAAGGAAGCCGGCTGGCCAGCGCTGCTGCAACAACTGCGCCAGCGGGCCCAGGCCCAATCGGCGGCCGGGCGCTAGGGCGGCTCTGTGGCTCTGTGGCTCTGTGGCTCTGTGGCCCTGCCCGATAATCCGGCGCGACGGTTCTCCTTGAAAGCCCCTCGCCATGTTTGCCTACATCGTCAAGCGCTTGCTGCTGATGCTGCCCACCTTGCTGGGGGTGTTGCTGCTGACTTTCATCGTGGTGCAGTTCGTGCCGGGCGGGCCGGTGGAGCAGTACCTGGCCGAGTCGCGCGCCGGGCCGGGCGGAATCGAGGGCGCAGGCCTGCACTACCGGGGCAACGAGGGCGTGGATGCGCGCCGGCTGCAAGAGATCAAGGCGCTGTATGGCTTCGACAAGCCGGCGCACGAGCGCTTTTTGCAGATGCTGGGGCAGTTCGCGCGCCTGGATCTGGGGCGCAGCTTCATGCACAACAAGGATGTGTGGCAGCTGATCCGCGAGAAGCTGCCCGTGTCCATCAGCCTGGGGCTGTGGAGCTTTTTCATCAGCTATCTGGTGGCCGTGCCGCTGGGCGTGGCCAAGGCCGTGCGCGCGGGCAGCCGCTTCGATTTCGTTACCACCTTGCTGGTGCTGCTGGGCTACGCCGTGCCGGGCTTTGTGCTGGGGGTGATCTTGCTGGTGGTGTTCGGCGGCCAGCTCGAATGGTTTCCGCTGCGCGGGCTGAGCTCGCCGGGCTGGGAGGACATGGGCTGGGGCGAGCGCGTGCTCGATTACCTGTGGCACGTCACCCTGCCCGTGATCTCGATGGTCGCCGGCAGCTTTGCCGTGACCACGCTGCTGACGAAGAACGCCGTGTTGGAGGAAATTCGCAAGCAGTACGTGCTCACGGCCCGCGCCAAGGGCCTGGCGCCGCGTCAGGTGCTGTGGCGCCACGTGTTTCGCAATGCGCTGATCCCCATCATCACGGGTTTTCCGGCGGCGTTCATCGGCGCGTTCTTTGCTGGCTCGCTGTTGATCGAGACGCTGTTCACCCTCGATGGGCTGGGCCTGCTGGGCTATGAAAGCATCATCCGCCGCGATTACCCGGTGGTGCTGGGCACGCTGTATTTGTTCACGCTGATTGGGCTGCTGACCAAGCTCATCAGCGACCTGTGCTATGTCTGGGTCGATCCGCGCGTGAAGTTCGATTGAGCTGCCAACCCCTGCATGAAAACAAGCGCCTGCGGCGTGGTGATTCGCGCAGGCCCGCCCAAGGGCTTGGCAGCTTTGGCATGATGGCGCGCATTTTGTTTCCATCCCGCATTGCAGGAGAGTTGCGATGACCCAGACCCCCAATACTGCCGGCCAAGTCCAGGGCAAGCCGCTGCAGGACTTTCTCATCACCCGCAAGTGGCCTGCTCGCCACCCCGAGCGCATCCAGCTGTATTCGCTGACCACGCCCAATGGCGCCAAGGTGTCCATCGCGCTGGAGGAGCTGGGCCTGCCCTACGAGGCGCACCGCATCGACATCACGGCCAATGACCAGTTCACGGCCGAATTCCTCTCGCTGAACCCGAACAACAAAATCCCGGCCATCCTCGACCCCGATGGCCCGGGCGGCCAGCCGCTGGCGCTGTTCGAGAGCGGCGCCATCCTCATCTACCTGGCCGAAAAAGCCGGCCGACTGCTGCCGCAGGACGGCGCGCAGCGCTACCAGGCGCTGCAATGGCTGATGTGGCAAATGGGCGGCCTGGGGCCGATGTTTGGCCAGCTGGGCTTCTTCTACAAATACGCTGGCCGCGAGATCGAGGATCCGCGCCCGCGCGAGCGCTATGCCAATGAATCGCGCCGCCTGCTGGGCGTGCTGGATCAGCAGCTGCAGGAGCGCGACTGGTTGCTGGGCCGGGGCGAGGCCGCCTATTCGATCGCCGACATCGCCATCTTCCCCTGGGTGCGCAACCTGGTGGTGGGCTATGGCGCTGCCGAGCTGGTGGGTTTTGAGCAGTTCAAGCATGTGCAGCGCGTGCTGGCCGCGTTCAACGAGCGCCCGGCGGTGCAGCGCGGCCTGCTCGTGCCCGCTGCCGGGGAGCAGCCATGACGGCGGGCAAGCGCGCGAAACTGGCGCGCAAGAGTGGCGAGCTGATGCAGGCGGCGCCGCAGGTCGTGGCCGTGCGCGTGGGCCGCATGCTCACGGCTGGGCCGCAGCCCAGCGCGCGCGACCGGCGTGAGTTCCAGCGCATGGGGGCCGAGAAAGCCGAAGCCTTTGCGCAATCCTGGCAAGCCATGGCAGTCCAGGCGCTGGCCGCGCAGCAGCAATGGGCGCTGTGGTGCACCCAGGCCTGGTGGCAAATGGCGCTGGGCGGCTGGATGCAGCCGGGCGCCTGGGAGCAATTGGCCCGTGGGGCGCAGCAACGCCTGCGTGAAGCGGGCCTGGATACGGCGCTCAGCGGCATCCAGCCCGTGCACCGCCGCGCCACGGCCAATGCTCGGCGGCTGACCGGCCAGCGCCGGTCGCGGCGCTGATCTGGCGGGGCCCGCCGCCCGGGCCGTTGCAGGCGCTCAGGGGTGCAGTACGCCCAGCCCCAGCAGCGCCAGCACCAGCAGCCCCAGCGCCAGGCGGTAGATCACAAAGGGCAGATAGCTGTGGTGCGAAACCCATTTGAGAAACACCACGATCACCGCATAACCGCTGGCAAAGGCCACCAGCGTGGCCAGCGCCGTGGGCCCGGCAGGCACGGCGTTGCTGCCCCAGGTTTTGAGCAGCTGGTAAAAGCCCGAGGCAATCACCGCCGGAATGGCCAGCAAAAAGGAATAGCGCGCTGCGGCCTCGCGGGTGTAGCCCAGCAGCAGGCCTCCGGTGATGGTGCCGCCCGAGCGCGACACGCCCGGGATCAGCGCCAGCGCCTGCGCCAGGCCGAACAGCAGCGCGTGGCGCGTCGTCAGCGCCTGCAAAGGCCTGGTCTTGCGCCCGATCCAATCTGCCCAGGCCAGCACCAGCGCAAAGCCGATGAGCATGCTGGCTGTGATGTAGAGATTGCGCAGCGTCGATTCGATCGCGTCTTGAAACAGCAGCCCCAGCACGACGATGGGCACGGTGCCGACGATGATGAACCAGCCCATGCGGGCATCGGCATCGAGCCGCGCCAGCGGCTGGCCCAGCGTGCGCAGCCAGGACTGGGCGATGCGCCATAAATCCTTGCGGAAGTACAGCAGCACCGCTGCCTCCGTGCCCAGCTGGGTGATGGCCGTGAAGGCCGCGCCCGGATCACCGCCCGAGGGCAGCAGCGGCCCGAAGATGCGCAGATGCGCGCTGGAGGAAATGGGCAGGAATTCGGTCAGCCCCTGCAGGAGCCCGAGAACAATGGCTTCAAACCAGCTCATGGTGACGGTGCGCGCCGCAAGCGCCCGGCAGGCGCCTGGCAGGCGCGCCCTCTGTGCCAGCGGGGCGGGAAGATGTGGGAGGAAAAAGCGCCACGCCAGGCCTTTACGGCAAGGGCATGGGCCCGGGTCAGGGCCGCGGCATTGTCGCATGCCGGCTGCGCGCCCCGGCGCTGCCAGCGGCGCTGCGCGGTGTGGCAGTTGATCTGGTGTGCCAGCCGGCTCAGCTCAGGCCGCTGACCGGCAGCGCGGCGCCGTGGATGGGGTTGGCGGCGTTGGAGCAGAGAAAGCCAATGATCTCGGCCAGTTGCTGCGGCCTGACCCAGCGGGCCGGGTCGGCATCGGGCATGGCGGCGCGGTTTTCCGGGGTGTCGATGATGCTGGGCAGGATGCAATTGACGTTGATGCCCTGCTCGCGCAGCTCGGCGGCTAGGCTTTCGGTCATGCGGATCACGGCGGCCTTGGCGGTGGTGTAGGCGGCCATGTGCGGCGCGCCCTGGTGGGCGGCGGCCAGCGCGCCGATGTTGACGATCTTGCCGCGGCCCAGCGCCAGCATGTCCGGCACCACGGCCTGGCAGGCGTGCAGCGCGGTCAGCAGGTTGAGCTGGTATTGACGCTGCCAAGCCTCCAGCGGCGTGGCATGCACCGGCGGGCCCATGTCAAAGCCGCCAGCCAGGTTGCACAGCACCTCGATCGGGCCGAAGTGTTGGCGCGCGCGCGCCAGCGCAGCGGCCAGCGCGGCCGGGTCGAGCAGGTCGCAGTCCAGGCACAGGGCCTGCGCTTTGGGCCAGTCGCCAAAGTGCTGTTGCAGCGCCTGCGGGCTGTGGTCGAGCAGGATCAGGCGCTCGCCAAGGGCGCGGAAGTGCTGGGCGACGGCGCGGCCCAGGTTGCCGCTGGCGCCGGTGATGAGCAGCGTGCGTGCGGGGTGGTTCATGGCAGGGGCTCCAGAAAGGGGGGGGCTCAGGCGTTGGCGCCGGCATCGGTGTCGGCCTCGGTGTCGGCCTCGGTGTCGGCATTGGCAGCGGCGCGGCGGGCGCGGTGGTAGTCGCCATTGCCACGGGTGAAGAGCAGGTCGCTTTCCAGCACCTCGCCTGGCTGCAGATCGCCGGCCTGGCCGACGCGCTGGTAAATGGGCGCAAAGTCGATCTGCGCCAGCTCCAGCAGTTCATCCAGGTCGCGGATCACGAAATAGCTTTCCTGGAAGTCGTCGATGCGGTAGCGGGTGCGCATGACGCGCTCCAGATCGAAGCGGATGCGATTGGGCGAGGCGTCTTCCAGGCAGAACAGGCTTTCGGTGCGTGAGGAAGCGATGCCTGCGCCGTAGATGCGCAGACCGCCATCTTCCTGCAGCAGGCCAAACTCCACTGTGTACCAGTACACCCGCGCCAGCTTGTCCAGCACGCCCAGCTCCTTGGCGCGCATGCCGCCTGCGCCATAGGCCTGGATGAAATCGGCCAGGGCCGGGTTCATCAGCATGGGCACGTGGCCGAAGACGTCGTGGAACACGTCCGGCTCTTCCAGATAGTCCAGCTCGTGCGGCTTGCGGATGAACTGTCCGGCGGGAAAGCGGCGGTTGGCCAGGTGGTCGAAGAACACGTCGTCGGGCACCAGGCCGGGCACGGCCACGACCTGCCAGCCGGTGTGCTTCATCAGCACGTCCGACAGGCGGCGGAAATCGGGGATTTCATCGGCGCGCATCGGCAGCTGCCGCATGCCTTCGACGAAGGCGCGGCAGGCGCGGCCGGGCAAGAGCTTGCTCTGGCGCTCGAACAGGGTTTTCCAGACGCCGTGTTCCTCGGCGCTGTAGTGCTCCCAGCCCTGGTCGATGGTCCAGTCCGGGTTGGCTGGCGCGGCCTCCAGCCCGGCGGCCAGGCCGTGTTTGGTTTTCTCGGGTGCGGCGTTCATGCGGTGTCTCCTCGTTGTTTTGACAGGCATGGCGCGCCCAAGGCGCCTGCCTGGGTTTGGTCGGGTCTTGTTCCGACTTTTGCCAGCTTGCGCCAGCGGGTGCCTGCGCACGCTGCGCTGTCATGGCGCCGGCGCGAAGCGGGCGGCGATGGCGTCGATGCTGCGCGCCAGCGCGATGTCGCGCTCGCTCAGGCCGTCGGCGTCGTGCGTGGTCAGGGTGATGTCCACGCGGTTGTAGACGTTGAACCACTCCGGGTGGTGGTCGCTTTTCTCCGCGTGCAGCGCCACTTCGGTCATGAAGGCAAAGGCCTGGGTGAAATTGGCGAAGGTGAAGCGGCGCTGGATCAGGCCGCCGCGCTCGGGCGCATAGCCCCAGGCGGGCAGGGCGGCCAGGGCGCGTTCGCGCTCGGCATCGGTCAGGCGTTGCATGGCGTAGTCCCCCTGGCCTCAGGCTTTTTCGGTCTGCAGCACGCCGCGGTTGATCTGGTCGCGCTCCAGCGATTCGAACAAGGCCTTGAAGTTGCCCTCGCCAAAGCCCTCGCGGTAGTCGCCCTGGCGTTCGATGAACTCGAAGAAAACCGGGCCCAGCAGGGTCTCGGAGAAGATTTGCAGCAGCAGGCGCGGCTGGCCGCCCTCGGTCGTGCCGTCGAGCAAAATGCCGCGCGCCTGCAGCTCGGGCACGGGCTGGCCGTGGCCGGGCAGGCGCTTTTCCAGGTTTTGGTAGTAAATGTCGTTGGGCGCGGTCAGCAGCGGGATGCCGGCCATTTGCAGCTTGTCGATGGCCTCCACCAGGTTGTCGCACAGCAGCGCGATGTGCTGGATGCCCTCGCCGTTGAACTTCATCAGAAACTCTTCGATCTGGCCGCCGCCTTGCTTGGCCTCCTCGTTGAGCGGGATGCGGATCTTGCCGTCCGGCGCGGTCATGGCCTTGGAGGTCAGGCCGGTGTACTCGCCCGAGATGTCGAAATAGCGGATCTCGCGGAAGTTGAACAGGCGTTCGTAAAAATCTGCCCAATAGGCCATGCGACCGCGATAGACGTTGTGCGTGAGGTGATCGACCACTTGAAAGCCGTGGCCCACGGGGTTGCGATCCACGCCATCGAGCCACTGGAAGTCGATGTCGTAAATCGTCTTGCCTTCCTCGTAGCGGTCGATCAGGTAGATCGGCATGCCGCCAATGCCCTTGATGGCCGGCAGGTTCAGCTCCATCGGCCCGGTGGCGATGTGAATGGGCTGGGCGCCTTTTTCCAGCAGCTGCTCATAGGCCTTGTGCGCATCGCGCACGCGAAAGGCCAGGCCGCAGGCCGAAGGGCCGTGCTCGGCGGCGAAATAGCCCGCCAGGCTCTTGGGCTCGCGGTTGACGATGAAGTTGATGCCGCCCTGGCGGTACAGCGACACGTCTTTGGAGCGGTGCCGCGCCACCTCGGTAAAGCCCATCTTCTCGAACAGCGGCTCGAGCACGCCGGGCGTGGGCGAGGCGAACTCGACGAATTCAAAGCCGTCAAGACCGGCGGGGTTGTCAAACAAATCGGCCATGGGGTGTCTCCTGGATCTGTGGGGGGCGATGCGGCGGCGGCCCGGCCGCGCCGCGAAAAGAAAATCGGTCGCCAATCATAGGGGCGCGACCATGCAAAATTCCTGCAAGCATCGGGCGTAAACTGCGCCAATTCACAGGAAAACTGCAAAAAATAAATGGAAGACGCACACTTTCAATTGGATTCCATCGACCTGCGCGTGCTGCGTGCGCTGCAGCACAACGGTCGCGCCACCTACGACGAACTGGCCGCCGCCGTGGGCTTGTCGCCCTCGGCCACGCTGCGGCGCGTGCGGCGGCTGGAGGAAGCCGGCGTCATCGACCACTACGCGGCCCTGCTCAGGCCCGAGCGCGTAGGCCTGGGGCTGACGGCCTATCTGAACGTGCGGCTGGAAAAGCTCACCGCCACGCACAAGCGCAACCCCATGGACAGTTTTCGCGCCGCCGTGCAGACCTGGCCCGAAGTCGTCGAGTGCTGCTCACTGACCGGCGAGATGGACTACCTGCTGCGCGTGGTCGTGCGCGACATGGCGCACTACTCGCGCTTCGTCATGGACACGCTGCTCAAACACCCCAGCGTGCAGGACTGCAAGACCAGCTTCGTGCTCGACCGCGTCAAGCACACCACGGCGCTGCCGGTTTGAGGGCCTGTTGACGTCTTGGGGTGCGAGCGGGCGATGGCATGAGCGGCAAGGCGCAAAGCATCATCCCAAAACGATATTGGGGTTGCTGTTGAGTGCCGCTGGAGATTAGGGGCAGGAGTGGCGTCCCGCTCAAGCTGCTGCTGTTGTGCCCGTGCTCGGCAAAGCCTCGGCCTGGGTGATGATGCCGCCGCCCAGGCAGACCTCGCCGTCGTACAGCACGGCGCTTTGGCCGGGGGTGACGGCCCATTGGGGATCGGCAAAGCGCAGGCGCCAGCGGCCGGGGGTGTCGTCTGCGGCCAGGGCGCAGGCGGCGTCTTGCTGGCGGTAGCGGGTCTTGGCGGCGCAGGGGCCGGGCGCAGGCGGTGTGCTGGCACACCAGCTGGCGTCGTCGAAGGTCAATTCGTGTGAGAGCAGCCAAGGGTGGTCGTGGCCCTGCACGGCGTACAAGGTGTTGGTGGCCATGTCCTTGCGGGCCACGAACCAGGGCGCGTGCGTGCCGCCGCCACGCTGCGCGCCTTTTTCCTTGATGCCACCAATGCCCAGCCCCTGGCGCTGGCCCAGGGTGTAGAAGCTCAGGCCCACGTGCTCACCAATCTTGCGGCCGCGTTCGTCCTTGATGGGGCCGGGCTGGTTGGCCAGGTAGCGGTTCAAAAACTCACGAAACGGCCGCTCGCCGATGAAGCAGATGCCGGTCGAATCTTTCTTTTTGGCGTTGGGCAGGCCGATTTCGGCGGCGATGCGGCGCACCTCGGTCTTGTGCAGCTCGCCCACGGGGAACAGGGCCTTGCCCAGTTGCGCCTGGTTCAGCCGGTGCAGGAAGTAGCTCTGGTCCTTGGTCGGGTCCAGCCCCTTGAGCAGCTCGTGGCGCTGCGTGGCGGTGTTCAAGCGCACGCGCGCGTAGTGGCCGGTGGCGATTTTTTCCGCGCCCAGGCGCATGGCGTGGTCGAGAAAGGCCTTGAACTTGATCTCGGCGTTGCACAGCACGTCGGGGTTGGGTGTGCGGCCGGCCTGGTATTCGCGCAAAAACTCGGCGAACACGCGGTCTTTGTAATCGGCGGCGAAGTTGACGTGCTCGATCTCGATGCCGATGACGTCGGCCACGGCGGCGGCGTCCAGAAAGTCTTGCCGGCTGGAGCAGTATTCGCTGTCGTCGTCGTCTTCCCAGTTCTTCATGAAGATGCCGACCACTTCGTGGCCCTGCTGCTTGAGCAGCCAGGCGGTGACGGCCGAATCGACGCCGCCCGAGAGGCCCACTACGATGCGCTGTTTGTCTGTCATGGCGCGCATTATGCGGCGCGGCAAGGGCGGCGGCGTGCTGGCCTGCGCTGGCCTTTGCTGGCCTTCACAGCCCTGCGCCGGGGCGGGCCGGCGGGGTGGCAAAGCTTCGTATCATCGGCGCATGCTGGATCGAATCGCCCCGTCCGCTCACCCCCAGGCCCAGGAGGAGGCCATCACCGTCAGCGGCGTGACGCCGCCCGAGGACGCCTGGCGCCAGACTCATCTGGGCCGCCTGCTGGGCCACGCGATGCGGCGTTTCGATGAGCGCGTGCTGTACCTGATGGCGCACGATGTGGAGGTGCCGCTGGTGCTGTCGAACCTGGCGGCGCGCAACAAGGTCAGCGCAGCGCACATCCATGTCACGCGGCATTTGTCGCTGCGTGGCGATCGCATCACCACGCTGGCGCAGCGCGCGGGCATGAGCAAGCAGGCCATGGCCGACTTGATCGACCAGTGCGAGGCCTGGGGCCTGGTGCGGCGCGAGCGCGACCCGGCCGATGGGCGCGCGGTGCGCGTGGTGTTCACGGCCGATGGGCTGCTGTGGCTGGCGGCCTTCAAGCGCTCGGTGGCGCAGGCTGAGGCGGAGTTCAAGCAGGCCGTGGGCGAGCAGGTGGCGGTGGTGGTGCGCATCGGCCTGGAGAGCTACGCCAGCGAGGGCTGAGCGCTGGCCGGGCCGCAGGGGCAGCCGCGCTGTGGAGCTTTGGCGCGCTGGCCTGGCCGTTATTTGGACAGCATGCGCATGGCGTCTTCCAGGCCCTTGAGGGTCAGTGGGTACATGCGCCCGCCCATGAGTTGGCCGATCAGGTCGATGCTTTGGCGGTAGCCCCAGACGCCTTGCGGTTCGGGGTTGATCCAGGCGTGCTGGGGGAAGGCACCCGTCAGGCGCTGCAGCCACTCGGCGCCAGCCTCGGCGTTGTGGTATTCGACGCTGCCGCCGGGCTGCAGGATTTCGTAGGGGCTCATGGTGGCGTCGCCCACGAAGATGAGTTTGTAGTCCTTGTTGTACTTGCGGATGATGTCCCAGGTGTCGAACTTCTCGGTGAAGCGGCGGCGGTTGTTCTTCCAGACGAAGTCGTAGACGCAGTTGTGGAAGTAATAAAACTCCATGTGCTTGAACTCGCTCTTGGCGGCCGAGAACAGCTCTTCGACGCGCTGGATGTGTTCGTCCATGGTGCCGCCCACGTCCATCAGCAGCAGCACCTTCACGCTGTTGTGCCGCTCGGGCACCATCTTGATGTCCAGCCAGCCGGCGTTGGCGGCGGTGGCGCTGATGGTGCCGGGCAGGTCCAGCTCCAGTTCGGCGCTGGTGCGTGCGAACTTGCGCAGGCGCTTGAGCGCGACCTTGATGTTGCGCGTGCCCAGCTCCTGGCTGTCGTCGTAGTCGCGGTACATGCGCGCGTCCCAGACCTTGACGGCGCTCTTGCCGCCGCCCTTGCCGCCGATGCGGATGCCGCGCGGGTTGTAGCCGCCGTGGCCGAAGGGGCTGGTGCCGCCGGTGCCAATCCACTTGTTGCCGCCTTCATGCCGCCCCTTTTGCTCTTCCAGGCGCTTTTTCAGCGTCCGCATCAGCTCGTCCCATTCCATGGCCTCGATGGCGGCCTTTTGTTCGGGGCTGAGCTCGCGCTCGAGCAGCTGCCGCAGCCAGTCCTCGGGGATCTCGCGGCGGTAGTCGGTGAGCATCTCCACGCCCTTGAAGTAGGCGGCAAAGGCGCGGTCGAACTTGTCGTAGTGCTTTTCGTCCTTGACGAGGATGGTGCGCGCCAGGTGGTAGAAGTCCTCCATGCTGGTGGGCTGCTCGGCCTTGGGGCCGATCACGCCGCGCTCCAGCGCTTCGAGCAGGGCGAGGAATTCCTTGACCGAAACGGGCAGCTTGCCCGCGCGCAGGGTGTAGAAGAAGTCGATCAGCATGGGCGGTGGGCGGTAGTGGGGTGGCGGGGTGGGGCAGGTGCTCAGCGCTGGCCCTGGGCCAGCAGGTATTGCAGGTGGGCGCGGGCCTCGGGCCATTCGCCCTGGGTCAGGCTGTACATCACGGTGTCGCGGATGGTGCCGTCGCGGCGCAGCGCGTGGCCGCGGATCACGCCGTCTTTTTTTGCGCCCAGGCGCTCGATGGCGCGCTGGCTGGCGTAATTGAAGTTGTCCGTGCGCCAGCCCACCACGCGCGCGCCCAGCGTCTCGAAGGCCTGGGTGAGCAGCAGCAGTTTGCAGGTGGTGTTGACGTGCGTGCGCTGCACGCGCCGGGCGTACCAGGTGTAGCCAATCTCCAGCCGTTGCACGGCCGGCAGGATGTCGTGGTAGCTGGTGCTGCCCAGCACGTCGCCGCTGGCCGCGTCGATCACGGCAAAGGGCAGGCGCTGGCCTTGCTGCTGCATGGCCAGCGCGGTGTCGATGTAGGCGCGCACCTTCTCCGGCTCGGGCACGCTGCTCACGCGCAGCTCCCACAGCCGGCCGTCGCAGGCGGCGGCGCGCAGGCCCTCTTCGTGGCTGTGCTGCAAGGGCTCCAGGCGCAGGCCATTGGCGTGCAAGGTGGTGGGGGTGATCCAGGTCATGGGTGGTCTTCCAGGTCATGGGTGGTCTTGGGTCTGTGGCGTCGCTGCCAACAGCTCGCCCAGGCGCTGCAAATCCTCGGTGGCGATATAGCCATTGAGCTCCCGGTCGGCGCCGGGCCCACAGGCCCAGTTGGCCGAGCGGTAGCGCTGCGCGCCACTGGCGTCGGTCAGGCGCAGCTCATACACGGTGGCGCCGGCTTCACACTGGCGCGGCGCGCTCAGGCGCAGCCGCGCCAGCGCTTGCTGGGCCTGCGGGCTCAGGCCCGACAGCGGCTGCTGCTGGCTGTGCAGCGGCTGTTGCTGGCGCCAGGTGTTGAGCTGGCTTTTGGTGACGGTCACGATCACGCGCGCGTCGTCGTCGCTGGGCCTGGGCCGCCAGACCAGGCCGCCTTCGACGCTGTAGCCGTCGCCACAGGCGCTCAGCCAAGCCAGTGCTGCCGCCATGCTCGCGGTGGCGGCCAGGCGCTGCAGCGTGGCGCGGCGGCGGGGCAGGGGGCAAGGTGATGTGTGGTGCATGGCGGGCCTGTGGGCGGATGCGGCTGGGGGGCGGCTGGGCCGATGGGCGCAGGCTCAGCGATTGCGCTGGTTCATGAACACCAGCTTCTCGAACAGGGTCACGTCCTGCTCGTTTTTGAGCAGCGCGCCCAGCAGCGGCGGCAGGGCGATCTTGTCGTCCTGGCTGCGCAGGGCCTCGGCCGGGATGTCTTCGGCCAGCAGCAGCTTGAGCCAGTCGATCAGCTCGCTGGTCGAGGGCTTTTTCTTCAGCCCGGGCACGCTGCGGATTTCGTAGAAGCTCTTGAGCGCCGCGGTGAGCAATTCGCCCTTGAGCTGGGGGAAGTGCACCTTGACGATCTCCTGCATGGTCTGCGCGTCCGGGAACTTGATGTAGTGAAAGAAGCAGCGGCGCAAAAAGGCATCGGGCAGCTCCTTCTCGTTGTTGGAAGTGATGAACACGATGGGCCGCTGGCGCGCGCGGATGAGCTCGCGCGTTTCATAGACGTGGAACTCCATGCGGTCGAGCTCGCGCAGCAGGTCGTTGGGGAATTCGATGTCGGCCTTGTCGATCTCGTCGATCAGCAGGGCCGTGGGTTGCTCGGCGGTGAAGGCCTGCCAGAGCACGCCCTTGACGATGTAGTTGTGGATGTCCTTGACGCGGTCGTCGCCCAGCTGCGAGTCGCGCAGGCGGCTGACGGCGTCGTACTCGTACAGGCCCTGCTGCGCCTTGGTGGTGGATTTGATGTGCCATTGCAGCAGGTTCAGCCCCAGGGCCTGGGCCACTTCCTCGGCCAGCATGGTCTTGCCGGTGCCGGGCTCGCCCTTGACCAGCAGCGGGCGCTGCAGGGCAATGGCGGCATTGACGGCCAGCATCAAATCCTGCGTGGCGACGTAGTTTTCGGATCCTTGAAATCTCATGTGCGGTGCTCGGTGAAGATGGGATGGAAGGGGGAACAGGCTCTTGGCGCATGCGGCCTATGCCGCGCCCGGCGATGTTATTCCAGACGGATGCGCGCCAGGCCCGGGTCGGGCTCTGGCAGGCGCAACTGCATGTCGCGCAGCGCGTGGCACAGCAGGTCGGCCACCAGCAGGTTGCGTTGGCGCTTATTGTCAGCGGGGATGACCCACCAGGGCGCGTGGGCGGTGGATGTGGCCTCCAGCAGTGCGTCGTAGGCACACTGGTAATCGTCCCACTGCGCGCGCGCCTGCAGGTCCTCGCGGGCGAACTTCCACTGCTTGGCTGGGTCGTCCAGGCGTTTTTGCAGGCGCTTGCGCTGCTCGTCCTTGCTGATGTGCAGCAGGCACTTGAGCACGCGCGTGCCGGTCTCGCTGAGCAGCTGCTCGAAGTGATTGATGTGCGCGTAGCGGCGCTGCGTCTCGCGCTCGTCGATCGCGCCGCGCACCACGGGCACCAGCACGTCTTCGTAATGGCTGCGGTTCCAGACCGTCAGCTCGCCAGCGCCAGGCACGACGGCATGGCAGCGCCAGAGGAAGTCGCGTGCGCGCTCTTGGGCGCTGGGGGCCTTGAACGCATGCACGTGCACGCCCAGCGGCGAGGTGCGCGAGAACACCCAGCGGATGGTGCCGTCCTTGCCGCTGGTGTCCATGCCCTGCAGGATCAGCAGCAGTTTGCGTTGCCCATTGGCGTAGAGCAGGTTTTGCAGCTCATCGAGCTGCAGCGCCAGCTCGTCCAGGCGCTGCAGCTCGGCCTGCTTGCTGCCCAATGGATAAGGGGTTTGGTCGGGGTCGATGTCGGCCAGGCTGTGGCCGGGGCGGATGCGGTATGCGTCGAATGCGTTCATGGCAGGCTGACTCGGCAAGGCCGTGGCGGGCGCGCAGGCGCCCGGAGGGTGAGAGCGTCAGGCGGATTTCCTGGCGCCTGTTCATGCTCTCGGCGGGCCGAGAGCACAAATAGGCTCTTATACCAACACGATGTCGTAGCGATCGGGCGCCAGGCCGTTTTCGGCCACCAGCGCGATGGGCTTGTCGATGAAGTCCGAAAGGCTGGCCAGGTGCGCGCTTTCCTCGTCGAGGAACAGCTCGATGACCTCGGGCGCGGCCAGCACCTTGATCTCGCGCGGGTTGAACTGGCGCGCCTCGCGCAGGATTTCGCGCAGGATGTCGTAGCAGACGCTGCGCGGCGTCTTGGTGCGGCCCGTGCCGCCGCAGCAGGCGCAGGGCTGGCTGAGCAGGTGCGCCAGCGATTCGCGCGTGCGCTTGCGCGTCATCTCCACCAGGCCCAGCGGCGAGAACTCGCACACCGTGGTGCGCACGCGGTCGCGCGCCAGCTGGCGGCGGAACTCCTGCAGCACGGCGCTTTGGTGCTTGTCCTGCACCATGTCGATGAAGTCCACGACGATGATGCCGCCCAGGTTGCGCAGCCGCAGCTGGCGCGCAATGGCCTGGGCCGCCTCCAGGTTGGTCTTGAAGATGGTTTCGTCGAAGCTGCGCGTGCCGATGAAGCCGCCGGTATTGACGTCGATGGTGGTCAGCGCCTCGGTCTGGTCGATCACCAGGTAGCCGCCGGACTTGAGCGCCACGCGCTGGCCCAGGGCGCGGTCGATCTCCTCGTCGATCTGGTAGAGGTCGAAAATCGGGCGCTCGCCGCGGTACAGCGTCAGGCGCCCCAGGGCGCTGGGCATGAAGTCGCGCGCAAAGGCGCGCAGCGCGGCAAACTGCTCGCGCGAGTCGATGGCGACGCTGCGCGTGTGCTCGCCCACCAGATCGCGCAGCACGCGCCGCAGCAGGTCCAGCTCTTGGTAGAGCAGGCTGGTGACGGGCCGTGACAGCGCGGCCTCGCGGATTTTTTGCCAGGTGGTGCGCAGGTAGCGGATGTCCTCGATCAGCTCGGCGTCGCTGGCGTCCTCGCCGTTGGTGCGCAGGATGAAGCCGCCGGTGTTGCGCCCCGGCGGCGTGTGCGCCTGCACCAGGGCCTGCAGGCGCTGGCGCAGCGCATCGCGCTCGGGCAGGGCGATTTTTTGCGATACGCCGATGTGGTCGTCCTGCGGCAAAAACACCAGTGAGCGCCCGGCAACGCTCAGCTGCGTGGACAGGCGCGCGCCCTTCTTGCCGATTGGGTCCTTGATGACCTGCACCACCAGCGACTGGCCCTCGAACACCTGGCGCTCGATGGGCAGCGGCGCCTCCTGGCGGCGCACCGTGGCTGGGGCCTCGCCGCTGCTGTGGCGCTGCCAGACGTCGGCCACGTGCAAAAAGGCCGCGCGCTCCAGGCCGATGTCCACAAAGGCCGATTGCATGCCCGGCAGCACCCGCGTGACCTTGCCCAGGTAGATGTTGCCCACCAGGCCGCGCTCGAGCGTGCGCTCCAGCAGCAGCTCCTGCACCGCGCCGTGCTCGATGACGGCCACGCGCGTCTCCTGCGGGGCCCAGTTGATGAGGATGTCCTGCGCGGCCTCGGTGGTGGCCTGCACCGGCAGCGGCGTGGGCTGCGCGGGCGATGCGGGCGCGGGCGGCGTGTGTGGGTCGGGCAGTGGCGGGGGGCAGGGCTGGTTCATGGCTGGGGGCCTGGGGCGCAGGGCTGCTGCAGCCAGGGCTGCAGCAGCAGATGGGTTTCGAACAGCGGCAGGCCCATGATGCCTGAATAACTGCCCTCGATGCGGTCGATCAGCGTGGCCGCCAGCCCTTGGATGCCGTAGGCGCCGGCCTTGCCCTGCCATTGGCCCGAATCCAGGTACTGCTGCAGCCACTCGGGCCGCATGCAGTTGAAGCGCACCTTGGAGATGGACACGGCCTGCTGCACCTGGCCGTCGTCACCGCCCTGGCCGCCCTGGTCGCCCTGGTCGCCCTGCATGCGCGCGCCGGGCAGGACCACGGCCACGGCCGTGAGGACCTCGTGCGGGGGGCTGGCGCACAGCAGCTCCAGCATGGCCTGGGCTTGGGCCCGGTCGGCGGGCTTGCCCAGGATTTGCTGGCCCAGGGCCACAGTGGTGTCGGCGCACAGAATGGGCGCGGGCGGCAGCCGGCGGCGGGCGGCGCGGCGCATGGCCGCATGCAGCTTGAGCCGCGTGACGCGCTGCACGTAGTCCAGTGGGCGCTCGTCTGGCAGCGGGGCCTCCAGCGCTTCCAGCGCCTGGGCGGTGTCGCCCGGATCGGGGTCTTGCGCATCGGGCAGCAGCAGCGTGTGGGCGATGCCGATTTGCTGCAGCAGCTGGCTGCGGCGCGGGCTTTGCGAGGCCAGGTAGATGGCGCGCGGGCCAGCGGTGGGCGCGGCCTGGCCATTGCCGTGGGCGTTGCCGTGCTCTGTCATGCTCATTCGCGGTGGTAGGGGTGGTTGTTCAGCAGCGACCAGGCGCGGTAGAGCTGCTCGGCCAGCAGCACGCGCACCATGGCGTGCGGCAGCGTCAGCTCCGACAGGCGCAGGCGCTCGTGGGCGGCCTGGCGCAGCTCGGGCGCCAGGCCATCGGGGCCGCCGATGACGAAGACGATGTCGCGGCCCAGATCGCGCCAGGCGGCCAGGCGCTGGGCCAGCTGGCGCGTGCCGCCGCCCTGGCCGCGCTCGTCGAGCACGACGATGTGCGCCTGCGCCGGCCATTGCGCCTGCAGGCGCTGGGCCTCGGCGGCCATCAGCTGCTCGGCGCTTTTGCCGCCGCTGCGCGGCTCGGTCTTGACGGCGCGCAGCTCCAGCCGCATGTCTGCTGGAAAGCGCTTGGCATAGTCCTCGTAGCCTTGCTGCGCCCAGGCGGGCATCTTCTGGCCGACGGCGGTGATGATGAGCTTGCGCATGGGGCCGTGGGGGCAGGGGGTGCTGGCTCGCCGTCAGCCGATGCGCTCGGCGCCGCCCATGTAGGGGCGCAGCGCGGCGGGGATGGTGATGCTGCCGTCGGCGTTCTGGTGGTTTTCCAGGATGGCCACCAGCGTGCGGCCCACGGCCAGGCCGCTGCCGTTGAGGGTGTGCACCAGCTCGTTCTTGCCGGCCGCGTTCTTGAAGCGCGCCTGCATGCGCCGCGCCTGGAAGGCTTCGCAATTGCTCACCGAGCTGATCTCGCGGTAGGTGTTCTGCGCCGGCAGCCAGACTTCCAGATCGTAGGTCTTGGCCGCGCCAAAGCCCATGTCGCCGCTGCACAGCAGCACCACGCGGTAGGGCAAATCCAGCGCCTGCAGCACGGCCTCGGCATGGCCGACCATCTCCTCCAGGGCCTCGTAGCTTTTTTCCGGGTGGGTGATTTGCACCATCTCCACTTTGTCGAACTGGTGCTGGCGGATCAGCCCGCGCGTGTCGCGCCCGTAGCTGCCGGCCTCGGAGCGAAAGCAGGGCGTGTGCGCGGTCAGGCGCAGGGGCAGCTCGGCCTCGGCCAGGATGGTGTCGCGCACGATGTTGGTCAGCGGCACCTCGCTGGTCGGGATCAGGTACAGGGCCGTCTCGTCCGGCTCCGGTTCGGCCTCTTGCCCGCCCTTTTGCGCGGCAAACAAATCGCCGGCGAACTTGGGCAGCTGGCCCGTGCCCAGCAGCGAATCGGCGTTGACGATGTAAGGCACATAGGTTTCCTGATAGCCATGCTGCTGCGTCTGCATATCCAGCATGAAGGCGGCCAGGGCGCGGTGCAGGCGGGCGATCTGGCCGCGCATCACGGTAAAGCGCGCGCCGCTGAGCTTGGCGCCCAGCGCGAAATCCAGCCCCAGCGGCTCGCCCACGTCCACGTGGTCCTTGACGTCGAAATCGAAGGCGCGCGGCGTGCCCCAGCGGCGCACCTCCACATTGTCGGCCTCGCTCTGGCCCACAGGCACGCTGGCATGCGGCAGATTGGGCACGGCCTGCAGCAGCGCATGCAGTTGCGCCTGAATGTGCTCCAGGCGCTGGGCAGAGGTCTCCAGTTCCGTCTTGATGGCGGCGACCTGGGCCATCACAGCCTCGGCGCTTTCACCCTTGGCCTTGAGTTGGCCAATCTGCTTGGACAGGCTGTTGCGCTGGGCCTGCAGCTCCTCGGTGCGGGCCTGCAGCTGCTTGCGCTCGGCCTCCAGCGCGCCAAAGGCACTGACATCCAGAAACGCTTGCGGCGTCTTGCGGGTTTCAAGGCGGGCGACGACGTGGTCGAGCTCCTTGCGGAGCAAAAGAATATCGAGCATGGATTCTGTGCAAACGGCTGTGGGACGCAGGCGCTGCGCCCCTGTGAAAAGCGAAGGCGCTATTGTCACCGATGGACTCTGTAGCTCAGCGCCAAGGCCAGGCGCTGCGCAATTCCTGCGCAGTGGCCAAGGCCGCGCGGCCGCCCCAAAAGTCGCACGCCATACGCAGGCGTTGGCACGATTACAAAAAAAAACAACAAAACACTTGCCCCGCTCTGGACGCTTATTTTTATTGCACTCACAATGCCAGCCATTTTCAAATGCGACAGGCTTTGCTGGGCTTTGTTTTGTCGCGGTCAATCGGCTTTTTCTTTGACACCAGGAGAACTCAATGGCAACAGCGAAAAAAACTGCGGTGAAAAAAACCGCAGCAAATAAAACTGCCACCGCAAGCAAGCCTGCGGCCAAAAAAGCGGCAGCCAAATCCGCAGTAAAAGCCGGCAGCGCCGTTGCCAGCAAGAGCGCAGCAGCCAAAAAGCCCGCCAGCAAGACCGCAGCCTCCAAAACCGTTGCCAAGAAAGCCCCGGCCAAAAAAACCACCGCTGTGAAAACCGCCGCCGCCAAGAAAACCACGGCAGCGAAAACCCCAGCGGCCAAGAAAGTCAGCGCAGCCAAGAAGCCCGCAGCCACCAAGGCAGTGGTGAAGAAAGCCCCGGCAGCGGCAAAGAAAGTTGCAGCGAAAAAGCCCGTGGCCAAGAAAACCACCGCTGTGAAGAAGACTGCGGCCAGCACAGCCGCCGCCAAGAAAACCAGCGCCAAGGCGGCCGCCAGCAAAGCCACTGCCGCCAAGAAAACCACGACCGTCAAAAAGCCCGCAGCGAAAACCGCCGCTGTGAAGCCTGCGGCCAAGCCGGCAGCCAAAAAGCCCGCTGCCAGCGCCAAGAAACCAGCCGCCAAGAGCACGCTGGCCCCCAAGGCCGCCTGGCCGTTCCCGGTCACCAGCAAACCCTGAAACCCTGTTTCAGCCATACATGCAAAGCCACCGCCTGCGGTGGCTTTGTGCCGTTTGGCCGTGCGCCGTGCCTGCGCCAGGGCATGGCGCCCCGGCACGCATGGGGGGCAGCCGGCGAGGTGGCCTGCTACTGCTATAAAGCAGGCCCCACACTCGCCTAAAGCCGCGCATGATCCGTCCCGAGTATTTCCTGCATCCGCCCTTCACGCCCGCGCCCACGCGCCCGGCCGTCACACTGATTCTGGTGCGCGATGCGCCGCAAGGCCAGGGCTTTGAGGTGCTGCTCTCGCGCCGGTCGCACCAGGCGCGCTTCGTGCCTGGCGTGTATGTCTTCCCAGGTGGCGGCATCGACGCCGGCGACGCCGCTGCAGCGGCGCTGGCCGATTTGCGCCCGCAGCAGGACGCGCGCCAGGCCGAGCTGGCCGCCGCCGCCGTGCGCGAGTGCCTGGAAGAGCTGGGCATTCTGCTGGCGCGCGATGCCCAGGGGCGCATGCCCGACAGCCAGGCGCTGGCCGCTGCCGGCATCGCCCGCCAGCGGCCGCTGGCGCCCCAGTTGCAGCGCCTGGGCTGGCGCCTGGCGCTCGATGCCATCTATCCCTTTGCGCACTGGATCACCGACCGCGACTATCCAATGCGCTTTGACGTTCCCTTTTTGCTGGCGCGCGCTCCGCAGGGCCAGCAGGCTGTGGCCGACGAAGTCGAGCAGTTCGACGCCACCTGGATCAGCCCGGCGCTGGCCCTGCAACGCCACGAGCAGGGCCAGTTGCCACTGGTGTACCCGACCATCCGCAGCCTGCGTCGCCTGGCGCAGTTCGACAGCGCCGAGGCCGTGTTGGCCGCCTGCCGCCAAGGGCCCATCATGCCCGTGAGCTGCCCGCGCGCCGGCTGGCTTGAGGGCCGCGAAGTGCGCTATATGGAGCACGAGCCGGCCTTTGGCGAGCTGCATCTGGTTTGCCCGGACGGCCAGCTGCTGCACGAGCTGGACTGGCGCCACGATCGACCCCGCGCCCTGTTGCGCCACGTCCAGCGCCTGACCGCCCCCAATGCAGGCCTGATGACCGGCCCGGGCACCAACACCTACTTGATCGGCGAGCCCGCCACCGGCTACATCGTGCTCGACCCCGGCCCCGACGACGCCCAGCACCTGCAGCGCATCGTGCAGCACACCGGCGCGCAGGTGCGGCACATCGTCTGCAGCCACTCGCACCCGGACCACTCGCCCGGCGCGGCGCCGCTGCAGGCGTTGGTGCAGGCCGCCGCCGGCGGCCAACCGGCCATTTACGGCATGGCCTCGGGCCCGCATGCGCGCCGCGACAGCCGCTTCACGCCCGAGCAGCCGCTGAAGACGGGCGACACCGTGGTGCTGCAAGCTCAGCTGGGCGATGGCCGCACCGTGCGCCACACCCTGCACGCGCTGCACACGCCCGGCCACACCGCCAACCACCTGTGCTTCGTGCTCGAAGAGGACGGCCTGCTGTTCAGCGGTGACCATATCCTCGGCGGCACGACCACCGTGGTGCTGCCGCCGGACGGCAACATGCAGGCCTTTCTCGATTCGCTGGACCTGCTGCAGCAGGCCTGCGCGCGCTGGGGCATCGAGTTCATCCTGCCCGCGCACGGCCACGTGCTGGACCAGGCCCCGCAGGTGATTGCACAGTTGCGCGCGCACCGGCTGCAGCGCGAGGCCAAGGTGCTGCAGGCCATCGAACAGGCCCCGCAGGGCACGGTCGAGGACTGGCTGGCCAGCGCCTACGCCGATGCGCCGCGCGCGCTCTGGCCGGTGGCGCGCTACTCGCTGCTGGCCCACGTGCAGCGCCTGGCTGCGCTGCATCCGCAGCTGGGCCTGCAGCGCATCCCCATGCCAGAGCCCGACGCCGCGCCGCACTGAGGGTGTGAGCAGGCGCTGAATTCACGCCTCGCCCGCCCCAGGGAAATTCCCAGGGCCTGGCTGCGAATTTTTAATTGACAGCTAAACAATTGAGTCAAAAAATAAATGCCGTACAGGAGGTGCGGCATGAAGATCGTATGCATAGGCGGCGGCCCGGCCGGGCTGTATTTCGGTTTGCTGATGAAAAAGCTCGACGCGGCGCACGAGGTCATCGTGGTCGAGCGCAACAAGCCCTACGACACCTTTGGCTGGGGCGTGGTGTTCTCCGACGCGACCATGGACAACATGCGCCAGTGGGATGCCCAGTCCGCTGCCGAGATCGAGCAGGCCTTCAACCACTGGGACGACATCGAGCTGCTGTTCAAGGGCCGCACCATCCGCTCGGGTGGGCATGGCTTTGTGGGCATCGGGCGCAAGAAGCTGCTCAACATCCTGCAAGAGCGCTGCGAGCAACTGGGCGTGAAGCTGGTGTTCGAGACCGAGGTGCAGTCCGATGAGGACTACGCCGATGCCGATCTGATCGTCGCCAGCGATGGCATCAATTCGCTGATCCGCAAGAAGTACGAGGCCACCTTCAAGCCCGACATCGTCACCCGCCCCAACCGCTACATCTGGCTGGGTACGAACAAGGTGTACGACGCCTTCACCTTCGACTTCCGTCGCACCGAGCACGGCTGGTTCCAGGCGCACATCTACAAGTTCGACGAGAACACCTCGACCTTCATCGTCGAAACGACCGAGGAAACCTGGCGCGCCCACGGGCTGGACAGCGCCGACCAGGATCAGTCCATCGCCTTTTGCGAACAACTGTTTGCCGAAAACCTGGGCGGGGCCAAGCTGATGAGCAATGCGCGGCATTTGCGCGGCTCGGCCTGGATCAACTTCCAGCGCGTGGTCTGCGAGCAGTGGTGGCTGCAAAACGCGCGCGGCAGCCACGTGGTGCTGATGGGCGATGCGGTGCACACGGCGCACTTTGCCATTGGCTCGGGCACCAAGCTGGCCATTGAGGATGCCATCGAGCTGACGCGCCAGTTCCAACTGCTGGGCGATAGCCCGGCACAGATCCCCGAGGTGCTGGCCGCCTACCAGGAGGCGCGCCGCGTGGAGACGCTGCGCCTGCAAAACGCGGCCTGGAATGCCATGGAGTGGTTCGAGGTTTGCGGCCAGCGCTATTGCGACCAGCTCGATCCCGAGCAGTTCATGTACTCCATGCTCACGCGCAGCCAGCGCATCAGCCACGAGAACCTGCGCCTGCGCGATGCCGCCTGGCTGGAGGACTACGAGCGCTGGTTCGCTCAGCGCGCCGCCGATGCGGCAGAGCGGCAACTGCCCGCGCAGGACAAGCCCACGCCGCCCATGTTCACGCCCTACAAGGTGCGCGGCCTGACGCTGAAGAACCGCATCGTCGTCTCGCCCATGGCGCAGTACTCGGCCCGCGACGGCCTGGTGGGCGACTACCACCTGATGCACCTGGGCGCGCGCGCCATGGGTGGCGCGGGCCTGGTGATGGTGGAGATGACCTGTGTCAGCCCCGAAGGGCGCATCACCCCCGGCTGCCCCGGCCTGTACCGGCCCGAGCACACAGCCGCCTTCAAGCGCATCATCGACTGGGTGCACAGCTACACGGACGCCAAGATCGGCATCCAGATCGGGCACGCCGGGGCCAAGGCCTCGACCCGCCTGGCCTGGGAGGGCATCGACCAGCCGCTGGTCGAGGGCAACTGGCCCATCGTTTCGGCCTCCGAGCAGCAATACCTGCCAGGCGTGAGCCAGACGGCCCGCGCCGTCACCGCCGAGGACATGGCGCAGATCAAGGCGCAATTCGTGGCTGCCGCCCAGGCCGCCCACGAGGCGGGCGCCGACTGGCTGGAGCTGCACTGTGCGCACGGCTATTTGCTCTCCTCCTTCATCAGCCCGCTGACCAACCAGCGCACCGATGAATACGGCGGCAGCCTGGAAAACCGCCTGCGCTACCCGCTGGAGGTGTTTGCCGCCGTGCGCGCCGCCTGGCCCGAGGACAAGCCCATGTCGGTGCGCATTTCGGCGCACGACTGGGTCGAGGGCGGCACCACGCCGGCCGATGCGGTGGAAATCGCCAAGGCCTTCAAGGCCGCTGGCGCGGACATGATCGACGTCTCCTCCGGCCAGGTCAGCAAGCAGGAAAAGCCCGTCTACGGCCGCATGTTCCAGACCCCGTTTGCCGACCGCATCCGCCAGGAGGCAGGCATCGCCACCATCGCCGTGGGCGCCATCAGCGAGGCCGACCACGCCAACAGCATCCTGGCCGCAGGCCGCGCCGATTTGTGCGCCGTGGCACGCCCGCACCTGGCCAACCCGGCCTGGACGCTGACCGAGGCGGCCAAGATCGGCCACACCGCCATCACCTGGCCGCCGCAGTACCGCTCGGGCAAGCAGCAGATGGAGGCCAACTTCGCCCGCGAGCAGGCGGCCCAGCAGGCTGCGCTGGCCGCCGCCCAGGCGCGCCCCCCGGCCAATGCCGCATCCAACGGGCAGGGGCAATGAGCATGGCGCAGGGCAACACCGCACCCCCCGCAGCGGCCAGCGCGCCCGCGCTGCGCCATGCGCTGGTCACAGGCGGCGGCAGCGGCATTGGCGCGGCCATCGCCCGCCGTCTGCTTGCCGATGGCTTTCGCGTCACCCTGCTGGGGCGGCGGCTGGCGGCTGTGCAGGCCGTGGCCGATGAGCGGCCCGAGGCCATGCAGGCCGTCAGCGCCGACGTCAGCGAGCCAGCGCAGTTGCAGGCCGCGCTGGCCCAGGCGCGCCAGCGCTTTGGCCCCATCGACACCCTCATCAACAACGCCGGGCAGGCGCAGACCGCGCCCTTTGCCAAGATGGAGCTGGCGCTGTGGCAGCAGATGCTGGATGTGAACCTCACCGGCACCATGCTGTGCACCCAGGCGGCGCTGCCGGACATGCTGGCCGCTGGCTGGGGCCGCATCGTCAACGTGGCCAGCACGGCCGGGCAGATCGGCTACGCCTACGTCAGCGCCTACTGCGCGGCCAAGCACGGCGTCATCGGCCTGACGCGTGCGCTGGCGCTGGAGCTGGCGCGCAAGGGCATCACCGTCAACGCCGTATGCCCCGGCTACACCGAAACCGACATCGTGCGCGAAGCCATCGAGAACATTGTCGCCAAGACTGGCCGCAGCGCCGAGCAGGCCAGGGCCGAGTTCGTCAAAAGCAACCCGCAGGGCCGCCTGGTGCAGCCCGCTGAAGTGGCCGATGCCGTGGCCTGGCTGTGCGGCACAGGCGCGGGCGCCATCAACGGCCAGGCCATTGCCGTGGCCGGCGGGGAGGTGATGCCATGAGCCGCAGCGCCGCAGGCGGCAGCGCGCAAAGCCGTTTTGGCCTGAGCCAATTGCTGGGCGAGGCGCACATCGGCCTGGAGGCGCGCGCCCAGCAGGACGACCACATGGACACGCGGCTGTGGCTGCGCCTGTTCTCGCTGACCGAGCAAATCGAGCAGCGCATCCGCCAGATGCTGCGCCAGCAGTTCGACACCACGCTGCCGCGTTTCGACTACCTGGCCCAGCTCGACCGCCACCCGCAGGGGCTGCGCATGAACACGCTCTCGCGCTATCTGATGGTCACCGGCGGCAGCGTCACCGGGCTGACCGACCAGCTCGTCAAGGATGGGCTGGTCGAGCGCATCCCCGACCCGCAGGACCGCCGCTCGCTTTACGTCAAGCTCACGCCCAAGGGGCGGCGGCAGTTTCGCAAGATGGCCCAGGCCCACGAGCAATTGCTGGGCACGCTGCTGGCTGGCCTGGGCAAGCGCGACAAGGACTTGCTCTACGAGCAACTGGGCCAATTGCGCGTGCTGCTGGCCGCGCAGAACATGCAGGCCTGACCCATCCACCCAACGACATTGCAGGAGCACCCCCGACATGAACAGTGCAGCCCCACGCATCAACCCGGCCTTGCAGGCTGGCAACCGCAAGCCCATGGCGGGCTACCAAGCCCAGCATTTTCTGTGGCAGGCCGATGGCCCGGTGGCCACCATCACCCTCAACCGCCCCGACCGCAAGAACCCGCTGACTTTCGACAGCTACGCCGAGCTGCGCGATTTGTTTCACCAACTGCAATGGGCCAGCGACATCAAGGCCGTGGTCGTCACTGGCGCGGGCGGCAACTTCTGCTCCGGCGGCGATGTGCATGAAATCATCGGCCCGCTGGTGCAGCTCAAAGCCCCCGAGCTGCTGATGTTCACGCGCATGACCGGCGCACTGGTCAAGACCATGCGCGCCTGCCCGCAGCCCATCGTGGCCGCCATCGACGGCGTGTGCGCGGGCGCGGGCGCCATCATCTCCATGGCATCCGATTTGCGCCTGGGCACGGCGCGCGCCAAGGTGGCGTTCTTGTTCAACCGCGTCGGCCTGGCCGGCTGCGACATGGGCGCTTGCGCCATGCTGCCTCGCATCATCGGCCAGGGCCGCGCCAGCGAGCTGCTCTACACCGGCCGCGTGCTCGGCGGCGAGGAGGCCGAGCGCTGGGGCTACTTCAACCGCCTGTGCGCGCCCGATGAGGTGCTGGCACAGGCCCAGCAACTGGCCGCGGAGCTGGCCGCTGGCCCCAGCTTTGCCAACGGCATCACCAAAACCATGCTGCACCAGGAGTGGAGCATGGGCATCGACCAAGCCATCGAGGCCGAGGCCCAGGCCCAGGCCATTTGCATGCTGACCGAGGATTTCTCGCGCGCCTACCACGCCTTCGTGGCCAAGCAAAAACCCGTGTTCCAGGGAGATTGACATGCAGCGCGGTCTGGACACCTCCTACCAGCAATGGCCGTTTTTCGAAGCGCGCCACGCCGAGCTGGCGCAGCAGCTCGATGCCTGGGCCAGCACCCACATCGGCCATGAGCCGCACGGCAGCGGCAGCGATGTGGACGCGCATTGCCGACAGCTCGTCCAGGCCCTGGGCGAAGCGGGCTGGCTGCGCCATGCCGTGGGCGAATCGGCCCAGAGCATGGACGCGCGCGCCATCTGCCTGATCCGCGAGACGCTGGCGCGCCACAGCGGCCTGGCCGACTTCGCCTTTGCCATGCAGGGCCTGGGCAGCGGCGCCATCAGCCTGCACGGCACGCCCGAGCAGCGCCAGCGCTACCTGCCGCGCGTGGCGGCGGGCCAGGCCATTGCGGCCTTTGCGCTGTCCGAGCCGCAGGCTGGCTCGGACGTGGCCGCCATGGCCTGCGCCGCGCGCCGCGAGGGCGATGACTACGTGCTCGACGGCGAGAAAACCTGGATCTCCAACGGCGGCATTGCCGATTTCTATGTCGTCTTCGCCCGCACCGGCGAAGCGCCCGGCGCGCGCGGCATCAGCGCCTTCATCGTCGATGCCGACACCCCCGGCCTGACGATTGCCGAGCGCATCGACGTCATCGCCCCGCACCCGCTGGCGCGGCTGAAGTTCGAGGGTTGCCGCATCCCCGCCAGTTGCCGCGTGGGCGAGGCGGGCGAGGGCTTCAAGGTCGCCATGCGCACGCTGGACGTGTTCCGCACCTCGGTGGCCGCGGCTGCGCTGGGCTTTGCGCGCCGCGCCCTGCAAGAGGCCTTGCTGCGCGCCACTTCGCGGCAGATGTTCGGCGGCGTGCTGGCCGACTTCCAGATCACCCAGACCAAGCTGGCGCAAATGGCCACCGCCATCGACAGCGCCGCCTTGCTCACCTACCGCGCCGCCTGGCTGCGCGATGGCGGCCACAGCGTCACAAAGGAAGCGGCCATGGCCAAGCTCACCGCGACCGAAAACGCCCAGCAGGTCATCGACGCGGCGGTGCAGATGTTCGGCGGCCTGGGCGTGGTCAGCGGCCAGCCGGTCGAGTCGCTGTACCGCGAGATCCGCGCGCTGCGCATCTACGAAGGCGCCAGCGAAGTGCAGCAACTCATCATCGGCCGCGAGCTGCTCAAGGCGCTCAAAGCCTGAAGCGGTTGACACGGGGTGTTGATGGACTCGCCAAATTGCATCAAGACCCATTGCCCATGTTGCCGAAAAAGGGAATTTTGATTTCCTTTCGGTTGCTATGAAAAAGAGGCGCAAAGCGCCCATGCAGGAGACAAACCACATGCCCAGCGCCCATACCGACACCTTTGCGCGCGACAACCTGCCGCCGCTGGAGCAGCAGCCCGAATACCTGTTCGAGCTGCCCGAGCTGCAATTTCCCGCGCAGCTCAACTGCGCCACCGAATTGCTCGACCGCCACGTGGCCCAAGGGCGCGGCGATCGCCTGTGCCTGCGCGCGCCGGACGGCACGCGCTGGAGCTACGCCGACTTGCAGGCCCACGCCAATCGCATCGCCAACGTGCTGGTGCAGGACATGGGCTTGCAGCCGGGCAACCGCGTGCTGCTGTTTGCGCCCAACACGCCCTGGATGGTGGCCTGCTGGTTTGCGGTGATGAAGGCCGGCGGCATTGCCGTGGCGGTGATGCCGCTGCTGCGCGCCAAGGAGCTGCGCACCATCATCGACATCGGCCAGATCAGCCACGCGCTGTGCGATGCGCGCCTGGCCGACGAGCTGGAGGCCGCGCGCGCGATGCCATCTTCAGCGCCGCAACTGGCGCAATTGGCGCAACTGCGCTACTTCAATACCGCGCTGGCCGCGCCATCGAGCGGGGCCGAGCTGCCCTGCCTGCACCGCGCCATGCAGCAGGCCTCGCCCGATTTCAGCAACGTGGATACGGCCAGTGACGACGTGTGCCTGCTGGGCTTTACCTCCGGCACCACCGGCGTGCCCAAGGCCACCATGCACTACCACCGCGACGTGATGGCCATTTGCAAGTGCTGGCCGCGCCACGTGCTGCGCGCCGATGCGGACGATGTCTTCATTGGCAGCCCGCCGCTGGGCTTTACCTTCGGCCTGGGCGGGCTGGTGCTGTTCCCCATGGACATTGGCGCCAGCAGCGTGCTGCTGGAAAAGGCCGGGCCGCAGCAGTTGCTTGAGGCCTGCGCGCAATTTGGCGCCACCGTGGTGTTCACCGCGCCCACGGCTTATCGCCACATGGCGGCCATGCCAGAGCTGCTGGCCCAGGCGCGGCTGCGCAAGTGCGTCAGCGCGGGCGAGGCGCTGCCCGCGTCCACGCGTGCGCTGTGGAAGCAGGCCAGCGGCATCGAGCTGATCGACGGCATTGGCGCGACTGAGCTGCTGCACATCTTCATCTCCGCCGACGAGGCCAGCGCCCGCCCGGGCGCGACCGGCAAGCCCGTGCCCGGCTACCGCGCCCGCGTGCAGGACGATGACGGCAACGAGCTGCCGCCGGGCACCGTGGGCAAGCTGGCCGTCAAAGGCCCCACGGGCTGCCGCTACCTGCGCGACGAGCGCCAGAAAACCTATGTGCAGGATGGCTGGAACCTCACCGGCGACGCTTATTTGATGGATGAGGACGGTTACTTCTTCTACCAGGCGCGCACCGACGACATGATCATCTCGGCGGGCTACAACATTGCCGCGCCCGAGGTGGAGGAGGCGCTGATGCAGCACCCGGCCGTGGCCGAATGCGCCGTCATCGGCGCGCCCGATGAGGAGCGCGGCCAGATCGTCAAGGCCTTCGTCGTCGTCAAGGAGGGCGTGGCCGCCGATGCCGAACTGGTCGTGGATTTGCAGGAGTTCGTCAAGCAGAGCGTGGCGCCCTACAAATACCCGCGCGCCGTGGAGTTCATCGCCGCGCTGCCGCGCACCACCACCGGCAAGCTCCAGCGCAGCGCGCTCAAGCGCCGCATGGGCGAGCAGCATGGGTGAAAGTGCCTAGAGCGTGTTATGCACTTTCCGCCCCCCGCGAGAGCGCCCCGGCGGGTGCAGTGCAAGGCGCAGTCCCCGCTGCAGCCTGGCTGCGCTGCAAGGGGACGGCAACGCCGCAATGCGCATGCCGGGGCGCTCTCCCTTCGGGCTGGCCCCAAAACCATGCACTCGCCGCGTTGGCCCGCTTGCCAAGGCAGCCAGCCTTGGCGGCGCGCGCCGCCTTGCGATTACACGGTTTTGGGGCCAGCGCGGGGGTGCGCAAAGTGCATAACACGCTCTAGACCAAAGCGTGGCCCAAGCGCCCGATCGCCCGGCTCTGGATGCGATACTTTTTCGCCCTGCAAATGCAGCAGGCCCTTTGCTCCACCCCATTCATGACATTCAAGGAGACACCCGCATGACCCGCACCACCCGCCCCAGCATCCGCTTTTCCAGCCTTCGCTCCCACACCCTGGCCGCCGTGGCCGGTGCGGCGGCGCTGTGCCTGGCCCAGACCGCCTCGGCCGCCGAGGAGGTGAAGATCGGCCTGCTCAGCACGCTTTCAGGCCCCGGCTCGACGCTGGGCATCGACATCCGCGACGGCTTTCAGCTCGCGCTCAAGCACACCGAGGGCAAGCTCGGCGGCCTGCCGGCCAAGGTGGTGATCGTTGATGACCAGCAAAGCCCCGACGCGGCCAAGCAAACCACCGACCGCCTGCTCAAGCGCGAGAAGGTGGACTTCATGACCGGCGTGGTGTTCTCCAACATCCTGCTGGCCGTGGCCCCGGCCATTTTTGCCAACAAGACCTACTACATCAGCGCCAACGCCAGCCCTTCGCAACTGGCGGGCAAGCAGTGCAACCCCTATTTCTTCAGCGCCGCCTACCAGAACGACAACCAGCACGAGGCCGTGGGCCAGGCCGTGCAGGACAAGGGCGTCAAGAAAGTGGCGCTGATCGCCCCCAACTACCCCGGCGGCAAGGACGCACTGGCCGGTTTCAAGCGCTTCTACAAGGGTGAGGTGGCGCTGGAGCTTTACACCCCGCTGTCGCAACTGGACTATGGCGCGGAGCTGTCGCAGATTCGCGCCTCCGGCGCCGAGGCGGTGTACTTCTTCCTGCCTGGCGGGCTGGGCATCAACTTCATCAAGCAGTTCCATGGCGCGGGCCTGAAGGACAGCATGGCCTTGTTCGCCCCGGGCTTTTCCGCCGATGAGGACGTCATCAGCGCCGTGGGCGAGGCCACCGTGGGCATTTACAACGCCTCGCAATGGGCCTGGGATCTGGACAACGCCGCCAACAAGCGCTTCGTCGAGGACTTCCGCAAGGAATACGGCCGCACGCCCACGCTGTATGCCTCGCAGGGCTACGACGCGGCCATGCTGATCGACTCGGCCGTCAAGGCCACGGGCGGCAACCTCAAGGACAAGGCCGCCATCGGCAAAGCCTTGCAGGCGGCCAACTTCAACTCGGTGCGCGGCGATTTCCGCTTCAACACCAACCACTTCCCGATCCAGCACTACTACATGCGCGAAGTGGTCAAGGGCGAAGATGGAAAGGTCACCAACAAGCTGATCGGCAAGGCCTTCGAGAACCACAGCGATGCCTACGTGGGCGATTGCAAGATGCCGCAGTAAGCGTCTGCCCAAAGCCTGTTCAAAAACAGCCGGGCTTGATGCGATGGCGTTCTTGCCCCGGCGCTGTGCGACGCCCCCGCGGGCGCCCCCCCATCCTTTGCCTTTTCTTTCATGCAAACCACCCTGGTTCTGGAGCAACTGCTCAACGGCCTGCAATTCGGGCTGATGCTGTTCCTGCTGGCCGCTGGCCTGACGCTGGTGTTCGGCATCATGGACATGATCAACCTGGCGCATGGCTCGCTGTACATGATCGGCGCGTATCTGATTGCCAGCATCGCGGCGGCCAGCGGCTCGTTCTGGCTCGGGCTGCTGGGCGGCATCGGCGCGACGGTGCTGGTGGGCGTGCTGCTGGAGCGCACGGTGCTGCAACGCTTTTACCGGCGCGACCATCTCGCGCAGGTCATGGGCACCTTCGCCATCATGCTCATGGCCAACGAGGCCGTGCGCATGCTCTGGGGGCCGCAGCCCATCCAGCTCAACCCGCCTGCGGCGCTGGCAGGCCCCATCCCGCTGGCGCCGGGCTTGAGCTATCCGGCCTACCGGCTGTTCATCATCGGCGTGGGGCTGCTGGTGGCGCTGGGCATGTACTGGCTGATTACGCGCACGCGCATCGGCATGCAGGTGCGCGCGGGCGCGTCCAACCGCGAGATGGCGCTGGCCATGGGGGCCAACGTGCGGCTGCTGTTCACCGCCTTGTTCGCCTTTGCCGCTGCGCTGTGCGCGCTCGCTGGCGGCATGCTTGGGCCGCTGCTGGCCGTGCAGGTGGGCATGGGCGAGAGCATTCTGATTCTGGCCTTTGTGGTCATCGTCATTGGCGGTATTGGCTCCATCCGCGGCGCGTTGCTGGGGGCCTTGCTGGTGGGGCTGGTCGATACCGCCGGGCGCACGCTGATCCCGCTGCTGTTTCGCCAGATGATGGACGCCGAGCTGGCCGCCAACGCGGGCCCGGCGGTGGCCTCCATCCTGATTTACCTGCTCATGGCCGTGGTGCTGTTTTTCAAGCCCAGCGGCCTGTTCCCCGCGCGAGGCTGATGCCATGACCACCCCATCTGCCACCTCTGCCACCACCCCTGCCGCCCCGGCCATCACCAGCTTGCTGGACCAGCGCCTGCCGCGCGCGGTCAGCGCTGCACTGCTGCTGGGCCTGCTGGCGCTGCCGCCCGTGTTGACGGCGCTGGAGAGCGATTTCTACATCGCCGTGGCCAGCCGCATCCTGATCTTCACGCTGGCGGCCACCAGCCTGAACTTCATCCTGGGCTATGGCGGCATGGTCAGCCTGGGCCATGCGGCTTTTCTGGGCATCGGGGCCTACACCGTGGGCATTGCGATGCAAGAGGGCTGGGCCTCGGCCTGGCTGACCTGGCCGCTGGCGATGGCGCTGGGCGCGCTGTTTGCCCTGGCCATTGGCGCCATCAGCCTGCGCACGCAGGGCGTGTACTTCATCATGATCACGCTGGCCTTTGCGCAAATGCTGTTTTATCTGATGGTCTCGCTCAAACAGTACGGCGGCGAGGATGGGCTGTCGCTGATGCAGCGCTCGGAGCTGGGCCTGGGCATCGACCTGGCCTCGGACACGCATTTTTATTACGTCGTGCTGGCCCTCTCGGCGCTGGCCTTCGTGCTGGTGCAGCGCCTGCTCAATGCGCGCTTTGGCCATGTGCTGCAAGGCATCCGCGAGAACGAAACGCGCATGCAGGCGCTGGGCTTTGCCACCTACCGCTACAAGCTGGCAGCCTTCACGCTGGCCGGGGCCATGGCCGCGCTGGCTGGCGCGCTGCTGGCCAATCAGGCCAGCTTCGTCAGCCCGGCGCTGATGCAGTGGAACCAGTCGGGCATGCTGCTCATCATGGTGATCCTGGGCGGCGTGGGCTATTTGTACGGCGGCTTTGCCGGGGCCGTGGTGTTCTTGCTGTTGGAGGAGGTGCTGGTGAGCTACACCATCCACTGGCAGTTCTATCTGGGCGCGCTGCTGCTGGCGGTGGTGCTGGCCGCGCCCAACGGCGTGCTCAGCCTGCCCGCGCGGCTGCGCCAATGGGCCTACAGGAGGGCGGCATGACGGGCGCGGCGCAGACTTCCCATCCCCTGGCCTTGCTGCACGTTGACGATCTGGTCAAGCGCTTTGGCGGGCTGACGGCCACTGACCACGCCCACCTGCACGTGCGCCCCGGCGAGCTGCACGCGCTGATTGGCCCCAACGGCGCGGGCAAGACCACGCTGATCGCGCAGATTGCCGGGGCGCTGGCGCCCAGCAGCGGCCGCATCCTGTTCGATGGGCAGGACGTCACCGCCTGGCCCATGCACCGGCGCGTGCACCTGGGGCTGGTGCGCTCCTACCAGATCACCAGCATCTTCAAGCGCCTGCCGGTGCTGGACAACCTGGCCCTGGCGCTGCAATCGCGCAGCGGCAGCAGCTTTGCCTTCTGGCGCGCCGCACGCGCCGAGCGCGCGCGCTACGAGCAGGCCGCGCAGATCGCCCAGCGCGTTGGCCTGGGCGCTTGCCTGGCCCGCCTGGCGGGCGACTTGTCGCACGGCGAGCAGCGCCAGCTCGAAGTGGGCATGGCGCTGGCGCTCTCGCCCAAGCTGCTGCTGCTCGATGAGCCGATGGCGGGCATGGGGCCGGAGGAATCCGAGCGCATGGTGCAACTGCTGCTGGCGCTCAAAGAGCAGCAGGCCACCATCTTGCTGGTCGAGCACGACATGGACGCCGTGTTTCGCGTGGCCGACCGGATTTCGGCGCTGGTGTTCGGCAAGGTCATCGCCACCGGAGCGCCGCAAGACATCCGCCGCCACCCCGAGGTGCAGCGCGCCTATCTGGGCGATGAGCACGCCAGCGCCCCATCCGCCGCTCCACCCTCTGCCCCAACCGCGGCAACCGCCGCCACGATGGAGAGCACCGCATGAGCGCCCTGTTGGAACTGCAAGACGTGCAAGCCGGCTACGGCCAAAGCCAGGTGCTGTTTGGCATGCACTGCGCCATTGCCCCGCACAGCGTGGCCACGCTGTTGGGGCGCAACGGCATGGGCAAGACCACCACGGTGCGCGCCATCCTGGGCCTGACGCCCGCCTTTGGCGGCAGCATCCGCTTTCGCGGCGAGCGCATCGAGCGCCTGCCGCCCGAGCGCATCGCCCGCATGGGCCTGGCCGTGGTGCCCGAAGGGCGGCAAATCTTCCCCAACCTCAGCGTGCGCGAGAACCTGCAAGCCTTTGCCGCCAACCGCTGCCACAGCGAGCAGCCCTGGACGCTCGAGCGCGTCTACCACCTGTTCCCGCGCCTGCAAGAGCGCCAGCACAACATGGGCAACCAGCTCTCGGGCGGCGAGCAACAAATGCTGGCCATTGGCCGCGCGCTGATGACCAACCCCCATCTGCTGATCCTGGACGAAGCCACCGAGGGCCTGGCGCCCCTGATCCGCGAGGAAATCTGGCAATGCCTGGCCGCGCTGCGCGCGCAGGGCCAGACCATCCTGGTGATCGACAAATACGTGCAGCGCCTGATCGAGCTGGCCGACAGCCACACCCTCATCGAGCGCGGCCAGCCCGTCTGGCAGGGCAGCTCGGCGCAGTTGGCGCAAGAGCCTGCGCTGTGGCAGCGCTATATCGGCGTTTGAGCAGGAGCCCCGCCATGCCCACGCCCCCCGCAATTTCCGCCACCGCCGCCGCGCACGCACCCCGGCCCATGCACTTCGAGCGCTCGCTGCGCATCCGCTTCTCGCACTGCGACCCTGCTGGCATCGTCTTCTTCCCGCAGTACCTGGTGCTGTTCAACCAGTTGGTGGAAGACTGGTTCGACCACGGCCTGGGCATTGGCTACGCGCACATGCTGGGGCCGCGCCGCATCGGCCTGCCCATCGTGCGGCTGGAGTGCGACTTCCGCGCCATCAGCCGCATGGGCGATGACGTGCAGCTTGGCCTGTGGGTTGAGCGCGCAGGCGGAAAATCCCTGAGCCTGCACATGCAATGCCGCGCTGGCGCGCAATTGCGCGTGCAGGCGCGCAAGGTGCTGGTTTTTACCAACCTGGATACGCACCAGGCCATCGCCATCCCCGAAGACGTGCGCGCCGCGCTGCAAGCGCTGCCGCCCGTGCCTATGCGGCCCGCGCCAGTCGCTGGCGCGGCCACCAGCGCCGCGCGCCCTGAACTTTCTTGACAAACAAAGGAAATCCCCATGCAAGTCCTGCTCCCCCAAGGCTGGCCACGCCCCAAAGGCTATGCCAACGGCGTGGCCGCGCGCGGCACGCAAATCTACGTCGCCGGCATGATCGGCTGGGACGCCCAAGGCGTCTTCCACACCGACGACCTGGCCGGCCAAGTGCGCCAGGCGCTGCAAAACGTCGTGGCCGTGCTGGCCGAGGCTGGCGCCGGCCCGCAGCACATCGTGCGCATGACCTGGTACGTCAAGGACAAGAAGGAATACGTTGCCGCCTACCCCGAAATCGGCAAGGCCTACCGAGAACTGATCGGCAACTTCAACATCGCCATGACGGCCGTGCAGGTGGCCGATCTGGTGGAAGACCGCGCCAAGGTGGAAATCGAAGTCACCGCCGTGCTGCCCGATTGAGCGCTGGCGCGCCGTCGCGCTCTGCCTTCTGCCCAGCCCCGAAGGTTTTGGCGCCGCTTGCAGCCCCTTGGCGGCTCAGCCTTGTCTGTCCGCGCAGGATGCGGCATGACTGGGTCTGCTGTCTCTTGCTGCTGCGCTGCAGCCACGGGCACGTGGCAAGCCCCGAGCTCAAACTCAACCTCCAACCCCGCAAGGCCAAGCCCTGCGGGGTTTTTCCATGTGCGCAGAGGCAGCCGCCGCCATGGCGAATTTGCAACAAGGGCCACCATCACAGCCGCAGCCATCGACTGCGCAGGATGCAATTCATTGACTATTGGTAACATCTAGAACTAGAATAAGAACGATTTTCATCATTCTTTTTAACTGGATTCAGCAATGACCCCACACCAAGCTCACAAGGGCCTTGGCCCATTGGCCATGCGCTGCACGCCACTGGCCCTGGCGGCCGCATGCTGCCTGTTCGGCGGCAGCGCGCTGGCACAAACTGCCGCTGCGCCCCTGCAGGAAAAACAACAGGCGGACGACAAGGAGTTGCCCTCCGTGGTGGTGACCGGCACACGCAGCGAACGCACGCTGCGTGAAGTGCCGGCCAGCGCCCAGGTGGTCGAGGAGCAGGCTCTGCAAGAGCGCCAGTTGGGCGACATCCGCGAGCTGGCCGAGACCGTGCCTGGCGTGACGGTGGAGCGCCGCTCCAACCGCATGACCATCAACAGCCGCGACGGGCGCAGCGGCAATGCCGGCTTCAACATCCGCGGCCTGGAAGGCAACCGCGTGCTGATGCTGGTGGACGGCGTGCGCATGCCGCGCGGCTACAGCTTTGGTGCATCCAGCCGCGACAACGTGGACTTCGGCCTGGTCGAGCGCGTGGAGATCATCAAGGGCCCGTCCTCGGCGCTGTACGGCTCGGACGGCATCGGCGGCGTGGTGCAGTTCTTCACCCGCAGCCCAGCCAGCTACCTGGGCGGCGGCAAGACGCTGGGCGGCCAGGCCGGCCTGGGCTATGAGGGCGACAGCCGCGCCGTGCGCGCCAGCGCCACGGTGGCAGGCCAGGCCAGCGAGAGTGTGCAATGGCTGCTCTCGGGCAGCGCGCTCAAGGGCCACGCGCTGGACAACCGCGGCAGCAACGACAGCGCCAGCGCGCTGCGCACCAAGCCCAACCCAGAGGACACGCGCGATGCAGCACTGCTGGGCAAGCTGGTCTGGCAGCCCAATGCTGCGCAGCGCCACACCTTCTCGGCCGAATACGTCAGCAAGCGCGACGATTTGCAGCTGCTGTCGCAATACGGCTCCGTCTCGCGCGGCGTGACCACGCTGACGGCTTCGGGCAAGACGGACAACCAGCGCCGCCGCCTGAGCTGGCAGGGCCAGTTCGAGCTGGACAGCTCGGTGGCCGATTCGCTGCGCACCTCGCTGGCCTATCAGCGCCTGCGCTCGCTGGAGCATTTCGAAAACACGCGCGAACGCCGGCCCGCCCAGGTGCGCGACACGCTGGACCATGAGAACCTGCTGCAGGCCAGCGTGCAGGCCGAGAAGCTGCTGCGCACGGGCAAGCTGGCGCACAAGCTGGCCTATGGCCTGGATGGCGCGCGCACCGAGGCCGACAACCTGCAGACCGGCATGACGCCGCCAGCGGGCGAAACCTTCCCGCTCAAGCGCTTCCCCGACACCACCGAGACCGCCATCGGCCTGTACGTGCAGGACGAGATCATCGGCAACGGCTGGAGCCTGATCCCCGGCCTGCGCTGGGATCGCTACCGCATTGCCGCCAGCACCAAGGGCTTTGCCGGCATGGCCGCCAACCGCAGCGGCTCGGCCCTGTCGCCGCGCCTGGGGGCCACGCTGGACGTGACGCCGGACTGGACGCTCTACGGCCAGTGGGCCACGGGCTTTCGCACGCCGGGGGCCGACCAGCTCAACCGTTTCTTTGAAAACCCCATCGGCCATTACATGACCGTGCCCAACCCCAACCTCAAGCCCGAGAAGGCCCAGCACGTGGAACTGGGTGTGAAGGGCCAGGGCGAGCGCTGGCGCTTGGAGGCCGCAGCCTTCCACGGCCGCTACCGCGATTTCATCCTCGACAACCAGCGCGTGGCTGGCACGGGCCGCCCCGGCGATCCACTGGTGTTCCAGGCCATCAACACTGGTCGCGCCAGCATCAGCGGCTTTGAGCTGGCCGGCGAATATCGCCTGCCGCAAGTGGCCGGCGGCGAGCTGTCCTTCCCGGCCGCCTTCGGCATGGCCCGTGGCCGCAACAAGGCTGACAACCAGCCCATCGACAGCGTGCAGCCCGCGCGCCTGAACCTGGGCGTGCGCTATGCCCAGCCAGCCTGGATGGTGCGCCTGGACATGACGCACCGCTGGGCCAAGAAGGCCGGTGACGTGGCGCGCGCCAGCGACCCGCGCGCCGCGCCCACCGTGCCCTTCCTGCCGGCTGCGGCGACCACGTTCGACCTCAGCGGCCAATGGCGCCTGCTGCGCCACGCCCATGGCGACGTGCGCCTGAACGCGGCGGTGCACAACCTGACCGACCGCAAGTACTGGCGCTGGGGCGATGTGCGCGGCCTGGCGGCCGATCTGCCGACCATCGACGCCTACAGCCAGCCTGGCCGCAAGTTCAGCCTGTCGGTGGTGGCGAGCTTCTAAGCAGGCTTTCAACAACCTCTGAAACCCAACTGCTTGCGGTTGGGTTTTTTTCTGCCTGCACGGGCGGCCATTGCGCATGGCTTTTTGCAGGTCATTCGATATACTGCCCCACAGTATGTGGCCTGCGCCCGGTGCTGGGCCACGCGCCATGCGCAAACTGCCAAGCCATGCCCCATTCCCCCGAAGAAAAAAAACGCGCCATCACCCGGTTGCGCCGCATTCGCGGCCAGGCCGAGGCGCTGGAGCGCAGCATTGCCGAAGGCGCCGAGTGCGGCGCCGTGTTGCAGCAACTGGCCGCCATGCGCGGCGCCGTCAACGGCCTGATGGCGGAGGTGCTGCAAGGCCATTTGCGCGAGACCTTCGGCCACGCCGACTGCGGCCCCGATGCCGAGCGAGACGCGGCCCACGCGCGCCAGCACCAAGCCATCGACCAGGCCGTGGCGCTGGTGCGCTCCTACCTGCGCTGAATCTTTTCACCCCACGAAGGAGACATGCCATGAACACCACCCCCGCCGACACCGCTGGCAAAACCCTCAAATCCCGCGCCGCCGTGGCCTTTGCGGCGGGCCAGCCGCTGCAAATCGTGGAGCTGGACGTCGCCCCGCCCCAAGCCGGGGAAGTGCGCATCCGCATCACCCACACCGGCGTGTGCCATACCGACGCCTTCACCTTGAGCGGCGAAGACCCGGAAGGCATCTTCCCCGCCGTGCTCGGGCATGAAGGCGCGGGCATCGTCGTCGATGTGGGCGAGGGCGTCACCAGCGTCCAGCCCGGCGACCACGTCATCCCGCTGTACACCGCCGAATGCGGCCAATGCCTGTTCTGCCAAAGCGGCAAGACCAACCTGTGCGTGGCCGTGCGCGCCACCCAGGGCAAGGGCGTCATGCCCGACGGCACCACGCGCTTTAGTTACAACGGCCAGCCGATTTATCACTACATGGGTTGCAGCACCTTCAGCGAATACACCGTGGTGGCCGAAGTCAGCCTGGCCAAGATCGACCCCAGCTCCAACCCCGAGCAGGTTTGCCTGCTGGGCTGCGGCGTGACCACCGGCCTGGGCGCGGTGAAAAACACCGCCAAGGTGCAAGAGGGCGACAGCGTGGCCGTGTTCGGCCTGGGCGGCATCGGCCTGGCCGTGATCCAGGGCGCCAAGCTGGCCAAGGCCGGGCGCATCATCGCCATTGACACCAACCCGGCCAAGTTCGAGCTGGCGCGCACCTTCGGCGCCACCGACTGCGTCAACCCCAAGGAGCACGACAAGCCCATCCAGCAAGTCATCATCGACATGACCGGCTGGGGCGTGGACCACAGCTTCGAGTGCATCGGCAACGTGCAAGTGATGCGCGCCGCGCTGGAATGCGCGCACCGCGGCTGGGGCCAGAGCGTCATCATCGGCGTGGCCGGCGCGGGGCAGGAAATCTCCACCCGCCCCTTCCAGCTCGTTACCGGCCGCCGCTGGCTGGGCACGGCCTTCGGCGGCGTCAAGGGCCGCAGCGAACTGCCGGGCATGGTGCAGCAGGCCATGAAGGGCGAGATTCAACTGGCCCCGTTCGTCACCCACACCATGGGGCTGGATGAAATCAACCGCGCGTTCGACTTGATGCATGAGGGCAAGTCGATTCGCTCGGTGGTGCATTACTGATGCAGATGATGCGCGCGCTGGAACTGAAAATCCCGCCGCTGCTGCTGGCTGGGCTGTGTGCGGCGGCCATGTACGGCATGGCGGCGGCTCTGCCGCAATGGGTCTGGCCGCTGCCAATGAAAGCCTGGCTGGCCGGGCTATCAATGGTCGCCGGCCTGGCGGTGGCGGCGTTGGGCGTGCTGACCTTCCGCCACTACCGCACCACGGCCAACCCGCTACAGCCGCAGGCAAGTACCCAGCTTGTGACCAGTGGCATCTTTGGCTACAGCCGCAACCCAATGTACTTGGGTATGGCGCTGTGCCTGATCGGCTGGGCGCTGTGGCTGGGCCACCTCCTGGCCTGGCTGGGAGTGCCGCTATTCATCGCTTGCCTGCAGCGCCTTCAGATCGAGCCGGAAGAGCGCATCCTGCTGCGCAAGTTTGGCCAGACGTATGCCGATTACCTCGAACAGGTACGGCGCTGGTGTTAGGTTCTTGATCTCACACAATGCAGGTGGCTGTTGTGCGTAAACCGCATGGCTGAAGAGCTAGCGGGTCAGCTTGCTGCGCTACGATGAAACCTCGCTAACAAATGCTCACATCTTGCTATGGCCAAATTTCTGAACACCAGTGCAACCAACTATTTTCTGGAAGAGCTGATCAAGAATGCACGTGAGCGTGTCATCCTGATCAGCCCTTTTTTGAAGCTCAATGACCGCATCAAGGAGCTGTTGGCGGACAAGAACCGGCTCAAGATTGATGTGCGCATCGTGTACGGCAAAAGCGAGCTGCAACCCGAAGAAATCGCCTGGCTCAATGCCTTGACCTATGTGCGCACCAGTTTTTGCAAGAACCTGCATGCCAAGTGCTATCTGAATGAGGAAAACTGCATCGTCACCAGCTTGAATCTGTATGAATTCAGCCAGGTCAACAACAACGAAATGGGTGTGCTGTTTCGTAAGTCGGAAGACCATGAGCTGTACCGCGATGCCTATGAGGAAGCGCAGCGCATCATCCGTATCAGTGAGGAGGTGCGCATTTCCATGGAGCGTGTGCCAGCCCACGAGGCGGATGGCGGCGGCGTGGAGGAAGAAGAGGAGGCAGCCAGCAACAAGCTCACTTCATCCAGATTGGCCGCCAAACATAAGCTGAAAACGACGCAGTTACTTGACCGGCTGGTGCAGTCCGGGCACTTGGAAATCAAAGGCGATAAACATCACCTGACTGAAAAGGGCAAACAAGCGGGCGGCGAGTTCAAATTCAGCAAGAAGTTTGGCGCGTACTTTTTATGGCCGGAAGATTTGGCGCTGGATTGAGCCGATTGGTAGCATATTCTCGGCGGCTTGCGAACTGGCTTGCAAATTTGTAAACCTACCTGCCAATGTGCAGGACGATGTGTGGAGGCATGATGGCGACCAATCTGGCTCTTGACCCATCCCTGATTGAGCGTGCGCTTTTGCTCAGTGGCGAAACCACGAAGAAGGCGGCGGTGACGCTTGCGCTGAAAGAATTCATTGCCCGCAGGGAGCAGCAGAAAATCACCGAGCTTTTCGGCCAACTGCAATGGGACGACGGTTACTGCTACAAGGCAGAGCGAAACCGGAGCGAAGAATGAATCTGCTGGTTGATACAAGTGTGTGGTCTCTGGCCTTGCGCCGAAATCAAGAGGTGGCTGTCCCCGAAGTCGATTTCTTGAGAAAAGCGCTGACCGACGGAGAAACCATTTGCATGGCCGCCATCATTTTGCAGGAGCTTTTGCAGGGCTTCTCGGGGGCGAAAGACCAAGCCCAAATCATCGAGCGATTTCAGGCGCTGCGCTGGCTTGTGCCCTCTGTCGAAACCCATGTCGCTGCTGCGCAGCTGCGCAACACATGCCGCAGAGCGGGCGTGCAACTGGGCACGATCGATGCTTTGCTGGCGCAGCTGTGCATCGAACATGATCTGCTGCTATTGACCACAGATCGCGATTTTTCATATGCCGCAAAGCACGTGCCTTTGCGTTTGGCGGCCGTTTGAGCATTTGAGGAGAAAAACATGCAACGCACCGAACACCACGCCAGCTTTGGCGGCCGCCAGGAGGTCTGGCAACACGATTCCACGAGCACCGGCACGCCGATGAAATTCGGCATTTACCTGCCGCCGCAGGCGCTGGCGGGGCAGAAGTGCCCGGTGCTGTACTGGCTCTCGGGCCTGACCTGCACGGAGCAGAACTTCATCACCAAGGCCGGGGCGCAGCAGTGGGCGGCGCAGCATGGGCTGATCGTGGTGGCGCCCGATACCAGCCCGCGTGGCGAAGGGGTGGCCAATGACGAGGGCTACGACCTGGGCCAGGGCGCGGGCTTTTACGTCAACGCCACGCAAGCGCCCTGGGCGGCGCATTTCCGCATGGAAGACTATGTGGCGCAGGAGCTGCCCGCATTGATCGAGCAGCATTTTCCGGCCAGCGGCGCGCGCGCCATCAGCGGCCACAGCATGGGCGGGCATGGCGCGCTGACGCTGGCGCTGCGCCACCCGGGGCGTTACCGGAGCGTGAGTGCCTTCAGCCCCATCGTCGCGCCCAGCCAAGTGCCGTGGGGGCAAAAGGCTTTGCGCGCCTACCTGGGCGATGACCAGGCCGCGTGGCGACAGCACGATGCGGTGGCGCTGGTGGGCACGGCTTTGCAAGAGCGCCTGCCGCTGCTGGTTGATCAGGGCGATGCCGACGAGTTTCTGGCCGGACAGCTGCGGCCCGAGTTGCTGCAAGCTGCCTGCGCGCAAGCCGGCCACCCGCTGACGCTGCGCATGCAGCCGGGCTACGACCACAGCTATTACTTCATCGCCAGCTTCATCGGCGATCACTTCGCGCACCACGCCAAGGCGCTGAAGGTTGCTTGAGCGGCTGTCCTCACAATCTGTTCACGGACTTTGCGCAGCGCATGGCCCTTGCTGGGCGCTGGCGTGAAGCCACAAAAAAACACCACCGCCATTGCGGTGGTGTTTTTGCTCTTTGGAGTGCCCGGGCCAAGCCTCATGACCCGGACAGGCCTCTCACAGCCCTTCGTCGGCCTGCTCGCCCTTGTGGTAAGTGGTGTAGACCACGACCGGGATGTCCAGCTCGCCCAGGTACTGCTGCACCAGCGGCTTGACGTCTTCCCACTCCAGGCCGCCCACGCCGGTGGCCAGGCGCGGCAGGGCCAGGCTGCGGATGTTTTCCTGCTTGACGTACTTGGCCAGGTTCTGCAGTGCGTGGCGCACGTTCTCGACCGTGGCCTTGCCGGGCTTGGCGCTGGGGCCCTGGCCCATGGTGTTTTGCGTCACCAGGTTGACGATGCGGCGCACGCCGCCTTCTTCCTGCACGCCCACCCAAGGCCAGATCTCGCCAGCCTCGATGGCGTGCGAGTGGGTGTGGTGGCGGTAGTCCTTGACCAGCGAGGGCCAGCGCTCACGCAGCGCCAGTGCCAGGCCGCTGTCGAACGGGTCCTGTGCCGAGATGCCATGGGCCAGCAGTTCGGCCTTGCTCAGCAAAATGTCGCCAGAGACTTCCTTGATCAATTGCATTCTCCTTGTTGCGTTGTTGTGGATTCTGAGGACAAGCCCCTAGGGTGCCGCGCGCTTGTGATGCGGGTGAAGCCACGCGCTGGACTGCGTGCGCAGCGGGCCTTTCCAACTGCGTCCAAATATAGCAGCGCCCCAGTGAGCCCAAGGGGGTTGTTGGGTGTTTTACTCGGCTGACCTGGCCGCCCTTGTGGGGTGTGCGGCAGTGCTCTGCAGGCTCTGAGCGCCGGTGCGACAATGCGCCGCGATGGCGCGCAGTCAGTGTGCGCTGTGCCTGGCAAATTGTGAAAGGAAGACCATGAAAAAATCCCTCCGGCCCTGGGCCATGCCTTGGAAGACGCCGCTGGCCGCTGCGGCTTTGAGCGCAGCGCTGGCCTGTGGCGCTGCTGGTATGGCGCAGGCTGAGACCTTGCGCTGGGCAGCGGCCAATGACATTCTGACCTTCGACCCCCATGCGCAGAACCACCTGATGACCAACACCTTCGTGCAGCTGGTGTACGAAGGCTTGACGCGCTATGACAAGGAGTTCCGCATCGAGCCGGCGCTGGCCAGCAGCTGGACGTTCATCAACCCCACGCGGGTGCAGTTCAAGCTGCGCGAAGGGGTGCGCTTTCACAATGGCGCGACGATGACGGCCGATGATGTGGTGTTCTCGCTGCAGCGCGCAATGACGCCGCCCTCGAACATGGGCGCCTACGTGCGCAGCATCGCCAAGGTCGAGAAGATCGACGACATGACGGTGCAGCTCGATCTCAAGGGCCCCAGCCCCTTGCTGCTGCGCGAGCTGATCGGCGCGCGCATCATGAACAAGGCCTGGGCGGAGGAGCACAACTCGGTGCTCTCGCAGGACTTTGCCGCCAAAAAGGAGAACCACGCCGCGCGCCACGCCAATGGCACCGGGCCGTTCGTGCTGCAGAGCTGGCAGCCCGATACGCGCACCCGCCTGACGCGCAATGAGCAGTGGTGGGATCGACCCGAGGGCAATGTGACTGAAGTGGTGTTCACGCCCATTGCCTCGGCGGCCACGCGCACGGCCGCGCTGCTGAGCAATCAGGTGGACTTCATCAACGACCCGCCGCCGCAGGACTTGCAGCGCCTGGCAGCCAATGCCGACATCCGCATCCTGGAAGGGGCCGAGTACCGCACGATTTTCTTCGGTCTGGATCTGCACCGCGACGAGCTGCTCTATGGCAGCGTCAAGGATCGCAACCCGCTCAAGGATCGGCGCGTGCGCCAGGCGCTCTACCAGGCCATCGACATCGATGCCATCCACAAGCGCATCATGCGCGGCCTGTCCGTGCCCACCGGTGCCATGGTGGCGCCCATGGTGCATGGCTGGTCGCAGCAGCTGGAGCAGCGCGCCAGCGCCTACGACCCAGAGGCCGCCCGCAAGCTGCTGGCCGAGGCGGGCTATCCCGAGGGCTTCTCGCTGGAGCTGGACTGCCCCAACGACCGCTACATCAATGACGAGGCCATTTGCCAGGCCGTTACCGCCATGTGGGCGCGCGTGGGCATCAAGACGCAGCTGCGCACCATGCCCATGGCCACCTATTCGAAGAAAGTCGCCAGCCACGATGCCAGCGTCTATCTGTACGGCTGGGGCGTGGCCACTTTCGATGCGCTGTACACCCTGGACTCGCTGGCGCACACGCGCGAGGGCGGCAGCGCCGGCAACTTCAACATGGGGCGCCTGTCGGACGCCAAGCTGGATGCGGCGATCGCTGCCGCGCGCACGGAAACCGACGAGGCCAAGCGCGATGCGCAACTAAGCCAGGCGCTGCAAATCGTCAAGGACGAGTACTACTACCTGCCGCTGCACCATCAGATCCGCCCCTGGGCCATGCGCAAGAACGTGCAGACCATCTACCGCGCCAACGACGTGCCTATGCCGCAGTGGACGACGGTACAGCCCGCCTCTGGCAAGGCGCGTTGAGGCACAAGGGGCTTGCACGCGGCGCGAGGATTTTGAGGGCAGCCACGCTCGGGGCCGTTGGGATGAAGTGTTGCGGCGGTGTTTTCTGTCGAAACTGCGCAGCAGCTGCGGCTGTTGCCCCGAAAAGCCGCTTCACAAACCCAATCTCAACAGCCCCTGGTGTTTGATCCCAGACTTTGATGGTTCAATCTTCTCCCCCGAATGGAAGGAAGGACTATGGGCCAGATTCTTCATGCAAGCGCCACGACGACAGAGGCAACCCGCCGAGCGATACAACATAGTCAAGAGAGCCTGAGCGCAGGCCCAGCGCTATGGCATCAGCGAGCAGACGGTCTACAGGTGGAAAAACCGCCAAAGCGTGTATGGCCGCCCGCACACGGCGCACCAACTGCCGCAGTCTGCCCTAAAGGGTCAAACGCCCATGCAGGCCATGAAACTATGGCACCGAGAGCGGCCTGATCTGTTCAACAAGCGGCCATATGATCGCGCGGGATGTGAAACCTAGGGCGTGTTATGCACTTTTCGCCCCCCCACACACACAGCAAAATTATGAAAACCACGAAAAATTTTTGAGAGAAAAATGAATAACGTATTCATCATTCGGGTCCATGTTCGGAAAATGGAAAACTCCATTATGCCGGGCAACATGAGTGATGCCTATGCCAGTTGCTATGCTGCGTCGACCAATTATGAGGAGGCTGTCAAAAAGGTGCTAAAAAATTGATATCCGATGGTCTATATCCTGTCGAGATATTGGCGCCTATCGCGATGCTTAAGGCAAGTGAATGGGGTATTCATGTCAAAGAACAGTGGGGGATTTATGCTGGCGAAATGCCAGACCAAGATGAATTCATGAAGCGAATGGATGATGGCGATGTTGTTTACGGCCCCTTCGGTGGATACTGATTTCTCCAAAGTTCAATCCAGCAAACCATGATTAGAGATAAACACAAGGATAAAGCCTACTTTGACAAATACATCAGCTTGAGAGATGCTGCCATAGCCAAACGCTTGGCAGATGTTGAAACATTTCCAAATATCGAAGGACGTGTTGACCGGGCATATACGCTTGTACATGATGCACTCATCAGTTGCATATACCGATTTAGCCGGGGCGACAGCTTAGAAGACATCCGTCCGCATGTTTTGCTATGGATACAGGCCAAGGAAATCCAACAACGCGTCATAGAAAATACTCCCGCCGAATTCAAAAAAGCATGCGAACAATACACAAAAGTAACGCTGGATACCGTTTATGACGCATTGACCATGATGGCCTTCAGCGCGGCCTCGCGCTTTACCCCTGAAGAAACGCATCGGTTATTGAATGCGATAGGTCACGCGGGCAAAGATGCGCTGATAGACGAGGCGGCCCGCGCCTTGGGGGACGTAAACCGTCCTGTGGCTGCGGAATGTGCATTCCCGAACGTTTATGCGCCATTGCTGGAAGTTTGGCGCTCTGCTCCAGAGCAGCGTGAAGCGCTACTGCAAAAATATATCAGCAGCTGGAAAAAGAAAATATCGCCTATTTACTGGTCTGATAACCTGGAGGGCGCAGGCGGCGCTTACTTTGGCTACTGGTGTTTCGATATCGCGCTGGTTGTGATTTTATTGAATATCCCGGATGCGGGATTAAGAAAAAATCAATATTATCCGACTGATTTGGTGGATGCGGCGACCGGCTCCCGCTGAGGCGTACCAGCCCGCCAACCACGAGGATTGCAGGCCCGAGCGACAGGGCAACAAGCGTGCGGTCAGGGCCAGCGCGACGTGTGCCTCATCCCCGCCAGCGCCCAAATGGCGGGTCTCAAAGTCGTCCGTCACCGCCACCGACGCGTAAGGCAACGTGGATATGGCCGACCTGCAAGCCAAGTGCGCGCAATACAGCCAGCAACGGGCCTGCGTCATGATCACCGACCCCAGCTACCCACGGCGTTTTTGAAGAACAGGTCAAAAACCTGTGCGCGCTGGTGCACCAGCATGGCGGGCGATGAGTGCGCCATCGGCACCGTCAGCGCCGCCCCCTATGGCGACGCCAGCGTGCTGCCCATCAGCTGGATGTACATCCGCATGATGGGCGCAGAGCGCTTCATCGACGCCATGATCGCCTTCCGCGCCGAAAGGCAAGGCGCGTTGAAGCACAAGGGGTTTGCACGCAGTGGAGGACTTTGAGGGCAGCCACGCTCGGGGCCGTTGGGATGAAGTGTTTCGGCGGTGTTTTCGGTCAAAACTGCGCAGCTGCTGCGTTGACAGCGCTTGCAAGCTGTTCAGGCCTTGCGCGCGCGTTGGCCTTGCATCTGCGGCAGTTGCCTCGCAAAACCGCTTCGCAAATCCAATCTCAACAACCCTAGGCCGTAGCCGGGTTGGCAAATAATACGGCGCTATGCAGCGACAACCCTTTGCCTTTCAGCCCGTGGGGCACTATGAGAACTTCCCGGTGGCCAGTTGGCTGTGCCCGGCCCGCTTGCGTGCGCCGGTGGCGGCCATCTACCACTACGCGCGCACGGCCGATGACTTGGCCGATGAGGGGCAGCTGCCCATGGCCGAGCGCCTGCAGCTGCTGCGCGAATACCGGCTGTGCCTGCATGGCGAGATCGTGCCGCCGCAGCATTGGCAACCCATCTTTGCCGCCGTGCAACATGCCCGCACGGAGTTCGATCTGCCCCTGGAGCCTTTCGATGCCCTGCTCGACGCCTTTGAACAGGATGTGAAAAAGACCGCCACGGGCCAGGGCTACGCCGACCGTGCCGAGCTGCTGGACTACTGCGCGCGCTCGGCCAACCCCATCGGCCGCCTGCTGCTGCGCCTGTACGGGGTGGACAGCGCCACGGCCCAGCAGCAAAGCGATGCCATTTGCACGGCTTTGCAGCTGATCAACTTCTGGCAGGACCTGGGCCGCGACATCGAGCGCGGGCGCTGGTATGTGCCCGAGCGCGATGCCAGCGCCTACGGCGTATCGCGCCCCATGCAAAAGCAAGCCTGCCAGCAGCCAAGGCCGCCGCAGCCCCTGGCCGATTTGATGGCCTCACTGGTGCAATGGGCACGCGAGTGCATGCAGGAAGGCTTGCCGCTGGTGCAGCGCCTGAGCGGGCGCGCGGGTTGGGAATTGCGCGTCATGGTGCAAGGCGGTTTTCGCATTCTGGAAAAGATCGAAGCCAGCGGCTATGCCAATTACTACCATCGCCCCAGCATTGGCCGAGGCGACGTGCCACTGCTGTTGTGGCGCGCCTGGCGCATGTAGGCCGCCAGCATCCGATGGTCTGCATTGCTGGCGGCCCACTGACCTACTGACCTGCTCAATTACAGGAGAACGACATGCTCACCCTTTGTGGCTTTGCAGCCAGCAATTACTACAACCTGGTCAAGCTGGCCCTGCTGGAGAAGGCTGTGCCTTTCGAGGAGCGGCTGGTCTGGCTGGAGGACGTGGACCGCAGCGCCAGCCCTTTGGGCAAGGTGCCGTACCTGCTCACGCCCCAGGGGACGGTGAGCGAATCCGTGCCCATGCTCGAATACATTGAGGCCATCCATCCGCAACCAGCGTTGTTGCCGGCCGATGCATACGAGGCGGCCAAGGTGCGGGAGCTGGTGCGCCACATGGAGCTGCATTTGGAGCTGGTGGCGCGCACCCTGTACCCGCAAGCCTTGTTTGGCGGTCGCGTCAGCGACGAAGTGCAGCAGACGGCGGCGCGGTTGCTGAAGAAGAACGTGCCGGCCTTTGCCCGGCTGGCCGACTTCTCCCGCCCGTTCCTGGTCGGAGATGCACTGAGCTGGGCCGATTGCGCTGCCATCGTGCACCTGCCGCTCATCAGCAGCGCCACGCGCGCCCTCTACGGCCAGGATGCGCTGGCCGAGCTGCAGGCGCAGGATTATCTGGCGCGCATGGCGCAGCGCCCCCACGTACAGACGCTCAATGCCGAGCGCAAGCGCAATGCTGAGCAATTGCTGGCCCGCTACAACGCGGGCCGCTGATTTCCATTCCAGGGGATCAAAGAGGAGGCCTTTGAACCGGCTTTGACGAGCAGGGCGCGCGCAGGCCGAAAGCCGCTCTGGCGCTGCCAGCCGTCATTGCTGCGCAGTGGGCGCGACCTGAGGCGCGACCGAGGGTGTCGGGCTGCTGCCGCTGCCGCTGTTTACAGTGGCTGGGGCACTACCGCTGGCGGTGGCTGTCGTGCCGTTGGCGGCTGTGGCGCTGGCGGTGGCATTGGCGCTCGTTGCCGCAGCGGCACTGCTGTTGTCTGCAGCGGCGCTGGCCGCTGGCGGGCGCAGCTTGTCAAGCTCTGCGCGCTGCAGTTGCAGCCGGTCGACACGCTCCTGCGCGATATCGTCCTTGCGTTGCTGGCGGTTGATCTGGCGCTGGCGCGTGACGTCGTCAACCAGGCGCCCGCCGGAGGTGGCCCCGGCGCAAGGGGTTTGCTGGTAGATGGTTTTACCGCCCGGCCCCTTGCACTTGTAGGTCTGCTGCGCTGCGGCGCTGCCGGGGGCGGCCAGAGTGGCCAGCGCGGCCAGGGCCACGGCGCTGGCAAGCAGGCTGGCAGAGAGAAGGCGCGTGGGTCGGCGTGTGACGAACATGGCGGATGGACTCCCTACGTGTGTGATGTGAATGGCGCCCTGCATGGAGCGCGCCAGGCCTGCGGGCTGCTTTGGCGCGGGCAAGGCGTTTGATCCCGCATGGTAGCGCAGCAGCCAGCAAAAAGCCCGGCATATGCCGGGCTGCATGTGACGGGCGGTGCGGGCGGCGATCACATGTCCGAGTAGTTGGGCCCGCCACCGCCTTCCGGGGCCACCCAGACGATGTTTTGCGTCGGATCCTTGATGTCGCAGGTTTTGCAGTGCACGCAGTTCTGCGCGTTGATCTGCAGGCGCTTGCCGTCCTCGCTGGCAGCGTCGTCCACGAATTCGTACACGCCTGCCGGGCAGTAGCGCGACTCGGGGCCACCAAACTTGCGCAGGTTGATCTCGATGGGCACGCTTGGGTCCTTGAGCGTCAAGTGCGCGGGCTGGTCCTCGCCGTGGTTGGTGTTGCTGATGAACACGCTGGAGAGACGATCAAAGGTGATCGTGCCATCGGGCTTGGGGTAGTCGATCTTGGCGCACTCAGCCGCTGGCTTGAGGAAGCTGTGGTCGGGCGCGGGGTTCTTCAGCGTCCAGGGCGGCACCTTCACGCCCAGCTTGGGCAGCAGCCAGTGCTCGACCCCGGCCATCAGCATGCCGATGGTGCGGCCCTTCTTGAACCAAGGCTTGAAGTTGCTGGCCGCCTTGAGTTCTTGGTACAGCCAGCTTTTCTCGAAGGCCTCAGGGTAGGCAGTGAGTTCATCGCGCTGGCGGCCGGCGGCAATGGCGTCGAACAGCGCATCGGCCACCAGCATCCCGCTCTTGATGGCCGCGTGGCTGCCCTTGATGCGGCTGGCGTTGAGGTAGCCGGCGTTGCAGCCCACCAAAGCGCCGCCGGGGAAGATGGTCTTGGGCAGGCTGGGGATGCCGCCATTGTTGATGGCGCGCGCGCCGTAGCCCAGGCGCTTGCCGCCCTCGATGTGCTTGAGGATGGCAGGGTGCTTTTTCCAGCGCTGCATTTCCTCGAACGGGCTCAGCCAGGGGTTCTTGTAGTCCAGCCCGACGACAAAGCCCAGCGTGACCTTGTTGCCCTCCATGTGGTAGAGGAAGCCGCCGCCGAAGGTGTCCTTGTCCATCGGCCAGCCGGCGGTGTGCACCACCAGGCCGGGCTGGGCTTTCTCAGCGGGGATTTCCCACAGCTCCTTGATGCCGATGCCAAAGCTCTGCGGGGCCTTGCCCTCCTGCAGGTTAAAGCGCGCCAGCAGCTGGCGGCCGAGCTGGCCGCGCGCGCCTTCGGCAAACACGGTGTACTTGGCGTGCAGCTCCATGCCCAGCTGGAATTCGCCGGTGGGCTCGCCATCTTTGCCGATGCCCATGTTGCCCGTGGCAATGCCCTTGACGGCGCCATTTTCGTCGTAGAGCACCTCGGTGGCGGCAAAGCCGGGGAAGATCTCCACGCCCAGGGCCTCGGCTTGCTGGGCCAGCCAGCGCACCACATTGCCCAGGCTGATGACGTAGTTGCCTTCGTTGTGGAAGTTGTTCGGCACCAGCGCGGCCGGGGTCTTGGTGGCGCCGGTCTCGCTCAGCAGCAGCACCTCGTCGGCGCTGACGGGCTGGTTCAGCGGCGCGCCTTTTTCTTTCCAGTCGGGGATCAGCTCGCTCAGCGCAATCGGGTCCATCACGGCGCCGGAGAGAATGTGGGCGCCGGGCTCGGAGCCTTTCTCCAGCACCACGACGTTGAGCTCCTGCTCCTTAGCTGCCGCCAGCTGCTTGAGGCGGATCGCAGTGGCTAGGCCGGCGGGCCCGCCGCCGACGATCACCACGTCGTATTCCATCGATTCTCGCGGGCCGTACTGGGCAAGGATTTCTTCGTTGGTCATGCTCGATTCCTGTGGGGGCGGGCCGGCTGCGCCGGACTTGTGGGAGGCTTATTTGAGAGCCTGCGCACGAACTCGACTCGGGGCGGCAAGAGGCGCGGCATCGGGCGGTTTGCGGCGTTGTCAATCCTCGCATCCCATCCTAGACCGCCTCTTGCCCACTCGCGCCCAGATCGCGCACGGGTTCTGAGAAACCATGTCCGGCTGGTGACGCACATCGGGGCAGGCAGAGGCCGACAATGCGCAACCGCCGCCAGAGTGCAGAGACCGGCGGCGGGCGGCACAGTTCGGGTGCCAATGATACAAGCAACCTCAGCGCTGCCAGGGCGTGCAGGCCCTGGCAGCGGCACATGGAGAACGACATGGCATACACCATCGATTTGGCGGGCCGCGTGGCCTTGGTGACAGGCGCATCCAGCGGGCTGGGCAGCCGTTTCGCACAAACGCTGGCTGCGGCCGGCGCCACCGTTGTGCTGGCCAGCCGCCGCCGCGACGCGCTGCAGGCGGTGCAAGAGCGCATCACACAGGCCGGCGGGCGCGCCTTCATCACGGCCATGGACGTGACCGACCCGGCCAGCATCGAGGCGGCGCTGGCCGATGCCCAGGCCCAGGCCGGGCCGATCGACATCCTGGTCAACAACTCGGGCGTGAGCACCACGCAAAAGCTGCAGGACGTCACGCCGCAGGACTGGGATTTCGTGCTGGACACCAACCTCAAGGGCGCCTTCTTCGTCGCCCAGGGCGTGGCGCGGCAGATGATCGCGCGCGCCCAGGCCGGCGGCGGCGCGCTGCAGGGCGCGCGCATCATCAACGTGGCCTCGATGGCGGGCCTGCGCGTGCTGCCCATGATCGGCATCTACGCCGTCAGCAAGGCCGGCGTGGTGCAGATGACCCGAGCCATGGCGCTGGAGTGGGGCCGCTTTGGCATCAACGTCAACGCGCTGTGCCCAGGCTACATCGAGACCGAGATCAACCGCGCGCACTTCCAGACCGAGGCGGGCAAGAAACTCATCCAGATGCTGCCGCGCAAAAAAGTCGGCCAGCCCGAGGATCTGGACGGACTGATCGTGCTGCTGGCCAGCGGCGCCAGCCATTTCGTCAACGGCGCCGTCATTGCCGCCGACGATGGCTTCGGGGTTTGACCGGCTTGCAGGCCGCTGGCTGCGGGCGGCAGAATCTGCCGCTTTGAACAAGTTCTGAACGATCAGGAGACACCATGAAGCACACGACGACGATGCGGCGCGCAGCCGCCGTCTGGCTGGCCGCAGCCGCGCTGGGGGCCGTGGGCAGCGCGCAGGCGCAGTGCCTGGACGACGCACAGATCCAGGCCTGGGTGACAGGCTATCTGGAGAAAACCCCGGTGGACAACCCGCCGGGCGATCTGAGCGCTGCCGATGGCGCTTGCACGCGCGCCAAGTTCAATGCCGCATTGGCGCAGCGCCTGGGCAAGGTCGTGGGCTACAAGGCCGGGCTGACCAACCCGGCGGTGCAAAAGCGCTTCAACACCGACCAGCCCGTGTGGGGCAAGCTCTACGAAGGCATGCTGCTGCCCAATGGCGCGACGGTGCCGGCCCGCTTTGGCGCCCGGCCGCTGTTCGAGGCCGACCTGCTGCTGCGCGTGGCTGACCCGGCGGCGCTCAAGCAGGCGCGCACGCCTGAACAGGCGCTGGCCGCCATGGACCAGGTCATCCCCTTCATGGAGCTGCCAGACCTGCTGGTGCAGGCCCCGCCCAAGCTCAATGGCGCGGGCGTGAGCGCCATCAACGTCGGCGCCCGTCTGGGCGTGGCTGGCGAGCCGCTGGCCGTGCCGCAGGACGAGGCCGGCCGCACCGCGCTGCTGCAACAGCTCAGGGACATGGAAGTCACCCTCAGCGATGCGCAGGGCAAAGAGCTCGGGCGCGGCAAGGGCAGCGATGTGCTGGAGCATCCGCTCAATGCCGTGCTCTGGCTGGTGCAGGCCCTGGGCGCTGAGGGCATCGAACTCAAGCAGGGTGACGTGCTCAGCGTCGGCTCGTTCTCGCCGCTGCTGCCGCCTGCGGCCGGGCAAAGCGCCGAGCTGCGCTACGAGGGCTTGGCCGGCGCCCAGCCGGTGCGCGTGCGCTTCGAGTGAACGGGCTTGCCCAGCCCGGCCAGACTGGCCAGCGCGCCAGTGCCCGGCCATTCCCATGGCGCTGGCGGCGCTTTGCTTGGCTCAGGCCGCCTGGGCCGTGCGCCCCACAGCCAGCAGGCTGGCGCCCATGGCCATGAGCACGCCGCCGAAGACGCGGTTTTGCACGCGCCGCGCGCGTGGCGTGCGCAGCAGCGCGCGCAGGCGCGAGGCCAGGAACGCATAGCCGTGCATCACCACCACGTCCACCGCCAGCGTGGTGATCAGCAGGATCAGCAGTTGCAGCACCAACGGGCGCTGGGGGTCGATGAACTGCGGCAGCACGGCCACCATGAAAACGATGCCTTTGGGGTTGGTGGCGTTGGTCAGCGCGCCGGTCAGCAGGCGCTGGCGTACGGACGGATGCGCGGGCAGGTGCGGCGCATGTGCGGCGCCCGCCGTGCCTGCGGCGTCCAGCGGGCTGCCCACGTGCGCTGGCGCACGCCATTGCTTGAGGCCCAGCCAGCATAGGTAGAGCGCACCGGCCACCTTCACCACCCAGAATGCCGTGCCAGAGGCCAGCAACACCGCGCCCACGCCCACCCCGGCCACCAGCAAGATGAAGGCCAGCCCAATCTGCAAACCCCAAATGGTGGCCGAGGCCTGGCGCACGCCATAGGCCAGCCCGTGGCTCATGGACAGCACCGCGCCAGAGCCGGGCGACAGCGCGATCAGCCAAGTGGCGGCAAAGTAGGCCAGCCAGAGATGAAAGTCCATGGTTCGATTTCCGTTGTTTTCAAAGGCGTTGAAGATACCGCGCGGCAGGTGGTGCACCGGGCGTGCGTGCATGTGCGTTTTGAGTGGATTTTGCGCTGCCCCTGGCTATGACTGGGCCAGACGGCCGTCTTGCATCAGCAGCTGGCGGTCGCAGCTGCCCGCCAGCTGTGGGTCGTGCGTGACGATCAGGCAGGCGCTGCGCTGCTGGGCCGATTGCTCGGCGCTGAATTCGCGCAGCAGCGCAAAAATTTCGCGCGCGGTCTGGCTGTCGAGGTTGCCGGTGGGCTCGTCGGCCAGCAACAGGCGTGGCGCGGGCAGCAGCGCTCGGGCAATGGCCACGCGCTGCTGCTGCCCGCCCGAGAGGGCGTGCGGCCTTTTGTGCGCGTGCGCGCGCAGCCCGACGCGGTCAAGCAAGTGCAACGCACGCTCGACGTCCTGCTCGCGCGCCCTGCCGTGGGCGATGCTGGCGGGCATGAGCACATTCTCCAGCGCGCTGAAGGCCGGCAGCAGATGGTGGAACTGAAACACAAAGCCGATGCTGCGGCCGCGCAGGGCAGTGCGCTGGCGCTCGTTCAGGCCGCTGGTGCTGCGGCCGTCGATGAGGATGTCGCCGCTGGTGGCTGGTTCGAGCAGGCCGATCACGTTCAGCAAGGTGCTCTTGCCCGAGCCTGAGGCCCCGGCCAAGGCGCAGAACTCACCGGCGGCAATGCGCAGGTCGATGCCGTGCAGGATTTCAATTTCCACCGGCGTGCCAATGTTGTGTGATTTGCGCACGCCGCGCAGCTCCAGCACGGGCGTTGGTTCAGCGGCAGGCGTTGGGGGCGAGGCGGTATCGGGCATGGCAGGCGCGCAGTTGATAGGGGGCGGTGGCGGCATCATCAGGTTTTGATGGCCTGCACCGGCTCCAGCCGACTGGCGCGCCGCGCCGGCCACCAGGCGCCTGCCAAGCCGATGAGCACAGCCCCGGCCACGGTGGCGGCCATGGTGGGCAGGCCCAGGCGCACGTCGGCAAAAATGCTCTCGGGCGCCATGCGCCCCAGGCCCATCAGCAGCGCCAGCGCCAGCAGCAGGCCCAGGGCCGAGCCGGCCAGCCCCAGCAGGCCGCCCTGCAGCAAAAAAATGGCCTGGATTTGCCGCTGCGCCGCACCCATGGCGCGCAGGATGCCGATCTCCTTTTGCTTTTGCACGGCCGAGACCACCAGCACGCTGGCAATGCCCAGCGCCACGACCAGCACGGTGAAGCTGCTGATGACGCGGTTGGAGGCCGCCTGGCTGCGCAGCGCCTTGAGCAGTTGGGCGTTGGTGTCCATCCAGCTCTCGGCCTGCAGGCCGCTGCGCGCGGCCAGCCGCTGGGCGATGTGCTTGGCGGCAAACAGCTCGTGCACGGCAATCTCGATGGTGGAGGCGCCGCCGGCCAGATCCAGCAGGTTCTGCGCCAGCGTCATGGTGGTGAACACCCAACGGCGGTTCAGGTCGCGCGTGCCGATGTCGAACAGGCCAGCGATCTGCAGGGTTTCGCTGCGGCCTTCGGCCGTGCGCAGAAAAATTTTGTCGCCCACGCTGGCGCCCAGATCCTCAGCCAAGTCGATGCCGATGATGGCCTGGTTGCCGCTGAGTGCGAATTGGCCCTGCACCATGTATTCGTGCATCTTGACGATGTTCAGATAGCGCTGGGGCTGCATGCCCAGCACGGCCACCGATTTGCTGGCGCGGCCGCGCACGGCAAAGGCCGGGCCGCTGACCAGCGCCGAGACTGCGCGCACGCCATCCATCTGCTCGGCCAGCGCCAGCATGGACTGCCACTGGTCGATGGCGCGCAGGCGCTGCGGTCGTGGCTCGATGATGGCGGCGGCGTCGCCCGTGCTGGCGCGCACGTTGCGCTCCTCCAGCGGGCGCATGACGATGTGCGCCTGGTTGCCCAGCACGCGCGCAATGGTGCTGCGCTGCAGTTCGCCAATCAGCTCGGCCAGGAACACGACCACCGCCACGCCGATGGTGATGCCCGCCAACACCAGCGCGGTTTGCACGCGCCCCTCGCGCAGAAAGCGCAGCGCCACCATCCAGACGAAGGGCAGGCGCTGGCGATGGGGCCGCTGCGGCGGTGTGGCGAGGGCGCTGCTCATGGTGCGACGCGCTCGCCGGATGGGCTGCGCACGGCGGCGCGCTGGCCCTCGCGCAGCGCCGCGTTGGGGTAGAGAACCCAATCGCCCGCCTGCAGGCCGGCGCTGACCTCGACCTGTCCGATGCCCTGGATGCCCAGCGTCACCGGCGTGCGCTGGGCGCGGCCTTGCTGCAGACGCCAGACCCAGTGCGCCTGGTCGCTGTGTTGCACGGCATCGGCTGGCAGGATCAAGGCGTTGGGCCGCTGCCTGGCCAGCAGCTCGACCGAAACGCTCATGTCCGGGCGCAGAAAGGGCGGTGGCTGTGGCACATGCAGCCGCAAGCCAACTGTGCCGCGCAGCGCATCGATGCCCGGTGCAATGTGCTCCAGCTCGGCGGCAAAGCCCTGGCCCGGATAGGCGTCGGCCACGGCCTGCGCGGCCATGCCCAGCTGCAGCAGGGCAAGGTTTTTCTCATCGACGCTGGCTTCGATGCGGGTCTGGCCTGTCTGCGCCAGCTCCAGCAGCGTGCGGCCGGCCTGTACCACGTCACCGGGCTCAACCTGGCGTGCCAGCACCAGCGCATCTGCAGGCGCGCGGATGTCCAGCGACTGGCGCTGTGCCTGCGCCTGTTGCAGCTGGGCCTGGGCCTGCTGCAGCCGTGCCTGGGCCAGCGCCTGTTGCGTGCCCCCAGCCTGCCGCGCCGCGTGCTGGGCCTGGGCGCTGCGCAGCTGTGCCTGCGCGGCCGCCAGTGCGTTGCCGGCCGCATCGAGGTGGGCCTGGGCCAGAAAGCCCTGCGCCACCAGCGCCTGGGTGCGCTCATGCTCGCGCCGCGCCAGTTGCAGTGCAGCCTGCGCCTGCTGCAGCGCCTGGGCGCTGACAGGGGCATCGACCAGCTGCAGATTGCGCAGTTGCAGCTGGGCCTGGGCCAGCTCGGCCTGGGCCTTGTGAACCTGGGCCTCGGCTTCGTGCGCGCGCAATCGCAGCAGCAGCTCGCCAGCGGCCACCTGCTGACCCTCGCGCACCAGCACCTGCGCAACGGTGCCAACGGTCTCACTGCCGAGAGTCAGGCGCGCGGCGCTGTCCACGCGGCCAGTGGCGACCACAGTCTGCCGCAGCGGCCCTTGGCGCACTTGCACGGCATCGAACACGGGCACGTGCGCCCACCACCAGAGCGCGGCGGCAGCGCACATGCCCAGCAGGAGCAGGGCGATCAACCAGCGGCGGCGTTTCGGGGTCATGGTGCCGGGGCTTTGGTGGGCGCGCTCAGCTGGCGCTGCCCAGGGTCAGCAGTTCGGCGCCGTCCATGACTTGGTCGCCAGGGGCGAACAGCAGCTCGGCCACCACGCCGTCGCGCGGGGCGACGATGGTGTGCTCCATCTTCATGGCCTCCATCACGGCCAGCGGCTGGCCTTTCTTGACCTTGTCGCCGGGTTGCACGGCGAAGGAGACGACTTTGCCGGGCATGGGCGCTGCCAGGCCGCCGCCTTCGCCTTCGCCTTCGCTCTGGCTCAGCGGGTCGATCCAGGTGATGCTGTCGTGGCCGCGCGCGGCAAAGACTTCGACGGTGCTGCCGTTGCGGTAGATGGACAGGCGCGCGCTGCGCTCGGCGAATTGCACCTCCAGCGCATCGCTGTCAGGCACTGGGGCGAATTGCACGATGCCTTCGCGCAGCGGCGCAGCCTTGTAGTCGCCGTGCGGGCGGATGCTCAGGTGCAGGCTGCCGTCGTTGAGGTAGCTGATGGTGGCGTCCAGCTTGGCTTCGCCCTTGGCAAAGAGGAAGAAGCGCTTGGCCACGCCCCAGCCGCGCCAGCCGTCGCGCTGGGCGAAGGGGTCGCGCTCGGGGCTGGCTTCTTCCTGGTGCAGCATGCCGGCCACGGCGGCGGCCACGGTGTATTCCACGGGCCAGGCGCTTTGGCCAAAGAGCTGGGCGGCCTCGCGCTGGATCAGGGCGGTGTCGAGCTTGGCCTGCGCAAAGGATTCGGTTTTGATGGCGCGGCGCAGGAATTGCACGTTGCCCGGCAGGCCAACGATGTGCAGTTGCGAGAGTGCCTCATCCAGCCGCGCCAGGGCCTGCTCGCGCGTTTCGCCGTGCACGATGAGCTTGGCGATCATGGAGTCGTAGAACGGGCTGATGGCGTCGCCCTCGCGCACGCCGTCGTCCACGCGCACTTCGCTGACGGCAAAGCTGCTGGAGGCGGGCTTGCGGTAGATGCGCAGCGTGCCGGTGGCGGGCAGGAAGTCGTTGTCGGGGTTTTCGGCGTTGATGCGCGCCTCGATGGCGTGGCCGTTGATGCGCAGCTCCTCCTGGCGCTTGGGCAGTGGCTCGCCTGCGGCCACGCGCAGTTGCCATTCGACCAGATCCAGGCCGGTGATGGCCTCGGTGACGGGGTGCTCGACTTGCAGGCGGGTGTTCATCTCCATGAAGTAGAACTTCATGTCCTCGGGCTTGTCGTAGCCGCCGGGCTGCTCGACGATGAACTCCACCGTGCCTGCGCCCACGTAACCCACGGCGCGTGCGGCGGCCACGGCGGCCTCGCCCATCTGGCGGCGCAACTCGGGCGTCATGCCGGGGGCGGGGGCCTCTTCCAGCACCTTCTGGTGGCGGCGCTGCACGGAGCAGTCGCGCTCGAACAGGTACACCACGTTGCCTTGCGTGTCGCCAAAGACCTGAATTTCGATGTGGCGCGGGCGCTGCACGTATTTCTCGACCAGCACGTTGTCGTCGCCAAAGCTATTGATGGCCTCGCGCTTGCACGATTGCAGCGCGGCGGCGAAGTCTTCGGCCTTCTCGACGATGCGCATGCCCTTGCCGCCGCCGCCAGCGCTGGCTTTGATGAGCACGGGGTAGCCGATGCGGTCGGCCTCGCGCTGCAGCAGGGTTTCGTCCTGGTCCGTGCCGTGGTAGCCAGGCACCAGCGGCACGCCGGCCTGCTCCATCAGGCGCTTGGATTCGGCCTTCAGCCCCATGGCCTTGATGGCGCTGGCCGGCGGGCCGATGAAGACCAGGCCGCTCGCGGCGCAGGCCTGGGCGAAGTCCTCGTTCTCGCTCAAAAAGCCATAGCCGGGGTGGATGGCCTGCGCGCCCGTGGCCTTGGCGGCATCGATGATGCGCTGCCATTGCAGGTAACTTTCCTTGGGCGTGTTGCCGCCCACGTGCACGGCCTCGTCGCAGACTTGCACGTGCTTGGCCTTAGCATCGGCATCGGAGTACACGGCCACGGTTTGCACGCCCAGGCGGTGGGCAGTGGCGGCGACGCGGCAGGCAATCTCTCCACGGTTGGCAATCAATATCTTGGTAAACATGGTGGTCTCCTCTTGAATGGGGGCGCATCAGGTTTGATGCGACAGGATGTTGATCAGCGTGCCGACCGGGTCGCGCACGTAAAAGCGTTTCACGCCCCAGCTTTCAACGGCTGGGCCGTATTCGATGCGGTAGTTCATGGTCTGGGCGCGTTCGTAGTAGCGATCCACATCGTCCACCTCGATCGACAAGGCGGGCACGGCCGTGCCATTGCCGCCTTCGCTGGCCAGACTAAGTTGATTGCGCATGGAGTGGCTGTTGCCAAGGGTTTGAATCCAGCCGTGGTCCATGAGCAGATTCAGCCCCAGAAAATCAGCATAAAAGCGGCGCATGGCAGCGCTGTGCCCTTCAGGGCAGGAGATGTTGTGGACGATGCGTTGTACGGTCATGCCGGCTCCTTTTGCGGCTGGCGGCGCAGGCGGCGCAACACAGCTTGGAAAAATTTGAATAACAGTGCAATCAGCGCAATGGCCAGCAGCACCATGATGACCAGCGCCACGCCAAAAGCCACGGGGTATTGCGTGGCCAACCAGACCACGGCTACCACCAGGCCGTCCTCAAACAAGGACGCGCCCCAGTTGGAAAACGGCTCCGGGCTGGTGTTGATGGCCGCGCGCGCCGTGGCCTTGGCGGCGAACGAGGTGGCCGCCAGCGACCCGCCCAGCAGCCCGGCGGCCACGCCCATGGCGGCGTTGTCGGCGCCGAACACGCCAGCGGCCAGCAGTGCGCCGGCGGGCACGCGGACGAAGGCGTTGATGCCGTCCCACGCGCTGTCCAGCCAGGGCACTTTGTCGGCAAAAAACTCCACCAGCAGCATGAAGCCGCTCACCGCCAACACCAGCGGGTGCGCCAGCACGGACAGGCCGCTGGGCAGCGCCAGCCAGCCTGCCGCGCCCATGCCGCCGACCAGGAAGGTGACGGCATACAGCCGGAAACCGCTGGCCCAGCCCAGCGCGGCGGCCAGCGCCATGAGGCCCGCCATGTCCAGCTGGGCCACGGCGCCGCTGGCGGCCTGGCCCACAGCCTGCGCGGCTTCGGGCCCGATGTGGATGCCCACGCCGTGCAGCCACTGCACGATGCTGTCGATGAAGCGCTGGTCTTGCATGAGTTCTACATTCCCGGTAGCGGTTTGCGGCGGATGGATGAAAGCGGTGCCTGGCTGGCGCGGTCAGGACGTGGGCATGGGCAGCACGGCCATGAACTGGCCGCACACTTTGACCTGGCCGCCCACCACCTGCCAGCCGTGGCTGATCTCCGCCCAGCTGAGCTTGCAGTCCGCCCAGGGCCGGTCGCGGGCCTGCACCTGCACGGCGCCCTGGGCGGTTTCGGTGACCACATAAGGGATTTTCTCCCCTGGCCTTTCCTCCCCCATGATGAGCAGCCCCGGCCCGGGCAGCAGTTGCAGCGCCTGGCAGTTGTTGTAGCTGTTTTGGCGCTCGTAGAGCGTGTCCAGCTGCACGGGCTGGCCCCGGTGGCTGATCCAGTAGTCGCAAAACGCTGTCCCCTGGCTTGCGCGGCCGGCGATGTAGCGGCGAATCTCAACGCTGAAGGGGCCGTGCTGCACCGTGCGCAGCAGCTCACCCCGATCGCGCGTGGACGGCGGCGTGCCAGGGCCGAAGCTGCCCGATGACGGGCCGGGCCACTCACATCCGGCCACGGCCAGCACAGTGCCGAGTGCCATGAGTGCGGCCATGGTTGGCCTGAACACCGCTTGCCCTGCGCCGCTGGCCGCTCCGCTTACAGCGCCCACGGCGCGCACGGCGGCAAGCGCCAGCTGCGCGCCCGCATCATGCAGGCGCTGCAGCAAGGCATCGGTCAGGCGTTCCAGGGACATTGTTTGCTTCAAAAACAATCGCTAATTTTGAACAGGGCCGAGGAGGTCAGGCCGTTTTTTCTGCCTGAGCCTCCAGCCATGCGGGCTTGCGCTTTTGCAGAAAGGATTGCACGCCCTCCTTGCCCTCGTCACTGGCGCGGATGTCGGCAATGCCTTGCACGGTCTGCGCGATCAGCGCGGCGTTGATGTCGCGCTCGGCCACGTCCTGCAGCAGCTGCTTGCATTCCTTGACGGCATTGGGGCTGGCGCTGGTGAGCGCGCCCAGCAGCTCGGCCAGTTTGGCATCCAGCGCAGCTTCGTCGGGCACGACCTCGTGCACGAAGCCGATGCGCAGCGCCTCCTGCGCGCTGAAGCGCTCGGCGGTGAGGAAGTAGCGGTGCGAGGCGCGCGGCCCCATGGCGCGGATGACGTAGGGGCCGATGGTGGCCGGGATCAGGCCCAGCTTGACTTCGCTGAGGCAAAAGCCTGCGGCCTGCACGGCCACGGCCATGTCGCAGGCGGCCACCAGGCCCATGCCGCCGGCGTACACGTCGCCCTGCACGCGGGCAATGGTGGGCTTGGGGCAGGTGTAGATCACGCGCAGCATCTCGGCCAGCTTGCCTGCGTCGGCCAGATTCTCCTGGCGCGTGTAATCGGCCATGCGGCGCATCCAGTTCAGATCGGCCCCGGCGCAAAAGGCCTTGCCTTCAGCGGCCAGCACGATGGCGCGCACCTCGGGCGCTGCGCCCAACTGGGTGAAGGCCTGGGTGAGCTGGGCAATCACTTCGTCATTGAAAGCGTTGCGCACGTCCGGGCGCGAGAGGGTGACGGTGGCAACGTGACCGGTGGTGGCGATGCGGATGGCTTGGGTCATGGCGGGTTGGAAGATGGTTATTGGATGCGGGCGTTCAGGCGTTTTGGGATTCACCATCTTGGGTGGCTGGCTCCAAAGCGAAGTTGAAGTGCTTTTGCGTGATGGTGGTTGGCAGTTGGTTGAAAAAAGTCCTGTGTGGCTTTGAAGTTCACCCCTTTGGGAAGAGGGCGGTCTTGTTCTTTGGCGTAGCGGTATTCAGCCACTTTTTTGATGCAGCTCTGCAGCGCGGTGATCTGGTCAGGCGTGCACAGCGCGGCACAGGTCAGCAAGCGGCGTGCGGCGCGTTGGCGCTCTTCGTATTGCTGGCGGATGGGGGCTTTGAAGGCTTCTTCTTCCTCGGCGCTCCGTTGGCCGCTCTTGGCTGCGATGCCGTCGTGCTTGACGTTGGCCAGCGCACTGGCGGCGCGCTCACCGCCCATGACGCTGATGCGGGCGTTGGGCCGCATCCACAGAAAGCGCGGGCTGCAGGTGCGGGCAGCGCTATTGAGGGCGGGGACGGGAAAATTATGGAGCAAATTCATAATGGCAAAACATTGCCGCATTCGGCCATGAGTGGAATTGATCGTCAATACGGGGTCTGGCCGGGAGTTGCCTTGCGTAAAAATTAATCTGTTGATTCTTTTAACATCCACTTGCCATCAATTTTTCTTATTGCAATGCTTTTCTTGAGAGGGTTTCCATCAATTTCAGTGCGCTCGCTAATTTTTATGTGGCCAATTTCCTTGTTGTCTTTGTATTGAATCCCCACGGTTGTCGAAGGGGTGGGTAATCCGCTGTCTACAATTAAATATTCCAATTCATTGTGTTTTTTTTAGGATACCAATATAGGCGTTGCTTTGTTGGTTCTTTATCGCCAGGTGCGAGTGATTGTCAGAGGGGCCTTCTTCATTCTGTTGAACCCAATATTGATCATGTTTATCTTGCGTCCCGCAAGATATAAGCGCCAATGAAGATAAAATTAATAAACAATTCTTTCTCATAAAATTCCTTGCAAATAAATTTCCATTCGCTCTTGCAATTTTTGCTTGAGGCTTGGGTAGATAGCAGTCACAGCCCGCCCCTTTGCACGGGTATCGGCTGGCCCGCTCGCAGCGCCTGCGTGATGGCATTGCGCTGGCGCCAGATGCTGCGCACGTAGGGGTCGGAGATGATGAAGCGGCCGTGGCCGATGCGGGCAATCAGGTTGGCGGCAATCAGCGCGTCCACCGTGGTTTGCACTTGCTTGACTTCCACCGGCAGCCCCAGGGCAGCGGCGTAGTCGGCCAGTGCGGCCTGGCCGTAGAGCTCGCGCGTGCCGTCTTCCGGCCCGTTGGCAATGCGGGCAAAAACCAGCTCGGCCAGCTCGCCACCAATCTCGCCGGCGCGGGCAAATTCAATGTCGGCTGCGGTCGAGGCCAGGGTGGCGCAGATGAGGTCAAACTCGGCATCGCTGCCTTGTGGCGCGGCCTGAAATTGGCCCAGCGCACGCTCGAACTCTTCCGGGCGATGGCCCAGGGTTTGAAAGCCGCGCCAGGCGGCCTCGGGCGAGGGCAGGCGCACGCCATCGGCGGCCAGCTGGTTGAGCTTCCACTGCACGTAGGCTTGCGGCAGCGGCTCGAAGGTCGCGGTCACCGCGCCCTTGAACGGGTGTGAGGGCTTGGTGGCCATGTCGTTCATCAGTGAGCGGTGCGAGCCGGTGCCGATAAACAGGAAATGCCCGGGTGCCTCGGGGTTGCCATTGACTTCATCGCGCGCGGCTTTGAGGGCAGCCATCAGGGCATTGCCCGCCGCGCCTGCGGCCTGCTGCACTTCGTCCACGATCAGCACCACATCGGTCCGGGCCTGATGCACCAGCTCGTGCATGGCCTGCGCCAGGGTGGCGCCGCCTTGGCGGCCCAGCGTGTCGAGTTGAAAGCTCAAAGACAGGCCCGCTGCGCCCAGCCCCATGCCTTTGAGGCGCTTGAGCATGTCTGCCCCAGGCGTTTGCAGCGCGTGCAGCTCTTTGCGCACCGCCTCCAGCACCAAATCAAGGGGGGCGCGGTTCACGTCGGCCCACAAATCCACATAGATGACGATGGCGCCGCGCTGGCGCAGCTCTGGCACCAACTCGTTGCGCAAGAAGGTGCTTTTGCCAACGCGCCGGATGTTGGACAAAAACACACCCGAGCGCACGCCGGTGTGCAGCCCCGAGGGGCTGAGCAATTGATCGGCCAGCGCCTTGGCGTAGTCAGGGCGGGGGAAGAGCATGGCGAATTACCTTGAGTTATTGGTTTCAGGTAATTATTGCTGTTTTGGTAATTTTGGGTAAATCATGGGTTCAGCGTTGGGCGTTCAGCGAGAAGTCGCCCCCACGCTGAACCTCCCATCACATGCGGAACACGCCAAACTTGACGTCTTCCACCGGCGCATTGCGTGCGGCCGACAGGCCCAGGGCCAGTACGCGGCGGGTGTCGATGGGGTCGATCACGCCGTCGTCCCACAGGCGGGCGCTGGCGTAGTAGGGGTGGCCTTGCTCCTCGTACTGCTGGCGGATGGGGGCCTTGAAGGCTTCCTCCTCCTCGGCGCTCCACTGGCCGCCCTTGGCCTCAATGCCGTCGCGCTTGACGGTGGCCAGCACGCTGGCGGCCTGCTCGCCGCCCATGACGCTGATGCGGGCGTTGGGCCACATCCACAGGAAGCGCGGCGAGTAGGCGCGGCCGCACATGCCGTAGTTGCCGGCGCCAAAGCTGCCGCCAATGATGATGGTGAACTTGGGTACGTTGGCCGTGGCCACGGCCGTGACCATCTTGGCGCCGTGGCGGGCAATGCCTTCGTTTTCGTACTTGCGCCCGACCATGAAGCCGGTGATGTTCTGCAGGAACACCAGTGGGATCTTGCGCTGGCAGCACAGCTCGATGAAGTGCGCGCCTTTCTGCGCGGATTCGGAAAACAGGATGCCGTTGTTGGCGATGATGCCCACCATCATGCCCTCGATGCGGGCAAAGCCGCAGACCAGCGTGGTGCCGAAGCGGGCCTTGAATTCGTCCAGCTCGCTGTCGTCCACGATGCGGGCGATGATCTCGCGCACGTCAAAGGGCTTGCGCGTGTCGGTGGGGATGATGCCGTAGAGCTCCTCGGCGGCAAAGCGCGGGGGCTTGGGCTGGGCGTCGGCCGGGCAGGGGGCCTTGCTCCATTGCAGGTTCTTGACCTTTTCGCGCGCCAGGGCCAGGGCGTGCATGTCGTTTTGCGCCAGATAGTCGGCCACGCCCGAGAGGCGTGTGTGCACGTCGCCGCCGCCCAGATCCTCGGCGCTGACGACTTCGCCCGTGGCGGCTTTGACCAGCGGCGGGCCACCCAGGAAGATGGTGCCCTGGTTTTTGACGATGATGGTTTCATCGCTCATGGCGGGCACGTAGGCTCCGCCGGCGGTACAACTGCCCATGACGACGGCGATTTGCGCAATGCCCTGCGCGCTCATGTTGGCCTGGTTGTAGAAGATGCGGCCGAAGTGATCGCGGTCGGGGAAGACGTCGTCTTGATTGGGCAGGTTGGCGCCGCCCGAATCCACCAGATACACGCAGGGCAGGCGGTTTTGCATGGCGATTTCCTGCGCGCGCAGGTGTTTTTTCACCGTCATGGGGTAGTAGGTGCCGCCTTTGACGGTGGCGTCGTTGCACACCACCATGCATTCCACGCCGTTGATGCGGCCGATGCCGCAGATCACGCCGGCGCAGGGCGCAGCGTCCTTGCCGTCTTTGTCCTTGTACATGTTCAGCGCGGCCAGCGGCGCGACTTCGAGAAAGGGCGAGCCGGGGTCGAGCAGGGCCTGCACGCGGTCGCGCGGCAGCAGCTTGCCGCGCGATTGGTGCTTGTCGCGCGCGGCCTGGCCGCCGCCTTGCTCGATGCGCTCGAACTGCTGGTTCAAATCGTCCACCAGGGCACGCATGGCATCGGCGCTGGCTTGGAAGTCGGCGGAGCGGGGATTGATCTTGGAAGTGAGGATGGCCATAGGGGTTCTTGTGTGCTGGCCCCTTGCCGGGGCCTGGTGTTGGGGGTGTTGCGGGGGCGTTCTGAACGGGGTTTTCAGGCGGTCTTGGCTTCGCTCAGGCCCAGCAGTTTCTTCATCTCGTCGCGGATGGCGAATTTCTGGATCTTGCCCGTCACCGTCATCGGGAAGGCATCGACGAAGCGGATGTAGCGCGGCACCTTGTAGTGCGCGATTTGGCCCTTGCAGAATTCGCGGATGTCGTCCTCCGTCACCAGCGCGCCGGGCTTGGCGATGATCCAGGCGCACAACTCCTCGCCGTATTTTTCGTCGGGCACGCCCACGACCTGCACGTCCTGCACCTTGGGGTGGCGGTAGAGAAATTCCTCGATCTCGCGCGGGTAGATGTTCTCGCCGCCGCGGATCACCATGTCCTTGATGCGGCCGACGATGTTGACGTAGCCCTGCTCATCCATGGTGGCCAAATCGCCCGTGTGCATCCAGCCCTCGGCGTCGATGGCTTCGCGGGTTTTCTCCTCATCGCCCCAGTAGCCGTGCATCACGGAGTAGCCGCGCGTGCAGAACTCGCCCGACTGGCCGCGCGGCACGGTCTCGCCGGTGGCGGGATCGACGATCTTGATCTCCAGATGCGGCTGTACCTGGCCGACGGTGGTGACGCGGCGCTCCAGCGGCGTGGCCGTGTCGCTCTGGCAGCTCACCGGGCTGGTTTCCGTCATGCCGTAGGCGATGGTGATTTCCGACAGGTGCATTTGATCGACCACGCGGCGCATGACTTCAATGGGGCAGGCCGTGCCAGCCATGATGCCGGTGCGCAGGCTGGAGAGATCGAACTCGGCAAAGCGCGGGTGGTCCAGCTCGGCGATGAACATGGTGGGCACGCCATGCAGGCCGGTGCATTTTTCGGCCTGCACGGTCTCCAGCACCGTCAGGGCGTCAAAGCCGTCGTTGGGATAGACGATGGCGCTGCCGTGCGTGATGCAGGCCAGATTGCCCAGCACCATGCCAAAGCAGTGGTACAGCGGCACGGGGATGCACAGCCGGTCTTCTGGCGTGAGCTTCATGCACTCGCCAATGAAAAAGCCGTTGTTGAGGATGTTGCGGTGCGTCAGCGTGGCCCCCTTGGGAAAGCCCGTGGTGCCGCTGGTGAACTGGATGTTGATCGGGTCGGTGTTCCTCAGGCCGGCCTGCACCTGTGCAACCTGAGGATCATTGGCATCGCCAGTGGCCAGCAGCTCGGAAAAGCGCTGCATGCCTGGCTGCTCCTGGCCCTGGCCGGGCACGTCGATCCAAACCACGCGACGCAAAAAGGGCAGGCGGCGGGCGGCCAGTTTCCCAGGCTCGCATTGCTCCAGCTCAGGGGCCAATTCACGCAACATGCCCAGGTAGTCGCTCGTTTTGAAGCTGGGCATGGCCACCAGGGCCTTGCAGCCAACCTTGTTGAGCGCGTATTCGGCCTCGGCCGTGCGATAGGCTGGGTTGATGTTAACCAGCACCAAGCCCACTTTGGCCGTGGCCAGTTGCATCAGCACCCATTCCACATTGTTGTGCGACCAAATGCCGATGCGATCGCCTGGCTGAAGGCCTGTGCGCAGCAAAGCGCTGGCGAATTGGTTGACTTTGGCCTGCAGCTCGCGGTAGGTGTAACGCTGCCCCTGGTGGCGGCTGACCAGCGCTTCGCGCCCGGGGTGCTGCAGCGCCATGGCGTCGAAGAAATCGCCAATCGTTTGCTCGATCAGGGCAGGCGCGGCGTTACCTTGAGCATAGCTGTCCATGCTGTGTCTCCTCTTGTTGTGTGATGGGGCCCAATCCGGGGCGCGCGCGGCATCTTACTGTGGCAAGGGCTGGCCTGGTGTTTGGACTGGGGCACAAAAAGTGCCAGAATGCGCCCAGTTCTGTGAAGCTGCGCCTGCCGATGAAAAAGCCCGCCAATGCACCAGCCATGGCCGCTGCCGCCGCGCCCATGGCGCCTGGCCCATCCAGGAAAACCCCAATACAGCAGCCCGCCAAGGCCACGCCCCTGGATTTTGTGCTGGTGATCCTGCAGGCCTATGGGCGCTACGGCAAGGATCCGCAGGCGGCGCTGGAGCATGCACAAATCACGCCATTGGAGCTGCGCGATCCTGGCGGCTGCATCACTGCCTTGCAGATGGAGCGTTTGTCCAGCTATGCCATGCGCGAGCTTGACGATGAGGCGCTGGGCTGGCTGTCGCAGCCATTGCGTTGGGGCAGCTATGGCTTGCTGGCACGGGCCTCGATCTCGGCGCCTAACCTGCGCGTGGCGCTGCTGCGCTGGTGCCGCCATCACGGCCTGCTCACGCGCGACGTGCAGTTGCAGCTGGACGTGCAGCGCAAGCAGGCGACGATCTCCGTGCACGAGCTGCTGCAGGCGCCGCTGCCGCAGCGCCGCCTGGGCTTGCTGACGCTGCTGCGCAATATCCATGGCTTTTCTTGCTGGCTGCTTGATTCGCAAATCCCCCTGACGGGCGTGCAGCTGCCCTTTGCCGCACCGCCCTATGCTGCCGAGTTGGCGCGCATGTTTCCAGGGCCGATCGTCTATGGCGCGGCCTGCGCCAGCATTGGTTTCGATGCCAGCTATCTGGACATGCCGCTGCGCCGTGGCGAGGCCGCGCTCAACCAGATGCTGCAGCGCGCGCTGCTGGTGGTGGTCAAGCCCTACCGGCGCGACCGGCTGGTGCAGCAGCGCGTGCGCCAGCTGCTCAGCCATGCCGATGGCAGCGCCCACACCGCCCAGAGCCTGGCACGCCAATTGCATGTTTCGGTGCGCAGCCTGCACCGTTTTTTGCAGGACGACGGCACCAGCTTGCAGGCCATCAAGGACGAGGTGCGCCGCGAGCGCGCCATGCAGCTGTTGGCGCGCACCGACTATCCGGTCAAGAAGGTGGCTGCGCTGGTGGGCTTTGACAATGCCAAGAGCTTTACTCGTGCGTTCACGCGTTGGCTGGGGGTTTCACCCAATGCCTACCGCCGCCATCAAGAGCGCTGAAGCGGCGTTTTCTGGCCGGCCGGCCGCAAGGGCGCCGCTGAGCGGTTTGCCCAGGCGGCGATGAGTGCGACAATGCCGGGCGTTTTCGATGCTGCGGCCATGTGGCCCTGGCGCAGGGGCGCATGGCTCTTGGCCTTGCTTGGCTGGCTGAGGCTTTGCAGACCTTCCCTTGATTCATTCCATACAAAAAAAGAGCATACCGTGAGCGTCGACAGCCAAACTTTCAACCAGCGATTCGATCAGTACGGCCAATGGCGCGCCGAGTTCTCCAGCGAGCTGCGGGAATTCTCGGACTGGTTAGAGAGCAAGGGGCTGCGCAACAACGCCACCATGGAGCGCCTGGCGCGGCTGCAAAGCCAGGCGGCCAACGACAAGATCACGGTGGCCTTCGTGGCCGAATACTCGCGCGGCAAGTCGGAGATGATCAACGCGCTGTTCTTCTCCAGCTACGGGCGGCGCATCATGCCCGCCAGCGCTGGGCGCACCACTATGTGCCCGACCGAGTTGACCTGGGACGACGCCCACCCGCCTGGCGTGCGCCTGCTGCCCATTGAGACGCGCAAGCTCAGCGCCAGCCTGGCGGACTGGAAGCTCAAGCCCTCGTCGTGGCTGAATGTGCCCTTTGACCCGCACTCGGGCGACAGCGTGGCTCAGGCGCTGGAGAAAGTCACAGAGACCACCCAGGTCGATCAGGAAGAGGCGCGCCGCCTGGGCTTCTGGTCCGACGAGAACGAGGAGGACAACCCGCCGGTCAATGCCTCGGGGATTCTTGAGGTGCCCAAGTGGCGCCACGCGCTGATCAACTTCCCCCACCCGCTGCTGAAGAAGGGCATGGTGATCCTGGACACGCCGGGCCTGAACGCCATCGGCGCCGAGCCCGAGCTGACTGTCAGCCTGCTGCCGCAGGCCCAGGCCGTGCTCTTCATCCTGGGCGCGGAAACCGGCGTGACGCGCTCGGATCGCCAGATCTGGCAAGAGCACCTGGCACGTCACGTGGATTCGGTTGGCCTGCGTCTGGTGGTACTCAACAAGATCGACGTGCTGTGGGATGAGCTCACCAGCAAGCAGGAACAGGAGGAGCAAATCAAGCGCCAGCGCCAAAGCGTGGCGGAAACGCTGGGCGTGCCCACCAGCCACGTGCTGGCCGTTTCGGCGCAAAAAGCCTTGGTGGCCAAGATCAACAAGGACGACAAGCTGCTGCGCGACAGCGCCATTCGTCGCCTGGAATGGGTGCTGGTCGATACGCTGCTGGGCCAGCGCCATCTGATCCTCAACCGTGCGCTGATGCGCGGCCTGACAGAGATCCGTGCCGAGGCGCGCCAGCTGCTGCACGTGCGCCTGCGCGATCTGACCGAGCAAATTCAGGAGCTGACCAGCCTACAAGGCAAGAACAGCAGCGCGCGGCGCAGCATCCGCATGCGCATTGCGCGTGAGCGCAAGGAGTTTGACAGCAGCGTCAACAAGATCCTGGGTCTGCGCGCTGCGCAGAACAAACTGCTCAATCAGGCATTCAACCAGCTCAGCGCCAAAACCATCAAGGGCGAACTCAACACGCTGGCTGGCGAGCTACAGGGCAAGATGCTGACGCTGGGCTTTCAAAAGCGCTTCATGGAGACTTTCTCCAACCTGCGCGAGGTGCTGGAGAGCAGCCAGGAAATCGCTAACCAGATGCAGCGCGTGCTGGTTGACTCCTACAACAGCCTGAACACGGAATTTGGCTTTGCGCTGCAGCCGCCCGAGGAGGTGGACCTGCGCCAGTTCGCCTTGGATTTGGAAAAGATCGCCGAGGGTAACAAGCACCACTTCTCGATCACCAACGTGCTCAAGCTCTCCTCGACCGAGTTCAGCGAGCGCTTGGTCTCGGCCATCTCGATGCGGCTGCGCTCGGTGTTCGAAGCGGCCTCCAACGAGCTGGAGCTGTGGAACAAGGCGTCGACGGCGCAGTTGGACGTGCAGCTCAAGGAGCGACGCCACAGCTTTATCAACCGCAGTGAAACGGCCGAGCGCATCGAGCAGGCTGACCTGGATTTGACCGAGCGCCTGCAGGAGCTACAGGACGACACAGCGGCCCTCAAGGAGGTGGCCTTGCAGCTGCACGATCGCGCCGAGCGGCTGGAGCTGTCGCTGCACTCCATCACCCGCAGCATGGATTTGGGCAGCAGCGCCACGGCTGCGGCCAGCGCTTGATGACAGCGCCCGAATCGGTGGCGGTCGAATTGGCCGACGCCGAGCCGGCCAGGCTGCCCACTGCCATGCAGCAGGAGCAGGCCTTTGCCGCCCCAGCCCAAACCCTCACCCCATTCAGTGAGCGCCTGATCGCCTGGCAGCGGCGTGCCGGCCGCCACGGCCTGCCCTGGCAGGGCACGCGCGACCCTTACCGCGTCTGGCTGTCGGAAATCATGTTGCAGCAAACCCAGGTGCAAACCGTGCTGCGCTACTACCCACGTTTTTTGCAGGCTTTCCCCAGCGTGCAGCAACTGGCCCAGGCCAGCCAGGACCAGGTGCTGCAACTCTGGAGCGGCCTGGGCTATTACAGCCGTGCGCGCAACCTGCATCGCGCCGCGCAGCAGGTGGTGGAGCAATGGGGCGGTCAGTTCCCGCGCGATCCGCAGCAACTGGCCAGCCTGCCGGGCATTGGCCGCTCCACGGCCCATGCCATCGTCGCCTTTTGCTTTGGTGCGCGCGAATCCATCCTCGATGCCAACGTGCAGCGCGTCATGGCGCGCTGGCTGGCCTTCGATGGCGACCTGGCCAGCACGGCAGCCGTGCGCAGCCTGTGGCAGCAGGCGCATGAACTGCTGCCCCGGCAAGACCTGCAGCGCGCCATGCCTGCCTACACCCAGGGTCTGATGGACTTGGGCGCCATGGTTTGCACCCCGCGCAAGCCCGACTGCGGCGCCTGCCCCTTGGCGGCCGACTGCCGTGCGCGCCTGCAGCAGCGCGTGCTGCATTACCCGGTCAAGACCCGCAAGCTGCAGCGCCGCGCACTGACCTGGCTGTGGCTGGTGGTGCGCGATGCACAGGGCCGCGTGCTGCTGGAAAAGCGCCCGGCGCGCAGCGCCTCCGGCTCCATCTGGGCGCAGTTGTACTGCTTTCCCTGCTTTGAGGAGCGGGAGCAGCTGGAGCGCTTTCAGATCGCCTGCGGCTGGGCGGGGCTGCCGCTGAAATGGCAGGCGGAATTTCGCCACGTGCTCACGCACCGCGATTTGACGTTGCGCCCGGCGGTGCTGCAATTGCCTGCTGATGCTGATGCGCTGTTGCCGTCGTCTGGAATGGAGCAAGCCCATGCACCCAATCCATTGCAATGGGTGCCGGTAGAGCACATCCTGGCCGGGCAATGGGCTGTGCCCGCTGCCTTGCTGGGCTGGCTGCGCCAAGGCTGGCTCTGAACTTGGTCATATGGCCATATGGCTGGCAGGCATATCCAAAGAAAAGAATATTCGTAAGGGTGCTGCGCGCGCGCTTCTAGAATCTGCGCTGTTCGCGGCCTTGGCGCTCGCCAGGCAGGTCAACCCCGGCAGGCCCTCAGGCATTAAAGCCACTTGCGTCGGCGCTGGCATGGCTGGTCGGGCGCACCTCACCTCATCTCCATCTCATCTCTTTCCCAAGAACCGTTTTGCAAGGAATCTTCATGATGAAAAAACTCCTTCCCCTGGTGGCCGCTGCGGCCCTGTCCTTTGCGGCCCTGCATGCCCAGGCCCAGACCAAACTGGTGGTGGGCGCTACGCCTGTTCCCCATGCCGAGCTGCTGAACTTCGTCGCTCCCAAGTTGAAGGAGCAGGGCATCGAGCTGGAGGTCAAGGAGTTCACCGACTACGTGCTGCCCAACACCGCCACGCAGGAAAAGCAATTGGACGCCAACTTCTTCCAGCACCTGCCTTACCTGGAGAGCTTTAACAAGGACCGCAAGACCCAGCTGGTGCAGCTGCCCAAGGGCGGCGTCCACATCGAGCCTTTTGGCGCCTACTCGAAGAAGATCAAGGCCATTGGCGAGCTCAAGGAAGGCGCCATCGTCGCCATCCCCAATGACCCGACCAACTCCGGCCGTGCGCTGCTGCTGCTGGACAAGCACGGCGTGATCAAGCTCAAGGACAACGCCAACATCACCTCGACGGTGGCCGACATTGCCGAAAACCCCAAGAAGCTGCAGTTCCGCGAGCTGGAGGCGGCCATCCTGCCGCGCGCACTGGACGATGTGGACCTGGCGCTGATCAACACCAACTACGCGCTGGAGGCCAAGCTGGTGCCGGCCAAGGATGCGCTGCTCATTGAAGGTGCGGACTCGCCCTACGTGAACATCGTCGTCACCCACGCCGACCGCGCAGACGATGCCGCGCTGCAAAAACTCACTGATGCACTGCGCACCGAGGAAGTGCGCGAGTTCATCAACACCAAGTACAAAGGCGCCATCGTGCCGGCGTTCTGAGCAGACGCTGGGATCGTGAGCAGGTCTTGAGCGCCTGCGCCCGATACAAACAAAAGCCGCGCCGATCGTGCATGCGATCGGCGCGGCTTTTTGTGCGGTTCAATCGATTTTCAGAGTGGCGTCTCAACCCAGCGAGACAGCAGGGTTGAGCGTGTACAGCCCTGTGATGCTGGCCTGGCCCAGCACCTGTGCGCGCTGCAGCGCGGCGCGCACATTGGCGCCCGTCAGTGGGCCGTCGACCTGCAGTTGCGGCTGTGCCAGCGCATAAATCGTGAAAACGTAGCGGTGCCGCAGCGCGTCGTTCCATGGCGGGCAAGGGCCGTCGTAGCCGTAGTAATCACCTTGCATCTGCGCGTCGCCGGCAAACCAGCCGGTGTAGTCGTTGATGCCGTGGCGCATGCCGCCCGGCGCCTCGGGGCCGCTCTTGCCGCGCGGAGTGACCCCGTCCGAGTGCGCGCCAGCGGCGATTTCCGTGGTCGTGGCGGGGATGTCCAGCAGCAGCCAGTGAAAGAAATCCACGCGCGGCAGATCGACCGGCACGGTGCGGCCTTCCTGGTTCACGTCGTCGCCACGGCTGGGCACGTCTGGGTCGTGGCAGATCAGCACGAAGGATTGCGTGCCCGCCGGCGCCTCACTCCAGGCCAGGTGCGGATTGCGGTTGGCCGCCAAGGCCACATGGGCCTTGGCGTCGGGCACGCCGAAGGCAAATTCGCCGGGGATGGCCTGGCCATCCTGAAAGCTGTGGCTGATGAGCTTCATGCAGATTCCTCCTGTGTGTCGTCAATGGCAGCGGTCGATTGTAGGCGCCGCTTCATTGCACGCACACTGGCGCTTGCCCGGGCGGCAGCGCGGCCATGCGGCCGATGACGCTGGCCTGGGCAAAGCCGGCCTGGGTGAACAGGCGCAACACCTGGTCAGCGGCTTCGGGTGCACAAGCTACCAGTAGGCCGCCGGAGGTCTGCGGGTCGGTCAGCAACGCGCGCGTGGCCTCGTCGCAGCCCGCGGGCAATTGCACGTTGTCGCCGTAGGACTGCCAGTTGCGCGCCGAGGCGCCAGTGACGATGCCCTGCGCTGCCAACTCGCGCACGCCCGGCAGCAGCGGCAGCTGCGCGCATTGCAGCTGGGCCTGCAAGCCTGCGCCGCGCGCCAGCTCCAGCGCATGGCCCAGCAGGCCAAAGCCCGTCACGTCCGTCATGGCGTGCACGCCCTGCAGCGCGGCCAGTGCCGTGCCAGGGCGGTTGAGTTGCGTGGTACTGTCCAGCATCCGGGCATAGCCTTGCTCATCGAGCTGGCCCTTCTTCAGTGCCGCCGAGAACACGCCCACCCCCAGCGGCTTGCCCAGGATCAGCACGTCGCCGGCCTGCGCACTGGCATTGCGCTTGAGCTGGGCCGGATCGACGATGCCAATGCCCACCAGCCCGTAGATGGGCTCGACCGAGTCGATCGAATGGCCGCCGGCCAGTGCAATGCCGGCATCGCGGCACACGGCCTCGCCGCCTTCGAGGATGCGGGCGATGGTCTCATGCGGCAGCACCTGGATGGGCATGCCGACGATGGCCAGCGCAAACAGCGGCGTGGCGCCCATGGCGTAGATGTCCGACAGCGCATTCGTTGCGGCGATGCGGCCGAAGTCGTAAGGGTCATCGACGATGGGCATGAAGAAATCCGTCGTGGCGACGATGGCCTGGCGCTCGTTGATCTGATAGACCGCAGCATCGTCGGCCGTCTCGGTGCCCACCAACAGCTGCGGAAATTGCTGCGGCAGCGGCAGGCGGCTGCGCGCCAGCAAGTCGCTGAGCACGCCCGGGGCAATCTTGCAACCGCAGCCCCCGCCGTGCGAGAGCGAGGTCAGCCGCGGCGGCGTGGCGGGGGAAGAGGCAGATGAATTCATGGCAGAGACGGTTCAAAAGCGCGCTGCCGACACAGCGCAGGCAAAAAAACAGCCCGGCCAACAAGGGAGAAGGTCGGGCCAGACTGTGCCGCGCAGAAGCGACAGCACGCGCATGGGTGGCGGAAAGCAGCAGGAGTCGAACCTACCAGGGAGCGTCTGACACCCCCTACCGGGTTTGAAGCCCGGGCGCACCACCGGGTGCGTATGCCTTCCAGAACATACGGCCTGCAGGTTGCAAAGCCTGCAGGCCGGAAATGCACAGCTCAAGGCCCAGCTGTATGTGCGGCCCTGAGCGATGATAGGGCGCGCTCGCTCAGAAGCGCTTGCGGCGCCAAGCAGCCACGCCCATCAACAGCACGCTGAGCAATCCCAGCGCTCCATGCCCCAGGGTGGGCACGGGCACGGCGTCGTTGATCAGCGGTGCAGAACGCACCACGAGCGAAGCCGTAGCCGGAGTGGTGTCGCCAGCGACGCTGGCCTCGATGGTGTAAGTGCCAGCGGGCAGCTTGTTGGTGGCGGTGACGGTGTAATTGCCGCTGCCATCGGTGGTGGTGGTCAGTGTCTCGACGATGGTGCCGTCAGGGCGCTTGATGACCACGGTCACGGTTGTGCCAGGGGCTGCATTGCTGGTCGAGCCGCTGAAGGTCGGCAGCTCATCAGGTGACACCGCAGCCGGGGGGGGCAGCGTGGTGTCTGGGGTGGCTGCGGCGGTCACTGTCAGCGGCTGGGTGGCTGGCGAGGCATCACCATCGACATTGGCTTCGATGGAGTAAGTGTCGGCGGGCAGTTTGTCCGTGGCGGTGACGGTGTAATTGCCGCTGGCATCGATGGTGGTGGTCAATGTCTCGACGATGGAGCCGTCAGGGCGCTTGATGGCCACGGTCACGGTTGCGCCAGGAGCGGCGTTGCTGGTCGAGCCGCTGAAGGAGGGCAGCTCGTCGGTCGTCACGCTCGCTGGCGGGTTCAGCGTGGTGTCTGGGGTGGCTGCGGCGGTCACTGTCAGCGGCTGGGTGGCTGGCGAGGTATCGCCATCGACGTTGGCTTCGATGGTGTAAGTGCCAGCGGGCAGTTTGTTGGTGGCGGTGACGGTGTAATTGCCGCTGGCATCGGTGGTGGTGGTCAATGTCTCGACGATGGTGCCGTCAGGGCGCTTGATGACCACAGTCACGGTTGTGCCAGGGGTAGCGTTGCTGGTCGAGCCGCTGAAGGAGGGCAACTGATCAGCGGTTACGGACGCTGGAGGGGTGAGCGTGGTATCGGGCGGCAGAACATTACAGGCGGATTGCTCCACTTTTTGCAGGCTCAGCCATACGGCGCCGCCAACGCTGGTGTTCTGGATGGCCAGCACCAACTCATTCTCCCCAGCCTTCCATTGGTTGGGCATAGCGGCCCCGCCCAGGACTTGAGGCAGCGTCGGTGCAACAGCCACCTTGGCGCCGTTGACGTAAACGCCTTGAATGTAGTCGTCCACGCGCAGATGAGGCTGCCCTGGCGCGAACACCCCTGCGGGGATGGTGATGGCGTAGCTGGCAGGGTCTACCGAGCCGTCGAGCTTGAAGCGGTAGCGAAAATAGTGCACACCATACTGTGCAAGCTGGGGTGTGCCAATGGCTGGGTAATGGCCTACGGCAATGCCAGGGTAGGTGTTGTACGGAGCTTGAGTGCCTGGCGTAAGGTAGCGATCCAGCTCATGACCGGTAAAGAATTTCCAGGTCTGGTCGGGCAGCGCATCCGGCGTGGGCGGGGTGCCTCTGCCTGTGCCTACGTCCACTCGGCTGCCGTATTCCCAGCGCGGCTGGTTGCCTCGGTCGGCTGCATCTGGGCTGCCGTCGGCGGTGCGGGTGTTGAACTGGCCCTCTACGGTGTCTGCATCGGCTGGGCGATTGGCATCGCAGTAGAAAGTGGGGGGCGTGCCCGGAGGGGTAATGGCCCAGGCGGCTGTGCTGGCGCACAGGCCAGAGAAGGCGCCCAGCGTCGCCAGCAGGCGAACCGTGTAGGCTGGACGAGGGTAATGGTTGGTTGGCATGGCTCTCTCTGACGGGTTTGGAGTTGTTGTTAAAGGGGGTGTGGCGCTGGCCGCAGGCTCACGAAGAACTCAATGACAAGCCCCAGCGCCGAGCGTAACACCTCTTGGAGCTGGCTCAAAGTCTGCGGGAGAGGAAAGAGTGTGGATTGTTGACGGTCTGTGGCGTTTTCAGGGCCTTGCCATGCCGCTAACGCTGTGGCTTGGGACCGTTCCTTCCGACATGTCTGGCCGAGTATGGGGCAGGCCCTCAACGCGCCAGCAGCGCCACAACCGCCAGCATGAACAGCGCCACGAACAGCGTCTCGCTCACCAGCAACGCCACCGGCCGCCAGCCCAGCGCCAGGATTTTCTGGAACGAGGTTTTCACCCCCAGCGCTGCGATGGAAATCACCAGTGCCCATTGCGAGGCGCCGCCCGCCGCCGCCTGCACGGGCGCGGGAATCCAGCCCAGGCTGTTGACCACCACCAGCGCCACGAACACCAGCAAAAACAGCGGCAGCAGCGGCGGGCGGCTGGCCTGCTTGCCCCCGGCGCGGGCAAAGGCTGCCACTTCATCGCGGAAGATGAGCGCCAACACCAGCACCACCGGCACCAGCATGGCCACGCGCATCATCTTGGCCAGCGTGGCCGCCTGCGCCACCTCGGGCGAGACGATGTTGCCCGCGCCCACCACCTGCGCCACGTCGTGGATGGAGCCGCCCAGAAACAGCCCCGCCAGCGGCACCGGCCAGCCCGCCCATTGCACCAGCAGCGGGTAAAGCACCATCACCACGGTGGACAGCGCCGCCACGCCAATGGCCGTCATCAGCGTGTAGCGCTCGTTGTCCTCGGTTTGCGGCAGCGTGGCCGAGATGGCCATGGCTGCCGAAATGCCGCAAATGCCCGTGGCCCCGCCGGAGATCAGGCCGAACACCGTGGGCTGCGCCAGCAGCCGCGCCATGAGCAAGCCAAAGCCGATGGTCAGCACCACCGCGCCCGCCAGCGCCGCCACGCCCCAGCCGCCCAGCGCGCTCACGTCGGCCAGGGCAATGCGCGCGCCCAGCAGCGCCACGCCAAAGCGCACCAGCTTCTTGGCCGCGAACTCGATGCCCGCCTGGCAGCGGCCATGCTCGGAGAGGAAATGCAGCGAAATGCCAATCAAGAGCGCATACAAAAACTTGGGGCCGCCGTAATGCTCGGCTACGAAGGTGGCGGCCAGCGCCACCACCACGGCCACGGTCAGGCCGGGCAGCAGGGCGCGAAGGGAGTGGGCAAACGTGTGAAAAGGCGCTGTGGGCGCTGCGGGGGTGTTTGACATGCGGCAAATTTTATGGCGCGGCCAACGGCTGAAAACCGGGCCGATGCTTGTTGCGGGCTTCAGTGCCGCACAGCGCAGCCCAATATGTGCCTTTGGGTGTGCCTTTGATGGAGCGATGCTGCATCAGCGCAGCACGTGCGCATCGCGGATGCGGCGGGTGTGGCCGCTGCGGTCGAAGTATTCCAGCACCTGGATGGCGCGCTTGCGGCCCAGGGCGGTGGCGTCGCGGAAGTGGCGCGCCTGCACGGCCTGCTGCGGGCTTTGGCGGGCCAGCTCGGCAACGATGGCCAGCAGGGCGTCGATGGCTTCGGGGCTGTAGAACAAATCCTTGACGACCTGGTGCAGCCGCCCCTGGCGCGCCAGCTTGCGCAGCAGTTGGCGCACTTCCTCCTCGGGCAGCTGGTGGGCCTGGGCCAGATCGCGCACCCAGGGCGGATCAAAACGCCCTGCGGCGATGGCGGGCAGCAGCCGGGCGGCGCGCTGCTCCTCCTGCGCGCTCAGTTGCACACAGTGGCTGGGCAGGTGCAGCCAGGGGCCGGTCTGCGCGAGCTGGCCTTGCTCCAGCAGGGCGGCGAGCAGGCCACGCCACAGCGTATCCGGGCTTTGCAGCGCAGCGGGCGGCAGGTTGGGCAGGGCCATGCGGCGCAGCCGGGCGGCGTTCACGCCCGGCTCGTCGGGCGTGCGTTCGTGAAAGCGCGCCAGCGCCTCGCACACCTTGGCCTGCAGGGCGGCCCAGTGCTGCGGGGTCAGCAGCAGTTGTTCGGCCTCATCCGCGCCCAGGGCGATGCAGCCCGGCGGCGCGGGCAGGCTGCGGGCGGGTTGCCCCAGCAGGCGCGCCAGTTGCGCGCGGCCCATGCCCCAGGGAGCTTGCCCGATGAGGGGGGCGATGTCGCCGGTGTCGATGGCGGTCTGCACGGCATCCAGATAGGCCATGCGCTCGGGGCTGCGGCGCTTGCGCTCGGGGGCGTTGGGGTCGAGCACCTGGCCGCCCGCAATGGTCTGGCTGGCCTGGGCATTGCGCAGGATGAAGCGGTCGCCTGCGGTGACGAAGACTTCCTCATCCAGCACGAGCTGGGCGCGCGCCTGCTGGCCGCAGGCGATGTGCGAGCCCTCCAGCGGCACGACGTGGGCTGTGCGATGGGCCGTGCCCAAGTGCAGGTGCACGCTGGCCCAGGGGCCGATGGGCTTGGCGGCGCTGGCTTCAGCCTGGCCCGATGGGTTGATGGGCTGGGCCTGGCTGGCCAGCACGCGCAATTGCACGTCCAGCCGGCGCGTGGCTTGCAGCGCCTGCGGCTGGGCCATCCAGTCGCCCCGGGCAATGGCCGTGCGCTCGATGCCCGCCAGATTGAGGGCCACGCGCTGGCCGCTGTGCCCGGCCTGGGCCGGCTGGTTCTGGGCGTGGATGCTGCGCACGCGCACGCTCTGGCCGCTGGGGCTGTGGCGCAGCACATCGCCCACGCGCACGCTGCCGCCAAACACGGTGCCGGTGACGATGGTGCCCTGCCCCGGCAGGGTGAAACTGCGATCCACCGCCAGGCGGAACAGCCCCTGGCTGGGCCGGGCGGGGAAGCGCTGCGCGGCATCCAGCAAATGCGCGCGCAGCGCAGCCCGCCCGGCGTCCGCCGCATCCAGCGCGTTGGTGGCAAAGACGGGCGCGCCCGCCAGCGGCGTGCCCTGCAGCAGCGCGGCGACCTCGGCCTGCACGGCGGCCAGCTGCGCGGGCGAGGCGCGATCGGCCTTGTTCAGCGCCACGCAGCCCTGGCGCACGCCCAGCAGCTCGAGGATGGCCAGATGCTCGCGCGTTTGCGGCATGGGGCCGTCGTCGGCGGCGATGACCAGCAGCGCATGGTCAATGCCCACGGCCCCGGCGGCCATGGTGTGGACGAATTTCTCATGCCCGGGCACGTCGATGAAGCCCAGCACCTGCTGCGCGCCGGGTACGGGCAGATAGGCGTAGCTCAGCTCGATGGAGATGCCGCGCGCTTTTTCCTCCGGCAGCCGGTCGGTGTCCACGCCGGTGAGGGCGCGCACCAGCGCGGTCTTGCCGTGGTCGATGTGGCCTGCGGTGCCGATGATCATGGTGGAGACTTAATGCGAAAGAGTGGGTGCGTCAGGCCAAATGCCTGCTGCGTGGGAATGCGGTGCTCGTGAGGAATTTGCCGTGACTCATGGTAAAAAACCGGCGTTTCAAGGCAGATTACCGATGGTGCGTATTTTGCACTGCCCGGTTTCTTGCCAAATTGTCAATCTGCCATGCGCGTTTTCTTTTTGCATCGCGCTGCCGCGATTGACGCAGATTCATCCAACCACAAAGAGGAGAAACATGAGCACAATCTTTTTTGCCCGCCGCAGCAAGGCCCTCATTCTTGCCACTGCCAGCGCGTTTGCCCTTTGCCTTGCACAAGATACTCGTGCCGATATTGATTGGAGTACCCCGAGCTGGGGCGGCTACAGCTCTGACTTTCTCACCTACGATGTCAACAGCCGCCTGCAGCTGCAAAACACGTTTAACAACCACAACCGCGTTTTCGGCAACAGCTCTGGCAGAAGAAGCAAAAAGTCTGGCGCCAAAGAGCAGGGCAAGAAAAACCCGAAAGCCTATCAATACCAATATTCGCAAAGTGTCAGCCAGCAAACCGAAGAAGCCTTCATTGCCAACTTGCTGGACCATGCCAAGAAAACCGGCACTCTGGATGCGGCAGCCGAAGCCAAGATCCGCCGCATGCAAAGCTGGAATTTCATCCCCACCATCCGAGAAACCCTGCGCAAAAAAGGTGGCAGCAAAGACAGCGTGGCCCAGGCCATGGCGTTCTGGCTGGTCATCAACTATGGCACCATTCGCAAGGCGCAAGACATGGGCGTGGAAACCGGCAATCTGGTCAATCAGCTTGAAACGGTGATGAGCAAGGACAAGAACATGCTCTCCATGAGCGATGCCGATAAGCAACGCCTTGCCGAAAACCTGCTCTGGCTTGCCCTGATGCAAATCGTCATTCAGGAAGAAGCAGGCCAGGATCCTGCCGCGCTGCAAGCGGCAGCTAACCAGGCGCGCAGCAATTTGAAAAGCTTGGGCGTTGATCCGGAAAAAATGACCATTGGTAAAAACGGCCTGGCCCTGCATTGATGGCTCGGTTTTTTCGTGCAGTGCGTGCGTTTCGTTTCTGAATCCATCAAATAAAAAATGCCAGTCAATGGCATTTTTTATTTGGGATTTATTTTCCAGAAATTATCTGCGCCAAGGTGGCGAGCTGGGCGGTGAATGCGGCTTCTTCCTGTGCGGAGAGGCAGCGCAAGTCCAGCCACAGCGCATCCTGGGCGATGCGGCCGATGACGGGGTGGGGCAGTTGGCGCAGCGCCGCTTCCAGGCGCAGCAGTTGGCGGCCACGGCCTTTTTTCGCGGCTGGGCGCACGGCCAGGGCGTAGCTGGGTAGGGTGTCCACGGGCAGGGCGCCGCTGCCGATCTGGCTGAACACCGGCTCGGCCTGCACGGCCCAGGCATCGCCCAGCGCGGCTTGCAGCAGCGGTTGCAGCGCCTGGGCCTGGCGGGCGATTTCGGCCTGGCTGCGGGTGAGCAGGCGCAGCGTGGTCAGGCGCTGGGGCAGCAAGTCGGGCATGCGGTAGAGCTGCAGCACCGGCTCCAGCGCGGCCAGGGTGAGCTTGCCCACGCGCAGCGCGCGCTTGAGCGGGTTTTTCTTGATCTTGGCGATCAAGTCCTTTCGGCCCACGATCAGCCCGGCCTGCGGGCCGCCCAGCAGTTTGTCGCCGCTGAAGGTGACGACGTCGGCCCCGGCGGCGATGGTCTGGCGCACCGTCGGCTCGGGCGGCAGGCCCCATTGCGCCATGTCCACCAGCGTGCCGCTGCCCAGGTCCACGGCCAGGGGCAGGCCGTGCTGGCGGGCGATGGCGGCGGCTTCGGCCTCGCCCACGGCCTTGGTAAAGCCCTGCACGGCGTAGTTGCTGGTGTGCACCTTCATCAGCAAGGCGGTGCGAGGGCCGATGGCGTTGGCGTAATCGTGTGCGTGGGTGCGGTTGGTGGTGCCCACCTCCACCAGCTTCGCACCCGCGCGGGACATGATGTCGGGGATGCGAAAGGCCCCGCCGATTTCCACCAGCTCCCCGCGCGAGACGATGACCTCCCGGCGCGCGGCCAGCGCATGCAGCGTCAGCAGCACGGCGGCGGCGTTGTTGTTGACGACGGTGGCGGCCTCGGCCCCGGTCAGCTCGCACAGCAGCGGGGCGATCAAGTCGTCGCGGTCGCCCCGGCCGCCGCTGGCGATGTCGTATTCCAGATTGGCCGGCGCGGTCAGCGCGCGCACCACGGCCTGCACGGCCTCATCGGGCAACAGGGCGCGGCCCAGGTTGGTGTGCAGCACCGTGCCCGTGAGGTTGAAAACAGCCTGCAGGCGCGGCGCGAAACGGGCCTGCAAATGCTGCCGGGCCTGCGCGGCCAGGGCGTCGGGCGTGATTTGCGCTGCGGCCAGTTGCCCGGCGCGCATGGCCGGACGCAAGGCATCGAGACAGGCGCGCGCCGCCTCGGTACAGGCGGCCGTGCCCCAGGTGGCGATCAACGCCTGCATGGGCGGCGCGGCCAGCAGCTTGTCCAGCGCGGGCAGGCGCAATTCGGGCGGGGTGTGGGCGGGCATGGCAGAGTTTGGGGAGTGCTTGACTGGGAATGTGATGTGGTCTTGGGTGTATCCGATCGATTACAATTCATGCGTGTTCACGATCAAGCAAACGCAAGAGTTCATCGATTGGCTGGCTGGCATCACAGATGCCATGACGCGAGCCCGGTTGCTTGCACGCTTGCGCAAACTGTCACTGGGCTTGTGGGGCGATGCCCGGCCTGTGGGCGAAGGGATTAGCGAATTGCGTGAGCATTTTGGCCCAGGCTGGCGGATGTACTGCATTCAGCGCGGCCCGGTGGTCGTGGTCATGCTGGGTGGTGGCAGCAAGCGTACGCAGGCCGCGGATATCGCTGCCGCCAAGGCGCTTGCGGCGCAGTTGGAGGATTGAAAGTGGTCAAGATTACAGACTTGAAAACCTTTGATGTGGCCGAGCATCTGGACAGTGGGGAAGCCATCGCCCAATACCTCACGGCCGTTTTGGAAGAGGGCAACCCGGCGCTTTTGGCCGCAGCCTTGGGGGATGTGGCGCGTGCGCGCGGCATGAGCAAGGTCGCTGGAGATGCCGGAGTCAGCCGGGAGGCGCTGTACAAAGCACTGCGAGCCGATGCACAGCCGCGTTTCGAGACCATTCAGCGCGTCATGGCGGCGCTGGGTGTGCGGCTGGTGGCCGTGCCAGTGCAGCCTTGAAGGAGATGGCTTGCGCTTGACGGGAGTACGGGGCCCGGTCTGATTTGGGCTTTGCCGATCGCATCAAGACGGATTGCGTTCCTGGGCAGCCTGTTTTTCGGCCTGCACCATCAAGCCAGGCCCCAGGGCCTGGCGGCCACTGGCGAAATCCTGCGAGAGGGTGATGCGGTAGCCCGCGCAGACCAGCTCGGCCTCGGCGCTGGCGGGGTCGTAGCCCAGGGATTGCATTTCCTCCTGGCTCATCAGCGGCCGGGTTTTCCAGGCCGTGGCGGGCAGGCCCTGCTGGCGGCTGAAGCTGGCGACCATTTCGGCCAGTGGCGTGCTGTGGCTGTAGGAGATGCCGCCGGGCAGCTGGCCCTGGCCGTCAAAGCCGATGACCTTGCCATCTTGATCGAGCTGGATGTAGCCGATGCGGGCCACGCCGGGCATGGCCTTGTCGATGGCCATGTCGGCCGGGATGACGATGGCGCTGCCGTTGCCATTGCCATTGCGCCTGGCCTGGGGAATGGTTTTCTGGATGTCCGCCAGCGTTGCGCCCAGGCGCAGGCCGTAAAAGCCAATGTCCCGCGCGGGCGGGCATGCCGCCGCGCTGGCTGGGGCATCGGCCAGCGCAGGCAGGCTCAAGGCCATGGCGGTCAGCAGCAGGGCGGTGTGCATGGTGTTGTTGGGCATGGCGTCCTCCTGATCTCGGGTTTCTTGGGGCCTGCGCAAAATCGCGACGCGAACGGGCAGGCAAGGGCGCAGCATAAGGCTTTTGGGGTGGAGGTTTGCCCTTTTGCCGCGGCGCGCATTCACCGTTTGCCAGCGATGAACTCCGATGGCGTGCAGCCAAAGTGTTTGCCGAAGGCCACGGTGTAGGCGCTGGGGCTGCCATAGCCCGATTGCAGCGCGGCCTGGGTGATGGGGGCGCCGCCCAGCAGCAGGGGCAGCGAGTGCAGCAGGCGCATTTGCTGGCGCCATTGGCCAAAGCCCAGGCCGGTGTGCTGGAGAAAGCGCCGCTGGAAGGTCTTGGCGCTCATGGCCGATTGCGCGGCCCAGACGGCGGCCTCGCGGGTGTCGCCGGGCTGCGCCAGCAATTGCGCGCAAACGCGCGCCAGCCTGGCATCGGCGGGCCATGGCAGGTGAAATGGGCGATGAAGGGGCTGGCTGGGCGTGGCCGCGTGGCCATCAGGCCCGGCGCTGAGCTCCGTCACCAGCAATTGGCCCAGCAACTGCGCGCGCGGCGTGGGCGGCTGGGCTGGATCGACCAGGGCCAGGGCGGCAATGAGCTCGCGCAGCAGGGCTGAGGCGTGCAGCACGCCGTCGTGCGCGGGCAGGGCTGGCCCATGCGCGGGGTGAATGAAGACGCCATAGGCGCGCACGGCCACAGGGGTATGCAGGCGATGGGGCACGCCCGGGCGCAGCCAGACGGCGGCCGTGGGCGGCACCAGCCAGTGCCCAGCGGGGGTCTGCACCCGCAGCACCCCTTCAGCGGCATACAGCACATGCCCGCAGGCGTGCTGGTGCTCGGGCACGCTGTGGCCGGCGGGGTAGCGCACGGCTACGCAGGTGGCGGGCAGCGGGCTGTGCTCGTGCAGGTGCAGATTGAGCGCATGCGCGGCGCGCTCAGGGGTAGGGGCGGTGTATCCCATGGCTCAATGGATCAAGATGGATGTCCATTTTGCAAAAGAATCTGTCTGTTTTTCTGTAGATGGCCAGATGGCGCCTGCCTACAGTGCCTGCTCTTCATGAACAGACCACTGCACGCCATATGCCCATGCTGACCCGCCCCGCCGCCAAATACCCTGCCTTTGCCCCGATTGATTTGCCCGAGCGCCAATGGCCCTCGCGCACGCTGACGCAGGCCCCCGTCTGGCTGTCCACCGATTTGCGCGATGGCAACCAGGCCCTGTTCGAGCCGATGAACCGCCAGCGCAAACTGCAACTGTTTCACGAGCTGGTGCGCATTGGCTTCAAGGAGATTGAAATCGGCTTTCCCGCCGCCTCGCAAACCGATTTCGAGATCGTGCGGCATCTGGTGGAGCAGGGCCTGATCCCAGAGGACGTCACGCCCATGGTGATGTGCCAGTTGCGCGAGGATTTGATCGAGCAGACCGTGCGCAGCGTGCAGGGCGCGCGCCGCGTCATCGTGCATTTGTACAACGCCATCGCCCCCGTGTGGCGCGAAGTCGTGTTCGGCATGGATGTGCCGCACATCATCGCGCTGGTCGAGCGCCACATCGCCTTGCTGCGCCGCCTGAGCGAGCAGCAGCCGCACACGCAATGGGTGCTGCAATACTCGCCCGAGACTTTTTGCATGGCCGAGCTGGACGTCTCCCTGGCCGTGTGCAACGCCGCCATCCGCGCCTGGGGTGCCAGCGCGGCGCGGCCCATGATCGTCAACCTGCCCACCACGGTGGAAGTGAGCACGCCCAACGTCTTTGCCGATCAGATCGAATGGATGCACCGCCGCCTGGAGCGGCGCGAGCACATCACGCTGTCCGTGCACCCGCACAACGATCGCGGCACCGGCGTGGCCTGTGCGGAGCTGGCCCTGCTGGCGGGCGCACAGTGCGTGGAGGGTTGTTTGTTCGGCAATGGCGAGCGCAGCGGCAACGTCGATCTGGTCACGCTGGCGCTCAACCTCTACACCCAGGGCATCGCACCCGGGCTGGATTTTTCCGACATCGCTGCCGTGGCCCGCATCGCCGAGCAATGCACGGCCCTGCCCATCCACCCGCGCCACCCTTACGTGGGCGATCTGGTCTTCACCGCCTTTTCCGGCTCGCACCAGGACGCCATCGCCAAAGGCTTTGCCGCCCAGCGCCCCGATGCGCCCTGGCGCGTGCCCTACCTGCCCATCGACCCGCAAGACCTGGGCCGCACCTACGACAGCATCGTGCGCGTCAACAGCCAATCGGGCAAAGGCGGCATCGCATTTTTGCTGCAACGCGATCATGGCGTGCGCATGCCGCGGCGCATGCAGGTGGAATTCAGCGCCATCGTGCAGCAGGCGGCCGATGCCAGCGAAACCGAACTCTCCAGCGCGCAACTGTGGCAATTGTTTGCGCAGACTTATCTGAGCGCCGATGGCGGCTATCTCGGCCATCGCCTGTTTGACGCCGAAGGCGGCCAACAAGGCATCGAGCTGCGCCTGCAAGGGGTGGATGGCCAGCCGCAAACCCGGCGCGGCGTGGGCAGCGGCCCGGTGGAGGCCGCCGTGGCCGCGCTGGGCCTGCCGCTGCGCATCGACAGCTTCGAGCAAAAAAGCCTGGGCCACGGCGCCCAAGCCCAGTCGCTGGCCGTCATCGAGGCTGCTTGGCCCGGCCAGCCCGGCACGCGCTTTGGCGCAGCCTTGCATGCCAACACCGCCACGGCCGCCGTGCGTGCGGTGCTGAGCGCCGCGGCGCGCTGGGGCGGCCTGGGCAGCGTGGGAGATGCGGTATCGCGCGGCAGTTGACGATTTTTTACGATTGCCACAGGCATGGCACAATCGCGCCCCCGCGTGGCATCGCTGCGCGGGGCTTTGTTGTTTTTGGGCCCCTAGTTATTGAAAGAAAGATGATTGCTGCTGTTTTTGCCTTGGTGTTTGCCATTCGCCTGGTGTCGCTGTCCATTTCCATCAAGAACGAAAAACGCCTGATCGCCGAAGGCGCCAGGCAGTATGGGGAGCGCAATTCCAAGCTGCTGTCGGCCGCGCACGTGGTCTATTACTTTGCGGCGCTGGCCGAGTCCTATGTGCGTGGCGCAACATTCGATGCGATCTCGGCCATTGGCACGGCCGTGCTGGCGTTTGCGCTGGCCATGCTGTTTTATGTGATCCACGCGCTGGGCAGTGTGTGGACGGTCAAGCTCTACATCCACCCGCAGCACAAGATGAATCGCAACTGGCTGTTCCGCAATGTGCGCCACCCCAATTACTTTCTGAACATCATCCCTGAGCTGATCGGCGTGGGCTTGCTGTGCCATGCCTGGGCGGTGATGCTGGTGGGCCTGCCGCTGTACCTTGCCATCCTGGCGGTGCGCATCCGCCACGAGCAGCAGGCCATGCGCCACCTGTGGTGATGGGGCAGCCTGTCTTGCTGCTGCGCCCAGCGGCAGCGGTCGCCCGGCCCGTCAGAGCAGGCGCTTACCGCTGCCCCAGCGCCAGCAGCGGGTTGGCGCTGGCGCGGGCGTAGTCGGTCTGGCCCATGAGCAAATCCAGCCTCATGCTGGCCAGGTCGTCGGCCAGCGGCTCGGCGTACGGGTCTTTTTCCTGGTTGACGATCTTGCGGTAGCTGTGGCAGTGGTCGCAGGTTTCGGCCAGCACCACTTCCTTGCTGACGTCGGGGCTGGCCTGGGCGGTGTCGCCATGGGGCTCATCCTGGTTGACGACGCCCTGGTAGCGGATGCCGCCCGTGGATTCGCAGTGGCTGCATTTGATGCGCACCATGTGCCACTCGGTGCAGCACAGGCTGCAATGCAGAAAGCGCAGGCCGCCTTCGGCGCCGCCGATGCGCAACACGCTGGCCACGGGCTGTGAGCCGCAGACGGGGCAGATGGTCATGGGCTGGGTGTAGGGCACGTCGCTTTCCTGCAGCTGGCTGGCCCTGTGGGCGTAGTGCAGCTGCAGCGCGGCCATGACGATGGGTGCGGCCAGCAGGTCGCCGGCCTCCATGCGCTCGTCCAGGATGCGCGCTGCCAGGGCTTGTAGCGCCTCGGGCTTGTGCTGGCCCAGGGCGTTCAGGGCTTGCTGCATGGGCGCAGGCAGGCCCTGTTCGGGCGCCAGACGCGCCAGCAGCTGCGCCAGCGCGCCATGCCATGCTGCGTCCAGCTCGGCCCTCGGGTTGCACAGCGGCATGGCATGGCTTTGGGCCTGGGCGATGGCCTCGCGCGCCCAGGGCTCGGTCTGGATGTGGCCGGCCAGCTCGGCCTGGGCCTGCACGATGCGCGCCATGACGCGCAGGTAATCGCCAATGGGGTTGCCCTCGGCCTGTTGCAGTAGCCGGGCGGCGCGCTCGCGAAACAGGCTGGCGGGCTGGGGCAGGCGTGCATGGGGCATGCGCGTGCGATCCAGGGCTTCGATTTCACCGGGTTGAAGAATGCGTTGCATGGCGTGGTTGGGGTGGTGGCGCAAAGTGGCAAATGAAACGCCGGGCGAGCCCGGCGTGTGCGCGTTCGTCTGTGAAGCGATGGCCCCTCAGTGCAACGGTGCGTTGCCAAGGGGCCTAGTGTGCATCAACTGCTGGTGCGCTGTTGGCGCTGAGCAGCCAGGCGCTGCTCGCGGGCGACGATTTCGTCGTGCCAGAGGCGGTGGTTGCGCTTGGCCCAGGCGTAGCTGACGGTGCCGCGCGTCATGGCCTTGATGGAGCCCTTGACCCAGAAGGCTGCATAGATGTGGAACACGATGGAGAAAATCATCACGAAGCCAAAGAAGGCGTGCAGCAGCGAGGCGACGCGAATGATGTCGATGCCGAACAGGTGGCTGAAGTAGGCGCGCCACATGACGATGCCCGTCAGCAGCAGGCCCAGCATGCTGCCCAGCAGCACCCAGAACAGGATCTTTTGGCCAGCGTTGTACTTGCCCACGGGTGGCAGCTTGTGCTCCTGGTTAGCCAGCATGTCGCCCGGCTGCTTGAGCCACTGGATGTCGTTCTTGTCCAGAAAGTTGTGGCGCCAAAAGCGCAGCGCCAGCACGGTGAACGAGAGGAACATCACGATGCCGATGAAGGGGTGCAGGATGCGCGTCCACGGGCCGCCGCCAAACAGGTTGGTGAGCCAGAACATGGAGGGGTGAAACAGCGCCAGGCCCGAGAGCGCCAGCAGCACAAAGCTGATGGCGGTGAGCCAGTGGTTGCTGCGCTCGTTGGCGGTGTAGCGCTGGATGGCCGGACGGCCCTCGGCGTCCACGGCGAAGTCGATGGGCGTGGGGCGATGGTGTTCAGTCATGGCGGGCCTCCTGCTGCAATGGCGCGTGCGGCGCGTGCTGGACGTGCTGGGCATGGTGCTCATGGTGCGCGTGTTCGGTGGCGATGCCTGCGGCCTGGCGGCGCGCCAGGGCCTGGACGTCGGCCTCCTCCTCATCTTGCTCGGTGGGCTTGTTGGGGCCTACGCGGGTGTAGTGGAAGAAGCCGCCCAGCGCTGCCAGGGCGATGCCGGCCAGGGCCAGCGGCTTGGTCACGCCCTTCCACAGCCGCACCACGGGGCTGACCTGCGGCGCATCGGGCAGGCCCGCATACAGCGATGGCTTGTCGGCATGGTGCAGCACGTACATGACGTGCGTGCCGCCCACGCCGGCCGGGTCGTACAGGCCTGCGTTGGCGTAGCCGCGGTTTTTCAGGTCGCCAATGCGGCGCTCGGCCTGTTCCGTCATGGCCTGCTTGGTGCCGAACATGATGGCGCCGGTGGGGCAGGTCTTGACGCAGGCCGGCTCGCGGCCCACGGCCACGCGGTCCGAGCACAGGGTGCACTTGTAGGCCTTGTTGTCCTTCTTGGAGATGCGCGGCACGTTGAAGGGGCAGCCGGTGACGCAGTAGCCGCAGCCAATGCAGTGCTCCTCATGGAAGTCCACGATGCCGTTGGTGTACTGCACGATGGCGCCGGGCGAGGGGCAAGCCTTGAGGCAGCCGGGGTCCTCGCAGTGCATGCAGCCGTCCTTGCGGATCAGCCACTCCAGATTGCCCGAGGCCTCGTTCTCGTACTCGGTAAAGCGCATCACCGTCCACGAGTCGGCCGTCAGGTCCATGGGGTTGTCGTACACGCCATGGTTGTGGCCGATCTCGTCGCGCAGGTCGTTCCATTCCGAGCAGGCGGTTTGGCAAGCCTTGCAGCCAATGCACTTGGAGACGTCGATGAGCTTGGCCACTTCGCCCGAGCGCGGCTCGCGCACCTGGGGCGAGGGCGTGGTGGTGGCCGAGCGCTGTTTGATGTCCAGGGATTGCAATGCCATGTGGACTCCTTCAGATCTTCTCGACCTTCACCAGGAAGGTCTTGAACTCGGGGGTGTTGGTGTTGCCATCACCGACGAAGGGGGTCAGGGTATTGGCGATGAAGCCTGGCTTGGCCACGCCCTTGAAGCCCCAGTGGATGGGAATGCCCACGTGGTGGATGGTTTTGCCATCGATCTGCATGGCCTTGATGCGCTTGGTTACCACCGCCACGGCCTTGATGTAGCCGCGCTTGGAGCTGACCCGGACGCGGTCGCCCGCCTTGACGCCAATGGATGCGGCCAGAGCTTCGCCAATCTCCACGAATTGCTCGGGCTGGCTGATGGAGTTGAGAACCGTGTGGCGCGTCCAGTAGTGGAAGTGCTCGGTGAGGCGGTAGGTCGTGCCCACGTGGGGGAATTCCTCGGGCTTGCCGAAAGTCTCCCAGATGGGCGTGAAGACCCGTGCCGCTGGCGAGCTGGTGGCCTTGGGGTTGTTCGGGTGCAGCGGGTTGTAGCCCAGCGGCGTGTCGAACGGCTCGTAGTGCTCGGGGAAGGGGCCTTCATTGAGCAGCTTGCGCGAGAAGAAGCGCGCCACGCCCTCGGCATTCATGATGAAGGGGCCAGCGCCCGCTTCGGGCGCGGAGGTGGCAACGAAGTCCGGCACGTCCGCGCCCGTCCAGCGCTTGCCGTTCCAGTGCACGAGCTGGCGGTGCGGGTTAAAGGGCCTGCCCTGTGGGTCGCAAGATGCGCGGTTGTAGAGCACGCGGCGGTTGGCCGGCCAAGCCCATGCCCAGTTCAGCGTGTTGCCGATGCCGGTGGGGTCAGAGTTGTCGCGGCGGGCCATCATGTTGCCCTCCTCCGTCCAGGAGCCGGCAAAAATCCAGCAACCGCAGGCGGTGCTGCCGTCGTCGCGCAGCTCGCCAAAGCCGGAGATTTGCTGGCCCGCCTTGCGCAGCACTTTGCTGGGGTCTTTCGGGTCGGTCAGATCCACCAGCGCGCGGCCGTTGAGCTCCATGGCCGCCTCGCGCGCGCTGGCCTCATGCTGTTGGGCATAGGGCCAGTCCAGGTGCAGGATCGGGTCGGGGTAGGCGCCGCCTTCCTTGCGATACAGCTCGCGCATGCGCAAAAACAGCTCCGACATGATGTGGATGTCGGTGCGCGCCTGACCGGGCGGCTCGGCGGCCTTCCAGTGCCATTGCAGCACGCGGCTGGAGCTGACGATCTCGCCCTCGTCCTCGGCAAAGCAGGTCGTGGGCAGGCGGAAGACCTCGGTCTGGATGGCTTTCTCGTCCACGTCGTTGAACTCGCCGTGGTTCTTCCAGAACTCGGAGGTGTCCGTGGCCAGCGGATCCATGACCACCAGGAACTTGAGCTTGGACAGGCCGTTGCGCACGCGGTTCTTGTCCGACAGCGCCGCCAGCGGGTTGAAGCCCTGCGCCAGGTAGCCGTTGACCTTGCCCTCGTTCATGAGCTGGAAGTACTGGAGCATGTCGTACTCCTTGTCCAGCTTGGGCAGGTAGTCGTAGCCCCAGTTGTTCTCGGCCGTGGCGTTCTTGCCGTACCAGGCCTTCATCAGGCTGACGTGGAACTTGGAGTAGTTCTGCCAGTAGCTGACCTGCCCGGGGCGCAGCGGCTTGTGCGCCCGCGCGGCGATGTAGCCGGCGTAGTCCTGCTCATGCTCGCGCGGCAGGCTCAAATAGCCCGGCAGGCTGGCCGAGAGCAGGCCCAAATCGGTCAGGCCCTGGATGTTGGAGTGCCCGCGCAGCGCGTTCATGCCGCCGCCGGCCACGCCGATGTTGCCCAGCAGCAGCTGCACCATGGCGCCGGTGCGCAGCATCTGCGCGCCGATGGAGTGCTGCGTCCAGCCCAGCGCGTACATGATGGTGGCCGCGCGGCCCGGCACCGCCGTGCTGGCGAGCTTCTCTGCCACGTGCAGGAACTTCTCCTTGGGCGTGCCGCACACGCGCTCGACCATCTCCGGCGTATAGCGGCTGTAGTGCTTCTTCAAGAGCTGATAGACGCAGCGCGGGTGTTGCAGCGTCGGATCCACCACGGCGTAGCCATCGGCGCCGCGCTCGTAATCCCACGAGGTTTTCTCGTAGGTGCGCGTCTCTTCGTTGTAGCCCGAGTAGATGCCATCGACGAACTCGAAGTCATCGCGCACGACGAAGCTGAAGTCCGTGTAGTTGTGCACGTACTCCTTGTGGATCTTGTCGTTGCTCAGCAGGTAGTTGATGACCCCGCCCAGGAAGGTGATGTCCGTGCCCGAGCGGATCGGCGCGTAGTAATCGGCCACCGATGCCGAGCGGTTGAAGCGCGGATCGACCACCATGAAATAGGCGCCGTTGTGCTCCTTGGCTTCGGTCACCCACTTGAACCCGCAGGGGTGGGCCTCGGCGGCATTGCCGCCCATGATCAAAATCACATCCGCATTCTTGATGTCGACCCAATGGTTCGTCATCGCGCCACGGCCAAACGTCGGGGCAAGACCTGCCACCGTCGGGCCGTGTCAGACACGCGCCTGGTTGTCGAATGCAAGAAGGCCGAAATTGCGCATCACCTTGTGGGTGATGTAGCCCGTTTCGCTGGTGGAGGCCGAGGCGGCCAGCATGCCCGTGGTCAGCCAGCGGTTGACCACCTTGCCATCGTCCGTGTGCGTGACGAAGTTGGCATCGCGGTCGTCCTTCATCAGGCGGGCAATGCGGTCCATCGCCTCATCCCAGGACAGATCCGTCCACTCGCTCGCGCCCGGGGCGCGGTACTGGGGCTTGAGCAGGCGGTTGGGGCTGTTGATGAAATCCAGCAAACCCGCACCCTTGGGGCACAACGTGCCGCGGTTGACCGGGTGATCGGGGTCGCCCTCGACGTGAATCACCGCGCGCTTGGCATTGCGCACGCCATCGCTGAGCGAATACATCAAAATGCCGCAGCCCACCGAGCAGTAGGTACAGGTCTGGCGCGTGACCTGCGCGGCCGCAAGCTTGTACTGGCGCACCTCCGCCAGCGCTTCAGAGGGCGAAAAGCCCATCAGCGCCAGACTGGAGCCTGCCAGGGTTGAGCCAGTCACTTGCATGAACTGGCGCCTGGAGACGTTCATCATGGGGTTGACCTTTCAAAAGGTTCAGGGGATCTCTTGTTGTGTCCTGTCACGGCAGCGGCCTGCGGATGCGCTGCTGCACCCGGCCCGGCGGGCCACGAAGAGGGCGCGATTGTAGAGACAGGCTCGCTGGGCTTCATTGACCAGCGCGCTTGGCCGACTGGCGCGCTCTGTCATTGCCGCGGGGTTTGCCGCCTGACCATGATGGGCGGGAGCATCCAGCGCGTGAAGGCGTGGTTTCCCTGATCCGTGGCTTTGTGCTCCTGCACTGGCCCCGAAAGTTTGACGATCACGGCAAAGGCAACCAAAATGCAACCAGATTGATTCCCAAGCAAGCATCGCCATGCCCGCCACCTTGACGCTGAAAAACATCCCCGACGAAATCTACGAACGCCTCAAGGCCGCAGCACAGGCGCATCGCCGCAGCCTCAACAACGAGGCCGTCGTCTGCCTGCAAACCGTGCTCATGCCCGCCAGCGCCAGCGCCGAGGAGCGCCTGCAACGCGCCCGCGCCTTGCGCCAGCGCCTGGCCGGGCAGGACTTCGCCGCCGCCGACATTGCCGCCCTGCGCCAAGAGGGCCGCGCATGATCGTGGTGGACAGCAACGTGCTGGCCTACCTCTACCTGCCCGGCCAATTCAGCCAGCAGGCCGAAGCCCTGCTGCGCCAGCACCCCCAATGGCACGCCCCACCGCTTTGGCGCAGCGAGCTGCGCAACATCTTGAGCGGCTACGTGCGCCGCCAGCAGTTGAGCCTGGCCGACGCGATCCAAATCCAGCAGGAAGCCCAGGCCCTGATGGCGCTGGGCGAGCAAGCCGTGGATTCCGCCGCTGTGCTGGCCTTGGCACAGCACAGCGGCTGCACGGCATACGACTGCGAATTCGTCGCCCTGGCCCAGGCCTTGGGCTGCCCGCTGATGACCCAGGACAAGCAGGTGCTGCGGGCGTTCCCGGGTGTGGCGTATAGCCTGGGCAGCGTGAAAGGCGCATAGCGCGAGAACTTGCCCAAAATCCTGCCCAAGCGCCCTCCACCCCGCACACGTACGCCCTCTCCCGCCTGCGGGAGAGAGCTGGGGCGAGGGTGTGCGCTCGACAGAACGCTTGTGCGCGGCATGGTGCAAGACAGCGTGGGGCGCATCTCTTCTCCCCCGGCTCCTCTGCCCTCTGGGGAGAATCTGGGTAGAAAAGAGCAACAACTGCATTCCAAAATAAAAGCGCCCGCCCTGCCATGCTGACACCCGCCCCAAGCAGGTCTGCTCCGCCAGCGCCGCCAGTCAGCGCCAGAAAAAAACCGCCCCGAAGGGCGGTTTTTCACTCAGGGCCGGGTGCATGCCCGGCGGGGTTCAGGGCCGCGGGTTCAGGTCCATGAAGGCTTTTCCCTGGCCCCGGCCGTTCAGGCGGCCTTGTGGCGCAAGCGCCGCGCGCCCAGGCCGGCGACGGCCAGGCCCAGCAGCATCAGGCCCCAGTGGCCCAGCGTGGGCACGGCCGTCACGCCCATGGGGCCGGCGGTAATGGCCGTGGTGGCGGCCAGCGGGTCGCTAATCTCGCCATTGGCCGCGTTGTCCGCATCGCCCAGGCCGCCGTCGGTCAGGGTGATGCTGGTCACGCTGCCGCTGGCGCTGATGCCCGGGTGCGCGTAGAAGCTGTCTGCCGTAGCGCTGGCGCTGGCGCGGCCGTACTTGAGCGCGCCACCCACCGCGCCGGGCCACTGCACGCTCATCGTCACCGTGCTGCCCACGTCGCAGCCCGTGAGCTTGAAGCGGAAGGCCCCATGCGGCAGGCTTTGCCCGCTGGGCGGCGCGGCCGGCGCGGCGATGAAGGCGGTGCTGCCCGCGTCAAAGCGGCAGTTGGCCCCGCCGCCGGTGAAGGTGGCCACCGCCGGGGCGCCCGCGCCGCTGGGCGGCGCCGTCGTGCCCTCGAAGCGGCGGCGCACGTCCTTGAACGCGGCCGTCACGCTCTTGGCGCTGGTCACGTTCGTCAGCGCGCAAGTCGCCCCCGTGCAGTCGCCGCTGAAGCCGTCAAACGCAAAGCCCGTGTTGGCCGTGGCTGTGCAAGTGGCATCGCCGCCATTGGGCACGGGGTTGGGCGTGCAGCTCACCGTGCCGCCAGCGGCTGGGTTGGCTGTGGCGGTGATGGCGTGGGTGCTGGGCGTGGCGGTGAAGTTGGCCGTCACGCTCTTGGGACTGCTCACGTTCGTCAGTGCGCAGGTCGTGCCGGTGCAATCGCCGCTGAAGCTGGTGAAGGTGTAGCCCGTGTTGGCCGTGGCCGTGCAGGTGGCATTGCTGCCATTGGGCACGGGGTTGGGCGCGCAGCTCACCGTGCCACCAGCGGCCGGATTGGCCGTGGCGGTGATGGCGTGGGTCGTGGCCGTGGCGGTGAATTTGGCCGTCACGCTCTTGGGGCTGGTCACGTTCGTCAGCGCGCAAGTCGCCCCCGTGCAGTCGCCGCTGAAGCTGTCAAACGCGAAGCCCGCGTTGGCAGTGGCCGTGCAAGTGGCATCGCCACCGTTGGGCACGGGGTTGGGCGTGCAGCTCACCGTGCCGCCAGCGGGCGGGTTGGCCGTGGCGGTGATGGCGTGGGTCGTGCCCTTGGCGGTGAATTTGGCTATCACGTGCTGGGCGCTGGTCACGTTCGTCAGCGCGCAGGTCGAGTTCGTGCCCGAGCAATCGCCGCTGAAGCTGTCAAACACAAAGCCCTTTTTGGCCGTGGCCTTGCAGATGGCGATGCCGCCGTTGGGCACGGGGTTGGGCGAGCAGCCCACCGTGCCGCTGCCTTTGGGGCTGATGGCGGTGGTGATGGCGTGGGTCGTGGTGAAGTTGGCCGTCACGCTCTTGGGGCTAGTCACGTTCGTCAGCGTGCAGGTCGTCCCCGTGCAGTCGCCGCTGAAGGCGCTGAAGGTGTAACCCGCGTTGGCCGTGGCTGTGCAGGTGGCATTGCCGCCCTCGAACACCGAACTGGGCGAGCAGGTCACCGTGCCGCTGCCTGCGGGGCTGATGGCGGTGGTGATGGCGTGGGTAGCAGGCGGAATCAGCCGCACCACATCGGAGCGCATCACCGTGCCATCTCGCATGCTGAACCAACCGCCCACCAGCAGCTTGCCACTGTCTTGCAGCAAAAAGGAGGAGATGCCACGGCTATAGGTGATGACTCCGTCCACGGCGGGTGCGTTGAACTGGTTGTCCAGCGTGCCGTCGGCGTTCAGCAGGGCCAGGTGTTCGCGGGCCTGGCCGTGCACCTGGGTGAAGTTCCCCCCGATCAGGATTTGCCCGTTGGGCAGCTCTTGTACGGCCTGCACCTGTTCACTACCACCCTGGATGCGGGGGTTGGCAAAGCTGGTGTCCAGCGTGCCATCGGCATTCAGACGCAGCAGCCTTTCGTAGGGCTTGTGCTCTACGTAAGTGAAGCCGCCCCCCACCAGAATCTTGCCGCTGGCCAGGCGGTGCAGCATCGTCACACCTGACGCAACATAGGCCAGCCCGTCGTTGGCCAGGCTGCCATCGGGGTTGAGCCGGTACAGCTGCCCGTTGTTCGCCCCCGCCAGAATTTGGCCGTTGGGCAAAAGCAGCAGGCCCCCCGCCAAAAAGTGGTCGGGCAGGGTGTTTTGAAAGCTGGCATCGCGACTGCCGTCAGCGTTCAGCCGGGCCAGGCCGTGCGCGGGCGCCCCGTCCACCTGGCCGAAATTGCCAGCGATCAGAATTTTTCCATCGGCCTGCACGGCCAGATGCTTCACCAGTTGGTTATGCGGCAGCAGTGCGCTGATGGTCGGGGAGGTGAAGCTGGTGTCGCGCGTGCCATCCGGGTTCAGGCGCACGACCCGCGATGCGGGCTCGCCAACGGGAAATTCGGTGAATCCGCCGGCCGCCAGCAGCTTGCCATCGGCCTGCAAGGCCAGGGCGAAAACCGGGCCGCCCTTGCCATCTAGCCGCTGTTCATCGGCGCCGCTGTTCACATTCAGGCGGACGAGCTCGGTGAGGAAGGTCGCCCACAGCTTGCCGTCGTGCTGCACCATGGCATGGGTGGAGCCTTGATCGGCCTTGAACGAAGCATCCAACTTCCAGTGCTGGGCCTGGGCGGTGGCGGCTGCGCCCAGGACCAGCGCGGCGCCGACGGCCCAGCGAGCCAGGCGCCTCAGGCACTCAAACTTTCGGGGGGGAGGGGGGAAAAGCTGCGGCAAGGGCCGCGCCGCCTGGCTGGGGTGCATGTGCAAGACCTCCTATGAAAAAAATGACCGGCGGGAAAAAACCTGTCCAAGAGACAGGTTTTTGCAAATCATGTAACGAGCTGAATCCATTGTAGGGCGCAGCCATGCGCTTGCCAACGGCTAACGTTGCTGGCGTTGCTGGGCCGGTAGCCGGTGTTGCGCCTTTGCCCAGCCGCAGGCTGGGCTGCCCTGCAAGGGCCTGCAATACAGTTTTGATGGCCAGCCTTGGGCAGGGGGGGGCGGTGAGCCTGGTTTTCTTGCAAGGCGGGGTTGGGGTTGCAAAGTGAGCCGTCTGCCTGAGCGCCTGTCAGGGGCCGGGAGATGGAGCAGGCCGCTCAGGCCCTACAGCGCCAGGGGTGCAGGTGGCAGCGGTGCGCTGGCGCATGCAATGATTCGAAGCCGCAAGACAAGGAAGGTGAGTCTGTCGCAAACCGAGGCTTGCAGCACAGCGGATCGGGGCCACGACGCAAGGCAGACTGGGGGCGGAGTTTGCGGGGGCGACTCAACAACACCATCAACCACACACGATCAATGACGCGATAAGGCGCGGATAAAAAAGGCGCCCCTCGGGGCGCCTTTTGGTTTGATGTGAAAGCTGCCGGCTCAGAGCCTGTTCAAAATCTTTGCACGGCGGTCAAGAGAGCGGATTTGGGCGCTCTGCTTCGTTGCAAAGCCTCGCCATAGCCCCAGCTATGGCTGCGTTTTGCGCCTTGCAGCCCACCCCAAACCGCTTCTTGCCCACTCGCGCCGAGATTTTGAACAGGCTCTCAGCGAGTTCGGCGCAGGCTCAAAGCCAGTATGCCCAGTGCGCCCAAAAGCGCAGACATGGCGATCTGCGACCACAGCGAGGAAGCGGGAACGGCGACCGGTGCAGCGTGCAGCGGCGCAGAGCGCACGCTGATTGTGCCGCCGGATGCATTCCCCGATAAATAAACATCGCTGCCAGGCTTGTCGCGGAAAAGATGGCTTTCGAAAAACAAATAAATGTCATCCATTGACGAAGTGGTATCAATGGTTGCCTTGGCTTTAATCTCATAGGCCTGTGGGATGTAAGGCGAGGGAAGCAATCGGGCAATATTGCATTTCAATTTGCCAGCATTGTTGTCAATTGTGCAATTGGTGTTTGCGGTGGCAGAAGATTCCCATGATTTCAGCGTCATCCGGTTCTTGTCGTAGGCAGCAACAAACTCAGCTGCGCCGACATTTGGCGGATTGGGAGATTGAAGCCGGATCGTGATTTCATGATCGACAGCCCCCACTTCTACCGTGCTGTCAATGATTTTCAGTGTCGGCTTGCTGGAGCCGCTATCGGCTATTCCCGCGCCAATTTTCAGCGGCCAACTGACCGTGGCGCCGGCGGGGTTGGCATGGTCAAACAATTTGCAGCTCAGCGTAGCATTTTGCTCGACGCTTTTTTTGACTCGGCCTCTCACAAAAATATCAGCGCTGCTCTCACTGGCTACGATCAGCGGCATGGCGTCATAGAAAGCAAAATCCGCTGCATCGGCGCCGCTGATCTGGCAGTTATCCAGCTTGGCAGTGGCAGTGGCCGTGCCATCTTCAGCCGACAAGGTGATTTTGAACGCCACATCACTGCCAATATCATGGCCGGAAGCTTCAATGGGTGTGCCGGAAGTTGGGTTCAGAAATCCGCTCGCCTGCCTTGGGGGTGGCAGGCTATTGCTGACGGTGATTTTTCCGCTTGACAAGGCAACGGCACTAATAGGGTATCTATTGCCTGTTTCGCCGTAAAAGACAACGCTGTCATCATCGTCGGAAACAGCAAAAGGTATATCCCCCAGTGGAGCATCCGGCTTGACGTCCACTTTGATTTTTATTCTGTATCTTTCTGGAAGAAAAGCTCCCACTGATTTTTCATCAACATTGCAGTTGATCTTCCCGGCCGCAACAAAGCATCTTCCATCAGCGTTCCCGAAATATTGAAAGTCGGCATCGGTAACCGTGATGCTGCTGCTAACGGGAATCGAGAGAGAAAAGGAAGCAATTTTTCGTGGGTTGGAGTTCTCGAACCGGACGGTCACGATGTGATCGTTCGTGCCTGGCAACGCCACGGTTTCGTCAATCGAGAATGATTGCGCCTGGGCAACACTGAGGCCAAAACCCAGAAAAAAAGCGGTTGCCAACGGGATTCTATAAAAAGACATAAGATTAATTTTCAAAAACAGGGTTAATAGAGAAAATCATGGCGCTGCATGCAAGCGCGCATTCCTGAAGCAATATTGGGGGTGGCATGGCAAGGGCCGCGCCGCCTGGCTGGGGTGCATGTGCAAGACCTCCTATGAAAAGAAAAATGACCGGCTGGGAAAAACCTGCCCAAGAGACAGGTTTTTGCAAATCATGTAACAAGCCGAAGCCATTGTAGGACGCAACCACGCGCTTGCCAACGGCTGGCGTTGCTGGGCCGGTAGCCGGTGTTGCGCCTTTGCCCAGCCGCAGGCTGGGCTGCCCTGCAAGGGCCTGCAATACGGTTTTGATGGCAAGCCTTGGGCAGGGGGGCGCGATGGCCTGGTTTTCAGCGCCGCGCCTTTGCTGCACGGCATGCCGCATGCCTACTGGCGCCCGTGCGCGGGGGGCGCAAAGTGCATAGCGCGCTTTAGGGGCTGTTCAAGCGCTTGGCGCGAGTGGGCAGCAGCGGCTTGGAATGGAACGGAGCAGGATGGGATGCAAGGCCGCAGACGGCCCAACCGCCCCAATCCGCCTGAGCGCCCGCCGCGCAAGCCAAGGGTTTTGAGCCGCGCCCTCAGGCCTTGCCGGTATCGCTGCCGCAGCTGCCGGGGGCCTTGCCGCAATGGCAGGTGTGATCCAGCCCCACGCTGTTGGCCAGGCCGCCGCAGGAGCCGGCAATGGGCTTGCGCCCGACCATGACGCCGATGGCCATGCCGGCCACGACCAGCAGCATGAGGATGAGGGTGACGAGCCAGATCATGGTTGTGCTCCAGAAACGGATGGGGGAAGAGTGGCATTAAAGGCGGCATCAAAGGCCGCCGTGCTGCGGGTGGCGAAGCCGCCATTTTCGCTTTCGTTTTTGCCCTCGCCCGTGCGGATGATGAACAGGGCGGCCAGGCCGTGTGCGCTGGCGTAGTCGTAGCCCGCTTCTGGCCCCAGCGCCATCAGCAGGGTGGACAGGCCATCGGCCTGCAAAGCCGAGGCATGGGCCACGGTGACGGAGGCCAGCGCGTGGCGCACGGGGCGCAGGCTGCGCGCATCCAGCGTGTGCGAATAGCGCTGCCCGCCCGCCTCGCGCCAGTTGCGATAGTCGCCCGAGGTGGACAAGGCCATGTCTTGCAGCGCGAGGATTTTCTGCGCTTGGCGCGCGTTTTCCAGCGGCGCTTCGATGGCGATGCGCCAGGGCTCGCCATCGGGTTTGCGGCCGGGCTTGCGGCCAGCGGCGCGCATCTCGCCGGTGATCTCCACCAAATAATTGCGCACGCCTTGACCCTCCAGCCACTGCGCCACGCGGTCCACGGCGTAGCCTGCGGCGGTGCTGTTGAACTCAAGCCGAATGGGCGCGATTTTGCACAGCCGCGCGCCCTCGATACGCAGGTGCTGCATGCCCACGCGCTGGCGCAGGGCTTGCAGTTCGGCCTCGGTGGGCGCTGTAGGTGCTGTGGGGGATGCGGCTGCGGCAGCCGCGCTGGCCGGGATGTTGGTCGTCACCGGGGCGCTGGGCCGGTGGCGAAAGCCCCAGGCTTCCAGCGCGGGCAGCAGGCTCACGTCAAACGCGCCACCGCTGGCCGCGTGCAGGGCCTGGGCGTGCTCGGCCAGGGCGATGGCGGCGGCAGGCATGTCCATGCAAGTGCCCGCGGGCGCGGCGTTGAAGCGGGCCAGGGCCGAATCGCCCCGGTAGGTCGAGACGGCGGAATCAATCTCGCCTAGGATGGCCTGCACACCCGCCTGCGCCGCCGCCAGCTCGGGCCCGCCGGATTCAGCCACGTAGCTGATCTGGTAGCTGCTGCCCATGGTGGGGCCGGTGAATTTCACGACTTGCTGAGCCTGCCCGGCGGGCTGGCAGGCGGCGAGCGCCCCAGCGGCCAGCAAGCCAGCCAGCAGTGAGCGCCCCGAAGGGCGCGGGCGATGGCGGTGATGGTGCAATCCGCGCTGTGCGGTTCTGGCCGCTGCGGCAGCCGCCCGCTCAGCCACCAAAATCATCCAAAAAGATGCTGTCGCGCTCCACGCCCAGGTCCAGCAGCATCTGGATGACGGCGGCGTTCATCATGGGGGGGCCGCACATGTAGAACTCGCAGTCCTCGGGGGCGGGGTGGTCCTTGAGGTAGTTCTCGTACAGCACGTTGTGGATGAAGCCGGTGTAGCCCGTCCAGTTGTCTTCGGGCAGCGGGTCGGAGAGGGCCAGGTGCCAGGTGAAGTTGGGGTTTTCGGCGGCGAGCTGGTCGTATTCCTCGGTGTAGAAGGCTTCGCGCAGCGAGCGCGCGCCGTACCAGAAGCTGATCTTGCGCTTGCTGTTCAGGCGCTTGAGCTGGTCGAAGATGTGCGAGCGCATGGGCGCCATGCCCGCGCCGCCGCCGATGAAGACCATTTCGGCGTCGGTGTCCTTGGCGAAGAATTCGCCAAACGGGCCGTACACGGTGACCTTGTCGCCGGGCTTGAGGTTGAACACCCAGGAGGACATTTGCCCCGGCGGTACGTCGTCGCGCCCCGGCGGCGGGGTGGCCACACGGATGTTGAACTTGACGATGCCTTTTTCTTCCGGGTAGTTGGCCATGGAGTAGGCGCGGATCACCGGCTCATCGACTTTGGAGACGTAGCGCCAGAGATTGAATTTGTCCCAGTCGGCGCGGTATTCCTCGGCGATGTCGAAATCCTTGTAGGCCACGGTGTGCGGCGGGCATTCGAGCTGCACGTAGCCGCCAGCGCGGAAGTCCACGTTCTCGCCCTCGGGCAGGCGCAGGGTCAGCTCCTTGATGAAGGTGGCGACGTTGGGGTTGGACTCAACGGTGCACTCCCACTTCTTGACGCCGAAGACTTCTTCCGGAACGTGAATCTTCATGTCTTGCTTGACCGGCGTCTGGCAGGACAGGCGCCAGCCTGCCGCCGCCTCGCGGCGGGTGAAGTGCGACTCTTCGGTGGGCAGCATCTCGCCGCCGCCTTCGTTGACGACGCACTTGCACTGCGCGCAGGTGCCACCGCCGCCGCAGGCCGAGGACAGAAAGATGTTCTGCCCCGCCAGGGTTTGCAGCAGCTTGCCGCCGGCGGGCACGGTAATGCTGCGCTCGCCATTGATCTCGATAGTCACATCGCCGCTGGACACCAGTTTGGAGCGCGCGAACAGGATGACGAGCACCAGCGCCAGCACGATGGCCGTGAACATGCCGACGCCGAGCAGGATTTCAGTAGTCATACGCTTGCCTTTGCCTGCTTACAGTTGCACGCCGGAGAAGGACATAAAGCCCAGGGCCATCAGCCCAATGGTGATGAAGGTAATGCCCAGGCCCTGCAGGCCGGCAGGCACGTCGCTGTATTTAAGCTTTTCGCGAATGCCGGCCAGCGCGGCAATGGCCAGCGCCCAGGACAGCCCCGAACCCACGCCGTAAACGGCGCTTTCAGTCAGGTTGTAGTCGCGCTCGACCATGAACAGCGTGCCGCCCATGATGGCACAGTTGACCGTGATCAGCGGCAGGAACACGCCCAGCGCGTTGTAGAGGCTGGGCACGTATTTATCCAGCAGCATTTCCAGAATCTGCACCAGCGCGGCGATCACGCCGATGTAGGACAGCAGGCCCAGAAAGCTCAAATCCACCTCGGGCAGACCGGCCCAGGCCAACGCGCCGTCTTTGAGCAAGTAGGTGTAAATCAGGTTGTTGGCGGGCACGGTGATGGCCTGCACCACCACCACGGCAATGCCAAGGCCGATGGCGGTTTCCACCTTCTTGGAAATGGCGATGAAGGTGCACATGCCCAAAAAGAAGGCCAGCGCCATGTTCTCGACGAACACGGAGCGGAAAAACAGGCTGAGGTAGTGTTCCATCTCAGATACCCTCCTTGCCACTCACGTGCGGCGCCATGCGGAAGGCGGATGCCTCGTTCTGCTCGGTCTTCCAGCTGCGCAGCGCCCAGATGATGAGGCCAATCAGGAAAAAGGCCGAGGGCGGCAGCAGCAGCAGACCGTTGGGCACGTACCAGCCGCCGTCATTCACCGTGGGCAGCACGGCGATGCCAAACAGCTTGCCCGCGCCGAACAGCTCGCGCACGAAGCCCAGCGCCAGCAGCATGGCGCTGTAGCCCAGGCCGTTGCCGATGCCGTCAAAGAACGAGAGCATGGGCGGGTTTTGCATGGCAAAAGCCTCGGCGCGGCCCATGACGATGCAGTTGGTGATGATCAGGCCGACGAACACCGACAACTGTTTGGACAGCGAATAGGCAAAGGCCTTGAGCGCCTGGTCCACCACAATCACCAGCGAGGCGATGATGACCATTTGCACGATCATGCGGATGGAGCCCGGAATCTGCGCCCGGATGCTGGAGATGAACAGGTTGGAAAAGCCGGTCACCAGCGTCAGCGCCACCGACATGACCAGCGCCGTCTTGAGGTTGGAGGTAACGGCCAGCGCCGAGCAAATGCCCAGGATTTGCAGGCCGATGGGGTTGTTCTTGAAGACCGGATCGAACAGGACTTGCTTGATCGTGGGTTGTGCCATCTCAGTTGCCTCCTGCGCGCAGGTGTGCCAGGAAAGGCCCGAAGCCCTGCGGGCCGAGCCAGAAGTTCAGCAGGTGATCGACGCCGTTGCTCGTCAGCGTGGCGCCGGCCAGGCCATCGACCTGGTGCACGGCGCGCGGGCTGGCCGCATCGACGCCGCCCTTGACGATGGCGATGGCCGGCTGGCCGCTGGCGTCAAACACCTGCTTGCCCGGCCACAGCGCCTTCCAGCGCGGGTTGTCCACCTCGCCGCCCAGGCCGGGCGTTTCGGCGTGCTGGTAAAAGCCGAAACCGGCCACGGTGTTGTAGTCGTCCTTGAGCGCCAGAAAGCCGTGCAGCGTGGACCACAGGCCGTAGCCGCGCACGGGCAGCACCAAAGTCTGCGGGCGGCCGCCTTCGCCTTCCACCAGATAGACCACCGTGAAGCGCTCGCGGCGGCGGATGGAGGCCGCGTCCTGCTCGGGGCGCAGGGCGTCGGAGAGGGCCGGGTCCTTGGCGGCCTTGAGCGGATCGAAGCTGGCGGCCTCGTGCGCGTCGCTGAAGCGACCGGTTTGCAGATCGACCAGGCGCGGCTGGATGCGCTCTTTGAACAGGCGCTGCACCTCGGCGGCGGGGGCGTCGGCCGGGGCCAGCCCGGCAATGGCCAGAATGTTGCGCTGCTTGTCCAGCTGCTTGTTCACCTGCTGCGTGGGCTTGAGGCTGACGGCCGCGCCGGCCACGAAGACCGAGCACACCAGGCAGACCAGCAGCGCCACCAGCAGCGTGCGTCCAATGGTTTCTTTTTGATCAGACACGGCGTGCGGCCCTCCGCTTGATGTTGGCCCGGATGACGAAGTGGTCGATCAGCGGGGCGAACAGGTTGCCGAACAAAATGGCCAGCATCATCCCTTCGGGGAAGGCCGGGTTGATGACGCGGATCATCACCACCATCACCCCGATCAGCGCGCCGAAGATCCATTTGCCGGTGTTGGTCATGGAGGCGGACACCGGGTCGGTGGCCATGAACATCATGCCGAAGGCGTAGCCGCCCAGCACCAGGTGCCAGTGCCAGGGCAGGGCGAACATGGGGTTGCTCTCCGAGCCGATGAGGTTGAGCAGCAGGCTGAAGCCCACCATGCCGATCATCACCCCGGCCACGATGCGCCAGGCGGCAATGCGCATCAGCATCAGCGCGCCGCCGCCAATCAGAATGGCCAGCGTGCTGGTCTCGCCCACCGAGCCGGGCATGAAGCCCAGGAAGGCGTCCCACCAGCTCAGGCCGCCCTGCGCCAGCGCCGCCACGCCGCCGCTGGCGGCCTGGCTGAGCGCCGTGGCGCCCGCGTAGCCGTCCACCGCGTTCCACACCGCATCGCCCGAGAGCGCGGCCGGGTAGGCGAAGAACAGGAAGGCGCGCCCGGCCAGCGCCGGGTTGATGAAGTTCTTGCCCGTGCCGCCAAACACCTCCTTGCCCAGCACCACGCCAAAGCTGATGCCCAGCGCCACCTGCCACAGCGGGATGGTGGGCGGCAGCGTCAGCGCGAACAGCACCGAGGTGACGAAAAAGCCCTCGTTGACCTCATGGCGGCGGATGGAGGCAAACAGCACCTCCCAAAAGCCCCCCACGGCAAAGGTGACGGCGTAAATGGGCAGAAAGTGCAGCGCGCCCAGCAGCATGTTGTCCCACGCGCTGGCGGGGTTGAAGCCGCCGAGCATGCGCATCAGCGCAAAGCGCCAGCCATCTTGCGCGGCCAGCAGCTCGGGCTGGGCGGCAAACACGGTGTTGGCCTGCCAGCCCACGTTCCACATGCCGAAGAACATGGCCGGGAAGGTGCACAGCCAGACCATGATCATCATGCGCTTCAGATCAATGCTGTCGCGCACGTGCGCGGTGGAGCGCGTCACGCTGGCCGGGCGGTAGAGAAAGGTGTCCACCGCCTCGTACAAGGCGTACCACTTCTCGTACTTGCCGCCTTGGTGAAAGTGCGGCTCGATACGGTCAAAAAAAGATCGCAGGCCCATGGTGTTCAGCCCTCCTTCTCGATGCGGGTGAGGTTGTCCCGCAAGATCGGGCCATATTCGTACTTGCCCGCGCACACGTAGGTGCACAGCGCCAAATCTTCTTCATCCAGTTCCAGGCAGCCGAGCTTTTGCGCCATCTCCGTGTCGCCCACGATCAGCGCGCGCAGCAGTTGCGTGGGCAGGATGTCCAGCGGCATCACCGCCTCGTAATTGCCAATGGGCACCATGGCGCGCGGGCTGCCGTTAGTGGTGGTGCTCATGGGCAGCAGGCGGCGGCCCAGCAGGCTGGAGAGAAAGGCCCCGGTCACCGAATGCTTGCGCGCGCCCGGGCGCAGGTAATGCAGCATCTCGCGCTCCGTGCCCTCGTGCAGGCAGCTCACCTGCACGTGGTAGCGGCCCAGAAAGGCATACGGCCCGCTGGCCGTGCGCCCGCCCAGCACCGAGCCGGATATCACGCGGTTGTTCACGCGGTTGTCCGCGCCCTCCAGCTCGCCGGCGGTCAGCTCCTCCAGGCTTGCGCCCAGGCGCGTGCGCAGCAGGCGCGGGTTTTTCACCACCGGCCCGCCCAGCGCCACGATGCGCTCAGTCCACAACTGGCCCGTGGTGAACAGCTTGCCGATGGCGATCACGTCCTGATAGCCGATGTGCCACACCGTGCGCGCCGCATCCACCGGCAGCACGAAGTGGATGTGCGTGCCCGGCAGCCCGGCCGGGTGCGGGCCGTCGAACTCCTCCACCTTCAGGCCCGGCACATCCTCGCCCGGCAGCGAGGCATTGGATGATGTATGGGGCGCCTTGCACAGCACCAGCGGCGCCAGGCGCGCCAGCACGCGCAGGCCGTGGCGGAAATCGCCAGCGTGCGCGTTGATGATGGGGGCCGGGTCGGCCGCCAGCGGGTGCGTGTCCATGGCCGTGACGAAAATCGCCGCAGGCGTGGCGTCGGCGGCCGGAATCTTGCTGAACGGCCGCGTGCGCAGCGCCGCCCACAGGCCGCTGTGCTGCAGGTTCTCGCGCACCTGCGCGTCGCTCAGCGCGTCGAGCTGGGCCTCGTCATAACGGGCGAAGGCCAGCGCCTCTTCCTGGCCCGGCGCGCCCTCGACGTCGATCACCACCGATTGCAGCACCCGCTGCTGCCCGCGGTGAATGGCGCTGACCACGCCCGCCGCCGGCGCGGTGATGTGCACGCCCGGCTGGTTCTTGTCGGAAAACAACGGCTGGCCCGTTTTCACCCGGTCGCCCACCTGCACCGCCATCGTCGGCTTCAGGCCGTGGTAATCGGCCCCGATGACGGCCACGCGGCGCACGGCCGCAGCGTCGGCCAGTTGCGGCTGGGGGGCGCCGGCCAGGGGCAGATCCAGGCCCCGTTTGATCTTATGCATCACTGGCCTTGTCTCTCTCGTGGAAAAAGGGCCGATTTTATTCAGCTAGCCCCTGCTGCAATGGCAAGTCCAGCTGCTGCGGCCCAATCTGCCCTTGCGCGGCCAGGCTGGCGTTGTGCTGCTGCGCCTGTGCCAGCGGCAGCAGCTTGTCGACCTTCACGCCCAGCAGGCGCAGCGGTTGCGACCAGTCCATGCGCTTGAGGCATTGCCCGGCGGCCTGGCGGATGGTGGCCGCGTCCTGGGTGTAGTGCGCGATCGAATGCGCGCGCGTGATGGTGCGGAAATCGCTCAGCCGCACCTTCACGCCGATGGTGCGCCCGGCGTAGCCCTTGCGCTGCAGGTCATCGGCCACGCGCTGGCACAGTGCGGTGAACAGTGCCGAGAGCTCGGCGCGGTCGCGCCGGGCGTGCAGGTCGCGCGCGAAGGTGGTCTCGCGGCTCATCGACACCGGCTGGCTTTGCACCACCAGCGGTCGCTCGTCGCGCCCCCAGGCCACCGCGTGCAGCCAGCGGCCGTAGCTGGCGCCAAAGTGCGCCACCAGTTGCTCCTGCGGCACCTTCGCCAGCTCGCCCAGTGTGGCAATGCCCAGCGCCTGCAGCTTGGCGCTGGCCTTGGGGCCGATGCCATTGACCTTGCCGCAGGCCAGCGGCCAGATGCGCGCGGTGACCTCCTGCGGCTGCAGGATGAAGATGCCATTGGGTTTGTGCCATTCGCTGGCCAGCTTGGCCAGCAGCTTGTTGGGCGCCACGCCGATCGAGCAGCTCAGCCCCGTGGCCGCGAAGATGGCCCGCTGGATGCGCTGCGCCAGCGCCAGCCCGCCATCCTCGGCGCAGCCGGGCAGGCCGCTGAAGTCGATGTAGACCTCGTCGATGCCGCGATCCTCGATGCGGCTGGCGTGCTCGCCGATTGCCGCCTTGAAGCGCGCCGAGTAGGCGCGGTACTGATCGAAATCGGCCGGCAGCAGATAGGCCTGCGGGCATAGCCGCGCGGCTTTCATCAGCCCCATGGCCGAACCCACGCCGAACTGCCGCGCCTCATACGTGGCGGTGGTGATGACGCCGCGCCCGGCATAGCCACCCAGGCGGGGGAAGGCCTGCAGCGGGATCTGCGCTGGCGGCAGCGCCTCCAGCGCCGCATCGCCCAGCCAGCCCGGCGCGCGCCGGCCGCCGCCGATGACCAGCGGCAGCCCGCGCAGCTGCGGCTGGCGCAGCAGCTCCACCGAGGCAAAAAACGCATCCATGTCCAGGTGCGCAATGCGCCGCACGGCCTGGCCCGAAACGGGCGCAGGCGTGGTGGCGGGCGTGGCGGGGGTGGTGCAATTCATGGCAAGGGGGCGGCCCAGGCTGCGGTTTTCCCGGCTGGGAGCGGCGCCCATTGTCCCGTATCCTCGCGCCGGTATGGGCCGGCGAACCGGCCGGCCCGCAGGAGAGAGGCGATGAGCGAACAAAGCAATTGGATGGAGTTCACCCGGTTCGTGCCCGGGTTCGATTTCTTGCGCAGCCTGGCCCCGGCGGCGCTGGGCCAGGCGCAGGGCCAAAGCGGCGCAGCCGGGGCGGCCTTTCAGCAATGGCTGGCCCCGACCATGGACCCGGCCGAAGTGCAAAAGCGCATCGACGAGCTCAAGGTCGTCAAGTTCTGGCTGGAGCAAAACGGCCGCGCGCTGGAAGCCACCATCCAGGCCCTGGAGGTGCAGAAGATGACGCTGAGCGCGCTGGGCCGCATGAACCGCGACGCGCGCGAGATGGCTCAGGCCTTCAGCGAAGGCATCCAGCAGGGGGCGCAGCGCTCGGCCGAAGTGTTCCAGGCCGCCATGCCCGACATGCCCGCGCCGGGTAGCGCTGCCTCTGCCGCCCAGGCCGAAGGCGCAGTCCATGACGGGGCCGGCGCGGCGCGCGATGCGGCCCAAAGTGCGACTGAGGGCGCAACTGAGGGCACAACTGAGGGCACAACTGAGGACGCCGCCAACCCCACGGCCGAGGGCATGGCCGCCATGCAGCACATGCAGGCCCAGGCCCTGCAGTGGTGGGGCGCGCTGACCGAGCAGTTCCAGGCCATTGCCGCCAAGGCCTTGGACGACATCGGCCAGAACGTGGCCGCCGCCCAGGCTTCAGCCGCTGCCGCTCCTGCCGCCACCCAGCCCAAAGCGCCGCGCCGCCCCCGGGCCAAGAAAGCCGCAGCGCCCGCCAAGGCCAAGCCCAAAACCCCGACGGCCCGCGCCAAGGCCGCTGGCGCTGCGCGAGGCAGCGCCAAAACGCGCGCCGCTGCCAGCCCCCAAGGCCCTAATTTGCGCGATGGGAGAAAAGCGCCGTGAACCAGAACGACGCATTGATTGATTTGTGCAAAGCGTGCGTGCAGGATGCCAAACTGACCGCGCAGCAAGGCTGGCAAAAACTGATTCTGATTGCGGAAGTCACCAGCGCCAGTGTCAAGGCATTTGGCTATTCGTACAACCAGCAGGGCGAATGTCAATGGATAGCGCCATCGCTGGATTTTGATATGGACAAGCTGCGCGCTTTGCAGCAGGTCATGCAAACGGAAAAACCCAACGGGCGCGGTTGGCTCAAATGCATGATCCGCATCTCGCGCGCCGGGGATGTGGGCGCGGATTTCGAATACGACGACCCCAACCGCTGGAGCCACACGCCAGACAATTACAAGCAGCGCATGGCTGAATATGCGGCCATGCCGGTCTGAACTTTGTTTTCATGAATCTGATGGAGGAAAAATGACAAAGGACGAAGCCCTGATGGAGCTTTGCAAATCCTTGCTGCAGGATGCAGAAGTCACCGAGCAGGAGGGTTGGCAGAAAATCATCCTGATTGGGGAAGTGGGCGATGGCCATGCCGGCATGCGCGGATATTCGTATGACGCGCAAAATACCTGCCTGATGGTGGCGCCGGATGGGCCGCGCTTGAATTTGCTCATCAAATTGCATGCTGTCATGAAAGCGGAAAACCCCAATGGGCGCGGCTGGCTCAAATGCATGATTCGCATCTCACGCGCCGGGGAGGTGGGCGCGGATTTTGAATACGACGACCCCAACCGCTGGAGCCACACGCCAGACAATTACAAGCAGCGCATGGCCGAATATGCGGCCATGCCGGTTTGAGGGGCTGCTCAAAAGCCCTGCCCGGCGGGCCCCATCAAGCCGGATTGGGTGGATAGGGTGCGCTGCCGTGCCCACAAGGCCTCTGCGGCCCATAGGCTGGGCGGCGCAGCCTTGCTGCCCATGCCCAACCGCTGCTTGCCGTTTGCGCCAAGATGGCGAATACGAGTCTCGGGGCAAGCCCTGAAGGGCTATGCGCGCGCCAGCGTCAAGTCAGTGGCGCCAATGGCTGTAGGCAGCGGCCGCCACGGATCAGCTCTTCAAACCCGCTGACCAGCGCATCGAGCAGCATGCGCACTGCCGGGCGCATGCCGCGCCGGGTGGCGTAGGCGGCCTGCACCTGGCCCGCTGGCGGGGCCCAGCCGGGCAGCACTTCCTGCAAATCGCCGCGCGCCATTGCGTCGTGCGCCAGCAGCCGGGGCAGGGCGGCGCAGCCCACGCCGGCCAGCGCGGCGCACAGCAGGGCGTCGGCATCGTTGACCACCAGGCGCGGGGCCAGCGGCAAGGCGGCGTGGCGGCCATCGGGGCTGCTCAAGAGCCATTGGCTTTCTTCGGGCGAGTTGCCCAGCGCCACGCTGGGCAGGCGGGCCAGGTCTTGGGGCGTGGCGGGCGGGGCGGCGTTGGCCAGCAGGGCCGGGGCGGCCACCAGCACGTGTGGGCTGAGGGCCAGCGGGCGCAGGGTTTCTTCGCGCGGCAAGGGGGTGCCGGGGGCGCGCACGCGCAGCGCCAGATCGATGCCGTCCTGCCAGACGTCGATGTTTTGGTTGCTGGCCTGCACCTGCACGCTGACTTGCGGCCAGGCGTTGAGAAAACGCGCCAGCATCGGGCCCACGGCGTGGTGCAAGAGCGCGGGCGGGCAGGACAGGCGCACCGCGCCGCGCGGCGCGCCGCTGTGCTCGCGCGCCAGGGCCTGCGCGGCTTCGGCCTCGGCCAGCATGGCGCGGGCGTGTTGCAGGGTGCGCTGGCCCATGTCGGTGATGGCAAAGCGGCGCGTGGTGCGCTGGATCAGGCGCACGCCCAGGCGCTCTTCCAGCGCGGCCACGCGGCGGCTGAGTTTGGATTTGGGGATGCCGGTGGCCCGCTCGGCGGCGGCAAAGCCGCCGTGCCCGGCCACGTGGGCGAAGTAGGCCAGGTCGTTGAGGTCGTACAAGTCGTCACTGGGGGCGTGCATGGGGCAGCTGATTGTTGCAAACGCAGGATGATGTGGTGAAGAAATGCCAGTTTATCCCGCAGGCATTCGTCCCTACCATTGCACCCATGCCGCTTTTGGGCGGCGTTGATTTAGAGCTCATAACACGCTCTCAGAAAGGATGTTTGCCATGACCACTGTTGCCACCACCGCCAAGACCGTGATCGACACCCGCAGCGCCCCTGGCCGCCACTGGGTGGGCGATGGTTTTCCCGTTCACGGCATGTTTGGCTACAGCGGCGCGGATGTACCCAGCCGCAGCCCGTTTCTGATGCTGGACTATGCTGCGCCGACCGAATTTCCGCCCAACAGCGGCTACCGCCGTGGCGTGGGGCAGCATCCGCATCGCGGCTTCGAGACGGTCACCATCGTCTATGAGGGTGAGGTCGAGCACCGCGACAGCACTGGCGCTGGCGGCGTGATTGGTCGTGGCGATGTGCAGTGGATGACGGCCGGCGGCGGCATCATTCACGAGGAGTTTCATTCCGAGCGCTACAGCCGCGAAGGCGGGCCATTCGAGATGGTGCAGCTGTGGGTCAATCTGCCGAAGAAGGACAAGATGACCCCGGCGCACTATCAGGGCATTACCGATGCGCAAATCCCATCCATCGCGTTGCCGGGTGATGCCGGGCGGGTGCGGGTGATTGCCGGGCAGTATGGCGAAGGCAAGGGGCCTGCCGAGACCTACAGCCCGATGAACGTCTGGGATGTGCGCCTGAAGGCCGGACAAAGCGCCGACTTGGCGCAGCCCGAAGGCTGGAGCACGCTGCTGGTGGTGCTCGATGGCACGGTGCTGGTCAATGGTGAGAAGGTACTGCGCAAGGCCGAAATGGCCACGCTCTCGCATGAAGGCAGCGGCGTGAGCATTGAGGCCAATGCCGACGCCAAGGTGCTGCTGCTGGCCGGTGAGCCGATTGACGAGCCGGTGGTGGGCTATGGCCCGTTCGTGATGAACAGCCAGGCCGAAATCGCCGAAGCCATCCGTGACTTCAACAGTGGCAAGTTTGGCCGCATGGCTTGAAGCGTGGCGGCAGGCCATCACCTGCCGCCTATCCGTTAGGGCCTGTTCACCCTAGGCAAGGAGATCGCGTTGTGGCCTGTAGGGGCCGAGCACAAGGCGGCAACCGCAGCAAGGCTGGATGCCTTGCGAGGATTGCCAACGCCGTGGGCGGCCCCTACAGGCCACAACCCTTGGGGAAGGCATGAAAAATTCCCCCGCTCGGCGTTGCCCGTCTTGGGCGTATCGACATACGCCCTGCCACGTGCGCCTTGATCGGAGCGATTTTTCAGGCCTTCGCGACTCTTTGCATAGGGTGAACAGGCCCTGGCCACTAGGCTTGCATGGCGCAATGCCATCAATTGCAGCGCCTTCCCCCATTTCTATCCCCAGCCCAAAGCCAAGGAGCACACATGACCCCACAAAAATTCACCGCCCATAGCAAAGACGTTGGCGGCATCCCCGTTGCCCGGCTGGTGCCGCAAGCCGGACGCCGCACCATCGGCGCCTGGTGCTTTCTCGACCATATCGGCCCCGCTCGCTTTGAGGCGGACAGTCCCGGCCTGCAAGTCGGCGCGCATCCGCACACCAACCTGCAAACCTTTACCTGGATGCTGGAAGGCGAGTTGTTGCACCGCGACAGCCTGGGCTTTCGGCAAGTGATTCGCCCAGGCCAGGTCAATCTGATGACCGCAGGCACGGGTGATGCGCACGGCATCGCCCATACCGAGCAGACCCCCGAAGGGGTGCGCAGCCTGCACGCAGTGCAGCTGTGGATTGCCCTGCCGATGAATCAATCCATCGCGCCGGGCTTTGTGCATTACCCGGAACTGCCCACCTGGCAGGAAGGCGGCGTGCGCTATGCCCTCACCACCGGCAGCTTTCAGGGGCGTACCGCACCCACCATGCAGCACAGCCCACTGCTTGGCGTGGATGTGCAATGCCAGGCTGAGGCCAGCCTGCCAATATCCTGCCAAAGCGGTTGGGAATACGGCGTGCTGGTGATTGCCGGTCAGGTGCGCATCGGCGGTGAAACCTTTGGCGCCGATGAGCTGGCCTTCATCGCTGCGGGCGAAACCCAGTTCGCCATCGAAGCGGAAGCCGGCAGCCACTTCCTGCTGCTGGGCGGCGAGCCGCTGCCGCACCCCACCGTCATGTGGTGGAACTTCGTCGCCGACAGCCGCGAGGCTTTGACGCGCGCCGTGGACGAGTGGAACAACCACAGCCCGCGCTTTGGCGAGGAAATCGACCTCACCGACACCCCGCTGCGGCGCTTGCAGGCGCCAGAGGTGCCCGGCAACCTGCGCTAAAGCTGCATACGGCCTGCCAGCGCGCAGGCCGTCATGTTTCAATCGCGCTCATGATGGATGTTGATGCCCTGACTGCGCACATTCGTGCGCAGCTGCACCAAGACCCCACGCCGGCGCAGATTGCCGCGCATTTCGGGGTCAACCGCTTTGCCCTGAGCCGCTGGTTTCGCGCCGAAACCGGGCTGTCGCTGCGCGACTACATCGCCGCGCTGAAAATCGAGCAGGGCATTGCCCCGCTGGTGCAAGGCCAGCCAGTGATTGCCTCGCAACTGGAGGCCGGCCATGCCAGCGCCGCCACCTATGCGCACCGCTTCCGCGCCCATACCGGGCAAAGCCCGCGCGACTATCGCGCACAGGCCGCCACCTTCAGCGCCACCTTGCGGCAAGCGCTGCATGACGGCCGCGCCCGGGTGCTGCCCTACCACGGCTTCGACCCCGCCGCCCATCCGCAAACGCATGCGCTCAGCGTGGAAATACAGGGCGAAGGGCTGGCATCGCTGGTGTTTGTCGGGTTGTTTCCCGAGCCGATTCCGCGCGGTGTGCCGGTGCTGGGGCGGGCGCTGTTTCACACCCGCCGCTTTGTCATCGACCACATCCCCGACGGCCGCTACCACTTGCTCGGCTGTGAAATGCGCCCCAGCCTCAACCCGCTGGATTTCTTCCGCCTCGACCACTGCCTGCGCGCCCTGCATCCCGAGCCGATTACCTTCCCGCTGCCGGCACCGCAAACGCTTGATTTAGCCTTCCGCCCGCTGCGCCCCAGCGACCCGCCGATCACCGTCAATATGCCCAAACTGCTGTTTGACTACCTGCGCCAGCGCAATCCGTGACAAATGCCGTGCGGCGATTTGCGGCAGGATGGCGAGCCTGACCATCCCCGTTGAGCGACTTTGCCCTGTAGGGTGTGCCCTGCATCGGTTTTGTGAAGCAGGTCTGTGGCAGAGAACAACGCATCGTCGCGCAGACTGCCCGAAAACGGCATTGAAAAACCCATAAGGAGCGTTTGCCATGATCACCCTTTACGCACTCAAGCAATCCCGCGCCTATCGCATTGCCTGGTTGCTGGAATTGCTCGGCCTGGAATATCGCGCGGAAGTCATCGCGCGCGATGCCGAAACCGCGCTGGCGCCCGACAGCCTGCGCCGCATCCACCCGCTGGGCAAATCGCCGCTGATAGACGACAACGGCTTGGTGCTGGCCGAGAGTGGGGCGATTGTCGAATATCTGATGACCCGGTACGGGCAGGAAGCCGCGTTGAAGCCGCCGGTCGATAGCCCGATTTATCCCGATTACCTGTTCTGGCTGCATTACGCAGAAGGTTCGTTAATGCCGTTATTGGTCATGTCGCTGGTCTTTCGCAAAATCGAAACACGCAAAATGCCGTTTTTCGTCAAGCCCATTGCCCGCAAGATAGTCGAGGGCGTGCGCGCCGCGTTTTTGAACCCGCAACTCAAACGGCATCTGGAATTTGTCGAAAGCAAACTGGCAGGCCGCGCCTGGCTGCTGGGCGAAGAAATCAGCGCCGCCGATGTGATGATGAGCTTTCCACTACAGGCTGCGGTGTCGCGCACCGCGCTGGATTTGCCCCATATCGCCGCCTACGTGCGCCGCATCGAGGCCGACCCGGCCTGGCAGCGCGCAAGCGAGCGCATCGGCAAACTGGAATTGCTCTAACGTATCCATTTTCATCCGCGCCACAAGCGCACCCACTCACCCCGCGCAGGAGAAACCTCATGAAAATCAGCCACTATCTTTATTTCAACGGCAATTGCGCCGATGCCATGACCTTTTACGCCGAACTCTTGGGCGGCAAGCTGGAAATCATGACTTATGCACAAATTCCGTCCGATCCCGACATGCCGCCGCTGTCCGAAGCCGATAAAACCAAAGTCGCGCACAGCCAGCTGATGCATAACGGCGAACGCCTGCTCAACGCCAGCGACAGCCTGCCGGCCTTTTGCAGCGAAGGCGGTTTCCAGCCCATGCAAGGCTTTCAGGTGGCGATTAACGTCGATACCCTGGCCGAGGGCGAGCGCATTTTCAACGCGCTTTCGGAAGGCGGGCAGGTGCAAATGCCGTTCGCCGAAACCTTCTGGGCCAAGGGCTTTGGCATCGTCACCGACCGCTTTGGCACCCCGTGGCAGGTGAATGCCGAGCTGCAAGGCGAATAAGCGCCGCCATAGACCGGCGCGGCTGCCTGCAAGCGATTCAGGCAACCGCGCGCCGATTTGAAGACGCCAGATTCATCGCTTGCCCATTTCAAAATGAGCTTGCATCATCAAAAGTTGAAGATCTTGCGGACTTGGTATGACGCTCAAGGTCAAATGGCATCAGGCGGAGGCGGGCATAAATTATAAGATAAGAGAATTAAAGCGTTGCGAAATCAATCTCTTGGATGAATTTCTGTATGAAGCGGTTTTTGTTCCCGAGGGGGCGCAAGTGCCGCCCAGAGGTATTGTAAAGCACCCCGATTTGCAGAAATATGTTGCAGATTTTGGCGGAAAAGATGATGTCTGTTATGTGGCGGAAGTCGAGGGGAGGGTGGTAGGGGCGGTATGGACGCGTATCATCCATGATTTTGGCCATGTTGATGATGAAACCCCGTCCCTTTCCATTTCGATTTTCAAGGGGTATAGAAATTTGGGTATTGGAACGGCGCTTATGAAACAAATCCTTTTGACGTTGAAAGAGCGAGGATACAGGCAGGTTTCATTATCGGTTCAAAAGGCCAATCCTGCGCTGCGCATGTATGAAAAACTGGGTTTTGAAATTGCCCGCGAAAATGAAGAAGGCTGTATCATGGTTCGCAGGCTTTGATTGATGAAATCCCCGGCTTGCCAAGCAGAATATGACCGAGAAAAACCTGTTTTCTGTGCCCGCGCGCCTTCGGTGACAAATGCCGCGCTGCTGTTTGCAGCAGGATGGCGCTCTTGCGCCAACAACACATTAACCCGGGAGCCGCGCCATGATGAAGCTTTTCACCTTTGACCGTGCGCCGGATTTTGCCCACGGCCTCGTGCGCGACATCCGCATACGCTGGGCGCTGGAAGAAGCGGCGCTGCCCTATCGGGTAGAAAGCGTGCCCTTCGAGCCGCGCAGCCATCTGGCGCAACAGCCCTTCGGGCAGGTGCCGTTTTTGCGCGATGGCGAGGTCGAACTGTTTGAAAGCGGCGCCATTTTGTTGCACCTGGGCGAGCACAGCGAACGCCTGCTGCCGCGCGCCGCGCCGGCCCGCGCGCAGGCCATCAGCTGGCTGTTTGCCGCCTTCAACTCGGTGGAAATCGAGACCCTGCCCTGGGTGTATTTCCATTTCAACCGGGTGCAGAACGAGCCCGGCTGGCTGGCGGCGCTGGAAAAGCGGCGCGATCGCCGTCTGGACAGCATGGAGGCGGTATTGACTGGGCGGCAGTGGCTGGGCGCGGATTTTTCGATTGCCGATATCGCCATGAGCGACGTACTGCGCCTGGTCGGCCATCTGGGCGGGCTGGCCCATTACCCGGCCTGCCGCGACTACGTGGCCCGCGCCAGCGCCCGCCCGGCCTTTGCCAAGGCGCACCAAAACCAGCTGGCCTATTTCACCCGCGCCGTCGGTTGACGCCGTTCGCATTGGCAGCGGCTGCCTGAAAGCGCTTCAGGCAGCCCTTGACACATAAGGAGAAACATTTATGACCACATCCACCCCGCTGGCCTGCCGCTGCGGCCAGACGCGCATGGAAGTGATAGGCGCGCCGTTTATGGTGACCGAATGCCTGTGCAACAGCTGCCGCGCCGCCGCCGGGCGTTTGGCGACGCTTGCGCAGGCGCACAACCTGCTCACGCCCCTGGGGGCGACGGCAACCGCCCTGTATCGCAAAGACCGCGTGCGCTTTGTGGAGGGCTTTGAGCGTCTGGCCGAATTTCGCCTGACGGACGACGCGGGCACCCGGCGCGTGGTTGCCACCTGCTGCAACACGCCCCTGTTCATGGAACTCAAGGGCGCGCACTGGCTGGATATTTACCTGCATCTGTGGCCGGCGGCTTCCCGCCCCAAGCCGCAAATGCGCACCATGACGAGCGATCTGGCCGATGCCTCGGCGCTGCCCGATGACTTGCCCAATCTGCGCAAACAATCGCTGGGGTTCTACGCCAAGCTGTTCGGCGCGTGGGCGGCCATGGGCTTCAAAAATCCGCCCATTGCGATCAAGGAGAAGCTGCATGTCTGACGACAAAATCGACATCGAAAACATCAATATGCCGGGCAAAACCGCCCGCGTCGATCGCGCGAAATACTTGGCCATGCGCGAGGCGTTGCTGGCGGTACTTCCGCCCGAGCCGCCGGGCATCACGGTAGCGCAGGCCAAGAAGGCGCTTTTGCCGCAGTTGCCAGAAGCGCTGTTTCCCGGTGGCGCCACCGCGGGCTGGTGGCTGAAGGCGGTTCAGCTCGATCTGGAAGCCAAGGGCATCATCCAGCGCGCGCTGGTAAAGCCCGTGCATTTGTACCGCGCGGGCGGCTAAGCGCTCGCCAGTCTGACGGCAGCTTCGCCGGCGGTTCAGCTCAACGCCAATCAAGCCCGGCCAGCGCTTCGGCCAGGTAATCGACAAAGGCGCGCACGCGCGGCGGGGTGTGGCTGCGGGTGGGCATCACGGCGTAGATGCCGCTGTCGGGCAGGCGGCAGTCGGGCAATACGCGCTCCAGCCGCCCGGCGCGCAGGTCTTGGTGTATGTGCCAGAGGGAGTGAATGGCGATGCCCTGCCCGGCGATGGCGGCCTGGCGCAGGGCGTCGCCGTAGTTGCTGGCCAGGCGGCCGTGCACGCGCACGCTTTCTTCTTCGCCTTCGGGGTTGATGAGGCGCCAGTAGTGGTGCGGGCGGGGCTGGCTGTGGTGCAGCAGGCAGTCGTGTTCGGCCAGGTCGGCAATGCGCTGCGGCGCGCCGCGGGTTTTCAGGTAGCCGGGGGCGGCGACGAGCACGCGGCGATTGTCGGCCAGACGACGGGCGATCAGGCTGGAGTCGCTCAGCGCGCCGATGCGGATGGCCAGGTCAAAGCCGTCGCCCGCCAGGTCGATGGGGCGGTCATCCAGATGCAGGCAGATGTGCAATTGCGGGTGGGCGGCGAGAAAGCCGGGCAAGAGCGGGTTGAGGTAGTGGCTGCCGAAAGAGGGCGGGGCGGTGAGGCGCAGGGCGCCGCTGATGCGCTGGCTGTGCTGTTGCAAACGGCTGGCGAGGGCTTCGAGTTCAGCCACCAGCGGGCGGCCTTCTTGGGCCAGCGCCAGCCCTTCCGGGGTGGGGTGCAGGCGGCGCGTGGTGCGGTGCAGAAGGCGCAGGCCCAGTTCGCTTTCCAGCCGTTGCAGGCGCTGGCTGGCGACGGCGGGGGAGATGTCCATGTGCCGCGCGGCGGCGCTGATGGAGCCGCTGTCGAGCACTTGCAGGAACAGGGCGATGTCGCTCAAGCGGTTCATGGCGTTTGCGGCAGGCGGACGGCGTTTGCCTGATGGCGCGGGTGGTTCGCGGTGGCTGTGGTGGTCATTTTGGCTCCTGTTTCAATTTTTTCTTGAAAAAGATTCAAGAATACACCGGTTTATCTGGGTAATCAAAAAGCGGATAGTGCGCGCTTTTCCACGATAAGAAAAGGATGCCCATGCCGCTTTCTGCCCCTCAACGCCTGCCGCTGGCGGTGTATGCGCTGACCATTGGCGCGTTCGGCATCGGTACGACCGAGTTCGTCATCATGGGGCTGTTGGTACAGGTGGCCGCCGAGTTGCAGGTGACGCTGCCGCAGGCGGGCGGGCTGATTTCCGCTTATGCGCTGGGGGTGTTTTTCGGCGCGCCGTTGCTCACGCTGGCCACGCGACGCCTGCCGCACAAGGCCACGCTGCTGGGGCTGATGGCGGTGTTTACCCTGGGCAATCTGGCCTGCGCGCTCGCGCCCAGCTATGGCTGGTTGATGGCGGCGCGGGTGTTGACGGCGCTCTCGCACGGCAGCTATTTCGGCGTGGGGTCGGTGGTGGCGGCGCAGCTGGCGCCGCCGGACAGGCAGGCGCAGGCGATTGCCCTGATGTTTACCGGGCTGACGCTGGCCACCTTGCTGGGCGTGCCCGCCGGAGCCTGGCTGGGTTTGCACTACGGTTGGCGCTCGACCTTTTGGGCGGTCACCGCCATTGGCGCGCTGGCGGCGCTGGTGGTGCTGGCCTTGGTGCCACGCAGGCAGGCCGATGCGCCGCCGGGCCGGGTGCGCGATGAGGTGCGCCAAGCGCTGCGCCTGCCGGTGCTGTTGGGGCTGGGCATGACGGTATTGGGCTTTGGCGGCCTGTTCGTGGTGCACAGCTATATCCAGCCCATTCTGATGGAAGCGGCCGGATTTGCCGAAAGCGCGGTCGCGCCCATCCTGCTGCTGTTCGGCGTGGGCATGGTCATCGGCGGCCTCGCGGGCGGCAAGCTGGCCGATCGCGGCGTGGCGCGCGCGTTGCTGATTAGCCTGCCGGGGCTGGCCGCCGTGCTGGCTCTGATGACCGCCGCCTTGCCCAGTGGCCCGGCGGCGGCAGGGTTCTCTCTGCTGCTGGGCGCGGCCGCCTTTGCCACCGTGCCCGCGCTGCAAATGTGGGTGCTGCAACGCGCAGGCCGGGCGCAAAGCCTGGCCTCCAGCCTCAACATCGGCGCGTTCAACCTGGGCAATGCCATTGGCGCGTGGTTGGGCGGCGTGGTCATCGCCCAGGGGCTGGGCCTGCACAGGCTGCCGTTGTTCGCTGCCGTCATGCCGCTGCTGGCCACGATTGTGGCCTGGGCGGCCATCCGGCGCGAGCGCTTGCGCCCACCTGAAAACCTTTTCCACTGATATCCAAGGAGTCATCCCCATGCAATACCGCTTCCTCGGCCAATCCGGCCTGAAAGTTTCCGCCTTCGGCTTCGGCGTGGGCACCTTTGGCGGCAAAGGGCCGCTGTTTTCCGCTTGGGGCGATACCGACGCCCATGCCGCGCGCCGCCTGCTGGACATTGCCATCGAGGCGGGCGTGAATTTCTTCGACACCGCCGACGTCTATTCCGACGGCGAATCCGAGCGCGTGCTGGGCGAAGCCCTGCGCGGGCGACGCGACCAAATCATCTTGTCCACCAAAACCGCGCTGCGCCTGGGCGAAGGCGTCAACGACGCCGGCGCATCCCGCCATCGCCTCTTGCGCGCGGTGGACGCCAGCTTGCAGCGCCTGGGCACGGATTACATCGACCTCTTGCAACTGCACGCCTTCGACGCCCGCACCCCGCTGGAAGAAACCTGGCGCGCCTTGGACGACTTGGTGCGCGCGGGCAAGCTGCGCTATGTCGGCGTCTCCAACTACGCCGGCTGGCAGCTGATGAAAGCGCTTGGCATCAGCGAGAGCCGCGGCTGGGCGCGGCCGGTGGCGCATCAGGTGTACTACTCGCTGATCGGACGCGATTACGAATGGGAGCTGATGCCGCTGGCGCTCGATCAGGGCGTGGGCGCAGTGGTATGGAGCCCGCTGGGATGGGGGCGGCTGACCGGCAAACTGCACCGCGGCCAGCCCCTGCCCGAAGGCAGCCGCCTGCACCAAACCGCGCAATTCGCCCCGCCCGTGGCCGACGAACACCTGTGGCGCGTCACCGATGCGCTGGACGCCATCGCCGCCGACACCGGCCGCCCCGTGCCGCAAATCGCCCTCAACTGGCTGCTGCAACGCCCCAGCGTCGCCACGGTGCTGATCGGCGCGCGCAATGAAGCGCAACTCCAGCAAAACCTCGCCGCCGCAGACTGGACGCTCAGCGCCGAACACATGGCGCAACTGGACGCCGCCAGCTTCCGCATGCCGCCCTATCCCTACTACCCCTACTGGAACGGCCAGTTCGCCGAACTCAACCCGCCGCCGGTGGCAGTTGGATAAAACTCGAGCCACTTTCAGGCAGCTTGTGAGGCTGCCTGAAAGAAGGGCTTCTTAACTCAAGCATCGTTAGAGTATTGTTTTACTTCGATCTGATCGGGCTCGTGGATGTGGTGAGTTTTTATGATTAGAAGTGGATTCTTTGGGTTAGGCGGCGCTGTAAACCAAAAATAATCGGTAAATACATCATATTCTGATTTATCAATGTGTTTGGGTGTGGGTGTGGCATTGCTCCCTAGATTTTCTGGCATGGCATCCGGCCAAGCTAAAGGGTGCATCTGATGAGATCTGTTTGGGGGTGGCAGTTGAACCGGGAGACGAAGCTCTCCAAGGCTGCCGCCAAATTTATTATTCATTCCATTCGCTGCATGGGTGGCCGCTTCTATTCTTAATAACTGTCCTGAGCTTGGCTCGCCATCGCTTTTCACCATAAAAACGCCATTGACACCGTTGGCGTGGTGTTGGTGATATGCCTTAAGTTGCGCCTCTCTTTTCTTGCTTCCATGAGGGCCTGTTAAATCAAAAATGCGTATCCCCCATATTTCTTCCAGCTCTGAAGTGGGCATTTCAAATAAACACTGACTATCCAAGTTGCTGTACATCTGGTAGAGCAGATCATCAATGTCTTTGATTGGCGCAAGATTTTTACAGGCGGCTTGCTTCATGGCTTCACTCGCTTTTTCCGGGGCGGGGACAGGCTGCGCCTGGCTGGCACAAGCGGCCACCAGCAAGACGCCGGCAGATAAAACAATATTCTTCATTGGCTTTTTCCTTTCAAATATAGATATGCCTTGCGGTCAAGCCCATTTCAGTAACGCGCCACCTTTATCGCACATTTAGTCTCATGTCAACAGGCATGAATGCCTTATATATCCATAGGCGTATGCCCCCAAGTTCAACTGGCTACGCCCCGCCCCAGCGTCGCCACCGTGCTGATCGGCGCGCGCAACGAAGAACAGCTGCGGCAAAACCTCGCCGCCGCCGACTGGACGCTCAGCCCCGACCACATGGCGCAACTGGATGCGGCGAGCTTTTGCATGCCGTCCTATCCCTATTACCCCTACTGGAACGGCCAGTTCGCCGAACTCAACCCGCCGCCGGTGGCAGTGTGAGCATTTGCGGCCTGTGTCTGCTCTGCATGAGGTCGCCGCTCAGGGGGTTGGTGTCTGCCACTCCAACACCCGCAGCAAGGCGGCAAGGCCGGCATCGAGCTGCTGGCGGTGTATGCGCTGACCATTGGCGCGCTGGCCTGCCGCTGCCGTTCTGGCCGCGCCTTTAAGGTAGATGTTGCCCAGCCGGATGTGCTCGGCGAGGATTAATAGCTAACAATCGAAGCATCCAGATTTTTTCTGGCCGCTTCATCAAGAGCCTCAAACAATAAATCGAAAAGATCTCTTCCTGTGCTTGAAACAAAATAATTACTCAGGGATGTGATGTCACTGCTAATGTTGGTGCCCCATGGAGGCGCAAGCGACTTATCATCCAAGTCCCAAACTACAGAAGAAGGGGGGAAGCTCTTCAGTTCCTCACGAATGGAGCCAAGCTCAGCAATTAATCCGGGAACATCTTTTGCCATCACGAAGCCTTGGTACATTTGCTTGGAAAAAATAGGAAATCGACCGCCCCTGACCCCTTCCTCCAAAAGAGCGGTCACTGTTGAGAAAAAGCCGTTCAAGAAGGAGGATGCTCCAATCTCATCTATGATGGAGCCAACTTTCAGACCAACAGTCATACTCACCTCAAAATTGTAATATCGGAACTATCTAAACTATCTAAACATCAGAGCATGGCCCGGTAAGCGCGCAGCGCCTGGGCAGTTTGGACCAAACCTTGGCGACACAGGATATCGAGATAGCGGTCCACATCTATCGGCGGATGTTTGAGTTGGGCGCGTTGGCGTTGTGCGGCCTCTATCACGGCAGCCGTGTCAATATCCAACAGCCTGTCTACGAACGCATCGGGATGCTGCGCTTCGATGCCGTATGCGGCCAGCGTCTCTGCGGGGAAATCGCGTGTGTTGAAAGTCACGATCACGCTGGCGCCGCAGCGAATCGCCGCCGCCAGCACGTGGCGGTCGTCCGGATCTGGCAGTTGCAGCCCGGCGATCAGTGTTTGGTAGCCATCCACCAGGCCGTCCGGGATTGCGCGATCCATCAGTTCGGATGTCCGGTCAAGCTGCGCCCTGCTCAGGTCGGGCCTGTTGCGCATCAGGTTGCGCTTCCACTCCTCATGAATGTCATGGCTCCAACGCGCCCGCAACCGCCCGGACAAGCCCAGCCACATGAGGAAGTCGCGCAGCGGTGCGGGATACAAAACACAGGCGTCATAGACGGCCGTGAAGGGGGAGCGCCTCACTCGTAGCCCATGCCCAAGGTTTGCGACTGCTGGGCGAGTTCGGCCATGGCCTGCGCGCTCGCACGCTCGCGCGCCTGCTTGTACTCCATCAGGTCGGCCAATTTCACCCGGCGGTGTTTGCCGGTGCGATGAAACGCCAGGACGCCTTCTTCGAGCAGTTTGACCAGATGGGGGCGCGATACGTTGAGCAAATCCGCAGCCTCCTGGGTGGTCAGCTCCGTATGGACGGGCACCACCCGCACGGCGTTGCCATCGGCCAGTTCGGCCAGGATATCCACCAGCAATCGCAGCGCCGAGGTGGGCAGCTCCACCTGATGCGCGTGTTGATGGTCATCAAAAATCTGGATGCGCTGCGTCTTCAATTGCGTGGCCAGACAGGCCGCCAGGGCGCGCTGGCTCTGCTCGGCCGCCTTCATCTCTGCCTCGGCGGGCAGCGTCATCTTGGATGGAGCGATGGCAGTCATGGGGGCTCCTGAAACAAAAGCGGTTACGGCGGCGATTCTAGTCGAAATAATCGAAAATCGCAATAAACGAAACGCTTCCTTCTTGGCGGCTGGCGCGGATGTTCGATAACTGCCCGTGATGGGCTGCTTTTCGTGGCTGCGGCCTGAAGTTGGGGGGAATCGCCAAAAGGGATGGCCGCGCCGCAAGAGTCAGGCGTGATGCAGGGCCGCCTTATTTCTGCGCCTTGTACTTGAAGCGGCATCGAAATGCCGTTTACGGGTTCATCCCGTCCCCCTCCAACACCCGCAGCAGGGCGGCAAGGCCGGCATCCAGTTGCTGGCGGGCGTCGGGCGGCAGGGCGGCGAGCAGGCGGGCTTCGTTGTCCACGTGGGGGATGAGGGCGGTTTCGATCAGCGCTTTGCCGCTGTCGGTCAGCTGCACCAGCAGGCTGCGGGCGTCGTCGGGATTGGGCAGGCGGCGGATCCAGCCTTGCGCTTCCAGTTGTTTGAGGCGCTGGGTCATGGTGCCGGAGGTGATCATCAGCGCCGCGAACAGGGCGGTGGGGCTGAGCGTATAGGGCGCACCGCTGCGGCGCAGGGTGGCGAGCACGTCGAAGCCGCCGCTGCTGAGGCCGTGTTCGGCAAAAACGGCTTCAAGCCGGGGCTGGATCAGCGCGGCGCAGCGCTTGAGGCGGCCGATCAGCGCCATGTCGGCGGTGGGCAGTTCAGGCAGCTCGCGCTGCCATTGGGCGACGATGGCGTCCACGGCATCGGGCGTTGCTTGGTGATCGGGCTGGGTCTTCATGGGCGGTTCCTTGGCGGGCGACAGGCCGTCATTTTATCTTGACTTAAAGATAATTGGCGAGCAGAATGGATTTGTCTTTAGTTGAAGATAAATCGACAGGAGCCTCCATGAACCCGCCTCCCGCCCGTTATCCCCTGCTGCTCATGACCACGGCGCTGGCGCCGCTGATTTGGGGCAGCACGTATTTGGTCACCACTGAATTTCTGCCGCCGGACCGGCCTTTTCACGCGGCTTTGCTGCGCTGTCTGCCCGCCGGGCTGTTGCTGCTGTTGTGGACGCGGCGCTGGCCGCAGCGCGGCGAGTGGCTGCGCTTGCTGCTGTTGGGCGTGCTCAATATCGGCCTGTTTCAGGCCATGCTGTTCGTGGCTGCCTATCGCCTGCCGGGCGGGCTGGCGGCCATTCTCACTTCGACGCAAATCCTGATGGTGCTGGCGCTGTCCTGGCTGTTGGGGCGGCAGCCGCAGCCCAGGGCGGCGTGGTATTGGGCGCTGGCGGGCGTGGTCGGTATTGCGCTGCTGGTGTATTCGCCGCAGGCGCGGTTCGATGCGCTGGGCATGGTCGCGGCGCTGGCCGGGGCGGCCTCGATGGCGATGGGGCTGTGGTTTTCCAAGCGCTGGCAGTCGTCCATGCCGCTGCTGGCTTTTACCGGCTGGCAGCTGGTGGCTGGCGGCTTGTTCCTGCTGCCGCTGGCGCTGTGGCTGGAAGCGCCGCTGCCGGCGCTGACCCTGCGCCACTGGGGCGGCTACCTGTATCTGTGCCTGGTGGGCGCAGTGTTGGCCTATGCGCTGTTTTTCCGCGGCATCCGCCTGCTGCCGCCTGCGGTGGTGTCCTCGCTGGGCCTGCTCAGCCCGGTGTGCGCCTTCGCGCTGGGCTGGGCGTTTCTCGACCAGCGCCTGAGCCTGCCCGCGCTGCTGGGCTTCGGGCTGGTGCTGTGCGCCATCTACGGCGTGCAACGCGCCTTGCAGGGCAACGCTTCCCAAAATGCGTCCAAGGAGTCTTCATGAATCTGATTGAACTGCTGCGCCGGCGCAGCTCCGCCCATGCCTTTGCCGAAAGCGCCATCAGCGATGCCGAGCTGCGGCATCTGGCGCAGGCCGCCAGCCTCGCGCCCTCGGCCTTCCACCTGCAAAACTGGCGCTTCACCGCCGTGTGCTCGCCCGAAGCCAAGCAGGCTTTGTACGAAGCGGCCTTCAGGCAGCCCAAGATCTTGCAGGCCGCCGCCGTTTTCATCATCAGCGGCGATCTGCTGGGCTACCAAGCCCTGGCAGCCAGGTTGCAGTCGGTGGTCGCGGCCGGACAAATGGACCAGGCCACCGCCGACGGCTGGGTGGCTTTCGCCCAATCCGCCTTCCACGAAAATCCCCAGACCCAGCGCGACGAGGCCATGCGCAGCGCCTCACTGGCGGCCATGGCGCTGATGCTGGCCGCCACCGAGGCAGCCTGGGCCAGTTGCCCCATGAGCGGCTTCGACCCCGCCGCCGTGCGCCAGCTGGCAGGCCTGCCGGAAAGCCACTTGCCCGTGCTGCTGGTGGCCGTTGCTGCTGGTGGCCGTGGGCAAAGCGGCGGCCGCCCAGGCGCAGAAAGTGCGGGCGCCGGTCGAGCAGCTATGGCGGCGGATTTGAGGGGTTGGTGCGGCTGTGTGGGTCAAAACGCCGGGCGCAGCCATTTTTCGGGCATCAGGACGGCGGCCCGGCTATGCCGCCAGCGGCGCTCATGTGCGCAGGCCGGCGCACATTCACGCCATCGCAGCCGTCAGTCGCGCCGCCAGCGCCAAAGCCTTCTTGCACGCCTTGCACAAGGCCTGCCCCATTCGGATCAGCAAGATATTGACCGACAACGGCAAGGAGTTCAGCAACGGCCTGTTGGCCTGCAATGGTGCAGCGGGCAAGCCGCATGAGTTCGATGCGCTGTGCGCGCAGCTGGGCATTGAGCACCGCCTGACGCGACCGCGCACACCCAGAACCAACGGCATGGCCGAGCGCTTCAATGGGCGCATTGCCGACATCCTCAAGACCCACCGCTTCAACAGCGCCCAAGACCTGCAGCAAACGCTGCTGCGCTACGTGGCCTTGTACAACCACCAGCTGCCGCAGTCTGCCCTCAAGGGCCAAACGCCCATGCAGGTCATGAAACTATGGCATCGAGAACGGCCTGATCTGTTCAACAAGCGGCCATATGATCGTGCGGGATGTGACATCTAAAGATTGCCCAAGATGTCGGCTATCTGCGCCCGCAGCCAGCACAAGGCCGGGTCGTGCGCGTTGCGCGGGTGCCAGATCTGGCCGAACACGAAAGGCGGGATCGGCAGTGGCGGCTCGAAGCGGCGCAGGCCGGGCGTTTGCGCCTCGGGCGGCAGGCTGCGGCGGGCGATGGTCAGGATGAATTCCGTGCCGGGCAACAGCTCGGCGGCCACGCGCCAATGCGGCAGGCTGACGGCGATGCGGCGGCGCAAATGCCGCTGTTGCAGGGCGCGTTCGATTTCACCCTCCATGTCCGGGCGCATGGCCACCGCCACGTGCGGGCGCGCCAGCCAGGCTTGCAGCGACAAGGCGCCGCCCGGCGGCAGGCTGGCGGCATCGGCCACGCTGACGAAGCGTTCTTCAAACAGCGCCTCGTGCTGCACCTGCGCGGGCGGCTGCGGGAAAACGCCCAGCGCCAGATCGGTTTGGCCATCGGCAACGGCGGCCAGCATGGCCTCGCGGCTGCCTTGGCTGATGCCCAGCGTGATGTGCGGGGCGTGTTCGCGCAGTCGCCGCAGCAGGGCGGGCAGCAGCAGCGTGGCCGCGTAATCGGACATGGCCAGGCGGAAATGCCGCCGGCTGTGCGCGGGCGTGAATGGCTCCGGCATCACCACCTGCTGCAAGCCGGCCAGCGCCTGTTGCAGCGGTTGCTGCAAGGCCTGCGCCTTGGCGCTGGGGCGCAGCGTATTGCCTTCGCGCACCAAAAGCGGATCGTCGAACAGCTCGCGCAGCCGCGCCAGGGCATGGCTGACGGCGGGCTGGCTTTTATGCAAACGTGCGGCAGCGCGGCTGATGTGCCGCTCCTGCAATAGCACGTGCAGGGTCAGCAGCAGGTTGAGGTCGATGCGGCTCAGATTATTCATGGAGAGAATATCCAATATTCAAAAATAGAATTTTCATAAATTAAAAGAATAATGAATCATGCCGCCTGAGCGAAATATTTTCAATAGGAGGCGATATGCAAACCCTGTTTTTATTGGCCGCTTTTTCAATCGGCATGGCGGTACCGTTTCAGGCCGGTGCCAATGCCTTGCTTGGTCGAACCCTGGGGCATCCCTTGTGGGCGACTTTGGTGTCGCTGCTGGTCAGCTTGTTGTGCGTGCTGCCCTTGTTGCTGTGGTTTCGCGTGCCCGCCGCCAAATTCCCGGCAGTGTCCGCGCTGCCGTGGTGGGCATGGTCGGGCGGGCTTTGGGGGGCGGCCTTCGTAACCGGCGCATTGTTGCTGGTGCCGCGCATCGGCGCGGCGCCGTTCATGCTGTGCGTGGTGGCCGGGCAGGTGTTGATTTCGGTCGCCATCGACCATTTCGGCCTGATGGGCTTGCCGGTGAAAGCGGCCAATCCGGGGCGCATCGGCGGGGTGGCGCTGGTGCTGCTCGGCGCGGCCTGGCTGCAATGGGCCGGGCGAGGCGAAGGCTGAACGCCCTTGCGCCATGCCGCGTGTCCTGTCAGCCGTGCACCCATGGTTTTATTCAAAGGAGTCCTGATTCATGAATTTGATGGGACTGCTGCGCCGGCGCAGCTCCGCCCATGCCTTTGCCGAAAGCGCCATCAGCGATGCCGAGCTGTGGCATCTGGTGCAGGCCGCCAGCCTCGCGCCCTCGGCCTTCCACCTGCAAAACTGGCGCTTCACCGCCGTGTGCTCGCCCGAGGCCAAACAGGCTTTGTACGAAGCGGCTTTCAGGCAGCCCAAGATCTTGCAGGCCGCTGCCGTTTTCATCATCAGCGGCGATCTGTTGGGTTACCAAGCCCTGGCAGCCAGGTTGCAGCCGGTGGTCGCGGCCGGACAAATGGATCAGGCCACCGCCGACGGCTGGGTGGCGTTCGCCCAGTCCGCCTTCCACGAACAACCCCAGGCCCAGCGCGACGAGGCCATGCGCAGTGCCTCACTGGCGGCCATGGCGCTGATGCTGGCCGCCGCCGAGGCAGGCTGGGCCAGTTGCCCCATGAGCGGCTTCGACCCCGCCGCGGTGCGCAAGCTGGCGAGTTTGCCGGAAAGCCATCTGCCCGTGCTGCTGGTGGCCGTGGGCAAAGCGGCGGTCGCCCAGGCGCAGAAAGTGCGGGCGCCGGTCGAGCAGCTATGGCGGCGGATTTGAGCCGCTGGCGGTGGCATCGCCGGTCGCTTGCAGTCGCCATCAACGGAAGCAGGATTTTCTTGATTTCATCCTTTGGGAGAACAGGCCATGCCTGCCAAACTGGCGGCCAGGAACCAGATCGCCTTGCCCAAGGCCGCCGTCTCGGCGGTGGATGCGGCCGAGTATTTCAACGTGCAGGTTGAAAACGGCCGCATCATGCTGACGCCGGCGCGCGATCAATTGCAGCGTTTGGGCACCAGCGAGCAAGACGTGGCAGACGCCATAGCCTGGGCGCGGCGCGTGAAAATCAAGCAAATGGCGCTCGTCACCACGAATCTTGGCGGTAATGAAAGAATACATTACAATAAGCTCCGTTATTGATTGGCAGTTATGCCCATTGACAGGAGCAGGACATGGGTACTTTATCCATTACCGCCAAGGGGCAGGTGACATTGAAGCGCGACCTGTTGCAGCATATGGGGCTTGCCCCCGGACAGAAAGTGGCGTTCGACAAATTGCCTAACGGCGAAATCAGAATGCGCGCCGCCCAAGCGGAAGGGTCGATAGAAAACTTTATCGGCCGCCATGCCGGCAAAATCAAAAAGCCGCTGACTTTGGAAGAAATCAATGAAATAGCTGCCTCCAGTTGGGCGGGGCAGGAATGAAAATAACCGCAGATACCAATATCCTGCTGCGGGCTGTTTTGCAGGACGAACCCCGGCAGGCGGCAGCGGCTTCTGAACTTTTGCGTTCGGCGAGTTTGGTGGCCGTACCATTGCCGAGTTTGTGCGAACTGGTTTGGATCTTGCGGCGCGGCGCAAAGCTCAGCAAAGAAGAAATTGCCCAAACGCTGCGCGACCTGATGGATACGAAAAAAGTGGCAATGAACCGCCCCGCAGTGGAAGCCGGGTTGGCCGTATTGGAGGCAGGCGGCGATTTTGCAGATGGGGCGATTGCGCATGAAGGCAGCTGGCTGGGCGCAGAGATATACTGCTCTTTTGACAAACAGGCCGTTCGTTTGCTGGAGAAACAGGGCAAAAAGGTCAGGCTGATTACTGGATAGTCAATATTGAGCAAAAGGCATCGCTAAAAACCAGCATGACGCCTTGCTCGATCAGTTTGTCAAAGAGAAAACCTTTGGCCAGCAAGCGTGGCTTGGTTGAAGCGCAGCGGAAACCCAACATTGCCAAGCCTGGTTATTTTAATGATTGTTGGGTTGCGGCCTGCGGTCTCACCCAAGTCACGGCATTTAATTGTCAACCCCAAGGGCAGATTGCCACAGGCATTTTCTTGTGCAATGCCGAGCGGCAAGCGCTTCATGGCCGCAAGCGCGGTGTCAAGCTTGCGCTTTCATCGTGCGCTGCGCATTGCCCCATTCGCACATCGCATCCAATATCGGGATCAGCGATTGCCCGCTGTCGGACAGGCGATATTCCACCTTGGGCGGAATTTGCGGATATTCGGTGCGGATAATCAGGCCGTCGCGTTCCAGTTCTTTCAGGGTGCTGGACAGCGTTTTATAGGAAATGCCGCCAATCAGGCGCTGCAAGCCGTTGAAGCGCACCACGCCTTCACGGTACAGCCAATACAGAATCACCATTTTGTATTTGCCGCCGATCAGCGACAGGGTATAGCCCACGCCACTGTCTTCAATGGCATCAAGGGTGCAATGGCCGCTTTGCGGGCCGCAGGGGATTTGGATCATAGCGCTTTCTTCCGGGTAAGTATGTAACGTCAAGGTGCGTACTTGGCGAATGGCAAGCGCGATTATAAGATGCGGCCTTGTTTCAACCAAGCCCTGCAATGCCCATGAATCTTGATCCCGATCTCACCGCCGCCGTGCGCCATCTCATCGACAGCGGCTGCCATTACCGCATGGAAGCGCTTGCCGCCTGTTATGCGCCGGATTTGCGCATCGTGATGGTGAGCGAAAACGGCGAAACCCTGACGTTCGACTACGCGCAAAACCTCGCTTTTTTCCAATCCTTGAAAGACGCGGGCGCTGCGCCGCTCAATACCGCCGTGATTTTCAATCATGCCGAGGCGCATGACGGCATCGGTTATGTCAGCGCCACCCGGCGCATGGATTTGGGGCAGGGCGAAAAGCGCATCGTTTTTACCCTGATGCTGCGCCATGACGGCAAGCGCTGGCAGGTTTTCCGCGAACATGCGGTGGTGACCGGCGCAGCCTGATTATTTATATCTCAAGAATCCCCATGAAACCCGATATTCCCCGCCGCCATTTTTGTATTGGCGCCGCTGCGCTGCTGCTGGCGGCCTGTATTTCGCCGCCGAAAAAGGAGATGGCCATGACAGCGCAAAAACGCATTTTTATTATTCACGGTTATGGCGCAAGCCCGGATGACCACTGGTTTCCGTGGCTGGCCGAGCAATTGCAGGCGCAGGGTTTGTGCGTGCAGCGCATTGCCTTACCCGATAGCCATGCGCCGGATTTTTCCCGTTGGCAACAGGCATTGGCCGCCGCCATCGGCACGCCGGGCGCGGAGGATATTTTCATTGCCCACAGCCTGGGCACCATCAGCCTGCTGCATTATTTGTCGCACACCCGCCCCGCGCGCATTGGCGCTTTGGTATTGGCTTCGGGGTTTGGGGGCAAGCTGCCCGGACTTTCTGAAATCAACGGCTACAGCGTCGATGATTATGTGGCGCAGGTGCGCTTGGATTTGCCCGCCATTCGCGCCATGACGCCGCACATTGCCTGCATTATCAGCGACAACGACCCCATCGTCGCACCGGCGGAAAGCCAAAAACTGGCCGACAACCTGAGCAGCGCCGTGATCCGTATTCCCCAGGGCGGGCATTTGCTGGCCACGGACGGTTTTACCCGACTGCCGCAGGCCTTGCAGGTCGTGGAAGCGGCCTTGCAAGGCGGATTGTTTCTGCCGGGAGCGCCCGGCGCGGAGATTTCCGCCCCATCCCTATGAAAACGACCATGAATCCTGCTGGTATCGCGCTGTTTTCGCCTTGTCGCCTCAATAACGGCATTGCCCTCAAAAATCGCCTTGTGGTTGCGCCGATGACGCATTACGCCTCGCATGAAGACGGCGCGCTGAGCGACGAAGAGCGCCGTTTTATTGGCAACCGCGCCCAGGGCTTTGGCATGTTCATCACCGCCGCCACCTGTGTATCGCCGGAAGGCAAATCCTTCTACGGCGAGCCGGAAGCGGCGGGCGAGCAGCACCTGCCCGGCTTGAGGGAAACGGCCCGCATCATTCAGGCGCAGGGCGCAAAAGCGATACTGCAACTTCACCACGGCGGCAAATCCGTGGTTACCCATAATGGGCTGCTGCCTTGTCCGGCGATTCCTGTCGGCGCGCATCGGCTGGCGCCCAGTGCAGAAGTAGGCGCGCGCGCCGCGAGCGCGGACGATATCCACGCCCTGATTGGCGCTTTCGCCCGCGCCGCCGAATTGGCGATTCGCGCCGGCTTTGACGGCGTGGAAATCCACGGCGCCAACGGCTTTTTATTGCAGCAGTTTTATTCGGCCAAAAGCAACCGGCGCACGGACGAATGGGGCGGCAGCCGGGAAAAACGCATGCACTTTCCGCTGGCCGTGGTGGATGCCGTCGTCGCCGTTCGAGAAGCCATGCAGCGCCCCGACTTCATCATCGGCTACCGTTTTTCGCCCGAAGAAGACGGCGCAGACGGCCTGACGATGGCAGACAGCTTTGCACTTATCGACGCATTGACAGAAAAACCGCTGCAATACCTGCACGTTTCACTCGCCAGCTTTCATGGCAAAGCGCGACGCGGCGCCGACGCCAATCAAACGCGGATGCACCTGCTGCACAGCCATATCAACGGGCGAATTCCCCTGATAGGCGTCGGCAACCTGCTTGACCGTCCAGCCATATTGTCCGCCTGGGAAAGCGGCTGGGCCGATTTTATTGGCCTTGGCAAGGCGGTGATGCTCAACCCCGATTTGGCGGAACTTCTGGCACAAGGCAAAGACGGCGACATCATCACCGAACTCGACCCGGCGCGCGCCGACCGTTATGGCATTCCAGAGCGCTTGTGGCAGCTTTGCCTGAAAGCGCCCGATTGGCTGCCGCCGCTGGAGCGCGAAGAACGCCAGAAAAATTGAAGACAGGCGTTTTTGTCGCCATCAATCGCTTGTCGCCGAAAAAAACCGGCATGAAACCCGAAAATGGAGCCGTGATGCACTTGATATTTGAAAAATTCCGTGAAGACGATTTCGCCGATTATTTGCGTCTGGTCGGCAACGCCGACGTCATGGCGATGATTACCGAGCGCGCCCTGCCGGAGACGGAAGCGCGCGAGGAGTTTGCACAGCTGCTCGCCAATAATACGCTGCACCCCGACTTTGGCCAGTTCAAAGTGCTGGATGCGCGCGGCGCATTCATGGGTCTGGGCAAATTGGTGCTCACCCAGGCCGATAACTGCGAGGCGGAGCTGGGCTATATGCTGCTGCCCGAATACTGGGGCAAAGGCATGGGCAGCCGCATCGCCACGCAACTGCTGGGCGTGGCACAGGCGCACGGCGGGCAAATTGAGCGCCTGTTCGCCATCATCGACCCAGCCAACATCCCCTCGCGCAAAATCCTGCTCAGACTGGGCTTTGTGCACCATGAATTCAAAGACTTCGACGGCCTGCCCGGGGAAATATTGCACTACGACTTATCCAAAGGAAATCATGAAAATGAGTGAAAATTCTCCGCTCGCGCAACCCTTGTCAACAAACTCAAGCACCGCGACGCACGGCAGCGATGCCTTCCGGCAAAAAGCCCGCCGCTATTACGAAAAAATCAATGTCGGCGAATTTGATGAGGAATATTTCGCGCTCTTTGCCGAGGATGTGGAAGTTTTTTACCCCAAATTCGGCATCGCCCACGGGCGCGAAGCCATTGCCGAACTGGGGCGGCGCGTGCAAAGCATCGTCTCTGACTTCGCCTTTGATTTGGATCGATTTGTTTATACCTGCCAAGCGAATCGCGTGGTAGTGGAAATCGTCGAACACGGCACGTTAAAAAGCGGCAAAACCTTCCCCGACGGCAAAGCGAGCTTTGGCAAATTCTGCTGTGTCTTCGAATTCAATGCGCAAGGAGCAATTTCCCGCTACCACTGCTATGGCGACCCGGACTATGCAGCAGAAGATGCTGCGCGTGTGGCGATCTTTGCCCGCGGCTGATAGCGGTTATGATGAAAGCCCTGATTTTTGCATTGGCCCGATATGACAAGTTCCGTGCATGATGTTGTCGCCTTTTTGCGCGGGGTGATGCCCGGCGGCAAGAGTGCCGTGAAGATGAGGGACGGGTGTGCGGCGCTGGCCAGCATCGGCTTTGATGATGTGCGCAGCTGGATACAAAGCGGCAATATCGCGCTGAGAACCGACCAGGATGCCAAGGCCACCGCCGCGCGAATTCAGTCGCTTTTGCTTGCGCATTATCGTCACAATGCGCTTTTGGAAAATAAGCTCGGCCAGGTGTTGACCACGCGCAATGGCAATACGCTGCGCAAAATGGTGGATTTTTGAGCGACCTTATGAAAACCCCTGCATTGAACTGGAACCTTTCCTACACTTACCAAGCCCTGCCGCCGGTGTTTTATTCGGCCGTGGAGCCCGCTGATTTTCCCGCGCCCCAGACCGTGCTGTTCAATAGTGCGCTGGCGGCTGAGCTGGGGCTGTTGCCCGCTGCGGATGCGGCCATTGACCGTCAAGTGGTGGCGGAAGTGTTTGCCGGCAACCGCTTTCCCGAAGGCGCCCGGCCGATTGCGCAGGCCTATGTCGGGCATCAATTCGGGCATTTCACCCGGCTGGGCGATGGCCGCGCCCTGCTGTTGGGCGAGCAGATCACGCCCGATGGGCAGCGCATCGACATCCAGCTCAAGGGCAGTGGGCCGACGCCGTATTCACGCCGGGGCGATGGCAAAGCGGCGCTGGGGCCGATGCTGCGCGAATACCTCATCAGCGAGGCCATGCACGCGCTGGGCATCCCGACCACGCGCAGCCTGGCCGTGGTGACCACGGGCGAGCACATCCGCCGCGAGCGCCTGCTGCCCGGCGCGGTGCTGACCCGTACCGCGCAAAGCCATATCCGCGTGGGTACCTTTGAATTTGCGGCGGCCAGTGGTGAAGTGGCGAATCTGCGTGCGCTGGCCGATTACGCCTTGCAGCGGCATTTCCCCGAAGTGTTGGCGGAAAACCCGGCGCATCCCTATCCGGGCTTGTTGCGCGCGGTCATCGCCCGGCAGGCGGCGCTGCTTGCCCGCTGGCAAGCCGTCGGCTTCATCCACGGCGTGATGAATACCGACAATATGTCCATCCCAGGCCTGACCATCGACTACGGCCCCTGCGCCTTCATGGATGCCTACGACCCGGCCACGGTGTTCAGCTCCATCGACCGCGATGGCCGCTACCGCTATGAAAACCAGCCGCCCATCGCGCAATGGAATCTGGCGCGGCTGGCCGAGGCGCTGCTGCCCTTGCTGGATGCGGATGAAAAGACCGCCATCGACATCGCCAATGCAGAATTGCGGCAGTTTGCGCCGCTTTTCAACCAGCATTACCAGCAGGGCATGACGCGCAAACTCGGTATTTTTCAGCCGCAAGAAACCGATACCGCCTTGCTGGATGACTTGCTGCAACGCATGCAGGCCAAGGCCGCCGATTACACCCATACCCTCGTGCGGCTGACGCTGGACATGCTTGATGCCGATGGCGCGTATCTCGCTGGTACGCACGCGCTGTTTGCCGACCCGGCCTTCGCCCAATGGCATGCCCGTTGGCAGGCGCGACTGGCCGAGCAAGCGCAGGGCAGGGCGGAGATTGCGGCGTTGATGCAGTCGGCCAACCCGTTTGTCATCCCGCGCAACCACCGCGTGGAAGCTGCGCTGGCCGCCGCCGAGGCAGGCGATATGCAGCCCTTCAACGCCCTGCTGGCCGCCTTGCAAAAACCGTTTGACTACAGCGCCGAGCGCCACTGGCAACACCTGCCCGACGCGCCGCAACCGGGCTACCAGACTTTTTGCGGGACGTGATGCGCTTGATGCGCAGCACCGTAGAAACCAAATCCCGAACCCTTCTTCAAGGGCGTATGTTGATGTGCCATTTGCCGACTGGAATCCGCCATGACCGATAAACCCACCGTCCTCTTCAAACCGCTGGAAAACCGCTTCGAGCTCGAAATCGACGGCCATACAGCCTGGCTAGAGCTTGCGCCCGTGCCTGGCGCAATGGCCTTTACCCATACCATCGTGCCCGATGCCTTGGGCGGGCGCGGCATCGGCAGCCAACTGGTACGCCATGCGCTGAACTGGGCAGCTGCCGAAGGGCATAAAGTCAGGCCCGATTGCAGTTTTGTGGCGGCATACATTGAAAAACACCCGGAATACCAGCATTTGCTGGCGCAGGCCGCCTGAAAATCCATCTGGCCTGTTGCTATAACCCGGAGCATTTCATGACCCGTATCGCCCTTGTTGTTGGCAGCCTTGCCCAAAAATCCCTCAACCGCGCCATCGCCCGCCATATCACCTCCCAGGCGCCAGCAGGCGTGGACATAGACGAAGTGCAAATCGGCGACTTGCCGCTGTACACGCAAGACTTGGACAGCCAAACCATCCCCGCCTACGATCGCGTGCGCGCCCAGCTCAAGGCGGCCGATGCCGTGCTGATCGTCAGCCCCGAGCACAACCGCAGCATCCCAGCGGCGATGAAGAACCTGATCGACATCGGCTCGCGCCCCTTTGGCCACAGCGCATGGAGTGACAAGAAAGTCGCCATCGTCACCGCCTCGCCTGGCGCCTATGGCGGCATCAACAGCGGCCTGCACCTGCGCCAAAGCCTGCAATCCCTCGGCGCGGAGATACTGATTGCCCCGGAAGTCTTCCTGAGCCGCGCCAACACCGCACTGGGAGAAGACGGGCAAGTGGCCAACGAAAGCACTGCCGGCTTTCTCAACAAATTTGCCGCCGCTTTTTACGACTGGGCCGGGCGCTGATATGGGCAAGGCGGCCGTGTGCTGCCTGCTGCCCCTGGTGCAGCTTCGGCCTTGCCGCCCTGGCGTCGCTCCAGCGTCGCCTCATCGCTACCCTCAGGCCGGCCTGGCAACAGCGCCTGCCAGTCCCCGTGCCTATGGGGCTGCTGGTGTACCCGGAGGCAATTCTTTCCGATGTGATGGCGCTCAACACGCTTTCCAAAGTGGGCGGGCATTGACTGCGACTGCCCTGCCAACAAACTTCAACCCCAAGGAGAAACCATGAAGCTTTACTACGCCCCCGGCACCTGTGCACTGGCCTGCTGGATTGCCCTGGAATGGGCCGGCGCCGATTACCAAGCCGTGCGCGCCGATTATTCGTCCGAGGAATACAAGCGCATCAACCCGCTGGCGGCTGTGCCTGCCCTGGATATTGGCGAAAAGCGCGCGCTCACCCAAGCGCCGGCCATCCTGCAATACATCGTGGCGCTGCACCCGGAGGCTGGTATCGGCGCCAACGAGGGGCTGCTCAACGAGTTCGAGATGAACGAAACCCTCTCGTTCCTGGCCAGTGACCTGCACCCGGCGTTCTGGCCGCTGTTCTTCCCGCAGCGCTATACCACCGACGAGAGCGAAGCTGCGCTGGAGAAGGCCAAGCAGGCGGCATTTGCCCGCATCGACCGCGCCATGCAGCATCTGGACAAGCTGATTGCCGAAGGCAACGGCCATGTCTATCAGGGCAAGCGCAGCATCGCCGATGCCTATGCCTTCGTGATGGCACGCTGGACCGAATACACGCCCAAGTCGTGGAAGGAATATCCCAACGTTGCCGCGCTGATGCAGCGCATGGAGCAGGATGCGGCCGTGCAGAAAGTGATGGCCGCGCAAAAAGGCTGAAGCCGCGGATAAAACGCCACCCCTCTCCCGGTAACGGGAGAGGGGGTATTGCCGGGTACCGGAAATTCAGCGTGCGCTGCAGTGGGTTGCCAGCAGGCGGCCATCGCTGGCCGGATCATTGAGGATGCCGCTGCCGCCTTTTTCATGCCAGCGCAGGCTATTGGCATCGCTCACACAATAGGCACCGGAGGCCGCCGGCGCATTGCGAGCATTGCCAACGGACAACTTCCTTGCCGTCCTGACCCATCCCCAACTGCTGCTTGCCCACACTCGCCAAGATTTTGAACAGGCTTTGAAGCAGCTTGCATCCATCACCGCGCCGTGGACGTCTGCGGGCCGTGGGTGGTTGTCTCGGCCAAGGCCCGTGGCTGATGCACAGGGTTGCCACAATACTGAATCCCAGCAAGTGCGCCAGGCATTCCAGGCAACAAAAAAGCCGCTGACGGATGGACAGCGGCTGCGCGAAACAGTGAATTTGATGATGGTGCCCAGGAGAGGACTCGAACCTCCACGGAGTCGCCCCCGCTAGCACCTGAAGCTAGTGCGTCTACCAATTTCGCCACCTGGGCACTTCAGGAAAGCGCGCATTCTAATGCAAAACGTAGTCCATTGCGCGCTCGTTGCGTAAAAATTTGGTTGGGCATGAGCAGGCTCTATCGAGGCCTGGAGCCATGCGGAGAAGTTAGGCAAAACAAAAGCCACTCATCGGAGTGGCTTTGGGGCTGCTGTTTTGTCGTTACACTTGGTGCCCAGGAGAGGACTCGAACCTCCACGGAGTCGCCCCCGCTAGCACCTGAAGCTAGTGCGTCTACCAATTTCGCCACCTGGGCACTTCAGGAAAGCGCAAATTGTAATCCAAAAAAACTGGATCTGAATTGAACAAATCCCATTTGATGCAAGAAATCGTCGGCACCGTACAAGGCCGACGCGAAGGACACGGGTTCATAACGCCCGATGATGCTTCCGACGATATTTATCTCCCCCCCGAGGCCATGCGCCAACTGGTACACCGCGACAGAGTGCGCGCGCGCGTCGTGCGCTTGGATCGCAAGGGCCGCCCTGAGGGCCAGGTGCTGGAAATTCTCGAGCGGCCCACCAAGACCATCATTGGCCGCCTGCTGCAGGAAAGCGGCGTCTGGTTGGTGGCGCCCGAAGACCGGCGCTACGGTCAGGATGTGATCGTGCCCGATGCGGCTACGGCCCATGCCCAGGTGGGCCAGGTCGTGGTGGTGGAGCTGACCGAGCGCCCCACACTGCACGGCCAGCCCGTGGGCCGGATTGTCGAGGTGCTGGGCGATGCCGACGACGCCGGCATGGAGATCGAGATCGCGGTGCGCAAGTACGAAGTGCCGCATGCATTTTCCGAATCCTGCCTGAAGGCGGCGGCCAAGCTGCCGGCCACGGTGCGCGCCGCCGATCGCAAGGGCCGTATCGACCTGCGCGACGTGCCGTTGATCACCATCGACGGCGAGGATGCGCGCGATTTCGACGATGCCGTCTATTGCGAGCCCGCGCGTGTGGGCCGTGGCAAAGGCTGGCGCCTGCTGGTGGCCATTGCCGATGTCAGCCACTACGTGCCCTCGGGCGGGGCCATTGACGCTGATGCGTTCGAGCGCGCCACCAGCATTTACTTCCCGCGCCGCGTCATCCCGATGCTGCCGGAAAAGCTCTCCAACGGCCTGTGCTCGCTCAACCCCGGCGTGGATCGCCTGTGCATGGTGTGCGACATGCTCATCACGGCCAAGGGCGAGCTGCATGCCTACCAGTTCTATCCGGCGGTGATGCACAGCCATGCGCGCATGACCTATACCCAGGTGGCCGACATCCTGCTCAACACCCGTGGCCCGCTGGCGCAACAGTACCAGGGCTTGGTGCCCGAGCTGCTCAATCTGCACGGCGTTTACCAGGCGCTGCTGGCAGCGCGCAAGCAGCGCGGCGCAGTCGATTTTGAAACCACCGAAACCCAGATCGTCTGCGACGACAACGGCCGCATTGCGCAAATCCTGCCGCGCACGCGCACCGAAGCGCACCGCCTGATCGAGGAGGCCATGCTGGTGGCCAACGTCTGCGCGGCCGATTTCTTGCAAGGCGCAGCTGGCCATTTGGCGCTGTACCGTGTACACGAAGGCCCGACGCCCGAGCGTCAGAATGTATTGCGCGCCTACCTCAAGGCCATGGGCATTGGCTTGAATATTGGCGATGACCCCAAGCCACAGGACTTCCAGGCCATTGCCGAAGCCACCAAGGACAGACCCGACGCGCAGCAGATCCACACCATGCTGCTGCGCGCCATGCAGCAAGCCATCTACACCCCGCACAACAACGGGCACTTTGGCCTGGCCTTCGATGCCTATGCGCACTTCACCAGCCCGATCCGCCGCTATCCGGACCTGCTGCAGCACCGCGTCATCAAGGCCATTCTGGCCGGCGGGCAATACCAATTGCCGGCCATCCCGCAAGCAGACTCCGTGACGCAGCAGTTCCGCCAGAAGCTGGCGGCCATGGTGGCGCCGCCCACCCAAGGCGTGCAGCAAGAGGCTGCCAAGGGCCAGGCCAAAGGCGCGGCGCGCCAAGGCCGGGGGCGTAAAAAGGCCGCCCTGCCCGATGCCCAGCGCATGCAGGTCTGGGAGCAGGCTGGCCTGCACTGCAGTGCCAGTGAGCGCCGCGCCGATGAGGCCAGCCGCGATGTGCAAGCCTGGCTCAAGTGCCAGTACATGCGTGAGCACCTGGGCCAGGTCTTTGCCGGCACGGTCTCGGCCGTCACCAGCTTTGGTTTGTTCGTCACGCTGGACGCCATGTACGTCGATGGCCTGGTGCACATCGCCGAACTGGGCAGCGATTACTTCCGCTATGACGAGGCGCGACAGGAGTTGCGCGGCGAGCGCACCAGCCAGCGCTATGGCATTGGTTCTCGGCTGCAGGTACAGGTCAGCCGCGTCGATTTGGATGCGCGAAAGATCGATTTCGTGCCGGTCATCGACGACCCGACTGGCAAAGGCGATGTCGGCCCAGGCCATGCTGCGACTGCGGCCCTGCTGCGCCCGCGCCGTGCCTCGCGCCGCAATGCGCAGGGCCAGGGCGCAGGCCAGGCCGATGACTGGCAGGCCAGCGCTGCGGCGCAGCGCCGCGCCAGCCGCCACCAGGCGGGCGATGCCGGTAGCCGCAAAAGCAGCCGCCGCAAAGACGCGGCCCGCAAAAGCCGCAAGCGTTGAGCGGCAGGGCGCGACCCTCTGGCAAAAGGACTGTGCGAGTCGCAGCGCCTGAGTGTGCGCTGCGCCTTGCATCTGCGGCTTTTGCCTCGAAAAGCCGCTTTGCAAACCGAATCTCGAACGCCCCTCTGAATACGCTCTAGAACAGCGCGGCGATGGCAGCGATGCGGGCGGCCTGGATGTGGGCACCGATTTGCGGGCCTTGCAGGCCCTGACGCGCTGCTTGGGCGGCGATGGGGGCGGTATCCACTGATTGCGCGGCCTGCAACGCTGCCAGCAGTCGCGGGCGCTGTGGATAGGCTGGGGCGATGGCATCTGCAGCCGCGCTTTGCGAAGGCTGGGGCAGGGCAGCATCGGCCTGGGCCATGCACTCGCAGGCCCACAGTGCCTGGGCGAAGCGTTCCGGGCGGCGCAGGGCGTCGCAGCGCTCCAGCAGGGCAATGGTGCGCGCCGCATCGGCATACAGGCTGGCGTCAATGGCCTGGCGTTGACGGGCCAGCAGCAGCGCCAGTTCGCGCAGTTCGGTGGGCACTTTCAGGCGGGTGGCCATGGCCTGGGCCTCGGCAGCGCTGGGCGTGCCGTGTGGGGCGGGGCCGTGCAGTAGGCAGGCGTAGCGCACGGCCAGCGGGGCCTGGGCGCGTACGGCTGCGGCCAGTGCCTGCAGCGCCGGGGGGGTGGGGCTATGCGCAGGGGGCGGCTGGCCCCAGCGCTGCGCCAGTTCGGGCAGCACTACGGCCAGTGCGCCGCAGTCGTGCAGTACGGTGAACATGCGCAGCGGTGCGCGCTCCATCAGCCCACGGGCCAGCTCTTGCCAGACGCGCTCGGGCACCAGGTGGGCGGCCTCGCCAGCTTGCACCATGCCGCGCATCAACGCCATGGTGTCCTCGGCGATGCTGAAATCGGCAAAGCGAGCGGCAAAGCGCGCCAGGCGAAGAATCCGCAGCGGGTCTTCAACGAAGGCTGCGCTGACGTGGCGCAGCCGCTTGCGCTGCAGATCGGCGCGGCCGCCGTAGGGGTCCACCCACTCCAGCTGGCCATCGGCCAGCTGGCGCATGGCGATGGCGTTGATGGTCAGATCGCGCCGGGCCAGGTCCTGCTCCAGCGTGACGCTGGGGTCTGCGTAGACGGTAAAGCCCTTGTAGCCGCGGCCGCTTTTGCGCTCGGTGCGCGCCAGGGCGTATTCCTCATGGGTTTGCGGGTGCAGGAAGACCGGGAAGTCCTTGCCCACTGGCGTAAAGCCCTGGGCGCTCATCCATTGGGGCGTAGCACCGACCACGACCCAATCGCGGTCTTGCACGGGGCGCCCCAGCAACTGGTCGCGCACAGCGCCGCCGACCATGTAGATGCGTGGGGTTGGCGCATTGCTGGCAGCCTGGCTCTGGCGGTGGGTCATGGGCGGCGGGCGTGGCTGGGGGCATCAGTCGCCGTGCGCGCCGCTGGCCTGTACGCGGTAGGGCTCTTCGGAGACGACGAAATCGTGCTCGGCCAAGGCATCCTCGATCCAGGCTGCCACGCCAGGGCAGGCACAGATGGCTTGTGCGTAGCCGCGCACGGTGTCGCTCACCGGCAGGGCGTAGGTTTGCACGCGCATGACCAGCGGGGCGTAGAAGGCATCGGCGATGGTGAAGCGTTCGCCGAACAGGAAGGGGCCATGGTGGTTGCGCAGCAGCTCGCCGCACAACGCCTCGATGCGCTGCATGTCGCGGCGCAGTGCGGGCTTGTCGCGCCAGGCGATGGCGCCGGCCTCGGGCAGGTGCGCCTCGATGTTCATCGGCAAGGCGCTGCGCAGGGCAGTAAAGCCGGTGTGCATTTCGGCGCAGATGCTGCGCGCCCGTGCACGCTGCGCAGTGTGCTCTGGCCACAGGTGCCGCTGGGGAAAGCGCTCGGCCAGGTATTCGACGATGGCCAGCGAATCCCAGATCACCAGGTTGCCATCGACCAGCACCGGCACCTTTCCGGCCGGGCTGATGTGCGAGATGGTTTTCTTGAACTCCGAATCGGGCGCGAAGCTGTCAAAGCGCAGCTTCACTTCACGGAAGGCGATGCCGTGCTCGCGCATCAGCACCCAGGGGCGCATGGACCAGGACGAATAGTTCTTGTTGCCGATGTAGAGCGTCAGCGCGGTGGCGGGTGCGGTCATGGGCGTCTCTCTCTCCTGCTGGGTGAATCGTTGTGCGGATGGCGGCGGGGCGGGCGCAAGGCTTCAGGTTCTTACACGGGCCAGACCACACCGTTGTCGTTGAGGATGGCGTCGAGCGGAATGTCGTGCGGCTCGGGTTCGAAGTCTTCGACGAAGCCTTCGGTATAGCCCAGGCCGACGGTGAACGGGCGTGGCTTGAGCGCTGCCAGCGTGCGGTCGTAAAAGCCCCCGCCGTAGCCCAGCCGGTAGCCGCCTGCGCCGTAGCCCACGCAGGGGATGAACAGCAGGTCAGGCTCCAGAATGTCCGTGTCCTTGGGCTTGGGGATGCCGTAGGCATCTTCCTCCATCGGGCAGCCTGGGTACCAGGCGTGAAAGCGCAGCGTCTTGTGGGTCTTGTCCACCACGGGCAGGGCGATGCGGCGCATCATCGGCGCGTCGAGCAGCTCGCCATCCTCCTTCCAGCGATGCAGCGCCGGCAGCGGATCGAACTCGCCCTTGATCGGCCAGTACGCGCCGATGACCAGCTCGGGGCGATCCACCAGCCAGATGCGCATGACCTGCTGCAGCTGCGCATTCTTCTCGATGCGGCTGGCCATATTGACCCGCCGCTGCACCAGAGTTCTCCTCAGCGTGGCTTTGTCCATTTCATAATTCCCAGCATGCGATCGACCACCATTCTGACACCACTTTGCGCCGCTCTGGCCCTGCTGGCAGCCGCTGCCGCAGGCCCGGCGCAGGCCCAGCCGCAGCCTACGGCCAGCACCGCCCCGCAGGCGTCGTCGCGCGCCGGCGATCAGGCGATTTTGGAGATGCGCCAAGCCTACACGGCAAAGAATGGCGTGCGCCTGGCCCAGCTCTTGCCCAGCGTGCAAGGCCATGCGCTGGAGGGCTGGGGCGCGTACTGGGAGCTCAGCCACCGCCTGCGCGATGCCGAGCGGCGCGAGGTCGACGCCTTCCTGGCGCGCTACCGCGGCAGCTACGTTGAAGACCGGCTGCGCAACGACTGGCTGTTGCTGCTGGGCCAGCGCCGCCAATGGGCCGAGTTCATGCACTATGCCCAGGGCTTTCGCATGCAGGACGACCCCCAGGTCAAATGCTATGAGCTGCTGATCAGCGACATCCAGGGGCGTGCCGCGCCTGCCGCGCCGCAGCAGGTGCTGTCGCTGTGGTGGGGGCAAAACCGCGCCGACGACGGCTGCACGCACGCCGTGCAAGAGTTCTTCGCCGATGGCCGCATCAAGCCCCAGGAAGTCTGGCAACGCGCCCGCATTGGCGCGCACCACAACCGCCCAGCCGTGGTGCGTGCGGCCGTGGCCATCGTCGCGCCAGCCTCACTGGCGCATGTGGACAGCGCCATGGGCAAGGCCGCAGCCTTCCTGGGCCATCGCAGCACCGCCAGCGACCCGGCGCGGCGCGCCCTGGTGCCGCTGGCCCTGGCGCGCCTGGCCAGCAGCGATGCCGCCGCTGCCGCCGCACAAATGCAAAGCCAATGGGCCGCGCACATGAGCCCGGCCGAGCGCGACTTCGTCTGGGGCGCCATCGGCCGCTGGGCCGGCATCCGTCTCGCGCCGCAAGCGCAGGGCTACTTCGCGCAGGTGAAAAATCCGCGCAACCTGCTCGATGAGCAACTGCACTGGAAGGCCCGTGTGGCCTTGCGCTTTGGCCAATGGCCGCAGGTGGCGCGCGCCATCGACGCCATGAGCGTCGATGACCAACAGTCGCCCACCTGGGCCTACTGGCGCGCGCGCGCGCTACAGGCCACCGGCCGGGCCGAGGACCAGGCCAGCGCGCAGCGCCTCTTGCAAAGCATCGCCGGCACAACCAACTTTTACGCCCAGCTGGCCTACCAGGCGCTGGGCGGCAAAGTCGGCATCGCGCCAGAGCCCGCCGCCCTCACCGAAGCTGAGAAAGCCCGCGCGCGCACCAATCCTGGCCTGCTGCGTGGCATCTACGCCATCAGCATTGGCCTGCGCAGCGAAGGCGTGCGCGAATGGAACTACACCACCAACCTGCACGAGCGCGGCGGCATGAACGACCGCGACCTGCTGGCCGCCGCCGACCTGGCCTGCCGCTACGAAGTCTGGGATCGCTGCATCAACACCAGCGAGCGCACGCGCGACTTCATGAGCTTTCGCCAGCGCTACCCCATGCCCTTCAAGGACGACGTGGTGCGCCGCACGAAGGAAATCCAGCTCGACCCGGCCTACGTCTACGGCCTGATCCGCCAGGAAAGCCGCTTCATCATGGACGCGCGCTCCAGCGTTGGCGCCTCGGGGCTGATGCAAGTCATGCCCGCCACCGCCCGCTGGACGGCCAAGCGCATCGGCCTGGAGGACTTCAAGCCCGGCGACCTCAACCACAAGGACACCAACATCGCCATCGGCACGGCCTACCTGAAACTGGCGCTGGATGAATTTGCCGGCTCCATGCCCCTGGCCGCTGCTGCCTACAACGCCGGCCCAGGGAGGCCACGCAGCTGGCGCAACGGCCCGGTGCTGGAGACGGCCATCTGGGCCGAGAACATCCCCTTCAACGAAACGCGCGACTACGTGCAAAAAGTGCTGGCCAACGCCACCGTCTACGGCGCCATCCTCAGCGGCCAGCCACAATCGCCCAGCCTGCGCCTGGGGGCCCACATCGGCCCGCGCCAGGAGAGCGACCCAGCAGCGATTGCCGATCTGCCGTGATGGCAGGATGGCAGGATGGCAGGATGGCAGGATGGCAGGATGGCAGGATGGCAGGATGGCAGGATGGCAGTTTCTCAATAGTCCACAGCCGTCACCGGCCTGAGAACTGAAGACGCTGCCTTAGTTTGCCGCGCGCTCTGTGCTGATGCGCAGCAAGGCCGCGCAGCAGGGGGGCTTCGCCTCGCTGCCTACAGGCAGCCGTGCAGAGCCTACTGCGCCGTGATGCATGAACAGCTGTAAATCCACTTTCGCCGTGGTCAGCCACGCGTGCCCGAGTGCGCCGGGCATCAGTGCTGATTTTGGTCTTGGCCTGTTATTGGGGCGGCAGGCCATCCCCTATCATTTCCGCAACGCCGCGCCGCCTGCGCTTTCCGGGTTGGCAGGGCTTGATCATGAACACATGGGACAAGCGGATACATGGCCAAAACCCCTCTCGCGCAAAACAACAGCGCTCTCGGCTTCGAGGCCGAGCTTTTCAAGGCCGCCGACAAGCTGCGCGGCAATATGGAGCCTTCCGACTACAAGCACGTCGCGTTGGGGCTGATTTTTCTCAAATACATTTCCGATGCCTTCGAGGCCAAGCATCAGGCGCTGCTGGCCGAAGATGCGCAGGCGGTCGAAGACCCGGATGAATACCTCGCCGACAACGTGTTCTGGGTGCCCAAGGAGGCGCGCTGGTCGCATTTGCAGGCGCATGCCAAGCAGCCGGTCATCGGCAGCCTGATTGATGACGCGATGCGTGCCATCGAAAAGGACAACGAGCAGCTCAAGGGCGTGCTGCCCAAGGACTACGCCCGGCCCGCGCTCAACAAGGTGATGCTGGGTGAGCTGATTGATCTTGTCTCCGGCATTGCGCTGGGCGAAGAGGGCAACCAATCCAAAGACATCCTTGGGCGCGTGTACGAATATTTTCTCGGCCAGTTCGCCGGGGCCGAAGGCAAGCGTGGCGGCGAGTTCTACACCCCGCGCTCGGTGGTGCGCGTACTGGTGGAAATGCTCCAGCCGTATTCGGGCCGCGTGTACGACCCCTGCTGCGGCTCGGGCGGGATGTTTGTGCAGTCGGAAAAGTTCGTGACCGAGCATGGCGGCCGCATCGGCGATATCGCCATCTACGGGCAGGAGTCCAACTACACCACCTGGCGGTTGTGCAAAATGAACCTGGCCGTGCGCGGCATCGATTCGGACATCCGCTGGAACAACGAGGGCAGCTTTCACAAGGACGAACTGCCGGGTCTCAAGGCCGACTACATCCTCGCCAACCCGCCCTTCAATATCTCCGACTGGGGCGGCGAGCGCCTGCGCGACGACGTGCGCTGGCAGTTCGGCGTGCCGCCCGTGGGTAATGCCAACTACGCCTGGCTGCAACACATCTATCACCATCTGGCGCCCAATGGCACCGCAGGCGTGGTGCTGGCCAATGGTTCGATGAGCTCCAGCCAGTCCGGCGAGGGCGACATCCGCCGCGCCATGCTCGAAGCCGACGCGGTGGATTGCATGGTGGCGCTGCCCGGGCAGCTGTTCTACTCCACCCAGATTCCCGCCTGCCTGTGGTTTCTGGCGCGCAACAAAAACCCCGGCAAGGGCTTGCGCGACCGGCGTGGGCAGGTGCTGTTCATCGACGCGCGCCAAATGGGCGTGCTGGTGGATCGCACCCGGCGCGAACTGGGCGATGTGGAGATCCAAAAAATCGCCGACACCTACCACGCCTGGCGCGGTGAAACAGGTGCGGGTGAATATTCGGACATCCCCGGCTTCTGCAAATCCGCCACGCAGGACGAAATTCGCCAGCACGGCCATGTGCTCACCCCCGGGCGCTACGTGGGCGCGGCGGCGCAGGAGGACGACGGTGAGCCGTTTGCCGAGAAGATGCAGCGCCTGTCCGCCCTGTGGCGTGAGCAGCGTGCAGAAGGCGCCAGGCTGGATGCTGCCATCGAGGCCAACCTGAAGGCGCTGGGCTATGAAATTTGATTTTCATCGGGAGGCAAACGCATGAGCCTGAGTGTTGAACACCTGCGCCGTACCGCCGACACCTTGCAAGAGGCCGTGAATCGTTTGCAGCAAGTGGAATCCGAACAGGAGGTATTGCACGACCTATTCCGCAATGCCGCGATCAAAAGCTTCGAGCTGTCGCTGGAAACCACCGGCAAACTGTTGCGCAAGGCGCTCAAACGCTATGGCGGCAGCCCGCGTGCAGTGGACAGTCTGGTCTTCAAAGACCTGTTCCGCCACGCCATGAAGCACGGCCTTTTGGATGAAGCCGCCGTGGAACGCTGGTTTGCCTACCGCGCCAATCGCAATACCACCGCGCACGACTACGGCGCAGGTTTTGCCAATGAAACCCTGAAAATCCTGCCCGCCTATTTGCAGGATGTGCGCGACTTGACCGCGCGTTTGCAGGAGCTGTTCGATGCCGAAACGTGAGATAGCCGAGCTCGATTTGTCGCCGCGCCACCTGGCCGTGCTGCGCCAACTATTGGCGCAATATGCTCCGCAGGCTCAAGTATGGGTCTATGGCAGCCGCGTCACTGGTGGCGCGCATGAAGGCAGCGATTTGGACATCGTGCTGCGCAACCCGGCCAATTTGAACCAGGCAATCGCAGTCTGGTGCGACCTGCAAGAGGCCCTGCGCGAAAGCGACCTGCCCATGCTGATAGACCTGCACGACTGGGCGCGTCTGCCGCCTGAATTTCAGCGCAACATCGAGCGCGCCTACGTGGAATTGCAGCCAGGAGATGAGGCATGAGCGACGAACTTGCACCAGACGGTGAATACCTTGCCTGGCTCAAAACGCTGAAAAGCCGTTTCCGCAGCGTGCAAATCAAGGCCGCCGTGGCCGTCAACAGCGAATTGCTGCGTTTTTACTGGCAACTGGGCGCGGATATTGCCGAGCGGCAAAGCCGTCACGCCTGGGGCAGCGGCTTTCTGGCGCAACTCAGCCGCGATTTGATGCAGGCATTTCCCGAAGTCAAAGGCTTTTCCAAGCGCAACCTGGAACGCATCCGACAGTGGCATCTGTACTGGGTGGACGAGGCCGCAATTGCGACACAGCTTGTTGCGCAATTGACCGCCATCCCTTGGGGACACAACCTCGCCATCATCAGCCAATGCCAAAGCCGCGCCGAAGCCCTGTACTACGTGCAGCAAACCCAGGCGCAGGGCTGGAGCCGCGCCGTACTCACCCACCAGATCGAAAGCGGCCTGTGGCAACGCCAAGGTCAGGCGTTGAACAACTTCGCCCAAACCTTGCCTGAGCCGCAGTCCGATTTGGCCGCGCAAGTGCTGAAAGACCCGTATATCTTCGACTTTCTGAGCCTCACGCCCGAATACAACGAACGCGCGCTGGAAAACGCCCTGCTGGAGCACATCACCCAGTTTCTGCTGGAGCTGGGCGCGGGCTTTGCCTACATGGGGCGGCAAGTGCCCCTGCACGTGGGCGAGCGCGAATTCTTTCTGGACTTGCTGTTCTACCACGCCCGCCTGCACTGCTATGTGGTGGTGGAACTGAAAACCGGGGACTTTGAACCGGAATTTGCCGGCAAACTGAATTTCTATCTGAAAGCCGTGGACGAACAACTGCGCGGCCCGCATGACGCGCCCAGCATCGGGCTCTTACTGTGCAAAAGCAAAGACAGGCTGGTGGCCGAATATGCGCTGTCGGATATTCACAAGCCGCTGGGACTGGCAAGCTACCAGCTATCGCATGACTTGCCACCGGGCTTGCGCGAGCAACTGCCGAGTATTGAAGCGCTGGAACAGGAATTGAAGGAGATGGGGAATGGGGAGTGAATGGAAGATTTCTACAGTTGGAGATTTCTGCCCGTTCATTTATGGCAAGGCCTTGCCGGAACGGTCTCGAACTCCTGGTATGTTTCCAGTAATCAGTTCTGCAGGTGTCAGCGGATCGCATAACGAACCATTAGTAAATACAGCCGGAGTTGTAATTGGTAGGAAAGGGACAGTTGGCAGCGTGACTTTGAGCAAGTCTGCCTTCTGGCCAATCGACACAGTTTTCTATATTGCAGATGAGCCGCAGCGTGATTTGCTGTTTACTTATTACTTGTTAAAGACACTGGGGTTAGACCGCATGAACTCTGATAGTGCGGTGCCCGGCCTTAATCGAGAAAATGCACACGCTCGAATCATATGTGTACCTGAGCTTCAGGAACAACGCGCCATCGCCCATATCCTCGGCACGCTGGACGACAAAATCGAGCTGAACCGCCAGCAAAACAAGACGCTGGAGGAAATGGCGCACGCCCTGTTCAAAGCCTGGTTCGTGGACTTTGAACCCGTGCGCGCCAAGATGGAAGGCCGCTGGCAACCCGGCCAAACCATCCCCGGCCTGCCTGCACACCTCTACGACCTCTTTCCTGATCGCCTCGTCGAAACCGAACAAGGCGAAATCCCGGAAAGTTGGCAGATGCGTTCGCTTGATTCAGTTGCAAGTTATCTGAATGGCCTTGCGCTACAGAAATTTCCACCTGAAAGTGAAACCGAATTCTTTCCGGTCATCAAGATTGCACAGCTGCGCGCTGGAAATACGAATAGCGCAGACAAGGCGAGCACGCAAATCAAGCCCGAATATGTTGTCAACGACGGCGATGTGCTGTTTTCGTGGTCTGGGTCACTTGAAGTTGAAGTTTGGAATGGCGGGCGCGGCGCATTGAATCAACATCTTTTCAAAGTCACTTCTAGCGAGGTGCCAAAGTGGTTCTATTTCTTCGCTACCCGTCATCATTTGCCAGATTTCCGAACCATTGCCGCAGGCAAAGCCACAACTATGGGGCATATTCAGCGCAAGCACCTCACAGCTGCGAAGATTGCAGTTGCTACGCCAGAGCAGATGGAAAAAATTGACGCATTCATAGCGCCGCAATTTGAACAGATGATCCGCAACGCGCAACAATCCCGCACCCTCGCCCAACTGCGCGATACCCTGCTGCCCAAACTGATTTCTGGTGAATTACGCGTGGCGGATAATGCCAATTTTATAGAAAATTCGATTTCTTTATTTGGTGAAAGCAATGAAAGGGGTGGGCCATGACGGCAAATAAAGCATCTATTCCTTATTGGGATAATGAGGGGTTATTGCCACCGATACACCCTGATGTGTCAGGCAACAACCCGAATCGCTCCCCTTATGCGATGGATTTATCCATGTTTATAGATCGCTTTGCTACATCGCCAGAGCGTATCGATATACTGGATGGTCTGCTGCGTTTTCGTTCGGATTTGCATGCTGCTGGGATTAATTCTGGATTTCAGTGGCTGGATGGCAGTTTTCTTGAGAATATCGAGATATTGGAAGACAGGCCGCCTAACGATATAGATGTGGTGACGTTCTTCTACTTGCCCCAAAAGCAAACCCAAGCTTCTCTCTTTCATCGATATCCATATTTGTTTGACCCGGCACAAACCAAGCAACTCTACGCAGTGGATGCTTACCCTTTTGTGCTGGGAGAAACAACCGCCCATCATCATGTCAAGATGATTGCTTATTGGTACAGCATGTGGTCCCATCGCCGCGATGGGCGATGGAAGGGGTTTGTGCAGGTTGACCTCAACCCGACGAAGGATATCGATGCTCGCACTATCTTGAGTCTTGCAGGAGGGCTCCATCATGGCTAATACTTATCTGTTTCTCGCTTCCGAAATCAAGGAGCTAGAAAGTCTATTGGCGGAAATTCCTCAAGAAAATGTCATTGAGCGCCTTGGCCTTGAGTCTAGACTGAAGTCGGCCCAGGTTGCCTTGGAAAAACTGCCGAAAGAGATTGCCCAAAGGGCGCGATTGACGTTCCGTGGTAGACCAGTTTTAGGAAGTCATGGCATTGCTGCTGACTTTGCAGGCAAGGCAGCTGGGGCTTTTGCCGATGCGTTTGCTGCTGTTGCTGCCGGTCTGGGTGAAAATCTACGTTATATGGGGCCTATACCTAACCGCGGCAAAAACCAATTGTTGATTACAGGCACTGCAGTCGGTTCGTTTGGTTTCGAGTTTGAGCTGCCTCCGGCTTTTCCTTCATTGTTTCCAGAAATGGAAACTTCGCAAATGGCAATGACTAAAATTGAGGCATTGTTTAGATTGTCCGCTGAAGGTAGTGACGATGAAGTTGCCGAAATAATTGAGGAGGTTCATCCTCGTGCAGTGAAAAAAGTTCATGATTTTATTGAATTGCTAGTGGAACAGGAGGCATGGTGTGGTCTTGAGTTTGCCGATCAATTTTTCCTTTATTCTGGTCATGAGCAAATTAAGAAATCACATGAGCGTTTGAAGTCAGACAATATTCAAGAGCGAACGGAAGCCTATCGCGGTGAATTTCAGGGAGTATTGCCTGCTGGGAGGAAGTTTGAATTTTTTCTTATAGATCAAGATGGGCTCATTAGAGGTAAAGTGGATCAGGCTATAGAAGATCCTGATATTCTCAATCGGGAATGGCTACATAAGCCGGTAACTGCTCAATTCAAAGTAATGCAGGTGGGGCAAGCCCGACCTCGCTTTACCTTGATGTCATTGGATGACTTGCACATATGATTAATTGGTCTGCGAGAGCTACGGCATGGCCTGCTTGATTGAAAACATGCTGGCTCTGCCGGGCAACGAGGAGAGGTAAACATGGCTTTTCTTTCCGAAGCCGAGGTGGAGCAAGCCCTGCTGGCGCAGCTTGAGGCGCTGGGCTATGGCATTGCGCGCGAGGAGGAGATTGGCCCGGATGGCAGGCGGCCGGAGCGGGACAGCTACGCCGATGTGGTGCTGCAAAAGCGCTTGCAGGCGGCGGTGGCGCGGCTCAATCCGGGCTTGCCGGATGAGGCGCGGCAAGACGCGGTGCGGCGGGTGTTGCAGTCCGGCTTTCCTGATTTGTTGGAAGAAAACCGCCGCCTGCACCGGCTGATGACCGAGGGCGTGGACGTGGAGTACTACGCCGATGATGGCACGCTGACGGCGGGCAAGGTCTGGCTGATGGATTTTGAGCGGCCACACAACAACGACTGGCTGGCGGTGAGTCAGTTTGTGGTGATCCACGGCCAGTACCGACGGCGGCCGGATGTGGTGGTGTTCGTCAACGGCTTGCCGCTGGCAGTGATCGAGCTGAAAGCGCCGGGCAGCGCGGGAGCGCATCTGGCGGCAGCGTTCAACCAGTTGCAGACCTACAAGCAGCAGATTCCGGCGCTGTTCCACAGCAATGTGCTGCTGGTGACGTCCGACGGCATCGCGGCGCGGGTGGGGTCGCTGTCGGCCAATCTGGAGCGCTTCATGCCGTGGCGCACCACCGATGGCAGGCAGGTGGCCGCAAAAGGCGAGCCGGAACTTTCCACGCTGATCGAGGGGGTGTTCGAGCATCGCCGCCTGCTGGCTTTGCTGCGCGATTTCACGGTGTTTGCCGAGACCGGTTCCGGGCTGTCCAAGATCATCGCGGGTTATCACCAGTTCCACGCAGTGCGCCATGCCGTGGCATCGACGATTCGCGCCGCCGCGCCGGTGCTTGGGGTGGCGGAAGAGCCCGCGGCCTATGGCCTGCCCAGCGTCAAGACGCAACGCCCGGGTGATAAACGTGCTGGCGTGATCTGGCACACCCAGGGCTCGGGCAAAAGCCTGCTGATGGCGTTTTACGCCGGGCAGCTGGTCAAACACCCGGCCATGACCAATCCGACCCTGGTGGTGTTGACCGACCGCAACGATCTGGACGATCAGTTGTTTGCCACCTTCTCGATGTGCCAAGACCTGATCCGGCAGACGCCGGTGCAGGCCGAGAGCCGCGAGCATTTGCTGGCCTTGCTGAACCGCGCCTCAGGCGGGGTGATTTTCACCACCTTGCAGAAGTTTGGCGAGATCGCCGCGCCGCTGACCACGCGCAGCAACGTGGTGGTGATGGCCGATGAGGCGCACCGCAGCCAGTACGGCTTCAAGGCCAGGGTGGACGCGAAAACCGGGGAGATTTCCTACGGCTTTGCCAAGTACATGCGCGATGCGCTGCCCAATGCGTCGTTCATCGGTTTCACCGGCACGCCGATCGAGGCGGACGATGTCAACACGCCAGCGGTATTCGGCAACTACATCGATGTCTACGACATCAGCCGCGCGGTCGAGGATGGCGCCACGGTACCGATTTATTACGAATCGCGGCTGGCGCGTATTGAGCTGGACGAGGATGAGAAGCCAAAGATTGACGCCGAGGTCGATGCCTTGACCGAGGATGACACGCAGGCCGATCAGGAGCGCTTCAAGCAAAAGTGGGCCACGGTCGAGGCTTTGGTGGGCAGCGACAAGCGTCTTGCGCAGGTGGCTCGGGATCTGGTGGCGCACTTTGAGAGCCGTGTGGCCGCGCTGGAGGGCAAGGCGATGGTGGTGTGCATGAGTCGCCGCATCTGCGTGGCGCTCTACGACGAAATCATCAGGCTGCGCCCGGACTGGCACAGCGAGGACGACAGCGCCGGCGCGATCAAGATCGTGATGACCGGCGCAGCAAGCGACCCGCAGGCGTGGCAGCCGCACATTGGCAACCAAGCGCGGCGCGATCTTTTGGCCCGGCGGGCGCGCGACCCGCAAGACCCGCTCAAGCTGGTGATCGTGCGCGACATGTGGCTGACCGGCTTCGACGCGCCGTGCATGCACACCATGTACGTGGACAAGCCCATGCAGGGCCACGGCCTGATGCAGGCGATCGCGCGCGTGAACCGGGTATTCCGCGACAAGCCGGCCGGGCTGATCGTGGACTACATCGGCATTGCACAAAGCCTGAAATCGGCCTTGCAGCAGTATTCCCGCAGCGATCAGGAAAACACCGGCATTGACGAAGCGCAGGCGGTTGCGGTGATGCAGGAAAAGTACGAGATCGTGCGCGACATGTTCCACGGCTTCGACTACGCCACGGCGCTGGGCGGCACGCCGCAGCAGCGCCTGGCGATGATGGCCGGGGCGATCGAATGGGTGCTGGACAAGCAGCAACAATGGGCGGCGCAAGAGACCAGCGAGCAAGGCAAGAAGAACGCCCACCGCCGCTATCAGGACGCGGTGCTGGCCTTGTCCAAGGCCTTCGCCCTGGCCTCGGCTTCGGACGAAGCGCGCGCCATCCGCGAGGAAGTCGGCTTCTTTCAGGCCATCCGCGCCGCGCTGGTCAAAAGCAGCGCGGGCGCGGGCATCACCGGGCAAGAGCGCGAGCTGGCGATCCAGCAAATCGTCAGCCGCGCCGTGGTCTCGACCGAGATCGTGGACATTCTGGCCGCGGCGGGCATCCAAAGCCCGGACATCTCCATCCTCTCGGACGAATTCCTCGCCGAAGTGCAGCAGATGGAAAAGAAAAACCTGGCGCTGCAAGCCCTGCGCAAGCTGCTGGGTGACGGCATCCGCTCGCGCAGTCGCGCCAATGTGGTCGAGAGCAGGGCGTTTTCCGAGCGACTGGAAAATGCCGTGGCGCGCTATCACGCCAACGCCATCACCACCGCCGAAGTGCTGCAAGAGTTGATTCAACTGGCCAAGGACATCCGCGCCGCCCGCCAGCGGGGCGAAGAGCAAGGCTTGTCGGATGAGGAAATCGCCTTCTACGACGCCCTGGCCGAAAACCAGAGCGCGGTGGACATCTTGGGCGATGCCAAACTCAAACTCATCGCCCACGAGCTATTGACCAGCCTGCGCGAGAACGTCAGCGTGGATTGGGCGCGGCGCGATTCTGCCCGCGCCCGCATGCGCGTGCTGGTCAAGCGCATCCTGCGCAAATACGGCTACCCGCCCGACTTGCAAGACGCCGCCGTGCAGACGGTATTGCAGCAGGCCGAGGCGCTGCTGGCTGGCGCCGGGCTGGAAGATGCCGTTGCATGAGCTATCTTGTTGCGTGATTTGCGCAATCTTCAAAAAGCCAACCCTTTCCCATGCCCCAGATTGTCTATGTCCTGACCAATGAAGCCATGCCCGGTATCGTCAAGATTGGTATGACCGAAGCCGATTCGGTGGAAGCGCGCATGGCCCAGCTCAATGCGCACAGTGGCGTGCCGCTACCGTTCGAATGTTACTTCGCCGCCGAGGTGGATGCCTGCCGCCGGATCGAGAGCATCCTGCACCAGCTGTTTTCCGAGCAGCGCATCAACCCGCGCCGCGAGTTTTTCCGTGTCGATCCGGAGAAGGTGGTGCTGGCGATCAGTATCGGCCCATTTAAGGAAGTCACGCCCGGGCAGGTCGCGGCTGATGCCGAAGACCGACAGGCGCTGGAGAGGGAAAAGTCGCGCCGCCCGCGTATCCGTCTGGCCGCGCTCGGCATCCATCCGGGGGCGGTGCTGCATTTCTCGCGCGATGAGGCCATTACCGCCACGGTGCTGCGGGATAACCGGGTGAGCTATCAGGGGCAGGAGATGAGCCTCTCGGCCGCGGCGCTGGCCGCGCTGCACGAGCTGGGCTACCGCACGCCGGCGGCCAGTGGCTCGGAGCATTGGCTGTTCGAAGGCGAGCTGCTCGACGAGCGCCGCCGCCGCATGGAGGCCGAACAGTTCGACGCGGACGAGCTAGGCGCATCGTGAGGCAAGGCGCAACCAGGGCTTTGGCGCACGGGCGAGCCGTGACTGCCATCATCTTCACAGTCTCTTCACCCGGCCTTTGCACTCCGATGGGGGCACAGCAAATCCCGGTGATCAATCAGCGCAGCACTACGTGTTGGAAGCCGGGTCCGAAGATCGCCCTTTGGGTAAAGACGGGCCGCTATATATATCCAGCTGCAGCAGGTTCAGCAGGGGGCTACGCAGTGATGGACGCGCAGGGCCGAGGCCAGGCCGTGTTTGGCGCTTTGGCCTGGCGGAAAGCCGAAGGTACAGGGCAGTGCGGCCGGCATGAAAAAAGCCCGGCGGCGCTGTATGCACTGCCGGGCCTTGGCAGAAGGGCGCTTGCCCTGTGCGCTGGCTTCAAGTCACCTGCAGGCTGCCCTTGGCGGCCATCAGCAGGTCGATGACGTCCGGGGCGGTGATGATGTCGTAGCCGGGGGCCATGTCGCTTTCCTGCAGACCGTTGTGCAGCATGCAGGATTTGCAGATGGCGACGCGGCCGCCCAGTTCGAGAAAGCTGCCCAGCAGGGTGGGCACGGGCTCGAAGGGGGCGCCAATGTCCATGCCTTCGGTGGCTTTGGGCTTGCCCAGTGTCACGCCTTCGGCCATCAGGATCAGCGTGGCGCTGTGGCCTTTCTTGAGTGCGTTGACGGCCATGGTGAAGGCCACGGTGACTTTGTCCGGGTTGCTGTGGCCGTCGAACAGGGTGGCGACGAAGTCGGTGGTTTGCATGGGTTACTCCTTGAGGTGGTGCTGCTTGAGGGCCTGTTCAGAATCTTGAGCAGGCCCTGGGCTCAGGCTGCGCGCAGCTGCCGAAACCAGCCGGCGATGCTGTAGCAGACGATGGTCGTGCCGATCATGCCCAGCAGGTAGACCAGGCCGATGACCAGCCAGTCGATGGCGCCGCCGGGGTTGGTGGTGCCCGAGGATGCCACCTGGAACATGAGCGCCACGGCCAGCGCGCCGCCGAGCAGGCCCAGGAATTGGCAGGCCACCAGGCGCGTGGGCGCCAGGCGGCGCTCGCGCAGCAACAGCAGCAGGAAGGCCAGTGTGCCGAGGATGCTGATGAGGGGCAGGGCAATCAGCAGGGGCGCGCCCAGCATTTCCTGCAGCACGGCCCACACGGAGGAAAAATCCAGTTCTTTCATGTGTTGTTCTCCTTGTCGTTGGCACGCGCTCAGACCTGGCCGCGCAGCATGCTGATGTAGGTGGGTTTGAGGGCGGTGGTCTTGAGCACCCAGCTCGCCCAAAGCTCTTCCAGCGGGGCGATGACGCCGGGGAAGGAGGGCAGCAGGTTGTTCTGGTAGTCGAACTCCACCAGCATGGCGCGGCCCAGGCGCGTCACCAGCGGGCAGGAGGTGTAGCCGGTGTAGAGGGATTTGCTGGTGGTGCCGGCCATTTCGGCCACGGCGTGGTCAACGGCCACGGGCACTTGCCACTTGACGCTGGCGGCCGTCTTGCCCTTGGGCACGCCGGCGATGTCGCCCACGCCGAAGACGTTGGGGTAGCGCACGTGGCGCAGCGTGCCCTTGTCCACTTCCATCCAGCCATCCTTGGCCCATTTGCCTTCCTGCCAGGGCAGGGGGCTGTTGCGCACGGCGTCGGGCGCCTTCATCGGCGGGATGACGTTGATGAAGTCGTATTGCAGCTCGGTCGTGCCCTCGGTGGTGTTGAAGGTGGCGATGCGGCGGCCCGGGTCGATGGATTTGAGCGAGCGCTCGTAATTGACTTGCACGCCGCGCTCCTGGAACAGCATGCGCACTTTTTCAGCCACCACGGGCACGCTGAACAAGGCCTTGCTGTGGGCGTTGTAAATCAGTTGCGAGCGCCCGCGCACGCCACGGCGGCTGAGGTAGTCCTCCACCAGGAAGGTGTATTTCAGCGGCGCGCCCGCGCACTTCATCTCAGAGGCCGGGCGCAGGAACACGCCCACGCCGCCTTTTTGCGTGAAGCGGTCCATCTCGCGCCAGGTGGCAAATGCGCCTTGCGGGCTGTGGTAGATGCTGCCGATGCCCTCGCGGCCGATCAGGCTTTCGTCCATGCCCTCGATGGCGGCGTAGTCCAGCACCAGGCCGGTGGTGACGAACAGGAAGTCATAGGCAAAGCTTTTGCCTGAGTCGGTCACCACGCGATTGCCTTCGGGGTCGATTTCGGCCACGCGCTCGGCCACCCATTCCACGCCCTTGGGAATGTATTCGGCGGTGGTCGAGACTGGGTAGTTTTCCGGCTTGATGCCGGCGGCCACCAGCGTGTAGCCGGGCTGGTAGAGGTGCTGTTTGCGCGGGTCGATGATGGTGATCTTGGCGCCATCGAGCGCTGCAGCCAGGCGCGAGGCGCTGGCCAGGCCGGCTGCGCCCGCGCCTGCGATGACGATGCGCGCGCTGGTCTTGACCTTGGCCGGTGCGGCCTGAGCGCCGCTGGCAGGCAGCAGGCTCAGCCCCGCGCCTGCCAATCCCAGCGAAATCAGCTCGCGGCGGTTCAATGCGGATTGTTTTTCTTCAGTCATTGACGGAGTTCCTTTGGTTGAACGGAAGGGGTGGCAGGCTAGGGCTTGTGGAGATTGAGTGTTGCGGCGGCGTTGTCGGCCAAAACACCGCAACTGCTGCGTTGAAAGCGCTTGCAAGGTGTCCACACCTTGCGCGCGTTCTCGCCTTGCATTGGCGACTTTGGTCTCGAAAAACCGCTTCGCAAACCCAATCTCAACAACCCCTGAGGAAGGGCGGCGCCGGATCGGTGCGGCCCTTCCCCAGGGGGCTGTGCAAATCTTTGCCTGGCAGACGGCCCAGGCGGATTGGGGCGGGCGGCGCGGCGCGCCTTGCAGGACGCCCCAAAACCGCACAGGCAGCCTTTGCGGCGAAGTCCTGCACAGAAGCCCAAGGGCACGGCACAAAGTCGTACCCTTTGGCAGCCAGAGGGGAAAATTTGCGGGCGTTATTGTGTCCGCTGCCTAGGCGGCCAAACCCCGGCCGAGCGGCTTTCTAGGGTTAGCCCCAGGTGTCGCATGCCGTCACATGGTCTTGGGCGGGAACTTGCTGTACCACAGGCCATAGACCGTGCAGGCGGCGCAGAAACCCACAGCCCAATCCAGCGTGGTCAGCACCATCACGGCAATGCAGGGCACTTGCCACATCGGGCTGCCCAGGTAGGCCAGCAGCAGCGAGACGGCGCTGGCAATGAACAGCAGCTTGTTGGCAAACATCTTGGCGCCGGCGTTTTCCTTTTTGCCGCCCCAGCCGCGCGCCTCGAACAGCTTGGCCCACACGCGGTGCGAAGGGCACTTGTAATGGCCGATGAAGCCGCGCACCAGGCCCTGCACCATGGGCACGGCCATCAGCCAGGGCGACCACAGCAGCGCCGCGCCGCAAAACAGGAAGTTGACGAAGGATTCCCAGCGTGTGACGTGAGACCAGACAGGGGGCAGATCAAAGCGAAGCATGGCAAAACCTCTGCAAAATGGGGATACACGAATGCATCGCCCCGCAGCAGGCGCAGGGGGTGTTGAGATTGGGTGTTGCGGCAGTGTTTTCGGTCAAAAAGCCGCAAGTGCTGCGTTTTCGCCTTTTACTTGCGACTTTTTCATCGAAAACCGCTTCGCCAACCAAATATCAACACCCCCTCATGAGCGCACCGGAACGGGGGTGGCAGGATATTACATGTTTTTTGAATATTTCTGCCTTTAGCGCAGGCAAAAATCAGCGCTGCTCTGTCCATCGCCCGTCTCGGGCGTGCACGATCTACCAGAAAATCGCAGCGCCCCCAGCGGAGGCTGGGGGGACCTGGCGGATGGCCGCCCACTTTTTTTGAGGAAACACACCATGACTTTGCATCCCTTTTCCCAGGCGGCCAGCCGCCGCCAGGCCCTGGCTTTGCTGGCTGCTGGGCTGGCTTCTTCCTGGCTTGCGGACGCTGCGCTGGCGCAGGAGAAGTACCCGGCCCGGCCGGTGACGCTGGTGGTGCCACAGGCCGCCGGCGGCGCCAACGATGTGCTGGCGCGCGTGCTGGCGCAGCGCCTGGCCGAGCAATTGGGCCAGAGCGTGGTGGTGGACAACCGCCCTGGCGCGGGCGGCACGCGCGCCACCGCCGCCTTGAGCCGCACGCGCGGCGATGGCTACACCCTGCTGGTGACGACCGACAGCGCCCAGGTCATCGCCCCGGCGCTGTACAAGAACCCAGGCTTTGATCCCGAGAAGGATTTCATTCCCGTGGCACCCATTGCCCGCGCCGGTTACGTGCTGGTGGCGCACCCGGATTTTGGCGCCAACGACATGGCCGGCCTGATCGCCCTGGCCAAGGAAAAGCCGGGGCATTACGCCATTGCCTCGGCGGGCAATGGCACGCTGAACCATTTGATGGCCGCACTGTTGCAAAAGGCCGCAGGCATTGAATTGCTGCACGTGCCGTACAAGGGCTCGGCGGCCGCGGCCACCGATGTGGTGAGCGGGCAGGTGCCGCTGTCGGTGCAAAGTCTGCCTTCGGTGATGGGCTTCGTGCAATCGGGCAAGCTGAAAGTGCTGGGCGTGGTCAACCCTGAACGCACACCGGCGCTGCCCGATGTGCCCACCATCAATGAAACCCTGCCAGGCTTTGGCGCAGCGCCCTGGTATGCGCTGTTTGCCCCGGCCGGTACACCCGAGCCCATCGTCACGCAGTTGCAGGGCGAGGTGCAACGCGCGCTGGCGCACCCGCAGATGCAGGAGAAGCTCAGCGCCTTGGGCTGCGAGCCGTTTGTGGGCACGGCGGCGGATTTGGGGCAGCTGGTGCGCAGCGATCGTGAGCGCTGGGCCAAGGCTGTGAAAGAGACGGGCGTGACCATCGATTGAGTGGCGCTGGCAAAAGGGGCGGGCTTTGCCCTGCCCTGGCGCGTGCGCTTACGACGCTGCAGGCGCCGCAGACGCTGCGCCTTGGCCCAGGCAGGCCAGCACGGCCGCCAGGGTCAGCGGGGCGGTGTCAGCGCGCAGTGTCCGGGGGCCCAGGCCAATGGGGTGGAATTGGTGCTGGCGCGCCAGTTGCTCTTCAGCTTGGCTGAGGCCGCCTTCGGGGCCGGAGAGCACGCACAGGCTGCGCGGCCCGCTGGAGTGAGGTGAAGCTGTTGCGGTACTGGCCTGTGGCAGCAGTTGTTGTTGCGCCAGCCATTGCGCCAGCGGCGTGGCGTCCGGCGCCAGACTGAGCAGCAGGCGCGTGCCAGGCAGGGCAGGGTCACGCAGCAGCTGGGCCAGCGTGGTGGGCTCGGCAATGGCGGGCACGCGGTTGCGGCCGCATTGCTCACAGGCGGCGATGGCGATGCCTTGCCAGTGGGCGCGTTTTTTGTCGGCGCGCTCGCCCTTGAGGCGCAGCACGCTGCGCTCGGTCATCACCGGCAGGATGCTGGCCACGCCCAGCTCGGTGGCTTTTTCTATCAGCCAGTCCATGCGTTCGTTGCTGGGCATGCCCACGGCCAGGTGCAGGGCCAGGGCGTTTTCGCGCGGGCGCTGGGTCTGGCCGTCGATGCGCACCTGTACGTGGCTGCGGCCCATGGCGGTGATGGTGGCCTGGTATTCGCTGTGGCTGTCCGCGTCGGCGCCGGGGAACAGGCACAGTGCTTGGCCGGGCTGCATGCGCAGCACCTGTACGTGGCGCACGGCGCGCGCGGGCAGGGTCAGCTCGGCGCCGGGCGTCAGCGGCTCGGGCACGTGGATGCGTGGGGCGGTGGCGCTCATGGGCGGTTCGAATAGGTTCTTACATCCGACCGAAGGAAAAGGCCTCGGTCTGTGGCGTTTGCTCGATGGCGTCGACCAAGCGCAGCAGCGGTCGCAGTTCGCGGTAGCGGCTGGCGGTGCTGCGGATGTAGTGGATGAAGCGCGGCGTGTCGGCCAGGTACTGGGGCTTGCCGTCACGCAGCGTCAGCCGCGCAAAGATGCCGGCGACCTTGAGGTGGCGTTGCAGGCCCATCCACTCCACGGCGCGGTAGAACTCGCCAAAGTCGCTGGCCCAGTCCGGCCGCGCGGCCAGCAGGCCGGCCTGGCGCGCGCGCTCCCAGTAGCGCACGGCCAGGTCGATGACGAAGTCCTCCTCCCAACTGTGGAAGGCATCGCGCAGCAGGCTGGCCAGGTCGTAGGTCAGAGGGCCGCGCAGCGCGTCCTGGAAGTCCAGCAGCCCGCTCAGGCGCGCGGGCGCGCCGGCCTCGGCCGGGGCCACCATCAGATTGCGCAGCATGTAGTCGCGGTGCACGAACACGCTGGGCGCCTGCAGGTTGTGCGCCACCAGGGTGTCGAACACGCCCTGCAGCTGCTGGCGCTGCGCATCGCTGAGCTGCACCTGGCGGTGTGCGGCGATGTACCAGTCGGGGAACAGTTGCAGCTCGCGCTGCAGCACGGCGGCGTCGTAGGCGGGCAGGGCATCGGGCCGGGCGCGGGTTTGCATTTGCACCAGCCAGTCCAGCGCCTGCAGCATCAGCGGCTGGGCGCGCTCGGGGGCGTAGTCCGGCGCGAGGTGTTGCAAGGCGGTGTGTTGGCCCAGGTCGTTCATCAGCAAAAAGCCGGCGGCTTCGTCCACGGCCAGCAGCTCGGGCACGGCCAGGCCGGCCTCGCACAGCAGCGCGGCGCTGGCCAGAAAGGGCGCCAACGGCTCCTTGTCCGGCGGGGCGTCCATGATGACGCGGCTGCGCCCGGCGGCGTCCTGCACGCGCAGATAGCGCCGGAAGCTGGCATCGGCCGAGGCGTGCCGCAGGCTGGCGGGCAGCAGTTGGTGCTCGGCGGCGGCGCGCTCCAGCCATTGTTCGAACAGGGCCTGGCGGGCCGGATCGGGCCAGGCGATGGGGGTGCTGGTGGCAGTCATGGGCGGCGATTGTAGGGATGCTGGGCATGCGCCGCAGCGCTGATGTCGCGCCGCTTCGTGCAAGGCGTGCACAGGCCCTGCTGGTATATTCGCGCCTTTGTTTTTGACGCTGCAACGCCGGGCTGCGGCCCGCACGGGATACAGGGGATTTTTGTGACACACGCCGCCGTGCCTGCGCGGCAGCGCCTGCGAGGCGTTGCTGGCGCCTTGTCTGCCGCTGCTGCGGTGCTGACATCTGCGGCCCATGCGCAGGCCGTATCGCCACAGCCGGCCGGGGCGGGCGATTGGAATGGCCCGCTGCGTGCGCCGCTGCAATTGCAGGGCACGGCGCAGCTGCAGGAGCAGGTGCCGCCCGAGCAGGCTGCGCGCCGCCCGGTGCATCTGAGCGGTCAGTCCATCGAAGGCAGCCAGAGCGGGCCAGTGCGCGTGCGCGGCAATGCCCGGCTGCGGCGCGCCGATGCGCTGATCCAGGCCGATGAGCTGCATTACGACCAGGCCAGCCAGACGGCCACGGCCAGCGGCCAGGTGCAGATCGAGGCCGACAGCGGCAGCTACCGGGGCAGCGCCTTGCAGCTGAACGTGCAGACCTATCAGGGGCATTTCGACGATGTGCGCTACCAGCTGCGCGAAAACCGGGCCCACGGCCAGGCGCGGCGCGTGGATTTCCTCGACCGCGAGCGCTACGTGGTGCACGAGGGCGACTACACCACCTGCCAGCGCAGCGAGTACGACCCCGACTGGCGCCCGGCCTGGCGCATCCGCGCGCGCGAGCTGCGCCTGGATCGCGTGGCCGATGTGGGCGTGGCGCGCGGCGCGGCGCTGGAGTTCATGGGCGTGCCGGTGCTGCCCGTGCCTTATTTGAGCTTTCCGCTGTCGGATCGGCGCAAGACCGGCCTGCTGCCGCCCACGCTGGGGCTGGACAGCGTTTCGGGCCTGCAGTACACGCAGCCCTTTTACTGGAACATCGCCCCCAACCGCGATGCCACGCTGAGCCCGACGCTGATGGCGCGTCGCGGCATCGACCTGGGCGGGCAGTTTCGCTATCTGGAGCGCAGCTTCAGCGGCGAGCTGGCGGCGCGCTACATGCCCAGCGACCGGCTGCGCGATCGCGACCGCTGGAGCATGGCCGCGCGCCACCGGCACACGCTGCATTCGCCGCTGGGCGACATCCAGCTGGGCGCGCAGCTCAACCGCGTCAGCGACAACGACTATTGGCGTGACTTCCCGCGCAGCGGCTACGGCCTCAACGAGCGCCTGCTGCCCAGCGAACTCAACGCCCACTGGCAGCGGGGCGATTGGCAGCTGAGGCTGCGCGCGCTCAAGTGGCAAACGCTGCAGGATGCGGACGCCATCATCCTGCCGCCCTACGACATGCTGCCGCAGCTGAACCTGCGCTACCAGCCCTGGGCGCTGGGCCACGGTCTGGATCTGCATGTGGAGCTCGACAGCACGCGCTTTCGCGCCGACCGCAACTTTGCCACCCAGCTGACCGATGGCCAGCGCAGCTACGCGCTGGCGCGCCTGAGCCGGCCCTGGGTGGCGCCGCAGGGCTTCATCACGCCGGCCGTGCAGTTGCACGCCAGCCAGTACCGCTTCGATGCGCCGCTGAGCGGGGGGCTGCGCCGCCACAGCCGAGTGCTGCCCACTTACAGCCTGGATGCAGGGCTGGTGTTCGAGCGCGAGCTGCGCTGGCTGGGGCGCGATCTGCTGCAGACGCTGGAGCCGCGCGCCTTCTACACCTATACGCCTTACCGCGACCAAAGCATGCTGCCGATGTACGACACGGCAGAGCTGGACTTCACCTTCGCCAGCATCTATGCGCCCAACTCCTTCGTCGGCCACGACCGCATAGCCGACGACAACGTGCTGACGCTGGGCCTGAGCTCGCGCTTTCTGGGCGCTGGCGATGGCGCCGAGCTGGCGCGGCTGAGCATCGCCCAGCGCCTGCGCTTTGAAGACCAGCGCGTGACCGCGCCGGGCGTGGCGCCCTACACCGCGCGCTGGTCCGACATCCTGCTGGGCGGCGCGGTCAACTGGTCGCCGCGCTGGGCCAGCAGCGGCATCATCCAGTACAACCTGGACGAGCGCCGTACGGCGCGCTACACGCTCACCGGCCACTACAAGCCCGGCGATTACCGTGTGCTGAGCATGGGCTACCGCATGAAGGCCGACGCCAGCAAGCACGCCGAGCTGGGCTGGCAATGGCCGCTGGCCTGGTGGGGCGATGCGCCCGGCCAGGGCGGGCGCTGGTACAGCGTGGGCCGGCTCAACTACAGCATGCGCGACAAAAAGCTCGTCGATACCGTGGTTGGCGTGGAATACAACGGTTGCTGCTGGATTGGCCGCGTGGTCGTCGAGCGTCTGCAAAACAGCGCGCGCAACGCCAATACCCGCTTGCTGCTGCAGCTGGAGCTGGCCGGCATCTCGCGCATCAACATTGGCTCCAACCCGTTAAACTCGCTGCGCAATCACGTGCCCTACTACCAGGAAATCCGCCCGCAAAGCCTGCCGCCAGCGAGCCGCTTCAGCGAGTACGGCCAGTGATTCGGGCCGCGCCGCCATCGCGTCTGCCACTGCCTGCCGCTGCCCGCTACTGTGACCGCCAGCCGGCGCTGAGCGCACTTTGCACCGCCGCATGCGCCGCCCCGGTCTTTCCCCCATCTCCTCTTGCCATGGCCTGTTGATGATGACCGACCAGCCCCGCTCCCTGCCGCGCCTTGCCCCTCCCCGCGTACACCATGCCCCCGCCAGGGCGCGCCTTCTGCCCAGGCTGCTGAGCTTGGCTGCGTGCTGGCTGGGCGCAGCGGCTTTGCTGCTGCCCAGCGCCCAGGCCCAGGGCCTGCGCATGCCGGGCGCCAGCGGCAGCGGCTTGCAAATGGGCGGCATGGCCGGAAGCGCCAGCGCTGGCCGCCAAAGCGGGCCGGTGCCATTTGCCAATGATTTGCGCGATGCCGCCTCCAACGCAGTGGCCTCCTCGGCTGGCCAGGCATCGGGCGGCCAGCGCCAGGCCGACTTCATCGTGGCCCTGGTCAACTCCGAGCCCATCACGCACGTGGAGCTGCAAAACCGCATGCAGCGCGCGCGCGCCGTGCTGGCCCAGCAGGGCCAGGCGCCCAGCGAATCGGTGCTGCGTCAGGAAGTGCTCAACCTGCTGATTGCCGAGCGCCTGCAATTGCAGGAAGCCAAGGAAAGCAAGCTGCAGGTCGATGACTACACGCTCGACCAGGCCGAGCAAAACGTGGCCGAGCAAAACGGCGTCAGCCTGGCTGCCATGCACCAAGAACTGGCCGCAGCCGGCATTGGACGGGCGCAGTTCCGCAACCAGCTGCGCAACCAGATCATGCTCATGCGCGTGCGCGAACGCGCCGTCGAAGCGCGCGTGCGCGTCAGCGACCAGGAGCTGGATCGCTACCTGCGCGAGCACCCCATCGACGCCGGCCAGCAGCTGCCAGATGCCATCAACCTTGGCCATGTGCTGGTGATCGTGCCTGAAAAGGCCACGCCCGCGCAGCAGGCCCAGTACAAGCAGCGCATCGAGCAGGCCGCCAGCCAGCTGGCCCAGGGGCGTGACTTTGCCGAGGTCGCGCGCGAGTTCTCCGACGCAGGCGAGGCCAGCCGTGGCGGCGAGCTGGGCCTGCGCCCGGTGACGCAATACCCGGAACTGTTCCTGCAGGCCACCGAAGGCCGCGCCATTGGCGAAGTGGCCGGGCCGATCCGCTCGGGCGCGGGCTACCACCTGCTCAAGGTGCTCGAACGCCAGGCCGGCGGCGCGGGCATGGTGGTGCAAAACCATGCAAGCCACATCCTCATCAAGCCCGCGCCAGGCCGCAGCGCGCAAAGCGCCGGGCAGATGCTGCAGGAAATCCGCCAGCGCGTCGTGCAAGGCGGGGAGGACTTTGCCGTACTGGCGCGCGAATACTCCGAAGACGGCAGCGCCGCCCAGGGGGGCGATCTGGGCTGGGCCGGGCCGGGCATGTTCGTGCCCGAGTTCCAGGCCGTGCTCGACGAGCTGCAGCCCGGCGACATCAGCCAGCCCGTGGTCTCGCGCTTTGGCCTGCACCTGATCCAGCTGCTCGACCGGCGCCAGCGCAAGGTCAGCCAAAGCGAGCTGCGCGAAATGGTGCGCGGCGAAGTGCGCGAGCAAAAAGTGCAGGAGGCCTTCGTCAAATGGATCGACGGCTTGCGTGCGCGCGCCTTCATCGAAATGCGCGACGAGCCCGTGCGCGACTAGGGCAGCAGCAACTTGTCCCCAAAGGAGCGCTCCATGCGCCACATCCCTCGCAAGCGCTTTGGCCAGCACTTTTTGATCGACGACGCCGTCATCGCGCGCATCGTCTCGGCCATCGACCCGCAGCCCCAGCAGGCCGTGGTCGAAATCGGCCCGGGCATGGCTGCGCTGACGGCGCCACTGCTCGAGCGTCTGCCGCGCCTGACCGTCATCGAACTCGATCGTGACCTGGTGGTGCGCCTGCGCCTGAACCCGCGCCTGCACGTTGTGGCCAGCGACGTGCTGCAGGTGAACTTCACCGCGCTGGCCCAGCAGCTGGGTCAACCGCAGCAGCCAGCGCGGCTGCGCGTGGTGGGCAACCTGCCCTACAACATCTCCTCGCCGCTGCTGTTTCACCTGCTGGGCGCCATCGATGTGGTGCAGGACCAGCACTTCATGCTGCAAAAGGAAGTCATCGACCGCATGCTGGCCCAGCCCGGCAGCTCCGCCTTTGGCCGCCTCTCGGTGATGCTGCAATGGCGCTATGCCATGGAGCGCATCCTGGACGTGCCGCCGGCGGCCTTTGACCCGCCGCCCAAGGTAGACAGCGCCGTGGTGCGCATGGTGCCGCGCAGCGACTGGGCACGCGTGCCCCAACCTCTGCTGGAGGAGCTGGTCAAGACCGCCTTCAGCCAAAAGCGCAAGCTGGTGCGCCACACCCTGGGCAAATGGTTGCAGGCGCGCGGCTTTGCCGGGCAATTCGACCTGCAGCGCCGCGCTGAGGAAATTCCGGTGCATGAATACACCGCATTGGCCGCGCAGTTGGCCGCACAACAGGCCGATCCGCAGCCTGGCGCCGCCGGGCAGACATGAAAAAGCCCTGCCAAGGCAGACCTTGGCAGGGCTTGAGGCAAAAGACTTGAAGCAGCCTTGCTGCGGCCTTACTGCGCGGGCGGAATGCGCAGCTTCTGGCCCGGATAAATCTTGTCCGGATGGCTGAGCATGGGCTTGTTGGCCTCGAAGATTTGCGGGTACTTGTTGGCATCGCCGTAGTACTTCTTGGCAATGGCCGAGAGCGTATCGCCCTTGACCACGTCGTGGTACTGCGCTTCGGGTTCGGGGTTGAGCACCGTCATCTGGTTGTCCACCTCCGTAACCTGGGCCACGTTGCCGCAGCACAGCGTGACCTTCTCCAGATCCTGCTGAGTCTGTGCCTGGCCCTTGACCGTGACCTTGCCCGAGGCGCTGTCGAACGCCACCTGCACATCGCTGACGTTGAGCTTCTGCGAGGCAATATAGGCCTCGATGGCCTTGGCCGCCGTGGCGTCGAGCGTGCCCTGGGCTGCATTGCCGCTGTCAGCGGTTTCGGCCTTGGCAGCCTGGCCGCCAAACAGCCTCTCGCCAGCCTCTTTGATGAATTTGAACAGACCCATGGTGTTCACTCCTTGAATAACGAAAAGAAACGGCCCGCACTGGGCAAAAGCCAAACCCGCCGCCAAGGCGGCGGGCAACAACTGCCGTATGCGGGGCTGGGGGCAGTGTAGCGTTTTTGCTAAGCCCCGTGTTTTCGGGGCGCGGTTATGATCGGCGCCCGCTGCTGCCTGCCCCCTGGGCGGGTTTTTTCTGGCCCTGCGCCTGCGCCAAGTCTTGGCCGTGTTGGCCTGTTTGTTTTTTTCCCATGCCCTTTCTTGCAATCGATATTGGCAACACCCGGCTCAAATGGGCGCTGTACAGCCAGGCGCGCTGGGGCGCCAGCCTGTTGGCGCAGGGCGTGGAGTTCCTCGACCATGTGGACCGCCTGTCCGAAAACCACTGGGCCAGCCTGCCTGCGCCCAGCATGATGCTGGGCTGCGCCGTGGCCGGTGATGCGGTGCGCTACCGCGTCATGGAGCAGTTGGAAATCTGGGACGTGGAGCCCGCCTGGGTGCACGCCAGCCGCGAAATGGCCGGCCTGGTCAACGGCTACGACCACCCAGGCCGCCTGGGCGCAGACCGCTGGGTGGCCATGATCGGCGCGCGCAACCGCATGCTGGCGCGCGGCCAGTGCAGGCCGCTGATCGTGGTCATGGTTGGCACGGCTGTGACGGTCGAGGCCATCGACGAGCGCGGCCACTTTCTTGGCGGCCTGATCCTGCCCGGCCACGGCATCATGCTGCGCGCGCTGGAATCGGGCACGGCCGGGCTGCACGTGCCCACGGGCGAGGTCTGCCCCTTCCCGACCAACACCAGCGATGCGCTGACCAGCGGCGGCACCTATGCCATTGCCGGCGCAGTCGAGCGCATGATCCAGCATTTGCAGCAGCGCACCGGCCAGGAGCCGCTGTGCATCATGACCGGCGGCGCAGGCTGGAAGATGGCGCCCAGCATGACGCGCCCCTTCGAGCTGGTCGAAAGCCTGATCTTCGACGGCCTGTTGGCCATCGCCCAGCAGCGCGCCGAGGCAGCGCGCGGGGCGGCTGGTTGACAAACCCGGCGGCAGGGCAACAATGCCCGCCATGAACCGCTGGCTCCACCTCACTCCGCGTCGCGCCGCAGCCGCCGCTCTGGCGGCCTGCGCCCTGTGCACGGCCACGCTGGCCCAGGCTCAAGCGCGCGCGCCCATCAAGACCATCGACATCTACGTCAGCCCCTATTACGAGGCGGCTGCGCAGCAGGGCGGGCGCCCGCGCGTGGCGGTGTTTGCGCCGCTGGATGCGCTGCTTTCCTCCAGCGCGCGCAAGGATGTTGAGCGCGCTCGCGATGCCATTGCCAAGGAGCCAGGCAGCCTGACGCCCATGACCTTGATGGTGCTGGCCATCCGCCTGTACGACGTGGGCCTGCGCGATGAGGCGGTGTTTTGGTTCTACGCGGCCAAGTACCGCTACGTGACGCTGGAGGAGGTGCTGGATTTGGATCACCCGAGCCTGTCGCAAGCCGGCCACGCCTCGCGCAGCTTCATGTCGCTGGCTGGTCCCTACATCAACAGCTACGCCTTTTGCGACCTGGACAAGCAGCAGCGCCTGCTGCGCCAGAGCATCGCCTGGACGCAGCAGCACCCCTATGCCGCACTGTGGATGGAGCAGCTGCCGGCGCGGCCTGGCGATCGCCGGCAGAACTTCGCCAAAAGCCTGCAAGGCATCCGCGACGCGGCCCAGCAGGAGCAGGATTACCTGGCCGACCCCAAGCGCCGGGCCGAGTACCAGGCCCAGCGCAAGGCCCGGCATGTGAACGAGCAGTTCTGCTGGAAGGATTGAGGGCTCAGCCTGGCCGCATCTGCAAAAGCAAGTCACTGCTGCAGCACGCTGCGCAGCGCCTCGAAGGCGCTGTCCGAGCCTTTGAAGGCATTGACTGGCGAGAGAGAGAACGGGTTGGCGCGGCGCTCGACGGGCCGCTGCTGCCAGACGGGCTCCAGGAAGAACGAGAAGAACGCCGCGCCGCTGCGCCGGTGCAGCTCCAGCGTCTCGTGCATTTGCCCGGCGCTGATGGGCTTGAGCGGGTGGAACTCGGTGATGCCGTAGCTGCGATGGCCTTGCAGCAGCAGGCCGTCGATGAAGTCGCGGCGCATGCCTGGCTCGCCGTACAGGCTCACGCCCAGTTGCAGGCCGGGCAGGGCCTGCAGGCTGTGCTGGATGGCGAATTTCTGCGGATCCCAGCCGGGGTTGGTGTGCGGCACGATCTGGTGCAGGTACAGCGGCGTGTCGGCCAGGCAGCGGTGCTGGCGCAGCTGCGTGGCGAAATGGCGCAGGTAGCGCACCACCTGTTGCTGACGGAAGGCGTGCCATTGCTCGGCCAGTGGGTTGTACAGGTAGTGGCGCTGGCCCAGGGGCAGATCCACATAGGCCTGCAGCTGCGTGGCCGGGGCGGCTGCGGCCGGGATGCTGCGCGGCAGTGCGCCGCCATCGGGGCGGCTGGCGTCCGCTTCGCTGTGGGGGGCGTGGCGGGTGTGGACGTGGATGTGGCGCGTGTCCAGGTGGCGCAGTGCTTGGCCGGGCGTGTGCAGGTAGAAGTCCAGCCGCTGCGGGCCGCTGGGCCAGTGGCGGTAGTCCAGCTGGGCCTGCCAGCCGACGGCGCGGCCGGCAAACTCGGGCCGGGCTTCGAGCACGTCCTGCCGGCCCTGGGTGATGGGCAGGCGCGCCAGCTGCCGGCCATTGGCATAGACGAGGATGCGGCTTTGGGCGTGCTGCGCCTCGTCGGCCAGGTAGGCCCAGCCGCTGACGGGCAGCTGGCCGTGGGCGTAGGCGTCGATGTGGCTGTGCAGGCGCGCGGGCCATTGCGTGGCCCATTGCGCGCGCGGCAGGGTCAGCAGATCGCTGCGCGGCGCGTCGATCTGCGCCCAATCGGTATAGGCCGAGTGCAGGGCGCGGTTGAGCGCGCGCAGGCTGCCAAAGCGCTGCTGCAGGAACTGACGGAACTGGGCGACGGAGGCGTCGCTGTAGTCGCTGATGCGGTAGGGCTGGGCGTAACCAGGGTTGGTCTCGAAGTCCGGAAAGAGCTGGTGCACCTCGCCCAGCAGGGTGATGCCGCGCAGCTTGCGCAGCGCTGGCTCGCCCGCTTCGCACAGGGCCTGGGCAACGGCGTCGATGGCCTGGGCGCGGTAATGGCTCAGCGCGTTGTCGGTGCGCGCCACCGACCAGGGGTACAGCGGGCTGCCCAGGTATTGGCTGGCAGGCAGCGGGCCGTCCTGGGCGTGGGCGAGGTTGGCGCTGTCCTGCGCCAGGGCTTGCTCCAGCGGGGCGTGGGCGCTGAAGTGGGTGGAGAACAGGTACAGAATGGCCGGTTGCGGCGCATCGCGCAGGGTATGCACGAAGCGCTGCACGCGCTCGGGCTGGATGCGCCACTGGCCTTGCGCGTCCTGCGCGAACAGTTGCAGCAGCGGGATGGGCAGCGTGTAGCCCAGCGTGTAGCGCTGGCCTGCGGCTGTGCCGGGCTGTGGTTGGGGCAGTTGGGCCAGGGTTTGCTCCACCAGCGCGGCGGCCGAGGGTGCAGCGCCACGGGTGCAGGCCGCTTGCAGGCTTTGCGGCACCGTGGCCTGGGCGCTGCCCGGCAGCACGCAGGTGTCGGTCAGCTCCAGCATTGGCGCCAGCAGCAGCGTCTGGGGCGGCTGGGCCTGCCGGGCCGAGGCCAGCAGGGCGGCTGCGCCCAGCACCAAGGCGCAGCCAAGGCCTGTGCTCAGCAGGGCAAGTGCGCGCATGGGCAATGAATGCCGGCCGGGGCAGCCTCAGGATGTCAGAAGGTCAAAACTCGAAACCGCTGGGTTCGGCAAAGCCCTGCAGGCGCGGCAGGTTGAAGTCCCAGGGCGTGCTGCTGTGCAGGCGGCCCTGTTCCTTGCGGATGAGCTGCATGCGCATCACAGGCTCCTGGCCGACGCAGGCCAGCAGGCGGCCGCCTTCGTTGAGCGCGCCCAGCAGTTGCTGCGGCACTTCGGCCACGGAGCCGCTGAGCACGATGACATCAAAGCCGCCGGCGGGCAGGCTTTGTGCGCCATTGGCGTGCAGCACCTGCACGTTGGCGCTGCGCTGCTGTTGCAGGTTGGCGCGGGCCAGCTCGGCCATGTCCGGCGCGATCTCCAGCGTCACCACCTCATGGCCCAGCGCGCCCAGCAGTGCGGCCATGTAGCCCGAGCCGGCGCCGATTTCCAACACGCGCTCGTGGGCCTGCACGTCCAGGGTGTTGAGCATGCGCGCCTCGATCTTGGGCGGCAGCATGCAGCAGTCCGGGCGCGCCAGGGCCTGCTGCTCGGGCAGCAGCGGCACGCTGATGTCCATGAAGGCCAGGCTGCGGTAGGCCTCGGGCACGAAATGCTCGCGCTTGATGCGCGCCAGCGTGGCCAGCACCACGGGGTTGTCCACGTTCCAGGGGCGGATTTGCTGCTCGATCATGTTGAAGCGCGCGGCTTCGTCAGGGTGGGTGAATTCGTGCAGGCGGTTCAGGGGCAGGGTCATCGTGTACTCCGGGCGTGCTGTAGTGGCGCCGCGTTGGGGCGGCGCGGGCCGCCTGGCGCTGGACAGCCCGGCATTTTAGAGCGTGTTGGCCAGCTTTCCGGGGCCTGTGGCGCTGCGGCGATCAGGTGCGGCTGAGCGGGCTATTTGAACAGGCTCTTACAAATGCGTGCGCTGCCACAGGCGCTGGCACCAGGCGCTCAGGTCGTCGAGGTAGCCGTAGACCACGGGCACGACCACCAGCGTCAGCACCGAGGAGGTGATGACGCCGCCGATGACCGACTGGCCCAGCGGGCCCATGGCCTCGGAGCCTTCGCCGCTGGACAGAGCCAGCGGCAGCATGCCGAAGACCATGGCCAGCGTGGTCATCAGGATGGGGCGCAGGCGCACGCGCGCGGCCTTGAGCAGGGCCTGATCGCGCGGCAGGCCGGGCACGCGCCTGCCGTCCTCGTCGTCGTGCGGCTGGCGGGCGCGGTTGGCGAAGTCCACCAGCAAGATGGCGTTCTTGGTCACCAGGCCCATGAGCATGACGATGCCGATGACCGAGATCATGGAAATGCGCGAGCCGAACACCAGCAGGGCCGCGGCTACGCCGATGAGCGTCAGCGGCAGCGACATCATCAGCGTGATGGGCTGCAAAAAGCTCTGGAACTGGCTGGCCAGCACCATGTAGATGAAGACCACGGCCAGCGCCAGGGCCATCAGCGCGTACTGGAAGGATTCGGCCATGTCCTTGGCGGCGCCGCCAAAGCTGTAGCCGTAGCCCGGTGGCATGGGTGTGGCCTGCAGCACGCGCTCGACGTCGGCGGAGACTTCGCCCAGCGAGCGCAGCGCGGTGTTGGCGGTGATGCGCACTTCGCGCTGCATGCTGTGGCGGTCGATGACGTTGGGCGCGCTGCTTTCGTGCAGTTGCGCCACCTGGCCGAGCGTGACGACCTGGGGCTGGTCGCCAGCGGTGGCGCTGCGCACGTTCAGCGGCAGCTGGGCCAGGTCTTGCAGGTGCTGGCGCGCCTGTGGCGCCAGGCCCAGGCGCAAGTCGTAGGTCTGGCCGTCGGGGGCGCGCCAGTTGCCCACGCTCTGGCCGGCCAGCAGCACGCGCAGTGGCGCGGCAATGTCCTGCAGGTGCAGGCCCAGGGCGGAGGAGGCCTGGCGCTGCACCTGCACGCTGACGATGGGCACGCGCTGCTGGGTGCGCGCGTCCAGATCGACCAGGCCGGGGATGCCTTCGAGCTCGCGCTGCAGCTGCGCGGTGATGCGGCCGAGCTCGCCCAGATCGGGCCCCTTGAGGGAGAACTCCAGCTCTTTTTGCCCGCCCACGGGGTCGAGCAGGCCCACGTGCGTGACGCGGATGCCGGCGACTTCAGCCAGCTGGCGGCGCAGCACCAGCGCCATGTCGTTGACGCTGCGCGTGCGCTGCTGGCGCTCGACCAGCCGCACGTACATGCTGGCCTGGTGCTTGCCCGAAGTGTTGCCGATGCGGGTGACGGTGTAGCGCACCTCGGGCAGGGCGCGCACGATGGCGTCCACCTGGCGCGCCTTGGCCTGGGTGTGCTCGATGGACGAGCCCATTGGGGTGTGGAACTCGATGGTGGCCTCGGAGTAATCCGAGGCGGGCACGAACTCCGTGCCCAGCAGGCGCAGCATGAACAGGCTGAGCGCGAACACCAGCGCCGCCAGCGCCAGCGTCAGCAGGCGGTGGCCCAGCGCCCAGCGCAGCGCATCCTGGTAGAGCTGCGAGAGGGCTTCGGTAACGCGCGCAAACCAGCGCGTCAGCCGCCCCAGCGTGGCCTGGTACAGCCGCGCGATGCGGCCGGTGACCGGGCCGTGGCGCTGCGGCGGCAGGCTGCGGCGCAGCGCGGGGCTGACTTGCGGATCGTGCCAGACGGAGGAGAGCATCGGGTCGAGCGTGAAGGCCACGAACATGGAGATCAGCACCGCTGCGGCGATGGTCAGGCCAAACTCGTGGAAGAACTTGCCGATGATGCCGCCCATGAAGCCGATGGGCAGGAACACGGCCACGATGCACAGCGTGGTGGCCAGCACCGCCAGGCCGATCTCCTGCGTGCCCTGCAGCGCCGCGTCGTAGGCGCTCTTGCCCATTTGCAGGTGGCGCACGATGTTCTCGCGCACCACGATGGCATCGTCGATCAGCAGGCCCACGCTCAGGCTCAGCGCCATCAGCGTGAGCATGTTGATGGAAAAGCCCAGCAGGCCCATGAACATGAAGGTGCCCACCAGCGCGATGGGCAGGGTCAGGCCGGTGATGATGGTCGAGCGCCAGGAGTTGAGAAACAGATAGACGATCAGCACCGTCAGCAGCGCGCCTTCGAGCAGCGTGCGCTGCACGCTGGCCACGGCCACGCGGATGGGGCGCGAGTCGTCGCTGACGGCCTGCAGGCGCAGCCCGGCGGGCAGCTGCGCCTGCAGCTCGGCCACGGCGGCGTTCAGGCCATCGACCACTTCGATGGTGTTCTCGTCCTGGGCCTTTTGCACGCTCAGCAGCAGCGTGCGCTGGCCGTTGAACAGCGCCAGAGAATCGAGCTCGGCGGCGCCGTCGCGCACCTGGGCCAGCTGGCGCAGGTACACGGGCGCGCCGCCACGGCGCGCGACGATCAGCTCGCCAAAGTCGGCCGGCCAGGCCACGCGCGCGTCCAGCTGCACCAGGCGCTCGCGCTCGGGCGAGCGCAGGCTGCCCAGCGGCAAGTCCTGGTTTTCGCCTTCGAGGGCGTCGGCCACCTGCTGCGCGCTGATGCCCCAGGCGCGCAAGGCCTGCGGCTGCAGCTCTATGTGGATGCGCCGCTGCACGCCGCCCAGGACCTGCACCGCGCCCACGCCGCGCACGTTTTCCAGCCGGCGCTTGAGCACCTGCTCGGCCCAGTTGGTCAGGGCCACAGGGTCGTGCAGCGCCAGCGCGGCATGGGCGCTGGCGGCGTGTTCTGCGCCCGCCCCCGCTGGCCCATCGGCGGCGGCGCTGGGCGCTGCCGGCTCGGCCACCAGCGCCAGCGACCAGATCGGCCGATCCTCGGGGTCGAAGCGCTGCACGGCCGGGTCCTCGACCTCCTCGCGCAGCTGGCTGCGCATGCCGGCGATCTTCTCGCGCACGTCCTCAGTGGCGCGCCGTCCGTCCATGCTCAGCGCGAACTGCACGATGACCACCGAGACGTTGTCGTAGCTGCGCGAGCTCAGCTGGCTGATGCCGGCAATGGTGTTGACCGCCTGCTCGATTTTTTCCGTGACCTCGCTCTCGACGATCTCGGCCGAGGCGCCGGGGTAGCGCGTGACCACCACCACGACCGGAAACTCGATGCTGGGGAACTGATCGACCTTGAGCCGCTGGTAGGAAAAGCCGCCCAGCACGATGAAGGCCAGCATGACCATGGTGGCCATGACCGGGTTGTGCAGGCTGACGCGCGTGAACCACATGGCGCGTCACGGCCCGGGCTGCGAGGCGGCGTGGCCGGGCGCATCGGCGCTGGCAGCAGCCCCAGCCTCGGCTTCGGCCTGGGCATCGGCGCTGGCCTCGATCTGCACCAGCGTGCCATCGGCCAGCAGGCCGGCCGCGCCACTGAGGATGGGCGTGCCAGCGGCCACGCCCTCTATGGCCTGCCAGGGCTGGCCGTCCAGCAGCGCGCGCGGGCCGAGCGTGACGCTGCGCTGCTGCACGCGCTGGCCCTGCAGCACCAGCACATAGGGCTGGGGCCGCTCGGTGCGGATGGCCGTCTGCGGCACGGCCAGCACCTGCTGCGCGCCCGTGCGGATGTGGCCGTGCGCGAACAGGCCATCGCGCAGCAGGGCGGCATCGCCCGCCTGAGCGCCTTGGGCCGCGTCGGGCGCGGCTTGGCCTGGAGCTTCGCCTGCGCTTTCACCCGTACCTTCACCACCCGCCCCGGGCGGCAGCAGGCGCAGAAAGACCGCCACATTGCGGCTGCCGGCCTGCGTGGCCGGGCCGATGCGCTCCAGCTCTGCCTGCCAGGGCGCGCCTCCGCCTTCGATCCACAGCTGCGCGCGCTGGCCGGGGGCCAGGTGGCGGGCATCGGCGGCGGCCACCTCGGCCTGCCACTCAAAGGCCTGCGGCGCGACAATCTCCAGCACCGCCTGGCCAGGCGCGACCACCTCGCCCGGTTGCACGTGGCGCGCCGCCACCAGTCCATCGATGGGGCTGTGCGCCTGGGTGTCGCCCAGGCCCTTGCGCGCCACCTCGACCGCCGCCAGCGCCGCCTGGTGCTGGGCGCGCGCGGCCTGCAGCTGCGCGGCGCTGCTGGCCCGCGCCGTGGGCGAGACAAAGCCCTGCTCGGCCAGGGCGCTGTCGCTGTCGGCTGTGCGCTGCGCCATGCTCAGCTGCGCCTGCGCGGCGCGCGCCTGTTGCTGGGCCTGCTGCACGCGCGCGGCGGCATCGGGCGCGGCGATGACGAACAGCCGCTGCCCGGCGCGCACCGCCTGGCCCTCGCGCAGCTGCAGCTGCTGCACCCGGCCGCCGGCCTGGGCCTTAATGCTCAGGCGCTGCGCGGGCCGCAGCGTGCCGCTGGCGGGCACCTGCTGCGGCAGCGCCAGGGCCTGCACGGTGGTGATCTCGCTGGGCAACAGGCGCACGCGCAGCGCCTGGCGCTGCTGCATCTCCTGCTGCAGGGCCTGGGCCCGGGCCTGCTCGCGCTGCCAGGCCCGCGTGCCGCCCCAGGCCAGCAGCGCCAGCGTGGTCAGCACCAGGAACCAGAGCAGGGGTTTTTTCATGGCATCAATGGGGGCAGGGCGGGCGGCGCAAGCGGCCGGGCGCGGGCAGTGTAGTGCAGCGGTTGAGAGTCTGTTCAGAATCTTGGCGCGCGAGTGGGCAAGAAGCAGTTTGGGATGGCCTTGCAACGTCGCAGGCCTCCCAAATCCGATTCATTGCCTGCGGTGCAGCGATTGTGAACGGTTCGGGGCGTGCAGCCCCCTGTGGGCAGCCACTGGCAGGCCAGGCCCCAGGCTGGGCGCGGATGGTTTGCCGCTAGAATGGGGCGCTTTTTTGTTCGCGCAGGGCATGGCCTGCGCATCGTTTGCGTTCCACCGCCGCCGCGCCGCGCTTGATTTTGTTTTGCACGTGCGAGCGGCCTGCGGCATCGGGCGCGGTCACTGGAGACGTTCACACATGACTTACCAGCACATCAAAGTGCCTGCCGAAGGCCAGAAAATCACCGTCAACGCCGACAACTCGCTGAATGTTCCGGACAACCCCATCATCCCCTACATCGAGGGCGACGGCACCGGCATGGACATCACCCCGGTGATGATCAAGGTGGTGGACGCGGCCGTGGAAAAAGCCTACGGCGGCAAGCGCAAGATCCACTGGATGGAGGTGTACGCTGGCGAGAAGTCCACCAAGGTCTATGGCCCGGACGTCTGGCTGCCCGATGAGACCCTGGACGCCGTGCGCGATTACGTGGTCTCCATCAAGGGCCCGCTGACCACGCCCGTGGGCGGCGGCATCCGCAGCCTGAACGTGGCGCTGCGCCAGCAGCTCGACCTGTACGTCTGCCTGCGCCCGGTGCAGTACTTTGCCGGCGTGCCCTCGCCCGTGAAGGAGCCGCACAAGACCGACATGGTGATCTTCCGTGAGAACAGCGAAGACATCTACGCCGGTATCGAGTTCGAGGCCGAGAGCGACAAGGCCAAGAAGCTCATCAAGATCCTGCAGGACGATTTTGGCGTCAACAAGATCCGCTTCCCCGAGACCTCGGGCATCGGCGTCAAGCCCGTCTCGCGCGAAGGCACCGAGCGCCTGGTGCGCAAGGCCATCCAGTACGCCATCGACAACGACAAGCCCAGCGTCACCCTGGTGCACAAGGGCAACATCATGAAGTTCACCGAAGGGGGCTTCCGCGACTGGGGCTATGCCCTGGCCAAGAAGGAGTTCGGCGGCGAGGAGATCGACGGCGGCCCATGGCTGAAGGTCAAGAACCCCAAGACCGGCAAGGACATCGTCATCAAGGACAGCATTGCCGACGCCTTCCTGCAGCAAATCCTGCTGCGCCCGGCCGAGTACAGCGTGATCGCCACGCTCAACCTCAACGGTGACTACATCTCCGATGCGCTGGCCGCGCAGGTCGGCGGCATCGGCATCGCCCCGGGCGCCAACCTCTCGGACACCGTGGCCATGTTCGAGGCCACGCACGGCACCGCGCCCAAGTACGCCGGCAAGGACTACGTCAACCCCGGCAGCGAAATCCTCAGCGCCGAGATGATGCTGCGCCACATGGGCTGGACCGAGGCCGCCGACATCATCATCAGCGCCATGGGCAAGGCCATCTCCAGCAAGAAAGTCACCTACGACTTCGCCCGCCTGATGGAAGGCGCCACCCAGGTCAGCTGCTCGGGCTTTGGCCAGGTGATGATCGATCACATGTGATCGCGACAGGGCCGCGCGCAGCTGGCGCGGCTTCCTAGATCGTGACTGCCGGGGCAGCCCGGCAATGCAAAACCCCCGCACTGGCGCATGCCAGGCGGGGGTTTTGTCGTGTGGGGCGTGTAGCTGTTGGGCCTCTCGGGCCTCTTTTATCTTGAGCATCTTCTCTCTTGAGCCTCTCTCTTGGGCGTGATGCACATGCGCCCTGCGCAACATGGCGCGCGGCTGCTGCGGCCTGCGTCGGTGAAGGGCCTGGGCGGGGCAGAGAAAGGGGCGTTGGCCAGACCATTGCTGCGCCCGGCCCTTGGTCAGGCCGCAGGCCCAGGGTTTTCCTGAGGCAAATTGTGAAAAAAATGCGCTGTCGCGCAAATTACAACTGATTGCACCTGGCTACAATTTCCGCCCTATGAATACTTGGGGAACTTTTTTTGCTGCAGCACGTAACGCAGCCCGTCTATGCGGGCGGCGAGATACACCCTGCCGGGCGCGGTTTTTGCGCCCTGGCCCCAGCCCGGCAGGCGGCTTGCCGCCGCCTGCGTCTGCTTTGCATCGTTTTCTTCGCCAGCCCGGCAGTGCCTCGTGCACTGGCCGGGCTGTTTGCATGCGGCCTGCGCCATGCAAGGGCCGCGTGCTGCGCCACCGTTCTGCCATCGAACTTCAACAACAAGGAGCTGAGCTATGTCATCCACCCTGCGCCAGCGCGCCCTGCGCTGGTTGAGTGCCACCGCGCTGGGCGCGGCCCTGGCCCTGCCGCTGGCAGCCCAGGCCGCGCCCATGCAGCTTGATTTCTATTTCGACCTGGACAACAGCGCCAGCAGCGGCTGCAGCACCCACGCCGCAGGGCAGAACATCCAGGGCTTCGAGCGCGCCGTGCGCATCCGCTACGACGACGCGGCCCACACCGTGGACGCCGCCAGCGTGGCGCAGTGCAGCGGCGGCAGCCTGCAGGCGCCCAGCGCGCTGGACGTCAGCCTGTGGCGCGTGGCCCCCGACCCAGGCAATGCGGCGCAGGTCGTGCTCAGTGGCAGCATCCCCGCTGCGGTGTTCCCCGCCGCGCCCAGCGGCGTGGTCGTCACCAGCTCGGCCAGCGGCAGCGTGCTCAGCGTGCTGGGCGGCAACCCCGGCTTTGCCAGCCTGCGCGGCCTGCACGGCATCGCGGTGCCCAGCAGCGGCCCCGTGCCCGTGCCCACGCTGGGCCACTGGGCGCTGCTGGCCCTGGCCCTGGCCCTGGCCGCGCTGGCCTGGCGCAGACGCCAGGCCGCCGGCCAACTGCTGGGGCTGACGGGCGCATCGCTGCTGGGCCTGCTGATGCTGGGCAGCCCAGGCCAGGCCCAGGCCGGCAGCGTCACCATCACCCCGCCTGCAGGCGGCACGGCCCAGCCAGGGCAGGTGCTGCGGGCCGAATTCCAGCAGGACAGCCCGCAATCGGATATGCGGGTGAAAGTGGTGATTCAAAAAGCAGAAAAACCTATGCTCAAAGGGCGGTTTATTGATGCGCCCGTTGAAAACCTGCACTACGTCACGGCCAGTGGTCACAAAGGGGTCACCGGGAAAAATGGGGAGTTTCACTACGCCAAGAGTGGCGAAATCGTTAATTTCATGCTTTCCGGGAAACAGCCGGTCGGCTTTGCTCCGGCAGCCCCTGAGATTCATGTTTTCGATTTGAAAAACCCATTGACATTGCAAGCCAAGTCGCACGAGCTGTACGCCAACCGCGTTGCGCAGCTGCTGCAATCGCTGGATTTGGATAAAAACCCGGAAAATGGCATTCAACTTGCGCCGCGCGCCCTGAGCGTGTTTGAGCAAGGGGAAACATTGGATTTTTCAATCACCCAAGAGCAATGGGATGAAAAGCTCAAGGCCGTTGCCAGCCGGAGCCAGACCGGCTTTCGCACCATCGAACAGTCCCATGAGCATGCCAAGAAAACACTGCGCAGGCGGGAAAATTCGTGCAGCAGCTTCCCCGATGTGACTTATTTGCACATTTTTGGCAGCCGGACTTCTGTGGCCAACCGGACTTGTCAGCAAAAAGCGGAAGCCCTGGCCTTTTATGAGTATACGCTGCCAGAGATGCTCAATGGCGCGCAGCAAGTTCTGGATAATGAGTTGCTGACCCGTGGGGATCAAATCTTCAAGGAAGATTTGGAGGAATTGAAGAAAAACAATTTTGCCAGCCGGGTTGCAGGCGCTGTAGCAGATTTTGCCGAGGTCTTGAGCAAGGCCCCGGAAAATGCCCTTGAACACCGCAGTCAAATGGCCAAAATTTCGGCGGCGGTGCTTTCCCTGGAGTTGCCAGTCAAAGGGCATTTGCAGACTTGCAAGAATCACGACGCGGCATGCAGGGCTGCACAGGAAGAAATCAACAGCAACGCATTGTTGGCTGTTGTCAGTGCGCGGGGGGATGTGCTGGAGTGTGCACAGCAAAAGTACGCTGCATGCATGAATGCCGTCGTGCGCATTCTGGAAGAAGGCCCTTACAAAGAGCAACCTGATGCCTTTATCAGGCAAGCGGCCAATCAAATCACGGATTTTCTGAAGGCGGCTGACGCAATCGGCGAGGCAATCAGCGAGTCAACCAGCAATCCGGAGCTGGCCGACTCTGCCGTAGGCGACTTCATCACGGCTTTGACACGGGTAGGCGTGGGGGAGCACTTTGTGCGTGAAGGGGAGATGATTGGATACGCTGCCAATGCAGCCCTGATTGCCTCAGAAGCCATCGATGTGGTATTGAGCTGCAGAAAGGCAACCGTCTCCCCGACGACTACCTCCCTGCAGGGATTTGCCAAATGCGCCAAAAAAACCACCGACTATGTCGTTGCCCGGGCTGGAGAGATTGTGCTTTCCGTCGGGGTCATGATTGCTGCCGAGGACATGAAGCGTGATGCCTATGCAGCCACCATTGCCGCTGCCTATATGCACAAGCGCCTGGCGGCAGGAAATGAACATGCGATGATTGCTGGTTACTCGGGCGTAGCCGTGCGCCAACCTCCCCGTGATTTTTTGAGCGATCAAGAGTACCGCGCGATGCGTGCAATAGCGATCAAGAAAATCGCAGACGAAATTGATATGCCGTTGGCCACCATTTTTGGCACCAAGCTGGACCAGGTGATCGATACTCTGGAGCGTTTTGAGTTGTACCTGAAAACGACAACCAGGCAAGTTCTGGAAGGCAAGATCAGCTCTTGCAGTCTGGTCGATGTGGGCAAGCTCAAGTCGCTGGAAATCCAGATGCTGGATGATGTGCCCGTGTTGAGTTTGGGCAAGCCAGCCAATTTCACGGCCGATTACAAAATCAGAAATGGTTTGAGCGGATTTGTGTTTGACTTTGGCGATGGCTCTGACTTCGTGCCTTCCGATATTTCTGCAGCCCGCCACACTTACAGCAAGGAGGGGGTTTACACCGCGCGCGTCATTCCCCTGGCCCAGGGCTATGGGCGCAATAATCTGCGCGTGTGCACTGGGCGCGGCCAGTCTTTGACGTTCCGCGTGCAGGATACGGTGGTCAAAGTCGATGAAATCGCCCCGACGAGCGTGGAAATCGGCCAGCGCACGAAAATCACCGTCAAGGGCAAGAATCTGCCCAAAACCGCGCTCATGGTCATCGACAACGCCAGTTGTGACGAGCCCGCGCCCCTTCGGTATGGGAAAGGGTTTACCCAATACTGCACCTTCTCCGGCGATGCGGGCCTGCGACCGGTGAAGGTCAAGGCCAGTGCCAACGGGCTGGTCATCGATGCCAGCCGCAAGATCAAGGTGCTGGAATCGGGCAATCCTGCCAAGGCCACGGCCTTGGCCCCTGCCATCGTCAATCGGGATGAATCGACGCTGTTCACCGTCATCGGCCAGGACTTGCCGGCCACTGCGGGCATCGTCTTTGGCGGCAGCGAAAACCATTGCGGCAATGTGGCGTCCTTGGTGCCTGCGGGGTCTGGCTTCAAGCAGGCTTGCCGCATCCGCAGCAGCGGCGACGAGAAAGTGGCCGTGGTGGTCGATTCGGCAACCAATGAGGTATTGGGCCGCTTCCAGGTGCAGGTGCTTGATGGCACGGCGCCCAAGGTCACGGCGCTGACGCCCGCCGAGGCGGTGATTGGCCAATCAGTGCAGTTCACCGTCAAGGGGCAAGGGCTGACCCCTGCCGTGCTGATCATTGAGGGCGTGCAGGAGTGCAGCGGCCGCAGCCCCAATGCCGAGGGCTTTACGCAAACCTGCACGCTGGGCGGCAGCGCAGGCACGCGCACGGTGCGCGTGCAATTGCCTGGGCAAAAACTGGTCGATCTGCGCCGCATCCAGGCCCTGCCCGCCGCCCCGGCGCCCGTGGGCATCGGCAAGATTCCGCACACCGGCGTCACGGCCCAGCAGTGTTACAAAAAAGGCAGCGATGCCCTGGTGGCCTGCAACAGCGCCGAGGCCATTGCGCTCAGCAATCCCGGCAAGCAAGACGGCATGCGCGGGCACATCAATGCGATGAGCTACAGCGAAGTGCCCGGCTTTGCCCGCACGGAATGCGTGAAGGACAACCTCACCGGCCTGATGTGGGAAGGCAAGACCAGCGATGGCGGCTTGCGCGATGGCGGCAAGCGTTACACCAACCATGGTGATGGCCGTGCGGGTGATGCCAGCGAATACGTGAACCAGGTCAATGCCCAGGGCCTGTGCGGCCACCACGACTGGCGCCTGCCCACGGTGGATGAGCTGCACAGCCTGGTGGATTTCAGCAAGCCCTATCCTGGCCCCACCATCGATACGGCATGGTTCCCGAATACGCCTGGCGCGGATTTCTGGAGCGGAACGCCGTATGCGGGCAATCCCGCCTACGCCTGGGTCGTCCATTTCGGCGACGGCGTCGCCGGCGACCTCAGCCGCAACCTCCAGCGTGCGGTGCGGTTGGTGCGAGCCAGTCAGTGATTGGAGCGCGAAGCGCATAGGGCATTGATATGGGTACGCCACTGCCGCCGATTTACCGCGACTGCCGCCGCCTGCTGGCGCACACGCAGGACTTGGTGAGAAGCACAAGAAGCGGTGCGCGGCCTCTGCGCGGCGTGCAAAAACGTGGACTTGGGCGGTCTGCGGCGTTGCAAAGCCTCGCCGGGTTGCCTGGCCCGGCTGCGTTTTGCGCCTTGCAGCCCATCCCCACCCACGTTGTGCCCGCTTGCGCCGAGACCGCGCACAGCTTCCTGGCCGCTACCACCAATACACCGTGGGCACCGACTTGCGGCGCGCCGCCATGCAGAGGATGCGCACCGTCAGTCAGGCCAGGGGCAGCCGCCCATGCAGGCGCGGCAAGCGCCGCCTTGCCCCCTCCAAAGGGGGGGAGGGCAGGGGCGGGCCAGCGCCCGATGGGGCGCCAACCCCTGAACCCTTGCCCCGCACAACCCCTTCAACCTGCTTCTTCAACCCTCGGCCCCCAGGCCCCATCCCTTTCCAAAGTGAGACTGCCATGCCTATCCCATCACACCCCTTGCCTCGCCCCGCCGCCCAGCCCCGCCTGCGCTGGCGCACGGCCCCCGCTGCCCTGGCCCTGGCCCTGGGCGCAGCCGCCATGCCCGCCCTGGGCGCCTGCCCCAGTCAACCAGACCGTTTCGTGCCCAATGGCGCGGAAGTCACCGATAGCCAAACCGGCCTGGTCTGGGCGCGGTGCAGCGCAGGCCAAAACTGGGACGGCAACGCCTGTGCCGGCCATGCGAGCCGCTATACCCACGAGCAGGCCCTGGAATACGCCGCCAGCCAAAGCGGCTGGCGCCTGCCCAGCGTGAAAGAGCTGTTCAGCCTGGTGGACAAAGGGTGCGCAGATCCGGCTATCGATGCCACGGTGTTTCCCAACACGGTGACGGATGTCCGTTATTGGTCGGCAACGCCGTCTGCGGGTTATCCCGCCTACGCCTGGAACGTCCTTTTCGACTTCGGCAACGCCAACTACGGCGGCGACCGCTACACCCAGCGTGCGGTGCGGTTGGTGCGAGCCAGTCAGTGATTGGGGGCGGTGCAACCGCCTTGGGATTTTTGTTTCGGGCTGGCACTGGGTCGATCAAAACGATGCGCCCGGCCAGGGCGCATTGCCATGTCGGCATTGCGCAGGCCCTGCCGTGCCGCCGGGCCTGGGCGCGGCGCAAGGCTTGGGAGGGCCGGCGCTCACATCCTGCCCGGCAGCCAGGTGACGATGGCCGGGAAGAACCAGAGGATGGCCAGGGCCAGCACCATCAGCAGGAAGTAGGGCGCGCAGGCCTTGCCGATGGTGGTGATTTGCTTGCCGGTCATGCCCTGCAGCACGAACAGGTTGAAGCCCACGGGCGGGGTGATCTGGGCGGTCTCGACGGTGATGACCAGGAAGATGCCGAACCACAGCGGGTCGATGCCGGCGGCCTGGATGATGGGCAGCACCACGGCCATGGTGAGCACGATGGTGGAGATGCCGTCCAGAAAGCAGCCGATGAGGATGTAGAACAGGCCCAGCACGAGGATCAGCATGCCCGGCGACAGGCCCAGGCCGCCGACGTACTCAGCCAGCTGGCGTGGCAGGCCGATGTAGCCCATGGCCAGGGTCATGAAGGAGGCGCCGGCCAGGATCAGCGCGATCATGCAGTACAGCCGCGTGGCGCCCAGCAGGGCGTCACGGAAGGTGCGCCAGTTCAGCGCGCCCTGCAGGGCCGAGAGGATGAGCGCGCCGAGCACGCCCACGGCGGCGGCCTCGGTGGCGGTGGCGATGCCGCTGTAAATGCTGGCGATGACGCTGAGGATGAGCAGCACCACGGGGATGAGGTGGCGCGATTGGCGCAGCTTGTGCGCCAGGCTGCTGGGCCCGTCGGCGCGCGGCACGCGCCTTGGGTGGCGCAGCGCCCAGAGCATGATCCAGCCGGAGAACAGCGCCGCCAGCAGCAGGCCGGGCAGCACGCCGGCCATGAACAGCTTGGCGATGGAGACATCGGCGGCCACGCCATAGACGATGAGGATGATCGAGGGCGGGATCAGCAGGCCGAGCGTGGCCGGCCCGCCCAGCGAGCCGATGATTTGCATCTCCGGGTAGCCGCGGCGGCGCAGCTCGGGGATGTTCATCTTGCCGACGGTGGCGCAGGTGGCGGCCGAGGAGCCCGAGACCGAGGCGAAGATGGTGCAGCCGATGACGTTGGTGTGCAGCAGCCGCCCGGGCAGGCGCTCGACCCAGGGGGCCAGGCCGCGGAACATGTTTTCCGAGAGGTTGGTGCGGTAGAGGATTTCGCCCATCCAGACGAACAGCGGCAAGGCGGTGAGCGTCCAGCTGCTCGATGAGCCCCAGATGGTCAGCGCCATGGCGTCGCCCGCGGGGCGACCGCTGAGCACCTGCATGCCGAACCAGGCCACGCCAGCGAGCGTGAGCCCGACCCAGACGCCGCCGGCCAGCAGCGCGAACAGCACGGTCAGCAGCGTGATGCTGGCGGCGATTTCACTCATGGTGGCGCTCCTCCTGCAGGCTGGCTGGGCGGCTTTGGCCGCGCAGCGCCAGCAGCAGCTCGTCGATGAAGGCAATGCTCAGCACCAGCGTGCCCGCGGCCATGAGCAGCTGCGGGATCCACATCGGTGTGGCGTCGCTGGCGGTGGAGATGTCGTTGAACTGGTAGGACTGCCACACCAGCCGCGCAGAGTAATAGGCCAGAAAGGCCGAGAGCAGGCTGGCGATGGCCAGCGCGGCAATTTCCAGCGCGCGCCGCGCGCGGCCGCGCAGCATGCCCAGCACCAGCGTGACGCGGATGTGCTCGCCGCTTTTGAGCGTGCCTGCCAGGGCCAGAAAGCCGGCGCCGGCCATGGCATAGCCGGCATAGGCATCGCTGCCGGCGGCGGAAAAGCCCAGCAGGCGGCTGGCGATGCTCAGCAGCACCATGAGCAGCACGCCGATCATGGACAGGCCAGCCAGCCACAGGCTGGCGGCGTAGAGGGCATCGAGTGTCTTGCGCATGGCCTTGGCTTAGGGGTGTGGGTGGGAAGAAATGAACAAGGGGGCAAAACGCTGCGCCCGGCAGACTGGGCGCATCTGGTGGGCGCACCCGGGCGGCAGGGCAAGGCCAGACGCGGGCGATCAGGCGCAGCGTTTTGCCAAGGGCATTGCCCTCCCACTGGCTGTATTGAGGGCGAGGGGGCGATGCTCAGGCCTTGGGTTACTGGCCTTTCTTGTAGGCGTCCAGCAGGGTCTGGCCGTCCGCGCCGGCGCTCTTGAGCCATTCGGCCTGCATGGTCTCGCCCACCTTGGCCAGATCGGCCTTGAGCTGGGCGCTGGGTTCGAGCACTTGCATGCCTTCTTGCTTGAGCTTTTCCATGGACTGCTGCGTGACCTCCTTGGAGCGTGCCCAGCCGCGCTCCTCGGCGGCGGCGGCGGCCTTTTTCACGGCCTCTTGCGCAGCGGCGTCCAGGCCCTTGAAGGCGCGTGCATTGGCCACGACGATGTTCTTGGGCAGCCAGGCCTGCACGTCGTAGTAGTACTTCATGCTCTCGTAGAGCTTTTTGTCGGTGCCGGTGGAGCCCGAGGTCATCAGCGTCTCGACCGCGCCGGTGGCCAGGGCCTGCGACAGCTCGGCCTCCTGGATGGTCACCGGCTGCGCGCCGACCAGCTCGGCAATGCGCGAGGTGGCCGGGCTGTAGGCGCGCATCTTCATGCCCTTGAGTTCGGCGGCCGATTCAATGGGCTTTTTCGAGAACAGGCCCTGCGGCGGCCAGGGCACGGCGTACAGCAGCACCATGCCTTGCTCGCCGAGCTTTTTCTCCAGCAGCGGCTTTTGCGCCTGGTAGAGCTGCTGGGCTTGCTCATAGCTGGTGGCCAGGAAGGGCAGGCCATCGGCGCCGAACAGCGGCCACTCGTTCTGGTGGCCCACGAGCAGGAACTCACCGGCCTGCACCTGGCCGCCCTGCAGCGCGCGCTTGATCTCCGGGCCCTTGAACAGCGAGGCGCCGGGGTGTGGCGTGATGCGCAGCTGCCCGCCGGTGGCGCTTTCCACGTCCTTGGCGAACTGGGCGATGTTTTCCGAGTGGAAGTTGAAAGCCGGGTAGGGCGAGGGCAGATCCCACTTGGTCTGGGCCTGGGCGGGAAGGGCGGCAAGGGCGCTGCTGAGCACAGCAGCGGCGGCAATGAAGGAACGGCGTTGCATGGACAAGGCTCCTGACTGGTTGGGCAAGGGGGTCGGCGGGCTCTATCCCCCTAGGGGTTGGCAAAAAACAGGCCTGTGTCGTGCCGCCGGTGGCCTGTGCGTGGTTGAAATTCCGACTGGGTGTTGATCTAATGGCCAAGATTGTTCAACAATGTGCATCCTACTCTGCTTTGGTCTGTCATTCTGTCCCGTAGATTCCCCAATGCCTGCCGACGCGGCGCTGGCATCGCCTCAAAGACTGCAGCGCCCGTACACGGCCAGCACCATGCGTTCGGATTGCACCAGGTACTCCTGCAGCATCTGCGCCGCAGCGGCGGGCTGGCCGTCCTCGAAGCGTTGCAGGATTTGCGCATTCAGCTCCACGTAGGGCGCGTGCAGATACTGCTCGTCGCCCAGCAGGCCAAAGGCCAGGCGCAATTCGGCGGCAACGTTGGCAAACAGGGTCGAGAGCCGCTGGCTGTCGGCCAGCGCCACGATGGCAGCGTGAAAGGCCATGTTGGCCGTGCCGGCGGCCTGCCAGTCGCCGGCATCGCGCGCCTGGCGGGCCCGCTGCAACGCCTGGCACATCAGCTGGTGCGCCGGGTGGCGCGGCCAGGCCTGGGCCAGCGCCGGGCACTCGATGAAGCGGCGCACGCGGTAGATGTCGATGATGTCGGCCATGCGCGGCACCGCCACGGAGACGCCGCGGTTGGGCTCGTGGTGCAGCAGCCCTTCCTTGGTGAGGATGCGGAACACCTCGCGCAGCGTGTTGCGCGAGATGTCCAGCTGCTCACACATGGCGGCCTCCGACAGGTGCTGCCCGGCGCGCAACTGGCCGCAGATGAGCTGCTGGCGGATGACGTCGGCCACGGTCTCGGTCAGGCTGGGCGCGGCGGGGTGGTCGGAGGTCGTGCTGGACAAAGTGGTCGAGCGGGGCATATCGGGGCAGGGCGGTCAGTAGCGGCGCAGTCAATGGCAGCGCAGTCAATGGCGGCGCAGTCAATGGCAGCGCGCAATCATATCGACAGGAGAAGTGCATGGACTTGAACAGTGACCTCGGCGAAGGCTTTGGCGCCTGGCGCATGGGCGATGACGCGCAGATGCTGCGCATCGTCACCAGCGCCAACGTGGCCTGCGGCTTTCACGCCGGCGACGCCGCAGGCATTCTGGAGACGCTGCGCCTGGCCGCAGCCCAGGGCGTGGCCATTGGCGCGCACGTGGCCTACCCCGATCTGGTGGGTTTTGGGCGGCGCAACATGAGCCCCAGCAGCCGCGAGCTGGTGGCCGACGTGATCTACCAGATCGGCGCCCTGCAGGGCCTGGCGCGCGCCGCAGGCACTTGCGTGCGCTACGTCAAGCCCCACGGCGCGCTGTACAACACCATCGCGCACGATCGGCGCCAGGCCGAGGACGTGATCGAGGCCATACTGGCCGTGGATCCGCAACTGGTGCTGATGGGCCTGGCCGGCTCGCCGCTGCTGGGCTGGGCCCAGGCGCGCGGCCTGCGCACTGTGGCGGAAATCTTTGCCGACCGCGCCTACACCGCGCAAGGCGCGCTGGTGCCGCGCGGCACGCCCGGTGCGGTGCTGCACGATGCGCAGCAGGCGGCGCAGCGCATGCTCGACTGGGTGCACACCGGCTGCCTGCCCAGCATCGATGGCCAGCGCATTCGCCTGCAGGCAGACTCCATCTGCGTGCATGGCGACAGCCCGGCGGCCGTGGCCATGGCGCAGCAGCTGCGCCAGCAGTTGCAGGCCGCTGGCGTGGCGCTGCAGCCGTTTGCGCCGCTGCCTGCCGAGCCTGCGCCAACGACCGCTGCCACGGCCACGCCCATTGCCGGAGGCACAGCGTGATGCATTGGCGCGCACTGCCCGCGGGCGATCAGGCCCTGCTGCTGGAGCTGGAGGATCTGCCCCAGACCCTGGCGCTGCTGGCGCGACTGCAGGCCGCCCAGGCGCAGGGCCTGCTGCCCGGCCTGGGCGAGATGGTGCCGGCGGCGCGCACGCTGCTGCTGCAGTTCGACCCGCACCAATGCACGGCGGCGCAGCTGCTGGCGAGCCTGCAGCCGCTGCTGCAGACGCTGACGCAGCCGCTGCAAGGGGCGCAGGAGGGTGCGGCGCGCTGCGTGCCCATCCCGGTGCGCTACGACGGCGAAGATCTGGACGCCCTGGCCGAGCTGCTGGGGCTGAGCCGCAGCGAGCTCATCGAGCGCCACACCGGCTGCGACTATCTGGCCGCCTTTGCCGGCTTTGCGCCGGGCTTCGTCTACCTGGCCGGCGGCCATGATTGCTTTGCGCAAGTGCCGCGTCGCGCCACGCCGCGCACCCGTGTGCCGGCCGGGGCCGTGGCGCTGGCCGGCCACTTCAGCGCCATCTACCCCAAGGCCAGCCCGGGCGGCTGGCAGCTCATCGGCAGCACGCCCTGCGTGATGTGGGATTTGCAGCGCCCCGAGCCGGCGCTGATCCAGCCCGGCTGGCGCGTGCGCTTTCACGACCTGGAGCGCCCCGGCGCCAGTATCAGCTTGCCGCCCGCGCCGCCCGCGGTACCCCCGGCGCCAGCGCGGCAAGCATCGATGGCGCCGCCGCCCCAGCCTGGCGCCTGCCTGGAGGTGCGCTCGCCCGGCCTGCAAACGCTGCTGCAAGATGGCGGTCGCTCGGGCCAGACGGCCCTGGGCGTGGGGCGCAGCGGCGCGCTCGATGGCTGGGCCATGCGCGCAGCCAACCGCTGCGTGGGCAACCCGCCGGGCACGCCCGTGCTGGAAAACCTGCTGGGCCAGCTGGTGCTGGTGGCCACCGGGCCTGCCGTGCTGGCCGTCACCGGGGCCGACGTGCCGCTGCGCATCCGCAGCGCCGATGGCCGTAGCCGCCAGGCCGCCACCGGCTGCGCGCTGACCCTGGATGCGGGCGATGAGCTGCAGCTGGGCAGCCCGCGCGCCGGCGCGCGTTGCTATGTGGCCGTGCGCGGCGGCCTGCAGGCGCCGCTGGTGCTGGGCAGCGCCGCCACCGACACGCTGGCCGGCATCGGCCCCGAGCCGCTGGCCGCCGGTGCGCGCCTGCCGCTGTTGCCAGCGGGCGCGCTGGGGCCCTTGCAAGCCGTTGATGCCGATGGCCTGACCTGGGGCGCGGCGGCCCGCGCGCTGCCACGGCCCGGCCAGACCGTGGTGCTGGACGTGCTGCCCGGCCCGCGCGCCGATTGGTTCGGCCCCCAGGCCCTGCAGCTGCTGCAGGGTCAGCCCTGGCAGGTCACGCCGCAGTCCAACCGCGTGGGCATGCGCCTGGCCGGGGCTCAGCCCTTGCAGCGCGCGCCGCAATGGGCCGGGCAAGAGCTGCCCAGCGAGGCCACCGTGGCCGGCGCGCTGCAGGTGCCCGCCAGCGGCCAGCCGGTGCTGTTTTTGGCCGATCATCCGCTCACCGGCGGCTACCCGGTGCTGGCCGTGCTGGCCAGCCACCATCTGGACCTGGCGGCGCAAATCCCCGCCGATGTCCAGCTGCGCTTTCGCCCCATAGGCCGCTGGCCGCAGGGCGACGCGGCCTTGCCCGCAGCGCAGGCCGACGCTCCAATTTCCACCACCACCATGAAAGAACCCCCGCGATGATTCGCAAGGTCCTGATCGCCAACCGAGGCGAGATCGCCGTGCGCGTGGCACGCGCCTGCGCAGACTACGGCGTGCAGTCCGTGGCCGTTTATGCCGACGCCGATGCCGACGCGCTGCACGTGCGCCTGGCCGACGAAGCCTGGGCGCTGCCCGGCCAGAGTCCGGCCGACACCTATCTGAACATTGACCAGCTGCTGGACGTGGCGCGGCGCAGTGGCGCCGATGCCGTGCACCCGGGCTACGGCTTCTTGTCCGAGCGCGCCGAATTTGCGCGCGCCGTGCTGCAGGCCGGGCTGGTGTGGATCGGCCCGCGGCCCGAGACCATCGAGGCGCTGGGCGACAAGGTCGCGGCGCGGCGCATCGCCCGCCAGGTCGGCGCGCCGCTGGCCGCCGGCAGCGACGGCCCGGTGCATAGCGCCCAGCAGGTGCTGGACTTTGCCCGCGAGCACGGCCTGCCCATCGCCATCAAGGCGGCCTTTGGCGGCGGCGGGCGCGGCCTGAAGATCGCCTGGCGCATGGAGGAAGTGGCCGAGCTGTACGAATCGGCCGTGCGCGAGGCCACGGCCGCCTTTGGCCGGGGCGAATGCTTCGTCGAGCAATTCCTGCACCAGCCGCGCCACATCGAGGCCCAGGTGCTGGCCGATGCGCACGGCCAGGTCGTTGTGGTGGGCACGCGCGATTGCTCGCTGCAGCGGCGCAACCAAAAGCTGGTGGAAGAAGCGCCTGCGCCTTTCCTCAGCGATGCGCAGCGCCAGCAAATCCACAGCGCCGCGCAGGCCATCTGCCAGGCCGCGGGCTACGTGGGCGCGGGTACGGTGGAGTTCTTGCTCGGCCAGGGCGGGCAGCTGTCCTTTCTGGAGGTCAACACCCGCTTGCAGGTCGAACACCCGGTGACCGAGGAAACCACCGGCCTGGATCTGGTGCTGGAGCAGCTGCGCATTGCCGACGGCCAGCCGCTGGCCATCACGCACACGCCCGAGCCGCGCGGCCACAGCATGGAATTTCGCATCAACGCCGAGGACGTGGCGCGCGGCTACCTGCCCACGCCAGGCACCATCGCCGTGTTCGAGGCCCCGGCCGGCCCGGGCGTGCGCCTCGATGCCGGGGTGCAGGCCGGCTCGCCCGTGCCGGGCCAGTTCGATTCGCTGATCGCCAAGCTCATCGTCAGCGGCAGCAGCCGCGCCCAGGTGCTGGCGCGCGCGCGCCGGGCGCTGCGCGAGTTCCGCATCGCTGGCGTGGCCAGCACGCTGCCCTTTCACCAGGCCGTGCTGCAGGAGCCGGACTTCACCGCCGAGCACAGCCCCTTTGCCGTGCATACCCGCTGGATCGAAACCCAGTTCAAGGCCCCCTGGCCCATGACCGAGCGCCCCGAGCCGCCCGCGCCGGCGCTGCAGCGCAGCTTCATCGAGATTGACGGGCGACGCGTGGCGCTGGGCCTGCCAGCGCACTGGCTGGGCGCGGCCGCCGCGCAAAGCCTGGCTGCCGCCAGCGGCCAGCCGCTGCAGCAGCTGCAGCAGGCGGCAGAAGCCCCGGCCACGGCCGCGCAGGACCGGATGCTGCTGGCGCCGCTGACGGGCACCTTGCTGCGCTGGCTGGTGGCCGATGGCCAGGCCGTGCAGGCTGGCGAGGTGGTGGCCGTGATGGAGGCCATGAAGATGGAAGCGCCGATCACCGCCCCGGCCGCGGGCATGCTGCGCCTGCACGCCCAGCAGGGCAGCAGCGTGGCCGCGGGCGGTTTGCTGGCAGTGCTGGAGTAAGGTGCCCTGCTGATTGGCGAGGGCATGCGCGTGTGGCGCTGGCTGCCCGCTTGCGCAGAAGGGTGTGTGGATTGGGCCGCTGCGTGTCAGCGTCCATCAAGGGCCGAGCGAAGCGATGGCCCGTGTAGAGCCCCCTTCTGCCAGCGCCTGGGCCGTTGGCCTGACAGGGCGGGCAGGCCCACACACAGTGGGCCTGCATCGTTCATCAAATTTCGCTGCGGCTGTTTGAGCGTAGCGGCAAAGCCGCGCAGCGAGTTTCCGCAGCATCCGCCCTGGCAGGTCATCGGCACAGGTCGCCCTGGCGCGCAGCGCCGGGGTCGCGGGCAGTGGGGTCGCCTTCTTTTGCCTCCTTTTCTTGGCGAGACAAGAAAAGGAGGTGCGCCGCCGGGCGCATATCCCGGCCTCTGCACTGCCCATTCGCACGGGCCGAAGCTACCGGGCGCCATCGCATTGCATCTGCTCAAAGAGACAGCACGATCTTGTCGCCCACGGCGCGGGAGCAGCAGGCCATCATGCGGGTGTTGGCGGCGCGTTCGGTTTTGGTCAGCACCTTGTCGCGGTGGTCGATCTGGCCTTGGGCGACGGCCACTTCGCAGGTGCCGCACAGGCCCTCGCCGCAGTCGCAAGGGATGTCGAAGCCCGCAGCCTGCAGGGCCTGCAGCAGGGTTTGGTCGGCGGCCACGGGGATGTCCAGGCCCGAATCCTTGAGGTGGGCCGTGAAGCCGTGCTCCTTGGCCGGGTCGAGCACGGCGCTGTCGGTGTGGAAATGCTCGAAATGCAGCACGCCTTCGGGCCAGTTCTCGGCCATGGTTTCCAGCGCCTCGATCAGCCGCGCCGGGCCGCAGGCGTAGACGCGGGTGCCGGCGTCCACGTCGGCCAGCAGCGCGGCCAGGTCCATGCGCTGGCCCTGGTCCTTGGCGTAAAGCCGCAGCGCGGGGGCGTGATCGCGCTCAAGCCGCGCCAGCAGCGCCATGTGCGCGCGCGAGCGCGCGGCGTAGTGCAGGGTGTAGGGCTTGCCCAGGGCCTTGAGGCGGTCGGCCATGGCCATCATGGGCGTGATGCCGATGCCGCCGGCGATGAGCACGAAGCGCTGCCCCTCCTCGTCGAGCCGGAACAGGTTTTTCGGCCCGGACAGTTGCAGCTGGCTGCCCGGCTGCAGCGTGTCGCAGAAAAAGCGCGAGCCGCCGCGGCCTTCGTCCTCGCGCTGCACGACGACCTGCAGGGTGTCGCACGCGCCGTTCGGGTTGTTTGGGCCGTTCTTGTCGTTCGGGCCGGCCGGGCCGCACAGCGAGTATTTGCGGCGAAAGCCGCCGGCGATCAAGTCCACGTGGGCGCCGGCGCTCCAGGCCGGCAGAGGCTCGCCCGTGGCGCTGGCCAGCACCAGGCGCCACAGGCCCTGGCCTTCCTGGTGCTTTTCACGCACCACGACGGGGCGGGCGATGCTGTCCTTGGCGGGTGGGCCGATGTAGAACGGCGCGGGCTCGGGCATGGCTTGCGCCAGGCGCTCGGGGTTGCGCGCCGGATCCCATTCGACCCACAGTGCGTCGGGGCCGCGAAACGAGGTGTTGGGCAGGTAGCCGGGCGTCTGGCCGGGCACCAGGCGCATGTGCGGCAGGCGGCGCACGAATTCTTCGAGGAAGACGCGCATTTGCATGCGGCCGATGTTCTTGCCCATGCACTGGTGCGCGCCGTAGCCAAAGCTCAGGTGCTCGACGGCGGCCTCGCGGTACAGATCGACCTCGCCAGGGTTTTCAAAGTGGCGCGGGTCGAAGTTGGCCGAGGCCTGCAGCAGCAGCAGCTTGCCGCCCTTGGGAATGGGCACGCCGCCGACGACGGCGTCGGCCGTGGCCACGCGCCGCCAGGCGATGATGGAGCCGGCCACGCGCAGGCATTCCTCGACGGCGTTGGGGATCAGCGCCGGGTTGTCGCACAGGGCCTGCCAGGCGCTGCGCTGCGTGAGCAGCGTCATGAAGGCGTTGGCTGTGGCGTTGGAGGTGGTCTCGTGCGCGGCGGCCAGGATGGCCATCATCATCGAACGCAGGTAGGACATGGGCACCACGTCCGGGTGCTTGCGGTGCTGGGCGATGGTTTCGTACATCCAGCCCTGGCCCTGGCCTTCGGGCTGGGCCAGCATGTCGTCGAGGATGCGCTGCGCCGTGGCCCAGAACTGGCCGACGTTTTCGGCGATGTCGATTTGCTCCTGGGGCGTGGGCCGCCCCCAGGTGTTGAGCGTGTGCGCGGCGGCAAATTGCTGCAGCTGCTGCACGCCTTCGTCGGACACGCCCAGGAACTTGAGCGCCACGGCCAGCGGGATTTCATAGAACATCTCGCCGACCAGATCGGCGCGGCCCTTGTCGATGAAGCGATCCATGTACTGGCGCGCCAGCGAGCGCACCATGGGCTCGAAATGGATCAACCGCTCCGGCAGGAAGGCGTCGAGCAGCAGGCGGCGGCGCTCCATGTGGTCGGGTTCGTCCTCGTTGACCATTGTGCGGCTCATGGCGTAGCCATAGCGCTGCAGGATGGCGCTGACCTCGGGCGTGGGCGGGGTGATTTTCTCCAGCGCATTGGCCGGGGAGAACAGCAGGTTGTCGCGGAACACGGCCTTGACGTCCGCATAGCGCGTGACCACCCAATAGCCCAGTTGGGGGCTCCAGAACACGGGCTCTTGCTCGCGGGCCCAGCGCACGTAATCGGCCGGGTGCTGCTGGTAGGCGGCGCTGAAGGGGTCAAACTGTGCGGCCTGGGCACTGACGGGGCAGCCATTGGGCGCCAGTGTGGCAGTGTGGGCAGCGCCACTTGCGCCACTCAATGGGCAGCCGGTGGCTGCCTGGGGTTGGGAGGTGCTGGGCATGGGCGTGGGGCGTGGGTCGTTGTGGCGTTCTCTGGGGCGCTGGCATGGCCATGTGGGCCTGCCAGCGCCATCCAGCGCAATCCATCAGTCCAGCGAGATGCCCAGATCGCGGATCAGCTGGTGCCAGCGCGTGGTTTCGCTTTCCAGCAAGGCGGCATATTCCTCGGGCGTGTTGCCCACCGGCTCGATGCCGAACTCGATGAGCTTTTTCTCAACCTGGGGGTCGCGAATGGTTTCGACCACGGCGCGGTTGAGCGCGGCGATGGTGTCCTTGGGCGTGGCAGCGGGCACGGCCAGGCCGACCAGTGCGGCGGCCTCAACGCCTTGCAGGCCCAGCTCGGCGAAGGTCGGCACCTCGGGCAGCTGGGCCAGGCGCTGCGAGTGCGCCACGGCCAGCGGGCGCACTTTGCCGCTGCGGATGAAGCCCGCGCCAGCGGCCAGGTCCACCATCATCGCCGGCACCTGGCCGCTGGCCACGTCCGACAGGGCGGGGGCAGCGCCACGGTAGGGCGCGTGCGTCATGTCCAGTTTGGCCTGGGTGCGAAACAGCTCCATGGCCAGATGGTGCGGGCTGCCCGCGCCAGCGGAGGCGTAGTTGAAGCCATTGGCGCTGTTCTTGACCAACGCGGTGAATTCGGCCAAGTCCTTGGCGGGCAGCTCGGGCGAGGTCACCAGAATCATCGGGAAGCGCCCCATCAGCGTGACCGGGGCCAGATCCTTCACGTCGTAGACCAGCTTTTGGTAGAGCGCGGGGTTGAACACCAGCGTGCCGTTGTCGGCCGAGACCATGGTGTGGCCATCGGCCGCAGCGCGTGCGGCCTCGGACGCGGCAATGCCGGTGTTGCCGCCGGGCTTGTTCTCTACCACCACGGCTTGGTCGATGCGGGTAGAGAGGCTTTGCCCGATGGTGCGGGCCAGGAAGTCCGAGCCGCCGCCGGCCGGGTAGGGCACCAGCCAGCGCAGCGACTGGCTGGGCCAGTCAGCGGCGGCCGAGGGCATCGGCTGAAGCAAGGGGGCGGCCAGGCAAAGGGCGGCAAACAGTTTTTTCATGGTGTTTTTCCTTGTGGTGAAGCAGGTGGGGGGGACGCCGGCAGGGCGCTTGGCCTGCAAGCGGGGCACAGCCTTTGCAGGTGTGTGCAAGCATCAAGAAGGCTTGGTCGAAGCGGGCGCGCCGGCACCGAAAACCCCTCGCCATGGCAATGCCCTGGCGAGGGGTTGGAGTGCATCTGGGCTGTGCGTGGCTGTCGCAATCGGCCCTTTGCCCTTTGAACAGGTTCTTATGCTTTGCGTAAAGCATATACGCAAGGCGTAATTTTTGCCTGCGTGTTTACCCCGATAGAATGGCCTGCGCCTTGCGTTGATTTGGCCCTTTTGCCCTGCCATGCCAGCTTCTTCATCCCCTCGCAATCCAGCGGCCGCAGCGCCAACGGCGCGCCATCGGCGCCAGCGCGTGCAGGCTGCGCAGACCGGCATGGATGTGCTCAAGGGCCTGGCCGAGCTTGATGGCCGCGCCAGCCTGACGGCGCTGTCGCAGCATGTGCAGTTGCCGCTGGCCAAGGTGCACCGCTATCTGATGAGCATGGTCGAGGCCGAGTTGGTGGCCCAGGATCCGGCCTCGCAGCAGTACTACCTGGGCACGCAGGCCATCCGCATCGGCCTGGCTGCCATGCGCCAGGCCGAGCCCATCCGCCTGGCCGAGCCGGCCTTGCTGCGCCTGCGCGAATCGCTGGCTGTGACCTGCTTCATCGCCGTGATGGGCAACCAGGGCCCGACCATTGTGCGCTTTGAGGAACCCAGCCTGCCGGTGACCGTGAACGTGCGCGCCGGCTCGGTGCTGTCGCTGCTGTGGTCGGCCACGGGGCGGGTATTTCTGTCGCATCTGGACGATGCCGCCATGGATCGCATGGCCGAGGCAGAGCTGCGCCGCTGCACGCCACAGCAACGCAGCCAGCTGGCGCCCAGTCGCCCGCTGCAGGCGCTGCGCGCCGAGCTGGGCCGAGCGCCGTGCTTGGCGGTGCGCGACACCAATCTGCCAGGCATCAGCGCCGTGGCTGCGCCGATCCGCGACCACTCCGGCAAGGTCGTGGCTGTGCTCACGGCGCTGGGCGCCAGTGGCGGCTTCGATGCCGGGCTGGACGGCCCCATCGCTCAGGCCGTGCAGCGCGAGGCCCAGGCCGTCAGCCGCGCGCTGGGCTGGATCTGAGAACCTGTTCAAAATCTCTGCGCGGAGGGCAACGAATCGGATTTGGGCGGTCTGCCGCGTTGCAAAGCCTCGCCATAGCCCAACTATGGCTGCGTTTTGCGCCTTGCAGCCCATCCCAAACCGCTTCTTGCCCATTCGCACCGAGATTTTGAACAGGTTCTGAAGGCCGGCTCCGAGCACGCGCCGAAGGGCTTGACAGGCTCGCTAAACTGATTCTTTTGGCTTTTGGCGGCTGCCGGTTTTGGCGGCCGTTGTTTCTAGGACTTGTGTACCCATGGCGTTGATTCCCACCACCATCCTGACCGGCTTTCTTGGCGCGGGCAAAACCACGTTGCTCAATCGCGTGCTGCAGGAGTCTCATGGCCAGCGCATTGCCGTGATCGAGAACGAGTTCGGCGAGGAAAACATCGACAACGAAATTCTGGTGCGCGAGGGGGACGAGCAAATCGTGCAGATGAGCAATGGCTGTATTTGCTGCACGATCCGTGAGGACTTGCGCAGCACCCTCAGCGAACTGGCGGCCAAGCGGCGCAGTGGGGCGTTGGCGTTCGATCGCGTCATCATCGAAACCACGGGCGTGGCCGATCCCGGGCCGGTGATCCAGACCTTTTTCATGGACGATGAGGTGGCCGAGCAGTACCTGGTTGACAGTGTGATCACCCTGGTCGATGCCAAGCATGCGCAGCAGCAACTCGACGACCGTCAGGAGGCGCGCCGCCAGGTCGGCTTTGCCGACCGCATCTTTCTGAGCAAGACCGACTTGATCGACGCGCCGCAGCGCCAGGCGTTGGTGCAACGCTTGCAGCGCATCAACCCGCGCGCGCAGATCAGCGTGGCGCACTTTGGCCAGGTGCCGCTGGAGCAGGTGCTGGATGTGCGCGGCTTCAACCTCAATGCCAAGCTGGATCTGGAGCCGGCGCTGCTGGAGCCTGGCGCGTCAGAGCATGCGCATGAGCACAGTCACGGGCACCACCATTGCGATGGGCACGGCCATGAACACGACGGGCACGAGTGCTGCGACGGACACGCGCACCATGAGCACGGTCATGACGCGCAGTGCAGCCACCCCAGCCACCACCACCACGATGACGACGTCAAGAGCTTCGTCTACCGCGCCACGCGGCCTTTCGACCCCGCGCGGCTGGAGGATTTTCTGGGCGCCATCGTCAACGTCTACGGCCCCAAGATGCTGCGCTACAAGGGCGTGCTGGACATGGCCGGCACGCAGCGCAAGGTGATCTTCCAGGGCGTGCACCAGCTCATGGGCAGTGACCTGGGGCCTGTCTGGGCCGAGGGCGAGCCGCGCGAGAGCAAGATGGTGTTCATCGGCATTGATCTGCCGCGCGACATCCTCGTGCAAGGTCTTGAGCAATGCCTTGTGCCGCAGTAAAACGCAGGGCAATGCGCTACATTCCAGGGCAGCGCAAAGCGGGCGATTGTGGCTACAATCCGCGCCCGTTCCCAGCCGCACCAACCAGGCGTGGCTGGGGTAAGAAGATCAATGGAGACCAGTGCGGCACTGGCGCCATCGGCCTTCCGGATAGTGCTTGCAGGATGACGGTGTTTTGTGTCCGGTCCGTGTGCCCAGGCGGCAATGCCGTGCAGGGCCTGGCGCCGAGCCATTCCTGACAGGCGCAAACCGGCAGGCTGCCCGGCGCGCAGCGCGCGGCACCAGAGTTAGAAGAGAGAGGCGGTTGAGAAATCATGGCAACTAAAACCACTGCGCGTACATCAGCAGCGCGGGCCAAGCCGGCCCAAACCAACGGCAAGACCGCGGCAGGCAAAGCCGCCAGCGATGTGCAGATGCTCACCGACCAGGACGTGCTGGCCATGCCGGAGAAGGACTACATGAATGCCGTGCAACTGGCGTTCTTCCGCAACAAGCTGGTGCAGCTCAAAGAAGACATGCTGCGCAAGGCTGGCGCGACCACTGAATATCTGCGTGAAGAAGTCTCCGTGGTGCCCGATCCGGCCGACCGCGCCACGATCGAGGAAGAGCACGCGCTGGAGTTGCGCACCCGCGACCGCGAGCGCAAGCTGCTCAAGAAAATCGAGCAGTCGATTGCCAGCATCGATGCTGGTGAATACGGCTACTGCGATGAAACGGGTGAGCCCATAGGCATTGGCCGCCTGCTGGCCCGCCCAACGGCCACGCTGTCGCTGGAAGCGCAGCAGCGTCGCGAGCTCAAGCAAAAAATGTTCGGGGACTGAAGGGCCCCACCGAGGTCTGCCCATGACCACCCAGAGCACGCCGCCGCCAGCAGGAGGAGCTCCGGCGACGGGGTTCTTATCCAAGATGGTCAGGTTTGTCAGCAATCCGACCAAGGACTGGAAGGAGCTCGACAGCCTGGGCCAGGCAGAGTCCAGCCCCGAAGACGACGTCAATGCGCAGGAGTTGCGCGAACGCATCGAGCGCAAGCGCCGCAACGACTTCATCCGCAAAGAAGAGTTTGCGCACTGGCGCAAAATCATCAATGCGCGCAAGAAGCGCCAGCCGCAGGCGCAGGTGCCGCCCAGCGTGTTGGCCAGGCTGGCGGCCAACAAGAGCGCCTCGGAAGAGGCGCGTGCCCAACCGACGACCACGCTGGGCAGCCGGCTGGGCACGCTGAAGAAGATCAACGAGATCGAGGAGCAGATTTCCAAGCAATGGTGGCAACAGGGCCGGCGTCAAGGCGCCGCGCAAGCGCCATCGGACCTGCAGCAGGAGGAGACGGAGTTTTTGTTTGCCAGCGACAGCCTGTTCTTTGCCGACATGGTGGCCAGGCAGGTGCGCCAGGCGCGCAGGTACTTGCAGGATCCGCAGGCCGAGCATCTGCCGCAGGATCCGGCGCAACAGCAGGCTTGCCGGGACATGGCGGTCAAGTTACAGCGCATGGACGAGGTGTTGGCATTTTTTGAATTGCAGGAGGAGTTTGTGCATCAGGCAGATCTCGAAGAGGCCTCGATACTGTTTGCCAGCAATCGTGTCGCAGAGGCGGAAAAGATTCTGGTTGACGTGATTCGCAAGCACGTCAACGATCCGCCGCAGGAGCAGGTGGACATTTGGATGGCCCTGTTCGACTTGTATCGCGCCGTGGGCGCGCAGGATCGCTTCGACGCCGTGGCGCTGGATTTCGCGCGGCGCTTCGACCGCTCTGCGCCGGTGTGGTTTTCGTTGCCTGAGCAGCTGGGCACTGAGCTGGCGCAGCAGCGCGAGTCCAAGCGCCCTTTCTCATGGACCAGTGCGGCCGATGTGAGCGTGCAAACGGTGGCTGCGGCCTCGGCCCTGCGCCAGCGTGCGGCCTCGCCCTACCAGTTCAACTGGAGCAGGCTCAAGAACATTCAGCCCGATGCCGTGGCCTCACTGGTGCAGCTCATTGGCGAGCTTGCCAGCTTGCAGGGCGTGGTGCAGTTCACCGGCGGCGATGTGCTGGTCAATCTGGTGCAGGAGCGCACGGTGGCCAACGATGCCAGCGTGGCGCGCGATTGGTGGTTGCTGCGTCTGGCGCTGCACCGGCTGATGAACGAGGCCGAGCAGTTCGAGCTGGCTGCGCTGGATTACACCATCACCTATGAGGAATCGCCCCCGGCCTGGGTTGCGCCCAAAGTTCAGTACCGTGATGGCTCGGCCCAGCCCGATGCAGTGAGCGCGGTCGCAGCCACGGCGGGCGAAGAGTCCGCACATTTGGACATGCAGAAATCCCGCTTGCAGGGGCGCATCGAAGACGATGCCACCGCCTTGCTCGATGAGGCCGTGGCGGCATTGCCGGCTGGCGCTCCGCTGGACATCGACTGCGGCAAGCTCATCGCGATGGACTTCAGCGCTGCAGGCTCGGTGCTGAACTGGGCGGCGCAGCAGCAAAGCGAAGGCCGCGTCGTGGTGTTCAGCAACCTGCACCGGCTGGTGGCGGTGTTCTTCAACGTCATCGGCATCAACGAGCACGCGCGTGTGCTGCCGCGCAAGAATTGAAGCCTTGAACGGGCTCTGAACAGGCTTTGAGCCGCTTTTGCCGCCGCGCCCTTGAAGTTCTGCGGGCCGCCCCTACGTGGCGGCGATGCAAGAACAATTTCATGGCACGACGATTCTGAGCGTGCGCCGCCGCGATGCGGCAGGCAAGATGCAGGTGGCCATTGGCGGCGATGGCCAGGTGACCCTGGGCAACATCGTCGTCAAGGGCACGGCGCGCAAAGTACGCAAGCTCTACCACGGCAAGGTGCTGGCCGGCTTTGCCGGGGCCACGGCCGATGCCTTCACGCTGTTTGAGCGCTTCGAAGCCAAGCTGGAAAAGCACCAGGGTCATCTGGCCCGCGCCGCGATCGAGCTGACCAAGGAATGGCGCACCGATCGCGTGCTGCGTCGTCTGGAGGCCATGCTGGCCGTGGCCGACAAGAACGTCTCCCTGATCATCACCGGCAACGGCGATGTGCTCGAGCCTGAGCAAGGCATCGTTGCCATCGGCTCGGGCGGCGCCTTTGCCCATTCGGCGGCCAAGGCGCTGTTGGCGCACTCGGAGCTTTCGGCCGAGCAGATCGTGCGCCAATCGTTGCAAATCGCCGGCGAGCTGTGCATCTACACCAACCTCAGCCACACCATCGAAGTGCTGGACTGATCTTGACCCTGCCCGCCTGCGCCCTGGCTGCGCTGCCCATGCCTTTTCGCCCCGCCAGGCTGGCCTGCGCGCCGGGCCTGCCAGGCGACGATCCAGACCCGAAGAAAGTGCATTTATGTCCTCGATGACACCCCAGGAAATCGTCTCTGAGCTCGACCGCCATGTGGTGGGCCAGCAAGCAGCTAAGCGCTCTGTGGCCATTGCCATGCGCAATCGTTGGCGTCGCCAGCAGGTGGCCGAGAGCCTGCGCGCCGAGATCACGCCCAAAAATATCTTGATGATTGGCCCCACCGGCGTGGGCAAGACCGAGCTGGCGCGGCGTTTGGCCAAGCTGGCCGATGCGCCTTTCATCAAGGTCGAGGCCACCAAGTTCACCGAGGTGGGCTATGTTGGCAAGGACGTGGACTCCATCGTGCGCGATTTGGTCGAAGTGGCCGTCAAGCTCGAGCGTGAAAGCGAAATGCGCCGCCTGCGCACCCGCGCCGAGGATGCGGCCGAAGACCGCATTCTTGATGTGCTGATCCCCACGGCCTCGGGCGACAGCGCAGCCTCCGACAGTACGGCGCGCCAGGTGTTTCGCAAGAAGCTGCGCGAGGGTCAGCTCGACGACAAGGAAATCGAGCTGGAATTGCTGGAGCAAAAGCCTCAGCTGGAAATCCTTGGGCCAGCCGGCATGCAGGACATGGCCGAAAGCCTGCGCGACTGGATGGGCCAGATGCAGCAGGGCCGCAGGAAAAAGCGCAAACTGCGCATCGACCAGGCGCGCAAGCTGCTGATCGACGAAGAAGCCGCTGGCCTGGTCAATGAGGAGGAGCTGCGCAGCCGCGCCCTGAATAACGCCGAGCAAAACGGCATCGTGTTCATCGATGAGATCGACAAGGTGGCCGTGCGCAGCGAGGCCTCCGGCACTGATGTGTCGCGCCAGGGCGTGCAGCGCGACCTGCTGCCGCTGGTCGAGGGCACGACGGTGCAAACCAAGTACGGCCTGATCAAGACCGATCACATGCTGTTCGTGGCCTCAGGCGCTTTCCACCTGAGCAAGCCCAGCGACTTGATCCCCGAGTTGCAAGGGCGCTTCCCGATCCGCGTTGAACTCGCTTCGCTGTCGGTGCAGGACTTCGTGGCCATCCTGGCCAATACCCAGGCCTCCATCGTCAAGCAGTACCAGGCGTTGTTGGCCACCGAGGGCGTGCAGCTGCAGTTTCAACCCGATGGCATCGAGCGCATTGCGCAAATCGCCCATGAGGTCAACGAGCGCACGGAAAACATCGGCGCGCGCCGCCTGGCCACGGTGATGGAGCGTCTGCTGGAGGAAATCAGTTTCGATGCCGCACGCCTGAGTGGTCAGAACATCCTCATCGACACCGCCTTCGTCGATGCTCGGCTGGGCGATCTCAGCCGCGACGAGGATCTCTCTCGTTACATCTTGTGAGCGCTGCCGCAAAGGGTTGCTTGAATCTCATAAGGATTTTCTAATACCCTTCTAACTCGTTAATTTTCCAAAAGATTTAGGCCGCCATCCTCGTCAGGGGTTGGCGGCTAACTTATTGATTCCATTGAAAGTAATTGTTTGCCAGACGGCGTCGCCAGAAAATCCTGTTAAAGTGTAATTAAGTGACGTAATCCAGTCATAAAGTGGGCTAGAGTGGGTTGCGTCAGTTCATTTTGGGGTGAGGGTGCGCATACCCGGCGCGGCTAGCAATCATGCTTTTCCAGGGGATTTCGTCGGTGACCATTGATGCCAAGGGTCGGCTTTCCGTGCCGACCCGGCATCGTGACGCCATCTCGAACCAGTTCGAGGGGCGGCTGACCATCACCCGGCATCCCGATGGCTGTCTGATGATCTTCCCGCGCCCGGAGTGGGAGAAATACCGCGAAAAAGTGCTGGCCCTGCCCGAGTCGGTGCGCTGGTGGAAGCGCATCCTGGTGGGCAATGCCATGGACGTGGAGATGGACGGCGCCGGTCGTCTGCTGGTGCCGCCCGAGCTGCGCCAGGCCGTCGGCCTGAGCAAGGAGGCCGTGCTGCTGGGCCTGGGCAATGTGTTCGAGCTGTGGGACAAGGCCAGCTACGAGGCCAAAGAGGCCGAGACTCTGCAGCAGCAGGCCATGCCCGATGCGATCAAGGACATCACGCTGTGAGCAAGACCTTGCCTTCAACTGCCATGCCCCCGCCAGCGGCTCCCGGCGCGCCCGAGGCCTGCGCCGCCGCGCAGCAGGCCGCAGCGGCGCTGGGCCACACCACGGTGCTGTTGCACGAGGCGGTGCAGGCCCTGCTGGGCGGGCCGGCTGCGCCCGGGCCGCGCTGCTGGGTCGATGGCACTTTCGGGCGTGGCGGGCACAGCCGCGCCATCCTGGCGCGCATGGCGGCCGAGGACCGTCTGGTGGTGTTCGACAAAGATCCCGAGGCCATCGCCCACGCCCAGTCGCTGGGCGATGGTCGCCTGCAGATTCGCCACGAGGGCTTTGCCCAGCTGGCTGGGTTGGAGCCCGCCAGTGTGGATGGCATTTTGATGGATCTGGGGGTTAGCTCCCCGCAGATTGACGACGCGCGCCGAGGTTTTAGCTTCCGCATGGACGGCCCGCTGGACATGCGCATGGACAGCAGCCGTGGGCAGACCGTGGCGCAATGGTTGGAACACGCCGAGCAAGGCGAGATTGCAGAGGTGATTCGTGAATACGGGCAAGAGCGGTATGCTGGCAGCGTTGCAAAGGCGATTGTTGCTCGCCGACAGGAGCGGGGGCCTATCACAGGCACCGCAGAACTCGCCGCACTCGTGGCTGGTGCGGTCAAAAGCCGTGAGCCGGGTCAGAACCCCGCGACGCGCACCTTTCAGGCTTTACGGATTTTCATCAATGCAGAGCTTGAAGAGCTGCAGCAAGCGCTGACGGCCAGCCTGCGGGTGCTCAAGAGCGGTGGGCGGCTGGTGGTGATCAGCTTCCATTCGCTGGAGGATCGCATCGTCAAGCGCTTCATTGAGCAGCACTCGCGCCAGCACTACGACCGGCGCATGCCACTGGCCCAGGAGCGCCCGATGCTGCTGCGCGCTGTGGCGCGCATCAAGCCCACGCAGGCCGAGGTGGAGGCCAACCCGCGCGCGCGCAGCGCCATCATGCGCGTGGCTGAAAGAACGGAGGCGCCATGATCGTGCGCCTGAATCTCGTGCTGCTGCTGCTCGTGGTGGGTTCTGCGCTGGCGCTGGTGCGCGTTCAGTACGAGTCGCGCCGCCTGTATTCCGAGCTGGACCGCGAAGTGGTGCAGGCCCGCCAGCTGGAGACCGAATCCGAAACGCTGCAAGTGGCCGTGCGCGCCCAGGCTGCGGCCGCGCGCGTGGAACAGTTTGCGCGCACTGAGCTGAAGATGACGCCTGCCATGCCGGCCACGACGCGCTACGTGCGCGAGCCGGCCGGGCGCAGCGCGCGCCTGGCCGAGCAACAGCGCCAGGCTTTGCTGCCGCAGGTGCAGGAGGGCGCGCCAGCGGCCCCGGCGCAGCAAGGGGGTGGGCAATGAAGCCGAGCGGCAACAGCAACAAGCGCGTGCGCGCCAGCCGCCCTGTGGCTTACGCCACCAGCCCCTTGCTGGCCAGCAAGGCGCCGGTCTGGCGCAGCCGCGTAGTGGTTGTCACCCTGGCGCTGGCCTTCATGGGCCTGGTGGCGCGCGCCGCGCATGTGCAGGTGTTTGGCAATGACTTCTTTCTGCGCCAGGGCGAGGTGCGCTATGCGCGCACGCTGGATTTGCCTGCTAATCGCGGCAAGATCGTCGATCGCAATGGCCTGATTCTGGCCTCCAGCGTACCTGCGGCCAGCATTTGGGCCATCCCGGAAGATGTGCGCCAGGGTGACGACGGGGCCGATGTGCAAAAGCAGCTGGCACAACTGGCGCGGCTGTTGAATATGCCGCTCAAGGATTTGCAGGCGCGCCTGTCCGATGAGGACAAGACCTTCGTCTGGCTGCGCCGCCAGCTCGACTGGGAGCTTGGGCAGGAGATCATGGCGCTGAAGATCAATGGCATCCATCTGCGCAAGGAGTACAAGCGCCAATACCCTGAGGGCGAGGCCGCGGCGCACATCGTCGGCTTCACCAACGTCGAGGACCAGGGCCAGGAAGGCGTGGAGCTGGCCTATAACCAGACGCTGGGCGGCAAGGCCGGCTCGCGCCGCGTGATCCGCAACCGCCTGGGGCAGATCGTCGAGAGCGTGGGCGACACGGTTGCGCCGGTGGACGGCCAGGACGTGCAGCTTTCCATCGACAGCAAGGTGCAGTTCTTCGCCAGCCAGAAACTGGCCGAGCAGGTGGCTGCGCACAAGGCCAAGGCAGGCAGCGTGGTGGTGCTCGATGCCCGCAGCGGCGAAATTCTGGCGCTGGCCAACTACCCCAGCTTCGATCCTTCCGCGCGCCGCAACCTCACGGGCGACCAACTGCGCAACCGCGCGCTGACCGATGTGTTCGAGCCCGGCTCGGTGATGAAGCCCATCACCGTGGCCATGGCGCTCGAAGCTGGCTTGGTCGGCCCCAAGACGCCCATCAACACCAGCCCCGGCTTTATCACCGTCACTGGCGCCAAGCTCTCGGACGTGCGCAACTTCGGCACGCTGACCGTGGAGGGCATCATCCAGAAGTCCAGCAACGTGGGCACCACCAAACTGGCGCAAATGATGGAGTCGCGCTACATGTGGGACGTGTTCGCCGCCACTGGCTTTGGCGAGCGCCCGCAGATTGGCTTTCCCGGCGTGGCCAGCGGCAACCTGCGGCCCTGGAAGACCTGGCGCCCGGTGGAGAAGGCCACCATGTCCTACGGCTACGGCCTATCGGCCAGCCTGCTGCAGATGGCGCGCTCCTACACCGTGTTCGCCAACGATGGCGTGCTGCTGCCAGCGACGCTGCTCAAGCGCAGCCAGCCGCCCGTGGGCGTGCAGGTGTTTTCCTCCAAGACGGCGCGGGCCGTGCGCCACATGCTGATGCTGGCGGCTGCGCCGGGCGGCTCGGGCCAGCGCGCGCAGACCGTGGGCTATTCCGTAGGCGGCAAGTCCGGCACGGCGCGCAAGCAGATCGGGCGCCACTATGCGGCCAACAAATACCGCTCCTGGTTCGTCGGCATGGCGCCGATGGAGAACCCGCGCATCATCGTTGCGGTGATGATCGACGAGCCCAGCGCCGGCCAGTATTACGGCGGCGCTGTGGCTGCGCCCGTGTTCAGCCAGGTGGTGCAGCAAAGCCTGCGCCTGCTGGGCGTCCAGCCGGACATGGACGTCAAGCCGCAGATCATTGCCACCGGCGTGGACGAGGAGGTGCTGCAATGAGCCAGCCGCCCATCCTGCAACAGCCCAGCCAAGCGCTGGCCTGGCTGCAACAGCACCTGGCGCCCGGCGCCAGCCTGCGCGACGACAGCCGGGCCGTGCAGCCCGGCGACGCCTTCTTCGCGCTGCCCAGCCAGTCTGCCCAAGGTCGCCCACTGGCGCGCCCTGCGCAACTGGCCGCGCACATTGAGGCCGCCAGCGCCGCTGGCGCTGCTGCGCTGCTGGTCGATGCCCAGGCCGCACAGGCCTGGTTGGCCGCACGCGCGGCCGGGCAAGCCCAGGCCCAGGCATTGCCTGCGCTGGCGCTGTACCCGCAACTGCGCCAGGCCAGCGGCGAGATCGCTGCGCTTTGGCACGGCCAGCCCAGCCAGGCGCTGGATGTGGTGGCCGTCACCGGCACCAACGGCAAAACCACGCTGGCCTGGTGGCTGGCCCATGTGCTGGGTTTGGCCGGGCGCCCCTGCGGCTACGTCGGCACGCTGGGCGTGGGCATGCCGCCGCAGGCTTTGCGCGACACCGGCCTGACTTCGCCCGGGCCGTTGCTGCTGCAAGCGGCGCTGCACGACATGCAGCGCCAGGGCGCCAGCGCCTGTGCCATCGAGGCCTCGTCGATCGGGCTGGAGCAGGCGCGCCTGGCCGGCACGCGCATCTGCGTGGCCGCCTTCACCAATTTCACCCAGGACCACCTGGACTACCACGGCAGCATGCAGGCCTACGGCGCAGCCAAGCGCCTGCTGTTCGACTGGCCCGGCCTGCAAGCTGCGGTGCTCAATGCCCAGGATGCTTACGGTCAAAGCCTGCGCCAGGCGCTGCTGGCGCGGCCTGGACTGGCCCTTTGGGATTACGCCGTGCAGGCCGATGGTCTGCCGGCGGCCACGGCGCGCCTGTGTGCCCAGGGTGTGCAGTTCGATGGCGACAGCGTGCGCTTCGAGGTGCTCGAATACGCCCCTGCCGCCCAGAGCGCAGCCCAGGGCGAAGTCAGTGCGCCGCTGCGCCAGGCGCAAGTGCGCGCGCGCGTTACTGGGCTTTACAGCGTGCAGAACCTGATGGCCTTGCTTGGCATGCTGCGCGCCATGGGGCTGGAGTTGGAGCAGGCCGCGCAGCTGTGCCGCCAGGTGCCGGCTGTGCCCGGTCGCATGCAGATGCTGGCGCAGCCGGGCAAGCCGCTGGTGGTGGTGGACTATGCCCACACCAGCGACGCGCTGCGCGCCGTGCTGCAGGCGCTGCGCCCGGTGGCGGCGCAGCGTGGCGGCCGGCTGAGCGTGCTGTTTGGCTGCGGCGGCGACCGCGACGCAGGCAAGCGCCCGCTGATGGCCATGGCCGCTGCGCAGACCGCCGATGCGCTGTGGATCACCAGCGACAACCCGCGCAGCGAAGATCCGCTGGCCATCATCGCGCAGATCGAAACCGGGCTGACACCAGCGCAGCGCGCCGCTGCCAAGGTGTTGCCTGAGCGCCGCGCGGCCATTGCCGCCGCCGTGGCCGCCGCGGCCGCGCACGACGTCCTGCTGCTGGCCGGCAAGGGCCACGAGGCCTACCAGGAGATCAAAGGGGTGCGTCACCCCTTCTCCGATCTGGATGAAGCCCAGCAAGCCTTGGCCAACTGGGGCAGCGCCAAGAACAAGCAAGAAGAAGGCAATGACGAGAACGACAAACGGGGCCAGGCCCCATCTGGGGTGGCCGCATGATGATGCAGTTGCAACAGGCCGCTGAGTGGCTCGGCCAGCAAGGGCTGGCGCCCGAGCTGCGCGCTGCGACCGGCCAGGAGCAGGTGGCGATCGAGCGCGTGCACACCGACAGCCGCAGCCTGCGCGCGGGCGATTTGTTCGTTGCGCTGGTCGGCGAGCGCTTCGATGGCCACGACTTCCTGGCCCAGGCGCAGGCCAGTGGCGCGGCCGCGGCGCTGGTGCAGCGCGGCCGCGCTGCAGAGCAGCTGCCCTGCCTGGAAGTGGCCGATACGCGCCAGGCCCTGCTGGCGCTGGCTGGGCAGTGGCGCAGCCAGCTGGCGCTGCCCGTCATCGCCGTCACCGGCAGCAACGGCAAGACCACGGTCACGCAAATGCTCGCCAGCATCCTGTGCGCCGCGCATGGCCAGGCTGCGCTGGCCACCCAGGGCAATCTGAACAACGACATCGGCCTGCCGCTGATGGTGCTGCGGCTGCGCGCGGCGCACCGCATGGCGGTGTTCGAGCTGGGCATGAACCATCCGGGCGAGATCGCCGCGCTGGCGGCCGTGGCCCAGCCCACGGTGGCGCTGGTCAACAACGCGCAGCGCGAGCACCAGGAGTTCATGCACAGCGTCGAGGCCGTGGCGCAGGAAAACGGCGCCGTGCTGGCGGCGTTGCCGGCCGATGGCGTGGCCGTGTTCCCCGCCGATGATGCTTTTGCGCCGCTGTGGCGCGGGCTGGCGCAGGGCCGGCGCATCGTGGATTTCGGCGCGCCCGGCAGCGCCGTGCAGTTGCGCCGCGCCCAGTGGGGCGAGGCCGGCTGGGCCATGGAGCTGGACATCGAAGGCCAGGCGCTGGAGCTGCAGCTTGGTGTGCTGGGGCGGCACAACGTGCGCAACGCCATGGCCGCCGCCGCTGCGGCCTGGGCTGCTGGCGTGCCGTTGGCGGCCATCGCCCAGGGTTTACAGGATTTCCGCCCAGTGCAGGGCAGGGGCGTTCTGCACCGTTTCTGCCACGACGATGGCACGCAGCAGTGGCTGATCGACGACAGCTACAACGCCAACCCGGATTCGGTGCGCGCGGCCATCGACACGCTGGCGGCGCTGCCCGCACCGCGCCTGTTGGTGCTGGGCGACATGGCAGAAGTTGGTGCACAGGGGCCGCAGTTCCATGCCGAGGTGGGTGAATACGCCCGCGCCCGTGGCATCGACGGGCTGTGGACGCTGGGCGCGCTGGCCGCACACGCGGCCAGCGCCTTCGGCGCGCAGGCGCGGCATTTCGAGTCGCGCGAGGCGCTGCTGCAAACGACGGCGCAGCAGGCGCACCTGCCCACCAGCATGCTGGTCAAGGGCTCGCGCTGCATGGCCATGGAGCAGGTGGTGCAGGCTGTGCTGGCGCTCGACGGCGCAGCCAGCGGGAGGGTCAGCCTATGATGCTGTGGCTCTCGCAATGGCTGCTGAACCTGAGCCCGGAGGGGCTGAGCTTTCTGCGCGTGGTGCAGTACCTGACCTTCCGCGCCATGATGGGCGCCATGACGGCGCTGGTCATCGGCTGGGTGGCCGGCCCGCGCGTGATCCGCTACCTGGTCTCGCTCAAGATCGGCCAGCCGGTGCGCGAATACGGGGTGCAAACCCATCTGGTCAAAAGCGGCACGCCCACCATGGGCGGCGTGCTGATCCTGATCGCCATAGCCGTGTCCACCCTGCTGTGGGCCGATCTGAGCAACCGCTTCGTCTGGGTCGTGCTCTGGGTCACGCTGGGCTTTGGCGCCATCGGCTGGGTCGATGATTGGCGCAAAGTGGTCTACAAGGATCCAGAGGGCATGCGTTCGCGCCAGAAGTTTCTGCTGCAGACCATCATCGGCCTGGTGGCGGCGCTGTACCTGGCCTTCAGCATTTCTGAAGTCAACAACATGCGCGTGCTGGCGCTGTTTGTGGATTGGGTGGCCTCGGGCTTCTCGCCCAGCTTCGAGCTCAACACCCAGCTGACCGTGCCGTTCTTCAAGGGCGTGGCCTATCCCCTGGGCGTGCTGGGCTTTGTCATCCTGAGTTTTCTGGTCATCGTCGGCGCCAGCAATGCGGTGAACTTCACCGACGGCCTGGACGGCCTGGCCATCATGCCGGTGGTGATGGTCGGCTCGGCGCTGGGCGTGTTTGCCTACGTCACCGGCAATGCCGTGTTCTCGCGCTATCTGCTGTTCCCGCACATTCCGGGCACGGGCGAGCTGCTGGTGTTTTGCGCCGCCATGTCCGGCGCGGGCCTGGCCTTTCTGTGGTTCAACGCCCACCCGGCCCAGGTCTTCATGGGCGACGTGGGCGCGCTGGCGCTGGGCGGCGCGCTGGGCACCATCGCTGTGATCGTGCGCCAGGAGTTCGTGCTGGCCATCATGGGCGGCGTGTTCGTGGCCGAGGCGCTTTCGGTCATCGCCCAGGTGGGCTGGTTCAAGTACACGCGCCGACGCTACGGCCAGGGCCGTCGCCTGCTGCTGATGGCGCCGCTGCACCACCACTTCGAGAAAAAGGGCTGGAAGGAAACCCAGGTCGTGGTGCGCTTCTGGATCATCACCATGTTTCTGTGCCTGGCGGGCCTGGCCACGCTGAAGCTGAGGTAAGCCATGCCTGCGCACATGCCGACAACGACAACCAATGCCTCGCCCCTGGTGCTGATCCTGGGGCTGGGCATTTCTGGCCTGGCCATGGCGCGCTGGTGCGCCAGCCAGGGCCAGCGCGTGCGCGTGGCCGATACGCGCTCGGCCCCGCCTGGGCAGCAGGCGCTGCAACAGCTGCCAGGCGTGGAGTGCCGCTTCGGCCAGCCGCTGCAGGCCCAGTTGCTGTGCAGCAGCGTGGGCCACGTCGAAGTTTCGGCTGTGTATTGTTCGCCCGGCCTGGCCCCAGCTGAAGTGGCCGCAGTGCGTGAGGCGGCAGCGCGCAGCGGCGTGTTCTTCGGTGGCGAGTTGGATCTGTTCACCCAGGCGCTGCGCCGCTTGCGCCAGCAGCACCACTACCAGCCCCAGGTGCTGGCCATCACCGGCACCAATGGCAAAACCACAGTGACGTCGTTGACGGCCCAGCTGCTCGAGCGCGCTGGCCAGCGCGTGGCCGTGGCCGGCAACATCGGCCCCTCGCTGCTCGACACCTTGGCGCAATGCCTGGCCCAGGCCGAGGCCGCAGCGCAACAAGCCGACTTGCAAAGCGAGGTGCTGCCAGCGCCCGCTGCCGAGCAGGAGGCCGGCGCCGACTTGGACGCCGGCCCCGAGGCTGAAGCCGACACCGACACCGATACCGAAACCGACGCTGACGGCAAGGCACAGCCGCCCGCCGCAGCCGCGCAGGCCGGGCCCGATGCCCTGGCGCGCGCCCTGCCACAGACCTGGGTGCTGGAGCTGTCGAGCTTCCAGCTGGACTACAGCAGCGGCTTCGAGCCCACGGCCGGCGTGATTCTGAACATCAGCCAGGACCATCTGGACTGGCACGGCAGCCAACAGGCCTATGTGCAGGCCAAGGCCAAGGTGTATGGCCAGCAGGGCGTGGTCGTCATGAACCGTGACGACGCCACCTTGATGGCCTTGTTGCCCGAGCTGACGCCCGCGCCCGCGGCCAAATCGCCCAGGGGCGGGCGGGCTGCGGCACAGCGCCAGGTGCTGCACTTCGGCCTGCAGGCGCCGCAGCAATGGGGCGACTGGGGCGTGGTTGTGGAGCACGGCATGCCTTGGCTGGCAACCACCGTGGGCGAGGCGCCGCCCGCAGGCCGCAGCGGCCAGGGCCGCAAGGCCCAGGCGGGCGAGTGGTTCGTGCAGCGGCTCATGCCGGCCGATGCGATGCGCATCCGCGGCCAGCACAACGTGGCCAACGCCCTGGCGGCGCTGGCGCTGGCCAGCACTACGGGCGCGGCCCTGGCCCCCATGCTGCACGGCTTGCGCGAATACCGTGGCGAGCCGCACCGCGTGCAGTCGCTGGGCCTGGTGCAGGGCGTGGAGTACATCGACGACAGCAAGGGCACCAACGTGGGCGCCACCGCTGCGGCGCTGTGCGGCCTGGTGCCCGATGGCCGCGCCAGCCGCCGGCTGGTGGTGATTCTGGGCGGCCTGGGTAAGGGACAGGATTTCGCGCCGCTGCGCGAGCCGGTGCGCCAAGCGGCGCGTGCGGTGCTGCTCATCGGCCAGGATGCGCCGGCCATTGCCCAGGCGCTGCAGGACTGTGGCGTGCCGCTGGTGCACGCCGATGGCCTGCCCGAAGCCGTGGCCCAGGCGGCGGCGTTGGCGCAGCCGGGCGATGCCGTGCTGCTCTCGCCGGCCTGCGCCAGCATGGACATGTTTCGCGACTACGCGCACCGCGCCCAGGTATTCGCCGACAGCGTACAGGCGCTGGCGTTGGACGCTGGGCAAAGCCTGGAGGCCTGGACATGAGCATGGCCACACCGAACAAGAAAAGCGGCTGGTTGGGCCGCCTGGGTCTGCGCGGGCGCGAGCCCGATGGCGCGCTGGAGCTGCCGGTGCGCTCGGCCGGGCTGGAGTACCGCTACACCACTTCGCCCAGGCCGGTGACCATCCAAAGCGTCGATCAGACCTTGCTGGGCGTGCTGGCGGGCATTCTGGCCTGGAGTCTGGTGATGGTGTATTCGGCCTCGATCGCGCTGGCCGACAACCCGCGCTTTGGCGGCATCAGCAACGAGTTTTTCCTGATCCGCCACGCCGTCTCGATGGCCGTGGCGCTGGTGGCCGCCATCGCGGTGTTTCAGATCTCGATGGAAACCTGGCGCGCCAGCGCCATCTGGCTGCTGCTGGGCACGCTGGCGCTGCTGGTGCTGGTGCTGGTGCCGGGGCTGGGCATTTCCGTCAACGGCGCGCGGCGCTGGCTGCCGCTGGGCGTGATGCGTTTTCAGCCCTCGGAGCTGGCCAAGCTGGCCGTGGTGATCTACGCGGCCGACTACATGGTGCGGCGCATGGACGTGCGCGAAGACTTCTTTCGCGCCGTCGCGCCCATTGGCGCGGCCGTGGGGCTGATTGGCTTTTTGCTGCTGGCCGAGCCGGACATGGGCGCCTTCGTGGTCGTGGCGGTGATTGCCGTGGGCATTTTGTTCCTGGGCGGCGTGAACCTGCGCGGCTTCTTGCTGATGCTGCTGGTGCTGGGCCTGGCCTTCATGTTCATCATCTGGACTTCGCCCTGGCGGCGCGACCGCATTTTTGCCTACCTCGACCCCTGGGCCGAGGAGCACAGGCTCGGGCGCGGTTACCAGCTCACGCACTCGCTGATCGCCTTTGGCCGTGGCGAGGGCTGGGGCGTGGGCCTGGGCGGCAGCGTGGAAAAGCTGCATTGGCTGCCCGAGGCGCACACCGACTTCATCCTGGCTGTGATCGGCGAGGAGTTCGGCCTGCTGGGCGTGGCGGTGCTGATTGCCGTGTTCTTCTGGCTCACGCGGCGCATCATGGTCATCGGCCGCCAGGCCGTGGCGCTGGACCGCATCTTCGCCGGCCTGGTCGCGCAGGGCATCGGGCTGTGGATCGGCTTTCAGTCGGTCATCAACATTGGCGTGAACCTGGGCGCGCTGCCCACCAAAGGGCTGACGCTGCCGCTGATGAGCTTTGGCGGCTCGGCCGTGCTGCTGAACCTGGTGGCCATGGCCGTGGTGCTGCGGGTGGATTACGAAAACAGGCTTTTGATGCAGGGCAGAAGACTCGACGCAGAAGGCCGGGGGGAGAGGGCAACATGAGTGAAGCGGGCAAAAGGGTACTGATCATGGCCGGCGGCACGGGCGGGCACATCTTCCCCGGCATTGCCGTGGCCCAGGCACTGCAGGCCAGCGGCTGGCAGGTGGCCTGGCTGGGCGGCACCGGCGGCATGGAGCACCAACTGGTGCCCGGCTACGGGCTGGAGCTGCACACCGTGGCCTTTGCCGGCGTGCGCGGCAAGGGCGTCAAGCCCTTGCTGCTGCTGCCCTGGCGGCTGGGCTCGGCCTGGCTGCAGGCGCGGCGCCTGATGGCGCAGCTGCAGCCGCAGCTGGTGCTGGGCTTTGGCGGTTACATCAGCGTGCCCGGCGGGCTGGCCGCAGTCAGCCGCCGCATCCCGCTGGTGCTGCATGAGCAAAACGCCGTGCCCGGCCTGGCCAACCGCCTGCTGGCGCACGTGGCGCGCCTGACGTTCACGGCCTTTCCCAAGGCGCTGCGCGGCGCGCAGTGGGTGGGCAACCCCTTGCGCGCGGAGTTCGCCCAGCAGGCCTCGCCGCGCAAGCGCTTTGCCCACCGCGAAGGGCCGCTGCGCCTGCTGGTGATCGGCGGCAGCCTGGGCGCGCAGGCGCTCAACGACATCGTGCCGCGCGCGCTGGCGCTGATCCCCGCGCAGCAGCGCCCGCAGGTCACGCACCAAAGCGGCGCCAAGCAGCTCGAGGCGCTCAAGGCCAATTACGCCCAGGCGGGCGTCGAGGCCGAGTTGACAGCCTTCATCAAGAACACCGCGCGCGCCTATGCCGAGGCCGATCTGGTGCTGTGCCGCGCCGGCGCCAGCACCGTCACCGAGATCGCCGCTGTGGGCGCGGCAGCCTGCTTCGTGCCCTATCCGCACGCGGTGGACGACCACCAGACGGTCAATGCCAACTACCTGGTGACCGAGGACGCGGCCTGGCTGGTACAGCAAAACGCGCTCACGCCTCAGGCCCTGGCCGAGTTCATCCAGCGCCTGACGCGCGATGAATTGTGCGCGCGCGCCGCCAAGGCCCAGGCGCTGGCAAAAATGGATGCAGTCGAGCAGATCGTGCAGGCTTGCGAGGAGTTGGTCGAATGAAGCACGCCGTGCGCCAGATTCACTTCGTGGGCATCGGCGGCGCGGGCATGAGCCCGATCGCCGAGGTGTTGCACAACCAGGGCTATATCGTCAGCGGCTCGGATCTGCAGGACAGCGCCACCGTGCGACGTCTGCAGTCGTTGGGCATCCGCACCTTCATCGGCCACGATGCCGCACAGGTGGCGCAGGCCGATGCCGTGGTTACCTCCACCGCCGTCAAGGCCGACAACCCCGAAGTCGTGGCCGCGCGTCAACGCGGCATCCCGGTGGTGCCGCGCGCCATGATGCTCGCTGAGCTGATGCGCCAGCGCCAGGGCATTGCGGTGGCCGGCACGCATGGCAAGACCACCACCACCAGCCTGGTCACCAGCATTCTGATTGAGGCTGGGTTGGACCCGACCTTCGTCATTGGCGGGCGACTGCACAGCGCTGGCGCCAACGCCTGCCTGGGGCAGGGCGATTACATCGTGGTCGAGGCCGATGAGTCCGATGCCTCCTTCCTGTGCCTGACGCCGGTGATGGCCGTCATCACCAACATCGACGCGGACCACATGGAAACCTACGGCCACGACCTGGGCCGCCTGCACCAGGCATTCGTGGACTTTTTGCACCGCATGCCCTTTTATGGCACGGCCGTGCTGTGCAGCGACAACGAAGGCGTGCGCGCCATCCTGCCCCAGGTCAACTGCGCCGTGACCACCTATGGCTTGGGCGAGGGGGCGCAGGTGCGCGGCGTCGATCTGCGCGCCGAGGGCACGCGCATGCACTTCACCGTACAGCGCGGCCACGGCACGGCCCGCGCCATGCCGGATTTGCCTGTTTGCCTGAATCTGCCGGGCGAGCACAACGTGCGCAATGCGCTGGCGGCCATCGCCATTGCCACGCAGCTGGGTGCGGACGATGCGGCCATGCAGCGGGCGCTGGCGCAGTTCCAGGGCGTGGGCCGGCGCTTTCAGCAGTACGGCGCGTTGCCCACCGGGCGCGGCGGCGAGTTCGAGCTGGTGCAGGACTACGGCCACCACCCGGTGGAAGTGGCCGCCACCATTGCCGCAGCGCGCGGCGCATTCCCGGGGCGGCGCCTGCTGGTGGCCTTTCAGCCGCACCGCTATTCGCGCACGCGCGATTGCTTTGAGGATTTCGTGCAAGCCCTGAGCGCTGCCGATGGCGTGTTCCTGACCGAGGTGTACGCCGCAGGCGAGCCTCCCATTGTTGCTGCCGATGGGCGCTCGCTGGCGCGCGCCATCCGTGTGGCTGGCAAGGTCGAGCCGGTGTTCGTCGAATCGGTGGCGGCGCTGGGCGAGGCCATCGAGGCCACGTTGGCCGATGGCGATGTGGTGGTGTTCATGGGCGCGGGCAACATTGGCGCGGCCGCCGACGACTGGGCCCAGCGCTTGCGTGCCAGGGCGGCGCAAGGCATTGAAGTGGAGTCGAAACAATGAACAAGGATTTGGAGCTGAGCGTGGCCGAGCTGGGCAAGGTGGCGGTGCTGATGGGCGGCACCTCGGCCGAGCGCGAGGTTTCGTTGATGTCAGGCCAGGGCGTGCTAAAGGCCCTGCGCACGCATGGCGTGGACGCACACGCCTTCGACACTGGCAAGCGCCCGCTGTGGGACTTGCGCCAGGAAGGCTTTGCGCGCTGCTTCATTGCGCTGCACGGCCGTGGCGGAGAGGACGGCACCATCCAGGGCCTGCTGGAGCTGCTGGGTATCCCCTATACCGGCCCGGGCGTGACAGCTTCGGCCATGGCGATGGACAAGGTGCTGACCAAACGCCTGTGGCAAGCCGATGGGCTGGCCACCCCAGGCTGGCGCCTGGCCGATTCGCCCCAGGCCGTGGCCCTGGCGCTGGAAGAGTTGGGCGCGCCCATGATCGTCAAACCCGCGCGCGAGGGCTCGACCATCGGCCTGACCAAGGTCGTCAGCAGCGATCAGTGTGAGCAGGCTTATGCGCTGGCCGCGCGCTACGACGCGCAGGTGCTGTGCGAGCAATTCATCGATGGCGAGGAAACCACCTGTGCGGTGCTGCAGCTGCCCGGGCAAAAGGCGCGCGCCTTGCCGGTGATCCGCATCGTCGCGCCCGGCGGCAACTACGACTACGAGAACAAGTATTTCGGCGAGTCCACGCAGTACTACTGCCCCAGTGGCCTGCCTGCGCAGCTGGAAGAGCAGATCCAGCGCATGAGCCTGCAGGCCTACCAGTCGCTGGGCTGCCGCGGCTGGTCGCGTGTGGACGTGATGATCCGCGAAAGCGATGGCAAGCCCTTTTTGCTGGAGATCAACACCTCGCCGGGCATGACTGGCCACTCGTTGGTGCCGATGGCCGCACGCGCTGCAGGCATCAGCTATGAGGACTTGTGCCTGCAAATCCTGCTGGCGTCGCGCTGCGATGGCGCAGCGCCTCGGCAACACATGGACGAAAGGGCCGCTGCGGTATGAGAGCGATCCAGCCGCCACCAGTGGATGTACGCCTGATGAACGCCACGGCTTCGCTGGTGTTTTTGGGCGTGTTCGCGCTGGCCTGTGCGGCGCTGGTGGCCTGGCTGCTGCGCAATCCGGCTTTTGCCATTGCGCAAGTGGTGGTGCATGGAAACCCGCAGCACAGCAGCGCCGTGAGTTTGCGCGCCAATGTGCTGCCGCAACTGCAGGGCAATCTGTTCACGTTGAACCTGGCACTGGCCAGGCAGGCTTTTGAGCAAATGCCCTGGGTGCGACACGCTGAGCTGCGGCGCGGCTTTCCGAACACGCTGGAGGTGGTGCTGGAAGAGCATCAGCCCGTGGCCATGTGGGACGGCTCGGACGCCCAGGCCATGCTCAACAGCTTTGGCGAAGTGTTTGAGGCCAACCGTGGCGAGGTCGAGCACGAGAACCTGCCGCGTCTGGCTGGCCCGGATGGGCAGTCGCAGCAGGTGCTGGCGATGTATCGCTATCTGGCGCAGCTGTTGCAGCAGCGCCAGCCGACTACGCAGACCGCACAGGCTGTGGCGTTGTACCTGACGCCGCGCGGCAACTGGCAGCTGTTTCTGGATAACGGCGCGCAACTGGAGCTGGGCGCTGGCGAGCAGGCCCAGGTCGGCGCCCGGCTGCTGGATTTCATCGACACCTTGCCGCAGGCCCTGGGACCGCTGGGCGTCAAGCCTGGCGCGCTGGAGTATGCCGATCTGCGGCACAGCAACGGCTATGCCATCCGCCTGCGCGGCGTGGCCACACAGCCCGAGACGCGTGCGCAGGGCAAGTGAGGGGGCCGGGGCATGGGCAATGGATCAACCGACACGAAATGGACACTGGCCGCAAAGGCCTGATGAAAATGGCTAAGGAATACAGAGACGTCATCGTGGGGCTGGACATCGGCACGGCCAAGGTCATGGCGGTGGTGGCCGAGGTGCAGGAGGGCGGCCAGCTGCGCTTGGCCGGGTTTGGCGCTGCGCCCAGCAATGGGCTCAAGCGCGGCGTGGTGGTCAACATCGAGGCCACGGTGCAAAGCATCGAGCAGGCGCTGCGCGAGGCCGAGATGATGGCCGACTGCAAGATCCAGCGCGTCTACACCGGCATCACCGGCAGCCATGTGCGCGGCTTCAATTCCAGCGGCATGGTGGCCATCAAGGACAAGGAAGTCTCGCAGGCCGACATCAGCCGCGTGCTGGAAACCGCCAAGGCGGTGCACATCCCTTCCGACCAGCGCCTGCTGCTGGTGGCCTCGCAGGAGTTCGTCATCGACGGCCAGGAGGTCAAGGAGCCCATTGGCATGAGCGGCCTGCGCCTGGAGGCCAAGGTGCACATCGTCACCGGCGCGCAAAGCGCGGCCGAAAACATCATCAAGTGCGTGCGCCGTTGCGGGCTGGAAGTTGACCAGCTGGCGCTCAATCCGCTGGCCTCCAGCCTGTCGGTGCTCACCGACGACGAGCGCGAGCTGGGTGTGGTGCTGGTGGACATCGGCGCGGGCACCACGGATGTGTCGATCTTCTCGGGCGGGTCGATCCGCCACACCGCCGTGATCCCGATCGCCGGCGATTTGATCACCAGCGACATTGCCATGGCGCTGCGCACCCCCACCAAGGACGCCGAGGACATCAAGGTCGAGAACGGCTGCGCCAAGGCCATGCTGGCCGATCCGGATTCGCAGGTCGAAGTGCCTGGTTTGGGCGACCGCGGCCCGCGGCTGATCAACAAGCAGGCGCTGGCCGGCGTGATTGAGCCGCGCGTGGAGGAGATCTTCTCGATCGTGCAGCAGGTGATCCGTGAGTCCGGCTACGAGGAGCTGCTGTCATCGGGCGTGGTGCTCACCGGCGGCTCCTCGGTCATGCCCGGCATGGTCGAGCTTGGCGAGGACATCTTCCTCAAGCCCGTGCGCCGGGGCGTGCCCAACTACGACGGCCCACTGGCCGACATGATTGCCCAGCCGCGCGCGGCCACCGTCATGGGCTTGCTCGAAGACGCACGCATCGAGCGCACGCGCGGCTACAAGGTCGCCACCAAGAGCGGGCCGGTCAAGAACCTGCTGGCGCGCATTCGTGACTTCATTGCGGGGAATTTCTGACATGGCGCCACCCATTCCCATCCCCCGCAAGCTGTTGCGCTGGTTCCTGCGCAAGCGCGGCCGCCGGCGCTGGCGGCTGCCTACAGATTGCAACCGCTGGCGCGGCGATGCCGTTTTCAGGCATCGCCACGGCCCCATTCATTTTTGTTTTGGTTTTGATTTCACCCCATCCCCCAACCCGCAAGGAGAAACACTATGAGCATCGAAATGATCGACAACGAATCGTTCACCCAAGGCACACGCATCAAGGTACTGGGCGTGGGCGGCGGCGGCGGCAACGCCGTGCAGCACATGATCGAGAACAACGTGCAGGGGGTGGAATTCATCTGCGCCAACACCGATGCGCAGGCGCTCTCGCGCAGCTCGGCCGCGCGCATCATCCAGCTGGGCACCAACGGCCTGGGCGCAGGCAGCAAGCCTGAGCAGGGGCGGGAGGCTGCGGTGCTGGCGGAGTCGGAAATCCGCCGCGCCATCGAGGGGGCCAACATGCTCTTCATCACCGCAGGCATGGGCGGCGGTACGGGCACGGGGGCAGCGCCAGTGATCGCGCGCGTGGCCAAGGAGATGGGCATTCTCACCGTCGGCGTGGTCACCAAGCCATTTGACTGGGAAGGCCCGCGTCGCATGAAGAATGCCGATGCCGGCCTGGACGAGCTCGAGCGTAACGTGGACTCGCTGATCGTGGTGCTCAATGAAAAGCTGTTGACCGTCTATGGCGACGACATCACGCAGGATGAGGCCTTTGGCTTTGCCAACGACGTGCTGCGCAACGCCGTGGGCGGCATCGCCGAGATCATCAACGAGCACGGCCACGTCAACGTGGACTTTGCCGACGTCAAGACCGTGATGAGCGAGCCGGGCAAGGCCATGATGGGTACGGCCAGCGCCTCCGGCCCTGACCGTGCGCGCATCGCCGCCGAGCAGGCCATTGCCTGCCCGCTGCTCGAAGGCATCGACCTCTCGGGCGCCAAAGGCATTCTGGTGCTGGTCACGGCCGCGCGCGGCAGCCTCAAGCTGTCCGAGTCCAAGCTGGCCATGAGCACCGTCAACGCCTATGCCAGCGACGATGCCCACGTCATCTACGGCGCAGCCTACGACGACAGCCTGGGTGACGAGCTGCGCGTGACCGTCGTGGCCACCGGCCTGGTCAACCACCAGCAGCGCCGTCAGAACCTGACCATGGTGCAAAGCACGCTGCGCACCGGCACGGACAACCTGCCGCTGCAAGGCATGCAAGGCATGGTGCGCGGCGGCGGCCTGGCTGGCGGCGCGGCCGTGCCCATGCGCAGCAGCCAGCTCAACAACCTGGCCGTGCCCACGGCCTGGCGCACCTCGCGCGGCAGCGATGCCAGCGCCGCCGCCGCGCGCGTGGATGCCATGTCCTCCAGCGGCATGGACGACGTGGAAATCCCCGCCTTCCTGCGCAAACAGGCCGACTAAAGCCCGTGCTTGGTTTGTGAAGGAGTGCCGCCCCCGGCAGCAGCCGAGGGCGGCCCTGGCAGGCCCACAGCGGCCAATACCGTTTTTCAATAGAATGCGCGCCCATGCTAGCCCAGAGAACCATCCAGACCCTGATCCGTGCCGTGGGCGTTGGACTACACAGCGGCCAACGGGTCGAGCTGACTCTGCGCCCTGCGCCAGTGGGCACGGGCATCGTCTTCACACGCGTCGACCTGCCCGAGCCTGAGCCCGTGCCGGTTTCGGCCCAGGCCGTGTTCGACACGCGCCTGGCCTCCACCATTGGCCGGGAGGGCGCGCGCATCAGCACCATCGAACACATCATGTCCGCCTGCGCAGGGCTGGGCATCGATAACCTCTACATCGACCTTACGGCCGAGGAAGTGCCTATCCTCGATGGCTCTGCCGCTGGCTTTGTGTACCTGTTGCGCAAGGCGGGCATCGCCTTGCAGGGCGCACCCAAGCAATTCGTGCGCGTGCGCAAACCCGTCGAAGTGCGCACCGAGTCACTGGGCGAGCGCAAATGGGCCCGGCTGGAGCCCTACCACGGCTACCGCCTGAGCTTCGAGATCGACTTCAGCCACCCGGCCGTGGACTCCACCGGCCAATGCGTGAGCTTCGACATGGGCCAGGGCAACTACGCCCGCGACATCGCCCGCGCGCGCACCTTCGGCTTTACGCGCGATGTGGAAATGCTGCGCGCCAACGGCCTGGCGCTGGGCGGTGGCTACGACAACGCCATCGTCATGGACGACTACAAAGTCCTGAACCAGGACGGCCTGCGCTACGACGACGAATTCGCACGCCACAAAATCCTGGACGCCATCGGCGACCTCTACATCCTGGGCAAGCCCTTGCTGGCCTCCTACAGCGCCTACCGCTCCGGCCACGCCATGAACAACCAGCTGCTGCACGCCCTGCTGGCCGACCAACAGGCCTGGGAGCTGGTGAGCTTCGGCGACGAAAAACAAGCCCCGCAGGGCTTCGCGCTGCCCAGCCTGGCTTGGTAAGCCCAAGCCAACAAAGCGGCTGCAGCCAATTGCCTGTACTGTGGATCTCCCCTGATCCTCCTTGTGCCGTTACTGCCTGGGCCTTAATTCCAAACAAAGCTGATTTGGCGTGGGCTGCAAGGCACAAAACGCAGCCAAAGCTATAGCAAGGTTTTGCGGGTGCCCCAGCCTACCCAAATCCACGTTCTTGTTAGCAACTGTGTAGAGACTTTGAACAGACTCTTTTGACGGCGTTACGCTGGATTTTTGGGGCAGCCGCCAGATAAAAAAGCATTTCAAGTGCATTTGTGCAACCTCGGAAGTTTTCAAAGGTTGCACGAGGTTACTTGCGGATAAACTACCGCCGCCTCGACCCCGCAATGGGGTTGAGTCCAACATTTGTAATGGAAAGTTTTAGATTATGTGGACTGGAATCAGAAAGCATTGCGCCACTGCTTTGAGGTGTGACAAAAAGCAGTTGGCTGTGCTGTCGATGTTGCTGGTGGGGGGCGCGTGGTCAAACCAGGCCTTGGCAGCGCTCGATATCAAGGTGGCCAAGGAGTATGACGGCACCGGCACCTGCGCGCTCGATGCGAATGCTCAAAACAACTTGCTGTGCACCAACGACGAAGCGCGCTACAAGGTGGACTATCAAGTGACGCCGCCGCCCGTGGCGCAGGACAACGTTCGCATCACGGTGAGCCTTCCCGCTACGGAGCCGTTCCGTTTTTCTCGCACAAGCGGGGGCTTGACTGCCTGCCGAAATGCCGCCACCGCCATTAGTAATGATGGCCGCACGGTGGACTGTTTGCTGGCTGGCAGCGGCGGTGCCAACCAGCCCAATGGTCCTATCTCCAATCAGTCCGGTACCATCTTCTTTGACGTCTACACCAACAAGGATGCCAAGAATGGCGATCAGTTGGCCGGTGTCACCGGCAAGATCGTTTCCGATCAAGACACCGCTGGCGTAACCTCCACCGCGCCCGGCGTGACTGTGGTGGCCAAGCCGCAAATTGACATCGTCAAGCGATATGTCGACAGCCTTGGCGTAATCGCAAAGCCGAAAAGCTGTGACTCTGCCGCCTCCGACGTGGGGGTGGCCCTGCGGTACAGCGTGGCTTTGAACATCCCGCAAACCAAGGGCCATGAGTCGCTGCAGCAGGGCTGGAGCTACACCGATGACATCAGCGGCCTGGGCGCGGACGCCTGCGTGTACATGGTGGAAAGCTACCGCGAGCGCAACAAAGGCACCTTTCCTGTCGGCGGCGTGCCAGCCGATGTGCCGGTCGATGCCGGTACCGGTTCCTACAGCTTTGCCCGGGTTGGCAACTCGAAATCGGTGACTGTCACCGCCTCCACCACCAATCCGCCGCTGACCTCGGGCGAAATCACGGCGCCCTGGCCCGATGCGCCCAATGCCACGGCCCTGCACTACATCACGGTCTGGGTCCCCAAGGACACGGCAAACAGCAACGGCACCACCTGCCAGTACTCGCCGCAGAACAGCATCGAGAAATTCACCGCTCAGGGGCTGTCGGGCGTGCCCAACGACAGTGACGATCCCGCCAATAACGTGGTGACGACCAACGCGATCAATGTCTGTTCCGGCAACTTCCAGAAGATGTTCTATGCCACGAGCAAGGGCCGCTCTGCGCCGTTGATCAATGGCCCCAACCGCATGAGCAACGATCTGATCGGGCCGAGCGATTACATCGACTCCTACGTTTTTTGGAGCAACACCGGGCTCAACGCTGCCCAAGTATCGCTGTGCGACCATTGGGACAACCGCAAGCTGCAGCTCGACCTGTTTGATCCTTCCCAGCACGGGATCTGGACGGCGCCGCCGGGCAAGCCTCGTTTGGGTGCCAACAGCCATTACAAATGGAAAAAACTCCCAGCCAATTCGAATCCGGGCAAGGTGGATCACAGCGCTGGCTACGCCCACTTCTTCAGTGATACCGGCGATGCGGGTGGTGCCAGTTCGGCCAGTGTGCGGCCTGAGGACGAGGAAATCCAGTTTGGCTTCTCTGCCTTTGACAGCGGTGACGAGACGAAGCTGCGTAATGCAAGCTGCAACGATGGCGACTCCACATTGAGCGCCGTTGCTGCTAAGGCCGGCGTGCCGACCACTGGCATCCTGCCCTCCGGCTGGATCACCCAGAGCGAGCTGGAAAAAAATCCGGCGCTGGTGCCGTTCATCAACTCGGCCCGCGTGGTGAACGCAAACATCCCTGTGACCGGCCGCATTCAGTTGTTCGTACACCTGAAAACGCTGGCGGCCAACCCGGAGGGCGGCGCCACTTGGCCCAATGGCACCATCATTCCCAACTACGGCCTGTACCAGACCTCCACCGAGAACGGCTTTGAGCCGGGTACCCTCAACTGGAAGCGTTCCGAGTACGCTTTCATGGGCAATGACCCGAATGCCGCGCTGGAGGGCGCGGGCAGTTCATCGTGCCGGACCGGCACCGACCCGGCCCGCTATTGCGATGATGGCTACAGCGACCGCCTGCGCCTGTCCACGCAGTCCGTCAGCATCCGCAAGGGCATTGAGGGCGCCGACCCCGACGGCGGCCCGGCAGCAGACAACCCGGCCGTGCTCAAGACCAAGGGCCAGATCGTGACCTACCAACTGTGGCCGCGCCTGGTGCCCAACGATCCGAATGTGACCATCAAGAACGATTTGGTTCTGATCGACACCATTCCGGCGGGCATGAAGTTTGTTCCCGGTTCGCTCAAGTGGGGTGGTACGCCTGTGGCTGCCGGCGACTTCCACTTGGACGACCAATCGGCCACCTTTGCCGCGTCCACGCTGCACATCCGCCTGCCCGAGCAGAAGGCCACCCACCCGCCGGTCAATATTCCAGTGGTGGAGTTCGAAGCGGAAATCATGCTCGATGCGCCGGGCAACATCCCCAACGCCTCGCTGATCAACAAAGTGGAAGTTCGTGGTTGCGCCCCGGGGGCCAGCTTCACCGGTGGAGCCCTGACTTGTACCGACCAAACGGCAGGCCAGCGCCTGGCTGAGCGTCAAGCGATGCGCACCGTGCGCTTGGGCGCCATCGATGGCTTGGTGGTGCAAAAGTCGGTGATTGGCGATGCTGCCAAACAAATCGGCTCAAGCTTTACTATGGAGCTGCGTTACCAGAACGTGGGTAACGAAACGGTGCATGAGCACCGCCTGATCGACGTGCTGCCTTACAACGGCGAGCCGCCGCGCGGCGGCACCAGCTTCAGTGGCCAGCGCCCTGTGACCCAGGTGCGCGCGCCTGCGGCCACCGGCTATCAGGTCTATTACACGACCGACCTGCCGACCACCATCAACACCAATCCCAAGTGCTCCAGCAACATCACCGCCACCACCACCGGCAACTGGCCTGCGTTCGCGCCGGGCGTGCCAGCAGCGGCAGGCTGTGCCAACAACAGCGGCAGCACCACCTGGGTGCTGGCGACCCAAGCTGGCGCGAACTGGACGGTGCCCGAAAACACCACAGCACTGCTGATGAAGGACACCACGCCCTTTGCCTCTGGTGCGCCCAGCCGTGCATTCCAGCTCGACTTCGAGACGCCCGGCTCGCGCCATGACGATGTGTACGCCAACAACTTCAGCGGCGCCCACGGCAGCGCAGGCACCGCTGCGCAGGAGGGCACGGGCGCGCGCTTTGATGTGACCTCGAACAACGTGCAGGTGCGCGTGTACGCATCGAGCATCCAGGGCACGGTCTTCGTTGATCCGGATGCCAATGGCGCCGCCACAGGCTTTGACCCGACAGGCGGCGACACCGGTCTGGGCGGCCAGACCGTGACTTTGCAGCGCACTGGCATGCCTGATCGCACCGCAGTGACGGCCACGGCCGCTATCCCGGCTGGCCAGTTCTACAACCCGGCCGATGGCAGCGCCTCCGCCACTGGCGGCCCCGGCCTGTGCCCGGTGCCCGCCGCTGGCCTTGCCGTGGGCCAGTACCTGTTCTGCGACCTGGAAGCGGGTGAATACACGCTGGTCGAAACCCAGCCAGCAGGCTACACCACCACCGGCAACAAGCCCGGCACGGCGGTTGGCACGGTGGATGGCGATGCGATCAAGACCATCAACCTGCCTGCCAATGACGGCGCCAACCCCAATGCCAACGCCACTGGCTATGACTTTGGCGAGCGTGCGCTCACCTCGGTCACAGGCCGTGTCTATGTCGAAGGCAATGGCAACAATGCCGACGATGGCAACGCCACTGACCCAGGCATTGCTGGCGTGACTGTCACCCTGACCTACACGCCCCCGGGCGGCGGTGCGCTGGTGACGCTGAACGCGACGACCGGGCCGGATGGCAGCTATGCCTTCAACAATCTGCCGGTCGGTGCGACTGATGTGACCATCACCGAAACGCAGCCTGTGAATTACGTGAACATCTACAACACGCCAGGCTCGAATGGTGCAGCCAATGGTGGCGACAACGCTGGCACGACAAACAACAGCGTGATCACCATCCCGGCACTGGCCGTGGGTGGCTCGCAGGGCAATAACTTTGCCGAGCAGCGCCAGAGCACTTCGGTCTCCGGCCGTGTCTATGTCGAAGGCAATGGCAACAATGCCGACGATGGCAACGCCACTGACCCAGGCATTGCTGGCGTGACTGTCACCCTGACCTACACGCCCCCAGGCGGCGGTGCGCTGGTGACGCAGACCGCGACGACCTCGGCGGATGGCAGCTATGCCTTCAACAATCTGCCGGTGGGCGCCACCAATGTGACCATCACCGAAACCCAGCCTGCGAATTACGTGAATATCTACAACACGCCAGGCTCGAATGGTGCGGCCAATGGTGGCGACAACGCTGGCGCCACCACCGACAGCGTGATCACCATCCCGACACTGGCCGTGGGTGGCTCGCAGGGCAATAACTTTGCCGAGCAGCGCCAGAGCACTTCGGTCTCCGGCCGTGTCTATGTCGAAGGCAATGGCAACAATGCCGACGATGGCAACGCCACTGACACAGGCATTGCTGGCGTGACTGTCACGCTGACCTATACGCCCCCAGGCGGCGGCTCGCCAGTGACGCTGACCACGACGACCGGGTCGGATGGCAGCTACACGTTTACCAACCTCCCGGTGGGCGCGACCAATGTGACCATCACCGAAACCCAGCCCACAGGGCACGGTAACGCCTACAACACCCCGGGCACCGGGGCGGCCGATGGCGGTGGCGGCACGCCTGGCACCAGCACCAACAGCGTGATCACCATCGCGACTCTGCCGGCAGGTGGCTCGACGGGCAATAACTTTGCCGAGCAAGGCGCGACCACCGATCTGACCTCGGCCGTTGCCTGCACGGTCTCGGGCACATCGGCAACGTGTGAGCTGACCTGTACCAACAATGGGCCGGCTGCGGCGAAGAATGCGACCTGTGGCTTCACCTCGGCCCTGCCTTCGGGCGTGACCGTGAGCTGCACACCCAACTCGCCGCAGGCCACGCTGGCTGTGGGTGAGAGCATTGTGTGCAAAACCAGCCCATTCCCGGTTCCATCCAGCCCGCTGGACGTGCGTGGCGGCACCGGCGCTGACAACGACAGCAAGGGCGGCACAGATCCGGCTGCGGGCAACAACCCCTCGCGCACCACGCTTGGGGCGCCAGCGCCCTCGACAGTGCCGGTGCCGACCCTGGGCCTGGGTGGCGTGCTGCTGCTGGCCTTGGCGTTGCTGGTCGCCGTGGGCCTGCGCCGTCGCGTAGCCTGATTGGCTGAGCGTGCTTGAAACCAGGCGGCCCGTATGGGTCGCCTGGTTTTTTTGCGCGCATGAAAACCTGCTCAAGACTCTCGGCGCGAGCGGGCAGTCAATCGGATCGGAATGTTTGATGACTTGCGGGCCACCTCATCTTGGGGTAGAGCCATTCGTAACGAATTTGGCGGCAGGCGCGTAGTTCATCAAACGCCCACAGCCCCAAACCAGCGATCCAAAAAATGCGCGCCTGCGCAATGAGCCCGTTAGCCCGTTGGGGCAGATCAATGCAGCCGCCTATGGGGGATGATGGGGGCCCAAGCCCATAGGTGGTTTTTCACTGGGCTGCATCGTGTTGCTGCAGCTGGTCTTGCCAGTGCAGCAAATCCTGCAAATGTGCCTGCAGCCCGCCCGTGGCGCTGGCAGCGTTGAGATGATCGAAATAGCGGTACCAGCCGCTGGCTTCAATGCCGGCCAGCAGGGCATCGCGGGCTTGGGCGTCGGGAAAACGCCAGATGCCCAGAAAGCGATGCGCACTGGCGTGCGGGGTATTCATGGCGGTGGGCGCCAGGCTCAGCAGCTCAATGCCTACATCGGCCAGGCCTTGCATGCCCTGATTGATCTGGTTCATGAATGCTTGCCTTTGTTCTGCAGGCAGGGCCAGCCAGGCGGCGTTGGGGGTGTAAAGCTCGACGAGGTATTGCTGGGTCATGGGTCTTGTCCTCCAAAAAATCCAAACAGCTAGGGCCTGTTCACGCTATGCAAAGCGGCGCTATGGGGCTTGTGCGAGCAGGCTGCGTTGGGCGCGCTGGCAGATGCGGGCCGTGGCCGGGCATGGCGATTGCTGCAGCCATTGGCGGCACAGGGTGCGCACCCACTCGGGCTGGTCCTTGGCCACATCGTTGAGCCAGTTGGCCACGGAGTCCTGCACGTAGTGCGAGGCATCGGCGCGCAGCGGCTGCAGGATGGGCAGGGCGCGCTGCGGCGCTGTTTTGAGGGCGGCGATGTGCGCGCACCAGACGCCACGCGGGCGCAGGGCTTCGCTGGCGAAGCGGCGCAGGTTTTCGCTGGGGTGTTGCGTCCAGGGTGTCAGTGCGTCGATGGCTGCATCCAGCTCTGCGGCCAGATGGGGCCGCAGGGCCAGCCAAGCCCACTCGCGCACGGCAAAGTGCGGGTCATCGGCCAGCGGGGCAATGGCGGTCAGCCGCTGCGGCAATGGCAGGCCGGGCTGGGCGCCGATCATGAAGCAGGCCCAGCCGCGCACAGTGTCGCTGGGGTGCTGCTGGCAGCGGGCGATGCCATCTGGGCCCAGCGCGGCCAGCAGCGCGTCGGCCACCGCCTGCATGCGCTTGAGGATGCCCAGCTGGCAGGCGGCGTCGATCTGGGCCAGGGCGGTTGCACTCAGCTCTGGCAAGGCGCTGCGGGCCAGCTGGCGTTGGTCCAGGGCCAGGGCTTCGGTCAGCGTGGCGCTGGCGGCCTCGCCGCGCGAGAGCGCCTGCAGCAACTCGGGCGGGATGTCGGCGGCGCGGGTAGCGCCTTTGCGCGCTGGGGCCTGGTCGCTCATGGAGTGTTCTCCTGCATGGCGGCGGCGACTTTGCCCAGCAGATGTTGGAGCTGCCCGCGCTCGTCGCTGCTGAGCGGGGCCAGCAGCTGGGCGATCCATTGGCTGTGTTGTGCGATCACCTTGCGGGCCGTACGCCGCCCTTGGGCGGTGAGCACGATGCGCAGTGCGCGCCGGTCGTGGGCATCGGGCTGGCGTTCGATCAGGCCCTCGCGTTCCAGTCCGTCGAGCAGGCCGGTGACGGTGGCGCGACTGATGCCGGCCTGCTCGGCCAGGGCATTGGGCGCCAGCGCTGCGCCCTCTGCGGCGTCGAGCAGGAACAGCAGCACAAAGCGCCCTTCGGAAAGGCGGTATGGGGCCAGCCGGGCGGCGCAGTCGCGGTCGATGGCGCTGCTGAGCGAGAGCAGCTCGAAGCACAGGCGCATGCTCTGTGCATCGGCCAGATCGCGCTGCTGGGCCTGGCTAAGCAGGGCCTGGTATTTTTTCTCAAGGCTCATCATGCGGCATATTGTATGCTGGCTAATTATCTGTTGGCAAACTGATTGGGCTGATTGGGGTTGTCAGGCACAAGCGCCCGGCATAGGCCGCGCGGCAAGAAAAATGGGCAGCCCGTGGGCTGCCCATGTGGGTGGCGTTGCGCCTTGAGCGCTTGCTCAAGCGCCGAGGTAGGCCTTGCGGATGTCCGGGTTGCCCAACAGGTTGGCGCCGCTGTCTTCGAGCACGACCTTGCCGGTCTCCAGCACGTAGCCACGGTCGGCGATCTGCAGGGCCTTGTTGGCGTTTTGCTCGACGAGGAACACGGTCACGCCTTCGGCGCGGATGGTCTGGATGATCTCGAAGATCTGCGCAATGATCAGCGGCGCCAGGCCGAGCGTGGGCTCGTCCAGCAGCAGCAGCCGCGGCTTGCTCATCAGGGCGCGACCGATGGCCAGCATTTGTTGTTCACCGCCAGACATGGTGCCGGCGCGTTGGTGGGCGCGCTCTTTCAAGCGCGGGAACAGCGCAAATGCGTGCTCGATGCCGGCCTCAATGGCGTCGTTGTCCTGGAAGAAGCCGCCCATTTTGAGGTTTTCCACCACGGTCAGATCGGGGAACACGCGCCGCCCTTCGGGGGAGATGGCGATGCCGCCCTGCATGATTTTGTGCGTGGGCTGGCGGGTGATGTCCTGACCTTCGAACAGCACGCGGCCACTGGTGGCGCGCGGGTTGCCGCAGATGGTCATGAGCATGGTGGTCTTGCCCGCGCCGTTGCTGCCGATCAGGGTGACGATCTCGCCCTGGTTGACGTGGATGGAGACGCCATCGAGCGCCTGGATGGCGCCGTAGTGGGTGTGGATGTCCTCCAGCTGCAGCATGGGCTTGAGCGGTGCGGCGCTGTACGTGGCGTGGGTGGTGACGGTCATGGTTTCTTCGACGATCAGGCTCATCATTCTTCTCCCAGGTAGGCCTTGATGACGCGCGGATCGTTGCGCACGGCGTCGGGGGTGTCGGTGATGATGGGCTTGCCGTGTTCCATGACCAGAATGCGTTCGGAGACGTTCATCACCAGGCTCATGTCGTGCTCGATCAGCAGCACGGCGACGTTGAAGTCCTCGCGCAACTGGGCGATCAGGTGCTGCAGCTCGACTTTCTCCTGTGGATTCAGACCCGCAGCCGGTTCGTCAAGCATCAGCAGCCGGGGCTTGGTGATCATGCAGCGGGCGATTTCCAGGCGGCGCTGGTGGCCGTAGGCCAGATTGCCCGCCTCACGGTTGGCGTACTGGCGGATGCCCATGAAGTCCAGCCACCAGACGGCGCGCTCGAGCGCATCCTGCTCTGCCTTGCGGTAAGAGGGCAGCTTCAGCAGGCCCTTGAGCATGTTGCTCTCAACCTGGGTGTGCTGCGCCACCAGCAGGTTTTCCAGCGCGGTCAGCTCCTTGAACAGGCGCACGTTCTGAAAAGTGCGCACCAGGCCGTGGCGCGCCACCTTGTGGCTGGGCAGGCCGGCGATGTTCTGCCCGGCCATGTGGATTTGCCCGCTGGTGGGGCGGTAGAAGCCGCCGACGCAGTTGAACACCGTGGTCTTGCCCGCGCCGTTGGGGCCGATGATGGCGAAGATCTCGGTGGGGCCGACGTCGAAGGCCACGTTGTCCACGGCCAGCAAGCCGCCAAAACGCATGCTCAAGTCGCGCACGCTCAACAGCGGCGCCTGGCCGCCGGCCATGGCGGCCGGGGCGGAGTGGGAAAAGGTCTGTGCGTTCATTGCTGGATCTCCACGTGGGGGCGCTTGGTGGGCAGCAGCCCTTGCGGGCGCCACATCATCATCAGCACCATGACCAAGCCGAACAGCAGCATGCGGTACTCGGCAAATTCACGCGCCACCTCGGGCAGCACGGTCAGCACGATGGCCGCCAGGATCACGCCGATCTGCGAGCCCATGCCGCCCAGCACCACCACCGCCAGAATCAGCGCCGACTCGATGAAGGTGAAGGACTCGGGATTGACCAGGCCCTGGCGCGCGGCGAAGAAAGCGCCGCCGAAGCCGGCGAACATGGCCCCCAGCGTGAAGGCCGAGAGCTTGATGTTGGTCGGGTTCAGGCCCAGCGAGCGGCAAGCGATCTCATCCTCGCGCAGCGCCTCCCAGGCGCGGCCGATGGGCATGCGGATCAACCGGTTGGAGACGTACAGCGTGATCAACGCCAGCACCAGCGCCATCAGGTACAGGTAGATCACCATGTGCTGGTTGGAGAACGTCCAGCCCATCATCTGGTGAAAGGTCTGCGCGCCTTCCTCGCTGGCGCGGCGCGTCATCTCGTAGCCGAACACGGTGGGCTTGGGGATGCCGGAGATGCCGTCCGGGCCGCCGGTGTATTCGGTCAGGTTGATCAGCAGCAGGCGGATGATCTCGCCAAAGCCCAGCGTGACGATGGCCAGGTAATCGCCGCGCAGGCGCAGCACCGGAAAGCCCAGCAGGTAGCCAAACAGCGCCGCCGCTGCGCCCGACAGCGGCAGGGCTTGCCAGAACGACCAGCCGGCCCAGTGAAAGAGCAGGGCGTAGGTGTAGGCGCCCACGGCGTAAAAGCCCACGAAGCCCAGATCCAGCAGGCCGGCAAAGCCCACGACGATGTTCAGGCCCAGGCCGAGCATGACGTAGATCAGCACCAGCGTGGCGATGTCCACCTGGCTGCGCGTGCCGAAGAATGGCCAGGCAATGGCCAGCACGATCAGCAGCAAGCCCAAGACCTTCTGCCCGTTGCGCGGCATGGCCGGCAGGCTGGGCAGGCGTGCATAGCTGAAGATCTGCGCCAGCGAGGGCTTGAGCAGCTGCAGCACGAACACGATGGCGCAGCCCGCAGCCACCAGGCCCCACTGCGAATTCAGGTGTGTTTGGGAGCCCTGGCGCACCAGTTGCAGCCCGAAAATCGGGGTAATGATGATCGCCGTCATGGCGGCGGCGATGAAGGCATTTTTCAGAGCGTCGCGCATCAACATCAGACCTTCTCCACTTCAGGTTTGCCCAGCAGGCCGGTGGGGCGGAACAACAGGATCAGCACCAGCAGGCTGAAGGCCACGATGTCCTTGTATTGCGAGGAGATGTAGGCCGCGGCAAAGGTCTCGGCCAGGCCCAGGATCACGCCGCCGAGCATGGCGCCGGGGATGGAGCCAATGCCCCCCAGCACCGCAGCGGTGAAAGCCTTGATGCCGGCGATGAAGCCAATGAAGGGGTTGAGTTTGCCGATGGTGATGGCAATGAGCACGCCGCCCACGGCGGCCAGCACCGCCCCCAGCACGAAGGTGAAGGAGATCACGCGGTTGGTGTCGATGCCCAGCAGGCTGGCCATCTTCATGTCCTGCGAGCAGGCGCGCGAGGCGCGGCCCATGCGCGAGTTCTTGATGAACAGCGTCAGCGCCACCATCAGCGCCACGGTGATGCCGATGATGAGCATGCGCGAATAGGGCAGGGTGACGGTGAAGCCGCCCATGTCCAGTGTGGCTGCGCCGGAGATCAGCGTGGGCACGGCCTGGTCGCGCGCGCCCTGGCCCAGCGCGACCCAGTTCTGCAGAAAGATCGACATCCCGATGGCCGAGATCAGCGCCACCAGGCGCGGCCCGCCGCGCACCGGCCGGTAGGCAATGCGCTCGACGGCAAAGCCGTAGGCAGCGGTCACGACCATGGCCACCAGCAGCATGGCGGCAATGATGAGCGGCAGCGGCAGCCCGCTTTGCGTGCCAAAGGCTGTGAGCGTGACCAGCCCGACGTAGGCGCCGATCATGTAGATCTCGCCGTGTGCGAAGTTGATCATGCCGATGATCCCGTAGACCATCGTGTAACCGATGGCGATGAGGGCGTAGATGGCCCCCAATGACAGACCGTTGAAGATCTGCTGGATGATTTGTGCAAGTTCAGACATGTAGAAATGGCTCCTGACGAAGCCGGCGCTCAGCGTGTGGCTGGCGCCGGCTTCGGAATCCCTTCTTGGGAGGATGGCGCGCGCTGCGGCGGGTGGCGCCTGGCAGGCGCGCGGCGGGGCAATACTAAGGCCTGTTTACAGTTGTTTCTTGCTGCCGTCCTTGTCCTACTGGTAGACGGCAAACTCGAAATTCTTCAGATCGCCCTTGGCATCGAATTCAACCCTGCCGATCGAAGTCTCGAAGCTGCCGGCGTGCAGGTAATTGGCCACTTTCTCCGGGTCGTCGCCCACGGCCTTGATGGCGGTGGCCAGCAGCTCCACGGCGGCATAGGCTGGCATCTGGAAGGCGCCATCCGGATCGCGCTTGGCATCGCGGAAGGCCTTGACGATGTCGGCGTTTTCCGGGCGCTTGGTGAAGTCCGCCGGCAGCGTCACCAGCAGGCCTTCGATGGCCGGGCCGGCAATGGCCACCAGATCCTGGTTGGCCGTGCCCTCAGGGCCCATGAACTGCACCTGCAGGCCCTGCTCGCGCGCCTGGCGCAGCAGCAGGCCCAGCTCCGGGTGGTAACCGCCGAAATACACCAAATCCGGCGCCATGGTCTTGAGCTTGGTGATGATGGCCGAGTAATCGCTGTCGCCCACATTGATGCTCTCGAACAGGCTGATGTTGACGCCATGCTTTTGCAGCGCATCGCGCACCTGCGTGGCCACGCCTGCGCCGTAGGACTGCTTGTCATGCAGCACCACTACGCTTTTGGGCTTGAGCTTCTCTGCAATGTATTGCGCGGCAAACGGGCCTTGCTGGTCGTCGCGGCCAATGGTGCGGAAGAAGAAATGTGGTTTGATGGTATCGGTCACTGCCGGGTTGGTTGCGCCTGGCGTGATGGTGACGATCTGCTCTTCCTCATAGATCGGCACAGCCGGGATGGTGGTGCCTGAGCAGGCGTGCGCCACGGCGTAGCGCGCCCCGGAATTGACCACCTGGTTGGCCGCCGGCACGGCCTGCTTGGGCTCGCAGCCGTCGTCGATCAGGATGGGCTCGAGCTTGCGGCCCACCACGCCGCCGGCGGCGTTGATGGTTTCGATGGCCGTCAGGGCCCCGGCCTGAATCTGGTCGCCGTATTGCGTGTTGGGCCCGGTCATGGGCTGGGGAATGCCGATCTTGATCGTGTCCGCGGCCAGGGCCGCGCCGCCCAGGCAAAGTGCGGCCGCCGCAGCCAGGACGGGGGTGCGCCAGGAAAGCATCATGCTGAGAAGCTCCTTGTGAATGTCGATGTGTTGTGTGCAGGCGGCTGCACAGCTCAATGGCCGGGCCGCAAAGGCAGGCCAGAGACCTGCCATCAAAATGCCACGCTGGGTGGCAGCGCGGCTGGGGGGCGTATTGTGCTGTGCGTCATGGGGCTTGTCATGGGCAGGATTACCCTAAGAGCTTGATCAAGGCCTGGGGGCGGCGGGCAATCAAGCGGATTTGGGCGGTCTGCCGCGTTGCAAAGCCTCGCCGGGCCACCCGGCCCGCCTGCGTTTTGCGCCTTGCAGCCCATCCCAAACCACTTGTTGCCCGCTGCCCCCAGGCCTTGACCAAGCTCTGAGCTTGGTCGAAAGCTCTGCATGAACGGCGGAGTGATGGAAGCTGATGTGGGCGGTCTGCCGCGTTGCAAAGCCTCACCGGGCCGCCCGGCCCGCCTGCGTTTTGCGCCTTGCAGCCCATCCCAAATCGCTTGTTGCCCGCTGCACCCAGGCCTTGACCAAGCTCTGAGCTTGATCGAAAGCTCTGCATGAACGGCGGAGTGGTGGAAGCTGATGTGGGCGGTCTGCCGCGCCTGCAAAGCCTCGCCGGGCCGCTCGGCCCGCCTGCGTTTTGCGCTTTGCAGCCCGTCCCAAACCACTGCACTGACTCTTGTCAGCCCGGGCGCAGGGGCTGCGCGCAGGTTCTTAAAATAGCGCGCTTTTGTTTTGCCCTGGCGCCCGTTTGGGCGCACGGGCCTGCCTGCCCGAGCCTTCTGCCGTGACCTACGCCAAAGAAACCCGCCGCCGCCGCACCTTCGCCATCATCTCCCACCCGGACGCGGGTAAAACCACGCTGACCGAAAAGCTGCTGCTGTTCTCCGGCGCGATCCAGATCGCCGGGGCCGTCAAGGGCCGCAAAGCCAGCCGCCACGCCACGTCCGACTGGATGGAGATCGAAAAGCAGCGTGGCATCTCGGTGGCATCGAGCGTGATGCAGATGAGCTACCGCGAGCATGTCATCAACCTGCTGGACACGCCCGGCCACAAGGACTTCTCCGAGGACACCTACCGCGTGCTCACCGCCGTGGATTCGGCGCTGATGGTGATCGACGCGGCCAACGGCGTGGAGGCGCAAACGCGCCGCCTGATCGAAGTCTGCCGCCAGCGCGACACGCCCATCATCACCTTCGTCAACAAGATGGACCGCGAGGTGCGCGACCCGCTGGACATCCTTGATGAAGTGGAGCGCGAGCTGGGCATGCCCTGCTGCCCCATCACCTGGCCCGTGGGCCAGGGCAAGAGCTTTGGCGGCATCATCAACCTGCGCACGCAAAGCATGACGGTGTTCCAGGCCGGCACCGAAAAGCGCCCGCAGGACTTTGAAGTCATCCCCTTGGCTGAGGCCGACAAGCTGCGCGCGCGTTTTGGCAAAACCTTTGACGATGCGCTGGAGAGCATGGAGCTGGCCCAGGGCGCATCGGCCGAGTGGGATCACGAGGCGTTTCTGGCCGGCAAGCTCACGCCCGTGTTCTTCGGCTCGGGCGTGAACAACTTTGGCGTGATGGAAGTGCTGGACGCGGTGGTGGACATGTCGCCCCCGCCCGGCCCGCGCATCAGCCGCCTGATCGCCAAAAACGGCGAGGCGACCGAAACCACCATCCGCCCCGAGGACAAGGCCTTTTCTGGCGTGGTCTTCAAGGTGCAGGCCAACATGGACGCCAACCACCGCGACCGCATCGCCTTCGTGCGCGTGGCCAGCGGCCAATACAAGCCCGGCATGAAGATGAAGGTGCAGCGCACCGGCAAGGAGCTGCGCCCTACCAGCGTCGTCACCTTCATGAGCCAGCGCCGCGAGGCCGTGGAAGAAGCCTTTGCGGGCGACATCATCGGCTTTACTACCCACGGCGGCGTGCAGTTGGGCGACACCATCACCGACGGCGCGAATTTGCAATTCACCGGCCTGCCCTTCTTCGCGCCGGAAATGTTCGCCACCGTGGTGCTGAAAAACCCGCTGCGCACCAAACAATTGCAGCAAGGCCTGCTGCAATTGGGCGAGGAGGGTGCCATCCAGGTCTTCAAACCCGATGCGGGCGGCAACATGTTGCTGGGCGCGGTGGGGCAGTTGCAATTCGAAGTGGTGCAGCACCGCCTGAAAACCGAATACGACGCCGAAGTGCGGCTGGAGCCCAGCCAGTACACCAGCGCGCGCTGGATCACGGCCGAAACCCCCGAAGATTTGCGCCAGTTCGAGAACGCCTACCCGCTGCGCATGGCGCACGACGCCGCTGGCGCGCTGGCCTATATGTGCACCAGCCCCTACGACGTGCGCCTGGCGCAGGAGCGCTTCCCGAAAATCACCTTCCACCCGCTGCGCGAGCATGCCGGGCTGGAATTGCAGGCCGGTTGAGCATCGCTGCCTGCGAGTCTCCTGCACGACCTGCGCTGCGGCGCATCAGGAGGCCAGCAGCTCCTTGAGCGCATAGAGCTGCTCCAGCGCCTGGCGTGGCGTCAGGGCGTCCACGTCCAGCGCCTGCAGCTGGGCCAGGGCCTGGGCGGCGATGGCGTCCTGTGTGTGCTCGGCGTCGGCGCTGCCTGCCTCTGCGGCTTCGAGTGCCATGGGCGGCGGGCTGAACAAATCGGCCTGGGCCTGTTGCGGCTGCTGCTGGGCCTGCAGGCGCTCCAGCGTGGCGCGCGCCTGGTGCAGCAGGGCGGCGGGCATGCCCGCCAGCTTGGCCACGTGGATGCCATAGCTGCGGCTGGCCGGGCCGGGCTGCAGCTCGTGCAGGAACACGATGCGGCTGCCGCTTTCGGCGGCGGCCACATGCATGTTCACTGCATGTGGCAGCTGCGCAGGCAGCTCGGTGAGCTCGAAGTAGTGCGTGGCAAACAGCGTGAAGGCGCGCGTCTTGTCGTGCAGGTGGCTGGCGATGCTGCCGGCCAGCGCCAGGCCATCGTAGGTGGAGGTGCCGCGCCCGATCTCATCCATCAGCACCAGCGAATGCGCCGTGGCGCTGTGCAGGATTTGCGCCGCCTCGGTCATCTCCAGCATGAAGGTCGATTGCGCATTGGCCAGGTCGTCGGCCGCGCCGATGCGGGTGTGGATGGCGTCGATGGGGCCGATGCGGCAGCTTTGCGCCGGCACGTAACTGCCCATGCTGGCCAGCAGCACGATCAGCGCCACCTGGCGCATGTAAGTGGATTTACCGCCCATGTTCGGGCCGGTGATGATTTGCATGCGCGTGCGCCCGCCCATGCGCGTGTCGTTGGCGATGAAGGCCGCCTGCGAGGTTTCGGCCAGGCGCATCTCGACCACCGGGTGGCGGCCTTGTTCAATGTCGATGCAGGGCTCGATGGCAAATTGTGGCGCGCACCAGTTCAGCGTGACCGAGCGCTCGGCCAGCGCGCTGAGCGCATCGAGCTGCGCCAGCGCCGTGGCCACGCGCTGCAGCGCCGGCACGTGCGGTTGCAGCTGCGCCAGCAGTTGTTGGTAGAGCCATTTCTCGCGCGCCAGCGCGCGCTCCTGCGCCGAGAGGGCCTTGTCCTCGAAGGCCTTGAGCTCGGGCGTGATGAAGCGCTCGGTGTTCTTCAGCGTCTGGCGGCGCTTGTATTCGGTGGGCACCTTGTCCAGCTGGGCCTGCGTGACCTCGATGTAAAAGCCATGCACCTTGTTGTATTGCACGCGCAGGTTGGCGATGCCGGTGCGCTCGCGCTCGCGCGCCTCCAGCGCCAGCAAAAAGCCGTCGGCATTGTTCTGGATGTCGCGCAGCTCATCGAGCGTGGCATCGAAGCCGCGGGCGATGACATTGCCATCGCGCACCAGGGCGGCGGGCTCTTCCAACAGGGCCTGCTGCAGCAGGGCGATGACCCCACCCGGCGGCGCGAGGGCCTGCAGCACATCCTGCAGCGCCGCATGGCCACTCGCCTCGGCCAGCGCCTGTGCCTGGCGCAGCGTGTGTTTGAGGGCCACCAGCTCGCGCGGGCGCGCCTGCTCCAGCGCGATGCGCGCGCTGATGCGCTCGACATCGGCCACGCCCTGCAGCTGCTGGCGGTAGTGCTGCCACAGTGCTTGGGCGCCATCGTCCTGCCATTGGCGCAGCGCGTCGATGTGCGCCAGGCGCTGCATGGCTGCATCGCGCGCGCGCGGCGGGTTCAACAGCCAGGCCTTGAGCTGGCGGCTGCCCAGGCTGGTGATGCAGCTGTCCAGCAGCGACAGCAGCGTGGGCCCGGCCTCGCCGCGCAGGGTGTGCACCAGCTCCAGGTTGCGGCGCGTGGTGGCCGGCAGGTGGATCACGGCGTCGTCGCGCTCCACGCTGATGCGCTGCAGGTGCGGCACCTCGCGCCCCTGGGTGTGGGCGGCGTAGTGCAGCAGTGCGGCGCTGGCCGCGTGCGCCAGCGGCAAGGCCTCGGCGCTCCAGGCCTGCAGGCTGGCCGCCTGCAGCAGCTCTTTGAGTTTGTTGGCGCCCAGCGTGGCGTCGAACTGCCAGGCCGGCACGGTTTGCAGGGCGCAGCCGATGCCGGCCTGCTGGCGTTGGCGCAATTGCTCCTCCAGCGCGCTGCTGGCGCCAGCGCTGAGCAGCACCTCGGCCGCGCCGATGCGCTCCAGCCAGGCGTCGAGCGCTGCCGCCGGGCACTGCGCCAGGTGCACGATGCCTTGGGTCAGGCTCATCCAGGCCAGGCCATACTGGGCGCCGCCAGCCTGGCTGCGCGCACGCGCGCCACTGGCCTCGCTGATGGCCAGCAGCACGGCCTCATGCTTTTCGGGCAGCAGGGCGCTGTCGGTCAGTGTGCCGGGCGTGACCACGCGCACCACCTTGCGCTCGACCGGCCCTTTGCTGGCTGCCGGATCGCCAACCTGCTCGCAAATGGCCACCGATTCGCCCAGCTTGATCAGCCGCGCCAGATAGGTCTCGACCGAGTGGAATGGCACGCCGGCCATGGAGATGGGCTGCCCGGCGGACTGGCCGCGCTGGGTGAGCGTGATGTTCAGCAAGCGAGCGGCCTTGTGCGCGTCTTCATAGAACATCTCGTAAAAATCGCCCATGCGGTAGAACAGCAGCGTGTGCGGATGCTGGGCCTTGAGCGAGAGGTATTGCGCCATCATCGGCGTGTGGCCGGCCAGCTCGGGCTTGGCGTCGGCAGGGCAGGGGGCGGCGGTGTTCTTCATGGCAGCAGGCGCGGACAGGCTGTCGAGGGATCGGGCGCTGGATTGTAGAAGCGGCGGCCATGCCACGGGCCGCGGCTGCGTGCGCAAGGGCAGCGGCTTGCGGCGGCCCGGCATGGGCAGGCATCCAAGGGTTTTCCCATATATGTGCCGGCCTGAATGGCGCCCGATTGGCTGTATGCTTAAACGCTTTGACGATTTGTTCAACAATCTTGTTGGGCAAGGGGGTCTGCACGAGTTCGGCGCCTGGTGCGCGCTGGGGTTCATGCAGAACACCCCAAGAACTGCCATCGTTTCACAGGCGCGTTTTTGGCCATGAGTGACATCATTCTTGCAACGCAGAATCTGACCAAGGAGTTCAAGGGCTTCACCGCCGTGGACCAGGTCAACCTCCAGGTCCAGCGCGGTCATATCCATGCGCTGATCGGGCCCAATGGGGCCGGCAAGACCACCTGCTTCAACCTGCTGACGAAGTTTCTCGTGCCCACGCGCGGCACCATCACTTTCAACGGCATTGACATCACGGGCGAGAAGCCGGCGCAGATTGCGCGGCGCGGCGTGATCCGCTCGTTCCAGATCTCGGCAGTGTTCCCGCATCTGACGCTGCTGGAGAACGTGCGCATCGCGCTGCAGCGCCAGCTGGGCACGCAATACCATTTCTGGAAGAGCGAGCGCACGCTGGACCAGCTCAACGACCGCGCCCTGCAGCTGCTGGGCGAGGTGGGGCTGCGCGAGCTGGCCGATGAAATCACCGTCAACCTGCCGTACGGCCGCAAGCGCGCGCTGGAGATCGCCACCACGCTGGCCATGGAGCCTGAGCTGATGCTGCTGGACGAGCCTACGCAAGGCATGGGCCACGAAGACGTGGATCGCGTCACGGCGCTGATCAAGGAAGTCTCCAAGGGGCGCACCATCTTGATGGTCGAGCACAACATGAAGGTGGTTTCGACGATCGCCGACCGCATCTCGGTGCTGCAGCGTGGCGCGTTGCTGGCCGAGGGCAATTACGAGCAGGTCTCGCAAGATCCGCGCGTGATGGAGGCCTACATGGGCACGAGCGAAGGCCAACTGCAAGGAGCGCACTGACATGACGAGCACCAGCGCAAGCCAGGCGCCCCTGGCCCTGGAAATCAACAATCTGCACGGCTGGTACGGCGAATCGCACGTACTGCATGGCGTGAATCTGCAGGTGCGCCGTGGCGAGGTCGTTACCCTGCTGGGCCGCAACGGCGCGGGCCGCACCTCGATTCTGCGGGCCATCACCGGCCTGATCGGCAAGCGCAGCGGCTCCATCAAAGTCAACGGGGTGGAGACTGTGGGCATGGCCACGCACCGCATCGCGCACCTGGGCATTGGCTACTGCCCTGAGGAGCGGGGCATTTTCTCCAGTCTGACGACGGAGGAAAACCTGCTGCTGCCGCCCGTGCTGGGCGTGGGTTTCGTGCGTGCGCTGGGCGGCAGCGTGGGCAAAGGCCAGGAGGCGGGCATGAGCGTGGAAGAGATCTATGCCATGTTCCCCAACCTCAAGGAACGCCGCCACAGCCAAGGCACGCGCCTCTCCGGCGGCGAGCAACAGATGCTGGCCGTGGGACGCATCCTGCGCACGGGCGCCAATCTGTTGCTGCTCGATGAAATCTCCGAAGGCTTGGCACCGGTGATCGTGCAGGCGCTGGCGCGCATGATCAGTACCTTGCGCGCCAAGGGCTATACCGTGGTCATGGTGGAGCAGAACTTCCGTTTTGCCGCGCCGCTGGCCGATCGCTTCTACGTGATCGAGCATGGCGAGGTCATTGAGCACTTCGAGGCCGCGCAGCTGCAGGAGAAGATGGATTTGCTCAACGAGCTGTTGGGCGTGTGATGTCACTTCCCCAATCGCAGCAGGGCGCGATGTGCAAGCATCGCGCTGCGTATTCTTCATTTTGAAAATGGCCTGAGGTCTGTGGCGCCAGCCGTTTTTCATCCTTTGCCAATCTTTTACCCCCTCAAAGTGAACAAGGAGATCGTCATCATGAAAACCAAACTGACTGTGCTGGCCAGCCTGCTGGCCGCCGCGGGTGTAATGGGCACCGCCCAAGCACAGGACAAGGTCGTGATCGGCTTTGCGACCGACATGTCCAGCCTGTACTCGGACGTGGACGGCAAGAACGGCGCGCTGGCTGCGCAAATGGCCATCGATGATTTCGGCGGCAAGGTGCTGGGCAAGCCCATTGAGCTGGTCACGGCCGACCACCAGAACAAAGCCGACATCGCTGCGGCCAAGGTGCGCGAGTGGATCGACACGCAAAAGGCGTCGATGATCCTGGGCGGCACCAACTCCAGCGCGGGCCTGGCCGTCAACGCCATCACCAAGGAAAAGAACGTGCTGTATTTGGTCAATGGCGCAGGTTCGACGGCCTTCACCAATGAGCAGTGCGCGCCCTACACCATCCACTACGCCTACGACACCATGGCCCTGGCGCGTGGCACAGGCTCGGCCGTGGTGGCAGAGGGCGGCAAGAGCTGGTTCTTCCTGACGGCCGATTACGCCTTCGGCCACGCGCTGGAAAAAGACACGGCCGCCACCGTCAAGGCCGCTGGCGGCGAGGTCAAGGGCAATGTGCGTCATCCGCTCAATGCTTCGGATTTCTCTTCCTTCCTGCTGCAGGCGCAGACCTCTGGCGCCAAGGTGCTGGGCATGGCCAATGCCGGCGGCGACACCATCAACACCATCAAGGCTGCCAACGAGTTTGGCATCACTGGCTCGATGAAGCTCGCGGGCTTGCTGCTGTTCCTGACCGACATCCACAGCATGGGGCTGGAGTCCACCAAGGGCCTGCAGTTCACCACCAGCTGGTACTGGGATCAGGACGAGGCCTCGCGCGCTTGGGCGCAGAAGTTCTATGAAAAGGCCAAGCGCATGCCCACTTCCATCCATGCGGCCAACTACTCGGCTGTGATGAACTACCTCAAGGCCGTTGAGGAAGCAGGCACGCTGGAGACTGAAAAAGTCAACGCCGTGCTGCGCGGCAAGGAGCTGAGCGACTTCTACGCCAAGGGCACGATCCGCCCCGATGGCCGCTACGCGCACGACATGTACCTGGTCGAGGTGAAGAAGCCGGCCGAGTCCAAGCGCGAGTGGGATTACCTGAAGGTGGTCAAGACCCTGCCCGCCAGCGAGGTGTTCTTCAAGAAAGAAGAAACCAAGTGCGCGCTCTGGAAGTGACGCCGTAGCGCGGGGCGCCGGCTTGCCCGGCGCCCTGGCTCTTGTGGCGCGCTTGCGCGCGCCTTAGCCTGCTGATTGCCTCCGCGCACAGCAGGCCCCAGCGATTGTCTCGCGCCTGATCAACCCAGTGCATCTTTGCCATGGATACCATTTTCGGAGTACCGCTGCCCGCCCTGTTGAGCCAGCTTTTGCTGGGGCTGGTCAATGGTTCGTTCTACGCCATTCTCAGCCTTGGCCTGGCTGTGATCTTTGGCCTGCTCAACGTCATCAACTTTGCCCATGGCGCGCTGTTCATGATGGGCGCGGTCGTGGCCTGGATGGCCGCCAACTACCTGGGCATCAACTACTGGGTGATGCTGGTGGGCGCGCCCGTGGTGGTGGGGCTGTTTGGCATCGTGCTCGAACGCTTCTTTCTGCGCTGGATCTACAAGCTCGACCACATCTATGGCCTGTTGCTGACACTGGGGCTGACGCTGTTGATCGAGGGCGCGTTCCGTTCGGCCTATGGCGTCTCCGGCCTGAGCTACAGCACGCCTGATCTGCTCAAGGGCGGCGTGAATCTGGGCTTCATGTTCATGCCCAAGTACCGCGCTTGGGTGGTCGTGGCCTCGCTGGCGGTGTGCCTGTTCACCTGGTTCATGATCGAGAAGACGCGCCTGGGCTCGTACCTGCGCGCCGGCACCGAGAACCCCCGCCTGGTGGAGGCCTTCGGCATCAACGTGCCGCTGATGATCACGCTGACCTACGGCTTTGGCGTGGCGCTGGCGGCCTTTGCCGGCGTACTGGCTGCGCCGATCTACCAGGTCTCGCCATTGATGGGGCAGAACCTCATCATCACCGTCTTCGCCGTGGTGGTGATCGGTGGCATGGGCTCCATCATGGGCTCCATCGTCACCGGCCTGCTGTTGGGGGTGGTCGAGGGCCTGACCCGTGTGTTCTATCCAGAAGCCTCGTCCACGGTGGTGTTCGTCATCATGGCCATCGTGCTGCTGGTGCGCCCTGCCGGTTTGTTTGGCAAGGAACAATGACAAGGCGGGAATCAAGACTATGAACAAAACATTCGTTGCCGTCGGCTATGCGGCGCTGCTGCTGGCTCTGATCGCCGCGCCCCACATCGGCGCTTATCCGATCTTCATGATGAAGCTGTTTTGCTTCGCGCTGTTTGCCTGCTCCTTCAACCTGCTGTTCGGCTACACCGGCATGCTCTCGTTCGGCCACGCAGCTTTTCTGGGCGGTGCGGCCTACATCACCGGCCACTCGCTCAAAGTCTGGGGCGTGCCGCCCGAACTGGGCCTGCTGCTGGGTACGGCCTTTGGTGCGCTGTTGGGCCTGGTCATGGGCTATCTGGCCATCAAGCGCCAGGGCATTTACTTCACGATGATCACCCTGGCGCTGGCGCAGATGTTGTACTTCGTCTGGCTGCAGGCCAAGTTCACCGGCGGCGAAGATGGCCTGCAGGGCGTGCCGCGCGGCAAGCTGCTGGGCGTGCTTGACCTGAGCAGCGACCTGACCATGTACTACGTGACCCTGGCCATCGTGGCTGTGGCCTTCTTGTTCATCATGCGCATCGTGCATTCGCCCTTTGGCCACGTGCTGCACGGCATCAAGGAGAACGAGCCGCGCGCCATCTCCCTGGGCTATGACACCAACCGCTTCAAGCTGCTGGTGTTCGTGCTCTCGGCCGCGCTCTCGGGCCTGGCCGGCGCGCTCAAGACCCTGGTGCTGGGCTTTGCCACGCTGACCGACGTGCATTGGGCCATGTCCGGCCATGCCGTGCTGATGACGCTGGTGGGCGGCATGGGCACCATGCTCGGCCCCTTGGTGGGCGCGGTGGTGGTCGTGGCCATCGAGAACAAGGTGGGCGAATGGGGTGAGTGGATCGCCTCGCTCACCCAGATCGAATGGTTCCGCTCGCTGGGCGAATCGGTGACCATCGTCACAGGCCTGATCTTCGTCGTCTGCGTGCTGCTGTTCCGCCGCGGCATCGTGGGCGAAGCCATTGCGCTGTTGCAGCGCAAGCGCTGAAGCATCCTGCGCCCAATCCCAACGCCCCCGCCGCCTGCATTGGCTGCGGGGGTTTTTCATAGATGGGCGCATTGCACGTGCCGTGCGCGATGACCGGATGGCACTCCTACAATCGGCGGCTTTGCCATTGCATTGCCCAAGCAAGGCGCTGTCTGCCGCACTCGCAGTTCTCGATTGCGTATGGCGTTTTTGATAGTGACACCTATTGCACCTTGATAGGAGCATTCCTTTTCGCTCAAGCAGTACACAGCAGCACTTTGTAGTGTGGGAGGCACCGCACCGTCACGCTATGCCGCATACGTGCTCGGCGTTGTAGGTGCGCGTTTGCCGCGGCTTGAAACTTCGATGCGGCTACGCTGATTGCCGGTACATCCGTGTCGATGGGGTAGCGTTTGGCCATGTCGAGCTGTGTGCTACAGCGCCCACGACAGTTGTCTGAAGCGGTTTATCCACTTGACCAGCATGACCTCTGTGTCGATGCAGTCGGCGAATCCTGCCTGCCTGATCTTGATGGTGCTGGCGATGGACGCTGGTAGCGGAGCCTGCTTACCATGGTTGAGCTGGAAGTCTGCATAGGCGAAACCCTGGCCGACAAAGTCAGCCAGCCGCGCCGGTGCCTTTAAGCCATGCCGGTGCACGATTTGTTGCCACAGATCCTCCTTGGCAGGCAGGGTTTGCTCCAGTGAACAGGGGCGGTGCTCGCCCGGCTCCATGTCGAATGCGCGTGCGATCGTGGGCCAGACGTTGTGCCAGACAAACTCATCGCCGTTGGTCAGGTTGAAGATTTGTTCATGGCTACTTTGTGAAGTGGCGGCCCAGGCGCAAGCGCGACCGATCAGGTCCGAATCAGTGGCCTGGTAGATGCGTGGCGGCCCGCCGGGGAAATGCAGCGGCTCGCCGGAAGCTTTGAGCAGGGCTGCATATACGGCCAATGCAGGAACGATGTTCATGTTGCTGGCCCATGCATCGCCGAAAACTATTCTCGGGCGCAGCACTGTCCAGTGCCAGCGGCGTCGCGGTTGTCTCTCGCGCAGGTAGTCCTCCTGTAGCCAGTAAAAGTTAGCGTGGGGATGGCGTGGCCAGGATTCCTTAGCAGGCACAGGCACCTGCGGGTTGATGTGCACGCCATAGGCCTTGCCTCCCTGGAACACGGTGATATGTTGCAGTTCGTGCTCGCCGACCTCCAGCGCTTCGACTACGTGGCGAAGCATGGCGAGATTGATCTGCATTTGCTCTGGATCGCTCCAGCTTGCGATCAGCCCAGGCTTTTCGTGCACAGCGGCAAATACCAGATGCGTGATGCCTTTGCACTGTGCTAGTTGGCGCTGGGTGGCCTCGGCGTCGCGCAGGTCGATGGCCACATGCTCCGCATCCCCGACATCGAACGGCTTTCTCCGGCTGGCGCCTATGCATTGCCAGTCTGGAAGGGTGCTGAAATGCCGCAGTACCGACTGGCCAACTACACCGGAGGCGCCTACCACTAAGACTTTTTTTGCCATGACTGCTCCTTGATTTGCTTTCGTTGCCAACTTCACAAGAAGATGAGGGAGCCCGTTCTAGTCCTTCCTTGAGCAAGAGTCACGCTGCAGTGCATAAAAGTTTTGTCTTCTGAAAAACTGCGTCAGGGCCGAGGCTGTGGGAGGCTTCAGGTCGGCTGCATAGCGAGGAGGAGAGGAGCGGCAGTTTTGGAATACAAAACTATGCTGCATTGCGCAATGACAGAGTCTAGACGGCGCAGAAAAATCGATGCCAGTGAAATCCTGTTGATTTAAGGAGCCTGCTGTTGCCTGCCATCAATACGTCTGTGCAAAAAGCTTGCCGCCTGCTCAAAGCGCTGTCGGATGAGCGTAATGCGCGCCTGGTGGATTTGGCCCAGGCCACCGGCATCGACAAGGCGTCAGCGTTGCGCCTATTGGAAACCTTGGTGGCTGAAGGGATGGTTCAGCGCGATGCGCGCAGCAAACGGTTTAGCTTAGGGCGAGAGTGGCTGGTGGCGCGTGCTGCCGCTGCCCAACGGATGGATGCGCGGCACTTGGCGCGACCTGCACTGATCCGCTTGGCGCACCGTTTCGAAGATTCGGTCATTTTCTCTGAGCTCAGCGGCTGGGAGTCGGTATGCACCGAGTTGCGTTTTGGCACGTTCCCGATCCGGGCCAACTATTTGAGCATCGGTAGCCGGCGTCCGTTGGGCGTGGGTGCGGGTAGCTTGGCGTTATTGGCGGCACTGCCCGATGCCGAGGTTGAGGCGGTGATGCTGAGCATCGCTCCGCGCTTGCAGCGCTATCCACGCATCAGTGTGGATTTTCTCTGCCAGCAGGTCGAATGCACGCGCAGAAGAGGCTATGCGTTGCTGCTGGATGTGGTGGTGGAGCACATGGGCGGCATTGCGATCGCTGTGCCTGACGCCAATGGTGACTTGCTAGGCGCCATCAGCATTGCCGCTTTGAGCGAGCGCCTGATCGAGCGTCGAGATGCCATCGTGGTCGAGTTGCGGAAAGAGGCCGCCATGATCACGCAGCGGTGGCACGAACAGTCCGAACTATCTCGCCGACCCTTTGACTTACCTCACGCTGTCTTGCCATGAAACGCTGGATTCAACGACCACCAGGCTCCAACTGGGGCGATTTTGGCCCTGATGATCAATTGGGACGAGTCAATCTGATTGGCCCCGAGCAGGTGCGCAAGGGGGCGCAAGAGATCCAGGCAGGGCTCAGTTTCTGTCTGTCGATGCCACTGGATTTCCCCGGAGGTAGTGTGCTCAACCCGCGCCGGCATCCGCCGCAAAAAGGGCCGACCTACCGGGGCGAGACGCCGTACTTCAATCACCTGCTGCGGGACGATCTGGATGCGGCTGCTATTGATGGCATCAGCGACGATCAGGTGCTGCTGTCAATGCAGTACTCGACGCAGTGGGACTCATTGGCTCATGTGGGCGCGCTGTTCGATGCCGATGGGGATGGTGTGGAGGAGCTGGTGTACTACAACGGCTACCGAGCCGGCGAGCACATCATCGGCCCCGAAATGTCTTGTGCAAACTCTGCCAGCGACCGCGCCTGCGCAGCACATGGGCAGCTCAGTCATGCTGGCGCGCTGGGGGTGGACGCCATGGCCGTCAAGGGCATGCAAGGGCGGGGTGTGCTGCTCGATTTGGTGCGCGTGTTCGGCATGGAGTTGCGTCACGTTGGCTACGACGACCTGATGTATGCCATTGAGAGCACAGGTGTTGAGATAGAAGCTGGCGATATGTTGGTATTGCGCACCGGTTATGCAGAGCTGTTACTGCAAATGGAGCGACAGCCGGACGTGACGGAACTGCACCGCCATTGTGCAGCGCTCAATGGTCGTGACGAGCGATTGCTGCAATGGATCACTGATTCACAGGTCGCCGCCATTGCAGCTGACAACTACGCTGTTGAGCGAACGCCTGCCCTGCCCCCGCCAGTGGGGCAGGTCAAGTACCCGCTGTTCCCGTTGCACCAGCACTGCCTTTTCAAATTGGGCCTGCCGCTGGCCGAGCTGTGGTACCTGCGTGATCTGGCTGACTGGTTGTATGCACACCAGCGCTATCGTTTTTTTCTTACGGCGCCGCCGTTGCGCCTGCCGGGGGCGGTCGGCTCACCTGTCACCCCCATTGCCACAGTGTAGGAGTCTGATCGCGAGCCATTCTTTTTTCCACTACCAACAGGAGACAAAGTATGCAGAAACAAACATTTTCTCCGCGCGCCTGGCTGGCCAGCCTGATGGCCGTCTCGGCATTGGCTGGACATGCCTTTGCTTTGGCGCAGGTTTCTGACGATGCCGTACGACTGGGAATGCTGATGGACTTGAGCGGCCCGTACGCCGATATCACGGGGCGGGGCAGCGTGATGGCCGCGCAGATGGCCATTGAAGATTTCGGCGGCGAGGTGCTGGGAAAGAAGATTGAGCTGTTGTCCGTGGATCACCAGAACAAGGCGGACATTGCTGCCAGCAAGGCGCGTGAATGGTTCGACAAGAATCGGCTCGACGCCATCGTCGATGTCACCGGATCCGCGCCGGCGATTGCAGTGCTGGAAGTTGCCCGACAGAAAAACCGTATCACGCTGTTTTCCGGCCCTGGTACGGAGCGTCTGACCAATGATTTGTGTGCCTCCACGCTGGTGCACTACGTCTACGATACCTATGCCCTGGCCAACTCCACCGCACAGGCACTGACGCAGCGCGGAGGTAAGAAGTGGTACTTTCTTACAGCCGACTACACCTTCGGCCATAGCCTGGAGACCTCCGCTTCGAAGGTGGTCAGAGCCAACGGCGGGGAGGTGTTGGGTGCGGCGCGCCATCCAATCTCCACCAGCGACTTTGCTGCCTATCTGCTGCAGGCGAAGGCCAGCGGCGCCGACGTGGTGGGCTTGGCCAATGCTGGCACCGACACTGTCAATGCCATTAAGTCGGCCGCCGAGTTTGGCCTGACGCAGGATGGCCGCACCACCATGGCGGGGCTGCTGCTCTACATCAACGACGTGCACGCGTTAGGCCTGCCAGCGGCGCAGGGCCTGGTGCTGACCGAAGCGTTCTACTGGGATATGAACGAGGCCACGCGGCAATGGTCCCGGCGCTACTTTGCACGAGTCAAGAGCATGCCCAACATGAGTCAGGCGGGCGTTTATTCCTCGGTGATGCACTACCTCAAGGCCATCAAGGCAGCAGGTACTGACGATACCGAGGCAGTAATGCGACAGATGAAGGCTACGCCCATTGATGACTTTTTTGCTACCGGTGGCCATATCCGCGAAGACGGTCGCATGGTGCATGACATGTACCTGTTCGAGGTCAAGAAGCCAGAGGAGTCCAAGGAGCCATGGGACTACTACAAGCTGTTGGCGACGATCCCGGGCCAGCAGGCCTTCATGCCGCTGGCGGAGTCTCAGTGCCCGTTGGTTCAGAAATGATGGCTGGAGAGGTGTTCATCCGCGGGGTTGGTCACACTGCATTCGGTCGATTGCTTGGCAGTAACCCTCTGACGCTAATGGGTGAGGCAGCTGCGCAAGCCCTTGACAACGCTGGGTTGGAGGGGGCGGCCATTGATGGCGTGCTCAGTGGTTACGCAACTACTCTGCCACACCTGATGTTGGCCAATCGATTTTGCGAGTTTATGGGCTTGCAACCGCAGTATGCCCATGGTTTGGCTTCGGGAGGGGCCACTGGTGGCGTGATGGTGATGCTGGCGACGCAATTGGTGAGCTTGGGGCGCTGCCGCAATGTGCTGGTCGTGGCCGGTGAGAATCGCTTGAGCGGCCAGCAGCGTGACCAAGCCATGCAGACTTTGGCACAGGTCGGTGACCCTGCTGTCGAAGTGCCCAATGGGGCCTCGGTGCCAGCCTACTATGCACTGTTAGCCTCGCGCTACATGCACGAGTCGGGGGTGAACTCCACTGATCTAGCGCGTTTTGCCGTGTTGATGCGCAGCCATGCGCAATTGCACCCCCAGGCACATTTGCGCGAGCCGCTTGATCTGCAGCAGGCACAGCAGGCGCGCGTTATTGCTACGCCGTTGCGTCTGTCCGATTGCTGCCCTATTTCCGATGGCGGCGTGGCTGTGGTTGTTTCGGCTGAGCCAGGTACCGGTACTCCAGTACGCATTTCCGGAGCAGGCCAGGCGCACCGCCACCAGCACCTTTGCGCTATCGATGATGTGTTCGACACAGGGGCAGCGCGCAGTGCGCAGGCAGCGCTGGCGCAGGCCGGCTATGGCATTGATGACATAGATTACCTGGCGATCTATGACTCCTTCACCATCACCTTGGTGATGCTGCTTGAGGAGCTGGGTGTGGCGCCGCCTGGGCAGGCTGTGCGCCGCTTGCTGGCGGGCGATTTCGATACCGATGGAGCCTGCCCGCTCAACACCCATGGGGGGCTACTGTCGTTTGGTCATTCCGGCGTGGCTGGTGGTCTGATGCATTTGGTCGAGGCCTATCAACAGCTGGCGCGACGGGCCGGCAGTCGTCAGATTGCAGGACGTCGGCGAGCGCTGTTTCATGCCGATGGCGGGGTGTTGTCTGCCCATGTCAGTCTGATCCTTGATGCGAGCTAAGTCCCCATGACCCACTCCCGTTTCCAACAAGGGCTGGCGGCGCGGCAAGTGCTGTTGCAGGTATGCCGAGAATGTGGCCAGCACCACGCACTGGAGCGTTTTAGCTGTCCTGACTGCCACAGTCGTGCGCTGGAGTGGCGTGCGGCTTCAGGGCGTGCTTGGGTGCATGCCGTCACAGAGATCCATCGAGCGCCGGCACAGAGCTTCAAGGCCTTGGTGCCCTACACCATCGTTTTGGCTCGTCTTGAAGAAGGCCCGCTCGTGATGGGCCATGCCGATACTGGCTTGGTGATCGGTGAGCCAGTGCATGCGTCATTCAGGTCTCACGAGGAAGGCGTGCTGCTGTATTTCGTTCGTCAATGTGCACAGCGAAATAGCCTACTTTCAAATCCTTTCTGATTGGTATTTATGAATCATTCCCTGTCTGCGTTTCTAGCTCCTCGTTCCGTGGCGGTGGTAGGAGCCTCCGACAATATCCACAAGATCGGAGGCCGCCCCATTCACTACATGCGTGAGCACGGCTTTGCCGGCTCAATCTTGCCCATCAACCCTAGCCGGGATGTGGTGCAGGGTCTGCCATGCCATGCGCGTTTGCGCGATGTGCCCGAACCGCCGGATCTAGCGATCGTGGTGGTCGCTGGCGATGCCGCGCAGGAGGCTATAGAGGACTGTGCGGCACTGGGCGTGCCGGCTGCCATCGTGATTGCCTCTGGCTACGGGGAGGCTGGACCGGATGGGCATGCGGCACAGGCGCGGCTGATGGCCGCGGCACAGGCGGGCGGTGTGCGCATCGTCGGCCCGAACAGTCAGGGCCTAGCCAATTTTGGAACGGGCGCGATCTCCAGCTTTTCCACGATGTTTATTGAAGCGCCACCGAAAGACGGGCCGGTGGCGATTGTCAGTCAGAGTGGAGGCGTGAGCGCCATGGTCTATGGGATGCTGCGGCGTCAGGGTATCGGTGTGCGCCATATGCATGCAACCGGCAACGAGGCCGATGTGACCGTCAGCGAATTGGCGATCGAAGTTCTGCAGGACCCCACAGTCCAACTACTGCTGCTCTATATGGAAAGCCTGAAGGATCCGGAGCACTTGGCCGAGGCAGCGCGGCTGGCGCGCGCGCGCGGTGTGCCCATCGTGGCGGTCAAAGCTGGCCACTCCGCTGCAGGGCAGAAGGCCGCCGCCTCTCACACGGGGGCGTTGGCCAGCGAGGATCGGGCGGTTTCGGCTTTTCTGCGTAAGCATGGCATCTGGCGCGTCGAAGATGCGCATGCGCTGGCAGCTTGTGCATCCGTCTATTTGCATGGATGGCAGCCGCAGGGTCGGCGCGTGGCAGTGCTCAGCAACTCAGGTGCCAGCTGTGTGATGGCAGCGGACCATGCCGAAACTCTGGGTCTGGAGCTGCCCGTGCTGCAGCCGGACACGCAGGCCTGGCTGCGCCAGAGTCTGCCGAGTTTCGCTGCCACCACCAATCCGGTCGATGTGACGGCGGCGTTGCTGACCAACAGCGGCCTGTTTGGTCAGGCCCTGCCTGCTCTGGCCCGTGACCCCCAAGTGGACATGCTGCTGCTGGACATCCCTGTCACTGGCATGGGGTATGACGTTGACCGCTTCGCTGATGACAGTTTGCGCTTCATGCAGGAGCTCGATAAACCGATTGTCGTATCAGTCTGGCAAGAAGAGGCCATGCAGGCCTTTCAGCGTCGTGGTGTGCCGACTGCCGGCCATACCGGTGCGGCCCTGGCGGCTTTGGCTCAGCTGGCTAGTCACCACGAGCTGATGCGAAGCAGCCAGCAAAACCCCGATTGGCAGGCTCCGCCGAGCCAGCTGGTTGCAGCAGCCCCCTCTCATACACTCAGCGAAGCTACTAGCCTGATGCTGCTCGGTGGCGCTGGGGCTGGGGTTGCCGATTTGTCGCCAGCGATGTTGCAGTCTGCCGGCTCCCTGGGCTGCGCAGGGCTGCCGATCGTCGAACACCGTCTTTGCCAAAGCGCTGACGAGGCTGTGCAGGCTTGGCGTGACATGGGCGCATCTGTGGCGGTCAAGGCCAGCTCTCCGGCCGTGCCGCACAAGAGTGAGCATGGCCTGGTGGCGCTCGATTGCAACAGCGAGGCCGCTGTGCGGGCCGCGTTTGAAGCACAAACTCAGACCCTGATTCGTTTGGGAGCCCCGTGTGAAGGAGTGCTGGTGGCCCGCATGGTCAAGGGTCAGCGTGAAATGATGCTGGGCGCGCACTGGGATCCGGTGTTTGGTGCGACTGTGCTGATCGGTGACGGTGGCAAGTATGTTGAAAGTCTGCGGGACACTCAGCTGCTGATCGCACCGTGCAGTATGGATGAAGTGCTGTACGCCATCTCGCGCTTGCGTATCGCGTCGGTGCTGCAAGGGGTGCGTGGCGAATCACCGATCGACTTGCAGGCATTGGCGCACAGCGCAGTGGCGCTGGGGCAGTGGGTGACTGAGGCCCATGGCCGCATCCAATCCGTGGATCTGAATCCAGTCATGGCCAGTGCCAATGGCGTTACGGTTGTGGACGCCTTGGTCGTCGTACAGGCCGCTGGGGCAGGAAGCTGACACGGATTGCCTCATCACGCGATTGGCTGATCTCAGCTTCTTCGACCAAAGCATCGGCGATATAGCGGCAAACAGGCAAGGTGTTTGGGCATTGTTGAGATTCAGGTAACGGCGGGTCTTGGCTTTTCCTGTCAAGTAAAGCAGTCGAAGGCTGTAGAGATGCATGGCGCTGCTGCACGTGCATCGCATCCATAAAATTGGTGCCTTCCTGAACTTCAGACTTCCCCATGCCTGCTGCCTCCGGCCATCATAGTCTCAGCGATTTCGACTACGCGCTGCCCGAGCAGCTCATCGCCCACCACCCCGCAGCGCAGCGCAGCGCAGCGCGTTTGCTCGATGGGCGCAGTTGGCCGCCGGTCGATCGCGTGTTCCACCAATTGCCCAGCCTGCTGCGGGCTGGCGACCTGCTGGTGTTCAACGACACCAAGGTCGTCAAAGCGCGGCTGTTCGGCCACAAGGCCAGCGGTGGTCGGCTGGAAATTCTCGTCGAGCGCGTGCTGCACGGCGACGAAGTGGCCGTGCACTTGCGCGTGAGCAAAAAGCCTGCCGTCGGCGCGTTGCTGCACTTTGCCGGCGGCCGCGAGCAAGGCGGCTTCGATGCCCAGCTGCTGGGCCGCTACCCAGACGAGCAGGGGCCGCTGTTTCGCCTGCGCCTCTTGGCGCCGCCCGGCCAGAGCGCCTGGGATTTGATGGAACGGTTGGGCCATTTGCCGCTGCCGCCCTACATCGAGCGCCAGCAGGCCCAGGGCGACGACCCGCATGCCGCGCAGGACGCGCAGCGCTATCAAACCGTGTTTGCGCGCGCGCCTGGCGCCGTGGCCGCGCCCACGGCTGCCCTGCATTTTGATGAGGCCACGTTGGCGGCGCTGCAGGCTGCCGGCATCGAGCGTACGGCCATCACGCTGCACGTTGGGGCGGGCACCTTCCAGCCCGTCAAGACCGAAGACCTGGACGCGCACCGCATGCACAGCGAGCGCTACCACATACCGCCTGAGACCTTGGCTGCCATGGCTGCCTGCCGCGCCCGCGGAGGGCGCATCGTGGCCGTGGGCACGACCTCGGTGCGCGCGCTGGAGAGCTGGGCGCAGACCGGCCAAACCGAGGGCGAGACGCAAATCTTCATCCGCCCAGGCTTTGCATTCCAGGTCGTCGATCTGCTGCTGACCAACTTCCACCTGCCCAAGAGCACGCTGATGATGCTGGTCAGCGCCTTTGCCGGTTATGAACACGTGCGTGCGCTCTACCAGCACGCCATCGCCCAGCAATACCGCTTTTTCAGCTATGGCGACAGCATGTTGCTGGCGCGCGCTGCTGCAGGTTGAAGTGCCTGCCCAGGTGCTCCGGGCCATTGCCACGTGGAATACGGCATGTGTGTTGCGCGCAACGCGGATGGAATGAGGGCGCGCAAATGGCAGCGCCAGCCCCTACGACTGATCCGGTTTGGGCTGGTCTCTGAAGCTGAAACGGCGCTTGGTGGGGATGTTGGTCAAGGCCATGCGCACGGCGTGAGGAAATCGCCAAGCAGCGCCTGCCAATGTGTCCCTGGCTTGCCGTTTCGACGGTCGGATCAATGCGCACGCCAATCAATACACTGCTGCGATTTCCCATAACTGACCTGTCCATCATCTGATGGATGGCGGTGGCGCTGTTCCGGGGTGGATCTTCACGGAGCCAGGCCTGTCGCGCCTGCAGTGGCTTGTGTGGCTTGATAGACGAGCATGCGAGGGCGCAGGCTCTTGTAGAGCCTTGCGCAAACGGCTCAAAACGGCAGTTTTTGCTGCGGCGCTGGTGGGGGTTTGGGCTGGGGTTGCGATGATGCGTCAGGCGTGTGCGGCGGCACCTGCAGCGTGGCGCTGCCCTGGGCGAGCCGGGCGGTGATGGTTTGGCCGGGCTGCAGTTGCGCGGGCTTGCGCACGATCTCGCCCTGCGCGGTGCTGAGGATGGCGTAGCCGCGTTCGAGCACCTGTTGCGGGTCGAGCATGCGCAGCCGCAGCGCGGCCTGGGCCAGGCGCTGTTGCTGCGCCTGCAGGCTGGCCTGCAGTGCGCGCGGCCATTGCGCGCCGTGCTGTTGCAGGCGCAGTGTTTGGCGTTCGAGCTGTTGCTGGCCGCTGTGGCGCAGGCGCTGGGCGTTGCGTTGCAGTTGCGCGGCGTGCTGCGCCAGCAGCGCCGAGGGGCGCGCCAGCATGTGGCCGGCCCATTGCAGACGGCGCTGCTGCTCCATGCCGTAGCGATCCAGCGCCTGGGCCAGGCGGTCGTGGCTGTGCTGCAAGGCTTGCAGCAGCTGCTGGCGGGGCAGGGCGGCCAGCTCGGCGGCGGCGGTGGGCGTGGGCGCGCGCAGGTCGGCGCACCAGTCGGCGATGGTGAAGTCGGTCTCGTGGCCGATACCAGCCACCAGCGGCACTGGGCTTTGCACAATCAGGCGTGCCAGCTCGGCGTCGTTGAAGGCCCAGAGGTCTTCGATGGAGCCGCCGCCGCGCACCAGCAAGATGGTGTCGATGTGCAGCGGCTGGCCATCGGCGCGGCGCAGCCGGCCTTGGGCGATGCCCTCGTAGAGTTGGGCCAGCGCCGCGCGCAGCGAGGCCGGCGCGCCCGCGCCCTGCACCAGGGCCGGCACCAGCAGCACGGGCACGTGCGGCGCGCGGCGGCGCAGCGCGCTGAGCACGTCGTGCAGCGCGGCGGCGTTGGGCGAGGTGACGATGGCCAGTCCGCGCGGCAGCGCCGCCGGCGGGCGCTTGCGCGCAGCATCGAACAGGCCTTCTTGCTGCAGGCGTTGTTTGAGCTGCAGGAATTGCTCGTACAGGCTGCCCAGGCCGGCGCGGCGCATGCTCTCGACCACCAGCTGCAGGTCGCCGCGCGGGCCGTAGACGCTGACGCGGCCCTGCACGATGACGCGGTCGCCCTCGGCCGGCTCGAAAGTCGCCAGTTGCGCGGCGCGGCGGAACATGGCGCAGCGCAGCTGGCCCTGGGCATCCTTGAGGGCGAAGTACAGGTGCCCGCTGGCGGCGCGGCTTAGGCCGCTGATCTCGCCTTCGACGGCCACGGCGCCAAAGCGCGCCTGCAGCGCATCGCCAATGGCCAGGCACAGCGCCCCTACTGGCCAGACCCTGGCGCCGGGGGCGAGGGCGGTGCTCATGGGCGCGGCGGCGCTGTCTTGGGCATCGCCTGCGGCGTGCCAGGGGCTGAAGGGATCTTGGCTGGGCATGGGGCGGGCAGCGGCAGTGTGTCGACGGGAGGTGGGTGGCGGTATGTCCAAGGCGGCTATTGTCGCCGCTGGCCGGCTCAGGGCCATGCGCGGCTGCGCGCCGGGGCTATGGGACAATCGCCCGCTTGGCCGCAGGGCGTGGCGCAACAACAGAAGGTGACACAGGCATGAATGTGCGAGAGGCCTATCAGGCCAGTTTGGCGGAAAAGGGCTATCAGGCCGACCCAGCGCAGCTGCGCGCGGTGGAGGCGCTGCAGCGCTGCGCCGAAGAATGGGCGGCCTACAAGAGCAAGCGCTCGAACCGCTTCAAGAAGCTGCTCAACCGCCCTGAGATCCCGCAGGGCGTGTACATGTACGGTGGCGTGGGGCGCGGCAAGAGCTTTTTGATGGAATGCTTCTTTCAGCAGGTGCCCATCCAGCGCAAGGTGCGGCTGCATTTTCATGAGTTCATGCGCGAGGTGCACCGCGAGCTGCACGCCCTGCAGGGCACGCAAAATCCGCTGGACGTGCTGGGCGCGCGCATTGCCAAGCGCTACAAGCTGATCTGCTTTGATGAGTTCCACGTGGCCGACATCACGGACGCGATGATTCTCTACAAGCTGCTGCTGGCGCTGTTCGACAACGGCGTGGGCTTTGTCACCACCTCCAACTTCAGGCCCGATGAGCTCTACCCCAACGGTTTGCACCGCGACCGGATTCTGCCGGCCATCGCCCTGCTCAACGAGCGCATGGAGGTGGTCAACGTGGACAACGGCACGGACTACCGCCGCCGCACGCTGCAGCACGTGCAGCTCTACCACTGCCCCAACGGCCCCGAGGCCGACGCCGCCATGGCCGCAGCCTTCGAGCAACTGGCCGAAAGCGCCGATGAGGAGCCGCTGATGCGCATCGAGTCGCGCAGCATCCCGGCCAAGCGCCGCGCCGGCGGCGTGATCTGGTTCGACTTCAAGCAACTGTGCGGCGGCCCGCGCTCGCAGAACGACTATCTGGAAATCGCCAACCAGTTCCACACCGTGCTGGTGTCGGACATCCCGCAGATGTCGGTCAACCTGGCCTCGGAGGCGCGGCGCTTCACCTGGCTGGTGGACGTGCTCTACGACCGCAGCGTCAAGCTGATGGTCTCGGCCGCTGTTGCGCCCGAGCAGCTGTACCTGCAAGGCCCGCTGGCGCATGAATTCCCGCGCACCGTCTCGCGCCTGAACGAAATGCAGTCGCAGGAATACCTGGCGCTGCAAAAGCGCGTGGTCGATACCAGCCTGACTTGAAAGGCGGCCCCAGGCTTTGGAGCCTTTGCGTCAAGGCGCTGTCTGGACGGCGGGCAATGGCAGCGCAGCGGATGGGCGTTTGGCTTTTCTTGCCAAGCGCCATTACGCACGTGATGGCGGGGCGGGCAGCTCCACTTGCTGCGCCTGCCAGGATGGCGCCAGACGGGCGCACAGCGTCAGGAGCAGCAGCAGCATGGAGTAGTCGATGGTGCGCTCGAAGTGGGGCCCCAAGATGGGCTTCAGCTCCTCCTGCAAGACCAGCAGGCTGGTTGGCAGCAGCGCGCACAGCGGGCCGAGCGTCGCCACCAGCCAGCCCAGCGGCCGGATGCGCAGCGCCACATCCGGCGCGGCAGCCGGGCGCTGGCCGGCCAGCACGGCCTGGGCCGCGGCGGCAATGTCTTCGCTGACGGCGTGCTGGCCCAGCACGTCGGTGTCAAAGCGCCGGGTCTGGCCATCCTTGAACACCACGGCCAGGTGGCTGAAGTACAGCATGCCGTGCTCGCCCATGCGCTGCGTTTGGTAAGCGTAGACGGCCTGCAGTTGCTGCCAGGGCATGGGCGGGCCCAGTTGCTGGCGGGGCCAGAAGCCGGCCAGCGCGCTGTGGTCCACCACCAGGCGCAGGCCGTGCTGGTCGATCTGTGCCAGGCGCCGCCGGGGGTGCAAAAAGGCAAAGGCAAACAGCCGCCCCCAGACCAGCGCCGCCAGCAGCGCCAGGGCCGCAAAGGGCAGGGCCAGCAGGCTGAACCAGCCGCCGATCTTGAGCAGCGAGAACACGCCGATGCCCCCGCCCATGACCATGAGCAAGGCGGCGCCCATGCGCAGATTGGCCTCGGCCACGGTGTGTGGGTTGACGATCCAGTAGCGCTCGAATGGCTCGGCGGTGGGCATGCGCATGTCGTTCATCTCCTCCACGGCTCTCAGAGCCTGTTCAAAATCTCTCTACTGCGGCCAAGAGCGCGGATTGGGGCGGCCTGCTTCCGTTGCAAAGCCTCGCCATGGTTGGGGCCATGGCTGTGTTCTGCGCCTTGCAGCCCATCCCAAACCACTTTCTTGCCAACTCGCACCGAGATTTTGAACCGGCTCTCAGGCGCGGTGCTGTGGCCGCAGCATCGCATGATAGGCGGCACAATGCGCCGCGCGCCTGTTGCCGCCTGTTGCCGAAACCCCTTTGTGATGCCCTGCAGAAACCACCCGCCCATGAGCCCCGCCCCCGCCAGCGCCCGCCACGCGCCTTATGCCAGCCAGCCCGCAAACACGCGCGGGCGGCGCGTGGCCGAAGCCGCTGCGCCCACGCGCAGCGATTTCCAGCGCGACCGCGACCGCATCGTGCATTCCTCGGCCTTTCGCCGCCTGGTTTACAAGACGCAGGTGTTTCTCAACCACGAGGGCGATATGTTCCGCACGCGGCTGACGCATTCGCTGGAGGTGGCGCAGGTGGCGCGCTCCATCGCCCGGCCGCTGGCGCTGGATGAAGATTTGGTGGAAGCCATTGCGCTGGCGCACGATCTGGGCCACACGCCCTTTGGCCATGCCGGGCAGGATGCGCTGCACGCCTGCATGCGTGATTTCGGCGGCTTCGAGCACAACCTGCAAAGCCTGCGCGTGGTCGATGTGCTGGAGCAGCGCTATCCGCAGTTTGACGGCTTGAACCTGTGCTTTGAAACCCGCGAGGGCATCCTCAAGCACTGCTCGGCGCGCAATGCCCGCGCCATCGAGGCGCGCGAGCCTGGCGGCATTGCGCGGCGCTTTCTGGACGCGCAGTGGCCCAGCCCCAGCCTGGAGGCGCAGCTGTGCAACCTGGCCGATTCCATCGCCTACAACGCGCACGACATCGACGACGGCATTCGCTCGGGCCTGTTGCATGCCGAGCAACTGCAGGACGTGGCGCTGTTTGCCCAGCACCACGCCCAGGCCGCCGATGAGTTCCCGGCGCTGCGCCAGCAGCCCCGACGCTGGTTGTACGAGACCATCCGCCGCATGCTCAGCGCGCAGATCTACGACGTCATCGACACCACCAGCGCGCACCTGGCCCAGCACCGGCCAGCCAGCGCCGATGCCGTGCGCCAGCTGCCGCCGCTGCTGCGCTTCAGCCAGGCCATGCAGCGCCAGGCCGTGCAGCTCAAGCAGGCGCTGTTTCAGCATCTGTACCGCCACCCGCAGGTGCAGCACACCACCGAGCGCGCCCAGCAGGTCATCACCGATTTGTTCCAACACTACCTGGCCGCGCCCGAGCGCATGCCGCCGGAGTTTGCCGCCCGCGCCCAGCAAGCCGGCAGCGATGCAGGCGCGGCGCGCAGCGTGGCCGATTTCATCGCCGGCATGACCGACCGCTTTGCGCTGGCCGAGCACGAGCGCCTGCACGGCTACGCCATCATGCAGTCCTGATGGCGCTTGGGGGGCCGTTGATGGCGGCGGTGGGCAGGGCTTCAGCGCAGGCGCAAGCCGCTGGAGTCCAGCTGCAGCGCATCGACGTCAAAGCCCACGCGCTGCAGGCTGGCGCGCGCCTGGCTGGCAGCCTGGGCCTTGGCGCTGGCGTCTTTCTTTTCATCGGCCTGGTTGTAGGCGATTTGCTGCACGATGGCCGTCCACAGCAGCAGCTCGGCCATGCGCTGCTTGTCGGCATCGCTTTGCTTGAGCATGCCCTGGTCGCTGCTGAGCACGCTTTGCAGTTGCTTGAGCAGGCCGGCGGTTTCGATCTGGGCCGTGTCGATGCCGTGCACGATGCGGTAATTGCCCAGCAGCCAGAAGGCCATGGCCGTGGCCACGCTGTCGGGGTCGTGGCCCATGCGCTTGAATTGCTCGCGCACGGAGGCAATGCCGTCGTAATCGGCCAGTGCGTTGACGATGGCCAGGCTGGTGGCATCGCCCGCGCTGGATTGTTCGATGCGCTGGCGCATGCCTTGCATGAACTCTGCGCGCACCTGCTGGCTGACGGCTGGGGCGTAGCGGTAGCGGTAGGCGCTGGGCTTGGGCGCGGCCTTGCGCGAGGCCTGGGCCTTTTTGCTGCCGCCAGAGCTGTTTTTGAGCACCTGGCTGCTGAGCAGGTAATTGCCCGCGCCGATGGACAGGCTCATGCCGCCATCGCTGCTCATCCAATAAGACCAGGCCGGCGCGCCTGCGCCCAGGCCCAGGGCGGCGCTCAACAACAAGGTGCGGCAAGCCGATTGCAGAGGTGTCATGACAGCGCCCTTTCGTAGTGGTCAGCGGCTCAGCGGGTCAGCGCCAGAAGCGCCACCAGGATTTGGGCTGCGCCGGTTGCGCGCCGGGCAGTCCTTGCGGGAAGGAGCTTTCGATCACGCGGCGCGTGTCGTCGCGCAGCTCGGTCATGCCCAGTTTGTCGTAGGAGCGCTCCAGAATCTGCAGCGCCTCGGCCAGCGCCGGCGCGTCCTGGTAGTCCTGAATGGCCAGCTGGGCGCGGTTGATGGCGGCCACGTAGGCGCCGCGCGAGTAGTAGTAGCGCGCCACATGCACCTCGTACGAGGCCAGCGCATTGACGATATAGACCATGCGCTGGCGGGCGTCGCGTGCATAGCGCGACTCGGGGTAGCGCTCGACCAGTTCCTTGAAGGCCTCGAAGGACTCCTTGGCCGCGCGCTGGTCGCGCTCGGACAAATCCTGGCGGTGCAGCCAGGAAAACAGCCCGAGGTTGTCGTTGAAGTTGACGATGCCTTTGAGATAGAGCGCGTAATCGGCCGCCGGGCTGGTCGGGTGCAGCTGCAGGAAGCGATCGAGCGTGGCGATGGCCTCGGCCTTGTCGCCATTGCGGTATTGGGCGTAGGCCTTGTCGATTTGCGCCTGCTGCGCCAGCGTAGTGCCCGCTGCACGCCCTTCCAGGCGCTCCAGCAGCGGCACGGCCTTCTCGAAGTTCGAGGCATTCATCTCGCTGCGCGCCTCGGTGTAGATCCGGTCGGGCGACCAGTTGGCGGAGCGGTCGGACGAGGTGTTGGAGCAGGCTGCGAGCAAGGCCGCAAGCGCTGCCGCGCTGCAAAGGCGAAGCAGGTCAGTGGTGTGCATAGAAAATGGCGCAGGCATGGCGCACGCAAGCAGCGGCCAAGCAAGGTTGGAACAAGCCCCCGCGCCCGGTGTATGGCGCGCTGTGCCGCAGCGCCTGGCCGGGCGCGCCGCGATGGCGGCATGGCATGGGCTGGGCGATTGTAGCGGCCCTGTGCCGCGCCGCCTCAGGCAGGGCCTGCGCGCAGCCAGCGGCAAGCTGGGCGCTGCGCCTCTTGCCTTTCTTTCAGCGGGGGCTGCGGCGGCGGCGCACGCTGCGCCAGCGTCGCCAGGCTATGCGCAAATCCAGCAGCACCGGCGCGGTGGCCAGGGTCACCAGAATCAGCGCCAGCGCGGCCGTGAACACATAGCCAATGGTGTTGAAGGCCACAGCGCCCACCACGCCGCCGACGAAGAAGCACAACAGCAGCGCGCCGAGCATGACCAGGTGGCGCCGGTTGGCGCGCACCTTGCGCTGTTCGTCGCCCAGATCGGTGCGGTTCCAGTACAGCAGCCGGCCCAGCTCAATGCCAATGTCGGTGACGATGCCGGTGACGTGCGTGGTGCGGATCTGCGCGCCGCCCAGTTGCGAGACCACGGCGTTTTGCAGCCCCATGATGAAGCACAGCAGCACCACCGTCATGGGGATGAACAGCAGCGAGGGCAGGGCCTGCAGGCGCGCGCCCAGCGCGCCAAAGAGCATCAGCAGCGCAGCTTCCAGCAGCAGCGGCATGGCGTATTCGCTCTCGAGCCGGTGGCGTCGGGCATAGCCGATCATGACTGCGGTGCAGGCCGAGCCCATGATGAAGGACAGCAGCCCGCCCAGGCCTGCGAACACCGCATGGTAGGCCCCCAGCGCGATGGAGTCGGCCATGTGCGCCACGATGCCCGTCATGTGCGAGGTGTACTGCTGCACGGCCAGAAAGCCGCCGGCATTGGCCGCGCCGGCCACGAAGGTCAGCACCAGGCTCAGCCACAGGTTGTTGCGCGCAGTGCGGGTGCGGCCTGACAGCGGGCGGGCACGGCGCCAGTAGGCACGGAATTTCACGGTGGGCAGCTTGGCAAGAAGGCGGGCGGCAAAGCCGCGATTCTGCGCCTGCTGGGCAAGCCCTGCAAATCCCTGGCCTTGATCCAGACGCCCATGTTGTGCCGGCAAAACTGCTTGTTTCTGGCATGTGCGAGGCTCTTTAGACAAAACGTTACACTTGCATCCTTTCGATATTGCGCCTGAGAGCCTGTCCCCCCCAATTCGCTGCGAATGGCGCTCGCCCAGGTCCGGGATGCCTGCAAGGCGCAAAGCGTGGCCAACAGTGCGCTATTGGCAAGTTTTGTGGGTGCAGCAGAGGCCCGATTCTGGGGCTGAGCGCAGCGCGAGGATTTTTTGAGGGCAGGCTCTTACATGAGAGGGGTGAAAGCGCATGAGCCAGGACGATGTGCACAGCAGCGGAGCAGCTGGGATGCCCGATGCCGATTCGAGTGCGGATTCGCAGCAATGGGAGCTGGTGGCGCAATCGCGCCTGCATGAGGAGCCTGCCAGCGCGCCTTCGCAACCGTCCGATGGCGCTGCGCCGCCGTCGCCACCGAGGCCCAGAGCCGTGCGCCCTGCTGTGGCCAGGGCCGACAAATCCAAAATCCCCGTCAAGGCCTATCCCCTGAAGTTCACCGGAGCGGGCGCGCAGTATTTCCGCGTCTGGTTCGTCAATGTGCTGCTGCTGATCCTGACGCTGGGCATCTACACGCCCTGGGCGCGCAAGCGCACGGCCGAATACTTCTTCAGCCACAGCGTGATCGCGCGCAGCCCGTTGGAGTTTCACGCCAGCATCAAGCGCATGGTGATTGGCTTTTTCATCTTCCTGGGGCTGTACAAGCTGTTCGACTGGGCCATCAGCCACGACAACCTGCTGCTGGTGGGCCTGGCGCTGACCAGTGCGGCCGTGGCCATCCCCTTTCTGTGGGGCAGCGCCAAGCGCTTTCGCGTCACGGCCACGCGCTGGCGGGGCCTGCGGCTGCGCTTTGGCACGAACTGGAAGGAGATTTACTGGGCCAGCTGGCCGGTGTTCCTGATGGCTGCCAGCTGGTTTTTGGCCTACGTGGGGCTGGACATGATCGCCACCTTCACCTCGCCCAGCCTGCTGGAGGAAACCCGCCCCACGACCTGGCTGGGCCTGAGGCCCGGCAGCTGGGCGTTGATTGTGCTGGCGCTGCTGGTGAGCTGGCTGTGCGTGGTGCGCGTGCTGTTCAATTACCAGCGCCTGTTGGTGCAGCGCAGCTACCTGGGCATCGAAGGCGGCGTGTTCCGCGCCAACTACTGGGATTTCGTCAAGATCTGGCTGGCCAGCACGCTGATTGGCCTGGTGGGCCTGGCGGTGGTGGCCGGCGGCGCGGGCTACGTGCTCGTGCAAAGCGGGCTGGTGCAGGCCTACCAGTGCGCCGTGCAGCTGCAGCAACAGCAAACCTATGAGGACTTGCGCGAGATGGAGCGGCCCGAGGGCATCTCCGAGCAGGAGTGGGAGGAGTTTTTGCAGCAGATGCAGCGCCAGGCCGAGGCCGCGCCACAGGCCAAGGGGCCAGCGCCGCAGCCAGGTGGCCAGCCCCAAGCCTGCGAGCAATTCGATCAAGAGCGGCTGGAGGACTGGATTCCATCCATGCAGCAAGTGCTGCTGGCCTTTTTGGGCGGCTTGATCGCGCTGCTGACGGGCCTACAGGCCGCGCTGGCCTACCGCGAGGCGGCCCAGCACCGGTTGGTGTGGAACCGCACCGGCATCAGCGACATCGCGCGCTTTCGCTGCGCGCTGAGCGTGCCGGGCTTCGTCTGGCTGCGCCTGCAGAACTGGTTGCTGACGCTGCTCACGCTGGGCTTTTACCGGCCCTTTGCCCGGGTGCGCGAATACCGCGCCAAGTGGAACTCCACCACCGTCTACATCCGTGGCGGCGTCTCGCAGATCAAGAGCCTGCTGGTGATTCAGCAGGAAGGCGGCGCGCTGGCCGATGCCGTTGCCGACTTTGCCGGTTTTGACATCATCTCCTGAGCTCTCATGCCCGCCCATCGCGCCACCGCCCCTGCCCCGGCTGCACAGCCTGGCCGTGCCCTCAAGGCCTTGTGGTACGACGGCCTGAGCAGCCGTGGCCGGCGCGTGCTGGTCATGATCGAGCCGGCCGCTGGCGGCCCGCAGCTGGTGATCGAGCCCCTGGATGCAGCCGGCGATGGCCTGTGCCTGGCGCACCGCCAGGTGCAATGGCCGCAAACCTATGGCCGAGGTACGGCGCAAAACCGCCTGACCGTGGCCCTGGGCGAGCACGGCACGCTGGAGGTGCAAAGCGCCGCGCAATGGCACGAGGCCTACAACCGCGCAGGCGGCAAGCGCAAAGTGGCCGAGCGCCTGCAACTGGGCTGGAAGCTGCTGCTGGGCTTTACTGCCGCCAGCGTGCTGCTGCTGGTGCTGTTCTTCCGCTATGGCACGCCGATGGTGGCCACGCAGCTGGCGCGCTTCGTGCCCATTGGCTGGGAGCTGGAGATCAGCCAGCAGGCGCTGGCCCAGCTCGATGGCAGGGCCTTCAAGTCCAGCAGCCTGCCCGCAGCGCGCCAGTTGGCGCTGCGCCAGCGCTTTGAGGCCATGCTGGCCGACATCCCCGAGCCATTGCGACGCTATCGCGGCTACCAGCCGGTGTGGCGGCTGGAGTTCCGCGCCAGCGAGCTCATTGGCGCCAATGCGCTGGCCTTTCCCGGCGGCGTGATGGTGCTCACCGACGACATGGTGGCCCTGGCCGACAAGCACAAGCTGGGCGATGACGCGCTGCTGGGCGTGCTGGCGCACGAAATCGGCCACATCGTGCACCGCCACTCCAGCCGCGCGCTGATCGAGCAGACCGTGCTCAATGCCGTGCTGAGCATGGCGCTCAGCGACGTTTCCGGCTGGGTGGCGCTGGCCAGCACCAGCCTGACCACGCTGGCCTACAGCCGCGCACACGAGCGCGAGGCCGACTGCTTTTCCATGGCGCTGATGCGCCACCAGAAGATGGACACGCGCCCGCTGGCCAAGCTGTTTGCCGCCGTGACCGAAACCCCCATGCCCACGTCACAGGGGCAGGCCGGCCGCAAGTCGGGCGCAGGTTGGGATTGGCTGTCCACCCATCCCGACTCGGGCATGCGCATCGCCGACTTCCAGTCCGGCCAGGCCATGCAGTGCGACCTGCGCACCGGGCGCTTGCGCTGAGAGCGCACGCTATGACCGGCGCGCTTGCAGGTCAAAGCGAAACAGCCGGCAGTCGATGGGGCCGTTCCACATGGGCACGCGGCGCGACTCCTTCAGGCGCAGCTTGCCCGGCAGCTTCATGTCCGGGCTGAGCAGCCAGGCCGTCCAGCCGCCGTAGTGGCTTTTCCAGTGCGCAGCCAGCTGGGCGAAGAAGGCTGCGCCGTCGTCGTCGCTGCTGAATTCACGCGCTGAAAAGCCCATTTGCCTGCGCGTTTGCAAGTTGCGCCCGGCGCTGCCGGCGGCGTCGATGCGCGTGCCGTAGGGCGGGTTGAGCAGCAGGATGCCCGGCTGCGCGCAGGGCGGCAGGCGCTGCAGCAGGTCGCCGCCGCGCAATTGCACGGCCTGGGCCACGCCGGCGCGCTCGGCATTGCGGCGCGCGAAATCGACCATGCGGTGCGCGATGTCGCTACCGAAGACGGGCGCGGCCGGCGCGCGGCGCTGCGCCAGGGCCTGCTCGCGCAGCTGTTGCCAGTGCTGCGGCTGGTGCGGCAACAAGTGCTCGAAGGCGAAGCGGCGTTGCAGGCCCGGGGCGATGTTGCAGGCCATTTGCGCGGCCTCGATGGCGATGGTGCCGCTGCCGCAGCAGGGGTCGTACAGCGGCAGCGGCGCGTCCGACAGCGGCTGCCAGCCAGTGGCGGCGATCATGCTGGCAGCCAGGGTCTCCTTCAGCGGCGCATCGCCCTTGTCTTCGCGCCAGCCGCGCTTGAACAGCGGCGCGCCGCTGGTGTCGATGGCCAGCTGCTGGGTTTGAGCATCCAGGTGCAGGTGGATGCGCACCTGCGGGCGCTGGGTGTCCACGCTGGGGCGCTGGCCCTGCCGGGCGCGAAAGCGATCGGCAACGGCATCCTTGATGCGCAGCGCGGCGAAGTTCAGGCTTTTGAGCGGGCTGCGCTGGGCCGTGGCCTCGATCTTGAAGGTCTGCGCGGGCGTGAACCATTGCTCCCAGGGCAGCTGGGCGGCCAGGGCATAGAGATCGTCCTCGCGCTGGTAGGGGCCTTGGGCCAGCACGATGAGCACGCGCTGCGCGATGCGGCTGTGCAGGTTCAGCTGCATGGCCAGGGCCAGCAGCTGCTGGCTGTCGGCATCGGCGTGAATGGCCACGCCGGCGCGTTGCAGCGTCAGCGCCGCCTCGGGCAGGCCGGTGATGCGCTGTACTTCTGCGCCCAGCAGCGCTTCGGTGTGCGCGGCGCAGGGCAGGAACAGGTAGGGCGCAGGCTGGCGTGCAGCAGCGGGCGCGGGAGTGGATGCAGGCGCAGGGGCAGGGCGGGGCGATGGGAGGCGGGAGGCGGCGGTCACAGGCTTTTGCGCAGATTGGCGGGGGCGATGCGCAGCGCCTCGCGGTATTTGGCCACGGTGCGGCGCGCGCATTCGATGCCCTGCTCCTTGAGCAGGTTGGCGATTTGGCTGTCCGAGAGCGGCTGGCTGGGGTCTTCGGCGCTGATCCATTGCTTGATGAGGGCGCGCACGGCGGTGCTGGAGGCGCTGGCGCCGCTGTCGGTCTCCAGCCCGGAGCCGAAGAAGTACTTGAGCTCGAAAGTGCCTTGCGGCGTGGCCATGTACTTGGCCGTGGTCACGCGCGAGATGGTGGACTCGTGCATGCCCAGCTCCTGCGCGATGTCGCGCAGCACCAGCGGCCGCATGGCGGTGGGGCCGTGCACGAAGAAGTCGTGCTGGCGCGCGACGATGGCCTTGGATACCCGCAAGATGGTGTCAAAGCGCTGCTGGATGTTCTTGATGAACCAGCGCGCCTCCTGCACGCGCTGCTGCAGCTCGGCGTGGCTGCTGCTGCCGCGCAGCGCCTTGGCATAGACCTCGTGCACGCGCAGGCGCGGCATGACGTCGGGGTTGATGCGCACCACGAAGTCGCCGCTTGGTGCGCCGCGCTGCTGGCCGGGCTGTCCGGGTGGCGCGGCGTGCACCAGCACGTCGGGCACGATGGCGTTGCGCTCGACGTCGGCAAAGCGCCTGCCGGGCTTGGGCTCGAGCCGGGCGATCAGCAGCAGCGCGTCGCGCACCTGCTCGGGCTCGGCCTGGGTGAGCTGGCAGAGCTGGCGCACATCGCGCTTGGCCAGCAGCTCCAGCGGCTGCTGGCACAGCTGCTGCGCCAGGGCCAGCAGCGCGGGTTCGCAGTCGCAGTGCTCGTCGCGCTGCAGCGCGCGCAGTTGCAGTTGCAGGCATTCGGCCAGGTCGCGCGCGCCCACGCCGGCGGGCTCCATGGTGTGCAGCAGGTTCAGCGCCAGCTGAAAGTGGTGCAGCAGCTCGTCCACGTCTTCCAGGCTGCGCGCCAGCGGCAGGGCGAGGTCTTCGAGCGTGTCCTCCAGGTAGCCGTCCTCGTTGAGCGATTCGATCAGAAAGTCCAGCGCGCAGCGGTCCACGGCGTCGAGGAAGAACTCGCCGGCTTGCTGATGCAGGAAGTCGGCCAGCGAAATGTGCGCGCTGTTGATGTCGGCCGCGTCCACCTCGTCGTTCGCGCCTGCTGCGCCGGGTGCGGGCGCATCGCTGCCCCATTCGCCATCGTTTGCGGAAATGTCCATCGAGCCATCGCCGCCCCAGTCCTCGGGCACGGCCTCGAACTCGCGCTCCTCGCTGCCCTGGGCCTGGCCGGTGGCGTCGCTCTCGCCATCGCCCTCTTCGGCAGCGCCGTCATGGCTGCCGACGTGGTCGCCGCCGGGGCTGGTGGGGCCATCGCGCCCCAGCTCTGGCGCGCTGCCGTCTGCGGGCGGGGTATCCAGGCTGGCGTCGCCGCCATCCAGGCCATCGCTGCCGTCGCCTTCCTGCAGCTCCAGGAAGGGGTTTTCCTCCAGCATGTGCTCGACCTCTTGCTGCATCTCCAGCGTGGACAGCTGCAGCAGCCGGATCGCTTGCTGCAACTGTGGCGTCAGCGCCAGGTTTTGCGAGGTCTTGAGGGAAACGCCCAGCTTCATTGCCGCGCCTCACATGCGGAAGTTCTCGCCCAGGTAGACGCGGCGCACGTCCGGGTTTTCGATGATGTCCTGCGCCGGGCCGTGCGCCAGCACGGCGCCTTCGCTGATGATGCAGGCGCGGTCGCAAATGCCCAGGGTCTCGCGCACGTTGTGGTCGGTGATGAGCACGCCGATGCCGCGCTCTTTGAGAAAGGCGATGCTGCGCTGAATCTCCATCACCGCGATCGGATCCACGCCGGCAAAGGGCTCGTCCAGCAGGATGAAGCGCGGCTGCGTGGCCAGCGCCCGGGCAATCTCGACGCGGCGGCGCTCACCGCCCGAGAGCGACAGCGCCGGCGCGCTGCGCAGATGATCGACGCGCAACTCCTGCAGCAGCTGCTGCAGGCGCTGCTGCACCTCGGCCTTGCTAAGCGGCTTGCCCTGGGCGTCGAACTGCAGCTCCAGCACGGCCTGCACGTTCTCCTGCACCGTCAGGCGGCGAAAGATCGAGGCCTCCTGCGGCAGATAGGACAGGCCCAGGCGCGAGCGCTTGTGGATGGGCATGTCGGTGATGGCATGGCCGTCGATGAGGATCTCGCCGCCGTCGCTGCGCACCAGGCCGACGATCATGTAGAACGAGGTCGTCTTGCCCGCGCCGTTGGGCCCGAGCAGGCCTACGACCTCGCCCGGACCCACATCGAGCGAAACGTCCTTGACCACCTTGCGCCCGCCGTAGCTTTTCTGCAAGTGGCGCGCCACCAGGCCGATGGCCGGGGCAGCGGCTGCTGGCGTGTCTGGCCCGTGCGGGCCTTGTGTTGCTTGCGTCATGGCTGTGGGTTCAAGGGGCGGTCTGTTGCAGCTCGCTGCTGGGCGCCAGCGGCGTGGCCGGGGCCTTGGCGCCACGGCTGCCACGGTCGCTGCCGCTGCTGGCCTGGCCCGTGGTGCTGGCGCCGATCACGGCGCGCACGCGACCGCCCTGGCCGGCAGGCGCCGAGCCGCTACTGCCGCCGCCGCGCGTTGCGCCATCGACGCTGAACTGGCCGCTGCCATTGTGGTAGACGATCTCGCCGCCGCTGATCTCATCGTTGAGCTGCCCGCCCTGGTAACGGCGCAGCTGCGCCCGGCCCAGCAGCCGCACCCGGTCGGCCTTGCTGTCGTACTCGATGCGCGTGGCCTCGGCCTCCACCGTTTCCTTCGGGGCGCCTTTGGGGGTGTCGCGCTGCTGGCTGAAGAAGGCGCGCCGCCCGCCGCCTGCCTGCACTGTGCCCAGCTGGCTGCCATCAGCACGCTGCAGCACATTGAGCGAGTCGCCGCGCAGCACGATGCTGCCTTTGGTGACGACCACGCGGCCGGTGAACACCGTGGTCTGCTTGGCCTCGTCGTGGCGCAACGAATCGGCTTCGATGTTCATGGGCTGGGCGCGGTCGCTGGCCAGCGCGTGCGCTTGAGGCTGGGGCAAGGCCAGAGCCAACAGCACGACGCTGGCGGTGGCCAAGGGGAGGAACAGGGTCTTGCTCATTGCGGCATGAATTTTGCTTATGGGGTGCGCCAGATTCTAGGGCTTGTTCACCCGCCAGCGGGCTTTGCCCCTCAGCGGCTGCACAGCGCCAGGGCATGGCGCGGCAACAGGCCATAAAATCGCCGCGCCCTCAGAGCCTGTGCAAGGTCTGCATGAATCCAGCGGCCAGTGAGCCTTGCGATTCGTGCAGGCCTTGCTTGATGGGCGCGCTTGTTTTGCCAGGCACGGCCTGCGCCCCGAATGAATCTATGAAGCCACGCACCATTTTCGTCACCACTGCCTTGCCGTATGCGAACGGCACTTTCCACATCGGCCACATCATGGAATACATCCAGGCCGACATCTGGGTGCGCTTTCAGCGCATGCAGGGCCACCGGGTGGATTTTGTGGGCGCTGACGATGCCCACGGCGCGCCCATCATGATCGCGGCGCAGAAGGCGGGACAGACGCCCGAGCAGTTCGTGGCCGCCATTGCTGCCGGCCGCAAGCAGTATCTGGATGGTTTTTACATCAGCCATGACCACTGGCATTCAACCCACAGCCCGGAGAACACCGAGCTGGCGCAACAGATCTACCGCGATCTGAGACAGGCCGGGCTGATTGCCACGCGCACCATCGAGCAATTCTTTGACCCGCAGCAGGGTATGTTCCTGCCCGACCGCTACATCAAGGGCGAGTGCCCCCGCTGCCATGCCCAGGATCAGTACGGCGACAACTGCGAGGTCTGCGGCAGCGTGTACGCGCCCACTGAGCTGATCGCGCCGTATTCCGCGCTCTCGGGCGCCAAGCCGGTGCTCAAAGAGTCCGAGCATTTTTTCTTCACGCTTTCGGACGCGCGCTGCGTGGACTTCCTGCAGGAGTGGACGCAAAACGGCAAGCATGTGCAGCCGGAGGTGGCCAACAAGGTCAAGGAATGGTTCACCGTGCGCACCAACCCGGACGGCAGCACCAGCGAGGGGCTGGGCGATTGGGACATCAGCCGCGATGCGCCGTACTTCGGCATCGAAATTCCCGATGCGCCGGGCAAGTACTTCTACGTCTGGCTGGATGCGCCCGTGGGCTATCTGGCTGCGCTCAAGAGCCTGCTGGCGCAGCGCGGCGAGGACTATGAGGCCTACATGGCCAACCCGCAGTTGGAGCAGGTGCACTTCATCGGCAAGGACATCGTCACCTTCCACACCCTGTTCTGGCCCGCGATGCTGCACTTCTCCGGCCGCAAGACGCCCGACCAGATTGCCGTGCATGGCTTTCTCACCGTCAACAACGGCCAGAAGATGAGCAAGAGCCGTGGCACCGGGTTGGATCCGCTCAAGTACCTCAAGCTGGGCATGAACCCCGAATGGCTGCGCTACTACCTGGCCGCCAAGCTCAACGGCCGCAATGAGGACATCGACTTCAACGCCGAGGACTTCATGGCCCGCGTCAACGCCGATTTGGTGGGCAAGTACGTCAACATCGCCAGCCGCGCCGCAGGCTTTATCGCCAAGCGCTTCGATGGCCGCCTGGGCCAGCCCTCGGGCGATGGCCAGGCGCTGCTGCAAACCCTGCGCGCGAAGGCCGATGACATCGGCGATGCCTATGAGCGCCGCGACACTGCCCGCGCGCTGCGCGAGATCATGCTGCTGGCCGACCGCGTCAACGAATATGTGGACGCCAACAAACCCTGGGAGCTGGCCAAGGAACCAGCCCAGGGCGAGCGCCTGCACGACGTCTGCACCACCTGCATCGAGGCCTTCCGCATCCTCACCATCTACCTCAAGCCCGTGCTGCCCGCGCTGGCCGCCCAGGTCGAGGGCTTTTTGCAGGTCAGCCCTTTCAGTTTTGCCGACGCCCAGACTTCGCTGAGCGCGGGGCAAGCCATCGCCGGCTTCAAGCACCTGATCCAGCGCGTGGACGAAAAACAGCTCGAAGCCTTGTTCGAGGCCCCGGCCGCGCCCGCCGCTGCGCCTGCCGAGACGAAAAAGGAGGCCAAGAAAAAAGCTGCCTCGGCCTTCGATCCCCAAGCCCCTGGTGGTGAGCCGCTGGCCGATACCATCACCATCGACGACTTTGTCAAGATCGACCTGCGCATCGCCAAAATCCTGCAGTGCAGCGCCGTCGAAGGCTCAACCAAGCTGCTGCAGCTGACACTGGACGTGGGCGAGCAGGACGAGCACGGCCAACCCAAGACCCGTAACGTCTTCAGCGGCATTGCCAGCATGTACCAGCCCGAGCAGCTGGTGGGCAAGCTCACTGTCATGGTCGCCAACCTGGCGCCGCGCAAGATGAAGTTCGGCCTCTCCGAAGGCATGGTGCTGGCCGCCAGCCATGCCGATGAGGGCAGCCAGCCGGGCATCTACGTGCTCGAACCCTTCCCTGGCGCGCAGCCGGGCATGCGCGTGCGTTGAGTTCGCTTGTCGCAGCATAAAAAAAGCAGCGCCCTGGGCGCTGCTTTTTTTATGCGCTGACGCCGCAAAGGCTGCGGCATCAGCACGGTGCTGGACGCGGACTTATTGCGCAGTGGTCTTGCTGCCGTCCTTGTGCCAAGTGAAGACGTCAAATTTGAAGTTATTGAGGTCGCCAGCCTTGTTCCAGGACAGCTCGCCCACCGGGCTGGGCAGCTTGGCGCCCTTGAGGAACTGGGCCACTTTCTCAGGCTCGTTGGCGCCTGCGCCCTTGATGCCCTCGGCAATGGCCAGCGTGGCGGCGTAGGCCGTCAGCTGGAAGGCGCCGCCAGGATTGCGCTTCTTGTCCTTGAAGGCCTGCACGATCTTGGCGTTGTCCGGGTTTTGCGTGAAGTCGGCCGGCAGCGTCACCAGCATGCCCTCGGCGGCCTCGCCAGCGATGGCGTTGATGTCGGGGTTGCCCACGCCTTCGGGGCCCATGAATTTGGCCGTCACGCCTTGCTCCTTGGCCTGGCGCAGCAGCAGGCCCATTTCAGGGTGGTAGCCGCCGAAGTAAACGAAGTCCACACCCTCGGACTTGAGCTTGGTGATCACGGCCGAGTAGTCGGTGTCGCCGGCATTGATGCCTTCAAAAATGGCCACGGGCACCTTGGCAGCCTGCAGGTTGTCGCGCACGGCGCTGGCAATGCCCTGGCCGTAGGAGGCCTTGTCGTGCAGCACGGCGACCTTGCTGGGCTTGATTTTCTCGATGATGAACTTGGCGGCGGCCGGGCCTTGCTGGTCGTCGCGGCCGATGGTGCGGAAGATGAACTGGTAGTCCTTGCCGTCGGTCAGCGCGGGGGAGGTGGCCGAGGGCGTGACCATGACCACGCCTTCCTCGTCATAGATCGGCGCAGCAGCAATGGTGGCGCCCGAGCAAACGCCGCCGACCACGTAGCCGATCTTGTCGTTGACCACGCGGTTGGCAGCCACGGGGCCTTGCTTGGGCTCGCAGGCGTCATCGATGTAGACGGCCTCGAGCTGCTTGCCCAGCACGCCGCCGCCAGCGTTGATTTGCTCGATGGCCGTTTCCACGCCTTCCTTGACCATGTCGCCATACTGCGTCACGGGGCCGGTGGTCGGGCCGACCACGGCGATCTTGATGTTCTGGGCGTAGGCGCCGGCCGAGAATGCCAGCGCGCCAGCGATGGCGGCGGCAGTAACGACCGACTTGAGACGAAATTGCGTCATGATGACTCCTTGATGTGTGTGCGGGACTGTTCGAGATGCAGAACAGGTTTTGATGGATTTGCTCGCGCGTGCCTGACCATGCGCTTGGCGGCAGAACGCGCAAAACGGATCAAGCATACACGCCAAAATTGTTTGCGCCATTGAGGCAAACGCGGATTTCCGAGCCCGTGGTACGGATTCATCAATGGAGCGCAGCGCTGTTGTTGGGGCGTGCGCCGCAGGACGAAAGGATGGTAATGGAGGACAAGCAAAGCCGCGCCGCTGCAGGCATTGCGCTGGATTGGCACGCCGCAGGCGGGGGCGATGGCAAGGGAGACGGTACGCCCTGCTGGGCGCATGTGCGCGTGCGCAATCCGGGAAAACTCGGGGCCATGACGGTGGCCATGTGGTTGCAGTTGCGCGAGGTATTCGAGCGCATCGCGCAGCAGCCGCAGCTGCGCTGCGTGCTGGTCACCGGCGAGGATGGCGCGTTCTGCGCCGGCGGCGACATTTCCGAATACGCTCAGTTTCGCTTTGACCCGCAGACGTTGGCGCATTTTCATGAGCATCAGGTCTGGGGTGGCCTGAGCGCCATGCTGGCCTGTGACGTGCCGCTGATTGCCGCCATCGACGGCCCCTGTATGGGGGCAGGGCTGGAGATCGCCAGTTGCTGCGATCTGCGCATCGCCACGGGGCGCTCGCAGTTCGGCGCGCCGATTGCGCGGCTGGGCTTTCCGATGGCGCCGCGCGAGTTGGCCTTGGTAGGTCGCGCCGTGGGTGATGCGCTGGCGCGGCGCATGTTGCTGGCCGCGCAGGTGTTGCCGGCGCAGGCGTTGCACGAGGTGGGCTTTCTGGCCCAGCTGCTGCCCGAGCAGGAGTTCGAGGCTGCCGCGCAGCAATGGGTGCAGCGCCTGCTGGCCCTGGCGCCGCAGGCCGCGCGCATGCACAAGCGCAGTCTGCGCGTGCTGGCCGACGCCAGCCAGCAACAGGCCCTGGCCGCGCTGCTGCCGGGCGCATACGACTACGCCCCCAGCGCTGAGCACCGCGAAGGCATCGCCGCCTTTCTGGCCAAGCGCAAGCCGCAGTTTTGAACGGGTCTGAACAAGGCGCTGAATCAGCGCCGGGCATGGCGCAGGGCGGTGTACAGCCCGGCGGCGACGATCAGCGCTGCGCCCAGGTAAAAGCCCCATGCTGGCTGCTCGCGCCAGATCAGCCAGCCCAGCAACGTGGACCACAGCAGCAGGCTGTAGTCAAAGGGCACGACCACGGCCGCCGGCGCCAGCCGAAATGCCTGTGTGATGAAGCCCAGCCCCAGCGTGGCGCACAGCGCCAGCGCGGCCAGCTGCGGTGCGTGCGCGGGCGACAGCGGCACCCAGAAGCCGCCCAGCAGGGCGATGGGCGCTGCAAACACCAGCTGGCCCAGCACGATGTAAGTCATGGTGGTGAGCATGTGTTCGCCCGGGCGGATGCGCCGCGCGCTGAGCATCATGATGGCGTAGCCCAGCGCTGTGACCACGGGCAAGGCCATGGCCCACAAGGGCTGATGGGTTGCCTGCGCGCCGCCGCCATGTGAGGCGGCAATCAGTACCACGCCGAAAAACCCTGCGCCAATGGCCAGCCAGGCGCCCAGGCCCAGGCGCTCCTTGAGTACCAGGGCCGAGATCAGCGCAATGAACAGCGGCGCGCAGAAAGTCAGCGCTGTGGTGTGCGCCAGCGGCAGCAGCGTCATGCTCCAGTAAAAGCAAATGGCGCAGACGACGTTGATCAGCCCGCGCAGCGTGTGAATGCCCAGGTTGGCCGTGCGCAGTGCGGCGGGGCCCAGCGTCAGCGTCACCAGTGCCAACAGCGCCGGCGTGGCCAGCGCAGCGCGCAGCAGCAGCAATTGCATGGGCGGGTAGTGCGCGCCCAGCCATTTGGCCAGTGCGTCGCTGCAGGCCAGGGAAAAGGCCCCAGCCAGCATGTAGGCAATGCCTGCCGCGTGGCGTGGCGCGGGCGCGGTGGCGGTGCTCATATGGCGTGGCAGGTGGCAGAGTGCCGGGGCGGGCGATCGGCGCTCACCGGCGTTGCAGCACGAAATGGTGCACCCCGGCCTCGTCGGTGTGCTGTGCGATCAGCGCATTGCCGGTCTGGCGTGCGAAGGCGGCGAAGTCCTGCAGCGAGCCGCTGTCGGTGGCCAGCACGCGCAGCCGCTGGCCGCTTTGCAGCGTGGCCAAGGCCTTTTTGGCGCGCAGAATGGGCTGCGGGCATCGCAGGCCCTTGGCATCGACTTCGAGGGCCACCGCATCGCCGGCGCCATCGTGGGGCGCGGTTGGGCTGGTTGCCGACGGCGGGGCGGCGGCAGTTGGCGCGCCGCTGGCTGCGTCATCGTTGGGCGCTGCGCTGCTGGCCTGGGCGCTGGTCTGTGGATAGCGCTCGATGACCTGCGGCTCGAAGCCGCGCGCGCGCAGCCATTTCTGCAGTGCCAGCCCGGTGCCGGTGGTCCAGACCGTGGCCTGGGCCGGATCGACCAGCCGGTATTCGGACAACTCGGGCGAGAGCGCGATCTCGCCAGTGGCGACCACGTGGTAGCTGATGAGCACCTGGTTCATGCGCAAAAAGGCCGAGACATCAACCAGTGTGCACTGCTGTACGTCGAGGTTGACCTCCTCCTTGACCTCGCGGGCAATGCCTTGCTCGGGCGACTCGCCCGCCTCCATGAAGCCCGTGATCAGGCCGAAGAAGCGGTCTTTCCATAACGCATTGCGCGCCAGCAGGATCTGGTCGTGGTACTCGACGATGGCCGCCAGCACGGGCGTGGGGTTGTTCCAGTGCGTCCAGCCGCAGGCCGGGCAGCGCAGCCGGTCAACCAGGCCGCTGTCTTCAGGCGCCTGCACCCAGGCCAGCGCCGTGGCGCAGTGGGGGCAGTAGCGCATCTCGTAGGTGGGGGTGCTCATGGGGTGCTTTTGTTTGGTGCGTGGGTGCTGGGGACGGAAGGCTGGCTGCGTGGCGCTCAGATCGGAAACACGCCGGTGGACAGGTAGCGATCGCCCCGATCGCACACCACGAAGGCAATCACCGCGTCGCGCGCTGCAGCTTGCACCTGCAGCGCGGCCCAGAGCGCGCCGCCCGATGAAATGCCGGCGAAAATGCCCTCCTCACGGGCCAGGCGGCGGCACATCTCCTCGGCATCGTCCTGGGCCACCGGCAGCAGCTCATCGACCAGGCCCGGCTCGTAGATGCTGGGCTGGTAGGGCTCGGGCCATTTGCGGATGCCTGGGATGCGCGCGCCCGGAGCGGGCTGGGCTCCGATGATGCGGATGGCAGGGTTCTGCTCCTTCAGATAGCGCGCCACGCCGGTGATGGTGCCGGTGGTGCCCATGGCGCTGACGAAGTGGCTGATGCGCCCCTGCGTCTGCTGCCACAGCTCCGGGCCGGTGGTCTCGTAATGAATGCCCGGGTTGTCGGCGTTGGAGAACTGGTTGAGGATCACGCCCTCGCCCCGGGCGGCCATGGCTTCGGCCAGATCGCGCGCGGCCTCCATGCCGCCACTCTTGGGCGTCAGAATCAGCTCGGCGCCAAAAGCCTTCATGGTCTGGGCGCGCTCGATCGACAAATCCTCGGGCATGACCAGCACCATGCGATAGCCCTTGATGGCCGCAGCCATGGCCAGCGCAATTCCGGTGTTGCCCGAAGTCGGCTCGATCAGCGTGTCGCCGGGGCTGATCTCGCCGCGTTGCTGCGCGCGTTGAATCATGGCCAAGGCCGGGCGATCCTTGACCGAGCCAGCAGGGTTATTGCCCTCGAGCTTGGCCAGCAGCGTATTGCCGCGCGCCAGACACGCCTGACGTTCAAGGCGCTGCAGCGCCACCAATGGCGTTTGGCCGACGATGTCCTCAATTGTTTGGAATTGCATGCCGCGAATGTGCCATATAATTTACTGCTTTCTGCCAGCCGGAGTGGTGAAATTGGTAGACGCAGCGGACTCAAAATCCGCCGCCGCAAGGCGTGCCGGTTCGATTCCGGCCTCCGGCACCAGCGAATGTGCAAGGGCTTACGACCTGAATGGGCGTAAGCCCTTTTTTTGCTGCCTGCTTTGAAACAAAACAGCCCCCAGCGAGCCGGGGGCTGTGTGCCTTTGGGTGGCAGAGCTCGAAGGCGCAAGGGCTCAGCCCTGCTCGGGTTGCTCCAGCTCCTTGGCCAGCTCCGGATGGCGAATCAGCAGCTCGAACAGGCACACGGCCGCGCCGGGAGGCACTTGGCGGCCTTGCTCCCAGTCGTTGAGCAGGGCCAGCGGCGTGTTGATCAGCCGCGCGAAATTCACTTGCGGCAGGCCCAGGGCCTTGCGGGCCTGGCGTGTTTTTACCTGTTGTGGCGTGCTGCCAGCATCGGCAGGGCTGGACAATGTCGCGCTCAGAGGCGCGGGTGGCGCTGCGACGGGAGCTTGCACCTTGGTGGCCACCGCATCGGCCATTTCTGCCAGGTTGATTTTTCTTGCGCACATAGGGATATCTCGTCGATGGGGGTGATGCCATTTCCCCTTCAAGGCTTAGCTGGCGGCACTCGCTGGTGCGGCTTGCCCATGCCAGAACACGGCTTGGGCGGATCGCTTCGATCGGGAAATGAGAGAGAAAAGCGCCTGCCGGCAAGAGCTCCTGACAGGCTCGCAGTGCTTATGGCGTCATCAGCGGCTGGCGCGAGCTGGCGAAAAAGTGATGACGGCCATTGATGGCACGCAATGGGCCAATTGTAGAAGCGGATGCCCATGCCGGCGCTGAAGCTGGGCGTAAGCCGTGCGGCTGTGGGGTGGATGTGCAGGGTGGGCAGGGCTTGCGTCTCGTTTCACACGGTAGGCAGCAGTCCGTTGCTGTGCAGCCAGCCGATGATGTGATGGTTGACCTGCTCGGGCTGCTCCTGCTGGCTCCAGTGACCGCAGTTGCGGATCAGTTCGGTCTGGGCGCGTGGCACGTTGCGGGTGATGTCTTGTGCGGTGGCTGGCGGCAGCACAAGATCGTATTCGGCGGTGAGCATCAGCGCGGGCAGTTGCACCATGTCGGGCGTGCCGGCGCTGTCGAGCCAGTTGCGGTGCAGGTTGCGGTACCAGTTGAGGCCGCCGGTGAAGCCGGTGGCCTTGTAGGTGCGCACATAGACGGCCAGCTCGTCCTGGCTGAGCAGCGGTTCGCCCCACAGCTGCGGGGTGTGGCCCAGCAGTGTGGCGGGCAGGGCGCGCAGCAGTTCGGATTGCTGGCGCGCCAGTGTGGCGATGGCGGCTGGGTTGGGGCGGCGCATCATGCCGGAGAAAGTGGCGGCCACGTCGCGGCCCAGCAGCTCCTCGCCCTGGCCTGGCTTCTGGAAGAAGACCATGTAGTGTTGCTCGCCACGGTATTTGCGCAGGGTGGCGATCAGGTCGTCCTCGGTGCGGCGGGTGTAGGGGGTGTTCAGGGCGATCACGCCCAACAGGCGCTCGGCGTGGTCGCGCGCCAGGGCCCAGGCCAGGGCGCCGCCGAAGTCGTGACCGACGACCACGGCCTGCGCGATGCCCAGTGCGTCCAGCATGCCGAGCACGTCGCGCGCCAGGTTGTGCATGCGGTAATCCTCCAGCGCGCCCTGTGCGCCGGTGTGGCCGTAGCCGCGCAGGTCGGGCACGATGACCTGGCAGCCGGCCTGCACCAGCGGCTCAATCTGGTGCCGCCAGGAGTAGGCCAGCTCGGGGAAGCCGTGCAGCAGCACGATGGGCAGACCGGCGCCGGCCACATGCACTGAAAAACGCGCGCCATTGGCGTCGATGGTGTGTGCGGCGGGCATGTCGGGGTAGGGGGGCAGGCGTTCTGCTGTCATGGCGGTCCTTTCTGGCTGGTCGTGGCAGGTGTGGCAGGTGTGGCAGGTGTGGCAGGTGTGGCAGGTGTGGCAGGTGTGGCAGGTGGCGCGGCCATTGCCGGCGCTGGCCATGCCTGGGCTTTGCCGGGCGGTTGGGCGCACCGGGCGATGGTGGTGGCAAATCGTAGTTGCAGGCCCAGCGCGGGCCTGCAGCCTTGGGGACAGGCCCTACTATGCAGCTCCCCGATGCTGGCGCTGGTGCACGCGCGCGCACCACAGCACGCCGGCGATCAGGGCCGTCATGGCCAGCCATTCCAGCATGGAGGGCAGGCGCCAGTCATAGAGAAAGCCATAGACCAGGCCAAAGACGGTCTCGAACACGATCATCTGCCCGATCATGGTCAGCGGCAGCTGGCGGCTGGCGCGGTTCCAGAAGTTGTTGCCCACCACTGAGGCCAGGATGGCCAGCGTGCCCGTCAGCAGCCAGAAGTACAGCCACTGCGCCGGCGTGTGTGCCGAGTCGCCTGCAGCCGGCGCCACCCAGGGGGCCAGAAAGGCCGGCACAGCCAGCCCCAGAGACAGCAGCCCGGTGGCCAGCCCAGTCAGCAGCGACCAGTCCCACGGCGAGATGTCCGGGCGGCGGCGCAGCCAGTGGCTGTTGTAGATCGAATAGGCCGACCAGCTCAGCAGCGCGCCGCTGGCGGCCAGCAGCCCCAGTGCACGCTGGGCGGTGCTGAGCGTGGCCGTGGCCGGGCTGCCTTGCAGCAGACTTTGGGCTGCCACCAGGCTGGTGCCCAGCAGACACAGCGCCAGCGGCGCCAGCAGCGGGCGCAGGCCGATGGCGCCCTGGCGGCTGGTGCCAAACAGCGTCACCAGTACCGGGATCAAGCCAATGATCAGCGTGGTGGGCGCTGCACCGGCCCATTGCACGCCCCAGACCAGCAGCACGTAGTACACGATGTTGCCCAGCATGCTCAGCCCCAGCAGCCCAAGCAACTCTTGGCGGCCCAGCCGGCCGCGCAGGCGGCGCCAGCGCGGCGCCAATAGCAGTACGGCCACGCAGCCATAGACCAAATAGCGCGCGGCCGAAAGCTGCCAGGCGTTGAAGTCCGGCAGCAGCAGCGGAATCAAAAAGATCAGCCCCCAGAACGCCCCGGCCACCAGGGCATTGACGACCCCGGCGGTGACCTGTGACGGCGGCGTTGCGCGGGGTTGGGATGCGGCGAGTGGGGCGTGGGCGTGACTGGCGGGCGAGGGGTGCGACATGGGCGCGGACAGGGCAAAAAACGGCGGCCATGGTAGCAGCCGGGGGCGTGGGCCGGCCCCTACAATGCCTGTTTTCCCTTTGAAGGGTCTGCACGCAGCGCGCCGCGCGTGCTGCGCAGCGCCCGTGCCGTGCAGGCGCTGCGCGCGCTAGGCGCACTGGTGCGTGGTCCGTGCGGGCCTTTCCGTTGCAACGCACCTTGGAGACCTGCCCATGCTGTTGACTGAAGACCAGACCATGATTCGCGATGCCGTGCGCGCTTTCGTGCAGGAGCAAATCGCCCCGCATGCCGCGCAATGGGACCGTACGCACCACTTTCCCGCCGACGTTCACCAGGGCCTGGCGGAGCTGGGCGCCTATGGCATCTGCGTGCCCGCTGAATACGGCGGCGCTGGTCTGGACTACCTGACGCTGGCACTGGTGCTGGAGGAAATTGCCGCCGGCGATGGCGGCACCAGCACCGCCATCAGCGTGACCAACTGCCCTGTCAACGCCATCCTGATGCGTTATGGCAATGACGCGCAGAAGCGCCAATGGCTGGAGCCGCTGGCGCAGGGCAAGATGCTGGGCGCGTTCTGCCTGACCGAGCCGCAGGTCGGCTCGGACGCCTCTGCGCTGCGCACCACTGCGCGCCGCCAGGGCGATGAATACATCATCGATGGCGTCAAGCAGTTCATCACCAGCGGCAAGAACGGCCAGGTGGCCATCGTCATTGCCGTGACCGACAAGGCCGCGGGCAAGAAGGGCATGAGCGCCTTCATCGTGCCCACCGACAATCCCGGCTACCACGTCGAGCGGCTCGAGGACAAGCTCGGCCAGCACTCCAGCGACACGGCCCAGATTCGCTTCGAGGACTGCCGCATCCCGGTGGAAAACCGCATCGGCGAAGAGGGCGAGGGCTACAAGATCGCGCTGTCCTCGCTCGAAGGCGGGCGCATCGGCATCGCCTCGCAAAGCGTGGGCATGGCGCGCGCGGCTTTCGAGGCCGCGGTGCAATACGCCAAGGAGCGCGAGAGCTTTGGAACCGCCATCATCAACCACCAGGCCGTGGGCTTTCGCCTGGCCGAATGCGACATGCAGATCGAGGCAGCGCGCCAGCTCATCTGGCACGCTGCCAGCCTGCGCGATGCCGGCCGCCCCTGCCTGCGCGAGGCGGCCATGGCCAAGCTGTTCGCCAGCGAAATGGCCGAGCGCGTCTGCAGCGCCGCCATCCAAACGCTGGGCGGCTACGGTTACGTCAACGACTTCCCGGTCGAGCGCATCTACCGCGACGTGCGCGTCTGCCAGATCTACGAAGGCACCAGCGACGTGCAGAAAATCCTGATCCAGCGCGCGCTGGGTTGATGCACGGTGGCGACTAAAGTTCATTGAAGCAGCCATTTGACAGAACGCCCCGTCATCAGCGGGGCGTTCTGCTTTATTTTCTTCTAGGTGCTGGTATGGGAAAAGCGCTGAAATTTGATTCCATTAGTTTTTTATTTTTTGCTGCTTTTGTCTTTGTTTTTTATGGTTGCTTTGCCGATGATGCATTCATCGTGGCGCGTTATGCGGAAAACCTGGCGCATGGGGTTGGCCTGGTTTTCAATCAGGGGGATGCCGTCAATGCGCTGACTTCGCCGCTGCATGCTTTTTTCATGGCGGGGCTTGCTTGGTTGACTGGCGGCTCGGTCAGGGCCTATGTGCTGCTGGCCGCAGTGGCAGTCTTTTGGGTGGCTGGCTGGGCCGCGCACAGGATGTTTGCTTTCAGTCCTGAAAAGGCTCGCCTGTACCAATTCCTGTTATTGACATTCCCGCCAGTGGTGTTCTGGACTTTGGGTGGTCTGGAAACCCCGATTTTGCTGGTGCTGATTCTTCTGATATGCGCATGTGCAGCACAAGACAGCAGCGTGCGTGGCGATATGGGTATTTTGGTGCTGTGCGCGCTAGCGGGTTTCACCCGCTATGACATGGTATTGCTTTTGGGGCCGCTGGTGTGCGCCGTGCTGTGGCGTCGCAAAGGCAACATCGGAGTGTGGGGAGTGACAGTTTTTCTTGCTGCGCTGTTTTTCCTGTGGTTTGCATGGTGCTATTGGCATTATGGCGATTTATTGCCAACCTCTTTTTACAATAAAAATATTTCCAAGTCCTCTGCTGGCGTGCTGGGCAAGGGAATGTTTTATGAATTGTCGCTGGGGGCCTTGCTGCTCTTGCCATTGGCTCTGGCATTGTTGTTGGGCAGGCGTAGGCTGGCAGAAAATGAAAAGTTAAAAAGTAGCGTAACTGGTTTTAATGCGCTGATGGCCGGTTCGCTGTTTTATGGGGTTTATGGGCTGTTTGCAGGCACCGTGCACATGATGTATTTGTATCGCCTGTTTGTGCCGATCATCCCTGTGCTGCTGTGGGCGGTGCTCAGGCGATTGCCCGTGACGCCCAAGCCATTGGGTTATGGGCTGATGGGCCTGGTGCAGCTGGCGCTGGTGTATGGCATTGACCAGCATTCCTTGAATTTCAACTTGGCCTTGTTGATTCCAGGTGGGCAGGATTGGTACGAATTCAGCCGTGCTGGCGCAGGGTCGTCGAACAAGCAGGCCAACAAGGTTTTTGCCCAGCAGGCACAGGCCATTGAGCGGCATTGGCAGGCCCAAGGGCGGGATACTGCGGTTGTGCCCAGAATGGCCGTTTGGACGGAAGGGCAGCCCGGTTATCAATTGAAAAATTTCTACGTGTATGGCCCGCTGGTGAGTTATCGGCACGAATGCCGCGCCGATTATTTCAAGATGGCTCACTATGTGCAGGACATCCAGTACCTGCCCGCTGACGCAGCGCCGCCGCAGGCGAAAAATGCACAGGGCTGGGAGCTGGTGACATACGACGACATGCCGATTCGGGAATGGGGCGGTGAGCGCAAATTGATCCGGGTGCTGTGGTTTTTCAAGCAGCCGGAACTGGCGCACACGCTGCCTGCGCGGGTGCATGGGGCCTGCCGATGATGGCTTTGCTCAACCCCCAGGCGGCATGGGTACATGCTGTTGGGTGGAGCGCGGCGAGTGGCGCGGTGGCAGATTGTTGGTAATGGGCTGGGTGGTGGGCGCGGCGTACAGTGGGCTGGCGGCGGCCGGGCGCTGGGCGGGCGCGAACTCGGGCAGCTGCAATTGCAGCTGGGCTGCGCCGCCCCGGCTGGGGCCCAGTTGCGCGCTGCGCCCCGAGACCGACTGCAGGTAGAGGTTTTCGCCGCCGTCGAGCAAGGCGCCAACGCGGTAGTGCTTGGCGGGCTGGCCGTTGACGGCGATCAGCGCGGCGCCGTGGCCGCTGCGTGCGCCGGCCAGCACGCCCACGAGCTGGTACTGCGCGGCGGGCGGCGGTGGCTCGTCCGGGGCCGCTTGCGGCTCGGCGGCATCAGCGCCCAGCAGCTGGTTCAGGCCCTGGGCATCGGCCAGCAGGGCGGCCTGGGCCACGTCGGCCTCGGCCGGGGGCTGTTGGCTGGGCAGTTGCAGCAGCCAGAAAGCGGCGCTGCCGACAGCCAGAGCCCACAGCCCCAGTGTGAGCAGGCGCGGAGGCCAGGCGGAGGAGAGAAAAGGCGTACGCATGGGCTGCGATTATGATTCACGCCGCAGCTGGCAGCAGCTGCCTGGTTGCTGCCTTTGCGCTGTCGCGTGTTGCATGGGCGGCTGGGCTTGTTGAGATGGGGGTTGCAAAGCGTTTTTTTCGAGGCAAAAGCCGCAGGTGCCAGGCGAAAATGCGCGCAAGGTTGGATGCCTTTTACAAGCATTTTCAACCCAGCAACTGCGCAGTTTTGATCGAAAAACCGCCGCAACACCCCCATCTCGACAAGCCCTAATCCTGTGGCCCGTGTGCTGCCTGTGTTTTTTTGCTCCAGGGCGTTTCTATGTTGACAAGCATTTCCCGCCGCCCTGCTGGCCGCCGCCAGCAGGGCTTTACGTTGATCGAGATCATGGTGGTGGTGGTCATCATCGGGGTGCTGGCTGCGCTGGTGGCGCCCAGCATCCTGGGCCGCACCGATGAGGCGCGCCAGACAGCCGCGCGCGCCGACATCAATACGCTGATGACGGCGCTCAAGCTCTACCGTACCGACAACATGCGCTACCCGACCAGCGAGCAGGGTCTGCAGGCGCTGGTGGCGCGGCCCAGCACCGAGCCGGTGCCGGCCAAGTGGAGCCGCCCGTACCTGGACAATGGCAAGCTGCCCAATGACCCTTGGGGCAATCCGTATGTGTACGTCTTCCCCGGCGTGTATGGCGAGGTGGACGTGCTTTCCTACGGCGGCGATGGTCGCCCCGGCGGCGAGGGCACGGACGCGGACATCGGCAGCTGGCAGTAAGCCCCGCTGGCTGTTCAGACGGTTCAAAGTTCCAGCGCGAGGAGCCAGTTGGCATGGGCCGCAAGGCGTACACCGCAGCCATGGCCTGGGCGGGCGGCACTGCAGGCCGGCCAGCCTGGCCGTGCTGCCCTTCGCGCCTGTCACTGACGCCGCTGAAGCCGCGCCGCCAGCGCGGCTTCACGCTGATGGAGATTTTGGTGGTGGCCACCATCATCGCTGTCGGCGCGGCGGTGATGGTGTTGGCCTGGCCAGACAGCGGGCAGCGCGCGCTCGAGCGCGAGGGCGACCGCCTGGCGGCGTTGCTGGAGTCGGCGCGGCTGCACTCGCGCGCCAGCGGCCATGCGGTGCATTGGCGCCCCACGCCCGAAGGCTTTGTGTTCGAGGGGCGCATCCCGCATTTGCTGCAAGACCTGCCCACGCGCTGGGAGCAGCCGGGCGTAGTGGCCCAGCCCGTGCAGCCGGTGCTGCTGGGGCCCGAGCCCATTCTCACGCCCACGGCCATCACGCTCAGCCTGCCGGATCAGCCGGCGTTGCGCGTGCAGGTGGTCAGCGATGGTCTGGCGCCATTCGAGGTGCGCGCGCCATGACGCTGCCCTGGCCGCGCCGAGCCGCGCCCAAGCCTGCCGCGCGCGGGCTGCGCCAGCATGGCTTCACGCTGGTGGAGGTGCTGGTGGCGCTGGCCATCGTGGCGGTGGCACTGGCTGCGGGCTCACGCACCGCAGGCGGCCTGTTGCACAACGCCCAGCGCCGCGAGGAGGTGATGCTGGCGCAGTGGTGCGCCGAGAACGCCCTGGTGCAGGTGCGCCTGCTGGCGCAGACCCAGCTGCCCTCCATTGGCACCACGCGCGAGCGTTGCGAGCAGGCCGGGCGCGCGTTCGAGGTCGAGGTGGTCAGCAGCGGCACCGTCAACCCTTCGCTGCGGCGCGTCGATGCGCGCGTGCACAGCGCGCAGCACTTTGTGCTTTCGCTCTCGACCCTGGTGGGGCGCTTCTGAGATGGCGGGCCAAAGAACTTCTGCAGGCGCAGGGCGCGCGGCGTGTGGCTTCACGCTCATCGAGGTGCTGGTGGCTGTGGCGCTGATGGCGGTGCTGGCAGGTCTGAGCTGGCGTGGCATCGACGGCTTGTTGCGCGCCCAGGCCCATGCCGAGCGCAGCGCGCAGCAGCAGGCGCTGCTGCAGACCGCGCTGGCGCAGTGGCAGCGCGACCTGGATCAACTGGTGCAGGTGCCGGCATTGACCACGCTGGACTGGGACGGCAAGGTGCTGCGCCTGACGCGCGCCAGCACGCGTGTGCACGAGGGCGCCCCCCCCAGCCTGCGCGTCGTGGCCTGGGCGGAGCAGCAGATCGACGGCCAGAGCCACTGGCTGCGCTGGCAGTCGCAGCCCATCAGCCAGCGTCACCAATGGCTGGCGGCCTGGAATGCGGCCCAGCTCTGGGCCCAGGGGCAGGGCCAGTCACAGTACGGCCAGGCCGTGCGCCTGCTGCCGCTGGTGCGCTGGCAGATTTTTTATGCGCTGGAAGGGCGCTGGAGCAACCCGCTGTCCAGCCAGCAACTGGGCTGGGCCGGTGGCCCAGGCCCAGGCGGTGGCGGCCCGCAGGGCGGGCTGGACCAGCCCTTCGACCGCCAGGAGCGGCCGCCAGCCGATGGCCAGCTCGATGCGCCAGGTGGCCAGGCCCCAGGCAACGGGCAGGGCAATGGCGAGGGCAATGGCGAGGGCGGCGCAGAGGGCGAAGGCAACGCGCAGCGCTACCAAAGCCCGGCCGTGCGCATGCGCCTGCCCGACGGCATCCGCCTGGAGCTGGAGCTGGACGAGCACAGCGGCTTTGGCGGCCGCATCACGCGCGACTGGCTCAGCCCACTGTTCGGGAGTGCGCGCTGATGGCCGGCCGCATGCCCCCCCATCGCTCAGGCGGCCTGGCGCAGCGGCTGCGGCCCGCCGCTGCGGCGCGCATGCGCGGCGCGGCCTTGCTGCTGGCCATGCTGATTGTGGCGCTGCTGGCCAGCATGGCGGCTGCGGCCAGCTGGCGTCAGTGGCGCAGCGCCCAGGCCGAGGCCGATGAGCGCGCGCAAATGCAGTCGCACTGGCTGGTGCGCGGCGCGCTGGACTGGTCCAAGATCATCCTGAACATCGACGCCGTGGTCGATTCGGCCTCCAGCAGCCAGGGCGGCCAGCCCAGCGACCACTTCAACGAGCCCTGGGCCGTGCCGCTGGCCGAGGCCAAGCTGGGCACCTTTCTGAGCGCCGAGCACAACATCGCCACGGACGCCAATGCCGATCTGGGCGAGGCCTTCTTCTCTGGCGCCATCGTCGATCTCAACGGCCGGCTGAACTTTGCCAATCTGCTCGATGGCGGCCAGATCGACCCGCAGGTGCTGCAGCAGTTCGAGCGTTTGTTCATCGAGCTCGGTCTGGGTGCAGGGCGCGCTGCGCCGTTGGCGCAACGCTACCTGGAGGCCACCCGCGTGGATTTGCAGGCCGATGTGGATCTGGCGCCTACCTGTGTCGAGCAGCTGGCCTGGCTGGGCCTGCGCGAGCCCGAGATCGCCTTGCTGCGCCCGCACATCACGCTGCTGCCGGCGGTGCGCACGCGGCTGAACCTCAACACCGCCAGCGAGCGCGTGCTGGCCGCCGCGCTGCCCGAGGGCGCCGGCAGCGCCGCAGCGCGCCTGGTGGCCGTGCGCAGCCTGCAGCATTTTGATTCGCTGGCCATGGCCCAGGCCCTGCTGCCTGGGGAGATGGCGCTGCCCGAGCGCTATTTCAGCGTCGGCAGCGATTACTTTCTCGTCAGTGGCCGGCTGCGCCTGGACGCGCTGCAGACACAGGACCACTACATCCTGCGCCGCGATGGCCGCACGCTGCACACCGTGGGCCGCGAATGCGCCGTGCCGCCGCCAACGCTGGACGCCCCGCTGGCGCCGCTGAGCACGGCCCCACAGCCAGGCCAGCCAGGCCAGTCCGCAGCGCAGCGGCGCTGAGAGCCGCTGTTCAACAGCTTTGCACGGCGGTTTCCGGATTGCGGATTGAGCCGATCCGCTTGCGCTGCAAAGCCTCGCCACAGCGTCGGCCATGGCTGCGTGATCGGCGCAATGTGCCGCCTTGCACCCATCCCCAACCGCCTCTTGCACAGTTGCACCGAACGGTGGAACAGGCCCTGAGCCTCGCGCTTGCTGCACGCCCCGTGCCGCTGTCGGCTGGCGGACAGCCTTTGCCATGCCTTGCCTTTAGCATGGCCCCTCGTCTGCTGGAAACCGAACAGAAAAGGCCTTTTCTTCATGTCCGACCTTGCCTCTTCCCCCACCCCAAATGCTGCGGAGCCCTTGCTGCGGCAGCAGCATGGCCCGGTGTTGGCGCTGCAGTTGCAGCGCGCGCCTGTGCTGGCCGATCAGGCCGTCGTGTGCGCCGCCCTGCAGCAGGCGCTGCAACAGGCCCAGGACGATGCGGCCACGCAGGCCGTGCTGCTGCTGGCCGGCCCCGCCTGGGATGGCGCGCTGGACGCTGCGGCCGTGCAGGGCGATGCCGCGCGCGTACCCGATGGCCAGGCGCTGCGCGCAGCCTGTCAGAGCATCGAAGCCTTTCCCAAACCCGTCATCGCCGTGCTGCAACGCAGCGTGCAAGGCGCGGGCCTGGAGCTGGCCCTGGCTGCGCACTACCGGCTGGCCTTGCCTTCGGCCCGTTTGGCCTGGGCCGATTGGGCGCTGGGCTTGCCGCCGGCTGCGGGCGGCATGGCGCGCGCGCTGCGTTGGATGGGCGCCGAAGCCGCTGCCGCATGGCTGCTGGGCGGCAGGGCGCTGACGGCCCAGCAGGCTCGCGATGCCGGCCTGGTCGATCAGCTGCTGGCCGATGGCGACGATGCCCTGGCCGCTGGCCTGGCCTGGGCCGGGCAGTTGCTGGCGCAGCAGGCTGGGCCGCGCCCGGCCTCGGCCCAGCCGTTGGCATCGCCTGAGCAGGCTCTGGCAGAGCTGGACGCGCAGGAGCAGGCGCAGCGCAAGAGCAGCCGCGGCCTGCAAGCGCCAGGTTTGATCCTGCAGGCGCTGCGCGCGGCTGTGCAGCAGCCCTGGGTACAGGCCCTGGCGGCCCAGCAGGCCGTGTTCGAGCAAGCCCGCGGCAGTGCCCAGCACGCCGCGCTGCTGCATGCGGCCTGGGCCGAGCGCGCCGCCGCGCAGGTGCCAGAGGCGCGCGCCGCCGCGCCGCGCCCAGTGCATTGCATCGGCGTGGTCGGCGGCGGCACCATGGGCGCAGGCATTGCCGTGGCGGCGCTGAATGCAGGCCTGCCGGTGACCATGATCGAGCGCGACGCCCAGGCCCTGGCGCGTGGCCAGGCCAATCTGGAAAAGGTCTATGACGGCCTGATCGCCAAGGGCCGCATGAGCGAGCAGGCCAAGGCCGCCACCATGGCGCGCTTTGCCGCCAGCACCGATTACGCCGCGCTGGCCGAGGTGGATCTGGTGATCGAGGCCGTGTTCGAGGATCTGGCCGTCAAGCAGGCCGTGTTTGCCCAGCTCGAGCGCGTTTGCAAGCCCGGCGCGGTGCTGGCCACCAACACTTCTTACCTGGACATCGACGCCATCGCTGCGGCCACGGGCCGTCCGCAGGACGTGATCGGCCTGCACTTCTTCAGCCCGGCGCACATCATGAAGCTGCTGGAGATCGTCGTGCCCGCGCAGGCCGCGCCGGACGTGGTGGCCACGGCCTTTGCACTGGCCGCGCGCATGAAGAAAACGCCGGTGCGCGCCGGCGTCTGCGATGGCTTCATCGGCAACCGCATTCTGGCCGTGTACAAACAGGCGGCCGACTACCTGATGGAAGACGGCGCCAGCCCCTACGAGATCGATGCCGCCGTGCGCGGCTTTGGCTACCCGATGGGGCCGTTCCAGGTCACGGATCTGGCCGGGGGTGACATCGGCTGGGCCACGCGCAAGCGCCGCGCTGCCACGCGCGATCCGCGTGCGCGCTATGTGGAGATTGCCGACCGCATCTGCGAGCGCGGCTGGTTCGGCCAAAAGACCGGGCGCGGCTTTTACCGCTATGCCGAGGGCGCGCGCAGCGGCCAGCCCGACGAAGAGGTGCTGGCCATCGCCGCCGCCGAGCGCGCGCGCAAGGGCATCACGCCGCGCAGCTTCAGCGCCGATGAGATCATGCGCCGCTACATGGCCGCCATGGTCAATGAAGGCGCCAAGGTCGTGCAGGAAGGCATTGCGCTGCGCCCGCTGGACGTGGACGCCGTGTTCCTGGGCGGCTATGGCTTTCCGCGCTGGCGCGGCGGGCCCATGCACTGGGCCGATGCGCAAGGGCTGCAGACCATCCTGGCCGACATCCAGGCCTTCGCCCAGGAAGATGCGCTGTTCTGGCAGCCTGCAGAGCTGCTGCAGCAACTGGTGGCGCAAGGGCGCAATTTCGCCAGTCTCAATGCCGCCGCAGCCACCACGGAGGAGCAGACCACATGAGCGCCCCTGCAACGACCGAGCAGCCATTGCTGCGCCAGCGCCACGGCGCTGTGCTGCTGCTGTCCAACAACAACGTGGCGGCGCGCAACGCGCTCACGCCCGGCTTTTACCTGGGCCTGGTGCAGGCGCTGCGCGAGGCCGCTGACGATGCCAGCGTGGGCGCGATCGTGCTCACCGGCGAGGGCGGGCACTTCTGCGCTGGCGGCGATCTGCGCCAGCTGGCGCAGCGCCACGCCATGGCGCCGCAGCAGCGCCGCGAGGAGCTCGAACGCCTCAACATCCTGGTGCGCGCCATCGCCGATTGCCCCAAGCCGGTGATCGCCGCCGTCGAAGGCGCAGCCGCAGGCGCCGGGCTGTCGCTGGCGCTGGCTTGCGACATGCTGGTGGCCGCTGAAGACGCCGTGTTTTCCGTCGCTTACGTCAAAGTCGGCCTGAGCCCCGATGGCGGCGCCACGCATTTTCTGGCGCAGTTCCTCTCGCGCCAACGCATGACGCAGCTGTGCCTGACGGGCGAGCGCATCAGCGGCGTGCAACTGCATGCGCTGGGCGCCGTCAACGCGCTGACGCCGCCGGGCCAGGCGCGGGCCCAGGCGCTGGAGCTGGGCCAGCAGATCGCCCAGGGGCCGATGCAGGCCATGGCCGACATCAAGGCGCTGTGCCGCATGGCCGCCAGCCAGCCGCTGGCGCAACAGCTCGAAGAAGAGGCGCAGCGCATGGTGCAGGCCCAGGGCCGGGACGAGGCGCGCGAAGGCATTGGCGCCTTTCTCGAAAAGCGCAACCCCGATTTTGTGCGCCTGCGCCAGGCGCCGCGCGATTGAGGAGCAGGTCATGGATGCAAAAACTCAGCCCGCCGCCGGGCGTGCGGCCCCAGATGCAGCAGATGCCGCAGCGCCGCAGCCCCTGCCGCTGGCCGGCGTGCGCGTGCTCGACCTCTCGCGCGTGTTTGCCGGGCCGCTGTGCGCCCAGGTGCTGGCCGACTTCGGCGCCGAGGTCATCAAGATCGAACACCCTGGCCGTGGCGACGACACGCGCGACTGGGGCCTGCGCATCGGCCAGACCGAGACGACCTACTACAACAGCATGAACCGCAACAAGCGCTCGGTCACGCTGGATCTGCAAACCCCGCAGGCGTTGCAGATCATCGAGGCGCTGCTGCCGCAGATTGATGTGCTGGTGCACAACTTCAAAAGCGGCGGCGCGGAAAAGCTCGGCCTGGGCTACGAGCGGCTCAAGGCGCTCAAGCCAGAGCTGATCTACTGCGCCGTGGCCGGCTACGACAGCAGCGGCCCTGAGGCCACGCGCCCCGGCTATGACCTGGTGATCCAGGCCGAGGCCGGGCTGATGGCCCTCAACGGCGAGGCCGGGCAGCCGCCGCTGAAATTTGGCGTGGCCGTGGTGGACTTGATGACCGGCATGGCCGCCGCGCAGGCCGTGCTGGCGGCATTGTTTGAGCGCCAGCGCAGCGGCCGCGGCCGGTTGATCGAAATGGCGCTGTACGACTGCGGCCTGATGGTGACGGGCTACTACGGCCTGGAGGCCCTGGAGCTGGGCCACGACCCGGCGCGCTACGGCAACGCCCATCCGTCCATCATGCCCTACGGTTTGTTCGAGGCCGCTGACGGCCCGCTCATCATTGCCGTGGGCAACAACGCGCAGTTCGAGAAGTTTTGCCTGCACGTCATCGAGCGCCCGGAGATCGTGCAGGACGAGCGTTTTGCCACCAACGTGCAGCGCGCCCGCCACCGCCAGGCGCTGGCGCCGCTGCTGCAGCAGGCCATTGCGGCCTGGCCGCGCGCGCAGTTGCTGCAGCGCTTGCGCGCGCAGGGCATCCCCTGCGGCGAAGTCAGCGGCCTGCACGAGGCGCTGAGCAGCGATCGCACCCAGCGCAGCGGCCTGCTGCAGAGATTGCCGCACCCCGTGGCTGGCACGGTGCCGGTGTTCGCGCCGCCTTACCGGCTCGACGGCCAGCGCCTGCCCATCCGCCATGCGCCGCCCACGCTGGGCGAAGGCACGCGCGAGGTGTTGCACAGGCTGCTGGAGATGAGCGAGGAGCAATTGCAGCAACTGCAGACTCAGGGCGTGCTCAAACTGCCTGCTGCGGCTGAGGCGTCGAGCGCATCCAAGCCTTCTTGAACTGTCTGAACGGCCCTGAGCCAGGGCCAAGCCCGCGCATGGCGTAACCCTGGCGCCAGGCACGGGCGGGATCGGTCAATCACCACCGGGGGAGGGAGCATCGCCATGACTGTCATCACCGCTTGCCACCCACCGTTGCAGGCCCTGCGCCGCTGTGGTGGCGCAGGTATCGCAGGCTCTGCGCGGATTGGGAAGATGGGGGGGACTGGGCGTATGGCGCGCATGGCGCGGGCCGCCTGGGCAGCGCTGGGCGCGGCAGCCCTGCTGGCGCTGCCTGGCCTACCTGCACAGGCCAGTGAGCAGACCCAGACCCAGATCCAGGCGCAGGCCGGGCAGGGCGCCCAGCCCTGGCCGAGCCGGCCCCTGCGCATCATCGTGCCCTATGCGCCCGGCGGCTTCACCGACCAAATGGCGCGGCTGCTGCAGCCAGGCCTGCAGCAGCGCCTGGGCCAGCCCGTGGTGGTGGACAACAAGCCCGGCGCCAACAGCATCACCGGGGTGGCCGAGCTGGCCCGCGCCGCGCCCGATGGCCACACGCTGGGCGTCGTCATCGCCGCCTATGCCGTCAATACCACGCTGTACCCCAAGCTGCCCTACGACCCGGCCAAGGACTTGCGCGGCGTCTCGCTGCTGGGCATCTCGCCGCTGGTGGCTGGGGTGGCCAAGCAGGCGCCGTTCCAATCGGCCGCGCAGCTGGTCGAGTACGCCCGGGCGCACCCGGGCAAGCTCAGCTACGGCTCATCGGGCAAGGGCGCATCGGCGCATCTGACGACCGAATTGCTCAAGTGGCGCACGAAGGTGGACATGGTGCACGTGCCCTACCGCGGCGCAGCGCCGGCGCTGGCCGACTTGATCGGCGGCCACATCGACCTGCTGCTCGATGCGCCCACCAACCTGATCGAGCACGGCGGCCCGCAAGGGCGGGTGCAGCTCATTGGCGTGGCCGGGGCCGAGCGTCTGCCGGCCATCCCCGATGTGCCCACCTTTGCCGAACAAGGCATTGCCGGCGTCGAAGGCAGCACCTGGGCCGCGCTGATCGCCCCGGCGGCCGTGCCCGATGCCGTGGTGCAGCAACTCGCCCAGGCCACGGCGCAAATCCTGCAAGAGCCCGCAGTGCAGGCCACGCTGCAGCGCATGGGCACCTTCCCCAAAGGCTTGCCGCCGGCCCAGACCGATGCCTTCATGGCCGAGGAAACCGCCAAATGGGCCGGCGTCATTCAGCAGGCCGCCATCACGCTGGATTAGGGCCTGTGAAGCCCCTGGCCTGAAGCGACCACTTCTGAAGCGACCACTGCGACACAGCCCAACATCACCTCAACCCGCTGGCCTGGCCGGCAATGCGCAACGCCCCAATCGAAAGGAATCCACCATGCGCCAACACCCCAATCGCCGTGACTTCATGGGCCGCCAGTTGCTGGCAGGCCTGGGCCTGCTGGCCAGCGCAGGCGCCATCCCCGCCTGGGCTGCAGGCCAGTTCAGCAAGCCGCTGCAACTGATCGTGCCCTATGGCGCGGGCGGGCCGACCGATACCTTGTTGCGCACGCTCTCGGCCCAGGCGGCGCAGGCGCTGGGTCAGGAGATCGTGATCGAAAACCGCCCCGGCGCCAATGGCACCTTCGGCGCGGCGGCCCTGGCGCGGGCGCGCGATGGGCACACCATTGCCGTGCTGCCGGCAACGGTGTTTCGCGAGCCCTTTCTGACCAAGGTCAGCTTTGATCCGCTCAAGCTGAGCTACATCATCTGCATGACCAATTACGTGTTCGGCTTTGCAGTGAGCCAGGATGCGCGCTGGAAAAACTGGCAGGAGTTTGCGCAAGAGGCCAAACAGCGCCCAGGCCAGCTGACAGTGGGCGTGACCGGCGCCACCGGCACGCCGCGCATCGTCATGGGCGAAGTGGCGCAGGCGCTGGGGCTGGAGCTCAACATCGTGCCCTACAAGAGCGACAGCGACATCACCACCGAGCTGCTGGGCGGCCACCTGGACGCCGCAGCCATGACGGGCACGGCGGTGCAGTACATCCGCGCCGGGCGCATGCGGTATTTGGCCATGCTCACCGAGCAGCGCTCGGAGCTGTTTCCCGATTTGCCCACCATGCGCGAGCTGGGCGCTGACACCTGGGTGGATTCGCCCTTTGGTCTGGCCGGCCCGCCGGGCATGGACGCGGCCCAAGTGCAGGCCGTGCACGATGCCTTCAAACAGGCGCTGGAATCGGACGCAGGGCGCCAGGCGCTGGCGCAGCTCAACCAACCGCTGAACTACATGGGCCCCAAGGAATACGCGGCCTATGCGGCGCAGAGCATGGCCAAGGAAAAGGCGCGCGTGCAGCAGCTGCGCGCGCAAGGGCTGCTGGGTTGAGCCATCGGGCTGAGTGATTGGGCCTGTGAGAGGCCCTTCAATCCGCGCTGCGCTGGGCCTGCTGCGCCAGCGCAGCGCGCATGTGCTGCACCACGCCTTCGAGCGCCTTGAGCGGGCGCACCATGACTTTGAAGCGGGTAATCAGCCCGGCGTCGTCCCATTCGATCATGTCGATGCCGTTGACCTGCAGGCCGTCATCGAGCTCCACGCTGAACTCCAGCACCGCCGACTGCGCGCCGCGCCAGGTGTTCAGGTACTGAAAGCTGTCTTGGCCCAGCACCTGCATGGCCGCCAGCAGATAGGCCATGGTCAGCGCCCGGCCCTGTTGCGGCGTGTGCACGGCCGGCGAGAGGAATACCACGTCCGGGTGCAGCAAAGCCTGCAGCTGCGCTGGGTCACGGCTTTGCAGCACCTGGTGCCAGCGCTGCAGCGGGTCGGTCGATGGGGTGGGGCTGTTCATGGCGCTCCTCTGCAGGGTTGTGTGGCGCAGCAGCTTGCAGGCATTGCTTGGTCAGCTTAGCCGGCCAGCTTGGCCTTGAGCAATTCGTTGACCTGTTGCGGGTTGGCCTTGCCCTTGCTGGCTTTCATCACCTGGCCGACCAGGGCGTTGAAGGCTTTGTCCTTGCCGGCCTTGTATTGCTCGACGTTGGCGGGGTTGGCGGCGATCACCTCGTCGATGATTTTCTCCAGCGCGCCGCTGTCATTCATTTGCTTGAGGCCTTTGGCTTCGATGACGGCATCGACCTCGCTGGCCTGGCCGCTCCACAGCGCCTCAAAGACTTGCTTGGCGGCGTTGTTGGAGATGGTGCCGTCGTGGATGCGGCCGATCAGCGCCGCCAGTTGCGCCGGGCGCACGGGGGCGGCTTCGATGCCGATTTCCTCGGTGTTGAGGCGGCGCGAGATTTCGCCCATCACCCAGTTGCTCACCAGCTTGGCCTGGCCGCAGGCTTGGGCCGCTTCTTCAAAGTAAGCGCCCATGGCCTGGCTTTGCGTCAGCGTGGTGGCGTCGTATTCGGGCAGGCCCCAGTCGCGCACGAAGCGCTCGGCCATCTGGCGCGGCAGCTCGGGCATGTCGGCCTTGACCTGCGCGATCCACTCGGGGGCGATGACCAGCGGCGGCAGATCCGGGTCGGGGAAGTAGCGGTAGTCGGCGCTGTCTTCCTTGGTGCGCATGGCGCGGGTCTCGCCCGTGGCGGGGTCGAACAGCACGGTGGCCTGCTCGATGGCGTGGCCGTCCTCGAGCTGCTCGATCTGCCAGCGGATCTCGTAGTCGATGGCCTGCTGCATGTAGCGAAAGCTGTTGAGGTTCTTGATCTCGCGGCGCGTGCCAAAGGGCTGGCCGGGCTTGCGCACGGAGACGTTGGCATCGCAGCGGAAGTTGCCCTCCTGCATGTTGCCGTCGCAGATGCCGATCCAGGTGACGATCTTGTGCAGTTCCTTGGCGTAGGCCACGGCTTCTGCGGTGGAGCGCATGTCCGGCTCGGTGACGATTTCCAGCAGCGGCGTGCCGGCGCGGTTGAGGTCGATGCCCGAGGCGTCGGGGAATTGGTCGTGCACGGATTTGCCCGCGTCTTCCTCCAGGTGGGCGCGCACCAGACGCACGGTTTTTTTCTCGCCATCGACGAAGAAGCTGACCTCGCCGCCTTGCACCACGGGGATTTCGAACTGGCTGATCTGGTAGCCCTTGGGCAGATCGGGGTAGAAGTAGTTTTTGCGCGCAAAGATCGAGCGCGGCGCCACATGGCTGCCCAGCGCCAGGCCCAGGCGGATGGCGCAGGCCACGGCCTGGCGGTTCATCACCGGCAGCGTGCCGGGCAGGGCGCAGTCCACCGGCGCGGTCTGCGTGTTGGGCGCGGCGCCAAAGCCCAGCGGCGCGCGGCTGAAGATTTTGCTGGCGCAGGCCAGTTGGGCGTGGGTTTCAAAGCCGATGACGACTTCGTAGCCTTGGATGAGTGCTGTGGTCATGTGGATGTGCTGTTGTAGAATCGCCCGCAACGACTCGCGCCGTTCCTGTAAGCGGTATCTTCAAGTGTGAAGAGAGTCGTTCCTCTTTCAGGGCCAGTGTTGAATGCGAACACTGGCCTTTATTTTTTGCCAGATGGCCCAGGCCTGGGCTTCGTGCCACTTGGCAGGCGGCATGTTCTGGTGGTCAAAGCGTGCGGCCAGATACACCATTAAATCGGCTGCTTGCAGAAAGCGGCTGTGGTGCGAGTAGGTGAAGTAAATGGTGTCGTGGATGGGCTCCAGTGAGCGGCCAAACCAGTATTTGGTCGAGCCCGCTTGCTTGTAGGCGGAGAAGTCCATGACGGCCTGGGTGATTTCATCGGCTTCATAGTCGCAAAAGACCAGGCCGCGCGCTTCTTGCTGTTCGAGAAATTCGCTGTAGCGCTCCAGGATCAGCATCAGCCCCAGGCGGTATTCCGGCTCTGGCGTCGTGTAGCGCTTGCGGTGCTTGGCCACGTCGATGCGGATCAACTGCAGTGGCAGGGCCAGCTCCACCAAGGCGTCGGCCACGGCATTGAAGACTTTAAGGCGTTCAGGCAGCGAGTGCCTGCGCAGATTGCCCTTGCCGTGGAAGAGCTCCTTGCCATGCAATTCGGTCTTGGCCGAGAGCACGGAGCTGCCGAAGATGTCCGTCTGGATCTGGCGCAGGCGTTTTTCCAGCTCCGGCAGGGCTTCTTCCGAGACGTAAATGCCGCCGATCCAAAACGAGTCCCGCCCCGTTGAGAGGTCGAACTTGTTTTCGTCGAAATAGGCCAGCCACATAAGCCATGCAACTCAAAAGCCAGCGGGCGTTTGCAAATGCCAATCCGTGGCCTGTTGCAGGCGGTGGGCGACGTTCAGCAGGCGCGCTTCCTGCAGGTAGTTGCCAATCAGTTGCAGGCCCACGGGCATGCCGCCTGCGCCAAAACCGGCGGGCACGCTCATGCCGGGCAGGCCCGCCAGCGAGGCGGGCAGGGTGAAGATGTCGGCCAGGTAGTCGGCCAGCGGATCCTTGTGCGCGCCAATGGCCCAGGCGGTGCTGGGTGCCACGGGGCCGGCGATGACGTCGCACTGCTGGAAGGCGCGCTGGAAGTCGTCGGCGATCATGCGGCGCAGCTTCAGGGCCTTGAGGTAGTAGGCGTCGTAGTAGCCGTGCGAGAGCACGTAGGTGCCGACCATGATGCGGCGTTTGACTTCCTCGCCAAAGCCTTCGCTGCGGGTGCGCACGTACATGTCGTTCAAATCGTCGTATTGCGCGGCGCGGTGGCCGAACTTGACGCCATCGAAACGGCTGAGGTTGGAGCTGGCCTCGGCCGGGGCGATGATGTAGTAGACGGGGATGGACAGCTCGGTGCGCGGCAGCGAGACGGGCACCAGCTTGGCGCCGAGCTTTTCGTATTCCTTGAGGGCGGCCTCGACGGCGGCGCGCACGTCGCCCGCAATGCCGTCGCCGAAAAACTCCTGCGGCACGCCGATGCGCAGGCCTTCGATGCTGTCGTTCAGTTGGCGAGTGAAGTCTTCGGCAGGGGCGTCCAGGCTGGTGGAGTCGTGCTCGGGGTCGGGGCCGGCCATGGCCGAGAGCAGCAGCGCGCAATCTTCGGCCGAGCGGGCCATGGGGCCGGCCTGATCGAGGCTGGAGGCAAAGGCGATCATGCCGTAGCGGCTGACGCGCCCGTAGGTGGGCTTGATGCCGGTGATGCCGCAGAAGGCGGCAGGCTGGCGGATGGAGCCGCCGGTGTCGGTGCCGGTGGCTGCCGGGGTCAGGCCTGCGGCCACTGCGGCGGCGCTGCCGCCCGAGGAGCCGCCGGGCACGCGGCTGGCATCCCAGGGGTTGCGGCAGGGCGCGGCCTGCGCCTGGCCGATGGGGGCGATGGCGGTGTTTTCATTGCCCGAGCCCATGGCGAATTCATCGCAGCTGAGCTTGCCCAGCGTGACTGCGCCGGCGGCGGCCAGCTTGTGCACCACGGTGGCGTCGAACGGCGAGCGGTAGCCGGCCAGCATCTTCGAGGCGGCGGTGCTGGGCCAGCCCTGGGTGACGAAGATGTCCTTGTGCGCCAGCGGCAGGCCTTCCAGCGCGCCGGCCTGGCCAGCGGCCAGGCGGTCGTCAGCGGCGCGGGCCTGGGCCAGCGTCAGTTCTTCATCCACGGCCAGGAAGGCGCCCAGCGCCTGGTGCTGGCGGATGCGGGCCAGAAAGTGTTGTGCCAGCTCGGTGGCGGAGATGCGGCGCTGGCGCAGAGCGGCATTCAATTCACGCAGGCTCTGGGCGTGCAAGTCGGTGGTGCTCATTGGATCAGGGCGGAAATCGGGGCAGAAATCGGGGCGGTATGGCTTTTGTTTTGATGCGAACGAGTACCGCTGCAGGGTCGGGTCGCGCAGTGCGGGCCTGATCCTGATCGGGCAGGGCAGCTTGCTGCAGGGCGCGCGCCGGTGGCCGCGCTGGCGCGGCAGGGCCTGCTTATTCGATCACTTTGGGCACGAGGAAGAAGCCGTCCTCGGCGGCGGGGGCGTTTTGCATATTGCCTTCGCGCTGGCTGCGGGCATCGGCCACGTCCGGCTGCAGGCGCAGCTGAATGTCTTCGATGGCGGAGACGGGGTGGAACAGCGGTTCAATGCCGCTGGTGTCCACCGCCTCCATGCGTTCGACCAGCTCGAAAAAGCTGTTGATCTGGGCCAGCAGCGCCTGGCTTTGTGGCTCGTCAAAGGACAGCTTGGAGAGGCTGGCAATGCGGTGTAGGTCGTCGGAGGTCAGGGCCATGTCGTGGAATACGGGGCTTGGCATTGCCTTGGCGGCGCAGCCGGGGATGCCATGGGGAAGTTCGCGTGCGGGGATGGGCGCGCGACTCAACGGGCTGAGGCAGTGGCCAAAGGCTCGGTCATGGGCAGTCTGCTTCAGCAGCGTGAACAGGTGCGGTATTATCTGCCCTTTGCCGTCTTTTCAGAACATTTGAGGCTTGTTCGCGCCGTCTTGGGCCGCCTGGGCAAAGGTTGGCGGTGAACAGGCCATCATCGCGTTTGCGAACGCCACCGCTGCGGCGCACTGGAGCGCGCCGGGCAGCGCTGGCAAAGGATTTTTTTCAATGATCGGATCTTTGCGTCGCTATTTCTCCACCGATTTGGCGATTGATCTTGGCACGGCCAACACCTTGATCTTTGCGCGTGGCAAAGGGGTGGTGCTCGATGAACCTTCGGTGGTCGCCATCCGCCTGAGCACAGGGGGCAAGAAGGTGATCCAGGCCGTGGGCCATGAGGCCAAGGCCATGCTGGGCAAGGTGCCAGGCAACATCGAGGCCATCCGCCCCATGAAGGATGGCGTGATTGCCGATTTCGTCATCACCGAGCAGATGATCAAGCAGTTCATCCGCATGGTGCATCCGCGCTCGCTGCTGGCGCCGCAGCCGCGCATCATCATTTGCGTGCCCTGCGGCTCCACCCCGGTGGAGCGTCGCGCCATCAAGGATGCGGCGCTCAAGGCTGGCGCATCCAAGGTCTATTTGATCGAGGAGCCCATGGCCGCTGGCATCGGCGCGGGCCTGCCCGTGTCCGAGGCGCGCGGCTCCATGGTGGTGGACATTGGCGGTGGCACGACTGAGGTGGGGGTGATCTCGCTGGGCGGCATGGTCTACAAAGGCAGCGTGCGAGTGGGCGGCGACAAGTTCGACGAGGCCATCGTCAACTACATCCGCCGCAATTACGGCATGCTCATTGGCGAGCAAACGGCTGAACTCATCAAAAAGGAAATCGGCTCGGCCTTCCCCGGCGGCGAGGTGCTGGAGATGGAGGTCAAGGGCCGCAACCTCAGCGAAGGCGTGCCGCGCAGCTTCACCATCTCCAGCAACGAGGTGCTTGAAGCACTGACCGAGCCGCTCAACCAGATTGTCTCGGCCGTGAAGACGGCGCTGGAGCAGACCCCGCCCGAGTTGGGCGCGGACATTGCCGAGCGCGGCATGATGCTCACAGGCGGCGGCGCGCTGCTGCGTGATCTGGACCGCCTGCTGGCCGAGGAAACTGGCCTGCCAGTGCTGGTGGCCGAGACGCCGCTGGCCTGCGTGGTGCGCGGCTGTGGCATGGCGCTGGATCGCATCGACGACATGGCCAGCATCTTCACCGACGAAGGCTGACGGGTGAGGCCCATGGCCGCAGCGCTGTGCGCCTTTTACAGCCACCGCGCCCGAGCGCATGCGTGCGCGCCTGGGCATTGATTCACTTTCTCCGATAGCCGGCCATCATGTTCGAGCGCCGCACGCCACGCATCTTCACGGATGGCACCACGCCGGCGGCGAAGCTGCTGGTGTTTGGCGCGCTGGCCATTTTGTTGATGGTCGTCGATGGGCGCTTTCAGGTCGCCGGGCCGCTGCGCCAGGCAGTGGGCACGGCTGTTTATCCGCTGCAATGGCTGATGGGCCAGCCCGTGCAGGCTTGGCGCACGCTGGAAGGCTATACGCAGGATTTGCGCCAGGCGCAAGAGCAGGCGCAGCAGGCGCAGCGCGAAGCCATGGCGCTGGCAGAGCGGGTCAACCATGTTGAATACCTGGAGCGCGAGAACGAAAGCCTGCGTAGCTTGCTGGAGCTGCGCGCGCGCGTTTCCACCAAGGCCTTGTCGGCCGAAGTGGCCTATGCCGCGCCCGACCCCTACACCAACCGGCTGGTGATCGACAAAGGGCAGCTGGCAGGCGTTCGCCCCGGCGCGCCGGTGCTCGATTCGTTTGGCGTGCTCGGCCAGGTCACGCAGGTTTTTCCTTTCTCCAGCGAGGTGCGCGTGGTCACCGATCGTGACCAGAGCGTGCCGGTGATGAGCTTGCGCACTGGACTGCGCATGGTGGCATCCGGGGTGCGCGCGGCCAGCAGCGGCGGGCGCATGGAGCTGCGCTTTGTGCCGACCGGCTCGGACGTGCAGGAAGGCGATGTGCTGGTCACCAGCGGCATCGACGGCTACTATCCGCCGGGCGTGCCCGTGGGGACTGTGGATTTCGTCGAAACGCACAGCGATGCCCCCTTCATTCGCATCTTTGCCCAGGCCCTGGCCCAGGTGCAAAGTGCCCGCTACGTGATGGTGCTCGAACCTGTGGGCCTGTATGGCGAGCACGGGCCTGAGCCCCCACAGCTGCCGCCCGAGCCAGTGATTCCAGGCAATGCGGGCCAAGGGCAGACCGGGGCTGCCAGGGCCGCAGGGAGGTAGGCCACATGTTCAACATTCACCGCACTGAACAGCTTCTGCGTCCGGCCAGGCCCCTATTCATTGCCGCCAGCCTGCTGGTTGCGCTGTGCCTGCATGCCTTGCCCATGGGCCAAGTGCCGTGGTTTCCCGATGTCATGCTGCTGGTACTGTGCTTCTGGGCCTTGCACCAGCCCCAGCGCGTGGGCATTGGCACGGCCTTTGTGCTGGGGGTGGCCGTAGACGTGTTGCACGCCAGCTTGCTGGGCCAGCATGCGCTGGCCTACATCGTGGCCGTGTTCTGGGTGCAGACGGTGCAGAACCGCCTGCGTTGGTACCAGGGCGGCATGCAGCAAGCCATCTTGCTGCTGTTGCCGTTTTTTTTCGTTAGCGCTCTGCAGGCCTGCCTGGGCTGGCTCTCCAGCCGCATCTGGCCTTCTTCTCTGGTGTTTCTGGCCCCGCTGCTACAGGCTTTGCTGTGGCCGCTGGTGCGGCACTGGCTGCTGGCGCCACAGCTCAGCCCCTTGACGGAAAAAGAGCGGCGTCCGCTATGACTGGCTTTGAGGATGTGAAAAATGATGCTGGCCGCTTCACGGGTCGCATCGTTTTCATGGCTTTGCTAGTGCTGGCTGGCATGTTGGTGCTGGCCAGCCGGGCCTATTACCTGCAGGTGCTGCACCATGAGGAGTTTCAGGAGCGCGCCGAGAGCAACCGCACGGCAGTCGTGCCCATCGTGCCCTACCGGGGCAACATCGTCGACCGCAACGGCGTGCTGCTGGCGGGCAACTACTCGGCCTATACGCTGGAGATCTCGCCGGCGCGGGTGCGCAACCTGGAGCAGACCATCAACGAGCTGGCCGAGCTGGTGGACATTCAGCCCATCCACCGGCGTCGCTTTGAGCGCCTGCGCAGCGAGGCCGGGCGCTACGACTCGCTGCCCATCCGCACCCAGCTCAGTGACGAGGAAGTGGCGCGCTTTGCCGCGCAGAGCTGGCGCTTTCCTGGCGTGCAAGTGGCCGCGCGGCTGTTTCGCACCTACCCCATGGGCAACACCGCCAGCCACGTGATCGGTTACATCGGCCGTATCACACAGCAAAACCTTGAGCGCATCGAGGAGCGCGACGAAGAAGCCAATTACCGTGGCTCGACCCACATTGGCAAGCTGGGCATCGAGGACAGCTACGAGAGTGAACTGCACGGCATCACGGGCGTGGAGCAGCTCGAGCGTTCCTCGGCCGGCCGGCCGCTGCGCGTCATGGACAGCTCCCCGGCGCGCGCAGGCAACACCGTTGTGCTGTCGCTGGACATCAAGCTGCAGCGCCTGGTCGAGGAGCTCTTTGGCGAGCGCCGCGGCGCGTTGGTGGCCATCGACCCGAGCAATGGCGAAATCCTGGCCATGGTCAGCATGCCGACCTTCAACCCCAACCTGTTCGTCGAAGGCATTGATCAGGAAAACTGGCAGGCCCTGAATGAATCCATCGACCGGCCGCTGTTCAACCGCGCGCTGCGCGGCACCTACCCACCAGGCTCGACCTACAAGCCCTTCATGGCCCTGGCCGCGCTGGAGACTGGCGCGCGCAGCGCCAACACCGTCATCCAGGACGGCGGCACCTGGACCCTGGCCGGCCACCGCTACCGCAGCGGCGCGGCGCTGGGCCCGGTGGACATGCGCCGCAGCATCACGCGCTCGAGCAACGTTTACTACTACTCGCTGGCCTATGAGATGGGCGTGGAGAAAATCCACGACTTCATGAAACCGCTGGGCTTTGGCCAACTCACCGGCATTGACCTCAACGGCGAAAGCCGCGGCATCCTGCCCAACCGCGAATGGAAGCGCAATGCTTTCAGCGATCCGCGGCGCAAGAGCTGGATCCCCGGCGACACGGTGTCCTTGGGCATTGGCCAGGGCTACAACAGCTTCACCATGCTGCAGCTGGCCCATGCCACGGCCACGCTGGCCAACGCAGGCATCAGCCACCGCCCGCACCTGGCCAAGGGCCGCCTGGACGTGACCCGCAACGAGCTATTGGCCATCGAGCAGCCCGCCGGTGTCGATTTGGGCTACCGGCCCGAGCACTTGCGCGTCATCGCCGAGGGCATGGAAGGCGTGGTGCTGCGCGGCACCTCGCGGCGCGTGTTTGCTGGCGCGCCTTACCGCTCGGCCGGCAAGACCGGCACAGCCCAGGCCGCCTCCGTCGGCCAGCGCGAGCGCTACAACGCCGCCAAGCTGGCTGAGCACCAGCGCGACCACTCGCTCTACATTGCCTTTGCGCCGCTGGAAAAGCCGCAAATCGCCGTGGCCGTCATCGTCGAAAACGCTGGCTTTGGCGCAGCCCACGCCGCCCCCATCGCGCGGCGCGTGATGGACTATTGGCTCGCTGGCATCTACCCCAGCGCCGAAGACATCGCCGCCGTGCAGACCGGCCGCGCCACGGCCGCGCCGCTGGGCCAGCCCAGGCGGGTGGATGAAGTGGCCATGGATGCTGCCGTACTGCCACTGCACACGTTGAAGCGCAGAGGCGCCCAGCACAGCCTGGAGCCCTGGCAGCATGGCCCGCCAGCGCCTTGAGGCCTGTTCAAGAATCTCAGTCTCAGTGCAAGTGCGCCGGGCTGCACGAATCGCAGCGCCAATGGCCATGGGACAGGTCAAAGTGGCGCAGCGAACGGGTCGTCCTGCGGGTTCTCGCTCCAGAGGTACTCGCAATGCCGGGCGATGCGCCGGGCTTCTTCCAGGCCGCAGCGCTCGGCAATGAAGGCCAGGGCCATGTCCATGCCCGCCGACACGCCCGAAGAGGTGTGGAACTTGCCGGCCTGCACCCAGCGCGCGCGCGGCTGCCACAGCACCTGGGGGCCGCAGCCTTGCACCCAGGCAAAGGCTTTCTTGTTGCTCGTGGCGCGCAGCCCGTCCAGCGCTCCGGTGGCCGCCAGCAGCGCCGCGCCCGTGCACACCGAAAGCACCGTGTGCGCCTGCGCCACCCACTGGCGCAGCGCCTGCAGGAAATGCGCATCCTGCACCAGCGCCCGCGTGCCCTGGCCGCCAGGCACCAGCAGCAGCGCCTGCGCCGGCAGCTCTTTGAGCGCCGTCGTCATCACCTCGAAGCCCGCGCGGCTGCGCACCAGCCCGCCGTGCTGCGACACATAGTGCAAGCTCGCGCCTGCGTGCTGCAGCATCTCCACCGGCCCCATCAAGTCCAGCGCGTCGTAGTCGGCAAACAGCAGGCAATAGCAATCCATGGTCATCTCCTCGAAATGCACAGTCCATTCGTGACGCGGCAGTATCGGCCCATGCTGGCGTGGGCAGAGGCGGCTTGCCGCTCTCGCAGCATCGTGATCGTGCGCCATAGTAGCCGGGATCGGGCACGCACGGGATCAGGCATTCAGTGCGCCGCAAAGCGCACCCAGGCCTGCAGACCGCCGCCTGTGCGGTTGCGCAGTTGCAGTTGCGCGCCCTGGCCCTGCAGCAGGTTGCGGGCGATGGTCAGGCCCAGACCGGAGCCGCCGCTGGCGCGGTTGCGCGAGGCTTCGACGCGGTAGAAGGGCTCGAACACGCGCGCCAGCTCGTGCGGGGGCAGGCCGGGGCCGCGGTCCTGGATGCAGATGTGGCTGCCGCTGGCGTCCTGGCTGAGCACGATGCCTGCCTCGCGTCCGTGGGCCAGGGCGTTGTCCAGCAGGTTTTGCAGCGCGCGCCGGGTGGCGCGCGGGGCGCAGCGCACGGGCGCGGGCAGCCGGCCTTGCAGGCTGACAGCGTGGCCCAGGTCCTCGGCCTGTTCGATCAGGATGTCGACCAGGGCGTTCAGGTCAGTGGCGACCAGGGACTCCTGCACGTGTTCGCTGCGGGCGTAATCCAGCCCTTCCTGGATCAGCGCCAGCATGCCGTCGATGTCCTGCCCGGCGGCCTGGCGCTCGGCGGCGGTGGGCAGCTGGTCCAGGCGCAGGCGCAGCCGGGTCAGCGGGGTTTTCAGGTCGTGCGAGATGGAGGCCAGGATGCGCGTGCGCTCGGCCAGGTTTTTTTGCAGCGCGGCCTGCATGGCGTTGAAAGCGGCGCTGGCCTGCTGCACTTCGGCCGGGCCGCAGCAGGCCAGCGGGGGCGCGTCCAGGTTGCTGGCCAGCGCCTGCGCGGCCTGCGTGAAGCGTTGCAGCGGCCGCGTGAGCTGGCGCACGGCGTACAGGGCCACGGCCATGACGCCCAGGGAGAGCAGCAGCAGGTACAGGGCGATGACGTAGATGGGCGGGGGTGACAGGGGCGGCTGGGCCGGCAGCGTGACCAGCAGCGCCTCCCGGGCGTCGAGCGGCACGACGATGGCCGGCGCCTGGCCGCGCAGGATCAGGTGCGCCGATGGCGCCTGGCCCTGCCGGGCCAGCTGCTGCTGCAGGCCGTTCATGAGGCGCGCCAGCTCGTGCAGCGCGACGGGGGCGGGCAGCCCGGCCAGGGGCAGGATGTCGATGCCGTAGAGCTCGCCGCGGCCGAGCGCGGGCAGCCACTGGCGCCGCGCCTGCGGCGGCTGCTGGGCCAGGAAGCGGTGGATGAAGGCGGTGTCGGCGGCCAGGAAGTCGTAGAGCTTGTCGCGCATGCGCCAGGCGCCGCTGGCCATGACGGCGAAGCTGAGCAGCTGCATGGCGATGGTCGTGGCCAGCAGGATGAGCACCATGCGCCCGGCCAGCGTGGGGCTGCGCCGGGCCTTCATGGCGCGTCTGCCTGGCCAAAGCCCTGCGGGCGCGTGGCATGGCCGCTGACCTGCCGGCACAGCACGTAGCCTTCGCCGCGGATGGTCTTGATGTAGCTGGGCTCGCGCGCGGTATCGCCCAGGCGCTTGCGTAGCCGGCTCACGCGCAGGTCGATGGCGCGGTCGAACAGCTCGGCGTCGCGCCCGGCCAGGCCGGTGAGCAGGGCGTCGCGGCTGACCACTTTCAGCGGATGGTCGAGCAGAAAGCGCAGCAGTGCGTATTCGGCCGCCTGCAGCAAGGTGATGGTGCCGCCGCGGGCGATGAGGTGGCGCTGCACGGTGTCCAGCGTCCAGTCGCCAAAGGTCAGGTAGCGGGCAGTTTCGTCGCGCGGCGAGCCCGGCGGCAGCATGCGCGCGCGGCGCAGCACGGCGCGCACGCGGGCCAGCAGCTCGCGCGGCACGAAGGGCTTGGGCACGTAGTCGTCGGCCCCCATTTCCAAGCCGATGATGCGGTCCACGTCGTCGGCCATGGCGGTGAGCATCAGCACTGGCGTGCTGGCGTGGGCGGCTTGGGTGCGCAGCCAGCGAAACAGCGTCTGGCCGTCCTCGCCGGGCAGCATCAGGTCCAGCACGATGGCATCCACCGGGCTGCGCGCCAGCACGGCGCGCATGGCCTGCCCGTCGGCGGCGCAGCTGACTCTGACGCCTTGCCGGCCCAGGTAATCGGCCAGCAGGCGGCGGATGTCGGGGTCGTCATCGACGATGAGCAGGTGGTCGGTCTGGGACATGGCGCCATTGTGCGGGCCTTTCTGTGTCGGTGTGTGTCGCTGCCTTGCTGGAATGTCTCCAGCGCGGGCCGCGACAGCCGCGCATACAAATCGGCCCTGCCGCGGATAAACGCCCGACACCTTGTCGCGCTGCAATGCCAGCAGCCACAACCAGCAGGCAGCCGCCCGGAGCGCCGTGGCCGGCCCTGCGTTGCAGACAAGGAGAGTGCGAACATGAGCGAGATCGAGAGGAGGCCAGCGCCCTGTGTGGCGTCGTTGCGCCAGGTCGGCAAGCGCTACCGCATGGGCCAGGCCACGGTGGTGGCGCTGGATGCGGTGAACCTGGACATCGAACGGGGCTGCGTCACCGTGGTGGCCGGCCCCTCTGGCTGCGGCAAGAGCACGCTGCTGCACATGGTGGGTCTGCTGGACCGCCCCGACGAGGGCCGCGTGAGCGTGGACGGCCATGACCCGGCCGCCCTGCACGACGACGCGCTGTCGCGCTTTCGTGGCCGGCACATCGGTTTCGTCTTCCAGTCCTTCAACCTGCTGCCGGTGCTCAGCGCGCTGGAGAACGTGGAATACCCCATGCGGCTCGGCCAGCTCTCGCGCGCCGAGCGCTTGGTCCGCGCCCGGCAGATGCTGGCCGCCGTGGGCCTGACGGACAAGGCTGGGCACCGGCCCGACGAGCTCTCGGGCGGGCAGCGCCAGCGCGTGGCCATTGCTCGGGCGCTGGCCAACCAGCCCCCCATCGTGATCGCTGATGAGCCCACCGCCAATCTGGACCGCCAGACGGGGGCCAGCATCATCGCGCTGCTGCGCCAGATGCAGGCCGAGATGGGCTGCTCCATCCTGCTGTCTTCGCACGACCCGGCCGTGATCGAGATGGCCGACGTGCGCGTGAACCTGCTCGACGGCCGGGTGCTGGACATCAAGGACACGCGCCACAAGGCCCGATATCCCCGGGCGGATGCAGCTTTGCAGGTGCAGCCATGAAGACCTTCTCGCTTGCTCTGCGCAACGTGCTGCGCAACCGCCGAAGAACCCTGATCACCCTGGGCGCCATCGGCGTGGCCGCCGCCGCCATCGTGGTGCTGGCCGGCTATGTCTCGGCCACCATCCAGGGCCTTCAGACCATGACGGTGCGCAGCACCGGCCATTTGCACGTGATGGTCGAAGGCTGGCTGGACTTTGGCCGCGCCGCCCCCAGCCAGTACGCGCTGCGCGATGCCGATGACGTGCAGCGCCTGCTGGAGGAGGACGAAGCGCTCCGCCCCATGCTGCGCGTGCTCTCGCCCATGCTGCAAGTGCAGGGCGTGGCTGGCTACTTCGAGACCGGCAACTCCTCGACTTTCGTCGCCGCCGGCTGGTCGCCCGGGCCGCGCCAGCGCATGCTGGATTGGGACGGCCTGGGCACTGGCCATCCACCCATGGCGGCCAACCTGGATCCGGCCCGGCCCGATGCCGGCACGATCGGCGTGGGCCTGGCGCAGCTGCTGGGCATGTGCGATGCGCTGAAAATCAGCGACTGCGCCGCCCGACCGACCGACACGGCCGATGCCGACGCGCCGACCATCGGCCAAGACCTGGCCGAGCTGGGCCAGCAGGCACGCACGCTGGCACGCAGCGAGCAGCAACGCCCCTCGACCGACGAGGTCGCCATCGAGCTGATGGCCGCCAGCAGTGGCGGTGCGCCCAACATCGTGCGCATGCCCATCCGCCAGGCCCAGCGCCTGGGCCAGCGCGAGCTGGACATGATGTACGTGGGCATGCCGCTGCCCCTGGCGCAGCGGCTGGTGTTCGGCCCCGATGGCAAGGACGTGTCGGCACTGGTGCTGCAACTGCACCGCACCGAGCAGCTGCCCGCCGCCCAGGCGCGCGTGCACACGCTGCTGCAGCAGCGCTACCAGACACAGGGCGGGCAGAAGCTGCAAGTGCGCAACTTCATGGACGTGCAGCCCGCCTACGGCCAGATCGTCGCCATGTTCAACACCCTGCTGGGCTTCGTGACGTTGCTGATGCTGGTGGTTACGCTGTTCTCGGTGGCCAACACCGTCAACATGGCCGTCAGCGAGCGCGTCCATGAAATCGGCACGCTGCGCGCCATGGGCCTGACACGCGGCGACATCCTGCGCTTGTTCCTCGCAGAAGGCGGCCTGCTGGGGCTGCTGGGCGGCAGCCTGGGCGTGCTGTCGGCCATGGCGCTTTCGGTCTGGGGCATCAACCGGGCCGGCCTGAGTTGGACGCCCCCGGGCAGCACCACGTCCGTGCCCATCCAGATCGACATCGCGGGCAATCTTGCCCTGTGCGCCGCCATCGTGGGCCTGATGGCGCTGATCGCCTGCCTGTCCTCGTGGTGGCCCGCCCGCCGCGCCTCGCATCAGCAAATCGTGGAGGCCTTGAGCCATGTCTAAAGCATCCATCAAAACGGCAAACCCTTCGCTTGGCCCGCTGCCCCATCGCCGGGCGCTGGCGCTGGCCGCGCTGACCACTCTGCTGGCTTGGCCATTGACCCTGGCGCGGGCCGACGAGGCCGTCAGCGATGCCCAGGCCCAGGCATGGCTGGAGCGCAGCGACCAGATCCGCAACCTGCCCGGCAGCTTTGCGCTGCGCAACACGCTGACCGAGTTCCGCCACGGCAAACAAAGCGCGCAGTCCGTGCTCACCGTGTTCGCGCGCCCGGCCGCCAGCGGCGGGCAGTTCGACAACCTGATCCGCTTCGAATCGCCCGCGCGCGACCACGGCAAGCTGATGCTGCGCAACGGCTTGGAGCTGTGGTTCTACGACCCCTCGACGCGCGCCAGCGTGCGCATCTCGCCCCAGCAGCGCCTGCTGGGCCAGGCCAGCAACGGCGACGTGATGAGCACCCGCCTGGCCAGGGACTACACAGCCAGCTTCGTCCAGCGGGAGACGATTCGTGACGGCGACCGGCAAGAGCGCGCCACCCTCCAGCTCAAGCTGCTGGCGCAGCGCGGCGATGTGCCTTACGCCGCCATCGACTACTGGATCGACGCCAGCAGCCACCGGCCCGTGATGGCGCGCTACCGCAGCGCCGAAGGCCGCCTGCTGAAAACCGCCTACTTCCGCAAGTACCAGGACGTGCTGGGCGAGCAGCGCCCCACCGAGACCGTGATCATCGACGGCATGAGCCCGGATTGGGTGACCCTGATGACGCAAAGCCAGCACCGCCTGCAGGACATTCCCGCCACCTGGATGCAGCGCGACTACCTGCCCCGCTTCACGGGCGAGGCGGCCTCCGAAACGCCCGCGCAGGCCCAGCCATGACAGCGCCCCTGCCTATGCCCCCGGCCCGTCTGCTCGCGCCCAGGCAACGGGCGGCCGCCCGGCTGGGCGGCCTGCTGGGGCTGGGCCTGGCCGTCCTGCCGCTAGCCGCCCAGAGCCTTGACCCACTGTCGCTGCAAGCCGATGGCGCGGCGACCCGACAGGCGGCAGACCCGCTGGGGCTGCGGGTGGAGCTGTCGCAACAGTGGCTCGGGCGACGCAGCCTGCCGGCCACCGCCGTCTCCGCGCAGCAGCAAGGCTTCGTGCTGGACTTCCGGCGCGAATGGCCACTGGGCAACCGCACGCGGGCGGGGCTGTCCAACCGCGCTGAACGCCTGTGGTCATCGGCCCGCACGCAAACGCGCAATGCCTTGCGCGAGGCCTACGTCAGCCACCAATGGGCCAGCGGCTGGTTCATCGACGCCGGGCGCATCAACTGGCGCCACGGCGTGGCCAGCGGCTTCAACCCCACCGACTTCTTGCGCGACGGCGCAGGCATCGTGCAAGCCACGCAGGACCCTCGCGCGTTGCGCGAAAACCGCCTGGGCACCGTCATGCTGCGCCAGCAATGGCTGGGCGAGGCCGGCTCGATCCAAGCGGCCCTGATCCCGGCCATCGCGCACGGCAACGACGACCCCCGCGCCTTCGGCTGGCGGCGTACCAACGCGCGCGACGCGCTGCTGCTCAAGCTGGCCCCCACGCTGGGCGAACGCAGCACCTTTGACGCCATCGCCTACTGGCGACATGGCGATGCCCCCCGCTGGGGCGCCAACCTGACCTACCTGGCCACCGATGCTTGGGTGCTGCATGCCGAAATCGCCTACGCCCAGCGCGGCACGCTGCCCACCGCGCTGCGCCCGCCCACCTGGCGCGCAGCGGATGAGCAGCGTTGGGGCCTGGACCACGCCCTGGGCGCCACCTGGACCAGCGCCAGCGGCCCGGTCTGGACCATCGAGCTGCAACGCGACGCCCGACAGCAAAGCAGGGCCGCCTTCGTGCGCATGGCCTGGGACAAACCGCTGGGCTGGCCCGGCACCCAGCTGGCGGCCTTTGTGCGCCAGGACCTGGACCATGCCCGTCGCTGGTGGCAGCTCGATCTGAACTGGCACCTGAGCGGGCGCCACAGCCTGTCGCTGCTGCTGGGCGGCACAGCTGGCCGTTCGGCGCGGCTGGCGCACGCAGGCGGGGCGCGCCATCGCGCCGCGCTGGCTTGGCGTGTGAGTCTTTGAGTGGTTGGCTGACTTGGGGCAGGCGCTGTTCCTGACGACTTTGGGAGTTGAGGACAGGCGCTCAATGGCTCAGCGCACAAAGGCATCCCAGAGCGAGCGGACGATCAGCAGCGAGACCACGGCCACGAAGATCCAGCGCACGAAGCCTGAGCCATAGCGCAGCGCCATGAACGTGCCCAGCATGCTGCCCAGCACGTTGGCCAGCGCCAGCGGCACGGTCAGGTGCCACCAGATATAGCCGCCCAGGCCCAGCAGCAAGATCGAGGCGCAGTTGGTGGAGATGTTCAGCAGCTTGGCGCTGGCCGAGGCGTTGAGGAAGTCGTAGCCCAGCAGGCGCACCAGCGCAAACACGAAAAAGCTGCCGGTGCCCGGGCCGAAGAAGCCGTCGTAAAAGCCAATCGTCAGCCCCAGGCCGCTGGCCAGCGCGGCTTGCCGGCCTGTGCTGCCGCGCGGCTGGTGGTGGCTGCCCAAGTCTTTTTTGTACAGGGTGTAGAGCAGCACGGCCAGCAGCATAAAGGGCAGCAGCTTGCGCACCAGCTGGGCCGAGACCACCGTCACCGCCCAGGCGCCGAGCATGGCGCCGGCGAAGGCACAGGCCACGGCCGGCAGCAGCACGGCCCAGTCGAAGCGCACACGCTGCGCGTACTTCCAGGCCGCAAAGCTGGTGCCGAAGATGGCGCCGGTCTTGTTCGTGCCGCTGATCGTGGCGGGCGAGGCCAGCGGATAGACGGCAAACAGGGTGGGCAGCAACACCAGGCCGCCACCGCCGACGATGGAGTCAACGAAGCCGGCAAACAGCGATGCGAACGAAACGATGAGCCACTCTTGCATGGCGCGCGATTATCGGGCTTGCGCAGGCCGGGCAGCCTGCATAATCGGCGGCTTTGCTTGACTTGTGAACCATTCAGGAGACAACCCATGAGCGATTCCCCAGAAATCCTGACCGAAGTGCGCGGCAAGACCGGCTTCATCACCCTCAACCGCCCCAAAGCGCTCAATGCGCTGTCGCTGGGCATGGTGCGTGAGCTGGCCCGCGTGCTGCAGGCTTGGCGCGACGATCCGGCTGTGCTGGCCATTGCCATTCGCGGCAATGGGCGCGAGGGGCCGTTCGGAGCGTTCTGCGCTGGCGGGGATATTCGCTTCCTGCACCGCGCCGGCAGTGATGGCAACCCGCAGTTGGAGGACTTCTTTACCGAGGAATACCAGCTCAACCACCTCACGCACCACCTGGGCAAGCCCTACATCGCCTTCATGGACGGCATCGTCATGGGCGGCGGCATGGGCATTTCGCAAGGGGCGGATCTGCGCATCGTCACCGAGCGCACCAAGATGGCCATGCCCGAGACCGGCATTGGCCTGTTCCCAGATGTGGGCGGCGGCTACTTCCTCAGCCGTGCGCCGGGCCACGTGGGCGAATACCTGGCCTTGGTGGGCAACGTGATTGGCGCGGGCGATGCGTTGGCCTTTGGCCTGGCCGATGGTTTCATGCCCTCGGAAAAACTGGCCGCGCTGTGGGATGGTCTGGCCGGTGATTTTGCCGACTCCCAAGCCGTCAGCGACTATGTGCGCCAGCAGTTTGCCGCTGCGCCCGAAAGCCCGGCCAGCGCCCAGCGCGAGGCGATCGACCGCATCTTCGGCCTGGGCAGCGTCAAGGCCATCATCGAGGCCCTGGAGGGCGGCGCCCATGCAGACGGCCAAGCCACCTGGGCGGCCGAGACTGCGCAGACGCTGCGCAAGCGCTCGCCGCTGATGCTGCACGTGGTGCTGGAGCAAATCCGTCGCGGCCGCCAGCTCAGCCTGGCCGATGACCTGCGCATGGAGCGCGACCTGGTGCGCCACTGTTTCTACCTGCGCGATGAGCGCCAGAAGAACAGCGAGACCATCGAGGGCATTCGCGCGCTGGCGGTGGACAAGGACCACCAGCCGCAGTGGAAGCCAGCGCGCATCGAGGAGGTGGACGAGCGCGAGGTGGCGGCATTCTTCGACAGCCCTTGGCCAACCGCAGCCCATCCGCTGGCGGCGCTGGACTGACTGGGTTTGGGGCAACTCAGGTAAAATGCCCAGCCTCTGCAGGCCGCGCAGCCTGCAAGCATCCGCACGGGGCCGGCCGGCCCCGTTTCTTTATTCGCCAACCAGGTTGATGCAACGCCATGACTTTTGCCTTGACCACGACTTATCGTTGGGAGCGTGATGCCACGCTGTCGTTGGCGGCAGCGCGCAGCTACCACGCGCTGCGTGCGCTGATCGTCTGGTAATGGCGCAGCGGCCCTGCCGGCGCAGGCTGGGCCGTTGTTTCTTTGTTGTGGTCTTGCCTGGGCGCGTATGCCGCGCCCCAGTGGCCAAGCCGCCACAGCCCGCGCTGATGGGTCGGTCTGCTTTGCCGGCTGCTCCGGCCTCAGGCGCAGGCCACGCCTCACTTCCCCCCAGCCTTGCAGCAGCGCAAGGCCAGCAGCGCATACTTTTTTCGCACCAGCCGCTTGCCGGCTTGGTTGATGCATCGCTTTTTCCAAGGAGCAGGAGCAATTGCCCACCACCACCCCAGCGGCCCAGTTCGCAACCCCTTACTACCGCATCGATGAGCAGCGGTTGCTGGTCAACATGCAGCGCATTGCGCAGCTGTGCGAGCAGTCCGGCGCCAAGGCTCTGCTGGCGCTCAAGTGTTTTTCGACCTGGTCGGTATTCCCGCTGATGCGCCAGTACCTGGCGGGCACGACTTCCTCTTCGCTGCACGAAGTCAAGCTGGGCCGGCAGAAGTTCGGCGGCGAGACGCATGCCTACAGCGTGGCCTTTGCCGATCATGAGATCGACGAGGTGCTGGCGCACAGCGACAAGATCATTTTCAACTCGCTGGGCCAGTTGCAGCGCTTTGGCGCGCGCGCCGCTGCGGCGGGTCTGCCCGTGGGGTTGCGGGTCAATCCGGGGGTGAGTAATTCGCCTTATCTGCTGGCCGATCCGGCGCGTCCGCACAGCCGGCTGGGCGAGGCTGATCCGCAGCGCATTGCTGAGGTTGTGGGCCAGCTCTCGGGGCTGATGTTCCACAACAACTGCGAGAACCGCAGCTTCGAGAGCTTCGATGCCATGCTGGGCCAGATCGAGGCGCGCTTTGGCGCGTTGCTGGCGCAGGTGCAATGGGTCAGCCTCGGCGGCGGAATCCATTTTGCTGATCCTGGCTATCCGCTCGATGCGCTGGCGCAGCGTCTGAAGGCTTTTGCCCAGCGCCATGGCGTGCAGGTGTACCTGGAGCCCGGTGAGGCCGCCGTCGCCGGCGCAGCCACCCTGGAGGTCAGCGTGCTGGACGTGGGTTTCAACGGCAAGCCGCTGGCCATCGTCGACAGCTCCACCGAGGCGCACATGCTTGATTTGCTGATCTATGGCCTGAGCGGGCGCATCGAGCCCAACACCGGCGAGCACGAATATCTGGTGTGCGGCAAGACCTGCCTGGCCGGCGACATCTTCGGCAGCTTCCGCTTCGAGCGGCCGCTGCAGGTGGGCGATCGCCTGAGCATCGAGGACGCGGCCGGCTACACCATGGTCAAGAAGAACTGGTTCAATGGCGTGGCCATGCCCAGCATCGTCGTGGCCCGGCTGGACGGCCGCGAAGAGCTGGTGCAATCCTTTGGCTATGAGGACTATCTGTGCAGCCTCTCCTGAGGCATGCCTGAGGGCCTGAATGGCGATTTTTCAACCACTGTTTACAGGGGGCTTTGTGCGAAATGAAGAAGAACGTTTTGATCATCGGCGCTGGTGGAGTTGGGCAGGTAGCGGCGCATAAGTGCGCAGCGCACAACCGCTTGCTGGGCGACATTCACATCGCCTCGCGCACCATAGGCAAATGCCACGCCATCATCGACAGCATCCGTGAGAAAGGTTCGCTGCAGGATCCACAGGGCGTGCTGCAGGCGCATCAGCTCGACGCCATGGACACGGCAGCCACGCGCGCGCTGATCGAGCGCACCGGCGCGCAAATCGTCATCAACCTGGGCCATGCCTTCGTCAACATGTCGGTGCTGGAGGCCTGCATCGAAACGGGCGCAGCCTACATCGACACGGCCATCCACGAGGATGCCGACAAGATCTGCGAAACCCCGCCCTGGTACGCCAACCACGAGTGGAAGCGCAAGCCCCGCTGCGCCGAGCGCGGCGTGACGGCCATCCTCGGCTGCGGCTTCGATCCCGGCGTGGTCAATGCCTATGCGGCGCTGGCCGTCAACGAATACTTCGACCAGGTCGACTCCATCGACATCATCGACATCAACGCCGGCAGCCACGGGCGCTACTTCGCCACCAACTTCAACCCGGAGATCAACTTCCGCGAGTTCACCGGCCAGGTCTGGTCCTGGCAGGGGAGGCAGTGGCAGTCCAACAAGATGTTCGAGGTGCAGCGCACCGACGATCTGCCCGTGGTCGGGCAGCAAACCTCCTACCTGACAGGTCACGATGAGCTGCACTCGCTGTCGCAAAACCTGAACGTGCCCAACATCCGCTTCTGGATGGGCTTTGGCGAGCACTACATCAACGTCTTCAACGTGCTGCGCAACATCGGTCTGTTGTCGGAAAAGCCCGTCACGCTGGACAACGGCCAAAGCGTCGTGCCGCTGCAGCTGGTCAAGGCCGTGCTGCCCGATCCGGCCTCGCTGGCGCCGGGCTACGTAGGCAAGACCTGCATCGGCAACCTGGTCAAGGGCGTCAAGAATGGCCAGCCGCGCGAGGTCTTCATCTACAACGTGGCCGACCACGTCGAGGCCTTTGCCGAAGTGGGCAGCCAGGGCATTTCCTACACCGCCGGCGTGCCGGCTGCGGCCGCAGCCATGCTGATTGCCCAGGGCGTGTGGGACGTGCGCGGCATGGTCAATGTGGAAGAGTTGCCCTACCAGCCCTTCATCAATCTGATGAATCGCATTGGCCTGCCCACGCACATCCGCGAGACTGGTCGCGAGGATGCGCTGGTGCAGTTTGCCCAGCAGGAAAGCCTGGCTTGATGCAGCCGCTGGCACTGAAAACCTTACGAGCCCCTGAGGAAAACACCGCTTGTTAAGATGGCCGGCCATGGGGTTGTGGCAGAACCCCTTGTCCTTTGTGCCTGTAGTCTGCGGGCATCAACCAACAGAAAAGAAAGGTATAGAGATGGGAATTTTCTCCAAGCAACCCCGCGATGATTTCGAGCGTTTGGTGTCTGAACTGCGCGATGTGATCTCCAGCCGCGATCTGGACGACGTGCCGCAAATCCGCCAGCTGCGCGAAAAATTCGACGATGGCTACCACCGTCTGCGCGAAGCCACGGTGCGTACCGCCCAGGAAGCGGCAAGCCGTGCACGTGATGGCGCCGATGCCGCCAACCGCTATGCCCACGATGAGCCCTGGCATGTGGCTGGCGCAGCCGTTGCTGTGGGTGTAGTGCTGGGCTTTTTGCTGGGCCGTCGTTGATCCAGCAGCTGCGCAAAGCCTTTGAGCAGGCTCTGAGGCCTATTCAAAGGCGGAACAAGCTCTTCGTGGCCTGCCAGTTGCAGGCCAATCAAGCCAGCCGCAGGCTGGCTTCTTGTTTTGAAGAAAGGCTGGGCAATGAATTGGCAAAGATTGTTGGGTGTTGAGCGCCTGCGCGAGTCGGCGCGCTATTGGCTGGATGAGGGCGGCCTGGCTGTGGCCGACCGCTTGGATCTGGCGCAGCTCGAATGGCGCAAGCAATGGACGGGCCTTGTGGGCATGGCCATTGCCGTGGCCTTGTTGCTGATGTTCTTGTTCGGGGCCTTGATCGTGGGCTCGCTGGCTGTGATGCTGGCCTACTGGCAAAGCCCGCAGTGGCATACGGCCTTGTGGGTGCTGGGCGGCGCATGGGGCGGGCTGCTGCTGATAGCCCTGCTGGTCATCGTCATGATGAAAAAGCGCATGGCCAAGCCTTTCGTGCTGACACGCACGGTGTTGGCGCAGGACTTTCGCGCAATGAAGGAGCGTTTATGAATGTCAACCGCATACCAGGCCGCGACGACGACGACGCACTGCGTGACGTGGCGGCCCTCTTGAAGCACGCTGGCGCTTCGGTGCAGCCAGAGGAGGCGCTGGTGCTGCAGCGCATTGCCCAGCAGCGCCAACGCTTGCGTCTGCATGCCGCGCAGGCGCCAAGGCATGCGATGGCAGCGCGCACGCGCCTGGCGGCCAGCGAGGCGGCTGCGTTCGACGCCGAGCCGGCCCCGCCCAGGCATTGGGCGCGTGCGGCGGCGCACACCGTCGGTGCCAATCCGCTGTGGCTGGCAGGGCGAGACTTTGCGCTGCGCCACCCCATCTCCGTGGGGCTGGCCCTGGGCAGCGGCCTGGTGCTGGGCCCGCGCAAGCTGCTGCGCTCGCTGCTGTGGATGGGCCCGCTGGTCTGGCGCGGCTGGCGCATGGTCGAGCGCATGGAGCGACCGCTGCGCGCCCTGAGCCGCTGGCGCTGAACGGGCGCCTTGGCCCATCCCACCCAGCCAGCGCGCCCCGCTGGCTGGGTGGCCTCTGCTGAGATTGACGCATCCCCCTGTTTTGCTCCGTTGGCACTCATGAGCACTCCCATCGTTTCCCGTACTCTGCAACCCGAACAGGCCTTGGCGCACATTGGCCGCCAATGGGATGCAGACATTCTGCAGCGCTTGCAGGACTACATTGCCGTGCCGGCCAAGTCACCCATGTTCGATCCGGACTGGGCCGCGCATGGCTTGCTGGACAAGGTTTTGCAGGATGCGGCCGATTGGGTGCTGGCACAGAAAGTGCCCGGCCTGCAGTTGGAGATCGTGCGCTTGCCCGGGCGCACGCCTGTGCTGTTCTTTGACATCGCTGCCAGTGGCAGCACCACGGGCAAAACGGTGCTGATGTACGGCCACCTGGACAAACAGCCTGAGTTTTCCGGCTGGCGCAGCGACCTGGGGCCGTGGACGCCCAAGTACGAGCAAGGCCGGCTTTATGGCCGCGGCGGCGCCGATGATGGTTATGCCGTTTACGCCAGCATTGCCGCTGTGCAGGAGCTCAAGCGCCAGCAGCTGCCGCACCCGCGCATCGTCGGCCTGATAGAGACCTCTGAGGAAAGCGGCTCGGTCGATCTGCTGCCCTACATCGATGCGCTCAAGCCGCGCATGGGCGACGTGGGTCTGGTGGTCTGCCTTGACTCGGGTGCAGGCAATTACGACCAACTGTGGCTGACCACCAGCCTGCGCGGCAACATTACCGGTACGCTCAAAGTCGAAATCCTCACCGAAGGCGTTCACTCGGGTGATGCCTCGGGCGTGGTGCCTTCGTCGTTTCGCATCATGCGCCAGGTGCTCGATCGCCTCGAGGACAGCGCCAGCGGGCGTCTGCTGCCAGAGGTCTTCCACTGTGAAGTGCCGCCCGAGCGGCTGGAGCAGGCGCGCGCCACGGCTGCCATTTTGGGTGAGCAAGTCTATGCGCGCTTTCCCTGGGCGCATTACGACTGCGGGGGCGCCACGCTGTTCGCTCTGCCTACAACCACCGATCCGGTGCAGGCGCTGCTCAAGCGCACCTGGCGGCCCACGTTGAGCGTGACCGGCGTGGACGGTATGCCGCCGCTGGAGAGCGCGGGCAATGTGCTGCGCCCGCACACGGCTTTCAAGCTCAGCATTCGCATCCCGCCGCTGGTGGATGCCGCCGCCTGCGTGCAGCAGATGAAAGCCCTGCTGGAAGACAACGCCCCCTACCAGGCGCGCGTGACCTGGGAGAACGTGCATGGCAGCAATGGTTGGAATGCCCCGGCCATGGACGACTGGTTCCGTCAGGCGCTGGACACTGCAAGCCAGGCCCACTTTGGAGCGCCATGTGGCTACATCGGCCAGGGCGGCACGATTCCGCTGATGGGCTTGCTGTCGCAGGGTTTCCCCACAGCGCAGATGATGGTCTGCGGCGTGCTGGGCCCCAAGAGCAATGCCCACGGCCCTAACGAATTTCTGCATGTGCCGTATGCCAAACGCTTGACGGCGGCTGTGGCCCAGGTCATTGCCAGCATGCCGGGCGCGCAGGCGCAGGCTGCGTTTGAGCAGGGCTAATGGCAATGCTGCGTAGCTGAACGGCGTGTGCCGCCCAGGCCGCGGCCATCAAAAAAACGCCAGGCCTTGTCCGATGCGGCAAGGCCTGGCGTTTTGCTGGGGGTGGGTGTGAGGCGCCGCGCTCGATGCTCAGCGCTCAGCAGCGCTCAGCGCAAATGCACCCACCATTGGCCATCTTGCAGGATCCAGCGCTCTTCGGTCTCAGCCGTGGCGCGCATGCCTTGGAACTTGGGCACGTGGATCTGGGTTTCCAGATAGACCTTGGCGGTGCAGGCATCACTGCTCTCACAGCTCACGCCGCGCACTTCGGCCTTTTTCCAGGATGAGGGGTGCTGGTCGCTGAGGATGTTGTAGCGGCGCTTGTAGCCGTCCAGCGACATGACGCTGCGCACGCTGGGGGCCACGTGCTCGTAGGCCTTGGCGTACTCCCGATCCATCATGGCTTGCCAGCGAGCGGCGGCGCGCTCGCTGATGATTTCCTCGGGAGGGCGGTTGTCGGCTTTCTGGGTATTGCAGGCTGCCAGCAGTGCGGCGGCCGAGCACAGTGCTGCGGCCCAGGCGGCGCGGTGGCTGAGGCGAGGGCGGGCGGGTTGGCGGCTGGTGTGTGGCATAGACAATTCTCCGTGGTAGGGCCTGTTCCAAGTTTATGGGTTGGCAGGGCGGGCCGAATTCTGGCCCGTGGCGGGCAACTCGGCAGCGGGCGGCAGCGTGGTTTGCGTCAAGGGCTTGACCAGATCGGCCAGGTCTTCCTCGCCTGGCAGCACCGGGCCGCCGCGTTTGATTTCCTCGACGCGGGTGCGCAGCAGATCCTGCATGCGGTCGCGCAGCTCGTTGCCAGCATCGCGCAATTCGTCGCTGGAGCGGATCACCGTCGGCGTGATGATGACCAGCAGCTCGGTGCGCTCATTGCGCTGGTTGGTGGATCCAAAGGCATGGCGCGCCACCGGGATGTCGACCAGGCCGGGGATGCCGTCGTTGCCGTTGCGGGTATTTTCCCGGATCAGACCGCCCAGCACGATGGGCTCGCCCGAGCGCACGGCCACCTTGCTGGAGATCTGGCGCTGCACGAAACTGGGGTTGGTGTCGTCGCCACTGCCGGCCGAGAGCAGGTTGGTGACTTCCTGGTTCACATCCAGGGTCACGATGTCGCCAGCGTTGACCGAGGGCGTGACCTGCAGCGACACGCCGGTGTCGCGGTACTGGTAGGTGCGCGAGACGTTCTGGGTGTTGTTCGTGCCCGATGGCGTGGTCAGTGAGCTGGTGGCAATCGGGATCTGATCGCCCACCAGAATGCTGGCTGTGTGATTGTCCAGCACCAGCAGCGAGGGGCTGGAGAGCATCTTGGCCAGATTGCGTTTGGCCAGCATTTGCAGCAACGCATTGACGCGGTTGCCGCGCGTGAGCGCATAGGTAAAGGCATGGCCAGTGCCGCCGGCGGCAAAGCGGCCGATGTCCAGCGCGTTGTCGGTCGGCGGGGTAATGCCTTGCAGCGTGGGCGAGCCGCCCGTGCCACGGAAGCCATCGCCCAGGTTGCCGTTGAAGGCCCAGCGCAGGCCGTACTCCAGTTCCTTGGTGAGCGTGACCTCGATGATGCTGGCCTCCAGCAGCACCTGCACGGGCTGCTTGTCCAGGCGCTTGAGCGTGGCCTCGATCTTTTCGTACTCCTGGCGCGTGCCCCAGACCAGAATGGCGTTGTTGAGCGGATCGGCGATGACGCGCGCTGCGCCCAGATCCATGGCCACTGGGGCCGTGTTGACGACTGGCTGGTTGCTGCCCAGACCGCCGGCGCTCAGGCGATTGTTGCCTCCCAGGCCCGCCCCGGCGCCGAAGCGGCTGTTGGTATTGGCATTGGCAAAGCCAGTGGTCTGCGTGCTGGCTTGGCTCAGGCCAGGGGCCACGCCGCTGTTGGCAACGGCGCCACCGGCCGAGGGCGTGCCGCCGAAGATGCCTCCCAGCACCTGGGCCAGGTGCGCGGCCGAGCCATTCTTGACGCCGTAGACGAACAGTTGGGGCTCCACGCTGTCGTTGGGCTGATCCAGGCGCCCGATCCAGGTCTTGACCTGCTCCAGATACTGCGCGCGCGGCGTGATGACCATGATGCTGTTGAGCCGCTCCAGCGGCACGATGCGCAGCGAGCCCAGCACCGGCAGAACCTGCGCGGCAATGGGCGTGGCCGCCTGCGGCTGCTGGCCGCCCGGCTGCGCCTGACGGCCCTGTGCGGCCTGCTGTTGTGCGCGCAGCTGGGCAGCGCGCTGCTGTGGCGAGAGGTTTTGCTGCCCCGGCGCGGTGGCCGTTGCGCCGCTGCCGCCGGGCGTTTCGCCAGCCAGCACCTGCATGGCTGCTTGCACGTCGGATACAGAGGCGTACTTGAGCGGGAAGATGCCCACCGACATGCCTTTGAGCAGGTTCACGTCGAAGGTGCGCGCCAGCTCCATCCACCCCTCGGCCTGTGGCCGGGTGCCGGCCAGCACCAGCAGATTGCGGATGGTGTCCACGCGCAGCAGCGAGCTGTCGCCCATGACAGGCTTGAGGATCTCGGCCATCTCGGCCGCGCCGATGTATTCCAGCGGCAGCAGCACGATGCCATAGCCTGGGGGCAGCGGGCCGTAGCCGGTGCCGGCCATGCGCGGCGCGGGCACGATGCCGCGCAGCGCCTCGGGCGGACCAATGTGGTAGAAGCCGCGGCTGTCCTGCGCGATCAGCAGGCCGTTGGCCAGCAGCGCGGTCTCGAGCAGGGACATGGCCGTGTCCTTGGAGACGGCCTTGCGGGTCGAGAGCGTCAAAGTGCCGCCAATGGGCTGGTGCAGCACATAGTCGGCTTTGAGGATCTCGCCCATCATGACGTGCACCACCTCGGTGATGGGCGCTTCCTCGAAGTTGAATTCACCGGCCTCGCCAGTCAGGGCCACGGCGCGCTTGGGCGGGTTGAGGGTTACGCCTTCGCCTTCGTAGATGCGGATCTGCGGCTCAGGCGGGCCATCGTCTTGGCCATTGGCAGCGCGGCCTTCGATGCGGGGATTGGGCCTGGGCGCTTCGCCAGAGACGGCCATGGTCGTGCCCTGCCAGGCCTGCACCTCTTCTGAATTGGCCTGCACCGTCGTGGCGCTGGCAGAGGCGCTGGCGCTGGTTTGGCCGGTGGCGTTGTCGGCCTGTGGCGGCAGGTGGCTGCAGGCGAACTGGCTGGCGGCAACGGCCAGACAGGTCCAGACCCAGCGCGCAGTCAGCGGCTGGCGGCCTGGGCCCTGGGGGCGGGGGGCGGAAGTCAAACGGGACATGGGCATGGCGCGCAATCGGCGGCGATCAAATGCAATCGGATCCATTGAAGCAATGGGGCACTGTATTACAGCGGGCGCGTCGGCCACCGTGCTGAACAAGCAGCGGGCTTCAATGGCATGAAAAAATCGTTACGAAGTGAGGCGATTCATTGGGCTGTGCGAGGGTGGCATCCATGTGGCGTCAACGCGGCGGCAGCGGGCGCGGTACTGCGGCAGGCACGGGCGCGATGATCGGGCGCCGGTTGGTGGTGGCCGCGCCCGGCAAGGCAGCGGGGGCTGCCCCTGCTGCGGCATTGTCCTTGGCCTGCGGGCGGCGGCGCTCGATGCTCAGTATCTTGGCGCTCTGGCCAGAGCGCGTGAAGCGCGCCGAGCGGGCATCCAGGGCCGAGAGCGTCCAGCCCTCCAGGCTTTGCCCGATGCGCAGCCGCTTGCTCTTGCCCTCGATTTCCACAATCACCACGCCTTGGCCATCCTGGTCGTACACGCCCAGCAACCGGGCCGAATCAAAGGCCTGGGCCGGCTCGGGCTCTGGCGGTGGCGCGGGCGGAGTCTGGGGCGGCGGCGCTGGATCAGGCCATTTGCGCTCGAGCTCGAACAGCGGTTTTTGCGTGATCGTCGGGTAATCGGCCAGTTGCAGCTGGCCTGGCAGCGCCGCGCCTTGCAGGGCCGAGGTGTAATCCGGCGCGATGGCCGGCGGCGCAGTCCAGCGCGAGCGGCCCCAGAGCAGCCAAGCCAATGCCAGGGCCAGTGCCAGCACCAAGTTCAGCAGCCAGAGCAGCGCGATCGGAGAACGACGTGTGTTCATGCGGCGCGCCTCCAGACGAAAAAGCGGGCTTGCACAATGAGTTGGATGGGGTCGTAAGGGCTGAGTTTGCGCCCAGCCTGCAGCGAGATGGAGGCGATCTGAATGGTGGGCCGCTGGGCCGAGAGAGCCACCAGCCCCTGGCGCAGGCTTTGGAGGTTGCCTTCCATGCGCACTTCCACGGGGATGGCCAGCAGATGGCCTTCCTGCTCTTCCTCGGGCAGCACTTGGCTGCTTTGGATGACCATTTGCGTGCCGGAGAACGCAGCGCGCAGCTTTTGCTGGATGTCGGTGCCGATCTGGCCGGTGTCGCGCTCGGCCGGGTAGGTGTAGGCATCGAGCAGCTGGGTGCTGCGCTGCAAGGCCTGCTGCATTTGCGCTTCGGATTGCGTGATGCCCAGTAGGCGCTGATAGCGCGGGCCAACGTCGGCCAGGGTCTGCTGGGCCCAGAGGTGTTTTTTCACTACGTAGGCGCCGCCGGCAAGCAGCGCGGCCAGCACCAGCAGGCTAGTGAGCAGTTGCAGCAGGCTGTCCTTGGAGAGGCGGCGCTGCGCGAATGGGATCGTAGTTGGTTGGGCGACGCTCACTGCGCGTTTCCTCCTTCAGCGGGCTCGTCCAAAGCCTCGGCCTCGGCGTCTGCCTCGGCAGGCGCGTTGCCATCTGCTGGCGCTGTGGGCGCAGGCTCAGTCACCGGCGCCGTAGCGCTGCTGCCAGCGGCAGGCGACTGGCCAACGCCGGGCATGTTGGCTGGGACGGGGGTGTTCGGCGAGGCGCCGGGCAGGGCCAGCGCCGGGGCCGGAGCGATGGCGCCCGGGGCCACGTCGCTCTGGCCTTGCGGGCTGCGGCTGGCCGAAGGCGGCGTCACGCCTGCGTCCATCGGGGCAGCTGGGGGCGATGCCGGGCTGGGCGCAGGTGCGGCCGTGCTGGCTGCACCTGCGGCGGCATCGGGCTGGGGGATGGGCGCAGCGGCTGGCTCGGCCTGTGCGGCCTGTGGCGTTGTCTCAGGCAGGGGCTCGGGCGTGTAGCCGGTGTTCAGCGCCCCGGGCGCCAGGCGCATCTGCACGGAGAAGCGCTCCTTGTCGGCCCGTGGCACGACCTGCACTGGGCGTGTGGTGCGCACCTCGGCAAACGCCTCATGCTCGCTGAGCAGTTGGATGATGGCGGCAGCGTTGCCGGCCTCGGCGGTCAGGTCGATGGCCTCGCCGTCCCATTTGAGCTCCAGCGCCGAAACGTCATTGGGCAGCAGCTTGCTCAGCAGCTCGATGACCTCTGCCGGGTTGACGCGCCGCGCCATCTGGCTTTGGATGTGGGTGGCGCTCTCCAGCGCGCTCATCAGCACCGTGCGCTCGCCGTCCTGGCGGCTGGCCTGAGCCAGCAGCGCGTGATAGGCCTGATTGGCCTCGATGGCCTGGTTGCGCAGCCGCCAGGTGGGCGTGACGGCCAGGGCCGTCAGCAGCGCGGCGGCCAGCAGCAGGGCCAGCCAGGTGCGCTGGCGCCGGGCATTGATGGCCTGCTGGGCAATGCCCTCGGCAAAGCCTTGCAGCACGATGGGGCGGCCGCCCTGCGGCGCGAAGGCCCAAAGCTCGCTGCGCTCCAAGGGCCAGGCGGCAGGCAGGGCTGCTGCACCAGCATGGGCGGGCGGGCGCTGGCGCAGCCCGTCCAGGTATTGCTGAATGTGCTGACGCGCGCCAAAGACCGCCTGGATCTGCCGTGCGGCGCTGTGGCTGCTCACAGGCTGTTCGCTGAAGCCCCAGATGAGCTCGTCTGCAGGAAAGGGGCTGCTGCTGGCGATGTCCAGCTCCACAGCCTGGCGGATTTGGGCCGCAGGCAGGTCTGGCAGCGTCAGGCTGCGGCGCAGCAGCAGCGCTTCGGGCAGCTCGATGGCCCACAGCGGTGTATGGCTGGCGCGTTCGGGGCGTTCCTCAGGGCGCAGGCGGCCATCCTGCCAGCGCGCCAGACTGCCATCGGCACGCAGCAATTGGTAGCTGGGCGCCAGCTCAAACCAGCGCAGCGGCGCACGCTGGTGCAACTGCTTCATGGCCTGAAGCCAGTCCCGGCCGATGGTGCGCAGGTCCAGGCCGAACAGCACCCAGGGTGAATCTTGCGGCTTTTCGGGCGGGGTGGAAGAGGGCGGTGCACTCATGCGGGCTATGGGGAAACGACAGACCGAAAACAGGATGTGGCAGGGGGCTTCAGGGCGCAGCGGCATTGGCGCTGGCCACGCGGATGCGGCTGTCCAGCACCTGCCAATACAGACCACTGCGTTGCGCAAAGTGGCTCACGCGCATATCGCGTGTGAGTTCAAAGGTGGCGCCCTCCTGCGGCACCAGGGCGGTAAAGCGGAAAAACAGCTGGATGCGTTCCATGCGTTGCGCCTCACCCGCTGGCGCGGTATCGCCTGGCTGCAGGCCAAACAAGGCGCGCAGTGAGTCCGGGCTGGAGCGCAAATCCAGGTTGCCGTAGCGCAGGCTGGCGGTCACAAAGCCCGCCACTCTAGCATAGAGCGCGTAGTGCATGCCGGGCACTTGCAGCAGGTCTTCGGGGGCCTCGATGCCGCGCGCGATGCCGCTGCTGGTGGGCTCGTCGCGCCACTGCACGATGCGCGCAGCCAGCTCCTGCGCGGCAGCGCCGTTCAGGCCGCCGATGCGCTCGAGCAGCAGCGCCAGCAGCTCGGGCGGCGCGCTGGTCAGGTTAATGAAGCCGTGCAGGCCTTGAATGCGCACCGGGATGCTGGCGCCGCCGTATTGCACAGTCAGCTCGAACTGGCCTTGCTGCGGGTTCTCCTGGGCGAGCAGGTCGGCCTGCTGCGCGGCCAGGGCAATGGCGGCTTCGCCCAGGGCCTGGGCCTGCAGGCGTTGGCGTTCCAGCGCGGTGGTCTTGATCTCCGAGCGCACTGACTGCACCAGGCCGACGGTGATGACGCTCATGATGGCCACGACCCAGAGCACGGCAATCAGCGCGAAGCCGCGTGTGCGCCCCCAAGAGAGGCGATTACATCGGATGCGAATAAGAGGCATATGGCGTGTATGTTATCGACCACCACCAGTTGTCACGCTGTTGTCCACTTGCGAGGCTGCGCCCGGGCGACGCAGCGCAATGATCTTGACCGGCAGCGCCAGCTGCGTGGTGTGCATCTCCAGCATGACGTGCGAGGGCAGCTGGAAGGGGAAGCGCCATTGCTCGGCCCAGGCGATGGCGTCCTGCTCCTCGCCGCGATAGCGGATGGCGAAGTGGCTCAGGTCGTTGAGCAACACGCGCGATTGCATCTGGCTGGGCTCGGGCAGCTGGGGCAGGTCTTGCCAGGGCATGAAGCGCAGCACCAGGGCTTGGCCCTGCTCGGTGGGCTCGGCGGCGAGCTGGAAGAAGTGCTGCCCGCCCATGCCGTAGCGCGCGGGCATGATGCCGATCCAGCGGATGCGCTGGGCATCGCCCTCGAACCAGTAGCGCGACTCGTTTTCATGGCGCACGCCAGGGCGGCGGCGCATCACCACATGGCCCAGGGTTTGCTCGAGAAAGTGCATGGCGCTGCGCAACTGGCTGGCGCGGTCCAGGCGCGCGTCGATGCGCGTCTCGGTCTGCGCCAGGCTGTAGAAGGACGAGCCCAGGCCCAGCATCACCAGGCCCAGCAAGGCCATCACCACCAGCATTTCCAGCAGCGTGAAGCCGTGCGCCATGCCGCGAGCCATGCGCTTCATTGCGGCGCTCCTGCGTCATCAGGCAGTGCGTTGGCGCTGCCATCGAGGTAGCGCTGCGGCCGCAGCGTGGACAGGGCGATGACGCGCTCGTGCTCGCCGTCGCGCCAGGACACGCGGATGTTCAGCTCGTGCAGCGGCACCACGCTGAGGTGCTGCTGTTGTGGCGCGGTGGCGTAGGGCTGGCTGCTGACCTGCCAGTCGAAGCCGCCGGACTGGCCCTGGGCGTTCCAGCCCGATTCGGGCAAGGCGTCGTGGGCGCTCAGCAGCGACTGCGCCAGCATGGTGGCGCGTTGGTATTGGCCGCTGATGGCCACGGCCTGGGTGTTGCTGCCCAGCGTGCGGTACAGCAGCGCCAGCGCCAGCGCCATGATGAACAGCGCCACCAGCACTTCGATCAGCGTAAAGCCTGTCGCAACGCGGGCCGGGCTCGAGTGAATCGAACGGCGGGCATTCATGGCAGCAGCGGCTCCTGCGTAATGTCGCCGGTGAGCCAGTCCACGCGCAGCCGCGTGCCATCGCCATTGGGGCGCAGCAGCTCGATGCTGCCGCCGGTGGAGCCGCCTTCGGGCAGGAACCAAATGGCGGCCACCTCACGCCCGGCCTGCGGGTCCAGCTCGGCCACGGTGGTGCGCAGCTCCAACCCCTCGGGCAGGGTGTAGCTGCGCGGGCCCAGGTTGAACTGCCTGCTGCGCAAATCGAGCGTGAAGTGCGTCACCGTGCCGCTGCTGTAGGCCTCGTCGCGCAGCGTGCGCAGTGAAGTCCAGAGGCTGCGCACCGCATCGCGGTATTGCGCGCCTTCGTGGATGCGGGTGTAGGCCAGCGGCACCAGCGCCGCCATCAGCCCGGCGATGGCGATGACCACCAGCAGCTCGATGAGCGTGAAGCCGCGCTGCCGCCTGCGCAGTGCGCGCGGCCAAGGGGCGAGGTGCAGGACAGGGCGGAGCAAGAGCTTGTGGCCTGAATCAATGCCGGATGGGATGCCAGAAGCTGCGGCTGTGGCAGCTTGGGCAGGCGCTTATCACTTGGCGTTGCTGATGTCGGCGTTTTCCCCCTCGCCGCCGGGCGCGCCGTCACCGCCGTAGCTCATGATCTGCACGCCGCCATTGGGGCCAGGGTTGCTGTAGACGTAGGGCTTGCCCCAGGGGTCGCTGGGCACGCCGCCGCGCAGATAAGGGCCGTTCCAGATGGCCACGCCGCCCGGGCGCGTGACCAGGGCCTGCAGGCCCTCGCTGGAAGTGGGGTAGCGCCCCACTTCGAGCTTGAACACGTCCAGGGCTTTTTCGATCTCGGCGATCTGCACCAGTGCCGTTTTGGACTTTTGCCCGCCCAGCACGCCCATGACCTGCGGGCCCACCAGGCTGGCCAGCAGGGCCAGGATGGCGACGATGACCAGGATTTCGATCAGGGTGAAGCCGCGCTGCGCGCTGCGCAGGCTGCGCGTCAGGGCGCCGCGCAGGCGCTGTGGGGTGGATGGGGCGGACATAGGAAGTAGTGGTGTTGGCATGACAAAGACTATGAAAAAAGCTGGCGGGGCGGCCAGGAAAGCCTAGCCGCAATCGCATCAGGTAGCCAGCTGGTTGATCGAGAGAATGCCCATCATCAGAGCAATCAGGATGAAGGCCACCATGACCCCGAGCACGACGATCATCAGCGGGCTCAGCAGCGTCAGCGCGCGCTTGATGCCGGTCTCGACCTGGCGGTTGAGGATGTCGGCCAGCTCCAGCGACATGGCGCCGATCTTGCCGGTCTCCTCGCCCACGCGGATCAGGTTGATGGCCAACGGCTCGAAGATGCCGGTCTTGCCCATGGCATCGACCACGCGCACGCCTTCCTTGACGGCAGGCGCGACCTTGAGCAGCGGCTCGCGGATGCTGCGGTTGCTCACCGTGTCGGTGGCAATGCCCAGGGCGGTGAGCATCGGAACGCCGTTGCCCAATAAGGTTCCCCACGAGCGCGTGAACAGCGTCATCTGGTAGCGCGCGGCCAGCGCGCCGATGATGGGCAGGCGCAGGATGCGCGCCTGCCACCAGGCGCGCCCGGCCGGGCCGCGCAGCCAGCGCCAACCCATCCAGGCCAGCGCCGCCAGCGCCAGCGCCCACAGCCAGCCCCAGACGCGGAAGGCGTCGCTGGTGGCCAGCAGCACCTTGGTGGGCAACGGCAGCGCATCGCCCATCTCGACGAACATGGGGCGGAAGCTGGGCACGACGAAGGTCATCATGAACACCAGCGTGGCCACGGTCATCACCAGCAGGATGGCCGGGTAGATGGAGGCCGAGACCACGCTCTCGCGCAGTGCTCGCAGCCGCTCCATGTGCTCGACCAGGCGCGCCAGCACGCCAGCCATCTGGCCGCTGACCTCGCCCGAGCGGATCATGTTGACGTAGAAGTCGTCGAAGTGTTTCGGGTGCTGCGCCAGCGCCTTGCTGAAGGCGCTGCCGCCCTTGACGGCCTCGAGCAGCTCCTGCACCAGCTGGCGCATGGCCGGCTTGTGGCTCATGTCGATCAGCACCTTCAGCGCCGTGTCCAGCGCCAGGCCCGAGCGCAGCATGATGGTCAGCTCGCGCGTCATGGCGTGTACGTCCTGCGCGTTGACGGGGCCGCGGTCCTTGCGGCTGGGCTTGGCCGTGCCCAGCAGCGGCGCCTGGCTGGCTGCGGCCTGGCCGCGTGCCAGGGCCAGCTCCTCGCCGCTGGCCGGGGTCAGCGCCAGCGGGTGCAGACCGCGCGCGCGCAATTGCTGCATGGCCTGCGATTGCGAGGCCGCCGAGAGCACCCCACTGCTGATCTGGCCGCTGGCATTGGCGGCGCGCCATGCGTAATCAGGCATCGCTCTGGTCCTGTGTGACGCGGGTGACTTCTTCCAGGCTGGTCAGGCCCTGGGCGACTTTGCGCAGCCCGTCCTCGTACAGGCTGAGCATGCCGCGCTGGGCGGCCAGGCTGGCCAGCTCGGCCGCGTCCTTGCCGTCCAGGATGGCGCGGCGCAGCACTTCGTCGAGCACCATCAGCTCGTGGATGCCGGTGCGGCCCTTGTAGCCCGTGCCACGGCAGTGCTCGCAGCCCACGGGGCGGTACAGCGCCTGGCCCGGCTGCACGAAGCGCGCCAGGCCCGTGTCCTGCAGCACCTGCGGGGCCAGCTCGTGCGGCTGCTTGCAGTGCGGACACAGCGTGCGCACCAGGCGCTGGGCCAGCACGCCGTTGACCGAGGAGGTGATGAGGTAGCGCTCCACGCCCATGTCCTCCATGCGGATGATGGCGCCGGGCGCAGTGTTGGTATGCAGGGTGGAGAGCACCAGGTGGCCAGTCAGGGCGGATTGCACGGCAATCTGCGCCGTCTCGCCGTCGCGCATCTCGCCGATCATGATGATGTCCGGGTCCTGGCGCAGGATGGCGCGCAGCGCGTTGGCAAAGGTCAGATTGATCTGCGGGTGGACCTGAATCTGGTTGATGCCCGCCAGCTGGTATTCCACCGGGTCTTCCACGGTGATGATTTTCTGGCTGTCGGCGTCGAGCTTGGCCAGGCCGGCGTAGAGCGTGGTGGTCTTGCCCGAGCCGGTCGGCCCGGTGACCAGAAAGATGCCGTGCGGCTTGGCCAGCAGCTCGTTGAAGCGTGCCAGCGTATCGGGGGCAAAGCCCATGTCGTCCAGGTTCAGGCGCACGCTGGCGCGGTCGAGCACGCGCATGACGATGCTCTCGCCATACACCGTGGGCACGGTGGAGACGCGCAAATCCAGCTCGCGGCCCTTGACGCGGGTCTTGATGCGCCCGTCCTGCGGCAGGCGGCGCTCGGCGATGTCCAGGTGCGCCAGCAGCTTCACGCGCGAGCCCACGGCCGGCGCCAGACGCGGCGCGATGACCTCGGCCACGTTGATCACTCCATCGACGCGGTAGCGCACGTGCAGGCCGTCCTCGAACGGCTCCAGGTGGATGTCCGAGGCGCGCAGGTCGATGACGCGGCCGATGATGGTGTTGACCAGCTTGATGACTGGCGCCTCGCTGGCCAGATCCTTGAGGTGCTCGACGAAATCGGCCGCATCCAGGCCGCCGAGCAGGTCGTCGGCGCTGGCCTCCTGCTCGGCCTGCTGGGCGGCGGCCTCGGCCTGATCCAGCGCGCGCTCAATGTCGCTCTCCAGCCCCAGGTGCGGCACGATCTGCAAGCCTGTGGCCAGATGCAGGGCTTTGCGCACGAACTCGTCCTGCGGCACGGCCAGCGCCACGCCCAGGCGATCCTCGCGCTGCCAGAGCGCAAAGGCATTGTGGGTGCGCAAAAAGCCGGGCGCCAGGCCGGGCACTTCCAGCGGCTGCTCCGGGTAGTCGGCGGCCGTGGCCAGCGCCACCTGCAGCTGGCCGGCCAGCACTGGCATCAGATCGGCCTCGGAGACCACGCCCAGACGCACCAGCACGCGCCCGAGCATGCCGCCCATCTCCTGCTGTGCGGCCAGCGCGCGCTCCAGGTCGCGCGGCCCGAGCTTGCCGGCCTGCACCAGCAACTCGCCCAGGCGGCGCTGGCCGGGCTGGGAGGCTTGGGGGGGGAGAGGGGCGGCGGTGGCAGTCAGGGACACGGGCAGCTCGAAGAAAAGGCGGTGGGAGCAAATGCAGCGGGCATTGTATAAGCGCCGCCCGGCCCTGCCGGGAGGCGGCCGGCGCGCCTGCGTGTGCGGGCGGCGGCGCGACCGTCAGGCCGCCATCGGCAGGGGCTCAACTGGCTGCCGATGTGGCCGCCGGCGCGCTGTGCCAGGCCATGGCTTCGCCGGCGCGCAGGGGTTTGAGCACGGTCTCGACGTAGGGGTAGGCCTCGGGCATCTGCCAGCTGCGCTTGTGCAGCGTGATGCGCTCGGTGTTGCGCGGCAGGCCGTAGAAGTCTGCGCCATGAAAGGCCGCGAAGCCTTCGAGGCGATCGAGCGCGCCGGCCTGCTCGAAGGCCTCGGCATACAGCTCGATGGCGGCTGCTGCGGTGTAGCAGCCGGCGCAGCCCACGGCCGCCTCTTTCAGCGGCGCGGCGTGCGGGGCGCTGTCGGTGCCGAGGAAAAACCTGGGGTTGCCGGAGGTGGCCGCCTGCAGCAGCGCCTGGCGGTGGATTTCGCGCTTGAGCACCGGCAGGCAGTAGTAGTGCGGCCGTACGCCGCCCAGAAAGATGGCGTTGCGGTTGTAGAGCAGGTGGTGCGCGGTGATGGTCGCGGCCAGGTGCTGATCGGCCTCGGCCACGTACTGCGCGGCCTCCCGGGTGGTGATGTGCTCCATGACGATCTTCAGCTCGGGGAAGTCGCGCCGCAGCGGCATGAGCTGTTGCTCGATGAACACCGCCTCGCGGTCGAACAGGTCCACCTCGGGGTCTGTCACCTCGCCATGCACCAGCAGCACCATGCCGACCTCCTGCATGGCCTGCAGCGCCGGGTAGATGTTGCGCAGCGCGGTCACGCCGGCGTCGCTGTTGGTAGTGGCGCCGGCCGGGTACAGCTTGCAGGCCGGCAGGCCCTGGGCCTTGGCGCTGCGGATGGTCTCGGGCGTGGTGCGGTCGGTCAGGTACAGCGTCATCAGCGGCTCGAACGTCGAGCCTGGGGCCACCTGTTGCAGCGCGTCCAGAATGCGTGCGCGGTAGGCCAGGGCCTGGGCCGCGTCGGTCACGGGCGGGCGCAGATTGGGCATGACGATGGCGCGGCCAAACTGCGCTGCGGCATGCGCCACCGTGGTGTGCAGCGCCGCGCCATCGCGCAGGTGCAGGTGCCAGTCGTCGGGGCGGGTGATGGTCAATGTGGTCATCGCAAGGGGGAATAAGAAGCGCGGCGGCAATCATGAAACATGGCGCGCGGCACGGCTGCGCCGCGCGCAAGGCGCGCAGTATCATCGCTTGCCCGGCCCACTGCAATATTTCCCCCACGAGCTTTGCCATGCGTTGCCGCCTGTTTGCCACCAGCGTGCTGTTCTGCCTTGCGGCGCAGGCAGCGCCGCCTGCATCGCCTGCCCACACTACCTCGCCGAAAGCGCCGCAAGCACCGGCGTCCAGCCAGGCCCTGAGCCTGGAGCAAGCCCAGGCGCTGCTGCTGCGGCATTCGTCGCAGCTGGCGGCCAGCCAGGCCCAGCTCGACAGCGCCCGCCTGCGCCGCGCTGGCATGCAGGGCCTGGGCCGACCTTCGCTGGCCTTGCAGGCCTCGGGCTATGCCTATTCCGTCAATGCCGATCTGGGCCTGGGCAGCTTCCGCCAGGCCGTGGCCGGCGCGCTGGCGCAGTTGCCCGGCGATGTGGCGCACGCCATGGGCCCAGTCGCAGCCGGGCTGCCCGCCATCCCGGACAGCTACGCGCTGCGCCGCCGCGACGAGCGCGCCACGGCCAGCCTCTCGGGCGTCTGGCCGCTCTACACCGGCGGGTTGACCCAGGCGTTGCGCCATGGGCTGGACGCGGCCGAGCAAGAGGCCGCCGCCGATGCCAGCCTGGCCGCCGCCAGCCTGCAGCGCCAGCTGATCGAGCGCTACTTCGACGCCCAGTTGGCCGAGCGCGCCGCCACGCTGCGCGAGCGCGCCTTGCAGGCCGTGCGCGAGCATGACCTGGCTGCACAGCGCATGGAGCAGGCCGGCGTGATTGCCCACGTCGAGCGCCTGCAGGCGCGCAGCGCGCTGGCCGATGCCGCGCAGCAGGCCCTGCAGGCGCGCGATGCCGCCCGGCTGGCCCAGGCGGCTTTGCAGAACAGCATCGGCAAGCCAGGGCCGCTGCAGTTGAGCACGCCGCTGTTCGTGCAATCGCAGCCGCTGCCGCCGCTGGCGCAATTCGTTGCGGAAGCTCAGCGCCAGCACCCTGGGCTGGACAAGATTCAGGCCAAGCGTGGTCAGGCCCAGGCGCTGCACGATGCCCAGCAGGCGCGGCGCAAGCCCACCGTGCTGGCCTTTGCCAATCACGAGCTGCCCAGCTCGGGCAAGCCCAGTTGGGTGGCCGGCGTGGCGCTGCGCTGGACGCTGTGGGACGGTATCGACCATCGCCAGTTGGCACAGGCCGCTCAGCAGCAGGTGCAGCAGGCCGAGCACAGCCAGCGCCAGGCGCTGCAGGACATCGCCCTGCTGGTGGAAAAGCACTGGCTGGATGCCGAGCACGCGCGCACGCGCTACCTGGCGCAGCAAGATCAGCAGCAACTGGCCCAGGAGCTGCTGCGCTTGCGCCAGGCCGGGTTGCGCGCGGGCACCAGCACTGCGCTGGATTTGATGGACGCGCAATTGCAACTGGCCAAAGTGCAGACCGAGCGCGCTCAAAGCGCCAACCAATACGTCAAGGCCCTGGCGGCGCTGCTGGAGAGCAGCGGCCAGGGCGAGCAGTTCCAGCGCTACCAGCAGCAGGCCGATATCCAGCTCCTGCCCGATACGCCTTGAGCTGCTTTGAATTGCCTTGAGTCGCCCCGACCCGCATGCTCCTCGATTGCCTCTTTGCTCCATGACCACTTCCGCCCCTGCTTCCGCCGCCCCTCGCTCCTTGTTGCGTGGCCTGTTCAGCGCCATCGTCGCGCTGGCTGCGCTGGCCTTCGTCGCCTGGGGCTTTTGGCGTGCCGCCCAGCCCGCGCCGCTGTACCTGCAAGGACAGTTGGAAGTGCGCGAGGTGGATATCGCCCCCAAGATCACCGCGCGCATCGCCAAGGTGCTGGTGCGCGAAGGCCAGAGCATCGCCGCGGGCGATCTGCTGATCGAGATGGACAGCCCCGAGGTGCGCGCCAAGATCGCCCAGGCCGAGGCCGCCGGGCAGGCCGCCCAGGCCCAGGCCGAGAAGGCCGAGCACGGCGCCAGGCCGCAGGAAATCGAAATGGCGCGCCTGCAATGGCAGCGCGCCGTGGCCGCCGCCGAGCTGGCCGAGACTTCTTATCAGCGCGTGCAAAGCCTGTACGCGCAAGGGCTGGTGGCGGCGCAAAAGCGCGACGAGGCGCGCGCCAACGCCCGCACCAGCCGCGCCCAGGCCCAGGCCGCGCAGGCCCAATACCAACTGGCGCGCGAGGGCGCGCGCAGCGAGGACCGCGCCGCCGCCGCCGCCCAGGCGCGGCAGGTGCAGGCCGTGCTGGCCGAGGCCCAGGTGGCGCAGGCCGAAACCCGGCTGGCCAGCCCCATCGCCGGCGAGGTGGCCAAGGTGCTGGCCAAGGAGGGCGAGCTGTCGCCGCAGGGCGTGGCCGTGGTCACCGTGGCCGATTTGAGCGACCAGTGGGTGGTGCTCAACGTGCGCGAAGACCTGCTGCAACGCTTTGCCAAGGGCAGCCGCTTCGAGGCGGCGCTGCCCGCGCTGGGCGGGCAGCGCGTGACGTTCGAGGTGTACTTCCTGGGCGTGCTGCCGGACTTTGCCACCTGGCGCGCCACCCGCGCCAGCCAGGGCTTCGACGCCCGCACTTTTGAAGTGCGCGCCCGGCCGCTCCAACCCATCGAAGGCGCCCGCCCCGGCATGAGCGTGGTGCTGCAAGAGGCGCTGTGAGTATGGCCGCGTTCTGGCCCAGCCTGCGGCGCGAGCTGCGCCTGCTGCGCCGCCGCCCCTGGGATCGCGCCATGCTCACCTGGGTGCCGGCCCTGACCGTGGCGCTGCTGTGCGCCACCTTCTCGGCGGGCCTGCCGCGCGGCCTGCCCATTGCCGTGTGGAATGAGGACGCGGGCGCGTTGCCGCGCCAGTTGCAGCGGATGCTGCAAGCCAGCCCTGGGCTGGCGCTGGCCGAGCCCGTGCACAGCGCCGCCCAGGCGCAACAGGCTTTGCAGTCCATGCGGGTGTATGCCGTGCTGCACATCCCCCGTCAGACCGAGCAGCGCATCCAGCAAGGCCAGGGCGCGGCGCTGACGCTGTTGCACAACGCCCAGATGGGCACACACTCGGGCTTGATCGAGCGCGATGTGCGCCAGGTCGTCGGCACCCTGAGCGCCGGCCTGGAGATGCAGGCCAGCGCCAAGCGCGGCACGCCCGCCCAGGCCTTGCCCATTTGGCGCGAGCCCATCACGCTGGAGTTGCGGCCGCTGTTCAACCCCTCGGGCAACTACGAGGCCTTTCTGGCCCTGGCGCTGATCCCCGCGCTGCTGTACGTGCTGGCCATGACGAGCGGGGCCTGGGTGGTCGGGCGCGAGCTGCGCGACCGCAGCCTGGGCGACTGGCTGCTGCCCGCGCCGACTGCTGTGCCCGGTGCATCCGATGCGCCCGCTGTGGCCGCTGCGGCCGCAGCGGCCGGGCCGGATCTGCCGCGCTGGTGGGCCATTGCCAGCGCACTGGTTGGCAAGCTCGCCCCGGCCTGGCTGTCGCTGTCGCTGGTGGGCATGGCGGGCCTGGTGTATCTGACGCAATGGCGCGGCTGGCAGGCCGCTGGCAGTCTGGCCTGGGTGCTGCTGGCGCTGGCCTCGTTGGTGGCGGTCAGCCTGGTGATCGGCGGCCTGCTGGCGGCGGCCACCCGTTCGCTGCGCACGGCGCTGTCGTTCGCCGGCCTGCTGGCCGCGCCGGCCTTCGCCTTCAGCGGCGTGGGCTTTCCGCTGCTGGCCATGAGCCCCGGCGCCCACGCCTGGGCTGTGGCCATGCCGTACACGCACTACATCCGCTTGCAGATCGAGCAACTGCAAATGGGCGCGGACATCGCGCAAAGCCTGCCGGTGCTGGGCGGCCTGTGGTTGGCCTGCTTGTTGGGCCTGGCTCTGTCTGCCATGGCCTTGCGCTGGGCCTTGCCGCGCCCGGCCTTGTGGGGAGGGCGCTGAGATGGTCCGGCCCACGCCCCCAGCCCGGCCCGTGGATGCTGCGCCGCGCCAAGGCTTTGTCGCCCATTGGCTGGCAGCGCTGCGCGCCATGCTCAGGGATCAAGGCGTGCTGCTGCTGGTGGTGGGCGGGCCGCTGTTCTACAGCTTTTTCTACCCCTGGTTTTACAGCGCGCAGGTGGTGCAGCGCGTGCCCGTGGCCATCGTCGTGCCCGAGGCCGACAGCCTGACGCGCCAACTGCTGCGCTATGCCGATGCCAGCCCGCAACTGGCCGTGAACCTGGTCACGGCCGATGCCCAGCAGGCCCGCCAGGCCCTGCTGCGCGGCGACATCTACGGCTACGCCGAATTGCCGCGCGGCCTCAAGCGCGGCGTGTTGCGGCGCGAGCCGGTGCATGTGACGGTCTATGCCCACGGCAGCTATCCGCTGGTGAGCAAGCAGGTGCAGCAAGGCTTTGCGCAAAGCTTTGGCACCGTCGCCGCCGGGGTGCAGCTCAAGCGCTTGCAGGCTGGCGGGCAAAGCGCGCCGCAGGCCGCCGCCAGCCGCGCGCCGCTGCAACTGCAAAGCACCGCCCTGTTCAACCCCACGGGCGGCTATGGCAGCTTCGTCGTGGCGGCCGTGGCGCTGCTGATCCTGCAACAAACCCTGCTGATGGGCATTGCCATGTTGGTGGCCACCTGGCGCGAACAACAACGCGCCGCCGCCAGCCCCAACGCCTGGCTGGCGCGGCTGCTGGCCTTTTGCCTGCCCGGCTGGCTGGCCGGGCTGTACTACTTTGGCTGGATGTTCTTCTGGCACGACTACCCCAGCGGCGGCAACCCGCTGGGCGCGCTGGCGCTGCTGGGCCTGTTCGTGCCCGCCGTAGTCGGCTGCGCGGCGCTGTTGGGGCTGTGGGTGGCCGACCGCGAGCGCGTGCTCTATCTGGTGCTGTTCACCAGCTTGCCACTGGCCTTTCTGGCGGGCTTCACCTGGCCGGCCGAAGCCCTGCCGCCCTGGCTGGAGTGGCTGCGCTGGGCCTCGCCCAGCACGGCGGCCATCCAGGCCTCGCTGCGCCTGAACCAACTGGGCGCGCCACTGGCCGCGGCGCTGGGGCCGCTGGCCGTGCTGGCCGCCATCGCGCTGCTGGGCTGGCTGGGCACGCTGCTGGCAGGCAGCCGCCAGCGCTCGCCTGCGCCGCCTTGAAGGCGCTTGCGCTGCATCGGCCCCCACCATGCGAGCCCCTGAGAGCCTGGGCCGTCAGGGGCTTTTGCGTGCGATGGCCTTGACTGAAGGCGGCTCAATCGAGCAGCGCCTGGGCGAACTCGCGGGCGTTGAAGGTTTGCAGGTCTTCGAGCTTTTCGCCCACGCCGATGAAGTACACGGGCACAGGGCGCTCCTGGGCGATGGCGGCCAGCACGCCGCCTTTGGCGGTGCCGTCGAGCTTGGTGACGATCAGGCCCGTCAGTTGCAGTGCGTCATCGAAGGCCTTGACCTGGGCCAGCGCGTTCTGGCCGGTGTTGCCGTCGATCACCAGCAGCACCTCGTGCGGGGCGCTGGCTTCGGCCTTGGTGATGACGCGCTTGATTTTCTTCAGCTCTTCCATCAGGTGCAGCTGCGTGGGCAGGCGCCCGGCGGTGTCCACCAGCACCACGTCCTTGCCGCGCGCCTTGCCGGCGGTGACGGCGTCGAAGCTGACGGCGGCCGGGTCGCCGCCTTGCTGGCCGATGATTTCCACGGTGTTGCGCGTGGCCCAGACGCCCAATTGCTCGCGCGCGGCGGCGCGGAAGGTGTCGGCCGCGGCCAGCAGCACGCTGGCTTCGGCATCGGCCAGGTGGCGCGTGAGCTTGCCGATGGAGGTGGTCTTGCCCGCGCCGTTGACGCCCGCGACCATGATGACGGTGGGCTCGTGCTCGCCGATCACCAGGGTTTTTTCCAGCGGTTGCAGCAGCTGGGCAATGGCATCGGCCAGCAGGCCTTTGACCTGGGCCGGATCGGTGGCTTTGGCGGCCTTGACGCGGCGGCGCAGGTCATCGAGCAGGAAGGTCGTGGCCTTGACGCCCGCATCGGCCATGAGCAGCGCGGTTTCCAGCTCCTCATACAGCTCTTCGTCGATCTTCGTGCCGGTGAAAACGGTGGAGATGCTGCTGCCGGTTTTGCGCAGCCCGGCTTTGAGCTTGTCCAGCCAGCTTTTGCGTTCCGCAGCGGGTGCAGGTGTGGCGCTGGCGGGGGCTGTTTCGGCAGGGGCGGGCGCGGCCACGGGGGCGCTGCCCACGGCCGGGGCTGCCGGCTGCGGCATGGGCGTGGGCGTGGGCGTGGGCGTGGGCGTGGGCGTGGGCACAGCCTGCTGGGCTGACGACGCTGTGCCGGGTGCGGGTACGGCGGGCGCGGATGGGGGCAGCGGCGCAGGCGGCGGCGCTGTGGTCACGGCCGGTGGTGGGCTCAGTGACTGGGCCGGCGCCGCGGGCAGGTTGGCGGGTTGCAGGGGCGCGGCTGTGGGCGGGGCCGGGATGGCAGCCGATACAGGGGGCTGCACGGGGGCAGGCGCTGGCGCGTTGATGCCGGGGGGCGCGTGCGGCTCGGCGGCGGGAACGGCCGCAGGTGGCGCGGTGATTGGCGCCGGGGGCTGAGGGGGCTGTGCAGGGGCTGGCGCTGTGTGAGCCGGGCCCACTGTTTCAGCTGCGTCGGCGAGCTTGGGGGCTTCAGGGGCAGCAAGGGGCGCAGGCGTGGGCGGCGCAATCGGCGCGGCGGGGGGCGTGTCGATGGCTTGCTGGCGCAACCAGTCCATGACGCTGCTGTCGACAGCTGGTGGCGGTGGCTTGGCGCTGGTTTCGCTGGGCGCGGGGGCTGGGGATTTTTTTCTGAAAAAGCTGAACATAATGCGCGGCGTTGGTGCTGCCAGGGGCACGGGCCTGGGCACGCGCCAAAATGGCATTTAGGCGTTGGGCAACGTGCCCGACGGGGCGCTGTGGCGCCTTCATCAATGGAGAACCTGGACTGTGAAGACGCAAGAGCGCGATTGTATGAAACCTTGGTTGAGGCGCAGCGCAGCGCTGCTGGCTGCGGCCTGCCTGGCCGCATGCGCTAGCGCCCCAGGCACTGCCGCGCTGGAGGCGGACAAACCGCCGGCCGCGCAGGTGGCAGCGCCAGCGGCATCGACTGATCAATTGCCGGCCGGCGCGCAGGCGCTGCGCGAGGATGAGGCGCTGGCGCATTACCGGCTGGCCAATGGGCTGGAGGTCATCGTCAAGCCCGACCGGCGCGCGCCGACGGCCATCCACATGCTGTGGGTGCGCGTGGGCTCGATCGACGAAGCCGATGGCACCAGCGGCGTGGCGCATGCGCTGGAACACATGATGTTCAAGGGCAGCAAGGCCTTGGCGCCGGGCGTGTTCTCGCGCCGCGTGGCCGAACTGGGCGGGCAGGACAATGCCTTCACCAGCCTGGACTACACGGCCTATTTCCAGCAGGTGCCGGTGCAGCAGCTGGGCGTGGTGATGGGCCTGGAGGCCGAGCGCTTTGCGCACAACCAGTGGCCCGATGAGGAGTTCACGCGCGAGATCGAGGTCATCAAGGAAGAGCGCCGCCTGCGCACCGACGACCAGCCGCGCGCCAAGCTGTTCGAGCAGCTGATGGCGGCCACCTTCATGGCTGCGCCGCAGCGCCGCCCGATCATTGGCTGGATGGACGATTTGCAGCGCATGCGCGCCGAGGACGTGCGCGCTTTCTACCGCCAGTGGTATGTGCCGGCCAATGCCGCTGTGGTGGTGGTAGGCCAGGTGCAGCCGCGCCAGGCGCTGGCGCTGGTGGCGCGTCACTATGGCGATGCGCTGCAGGGCAGTGCGCAGTTGGCGGCCACGCTGCCGGCGCGCAAGATCACGCAGGAGCCGCCGCAGCAAGGCCCCAGGCGCATTGTGCTGCGCGACCGGGTCGAGCAGCCGGTGCTGCTGATGGCCTTCAAGGCCCCGGCGTTGCAGCAGTTGCAGCAACCTACCGCCAGCGATCGTGAGGCGCTGGCGCTGATGGCGCTGGCCGGCGTGCTCAGCGGCTACGAGGGCGCGCGACTGGAGCGCGCGCTGGTGCGCGGCCCGCAGCGCGTAGCCGACAGCGTTGATGCCAGCGCCATGCTCAGCAACCGCAGCGGCAATGGCCTGTTCCTGCTCAGCGCCATCCCCGCGCCCGGGCGCGATGGCCAGGCCGTGGAACAGGCGCTGCGCCGGGCGATTGCCGAGGTGGCGCAGCGCGGCGTTGGTCAGCAGGAGCTGCAGCGCGTGGTCACGCAGTGGACGGCGGCCACGGTGTACGAGCAGGACTCGATGTTCGCGCAGGCCAATGAGCTGGGGCGCAATTGGGTCCAGGGCTGGCCACTCGATGCCAGCGAGTTGCTGATCCAGCGGCTGCGCGAAGTCACTCCCGAGCAGGTGCAGGCCGTGGCGGCGCGCTATTTCGGTGACGATGGGCTGACGGTGGCCGAGTTGCAGCCGCAGGCGCCATCCGCCGCAGCATCCACGGCACCCAAGGCCACACGCAAGGAGCAACCATGATGAAGCGCCCATTTCTCATCCATGCCCTGAGCGCAGCGGCGCTGGTGGCCTGCGCGCCGCTGCCGCCAGCGGCCCAGCAGCCAGCACAGCAGCCAACGCAGCAACCAGTGAGGCAGCCAGCGGTGCTGCACCAGCCCTTGCCGGCCGATGCGCAGACGCAGGCCCCATCGCTGCTGCCCATCGAGCACTGGCGCCAGGCCAGCGGTGCGCAGGTCTGGCTGGTGCACAGCCCCAGCCTGCCGATGGTGGATGTGCAGATCGACTTCGATGGCGGCGCGCGGCGCGATCCGGCCGACCAGGCCGGCCTGGCCACGGCCACGGCCAGCATGCTGACCAAGGGCGTGCGCGCCGCACACGGCCAGGCCGCGCTGGACGAAGACCAGCTCGGCCAGGCCTGGGCCGACCTGGGCGCATCGTTCGAGGCCAGCGCCAGCCGCGATCGCTTCACGCTGCACCTGCGCAGCCTGACCGATGAGCAGCTTCTGCCCAAGGCCGTGGCGCTGGCTGCGCGGCAAATTGGCCAGAGCGCCTGGCCCGAGGCCGTCTGGCAACGCGAGCGCCAGCGCTGGAGCGCCGCGCTGCGTGAGGCCCAGACCCGCCCGGGCGTGATCGCAGGCCAGGCCTTCGATCAAGCCGTCTACGGCGCGCACCCCTACGGCTATCAAGTACAGCCCCAGACCCTGGCGCAGATCGGCGTGCGCGACATGCAAGCTTTTTATGCCCGGCATGTGCAGCCCTGCCAGGCCAAGGTCAGCGTGGTCGGCCGCATCGGCCGCGAGCAGGCCGACCGCCTGGTGCACGAGCTGCTGGCCCAGTTGCCCCAAGCCACGGTCTGCAAGGCCTTGCCGGTCGTCTCTGAGGTGCAGCCGCTGTCGCAGGCCAGCAGCCAGCGTATCCCCTTTGCGGCTGAGCAGGCCCAGGTACTGATTGGTCAGCCGGGCATTCGCCGCGATGACCCGGACTTTTTGGCGCTGCTGGTGGCCAACCACATCCTGGGCGGCAGTGGCTTTGGCTCGCGCCTGATGGAGCAAGTGCGCGAGCAGCGCGGCCTGGTTTATGGCGTCTCCAGCAGCTTCAGCCCGGGCAACCATGCCGGGGCCTTCACCATCGGTTTGCAAACGCGCGCCGACCAGGCCGAAGCGGCCGTGCAGCTGGTGCATGAACTGGTGGCCGAATTCGTCGCCAAGGGCCCGACGGAGAAAGAGCTGGCCGATGCCAAGGCCAATCTAATTGGCGGCTTTGCGCTGCGTATCGACAGCAACGCCAAGCTGCTGGGCAATGTGGCCAACATCGCCTGGAACGACCTGCCGCTGGACTATCTGGACACCTGGACGGCCAAGGTCCAGGCTCTGAGCGTTGCCGACATCCACCGTGCGTTGCAAAAGGCGCTGCAGCCGCAGGCCATGGCCACCGTCATTGTCGGCGCGGAGGGCAGGCCTTGAGTACGCCGCCGTTGGCCGGCCGCGCCCGCGTGGCCAAGGCTGGTGCTGCCAAGGCGACAGCGGCCAAAGCGGCCAAAGCGGCCAAAGCAGCGCCGGGGCAGGTGCGCATCATCGGCGGGCAATGGAAGCGCAGCCGCCTGCCGGTGGCCGCGCGCCCTGGCCTGCGGCCCACGCCCGATCGCGTGCGCGAAACTCTGTTCAATTGGCTGGGCCAGGATTTGCATGGTCGCCACTGCCTGGACGCTTTTGCGGGCAGCGGCGCGTTGGGGCTGGAGGCCGCCTCGCGCCATGCGGCGCAGGTGCTGCTGGTTGAGCGCGACCCGGGCCTGTGCCGCCAATTGCAGGCCCATGCGCAGCGCCTGCAGGCGGGCAATGTGCGCATCCAGTGCGGCGATGGCCTGGCGGCGCTGCGTGCGCCCTGCGCGCAGCAGCCCCAGGGTTGGGATGTGGTCTTTCTCGACCCTCCCTATGCCGCTGGGCTGGATGAGTCAGCCTTGCAGCTGGCGCGTAACGCGCTGGCACCCGATGGCTGGCTGTACTGGGAAAGCGGTCGTGAATGGGGCCAGGCCGAGCTGGCCGAACTGGGCTGGCAGCGCCGCCACTATCTGCGCGCTGGCCAGGTGCATGCGCATTTGCTGGCATTGGCGCCGGTTGAGGCTGAGGCATGAGCGGCGGCGCCGCGCCGCAGCTGCGCATCCTGGCCACGGGCGGCACCATCGCTGGTCAGGCCGCCAGCGCAAGCGACCACGTGGGCTACCAAGCCGCCGTGTTGCCGGTGCAGCAATTGCTCGATGCCGTGCCGGCGCTGCAGCAACTGCCAGCTCAGCTGCATGCCGAGCAAATCTTGCAAAAGGACAGCAAGGATCTGGATGCCGGCGATTGGCTGCGCATTGCCCAGGCCACGGCCGCCGCGCTGGCGCAGCCGCAGGTGCAGGGCGTGGTGCTGACGCATGGCACGGACACGCTGGAGGAGACCGCTTGGTTTCTGCACCGCTGCCTGCCTGCCGTGGGCAAGCCAGTGGTGCTGGTCAGCGCCATGCGCCCGGCTGGCGCGCTGGGAGCAGATGGACCGCAGAACCTGTTTGACGCCTGCGTGCTCGCACTGTCTGCCGCGCAGATTGGATTGGTGCGCGCAGGCGCAGGCTGCCAGGTGCTGACAGTGGCTGCGGGCCGCGTCTTCGATGCGCTGACAGTGCAGAAAGTGCAGCCTTACCATGTGCCGGCTTTCAGTGCCGGTGAGGCTGGCCCGCTGGCCTGGGTGGAGCAGGGGCAGGTGCGCTTGGCCAGAGCGCCTTGCTCGCCAGGGCACGGGCAGGATGAGCAGTGGGCCGAGGGGCCATGGGCACCAGGCCATTACCAGGCGCTGCTGCGGGCTGCAGCGCAGACGCCACCGCCTGCCGTGGCTTGGCTGAGCAGCCATGCAGGGTTTGATGCACGCCAGGTTCGGGCCTTGGTGGCGGCCGGTTTTGAGGGGCTGCTGGTGGCGGGCACGGGCAATGCGACCTTGCACCATGCCTTGCACGCGGCCTTGTGCGAGGCCCAGCGCGAGGCTGGGGTGGCCGTGGCCGTAACCAGCCGCTGCAATGCCGGGACCGTGGTGCCCGGCCCAGCGCCGACCTGGCCATTGCTGCCTTTGCCACCAGCCAAGGCGCGGCTGGAGCTGCAACTGCAGCTGTGGCTGCAGCGCATACCATTCAGCGCGGCAGGATCAGTGTGACGCACAAGCCCTGCGGCTGTGCGGATGTGACGCTCAGCGTGCCGCCGTGCAGCTGGGCAATGGCTTGCGCCGCCTGCAAGCCCAGGCCTTTTTCGTTGGTCAAAATGGCCTCGATGTCGTCCTGGGCGGCTGGCAGCAGGGCGGCAATTTGCGCTTCACTCAGGCCTTGGCCCCAGTCGCGTACGCGCAGCTCCAGCGCGTTGCGAGTGCTGGACAGACTCATTTCAATGGGGCAGTCGGGTGGCGTATAGCGGCAGGCGTTTTCCAGCACGTTCAGGATGAGTTGTTCGAGCAGGGCTGGATCGGCCGACAGCGCAAAGGCGGGCAGGTTGGCCAGGCGGGCTTGTCGCACGTCGAACGTGGTGCGATAGGTGCGCAGCGTCAGTGGTTGCTTGGAGGCCGCATGGGTGTCGCTGCCGTCTGCCTCGCTTTGGTCGGCATCCTGAATGCGCAGGTGCAGGATCCGCCCAGGGTAGATGGTGCGGATGTGCCCGCAGCATTGCTGTGCCAGCACATACAGGCTGCAAGGCAGTCGGCTGGCGCGCAGCTGGCCGTTTTCGATGCGTAGCCTGCTGAGCACGCTGTTGATCAGGTTGTGCACGCGCAAGGTGGCTTCGCGGATGTGGCGGCTCTTGCGTTCGAGCAAGGGGCTCAGATCATTGCCCTGGTCGGGGAAGTTGGCTGGGTGGCGCTGTATGCCATGCTTGAGACGCTGCATGTGGGTGTTGATCTCCAGCAGCGGCGCGCGCATTTGCTGTGAGAGCAGGGCCACGAAGTAGCGGTACAGGGCGTGCGCGCGGTGGGTGGTTTGCAATGCGGCAATGTCGCTTTGCAGGAGCCTGCGTTGCTCCATCAGCAGGGCGGTGTGGCGCGCGCGTTGCCGCAGCTGGCGCAGCAGCATCAATAGCAGAGCGAGCGTGCAAATGATCAGCAGCAGCAAAGCCAACAGAGCAGCGCGGATGAGCTGGTGTTGGTATGCCAACGCCTGGTCGTATTCGACGCGCTCGGTGGTGGAAATCTGGCTGCTTGCGGCGCGCAGTTTTTCTGACAGACTTTCTAGCAAAGCTGGGCTTGGCATCGCCATGGGCATGGGGGTGTCGGGCGCTGAGGCCGCCCGCGCAGGTCCGGTCAGGGCTTGGCTGAATACGTCATGCAGCAACGGCGCCAGCCCCATGGCGTGCAGATTGCGCCACTGCGGCCCATCGCGCAGCAGCTGAATGCGGCTTTGCCAAAGGTCATAGCGCAAGGCCATGGTTTCGTTGTCCAGCGCGCCGCTTTGCCATTGCTGCAAGCTGTGTTGCATGCGCAGTGTCTCGCGTTCGGCTTGCGCGATGTCCCACAGAACGCGCTCACCCGTGCGTTGAATTTGTGTCTGCTGCATCAGCAAGATCTGGATCAGCAAATACAGCAGTGTGATCGCCAGAGCGATCATGCCCGCCAAGGCCAAGCGCCACAGTTGGGGCGACGGTGGGAATGGACGTGAAGGGCGCGTCATTGCAGGGCCGGGGATATGACTTTTGTGGCTGCTTTTTGGGAGCAAGCTGGTGGTTACGGCAGTTCGTAGAGCTCGATAAAGTGCAGCTGCCAGGGCCAGCGGTGGTCGTAATGGGGCCGTTTGAGCTCTGCATGCGAGTCGCGCGGATAAATGATCCACAGCGGCCCTTTATCGCGCCGCGACATGGGGTGGCCGTTCATGCGCAAGGCAATGATCACATCCCACTTCCACGCATCACTGGAGGGGATTTGTACATGGTAGTCGTTGAGGGATTTGGCCAGCAGGCTGGTATTCAGAACGTCGTGCTCACGAGCAGCCAGTTTGAGTACGTCGCGCAGTAGCGGGCCGCGGAAAATGCGCGTCCCGTCTGTCCAGGGAGTGCTGGTGCGCACTTCGGTTTGAGGCAGGGCCAGTAGATCTTGCTCAGTCAGGCTCAGTGTGTCTTGCCAGGGTGTTTGGATGCGCAGCAACACAGGCCCAGTGTTGGGCTTTTCAGATTGTGTGGGCGTTGATGGCGATGGAGCTGGAGGCGCTTTTGTCTGTGCCGATGAACTGGATTGTTGTTTTTCAGCGTGTATGGGAGTCACGCCAGCCTGGCTGTTCGTTGCATTTGTGGCCGCTGGACTCTGCTGAGCCTGCCCTGCAATCCAGGCCATGCTCATGCACAAAGCCACGAGCCCTGATTTCAACCAGGATGAAGTCATACAAAAGGTCTGTCGCATGCAAGGGGGAAACCAGCGCGCATATTACTGCGCGCGCCGCCTGGCCTGCGCTTTGGCTAGCACGGCCGCCAGGATTTGGTGTTTTTCAGTTTTTGTGGGTGCAGCGCCCGTCGCTTGCAGCGGGCTGCTGTCGTGCTGTAAGGCCATTGGCTGTTCAGGCCCCGGTGCTGGCTCGTGTTGCGCCTGGTGGCGAGCCAGTGACCCGGTATTGCTGCTGGGGCCGACAGTGGCGATGGTGGCGCGGCCTGCCTGCCGTTGCATGTGGCGCCGATAGCGCACTCGTGCTTGCGCAGCCTGGGCAGGGCTCCATGCAGCCCAGCCTGTGGCCTGACCGGTGATGGGCTGCATGCGGATGCAGTCCACCGGGCAGACGGGGATGCACAGCTCGCAGCCGGTGCAGGCGGACTCCAGCACCGTGTGCATGCGTTTGTTGGCGCCGATGATGGCATCGACTGGGCAGGCTTTGAGGCACAGCGTGCAGCCAATGCACCATTGCTCGTCGATGATGGCCATGGCGCGGGCGGTTTCCTCACCGTGTGCTGCATTCAATGGCCAGGCAGGCCGCCCGGTGATCTCGGCCAGCCTGCGCACGCCCTCTTGTCCACCTGGCGGGCATTGATTGATGGGGGCCTGCTCAAAGGCAATGGCGTGGGCGTAGGATTGGCAATCCGGGTAGCCGCAGCGGGTGCATTGCGTTTGCGGCAAAGCCGCATCCAGCTGCGCTGCCTGCATGGCGCGGGTGCATTGGGACATGGCTTGAAATAGGGCAATGTACGGTATGGCGCGCAGCGCAGGGGATGCTGTATTTCAAAAGGCCTTGAAAGAACAAGGTGGTGCGGGCCTGCTCGTGCGCCGTGTACAGGCCCGCAGGCAACCCCATACCGCGCTGATTTGGGAGCAAATCAGCGCGAGCTGTTGGCTTTGCTGTTGGAGGCGCTGGTTTTTTTGCTGCCGGAGGATGTGCTGCGGCTGGGCTTGGTGCCGCCAGCCTTGGCCTTGTGCTCCGGCCACGGTGCTTTGGACGCCGCTTTGGCAGCAGGCTTTGCTGAGGCAGGCTTGGCGGCTGCAGGCGCAGTCGACTCCTGTGCCTTGGCGGAGGCCTTGACGACCGCGGATTGCTCTGCCGAGGGTAGGGCTGCTTCTTCATTGTTGGCGGCTGCCAGTGCATCGCCTGCGGCAGTGGCGGCAGCGGCCTCTTGCACTGCGGCCTTGGCCGCTGCTGGCAGAGCAGGTTGAAAGCGCCCGATGAAGTCACGGATCGTCGGATAGACCACCTTGCGCCAGCGGCTGCCGCTGAAGATGCCGTAGTGCCCAGCGCCCATGACATCCAGGTGCGCGCGCTGCGACTCTTCGATGTTTTCGCACAGCTGGTGAGCCGCTTGCGTTTGGCCGCTGCCGGCGATGTCATCGAGTTCGCCCTCAACGGTCAGCAGGCCGACGTTCTGGATGTCCTGCGGGCGCACCAGCTCAAGCTGCCCTTCGGGGTTGCGCACTTCCCAGGTGCCATGTACGAGCTTGAAGCGCTGGAATACGGTGTCGATGGTTTCCAGGTAGTAGTTGGCGTCCATGTCCAGTACCGCGTTGTACTCGTCATAGAACTTGCGGTGGTGTTCGGTGGCGTCTTCATCGCCCTTGATGAGGTTGCGGAAGTAGTCGTAATAGCTGCTGGCGTGGCGATCCGGGTTCATCGCAACGAAGCCCGAGTACTGCAAAAAACCAGGATAGACGCGGCGCCCTTCGCCTGGGTAGCCGTAGGGGACGCGGTAGATGAGGTTGTTTTCAAACCATTCGAAGCTGCGCTTGACGGCCAGGTCGTTGACGGAGGTCGGAGTCTTGCGCGCATCGATGGGACCGCCCATCATCACCATGGACAGGGGCAGCAGCTCTTTGCGGCTGGCCATCAGGGACACGGCTGCCAGCACGGGCACTGTCGGTTGGCAGACGCTGACCACGTGGCAGTTGCCATACTGCTTTTGCAGGTAGCGGATGAACTCCTGCACGTAGTTGACGTAATCATCCAGATGAAAATCGCCTTCGCTGGTTGGCACCATGCGGGCGTTTTTCCAGTCCGTGATGTAGACCTTGTGGCCGGTGAGCATGGTGCGCACCGTCTCGCGCAGCAAAGTGGCATAGTGGCCAGACAGCGGCGCGACGATCAGCACTACGGGCTGGCCCAGCATTTTTTCCAGCGTGGCGGGGTTATCGGAAAAGCGCTTGAAGCGCAGCAGGCGGCAAAAGGGCTTGTCAATCTCCACACGCTCATGGATGGCGACATTGACGCCATCGAGATCAACGGTTTCGATGCCGAACTCCGGTTTGACGTAGTCCTTGCCCAAGCGATAGAGCAGGTCGTAAGCTGCAGAGACGCGCTGCGCCATGGGCAGGCTGGAAAACGGCAGCGAAGGGCTGGAGAACATCTTGGATGCCGCTTTGGCAAAGTCGGCAAAGGGCTCAGAGAGTGAGCGCTGCGCTTCGTAGATCTGGTAGAGCATGGCTGGAAAAAGAAATTTTGTGCGCTGCAAAATATAACAGTTGTGCAAGACATTGCCTATGCCCGATTACCCCAATGTCCTGGGGTGTGGGCGTTGGTGAAAGGCTTGCTGCGCAGGCTCAAGTGGCGTCGGTGTGCCGGCCGATGTCTGGCCAACGCAAGTGCAGGTACAACCAGGCCAGCATGCCCACCAACCAGAACACAGCGGAGGCCACTGCAATCGCCATGGGCGAGTGCATGACCTGCGGCACGACCAGTGCGGCAACCAGCCCATTGGCTGCAGACGCCAAGCAGGCTTGCATGGATGCGGCCATGCCGCGACGCATGGGGTTGATGTCCAGCACCAGCAGAGTTACTGGCGGCATGACGATGGCCCAGCCAAAAGAAATCAGTGCCAGCGGGGGGATCAGCACAAAGGGTTGGAGCTGCCCGAGCGCCATGCTCAGCCCGGTCAACAGCATGTTCAGCACAACGGCGATGGCCATGATGAGAAAGCCATGGCGAATCTGGCGTTTCGGGGGCATGATGCCGGCCATGCGGCCGCTGGCAATGGCGCCGCCCATGATGCCGCCGATGGTGCAGAGAAACATCCAAAAGAACTGCGTGGGAGCCAGTTGCAGATGTTGCCCAAGGAACTCTGGCGCCGCCAAAATATAGATGAACATGCTGTTGAAGGGCAGGGCGCTGCTGATGGCCAACAGCAGAAAGCGAGCGCTTCTGCCCAAAGAAAAATATCCGGCCAGCAGCGATTGCAATGCAAACGGCTGGCGGGCCTGCGGTGCCAAGGTCTCGGGCAGGACCAGCCAGTTCAGCCACCACAGCCCGGCGCTGAGCAGGGCGATGAACCAGAAAATGCTCTCCCAGCCAGCCCAGGTGTAAAGCCAGCCACCGATGACGGGTGCAATGGCTGGTGCCAGCCCAAAGTACAAGGTGACCCGGCTCATCACCTTTTGAGCCTGCGCAGGCGGAAACACATCGCGAATGATGGCGCGCGACACCACCATGCTGGCGCCAGATGAAAGCCCCTGCAGCGCACGAAAGAGCACCAGCTGCTCCAGCGATTGAGCAAGAGCGCACCCGACAGAGGCCAGGGCAAAGGCAGCAACGCCCCACAACACCACTGGGCGGCGCCCGAAACTGTCAGCCAGAGCGCCATGGAACAGGTTCATGACGGCAAAAGCGAGCAAATAAGCCGCCAATGTGTGCTGCAGATGGGCTTTGGACGTACCAAGTGACGCGGCAATGCCTTCAAATGCAGGCAGATAGGTATCGATGGCAAAGGGGCCCAGAACACTCAGCGCGGCCAGTAGCGCGGGCAAGGCCCACATTGGGCCACGCCAGGCCGGGTAGGGGTGTGGTGTCAACATGACAGGCAGAGCCGTTTTGATTGAGGATCGCCGATTTTGCAGCCAGTACAAGGCCATTTTTTGCGCCGTTGGAGACAAAAGCCGGTGACGGCGTGTACTCTCCAACTCCGCGCTGCGATGGGCTGCGCTTGGTGGTGTTGTCTTGATGCAACGAAAAGCGGAAGAATGCCGCGCCAATTGCAAATACTCTTTGCCAAGCATCGCCGTGTCTGCTGCAATACGTCCTAACTTCCCCACCAGGAGGTTGGCTCGGGGAACCGGCGGGATTCAAACATGGCAGAAATGCAGCCCCTGACCCCCCGTACCGGAGCCCTATGTTTAACCTTGGAGTATCCGCAATGAAAAAATCTCTGATCGCCTTGGCCGCTGTTGCTGCTTCTGGCCTGGCAATGGCTCAGTCTTCTGTGACCCTGTACGGCGTGGCCGACATCGCTATCGGTGATGCCAACGACACGCAAGGCGCGCACGCCAACTCGAACATCAACAACGGCACCAGCCGCATCGGCTTCCGTGGCGTTGAAGATCTGGGCAACGGCCTGAAGGTCAACTTCCAATTTGAACAAGGCGTGAGCCTGGCCGACGGCGCCAGCTCCGGCTTCCAGCGTCAGGCATGGGTTGGCCTGGCAGGTGGCTTCGGTACGCTGCGCGCTGGCCGTCAGCTGACTCCCAGCTTCGACTCCGTTGCTGCTTACGAAATCACTGGTACTGCCAACTATTCGGCAGTTGCTCTGAACTTCGGTTACGGCGGTGGTTCGCGTGACAACGCCATGATCAAGTACGTGACTCCTAGCTTCGGTGGCCTGAAGGCTTCTGTTGGCTATGTGTTCGAAGACAACTACAAGCTGGGTAGCTACACCGACACCAAGGGTCACTATGACGTGGCTCTGATCTACGCAAACGGCCCTCTGGCTGTGGCTGCTGGCTACAACGCTGCTGAAGTGGCTACTGGCTGGGGTCAGCGTAGCCGTGTTGAGAACGCCAACGTGGGTGCTTCTTACGACTTCGGCGCCCTGAAGCTGGCTGCTTCTTACCACTACAACGATGTGGCCGCTGGTGGCTACATGGGTGGCCCGAACACTGGTTCGACCAAGGTTGTTCCTGGCGTGGAAGGTTACTCCCTGGGCGTGAGCCTGCCCCTGGGCGCTTTCAGCCTGGCTGCTGACGCTGTGTACGCTGAAGACCGCAATGGTACCCGTGACGGTATCGACTTCGTGGTCGAAGGCAAGTACGCTCTGTCCAAGCGCACCTTCGTGTACGGTGCTTACTACCGTGCTGACAAAGAAGGCCCTGCTTACGGCAAGCACTTCAGCGACGAAAACAACTTCGGTATCGGCCTGCGCCACAACTTCTAATTGGTTAGCCTGAGAAATTCAGGCCCCAATGGATGATTTGATTGAACGCCCCTGGTAAAACAGGGGCGTTTTTTTATTGGATTGTTCTGATTGAACTGCTGTGGGGTCGCAAAGCAGCTGATCAGGAATTTCCCTAAAAATTACGCAATGCCGATTGCGATGGGCAGCCACGATGGAATAATGCGCTCATTCGTCATCCGCGGCGCTGCAGTTTGGCATTGGCTTGGCTGCAGCGCCGTTGCTTATGCGGAAGGTGCGCGGCCAGTCGTGTGCCGAGTCTTGTTGGTCACCAGTGGGCGCCCGAGATGCGATCGCTATGCGCGCCAGCAGCCTGGCTGTGTCGAGGTGGCTTTCTCGCAAATTGAATTACAGGAGTTTTGAATGGCTTTGAAGAAACGTGTGTTGGCTGCTTCGGTGGCGGTTGCAGTGTTGGCGGCGTTGCCCGTGGCCCATGCCAAAACGCTGCGCTGGAGCAGCCAGGGCGATATCACCAGCTGGGACATCCACTCGCAGAACAATGCATTGAACAATAGCGTTCATGCCATGGTGTATGAAAGCCTGACTTACTACAACAGTGAGACTTTCGAAGTGGAGCCCTTGCTGGCTGTTTCCTGGGAGGAGGTCTCTCCTACACAGGTGCGCTTCAAGCTGCGCGAAGGGGTCAAGTTCTCTGATGGCACGCCGTTCACGGCCGACGACGCTGTGTTCTCGATCCAGCGAGCCATGGCGCCGACTTCGAACCTGGCTGTTTTTGCCAACAGCATTGAGCGTGCAGAAAAGGTCGATGAACACACCATGGATTTGCACCTGAAGGCTGTCAACCCGATTCTGACGCGCCAACTCACGGAGCTGCGCATGATGAGCAAGGCCTGGGCTGAGAAGAACAACTCCGTGGCCCCGAAGGATATGAAAGGTGCGGATGAAAACTTTGCGCACCGCAATGCCCTGGGCACCGGCCCCTACGTGCTGGAGTCTTGGCAGCCTGACACGCGCATGGTGCTCAAGCGCAACCCGAACTGGTGGGGCAAGATGCCCGGCAATGTCACGGAAGTCATCTATCAGCCCATTGGCTCGGCGGCAACACGCATGGCCGCGCTGCTGTCGGGTGAGGTGGATTTCGTGCTCGACCCCACGCCGCAAGACCTGCCGCGCCTGCGCAAGACGCCCAGCCTGAAGGTGGTGGACGGCATTGAGAACCGCACCATCTTCTTTGGCATGGACCAGCACCGTGATGAGCTGCCTGGCTCCAACATCAAGGGCAAGAACCCCTTGAAGGAAGTCAAAGTGCGCCAGGCGCTCTACCAGGCCATTGACATCAACACCATCGTGAAGAACAGCTTGCGTGGCCTTGGCCAGCCGGCCGGCACGCTGGTGGCGCCCATGGTCAACGGCTACACCAAGGAGCTAGACCAACGCTTGCCTTACGACGTGGCCGCTGCCAAGAAGTTGCTCGAAGAAGCCGGCTACCCTAACGGCTTCGAGGTGGACTTCGCCTGCCCGAACAACCGCTACATTGGCGATGAGGCCATTTGCCAGGCCGTCACGGCCATGTGGGCACGCATTGGCGTTAAGGCCAAACTGCGCACGCAGCCCACGGCAACCTATTTCCCGATGATTCAGCGCCATGAGGCCAGTATCTACATGCTGGGCTGGGGGGTGCCAACCTTTGATGCCATGTACTCCCTGCAGTCGCTGGTGCGCACCAAGGCAACAGGTGCCGATGGCAACTACAACGTGGGGCGCTATAGCAACAGCGAGGCCGATCGCCTGATTGACGCTGCCAAGGCAGAAGGCGATCCGGCCAAGCGCACGGAGTTGCTGAGCCAGGCACTGAAGGTTTCCAACGACACCGTGTCGCACCTGCCCCTGCACAACCAGATCATCCCCTGGGTGATGAAAAAGAACGTCAGCGTGGTGCACCGTGCGGACAACCGCCTGGACATGCGCCGCGTGGTGGTTGAATAAGCCCAGAGTCTGTTGGCCGCTTCTGCGAAACCTCGCCGAGCTGTTTGGCTTGGCGGGGTTTTGCTTGATGTGGGCGCGACTGCCGCGAGATCTCCCGCACGAGCTTTCGCTTGTGCAGGCAGGGTTCATGCACTTCTACAGCGCTTTGAAGCCAGTCGCAAAGTGTGGCTTGGGCGGATGGCTGTGCGCTGGCCGGTGATGCCTGCTACGCTATCACCCCTTGCGCGTCCGGGGATTGCCCAGTTTTGTTTTTGCAGGCAGTGCCTATCGCCATCGATACCGCCCAAGATGAGGTATTGCGGATAGCCAGTAAAGGCTGAGTATCCGGAATACCTCATCACGACGACGATTGTCGGGTGCGCTGGCTTGGGGCGCCTGTTTGTGACCGCTCCAGCAGTTGGCACGCGAACTTCACTTGACACTGCCATGATTGGCCTGCGCGCATCTAGCATCTAGCGCGTGATGCCAGGCTACGCCAGCAGCGCATGCTGCGATGACATCCATACCCCCTCGATTCGAATGCTTGTCTTCATTCTCCGCCGCTTGATTCAGGCCATTGTGGTGATGGTCTCCGTCGCGTTCATTGCCTTCATGCTGTTTCAGTATGTGGGCGATCCGGTGTATGCCATGCTGGGTCAGGACGCAACGCCCGAGCAAATCAGCGCATTGCGCGCCGATCTAGGGCTGGACAAGCCCTTTTTCGTGCAGTTCTGGCACTTTCTCGTCAATGCCGTGCAGGGGGATTTTGGCTTGAGCCTGCGCCAAGGGGTGAAGGTCTCGGCGCTGATTGCCGAGCGCTTTCCGGCCACACTGGAGCTGGCGCTGGTGGCTGCTGTGCTGGCGCTGGTGGTGGGCGTGCCCATGGGCGTTTATGCAGCGCTGCGCCGTGGCAGCTTCATGAGCCAGGTGTTCATGACAATTTCGCTGCTGGGCGTGTCGTTGCCGACTTTCTTAATCGGCATCTTATTGATTCTGGTGTTTTCCGTAACCCTGGGCTGGTTCCCCAGTTTTGGGCGCGGCCCGGTCACCGAGCTGGGCTGGTGGTCCACTGGCTTGCTCAGCGCCAAGGGGTGGCATCACATCACGCTGCCAGCCATTACTCTGGCGATCTTCCAGCTCACGCTCATCATGCGTCTGGTGCGCGCCGAAATGCTCGAAGTTCTGCGCACCGACTACATCAAGTTCGCTCGTGCCCGCGGCCTGCACAACCGCGCCATTTATTTCGGCCATGCTCTGAAGAACACTTTGGTGCCCGTGATCACCATCACTGGTCTGCAGCTGGGCGGCCTGATTGCGTTTGCCATCATCACTGAGACAGTGTTCCAGTGGCCGGGCATGGGTCTGCTGTTCATCCAGGCCGTGACTTTTGCCGATGTGCCGGTAATGGCCGCCTATCTGTGCCTGATCGCGCTGATTTTTGTCGTGATCAACCTGATTGTGGACTTGCTGTACTTCGTGGTTGACCCCAGGCTGCGGGTGGAGAAGTCGGCGGGCCATTAGGGGTTTTGAGATTTGGTTTGCGTCAAGGCGAAAGCTGCAGATGCAAGGCAAAAACGCGCGCAAGGCCTGAACACCTTGCAAGCGTTTACGACGTGGCAGTTGCGGGTTTTGACCGAAAGCACCACTGCAACACTCAATCTCAACAACCCCTAAGCCACCCAGTACCAATGCGGCGCACGCATCGGACAAGAAAAACCAGATGTCTGGCTGCTGCGCCATTGCAACTGGCGCACCTGGCAAATTGCAATTCGTTTGATTCAAACACACGATGACTGACCCTGCTTCCCGTTCCAACTTTCTGGCCCGCTGGTGGCACAGCGATGTGGGCTACAGCTTTCGCCATTCGCCCCTGGCCATCGTCGCGGCTTTGATTGCGCTGGTGTGCGTGTTCTGCTCCTTGTTTGCGGGCTGGGTGGCGCCACACAACCCGCTGGACGTGAGCACGCTGGAGCTGGGCGATGCGCGCCTGCCGCCCGCATGGATCGAGGGCGGCAGCACCAAGTACCTGCTGGGCACGGACGACCAGGGGCGCGATATCTTCTCGGCCCTGATCTATGGCGCGCGCATCTCGCTGGTCGTGGGCATCAGCTCGGTGCTGCTGTCCCTGCTGCTGGGCGTCACGCTGGGTTTGGTGGCCGGCTTCAAGGGCGGCTGGGTGGATGCCGTGTTGATGCGCATCTCGGACGTGATGCTGTCCTTCCCAGCCATTCTGATTGCGCTGCTCATCGCGGGTGTTGGGCGCGCCGTGTTTCCCAATGCGGGCGATACCCTGGCCTTTGGCGTGCTGGTGCTGTCGATTGCGTTGACCGGCTGGGTGCAGTACGCGCGCACGGTGCGCGGCTCCACATTGGTTGAGCGCGGCAAGGAATACGTGCAGGCCGCCCGCGTGACGGGCGTGCCTTCGGTGCGCATCATGCGCAAGCACGTACTGCCCAACGTCATGGGCCCGGTGCTGGTGTTGGCCACCATTCAGGTTGCCACGGCCATCATCACCGAAGCCACGTTGTCCTTCCTGGGGGTGGGCGCGCCGCCGACCTCGCCTTCGCTGGGCACCCTGATCCGCGTCGGCAACGACTTCCTGTTTTCCGGCGAGTGGTGGATCACCATCTTCCCGGGCCTGATGCTGGTGCTCATTGCGTTGTCAGTGAACCTGCTGGGCGACTGGCTGCGCGATGCGCTCAACCCGCGGCTGCGCTGATGCAGGCAGGCGGTGCAGCGCCCTGGGCGGCCGGGCGCTGAAGAGAAGAATAAGGAGTAGTCCCCATGAGCTTATTGCAAGTGAAAAACCTGGTGGTGGAGTTCCCCAACCGCCACGGCGTTTTGCGTGCGCTGGACAACGTCTCGTTTGACATCGCCCCGGGTGAAATCCTGGGTGTGGTGGGTGAATCGGGAGCGGGCAAATCGCTCACCGGCGCCTCCATCATTGGCTTGCTGGAACCGCCTGGGCGCGTGGCTGGCGGCCAGATCTGGCTGGATGGGCAGCGCATCGACCAGCTCACGCAGGAGCAGATGCGCCCCATTCGTGGGCGGCACATTGGCGCCATCTTCCAGGATCCGCTGACCTCGCTGAACCCGCTGTACACCGTGGGGCGCCAGCTGGTGGAAACCATCGTCACGCACTTGCCGGTCTCTGCCAAGGAGGCGCGCCAGCGCGCCATTGCGCTGCTCAAGGACACGGGCATCCCCGCTGCCGAGGAGCGCATCGACCACTACCCGCACCAGTTCTCCGGCGGTATGCGCCAGCGCGTGGTGATTGCCCTGGCGCTGGCGGCCGAGCCCAAGCTCATCGTCGCTGACGAGCCCACCACGGCGCTGGATGTGTCCATCCAGGCGCAGATCATCGGCCTGCTCAAGCGCATCTGCAAGGAGCGCGGCGCGGCTGTGATGCTCATCACGCACGACATGGGCGTGATTGCCGAAACCTGTGATCGCGTGGCCGTGATGTATGCCGGGCGCGTGGCAGAGATCGGCCCGGTGCACGAAGTCATCAACCATCCTGCCCATCCGTACACGCGCGGGCTCATGGCCTCTATCCCAGATATGGACATGGACCGCGAGCGCCTCAACCAGATCGACGGCGCCATGCCGCGCCTGAATGCCATCCCGGCGGGCTGCGCCTTCAACCCGCGCTGCCCCCAGGCATTCGAGCGCTGCTACCGCGAGCGCCCGGAGCTGCAGCCCGCCGGCGCTACCCATGCCGCCTGCTGGTTGGCCACCGCCCAGCCAGCCGCCACCCACGAGACGGAGACCGTATGACCGACGCCCTGATTGCCACTTCAGCAGCGGCCGCGCCGCAGGCCGAGGTTGCCAACTCCGAAAGCACTGCCCAACCTTTGGTGCGCGTGCACGATCTGGCGCGTACTTTCGATGTCTCGGCCCCCTGGCTCAACCGCGTCATCGAGCGCAAGCCCAAGACTTTTTTGCACGCTGTCGATGGCGTGAGCTTTGAGATCGCCAAGGGCAAAACCCTGGCGCTGGTGGGCGAGTCCGGTTGTGGCAAAAGCACCGTTGCGCGCCTGCTGGTGGGCCTGTACCCGCCCACGCGCGGCCAGTTTTTGTTTGACGGGCAGGATGCGCATCAGGCTTACCGCTCTGCCGGCGCCGAGCGCATTCGCCGGCGCATCCAGATGATTTTTCAGGACCCTTACGCCAGCCTGAACCCGCGCTGGCTGGTCGAGGACATCATTGCCGAGCCGCTGCGTGAGCACGGCATGATGAAAAACCGCGAGCAGCTGCGCCAGCGCGTAGGTGAGTTGCTGCAATCGGTGGGCTTGAGCGCGCAGGACATGAGCAAGTACCCGCACCAGTTCTCTGGCGGCCAGCGCCAACGCATCTCGATTGCGCGCGCCTTGGCCACCGAGCCTGAGTTCCTGGTGTGTGACGAGCCCACCAGCGCGCTGGACGTGTCGGTGCAGGCGCAGGTGCTCAACATCATGAAAGACCTGCAGCAGGCGCGCCAGCTGACTTATTTGTTCATCTCGCACAACCTGGCCGTGGTGCGCCACGTCAGCGACCAGGTGGGCGTGATGTACCTGGGGCGCATCGTCGAGCTGGCCGACAAGAAAGACCTGTTCGAGCGGCCGCTGCATCCCTACACGCGCATGCTGCTCGATGCCATTCCCAAAATGCACGACACAGGCAAGGCGCGCACGCCAGTGCAGGGCGAGGTGCCCAACCCGCTGAACCCGCCCAAAGGTTGCGCCTTCAACCCGCGCTGCCCGCACGCCAACGAGCGCTGCCGCACCGAGCGCCCCGTCATGCTGCGTGTGGGCAATGCCCAGGTGGCCTGCCATGCCGTGCAGGAAGGCCGCTTGAATATCCAGACCGAGCAGGCCCCGGCGATGGCCTGATCTGGTCTGTGCGTGCGGGCGGGCCTTCCAGGCCCGCTTTCGCTTGTACGCAGGCTTGCAACTCTTACAGCAGCCGTGGCGACCCATGCCAGGGGCTTACCGAGAATCGGGGCCGTTGCGGCGTTGTGCCCTGCATCTATCCCCATTTGCCCATGTCTGAAAAGCCTGTTCCCCTCCCCGCTGCCGCGCCCAGCGCCCAGCCGCACCGACCCGCTGAAATGCTTCGGCATGGCGATGTGCCCGAGCAAGCCGCGCTGGCGCAGCTGGCCGCTTTGGTGCCGGGCCTGCGCGCCGCCACTGTGCTGGTCATTGGCGCGGCCATCATTTGCGCGCTGTATTTCGGGCGTGAATTGCTGATTCCGCTGGCTTTGGCGATCTTGTTGGGCTTCTTGCTCGATCCGCTGGTGCGCAGGCTCAAGCGCTGGGGCCTGCCACGCATGGCGGCCATCGTGCTGGTGGTGGCCGTAGTGCTCGGCGGCCTGGGTGGCCTGGGCGCATACCTTGGCCAGCAACTGGCTGCGCTGGGTGAAAGCCTGCCCCGTTACCAGGTCACGATGAGCGAAAAGCTGCGCGGGCTGAGCGCTTCTGTCGAGGGGGCGGGCATGTTCGATAGGCTCACGAGCGCCCTTCAGGATTTGCATCGCGATATCGCTGGTCAAGGGGCTGAGCCCGCGTCTGGAGAGCCTGGGGGGGCTGCGCAAGCAGCGCCCGAGCAGACTGTGCAACAAGTGCAGGTGGTGCCTGCGCCGCCCACGAACGTGCAGCTGGCGCAGACTTGGCTGCTGCGCATCAGCGAGCCGCTGCTCATGGCCGGCATCGTGATTTTGTTCGTGGTGTTGATCCTGCTGGACCGCGATGCGCTGCGCGATCGCCTGCTGCGGCTGATGGGCGGCAACCTCAACATGGCCACGGAGGCGCTGGACGACGCCTCGCAGCGCATCGGCAAATACCTGCGCATGCAGCTCATCGTCAACATCACCTACGGCGTGCCGCTGGCGGCCGGGCTGTGGCTGATCGGCGTGCCTGGGGCGTTGCTGTGGGGCGTGGTCGCGGCGCTGATGCGATATGTGCCCTATGCAGGCCCGGCCTTGGCGGCCATTTTCCCTGTGGCGCTGGCCTTCGCCGTCGAGCCAGGCTGGAGCATGCTGATCTGGACGGTGGCGCTGATCCTGGCGCTGGAGCTGATCAGCAACAACATCGTCGAGCCCTGGCTGTACGGTGAAAGCACCGGCCTGTCCACGCTGGCCATCATCGTCTCGGCCACATTCTGGACGGCGCTGTGGGGGCCGATCGGACTGATCCTGGCCACGCCGCTGTCGGTCTGCCTGCTGGTGTTGGGGCGCACCATCCCTGCGCTGCACTTTCTGGAAGTGCTGCTGGGCAGCGAGCCGGTGCTGACGCCTGCGCAACGCCTGTACCAGCGCTTGCTGGTCGAAGACGTGGAGACTGCGCTGGAGATTTCGCAACAGACCATCGAAGACAGCATGCCGCGCTCTGCAGACGACGAGCAGGATCTGCCCCTGGCGCTGGTGCAGTACTACGACTCCGTGCTGCTGCCGTCTCTGCGCCTGTCCAGTCACCTGCACAGCAGCATGGCCACGGCCGAGCAGCGTTTTCGCTTCGACAACGGCATGGATGGTCTGCTCGATGAGCTGGCCGATGAATACCCGCCGCCGGCGCACACCCTGGCGCCTGAAGGCGAAGTGGCCGCTGTGCACTGCCTTGGCTCGCGCTGGGAAGTGGACGCCATGGCCGCTGCAGCCCTGGCGCATGGCCTGCGGCTGTATGGCCACACTGCCAGCGTCAGCACCCACGCGCTGGGCGCGCGCGTCGATCTGGCCAGCCTGCCCCAGCTGGACACCTGCCAGGTGCTGTGTCTGGTGGCCTTCAGCCCGCAGCCACAGGCGCAGATTCGCCACATCAGCCGCCGCATCCGCCGACGCTGGCCACATGTGCGCATCATTGCTTGCGTCTTCAACGCCCCAGGCTTGGAGCTGACATCGCAGATGGCGCAGCGCCTCTCGGCCGATGAGTTGGTCAACCGCATGCACGAGGTGGTGCTGAGCGTGAACAGCCAGCTTGCCGATGGCGCGGCGCTGGAGTACATCCCGGCGGCCATCCCCGAGGACGAGGCGCGGCGCCTGCGCGCCCTGCAGCAAAGCGACATGCTGGCCGAAGACAAGCTGGCGCTGTACCGCGACACGGTGCGCCGAGCCACCAATGCCTTTGCCGTCAAGCATGCGCAAATCTCACTGGTGGGCGAGGACTGGGTGCATACCCCCGGCAGCACCTTGGCAGAGGTGGATGCGGACCCTGCCAGCACCGGCCTGCCGCGCGCGCAGTCGGTGTGCTCCTACGTCACGCGCAACGGCCAGCCCCTGGTGGTGGAGGACGTGCAGCACGACCCGCGCTTTGCCCGCAATCCGGCCTTGAACGAGCAGGGCATTCGCTTTTATGCTGGCGTGCCCCTGCGGGCGCGGCGCGGCGAGGTCATCGGCACGTTGTGCCTGATGGACGACGAGCCGCACGACGAAGAAGATGTGGACTTGCAACTGCTGGAACTGATGGCAGGTGAGCTCATGGGCGAACTGCGCAAGCTGGCGCGCCGCAAGCCCGATGCCCAGCCAGAGCCTGAGACCCCGCCGGAGGATGGGTTGGACGCGCCAGCGACGCAAGCCCTTTGAGAGCCTGTTCAAAATCTCGGCGCGAGTGGACAAGAAGCGGTTTGGGGTGGGCTGCAAGGCGCAAAACGCAGCCATAGCTGGGGCTATGGCGAGGCTTTGCGGGCGCAGCAGAGCGCCCAAATCCGCTCTCTTGACCGCCGTGCAAAGATTTTGAACAGGCTCTGAGAGCCTGCCCACCATCGCTGGGGATAACGCTTGCTCTCAGCAGGGCCGCGCCTTGCGGCAATGCCGCTACACTCGCCCTTTTGCCTGCAGCATCCTGCCCATGTCCACCCAACTCGAAGCCCTCAAGCGCTGTACCACTGTGGTCGCCGATACGGGCGACTTCCACCAGATCCAGGCCTACCAGCCGCAAGACGCCACCACCAACCCATCGCTGATTCTCAAGGCCGTGCAAAAGCCCGAGTACGCCGATCTGGTGGCCCAGGCGCTGTCACAAAGCCAGGGGCTGGATCTGGCCGAGCGCATGGATCGCCTGATCGTGCGCTTTGGCACGGAAATCCTGCAGCAGGTGCCTGGCCGCGTCTCCACCGAGGTCGATGCGCGCCTGAGCTTTGACGCCAACGCCACGCTCACGCGCGCCGAGCGCATCATCGAGCTGTATCGCGCCGCCGGCGTCGATACGGCGCGTGTGCTCATCAAAATCGCTGCCACTTGGGAAGGCATCCAGGCCGCGCGCGTGCTGGAGCAGCGCGGCATCGCCACCAACCTGACGCTGCTGTTCTCTTTTGCTCAGGCCGTGGCCTGCGCCCAGGCCAAGGTACAGCTGATCTCCCCATTCGTGGGGCGCATCTACGACTGGTACAAGAAGCAGGCCGGCAGCGCCTGGGACGAGGCCGCCCACGCTGGCGCAAACGACCCCGGCGTGCAATCGGTGCGCCGCATCTTCGATTACTACAAGCACTTCGACATCGACACCGAGATCATGGGCGCGAGCTTTCGCAACACCGGCCAGATCCTGGCGCTGGCCGGCTGCGACCTGCTGACCATCAGCCCCGAGCTGCTGGCGCAGCTGGCCGCCACGCCGACCGAGCCGAGCGGCCTGGCGCCACAGCTCGATGCGCAGCGCGCCAAGCAGCAACCGCAGCAGTTCGTGCGCTACGACGAGGCGCAGTTCCGCTACGCGCTCAACGAGGATGCGATGGCCACCGAGAAGCTGGCCGAGGGCATTCGCGCATTCGCCGCCGATGCCGTGCGGCTGGAACACATCATGCAAGGCGCATGAGCGGCCCGCCCATGGGCACCGAGCAGCACATGTCGTCTTCTGTACCGCCGCCACCGCCGCCAAACACGCCGCGCTGTGACGCCGTGCCCGCATGGCAGGCGCTGCAGCGGCATTTTGAGCAGCAGGCGCGGCACTTCGATGTGCGCCAGGCCTTGCAGCAGGAGCCCGGGCGCTTTGCGCGCATGGCGCTGCAGGCCCCGGGCGTGCAGGCCGATTTCTCGCGCAACCTGCTCGATGCCCAGGCCCAGGCGCTGCTGCTGGCGCTGGCGAAGCAGTGCCGGCTGGAAGAGTCGATCGAGGCGCTGTTTGGCGGCGCGGCGCTCAACACCACCGAGCAGCGCGCGGCCTGGCATGTGCTGCTGCGCTGCCCGGCCGATTACCCGGCCGAGCACCCGGCCATTGCCCAGGCGCTGGCGCAGATGCGCGCTTGCCAGCAGGCATTTCTGGATTTTGCCCAGCAGGTGCGCGCCGACGAGCGCATCACCGACATCGTCAACATCGGCATAGGTGGCTCGGATCTGGGCCCGGCCGTGGTGGTGCAGGCGCTGCAGGCCTACCAGATGCCGGGCAAGCGCATCCATTTCGTCTCGAACATGGACGGCGATGACCTGGGCTGGACGCTGCGCGGACTCGATCCCGCGCGCACGCTGTTTTTGCTGGCCTCCAAATCGTTTGGCACGGCCGAGACCATCGTCAATGCGCATGTGGCGCGCGATTGGCTGCTGTCCGGCCATGGCTTGGCACCGGCAGGGCAGGGCAGCCCGGCTTCGTGGGATGCCTTGGCCGAGCCGCAGCGGCAGTTGGTGGCGCGGCACTTCGTGGCCATGACCAGCAATGCCCAGGCCGCCGCAGCCTTTGGCGTGCAAACCCTGTTCCCTTTTGCCGATTGGGTTGGCGGGCGCTTTTCGCTGTGGTCCAGCATCGGCCTGTCGGTGGCCATTGCCATTGGCGCTGAGCATTTTCACGCCCTGCTGGCTGGCGCGCACGCCATGGATCAGCACTTTCGCCACACGCCCTTTGAGGCCAACTTGCCCGTGCAGTTGGCCCTGCTGGACATTTGGTATGGCAACTTCCACGGCTTTGCCAGCCGCTGCATTGCGCCCTACAGCCATGGCCTGCGCCGCTTGCCGGCGTATCTGCAGCAGCTGGAAATGGAGAGCAATGGCAAGGGCTGCGACTGGGCCGGCCAGCCGCTGCCACTGAGCACGGCGCCCGTGGTCTGGGGCGAGGCGGGCACGAACTGCCAGCATGCATTTTTCCAGCTGATCCACCAGGGGCGCCAAATCGTGCCGGTGGAGTTCATCGTGCTGCGGGAAAAAGGCCTGGGCAGCCTGGCCCAGCATCGCGCGCTGCAGGCCAATGCGCTGGCCCAGGCCCAGGCGCTGACCGTGGGCAAGCACGACGGCCCGGCGCATGGCCACTGCCCTGGCAACCGCCCCAGCACCATGCTGGTGCTGCAGCGGCTTGACCCTTTCTCCGTCGGGGCGCTGATTGCGCTGTACGAGCACCGCACCTTCGCCGCTGGTCGCCTGTGGGGCATCAACAGCTTTGACCAATGGGGGGTGGAGCTGGGCAAGGGCTTGGCCAAGCAAATTCTGGCCAGCCAGGAGTCCGGCGGCAGCGAGTCCGCGGAGGCGGACGGCGTGCTGGCCTGGCTGCGATGAGTGCCTGTGCAAAGCCTGAACCCAAAGCGCCGCGCGGGCCGCGTGCGCGCAGACCATCCCCAGTGTGTTCCAACTGCCATTCTGAAATTTCCTGCCCTGACCATGACCCTGCCTGAAACCGACCGTGCCGCCGCGCCTCAGCCTTTCGATGCCCAGCGCGCCCTGCACATGGGGCGTCAGGCGATACAGATTGAGGTTGAGCAGCTGCAGGCCCTGCATTCCCGCTTGGGCCAGGCCTTTGCGCAGGCTGTGCAGATGATTTTGCAAAGCCCGGCGCGGGTGGTCGTCACTGGCATGGGCAAAAGCGGCCACGTGGGCCGCAAGATTGCCGCCACACTGGCCTCCACCGGCACGCCAGCGTTCTTCCTGCATCCGGCCGAGGCCAGCCACGGCGATCTGGGCATGGTGACGGCCGCCGATGTGGTGCTGGCCCTGTCCAACAGCGGCGAGAGCGAGGAGCTGGTCAACATCCTGCCTGTCATTCGTCGCTTGGGCGCACACATCATTGCCATGACTGGCCGCCCGCAATCGGCCCTGGGCCGGCATGCCGACGTGGTACTGGATACCCAGGTGGCGCAAGAGGCCGATCCGCTCAACCTCGCGCCCACGGCCAGTACCACCGTGCAGCTGGCCCTGGGCGATGCGCTGGCCGTGGCCGTGCTTGACGCGCGCGGCTTTCGCGCCGAGGACTTCGCCCGCTCGCACCCAGGCGGCGCGCTGGGTCGGCGTCTGCTCACGCGTGTGCGCGACGTCATGCGCAGCGGCGGCGCCGTACCGCGCGTTGGCGCGCAGGCCGGCTTTGCCGAGCTGGTGCACGAAATTTCCGCCAAGGGCCTGGGCATGACCGCCGTCATTGCCGACGGCAGTGACGGCCAGGCCGCGCCGGGCCAGGTGCTGGGCATCTACACCGATGGCGACCTGCGCCGCCACATCGAGGCCGGGTTGGACTTGCGCGCCAGCACCGCCGCTGAGCTGATGCACGCGCGGCCGCGCAGCATCGGCCCCCAGGCCCTGGCTGCCCAGGCGGCGCAGATGATGGAGGAACACCGCATCACCAGCTTGCTGGTGGTGGACGAGGCCGGCATGCTCATCGGCGCCCTGCACGTGGGCGACCTGATGCGCGCCAAGGTCATTTGAGATTGCCCGTCTGCGCCCTGGGCGCAGACCCTGTTGTGGATGGAGCTGCCATGCCTGCGATTGCCATTGCACCGCGTTTTGCGCACAGTCTGCTGGTGCAGGCCGAGCCGGTGCGCCTGCTGTTTCTCGACGTCGATGGCGTGCTCACCGATGGCGGGCTTTACTACGGCCCTGAGGGTGAGCAACTCAAGCGCTTTCACACCCTGGACGGTCACGGCATCAAGCTGCTGGCCCAGGTCGGCATCGAGGTGGCCGTCATCACCGGCCGCGACAGCGCCGCGCTGCGCCTGCGGTTGCAAGCGCTGGGGGTGCGGCATGCGGTGTACGGCACGGAGCACAAGCTGCCCGCGGCCGAGCAGCTGCTGCACAGCCTGGGCCTGGGCTGGGCGCAGGTGGCGGCCATGGGCGATGATTGGCCCGATCTGCCCGTGCTCAGCCGCTGCGCCCTGGCCTGCGCGCCCCCGGGCGCGCATGAAGAGGTCAAGGCCTTGGCCCACTACACTACCCAGGCGGCGGGCGGGCAGGGCGCAGTGCGTGAGCTGTGCGACCTGCTGCTGACGGCCGGCGGCCACTATGGCGCGCTGCTGCAGCAGGCCATGGGCAACCCGGCCTGAGCAGGGCCGCCGCAACGCAGCGAGGACACCGCGCCATGCCCCAGCAAAACCAACACAAGGCCAAACGCAGCCTGCGCTACCGGCTGGACAAGCTTTCCATCTACAGCCCCATGCTGGCCATGGGCCTGCTGGCCCTGGGCAGCTACTGGCTGGTGCGCAATGCGCCGCAGCCCGAAGTGTTCGAGGCCGTAGAGCTGCCGCAGGACGAGCCGGACTACCAAATGCGCGATTTTGTCGTGCGCAACTACACACCCGATGGGCAGCTGACGCTGGAGCTCTTCGGCCAGCAGGGGCGCCATTACCCCAATGAAGACACATTGCAGGTCGATGCAATGCGCCTGCGGGCTGTGACCGAATCGGGCGATATCGTCACAGCCACCGCCGATACCGGCACCAGCACCCACACGCGCGATCAGCAGCGCCTGCATGTGCGCTTGCAGGGCAATGCCGTAGTCGTGCAGCATGCCAGCGCTGGTAGCCCTCGCATGGAGTTCCGTGGCGAGGAGCTGCAGCTCTGGCCCGACGCACAGCGCGTGCGCAGTACGCAGCCGGTGCTGTTGCTGCGCGGCCAGGACCGCCTCAGCGGTGAGCGCCTGGACTACGACAGAAAGCAGCGCATTACCGAGCTGCAAGGCCGCGTGCGCGGCGTGCTGCAGCCCGAGACAGCGGCGCGGGCGCGGCCCTGAGAGCGATCTGGGTTCGGCACAGAGATCGCGCGCAGGTTCTGCCGCTACCTCCACCACCACCGCATTGGCAGGAATCTTGCTCATGACATATGCCCAATCCCCTTCAACTGCCAGCAAAGCCGTGGCCACACAGCCGGCGCGACTGGTCTTCATCACTGGCGCTTCCAGCGGCCTGGGCCAGGCCCTGGCCGAGCACTATGCGCGCCGAGGCTGGCGGCTGGCCCTGGTGGCGCGGCGGCTGGAGCTGATGCAGCAGTGGCGCGCGCGCCTGCAACTGTCCGAGGCCGACTGCGCGCTGTATGCGGCCGATGTGTCCGAGCCCGAGCAAATCCGCGCCGTCGCGCAGCAATGCCTGCAGCAGCAGGGCCTGCCCGACGTGGTCATCGCCAGCGCCGGCATCAGCCACGGCATCGACACCGCCGATTGGGATGACCTGGCGCACATGCAGGCCATCTGGGAGACCAACAACCGCGGCCTGGCCGCAACTTTCATCCCCTTTATCACGCCCATGCGCCAGCGCCGCAGCGGCACGCTGGTGGGCATTGCCAGCGTGGCTGGCGTGCGCGGCCTGCCTGGCCACGCCGGCTACAGCGCCAGCAAGGCCGGCGTGATCGCCTATTGCGAGAGCTTGCGCGGTGATCTGCGCGGCAGCGGCGTGCGCGTGGTGACCATCAGCCCAGGCTTTGTCGATACGGCCATGACGGCGGGAAATCCGTTTTCGATGCCGTTTCTGATGAGCGCGCCAGACTTTGCCGCCCGTGCCTATGAGGCGATTGAAAAGCAGCAAAGCTCGGTCGTCATCCCCTGGCAAATGGGCTGGGTGGCGCGCCTGCTGCGCCGCCTGCCCGATGCCGTCTTCGACTATGCTTTGGCCGGGCGGGGGCGCAAGCCGCGCAAGAAGCCGCAGTGATCGTTGCCTTGATTTGATGCAACAGCGGCGCACCGGCAAGGGCAGAACAACAAGGAGGTGCAAGTGGGCAACAGCGTCATCGTATTGGGCGCGGGCATGGTCGGGGTTTGCACCGCCGTGCAATTGGCGCGGCGCGGCGATGCGGTTGTGCTGCTCGACCGTCAGCGGCCTGGGCGCGAGACATCCTACGGCAATGCCGGTCTGATCCAGCGCGAGGCGGTCGAGCCCTACGGCTTTCCGCAGGGCCTGCTGCCCATCGCCCGGGCTGCGCTGCAGCGGGGCATCGATGTGCGCTACGACTGGACGGCCCTGCCTGGCCTGGCAGGGCGGCTGGCGCAGTACTGGCGCAACTCCACGCCGCAGCGCTATGCCGCCATCGTGCGCGACTTTGGCCGCTTGATCGAACACGCGCTGCACGAGCACGCCGCGCTGCTGGCCGAGGCCGGCGGCCAGGAGCTGGTGCAGCAAAGCGGCTGGATCAAAGCGATGCGCGATGAGCGGGCGCTGGCGCTGCTGCAGGCCTATGCCAGGCAGCTTGAGCGCGAATGGGGCGTGCAATCCACGCCGCTGGATCGCGCCGCGCTGCAGGCTTTGGAGCCTGGGTTGCAAGGCGGCTTTGCTGGCGGGCTGCACTGGACACAGCCTTGGGCTGTGCGCGATCCAGGGGCGCTGGTGCAGCGCTATGCGCAGTATTTCGAGCGCCTGGGCGGGCGCATCCTGCAGGGCGATGCCGCCAGCCTGCAGCCACAGGGCGCGGGCTGGGCGGTGCAGACGGCGCAAGGGCGCATCGATGCGCAGCAGGCCGTGATCGCGCTGGGCCCCTGGGCCGAGCCGCTGACACGGCGGCTGGGCTATCGCCTGCCGCTGTTCATCAAGCGTGGCTACCACCGTCATTACCGCAGCCAGGCCTTGCAGCGCCCGGTGCTCGACGCCGACCACGGCTACATGCTGGTGCCCATGCAGCAGGGCTTGCGCCTGACCACGGGGGCCGAGTTCGCGCGGCTCGACTCCCCGGCCACGCCGGTGCAGTTGTTCAAGGCCGAGCAGGTGGCGCGCAGCGTGGTGGCGCTGGGCGAGCCGGTGGAGGCCCAGCCCTGGATGGGCTCGCGCCCCTGCACGGTGGACATGAAGCCCATCGTCGGCGCTGCGCCGCGCCATCCGGGGCTGTGGTTCCACTTCGGCCATGCGCACCAGGGCTTTACGCTGGGCCCGGTCACGGCCCAACTGCTGGCGCAGCTGACGCACGGTGAAGCCCCGCTGGTCGATCCAGCACCTTACAGCCCGCAGCGTTTTCGCGGTTGATGGCCGGCCCCCCTTTGGGGGCTAGGGCTTGTTGAGATTGAGTGCTGCGGCGGTGTTTTCGGTCGAGAAGCCGCAACTGCTGCGTTGAAAACGCTTGCAAGGTGTCCAGGCCTTACAAGCGTTTTTGCCTTGCATTTGCGACTTTTGCCTCGAAAAACCGCTGCACAAACCCATTCTCAACGCCCCCTTGCGCTGTGGCGAGAGGCGGGGGGCGCTCAAGAAGTGGCGACAAGCCGACTTTGTAGCGTGGCATTGCTGCCGGCCCTGGTGTAGGGGCGCTCAGGAGCAATGCGCGGGCCCTCCTGCAAGGCGCGCTGCACCAGCTGCAGCAGCAGCTCAAGCTCCTGCGCATCCAGCCCGAAATGCGGCGTGAAGCGCAGGGCGTTTTCGCCGCCGTGGATCACGCCCAGGCCATGTTGGCGCAGCCACTGCTCAATGCTGTCCTGGCCGTAGCTTTTGAACTCTGGTGAAAGCTCGCAAGAGAACAGCAGGCCCGTGCCCTGAACCTGGACGATGGCCCCGCCCAGTTTGGCCTGCAGGGCTTGCAAGCGGGACACGGCTTCGATGCCTCGGCGGCGGATATTCTCGCGCAACGCTGGCGTCATGGCCTCCAGCACAGCGCAAGCCACATCCAGCGCGCGCGGGTTGGCCGTCATGGTGTTGCCGTACAGGCCGCGCTGGTAAATGGCGGCGGCTCGCTCGCCTACGGCCAGCACCGACAGCGGGTACTGGCCGGCGTTCAGGGCCTTGGAGTAGGCTTCCATGTCGGGCGGGGCAATGCCTTCAAAGCCCGGGTAGTCGATCAGGGAGAGATAGCCCGTGGCGCGCAGTCCGGCCTGGATGGAGTCCACCAGCAACAGCGCGCCGTGCGCTGCGGTCAGCGTGCGCGCCCGGTCGTAGAAGGCGCGCGGCACGGCTCGGCCGGGGTTGCCCTCTCCCATCACGGGCTCCATGAACATGGCCTCGATGAACCAGCCCTGGGCTTCGGCTTGGGCAAAGACGGCTTCGAGGGCAGCCACGTCGTAAGGCGCCACGGTCAGCACCGAGTCCTCGCCACGGTAGCTGGCCAGATGCTGGATATAGGCCTGGCGGCTGGAATCGGAATACAGCGCAGGCCGCTCGGTGCGGCCGTGGAAGGCGCCCTTGACCACCAGGCGCTTGATGGCCTTGCCAGCATGGCGTGCGCCCGGGTCGGTCTGGTGCTTGGCGTTGATGTCGACGATGCGCGAAGCCAGTGACACGGCTTCGGAGCCGGAGTTCAGGCACATGAAGTGGCTGTAAGGGCAGGCCCCGGCGCGTTGGCCCACTTCGCGGCGCATGGCGCGCACAAAGCGCAATTGACTGAGGCTGGGCGTCATGATGTTGGCCATGACCTGGGGCCTGGCCATGGAGTCCAACACGGCCTGCGGACTGTGGCCCAGGCCCAGCATGCCGTAGCCACCGCAATCCAGCAGCACAGCCCCCTTGAGCGTGACCAGCCAGGGCCCGCGCGCGGCAATGGCCACGTAGGGGTTGACAGCATCGCCTGCGTAGAAGTTGAGGAAGCCGGCCTGGATGCGGCGCAGCTGCTCGGCTTCGTCGAGCTGCAACAGCTCTGGAAACTCTGCCGCGATGTGGGCATAGGCAGATGCGGCTTCGGCGATGGCCTCGGCCAGCTCGGGATGGTTGGCGGCCATGCGCTCGATGCAGTCATCGGGCAGGCCTATCGTACTGGCCAGGCCATGGGCGCGCAGCGGCGCCAGGGTGTGCAGCAGGATCGTCATGGCGTGCTCCTCGCAAAGTCGATGGGGGAGGGGGCGTCGCACAGGCCGTAGCTTGGGGCGTGCGTTTGCCTGCCTGACATTTTCCAAATCAAATCGTCGTTTTCAACCCATTCTTCCGACGAAAAACATGGATTTTTCGTCAGAATAACGAGATTTTGATGTCGAAATGATCGGGGCAAGCCATGGACAAGCAGGATGGGCAATTACTGAATTTGTTGCGAGAGAACGCGCGCGCCTCGATCGCTGAGCTGGCGCGGCGCCTGAAGCTGCCGCGCACCACGGTACAAAGCCGCATGCAGCGTCTGCAGCGTGAGGGCGTGATTGCCGGCTATACCGTGCGTGTCAGCGACGAGAGCGAGCGCGGCCACATTCGCGCGCACATCATGGTCCAGCTGGCCCCACGGCAGATGCCCACTGTGGCCAGGGCCTTGCATGGTCTGCCAGAAGTGCGGGCGCTGTACTCAGTCAGTGGAGCCTCGGACCTGATCGCGTTGGCCGTGGCGCCCACGGTGCAGGCCATGGATGAGCTGACCGACCGAATTGGCATGCTCGATGGCGTGGAGCGCACCACCACGGCCATCATCCTTTCCACGAAATTCGAGCGTTGAATGCAGCTGGGCGGAGGGCATAAAAAAGCCTGACACAAAGGCCAGGCTGTGAAGCAATTGCAATGCCTGTGGGCAGAGGCAGCGCGGTAGATGCACCGCATCTGCCAACCGAGCAAGCACTATTACGGGCGCACGACAATCATGTTCTTGACGTTTTTCACGTGCTTGACGCCAGCGGCGATCTGGCCAGCTTGGTCTTTTTCGTGCTGCGACTTGGCAAAGCCCGACAGTTGCACCTCGCCGTTGAGGGTTTCAACGCTGATGGCCACTGCAGAAGTGGTGGGATCCTCAGCCAGCTTGGCCTTGACGGCTGTGGTGATGCCTGCATCGTCGATGTAGGCGCCAACGGTTTGCTGGTCGCGGGCCACGGCGCAGCCGGTGGCTGTGACGGCGGCAATGCCCAGTGCTGCAGCCAGTGCCAGGGCTTGAGTCAGTCGTGTAGCGGTCATGGGGTTCTCCTCTATTGTGTGGAAGTAAGGCGGGGATGCATGGCAAACCCCGCGTGGTTGTAATCGCAGATTCAGCGGCCGCGGCGACCGGTCAGCAGCAAAGTCAGAATGGCGCCTGTGGCGGCTGCCATGAGCAGCGACTTGCCCGGCTTCTCAACCACATAGCGGTTGGTGGCTTCGCTGAGCTCTTGCACGCGTTGACGTGCGCGCTCGCTGGTATCGGCGACCAGGTTGATGCTTTGCGTGGCCACGTCCAGTGCCTTGTGTGCCAAAGCGTCAATGGCAGGGTCGGAGCGTTGATGCAGGCTGCGCACGGAGTGCTCGGCCTTCTCCAGGCCAGAGTCGATGGCCTTGCGAGCTTGATTGAGACCGCGCTCAACGCCATCCAGGGCCTTGTCGGTCAGATCCTGCGCGGTGTCTGCAGCCTTATCAACGCCTTTTTCAATGGCCTGCACGCTTTGTGAAGCTGCTTTGCGCACCGTTGCCTCTGCCTCGACGGCCGCATTTTGCACGGGAGTTTTTCCTTGTGTGTTCATTGAAAATCCTTTTCTGATTGTGATAATTTTGCGCAAAGCTGCGTGTGTTTGGAGATGTGCAAAGGGTCGCTTTTCGAAAATGCGATTCAATCGTAATCCGGTCGATTGCACATATCCGCTCTATAGGATGTGTTGATTTATTTTCGGATGGCATTCAGAACGAATGTCACAATAGCGAAAATAATGAATACGAAAAACAGAATCTTCGCGATCTCTGAAGCGCCTGTAGCAATGCTGGTGAAGCCAAAGAGTGCGGCAACGAGTGCGATGACGAAGAAGATCACTGCATAGCGAAGCATAGGAAGCCCTTTCTTTTTCTGTCAAAAACGAAAACACATTGTATGGAAAATAGAAAATCTGAGGTAAAAATATGTTTTTTAGAAATGGTGTAAATGGATGGTCGTTGAATTCAGCCACGATACGGCACAGCAAATTTTGCGGCATGCCCCATGGTGTGGCATCTGGTATGTGACTGAAATGTAAAAGTACGAGGCCTGTCATTGAAGCGCCTGGCATGCGCCCAAAATTGGGGGCATGGTTTGTCAAAGGTGTTTGGCGATCAGCTGCGAGGATTGAGTGAGCAGGAGGTGAATGTGAATGGGTTGATGACAACAATTGCTAGCACTTTTTTACTTTTATTGGGCCTGATGTTGGGTGCTGCGCTGTTTTTCGTCCTCATGTTTGTGATGGCTGGCGCTTGGCTGGTCTTTAAGGTGCGTCAGCTTTGGGCCCGGTGGCTGGGGCGCGAGCCGAAAACCGTCTGGCAAGGGGCTCGCTTTGACCCGAGACATGGCTTTCGGCGTGCTTATGCTGCAGCCCAGCGCCCGGGGTTGCGCCGTCGGTCGGGGGGGATGCCAGGCCGCACACAGGCCGCGGATGTGACGGATGTCACGCCTCGCCCGCCTGCACAGTGAGCGCTTGTTCCAGGCTTCGGCGCGAGTGGGTAAAAGCGTTCTGCAACTGCAGTGGGCTGCAGCGCCGCAGACCGCTCAAACCTGCGCATTGTGCGCTCAGTGCGGATGCTTTTGAGCCGGCTCTGAGGTTGAAGGCGTTGTCCCATTGCGGCCAGCGCGCCTGATCGAACGAACGCGTTTTTGCATGTGGCAATTCGAGTTGGATACGCTGCTGGGCTGGCTGGCGTTGCCTGAGTACGGCTTGTCCACGGTGTTCGCTGTGGCCTTGCTGTCGGCCACGTTGCTTCCTCTGGGGTCGGAGCCGGCGGTGTTTGGCCTGGTGCAGCTCAATCCAGCGTTGTTCTGGCCGGCTGTACTGGTGGCTACGCTGGGCAACACCTTGGGCGGCATGATCAGTTGGTGGATGGGCAGCGCAGCGCAGCGCGCTGTGCAGCGTAAGCGCCGACTGGATGGGCAGCCAACGCACGCCAGAGCCTTGCGTTGGCTGCAGCGCTTCGGTCCCAAAGCCTGTTTGCTGAGTTTTTTGCCAGTGGTCGGCGATCCGTTGTGCGCGGTGGCAGGCTGGCTGCGCTTGCCGCCAACACAGTGCGCGATCTACATGGCGCTGGGTAAGTTGCTGCGCTATGTGGTGATGACTTGGCTGCTGTTGCAGGCTTCCCAGGCTGGCCAGAGTTGGCTGGGAGGCTGATGACCCGAGCAAAAATCTCTGCAGGGCCAAGCAAGCGCTTGAGGGATGGGTAATGAAGAGGTGTTTCAAAGCCTTGCCACAGCGGCTGTGCCATGGCCGTGTTTTGCGCCTTGCCACCCAGCTCAAGCCGGCTTTTTTCGACTCCGGACTGTGGACCCAAGGTTTTGAACAGGCTCTAGAGGGCGCCTCATCGTCTACTCCCTTGAAGCGGACAGGCCTCGCCTGATTGGGTAATGAAAAACCGCAGACCCGGTCAGGGACTGCGGTTTTTTGTTTGGTGCTACTGATCCCTGGGGCTCAGGATGCCATGGCCTCTTCGTAGCGGCGCGCCACTTCGGCCCAGTTCACGACGTTGAAAAACGCGCCAATGTAGTCAGGGCGGCGGTTTTGGTATTTCAGGTAATAGGCGTGCTCCCACACATCCAGGCCCAGGATGGGGGTATTGCCAGAGCCAATGCCAGCCATCAACGGGCTGTCCTGGTTGGCGCTGCTTTCCACCAGCAGCTTGCCGCTCTTGTCGCTGGACAGCCAGGCCCAGCCACTGCCAAAGCGTGTCTGTGCGGCTTTGGTAAAGGCTTCTTTGAAGGCCTCGAAGCCACCCAGATCGCGCTCGATGGCCTGCGCCAGCGCGCCGCTGGGTTGACCGCCGCCGCCTTGTCCGGCCGGCGCCATCACCGTCCAGAACAGGCTGTGATTGGCATGGCCCCCGCCATTGTTGCGCACGGCAGTGCGAATGCCTTCGGGCAGCTTGTCCAGTTGCTGGATCAGCGCTTCGGCTGCCTGGCCATCAAACTCCGTGCCCTTGACGGCAGTGGCCAGATTGTTGATGTAGGCCTGATGGTGCTTGGTGTGGTGGATTTCCATGGTTTGCGCATCGATGTGCGGCTCCAGGGCATCGTAGGCGTAGGGCAGGGCAGGCAGTGTGTAGCTCATGTGTCGTCCTCTTGTGGGTAGATGTGAATGGCGAAGAAGCCGGGGCCGCGATGGCAGCCCCGCTTCTGCACCGCAGCCAGACGGGTGTGGCTGCTCAGAGCCGCATGATTCTAGCGGGACAGGAAAGAGCGGGCGCTGATGGGGCTGTTGTTGCAGCGCGAAGGCTGCGTGCTCAGGAAGCGCCTGCACGAATCCTGCGGCACAAGACGCGCGTGGCGATTCGTGCAAACCTTGCGAGGTTCAGATGGCTGCAAGCCTTGCATGAATTGACAAGGCAATGGGCGCTGCCTGAGCGCAGATTTTTGATTGCGCTGGAAGAACTTCCCTCACAAAACATGCAAAAGGCTTGAAAAAGTTCCTTGATTGCAGGTTTGTCTTTGCAACCAATCGTACTTCCAGTAGCATGGGTCGCTCGTGTATGAGAGAGCCGGGCCTTGCTACCCGGCTCAGGAATGGGGCTGAATAAGCTGTGTGAGAGAAATTATTTCTACTGCATCTGCTTGCAACCGACCTGCAGTCGCAGGCAGCCATGCGCAAGGCATGGCAGGTGGTGGCCCCATTCATTTTTCACAGTCGAAAGGACTTTCTTTGATGACGAAGATCAACTCACCCAGGCCGGGCAGGCTGTGGCAGTTGAGTGCGACGGCTGCCGCCTTGTGGCTGGCCGTGGCGCTGCCGCAGGCGCATGCGCAAGTGACGGATGTGATTTATGCCAATGCCTACGATGGCGCTCTGGCGCCGTTTGATATCCAAACCGGCCCGGGCTATGACAACGAGCGAAACAACAACATCGTGCGCACCAACGATGCTTTTGCTTACAGCGTGAGCTTGCGCAGTCAGTATCCGGCAACGGGCGCGAAGAACATCACCGTCAAGGCCCAATTTCCCGCCAATACATTGGCGGATTGGCAAAGCCCCTCCGCCCAACTGTGCGATGGCGGTATCACCATCAGTAACGATCATGCGGCCGGGCCGCAGTTGAGCTGCACGATCACGACGTTGGCCGCTTCCGGTACGCGCAATTTGACTTTTATTGCACATGCCAGCGGCAAGGCGCCCAATGGTCACCGCATTGCCAAACCCACTTTCAGCATCGATGTGGGAGGCAATCAAGGCTCGACCGCCATTGCCACCAATGATGGCGATCTGCAAGACATCACCGTGAGCGCCTATCCGTTCTACGATGTGGTGGTACAGCCCAGCTTTCAGGGTAGTCCCAAGCCCTATGGTTTCTATGCGGGCAATGGCCCGAACGGCGAGGATGGCTTCTATCATCGCCCCTTGGTGGGTCTGCGCGCCATGCACCCCAACGCTGGGCGTGGCCGCATCGGCGTGGAGATGCTCAATGGTCAGCCAATTGAGCTCAATATTCAGTTGAATGAGCGCGGTCTGAAAAATGCCCAGCTGGTAACTTGGGATACACATTCCCGCGGTGCTCGGGGCAGCTTCCTGGTCAAAAACAATAATTCGAAGAGCAAAGGCTGTGGCAGTCCGGCAAATGGCAGCCTATCTGCCTATTTGGGCGGCGGCGTCAATATGCACGGCCTGGTCAGTGATGCCGGTGCTGCAAGAGATGTCCGGAGTGTCGTGCCCAATGGTGGCGTCTGCTCGGTGGCCCAGTCTGCCCCGGGGGGCGCGATCACTTTGACTTTGACCGGTGTGGATACCAGCCTGCAGCGCCGCCCAAGTCATGGGAGCGGTAGTGCAGGCAATGCCATTCCCCAGGATGAATGGTGGGTGGCCAACAAGGCCTTGGTGCTGTGGACGCCCATGGCCGATTACCCGCCACACAATCCGCCAAATGCCGTTGTCAAATACCCCCACGAGATCAGCGTGGCTGGCATCAAGGCCACGTCCATCAGCGGTGCTCAGATAGCGATCAACAGCGCCGCTGAACTGGGGCAGAACAACAAGACCAGTTATGAGCTGTGGCGCGAGAATAAGGGCAACTACAGCAAGCGTTACGCCCCCGATGGCAAAAGACCGATTCCTGAAAAGACCCTCCAGGATCCTGCAGTCATCGGCGACATCAATGTCAATCACATGGCGGTGGGGCAGAGCGTGTCTGCGCGCCTGATTTACAGCAACACTGGCACCGCCACGCACACAAACGCATACATCTGCGAGACCATCGACCGCACGGCATTCCGCCTGGGGGATCGACATGAAGTGCGCGGCATGCACACTGGCGACCGGCTTCAGTATGGTCGCCGACCGGCTGGCAAGTACTTTGCCTCAACCAGCGTCAATGACAAAAACGATGAGTATCAATATGGCACCACGCATGTTTCCGACTATCGTGACGCCGGCTGTGCTGACCCCAAAATTGAATGGGGCGACCTCAAGACCATCGGCCGCGACAATGTGGTGTATATCCGCATAGGGCTTGGCGATTTGAAAGGAGGCGAGTCCCGCTCGGTCTTTATCGATGACTTGATTCTCGAAGATACCTGGCAAGCGAGTATCGACGTGAAGACCGGTGGCGCGGCAGGAGTGCCTGCGCAGCGCAATCGAGGCGAGTCGATTGCGCCTGCTACGCGCGCCGAAGGGCAACTGATTCTCAACCGTGCTGAAGTGGGGTCGGATTTTTATTCTCCGGCTGTGCTGATGTATGACTATTTGCGGGTCGTGCCCAGCCGCACCGTATCGCGGATCAGCAAGCAAATTACCAGTCCGGCAGCCCCTCCAGGTGGCGACGCCCCTGTTGTGGCGCGTGGCGGCACGGTGAAGTATGGGCTCAAAGCCCGCTATTCCACCCATACGCCCTTGCTCAAGGATCCGCAGGGCAAGTACGTTGTGACTGTGGTGGACTACCTGCCGCCGCATATGGATTATGTGGATGGCAGCGAAAAAGTTGCCTCCATCAATGGCGGCAATGTCAATAGTTATTCCTTCCGCAAATCTAAAGAACTGAACGGCGCCACCAAGCTGGAATGGGTGTTCGACCAGGTGGTGCCGGTGGTGGGCGATGACAATGATGCAGCCGAGTTTGCCCAAATTGCCTTTGACGCCAAGGTGGCAGACAATGCGCCAGCTTCGACGTCGGCCTTGATGAGCAATACTGCGATTACCAGCAATTTCGATACTGAGGGCGCCTGCAAGCTGGACAAAGTCGAAGAAGGCTTTTATTTGATGGTGCCTGGTGATGTAAAGACTTCGTGTGAGAAGTCTGCAACCGCTACGGTGCTGCTGGGTGCCAATAACGGCGCCTACGATATCCTCAAGCAGGCGGTGATGCCCGACGGCACGGTGGTTCAGGGTGACAAAGCGAAAGCAGAGATTCGACCGGGCGATGAGTTTGGCTATCAGCTGACCTATGAGGCCAAGGACTTCGCGAATTCCGGCGTCAATATCCCGCACTGGATTGATGTGTTGCCGTGGGTGGGTGATAGCCGCGGCTCGGCTTTTGCCGACGGCGCATATCGCCTTAAGAGTGTCAGCGCAGTGGATGGCGACCCGGCTGCCAAGGTGTATTACACCAATCGTGCGCCGGCTTCAATCCAGATCGATCCCCGTCATGCCGACAATACCGATGACACAGGCGCGGTCAATACCGTTAATTGGTGCGAATTGTCGAGCTGCGGCTTCGCCATCGACAAAGCCACGGCGATCCATATCGTGCCCGGTGTCAACGCCATGCCGCTGGGGCAGAAATACAAGCTGAGGCTGACTTTTGAAACGGATGCAGCCATTGCCAAGCCGGGGGACAAATACGCCAACATGATCCATGGCCGCTCCCCGACCGATGCCAGCACGCTGCAGCTGGTTTCCAAACCCGCACAGCACCATGTCTATATCCCGAACCACAGCCTCTCAGGTCAGGTGTTCTGGGACAAGAATGGCAATGGCGCGCTAGATGCATCACCAGCTGCTGATGAAGCTATTGCTGGCAACAACATCACACTAACGGGCTGCTTGGCGGGTGCGGACGGCGTGATTGACACGACGGACGTAGCGGCTGGCTGCCATGCGAACGACCAGGCGTTCACCCAAGTGGTGAAGGCTACGACTGCCGATGGCAAGTTTGAGTTCACTGGTTTGGCGACGGGTATCTATACCCTGGCGCAAGGCGAGGATGCTCTGGGTGACTACAAAAATGGTGTGACGCTGGTGGGTAGCGTTGGCGGCTCGGTGACGGCGCTGGATGTGGTGCCGAGCAGGATTGAGAATATCAAGCTGGAGGGCGCGACCGCGCAGGCCGGTACGGGTTATTTGTTCGGCGAAGTGAAGGTGAGTGCGGTCAATGATGACTACACGACGCCTGCACTGCCGACGACGGGTGGCACCACGCCTACGACAGACCCTGTGACCAAGAACGACTTGGCGAACGACTCGGCGGTGGATCTGGATCCGACGACGGGCAATGCGACGATTAGTGGCATTGGCGTTGTGGGTGGCGATCCTGCGACGGGCGGCTTGGTGCTGAACCCGAATGGGACGATTACGGTGCAGCCGAACACGCCGGCGGGTACTTATGAATATGAGTACCAGCTGTGCCTGCGCTCGCCGTATGAGACGGTGTGCGCCACGGCAGAGGCCACGGTAAAAGTCGAAGCGGCGGGCACTGGGGGGAATAACATCCTCTCGGGCAAGGTGTACTTCGACAAAGATGATGATGGCCAGCCACAAGCGGGTGAGCCGGGTATCCAGAACACTAAGCTAGTGCTGTATGGCTGCACCGCCGGCTCCAATGGTGCGTTGGACACCAACGAAATCAATGTCCCGGCGGCCGGTCAGGCGAACTGGTGTAAGGGCGATGATGAGCCAGTGGAGTTGGAAACCGCGACCGATTCTGATGGCGACTATGTATTCAGCAGCCTGGATAACGGCCTGTACATCGTGGTGCAGCCAGATCAGCCAGCGGGCTACAGCAATGGCAAGACCAGCGCTGGCAACGCCGGTGGCGTGCCTTCGCAGGTGGCAGACCTGCCGAGCTATATCAAGAATATTGCCCTGAACAATGATGCAGACGCCAAGTACAACAACTTTGGCGAGCTGCAGCAAGCACCGCCGACGATCAAGGCGCAGGGTGATGACCTGGGCAGCTACAAGAAGGGTGTGGACAGCACAACGCCATCGGTGCTGGCTGACAACGGCAGCGGCGCGGACAAGGCCAACGGTGCGGATGCGACGCTGACGAACGTAACACTCAAACCGATATCGACGTCGGACTTGAATGTGACGCTGGACGCTGCGACGGGTCTAATTAAAGTGGGTAAAGATGCGCCCTTGGGCACGCACACGGTGGAGTACGAGATCTGCTTGGTCAGCCATCCGACGATCTGTGCGAAGGCAACGGAAACGGTGCACGTGGTATCGATTGACGCCGTGGACGACGACATGGGCACGATCCCCAGCACGGGCGGCAAGACGCCGTCGGTGGTGGCCGACAACAACGGCAATGGCGGCGACAAGGCCAATGGCCTGCCGGCAGTGATTGGCACGAACGTGACGCTCAAGCCGGGCGCGCTGCCCAATCCGCCGGCCACGGGCGGTCTGGAAATGAATCCGGACGGCACCATCACGGTCAAGCCAGGCACGCCTGCGGGCACGTACGAATACCCGTACGAAATCTGCCTGCTGCCAGCGACGACGCCTGCGACCTGCTCGAATGCAGTCGCCACGGTGAAGGTCAACGATGTGAAGGTGGACCTGCAGGTGATCAAGTCGGTGGACAAGCTCGCGCCGAACGTGGGCGAGACCGTGCGCTTCACGCTGGAGGTGAAGAACCTGGGGTCGGCCGATGCGACGGGCGTCAAGGTGGTGGATCAGCTGCCTTCGGGCTATGAGTTCGTGGCGGCGCAAAGCCCAGCCTACGATGCGGCAACGGGCGTGTGGACGCTGGGCAATCTGGCCAATGGCGCCAGCGCCTCGCTGTGGATCGATGCCAAGGTCAAGCCTGCGGGCGAGTACCGCAACACGGCCACGGTGGACAGCGACCAGAGCGATGTGGTGCAGAGCAACAACCGTTCGAGCGTGCAGCCCGCGCCAGTGGGCGCGCCCAGTGCCAGCCCGGTGCCGGTGCCTGCCAATGCGCCATGGGCTTTGCTGCTGATGATGCTGGCGGTGCTGATGCTGGCGCGTCAGGGCCGGCTGGGCCGTCGCTGATCGGCGCCAGTGACTAAAAAAGCCTTGAAGGGGTTGTGCTCCTTCAAGGCTTTTTTCCGTCAGGACTGTCATCACCACTTTCACGGAAAGTGAGCGCAAGGCATGGGAATTTTCAATTGGCTGCTGGGCAAGGGCGCTTCAGCGCGGGCGGTGGCGAAAAAGCAGGCGGCCATCGACGAAGGGCTGTGGCGCCAGCAGCTGGCGGCGTTGCCGTTTCTGCATGGGCTGGACGCGCAGGAGCTGCAGCGCCTGCGCCAGCATTGCGCCTGGTTTCTGGCCAGCAAGAGGTTCGACGGCGTGCAGGGCCTGCAGGTCACGGACGCCATGGCGCTGGGCATTGCCTTACAGGCCTGCCTGCCGATTCTGAATCTGGGCACACAGTGGTATGAGGGCTGGACGGGCATCGTCGTCTACCCGGGCGCGTTCGTGACGCGGCATGCGCAAGTCGATGCCGCTGGCGTGGTGCACGCCATGGACGAGCCCAGCTATGGCGAGGCCTGGGAGGGCGGGCCGCTGGTGCTGGCCTGGGAGCAGGCCCGGCCCGGCCAGCAGGAGCAGCCCGGCCAGCTTGGCCAGCGCATGAACGTGGTCATCCATGAGTTCGCGCACAAGCTGGATATGGCCCATGGCGCGGCCGATGGCATGCCGCATCTGGGGGGTACAGGGATTGACCCGGCGCACTGGCAGGCTCAGCTGATGGGCGGCTGGCGGCGCCTGGGGCGGGCGCTGGACATGCTGGATGCGGCCATGCCCCCGGATGTGGACCCCGATTCGCCCCAGGGCCAGGCGCTCTACGACGGCCTGCCGCTGGACCCTTATGCGGCCACCGATCCGGCGGAGTTCTTTGCCGTCAGCTCCGAGAGTTTTTTCACCGAGCCGCTGCGGCTGCAGCAGTGGCAGCCAGAGTGGTATGCCCTGCTGCGCGCGTTCTACCGGCAGGATCCGCTGGCCCGCCTGGGCGGGCGGAGGTAGAGCCTGTGAGCAAAACACCTAGAGAATTTTCGATTTAATTCATTACATACCCAGCTGATCTGAAGTAATTGGCACACTCTTGAGCCGAGAACAGATCAACCAGCTGCCCCATGCGCTGCCACAGCGCACCCACCGTGCGCTCACCCGCCCTGCGCAGCAGCGCCTTGAACTTGGCAAACAGCTTCTCGATGGGGTTCAAATCCGGCGAGTACGGCGGCAGATAGCGAATGCTGGCGCCCACGCCTTCGATGGCTTCTCGCACGCCCGCCACTTTGTGGCTGGAGAGGTTGTCGGCAATGACGATGTCGCCAGGGCGAAGTGTCGGGCACAGAAAGGTTTTGACCCACGCCAGAAACACGGCGCCATTGATGGGGCCATCGGTCACCATGGGGGCTGTCAGCGCATCACAGCGCAAGGCGGCAATGAAGGTGCTGGTCTTCCAGTGCCCATGCGGGGCGCTGGCCACGCAGCGTTGACCGCGCGGAGCGCGCCCGCGCAGCGGCGTCATGCAGGTGCTGCTCCAGGTCTCGTCCAGAAATACCAGGCGCCTGGCATCGAGCCGGGCCTGCTGCTGTATCCAGCTCGCCCGTGCCTGCTGCACGTCTTCACGTTCCTGCTCGCTGGCGTGCAGCGTTTTTTTTGAAGCTCAGCCGCCATTTGTTGAGCTGGTGCCACAACGCCGAGGGTTTGATGCTGATGCCATGCTCGCCCAAACGCTCGCACATTTGCACCAAGGTCAGATCGGGCTCGGCCTTGATCCAGTCGCGGATCATGTCCTCCACTGGCGCCAGTCGGGAGATGCGCTTGCCGCCTTGCTGCCTGCTGCTGCGCTCGCCTTCTTTTTCGAAGCGATCACGCACCCGATATACCCACATGCGGCTGACTTCGTAACGACGGGCAATGGCGCTGGGTCGCTCTCCGCGCTCCAGCGCTCCCAGCACTCGATCTCGCAGGTCTTGCGAATAGGCTCGCATCTCATGCTCCGGCTGCCAGAAAAAACCTATTATGTAACGTTTTCAGTCGAAGTTGCTCTAGCAGCGCGATGGCATTCAGGTACAGCATTAGGGCCGCTGCCCGGCCAGCCGCAGCAGCTCGCCGGCCAGACCGCGCTTGACGAAACCCTGCGTGTAATCAAAGTACCAGGCGGTGTGGGCATAGACGGGATCCCACCAGGGCAGCGAGCGCGCCAGCGCCAGGGCCGAGATCAACAGGTACAGCAGCACCCAGCCGGCGCTGCGCCAGCGGCCCGCGCTGGCGCTGGCGCTGGGCGGTGCGGGGGGCTCGGATGCGCTGCGGCCAGGCACGGGCGCGGTGCTCCAGGCAGGCGGTGCGCGGCGGCGGCCGCGTTCAGGCGAAGCGGCGCACTTCGCCTGCGCCGAACAGATTGCTGATGGCGCGGGCCGAGAGCGTGGGGTGCTGGGCGTCCTGGCCGACGGTGTCGCTGTAGTGCCAGGTCATGGCGCATTTGTTGCCCGCAGCGGGCGAGACCTGCACCTGCGGCGCCTGGCCGGGCTGGCCGGGCTGCAGTTGCACGGCCGAGGTGATGAACACGTATTTGAGGTCGTCCTCCAGGCTGGCCAGCAGTTCGTAGTCCTCGGGCTGGGCACTGATGTGCAGGGCCGCCTGCAGCGAGGCGCCGATGCCGCCGGCGGCGCGCAGGTTTTCGATCTCCTTGTTGGCCACGTCGCGGATGGCGCGGATGCGGCCCCACTTGGCGAGCAACTGGTCGGCGCTGGCGGTGACCGGGATGTCGTAGAAGGTCTCGATGAAGATGCTCTCGCTCTGGCCGGGGGCGAAGATGGGCCAGGCCTCCTCGGCGGTGAAGGAGAGGAAGGGCGCCATCCAGCGCAGCATGGCGTGGGTGATGTGCCACAGCGCAGTTTGCGCGCTGCGCCGCGCCAGGCTTTTCTCCTGGGTGACGTAGAGCCGATCCTTGAGCACGTCCAGATAGAACGCGCCCAGCTCCTCGGAGCAATAGACCTGCAATTTCGCCACCACGGGGTGGAATTCATAGACGTGGTAGTGCGCCAGGATCTCGCGCTGCAAGGCGGCGGCGCGCGCCAGGGCGTATTGGTCGATCTCCAGCATTTGCTCCAGCGGCACGGCGTCGCGCGCGGGGTCGAAATCGCTGGTGTTGGCGAGCAAGAAGCGCAGCGTGTTGCGGATGCGGCGGTAGGCATCGACGACGCGGGCGAGGATTTTCTCGTCGATGGCCAAATCGCCCGAGTAGTCGGTCGAGGCCACCCACAGGCGGATGATCTCCGCGCCCAGCTTGTTGCTGACCTGCTGCGGCGCGACGGTGTTGCCCAGGGATTTGCTCATCTTCTTGCCCTGGCCATCGACGGTGAAGCCGTGCGTGAGCAGGCCCTTGTAGGGCGCGCGGCCATTGAGCGCCGAGGACAGCAGCAGCGAGGAGTGGAACCAGCCGCGGTGCTGGTCGTGCCCTTCCAGGTACAGGTCGGCCTCTTGACCGCTGTGGTGGCCCACGGCGGCGTGCGTGCCGTGCAGCACGTGCGAGAAGGTGGAGCCGGAGTCGAACCACACATCCAGCACGTCGTTGAGCTTGTTGTAGTGCGGCGCATCCTCGGGGCCGAGGATGTCCTCGACGCTGGCGCGGCTCCAGGCCTCGATGCCGCCTTGCTCGACGATGGCAATGGCCTGGTCGAAGATTTCCATGGTGCGCGGGTGCAGCTCCTCGGTCTCCTTGTGCAGGAAGAAGGGCAGCGGCACACCCCAGTTGCGCTGGCGCGAAATGCCCCAATCGGGCCGGTTGGCGATCATGTCGTGCAATCGCGCCTTGCCGTTGGCGGGGTAAAAGCTGGTTTGCTCGATGGCGGCCAGCGCCGTCTGGCGCAGCGTCATGGGCGGCTGCTCCTGGGCAAACAGGCCCTGGCCTTCGTCCATGCGCACAAACCATTGCGCCGTGGCGCGGTAGATCACCGGCGATTTGTGGCGCCAGCAATGCGGGTAGCTGTGCGTGATGGGCTGCGTGGCCAGCAGGCGCCCGGCGAGCTTGAGCGCATCGAGGATGACGGGCACGGCCTTCCAGATGTGCAGGCCGCCAAAGAGCGGGAAGTCCTGCGCGTACACGCCGCCCGCCTGCACGGGGGTGAGGATTTCGTTGTGCTTGAGGCCGTAGCCCAGGCAGGAATAAAAGTCGTCCACGCCATAGGCGGGCGCGGAGTGCACGATGCCGGTGCCGTCCTCGGCGGTGGCGTAGTCGGCCAGGATCACGGGCGAGAGGCGGCGGTAGCCCGCATCGGCGTCGTAAAGCGGGTGCTCGAAGGGCAGATCGGCCAGGGCCTTGCCTTGCGCGGTGGCGATGACTTCGCCCGTCAGGCCAAAGCGCTCCAGGCATTTCTCTACCAGCACGCGCGCCAGGATCAGATAGCCCTTGGCGGTATCGACCAGCGCGTACTCGATCTCGGGGTGGAGGTTGAGCGCCTGGTTGGCTGGGATCGTCCAGGCCGTGGTGGTCCAGATCACGGCAAACGCATCCTTGGCCGCATCGGGCAGGGCCGGCAGGCCAAAGGCTGCGGCCAGGCGGGCGCGGTCGTGGGCCTTGAAGGCCACGTCCAGTGTGTCGGACTTCTTGTCGGAGTATTCGATCTCGAACTCGGCCAGCGAGGATTGGCAATCAAAGCACCAGTAAACGGGCTTGAGGCCGCGGTAGAGAAAGCCGCGCTCCATCACCTTTTTCAGCACGCGCAGCTCGCCCGCCTCGTTGGCGTAGTTCATGGTTTTGTAGGGCTGCTCCCAGTCGCCCAGCACGCCCAGGCGCTTGAAATCGGCCATTTGCTGGGCGATTTGCTCCTGGGCAAAAGCGCGCGCCTTGGCCTGCATGTCATCGCGGCTGAGGTTGCGCCCGTGCAGCTTTTCAATTGCGTTCTCGATCGGCAGGCCGTGGCAATCCCAGCCGGGTACGTAGGCCGCGTCAAAGCCTTCGAGCTGGCGCGACTTGACGATCATGTCCTTGAGGATTTTGTTGACCGCGTGGCCGATGTGAATCTGCCCGTTGGCATACGGCGGCCCGTCGTGCAACACGAACAGCGGCCGCCCCTTGCGCGCCGCGCGCAGCTTCTGGTAGAGGCCGCCTTCTTCCCACTGCTTCACCCATTGCGGCTCGCGCTTGGGCAAATCGCCGCGCATGGGGAAGGGGGTATCGGGCAGGTTGAGCTTGCTGCGGTAATCGGTAGGGGCGGAGTGGTCGGAAGACATGGCGTGAGCGGAACGTGATCTCGGGCTGGGCGGGGCGAGCCCAGGCGGCGCGGCGCGCTCAGACCCTGAACAGGCCCTCACCATGTGGCGGTGTTCGTCAATCTGCAAGCCCGCGATGCGCGCGCAAAAAGGGCCGATTCTACCTGCCGCTGCCCATTACCAACGGGCCGGGCATCACCCGCCCGCAGGGCCCGGGGCGTCGTCTGTCTTGCCCAGCTCCAGTCCAGCGGCATACAGCAGTTTGCGCGATGCGCCCGTGAAGTGGGCCGCAGCGCGCGCGGCGCTTTTGAGGGGGATGTCTTCTGCCAGCAGCAACTGCAGCAGGCGCAGGGCTTCGGGCGGCGGGCTATCCGGGGTGGCGGCCTGAGACGGCGCAGTGTCCGGGTGCACGATCACCACGAACTCGCCGCGCTGGCGCGAGGGCTCGGCAGTCAGCCAGGCGCTGGCTTCTGCGGCAGGCAGCGTGTGCAGCTGCTCGAACTGCTTGGTCAGTTCACGGGCCAGGGTAATACGGCGTTCGCCCAGTTCGGCCAAGGCCTGCGCCAGCTCGGCAATGCGGTGCGGCGCCTCCAGCAGCACCACAGCGCGCGCCTGCTGCTGCACTTCGCGCAGGGCAGCCTGCCGCATTTGCCCCTTGGCGGGCAAAAAGCCCATGAAGACGTAGCCGCCCGGCGCATCGGGCGGTTGCGAGAGCGCCGTGGCGCTGAGCGCCGCCGTGACGCTGCTGGCCCCGGGGATGGGCAGTACGGCAAAGCCCGCCTGCTGCACTGCCTGCGCCACCAGCGCGCCAGGGTCGCTGATGCCGGGCGTGCCCGCATCGCTGACCAGGGCCACGCGCTGGCCTTGGGTCAATCGCTGCACGATGGCATCGCCAGCGCTGCGCTCGTTGTGCTGATGCGCCGCCAGCAGCGCGGCAGGGGACTTGTCGATGCCGTAGGCGTTGAGCAGCTGGCGGGTGTGGCGCGTGTCCTCGCAGGCGATGGTGTCGGCCAGCTGCAGCACATGCAGCGCGCGCAGGCTGATGTCGGCCAGATTGCCAATCGGTGTGGCTACCACATACAGTGCGGCCTTCGGGTAATGCTGTGCGGCGGCGGCCTGTTGCGCTGCCTGCAAGGCCAGGGAGAAGGATGGAGTCATGCGGTTTCTCAAAACGATTGCCGGCAGGCTGGGGCAGGGGCGCAGCGCGCCAAGCGCGCCGCAGGCGGGCATTGTCGCACCGCTGCGACAGCGCATCGGCCAGGCGGGCGAGGCGCGTGCGCTGGCGCACCTGCAGGCCCAGGGCCTGCAACTGGTGCAGCGCAACTGGCGCGCGCCCGGGCGTGGCGGCGGGGAAATCGACCTTATCGTGCGCGAGCCCGATGGCACTTTGGTGTTCGTCGAAGTGCGTGTGCGCGGCCGCCAGAGCCACGGCGGTGCGGCGGCCAGCATCGACGCGCGCAAACGCCGGCGCATCGTGGCCGCAGCGCGGCATTACCTGGCCCAGCACTCGGGCATGAGCTGGCCTGGCTGCCGTTTTGATGTGATGTTGGTCGATGGCGAAGGGCCGCAGGCCGAAATGCAATGGCTCCAAGCGGCCTTCGACGCCGATGAGGGCGCGTGATGAAAGCTTATGAAAAGTTTTGCCCAGCGGCCCGCACAACGGTTCCCATCTGAGGGCTCTGCAGCGTATCGGCGTGCCCATGGAAGCAGCCGGGCCCAGAGGGCGAGGCTTGCCTGATTGGCTCGGTCATGTGATAATGGCCGGCTTTTCGCCTTGCGTACTTTGTTTTCGCTGGGGCGAGAAGCTATGCCCGGGCCTCTGCCTGGGTTCACGTTTTGCAATCACGTTGAGGAACTCGATTCAATGCCAACGATTAATCAGCTTGTCCGTCGCGGGCGCACGGTGGAGACTGTCAAGTCCAAGAGCCCTGCGATGGAAGAGTGCCCGCAGCGCCGAGGCGTTTGCACTCGCGTCTACACCACAACTCCCAAGAAGCCGAACTCCGCTTTGCGTAAGGTGGCCAAGGTGCGCCTGACCAACGGCTTCGAAGTCATTTCCTACATCGGCGGTGAGGGCCACAACCTGCAGGAGCACAGCGTGGTGCTGGTGCGCGGCGGTCGTGTGAAGGACTTGCCTGGTGTGCGTTACCACATCGTGCGTGGTTCGCTGGACCTGCAAGGCGTCAAGGATCGCAAGCAGGCGCGCTCCAAGTACGGCGCCAAGCGTCCCAAGAAGGCCTGATGGCCGCCTGTGGTGCCGGCTTTGCTGCGGTGCCCGCTTTCGTTTTTTGCCGGCCTGGCCGGTGTTCTGGTTTTACGGTGCCTGTATCCGCTTGACGAGCGGCAGGCGTAGTGGCCCTTTGGTTGCAGGTGTGTGCCTGCCTGGGGTCGAGTAAGTGCAGCGCCCTTTGGTGTTGCATGGCGCGTCAGCGCCAACTGAAGCAATTTTTGAGGTGAAAAATGCCACGTCGTCGCGAAGTTCCCAAACGTGAAATCCTGCCGGATCCCAAGTTCGGCAATGTCGAGCTGTCCAAATTCATGAACGTGATCATGGAAGGCGGCAAAAAGGCGGTGGCCGAGCGCATCATCTACGGTGCGCTGGACATCATCGGTGAGAAGCAAAAGGACAAGGATCCGCTGGAGGTCTTCACCACCGCGATCAACAACGTCAAGCCGATGGTCGAGGTCAAGTCCCGCCGTGTTGGTGGCGCCAACTACCAGGTGCCCGTGGAAGTGCGTCCGGTGCGTCGTCTGGCCCTGTCCATGCGCTGGATCAAGGATGCAGCCCGCAAGCGCAGCGAAAAGTCCATGGCTCAGCGCCTGGCCAATGAGCTGATCGAGGCCACCGAAGGCCGTGGCGGCGCCATGCGCAAGCGCGATGAGGTGCATCGCATGGCCGAGGCCAACAAGGCCTTCAGCCACTTCCGTTTCTGATTGATTTTTTCTGCGGCTGCAAGCCCGGCCTGTACCGTACAGCACAGGGCGGGCTTTGGCCGTTATGGAGTATTTGACAAATGGCTCGCAAAACCCCCATTGAGCGCTACCGCAACATTGGCATCTCGGCGCACATCGACGCCGGCAAGACCACCACGTCCGAGCGCATTCTGTTCTACACCGGCGTGACCCACAAGCTGGGTGAGGTTCACGACGGCGCCGCCACCACCGACTGGATGGAGCAGGAACAAGAACGTGGCATCACCATCACTTCCTCGGCCGTGACGGCCTTCTGGAAGGGCATGGACATGAGCCGCCCCGAGCACCGCATCAACATCATCGACACCCCGGGTCACGTGGACTTCACCATTGAGGTGGAGCGCTCCATGCGCGTGCTCGACGGCGCCTGCATGGTGTACTGTGCCGTGGGTGGCGTGCAGCCTCAGTCCGAAACCGTCTGGCGTCAGGCCAACAAGCACAAAGTGCCGCGTCTGGCCTTCGTCAACAAGATGGACCGCACCGGCGCCAACTTCTTCAAGGTCGTTGACCAGATGAAGCTGCGCCTGAAGGCCAATCCCGTGCCAGTGGTGATCCCCATCGGCGCCGAGGACAGCTTCAAGGGCGTGGTCGACCTGATCAAGATGAAGGGCATCCTCTGGGATGAGGCTTCGCAGGGCATGAAGTTCGAATACGTGGACATCCCTGCCGAACTGGTCGACACCGCCAAGGAATGGCGCGAGAAGATGGTCGAGGCCGCAGCCGAGTCCTCCGAGGAACTGATGAACAAGTACCTCGAGGAAGGCGATCTGTCCGAGCAGGAAATCATCGCCGGCCTGCGCCAGCGCACCATCGCCACCGAAATCCAGCCCATGCTGTGCGGCTCTGCGTTCAAGAACAAGGGCGTGCAGCGCATGTTGGATGCGGTGCTGGACTTCCTGCCCTCGCCGGTGGACATCCCCGACGTGGCAGGCACCGACCCGGACGATGAGGAAAAGCCGCTGACCCGCAAGGCCGACGACAACGAAAAGTTCTCGGCGCTGGCGTTCAAGCTGATGACCGACCCCTTCGTTGGTCAGCTGACCTTTGTGCGCGTGTACTCGGGCGTGCTCTCCAAGGGCGACACCGTGCTCAACGCCACCAAGGGCAAGAAAGAACGCATCGGCCGTATCGTTCAGATGCGCGCCAATGAGCGTCAAGAGATCGATGAGATCCGCGCGGGCGACATTGCCGCTTGCGTGGGCCTGAAGGACGTGACCACCGGCGAGACGCTGTGCGACATCGACTCGCCCATCGTGCTGGAAAAAATGGTCTTCCCCGAGCCGGTGATTGCTCAGGCTGTGGAACCCAAGTCCAAGTCCGACCAGGAAAAGATGGGCATTGCCCTGTCGCGTCTGGCATCGGAAGATCCTTCGTTCCGCGTGCGCACCGACGAAGAATCGGGCCAGACCATCATCGCTGGTATGGGCGAGCTGCACCTGGACATCATCATCGACCGCCTCAAGCGCGAGTTCGGTGTCGAAGCCAACGTAGGCAAGCCGCAGGTGGCCTATCGTGAAACCGTGCGCAAGTCGGTGGCCGATGTCGAAGGCAAGTTCGTGCGCCAGTCCGGTGGTAAGGGTCAGTACGGTCACGTGGTGTTCACGCTCGAACCCATGGAGCCCGGCAAAGGTTTCGAGTTCGTCGACGAGATCAAGGGTGGCGTGGTGCCGCGCGAATACATCCCCGCTGTGCAAAAGGGCGTGGAAGAAGCGCTTACCAGCGGTGTGCTGGCCGGCTACCCCGTGGTGGACGTTCGTGTGCGCCTGACCTTCGGTTCGTACCACGACGTGGACTCGTCCGAACAGGCCTTCAAGATGGCTGCCATCTTCGGCTTCAAGGAAGCGGCCCGCAAGGCCAACCCTGTAATCCTGGAGCCGATGATGGCCGTGGAAGTCGAGACCCCGGACGACTACGCCGGTACCGTGATGGGCGACCTCTCCAGCCGTCGCGGCATGGTGCAGGGCATGGAAGCCATGGTCGGCGGTGGCCAGGCCATCAAGGCCGAGGTGCCGCTGTCCGAAATGTTCGGCTACGCCACGCAGCTGCGTTCGATGACGCAGGGGCGTGCCACCTACACCATGGAATTCAAGCACTACGCCGAAGCGCCCAAGAACGTGGCCGATGCCATCGTTGCCGCTCGCGCAAAGTAAGCTGCTTGCGTGTTTCCTGATCCGCAAGGGTCGGTCTGCGATGCCGCGCTCCTGTTTCGCCCGTGGGCAGGAAATCAGCAGCGGCATGCAGACCTAAAACCACAATCACGGGCGTGTTCTTTTCTCTCAAGGAAATTTCAAAATGGCAAAAGGTAAGTTTGAGCGCACCAAGCCCCACGTGAACGTGGGCACGATTGGTCACGTGGACCATGGCAAGACGACGCTGACTGCAGCGATCGCCACCGTGCTGTCCAAGAAGTTTGGCGG
>NZ_NSJF01000003.1 GCF_002285285.1 Vandammella animalimorsus
TTCGAGGAAACTTCGCATTGTAGCAGAAATTTTGAGTCAGTCAACTAACCTCAAACCATCTGCCACCGCAACCACCCAACAGAGCAGCTGCAATCAAGCGAAGGCGTGACTATAACATAAGTTTTTCAACGCACGCAAGTGGTCTGATGTTTTGCAAGAAAAGCTCTGTGCCCAACACCGCAAAGCACATTGCAAGATAGGGGTGTATTCCCTACGGGCTTTCTCTCTTAGTCCTCGCTCAGTGCGGCCCCGTGGCTACAGGCCTACTGGGATCGCTGGCCCATTCACTCCAGCTTCCGGCGTACAGGCTGCTGCCTGTCAGGCCGGCAACTTCCATTGCCAACATGTTGACGGCGGCTGACACTCCACTGCCGCACTGATGCACCAGATGCGTGGCTGGTCGCCCTTGGAGCAGCGCTTCGAATTCACGTTTCAGTTGTAGCGCTGGCTTGAACTTGCCGTCAGGCAGAAGGTTCTGCATAAATGGGCGATTCATCGCACCTGGGATGTGTCCGGCCACCGGGTCCAACGGCTCGACTTCACCCCGAAAACGCTCTTCTGCGCGAGCATCAAGAAGAATTTGATCGTCTCGATCCAATGCTTGCAGAACTTGATCGGCAGAGCGCAACATGTCTGGCTGCAGGCTCGGCTCGAATGGTTCAGCTTCTGCTGATTTCTGCGCTTTTGCTAAATCGCTACCTGAGTCTGAAAGCGGGAGGCCTGCAGCCTGCCATGCGGCCAGCCCGCCATCCAGCACCCGCACGTTGCGGCAGCCAACCCAGCGCAGCATCCACCACAGCCTCGCTGCCATCATTGCTACGCCCTGATCGTACGCCACCACCAGACTTTCATTGCTGACCCCAATGCGTGTCAACGTGGCAGCAAAGTGCTGTGGCGATGGCAGGGGATGCCGGCCATTGCTGCCAGTCAATGGGGCAGACAAGTCGGTATCCAGTGACAGATATATGGCGCCTGGCAGGTGCTCTCGCTGGTAGGCTTCATGGCCCCACTCGGGTTGGGCCAGGTCAAACCGGCAATCAATCAGCACAAGGCGGCTTGGGGGCTGGGTCTTGGCCAACAGCGCGCTCAGCTCTGAAACATCGATGAGGTGGCTTTGCGACATGAAAATTCCTACAAGTCATCACTTGAACAAAGCGTATTGTGCGCGACGCCCATCCAGCAAAGCCTCTTCGGTTGCTGCTGCGGGCTGTCCTGCTGCGACGCGCGCCCACATTGCCGCAAAGCAAAGCACATACACTGAAGAATTCGAGTTTGAGCTGCGCTGACAGCCACCCACTCAACGCCAGCGCCCTCCTCCGCAAGCTCCGATCCGCTCACCAACCACCTTTTGCACATGCATGCTTTTCATCAAGATTCGGACGAGGCCTTGATGCTGGCTTACGCAGCAGGCGATTCAAAAAGTTTCGACACCTTGTACAGCCGCCACGAAGCAGGCATGCTGCGTTTCATTACTCGCACATTAGGCAAGGCGCAAGAAGCGCATGTGGAAGAGGTCTTTCAAGAAACTTGGCTACGCATCATCAATGGGCGTAACAGCTTTCGTCCACAAGGGGCCCAGTGGCGCACTTGGGCATTTGCCATCGCACACCACACGGCCATGGATCACATGCGCCACATGAAGCGCCAGCCTGCCGCAGAGGCTTCGCTTCAAGTGCTGGGGGAAGCAAACTCCGAAGCCAACGCACCTGAAATTTGTGCGCTGTCGATTCATCCCCATACAGCGCACCCCCCTAGCTCAATCTCTACTGAAGAGCAGGTTTTCTGGCGTGCCGCAGGCCAGCAACTGTTGCGCTGTCTTGAAGAGTTGCCCGTCGAGCAGCGTGCCGCCTTCTTGCTCAAGCATGAAGAAGACTGCTCCCTTCAAGAGCTTGCCGCCCACCTTGGGATAGGCTTCGAGACGCTGCGCAGCCGCTTGCGCTACAGCCTGCAAAAGCTTCGCCAATGCATGGGCAGTTATTTGAACGCCTTTCAAAGCCAGCCATGAGAGTCAAAGCCGCCAATATCGCTTGGGGGCCAAGGGCCTGCTCAGAGCCCCTGTGGAGGAAATCGCATGACTGAATCCCCCCCTCCAAGCCCCGCCGCTGCTAGCCAAGCCGATATGCTTTCGGAACAAGGGGTTCATGACGCCAGGCTTCAAGCCTTCTGGAAACAGGCTCTTGCATCAGCCCCGGCGACGGGCCTCTCGCCCGAGCGCCTCGCGGCCTTGCGCCAGCGCGTCCTGGCCGATGCCGCGCATGCATTGACAGCACCTGGGCCTGTTCAGCCCGCAGTTCTCCCACCATCGGCATGGCTGCGGCTGCGCCACACCTTACAGAAGCTGATGCAGCCTCAATGGACTGCTAGCCTGGCCTCCGTATGCATAGCCTGTCTGATACTGGTGATTTGGCATGGTCGCTGGCCGGAAGCCGCTTTGGAGGACAGCCGCCTTGCGCACCAGGCGCCACCGGCCAACAGCGCGCCCGCGCCTGTGCAGACGACCGACCAGCGCAGCGCAGCACGCGAACCCCAAATACCTCCACAGCCTGAGCCTCTGCCAGCCCCTGCCCACGCCCCTAGCGCACCTGCATCAACAGCGGCCACGCAATCCGAAGACGCCATGCAGGCACAACCGGCACAGACCGAAGCCATTATGGCTGACGCCATCACAGCCAACACACAGCCGCATCGGCAGCGCGACGCTTTCAGCGCACCGATGGAAACTGCGGCATTGGCTCAACCGCTGGCACAAGCAACGCATTGGCGCTGGGCTGGCGCCAATGGACAAGACCAGGCTGCAACCACAACACTTTCAGAAACCGCGCGCGCTGCCTTGCAGCAGATCCTGCTCATCACACAGCCGCTCGCCGCCCCTGCCTCTGCGCCGGAACAAGCCCAGCGCATGTTGCTGCTGCATGAACAGCAGGTGCTGCTCCAGCTTTGGATCGCTCCTGGGCACATCCAATGGCAGCAGGCCGCTGGCGATGGGCTGATCTGGCTGGCCCAGCCCAGTGCCCATGCCTACAATCAGCTCATGCGTGCCTTAGCCACCGATGCCTCGCAGCCAAAGTCACAGTAATAGCCTGCCCTCAAACTCGCCGCCAATAGCGCTCGCCCCAGGTCAAGACGGACTGCAAACGACAAGGCGCAGTCAAGATCCCGTGCCATTGGCCGCGCTCTGCAACGCCGCAGACTTTCGATCCTGGGGATAAGTAGCGGCGTGAGAATCTCAGGCAAGAGACCATGAACGCGCCGACCTGCTGAAACACCTTCTTGGCTGGATGTGAAGTTTTGCCCGTCTGCAGGATGGCAAACTTTTTGGCCGCCCAAAGCACCATCATGACCATCGAGCAAAGCGACTCCCCCGACGCACCGTCTGCCGATACCCGCCCAACGCCAGCCAGCCCTGACAAGGCTTGCGCTACCCAAGTCGGCATGGACGAAACGACAACGCAGCCACCGAACACCAGCCAGCTCGACACCCCACCGGCCTCAAAGCCCTTGCGCCCACTGGCGCCAATCGCGCGGGCGTTGCTGTATTTGCTGGCCATGTGCTCGCTGCTGCTGGGCATCATCGGAGCATTCACGCCCGGCATGCCGACGACGGTGTTCATCCTCATTTCGGCCTGGGCTGCAGCTCGCAGCTCGCCACGCCTGCATCAGTGGCTGCGCATGCACCGCATGTTCGGCCCCATGCTGCGCAACTGGGAGGACGGCGGCTACGTGCATCGCCGCGCCAAACGCGCTGCCAGCCTGACCATGCTGGCCAGTGCGCTGCTGATGCTGCTTGTGGGCGTGCCCACGGGCGTATTCTGGATTGCCTCAGCCTGCATGGCTGCAGTGGCTGCATGGCTGTGGCTGCGTCCAGAGCCCCCCGAAAACCGCGAATGATGGTCGTACAGGCCAGCGGCGGCACCATCAGGAGCTAAACGCCCCAAGCCCTGGCACGCCATTGCAGCGCGCTAACTGTAGTTTCTCAACACATTGTTCCCGTCAAAGCCCAGGCGAGTAGCGGGAGGTTTGTGCGCAGTAGCTGAGTGAGGGCGATAGAAGTTGTAATGATGCATCCAAGGTGCCAGCTCCTTGGCGCGATGCTCTGAAGTGGGATAGCGATAAGCGCAGGCCCCCTCGCGCAGCAAGGTCTGGATGAAGCGCTCGGCCTTGCCATTGGTTCTGGGCGTGTAAGGCCGGGTTCGCAGGTGCTTGATCTTCAGCCTTTGCAGCAGCTTGGCAAAGCGCCTGGATTTGTAGGCCGAGCCGTTGTCAGTCATCACCCGTTGAACCTTGACACCCAGCGCCTTGTAGTAGCGCAGTGCCGCCAGCAGGTGCTGACAGGCGCTTTTGGCCGTCTGATCGGGCAACACAAGACTGAACCCCACGCGCGAATGGTCATCGATGGCCACGTGCAGCGCCTGCCAGCCGGCGCCGGATGTGTAGCCGGTTCGATCGCCTGTCACCCGATGGCCGGGTTGATCAAAACGTGCGAACTTTTTGGTATCCAGGTACAGCAGCTGGCCTGCTGACGGGCGCTCGTAGCGCCGCACGGGCGGCGCTTCTTGCAGCGGTGGCAGACGCGCCACACCAGCGTGCTGGCAGGCTCGTGCCACGGAGCTGCGAGAGGCGAGAGATATGCCCACCCGCTGGGCGATCTGCGCGTAATTCAAGCGCTGGGTGCGCCGCAAGGCCACGGCGCACTCGATCTTGTTCGGATCGCTGCGCAGAGGGCTGCGCCTGGGTCTTGAGCTGCGGTCAAGCAAGCCGCAAGTGCCTTCGCGTTATGAAAGCGGCGCTGCCACTTGCGGGCGGTACGGGTGCTGATGCCGGCGGCCTGGGCTGCCGGCTTCAAGCCGATCAAGGCAATTTGAGCAATCAAATGGGCTCGCCCTTTGGGCGTCAATGAGGCATTCTTATGGGTGTTCATCTGGGGATCTCTGAAGTTGATGTGGCTTGAGAACCCCATCTTGCTTCACCTCGGGTGAACAACCTATTGGGAAACGACAGCACAGACTGAGCTTTGCAGAATACGATGTATTGGGAACTGCACTTAATTCACAGAAGCACCGGACTGCTTGACCGCTTGGCTCCACTGCTGAATTTCACTGGCGACGAAGGCATCCATTTCCTTTGGAGATGTCGGCACAGCCTCCGCACCTCGCTCTTCGATAAATCGACGTAGCTTTGCAGTGTTCAAGGCTTCAACAGCAGCTTGATTGAGCTTCTCAATGACTAACGTTGGGGTCGCCTTAGGGGCCATCAACCCTAACCACCCCACAGCCTCAAACCCTTGCAACTCAGGGATGCCAGACTCGGCAATAGTGGGCACTTGCGGCAATTGCGCTGAGCGCTTCAGCGATGTCACACCCAAAGGGATGGCCTTGCCAGCCTGGACATTGGCCAAAGCCGCGGTGACCGAATCCACCATCAGTGGCACTTGACCACTCAAAAAGTCGGACTGGGCAGGCCCACTTCCTTTATAGGGAATGTGCTCAATTTGGATTTTGGTGCGTGCTTTGATCATTTCAGCACTTAAGTGCTGCGTGCCGCCAATGCCCGCACTGGCGTAATTGAGCTTGCCTGGCTCGGCACGTGCCTTCCCTAAAAGATCCTGCATGGATGCAATCTGCGCGTCTGGATGGGCCAAAAAAATCAGAGGCACCTTGGCGATCATGGTGATGCCTGCCAGGTCTTTGGTGGGATCGAAGCCGACGTTTTTATAGAGCGTCTGATTGACAGCCATGGCACTGCCGGCCACCAACAGCGTGTAGCCATCAGCCGGGCTACGAACCACCAGTTCTGAACCAATATTGCTGCCAGCACCCGCTTTGTTTTCCACTACGAATGCTTGCCCGAGACGCTTGGACATCTCTTCAGCCAAGGCCCGAGCAAAGATGTCTGTGGCTTGGCCAGGAGGAAATGGCACAACCAATCTGACTGGACGGCTCGGATAGTCGGCCCGAGCCGGGGACGAGACTGCGAAGAAACAAGCCAAAACAGCGACAAAAATGCTTGGTTTCATGGATTTCCTGCAATGACAAACAAACAATAGTAAGGGCAGCCCAAGCTACCCATGCTTTGCGCAAGCCACGGAAGCTGGTGCCTAAGAACACCGAAAGCGCTAACAATTTCGCCTTGGACTCCTCCTCCCCGATACCCCCTGTTGCAGCAATAGAAGATCACTGAGACCCCGAGAAAAGGCACTCCTCTAGCAATATCAATGCGCGTGCTCTTCAGCCTCCTGCTTGCAGTTGATGCACAGCGTCGATTCGGGCCGTGCCAGCAGACGCTGCTCGGAGATGGACTGACCGCATTGCGCGCACTGGCCGTATTCGCCGGCATCGATGCGTGCCAGCGCACGGCCGATGGAGGCGTGCTCGGCCTGATCGCGCGCCAGCTCAGCCTGGCGCACTTCCTTGGCCTCCAGGCGCTGGGCAGCATCGCCTGGCTCCTCGGGGCTGTTTTGCGCGTCCTGCTCAATTTCTGCGCGAGCGGCGCTGATTTCACGTTCGAGCTCCTCCTGGCGCTGCAGCAGCTTGGCCTTGATGGCCTGCCAGCGCTGGGAGTCTTGGGGGGCGGGATGTGTCATGTTCAATTCCTTTTTGATGGGTCAAAACCAATGGCGCGGATGATGCATGAAACCGCGCGGCGCTGGGCAATGTCCTACGAATGGCATCGGATGCCGTAGGGCCGCCGCCTCGGCGGTACGCACTTTGCATGGCCTGCCCCATTGCAGACGGCGTGCCCGCACCAAGACACCGAACAGGCTCTAAGATGCAGGGCATCGCACAATCAGCTGCCTGCGGCTGACGCTGCGGTCTTTTTTTCATCCCCGCCCTCACGGAGTCATACATGAGCCAAAAACCCGTCGTTCAAGACATCGGCCCTCAACCCAACGCCTTCGATCTTGAAAACGCCACCAAGGACAACAGCAACTACCGCACCGTCGTCTGGAGCGGCAAGTACCTGCAGGTCACGCTGATGTCCATCGAGCCAGGCCAGTCCATCGGCCTGGAGGCCCACCCCGATACCGACCAGTTCCTGCGCCTGGATGCCGGCCAGGGCAAGTGCAAGATGGGCCCGTCCAAGGACAACCTGAATTTCGAGCAGGACGTGGAAGACGGCTGGTGCATTCTCGTGCCCGCTGGCATGTGGCACGACGTCATCAACACTGGCGACAGCCCGATGCGCCTGTATGCCATCTACGCGCCGGTGCACCACGCCGCTGGCAAAGTCCACGCCACTTTCGAAGAGTCCGAACACGATGAGGACAGCGGCAATGACGAGCCGCCCAGCTGGTCGGTGCAACCGCCCAGCACTCAGGCGGACAAGCACGCCTGATTCTTGATCCTTGGCACAGCACTTGTGCCCGCCAAGCCGCCCATGGTCGCCGCCATGTGGCGGCTTTTGCATCACACGCTCTACACCCGCCAGGCGCCGAGCCCATCCTCATGCCAGTGACTTTGCGGCGGCGATAGAATCGCGCCCCTGAAAATCCCCACGAACTTTGCTTTTTTGCTTTTTCCTGCGGCCAGCGCCATGACCCACGTCGTCACCGAAAACTGTATCAAGTGCAAGTACACCGATTGCGTGGATGTGTGCCCGGTCGACTGCTTCAAGGAAGGCCCGAACTTTCTGATCATCGACCCTGAAGAGTGCATCGACTGCGCCGTGTGCGTGCCCGAATGCCCGGCAGAAGCCATCTTCGCCGAAGAAGACGTGCCAGCCGATCAGCAGGAGTTCATCCAGATCAACGCCGAGCTGTGCGCCAGCGAGAACTACAAGACCATCACCAAGCGCAAGGCCGCCTTGGAGGACGCTGACGAATGGAACGGCCAGAGCGACAAGCTGCAATACCTGGTGCGCTGAGGCCCGCGCCGCCGCCGGCCGCCCCAGATGATGGCCAGCCGGTGTGCGATGCCGTGGTCGTCGGCGCTGGGCCAGCCGGCCTGTACCAACTGTTCCAACTGGGCCTGCAAGGGCTGCGCTGCCATGCCGTTGAGGCCCTGCCCCAGCCTGGCGGCCAGTGCGCCCAGCTCTACCCGCAAAAGCCCATTTACGACATTCCGGCGCTGCAACAAGTCAGCGGCACGGAGCTGAGCGAGCGCCTATGGCAGCAGCTCTCGCCCTTTGCCATCGACTGGCATTGGGGGCAAACCGTCACCGCCATCGAGCCGCATGCGCCCCCCACTGCAGACAGCAGCGCGCCGCTGTGGTGCGTGCGTACCGACGCTGGCGAGCAGATCCTCACCCGTGCCGTTGTGTTGGCCTTGGGGGTAGGCGCCTTCGCGCCCCGCAGCCTGCGCCTGGAAGGGCTGGAAGCCCTGCTGGCCCAAGGAGAGCAGGTGTTTTTGCAAACCCGTGATGGCTCTGCCACCGTGGCAGGCCGGCATGTGGTGCTGCATGGCGGCGGCGAGGATGCCGTGCGCAAAGCCTTGCAGCTGGCTGCCCTGCCAGCTGCGCAGGCCCCCAGCCGCCTGACGCTGCTGCACCGGCGTGACGTGTTCACTGCCGAGGCCGACGAGTTACAGCAGTTGCGAGCGCTGCAGGCGCAAGGCTGCATCCACATCGCCACTGGCCAGCTGCAGGCATTGACGCTGACCGAAGCCCCCGGCGCGGCCCCCAGGCTGCAAGCCCTGCAGCTGCTCAATGCACAGGGCCAACGCGAAGAGCTGGCCTTGGATGTTTTGTTGCTCTACCAAGGCATTGCACCCAAGCTGGGGGCAGCGCTGGAGTGGGACGTAGGCTGGGATGCCAAGCACATCCGCGTCGATCCAGCCACGATGCGCAGCTGCCGCGCCGGCATTTACGCCATTGGCGACATCGCCAGCTACCCCGGCAAGCGCAAACTCATCGCCTGCAGCTTTCACGAGGCCACGCTGGCGGCTTTTGCCATTGCCGAACAGCACCACCAGCAGGCCTTGCCCACGCCCTACACCACCACCAGCAAGCAGTTGCTGGCCCGCCTGGGGCGGCTGGATGCGGCATAGCGCGCGATTGCACCAACGAAGGAGCCGCGCACGCTGTGCGCCAAGGGCGCGCAAGGCACGGGGCACGGCGGCGCCAACGGCTGGGGCTTGAAGCAGGATTTCGAGGCCAGGCGCTTACTTCTGCGACGGCTGTGCTGCTGGCCCAGGGGGCTCGGGCGAGTCGGGTAAATCGGGCGTCTGCAGCGCCTGGCGGTAAGCGCCCAGGATGTCGTCCAACGCCGCATCGTTGCGCGCGAAATCCCGGCAGTGGCGACACACCAGCCGATGCAAAGCGGCTTGCGCCCGCTCGCTGGCCGGGGCATCTTCGCCCAGCTGGCCCGAGGTGAGCTTGAAGATGTACTGCGCGCATTTCATGGCTGGCGTCCCTCTTGTGGTTGCTCGAACCAGTGCTGGCTCAGGCACAGCTGCAATTGCTTGCGAGCACGGCTCATACACTGCCAGTAATCGCTCTTGCTCAGCCCCAGGGTGTCGCACACCTCGGCGGCATCGCATTCGAGCAGCTCTTTCATGCTGAACACGCGGGCAATCTTGGGCGGCAGGCGGTGCACGCAGGCATCGACCACGGCCAGAAATTGCTGATTTTGCAGCTGGCCCTCTGGGCTGCTCCACAGAGCCGGCGCTACACCATCGTGCCAATGGTCGCGCGCATCGAACAGCGCCTGGTCCAAATCGTCTTCCTCGAAAGCATCCTGATAGGCCACCTCGGGCCGATACTTGGCGCGCAGGCGGTCGGTAATCTTGTGTTTGAGGATGCCAAACAGATAATGCCGCGCGTCACCTTGCGTGAGTGTGGCGGGCTTCGCGCCCAGCAGGGCGAGCAAGGCGTCCTGCACCGCGTCCTCGGCTTCTTCAGGCGGCTGCAGATGCAGCAGCGCAAAGCGCAGCATGGGCTGGCGCCAAGTCTGCGCCAGGGCCTGCACGTCCAGCGCCGCAGGGTTTAAAGGGGAAGGAGCAGTCATAGGGCGGGCATGATAGTCGGCGCGGTCAACACCCTACTGCGCGGCCACTCAACACTACCTGAGCTGCACCGACTATGCGCTGCGGCAATGGCGGCGCAGCAGCAGCCGATCCAGCGCCCAGCGCCCGCCGCCCTGGGTGAGCACGGCAAACAGCATCAGGCCCAGCATCAGCGGCACCTTGAAGCCCTGGCCCGCGTCGGTGTCGATCTGGTTCCAGCCGGCCCAGCCCAAGTCGAAATGCACGGTGTACACGGCCACCCAGGTGATGTAGAGCAGGCCCAGCGCGGCCAGGCGGCTACCCAGGCCCAGCGCCAGGGCCGCGCCCAGCAGCAGCTCGCCCCATCCGGCGGCCAGCCAGTTGAAGTCGGCGCTCAGCAGGCTGTTGGGAAAGGGGAAGTCCAGCCCGGCAAACCATTCGGGCGCGCCGCCGCTGCCTTGCAGCTTGGTCAGGCCGGCGCGGATGAATTCCTGCCCGGCCCACAGGCGCAGGCCCAGCAGGCCGGCGTCTTGCAGCAGGCAGCGCAGGCCGCCGAGCACGGCGCAGCCTTGGCAGGCCAAGGTATTACTGGCTGGCGCGGGCGAGAAAGTCGGTGAATGCATCGTTGAGGTCTTCATAGAAATTCGATTGCCATTGCGAGTCACGCACGAAGGCTTCGATCAGGGTGCGCCAGTCTTGCTCGCCCAATTGCGCGCGCAGCGCGGGGTGGTGGGCTTCGATCATCTGGCTGGCGCCCAGGTACACGAGGTAGCGGTACACGCGCAGGCCCGCTTCGGTGTAGCCGGGCGGCACGGTGTCCGTGCGGCCGCGCACGTAGTCGTAGAAGGCGGCGGTGCTGGCTTCGGTCTGGTTTTGTTGGGCCTGGGGCGGCAGCGGCAGGGTGGCGGCGGCGTTCATGCCAGCTCCTTGGTGCGGCGGCGGGCAGGGGTGTTGCGAGCCGTGCCAGGCGCAGCGGCGGGGGCAGAAACCACAGGGGCCACAGGGGCCACAGGGGCCGCCGGCAGCGGCTGGCGCAGGCTGGCCAGTTCGCGGTTGAGCGTGGCGGCGTCAGGAATATCGTTGTCCCACTCCAGCAGGATGGGCAGGCCGTGGGCGGCGTGCAGCGCGCGCGCCTTGCGCGCGGTGTGCGGCTCCACGGGCTGGCTGTGGGTGTCCACATGCATGCCAAAGCGTTCGTCGAACTCGTGCCCGGCCACGTGCATGTAGCTCACGCGCGAGAGATCCACCTGCGCCACGTAGGCATCCAGGTCGGGGCCGCCGTGGTTCTTGCGGTTGACGTCGATGTTGTTCAGATCGAGCAGGATGCGGCAGTCGGCGCGGCGCACCACTTCCATCAGAAATTCCGGCTCGCTCATCTCGCCCACGTTGGTGTACCAACTGCTGTTTTCGATGGCCATGCGCTGGCCCAGCAGGTCTTGCACGCGGCTGATGCGCTCGGCCACGCGCCTCGCCTCGCCCAGCGTGAAGGGGATGGGAAACAGGTCGTAGAGCTGGTGCGCGTCGCCGCTGGCGGCCAGGTGGTCGGAATAGCGGTCGGTGCCCAGCTCAGCCAGCAGGTCGCGCACGCCACGCACGAAGTCGGCAGAAATCTCCGAAGTGCCGCCCAGATTGAGCGACACGCCATGCAAAAACACGGGCCGGCCCAGCGCCAGCAATTGGTGCAGCGGCTCGCGCGAGCGGCGCAGCCAGTTCTCCGGCGCCACTTCAAAGAAGTCAGCGTCCAAGGCGGCGATGTCCCAATCGCGCATTTCGCGCCGGTAGCCCAGTCCAATCATGGTGATTCCTGCCTGTGTGACTTGCGTGCGTGGTGATGCGATGCGGCGATTACTTCTTGGAGCAGGCCGCTTCTTTCTTGGAGCAAGCAGCTTCCTTTTTCGAGCAAGCCGCTTCCTTGCCTTCCTTCTTGGAGCAAGCTGCTTCTTTCTTGGAGCAGGCTGCTTCCTTGCCCTCTTCCTTCTTCGCGCAGGCTGCATCCTTGGCGGGGGCCGAGCTTTCCTTCTTGCCGCAGGTGCCAGCGCCGCACTTTTGCTCGGCAGCCTGGGCGGTGGCAAAGGTCGAGGCAGCAATCAGCGAAGCGGCCAGGGCAGCGATGTTTTTCAGTTGGCTCATGGGGTTCTCCCGATCAAAAAAAGTTGAAAAAACATGCGGCAAACACGCCGCACACCTGCCATGTCGGGCCAGGCGAAAAAACCTGACACGGGCGACGAAAAAAATTTCAAATTTTTTGGGAGCCTGTTCAAAGTCGCGGCGCAAGTGGGCAACAAGCGGTTTGGGGTGGGGCCGTGATCGAGCCCATGGCCGGGGCTGTTACCCGGCCTCGGCCCCATCCAACTCGGCCAAGGACTGGGCCAGATTGGCACGGGCGCGCCCCTCCAGCCGTGCGTGGAACCAGGGCGTGCCATAAATGGCCGCGCGCTGGGCGAAGCCTTGCAGCACGGCACGGCGGCCCTGGCGGTACTGCGCCTCGGGCACCCAGCCGTATTCCTGCCGCACCTGCCGTTGGTACTGCGCAAAGCGCGCCGGCGCAGCGCCGAGGATGGCCAGGTCAATGTCCACCACCAGCTGCGCATCGCCTGGCGCGGGCTGCGCGGTGTGGCAGGTGGCCATGATCAGCGCCTGAACTTGCTCGGCCATCGCCGCCGGAGAGCCCGCCGCCTGCAAGGCCTGCATTGCCCATTGCGCACTGCGCAGCTCGTTGTCTTTGGCCTGGGGGTCGTACACCGCGTCGTGAAACCACAGGGCCAGCGCCACCAGCGTCGGGCGGTCTGCCAGGTGTTGCACCTGCTGCCAGTGCCACAGGCATTCATGCAAGTGCTGCAAACCGTGGTAGTGGCGCTGCGGCTGGCCATAGGCGGCCAGCAACTGAGGCAGCAAGTCGGCCTCGGGCTGCAAACCCAGCCCCGCCCAGCTTTGCTGCCAAAGGGCTTGCCACGGCGCAGGCCCAGTCTGCTGTAGCCATAGCTCTTGGCCTGGGGGGATGGATGTCGATGGGGATAGCATGCTGCGCTCTCTCATCAAAACTGTGCGTGAAGGCTGTGCATGGGAAGTCGCCTGGGCGTCACATCCCGCGCCTGACGGCACCGTGAATTGGGGAAAACCAGAGGCGTCCAATATCGGCATTGGCAGCCGATCTCGCCCACAATAACTGCCGCTTGGCGCAGCCGTTGTACCACCACCAGCGGCGCGCCGCACACCAGTGCAGCTTGCCCAGCCCTGCTGCCAGCGGTCCACGGGGGTGATGTGCTGCCCCCTGGGCCGCTGAATGTTTCGACCACCATCGCGGTGGCCGGCCCATGCGCACCGCCTGCGCAGCGCCAGGCCGCCCCAGCCCCTAAGGAGACACCCCATGAGCACTTCTCGCCGCCCGCGCCACGCTCTGCGCATCACCGCCCTGGCCGCCGGCCTGCTGGGCCTTGGCAGCCTGCTGCCGGCCCATGCCCAATCGAGCGTGCAGCTCTACGGCATCATCGATGCCGCCGTGCGCTACACCACCAACGAAGGCCCGGCTGGCGATCACAAGCAATCGCAGACCAAGATGATCGGCGGCGGCATGTCGCAAAGCCGCCTGGGCATCAACGTCACCGAACAGCTGGGCGATGGCTTCAAAGTGCTGGCCAATCTGGAGCAGCGCATTGACAGCACCAGCGGCAACATTGTCGGCGCAGGCTACCAGCAGGCCTGGGTCGGCCTGCAGCACAAGCGCTTTGGCCGCCTGACAGCCGGGCGCCAGTACAACGCCCTGTTCGATCTGTACACCAGCACTTTTGCCTCCTATCCATACTCGCCCTACATGGAGGCCTTCAAGCCCGAGATTGGCATGTCGCTGGGCGCGCGCAACAATGAGCTGCTCAAATACCTGGCCGAGTTCGGCAAGGTGCGCGTGAGCCTTCAGGCCACGCTCGACGGCGAAGGCAGCACCAGCGTGCCCGGCGTGCCCGGCACCTACTCCACCGGCGGCAAATCGCGCGGCGGCTACGTGCGCTATGCCGATGGCGGCCTGGCCATCGGTGCTGGCTACATGGAGCGCAGCTTCGGCAGCAGTGGCAAGAAGATCAAGGCCTATGCCGTGGGCGGCTCCTACCGCACCGGCCCCTGGTATCTGAATGCAGCTTACGCGCAGAACAAGCACAACCTCGACGGCCAGGCCAACTGCGGCGCCAACATCCAGTGCAACGTCGACTACGCCACGCTCAGCTCGCTGTGGACTGGCACCAGCAACGGCGGCTTCAGCGGCCCGGCCTTCACCGTGGCCAACAAGCGCCAGATGATCACTGCCGGCGTGGGCTATCAGATCACGCCGCAGCTGAATTGGGGCACGCACTACTGGTATGCCAAGCAGTCCGGGCGCAGTGCAGTGGCCGACGGCACGGCACACTTTCTCTCCACCGTGCTGGACTACGCCTTCTCCAAGCGCACCGACGCCTACATCGGGCTCGATCACATCAAGATCAGCAGCGATCACGCCTCGCTCACCGACAGCCGCGGCGCCGTCAATGGCGCCAAGAGCCGCACCGGCTTGACCGTCGGCATCCGCCATCGCTTCTAAGGCAGGGCCCAACACGGCCGTGCACCACAGGGCGCCAGCTGGCGCCCTTTTTCATGTTCACGCTGAACCCGCAAGAGCAGCCTCGCCGTCTGTGCCTGCGAATTGGGGCAGGTTACAGCCCACCACCCGCCCCAACCCACAGCATTCGCGCCAAGCCCAATTAATACTCAAATTGAGTATTACAATCTCGCAAATTTTCCACCCACTGCCCTGCACACAGCACCTGGCCATGTCACTCAAGTCCTTTCTCCAGTCCCGCAACATCGAGTTCTCGCTGCGCCGCTATGGCATCGAGGCGCTCAACTACATGACCCTGGGCCTGTTCGGCTCGCTGATCATCGGGCTGATCCTCAAGACCGTGGGCGGCTGGACAGGCCAGCCCTGGCTGATCGAGGCCGGCACCATGGCCCAGCAAAGCATGGGCGCGGCCATTGGCGTGGCTGTGGCCTATGGGCTGCAAGGCCCGCCCATCGTCGTCTTTGCCAGCGCCGCCATCGGCGCATTGGGGGCCAAGCTCGGCGGGCCGGTGGGCTGCTTCGTGGCCGTGGCTGCCGCCACCGAGGCCAGCAAACTGGTGAGCAAGACCACCCCCATCGACATCATCGTCACCCCGGCCACAGCGCTGGCTGTGGGCTTTCTGACGGCCAAGGGCCTGGCCCCCTTCATCGGCAACGTGCTGGAGGTCACCGGCAACACCATCCAGTGGGCCATGACGCTGCAACCCCTGCTGATGAGCATCATCCTGGCCGTGGTCATGGGCATGATCCTCACAGGCCCCACCTCCAGCGCCGCGCTGGCCATCTCGCTGAACCTCGGCGGCCTGGCAGGCGGCGCAGCCACAGTCGGCTGCGCTGCGCAAATGATCGGTTTTGCCGCCATGAGCTACCGCGAAAACGGCGTCTCCGGCCTGCTCAGCCAGGGCCTGGGCACCAGCATGCTGCAACTGCCCAACATCGTGCGCAACCCGCGCATCTGGATCCCGCCCATCCTCAGCGCCGCCATCCTCGGGCCTGTGGCCACGCTGGGCTTTGGCATGCAGAACATCCCCACCGGCTCAGGCATGGGCACCAGCGGTTTCGTCGGCCAGGTCGGCACCCTGGCCGCCATGGGCGAGAGCGGTCAAGTCTGGCTGTCCATCGCCTTGCTGCACTTCATCCTGCCGGCCGCTCTGGCCCTGCTGTTTGCCAGCGTGCTGCGCCGCTGGGGCTGGATTCGCCCGGGCGATCTGAAGATCGATCCGCGGATGTAAAAAGCTGCGCAAGGCCGCCGATGGCTGGCTCACTGCCCCTGCGCATCCAGCCACTGCACCGCCCCCTGCGTGGCATCGGCAATGGCTTGGCGCAGATCCTGGGCCTGGTTTTCCTGCACCTGGGCGGTGATGGTGACGCGCTCGCCGTGCGCCACTTCCAACTGCTGCACGCCGTGCTGGGCTAGCAGGTGGCGCAACAGGCCTTCCTGTGGGTAGTGCACACTGAAAGCCAGTGTGGCCAGGGCTTGCAGCGGTACGCGCTCGGCCTGCAGCAGGGCCTGGGCCACGGCATCGGTGTAGGCGCGCACCAGGCCGCCAGCGCCCAGCTTGACGCCGCCAAAGTAGCGCACCACGGTGGCCAGCACGCCTTCGAGCTGCTGGTGGCGCAGCACTTCCAGCATGGGGCGGCCGGCCGTGCCGCTGGGCTCGCCATCATCCACCGCCGCAGATTGCCCGCCGGCCATCAGCGCCCAACAAACGTGGCGCGCGCCAGGATGCTGCTGCCACAGCTGCGCCACGATGCTCTGCGCCTGGGCGCGGTCGGCCACGGGCTGCACGCAGCCAATGAAGCGGCTTTTCTTGATCAAAAGTTCGCTGTGTACGGAATGTTTGAGCGTCTGGCGCATGCAGAAGATCGGCACTTGCGCCCTGGCACGGCATGAGCGCATTGAAAAGAAATTTTGCAATTAGGATAGCGCACCTGGCCTTGCCCAGGCCCGTGTTGGCCCTGGGCCCTTCCATTGGACCACCATGCATTCTTCCACCCCTTCCGATTTGACCGCCTGCGTTGCAGCCATTGCCGATTTGCACGATGCGCAGCTGGCCAGCCAGCTGCAAACGGTGCTGGACAACAAGACCAAGCCGCTGGGCTCGCTGGGCCGGTTGGAGGCCCTGGCCCACCAGATCGGCATGCTGCAAGGCAGCACCACGCCCGTGCTGCGCCAGCCCCATGCGCTGATCTTCGCTGGCGATCACGGCCTGGCGCAGCAGGGCGTCTCGGCCTTCCCGCAGGAGGTCACCTGGCAGATGGTGGCCAATATGCTCAGCGGCGGCGCGGCCATCAGCGTGCTCACGCGCCAGCATGGCATCGCGCTGAAGCTGGTGGACTGTGGCGTGGCCCGGCTGTTGCCGCCCCACCCGGATCTGCTCGATTACAAGGTAGCGCCCGGCACAGCCGATGCCAGCGAGCACCCAGCCATGAGCGCCGAGCAATGCCAGGCAGCCATCGCCGCCGGGCGGCGCGCCGTGCAGGCCGTGCCTGGCAATGCCATCCTGTTGGGCGAGATGGGCATTGGCAACACCTCGTCTGCCGCCCTGCTGCTGGCGCGGCTGAGCGGCCAACCCATCGAGGCCTGCGCCGGCGCAGGCAGCGGCGTGCATGGCGCTGCCATGGCGCACAAGCTCAACGTGCTGCAGCGCACGCTGCAACGCCATGCCGATGCCCAAAGCCCCTTGCAGGCGCTCAGCGCCCTGGGCGGGCTGGAGATTGCCGGCATGGTCGGCGCCGTATTGCAAGCCGCGCAGGAGCAGCGCCTGATCGTGGTGGACGGCTTCGTCACCAGCGCCGCCGTGCTGGTGGCGGCGCGGCTGGCGCCGCACGTGTTGCAGCGCTGTGTGTTCTCGCACCGCTCGCATGAGCAAGGCCATCGCCTGATGCTCGAAGAACTGGGGGCCACCCCCTTGCTGCAGCTGGACATGCGCCTGGGCGAGGGCTCGGGCGCGGCGTTGGCCTGGCCGCTGCTGGAGTCGGCCTGCCGCATCCTGCGCGACATGGCCAGCTTCGATTCGGCACAGGTCTCGGGCCAGCTGCCGGGCTGAGTCCAAGCAGCGCCACATGCCACATCAGCCACACCAGCCCCGCGCGCAGCCCAGCGACCACGTCCGGCAGCCCCTATGGCAAGGGCTGCGCCACTTCCTGCTGGCGTTGCAGTATTTCACGCGCATTCCGGTCACAGGCGCGCTGGCGCGCTGGGTTGGCTATCACCCACAGATGCTGCGCCATGCGCTGGGCCACCTGCCTGGCATCGGCCTGCTCATCGGCTTGTTGAGCGCCGCCGCCATGCTGCTGGCGCTGACCCTGCTGCCCAGCATGCAACAGGCCCCGGCGCTGGCCTGGGTGGCCGCGCTGCTCTCCACCGTGGCCAGCCTGTGGCTGACCGGGGCCTTCCATGAGGACGGCCTGGCCGACCTGGCCGATGGCCTGGGCGGCGGCAGCGACCGCGAGCGCATCCTGCTCATCATGAAGGACTCGCGCATTGGCTCCTTTGCCGCCGTCACGCTGATCGTGGCGCTGCTGCTGAAAACCGCGCTGCTGGCCGCATTGCTGCAACTGGGCCCTGCGCTGCTGGCCGCCAGCGCCCTGCCCGCCGCGCACGTGTGCTCGCGGCTGATGCCCCTGCTGCTCACAGCCTGGCTGCCGCACGTGGGCGACAGCGCGCAATCCAAATCCAAGCCCATTGCCACGGGCCTGCAGACCAGCGCGCTGCGCACGGCGCTGCTCTGGCTGGCTGTGAGCGCCCTGGCCGTGGGCGCGCTGCTGCGCAGCGGGCCTGTGGCCGCGCCGGCCAGCGCCTGGCTGTGGGCGGGCCTGGGCGCCTTGATCTGCGGCGGTCTGGTCGGCTGGCGCTTGCGCGTGCGCCTGGGCGGTTTTACCGGCGATGGCCTGGGCGCCGCCCAGCAAGTGGGCGAGTTGGGCTTTTACCTGGCGCTGCTGATGGCCCTGGCCCCGCACAGCGCAGCCCTTGCGGCCAGCGCCGCCAGCGCATGAGTGCCAGCGCGCCACTGCCGCCCGCGCCGCTGTGGCTGGCGCGCCACCCTCGCGTGCAACTGCCCGAGCCCCTGTGCTATGGCGCCAGCGAGGTGCCCTTGGAGCCGGCGCACCTGGCGCAATCGGCCCTGGCGCTGGCGGCGTTGCTGCCCACAGGCTGCCAGCTGCTGACCTCCGAGCGCCAGCGCACCCAGGCCCTGGCGCAGGCCTTGTGCGTACTGCGCCCCGACCTGCCCGCCTGGCAGGTCGAGCCACTGCTCAATGAAATGGATTTCGGCTGCTGGGAACAACAGCCCTGGCGCAGCATCCCCCGCGCCGCCATTGACGCCTGGACACAGGACTTCGCGCAGCACCGCTTCGGCGGCAGGGAGTGCGTGGCCGACGTGCTGGCGCGAGCCCAGGCGCTGCGCCTGCGCTGGGCCCAAACGCCTTCGCCCACGGCGCAACTGTGGATCACCCATGCTGGGCTGTTCAATGCCTGGGCCTATCTGCAGCGCGCCGGCGTGCCCTGTACGCCTCAAGCGCCCATCCCCATGCCCCAGGCCGCGCAATGGCCGGCCACGCGCATCGGCTTTGGCCAGTGGTTGCAGGCCCAGGCACTGGGCTGGTAGCGTCCGCTTGTCACGTCGGGGGGGGGGCACGTCGGGGAACAGCGTAAAAAGCACAGGCAAAAGAAAAGGCGCGATCTGCATCGCGCCTTGTTCTGTGCCTGCGGGCATGGCCTGTTGGCCTGTCTCATTTGGCTCCCCGACCTGGGCTCGAACCAGGGACCTGCGGATTAACAGTCCGTCGCTCTACCGACTGAGCTATCGGGGAAAACTGGTGCGCAGCTGCCGCTGCCTACTGTTGTGCGCCAACGGGCACGCCAACTGCGCTTGGAATCGGTGGCTCCCCGACCTGGGCTCGAACCAGGGACCTGCGGATTAACAGTCCGTCGCTCTACCGACTGAGCTATCGGGGAATAAGCGCGAGATTATATAGCGAAAAAACCGCACCAAAAAAACGTCGTGCAGTCCAAAGCCGCAAGTCTGCGGGTTCATCTCTATCGACAAGCCCGCCCAGCGGCCCGAAAGTGCCCGCCAGCACTGCCCGGCGCGCCCGGCCCGCTGGTGGCAGGCCCACGCAGAGGATTTGGCATGACAGAGTCTCCCCCCGCCACAGATGCGGCCGCTGGCCAGCGCGCCGTGGCCCAGAACGTGCAGGCGCTGGCGGCGTTCCTGCAGCAGCACGCGCCTTTTGACGCCATGGAGCCAGCCCATGTGTTGCATTTGCTGCAGCACAGCGCGCTGGTTTTTTTCGCTGCGGGCCAGCAAATCCTGGGCCCCGAGGCGCCGCGCGTGGCGCATTGGTACATCGTGCGCCAGGGCCACGTGGTCGGCCAGCGCGCTGAGCTGGCGCAGCCGGTGCAGCAGCAGGAGCCCGACACCCCGGTGCAGCTGTTGCCCGGCGACGCCTTTCCGTTTGCCGCCATTCTGGGCGAGCGCCCCACGCGCCGCCGCTATACCGCCGCCGAGGACAGCTTCTGCCTACAGCTGCCGGTGGCGCAGTTCGTGCAATTGCTGGAGATCTCGCCCGTGTTCCGGCAGTTTGCGCTGCGCGGCGTCAGCGGGCTGCTGGCGCGCGTGGGCCAGCACATGCAGCTGGGCGCACTGCAAACCCTGCACGAGGCCGATGCGCTCAACACCCCGCTGCGCAGCCTGGCCACGCGCGCGCCGCTGACCTGCAGCCCAGCCACCAGCGTGCGCGAAGCCGTCGGCCTGATGCACGGCCAGCGCACCAGCAGTATTGCCATCACCGATGCCGATCTGCACCTGCAGGGCATCTTCACGTTGCGCGACCTGCGCGCGCTGGTCATCGCCCCGCACGCCGACCTGGATGCGCCCATCGGCCAGGTCATGACCGCCGCGCCCATGTCCCTGCACCCGGACGACAGCGCTTTTGACGCCACCATGCTGATGGCGCGCCACCACTTCGGCCACCTGTGCCTGGTCGAAGACGGCGTGCTGCGCGGCGTGATCTCCGAGCGCGACCTGTTCGCGCTGCAGCGCGTCGATCTGGTGCACCTGGCGCGCGCCATTCGCAGCGCCGCCTCGGTGGCCGATCTGGCCACGCTGCGCGCCGACATCGGCCGCCTGGTGGCCAACATGCTGGCGCATGGGGCCAGCGCGGAGCAGGTGCTGCGCATCGTCACCCAGCTCAACGACCACAGCGTTGAGCGCGTGATCGAGCTGATGCTGGCCGAGCATGGCGACCCTGGCTTGCCCTTTGCCTGGCTGGCCTTTGGCAGCGAGGCGCGCGGCGAGCAAACCCTGCTGAGCGACCAGGACAACGGCCTGCTGTTCCTGGCCGACGAGCCGGCCCAGGCGCAACAGGCTCAGGCCCGGCTGCTGCCGCTGGCCAAGGCCATCAACCAGACGCTGGACGCCTGCGGCCTGCACTGGTGCCCGGGCGAGATCATGGCCAGCAACCCGGCGCTGTGCCTGGCCGACTTCCAGTGGCGCGACTTTTTCGACCGCATGCTGCTGCAGGCCCAGCCGCAGGACGTGCTCAACGCCACCATCTTCTTTGACATGCGGCTGGCCTGGGCCTCGCCCAGCGCCCATGCGCGGCTGGAGCAGGCCGTGCAGCAGCTGCGCGCCTACAGCCTGGAGCGCTTCCAGCAGGAAAGCGCTTTCCAGCGCCTCATGGCCAGCTTCGCGCTGCAGCGCACGCCGCCGGCCATCGGCGGCGCGCAGGGCCTCAAGCACCGCCTGATCCAAGCCCTGGGCGCGGCCCAGGGCGGCGCCACGCTGGACATCAAAAAGCAGGCCCTGGCCATCTGCGTCGATGCCGTGCGCATCCTGGCGCTGGCCCAGGGCTGCAGCGCAGCCTCCACCGTACAGCGGCTGCGCTGGCTGGGCGAGCGCGGCCATTTGCGCCCAGAGCGCGTCAAGACCTATGAGGACGCCTTCAACTTCCTGCAGCAGCTGCGCCTGCGCCACCACCAGCGCCAGCAGCAACAAGGCCAGCCGCTGGACAACCTGATCGCGCTGCAGCAGTGCAATACGCTGGAGCTGCGCGTGCTGCGCGCCGCGCTGGCCGAGGCCGCCCGCCTGCAGGACGCGCTGCGCCTGAACTACCGCCTATGAGCTCTTCCATGTGGCAAACCCTGCGCCAATGGCTGGGCGCGCGCCAGGCCGCCCCGCTGCCCCCTCTGCTACCGCCGCAGCGCCATGAACTGCAGCAGCGCCTGGCCCAGCTGCAGCCCTTCGCCCAACCCGGCGCGCAGCCGCTGGCCACGCAGGCGCTGGTGGTGTTCGATCTGGAAACCACCGGGCTGGACCGCCAGCGCGACAGCGTGCTGTCCATCGGCGCGGTGCGCATCCAAGCCTGCGGCGCCCAGCCCGGCATCGCCCTGGGCCGCAGCTTTGCGCGCGTGCTCAAGGTGCCGGTGCCCATCAGCCCGCTGGGCCAACTGTTTCACGGCCTGACCCAGGGCGACCTGAGCCAGGGCCAGGACCCGCGCCTGGCCCTGCTGGAGCTGCTCGAATGGGGCCAGGACGCGCTGTGGCTGGCCTGGCACGCCTGGTTCGACCAGGCCATGCTGCACCGCGCCGCGCAGCAATGGCTGGGCGAGCACGCACCCAGCAGCCGCACCGGCAAGCTGCTGCTGCCCCTGCCTGGCGTGTGCGATCTGGCGCAACTGTTGCCAGCCCTGCTCGGCCCCTGCCCAACGGCGCTGCAAGCCGATATGCCGGACAAGGCACCCGTCATCTCCGGCGATCACGACCTGGACGCCTGGCTGCAAGCCCTGGGCCTGGCGCACAGCGCCCGCCACGACGCCGTGGCCGACGCCATGGCCACAGCCGAGCTGGCCCTGATCGCCCTGGCCCATGCCCAGGCCCAAGGGCTGCAGACCTGGGGCCAGCTGGCCAGCCTGGCCTCGCAACGCGAACGCGAGCAACAGCAGCCAGGGTTTTGAGCACCCGTTCGTACGCTTGCCCCGCTGGCGCCCCGCGCAGCTTGCGCCTGGCTGCATCGCCCTGCCCTGCCTTGCCTTCTGGGCGCGCTACCATAGCCGCCGCCCGCGCCCTGAGCGCCTGTTCAAAGTGAGCCTGTTCAAAGCGCCACTGCAACGCACGGCACGGGCTTTCGATGGCCACGCACTCACTCCCCTCATGAACGCTTCCACCCGCCCCCCCGCCGCCTGCGTCATTGCCACGCGCGAAAGCCGCCTGGCACTCTGGCAGGCCCAACATATCCAGCAACGCCTGCAGGCCCAGGGGCTGCAGGCCACGCTGCTGGGCATGACCACCCGCGGCGATCAGATCCTCGACCGCAGCCTGAGCAAGGTCGGCGGCAAAGGCCTGTTCGTCAAGGAGCTGGAAGCCGCGCTGGCCGATGGCCGCGCGCACCTGGCCGTGCACTCGCTCAAAGATGTGCCCATGGAGCTGCCCGCAGGCTTCGCACTGGCCTGCGTGCCCGAGCGCGGCAATCCGCACGATGCCTTCGTCTCCAACCACTACGCGCGGCTGGAAGACCTGCCCGAAGGCGCCGTGGTCGGCACCTCTAGCCTGCGCCGCCAGGTGCTGCTGCAGCACCTGCGCCCGGATCTGCGCATCGAGCCGCTGCGCGGCAACCTGGACACGCGTCTGCGCAAGCTCGACGAAGGCCAGTTCAGCGCCATCGTCCTGGCCGCCGCCGGGCTGGAACGCCTGCAACTGGCCAGGCGCATCCGCATGCAGTTCACGCCCGAACAAATGCTGCCCGCCGCAGGCCAGGGCGCGCTGGGCATCGAAGTGCTGGCCGCCCAGCCGCACACGCCCCAGGCCCAGCAGCTGCAGACCGCCTTGCAAGCCTTGTCGCACCTGCCCACTTGGCTGGCCACTGCCGCCGAGCGCGCCGTCAGCCGCGCCCTGGGCGGCAGCTGCTCCGTACCGCTGGCGGCCCATGCTGTTTGGGCCGAGGCGCCAGACACGCTGTGGCTGCGCGCGGCCTGGGGCGACCCACAAGGCCAGCGCCCCCTGGTGCAGGTGCAGGCCAGCGCAGCCATTGCCACGCTGGCCCAGGCCCAGGCGCTGGGCGAGCAGGTGGCGCAGCTGCTGCGCCAGGCCGGGGCCCAGGTTTAAGAGCCTGTTCAAAATCTCGGCGCGAGTGGGCAAGAAGCGGTTTGGGGTGGGCTGCAAGGCGCAAAACGCAGCCATAGCTGGGGCTATGGCGAGGCTTTGCAACGCAGCAGAGCGCCAAAATCCGCTCTCTTGACCGCCGTGCAAAGATTTTGAACAGGCTCTCAGAACCTGCCTCTCAACTGCTGCGGGATTGACCGGAGGCCCGGGCGGCAGCGCCGGCGGTATGATGCGCGCCGCACTCCGGGGTGCGCGCCTTGGGTGTCGGCTCTGAACACCGGCTCCAAAGGCGCGCTGAGATGGCCCAGCGCCAAACCCGTCAACTTGATCCGGTTAGTACCGGCGTAAGGATGAGCTGGCGGCCGCCAATGCGGCCCATGCAGCCCAGGCCCTTGGAACACAGCTTCCTGGGCCTGGCGACCGCAGTGGGCCGGGCCTCCGGGGTGAAAAAGCGACTTTCCCCCCTGATTGCGAGGCCCCATGAACGCACCTGAAAAACTCTCTTCCCTCAAGCAACTGCTGGCGCTCACGCGCGAGCCGCTGCCCGCCTCCAGCAAAGCCTATCTGCAAGGCTCGCGCGCGGACATCCGCGTGCCCGTGCGCGACATCCAGCTCACCAACGGCGCGCAGGCCAGCGTGTACGACACCAGCGGCCCCTATACCGACCCGCAGGCGCAAATCGATGTGCGCCGTGGCCTGCCCGCGCTGCGCCAGGCGTGGATCGAGGAACGCGGCGACACCGAAACCTACGCCGGCCGCCTGGCCCACATCCTGGACGATGGCGGCAAGCACGAAGGGCGCGATGCCGAGCGCATCGTCCAACTGCGGCAGGAAGCGGCCGGCCTGCAACGCCAGCCGCGCCGCGCCAAGGCTGGAGCCAACGTCACGCAAATGCACTACGCGCGCCAAGGCATCATCACGCCCGAGATGGAATACATCGCCCTGCGCGAAAACGGCCGCATGGAGTGGCTACGCGAGCACCTGGGCGATGCCACGCGCGAGGCGCGCCGCCGGGGCAACCCGATGGGCGCGGTGATCCCCGACGTCATCACGCCCGAATTCGTGCGCGACGAAGTGGCGCGCGGGCGCGCCATCATCCCAGCCAACATCAACCACCCGGAGATCGAGCCGATGATCATCGGCCGCAACTTCCGCGTGAAGATCAACGCCAACATCGGCAACTCGGCTGTGACCAGCAGCATCGAGGAGGAGGTGGAAAAGCTCGTCTGGTCCATCCGCTGGGGCGGCGACACGGTGATGGATCTGTCCACCGGCAAGAACATCCACACCACGCGCGACTGGATCATCCGCAACAGCCCCGTGCCCATCGGCACCGTGCCCATTTACCAGGCGCTGGAAAAAGTGGGCGGCATCGCCGAAGACCTGACCTGGGAAATCTTCCGCGACACGCTGATCGAGCAGGCCGAGCAGGGCGTGGACTACTTCACCATCCACGCTGGCGTGCGCCTGCCCTTCATCCACCTCACCGCCAATCGGGTGACGGGCATCGTCAGCCGCGGCGGCTCCATCATGGCCAAGTGGTGCATCGCGCATCACAAGGAGAGCTTCCTCTACACCCACTTCGAGGAAATCTGCGAAATCATGAAGGCGTATGACGTGAGCTTCAGCCTGGGCGACGGCCTGCGCCCCGGCTGCGCGTCCGATGCCAATGACGAAGCCCAGTTTGCCGAGCTGCGCACCCTGGGCGAGCTGACGCAAATCGCCTGGAAGCACGACGTGCAAACCATGATCGAAGGCCCCGGCCACGTGCCCATGCACATGATCCAGGAGAACATGACCGAGCAGCTCAAGCACTGCCACGAAGCGCCGTTCTACACCCTGGGCCCGCTGACCATCGACATCGCCCCCGGCTACGACCACATCGCCTCGGCAATAGGCGCGGCCATGATCGGCTGGATGGGCACGGCCATGCTGTGCTACGTCACGCCCAAGGAGCACCTGGGCCTGCCCGACCGCGATGATGTGAAGCAAGGCATCATCGCCTACAAGATCGCCGCCCACGCCGCCGACGTGGCCAAGGGCCACCCGGCCGCCCGCGCGCGCGACGACGCCATCAGCAAGGCGCGCTTCGAATTCCGCTGGGAAGACCAGTTCAACCTCGGCCTGGACCCGGACACCGCGCGCGACTTCCACGACGAAACCCTGCCCAAGGACAGCAGCAAGACCGCGCACTTTTGCAGCATGTGCGGCCCCAAGTTCTGCTCCATGAAGATCACGCAGGAAGTGCGCGACTTCGCCGCCGCCAAGGGCTTGAGCGAGCAAGAGGCGCTCAAGGCCGGCATGGATGAAAAATCCAAAGAATTCGCCGCCGGCGGTGGGGAGGTCTATATCCCGATCCAGAAGGCTTGAGCGGGTCTTGGTCGGGCCTTGATCGAACCTACTGACAAAGCCGCACCCGCATGGTCATCCTCGCCACCACCCGCCAGGGCTTTGAATCGCTGCGCGCCCTGATCGACACCGGAGCGCATCCGGTGTGGGTTGGCGCCAGCGTGCTCACGGCAGGCGAAATCCAAGCCTGGCGCGCGCAGGGGCTGGATTTGACCGTCTTCGGCCACGACATCGACCCGCGCCACCCAGGCCAGCTGGCCGCCGCGCTGGACACCGTGGCCGAGCACTACCCTGGCGAAGTGGTCTGGGTCGATGCCCGGTGAATGCAAGCGCCCATCACGCAACAAGTCAGAACAGCTTAGCTTGCCAAGGCGAAACCTTGCCTCTGCACACGGCGTGCCGCCCAGAGCCGTGCAGGCAAGGTCAGTGCCGTGGCGTCAGAGCCTGTTCAAAGTCTCGGCGCGAGCGGGCAAAAAGTGGTTTGGGATGGGCTGCAAGGCGCAAAACACAGCCATAAAACACAGCCATAAAACGCAGCCATAGCTGGGGCTATGGCGAGGCTTTGCGGGCGCAGCAGACCGCCCAAATCCACTTTCTTGCCAGCCGTGCAGAGACTTTGAACAGGCTCTCAGAGTAATCCCCAGGGGATGTGCGCACTGCCGGCGCTGATAATGGGCGCTTCCGGCTGGACGCCGCTTTTTTTGATTTTTGAGGGAGTGATTGATGAATACAGCTCCTGTTGCACCATTGGGCGAGACCCAGGCAAGCCAACCATCCACCCGACAGGCTTCCTGGCACGCCAGCCACCGGCGCTTGCATGCCTTGGCGGCGCTGTTCGCCTCTGCGGCGATGACGGCTTGTGGCGGCGGCGGAGGCGATGAGCAAACGCCAGCGCCCACTCCCGCCCCAGCGCCTGCTCCAACCCCGGCGCCAGTCCCCACTCCAGGGCCGACGCCAACACCTGCCCCAGCGCCTACGCCTGCTCCTGCGCCAACCCCTGCCCCGACACCAGCGCCCACTCCGGCGCCAGCGCCGACGCCACCTGCACCGGCTCCAGCTCCAACGCCGGCTCCAGCTCCAACGCCCGCACCAGCACCAGCACCAGCACCAGCACCAGCACCAGCACCAGCACCAGCACCAGCACCAGCACCAACGCCCGCTCCGGCACCAACGCCTGCGGCCAACCCATGGCGCGCCAGCCAGATGTATGCCCCGGGCGAGGTCCTGGGCGATAACCTGCGGGCGCGCCCCGTGCGGCCTGGCGGGATCGGCGTGGCGGTGGACAACGACAACAACGCCCTGATGCTGGCAGTCAAGCCGCTGCCGCTGCGCGGCCAGACGCCCGTTGCAGGCGAGGCGCAATCGGCCATCCACATCGTGCGCGGCAAGGTGGATGCAACAGGCCAGGTCAGCTGGGACCCTTCTCAAATCCTGGGCAGCAGCACCCTGCCCACGCACGAAGTGCACATTCACGAGCGCGCCGCCTATACCCGCGTGGCCATGTCGCCCGCCAATGGCCATGCCGCCGTGGCCTGGGCCAGCAGCGATGTGTGCAGCGCCACGGCCTACGACAAGGCGCCCAACCGGTGCTACTACCTGTACCTGTCGCAATACGACCCCGCCACCAGCACCTGGAGCGCGCCGCAGGTGGTGACCGACCTGCCGCTCAAGGCCGATATCCGGGCCGCCTACTTGACCGACCCCGTGCAGCTGCGCGTGGACAACGCCGGCAACGTGGCCATCATGCACACCTACTGGATGCAGCGCCGCGGCACCCCGCCCCTGATTGACCCCACCGTGGCGCACACCGCCGTGAGCTGGCGCCTGGCCAGCGCCCCCGTCTGGCGGCGCCACATCTTTGCCGAGCACAGCAGAGAGACCTTCAACGTGCGCGCCAGCTTTGACCTGGACAACAACGGCAACATGGTCTGGGCCGGCACCGTGCCGCGCGACAGCAAGCACAGTCAGGTCGTAGTGGCGCGCGGCACGCTCAGCGCAGGCTTTGGAGTGGCGCAGCGCATCGATACGGCGGGCCCCTCCGCCAGCGCCCTGCTGGGCCGCGTGCGCGTGCACCGCGGCCTGGCGGCGGTGGACTGGGCGCAGTCCGTCTCGGACGGCCCGGTGTACCGCTTCGACCGCCACCTGGCCGTCTCCCCCGCCGCTGGCCAGCCCTGGCAGGCCAGTCAGGTCCGGCAGCAAATCCATGGCAAAACCGACTCCGACATCCGCAGCAGCTTCCACCGCGACGCCCTCTACCTGCTGGGCATCACCAACGCGGGCGAAGTGCTGGCCTACGACTTCATTCGCTACGCCCTGGAGCCCAGCCAGACCTGCGGCGTGTACGTGCGCACACCCGACGGCGCCATCAACCGCAAGGATCTGCCACAGCCGCTGTGCAGCGCCACGCGGCTGTCCAGCCTCGACCGCCGCACCATCAACCGACGCGGCGACGTGCTGTACCTGAGGGAAGATGGTTTGTGGCGCCACTACACCGCGGCCACCCACAGCCTCGTCAGCAGCGGCGACCGGGCGCTGACCGGCAGCCACAACCTGCTGGGCCCCACGCTGGTGTATGACGTGCAGGCCGCGCTGAACAACAACGGCGGCGCAGCCGCCATCTACTGGACGAACTACAGCGAGCTGCCCACCGACGCCAATGGCCAGGGCACGGAAAACGGCCAGCGCAACCTTTGGGGCTTCATCCGCTGAGAATCTCGGCGCCGAGCCTCCTCTTTAGGCGGCAGGGGTAAGACCGAAGAAGTGAGAACGCCATGAACGTCCTGGGCACGCTGCGTCAGCGATGGCACTGGCTGCCGAGTCAGGCGCGTCGATTCGTCATGGTGATCTTCGTGTGTGGCATGGTCACTACCGTCGGCTACAGCGTCTTTCCACTGGGCACTGGTTGTACGGGATGCGCGTTGATACCCGCTGATGAAGGGGGGCGGCGTGGTCTGACCTGGCCTTATATCGGCGGTGGCGTGCTGCTGATGTGGATTGCCCTTGCCGTGCTGTGGGGGTGGGCCTGCTTGCGCTGGGCCGTGCTGTTTTGGTATCCCGTGATTTTTGGGCTGGCCTATCAAAACGGCGTATGGCGAGGCGCGTGGTCAAGCCGGCCCGTGGATTGGATGATGTTGGCGTTCATCAGCATCATCCTCTTCGCCGTGGTGTTCAAGCCCGTTCGAGATTTCCCAGATACACCTGACTCATCCACGCACGCCCGGCGAAGAAACAAACCTGCAAGCGACAGCGATAGCGCCGAACCGTAAACATCTGCGGTGCCGATTACCCCCGAACGCAGCGATCCAGCTTGGCCAGCAAGGCAGCAGGCTCCCATCCGTATCCACAATACCCCGCCCCCCGGCACAGAAAGCCTGAACAGGATGGCATGGCTCTCCTTGGCGCTGCGGCGCTCACTGGCGCTGCAGCCCCTGGGCCGCAGGGGCCTGGCTCTATGGCCAGGACGCGGCCTTGCGGCACGCAGACCCAGCAGGCATTGCTGTAGGTCTGCCGGTAACGGCGCCCGTTGTGTTCGATGCTGGCGCAAACGGGGGCGTACTGCTCGGTGCAGGCGTGTGCGCAAGGCCCCTGGATGGGGTGCTGCGGCGATGCGGGCGACGCCACTACCACCGCAGCACCAGCAGCCGGGGGCGAAGCGCCCGGCCCTGGGCTGCTGCAGGCGGCCATGGCCAAGCCAAGGGCCAGCAAACAGGGATGCCATGAACGAAACATGCGCTGCTCCTTTCTCAGAGCCTGTTCAAAATCTCGGCGTGAGTGGGCAAGAAGCGGTTTGGGATGGGCTGCAAGGCGCAAAACGCAGCAGGCCGCCCGATCCTGAGGATGAGCGCGGCGCGTAGATTTTGAGGACAGGGCCAGAACCTGTTCAAAACCCACCGGGGGCTTTGCCTGCCACGACCCGGCAGCGCAGCGGATCGCGCTATGCTGCGGCCTGTTTTCAAGCCCGCCCCACAGGCATTGCATCCATCATTCCCCCATGCGTCGCTATTGGCTTTTCTTCTCGCAAACCGTCACGGTCATGCTGGCCGGTTATTTCATCGTTGCCACGCTCAGGCCGCAATGGCTGGCCGATGCGCCGGCCACTGCGCCAGCAGCCGTTCAGGGCACGCGGGTTCCACCCGCGCCCAGCGGAGCATTGGGGCAGGCGCCTGCCCCTAGCCCAGCCCCAACGGGCAGCCTGCGCCAGGCGGCCGAGCGCGCTGCGCCTTCGGTGGTCAGCATCGACACCCGCACCACGGTGCGCCATCCCTACGCCAACGATCCGTTCTTCCGGTACTTTTTCGGCGAGGTGCCCAATAGTTCGCGCAGCGGGTTGGGCAGCGGCGTGATCGTCAGCGCCGATGGCCATTTGCTCACCAACCACCATGTGGTCGAGGGGGCAGACACGATTTCCGTCACGCTGCACGATGGCCGCGAGTTCAGCGCCAAGGTCATCGGCAGCGACCCCGACTCCGACCTGGCAGTGCTCAAAATCCAGGCCAGCGGCCTGCCCGCCATCCGCATGGGCGATGTCAACGCCATGGCCATTGGCGACACGGTGCTGGCCATTGGCAATCCGTTCGGTGTGGGGCAGACCGTCACCAGCGGCATCATCAGCGCCCTGGGCCGCAACCACCTGGGGCTCAACATCTTCGAAAACTTCATTCAGACCGATGCGGCCATCAACCCCGGTAACTCCGGCGGGGCGCTGGTCAACACTGCTGGCGAGCTGGTGGGCATCAACACGGTGATCTTCTCCAAGTCGGGCGGCAATATGGGCATTGGCTTTGCCATCCCGACCGATTCGGCGCAGTTCGTGCTCGACAGCGTGCTGCGCAACGGGCGCGTGGTGCGCGGCTGGCTGGGCCTGGTCTCTGACCCGCTGACGCCGGAGCTGGCCCAGGCCACGGGCGCGCGCAGCACCAGTGGCGTCATCGTCACGGGCGTGCTGCAGCACAGCCCTGCGGCACAAGCGGGCATCCGCCCAGGCGATGTCATCACCGCCGTGGGCGATCAGCCGGTACACGGCGTGCCGCAGCTGCTGGCCAGCGTGGCCATGCTCCAGCCCCAGGTGCCCACGCACCTCACGGTGGAGCGCGGCGGACAATCGCAGCGCATCAGCGTCACCCCCAGCGAGCGCCCGGCCACCACCGGCCGGCAGCGCCGCCGCTGAACGCGGCTCAAACGCACGGCGCGCGCATCAATGGGGCGGGCCGGCTGACTCAGCCCTGCTCGCCCGGATCCGCACTGGGCCTCACGAACCAGCGCGATGCCCAGATACCAACCTCATACAGCAGGCACATGGGCACGGCCAAGGTGATCTGCGACAGCACATCCGGCGGCGTGACGATGGCGGCGATCACGAAGGCCAATACCGCGAAATAGCCCCGGAAAGAGCGCAGCTTGGCCACGGTCACCAGCTCAAAACGCACCAGCAGCAAAACGACGATGGGCACCTGAAAGGCCAGCGCAAAGGCAATGTAGAGCGAGAGAATGACGCTGACGTAGGAGGCCACGTCGGGCGTGGCGGCCACACTTTCGGGCGAGAAGCGCTGAATGAAGCCAAACATTTTGTCCAGCACGAACAGCTGCACGAAGGCAATGCCCACGTAGGCCAGAACACTGCCCATCAAGATCAGCGGCAGTGCAAAACGCTTTTCATGGCTATAAAGGCCAGGAGCCACGAACGCCCAGGCCTGATAGACCAGCCAGGGCAGGGTCACCAGCACCGCCGTCATGAACAGCACCTTCAGCGGCACCAGAAACGGGGTCAGCACCCCAACGGCAATGAGCTTGGCATCGGGCGGCATGTGTGCCCGAATGGGCATGGCAATCAAGTCGATCAGCGCGCTGGGGCCGGGCCAGGCCATCAGCACGGCAATGGCGCCCGCCAAGCCCAGGATGCAGTAGATCAGGCGGTTGCGCAGCTCCATCAAGTGCTGGACAAAGGGCTGCTCGGTGCCTGCGAGTTCGTCGTGGTCGTGGGATGGGGAAGCCATGGGGGAAGAGACGCCGCCGCCGCATGGCCATGGCGCATGGCCTGCGGGCGGCTCTATCGGTCAGGGGAAACTAGGGCCTGTGCACACTATGGGAGGATTTGCCGCCACCGGCCTGACCCGCCGAGCCGGCATGGCCGCGCGCGGCGCTGGAGCGCAGGCGGCGGCGCACCTGCTGGCGCGCCTTGTACCACTGCGGCACGGCCTGGCGGCGCAAGCGCCAGTTCTTGCGCGCCACAGGCACCGACACGGGCGCTACGGCCGTGACAAAGGCGCGTTTGCTGGCATCCTCCAGCCCATCGTCGGGCGCTGGCATGGCGGCATCGCTCTGCTGCATCGAGCCCTCCTCCCAGGATTGCAGATCGTGCAAGTCCTGCGAGATGGTGTCGACTTCTTTCTGGAAGTCGCTGGCGTGCGTACGCACCGAGTGCTCCAGATCGCGTGCAGCCTCTTCGACACTGGTTTTGACCTTGCGCAGCTCATCAAGCTCCATGGCCTGATTGACCTCGCGCTTGACCTCGTTGACGTAGCGCTGCGCCTTGCCCAGCAAGGCGCCCACTGTACGAGCCACGCGCGGCAGGCGCTCAGGCCCGATCACGATCAGCGCGACCACGCCGATCATCACCATTTTGGAAATACCCAGATCAAACATGCAGTGCCGTCATGGTCGCCGCAACAGCACACTGCACAACGCCCTTGGGCTTCAAGGCCCATGGCGCGCGCATGGCCATGCGGCAGGCCGGTGCTTCAGCTTTTTTCCTTGGCCGAGACCTCGATGGTCTCGCGGGCCACCGGGTGCTGGCTCTGGTCCTTCACCTGCTGGGCGCCTGCGACCGTGCCATTGGCGGGCGCATCCTGCCCGCCCTCACGCATGCCTTCCTTGAAGCCCTTGACGGCCCCACCCAGGTCACTGCCGATATTGCGCAGCTTCTTGGTGCCAAACACCAGCACTACCACCAGCAACACCACCAGCCAATGCCAAATGGAAAAACTGCCCATGTCGTTTCCTTTCATTCATGAGGTTCATGCGTACACGGCGGGGGCGCTGCTGCGCCTGCCACCGCTGTGCCAGGCCACTGCTTTGCCCTCACCACGGCACAGCCGGCCATTGTATGCCGCCATGCCAGGACCATTGCCGCCACGGGGCATGGCGTCGCCATGTGGCTGCGTGTGTGCACGCTTCAGGGAAGATCGCAGCCGCTGCGCAAAGCTGCGCCCTGCAGGCTCTTACTTGCGCCAGGGGCGCGGCCCGCCCATGACGTGCACGTGCAAGTGGTGCACCTCTTGCCCGCCTTCCTCGCCGGTGTTGATGACCACGCGAAAGCCCCCTTGGGGGTAAGGATTGCAGCCGCGCTGCAAGGCCAGCTCTGGCGCCTTGGCCAGTATTTTGCCCAGCAGCGGGGCATCAGCCGGGCTGGCGTGGGCCAGCGATGGCAGGTGGCGCTTGGGGATGATGAGAAAGTGCACCGGCGCAGCCGGGTTGATGTCGTCGAAGGCGACGAGGTCTTCGTCCTCGTACAGCTTCTTCGCAGGGATTTGCCCGGCCGCGATCTTGCAGAAGATGCAGTCCGGCGCGTGGCTCTGGTGGGCATCGGGGGAGGAAGTCATGGGCACGGTTCTGATGGAGTGATGAGTAACCTAGAGCGCTAGAGCGTGTTCACAAAGTGGCGCGCACGCCAACATCGGCATAGTGCGTTTGCAGCCACTGCTGAGCGGCCGTTCGGCCCAGGGAGAACAAGTCTTGCAGAAAGCGGATGTCGGCACGCAGCTTGCTATCACTGCCAAAGGGCTCGAGCAGCGAGCCGCCATCAATGCGGTGCATGCGCATGGCCTTGTAGCGGCCAGGCTCAAGTCGGCCTTCTTCCAGCAAGCGTCGCACAAACTCAATGGCGCGCAGCTCAGCCAGCAGGCTGGCATTGAAGGTAACCTCGTTAACGCGCTCTTGAATCTCAGTCATGGTGCGCGGCACGGCGTTGGTTTCGATGGGGTTGATTTGCACCAGCAGCACGTCGTCGGCCTGGGCATGGTAGATCAGCGGGTAAATGGCCGGGTTGCCCGAGTAGCCGCCATCCCAGTAATGCTCACCATCGATTTCCACGGCGTTGAACAACTGCGGCAAACAGGCCGAGGCCATCAACGCATCCAGGCTGACTTGCTCGCCTTCGAATACCTTGCTACGCCCCGTGCGCACATTGGTTGCGCCAATGAACAACTGTGGCACCAGGCCTTGGCCTTGATGACGCTGAATGGCCTCGAAATCAATCAGCCGGCGCAGCAGCGTACGCAGCGGATTGATGTCCATTGGGTTGGTCTGCGCTGGCGAGAGGGGTGACACCATCAACGGCTTGAGCCAGGGCATCCACTGCGCGGCCATGCTCGACGGCGAGGCATTGAGAAATACCCCCATCGTGCCCACGGCTTCCCAGAAAGTGCGCAGCGTCTGACGCGCCAGCTCGCAGCCGCGCGCATGGGCCTCGCGGGCATCGGTCAGGCCCAGCTCGGCGGCCTGGGCAAAGCCTGCGGCCAGCACAGTGGCATTCATGGCCCCGGCGCTGGTGCCGCTGATACCGTCGAAGCGGCAATTGCCCGCTTCCAGCAGCGCATCGAGCACGCCCCAGGTAAAAGCCCCGTGCGAGCCTCCGCCCTGCAAGGCCAGGTTGAACACTTTGATGGATCGGTCTTTTTTGGGCACAGGCGTCATGGCGCAGCGTCCGTGAAAAATTAGCCTGCACTCAGGCAGTGGTAATGGCCCGGTTCTGGTTCATGGCCACCATGCCGCGCACGATGCGCACCAAAAACCACAGCGAGACGAAGAACCACGCCACCAGGCCCGGGATGTAGAGCAGCAGGAACAGCGGCCAAGTCAGCACATACCAGAACAGCGACCAGCCCACGCTGCGGATGCGCCACTCGAAGTGGCTTTGCTGCCAGCTGCCCCTGGCATCCGGGCTCTTGACCACATCCAGAATCAGCGCCAGCAGCAGCAACAGCAGGCTGGGCTGCAGCCCCGGCAGCACGGCGCAAATGGCCACCACCAGGTGCATGCCATAGCTGATCCAGCCCAACAGCTTGAGATCACTGAGCTCCTTGGCGTCCAGCTGGCGCGCCTGCACCTCGATCACTTCATTGTCATTGGCGTTCTGCATGCCCGGCTCCTGAAAACAAAACGCAAGGCGCTCTCTACGCCTCGCGGCTGGCTATTGTGCCGCATCCCAGCCGCCGCGCCTGCTGCCGATACAATCGGGGGCTTTTTTCCGCCCTCCCTGGGCAAGGCCTGCACAATTGCAGCAGCCAAAGCGTGCGCTGCGGCTTGTGCAAGCCTTGCCTTAGCCGCAGCGCCCCTGCGCAGCGGCGCCAGCCAGCCAGCCGTTCTTTTGCCATGCCCAGTGCCGCCCCTGCCCCCATTTCCCCCATCGAGGACATCATCGCCGACATCCGCGCCGGCAAGATGGTGGTGCTGATCGACGAGGAAGACCGCGAAAACGAAGGCGACCTGGTGCTGGCCGCCGAGCACGTCAGCGCTGAGGCCATCAACTTCATGGCCCGCCATGCGCGCGGCCTGGTGTGCCTGACGCTCACGCGCGAGCGCTGCGCACTGCTGAACCTGCCGCCCATGGCCAAGCGCAATGGCACGCAGTTCGACACTGCCTTCACCGTCTCGATCGAGGCGGCCGAGGGCGTGACCACCGGCATCTCCGCTGCCGACCGCGCCCGCACCATCGCCGTGGCCGTGGCACCCAATGCCCAGGCCAGTGATCTGGTGCAACCCGGCCACATCTTCCCGGTGCAAGCCGTTGACGGCGGCGTGCTGGTGCGCGCTGGCCACACCGAGGCAGGTTGTGATCTGGCGCGGCTGGCCGGCTTGATGCCCGCCAGCGTGATCTGCGAAATCATGAAGGACGACGGCACCATGGCGCGCCTGCCCGACCTGCAAGTCTTTGCCGCCGAGCACGGACTGAAGATCGGCACCATCGCGGACCTGATCCAATACCGCAGCAGCAACGAATCGCTGATCGAGCGTGTCAGCTCGCGACCGCTGGTGACGCACTGGGGCGAATTCACCGTCCACGCCTACCAAGACCGGCTGGATCGCGCGCTGCACCTGGCGCTGGTCAAGGGCAGCTGGGATGAGCAGGAGGAAATCGCCGTGCGCGTGCACGAGCCGCTGTCCGTGCTGGATGTGCTCGACGCCCAGCGCGGCCTGCACTCCTGGAGCCTGGACGCCAGCCTGCGCTACATCCAGGCGCAGGGCAAGGGCGCGATGGTGCTGCTCAACTGTGGCGAAAGCGGCGCGCAGCTGCTCGATCAGCTCGAGGGCCGCGCCCAACCCAGCCATGCCCCGGCGCGCGGCCGCATGGACTTGCGCACCTACGGCATCGGCGCGCAAATCCTGCGCCACCTGGGCGTGGGCCGCATGCGCCTGATGGGCCAGCCACGGCGCCTGCCCAGCATCGCCGCAGGCTACAAACTCGAAATCACCGGATTCATCAACAAGGACTGACCCATGCTCGGTGCCAACAAAGGCCAAGGCGCTGCCCCATTGCTCGACGGCAGCCAACTGCGCATTGCCATCGTGCAGGCGCGCTTCAACGAAGACATTACCCAGGCGCTGTTCGACGCCGCCCATGCCGAGCTGCTCGCGCTGGGCGTGGCGGCTGAGGACATCACGCACCTGCGCGTGCCAGGCGCGCTGGAAGTGCCGGTGGCGCTGCAAGCCCTGGCCGAGACAGATGGCTACGACGCCATGATCGCGCTGGGCTGCATCATCCGCGGCGAAACCTACCATTTCGAGCTCGTGGCCAATGAATCGGGCGCCGGCGTCACGCGCGTGGGCCTGGATTACGGCATCCCCATCGCCAACGCCATCCTGACCGTGGAGAACATGGCCCAGGCCGTGGCGCGGCAAACGGAAAAAGGCGTGGATGCCGCACGCACCGCCGTCGAAATGGCCAACCTGATCGGCCTGGTCGCCATGGGGGACGAATGAACCCCTCCGCCCAGCCCCCCACCCCCAGCAGCAAGAAAAGCGCCCGTAGCCGCGCGCGCGAATTCGCACTGCAGGCCCTGTACCAGCGCCTGGTGGGCAAGAACGAAGCGCGCGACATCGACCAGTTCACACGCGGCCTCAGCGGTTTTCACAAAGCCGACTCGGCGCTGTACGACGCCCTGCTCTACGGCTGCACCGAGCAGGCCGCGGCGCTGGACGCCACCATCACCCCAGTGCTGGATCGCCCACTGAGCGAGCTATCGCCCATTGAGCACGCCATCATGTGGATGGGCGTTTACGAATTCCGGCACGCGCCGGACGTGCCCTGGAAAGTTGTCATCAACGAATATGTCGAGCTGGCCAAGGCCTTTGGCGGCACCGACGGGCATAAATACGTCAACGCCGTGCTGCACGCGCTGGCCGCCCAGCTGCGCCCGTTGGAGCTGGGCCAGCAGCCCAATCGCTGAGGGCTTGCCCCTCCAACCCCGAAATGGGCTGAAAAAGCAACGGCCTGCGGAGATTGTGAACAAGCTCCCCCCAAAGCGCAGTCCGCCGCCAGCCGCGCCCCATGCCACACACTCCCCCGCCACCCGATGCCCGGCCTGCTTGGTTTTCGCGCCAGGAGCTGGCGCTGATCCTCATCACCATGGTCTGGGGCACGACCTTCGTCGTCGTGCATGCGGCCATGCGCCACAGTGGGCCGATGTTCTTCGTCGGCCTGCGCTTCGTCACCGCCGCGCTGCTGGGCGCTCTGGTCTTCTGGCGCGCCATGCGCGGCCTGACGCGCCAAGAGCTGCTCGCTGGCAGCGCCATCGGTAGCAGCATCTTCATCGGCTACGGCCTGCAAACCTATGGCCTGCAAACCATCAGCAGCAGCCAATCGGCCTTCATCACTGCCATGTACGTGCCACTGGTGCCGCTGCTGCAATGGCTGGTGCTGCGCCGCCCGCCCCACGCCATGAGCCTGCTGGGCGTGGCCTTTGCCTTCACAGGTTTGGTGCTGCTGGCCGGGCCTGAGGCCGGCCTGGGCCTGCAAATGGAAGTGGGCGAGTGGGCCACCCTGGTGGGCGCGCTGGGCATTGCGGGCGAAGTCATCCTGATTGGCTTTTTTGCTGGCAAGGTGGACGTGCGGCGCGTGACCGTAGTGCAGCTGCTGGTAGCAGGGCTGCTTGCCTGGCTGGCCATGCCTTTGGCGGGCGAGGCCGTGCCGGCCTTCTCCTGGGTCTGGCTGCTGGCGGCCGTGGGCATGGCCTGCTCCAGCATCGTCATCCAGCTGGTCATGAACTGGGCGCAAAAAACCGTCTCGCCCACTCGCGCCACGCTGATTTACGCCGGCGAGCCCGTCTGGGGCGGCGTGGCCGGCCGCATCGCTGGTGACCGCCTGCCGCCGCTGGCCATTGCCGGCGCGGTGCTGATCGTCATCGGCGTGCTCGTCAGCGAATGGCGCCCGCGCCGGCGGCGGCCGCAGAACGTGTGATGCCCCTTGCGCTCTCGCCAGGGGTGTAAGTGCATCACCCGCTCTAGGGGGGCGTTGAGATTGGGTTTGCAAAGCGGCTTTTCGAGGCAAAAGCCGCAGATGCAAGGAAAAAATGCTTGCAAGACCTGAACACCTTGCAAGCGTTTTCAACACGGCAGTTGCGGTTTTTTGACCGGAAGCACCGCTGCAACCGCCAGTCTCAATGCTCCTCCCCCCCCGCTGGGCGCAAAAGCAACAGCCGCCCGGCCTCTCCCGGCCCCTCAGCGCCAGCGGCCCTTGCCCTAGTCCCGCAGGGCTTGGCACAATGCGCGCCTTCTTGGCCCCCGCACCCCCTTCCATCCACAAGAGCTGCCCCCATGCTCTGTTCATCCTTTCACTGACTTGTGCGCTCCACACCGCCCTGGCTGGATGCGCACTGCCGCACCCAGCCAGGGGAAAACCCTGGCCGGCCTGCCAGGGTTTTGATTTTTTGGAGCAGCACATGCGTGCCAAACCCACTGCGGGCGCCGCCCGCGCCCGAACATCCCGCCCGCCACAGCGCCCCCTGCCTGCAGCCAGCCTGCCGGTGCGCAACCCCTACGCCCGGGCGCTGGCCGCCAAGGCCAGCACAGGCGCTGGCGGCAAGCACATGCGCAGCCAGGGCGCACAGCGCCGGGCCGAGCGCATGGCCTTGCAGCACAGCCTGCGCACGCGCGACTGGGCCAGCGCCGAGTGACGGCCTCGCCCCAAAGACCAGACTTCCCCGGCCAGGTGGCGACAGCCCGCTGGCCTGCCCCTTCACGCCCATGACATCGCAGACCCAACCACCCAAAGGCAAAGACACAGGCAGCGCGGCTGAGCCACCCGCGCCACCGACCAAGCACCCCGCCAGCGCGGCGCGGCCAGGCACAGCGCCCCTGCCCGCCGCAAGCGGCGCCGAACACCAGCAGCTGATGCAGCGCCTGATGGCGCGCAGCCACGCATTGCACCAGGTCGCCCAGCAGCTCAAGCAGGAGCTGTTCGGCATTGACGCCATCATCGACCGCGTGATCGACACCATCCGCGCCTGGTACGTCATGCCCGAGTTGATCCAGCGCCCGGTGATCGTCTGCCTGTGGGGGTTGACCGGCACCGGCAAAACCCAGCTCACGCGCTCGCTGGCGCGCAAGCTGGGCTTTTACGATCGCTTCGTGGAGGTGCAGATGGACGGCTTCTCCCACGGCACCAGCAGCTGGCATGGCGCAGGCAGCATCTCGCGCATTTTGGAGAGTTCGGGCATCGACGAGGGCGAGCCGGGCATTCTGGTGCTGGACGAATTCCAGCGCTACCGCACCCTCAACGAGCAGCGCCAGGAAGTCGAAGTGCAGCGCTACCAGGATGTCTGGGCCTTGCTCTCGGACGGGCGCCTGCCGCCCTCGGTCTCCTTCCTGGGAGAGCTGGAATCGACCCTGGCCGAAGCGCGTTACGACGAGCAGCAACGCAGCCCTGGCGAGCGCCGCGCTCTGACCAAGAAGCCGCTGCGCGTGAGCGCCTACGAGGCCCAGTCACTCAAGCGTGCGCTCAAACTCAAGGAGCCGCTGCTGGAGATCATGGCCTGGTCGCCCGAGCGCGTTGAGCAGGAGCTGGCGCGCGTGCGCGGCAGCGAACAAAGCTGGGAGACGGACTACAGCCGCCTGCTGATCTTCGTCTGCGGCAACCTGGACGAGATGTACGAATCGCTGGCGCGGCGCGTGGAGGACTGCGACACCGACGCCGACGTGTTTCACAGCCACAGCCTGCGACTCTCGCTCATCGACGTCAAACGCGCCCTGGCGCAGCGCTTCAAGCCCGAGCAGGTCGCGCGCCTGGGCAATCAGCACCTGATCTACCCCTCGCTCAACCGCGCCGCCTACACGCGCATCATCGACGAGCACTGCGCACAGTACACAGAGCAAATGCAGCACAGCACCGGGCTGCGCTTTGTGATCACGCCTGAAGTGCGCCGCGAGATTTACGCCAATGGCGTCTTCCCCGCTCAGGGCACGCGGCCGCTGTTCTCCACCCTGCATGCCGTGCTGGGCACACCGCTGGTCAATGCCGCCGTCTGGGCCCTTGGTCTGGGTGCGCCAGCGGGCAGCACCGTCGAAGTGCGCCTGGGCGCAGACGGCCAGAGCCTGTGCGCACACGCGCTGGGCCAGCAACTGCACTGCCCCGTGGCCTTCGAAGTGCGCACGCTGCGCCAGCGCACGCTGACCGACTTTCGCGCCCTGCTGGCCGTGCATGAGGCCGGTCATGGCCTGGTGCATGCGCTGCTGTTTGGCAGCGCGCCGCAGGAAATCCGCATCAACGTCGCCAGCTTTGAGGGCGGCTACGCCATGTTCAGCGACCTGCAATCGTGGTCGCGCAGCAACTGGCTTGATCGCATCGCTGTTTGCCTGGCCGGGCGCGCAGCTGAAATCGTGGTCTTCGGCGCCGATGCCTGCTCCAGCGGCGCTGAGCAAGACATCCAGCACGCCACCGAATACGCCAGCCGCTTCGTGCGATTCCTCGGCTACGGCGAGCGCCTGGCGCGCACCGACGTGACCAGCGAAACGAACGAGCACCTCAACACCGACGTGCAACCCAGCAACCTGGCCATTGAAGCCATCCTGCAGGCGCAGATGGAGCGCAGCACGGCGCTCATCGCCGCGCACAGCCAGCAACTGCTGGCCCTGGTGGATGAGCTCATGCGCCACGGCGAGCTTGGCCGCCAACGACTGGCCGAACTGCTGGGCGTGCCCATGGCGCCACAGGACCCGATGGTGCTGACCGACTACGCCCAGCGACTGCAAACCTTTGCCCAGCGCGACCTGGCGCACGACACGCCCAACTCTTGAGGCGGCACAGGCAAGGCCTGCGCACACCACCGCGCCGTGCTCCCCTGTGTCGGACTCAGGCAGACCCTCCATGGCGGCGCAGCAACAGCGCCAGGCTGCCAGATCGGGCGCAAACCCAGGCTGGCCTTATGATGCGCCTCGCAGTCATCCCAGCCTCTGGCGCCTGCGCCAAGGCTGCAATACAAGGCAAGAGCCCAAGGAGTGAGGAACATGGTCAGCACTTTCGTGCCACCGCCAATCGCGGCCGTCGACGCCGAGCAGCACGCCCTGCTGGAGCGCAAGCTGCACGCCGTCGAGGCCCTGTGCGCCCAGGCGCCGCAGAACGCCGAGCTGCACTGGCAACGCGCCTGCCTGCTGGAGCAGCTGGGCCGACTCGATGCACTGCGCGACGCGCTGCAGGCCACGCTCAAGCACCGGCCCGACCATGTGCAGGCAGCGCTGCTGCAAGTGCGCGTTGGTCAGCGCGGCGACCGGCTGGACATCGACGCCAGCGCCTTGGACCCCACCGAGGCCGCAGCCCTGCAAGAGCGCCAGCAAGAGCTCGACCGCCACGTGGCGCGCCGCAACGAGGCGCTGCTGCGCCGCCTGCGCGCACTGGAGCCCGACAACACCGACGTGCTGGCGCTGCTGGCCCAAACCCTGACGCAGCAGCCCTCGCCGCCAGCGGAAAAACTGCGCGAGGCCCAGCTGCTGCTCGACCGCGCCATTGACCTCGCGCCTGAGCGCATCGACCTGCTCAAACAGCGCGCGCACCGCCTGCGCCAGCAGGCCTTGCTCGATCCGGCACAGGCCGCGCAACTGCCGCCCGAGCAAGTGGTGCGCACCTCGCACGGGCACTACTATGAGCGCGCCGGCCTGGAGCACGCCTGCGCCGACTGGCAGCGCTGCCTGGCGCTGAGCGCGCAGCCCAGCATCACCACCCGCGTGGGCATGTGCCTGCACGAGCTGGGCCATTTCGAGCAAGCCGTGGCCACTTACGACCGCGTACTGGCCCGGATGGACCCCCGCCACCCTGGCTACACCCACGTGCAAAGGCTGCGCCGCCGCTCACAAGAAGGCGGCTGCGGCGGCAGCAGCGAGACCTGCTCTTGCGAGGGCATGAGCACGGCGCTGGCCGATAGCCTGGACGAAGGGCCTCACAGCCAGGCTCAACAAGCCCAGCCCGCCCCGGTGGCCGCCCAGGCCAACGCCGCCCAGGCTGAGCTGACGCAGGACGCCAATGCAGCGCACCATGCCAGTACAGCCGACGCGGCCAGTGCGACCAGCGCCCCGGCGCAGCCCCAGCCAGACGCCCCCACGCCCCAGCAAGCAATCGTGCAGCATGTCCAACTGCCCACGGAAAAGGAAAAAAAGCGCCGCGGCAGCCGCAAACGCAGCGAAGCTGCGCCCGCCAACCAAAGCGCGGCCAGCACCGAGGCCGGCGATGCCCGCACGCAGCAGGCCATCTCCATCGCCCAGCTGTTCCTCAACGAGGCCTACAAGGACGCCTCCGGCCTGCGCGCCGTACAGCCCGGCGACTATCCGGCCGGGCAGCGCCGCCTCATCGACAAGATTGGCGCGGCCCTGAGCGCCACAGGCCTGCGCCACCTGGCCGATGCCGAAGCCAGCGGCCTGTCCAAGCTGCTCGGCCAGCCCACCTTGGTACGCATCTACACCGATGCGCGCGGTGAAACCGGCGTGGCCGCCTTCGTCATCAGGCCCCAATGGCCGGGCCTGCTGGGCTTTGCACTGCGGGCCTTGCGCGGGCAATGGAAAGCCCAGGCCATGCTCAGTTGTGAAACCCTGCTCGAATCGGGCAGCCTCATCATCACGCAGTGGGACAGCCCTTCGCCCTTCCAGTACGAGCCGCCGGTCTATCTGGAACGCCTGCCCGCCCGCACCCCAGTGCACAAAGTGCTGCAGCGCCACCAGCAAAAGATTGCCGCACACATGCTGATGCACCCGGAAGACGCCATCGTTTGCGCCCAGGATCTGGCAGCCATCGAGGCCCGTTGGCATCGCAGCCAGCACATCCGCCGCGCCCAGCGCAAGGCCGTGGGCTACGCCACGCAGGCTGAGCTCAAGCAGCTACTGGGCCCCAAGCATTACTTGTCCATGGCCGCCAGCGTGCGCCTGCAACTGCAGCGCCTGGCGCGCGATTACGAGGCCGGCTGGGACAGTGCACCGCAGACCCAGCTGTAAAAGCCTGTTCAAAATCTCGGCGCGAGTGGGCAAGAAGCGGTTTGGGGTGGGCTGCAAGGCGCAAAACGCAGCCATAGCTGCTGGGGCTATGGCGAAGCTTTGCAACGCAGCAGAGCGCCCAAATCCGCGCTCTTGACCGCCGTGCAAAGATTTTGAACAGGCTCTAAGAAGAGCCCCTGCCCTTGCAGGCCCAATCCAGGCTTTGGGAAGACGGCGCACATTGCTGCACCATGGAGAGCATCCACAGCGCGAGGGTGCGGAAACTGCACCACAATGGCGGCCCACTGATTTGTTAGAGCGCATGACAACCCCTGGCGCCGCCATCACCTGCTGTTCGTAGCCCCATGTCCAACGTCTTCAACTTCACCTTTGTTCCCTGGTTCCGCTCGGTCGCGCCTTACATCCACAAGTTCCGGCACCAGACCTTCGTCGTCGGCATCTGCGGCGAGGCCATCGCCGCAGGCAAGCTGCAGAACCTGGTGCAGGATCTGGCGCTGGTGCACAGCATGGGGGTGAAGATCGTGCTGGTGCATGGTTTTCGCCCGCAGGTCAACGAGCAGCTGCTGGCCAAGGGCCACCAGCCGCAGTACTACAAGGGCCATCGCATCACCGATCCGGTGACGCTGGACTGCGCGCAGGAGGCCGCCGGGCAGCTGCGCTTTGAGATCGAAGCCTGCTTCAGCCAAGGCCTGCCCAATACCCCGATGGCCGGCTCCAAGGTGCGCGTGATCTCGGGCAACTTCATCACTGCGCGGCCCATGGGCATCCTCGACGGGGTGGATTTCCAGCACACTGGCAAGGTGCGCAAGGTCGACGCCGACGGCATCCGCCACGCGCTGGAGATGGACTCCATCGTGCTGCTCTCGCCGTTTGGCTCCTCGCCCACGGGCGAGGCCTTCAACCTGGGCATGGAGGAGGTGGCCAGCTCCATCGCCATTGCGCTCAAGGCCGACAAGCTGCTGTACGTCTGCGAGCTGCCAGGCATCCGCCAGCAGCCCGACCAGCCGCCTGCCGAGGACAACCCCATCGTCACCGAAATGACGCTGGCCGATGCGCGCGCGCTGCTGCAGCGCTCGCCACAGGCCGAGCAGCCCACGGATACGGGCTTTTACCTCAGCTACTGCATCAAGGCCTGCGAAGGCGGCGTGGAACGCAGCCACATCATCCCTTATGCGGTCGATGGCTCGATGCTGTTGGAAATCTACGTGCACGACGGCATTGGCACCATGGTGGTGGACGAGCGCCTGGAGGAAGTGCGCCAGGCCACAGCCGACGACGTGGCCGGCATCCTGCAGCTGATCGAACCATTCGAGAACGACGGCACGCTGGTCAAGCGCAGCCGCACCGACATCGAGCGCGACATCAACAACTACACCATCGTCGAGCACGACGGCGTGATCTTCGGCTGCGCGGCGCTCTACCCTTACCCCGAGGAGCGCACCGGCGAAATGGCCTCGGTCACCGTCTCACCGCACGCCCAGGGCCAGGGCGATGGCGAGAAGCTGCTCAAGCGCATCGAGCAGCGCGCCCGTGCGCAAGGCCTCAAAAGCATCTTTGTGCTGACCACGCGCACCATGCACTGGTTCATCAAGCGCGGCTTCGAGACCGTGGATCCGGACTGGCTGCCGCAGGCGCGCAAGGAAAAGTACAACTGGAGTCGCAAAAGCCGCGTGCTGGTCAAGCATTTGTGATGCGGCAAGCGGCGCGGAGAACAAGCCGCCGCTGCGCCTGCGGGCCGCAGACATTCGGCCTTGGGCTGTACGCAGGCACCCCCGTCAGGACGCTGGCTGGGGCTGGCGGGCGTGGTAATCCTTGATGGCCTGTGCCACCTGCGGCACAAGCGCCGGACCCTGGTAGATCAAACCGCTGTAGATCTGCACCAAGTCGGCTCCGGCCTTGACTTTTTCCAGGGCGTCCTCGGCGTCCATGATGCCGCCCACGCCGATGATGGGCACCTGCGGGCCCAGCGCCTGGCGCAGCTGGCCAATCACCGCCGTGCTGGCCTGGCGCACCGGCGCGCCGCTGACGCCGCCGACCTCACTGCCGTGGGTGAAGGCTTGCACCTCGTCGTGGTTGACGGTGGTGTTGGTGGCGATCAACCCATCGACCTGGTGGCGCTGCACGATGGCGGCGATCAGGGCCACCTGCTCCTCGCTCAAATCCGGCGCGATCTTCAGGAACATCGGCTTGTGCGGCTGCGATTGCTTGAGCTGCTCGCGCCGCTCGGTCAGCGCGTGCAGCAGCGCATCGAGCGAGGCGTTGGACTGCAGATCGCGCAGATTCTTGGTGTTGGGCGAGCTGATGTTGATGGTGACGTAGTCCGCATGGGGGTAAACCGCCTCCAGACAGGCCAGGTAATCATCGGCCGCACGCTCAATCGGCGTGGCCGCGTTCTTGCCGATGTTCAGCCCCAGGCGCAGCGCCGGCTGGCCTTCAGGTTGCACCTGGCGACGCACCACCGAGCGCTGCACGTTGCGCAGAAACGCCTCCAGCCCCTGGTTGTTGAAGCCCATGCGATTGATGATGGCGCCGGCTTCGCGCACGCGGAACATGCGCGGCTTGGAATTGCCCTTTTGCCCCAGCGGCGTGACGGTGCCGACCTCGACAAAGCCAAAGCCCATGGCCGCCAGGCCATCGATGCAGCGGGCATTCTTGTCCAGCCCGGCCGCCAGCCCCACTCGATTGGGGAACTCCAGGCCGGCAACAGTGACCGGGTCAAGCACGGTCTTCTGGGCATATAAGCGCCGCAGCAGCGGGCGCGACTGGGTTTTCTTGATCCAGTCCAGGGCAAAGTCATGGGCCTTTTCTGCATCCAGCGCAAACAGAAAAGGCCGAATCAGCGGGTACAAATCCATGCCGGCGAGTGTAAATGAAGGCAGGGCCCACTTTGCCGCTGGGCTCGTACAGGACATCCCCAGGAAAAGGCCGCAAGGCGGCCTGCGAAAAGTAATAATGCGCCCCCGCGCACGGCCGGGCAGGCTGGCGCTTTTTGCAGCAAACCCGCACACCCCATGGATCAAGACACCCTCAAGGCCCGCGTGGCCCAGGCCGCGCTGGATTACGTGCCCGCGCACGGCATCCTCGGCGTCGGCACCGGCTCGACCGTCAACCACTTCATTGCTGCGCTGGCGCAGGCAGCCATCCCCTTGCGGGGCGCAGTCTCCAGCTCCGAGGCCAGCACCGCGCTGCTGCGCCAGGCGGGCATCCCCGTGCTCGAAGCCAGCGCCGTCGAGCGCCTGCAGTGCTACATCGACGGCGCCGACGAGATCGACCCGCAAGGCTGCATGATCAAGGGCGGCGGCGCGGCGCTCACGCGCGAGAAAATCGTCGCCGACCTGGCCGAGCGCTTCATCTGCATTGCTGATGCCAGCAAGCAAGTGCCGGTGCTGGGGCGCTTTCCGCTGCCGGTCGAAGTCGTGCCCATGGCCAGCGCCCAGCTGGCGCGCCGCTTTACCCCACTGGGCGGCCAGGCCAGCCTGCGCCTGCGCGCGGACGGCCAGCCGCTGGTGACCGACAACGGCATGCACATCCTGGACGTGCGCGGCCTGCAAATCCACCAGCCACTGGCGCTGGAGCAGGAAATCTCGGCCTGGCCGGGCGTGGTCACCGTCGGCATCTTCGCGCGCCACAAGGCCAGCATTTGCCTGCTGGGCAGCGCCGACGGCGTGCAGACGCTGCGCTTTGACTAGAGCGTGTTATGCACGACAAGGCCCATGGCCGCACCCGTGCGAAAATCCCCCCTTTTTTGCGTGGCAGGCTTGGCCAGCCCGCCTGCCCGCGCCGTCTTTTTGAATGAGAGAGAGCAAGCACCATGGAAGCAGAACGCATCAACCAAATCAAAGCCAGCCTGGAAGACCTGAGCGCGCGCACCCAGGACTTACGGAGGTATCTTTGACTTCGATGCCAAGTTCGAACGCCTGAGGACGGTCAATGCCGGCCTGGAAGACCCGGCCGTCTGGAACGATCCGAAGAAAGCCCAGGAACTGGGCAAAGAAAAAAAGCTGCTCGACGGCGTAGTGCTCACGCTCGAGCGCCTGACGCAGGAGCTGAGCGACAACAGCGAGCTGTTCGACATGGCCCGCGAGGAAGGCGATGACGCCAGCCTGGAGGCCATCGAGGCGCTGGTCGAGGCGCTGCGCCCGGATGTGGAGGAGCTGGAGTTCCGCCGCATGTTCAGCCAGGAGGCCGACCCGCTGAACTGCTTCATCGACATCCAGGCCGGCGCCGGCGGCACCGAGGCCTGCGACTGGGCCAGCATGCTGCTGCGCCAGTACCTCAAGTACGCCGAACGCAAGGGCTTCAAGACCAGCATGGAAGACGAAACCCCAGGCGACGTGGCCGGCATCAAGGGCGCGACCATCAAGGTCGAGGGCGAATACGCCTACGGCCTGCTGCGCACCGAAAGCGGCGTGCACCGACTGGTGCGCAAGTCGCCGTTCGACTCCTCGGGCGGGCGCCACACCAGCTTTGCCTCGATCTTCGTCTACCCGGAAATCGACGACTCCATCGAGATCGAGATCAACCCGGCCGACGTGCGCGTGGACACCTACCGCGCCAGCGGCGCCGGTGGCCAGCACATCAACAAGACCGACTCGGCCGTGCGCCTGACGCACATCCCCACCGGCATCGTCGTGCAATCTCAGGACAGCCGCAGCCAGCACAGCAACCGCGACATGGCCTGGCAGCGCCTGCGCTCCAAGCTCTACGACTTCGAGATGCGCAAGCGCCTGGAAGACCAGCAAAAGCTCGAAGACAGCAAGACCGACGTGGGCTGGGGACACCAGATCCGCAGCTACGTGCTGGACAACAGCCGCATCAAGGACCTGCGCACCGGCGTGGAAATCTCCAACACGCAAAAAGTGCTGGACGGCGACCTGGACGCCTTCATCGAGGCCTCGCTCAAGCAAGGCGTGTAAAGCGCCGGCCGTGCGGGCATCCTGCCCCGGCTGCGCCCCATCTTTTCGGTTGTGTTTTTGGGGCGTTTTGGGGCATTTCCTGAGTGCGCGCACTCCGGAAGACGGCTGAACAGACCATAAAATCAAGCCCATGTCTTCCCCTTCTGCCATGGATTTGACCGGCCACTTCCTCATCGCCATGCCTGGCCTTGAGGATGAGCTGTTCGGCGGCAGCGTGGTGTATGTCTGTGAGCACAACGACAAGGGTGCGCTGGGGTTGATCGTCAACAAGACCACGGACATCAGCGTGCGCCACCTGTTCTCGCGGCTGGAACTGGCGCTGCCGCGCGATGACCTGGCCGACATGCCGGTGTTGCTCGGCGGCCCGCTGCACCAGGATCGCGGTTTCGTGCTGCACGATGCCGACCCCGGCGCCGATGGGCAGGATGCCTGGCCTTATGCCTCCACCCTGCCGGTAGGCGACGGCTTGGCCATGACCTCCTCGCGCGATGTGATGGACGCGCTGAGCCAGGGCGGCGGCCCGCGCAAGGCGCTGCTGGCGTTGGGCTGCGCCTCGTGGGACGAGGGCCAACTCGAAAGCGAGCTGGCCGCCAATGCCTGGCTGACCGTCAAAGCCGATCAGCAACTGCTGTTCGAGCTCGCGCCGCAGCAGCGCTATGCCAGGGCCTTCGAGCTGCTGGGCATCGACCCGCAGCGCATCGTGCCGATGGTGGGCCATGCCTGAGAGCTTGCCCACAGCCTCCACAGAATCCTGGTTGCGCCGCGCACTGGCACCGACATTGGCATTGAGCTGACCTACCCATGGAATCGTTGCCGCCCAATTACCCCGCCCCGGCCGGCCAGGCCGCGCTGCAAACCTTTCTGGCCTTTGATTACGGCACCCAGCGCACTGGCGTGGCCGTGGGCACACGCCTGTTGGGCACGGCCCGGCCGCTGACGGCGCTGCAGGCGCAAGGCAAGGCTGTCTTTGCGCTGGTCGAGCCGCTGCTGGCCCAGTGGCAACCCGATGCGCTGGTCGTTGGCCTGCCTTTTCACCCCGATGGCGCGCCCCATGCCAACACCGAGTTGGCGCGCCGCTTCATGCGCGGGCTGCACGGGCGCTTTGGCCTGCCGGTGTTCGGCGTCGATGAGCGCTACAGCACCACCGAGGCGCTGTCGCAGGGCGCCGATCAGGCCCATGTCGACGCCGTATCTGCCGCTATCATCCTGACCCAATTTCTGAGGAACCTGGAATGAACCACACCGCATCGCCAGGGCTGCTGGCCCTGGATGCCGAAAGCCTGTATGCCGATCTGCGCCAAGGTGTTCGGGCGCTGCTGGAGCCGCAGACGCGGCTGGCGGGCATCACCTCCGGCGGCGTCTGGCTGCTCGAGCGCCTGATCGACGATTTGCAACTGCGTCAGGGCCTGAACACCTTGTCTTCAGCACTGCATCGCGATGACTTCGCCCAGCGCGGCATGGCCAGCGCTGCGGCCAGCGCCCAGACTGCGCTGGATTTTGACGTCAACGGCGCAGACATTCTGGTGCTCGACGACGTGCTCTACACCGGCCGCACCATCCGCGCCGTGCTCAATGAGCTGTTCGACTATGGCCGCCCGGCGCGCGTGCGCCTGGCGGTGTTGGTCGATCGCGGCGGGCGCCAACTGCCCATCGAGGCCACCTACGCCGCCGCGCGCCTGTCGCTGCCGGCCAGTCAGAAGCTGGCGCTGGCGCGTCAGGATGTGCAAGGCCGGCAGCGCCTGCACTTTGCGATTGAGGAGGTCTGAGGCCATGCGCGCGTCCCGCAACCCGCAACTGAACCAGCACGGCGAGCTGATCCACCTGCTCTCCACCGAGGGCCTGCCGCGCGAGATCATCACGCACATCCTCGACACGGCCAGCAACTTCGTCTCCGTCAGCGACCGCGAAGTCAAAAAAGTGCCGCTGCTGCGCGGCAAAAGCGTCTTCAACCTGTTCTTCGAGAACAGCACGCGCACGCGCACCACGTTCGACATTGCCGCCAAGCGGCTTTCGGCCGACGTGTTCACGCTGGACATCGGCCGCTCCTCCACCGCCAAGGGCGAGACCCTGCTGGACACGATCGCCAACCTCTCGGCCATGGCCGCGGACATCTTCGTCGTGCGCCACAGCGAATCGGGCGCGCCCTACCTCATCGCCCAGCACGTGGCGCCGCACGTGCACGTGGTCAACGCCGGCGATGGCCGCCATGCCCACCCTACGCAGGGTCTGCTGGACATGTACACCATCCGCCACTACAAAAAGGATTTCAGCCAACTGTCGGTGGCCATCGTGGGCGACGTGCTGCACTCGCGCGTGGCGCGCTCGGACATCCACGCACTGACCACGCTGGGCTGCCCGGACGTGCGCGTGGTCGGCCCGCGCACCCTGGTGCCCGAGCACTTCTCGGCCATGGGCGCGCGCGTCTTCCACCGCCTCGAAGACGGCATTCGCGATGCCGACGTGGTCATCATGCTGCGCCTGCAAAACGAGCGCATGAGCGGCGCGCTGCTGCCCAGCAGCCAAGAGTATTTCAAGAACTTCGGCCTGACGCCGGCCAAGCTGCGCTTGGCCAAGCCCGACGCCATCGTCATGCACCCCGGCCCCATCAACCGTGGCGTGGAGATCGACTCCGACGTTGCCGATGGCGCGCACAGCGTGATCCTGCCGCAGGTGAGCTTTGGCATCGCCGTGCGCATGGCCGTCATGTCCATCGTCGCCGGCAACGAAGCCTGATCCACCCCTTCAGACCCTTGTCATTGCACGCATGAAAACACTCATCCAAGGCGGCCGCCTGCTGGATCCGGCCAGCGGGCTGGATGTCGCCGGCGACATCGCCATTGCCTCCGGGCGCATCGTCGCCATCGGCCAGGTGCCGGCCGAGTTCCAGCCCGAGCGCCGCATCGACGCCAGCGGCCTGTGGGTGCTGCCCGGGCTGGTCGATCTGTGCGCGCGCATGCGCGAGCCCGGCTTCGAGCACGCCGGCATGCTCGAATCGGAAATGCACGCTGCTGTGGCTGGCGGCGTGAGCAGCCTGGTCTGCCCGCCCGACACCGACCCGGTGCTGGACGAATCCGGCCTGGTCGAAATGCTCAAGCTGCGCGCGGGCAACCTGCGCCAGGCGCGGCTGTTCCCGCTGGGCGCGCTCACGCGCGGCCTGCACGGCGAGGTGCTGACCGAAATGTCGCACCTGACCCAGGCCGGCTGCGTGGGCTTCGGCCAGGCCGAGGCGCCGCTGAAAAACAACCTGGTGCTGCAGCGCGCGCTGCAGTACGCCGCCACCTTCGGCTACACCGTCTGGCTGCGCCCGCAAGATGCGGCACTGGGTGGCGGCGTGGCCGCCAGCGGCCCGCTGGCGCAGCGCATGGGCCTGTCGGGCGTGCCCGTGGCCGCCGAGACCATTGCCCTGCACACTCTGTTCGAGCTGCTGCGCAGCACCCCCTGCCGCGTGCACCTGTGCCGCCTCAGCAGCGCCCAGGGCGTGGCACTGGTGCGCCAGGCCAAGGCCGAAGGCCTGCCCGTGAGCTGCGACATCAGCATCAACTCCCTGCTGCTGACCGATGCCGACATCGGCTTCTTCGACAGCAATGCGCGCTTGCAGCCGCCGCTGCGCCAGCAGCGCGACCGCGAGGCGCTGGCCCAGGCGCTGGCCGATGGCACCATCGACGCGCTGGTCTCCGACCACACGCCCGTGGCCGATGACGCCAAGGAAATGCCCTTTGCCGAAGCCGAGCCCGGCGCCACCGGCCTGGAGCTGCTGCTGCCGCTGACCCAGCACTGGGCCCAGCAGCAAGGCGTGCCCCTGCTGACGGCGCTCTCGCGCGTGAGCAGCGCCAGCGCCCAGGTGCTGGGCGATGCGCTGGGCACATTGCAGGCCAGCGTTGGCAAGCTGGTGGTCGGCGGCGTGGCCGACCTCTGCCTGTACGATCCGCAAGCGCCCTGGCGCGTCACGCCCCAGGCGCTGCACAGCCAGGGCAAACACACGCCTTTTCTTGGCGAGACTCTGCCCGGCCAGGTGCGCTGCACCATCGTGGCCGGCGACATTGCCTTCGAGCGCCGCGCAGCCAGCGCCGCATCGCCCCTGGCCCAATCAAGCTAGGGCTTGTTGAGATTGAGCATTGCGGCGGTGTTTTCGGTCAACAATCCACAGCTGCAGCGTTGAAAACGCTGGCAAGGTGTTCAACCTTGCGCACGTTTTCGCCTTGCATCTGCGGCTTTTGCCTCGAAAAACCGCTTCGCAAACCCAATCTCAACAACCCCCAGCCCCGCACAAAACTCCAGCGCCCAGCCCACGCCCCGATGTCCCAGACCTCCCCTGCCCCAATTTTCAGCCTGCAACGCATGGCGCAACTGGCTCTGTACGTCATCGTGCGTCCGGCCGAGTATTTCCGCACCATGCCGCGCCAAGGTCCGCTGGCCGAGCCCATGCTGTTCGTGATGGTGATGGCCATTGCCGCAGCGCTGCTGGCCTCGCTGCCCCTGCTGTTGCTGCACGGTCAGGCGCCTGCCTTGCTGGACATTCTGGTGCTCACGCCAGGGCTGAGCCTGGGGGCCGTGTTCATCGCTTCGGCCATCGTCATGCTGCTGTGGAAAGCCCTGGGCTCGCCGCACGGCTACCAGGTGGCCTTTCGCTGCGTGGCCGCCACCATGGCGCTGGCCCCGGTGACGGCGCTGCTGGCCTTTGTTCCTTACGTGGGCGCAGTGCTCAACATCGCCTGGACCATGTACCTGTGGACCATCGCCAGCGTCGAAGTGCATGGCATCTCCCAGCGCAAGGCCGCCGTGGCCTTTACGCTGCTGGGCCTGCTGATGGCCGGCGGCATCTGGCAAATGCAAAGCATGCAGGCCCAGATACTGGCCGAGCGGCTGGAGCCGCTGGGCATCACGCTGGAGCAGTTCGAGGCCATGAGCCTGCAGGAGCAAAACCGCGTGCTGCAGCAAATCCTGCAGGTCCCGCCGGGCGGCGCAGGCGGAGCAACCAGCGGCCCTGCGGCGCAATAAGCCGCCTGGCCTGGCCCGGCTTGGCCTGGGCGTTGCGGCGCTGCCTGCCGCAGGCGGCCGCAACAACTGCAGCGGCCTCTACCACAGCGCGCCGCGCGCATCGATGGGGATGATCTCCTGCACCACGCCGTGCTCCAGCCCGCCCCGAATGCCGACGAAGGCATCGTGCAGATTCACGGTCGGATCGCAATGGCCGGGCACCAGCCACAGCGTTTGCCCCAACGCCGGCACCGGGGCGTGCAGCGCGCCGTGCAGCACGCGCGGCGCCACGATGCCGTGTTCATCGCCGCCATTGCGGAACTCATACAACGGCGGCAGGCCCTGGTTCCAGACCATGGGCAGGCCCGAGTCAATGGCATGGCTTTTGTGGCCGGCATCGACCACGGCGTGCGCGGCGCAGCTGGAAAGCACCTGGGTCTTGATGAACAAAGCATGCTCGAAGTGCGTCGGCCCTGGCAGCGCGGACTGCGGCACCGGCTGCACGCGCGCGTAGTGCGCATCCATGCACAGGAAGGAGCCGGGCTGCAGCTCGGTGTACAAGCCGCTGGCGGCCTCCAGCGCAAAAGTGCCCGTGCCTGCGCCAGTCACCGCCAAATCGGTAAAGCCAGCCGCGTGCAACTGCTCCAAGGTTTGGCGCACCAGCGCATAGGCGGCCTGCATGGCAGCGGCGCGCTGGCTGCCATCCTCGATGTGCTGGGCGCCGCCGTGGTAGGCGTGCAGCCCTGCCAGGCGCAGCTGGCGCTGGCGGACGATGTTCTGCGCCAGCGCCACCGCCGGCGCGCCCGGCGCCACGCCAGCGCGGTGCTGGCCGATGTCAATCTCAATGAACACCTCCACGGCCTGCGGCACGCCTGCGCCCTGCAGCGCCTGGGCCAGCGCGGCCACGCCCTGGGCCCTGTCCACAGCCAGGGCCAGCCGCCCGCCCTGCTGCTGCAAATGGCGCGCCAAGGCCGCCACACGCTGCAGCTTTTGCGGCGCCAGCACCTGATTGCTGATGTAGATGTCGCGCACTCCGCCAGCGGCCAGGGCCTGTGCCTCAGCCACCTTTTGCACACAGCAGCCGCTGGCGCCAGCGGCCACCAGGCGCTGGGCGATGCGCGCGCTTTTGTGCAGCTTGGCATGGGGCCGCCATTGCACGCCATGGGCGGCGGCAAACTCGGCCATGCGCTGGATGTTGCGCTCCATCGCGTCCAGATCCAGCACCAGCGTGGGCGTATCCAGCTCGGTCAGCGGCATGCCTGGCGCCACGCCGACGGCACCATCGAAGCCCTGTTCATGCATGCTTGTTGTCATCCGTCTTCCTCGATCTTTTGCCTGGCATCCCTCTTGCAGCAAAGCAGCGCACGCGCTGGCAAACAGTATGATGCCGCCCAATGCCACCAGCAACGCGCCGGGCGCCTGAGGCAATGCCCAGCGCCCGCGATTATTGCCATGAAAATCATCATTCTCGGCGCAGGCAGAATCGGCCAGGCCGTGGCCGACAGCCTGGTGCTCGAACGCAACGACATCACCGTCATCGATACCAACCGCGCCTTGCTGCAGGAGCTGGAGTCGCGCTACGACTTGCGCGGCGTGGTGGGTGACGGCATCGACCCCTCGGTGCTGGCCGAGGCCGGCGCCGACGACACCGACCTGCTCATCGCCTGCGCCTCGGCCGACGAGACCAACCTGGCCTGCTGCAAGATCGCGCACATGGTGTTTCGCATTCCGGTGCGCATTGCCCGCGTGCGCTCCAACGCCTGGGCCGAGGGCTCGGCCGTGCTGGGGCCGGAGGGTTTTGCCGTGGACCAGTGCCTGCGACCGGAGGATTCGCTCACCCGCTATCTGAGCAAGCTGGTGGAGTTCCCACAGGCCATGCAGGTGCGCGAGTTCGCTGGCGGGCGGGCTGTGCTCACCGCTGCGCGCGCGCGCGCAGCGGCGCCCATGTGCAGCCGCACCATCGCCGAGATCCGCGCACTGCACCCGGAAGTGCCCATGCGCGTGGTGGCCATCTACCGGCGTTTTGCCGATCAGCCCGACCGTTTCGTGCCCAGCGAGGGCAACACCCGCATCGAGCCCGACGACGAGGTGTTCGTGCTGACCACGCGCGAGCGCGCAGCCGAGGTGCTGACGCTGCTGACCAAGCCCGTCGAGGCGCCCACGGCCACCGTGCGCCGCATCATGATCGTCGATGGCGGCGTGGTGGCGCAAAAGCTGGCCCTGCAGCTGACGCAGCAGCGCAAGGGCTACTACCGCATCAAGGTCGTCGAAAGCCAGCGCGAGGCCAGCATGGAGCTCTCGGCCAAGCTGCCCGAAGACGTGCTGGTGTTCCACGCCGAGGCCACCGATGAGGACTTTCTCGACCAAGAGAACATCGAAGAGGTCGATCTGCTGCTGGCGCTGTCGGACGACGACGAGCGCAACATCATGACCAGCCTGCTGGCCAAGCGCATGGGCGCCAAGCGCGTGTTGGCGCTGATCAACCAGCGCAGCTATGCCGACCTGATGCACGGCACGCAGATCGACATTGCCCTGACGCCGGCGCAGGCCATGCTCGGCGATTTGCTGACCTACGTGCGCCACGGCGACGTGCAGGCCGTGCACAGCCTGCGCCGTGGCGTGGCCGAAGCGCTGGAGATCGTCGCGCGCGGCGACAAGAAGACCTCCCAGGTCGTGGGCCGCACCGTGGGCGAGCTGCGCCTGCCGCGCGACGTGCACATCGGCCTGATCGTGCGCGGCCTGGAGCCGCCTGTGCTGGCCCAGCGCAGCCCTGCCGCGCCGCAGCCAGAGGCCGAGCGCGACGCGTTCGCGCGCGCAGCGCCCGAGCACGAGGCTGCCGCCATGCAGGCTGACGCCGCCGCCGAGCCGCCCGAGCCCCAAGCGCTGGCCCCGCGCCTGCCCGAGGTGATCTTCCCGCACCGCGACACGGTGATCGAATCGGGCGACCACTTCGTTTTCTTCCTGCCGCACAAGCGGCTGGTGCGCGAAGTGGAAAAAGCCTTCAGCGTCAAACCCACCTTCTTCTGACCCCTCCCTCGCATGACTGCCCACACAATGCGCGCCATGCGCTGGCCTGCGCCGCAGCGCCCGGCCACCGATGAGCAAGCCTTTTTGTCATGAGCGACTACCTGCCCGTACTGCGTGTGCTGTGTGGCCTGCTGCTGCTGTTTTCGGCCTGTCTGGCCGTGCCGCTGGCCGCCTCGTTGCTGATGCACGAACCCCTGTGGCTGGACTACGCCCTGCCCGCGCTGGTTGGCATGGTGCTGGGCGCCGTGGGCTTTTACCGCCTGCGCCGCTGCCGCCAGGAGCTGCAGCCGCGCGATGGCGTGCTGCTGGTGGGCGCCGTCTGGGGCCTGCTGCCGCTGCTGGGCAGCGTGCCCATCTGGCTGGTCACGCGCCAGGTTGGCCAGCCGCTGAGCTTTGCCCAGGCCTACTTCGAGGCCGTCTCCGGCCTGACCACCACCGGCGCCACCGTGCTGGCCGGGCTGGAGTATCTGCCGCTGTCGCTCAACATCTGGCGCTGCTTCATGCAGTGGCTGGGCGGCATGGGCATTCTGATTCTGGCCGTGGCCGTGCTGCCCATGCTGGGCGTGGGCGGCAGCCAGGTGTTCAAGTCCGAAGTGGCCGGCCCGCTCAAGGACACCAAGCTCACGCCGCGCATCACGCAAACGGCCAAGGGGCTGTGGTCGGTCTATCTGGGCTTGTCGGTGCTGTGCTTTTGCGCCTACTGGGCCGGCGGCATGCCGCCAGTGGATGCGCTGCTGCACTGCTTCACCACCGTCAGCCTGGGCGGCCTGTCTTCATACGACAACAGCTTCGGGCACTTCAACTCGCCCGTGCTGGAGGGCATCGCCATTGCCATCATGCTGGTGGCCAGCTGCAACTTCGCGCTGTACTTCGTGGCCCTGCGCCGCCGCAGCCTGACTGGCTTTTGGCGCGAGGCCGAAGTGCGCGCCACATTGGCCACGCTGCTCATCGGCGGGCTGGTCATCAGCCTGTTCCTGTGGTCGCGCAACGTCTATGAGCTCGGCGACGCCGTGCGCTTTGGCATGTTCAACACCATCTCGCTGGCGACCACCACCGGCTATGCCACCACGGACTACCTGCGCTGGCCCGCCTTTGCGCCGCTGGCCATGCTGCTGCTGTCCTCGGTGGCCTCCAGCGCCGGCTCCACCGGCGGCGGCATCAAGATGATCCGCGCGCTGATCCTGGTGCAGCAAGCCAGGCGCGAGCTCACCCGCCTGGTGCATCCGCGCGTGGTCAACCCGGTACGCCTGGGCCAAAGCCCGGTGGACAACAAGATCATCTTCTCCGTGCTGGCCTTCATCCTGTTCTACATCATGGCCATTCTGGTGCTCAGCCTGGCGCTGGTCATCACCGACATGGATCTGGTGACGGCCTTCTCGGCCGTGCTGGCCAGCATCAACTGCGCCGGCCCGGCGCTGGGCAGCGTCGGCCCGGCCTCCAACTTCGGCGGCTTGAGCGACTTCCAGCTCTGCGTCTGCAGCCTGGGCATGCTGCTGGGCCGACTGGAGATCCTCAGCCTGATGGTGCTGCTGCTGCCCTCGTTCTGGCGCCGTTGATCGCCGGCCCAGGGCCTGCCTGCTCAGCCTCACCCACGCGCCGAGGTTGCATAAGTGACTGGAGCGGCCAGGCCCACGCGGTAGGATGCGCGGCATTTTTTGGGGCCTGTTCACGCTCTGTGCTTGAGGATTTTTGAGGACAGCCCCTTCAAGAAGCGCTACGGCCAAGCCGCAGCGATTGCCGCATCCCCTACGCAATTTGCACATCATGAGCCTGCGCGACACCCTGGACTTTCTGCTCTACGACTGGATCGACGTTCAATCCCTGAACCAGCGCCCGCGCCATGCCGATCACTCGCGCGAGACCTACGACGCCGTGCTGCAGACCTGCGAGCGCATTGCGCGCGAGAAATACGCGCCTTTCAACCGGCTGGTCGATACCGAGGAGCCGCACTTCGACGGCGAAAAAGTCATCCTGCCGCACGCCACCTACGAGGCGCGCCAGGCCTATGCCGAATCGGGCATGCTCAGCGCCGCGCAGGATTACGACATCGGCGGCATGCAGCTGCCCTTCGTGGTCGAGTCGGCGGCCAACACTTTTTTTGCCAAGGCCTCGATCAGCATCGGCTCGAACATGCTCACCAGCGGCAACGCCAATTTGCTGATGGCGCACGGCAGCGCCATGCAGCAGCGGGTGTTCGCGCACAACGAGTTCAACGGCCGCTTCACCGGCACCATGTGCCTGTCCGAGCCGCAGGCCGGCTCCTCGCTGAGCGACGTGACCACGCGCGCCGTGCCCGATGGCGCGGATTTCGAGGCCGACCCGCTGGGCCCGCGCTACCGCCTCAGCGGCAACAAGATGTGGATTTCCTCGGGCGATCACGAGCTGGCCGAGAACATCGTGCACCTGGTGCTGGCCAAGGTGCCAGGCCCGGACGGCAAGCTGGTGCCCGGCGTCAAGGGCATCTCGCTGTTCATCGTGCCCAAGCACCTGGTGGATAGCGACGGCCAGTGCACCGGCGAGCGCAACGACGTGGCGCTGGCCGGGCTGAACCACAAGCTCGGCTGGCGCGGCACCACCAACACCTTGCTCAACTTCGGCGAGGGCAAATACCCGGTGCGCGGCAGCGCCGGGGCCATTGGCTACCGCGTCGGCGCCGTGGGCGATGGCCTGCGCTGCATGTTCCACATGATGAACGAGGCGCGCATTGCCATCGGCATGGCCGCCACCATGCTGGGCTATGCCGGCTACGAGGCCAGCCTGGAATACGCCAAGACCCGCCCGCAGGGCCGGCCGCTGGGCGCAGCCGGCAAGGATGCGGCCAGCGCCCAGGTGCCCATCATCGAGCACGCCGACGTGCGCCGCATGCTGCTGGCGCAAAAGGCCTATTGCGAAGGCGCGCTGGCGCTGAACCTGATGGCCGCGCGGCTGGTGGACGAGCAACACACCGGCGCGCCCGAAAGCGCCGCGCAGGCGCGGCTGCTGCTGGAGGTGCTGACCCCGATCGCCAAGAGCTGGCCCAGCGAATGGTGCCTGGAGGCCAACTCCCTGGCCATCCAGATCCACGGCGGCTATGGCTACACGCGCGACTTCCCCGTCGAGCAGTACTGGCGCGACAATCGCCTGAACATGATCCACGAGGGCACGCACGGCATCCAGGCCAACGACCTGCTCGGGCGCAAGGTGCGCATGGAAGGCGGCGCCGGGCTGGCGCTGCTGGGCCAACGCATTGAAGCCACAGCCGCCGCCGCCCAGCACCACGAGGCGCTGGCGCCGCTGGCCGCGCAGCTGCGCGCGGCCTGGCAGCAGGTGCTGGGCACCACTGAGGCCGCCTGGCAATGGGCGCAGCGCACCGGCGATGCCAGGCGCACGCTGGCCAACGCCGTGCCCTACATGCAGGGCTTTGGCCACACCGTGCTGGCCTGGGTCTGGCTGGACCTGGCGCTGGCCACGCTGCGCGCCGATGCCGCCCTGCACAGCCCAGCCGCGCAGGGCCGCATGGCCTGCGCGCGCTACTTCTTCGCCTACGAGCTGCCCAAGATCGGCGCCTGGCTGGGCGTGGCCGCCGCCGGCGACATGACCTGCGCCGAGCTGGACACCGCCGCGTTCTAAGCCCGCCAAAGATCACCCCGAGATCACCCCAAAAGATCACTCCCGAGGAGACCCCGACATGACCCGCACCATCCAACAACTGTTCGACCTCAGCGGCAAGACCGCGCTCGTCACCGGCGGCTCGCGCGGCCTGGGCCTGCAAATGGCCCAGGCGCTGGGCGAGGCTGGCGCCAAGGTGCTGATCAGCTCGCGCAAAGCCGCCGACCTGGAGGAAGCCGCCGCCGCGCTGCGCGCCCAGGGCATCGATGCGCAGTGGCTGGCCGCCGATGCCTCCAACCCCGAAGACCTGGGCCGCCTGGCCGCCCACGCCCAGCAGCAGCTGGGCCAGGTGGACATCCTGGTCAACAACGCCGGCGCCACCTGGGGCGCACCCGCGCAGGAGCACCCGCTCGAAGCCTGGGACAAGGTCATGAACCTGAACGTGCGCGGCTACTTCCTGCTCAGCCAGCTCATCGCGCGCCAGAGCATGATCGCGCGGCGCAGCGGCAGCATCATCAATGTTGCCTCCATCGCCGGCCTGGGCGGCAACCCGGCGCAGATGACCACCATTGCCTACAACACCTCCAAGGGCGCGGTCATCAACTTCACGCGCGCGCTGGCCACCGAATGGGGCGCGCTGGGCATTCGCGTCAACGCCATCTGCCCTGGCTTCTTCCCCAGCAAGATGACGGCCGGCACGCTCAAGGCCATGGGCGGAGCCGATGCCGTGGCCCGCCACGCGCCGCTGCAGCGCCTGGGCGATGACGAAGACCTCAAGGGCATCACGCTGCTGTTTGCCTCCGACGCGGGCAAGCACATCACCGGCCAGCTGATGGCCGTGGACGGCGGCGTCAGCGCGCAGATCGGCGCTTGAGAGCCACACACGCAAAAGGCCATCCCATGAGCACCACATACGACCTGGCCCACGCCAGCCCCGCCCAGCAAGGCCAAGCCCAGAAGGCGCTGGACAACCTGGGCTTTACCGTGCCCTTCATCGAGCACCTGGGCATCGAGTTTCTCAGCTACGGCGAAGGCGCCTCGCACCTGCGCATTGCGCCGCTGCCCGAGCACATGAACGCCTACGGCATGGCGCACGGCGGCGTGGTCATGACGCTGCTGGACGTGACCATGGCCTTTGCCGCGCTGGAGCCCGATCGCCCCGGCCTGGGCGCCATCACGGTGGAGATGAAAAGCACCTTTTTGCGCCCCTCCACCGGCGTGCTCACGGCGCGCGGCCGGTTGATCCATCGCACCCGCACGCTGGTGTTCCTGGAGGCCACCGTCTTCAACGGCGATGGCCAGCCCAGCGCCCAGGCCAGCGGCACCTTCGTGCTCAAGGAGCGCCCTGCCACCGAACCGAGCCCACACGCTGGCGACGCAGACCGCGCCAGCAATCCCAGTGCCACCAGCGGCTGAAGCCGTGCGGCGCTGCCTTTTCTGATTCCCTCATTCCATACCGCAAGGAGACCCCGCCATGCCAAGCAACCGTCAAATTCTGCTGGACAACCGCCCCCAGGGCGAGGCCACGGCCAGCAACTTCAAGCTGGTGACCAGCCAAACCCCTGAGCTGCAAGACGGCCAGGTGCTGGTGCGCCACCACTACCTGAGCCTGGATCCATACATGCGCGGGCGCATGAACGACTCCAAAAGCTACGCGGCCTCGCAGCCGCTGGGCGAGGTGATGATCGGCGGCACCGTCGGCGAGATCGTGCAAAGCCGCAGCGACAAGTACGCCGAGGGCGATCTGGTCGTGGGCATGGGCGGCTGGCAGGAGTACAGCGTCGTCGATGCCAGCCAGAGCGGCATGCTGCGCAAGGTGCCGGCCGGGCCGGTGCCGCTGTCCGCTTACCTGGGCGCAGTGGGCATGCCCGGCGTGACGGCCTACTACGGCCTGGTGCACATCATCGACCCCAAGCCTGGCCAGACCGTGACCGTCACCGCCGCCTCCGGCGCCGTGGGCAGCGCCTACGCCGCGCTGGCCAAGGCGCGCGGCTGCCGTGTCGTGGGCATTGCCGGCGGGCCCGACAAATGCCGCTATGCCGAGCAGGAACTGGGCTTTGACGTCTGCATCGACTACCGCGCCCACAACCAGGACGTGCGCTCGCTGGCCAAGGCCCTCAAGGACGCCTGCCCCGACGGCATCGACGGCCACTTCGAAAACGTCGGCGGCTGGATCCTCGACGCCGTGATGCTGCGCACCAACGCCTTCGCGCGCATTGCGCTGTGCGGCATGATCGCCGGCTACGATGGCCAGCCACTGCCCATGCTCAACCCCGCGCTGATCCTGGTCAACCGCATGCGCGTCGAAGGCTTCATCGTCAGCGAGCACATGCACGTCTGGCCCGCCGCCCTCAAGGAGCTTGGCGAGCTGGTGGCCAGCGGCAAACTGCGCCCGCGCGAATCCATCGCCCAAGGCATCGAGGCCGCCCCGGAAGCCTTCCTGGGCATGCTGCGCGGCAAGAACTTCGGCAAGCAGCTGGTCAAGCTGATCTGAGCGCGCTCCCCAAGCCGCTACGCACGTAAAAAGGAGGACCGCCATGATCCGCGACTTCGATGGCAAGACCGCCGTGCTCACCGGCGCAGGCTCGGGTTTCGGGCTGGAATGCGCGCGCATTGCCGCCGCGCGCGGCATGCACCTGGTGCTGGTGGACGTGCAGCAGGACGCGCTGGCGCGCGCCGCCGCCGAGCTGCAACCGCAGCTGGCCGCGCGCGGCCGCCAACTGCTGGCCCAGCGCGTGGACGTCAGCGACGCCACCGCCATGCAGGCCCTGGCCCAGCAGGTGCAGCAGGCGCTGGGCGCGCCGCACTTCGTGTTCAACAACGCCGGCGTCTCCGCCGCCGGCCTGGTGTGGGAGAACACGCCCCAGGAATGGGCCTGGGTCATGGGCGTGAACCTGATGGGCGTGGTGCACGGCGTACACAGCTTCACCCCCATGATGCTGCAGGCCGCACGCCAGGATCCAGCCTGGCGGGGCCACATCGTCAACACCGCCAGCATGGCTGGCCTGCTCACGCCGCCCAACATGGGGCTGTACAACGTCAGCAAGCACGCCGTCGTGGCCCTGACCGAAACGCTCTACCAGGACCTGCGCCTGGTCACCGAGCAAATCGGCGCCAGCGTGCTGTGCCCCTACTTCGTGCCCACCGGCATCGCCGACAGTGGCCGCAACCGCCCACAGGCGCTGGCCGGGCAAGCGCTGACTGCCAGCCAGCGCGTGGGCGAAGCCATGGGCAAAAAGGCCGTGCAATCGGGCAAGGTCAGCGCCGCCGACGTGGCGCAGATGGTGTTCGAGGCCATCGCCCAGGATCGCTTCTACATCTACAGCCATCCCCAGGCCCTGGGCCCGGTGCAGACCCGGCTCGAAGACATCATGCAGCAGCGCAATCCCAGCGACCCCTTTGCCCACAAGCCTGAAGTGGGCGAGCAGCTGCGCCAGCAGCTGCGGCAGTGAAAGCCTGCTCCAATCTCGGCGCAAGCGGGCCTGAAAGCCTGTGCCCACGGCTGCCGCCCACCGGGCGGCAGCGCCGCTACCTCACGCCCACACGAGACACGCCATGCCTGCCTTCGCCCTCACGCCCGCCACCGCTGCCCTGCTGACCATCCCGCCGCTGCTGTGGGCCGGCAATGCCGTGGCCGGGCGCATGCTGGCGCCGCTGGTGCCGCCCATCACGCTGAACCTGCTGCGCTGGGTGCTGGTGGCGCTGCTGCTGTTGCCGCTGGGCTGGCGGCTGTGGTCATTGCGACATCAGGCGCTGGCCAGCCTGCGGCCGCTGTTGCTGATGGGGCTGCTGGGCATTGGCTGCTACAACGCCTTGCAGTACATGGCGCTGCGCAGCTCCAGCCCCATCAACATCACGCTGGTGGCCGCCAGCTCGCCCATCTGGATGATGCTGGTGGGCGCGCTGTTCTTTGCCGAGCGCCCCAGCTGGCGCCAGGGCCTGGCCACGTTGTTCTCGCTGGCGGGCGTGCTGCTGGTGCTCACGCGCGGCAGCTGGCAGCAGCTGGCGGCGCTGTCGCTGGTGCCCGGCGATTTGCTGATGCTGCTGGCCGCGCTGTGCTGGGCGGGCTACAGCTGGCTGCTGCTGCGCGCCCCAGTGGCCTCTGCATTGCGCAGCGACTGGGCGGCTTTTTTGCTGGTGCAGGTGCTGCTGGGCATCGGCTGGTGCGCGCTGGCCGCCGGGTTGGAATGGAGCAGCGGCGCGCAACCCATCCGCTGGGGCCTACCGTTGGCCGCAGGGCTGCTGTTCATCGCCCTGGGGCCGGGGCTGATTGCCTACCGCTGCTGGGGCATAGGCGTGCAGCGCGCCGGGCCGACGCTGGCGGCGCTGTTCTCCAACCTCACGCCGCTGTTTGCCGCGCTGATGTCGGCCCTGCTGCTGGGCGAGGCCCCCCAGCCCTACCACGCCGCCGCGTTTGCGCTGATCGTCACCGGCATCGTGATCTCGGCGCGGCGCTGAAAGCGCCTGTCAGGGCCGGGCGCACCCCTTGCCCTGGATGCGTCGCGCAGATCGTCGCCGTCAACCCGTGTTGCGCAGCGCGGCGGCGATGCCGTTGATGCTGATGTGGATGGCCGTTTGCACGCGCTCGTCGGCCCCGCCGGCGCGCCAGCGTTCGAGCAGTTCAACCTGGATGTGGTGCAGCGGGTCGATGTAGGGGAAGCGGTGGCGGATGGAGCGCGCCAGGCCAGGGTTGCCCGCCAGCCGCTGGCGCTGGCCGGTCAGCAGCTCCAGCGCGGCCACGGTGCGCTGCCATTCGGCGCTGATCTGGGCAAACACCGCCTGCGCCAGCGCGGCGTCGGGCACCAGGCGGCTGTAGCGCTCGGCCAGCACCAGATCGCTCTTGGCCAGCACCATGTCCATGTTGGAGAGTAGGGTCTGCAGGAAGGGCCACTGGCTGGCCATCTCTTGCAGCAGGGCCTGGCGTTGGGCGGGCGTGGCCAGCGGCGGCAGGGGCTGGCCGCCGGCCGCCGCAGCCGGCTGGGCCTGGCCTTCTACAAAAGCCTGCACGGCGCTGCCAAAGCCATACCAGCCCGGCAGCGTCAGGCGGCTTTGGCCCCAGCCAAAGCTCCAGGGGATGGCGCGCAAATCCTGCAGGCGCTGGCCGGGCTTGCGCGAGGCCGGGCGCGAGCCGATGTGCAGCTCGGCGATTTCGCGCACCGGCGTGGCGTTGAAGAAGTAGCGGGCAAAGTCGGGCGTCTCGAACACCAGCGCGCGGTAGGCGCGCATGCTGGCCTCGGACAGCGCCTGCGCCACGGCCAGATAGTGCGCAGGCACAGGCTGGCGTTGCGGCAGCAGCGTGGCCTCCAGGGTGGCGGCCACCAGGGTTTCCAGGTTGCGGCGGCCAATTTCGGCGTTGGCGTATTTGGAGGCGATGACCTCGCCCTGCTCGGTCAGGCGGATTTGGCCGCGCACGGTGCCCGGCGGCTGCGCCAGGATGGCGTCGTAGCTGGGCCCGCCGCCGCGCCCGACGGCCCCGCCGCGGCCGTGGAACATGCGCAGCCGGATCTGCCCGCCGTGGCGCTCGCCAATGTCGGCAAAGCACTGCACCAATGCAGTGCCAGCCATGTACAGCTCCCAGTGGCTGGTGAAGATGCCGCCGTCCTTGTTGCTGTCGGAGTAGCCCAGCATGATGTCCTGCTCACCGCCCGAGCGCAGCATCATGGGCGCGATGCCGGGGCAGCCGTAGTAGCCCTGCATGATGGCCGGGGCCTGGCGCAAATCGGCAATGGTCTCGAACAGCGGCACGACGATCAGGCTGGCCTGCGCCTGCTCGCTCAGGCGGCCTTGCACCAGGCCGGCTTCCTTGAGCAGCAGCAGGGCTTCGAGCAGGTCGCTAACGCTCTCGGTGTGGCTGATGATGCAGTGGCCAATGGCCTGCGGGCCGTAGGCCTGCAGCATCTCGCGTGCGGTGTCGAAGATTTCCAGCTCGCTGCGCGCCAGGGGCGAGTAGGCGTGCTCGGGCACGCGCAGCGAGCGCGGCTCATCCAGCAGTTGCAGCAACAGCGCCTGGCGCTGGGCTTCGTCCAGCGCACCGTAGTCGGGCGCCAGCCGCGCCACGCGCAGCAATTCGGTCAGCACGGCCTCGTGCTGGTCGGAGCTTTGGCGCAAATCCAGCGTGCTCAGGCAAAAGCCGAATACGTCCACCTTGCGCATCAGCGGCAGCAGGCGCTCGGGCATCAGGGCCTGGCCGTGGTGGGCGTGCAGCGAGTCGGCAATCACCTGCAAGTCGGCCAGCAGCTCGCCCGCATGCGCGTAGGCCGGGCGCGGCATTTGCATGGGCCGGGGCGCAGGCAGGGGCGCGCTGCCAGGCCCGGCATCGCCCAGTTGCGCCAGGGTGGCGGCCAGGCGCGCGTAGATGCCGCTGAGGGCGCGGCGGTAGGGCTCATCAGCGCGGTGCGGGCTGTCGTCGCCCGAGGCGTCCGCCAGGGCCTGCAAGGCGGCGCTGACAGGCACGCGCCGCTCGGACATGGACAGCTCCGCGCCCAGCGCATGCACCTGGGCCAGGTAGTGGCGCAGCGCCACGCCGCTTTGGCGCGCCAGCGCGTAGCGCAGCGTGTGCGCGGTGACGTTGGGGTTGCCGTCGCGGTCGCCGCCAATCCATTGGCCCATGCGGAAAAAGCTCGGCAACGCCAGGCGCGGCGATGCGGGCTGGCCAGGCAGCAGCAGGGCCTGCAAATGGGCGTACAGCTGCGGGATTTCCTCCAGAAAGGTGGCCTCGTAATAGCTCAGCGCGTTGTCGATCTCGTCGTGCACCGTCAGGCGCGAGTAGCGGTTCAGCCGCGTTTGCCACAGCTGGGTGATGCGCGCGCGCAGCGCCGCTTCGTTGGCCGCCAGCCGCGCTGGCAGGCGCGCGTCGGGCTGGCCCAGCGCCGCGTCGCGCTGCGCCTGCTGCTGCAGGCGGCCGCGCTCGGCCAGCAGCTGGGCGATGCGCTTTTCCGTATCCAGAATGCTTTTGCGCTGTACTTCGGTAGGGTGGGCGGTGAGCACCGGCGAGACATAGGCCTGCGCCAGCGTCGCCAGCACCTGCGGCGCATCGACGCCGGCTGCGCGCAGCCGCGCCAGCGCATCGGCCAGGCTGCCGCGCGGATGCTCGCCGCGGCGCTCGTGCACCTCGCGCCGGCGCAGAAAGTGCTGGTCCTCGGCCAGGTTGGCCAGGTGGCTGAAGTAGGTGAAGGCGCGCGCCACCGTGACGGTGTCGTCGTTGCTCAGGCTTTGCAACAGCGGCTGCAGGCCGCTGCTGGCCTGGCCTGCCTCAGCCTGGCTCGCCCGGCGGTCGGCCACGGCCAGCTGGCGGATGCGCTCGATCATCTCGAAGGCGGCATCGCCATCCTGCTCGCGGATCACCTCGCCCAGCAAACGCCCGAGCAGGCGGATGTCCTCGCGCAGCGGCTGCTCCTTGTCCGGCTCGTGCGTGTGCTGCAGGGCTGCGTCTGTGGGCTCTTTGGTGTGCATGGCGCTCAATCTCCCAGTCGAAAAGCAAAGTGCATATGGTAGGGCCCGGCTGGCAAACCGCGCGTCACACGCGCCGGCGCGCTGTGCGCTATGCGTCAGCGCGCGCCAGGTGCCGCTCCAGCCTGCGCAGCCCCAGGGTGAGCAAGAAGGTCATCAGCCAATAGGCCAGGGCGATGGCCAGATAAGGCTCCCAATAGCGGCTGTAGGCGCCGGCCACGGTGCGCGCGGCGTAGGCCATCTCGGCCAGGCCGATGGCCGAGACCAGCGAGGTGTCCTTGAGCAAGGCAATCATGTTGTTGCCCAGCGGCGGCAGCACGCGTCTGAAGGCCTGCGGCAGCACGATGTAGCGCATGCTTTGGGCGGGCGTCATGCCCAACGACAGCGCAGCCTGGCGCTGGCCGCGCGAGATCGATTGGATGCCGGCGCGAAACACTTCGGAGATGTAGGCGCCGGAGTTCAGCGTCAGCGCCACCACGCCCGAGAGCAGCGCGCCGTAGTCCTGCTTGAGCTGGCGCGCCAGCTCGCCGCTGACCAGCAGGCCGTCCTGCGGATGGATGAACACCGGCATCACGGCAAAGTGCATCAGCATGATTTGCACGAACAGCGGCGTGCCGCGAAAAAAGCTGACGTAGGCGGTGGACGGCCAGCGCAGCAGATAGCGGCACAGGCCGCGCCAGGGCGCATGGCGTGCCTGGGCCAGCCTGGCCAGCGCCAGCAGCAGGCCCAGCATGCAGCCCATGAGCACGCAGGCCAGCGTCATGCCCACGGTGATCAGGGCGCCGTGCCAGAACAGGGATTGGTATTCGACCAGGATGTCGGCGCGGAACCAGCCGAACCAGGCCGTGGCGTTGTCATTCATGGCGGGTGGGGGCCGGCGCGCCTGTGGCGGCCAGCTGGGCAAGCAAGATCGGTTGTTTTGGTAAGTGCGGCGCAGGCCGAAAAACAGGCACCAGCCCAAGGCCGAGCGCAGCGATGGCCCGGGCAAAGCCCCCTTCTGCCAGCGCCTGTGACGGTGGCCTGACAGGGCGGGCAGGCCCACACACAGTGGGCCTGCTTCGTTCATCAAATTTCGCTGCGGCTGTTTGAGCGCAGCGGCAAAGCCGCGCAGCGAGTTTCCGCAGCATCCGCCCTGGCAGGCCATCGGCACAGGTCGCCCCGGCGCGCAGCGCCGGGGTCGCGGGCAGTGGGGTCGCCTTCTTTTGCCTCCTTTTCTTGGCGAGACAAGAAAAGGAGGTGCGCCGCCGGGCGCACATCCCGGCCTCTGCACTCAACACCGGCGCAGGCGGCAGCTACTGGGTGCCCCTGCGCAGGTTGGCGCTGCACGGCCGCAGCGCGAAACTGGCAGAGCGGCGGCTCACGCCCCGCCCTCACGGCATCACTGCGCAACGTAATCCTTGTCGAACCACTTCTTGTAGAGGCGGTTGTAAGTGCCATCGGCGCGGATGGCGGCCAGGCCGGCGTCGATCTTGGCGCGCAATTCGTCATCGCCCTTGCGCACCACAATGCCGAAATACTCCTTGGGGAAGTTGGGGTCGTCCACCGTCTTCAGCCCTGGCGTCTGCGACACGCGGTAGGCGATCACGCCGTTGTCGCCAATGGCCGCATCCACGCCGCCAGCGGCCAGCTCGGCAATGATCAGCGGCGTGCTCTCGAAGCGGCGCACGTTCGGGCTGGTCTTGCCCAGCTCGCGGCTGGCCACGTCGTCGCCAGTGGAGCCGCTGACCACCGCCACCTTCTTGCCGGCGATGTCCTTGAGCGAGGCAATGGCGCTGTCCTGCGGCACGGCAATGAGCTGCTTGGCATCGAAGTACGGGGCCGAGAAATCAAAGCTTTGCTTGCGCTTGTCGTTGATGGTCACGCCAGAGATCACCAAATCCACATCGCCGTTGTTGAGCGCGGCAAAGATGCTGGAGAACGGCGTGTTGACCAGGCGCACCTTGAGCTGCTGCTGCTGCGCAATGGCGTTGATGATGTCGATGTCGAAGCCGACGATTTGCTTTTCCTTGTTCTCAAAGGCAAACGGCGCGTAGGTCGCGCTGGAGCCCACCACCAGCTGGCGGGTCTGCTCGGCCTGGGCCGGCGCCTGAGCAGCAAACAGTGCCGAGACAGTGAACATCAGTGCAGTGAAAGTACGTTGAAAGCGCATGATCTTTAAGCTTTGTTTGACAAATAAAGAGGGCGGCGAGTATGACACGAAGCAGGCCTTGCAACCGCGACCTGGCCGCCCTTGCGCAAGTTGCGCGAGAGGGCCTGCGTGCACCAGCGCATCGCGCGCCCATGCGGATTCGTACAGCCCTCCCCCTTGAGCAAGATGGGCAAGTTCTGCGGCCTACACTTGCGCCTACCTTGAGAATCTGACCCAAGCCTTTACTTTGTTGCCATGAAGCCTGCCAGCACTGCCCCCTCGGCCCATGATGCCGCCCCCGCCACCACCATCGAACTGGCCGTCAGCGGCATGAGCTGCGCGGCCTGTGTCGGACGCGTCGAGCGTGCGCTGGGCGCCGTGCCCGGTGTGGAACAAGCATCGGTCAACCTGGCCACGCAACGCGCCACGGTGCGCGGCGCCGCCAGTGGCCAGGCGCTGCTGGCGGCCATCGAGCGGGCCGGCTATGCCGCGCGGCAATTGGACGGCCCGGCCGGGCTGGAAGATGCGCAGGCCCAGGCCGAGCAAGAGGCCGAGCGCGTGCAGCTGCAGCGCGACTGGCTGCTGGCCACGCTGCTGGCACTGCCAGTGTTCGTGCTGGAGATGGGCGCGCACATGGTGCCGGGCATGCACCACTGGATTGCGCAGCACATCGGCGAGCGCAACAGCTGGCTGCTGCAATGCGTGCTGACTACGCTGGTGCTGCTGGGGCCGGGGCGGCGCTTTTACCGCCAGGGCATCCCGGCGCTGCTGCGCGGCGCGCCAGACATGAATTCCTTGGTGGCCGTGGGCACGCTGGCGGCCTATGGTTATTCGCTGGTGGCCACCTTTGCGCCGCACTGGCTGCCACAGGGCGCGAGCCATGTGTATTTCGAGGCCGCGGCGGTGATCGTGGCGCTGATTCTGCTGGGGCGGCTGCTGGAGGCGCGCGCCAAGGGCCGCACCTCAGCGGCGATTGCGCGGCTGCTGCGCCTGCAGGCCAAGACGGCGCGCGTGCGCCGTGGCGAGCAATTCGTCGATCTGCCCATTGACCAGGTGCTCGCCGGCGACGTGCTGCAGGTGCACCCGGGCGAGCGCATTCCGGTCGATGGTCAATTGCTCGAAGGTCAGAGCTTCGTGGATGAGTCGATGATCTCGGGCGAGCCGGTGCCGGTGGCCAAAACGCCAGGCCAGCCGCTGGTGGGCGGCACCGTCAACCAGACCGGCGCCTTCACCATGCAGGCCACGGCCGTGGGCGAAGCCACGGTGCTGGCGCAGATCATCCGCATGGTGCAGCAAGCCCAGGCGGCCAAGCTGCCCATCCAGGCGCTGGTGGACAAGGTGACGCTGTGGTTCGTGCCGGCCATCATGCTGATCGCAGCGCTGACCTTTGGGGCCTGGCTGCTGCTGGGCCCGGCCCCGGCGCTGACGCTGGCGCTGGTCAATGCCGTGGCCGTGCTCATCATCGCCTGCCCCTGCGCCATGGGCCTGGCCACGCCCACTTCCATCATGGTCGGCACCGGTCGGGGGGCGGAGCTGGGCATCCTCTACCGCAAGGGCCAGGCGCTGCAGGCCTTGCACGAGGTGCGGGTGGTGGCGCTGGACAAGACCGGCACCCTGACCGAGGGGCGCCCCACGCTCACCGATCTGGAAACCACTGGCGGCTTCACGCCCGAGCAGGTGCTGGCCCATGTGGCGGCGGTCGAGGCGCGCTCGGAGCACCCGATTGCGCGCGCCATCGTGCAAGCGGCCGAGCAACAGGCGCTGACGCTGCCAGCGGTGCAGGCCTTCGAATCCGTCACCGGGCTGGGCGTGCGCGCCGAGGTGGACGGGCAGCGCGTGGAGATCGGCGCTGACCGCTTCATGCAGCAGCTCGGGCTGGACTGCGGCGTGTTTGCCGCCACCGCCCAGCGCCTGGGCAGCGAGGGCAAGACACCGCTGTACGCCGCGCTCGACGGACGCCTGGCGGCCATCATCGCCGTGGCCGATGCCATCAAGCCCAGCACGCCTGCGGCCATCGCCGCGCTGCACGCACAAGGGCTGAAGGTGGCCATGATCACCGGCGACAACGCCCGCACCGCCCAGGCCATCGCCCAGCGCCTGGGCATCGATGAGGTGGTGGCCGAGGTGCTGCCAGGCGGCAAGGTGCAGGCCGTGCAGGCGCTGCGCGCCGCGCATGGCCCGGTGGCCTTCGTCGGCGACGGCATCAACGACGCCCCGGCGCTGGCCGAGGCGCACGTGGGCCTGGCCATCGGCACCGGCACGGACGTGGCCATCGAATCGGCCGACGTGGTGCTGATCTCGGGCAATCTGCAGGCCGTGCCCAACGCCATCGCGCTCTCGCGCGCGACCATGCGCAACATCGGCCAGAACCTGTTCTGGGCCTTTGCCTACAACACTGCGCTGATCCCGGTAGCCGCTGGCCTGCTCTACCCGCTATGGGGCGTGCTGCTCTCGCCGGTGTTCGCTGCCGGCGCCATGGCCTTGTCCAGCCTGTTCGTGCTGGGCAATGCGCTGCGCCTGCGGCGCTTTGCGCCGCCGCTGGCCGCTTAGAGCGTGTATGCACTTTGCGCGAATCGCAGCGCACGCCGCGCTTCGCGCAGGCCTTTGTTGACTCACGATTTCTTGTTCGTCTGCCGGCTGTGCGCTGCAGCCGGCGCGGGCAGCGCGCCCTGGTGCAGGATGCCACGGTGGTAGAGCAGCGGCGCCAGGGCCTGCGGGCACTGGGCCGGGTCGGCGCCGGGCAGCTCGCGCGGCCAGGCGCCACGGTAGCCCACGCGCTCGACCTGGCCGATGAAAATGGTGTGATCGCCCGCCAGGTGCTGGGCGTGGCGGCGGCATTCGAACCAGGCCAGCGCGCCAGGCAGCAGCGGCACGCCGCTGGCAGCGCGGACGGTGTGCAGGTTGCGGAAGCGATCCAGGCCCGGCGTGGCAAAGCGCTGCGCCAGCAGCAGCTGGTCGGCAGCCAGCACGTTGATGGCAAAGTGCTGACAGTGCAAAAAGTCCTGCAGGTGGCTGGAGGCGTTGAGCAAACTCCACAGCACCAGCGGCGGCTCCAGCGACACCGAGGCAAAGGAGCTGACCGTCAGGCCCGCAGGCTGGCCCTGGGCGTCCAGCGTGGTGACGATGGTCACACCGCTGGCGAAGCTGCCCAGCGCATCACGGAAGTGGCGGGTGCTGAAATGGCTTTGCAGGTGCTCGGCACTGTCGGGCATGGTCAGGGGCGCTCCCAAAGGCGGCAGGGGTGGAAGTCAAAAAACGTGGTGCGAGCAGGCCTCATCGCAGCAGGTTCAGCCCTGCTGCTGCGCCTGCACCAGCGCATCCAGCGCCTGTTCGAGCGCCTCGTCGCGCGTGAAGGGTTGCAGCTGCGCAGCCAGCGCATCCAGCGCTGCGGCCCCTTGGCGCTTAAGTTGCTGCACGGCCTGGCCGGCTTCGCGCCCGCTGGCGTAGGCCAGGCTTTGCAGCAGCGGCGCGCCGCGGGCGGTGGTGAGCTTGAAGTAGAACTGGCCGTCGGCTTCGCGGTATTGCTTGATCTGCGGCGGGGCTTCGGCCGCGGCGGCATCCGGCGCGGCGGGCCGGGCCAGCGGCTGGCGCAGGTCGCACAGGCCCACGGCGCGCTTGAGCTCTGCCAGATAGGGCGCGGCCTCGGCGCGGGCTTTTTCGGCGCCGCGCTGCAAGATGGCCTCGATGCGCGCCGGGTCGGCCATCAGGGCATCGAACTGCGCGCGCATCGGGGCAATCTCGGCGTCGATCAGCTCAAAGAGTTGCTGCTTGGCCTCGCCCCAGGCAATGCCCTGGGCGAAGGCTTGGCGCATGGCCTCGGTTTGCTCGGCGCTGGCAAAGGCCTGGTAGATCTGGAAGATGGCCGAGCCTTCGGTTTCCTTGGGCTCGCCCGGCGCGCGCGAGTCGGTGGCAATGCCCATGATGAGCTTGCGCAGCTGCTCGCGCGGCGTGAACAGGGCAATGGTGTTGCCGTAGCTCTTGCTCATCTTGCGCCCGTCCAGGCCGGGCAGCGTGGCCACGTGCTCGTCCACCAGCGCCTCGGGCGGCACCAGCAGCTCCTGCCCGTGGCCGTAGATGTGGTTGAAGCTGGCGGCCATGTCGCGCGCCATCTCGATGTGCTGCACCTGGTCGCGCCCCACGGGCACCTTGTGCGCCTTGAACATCATGATGTCGGCGGCCATCAGCACCGGGTACATGAACAGCCCGGCGGTGACGTCGGCGTCGGGGTCGGCGCCCGTCTCGGCGTTCTTGTCCACCGCGGCCTTGTAGGCATGGGCGCGGTTGAGAAGGCCCTTGCCGGTGACGCAGGTCAGCAGCCAGGTCAGCTGCGGGATTTCGGGGATGTCGCTCTGGCGGTAGAAGGTCACCTGCTCGGGGTCCAGCCCGCAGGCGATCCAGGTGGCAGCGATCTCCAGCGTCGATTGCTGGGTCTGCACCGGGTTTTGCGACTTGATCAGGCTGTGCAGGTCGGCCAGGAAGAAGAAATGCTCGGCGCCGGGCTGGGCCTGCGAGCGCACCGAGGGCCGAATGGCGCCTGCGTAATTGCCCAGGTGCGGGATGCCCGAGGGGGTGATGCCGGTGAGGAAACGGGTGGTCATGGATGGCAAGCGGAAAAGAGTGAGTGGCAGCAGGCAGCGCCCGCATCATGGCAGCGGCAGCCCCAGCCATTGCAGCGGCTGCAGCAGCACCTGCAGCCCGGCTTCAAGCAGCGGGTAGAGCCAGTAGCGATCGAGCAGGTTCAGCCACAACAGGCCCAGCACGATGAAAAAGCCCAGCGGCTCCAGCCGCGCCAGGTAGTGGGCCGGGCGCGCGGGCAGCAGGCCCACGGCGATGCGCCCGCCATCGAGCGGCGGCAGCGGAAACAGATTCAGCGCCGCCAGCACCAGGTTGACCATGATGCCGGCCCAGGCCATGCGGGCGAAGAAGGGCTCAAACAAACCCTGCTGGCCCAGCCACAGCAGCACGGCCAGCAGCAGCGTCCACAGCACGGCCTGCAGCAAGTTGGACAGTGGCCCAGCCAGCGCCACCCAGACCATGTCGTAGCGCGGGTTGCGCAGCTTGCGCGTGTTCACCGGCACTGGCTTGGCGTAGCCGAACATCAGCGCGCCCTGCGAGGCGAACAACAGCAGCAAGGGCAGCAGCACCGTGCCAAAGGGGTCGATGTGCTTGAAGGGGTTGAGCGTGACGCGCCCGAGCAAGGCCGCCGTGGGATCGCCCAGGCGCCGCGCCACATAGGCGTGCGCGGCCTCATGGATGGTGATGGCCAACAGCACCGGCAGCGCCATCACCGCTGCATTTTGGATGAAGGAGGAGAAATTCACGGCGCGCGATTCTCGCAGAAGATGCGCGCCATTGCCTGCTGCAGGGCGGTAAGCAGGCCTTGCCGTGGACTGGCGTTTTTTCTGCCCGTGCTGGGGATTGGGATAAAATCCGCCCTCGGCCCTGTGTGGGCCTGTCCATTGGTCGTGGCGATTTTTTCTATCAGTTGCGCGGGCTGCGGGCTTTGATCTCGCAGCTTTTTTTTGCACTGCAGCACCCCATGGCAGGCCCCTGCCAAGCAGGATTCTTTGATCCAGACAACGCTTATCTTTTATGAAAATCGCACAAGAAATCCGCGCCGGCAACGTCATCATGCATGGCAAGGATCCGATGATCGTCCTCAAGACCGAATACGCACGCGGCGGGCGCGGCGCGGCAACGGTGCGCATGAAGCTCAAGGCGCTGCTGTCGAACATGGGCACCGAGGTGGTGTTCAAGGCTGACGACAAGATCGACAACGTCATCCTCGACAAGAAGGAGTGCACCTACTCCTACTTCGCCGACCCGATGTACGTGTGGATGGACAGCGAATACAACCAGTACGAGGTCGAGGCCGCCAACATGGGCGACGCCCTGAACTACCTGGAAGACGGCATGAGCGCCGAAGTAGTGTTCTACGACGGCAAGGCCATTTCGGTGGAACTGCCCACCAGCGTGGAGCGCGAGGTCACCTGGACCGAGCCGGGCGTCAAGGGCGACACCTCGGGCAAGGTACTCAAGCCCTCGAAAATTGCCACAGGCTTTGAAGTGGCCGTGCCGCTGTTCGTCAACCAGGGCGATCGCATCGAGATCGACACGCGCACCGGCGAGTACCGCAAGCGCGTCTGATTTACCCCCCTGTCGCGTGGTGCACGGCACAGGCTGGCCATGCACCTGCTTGAAATCCTTGCTGGCCGATGGATCGAGGCCCTGGCGCTGATCGCCGCCGGTGGCCCAGGTGTGCGTGTGCGCATCCCCCCACGACGGGGCTTCGCACCACAGCGGCAAATTGCGTGGAGATGGCGTCATACAGCCCAAAGGCCGTGCGCGCGACACTCGCCAAGCAACCTGAGAACCCCTTGTTCTGAGACGTTGCCCCTGGGGCCTGCCCTGTGCGTGTCCGGTATCTGCCCCTGGCATGGGCAATGCAGCAGCGGCAGGCGCAAGCGGCATTTCGTTTGATTCTTTTTTTCAGGACCTCCCTACCATGTCTGATCTGTCCCTCCAGCAATTTCTCGACCACATCGCCCAGCGCAACCCCGGCCAGCCCGAATTCCAACAAGCGGCCACTGAAGTGTTTGAGAGCCTCTGGCCCTTCATCAGCAAGCACCCGCAATACGCCGAACACAATCTGCTGGAGCGCCTGGCAGAACCAGAGCGCATCATCATGTTCCGCGTCTGCTGGGTGGACGACGCGGGCAAGGTGCAAGTCAACCGTGGCTACCGCATCCAGCACAGCATGGCCATTGGCCCCTACAAGGGCGGCTTGCGCTTTCACCCCTCGGTCAACCTCTCGGTGCTCAAATTCCTGGCCTTTGAACAAACCTTCAAAAACGCGCTGACCACCCTGCCCATGGGCGGCGGCAAGGGCGGTTCGGACTTCGACCCCAAGGGCAAGAGCAATGGCGAAATCATGCGCTTTTGCCAGGCGTTTGCCGCCGAGCTGTACCGCCACGTCGGCGCCGACACCGATGTGCCTGCGGGCGACATCGGCGTGGGCGGGCGTGAGATCGGCTACATCGCCGGCTACATCAAAAAGCTCACCAACCGCGCCGACTGCGTGCTCACCGGCAAGCCGCTGAACCTGGGCGGCTCGCTGATCCGCCCCGAGGCCACCGGCTACGGCACCGTGTACTTTGCCGAAGCCATGCTCAACGAGGCGCGCAACTCCTTCCAAGGCATGAAAGTGGCCGTTTCCGGCTCGGGTAACGTGGCGCAATACGCCATCGAAAAAGCCATGGCATTGGGCGCCACCGTCGTCACCTGCTCGGACTCCAACGGCACCGTCTATGACCCCGCAGGCTTCTCGCCCGAGAAACTCGCCATCCTGATGGACATCAAGAACGTGCAGTACGGCCGCGTCAAGGACTACGCCGCCAAGGTCGGCGCCGAGTACATCGAAGGCAAGCGCCCCTGGCACATTCCGGCCGAAGTCGCCCTGCCCTGCGCTACGCAGAACGAGCTGGACGAGAACGACGCCAAGACGCTGATTGCCAACGGCGTGGTCTGCGTGGCCGAAGGCGCCAACATGCCCTGCACCATCGAAGCGGCCAAGGCGTTTGAAGCCGCTGGCGTGCTGTTCGCGCCCGGCAAGGCCAGCAACGCCGGCGGCGTGGCCACCTCCGGCCTGGAGATGAGCCAGAACGCCATGCGCCTGGCCTGGACGCGCCAGGAAGTGGATCAGCGCCTGTTCGGCATCATGCAAAGCATCCACAAGGCCTGCCTGGAGTATGGCCGCCGCGCCGACGGCAAGGTCAGCTACATCGACGGCGCCAACATCGCCGGCTTCGTCAAAGTGGCCGACGCCATGCTGGCCCAGGGCGTGGTCTGAGCCCGCTCTGCCACGGCGCAGCGCGCTGTGGCACAACAGGAGTCCCATACCGATGGCGGACATCCAGCACAACGGCCTGCTCGACAGGCCGTTTTTCATTCTCACCGGGCCCACGGCCAGCGGCAAATCCGCCCTGGCCCTGGCCCTGGCGCAGGCGCTTGCGCCTACGCAGCAGCTGGAGATCGTCAGCGTCGATTCGGCGCTGGTCTATCAGGGCATGGACATCGGCACGGCCAAACCTACGCGGGCCGAGCGCGCCCAGGTGCCGCACCATCTGATCGACATCCGCGCGCCGCAGCACAGCTACAGCGTGGCCGAGTTCCTGAGCGATTGCCTGCAGTGCATCGACCAAATCCTGGCGCGCGGCGCCTTCCCGCTGCTGGTGGGCGGCACGCTGATGTATTTGCAGGCCCTGCTGCACGGTCTGGACGCCCTGCCCCCGGCCGATGCCGCCGTGCGCGCCGAGCTGGAAGCGCGCGCGCAGCGCCAGGGCTGGCCGGCACTGCATGCCTGGCTGGCCCAGGTCGATCCGGCCACGGCCGCGCGCCTGGCGCCGCGCGATGCCCAGCGCATCCAGCGCGCGCTGGAGGTCTGGCAGCTCACCGGCCAGCCGCTGTCGCAGCTGCAGCAGCGCGCCCGGCAGGCGCAGCCTGGCCTGGCGGACTGGATCGCGCAACGCATGCTGTCGGTAGAGCCTGCCGAACGCGCCTGGCTGCACCAGCGCGTGGCGCAGCGCTTTGCGCAGATGCTGCAGGACGGCTTTCTGGACGAGGTGCGCGCGCTGCGCGCCAACCCGCTGCTGCACGCGCAGCTGCCATCCATGCGCGCCGTGGGCTATCGCCAGGCCTGGCAGATGCTCGATGGTCAACTGCCGGCAGATGCCTGGGTCGCGCAGGCCGAAGCCGCCACCCGCCAACTGGCCAAGCGGCAAATGACCTGGCTGCGCAGCATGCCCAGCCGCCAAGTGCTGCACAGCGACCAGCTCACCGCCGAGCAAATGCTGCAACAGGCCCTGCCTCGCCTGCAGCACGCCATCGCCAGCGCCGCCGATTTGCCATGATGGGGCCCGGTTTGGTTGAAATCACCGCCAACACAGGTGACAATCGCGCTCTTGCGCGCGGCGGCCGCACTGCTGACGCGCTGTTTTTGTGTCTTTTGGACTTTTTCTTTCATTGCCTTGGGTACTTCGATGTTGAACCTGAAAAAACTTTTGCTCGCCCCCGTTGTTGCTTCTTTGCTGGTGGCCCATGGCCATGCCGCTGCTGAAACCGCCAAGGCCGAGGCCAACGCAGGCACCATCGTCGTGGGCCTGGACGACAACTTCCCGCCCATGGGCTTTCGCGATGAGAAGAACGAGATCGTCGGCTTCGACATCGACATGGCCCGCGAAGTGGCCAAGCGCATGAACGTCAAGGCCGAGTTCCGCCCCATCGACTGGGGCGCCAAGGAGGCCGAGCTCAACAGCAAGCGCGTGGACGTGCTGTGGAACGGCCTGACCATCACCGAGGAGCGCAAGAAGCACATCGGCTTTACCGCCCCCTACATGGAAAACCACCAGATCATCGTCGTGGGCGCCAAGTCCGACATCACCAACAAGGCCGGCCTGGCCGGCAAGGTGGTGGGCGCGCAGGAAGGCAGCAGCGCCGTCGAGGCCATCAACAAGGAAGCGGACGTGGCCAAGAGCTTCAAGCAGCTCAAGACCTTTGCCGACAACATCACCGCGCTGATGGACCTGGGCACAGGCCGCCTCGATGCCGTGGTGGTCGATGAGGTCGTGGGTCGCTACTACGTGGCCAAGCGCGCCAATGATTTCCGCGTGCTGGAGGACAACTTCGGCACCGAGGACTACGGCGTGGGCATGCGCAAGGACGACGCCGAGCTGCTGCAAAAGGTCGACGCCACGCTGGCCGAGATGAAGAAGGACGGCACGGCACAGAAGATCTCCGAGAAGTGGTTCGGCGCCAACGTCATCAAGTAAGCCGCGCGGGCAGCGGCGGGCACACGTTTGATACTCGCCCGCTGCCGCAAACCCACCGCTTTTCGCGCCTTGCGCCGCCTGTGGCGGCACGGCGCGAAAAGCGGCTTCTTTTTGGGCCTTGCTGGCATCGCAGCAGGCCCATTGCCGTACCCGGGTGCGGCCCAGCGGCCCCAGCGGCCTTGCGCGCCGACATTCCTCTTGCCCCTTTGTCATGAACTACGTCCTCTCGATGCTGCCGGCCCTGTGGGATGGCCTGCAAGTGACACTGACGCTGTTTGCCATCACGCTGTCACTGGCCATCCCGCTGGGACTGCTGCTGGCGCTGGCGCGTGTCTCACGCCTGGGGCCGTTGAGCGCATTGGTCAACGGCTACATCTGGCTGATGCGCGGCACGCCGCTGCTGCTGCAAATTTTCTTCATCTACTTTGCACTGCCGGGCATGGGCATCACCCTGCCGGACTTTCCCACCGCCGTCGTTGCCTTCGTGCTGAACTACGCGGCCTATTTCGCTGAAATCTTTCGCTCGGGCATCCAATCGGTGGATCGCGGCCAGTACGAGGGCGCCAAGGTGCTGGGGCTGAACTACACCCAAACCATGCGCCGCATCGTGCTGCCGCAGATGGTGCGCCACATCCTGCCGCCGATGAGCAACGAGACCATCACCCTGGTCAAGGACACCTCGCTGATCTACGTGCTGGCGCTCAATGATCTGCTGCGCGCGGCGCGCCTGATCGTGCAGCGCGACTTCAACACCACCGCCTTCGTGGTGGCCGCCATCTTCTATCTGCTGATGACCTTGGTGCTGACCTGGCTGTTCCAGCGCCTGGAGCGACACTATGCCCGCTACGACCAGTAAGCCCCAGCCCCAAACCATGATCCGCGCCCAAGGCCTGGGCAAATCATTTGGTGCGCACCGCGTGCTCGACGGCGTTTCGCTGGACCTGGCCCAAGGCGAGGTGGTGGCCGTCATTGGCCCCTCGGGCTCTGGCAAGAGCACATTTTTGCGCTGTCTGAACCACCTTGAAACCATCGACGCGGGCAGCATCCACATCGAGGGCGAGGCCCTGGCCGAGACCGATGCCGCCACCGGCCAGGTGCGCTATGCGCCCGATGCGCAGCTGCGCCGCATTTGCCGCAAGATGGGCATGGTGTTCCAGAGCTTCAATCTGTTTCCGCACATGACGGTGCTGGAAAACATCATCGAGGCGCCGGTGACGGTCAAAGGCCTGGCGCGCGATGCGGCCATCGCCCAGGCCGAGGCGCTGCTGACCAAGGTGGGCCTGCTGGCCAAGCGCGACAACTACCCCGGCCGGCTCTCGGGCGGACAAAAGCAGCGCGTGGCCATCGCCCGCGCGCTGGCCATGGAGCCGCAGATCATGCTGTTTGATGAACCCACCTCGGCGCTGGATCCGGAGCTCACCGTCGAAGTGCTGCGCACCATGCGCGCCCTGGCCCAGGAGCACATGACCATGCTGGTGGTGACGCACGAAATGGGCTTTGCGCGTGAAGTGGCTGGCCGCGTGGTATTCATGGACCAGGGCCAGATCCTGGAAAACGCCCCCTCGGCGCAGTTCTTCGCCAACCCGCAGCACGAGCGCAGCCGGGCCTTTTTGTGCCAGATGCTGTAGAAGAGCCTGTTGCAAGCCTTGGCGACACCCCTCTCAGGCTACTGCCTCCCCCCAAGATTGGCCGCCTTCAGGCCTGCACCTCCCAAGGCTCAAAGCGCAGTTGCCGCAGCCGGGAGCGGTGCTGGGCATAGTCGGGCTGGATGCGCTCGACCCAGGCCCAGAAGCGCGGGCCGTGGTTCATCTCGTGCAGGTGCGCCAGCTCGTGCACCAGCACGTAATCGAACAGCTGCGGCGCGCACTGCGCCAGCCGCCAATGCAGGCGGATGTCCCCGCTGGCGCTGGCGCTGCCCCAGCGGGTCTGGGCGTTGGTCAGCGCCAGGCGGCGGGGGCTCACCCCCATCAGTGGCGCGAAATGCGCGCAGCGCTGCTGCAATTGCGCCATGGCCTGCGCGCGCAGCCAGTGCTGGGCCGCCTGGGCGATGGCGCTGGCGCTGGCATCACGGCGCAGCGGCAGGTGCAACAGCTGCCCGGCCTGGCAGGCCTCATCGCCCTCTTGCCTGGCATGGCCCAACCAGGCCGCGCGCCCGGCAATGCGCGCGCCACTGGCCAATGCCACGGGCTGGGCCAGGGGTTGCAGCAGCGCGCGCCGCCCGGCCAGGCCCAGGGCAATGCGCAGCAGCTGGCCTTGCCAGACCAGGCCACAGCCCTCGGCCCAGACCGCCGCTGCGCCAGCGCCCGGAGGGCCGTCTTGCCCCATCTTCTGCAAGGCCTGCCATTGGCCGATGAGCCAGCGCGCCCGCCCTTGCAGGATGGCTTCGAGCTGTGCCACCCCCAGCCAGTGCGGCGCGCGCACCTGCAGGCCCTGTGCGCTCACGCGCATGCCCACGCTGCGCCGCTGGGCCCCCTGCCAGTGGTAGGCCACGTACAGCGCCTGGCCGCCATGCTGCAGCACGACGTGGCGATTGGCCTGCGGGTGCCGCCACAGCGCGCTGGCCGCGCCTGTGGGCTGTTGTGACTGAGGCAGCGCCAGCTCAGCCTGCTGCATCGGACGCGCCATGCCCAGTCAGAGCCTGGTCTTGGGCCGGATAGGCCTGCGGATCGATGCGGCGCATCTCAGCCTCGATCCACTGCTCCACCTCGGCCATGACCTGTGGCGCGCTCTTGCCCTCGGTGCTGATGGGCGCTCCGATGGACACATCCACCGTACCGGGGTATTTGACGATGGCGCGCGGCGCCCAGCAACGCGCCGAGGCCACGGCCACCGGCACCACCAGCGCGCCCGTATCCACCGCCAGCCGCGCGCCGCTGGCCTTGTAATCGCCAGCCTGACCGCGCGGCACGCGCGTGCCTTCGGGGAACATGATGACCCAGTTGCCCAGCGCCATGACCCGCTGCCCCTGGGCCAGCACCTTGCGAAAGGCGCGGATGCCCTGCTCGCGGTCGATGTGCACCATGTCCATGCGGCCAATGCCCCAGCCGAAGAAGGGGATGGCCAGCAATTCCTTCTTGAAGACGTAGGACAGCACGACGTGGCGCAGCACCAGCGGCAGCAAAAAGGTTTCGTAGGTGGACTGGTGCTTGGCCAGCACCACCACCTTGGGCATCTGCCCTTGTTGGGCCTTGTCATAGGCTGGCAAATGTTCCATGCCTCGCACACGGTGGCGAATGCCCAGCAGCCAGCGGGCGCTGCGCACACACACATCCAGCCAGGCCACGCCAATGCGGTAAATGGGCTCGCCACGCACGAAAAGCGCTACCACCAGCAGCACCAAGGCATAGGGCACCATGGTGGCGCCCATCAGCAGCAGATGCAGCCAGGAGCGCAGCGCCGCCCAGGCATAGGCCAGGCCGCGCGGGCGCGACGGCAACAAGGGGGGGTGTGCGTTTGGGGGGGGCAAGGGGGCAGGCATGCGGGAATGGGGCGAGGTTAGGGGCGAGGCTGAACCTGTTCAGCCGGTCTGGGTGGTTTGCAGAAACGGGGTGTGCTGCAGTGCGTGCAGCGCCGCATCCACGATGCGCGGGGCAGTGCGCCCCAGGTCGAGCTGTTCGGGCCGGATCAGCCAAAGCTCGATCAGGCCAAACACCACCGACTTGAGATACACCGCCGCCAGCGCAATGTCCAGCGCCTGCGGCAAGCGCTGCTGTTGCACGCACAGGCGCAGTGCGCTGTGGATTTGTTCGCGCCACATGTCCTGGTAGCGATCCATCACGCCCAAAATGGCGGCATTGTCCTCGGTGTGCTCACACTTGAGGTAGAGAATGCGGCAGAACTTATGGTGCAGCGCATTGTGCTCAATGCGCTCAAAGTTGTTCAGCAGCGCCTGACGCAGGCTTTGCAGCATGTCCGGCGCCTGGTTGCGGATGTCCTCTGCCAAGCTGTGGCTGAGGTCTTCAAAAATGTGCTGGAACAGCGCATCGAACAAGTCCTCCTTGTTCTTGAAGTGCCAGTACAGCGCGCCACGCGTCACGCCGGCGCATTGCGCAATTTCATTGAGCGAGGCGCGCGAGACGCCGCGCTGGTCGAACACGTCCAGCGCGGCGCGCATCAGCTGGTCGCGGGTTTCCTGGGCCTGGGCTTTGGTTCTGCGCATGTCGGGGGTTTCAAAACGCGGGGGTTCTGCAGCGGCCCTTGCAGGCCGTGCTGCAAGGGCTCTTGGCCGCTGCGAGGCGGGATTATAAATTCATGAATGTATGTATATTTTTGGCAAAGCTGTGGCGCCCGATTTAAACATCCATTCATGCATGTATATAATTCGCCTTGCCCGATCGGGGCCTGCTCGCGCCTGGCCTGAAAGCCTGCTCAAAATCTCGGCGCGAGCGGGCAAACCGTGGTTTTGAATGGGCTGCCGCAAGGCGCAACGCCGCAGGGCGCCCCAATCCGCTGTCTTGACTGACGACACGCAGCGGCTTGGAGCACAGGCTCTGAACACACAGGCTCTGCCCCAGCCCCGCCACATCGCACATCCCCACAAGAACAGGACTTCCACATGGCGATTTCTCTGACACCGTTTCATGCCACCGTGCGGCGCACATGCTGGCTGGCGCTGGCCGCCGCCAGTACTTTGGGCCTGAGCGCCTGCAGCGATAGCCAGGCCAACGAAACGCCCGCACAGCAACAAGCGCAGCAGGCCCCATTGCCCGAGGTGCGCGTGGTGACGGTGCGTGCGCAATCGGTGGGCACCCACACCGATTTGCCCGGTCGCCTGGCCGCGCACCGCGTGGCCGATGTGCGCCCGCGCGTGGGCGGCATCATCCAAAAGCGCCTGTTCAAGGAGGGCAGCTACGTCAAGGCCGGGCAGGCGCTGTACCAGCTCGATGACGCGCCCTACGTGGCGGCGCTGGAGAGCGCCCGCGCGCAACTGGCTTCGGCCCAGGCGGCGCTGGCCAAGGCCAAGGCCGATTTGCTGCGCTACAAGCCGCTGGTGGCGGCCAATGCCATCAGCCAGCAGGAGTACGACTCGGCCGTGGCCACGCAGCGCTCGGCCGAGGCCAGCGTGAAGGCGGCCCATGCGGCGATCAAGTCGGCGCAGATCAATGTGAACTATTCGCGCATCACGGCGCCGATTTCGGGCTACATCGGTCAGTCCTACGTCTCTGAAGGGGCGCTGGTGACGGCCGGTGATGCCAACAAGCTGGCCACCATCCAGCAGACCCACCCGATGTACGTGAACGTGACGCAGTCGGCCAACGAGGTGATGCAGCTCAAGCAGGATGTTGCCGATGGCAAGCGCCAGTTGGTCGATGGGGCGATGCAGGTGAGCATCAAGTTTGAAAACGGCAAGGAGTACCCGCACAAGGGCCGCTTGCTGTTTGCCGATTTGACGGTCAATGAATCGACCGGCCAGGTGACGCTGCGCGCGGAAATCCCCAACCCCGACAACGTGCTGCTGCCCGGCCTGTACGTGCGCGTGGGCCTGCCCCAGGGTGACATCGGCAATGCCTTCCTGGTGCCGCAGCAGGCCATCACGCGCGGCAAGCAGGATGTGGCGCTGATCGTCGATGAGCAAGGCCAGATGCAGCCGCGCATGGTGACGGTGGGCGGCCAGCAGGGCGCGTATTGGATCGTCACCGGCGGCCTCCAGGATGGGGACAAGGTGATCGTCGATGGCACCATGATTGCGGGCATGAGCGGCGCCAAGAAGGTGCAAACGCGCGAGTGGACGCCGCCCGGCGCGGCGGCGCCCGCAGCGGGCGCTGCCCCTGGCGCCCATGCAGGCACCGCCCCGGCTGGCACAGACGCAGCGGCCAAGCCCGGCAGCGCCGCGCAGTAAACAGGCCATACCGCCCCCGTTCAGAACCAGGAGCTTGCATGGCCCAGTTTTTCATCAATCGGCCCATTTTTGCGTGGGTCATTTCGATTTTCATCGTCATTGCGGGCGTGATCGGCATCCGCAATCTGCCGGTGTCGCAATACCCGGCCGTGGGCGCGCCCACCATCACCTTGTCGGCCGCCTACCCTGGCGCTTCGGCCCAGGTGATGGAGGACAGCGTGCTGGCCGTGATCGAGCGCAACATGAACGGCCTGGAAGGGCTGGACTACATGAGCACCAGCGCCACGGCGGACGGCACGGGCTCGGTCAGCCTGACCTTCACGCCCGAGACCGACGAAGACCTGGCGCAGGTGAGCGTGCAGAACAAGCTCTCCGAAGTCACGGCTTTGCTGCCCGCCACCGTGCAGCAAAACGGTGTGCGGGTGAGCAAGTCGCGCTCGAACTTCCTGATGGTGCTGATGATGTCCTCGCAAACCATGGGCAGCGAGGAGGTCTCCGACTACATCGAGCGCAACATCAAGCCGGCCATCCAGCGCATCGACGGCGTGGGCGAGGCGCGGCTGTTTGGCTCCGAGCGGGCCATGCGCGTCTGGGTCGATCCGGCCAAGCTGCAAAACTACAACCTCTCGTTTGCCAACGTGACGGCGGCCATCGCCGCGCAGAACGCGCAGATTTCCGCTGGCGCCATTGGCGAGCAGCCCGTGGCCCAGGGCCAGACCATCACGGCCACCGTGGCCGTGGACGGGCAGTTGCGCACGCCCGAGCAGTTCGGCAACATCATGCTGCGCTCCACCACGGGCGGGGCCAATGTGTATTTGAAGGACGTGGCGCGCATCGAGCTGGGCAGCCAGAGTTATGGATCTTCCACCACCCTCAACGGCCAATCGGCCGTGGGCATGGCGGTGATGCTCTCCAACAGCGGCAATGCCATGGCCACGGCCCAGGCGGTGCGCGCGAAGATGGAGGAGCTGCAAAAGTTCTTCCCCGCCGATCTGCAATGGTCGGCCCCGTATGACACCTCCACCTTCGTCAAGCTCTCCATCGAGGCGGTGGTCAAGACCTTGCTCGAAGCCATCGTGCTGGTGTTCATCGTGATGTTCATCTTCCTGCAGAACATCCGCTACACGCTGATCCCCACCATCGTCGTGCCCATCTCGCTGATGGGGGCGTTTGCGGGCATCTGGTATCTGGGCCTGTCCATCAACGTGCTGACCATGTTTGCCATGGTGCTGGTGATCGGCATCGTGGTGGACGACGCCATCGTGGTGGTGGAAAACGTCGAGCGCATCATGAGCGAGGAGGGGCTGCCGCCCCTGCAGGCCACGCGCAAGGCCATGGGCCAGATCTCCGGCGCGGTGATCGGCATCACGGCGGTGCTGATCTCGGTGTTCGTGCCGCTGGCCATGTTCAGCGGCGCCACGGGCAACATCTACCGCCAGTTCGCACTGACCATGGCGCTGGCCATTGCCTTCTCGGCCTTTCTGGCGCTGTCGCTCACGCCCGCGCTGGCGGCCACCTTGCTCAAGCCCGTGGCCAAGGGCCACCACATGGAAAAGCGCGGCTTTTTCGGCTGGTTCAACCGCAACTTCAGCAAGCTCAACCGCGGCTATGAAGGCGTGGTGGCGCGGCTGCTGCGCCGCTCGGCCAGCCTGATGGTGGTGTATTTGGCGCTGGCCGCTGGCGCGGCGTGGATGTTCACGCGACTGCCCACCTCCTTCCTGCCCGAGGAAGACCAAGGCTCGCTGATCATGATCGTGCAACTGCCCTCGGGCGCGACCAAGGAGCGCACCGACGCCACGCTGGCCGTGGCCAGCCAGATCGCCAACCAGCTGCCGGAAGTGCAAAACTTTGTGGGCGTCTCCGGCTTCAGCTTCGCTGGCGCGGCGCAGAACATGGGCATGGGCTTTCTGACCCTGACCGACTGGCAGCAGCGCACCGCGCCCGGCAGCGACGCTGCCTCGGTGGCGGGCAAGTTCACCGGCGCGCTGATGGGCAGCGTCAGCGATGGCTTTGCGCTGGTCATCAACCCGCCGGCCATCTTCGAGCTGGGCAACAGCTCGGGCTTTGAGATGTACCTGCAAGACCGCAGCAATGCCGGCCACGAGGCCCTGTTGGCCAAGCGCAATGAGCTGCTGGGCAAGCTGCGCCAGAACCCCATGTTCGACCCCAGCCAAACGCGCGCCTCCGGCCTGGAGGACGCGCCGCAGGTGAAGATCGAGATCAACCGCGAGGCCGCTGCCGCGCAGGGCATCGACTTCGCCAGCATCCGCAGCGTGCTGGCCACGGCGCTGGGCTCGTCCTACGTCAACGACTTCCCCAACAACGGCCGCTTGCAGCGCGTCATCGTGCAGGCCGAGGCCACGGCGCGCATGCAGCCCGAGGACATTCTGGCGCTGACCGTGCCCAACAGCGCCGGTCAGGCCGTGCCGCTGGCCACCATCGCCAGCGCCAGTTGGCAAAAGGGCATGCAGCAAAGCGTGCGCTTCAACGGCTATCCGGCCATGAAGCTCGAAGGCGCGGCCCGGCCGGGCTCGGGCTATTCCTCGGGCGATTTGATGGCCGAGGTGCAGCGCCTGGTGGATGAAATGCCCGGCTTCAGCCTGGAGTGGGCCGGCCAATCGCGCGAGGAGGCCAAGGGCAGCACGCAAACCATGCTGCTGTACGGCTTTGCCATCCTGGCCGTGTTCCTGGCGCTGGCCGCTTTGTATGAGAGCTGGTCCATCCCGCTGGCGGTGATCCTGGTGGTGCCGCTGGGCTTTCTGGGCGTGGTGCTGGGCGCGCTGGGGCGCAACTGGTTCAACGCCCAGTTCTTCGGCCTGCCCGCGACCTACCTCAACGACATTTACTTCCAGGTCGGCCTGATCACGGTCATTGGCCTGTCGGCCAAAAATGCCATCCTCATCATCGAGTTCGCCAAAGACTTGCAGCAAGCCGGCCGCAGCGCGCTGGAGGCTGCACTGGAAGCCGCGCACCTGCGCTTCAGGCCCATTTTGATGACCTCGCTGGCCTTCATCCTGGGCGTGGTGCCGCTGTATCTGGCCAGCGGCGCCAGCGCCGCCAGCCAACGCGCCATCGGCACGCCCGTGCTGTGGGGCATGTTGGTGGGCACCTTGCTGTCGGTGTTCTTCGTGCCGATGTTCTACGTCGTCGTGCGCAAGCTCTTCAAGGGCGACAAGCCGCGCGCCGGCACGGATGGGGGCGAGGCCGCGGCCGTGGTGGCCGATGCCGCCGCCACACAGCACACGCCCCATGCCGCCTGACCGAGAGGAGAATGCCCCCATGAACCCGAACCGTCCCGCCCCGCCCTACCCCCTGCGGCCCCAGCAGCGCCGCCTGCTGCTGCGCCCTGCGCTGGGCGCACTGGCTGCGTTGGCCACGGCCGCCGCGCTGTCTGGCTGCGCCATGATCCCCGCCTATGAGCCGCCTGCTGTGAGCGTGCCAGAGCACTTTGCCTACGACACGCCAGCGCCGCAGGATCAGCCCGCCATCCAGGCCGCATCGCTGGGCTGGAAAGACTACTTTGCCGATGCGCGCCTGCACCGATTGATCGAGCTGGCCTTGGCGCGCAACACCGATCTGCGCCGCGCCGCGCTCAATGCGGAGGCCGTGCGCCAGCAGTACATGATTGCGCGCGCCGACCAACTGCCGGCCCTGGGCGCCAGCGCCGGCGCCTCGCGCGCGCGCGTGGCCCAAGACCTCAGCCCCAATGGCGCGGCCTACGTGGCCTCGTCCTACAGCGTGGGGCTGGGCATCACGGCCTACGAGATCGACCTGTTCGGCAAACTGCGCAGCGCCAGCGAAGCGGCGCTGCAGGCCTATCTGGGCAGCGCCGCCAGCCGCGACAGCGCCCACCTGGCACTGGTGGCCGCCGTGGCCAAGGCCTACTTCAACGAGCGCTACGCCCAGCAGGCCATGGCGCTGGCCCAAAGCGTGCTCACCACGCGCGAGCAAACCTACGCGCTCACACAGCTCAAGCACCGCTCCGGCGTGGTCTCCGCGCTGGACCTGCGCCAGCAGGAGGCCCTGATCGAATCGGCCAAGGCCGACTACGCCGGCGCCGTGCAGGCGCGCCAGCAGGCGCTCAACGCCCTGGCCATGCTCATCAACCAACCGCTGCCCGAGGACTTGCCCGAAGGCCTGCCGCTGGCGCAGCAGTTCAAGATCGAGCGCCTGCCCGCTGGGCTGAGCTCCGAAGTGTTGCTGAACCGGCCCGACATCCGCGCCGCCGAATTCGCCCTGAAGCAGGCCAATGCCCAGATCGGCGCGGCGCGCGCGGCCTTCTTCCCCAGCATCCGCCTGACCAGCAGCGTAGGCACCGGCTCCAACGAGCTGAGCGGCCTGTTCGGTGGCGGCAACCACACCTGGAGCTTTGCGCCTGCGATCACACTGCCCATCTTCAACTGGGGCAGCCTGCAAGCCAACCTCGACGCCGCCAAAGTGCGCCAGCAGGCCCAGATCGTGAACTACGAAGCCGCCGTGCAAGCGGCCTTTCGTGACGTGGCCAACGCCCTGGTGGCGCGCGAACAGCTCCAGCAGCGCCACGCCGCCAACACCCGCCAAAGCCAGGCCTACGAGCAGGCCCTGCAATTGGTGCGCCTGCGCTACCAGCACGGCGTGGCCAGCGCGCTGGACCTGCTCGACGCCGAGCGCAGCAGCTACGCCGCCAACATGGCGCTGCTGGCCAACCAACTCACACAGCTGGAGAACCTGGCCGATCTCTACAAGGCCCTGGGCGGCGGACTCAAGCCTTGAGTCGTTGTCCACGACCTTGGCGCGAGTGGGCTGGATCTGAGAGCCTGTTCAAAGTCTCGGCACGAGCGGGCAAGAAGCGGTTTGGGATGGGCTGCAAGGCGCAAAACGCAGCCATAGCCCCCGCTATGGCCAGGCCTTGCAACGCCGCAGGCCGCCCAAATCCGCTCTCTTGACCGCCGTGCAGAGACTTTGAACAGGCTCTGAAAAGGGCCGCGCAAAGCGGCGGCCCGGGGGAGACGGCCTACCCCTGTGCGCAGCAGCGAAGCGAAGGGGTCGCAGGCAGCAAGGTCTTTTTCTTTGGTCACTTTCTTTGTTCAAAAAAGAAAGTGACTGCGCCGCTGGGCGCTCATTCCAGCCTCGGCCCCCACAATGGCCACAAGCGGCAGCCAACGCACGCCATCTTCATGGCGCTCGCACTGGGCAGCAGGCCCGCCTGCATGAACGCAAATGCTCAACGCCCCCGGCGGCCCGGGCCGCGGCCTGCCGCGCCTGGCCGGCCTTTGCCGCCACGGCGCCCGACCATCGCCCCCAGCCCATCGGCGCCGATGTAGCCCTGGGCGGATTTGGGCTTGCCACGCGGCGCGGCCTGTGGCGCGCGCGCACTGCCAGCGCCCCGGCTGCGCGGCGCCGCTGGGCCTGAGGGCTTGTTGCGGCCGCGGCTGCGGTCGGGCGGGGCACTGCGGCCTGCGCCGCGCTGGCCCGGTGCGCTGGCCTGCGGCCGGGGCATGCCGGCCTCCTCCATCAGGCGCGCCACGTCGCGCTCGGGCAACTCCAGCCACATGCCTCGGCGCAGGCCGCGCATCAGCACCACGCTGCCATAGCGCACGCGGATCAGGCGGCTGACAGCATGGCCTACGGCCTCCATCATGCGGCGCACTTCGCGGTTGCGGCCTTCGCTGATGGTGACCTTGTACCACTGGTTGACGCCCTCGCCGCCGCCGTCCTGGATGCTGCCGAAGGCGGCATGGCCGTCTTCGAGCATTACGCCGTCGAGCAGCTGCTGGCGCTCGCTGCTGCTCAAAGCGCCCAGGATGCGCACGGCGTATTCGCGCTCCAGCCCGTAACGCGGGTGCATGAGCCGGTTGGCCAGGTCGCCCGAGTTGGTCAGCAGCAGCAGGCCTTCGGTGTTCAGGTCCAGCCGGCCCACGGCCTGCCATTTGCCATGCGCCAGGTGCGGCAGCTTGCGGAATACGGTCGGGCGGTTTTGCGGGTCTTCGCGCGTGACCATTTCCCCGGCCACCTTGTGGTAGGCCAGCACCCGCACTGCGGGCGGGGCCACGCGCAGGCGCAGGGGCTTGCCGTTGATCTTGATTTGGTCGCCATGCTGCACGCGCTGGCCAACGTGCGCAGGCTGGTCATTGACGGTGATGCGCCCCTGGGCGATCAGCGCCTCCATCTCCAGGCGTGAGCCTACGCCGGCCTGCGCCAGCAGCTTGTGCAGCTTGGGCTGCTGGGCATCGGGCTGCAGCACGCGCTTGTGCGCCTGGCGCTGCCCGGTGGCGACGGGGCTGGCTGGAGCGGCCTCAGGCGCTGCGCCCTGGCGCGGGCTGCGGCGTGGGCGGGGCGCGGGGGTGGAGGGCGCTGGCGGCCCGCCCCGGCCTGTGCCGGGCTTGCGGCTTGCTGCATTGCGGGAAGGTTTCTTGGCTTGCATGGTGGTGCTTTCGCTGGGCTGGGCGCCCTGCCCTCTTCGAGGGCTGGGCCGTGGAATTCTGGGGTTTGCCCACAGGGGCTTGGCGCTCACGAGGACAGTGGTCGTTGAGGCAACTCCGGAGGCCCCGATTGCTCGGCGGGCGCAATGGTGGTCATGCCGCCAATCACGGCATCGGCATCGGCCTGCTGCGCATCGGGCAAGCCCTCAGTCTGTAGCGACGATGGCTCCTGATGCAAGTCCTGGGGCGGCTGCTCGGCTGGCGCTGGCGGCTCGGCTTCAGCAGTGGCTGCTGGCGCCTTTTCCAATGCCGCGTCAATCGGCGCTTCGTCTGTGTCTTTGGTTGTTTCCTGGGTTGAAAGCGCTGCGGACTCGGCTGCACTGCTTTCGCCACTGCCAGCTGGCGCAGTGGCAGGGCCCAGGCCCAGCTGCTGCAACGTGGCTTCGCTGACGGCATCGATTTCGGGCAGGTCGCGCAGCGAGGCCAAACCCAGGTCATCCAGGAACTGGCCGGTGGTGGCAAACAGCGCCGGGCGACCGACGGACTCGCGGTGACCGATGACTTCGATCCAGCCGCGCTCCTCCAGCTGCTTGATGATCTGGCTGTTGACGGCCACGCCGCGGATTTCCTCGATGTCGCCGCGCGTGACGGGCTGGCGGTAGGCGATCACCGCCAGGATTTCCATCGCCGCGCGCGAGTAGCGTGGCGTGCGCTCAGGCTCGAGCCGGGCCAGAAACGGCAGCACATTCGCGCGGCTTTGGAAGCGCCAGCCACTGGCGACCTGCACCAGCTCCAGCCCACGGTGCGCCCAGTCGATTTGCAGCTGCTCAAGCCAGGCCTGGATTTGCGCTGCGTCCGGCGGCTCCTCGAACAAGGCCTGCAGGCTGGGCATGGCCATCGGTGCCGGGGCGCACAGCAAGGCCGCCTCCAGTACGGAGATCGGATCGACAGGACGGGCTGGCACAGAGTTCATGAATCACAGCAAATAGGGAGAAAGGCGCAGGCCAGGGCGCAACGCGCCGGCCTCTGCCGCGCATCAGCGATTGTCGGCGAACTGGCCAACGCCAGGCAGCTCAGCTTCAACGACCTCTGGCCAGGGCAGTTGCAGGGCCTGCAGCAGCTGCTGCATATCCTGCGGCGGCGCGGCGCAAAAGCGCAGCGGCTGGCCATGCAGCGGATGCGCCAAGGCCAGCTGCCAAGCGTGCAGGGCTTGCCTGGCAATGGCCGGATGAGCCTGACCACCATAAGTGGCATCGCCCACCAAAGGCCAGCCCAGATGCTTGGCATGCACGCGGATCTGGTGCGTGCGGCCAGTGTGCAGGGCGCAGTGCAGCAGCGCAAAACCGCCCTGCCGCGCCAGCAGGCGCATGTCGGTCTGCGCTGGCTTGCCAGGGTGGCGCTGCAGATCGACCACCGCCATGCGCAAGCGCTGCTGCGGGTCGCGCCCGATGGGCGCATCGACGCGCAGCGCCTGTCCGGCCTCGGGCCAGGCGCAGGCGCCTGGGCCAGCATGGGCCACGGCCAGGTAACGGCGCGCCACGGCGCGCTGTGCAATCTGCGCCACCAACGCCGTAGCCGCTGGCAGGCTTTTGGCCACGACCATCAGGCCGCTGGTGTCCTTGTCCAGACGGTGCACGATGCCCGCGCGCGGCAGCGTGGCAAACACCGGGGCATGGGCCAACAGGCCATTGAGCAAGGTGCCGCGCCAGTGGCCTGCGGCCGGGTGCACGACCAGCCCGGCCGGTTTGTTGAGCACCAGCAGCGCCTGGTCTTCGTAAACGATGTCCAGCGCCATGGGCTCGGGCACGAAGGCCTGGCTTTGTTCCGTGGGCTGCAGCGCCACGCGCAGGCATTGGCCCACGGCCACTTTCTGCGCGGGCTTGATGGCCGCCGCGCCATCCAGCCAGACCTGGCCGCTGCGGATGAGTTGCTGCAAATGGCTGCGGGAGAACTCCGGCGCCAGCTCCAGCAGCGCCTTGTCCAGCCGCGCGCCATGCAGCGCGGCGGCCACGGGCTGCTCGCGCAGCTCGCCGCTCAGATCAAATTCGGGCTGCGCCGCGCCCTGCAAGGATTCCAGATCGCTCATACCAAGGCGCGAAATGCCGTGCTCCCCCGACCGCCGATCGGGCTGGGGCACGGCATCAGGCAGGCAAGCCTCAGCGCTTGGGCAGATAGCCTGCAGGGTTGACGGGCTTGCCCTGACGGCGCACTTCGAAGTGCAGCTTGACGCGATCGGCATCGGTATTGCCCATTTCAGCAATCTTCTGCCCACGCGAAACGCGCTGGTCTTCCTTGACCAGCAGCACGCGGTTGTGCGCATACGCCGTCAGGTACTCGTCGTTGTGCTTGAGGATGATGAGGTTGCCGTAGCCGCGCAGGCCCGCGCCAGCGTAGACCACATGGCCATCGGCTGCTGCAACGACGGGATCGCCTGCTTTGCCGCCGATGTCGTAGCCCTTGTTGGTGGTCTCGTTGAAACCCGCCAGCAGCGGGCCGTTGGCCGGCCAGGCCAGTTGAATGCCGCCTGCCGGGGCCGCCGGCGGTGTGCCGGCCGTCACGGTGGGGATGGGGGTATTGCTGCGCACAGCCGGGGGCTCGGCGGCCGAGCCTGCCGGAGGGATGGGGCGCACCTCCACGCCACCGCCGCTGGGCGCGCTGGGCGCGCCCGTAGCGCCGCCAGCCACTGCAACCGGGGCCACGGCCGATCCGCCGGCATTGCCCGCGCCCGCCGCTGGCGGCACGGCGCCCGGCGGCACCACGCGCAGCACCTGGCCGACTTCGATCACATCGGCATTGGCCAGTTGATTCCAGGCGGCAATGTCCTTCCAGCTCTGGCCAGTCTCCAAGCCGATGCGGATCAGGGTATCGCCAGGCTTGACGGTGTAGTGGCCCGGCGGGGCAGGCACGATGGGCGCCACGCTGCCCACTTCCCCCACGCCAGCGCGGTCTTCGACGGGCGCCTGATTGAGCGAGACGCTGGAACAGCCAGCCACCAGCAAACAGGCAGCGATTGCGCTGCCCGCACCAAACCATGGTTTTTGCAATTGCATCATCGAATCTTCCCTAAGGATGTTCTGCACGGATCCAGCAGCTGTGTGCGCTGCGGATCAGGATGGGATGCCAGGCGCTAACCCCAGCGACACCAGAGAGTATCGCGAGGATTTGCGGGCTCTGCAGACTGCCCGAGCCGCAGTGCGCACAGCGCTGCGATTTGTGCAAAGCATCCCCAGCCCGTGTTATGAAACGCCGGATTTTAATGGAACGAAGTGTACGGCCTCCAGGGCCTGCTGCCGCACGCCGGCTGGTGTTTTGTCCAGCACCATCAGCACTTGTGCCCCGCCTTGAGCCACGGTGGGGGCGATGATGCGCCCCCCCATGGCCAGCTGCTCGACCCAGGCCTGCGGGATGGCATCGCCGCCTGCTGCGGAGACGATGGCCGCATACGGCGCGCCGCTGGCATAACCGGCCATGCCATCGCCAAAGAGCAGGTGCAGATTGGCCACGCGCATGGGCCGCAGATTGTGGCGGGCCCGCTCGTGCAGGCCACGCAGGCGCTCAATGGAATAGACCTCTGAAGCGATTTGGCTGAGCACCGCCGCTTGGTAGCCGCAGCCAGTGCCTATCTCCAGCACACGCCCTGCAATGCGATCGCCTCCAGATGCCATGGACAGCAGCAGCGAGAGCATCCGCGCCACGACCGAGGGCTTGGAGATGGTCTGCCCAAAGCCGATCGGCAGGCTGTTCTCGTCGTAGGCCTTGCCGCCCAATGCGGAGTCGATGAAGGCATGGCGCGGCACCTGGCGCATGGCCTCAAGCACCTGCGGGTGCATGCCTGGCAGCGTCGCCAGGCGCTTGACCATGCGCTCGCGCGCGCCCTGCTGGCTGGAGGCGTCGGCCGCCGCTGCAGGTTGGGGTTGACGCCAGCCGGCCGCTGACGTGGTCAGCGCAGGCTGCGCCATGCTGCTGCGCACGGAAGCAGCGGCGGGCCGGGCCAGCGCGCCGGGCGCGGCCACGCGCGCTGGCGATGCTGCGGGCGCTGGCAGCACCTGGGCCGGAAAGCGGGCTTTCTTCTGCATCACACCCCCATCTGCTGCCAGGCTGCGGCGCCAAAACCCGGCACATTCAGCCGACCCTGCCACGCCTGCAGCTGCGCGTGGTCGCTCAAATCCACCTGCAGCGGCGTAACGGCCACATGGCCCTGGGCCGTGGCGTGGAAGTCCGTGCCCTCGCTGGCGTCGCTGGCTGCGCCGGAGGCGCCGATCCAGTACATGGTCTCTCCACGCGGGTTCTGCTGGCGGATCACGCGCTCGGCCGCATGGCGCCGCCCCAACCGGCACCAGCGCAGGGGCCCCAAGGAATTCAGCGGCAGATTGGGGATGTTGACGTTGAGCAGCCAAGGCATCTGGCCGATGAGCTGCTGCTGGCGCAGTTGCGCCACCAACAGAGCAGCCGCCTGGGCGGCGCTTTCCAGATGGGCCCAGCCCTTGTCCACCTGCGACAGTGCAATGGCTGGAATACCGAACAGATAACCCTCCATCGCCGCGCCCACAGTGCCCGAGTAGATGGTGTCGTCGCCCATGTTGGCGCCGTTGTTGATGCCGGAGACCACCAGATCAGGCCGGTAATCCAGCAGGCCCGTCAAGGCAATGTGTACGCAATCGGCCGGTGTGCCATTGACGTAACGAAAGCCCATCGGCGCATCATGAACGTAAAGCGGCGCATTCAGCGTCAAGGCATTGGATTTGGCACTGTTGTTGTGCTCGGGCGCCACGACATCGACGCGCACATCGGGCAGAGCGCTCAAGGCCTCATGCAGCGCCACGATGCCCGGGGCCAGATAGCCATCGTCATTGCAAAGCAGAATTTTCAACATGCGCAAAGGGGATCAAAAAAGAGCCGGCACACAGGCGGGCGGCAACAGGGCAACGGCGCCTGGCAGGGCAAGGCTCAAGGCTCCAGCAGACTCTCGAGCTGCTCATCCCAGAACACCGTATGCACCTGCCACTGCGCCTGCGGCTTGTAAAAGGTGCAGGCCACGCGCAGGCCATGGTGCTGCAGCTTGAGCAAATACAGGTGCTGCACCACGCTTTTGCCGCCCTGGCGGCTACGCACCCATTCGTGGCCCAGGATCTTGCCGCCGCCGGCCAGCAGCTGACGAAACTGCCCTTCTGTCTCGGCCGCCAGCTGCGCCAGCTCGCGTTCGGGCAGCGGCCAGTGCGGCGCCAGCAACTCAAAGGCGGCGGCAATCTGCATCTGCGCCATGCGCTGCAGCGCCGCATCGCACAGCACGCGCGTGTGCTGCAACTTATCCAGACGCTGTGGCGGCGCGGCAGCAACGGATGCGGCCTGCGACTTGTCCGTCCGGGCTGTTGCCGCTACGTTCTGAGCGGGCTGCTGCGGGGAGAGCGGCACCTCCATCAACGGCACCACGCTGTCGCCGGGCAGCAGCGGCGCTTCATTAGATGCAGCTGCGCCCTGCGGCTGCGCCCAGGCCAGCGCACCGGCGGCTGCGCCTGCGACAAACAGCAGCGCCCAAAGCCTGCTGCGGCGCGCTGGCCGCGCCATGCGGACTGCCCGGGGCATCATTTGATGCGCCGCAGCGCCGGACGCTTGCCGGCCGGTCCTGGGGCACTGGGCGGGGGTGGCCCTTCATCGTCTGGCCCATGCTCGCCGCTGGGCGAAGCAGGCTGTGCAGGCGACGGCACGGCGCGCAACACCGGGCGCGGCGCAGCATCAGGCGGGGGGGCTGCCTCATGGGGCGGCTGGGCGGCAGGCGCGTCATCGGCATGCCCCTGCTCAAGACCACTGGATGCCAGCACCGTGTCGGGCACGGCAAACGCCATGCCCTGGCCGTTTTCGCGTGCATAAATGGCCATGACGCGGTTCACCGGCACGAGGATGTGGCGCAGCACGCCACCAAAGCGCGCCTGGAATTCAATGTATTCGTTGCCCAGCTGCAGCTTGGAGGTGGCGTCGTAGCTGATGTTGAGCACGATCTCGCCGTTGCGAACGAACTCTGGCGGCACACGCACCGAGCCATCGACCTTGACGGCGATGAAAGGCGTCAGCCCATTGTCGGTGCACCATTCGTGCAACGCACGCAGCAGATAAGGCTGCGTCGAAGGCAGGGGGGTATCGTCGTCAGAAGGGCTCATGGCGGCAGCAACCAGTCAACCAGTGGGCATGGTGCCGCTGGCCGATGCAGCGGCGGCGGGAGGGGCTGGAGCACAGGCGTTTTTCACGCCAACGCGGCCTACAAAAAAGCGATGCGCCCCAGGGCTAGGCTGAAGACTCTCGCCTTCAGCGACGCATGACCTTTTCCGAAGGCGTCAAGGCCTCGATATAGGCAGGGCGGGAGAACAGGCGCTCGGCGTATTTGAGCAGCGGCGCAGCATTGCGGCTGAGCTCGATGCCGTAGTGCTCCAGGCGCCACAGCAACGGGGCGATGGCCACATCCAGCATCGAGAAATTCTCACCCAGCATGTATTTGTTCTTGATGAAGTTGGGCGCCAACTGCGTCAGGCGATCGCGAATGTGGGCGCGCGCCTTGTCCTTGGCCTTGGCATCGCCAGACTCCAGCGTGCTCACGTGCACGAACAGCTCTTTCTCGAAATTGAGCAGGAACAGACGCACGCGGGCCCGGTCCACAGGATCGCCCGGCATCAGCTGCGGATGCGGGAAGCGCTCGTCAATGTACTCATTGATGATGTTGGACTCATACAGGATCAGCTCGCGCTCGACCAGAATCGGCACCTGCCCGTAGGGGTTCATCACACCGATGTCGTCGGGCTTGTTGAACAAGTCCACGTCGCGGATTTCGAAGTCCATGCCCTTTTCAAACAGGACAAAGCGGCAGCGGTGGGAAAACGGGCAGGTGGTGCCCGAATACAAGACCATCATTGGTGGGAATTCCTCAAAAAAATCAACGCCTAGCCAAGTTCTGGGCCGCTGCTCATGCACGCTTGGCTTGCCCTGTTGGGCAAACCACGCAGCGCCCCGGCAGGGCAACGCGGCATCATACAAAATTCACACTGGCGATTTCAAGCCAGGACAAGACTGCCCGCAGCGGGTTGCGGCAGGTTTTGTGCCGTTGGGCGCACGCCCTGGCCCAGGCGTTTTTTGTAACAGGACGCTTCAGCACCTATGCCGCCCAGCGCTGCGCCCTGCGGCCCCAAGCGCCCCCTGCCCCAACCCTGCCCCATGCGCTCAAGTCCCGGCTTCGAGGCAGAAAACCTTCTCATTTGCAGCCATTACAAGCAAAAATGCCGCGCATCAAGCATTGCCAGATGCCAAACCCGTGGCGCCATGGCCCAGCGCTCCCCCAGCGCTGCAAGCAGAAAGCCTGCCAAACAAGCTGTTTCCATTCTCATGCAACCATCGCCAAAACGCCGCACAACAATGGCGCCCATCATCATTAAAGAGAGGATATTTGCATGAGCTTCTTCAAGGAATTTCGCGAATTTGCCATCAAAGGCAATGTCATTGACCTGGCCGTGGGCGTCATCATCGGCGGGGCATTCGGCAAGATCGTCGACTCCGTCGTCGGCGACTTGATCATGCCCGTTGTCGGCTTGGCATTTGGCAAGCTGGATTTCTCCAACCTGTTCATCACCCTCGGCGAAGTTCCCCCCGGGACAGCTCCCTCGCTCGAAGCCTACCGCGCCGCTGGCGTGCCCGTGCTGGCCTACGGCAACTTCATCACCATTGCGCTGAACTTCCTGATCCTGGCCTTCATCATTTTCCTGATGATCAAGCAGATCAACCGCCTCAAGCGCAGCGCCCCGCCAGCGCCTGCAGCCACTCCCGAAGACATCGTACTGCTGCGCGAAATCCGCGACAGCCTGCGCCGCTGACCCCCAGGCCCAAGCCGGCCACAACAAAACAAAAGCGCTCTGCCAAGAGCGCTTTTTTCATGCCCTGGAGCAATGCGCCCACATGGCAGAGCGCAGGGCCTTACGCCGGGTTGTCGATTTCGATGAACTCATGCTCCAGGCCCAGTTGACTGGCAATGTGGCCTGCCAGCGCCGGCATTCCATAACGTTCGGTGGCGTGATGGCCTGCAGCAATGAAGCTCACGCCGCATTCGCGGGCCAGGTGGGCCTGAGGTTCGGAGATCTCTCCAGTGACGAAGGCATCGACCCCCGCATCAATGGCTTTTTGGAAATAGCCTTGCGCACCGCCCGTGCACCAGGCCAGGGTGCGGATGCTACGCCCCGCGTCGATGCAAATGGGCGTGCGGCCCAACCTGTGCTGCAACTGATCTGCCAGGGCCTGGCCATTGGCATAGGGCGTGGCCAGGTCTGCACGAAACACCAGCGATTTCTCGCGCAGCGGCGCGCCCGTCCCCCAGCCCATGTGCAGGCCCAGCTGGGCGTTGTTGCCCCACTCTGGGTGGGCGTCGAGCGGCAGATGGTAGGCCAGCACATTGATGTCGTGCGCCAGTAAGCGCTGCAGGCGCTGCTTCATCCAGCCGGTGACCGTGCCGTCCATGCCGCGCCAGAACAGGCCATGGTGCACGACGATGGCATCGGCGCCAGCGGCGATGGCTGCATCGATGAAAGCCGCGCTGGCCGTCACGCCGCTGACGATCTTGCCAATTTGCGGCTTTCCCTCGACCTGCAGGCCATTGGGGCCATAGTCGTCGAAGGCATCGGGGTCGAGAACCTGGGTAAAGGCATCGAGCAGGCGGTCGCGGGAAACAGTCATGGGGCGCGTTCAATCGTTCAAGCAATAAACAGCACACAGCGCGGGCAGCAACGCACGCTGCCAGGCCACGCAAGGCGCGCCAATCTACCACCGCTGACCGCAGGCGCTGGTGCCAGCGGTACAAACACACATCGGTGGCCCGCACATATGCTCATGCCTCATTGTTATTTGTTGCCCTGCAGCAAAGCGGATAAGCTGCGCCCGCCCTGCCAGAGCCAAAAGGATCTGGCCCCAGCCACCACACACCAAGGAGCTCACCATGCCCGAAAGCCACACGCCATCCGAAACGCAGGCCACATCCGCCGAGCGCGCCGCCCACTGGAAGCTGCAAACCATTGCCGTGCACGGCGGCTACACGCCCGATCCCAGCACCAAATCGGTGGCAGTGCCCATCTATCAGACTGTGGCCTATGCCTTTGACAACGCGCAGCATGGCGCGGATCTGTTCGACTTGAAGGTGCAGGGCAACATCTACACGCGCATCATGAACCCGACCACCGATGTGCTGGAAAAGCGCCTGGCAGCGCTCGAAGGCGGCGTGGGCGCGCTGGCGCTGGCCTCGGGCCAGGCGGCCATCACCTATGCCATCCAGACCATTGCCGAGGCCGGCGACAACATCGTCTCGGCCAGTGCGCTGTATGGCGGCACCTACAACCTGCTGGCCCACACCCTGCCACAGCTGGGCATTGGCACGCGCTTTGGCGATACGGCCGACCTGAGCAGCTTCGAGGGCCTGTTCGACGCGCGCACCAAAGCCTTGTACGTCGAATCCATCGGCAACCCACTGGGCAATGTCACCGACATCGCCGCGTTGGCCGAGCTCGCACACCGCCACGGCGTGCCCTTGATCGTTGACAACACAGTGGCCACGCCCTATCTGCTGCGCCCCTTCGAACATGGCGCCGACATCGTCGTGCACTCGCTGACCAAATACCTGGGCGGCCATGGCACCAGCCTCGGCGGGGCCATCATCGACTCCGGGCGCTTTCCCTGGGCTGAGCACAAGGAGCGCTTCAAGCGCCTGAACGAGCCGGATGTGAGCTACCACGGCGTGACCTACACCGAGGCGCTGGGCCCGGCGGCCTACATCGGCCGCGCACGCGTCGTGCCGCTGCGCAACATGGGTGCCGCGCTCTCGCCATTCAACGCCTTTTTGATTCTGCAAGGCATCGAAACCCTGGGCCTGCGCATGGAGCGCATCTGCAGCAACACGCTGGCCGTGGCGCAATACCTGCAGCAGCACCCCAAGGTGCAATGGGTCGGCTACGCCGGCCTGCCGGGCCACCCCGACCACGCGCTTGCGCAGAAGTACCTGGGCGGCCAGGCCTCGGGCGTGATGACCTTCGGCGTGCGCGGCGGCCGCTCGGCGGGCGAGCGGTTTCTTGACGCACTGCAGCTGTTCACGCGCCTGGTCAACATCGGCGACACCAAATCACTGGCCACACACCCGGCCAGCACCACGCACCGCCAGCTCTCGGCCCAGGAGCTGGCCCAAACCGGCGTCAAGGAAGAAACCGTGCGCCTGTGCATCGGCATCGAGCACATCGACGACCTGATCGCCGATCTGGAGCAGGCACTGCAGGCCGTGTGATCGGCCAGTCGCAGGGGCGCCAATCGCCTGGCGCCTTGCACAGGCCCGCGCGCCGTGTCACTGTCACTGCGGTTGACCATCGCGAGCAATGGCCGGCGGCTTGGGGCAGCCCCATCCTGCGGCATGATGCGCGCCTATGCCCCAAACCGCCCGCCCCTGCTCCCCGCTGCTGCGCACCCTGTTGATTGCCATGGCCCTGGCGGCCTTTGCCACGGTGCTGCTGCGCACGGCCTGGATTTCCGACGACGCGGCCATCACGCTGCGCACCGTGCTCAACACCATCCATGGCTGGGGGCCGCGCTTCAACCTGGATGAGCGCGTGCAGGCCTATACGCATCCGCTGTGGTTTCTGGCCCTGAGCGCGCTGAGCCTGCTGTGGCGCGGCGATGTGTTTGCAGCCAGCCATGCGCTGTCCATCGGCGTGTCGCTGGCCACGCTGGCGGCCTTATTGCTGGCCTTGGCGCCACGTGTGCCGCAGCTGCTGCTGGTGATGCTGGCAGTGCTGTTGTCGCAGGCTTTCATCGATTTCTCAACCTCTGGGCTGGAAAACCCGCTGGCGCATGCGCTGGTACTGCTGGCCTATGGCTGTGCTGCCCATGCGCTGCGCTTGAGCCCTGCTGGCGGCACGCTCCAGCCCGTTCCCTTGGTCGCATGCGCAGGCTTTTTCATCGCCTGTAGCCTGGCCTATCTGACCCGCCCGGACTTGGCCGTGCTGCTGGCGCCGCTGGCGCTGTGGCTGTCCTGGCAGCTGCGCGCACAACCCAAGACCTTGCTGGCCGCCTGGGCCTTGGGCGCATTGCCCGTGCTGGCCTGGAGTGCGTTCTCCCTGTATTACTACGGCTGGCCCTGGCCCAACACCGCCTACGCCAAGCTGGGCACTGGCATTGCTTGGGATGAGCGCGTGGCGCAAGGGCTGCGCTACCTGGCACACAGCGCACGCACCGACCCGCTGACGCTGCTGGTCATCGCTCTTGGGCTGGTTGCCGGCCTGCGCCCCCGCAAAGGCGCGCCAGCGCGCGCACTGGCCTTGGGCATTGCGCTGTACCTGGCCTATGTGGTGTCGATCGGCGGCGACTTCATGGCCGGGCGCTTTCTGACTGTGCCCTTCTTCGCAGCATTGATCGTGCTGCTGGCCAGCACCGCACACGCAGGCGGCACGCCACAGCATCTCGCCTGGACATTTGCAGGCGCTGCCCTGCTGCTGGCCCTGGGCCTGGGCGTGCCTCACACGCCCACGGTGTTGAGCGGCGCCAGCTACCACGCGCCTGAGATCGGCCCAAGCGGCATCGCCAACGAGCGCGGCCACTACTACCGCGACACCGGCTGGTTGCGCGGCCAGTTGCGCGCACCCGAGGCCGCAGCCTGGCGCGCCAGCGGCCAGCGGCAGGTCTATGCCATCTGCGGCGGCCTGGGCTTTACCTCCATCCACCAAGGCCCGCACGCGCACTTGATTGACACCTGCGCGCTGGCCGATCCGCTGCTGGCCCGGCTGCCGGCCAAGGCCAGCACGCCATGGCGCATCGGCCATTTCTACCGCGTGCTGCCGGGCAACTACATCGCCAGCATCCGCCAGGATCAGAACCTGCTCAGCGACCCGGCCCTGCACAGCGCCTACGAAACGCTGCGCACACTCACGCGCGCGCCGCTGAACGACCCACAGCGCCTGCGCCAAATCGTGCAGGCCAATCTGTTCGGGCTGGACATGGGCGATACCAGCGCCTACCGCCAGGGCGTGATTGCCGCCAGCAGCAGCGTGCACCGCGTGGCGCTGGGCGCGCTGCAGGCGCGCTTCGACCTCGGCAAGCCCTTCTACACCCAGCACTATCAAATTTTTGAGCACGCGCTGGAGATCGAACTGCCCCACCCCATGGCGCTGGACCAGCTGGAGCTCTCGCTCGACCCAGGCGATGCATACCAAGTCAGCGCCTTGGTCAATGGCCAGTGGCAGGCCATCGGCCACGTGCCCCCGGCAGCGTCCGTGGTCATGACCAACCACGCGCTGCCGGTGCCCGGCGGCCCCATCACCACCGAGCGGCTGCGTATCACCGGCAGCGGCGGCGATGGGCTGTACGTACTGGGCCATGCCATCGCCAGCCTGCAGGGCCAGGTGCTGGCCGTTGATGCGCCTGCGCGTTGATCACCGATGGTCTTGACCGGCGCACGTTTTGCATCCGTCGCCCGTGGATTGGCTCAACCTTTGCTGGCCTGCCGAAAGATGCGCAGCGCCAGCCGCAACGCGGTGCCGGGCACGGCCAGTTGGTTGACGGTGCCGGCAATGGCGATCTGACGCCGTGGGCAGTGCAGCGCCAGCGCGCCGGACAGGCCGATGTGCCCGAGCAGCGGCGGCGCGCGGCGCAGCGGGTCGAGCAGCCAGGGCAGCTTCAGCCGTTGCAGGCCCACGCCCGCCTGCATGGGAAACAACAGCGACAGGGGGCGGAACACTTGCAGCTCGTGCAAGTCGCTTGCGGGAAACAACTCGCCACCGAAAAAAGCCTGCACGAAGCGCAGCAGCTCGGGCGCGGTGGACACCATGCCGCCATCGGCGCGGAACGAGGCCATTGCCAGCGGCCGGTGCAGTGGCCGGGCGTGGTCGTAGATGTCGCGCGGTGTGCGGTCGGCAGGGTCTTGGTACAGATAGGTTTGCGTCAGCCCCAGCGGCGCGCAGATGTGCTGCGCGTAGCAGTGCGCCAGGGGCTGGCCCGTCAGATACTCGATCAACAGGCCCAACAACTGGTAGTGGCTGTCGGAATAGCGCGCCCGTCCGGTCGCGCCGGCGGGGCGGGCCGGGCCGATCTGGCGGCTGCGCGCCAGTGCCTCGGCGGCGCTCCAGCCAAAGTCCGGGCCGCGCCGCAGTTGGCGCAGCCAGCACCGGCCCTGGGCATCGGCGCCTTCGAAGTAGTCGGGCAGCCCGGCGGTGTGGGCCAGCAGTTGGCGTGGCGTGAGCGTTGCGGGCAGTTTTTGCAACAGGGCTGCGTCCAGATGGCGCGCCACAGGTTCGTCCAGCGCCAGTGCGCCTGCGCGGCGCAGTTGCATGATGAGCGCGGTGGTGAACAGCTTGGTCACGCTGGCGATGAAAAACGGCGTGTCCAGATCCAAGTCGCCCGCCGCCGCGCCATGCATTTGCCCCTGATGGCCCAGGCAGAAGGCCGCGCCGAAAATCCGGCGGCCATCGACGGCCTTGGCCAGCGTGTGGGCCAGCCGGGTTTGCAAATCCTGGGCGCCGTGTCCACTCATGCCTGGGCCTTGTCTCGCTCTTGTATGGGTGGGGCGGGCGCTTTAACGGCGGGGCAAAAACCGTGCAAAAGCTTCAGCCATGCGCGCGCCCCAGCAGCAGGTTTTCAAACGGGTGCTGGCGTTTGAAGCGGTAGGCGCCAAAGTCGCGCTCATCGGTGGTGAGGATGCGGCCATGGCCCAGGTGCTCGGCCAGCAGCACCAGCGAGGCGTCGGCCAGATCCATCGGCAGGGCCTGGTAGCGCGCCATCAGTTGCGACAGGCGCGCGTTCTGGGTGGCGGGCCAGTGCCAGGTGGCGATGCTGCCGTCGGCCACTTCGTCCAGCAGCGCGCGGGCGGCGTCGGGGCCGATCCAGCGCATGAGCAGGTGCGTGGCCTCGGTCAGCACGGGCCAGGTGGTCACCCAGCCCTCGGCCTGCGTGCCCAGCGCCGCCACGGCGCGGCTGTGCCAGGCATCGCGCCGGTCCACCAGCGCATAGAAAAAGCCGGCGTCGGCAATGATCATGCGCGGCCTTTTGGGGCGGCTTTACCAGCGCTTTTGGCGGCGCTTTGGGTTGCCTTGGGCCCGCCCTCGCCCGCCGTGGCAGGTGTGGCTGGGTACGGCGGCTGGGCAGGTTCAGCCACTTGCCAAGCCGGCGCGGCGGCGGGCGGCGCGTATTTGCCGGCCCAGCCTTCGGCCAGGCGCGCCTTGTAGCGGCCGGCCACGTCGGCGCGGCCGCTGTCGCCCTGGCCGATGAACGCGCCCAGGTGCCGCAGCCCGCTGCGCTGCGCGCGCACGGTATCGTAGTAATGCTGCACGCTGGTGCGCAGCACCTCGCTCACGCCCATGCCGGTCACTTCGGCCAGATAGGCCACTTGCTGCTGGGCTTCTTCATCAAAACGGGCATTGACACGCATGGCGCACTCCTTGGTCAACGGCAAAACGGCTTGTCATGCATTGTATGACAAGCCGTTTGGTTTGTGCAGAGCCTGTGCGCAGAGATTCTCAAACCATCAGCCGCATCTTGCGCGCGGCTTCGGTCAGCTCATCGCGGAACTTGGGATGGGCAATGGCGATGAGCGACTTGGCGCGCTCGTGCGCGGTGCGGCCGCGCAGCTGGGCCACGCCGTATTCGGTGACCACGTAGTCGATGTCGTTCTTGCTGGTGGTCACGTGCGTGCCAGGGCTGAGCACCGGGGCAATGCGCGAGATGGTGTCGTCCTTGGCGGTGGAGGGCATCACGATGAAGGCCTTGCCGCCGCGGCTGCGGTTGGCAGCGCGCACGAAGTCGGCCTGCCCGCCCGTGCCCGAGTACACCTTGATGCCCTGCGATTCGGAGCCGCACTGGCCCAGAAAGTCGATCTGCATGGTGGCGTTGATGGCAATCAGATTGTCGTTCTGGCCCGCCAGGTAGGGGTCGTTGGTGAAATCGACCGGGTGCATCTCCAGCGCCGGGTTGCGGTGCATGAACTGGTAGAGCTTCTTGCTGCCCAGGCCGAAGGTGGCCACCATCTTGCCCGGCAGGTAGTTCTTGCGGCGGTTGTTGACCACGCCCGCTTCCACCAGGGTCATGATGCCGTCGCCGATCATCTCGGTGTGCACGCCCAGGTCTTTCTTGTCGGTCAGCTGCATGACCACGGCGTCAGGAATGGCGCCGTAGCCAATTTGCAGCGTGGCGCCGTCGGGAATCATCTCCGCCACGTATTTGCCAATGGCCTGCTGCACCGGGCCAATGGTGGGCAGGCCCACCTCGAACACCGGGTCTTCGCTTTCCACCAGCGCCGCCACTTGCGAGATATGCACGTGGCAGTTGCCATTGGCAAAAGGCACGTTGGGGTTGACCTCCAGCACCAAGGCGCGCGCCTTCTTGATGGCGGCCATGGTGTAGTCCGGCCCCAGGCTGAGGGAGAACCAGCCGTGTTCGTCCATGGGCGAGGCCAGGGTGAACACCACGTCGGCAGGCATCAGGCCGCGCTCGATCAGCGCCGGCATTTCGGAGAAGTACGAGGGCCGGTAATCCACCCAGCCCTCCTGCCCGCCAGGGCGTGAAGCGCCGCCAAAGAAGTAGGCCACGTGCCGCACGTGGCGCACAGTCTCGGGATCGAAATAGTCATATTTGCGCACTGGCAGAATTTGCGAGACTGTCACGCCCTCAAACTCGCGCCGTTGCGCCGACAGCGCCTGCAGCAGCTTGGGCGGTTCGGCCACGCCAGTGGGCACGACGATGGTGTCGCCGTTCTTCACCACGCGCATGGCGTCTTCGGGGCTGCGGCGTTTTTCGCGGTAGAGGGTGTCAAAGCGCATGGGCTGTTCCTTTGGCTTGATGTCGAGAATGGTTCGCAAATTCAGCAAAGCGCGATCATGGCACAAACCATCGCCCACAGTGGCCGTACCCGATCAATAGCCGGGCTTGGATCCCTTGCGGCGCTGGGCGAACAGGCCCACGCCACGCGCACCCTGGCGGGCGAAACGCTCACGCCGCGCCTGCTTTGGGTCCACCAACAGCTCACGGTAGGCTTCGATGCGGTCGCCATCGCGCAGCACTTCATCGGGCTGCGTGCGGCGCCCCCAAATACCCCAGCGCCACTGGCCCTGCAGCGCCTGCCAGGTCTCCTCATCCAGCGAGCAGGGCCGCTGCTGCAACAGCAGCGCCACGGCCTGCGCCAGCGTCGTGCCCTGCGGCAGCTGCAGCAGGCGCTCTTCGATGCAGCGCGGCGCCAGGCACAGCGCCACCTCCACCTGCAGCATGGGCGGCGCGCTCGAGTCGCTGGCAGCAACTGGCGGGCGGGGGGCACTCATAGCGGCTTCGACTCGTGCAGGTCTTGCTCAAGCGGGCTTGCCATAGAGCTGCTCGGCGCGCTGCACAAAGGCCTGCACCAAGGTATTGGCGATCTTGTCAAACACCGGCCCGACCAGCAGACGCAAGGCGGCGGAGTCGAAGTCATAGCGCAGCACCAGGCCGACCTTGCAGGCCTGCGATTGCTCGGCGCTTTGCCCGCCGATGGGCTGGAAGGTCCACTCGCCCTGCAGCGTGGAAAACGGCCCGCGCACCAGCTGCATGCGCACCTGCTCCTGCCCCACATGCTCGTTGCGCGTGACAAACGACTGGCGCACCCGCGCAAATGCCATGCCCACCTCCGCCAGCATGCCGTGCTCGTCTTGCTCCAGCACGCGGGCCTGATCGCACCAGGGCAGAAATTGCGGGTAGCTCGCCACATCGGTGACCAGCGCAAACATTTGCGCGGGGCTGAACCAGACCAGCGCGGATTTCTCGACGTGTTTCATGGGCGCTCGCCAGCGAGCCAGGCCGGGGCAGCCAGGCCGCATTTGCATACAATGGCCGGTTTCGCAGGCGGCGCTGCGCCCGGCGCGGGCAAAGCGGCGATTCTAGCGCCGCCCTACCTGCCCAAGCCACGCACACCAAGCGGACGCGCCGCGCAGCGCCCTCGCACCCCATCCCAGCCCATGGCCAGCAAAGACAAAAAATCCCCCCCCAGCCGCATTGCCGAGAACAAGCGCGCCTTCTTCAACTACTTCATCGAAGAGCGCTACGAGGCAGGCATGGTGCTGTACGGCTGGGAGGTCAAGGCGCTGCGCAGCGGCAAGGCCCAGCTCACCGATGCCTACGTGGTCATCCGCGATGGCGAGCTGTTTCTCATCGGCGGGCAGATCAACCCGCTCAAGTCGGCCTCGACCCACGTGCGCCCCGAGCCCGACCGCACCAAGAAGCTGCTGCTGCACAAGGACGAGATCAAGCGCCTGGTGGGCAAGGTCGAGCAAAAAGGCTACACGCTGGTGCCGCTGCACCTGTACTGGAAGAACGGCCGCGTCAAATGCGAAATTGCGCTGGCCAAGGGCAAGGCCGAATACGACAAGCGCAACACCATCAAGGAGCGTGAAGGCAAGCGCGAAGTCGAACGCGCCATGAAGTCGCGCCAGCGCTGAGCCAGCTCGCGCCATCTTCTTTGCGCCCACCCATGCCCACACCCACAAACCCGACTAACCAGATTGGCAACACAGGCGCCAGCGGCCCCGCCCCGGCCGACTTCCTCAAGCGCTGCCGCCGTGCGGCGCTGGCGATGCTGCTGGCCGCCGGTATGAGCGCTTGCGCGCAAACCACCCCGGTGCCCACCACCGCCGAGCCGGCAGGCGTCTTGCCCGCGTCGGGCTTCGTGCTCATCACGCCCAATGGGCAGGCCCATGTGCACCTGTCCCGCCCGCTGGCAGCGGGCGAGCACCTGTGGGTGCAATGGCCCGATCATGCAGGCCAGCCCAGATGCTGCCGGCGCCTGGCGACCGACGCGCTCCAGCCCGTGAGCGCATCCGAGCAGAGCGCTGGGGACGACAAACCGGAGCACCCCATGGTCATGGCGCTGGATGGCAGCACGCCCGTGCACTACCGTCTGCGCGTCCCCGACGAACTCGCTGGGGACAGTTTTTTGGGCATGGCGCTGGCAGCGCCGCGCGTGCGCGCCCAAGGCGCCCATGCATTGCGCGCCGCGCCAGACATCCGCGTGCGCATGTGCGCAGGGGCCGAGGGCTTGAACCTGCTGACGCAAGCCGGCCAGCGACGCCAGGTGCTTTACCTGGGCCTGGGCTACCCGATCGAATCGCGCCACCCCTGCACGCCGCAAGACGAAGATTTCATTCGCCGCGCAAGCCAGTAAGGCTGAGCGCGTGCTGGAAAGCGCCGCCTCAGTCGGGGGTGGGCACCAGGCGCGGGATGCGCGCGCGGCAGTTGGGGTAGGCCTGCTGCACCGTCACCTCGATCAGGCGCGCGGCCGAAGGCCAGTCCTGCCAATAGTCGCCCACTTCGTCGATCACGCGCGCCGTGCCGTTGATGCGCACGCGCGTGGCGCTGGCAAAGTCGATGAACAGCATGCCGATGCGCGGGTTGGTCAGCAGGTTGCCGATGCTGTTGAAGAAGTTGTTGCCGGGGTAGTCGGGGAAGACGATGGTGCGCTCATCGGGCACGGCCAGCAGCGGCTCCGGATCGTTCGGCGGGGCGTGCTGGCGGCCCCGATAGCTGCAATCGCAATCGCCGCGGTCATTGGCGGTGGCGATGAAGAAAAAGGGCTGGGCCTTCAGAAACGCGATCAGGCGCGGGTTGAGCCGGTCGCGCACCGAGGCAGCCAGCCCGCGCGTCAGGCGCGCCGCGCCATAGCGCTGATGGGCTTGCAGCTCGCCCGCGTGGAAGACGCCGAAGCCGGGGTCGTCGTCGTGGATGGATTCGCTCATGGCGGATACCTTTGCGAAAGGTTCCCAAGAAAAAACGGCGGGCAAGCTGCCCGCCGTTTCGGCGCATGCCAGCCCGCCTGGGCCGCCGCGCGGCGCGCGCCCGCGAAGCAGACGGGCATCGCGCCATCGGTCTGGGCCGCAGCGGTCAGAAAAAGCCCATCGCATTGGCGTTGTAGCTCACCAGCAGGCACTTGGTTTGCTGGTAGTGCTTGAGGGCCATCTTGTGGTTCTCTCGCCCGATGCCCGATTGCTTGTAGCCACCAAAGGCCGCGTGCGCCGGATAGAGGTGGTAGCAGTTGGTCCACACCCGCCCGGCCTGGATGCCGCGGCCCATGCGGTAGGCGCGGGTGCCGCTGCGCGTCCACACCCCGGCGCCCAGGCCAAAGATGGTGTCGTTGGCAATGGCCAGGGCCTCTTCCTCGTCCTTGAAAGTGGTCACAGCCGCCACCGGGCCGAAGATTTCCTCCTGGAACACGCGCATGTCGTTCTGGCCGAACAGCATGGTCGGCTGCACGTAAAAGCCCTCGTTGATGCCCTCGCCGGGGCGGCTGCGGGCGCCGCCGGTGAGCACCTTGGCGCCTTCTTTCTGACCCACATCGAAGTAGCCCAGGATCTTGTCCATCTGCTGCTGCGAGGCCTGCGCGCCCACCATGGTGTTGGCATCGAGCGGGTGGCCCAGCTTCATGGCCTGCACGCGCTTGACCGCCTTCTCGATGAAGCGCTCGTAGATCGACTCCTGCACCAGGATGCGCGAGGGGCAGGTGCAGACCTCGCCCTGGTTGAGCGCGAACATCGACAGCCCCTCCAGCGCCTTGTCCAGAAAGGCGTCGTCGTGGTCCATCACGTCGGCAAAGAAGATGTTGGGGCTCTTGCCGCCCAGCTCCACGGTGCTGGGGATGAGGTTTTCCGCCGCGCACTTGAGGATGTGCTTGCCCACCGGGGTGGAGCCGGTGAAGGCCACCTTGGCGATGCGCTTGCTGGTGGCCAGGGCGTTGCCCGCCTCCTTGCCGAAGCCGTTGACCACGTTGACCACGCCCGGCGGCAGCAAGTCGCCAATCAGCTCCATCAGCAGCATGATGGAAGCGGGCGTCTGCTCGGCAGGCTTGAGCACCACGGTGCAGCCCGCGGCCAGCGCCACCGGCAGCTTCCAGGCCGCCATCAACAGCGGGAAGTTCCACGGAATGATCTGCCCCACCACGCCCACCGGCTCGTTGAAGTGGTAGGCCACGGTGTCGTGGTCGATCTCGGAAATGCCGCCCTCCTGCGCGCGCAGGCAGCCGGCGAAGTAGCGGAAGTGGTCGATCGCCAGCGGCACGTCGGCGGCCATGGTCTCGCGCAGCGGCTTGCCGTTGTCGATGGTCTCGGCCACGGCCAGGCGCTTGAGGTTCTGCTCCATGCGATCGGCAATGCGCAGCAGCACGTTGGAGCGCTCCTGCGGCGAAGTCGCGGCCCACTTCGGGAAGGCCGCGTGCGCCGCGTCCAGTGCCAGCTCGATGTCCTCCGCGCCCGAGCGCGCCGCCTTGCAAAACGGCTGGCCGGTGATGGGCGAGACGTTCTCGAAATACTCGCCCTTGACTGGCGGCACCCACTTGCCGCCGATGTAGTTGTCGTAGCTGGCGCGATAGGGGAAGTCGATGTCGATGCCCATGCGCTTGAGTTCCTTGGCGTCCATGCGTGTCTCCTTCTTTTGAAAATGCGTGGATGGTGAAGAGCCTGCCAGCGTGGCGCACCACGCTGGCAGTACAGCACACAAGGCAATATCCATACCAATATTCGCAAACTACGGGTTTATCCCAGGGCCATCCGCCTTCATCGGCCCGCCTGCGGCCCCAACGCCGCTCGCCAAGGCCATATCGGCCGCCTGACATGCTGCTGTAGGTACTGGCACCACCAGTTGCAAACAAGCAACTCTGTACCGTTTTGGCACAGCCCGGCGCGCCAAAACGGCGCAACTGCGCAGTGGCAGCAGGGTCAAATGCCCGCGTGCTAGGATGCCAGCCGCCCCGCAAAACGACGGGGCGCAATCCATGGCCTGTCCCACATTCCACGCCTGACGTGCCACGCCTGACGTGCCATCTGCCAGGCCATGCAGCACACAGACCTGGCACCCAAAAGCCAGGCTTTCCCAAGGAGACACAACATGGGAGCAATGCCTTTCCCCGCACGCCAGCGCCTGGCGCCCGCGGGCGCCGACGCGCTGCTGCAACAGGCGCGCCACGCACTGCAGACCGGAGCCCTGCCGGCCGAAGAGCTGCTGCCGCCAGCGCTGGCTTACGTCTCGCGCTCGTGGCAGCGCAGCGTCCAGGCCGGGCTGGACGCCTTCGCCCGCAGCACCCCCGCGCCGCACCACAGCCGCTTCGAGCTGGCCCGCGCCACCGAACGCCAGCACGAGCTGCTCACCCACGCCCGCCCGGTGATGGACTACCTCATGGGCCAAACGCGGGAACATCGCGGCATGGTCATCCTGGCCGATGCCGATGGACTGCTGCTGCACGCCCTGGGCGATCTGCACTTCCTGCAACGCGCCGAGCGCGTGGCGCTGGCGCCCGGCGCCTCCTGGCATGAGGCGCACCGCGGCACCAACGCCATCGGCACCGCACTGGCCGAAGCCGCCCCCGTCATGGTGCACGGGGCCGAGCACTTCCTCGAGTGCAACGGCTTTCTCTCCTGCGCGGCTGCGCCCGTGCGGGCGCCCGATGGACAGGTGCTGGGCGTGCTGGACTTCTCCGGCGAGCGGCGCCCGGCCTCGCCCCACTTGCTCGGCATGGTGTGTACGGCCGCGCACATGATCGAAAACCGCCTGTTCCAGGCCCGCCACGGTCATCAACTGCGCCTGCATCTGCACCCGCTGCCCGAAGGCTTGGGCACCGCCGCCGAAGGCGTACTGGCCATCTCCGAGCAAGGGATGATCGCCGGCGCCAACGCCGCTGCCTTGCAGCTGCTGGGCCTGCAGGCGGCCCGGCTGGGGCAACTGCATCTGCAGCGCCTCTTCCAGACCGACCTGGAGCAACTGCTGCGCAGCGCCCAGGCGGCGCAGCCACTGGTGCTGCAGCGCGCTGCCCCAGGCCAGCCCGCACAGCTGCATGCCCGCGCAAGGTTGGCCAGCCCTGCGCGCCGCCAGGACACGGCCTGCGCCACGCCCGCCCAGCCCGACACCTCCCGCCGGCCCAGCGCCCTGCCCACCCCACTGCAAGCGCTGGACACCGGCGATGCCCAATGGCGCAACCTGCTGGAGCAGGCCGCCAAAGTCTGCGATCACCCCATCGCCGTGCTGCTGCACGGCGAATCGGGCACTGGCAAGGAAGTGCTGGCCCGCGCCATCCACCAGGCCAGCGGCCGCGCCGCGCAGCCACTGGTGGCCGTCAACTGCGCCGCCCTGCCGGAAAACCTCATCGAAGCCGAACTGTTCGGCTATGCCCCAGGCGCCTTCACCGGCGCGCGGCGCGAAGGCGCGCCCGGCCTGATCCGCCAGGCCCACGGCGGCACCTTGCTGCTGGACGAAATCGGCGACATGCCCCTGACGCTGCAGGCGCGGCTGCTGCGCGTGCTGCAAGAGCGCCAGGTCACGCCGCTGGGCAGCGGCCAGCCGGTGGCCGTGGACTTTGCCCTGATCTGCGCCAGCCACCGCGACCTCAAAGCCGAAGTGGCCGCCGGGCGCCTGCGCGCCGATCTGTACTGGCGCATCAACGGCCTGACCCTGCACCTGCCGCCGCTGCGCCAGCGCAGCGACTGGCATGCCCTGGCCCAGCGCCTGCTGCAGCAACACGCCCGCGAACAAGGCCGCACCACCTGCCCCACACTGGGCGATGAACTTGCCCCCGCCCTGCGCCACTACCCCTGGCCGGGTAACCTGCGCCAGCTCGACAGCGTGCTGCGCACCGCCGCCGTGCTGGCCACAGACAGCCCGCACATCGACTGGCAACACCTGCCTGAAGACCTGCGGCAAGAGCTGCAACAGCCGTCAACGCCACACTCCCCACCCGCGCCACAGCCAAACGGCCTGCCCTCATCTGCCCAGCCCATGCCAGAGCAGCCCGCCACCGGCACCATGCCGCTGGCACAGCACACTCTGCTGGCTCTGCAACGCGCCGTGGCCGAAGCCGGCGGCAACATCTCCCAAGCCGCACGCAACCTGGGCATCAGCCGCAACACCTTGTACCGACACCTCAAGCGTCAGCGCTGAACAATTGCAGTCAGGCCCTGTCGCTGCAGTTGCGCGCTTGATTGACGAGGTCTGGGCCGCAGCAGAGAATCCACACCCTTTGCTGCGCGGGTTGGGCTCATTGCCTTGCCCGCTGGCATTGCGTTTTGCTTTTGTTTTGTTTTCCCCATCTGCTGATCACTGCCGCCTGGGCGCAGGGCTTTGCGCCCGGCGGTTGACGATGTGTCCCCTGCCATGACATCTAACGCATCCATTGCCACTTCCGAATCCGCCCACAACACCACGCCCGGCGCGGCGCATCTGAGCCCCGATGAAATCCGCACGCGCTTTTCCAGCGCCATGTCGGCCATGTACCGCGATGAGGTGCCGCAGTACGGCGCCTTGCTGGAGCTGGTGGTCCAGGTCAATGCGCAATACCTGGAGCAGCATCCCGAGGAACAAGCCTCGCTGGCTGCGCAGCAGGAGCTCGAACGCCTGAATCTGGAGCGCCACGGCGCCATCCGCCTGGGTACGGCGCAGGAGCTGGCCATGGCGCGGCGCATCTTTGCCGTCATGGGCATGCACCCGGTGGGTTACTACGATTTGTCGGTCGCTGGCGTGCCCGTGCATTCCACGGCCTTTCGCCCCATCAGTGACGAGGCGCTGCGCAAGAACCCGTTTCGCATCTTCACTTCGCTGCTGCGCCTGGAGCTGATCGAGGATGCTGCGCTGCGCGAGCAGGCCGCGCAGATCCTGGCGCAGCGGCGCATCTTCACGCCGCGCGCCATCGAGCTGCTGGAGCTGGCCGAACGCAACGGCGGCCTGGACCAGGCGCAGGCCGACGAGTTCGTTGCCGAGGTGCTGCACACCTTCCGCTGGCACAGCGAAGCCACGGTGGATGCGGCCACTTACCAGCGCCTGCACGATGCGCACCGCCTGATTGCCGATGTGGTGTGCTTCAAGGGCCCGCACATCAACCACCTCACACCGCGCACGCTGGACATCGATGCCGTGCAGCGCGCCATGCCAGAGCGCGGCATGGCTGCCAAGGATGTGGTCGAGGGCCCGCCTGCGCGCCAACACCCGATCCTGCTGCGCCAGACCAGCTTCAAGGCGCTGCAGGAGCCCATCCGCTTCGTGGGCGCCGATGCCACGGCCAGCGCCGGCACGCACACGGCGCGCTTTGGCGAGATCGAGCAACGCGGCGCAGCGCTCACGCGCAAGGGCCGCCAGCTCTACGACGCGCTGCTGGCGCGCGTGCGCGAGATCGGCAACGTCGGCAGCTCCGACGCCGGCTATGCCCAGCGTCTGCAGGCCGTGTTCGCCCAGTTCCCGGACGATCTGCAGCAGCTGCGCCAGCAGGGGCTGGCGTTTTTCCGCTACCGCGTGCTGGATGCCGCCCAGCTGCAGCGCCTGGCCCAGGCCAACGATGCGCCACTGGATCTGGAGCAGGCCATCGCCTGCGGCGCGGTGCAGGCCAGCCCCATAACGTATGAAGACTTCCTGCCCGTCAGCGCGGCGGGCATCTTCCAATCCAATCTGGGCGGCGCCGAGCAAAAAAGCTATGCCGCCAACGCCGCCCAGGCCGCGTTCGAGCAGGCGCTACAGGCGCCGGTGCTCGATGAGATCGAGCTCTACGCCCGCGCCCAGGCCGATTCGCTGCAGCAGCTGCAGCAGCAGTTTGCGCAATGCCGCGCCGCCGCCGCGGCCTGCGCCTGACAGGCTAAGCCGCACACCATCGCCATGACCGATTTGCCCAAGCCAAGCCCTGCGCCGCAAGTGCAGGATCGCCGCCGCAGCCACGGCCTGTGGGCCGCCAGCGCCCCGCCCGCACCGGCCACCAGCGCGCTTGAAGGCTTGGCCGAAGCCGACGTGGCCATCGTCGGCGCGGGCTACACCGGGCTGTCCGCCGCGTTGCACTTGAGCGAAGGCGGCGCGCGCGTGGTGTTGCTGGAGGCCCAGGAGATCGGCTTTGGCGCTGCCGGGCGCAACGTCGGCCTGGTCAACGCAGGCCTGTGGGTCATGCCCCAGCGCCTGCCCGAGCTGCTCGGCCCCATCTACGGCCCGCGCCTGCTGCAATTGCTGGGCCAGGCGCCGCAGTTGGTCTACGCGCTGGTGGACAAGCACGGCATGGACTGCGAGGCCGTGCACCGTGGCACGCTGCATTGCGCTGTCGGCGCCAGCGGGCTGGAGGAAATCCGCCAGCGCCACCAGCAATGGCAGGCGCTGGGCGCGCCGGTGCAATTGCTCGACGCCCAGGCCACGGCCCAGGCCACGGGCACCACGCTCTACCACGGCAGCCTGCTGGATTTGCGCGCCGGCACCATCCAGCCGCTGGCCTATGCGCGCGGCCTGGCGCGCGCGGCCATGGCCGCAGGCGCGCGCATCCACACGCACAGCCGCGTCAGCGCCGCCGAGGACGCAGGCAGCCACTGGCTGCTGCATACGGCCGCTGGGCGCGTGCGTGCGCCCTGGGTCATCGTGGCCACCGATGCCTATACCGGCGCGCTGTGGCCGCAGCTGCAGCGCGAGCAAATCCGCCTGCCTTACTTCAATCTGGCCACCCGTCCTTTGAGTGCGCAGCAGCGCGCGCGCATCCTGCCGCAGGGCTACGGCGCCTGGGATACGCGCCAGGTGCTGGCCTCGCTGCGCTGCGATGCCACCAGTCGCCTGGTGCTGGGCAGCGTTGGCGCGCTGCGCGGCCTGGGCGCGCAGCTGCATCCGCACTGGGGGCGCAAGGTGCTGGCGCGCTGGTTTCCGCAGCTGGGGCCGGTCGAGTTCGAACACGCCTGGTACGGCCAGATCGGCATGACCGGCGATGCCCTGCCGCGCTTTCACCAACTGGCGCACAACACCATCAGCTTCAGCGGCTACAACGGCCGCGGCATTGGCCCGGGCACCACGCTGGGGCGCGAGCTGGCGCGCCTGATACTGGGCCAGATCGACGCCACGCAACTGCCCGTGCCCGTCACCGAGCCACAGCGCCCCGCACTCAAGCCGCTGCGCGAAGCGGCCTACGAATACGGCGCGCTGGCGGCACACGCCACCGACCGCCTGCGGCCGCCGGCTTCGGCCTGAATCCCTTGCCGGCAAGGCGAGGCTGCAACTCGTAGCGTTAAAGCCTGTTCAGTCAGAGCCTTGCTGCGTTGCGCCGCCCGTGGCCACGCTGGCCAACTGCACCGGCGCGTGCTGCGCATCGCCGGCCAGAAACAACGACCGCGTTGGATAGGCAAACTGCGCGCCATGCTCGGCCACGATGTCCATGATCTTGAGCATCACCTGCTCCTTGATGGCGTGAAAGCGCACCCATTCAGTCGTCTTGGTGAAGCAATAGACCATGAAATCCAGGCTGGAGTCGCTGCAGGCATTGAAGTGCACGATGATGGTTTGCTCCGTGGCAATGTCCGGGTGGCTGCGCAGCATGGCGCGTACCGCATCGCAGATGGCTGCCATCTTGTGCTGATCCTCATAGCGGATGCCCATGGTCTCGTGGATGCGCCGGTGCAGCATGCGCGAAGGGTTCTCCACCACGATGCTGGTGAACAGCGAGTTGGGCACGTACAGCGGGCGCTTGTCGAAGGTGCGAATGCGCGTGATGCGCCAGCCGATGTCCTCCACCGTGCCTTCGATCTGGCGATCGGGCGAGCGGATCCAATCGCCCACGGTGAAGGGCTTGTCCAAATAAATCATCAGCCCGCCGAAGAAGTTGGACAGCATGTCCTTGGCGGCAAAACCAATGGCCATGCCGCCAATGCCGCCAAAAGCCAACACGCCCGAGACGGAGAACCCCAGCGTCTGCAAAGCCACCAGCGCCGCCGTGATGACCACCGACAACCGCAGCAACTTGCCCACGGCATACACCGTGGTCTTGTCCACCGGGCGCTGGTTGCGCTGGGCATCGGTCAGGTTCGCCTCCATGTTGCGGATAAAGCGCAACACGAACAGCGCCGCAATGGCAATCAACAGCACGCGCCGGGCCGCATCCACATGCGCAAACAGCGCATTGCGCTCAATGGCATTGAGCAAGGCCACTGCGGCCGACAGGCCAATGACCCACACCATCAGCCGCAGCGGCAGGCGCGCCGCCTGCAACAGCGCATCGTCCCAGATCGAACGTGTATGGCTGGTGACGCGAGCAAAAAAATCCAGCACTCGCAGCAGCACGAAGTTGCAGCACACCGTGGCAAACACGATGGCAAACAGCTGCACGGCCCAGATGCTGGGATCGCTGGAAACCTGAAGATAAGAAGCAAGCAAGCGCATAGAGCAAATGTTGAGTCACAGTCCGCAATGACAGCCCGAACAGCGCGCCCTGACGCGTGATCGGCCCGGCCACTGGGCGCGCGCTGCAGGCGCCCAAAAAGCCACTGCCGCCGGGCGGGCGATGTTAACCGCGCCATCCATCCATAGAATGCTGGCGCCCCACGCCCATCTGCCCGCCACCATGCCTTCTTCCACCACCACCTTTCTCTCCGGTCTGGCGCTGTCGCTGTCGCTCATCATGGCCATTGGCCCGCAAAACGCCCACGTGCTGCGCATGGGGCTGCTGCGCCAGCACGTGCTGCTCACCGTGCTGATGAGCGTGGCCGCCGACTGCCTGCTGATCTTCATCGGCGTGTACGGGCTGGCGCAGTTCGGTCACATGCCCGATAAGGTGCATGGCGCGCTGGTCGGCGCCGGTGTGCTGTTCTTGCTGATGTACGGCTGGCAGGCGCTGCAGCGCTTTTGGCGCGCACAGCGCACGGCACGCCACCAGGATGCCGCCGCCCAGGCCATTGATGATCTGGTGCAGGCGCCCGCTGCGCCGCTCATGGGCCGGGGCCAGGCCATGGCCACGGCACTGGCGTTCTCCTGCCTCAACCCCCATGCCTGGCTGGACACGGCCGTGCTCATCGGCTCGGCCTCGCTGGCCTATGGCAGCCAGGCCATGGTGTTCGGCCTTGGCGCCATGGCCGCATCGCTGCTGTGGTTCACCTGCCTGGGCGGCGCCTCGGCCTGGCTGGGCCAGCGCATCAACACGCCACGGCTGTGGATCTGGCTCGATGGCCTGGTCGCCGTGATGATGTGGGGCCTGGCCTGGTTCCTGGCCCGCAGCCTGTTCAAGTCATGACTTCAAAACGCACCATGCTCATTGCCCCAGCCACCGCCCCCGAATGCCCGCGCCGCGCTGCCGCGCCCGATGCCCGCCTGGCTGGCCTGCTGGAGCAGGCCAACCGCCCCGATGCCCCGCTGCAATCGGCCCAGCTCACGCCCACACTGGCGCGCGATGGCCTGGCCGGGCTGACCCACTCCCTGTGCGCCCCCGGCCCAGACATCGCCCAGGTGCACGAAGCCACGCTGCCCGGCGCCGATGGCCCCATCGCCCTGCGCCTGTACGACCCCGCACCGGCTGAGGCCAGCCTGCCCGTTTGCCTGTACCTGCACGGCGGCGGCCACATGGCCGGCAGCATCGCCGTGTACGCCCCCATTTGCCGCCGCCTGGCCATACAGGCACAGTGCCGTGTGCTCGCACTCGAATATCGCCTGGCCCCGGAGCACCCCTACCCGCAGGGCCTGCAAGACTGCGCACAGGCCCTGGCGGCACTGCCCGCATGGCTGGCCGCGCAGGGCCTGGCACTGCCTGGGGGGCTGGCCGGTGGGCTGACCGTGGCCGGCGACTCGGCCGGCGGCGCGCTCACTGCCAGCCTGGCCGCGCTGGCCCAGCAGCGCGCCGAGCTGCGCTTTGCGCGCCAGATCCTGATCTACCCCAGCCTGGACTACACCATGGCCCTGCCCTCGATCGAGGAAAACGGCAGCGGCTACCTGCTGGATGCGCGGCGCATCCGCTGGTACTTCGAGCAGTATTTCCAGAACGCGCAGCCACCACAGCGCCGCGCCGCCTCGCCGCTGCACATGCCCGCCACCGCCGCGCTGCCGCCCACGCTGCTGTTCACGGCCGGCTTCTGCCCGCTGCGCGACGAAGGCTACGCTTATGCCCAGCAGCTGCAGGCCCAGGGCGTGCAATGCACACACTGGCACCTGCCAGGCATGATCCACGCCTTCATGAACATGCAGGCCCTGGTGCCCGATGCCTGCGATGCGGTCTATCAGCGCATGGGCCAGTTCATGCGGGCTTGAGCGCCCGTTCGAAGCCTCTGCCACGGGCGGCAACCATGCGCGGTTGGACAGGTCTGGGCGTGACGAAGCCCCGCCATGCCTTCCCTGTAGGGCCAACGCTTATGCCTGCATGCCGGCATCCATGTCTCCCAGATACTCGGCCATGACCTGTTCGTAGTATTGCTGCGACAAGGGGGCCAGCAAACGATGCAAGTCGTTGAACACACGGCGCGCCGTGATGCCGATCCAATTGGCCGGCAGCAACTCGAGCGGCAACCCCGGATCCAGATAGGGCAGCCGGCGCCAACACGTCACCATGGGCAGGTAGCTTTTGAACGCATCCTGCGCGCTGAACTGCCCCTGGCGCATGCGCTTTTGCCAGCGCTCGAGCTCGGCCTGATAGGGCTCGACGAAGCTTTGATATTCCTTGCCCAGCGCTTGAAGATTCCACCAGCGCGCGACCTTGGCCTGCAGATCACCCAAGCCACAGGGCTGGCAAGTGAACATCTCCACGTAGTCCCACAGGCCATGCTCGCGGATGTATTCAATGGTCTCCTCCCGCAAGCGCGCCGGGCCGATATAAAGCGCCGCCCCCACGCTGCCGAACCCCAGGCGCGCCAGGCCGATGCGAATTTTGTGGCGATACTGGCGCTCACTCTCCGGCACGGAAAAAGACACCAGCAGCCACGGATCGCCCACCCCCATGGGGCGTGATGAAAAAATGCGCGCATCCCCTGCGCGCATGTGCGGCTCCAGGCCATCCGATAGCGCATAGCCATTGCCCGCCGGGGTGCTTTTGCTGACCAGCACACCTTTTTTCTTCATCCGTGAGATGGAGGAACGAATGCTGGACGGCTCGCAATCGAGCTCTGCCAGCATGCGCACAGCGGCGGCAATGGGGATGGCCGAGCCGGCCGGCCGGCCATAAATGCCGAAAAACGTCATGACCAGCCGATAGTGCGTCGGCTGCTCGTGCGCCTCATGGGCGCGGCCGGCGATGAACTCATCCAGGGCGATGGGGTGTTTCATGGCAGACGATTCTATTGACCTTTGCCAGCGGCCAATTTCCTGCTTGCCATGTCCCGGGGCGAGCCTTCTGCCCGCCGCCCTGCTTTTCAAGCCATGGGGCCAATGCCCAGCGCGGCCTGCGACCGGGCGCATCACGGGCGATGACAGGGCCGCTCATCAAGAGGGCTTCTGAAAGCCCGCCATCTTCACCATTGCCGCAAATGCCTCATCCGTCGCAAGGATGCGCGCCTGCAGCTCCTCGGGCGTGCTGCTGCTGGGCTGAATGGCCAGCTCAGAGAGCTTTTCCGCAAAAGCGCTCGATTGCACGACCTGGGCAATGGCCGCGTTGTAGCGCGCAATCATCTCGCGGGGCGTCCCGGCCGGGGCCAATGCCGAGACGAAATTGCTGATGCCATAGCCCTTGACGCCCTGCTCCACATAGGTGGGCACATCCGGCAGTAGCGCAAAACGCTGCGGCCCACTGATGGTAATGATGCGCAGGCGCCCGGCCTTGACGTGCTGCAGCATGACGGCAATCGAGCCGATGCCAGCAGGAATCTGCCCGGCCAGCAAATCCTGCACGATGGGCGCATCCCCTTTGTACGGCACGGGGCTGAGCGCCAACTGGTAGTGATTGGAGAGCATGTGCACACCGAACTCCGGATCACTGGCAGGTGCGGGAACGCCGATATTGGCCTGCTTTGGCTGCGCGCGCATCCATGCCATCAGCCCGGCCAGATCGTGTACCTGACCCACGATTTCCGGGTTGACCACCAGCACATCGGGCGAGATGGCCACCAGGCCCACCGGCGCAAAATCCCGGTGCGTCTCATAACCGGGTTGGCGCACCGTCAGCGGAATCATCGACAGTGCATGGCTGTTGGAAAGCAACAGCGTCGCGCCATCGGCCGGGGCCTGTTTCAGCGCATTGGCCGCAATCTGCCCGCCCGCGCCAGGCCGGTTCTCCACAATCACAGGGCGATCCAGGATGCGTGCCATGCCTTCGGCCAGTACGCGCGCCACCACATCGGTGCTGCCACCGGCCGGAAACCCGACCAGGATGCGAATTTGAGACGTCTGCGCCCTCGCTGGAGCCAGGCTCATGCCCAGGAGGCCCAAACCTGCTGCGCTCAGCACGCGGCGACGGGTGATGTAAAGCTTGCTCATGACAGAACCCTTTCTTTCAAGTGGCAAAAGGCACGCCGTTTGCAGGCGCGTGGGGCGCAAGGTCGCGCACGGTAAAACTCACAATCTCGGCCATCCAATGGCGTGACACCGCCTCAAGCATCTCCAGCCGCAGGCCAGCCAGCATGGGCGCATCCGCCCAGGCACTCAACTGGCCGAATTGAAAAGGCAGATCCAGACAGTGCCCGCTATGGAAACCGTCCAGCGGGCTTTCCAACGTAAACCGTGCCAATTGCACTGACTTGCCCAATTGCCGCAACTGTTTTGCGTATTCATGCGGGAAACGCTGGAACTGCCGCCACGACGCGGCAGCAACCAGTTGACGGTACGGGGACAGCCCACTTTGCGCCCCCAAGAATCGCCCGTGCCGGCACAAGCTGGGAGGCAAATCGGCCGCGGGCCAGCTCGCCAGCGCCTCATCGACCTGTTGCTGCGTTACCTGCCGCTGCGCTGGTGTTTGAAAAAAGAAAGCTGCGCATTCATCGGCCGTATGGCGCAAATACACGGCCCGGGCGTGGCATGCCTGAGCCGCCCAGCCTGGCTCCAGCAGGCCCTGCGGCAGGCCCGCACTGGCCACTGGCAAAAAAGCCGCCGCTGCATACCCCAAACGAAAAGCTTCGTGGGGCAAGGCACTCAGGCCGGCACGCAATACCAGCGCAGCTGACGCTGAATGCAAATCAGCGCCTCCACTGCTCAGATCGGCGACGCGCGCTGCTGCCGCAGCAGTCACCATGCGCTGGCGTTCGGTTGGCCAAGGCTGTCTCACCCCCATGCTCAGCAGCGCCACGCGATCGAGCATTCCACGCGCCTGCGGCAGCACCGACAGCAGATGCGCATACCAGCCGCCAGCGGACTGCCCCATCAGCGTGATGCGGCCGGCATCACCGCCATAGGCATGCACATGCTCGGCGACCCACTGCAACGCCAGCAACAGATCGGCTGCAGGCAATGGCAGCTCATGCGCTTGCGACCATCCCAAATGCCCCAGCGCGCCAATCCGGTAATTGACATTCACCACCACCAATCCTTGGGCCGCCAGGCGGGTGGCGTCGTACCAGGCCATGCTGCCGCCCCCGGTCATCCACGCCCCGCCATGAATGAACAGCAAAACAGGCAGACCCTGGGCCTGCGCAGGCGCCCAGACGTTCAGAAAAAAGGCATCTTCGTCCTGCGGGTTGGCTCCCCCCTCGCCCATGGCTGCTGTCAGCCGGCTCGGCAGTTGGGGGAACACGGGCACTTGCTGCAGGCACTGCACCGACAATTGCCCGCCGGCCGCCTCGGCAGGCGCAAAGCGCCTGGGCGCATGTGCATAGCGCAGGCCATACCAAGCCTGGACGTCCACGCCATCGACCCGGGCCTGGGATGAGGGGAAAGCCACGACCGTGCGCATCGTTTACAGCTTCAATGAAATATAGGGCGTGCCCGTCAGCGCATTGCCGTGCAGCTCATACCCCATCGGGGCAGTGATGGAGGCATGGCGGGTGCCCGTATTGATGTCACGCCACATGCGGCCCAGCAGACTGTTCTCGGCAAAAGCGGCTGTGCCATGCAACCAGCACAAATCGTTGACGGCATCGACCAATTCATGTCCAGCATGGCCAATGCCTCCCCGATGCGCGGCCCGGTATTCCAGCGGAATGGGGACGACGCCGCACGCGGCCGCATCAATCGCATCGGCCGCGCGCTCCAGCAGCAGGCGCGCGCCATCCACCTTGGCACTGACCATGCCCAGGTTTTGCACAAAGGCCCCCGAGTCGATTTGCCGTTTGTAGTGGGTATAGGTGATGCCACGCTTGCCAGCCAGCTCGACGACGTGATCGAGCGCAGCATAGGCAGCGCCCAGCGAGGGGGCCTGGATCGTGGTGGACATGGTCAGATGCGGTGTCAGCCGACGCCCGAAGGTCGCCGAGCCATCCTGCTCCATTCCGGGGCCCATCAATTGCTCAAAGGTGATGACCCGATCTCTGGGCACCCAGAGGTTTTCGGTCGCCATGGTGTTGGAGCCCGAGCCGCGCATGCCGATCGTGAACCAGGTGTCTTCCAGCCTGTATTCGCTGCGGTGCATCAGCACAAAGCCCACCTGCGGCACAGTCTGGTTCGCTGGTGCCGCCTCGGAATCCTGGATGAACAGAATGCCCAGCGCCCACTCGGCATGGCTGCTGTTGGAGGCAAATGGCCACTTGCCGGTAATACGCCAGCCATCACCATCTGGCGTGGCCGTGCCCTGTGGTTGCGCAAAGATGGAGGCTGCGCGAATCGGCCCATTGGCAAAGACCTCGTCGAGCACGGCATCGCCAAAGCGATTGGCCAGCATGACCGAGCCGTTGGAGATGACTACGCACCAGGCAGCCGCAGGATCGTAATAGGCCACCGTCCTGGCCACATCCAGCAGCATGCGCGCCCCGCCCTCGTAGCCACCATAGCGCTTGAGCGCAGAAATGCGCCACACATCGGCCTGCTCCAGCGCCTCGACGCTGGCCAGGGGCAAATCCCGCTCGCGATCGGCAACCACTGCCTGCTCTCGCAGTCGCGCTCCGACCTGATGCACACGCTCAATCAGCTCTGCCGTCGCGTCGGGCACAGGCGCCTGGGTAACAGTCAGGCGTTGATGGGTTGCAGTCACATCAGTCATGGCCTCTCCTTCCTTGTCAATCATCTTCAATCGAATCTCGCGAGAACAGGCCCTGGGGATGCTCTGCACGAATCGCCGCGTCGTGTGCATTTGCGAATTCGGGCAGCCCGCTTCGTGACTTCATCCTCGCAATGGCCGAGGCCGTTGCTGCGCCTCGCGCCTCGCGCCTCGCGCTCCATCCCGAACCGCAACGCACACTGGCCGCTGATTCATGCAGAGCACCCCCTGTGTGTTGTCCCGCAGGCGCCTGCCCACAATCGAACCGATGGCTTTCGCGTCGGGGCAAGGCGCAGTTTGATGTGCAGGCATTTGCAGCAGACAGCAGCACACTAGGCCAATACCCCTTGCAGCACACCTTCGCGCACCACCTCTTGCCCGTCCAGGCTCACCGTGCAATTGCGCATGGGGTAATCGAAGTGGCAGGACGTAAAGCGCCCAGCGGCCGGATTGGCTCCGGTGGAGATCAGAAAATTACCGGCAAAGGCGCGCAGTTCCGTACCGTTCGTATCGCGCTTGTCATACATCACCAATGCATCCCAACGCGCCGCTGGCGCCATGCCCCAACCCACGTGGCTGATAGCATAGGCATCACGACCTTCCCAACTGCTGTAGTACGAGCACAGCAATTGCGCGTCCAGTCCATCGCCCTCTATGGCAACGACGAAGTCGTTCTCGATGCGCAGCGTCACCGGCGCCTCCAGATAGCGCTTGAAGGTCAGATTCACATCCCCACAATCGAGCACCAGCGTGCCGTTGACGCTGCCATTGCTGGGATAGCAAATGCACAGGCCTGCAGGCCAATAGCCAAAACTGCCTGGACGATCCGCAATGCCGGCGCTGCCCCGGCCAGGCACCTGTGTCAAGTCCACCGTCAGATCCGTGCCGGCACGGGATGTGACGCGCATGGTGCGTGCATCGGTAATCATCTGCGCGCCCAGCTGGCATTTCTCATGCACCACGGGACAAGGCTTGAGCCGCTCCAGAATCTCCGGGTGCTCGTTGCTGATCATCATGATGCGCGCGCCCCTGGCCAGCAAAGCCGTGCGCTCCACCGCATGCAGCAAACCCTCCACCGTGCAATCGACGATGAAGTCACTGGAAGACAAGGCCGCAATGACCGGCTCCAGACCCTCGATGGCCAGTGAGGTGCCCGTGGAGCGCAACGGCGCCGCCTCCTTCAGCCGCGGCGAGGGCAAGCGGACATGAAACACCTTCGCCCCCATTTGCTCAAGCGCCAGCTCAGCCAGCTCCACCAACACCGAGCGCGACTGCGACTCCGACAAAATTGCCGCCACCTCGCCGCGCCGAACTTTGCACAAACCGAACACCTGCACAAAGTCGGCAACCCATTTGCCTTCCACACGCTCGATCAACATCACACACCCCCTTCGCCGTCCCTGGCCTCGATAGCAAAAACAATCGGCAGACCCACCCATTAAGGCGCACCACCCGCACAAGACGCCTGCTGCACCGGTGGCATCAAATGGGTGAATCGAGAGCAGTGAAACACCAGCGGATCCACCGCTTCATCAATGCGAAAGTCGTGCACCAGCAGCTGCACGGCATCGTGGTCCCCCGCATCGTGCAAGGCATGCACGCTGCAATCGAACCAGACCGAAGCCCCTTCGATCCGCACAGCCCCCATCGGAGTCTCCCGCGTTGGCACTCCGCAAAACCGCACCTCCTTGTCGCGACAGGCCAACTGCCGGCAAATGGCCGCATGCTTGGCCCCCAGGATGGACACGCCCAACCGAGGAGCTCGAACAAGCACCCTCCAGGTCGATGAGCCCTTTTGCACAAAAACACCAGCCAACGGAGGATCCAATGAGACCCCCACCGTGAAGCTCGATGCGACCAGCACCTGCAAGCGCCCCTCGCACCGTGCCGCAATGGCCGCCACTCCCGAAGGAAAGCGGCTGAACGCATCTCGCACCCGCTTGCCATCAAGCATCACCGACTTGCACATCTCCCCCACCCCTTCCATCAGACACATCCCCAACATCCATACATTCATGACGATCGAAAGATTAATGCAATAAGCAGATACGCAAAACAGGGGTTAACACCTAACTCCCCATGCGCCAAAGATATCAACATCAACCTAAGAATTGGAACAGCGTCCGCTCCGATCAGAGAGACGCCTTTTTGGTCTTTGGCAAAGAATGTCTTCCAACGCTGACGATCGCAACAATATCGATGAACACATTTTTTTCTGCATCATGCAGACAATCCCAAGGCGACAAGCCCTCCTCTGTAATGTCGCCGCCGCTACAAGGAGATCCCCGATGCAACTACACATCGTCCTGATGGCCTTCCACGCCACTCCATCCGACGAGCTGCAGCAACACATCGACACTGCATTCCGGCGCATGCCCGCCCTTTGCGAAGGCCTGCTTCGCTATGAATTGGTGAAAAACCATTCCTCCACCTCCGCCGAGTACAGCCATGCCCTGCTTTCCGTCTTTGCCAGCCCTGGCCACCTCAGCGCCTATCGCGTCAGCCCTGAACACGATGCCTTGATGCAACTGCTCAAGCCCCATGTCCGGGAAATCGTCGTGCTCGACACTCCCTGGCCCGCCAGCCTGTCCACACTGCCCGCCTGAAGCCAGGGTCGTTCGGTGCCTGGCCCATGGCCTCAGTCGGCGGCAATAGGCGCGCGCCTGCGCTCTTGGCAAGCCTAAACCCTTGATGAACGCGGGCTTCAGGCTTGATTTAAAGGTCACGGCCTATCATCGGTTCTTTATGCGCTGCCTGGGCTCCGGCTTGGGTGCCACGCTCTCATTCAACATACTTTGGAGGATTTCCCCATGAACCGTGCATTCCTGCTGGCGTTTCTGGTTGGTCTTGGCGCTACTGCCTGTGGCGGCGGCTCGGACAGCCCTGCTCCCGCTCCGGCCCCTGCTCCGGCACCGGCGCCCACACCTGCGCCGACGCCTGCGCCCACCCCGGCACCGACACCTGCGCCAGCGCCAGGCCCGCAGCAGCCTGCGGCAGCTTTGTTCGACTACTCGGGCACCTGGAGGGAGCACGATGAACGCTGCGAGTGGAGCAGCGCCGGTTACTACAAATGGGATGTGGATGTGGTGACGAAGAAGTCCGCCACCTTCTTCGAGCGCCAGGAACACACCCTGGCCTACAACAACCCACAGTGCACGGGCACGGTGTTGCACACCATCCCGAAAGAGGTGGAATACCTGAGCGTAGTGGGCCAGGGCCAGCTGGCCGATGGCACGCGCGTGGACTTGATCGACGAGAAGCGCCACCCCAATGGCCCGGTGGTCGAGAAGTGCGTGGCCGTCATTCAGGATGGCAAGCTGTTCTCCGAGTGCCATGATGCGCCTCGTGGTTACCCCACGTATGTGGAGCGCCATGAGTGGGACGTGCGTCTGCCCTGATGCTGATCGCCTGATGCCTTTGGCCGGCCAGCGCCGGTGCAAGGCATCGCAGTGGCCAGAGGCTGCTGCCCAGACATGAAAAAAGCGGCCTTGCCTGTGGGCAAGCCGCTTTTTTCATGCGCACAGGCCGGCGCAGCGTTGCACACCTCAACAAGCCGTGTTGCTGCGCTCAATGTCTGCGCCCAGGCCGCGCAGTTTGGTTTCGATGGCTTCGTAGCCCCTGTCGAGGTGGTGCAGTTCACCCACGATGGTCTGGCCATCGGCCACCAGGCCGGCGATGACCAGGCAGGCCGAGGCGCGCAGATCGGTGGAGCTGACGGCCGCGCCGCTGAGCTGGGCGCCGCCTTCAATGACGGCGACCTTGCCATCGGCCTGGATGTGCGCGCCCAGGCGCGCCAATTCGCTGACGTGCATGAAGCGGTTCTCGAAGATGGTTTCGGTGATGGTTGAGATGCCCTGCGCCACGCAGTTGAGCGCCATGAACTGCGCCTGCATGTCGGTCGGGAAGCCCGGGTATTCGGTGGTGCGAAAGCTTTGCGCCGTGAGCTTGCCCGAGGCCGCTCCCGGGCTGCGCACGCGGATGCCCTGCGGCTTGCACTCGATGTCCACGCCCATGTCGCGCAGTTTGTCCAGCACGGCGCCCAGGTGCTCGCATCGCGCGCCGCGCAAGAACACGTCGCCGCCGGTGGCGGCCACAGCGCACAGGAAGGTGCCCGCTTCGATGCGGTCGGCCACCACGCTGTGGCTGCAGCCCTGCAGTTGCTCCACGCCCTGGATGCGCAAGGTGGCTGTGCCATGGCCTTCGATGCGCGCGCCCATGGCAATGAGCATCTCGGCCAGGTCGATGATTTCGGGCTCTAGCGCGGCATTGCTCAACACGGTTTCGCCCTCGGCCAGCACGGCGGCCATGAGCAGGTTTTCCGTGCCGGTGACGGTGACCATCTCGGTGGTGATGTGCGCGCCGCGCAGCCGCGACATGCCCTGGGGCAGGCGCGCGACGATGTTGCCGTGCTCGACCGCGATCTCCGCCCCCATGGCCTGCAGGCCGCGGATGTGTTGGTCCACCGGGCGCGAGCCGATGGCGCAGCCGCCGGGTAGGGCCACGGTGGCGCGGCCGGCGCGCGCCATCAGCGGCCCCAGCGCCAGGATGGATGCGCGCATGCTGCGCACCAGCTCATAAGGGGCTTCGGGCTCGCCCAGCTGTTGCGCCCGCAAGCGCACCGTACCCTGGGCATCGTGCTCGGCCTGCACGCCCATGTGCTGCAGCAGCTGCAGCATGGTGCGCACGTCCTGCAGGCGCGGAACGTTGTGCAGCGTCACGGCCTCGCTGGTGAGCAAGGCTGCGCACAGCAACGGCAGCGCCGCATTCTTGGCGCCGGAGATGGGCACTTCGCCCTGCAGGGCTCGGCCGCCACGGATCAACAGTTGTTGCATGGTCTTTGTTCAATCGGCAAAGGTTATTGCGCGTTCTGCTGGGCTTGCCACTGCGAGGGCGTGAGCGTTTTCATCGACAGGGCGTGCACCTCATCGGTGTGCAGGCGCTGGCCCAAAGTGGCATAGACCAAACGCTGGCGCTGGATCAGCCCCAAGCCTTCGAAGGCGGATGAGACGATGGTGGCAAACCAATGGCGGCCATCGCCTTGCAGCTCGATGTGCTGGCATTCGAGGCCTTGCTGGATCAGCGATTGAAGTTCTTCGGCGGTCATGGCAGAGGCAATGTGTGTGAGTGAACGGGGCGAGGGCAGCAGGCCTTGGGCGGCGTGCGGCCATCAATGGCGGATTTTGTAGCCGATCTTGAGCAGGTGCAGCGCCAGCCAGCTCGTCAACGCCCAGGCGCCGCCGGTGATGGCCAGGCTCAACAGTGGCGAGAAATCGCTGTGCCCCAGAAAGCCGTAGCGAAAACCGTCAATCATGTAGAAGAACGGGTTGAGGTGGCTGATGCCCTGCCACAGCGCTGGCAGCGAGTTGATGGAGTAGAACACGCCGGAGAGGAATGTCATCGGCATGATGAGAAAGTTCTGGAAAGCGGCGAGCTGATCGAACTTATCAGCCCACAACCCGGCGATCAAGCCCAGCGTGCCCAGCAGGCCCGCGCCGATGATGGCAAACAGCAGCGCCCACAGCGGATGGGCCAGGCGCAAGGATGTGAACAGCAACGTCACCAGCATCACCCCCAGCCCGACGGCCAGACCACGCAGGATGGAGGAGCCCACGAAGGCCACGTACCAGGCGCGATGCGACAGTGGCGTGAGCAGCAAGAACACCAGGTTGCCGGTGATCTTGCTCTGGATCAGCGAGGAGGAGCTGTTGGCAAATGCGTTTTGCAGCACGCTCATCATCACCAGGCCCGGCACCAAAAAGCTGGTGTAGTTCAGACCGCCATAGACGGTGACGCGGCCATCGAGCACGTGGCCAAAGATCATCAGGTACAGCAGCGCCGTGAGCACCGGCGCTGCGATGGTTTGGAAAGCCACGCGCCAGAAGCGCTTGACCTCCTTGATCAGCAGCATCTGCCAGCCAAAGGAAGGTGGGGCGGGGGTCGGGGGCATGTTCGATGGAAAAGGCAAAGAGCAAGAGAGGGGCTGGGGTGGCGCCAGGCCGGGCGGCCAGCGCGGGCAGGATGGGGGTCAGTGGCCGCTGCCGTCTGGCGACTCGCCCATGATGGAGACGAACACATCTTCCAGATCGGCGCGGCGGATTTCCATGTCCTGCAGCTGCACACCCGCTTCGCGCAGCTGCGCCAGCAGCCGCTCCACATCACCGGGCTCGCGCGCCGGAATCTGCACCACGCGGCCCGTCACACGCGCCTGTGCCGCCAAGGCCTCGGGCAGCGGCTGATCGGTTTTGAACTGCAACACGCTTTGCGTGGCGGCCGCCAGCAAGGCGGTGGTGTCTTCCAGAGCGATGATGCGGCCGCGCTTGAGCATGGCAATGCGATGGCACAGGGCCTCGGCCTCCTCCAGGTAATGGGTGGTCAGCAGCACCGTATGGCCTTCGCGGTTGAGGCGGTCGATGAAGTGCCACAGCGTCTGGCGCAGTTCCACATCGACACCGGCGGTGGGCTCGTCCAGCACGATGATCGGCGGCTTGTGCACCAGCGCCTGCGCCACCAGCACGCGGCGCTTCATGCCGCCCGAGAGCTGGCGCATATTGGCATCGGCCTTGTCGCTCAGCCCCAGGTGGTGCAGCAGCTCGTCGATCCAGGCCTCATTGCGGCGCACGCCGAAATAACCGGACTGAAAGCGCAGCGTCTCACGCACCGAGAAGAATGGGTCAAAGGCCAGCTCCTGCGGCACGATGCCCAGCCGGCGGCGCGCCTGAGCGTAGTCTTGCTGCACGTCGAAGCCTTGCACCGTCACTGTGCCCGAAGTGGCCTTGGCCAGCCCAGCCAGAATGGCAATCAGCGAGGTCTTGCCCGCGCCGTTGGGCCCCAGCAGGCCAAGAAATTCGCCTTCGCGGATCTCCAGGCTGACCTCATGCAAGGCCTGAAACGGGCCTCGCGGCGTGGGATAGATCTTGCTGACGGACTGAAAGGAAACGGCGGCATGGGTCATGGTGGGCGCCGATTGTAGGTCAAGGCCTGATCTGCCGCCCTGCCCGCCCGCAACCGGGCATGGATCGGCCAGGCGCAACCGATACAATGCCCCGCGCATGATGCCCAGGCCCGGTCGCCGCTGCCTGTTCGCCCATTTTTTCCAGCCATCTTCGTGCCTGCCCTACCTGTTTTGCCATCCCGGCCCGCCGCCCGACCCAAGCGGCAGCGCACGCGCTCCTGGCTGAGTGGCGGCGCCAGCCACGTCCGTTACGACCATCGCCAACGCCCTGCGCAGCTCGATGTGCGCTGCCCACGCTGTGGCCAGCGCGCGCTGGCCACGCCGCCGCCGGCTCTGCTCGATGCCATGCCTGATGACGATGTGCGCATCGCCGCTGACGGCAACGCCTTGTGGGACCAGCCGTTTGACCTGCGCTGCACCGCCTGCCTGTATCGCGCGCAGGGCGTGGCCTACGCCCAGTTGCCTCCGCTGTTTCACCAAATCAGCGTCGGCGGCCGCACCCTGTGGGCCTGGAACAGCGAGCACCTGGACATGATTGCCCAGGCCCTGCAAGGCCGGGACGTGCGCCGCCACCCCTATGGCTTTTTTGCCACCTACATCCAGCGTGGTTGGATGCTGTGGCGCCACAAATTCATCCACGCCATTTCCCAACACCAACGAAAGCACAGCACATGAAAATCGCCATCCTCCCCGGTGACGGCATCGGCACCGAAATCGTCGCCGAAGCCGTCAAGGTGCTCCAGGCCCTGGGTCTGCCGCTCGAAATGGAGCAAGCCCTGGTCGGCGGCGCGGCCTACGCCGCGCACGGCCACCCGCTGCCCGAGGCCACGCTGAAGCTGGCCAAGCAAGCGGACGCCATCCTGTTTGGCGCCGTGGGCGATTTCAAGTACGACACGCTGGAGCGCCACCTGCGCCCCGAGCAGGCCATCCTGGGGCTGCGCAAGGAGCTGGGGCTGTTTGCCAACTTCCGCCCCGCCATCTGCTATGAGCAGCTCACCCACGCCTCCAGCCTCAAGCCCGAGCTGGTGGCTGGGCTGGACATCCTCATCATCCGCGAGCTTACCGGTGACATCTACTTCGGCCAGCCGCGCGGGCGCCGCACCGCCAGCGACGGGCACTTCCCCGGCAACGAAGAAGCCTTCGACACCATGCGCTACAGCCGCCCCGAGATCGAGCGCATCGCCCACGTAGCCTTCCAGGCCGCACGCAAGCGCGGCAAAAAAGTGCTGTCGGTGGACAAGGCCAACGTGCTGGAGACCTTCCAGTTCTGGCGCGACGTGATGACTGAAGTGCACCAGCAATACCCGGACGTGCAGCTCGAGCACATGTACGTGGACAACGCCGCCATGCAACTGGTCAAGGCGCCCAAGAACATCGACGTACTCGTCACCGGCAACATGTTCGGCGACATCTTGAGCGACGAGGCCGCCATGCTCACTGGCTCCATCGGCATGTTGCCCAGCGCCAGCCTGAACGAAAAGAACCAGGGCCTGTACGAGCCCAGCCACGGCAGCGCGCCCGACATCGCCGGCCAGGGCATTGCCAACCCGCTGGCCACCATCCTCAGCGCCGCAATGATGCTGCGCTACTCGCTGAACCAGCCCGAGGCGGCCGAGCGCATCGAGGCCGCCGTCAAGAAAGTGCTGGCCAGCGGCCTGCGCACGGCCGACATCTACAGCGAAGGCACGAAAAAAGTCGGCACCGCCGAAATGGGCGACGCCGTGCGCGCCGCGCTGTAAAAGCCTGTTCAAGGCACACACGCAAGCCCGCAGCATCAGAACGCCATGAGCCACGCCCTGCCCCCAACGCCAGAACCACCCCAGCCCGCCGCCCAGGGTCACACCGCCAGCCCCGGCCCAGCCGGTCAGCTCTCGGCCAGCGAAGTGCTGGTGCAACTGCTGGCGCGGCTGGACAAGCCCTCGTTCTCGGTGCGCGAGCTCATGGCCTTGATGGGCGACAAAGGCCTGCTGATGCTTTGCGCGCTCATGACGCTGCCCTTTCTTTTCCCGGTCTCCATCCCGGGCGTATCCACCGTGTTCGGCTGCGCCATCTTGCTCATTGCGCTGTCCATCAGCCTGGGCCGGCTGCCCTGGTTGCCGCCCTTCATCGCCGACCGCCAGCTCAGCGCCGAGCGGCTGCGCCCAGTGCTGCAGCGCGGCCTGGGCGTGTTGCGCAGGCTGGATTCCATCCTCAAACCGCTGCGCATGCACCGCCTCACCGGCGGGCCCATGCGCAACCTCAACGGCCTGGCCATCATGTTTGCCGCCGTGCTGCTGATGCTACCGTTGGGCCTGGTGCCGTTCTCCAATACCCTGCCGGGCATCGCCATTTTGCTGCTGTCGCTGGGCGTGGCCCAGCGCGATGGCCTGCTCGTACTGGGCGGCTACCTGGTCACGCTGGGCTCGGTGGTGTACTTCGGGCTACTGGCCTGGGCTGCCTGGAAAGCCGGCAGCCATTTTTTCATCTGATCTTCATCTGATGGATGGCCCACACGCAAAAAAGCCAAGCCCGAAAGCTTGGCTTTTTCACATTGCAGTGCGATAACTTTTGCGGGAAATAATGCGGGAATCTTTGCGGGAAACGTCATTTAAAAATGACGAAAAAAGCACATAACCCATTGATGTATATGGTGGGCCCCCTGGGAGTCGAACCCAGCACCAACGGATTATGAGTCCGCTGCTCTAACCAAGCATGAGCTAGAGGCCCGTGTGCCGCTTGCCCCAAAGCCTGCGCCAGGCCTGGGCAAGCCCACGATTGTAGCGGCGATCAGCTCTGCCAAAGCCTCGCGCGCGCAGGCTCATCGGGGCCTGCTGAGCGCATTGCTCAGCAGGCGGGCGGTGATGTCGACGATGTGCACCATGCGCTCATAAGGCATGCGCGTGGGGCCGATGACGCCCAGCGTGCCAACGATCTGGCCATCCACTTCGTAAGGGGCGCTGACGATGGACAGCTCGGAAACGGGCACGGTCTGGCTTTCCCCGCCGATGTAGATCTTCACGCCCTGGGCCTGGCCGGTCACGTCCAGCAGTTGCAGGATCTGGGTTTTTTGCTCGAACAGGTCGAAGGCGCGGCGGATGCTGTCCATGTCCTTTGAAAAATCGCTCACGGCCAGCAGATTGCGCTCGCCGGAGATGACCACATCCTGACCTGCGGGCTGGGCAGTGCTGGCCGGGTCGCCAATGGCCGCTTCCATCAGCGCCGCAATTTCGCCGCGCAGGCGGTTGATTTCGCCGCGCAGCCGCTCGCGCACCTGATCGACGCTCAGGCCGCTGTAGTGGGCGTTGAGGTAGTTGCTTGCCTCCAGCAGGTGCTCTTGCGCGATGTCGTCCTGGGTGTGCACGAGTTTGTTCTGCACATTGCCATCGGGCGAGACGAGGATGACGAGTACGCGCTGGGCCGACAGGCGCAGAAATTCGATGTGGTGCAGCACAGCGCTTTTTTGCGGCGCCACGACCACGCCAACGAATTGCGACAGATTGGACAGCAGCTGCGCAGCGCTGGCGATGACGCGCTGGGGCTGGTCGGGGCTGAGCGCAGCCGGGGCGCAGCCCTCGTGCAGCTGCTCGTGCCAGCGCTCGCGCTGTACGGTCATCATGCTGTCAACAAACAGGCGGTAGCCCTTGGGCGTGGGCACGCGCCCGGCCGAGGTGTGCGGGCTGGCAATCAGCCCGAGCTCTTCCAGGTCGGCCATGACGTTGCGGATCGTCGCCGCCGAGAGTTCCAGCCCGGAGGACTTGGCCAGCGTGCGCGAGCCCACCGGCTGGCCGTCCTCGATATAGCGTTCGATCAGTGTGGTCAACAAGACCTTGGCGCGCTCATCCAGCATGGCGGCATCTTTCCTTGCAGCGCGCTTCAGCAGTCCTGCTGCCCCGGCCCCACCTGGGCGCCCAGGGCCTGCAGCTGCTGGCGCAATGCCGCCACTTCTTCCATCAGGTCGGTGGTCAATGCGGCCAGTTGCGGGTCGGCATCGAAGGTGTGCTCCAGATGGGCGATGCGCCGCGCGCGCACCAGCGTGGCGCTGGCAAAGCGCCATTGGCCTTCGCCGGCGCCCGCTTCGGCCTGCAGCACACCGGCCTGCACGCGCGCGCGCACCCAGTCGGGGGCCATGCGGCAGCCGTTGGCAAATTGCTCCAGCGACAGCGCGGCGTCATCGAGCAGCTCAATCAGTTCTTCAGAAATCAGCGTCACAGCAGTGGTTGCTCTCGTCATGGCGTGGGCTCCTCGTTCTGTCCTCGTTCCGATTCAGGCGCGGCGCGGGTCAAAGCCGGGATAGGCCTCGCGCAGCGCCGCCCAGGCAGCTTGCTGCGCCTCGGTCACGGCGCCAGGCACGGCCAGATCCAGCTCCAGGTACAGATCGCCCGCAGCGCCTGCGGCATTGGCCGCCGGGATGCCGCGCCCTTTGAGGCGCAACCTACGGCCGCTGTTGGAGCCCGCAGGCACGCCCACCTCCACCGTGGTGCCATCGGGCGTGCGCACCTGCACGCTGGCGCCAAGCACAGCTTCCCAGGGCGCTACGCGCAGCTTTTGCGTCACGTCGCGGCCCTGCACCTGCCAGCGCGCATCGCTGCGCAGCTGCACTTCAAGGAACAGGTCGCCGGCAGCGCCGCCGTTCAGGCCCGGGTTGCCCTGGCCGGCCAGGCGGATGAGCTGGCCGGGCTTGACGCCCTTGGGGATCTTGACTTCCAGGGTGCGCTCCTCGGGCACGGGCTGGCCCTGCGCATCCAGGCGCATACCGCGCAGCGTCAGGGTGCGCATGGCGCCCTGGTAGGCGTCGGGCAGATCGAGCTCGATGCGCGCGTGCTGGTCCTGGCCGCGCAGCGGCCCGGCCGCTGCGCCCCGCGCCTGGCCCTGGCGGGCACGCGCAGCGCGGCCGAAAAGCTCCTCGAAAAAAGCACTGCGCGCATCCTCATCGCCTGCGGCATCGAAGCCGCCAAAGCCCCCGAAACCGCCAAAGCCATCAAAGCCTTGCGCGCCCTCTTGGCCGGAGAAGTCAAAGCCCGCATTCCAGCCCGGCGGCGGGCGAACGTCATCGCCCGAGCGCGCCCCTGCCGCCCAAGCCTGGGCCCCAACGGTGTCGTAGGCAGAGCGCTTTTCAGGGTCGGAGAGCACGGCATGGGCCTCGTTGACCTCGGCCATGCGCTGCGCCGCATCGGGCGCCTTGCTCACATCCGGGTGGTATTGGCGCGCCAGCTTGCGGTAGGCCTTTTTGATGTCGTCGGCGCTGGCGCTTTTGTCCACACCGAGGATTTGGTAGTAGTCCTTGTATTCCATGCGTTGCTGTGCTGTGGTGCAAGCGGCTGGCGCTTGCTGTCATCTCCCTCATGAGCGCTCAGGCCTTGCTTTGCAAAGCAGCAGGCATATGGCGCATCGCATCACGCCCATCACATGGGGACATTGCCGGGCTTGTCAAGCAGCACAGGCATTTTGCCCAAAAAGAAAGGCTGCGCCTCGATGCGCAGCCTGTTCATGCAGATGGTGTGCGCCTGTACAGCGCAGCGGGTGGGCTTTTTCAGCGGCCAGTGGTCAGCGATCGCTTGACGCGGATTTCCTCGAATTTGGTGCCGCCGATCATGGCGATCTTGGCGCTGCTGGCCTCGCGCTCGAAACCGGCGGTTTCGTGGAATTTCAACGCGCGCTCATTCTGTACCGGCACCCAGGCGGTGACGTTGGTGCAGCCTTCTTCGTGCAGGCCCTCCCGCGCAGCATCCCACAGCGCAGCGCCCACGCCCTTGTTCCAGTGGTTGGGGGAGATGTAGATGGCCCAGATCTCGCCGGTGGTGGGGCGGGTCTTCTCGTCGCGCGAGCGGTCAAAGCCGACGAAGCCGACGATCTTGTCGTTCTCGATGGCGACTTTGACCTGAGGCTCGCAATACTCGATGGCTTCACGCCAGTAGGCGATGCGCTTTTCCAGACTGATGGACTTCAGGTGCTCGTCCGGCACCAAGCCCTTGTAAGCGGCTTGCATGGCGGCAGTGTGGATCTGGGCGATGGCTTTGGCATCACGAAGCGTAGCGGCGCGAACCTGAATGTCAGACATAACGAATGCAAAAAAGAACGATCAGTGTGTGAAAAAACGGCGTATTCTGCACTCAAGGGCTGGCAAATATCAATAGCCAAAAGGGCTTGACAGACAAAATCCGATGACAATTGCGCCGCCCGCTTGCACCCGCACTGCATTTGATTCAGCACTGTTTTCGCGCCCGGGAAGGTCGGCACGAATCCAGCGGTCAGACTGCGCTGCGATTCGTACAACCCTTTCTTGAATTATTCAGTGCTTGCTCTACACTTTCGGGCTTTTTGTGCGCCCTGGTCGGCAGGCTGACGGCATCTGTGGATGCCTGCCAGGGCACTGGTTGTGTGCTCATGAAATCGCTGCTCTCGGATCTGACCGTGCTCTGGCGCATGCGTTCACTGCTGCGCGTGCTCACGCGGCGCGAATTGGCCGCGCGCTTTGCCGGCTCGGCCGGCGGCATCGTCTGGGCCTGGGTGCAGCCGATTTTGACGATCGCCTGCTATTTCATCGTCTTCGATCTGGTGTTTGCCATGCGCCTGGGCGAGCACGCCCCGGCCGAGCGCGTGGGCACGTTTCTGATCGTGGGCATGGTCGGCTGGATGGCCTTTGCCGAGATGACCCAGCGCGCCATGCACAGTCTTGTGGACGTGGGTGGGCTGCTGCAGAAGAACCCGCTGCCGCCAGTGCTGTTCCCGACCCGCTCGGTGCTCACCAGCGCCCTGGTCTACATCCCCTTGTTCCTGCTGCTGGCGCTGGCCTACTGGCCGCAGCACCACGGCCGCAGCGCGCTGCTGGCGCTGCCCGTGCTGGTGGGGCTGCAGGTGCTGCTGGCCTGGATGCTGGGCTTTTTGTTGGCCATGCTGATGGCGGCGCTGCGCGACGTGGCGCAAATCGTGACCTTTGCGTTTTCAATCGGCGTATTCGCAGCGCCCATCCTGTTTCCGCTGACGATGTTCCCCGAGCGCTGGCGCTGGCTGCTCTGGCTCAATCCGATGACGCCTTTTGTGCTGGGCTATCAGCATATTTTGCTGGGCGGACAATGGCCACCCGCCAGCATTTGGGCGGCCGTGGCTGCGGGGCTGCTGTTGGCGGCCTGGCTGCTCGATACCGTGCTGCGCCGCAGCCGCGATCAATTGGTGGACTGGCTATGAGCAGCGCCGCCGCCCAAACCCAGCCCAGCAGCAGCGCCATCGTGCTGCGCGCCAGCGGTATCGGCAAGGAGTACAAGCTCTACGACTCGCCGCGCCAGCGCTTCAAAGCCTTGCTCACCGGACGCGCCTACCACCGCAGCCACTGGGCGCTGCGCGATGTCTCGTTCGAGCTGCGCCGCGGCCAGTGCATTGGCATCATCGGCGATAACGGGGCAGGCAAGAGCTCGCTGCTCAAGCTGCTGGCTGGCACGCTGCAGCCCTCGACCGGGAAGATCGAGCGCCTGGGCCGCATCACCGCCATCCTGGAGCTGGGCGCTGGCTTCCATCCGGAGTTCACCGGGCGCGACAACCTGTATTTCGGCGGCAGCATGATTGGCATCAGCCATGAGCAAATGCGCGCGCTGGAGCCCGAAATCATCGCCTTTGCCGGGCTTGGCGATGCGCTGCAGCGCCCGGTCAAGACCTATTCCTCGGGCATGGTGGTGCGGCTGGCCTTTGCGCTGATGACGGCCGTGCCGCCGGACGTGCTGATCGTCGACGAGGCCCTGGCCGTGGGCGACCAGGTGTTCCAGAAAAAATGCGTCGAGCGCATCATGGCCTTCAAGGAGCAAGGCTGCACCATCCTGTTCTGCTCGCACAGCCCCTACCACATCCGCACGCTGTGCGACCAGGCCATGTGGCTCGATGGCGGGCGCATCAAGGAGTTCGGCCCGACCGAGCCCGTGCTGGGCGCATACGAAATGCACACCCGCCTGCGCCAGCAGGCCGAACAAGAACAGGCCGAGCCACCACCCGCACCCGCTGCGCCTACCGATGCCACCGATGCCATGGCCGGCACCGCGGCCCCCAGTGCAGCGCACACACCAGCGGCTGCGCCCGAGCCCAATGCTGCCCATCTGCTGTCGGTGGTGATGGCCCACACCGATCCGCACGAAGAGATCCCGCTGCTGCAAAGCCGCGATCTGGTGGTCACCATCACGGCGCGCGGCCAGGGCGATGAGCGCCCCAACATCGGCTTCATGCTGGAGCAATCCAAGGGCGTGGGCATTACCTCGCTGGCCACGCACGAGGAGGGTGCCGCGCCGCGCCAGCTCGCCGATGGCAGCTGGCAATCGGTGCTGACATTTCCCGATCTGCCCTTGCACAGTGGCCAATATGTCATCAGCGCCTTTTTGTTCGATGCCAGCGGCCTGGTCGTCTACGACGAGTGGCTGCGCTTCAAACACTTTCGCTTCGTCACACCCACGCTGATGCCCGGTCTGGTCAAGCTGCCGCACCATTGGTCCTGACCGCAGCGCTTGCGGTTTTCCTGTTGCCCCCCTAAACCCATTGCCATGATGCCCATTACCGACCCCGGCGCCGCGCAACAGTTGTTGGCGCAAGGCCAGGCCGCACTGCAACGCGGCGATCTTTCGGCCGCAGCCCAAGCCCTGGGCGCCGCCCGCGGCCATGCCGACACGCGGCTTGCGGCCCACAATTTGATCGAGCGCCACCGGCTCGATGGCGCTTTCGGCGCTTGGACCGGGCTGGACTGCACGATCTCGCCCGCCGACGATATCTTCCATTTCTTCGCCGGCCACCCCACCTCCATCAACCCGCTGCGCGACTACTTCGCCGATGGTTGGCGCACGCTGGCGGAGTTGATGCTGTTGATGGAGGCCGCAGGCAAGCCGCTTCTAAGCACGCAGCACTTCCTGGAGTTCGCCAGCGGCCACGGGCGCTTTACGCGGCATCTGGTCAAGGCCCTGGGCGCGCCGCGCGTGACGGTCTCGGACGTGGTGCCCGATGCCGTGGCCTTCGCCCGCCAGACCTTTGGCGTGGCCGGTTTCGTCTCCAGCAACGACCCGCAGGCCCTGGCCTGGCCGCGCCAGTGGGATGTGGTGTTCGTGCTGTCGCTGTTCAGCCATTTGCCCGCTTCGCGCTGGAGCCCCTGGCTGGCACATTTGTACGCTGCCGTGCAACCCGGCGGGCTGCTGATTTTCACAACCCACGGCGCCGAGGCGCTGCGCAAGCAAAACGTCCAGCTCGACGAGGGCGGCTTTCGCTTCTTTGCTTCCAGCGAATCGCACGCCATCGACGCCCAGGAGTACGGCACGACCTTCACCTCCAGCCAGTTCGTACGCCAGCAGATCGCGCAGCACCTTCCCGGCAGCCGCCTGCTGTGCCACCAGGAGGCCTGCTTCTGGAGCCATCAAGACGCCTTCGTGCTGCAAAAGCCGCAGACCGCAGGCTAAGACAGCTGAGCAGCAATGTGCCGCATGTGCAGCGCCAACCCGAGCATGCCCGCCGCCACAGGCCACGGTCACCACCGGCCTGCCCGATCGTTGCCGCCGGCGCGCTGGCTCATGGCCCTAATGCTGGTACTAGCATTGCTGATCGGGCCAGGGCAGGCCCGCGCAACAACAGCCCCTGCTGACAGCATCGCCACCGAAGCTGCCAGCCAAGCAGCCCCGCTCAAGGCACAGCAACCGCCGCTGCAGCCCGGTCAGGCTTTTCTGGAGAGCGTGCAGCTCGATGCCCAACGGCGCCTGACGCTCTCGGGCTGGGCCGGGCTCTACCACGGCAACGCCTTCATCACCCAAGCCACCGTCTGGGTCGACGACACCCCCATCTACACCGGCCGCCTGGGCTATGCCCTCGACCGGCCCGGCGTGGCCCAACACACCGGCCGCGCCCTATGGCAAAGCAGCGGCTTTGCCTTGCCAGTGCGCATCCCGGCGCACATCGCCGCCGGCCCGGCGCGCCTGCGCATGCAGGTGCTGGCCACCGATGGCAGCCGCATTGATGTGGTGCCGCTGCACGGCAGCGAACAGATCGACATCCCCCCCGCAGCGCAGGCCTCGCTCGCTGCGCGCTGGATGCTGTGGCTGGCTCTGGCGCTGCCCCTGCTGGCCTGGTGCCTGGGCCTGGAGCGCCCGCGCCGCGCCGCCGACCAGCCCTTGGCAGAGCCGCCCACACAAGCTGGCACCGCGCAGGCTGCCGATACAACAGGCGCACGCCGCTTCGGCCTGGCCTTGCTGGCATCGCTGGCGCTGCTGGTCGGCGCCGGCTGGACGGGCTCCTCACTGCCGCTGTTGCTGGAGCAAGCCAACCGCACTGCACCGCTGGTAGCGCACGACGCCCAGCTGCTCTACGGCCAGGCGCAGGCCGTGCGCTCGGACGAGTGGCTGGTGGTCACGCCACTGGCCATCAGCCAGGCGCACGCCACGCCACGCTGGCCGAGCATCAACCCCTTGCACGGTTGGCCGGGCCAGAACATGAACGTGGTGGGCATGACGGGCGTGCCCATTGCCAACTGGGCTGCCCTGGCGCGCCCTGCCAGCTGGGGCTTTTTCCTGCTGCCGCTGCGCCAGGCCCTGGCCTGGGCCTGGTGGCTGCCATTCTTTCTGTGCTTTGCCACGCTGTGGTGGCTGCTGCGCCGCACGTTTGCCCTGCCCTGGCGGCAGGCGGCGCTGCTGGCTGCCAGCGTCAGCGCCTCAGGCTATGCGGTAAGTTGGTCGGGCTGGCCTGCCTATGCCATTGGCCTGGCTGCGGCCGTTACCCTGGCGGCCCAGCAGCTGCTGCGCAGCCACAACTCCGTGCAGGCCGGGCTGGCCGCCATTGCCCTGGGCTGGGCCGGCGCGGCGCTGGTGCTGTTGCTTTACCCCGCCTGGCAGGTGCCTCTGGGCTATCTGATGGGGATGTTGGGCCTGGCATGGGTTTGGCAACAACGCCGCCAATTGCCCATGCTGCAAGCGCCGCAATGGCGGGGCCTGGCCCTGGCTGCCGTGCTGGCAGCACTGACTGCCACCGCCTTGCTGCTGGCCTGGCTGGGCGAAGGCCGCCCGGCCATCGAGGCCTTGCGCCAGACCATCTACCCCGGCGCGCGCTCCACCGACCTGGGCGGCTATGTCGATCCCTGGCACTTGCTCAAGGGCATGACCAACTTGGTGACGCTGCACACCTCGTCGCTGTGGTCCATCCCCAGTGACTCGGGCGGCTATATCTATGTGTTGCCGCCGCTGGCCCTGGCCACGGCGCTGCGCTGCTGGGCCTTGCGGCGTGTGGATGCCATTGCATTGGCGTTGTGGCTGTTCATCGCCTGGCTGCTGGCCTACATGTTCATCGGTCTGCCCGGCTGGCTGAGCAAGGCCTCGCTGTGGAGCCTGGCGCCTGCATTCCGCACCGACATCGCACTGGGCCTGGCCCAGGCCCTGGTGTTGGCATGGCTACTTGCACCAGCCAATCAGGCCACGACCGGCCAAGCCTGGCAACAAGCTCCGCGCTGGTTGGCGCTGCTGGCTGGCCTGGGTTTTGCCTGGCACACGCACCAGCTGCTGGGCATGCAACCCCTACCCAGCCAGGATTGGCTGCTGCCCGGCAGCTGGTGGCTGATCTGCGCCCTGGCAGGCCTGATCGCAGCCTGGTTGGTGCGCGGCCAGACCATGCAGGCCATGACCTTGCTTTGCCTGTGGGGGCTGGCCACGGCCTTGCCCTTCAATCCACTGGGCCTGGCGCCCAGCCAGCTGCGCCCAGCGCCCGCCTTGCAGCAGGCCCTAAGCGATTGGCCAGCCGCGACAGCCTCATCGCCCCAAGGCAACAACACAACAGGCCCAAGGCTGGCCGTGGTGGGTCAGCCCGCCTGGGCCAACGCACTGGCTGCCAGCGGTGTGGCAGTGCTCAACACCACCTTCTATGAGCCGCCGCTGGCCTTCTGGCACAGACTCGATCCACAGCAGCAGCTGCGCGAGCAATACAACCGCTACCAGCACCTGCATATCGTGCTAAAGCCCCAACCCACAGCAGCTGGCGGCTGGAGCGCTGCGGCACCAAACATGGATCGGGTCGAGCTGCGCTTGGATGCGGAGCGCTTCGATTTCCGTCTGCTGCCCATCGACGCCGTATTGGCCAACTGGCGCGACGCACAGCAACTGCAGGCCAACCCCAGCTTGCAGGAACAGGCCAAGCAAGCCGGCCCCAGCCAGGCCAGGGATGGTGCACAAGACGGCTGGGTACTGTTTGCCGTGCAGCGCGCTGAGTGAAACCGCATGTAGAACCACATGCGCAAAATCCCAGCGGAGAGGACAAAAGCGCTTGGAATGGGCAAAGCCGTCGCCTATCCCCCTTTGAGCAGCGCGGGCGGCTTGCGATCTCCTCATAGCGCGCAGGCTTTGTGCGGCACCACAGGCTGCCGCCCAGGTCACATGACTGCTCGCTTGCAGAGATTTTGAGCTGACTCCAAATACGCCAAACCCGAGCGCATCGCATATCACTTGCACTCCTTGCGATTCAGGCCGATAAGCGACAACCAGACAAACAATGCATAAAAAAAGCAAGCCACACTTTTGTGTGGCTTGCTTGCATTTGGTTGCGCGAGGAGGATTTGAACCTCCGACCTTTGGGTTATGAGCCCAACGAGCTACCAGGCTGCTCCATCGCGCGGTAAGCCGCTAGTATAGCACCGTTTTATTCTGCTGCTTGCTTTTCAGCAGAAATTTCTTCCTGCTCTTCGGGGCGGTCGACCAGCTCCATCAGCGCCATGGGGGCGTTGTCGCCCACACGGAAGCCCATTTTCAGGATGCGCGTGTAGCCACCGGGACGGGCCTTGTAACGCGGGCCCAGCTCGGTAAACAGCTTGGTGACGGCCTCACGATCGCGCAAGCGGCTGAATGCCAGGCGGCGGTTGGCCACCGAGTCGTTCTTGGCCAGGGTGATCAGGGGCTCGACCACACGGCGCAGTTCCTTGGCCTTGGGCAAGGTGGTCTTGATCAGTTCATGATGAATGAGCGAATTGCTCATGTTGCGCAGCATGGCTTGGCGATGTGCGCTGGTACGATTCAATTTACGAAGTCCGTTGCGGTGTCGCATAGTGTTTCCTTATCAAAATGGCTGCGGGCCGGATCAGGTACCCGCAGGTGCAACAAAAACAGGGATAGGTCAAAAAGATTTGTCTGGAAGGCCAAAGGCCCTTTGGGCCTAGCTGAGCGGCAGGCATAGAGAAGGGGGGCCAGGCGCGGCGCCCTTCACACCCAAGCATTCGCCCGCTGCCCAAGGCATCACTCGAGACCAGCAGGCGGCCAGTTCTCCAGCTTCATGCCCAGGGTCAGGCCACGCGAGGCCAGCACTTCCTTGATCTCGTTGAGCGATTTGCGCCCCAGATTCGGGGTCTTGAGCAGCTCGTTGTCGGTGCGCTGGATCAGATCGCCGATGTAGTAGATGTTCTCGGCCTTGAGGCAGTTGGCCGAACGCACCGTCAGCTCCAGCTCGTCCACCGGACGCAGCAGGATCGGGTCGAAGGTCGCGGCGCTGCGCGAGGCAGCAGGCGCATCGAAGGCGGCCAGATCGCCATCGTCAAGCTGTGCAAACACGGCCAGTTGCTCCACGAGGATCTTGGCCGAGGTGCGCACCGCATCTTCGGCCGTGATCGCGCCATTGGTCTCGATTTCCATGACCAGCTTGTCCAGGTCGGTGCGCTGCTCCACACGGGCGTTTTCCACTGTGTAGTTGACGCGCAGCACCGGCGAGAAGGAGGCGTCCAGCACGATGCGACCGATCGACTTGTTCGACTCATCGCCAAAGCGTCGCACCGTACCGGGCACATAGCCGCGGCCTTTCTCGACCTTGATCTGCATATCCAGCTTGGCGCCTTGCGACATGTGGGCAATGACGTGCTCGGGGTTCACGATCTCCACATCGTGCGGCGTCTGGATGTCCGCCGCCGTGACCACGCCTTCGCCGTCCTTGCGCAGGCTCAGCGTCACTTCATCGCGGTTGTGCAGCTTGAAGACCACGCCCTTGAGGTTCAGCAAGATGCCGACCACGTCCTCTTGGATGCCATCGATGCTGGAGAACTCGTGCAGCACGCCCGCGATCGTGACCTCGGTGGGTGCATAGCCAATCATCGACGACAGCAGGACCCGGCGCAGCGCGTTGCCCAAGGTGTGGCCATAGCCACGCTCGAACGGCTCGAGCTCGACCTTGGCTCGGTTGTGGCCGATTTGTTCCACGCTGATGGTCTTGGGCTTTAGCAAATTGGTCTGCATATTTACTTCCTGTCAATACCCCCGGCTCGTTACACCGGTAAGGCTGGTGAAGCGAATAAACCGCGAACGGAGTCGCGGTTCAAATGAGTGATTCCATTTCCCGATGAAGGCTGCACACGAAGTGTTGCTGTAGACATTGGCAGGCCAAGGCCGGCGGGTGCTCCAGCAGCAATGCTTGCATCGAAAAATGGAATGAATCAGGCCGGATCAACGCGAATACAGTTCGACGATCAGCGATTCGTTGATGTCTGCACCGAACTCATCACGATCGGGAGCCTTCTTGAAAGTGCCCTCTGCCTTGTCGACAGCCACTTCCACCCAGCCCGGGAAGCCCAGTTGCTGTGCCAGTTGCAGCGCTTCCTGCACACGGGCCTGGTTGCGCGACTTCTCACGCACAGCCACCACGTCACCGGCCTTGACCTGGTAGGAGGGAATGTTCACCGGCTGACCATTGACCAGGATCGCCTTGTGCGAAACCAGCTGGCGCGCCTCGGCACGGGTCGAGCCAAAGCCCATGCGGTAAACGACGTTGTCCAGGCGCGACTCCAGCAGCGAAAGCAGATTGGAGCCGGTGTTGCCACGGCGGCGGTCGGCCTCGGCGAAGTAGCGGCGGAATTGCTTTTCCAGCACGCCATACATGCGGCGAACCTTTTGCTTCTCACGCAGCTGCAGGCCATAGTCGGAAGTGCGCGCACCCGAAGTGCGGCCATGTTGGCCGGGCTTGGTATCGAACTTGGCCTTGTCGGCAATGGAGCGGCGAGCGCTCTTGAGGAACAGGTCCGTGCCTTCACGGCGGGACAGCTTGGCCTTGGGCCCAATATAACGTGCCACTTGATTTCCTTTGATTCAACTGCTGCATGGCCCAAAGCCATGCAGGAGCCACACGCGCCTTGGCGCAGCGACGGTGGCGGTGGTCTTGACGAAGAGATTAGATGCGACGGCGCTTTTGCGGGCGGCAGCCGTTGTGCGGAATCGGGGTCACATCGGAGATCGATGTGATGCGAATGCCCAGGGCGCCCAAGGCGCGCACCGAAGATTCGCGACCGGGGCCAGGCCCCTTGATTTCCACATCCAGATTCTTGATGCCGTGCTCGATGGCGGCGCGGCCAGCCACCTCGGAAGCAACCTGGGCAGCAAACGGGGTCGACTTGCGCGAGCCCTTGAAGCCCTGGCCACCGGAGGAAGCCCACGACAGAGCGTTGCCCTGGCGATCGGTGATGGTGATGATGGTGTTGTTGAACGATGCATGGATGTGAGCAACACCATCCGCAATGTTCTTGCGGACTTTCTTGCGCACACGCTGCGACGCGGAAGAGCCTTTAGCCATTGTGTTCCTTCAATGCCAACTGGATGAATCGCGATCCATTCCTATTGCCCACCCATAAAAACTGAAGATGGACATACCGCACTCTGAGCAGTGCGGCACATATTGCGCCGCGTTTGCTCATGCGACGGCAACAAGAATGGAAGGTCGAGGTAATTACTTGACGCCCTTGCGCGGACCCTTGCGGGTGCGGGCATTGGTGCGGGTACGCTGGCCACGCATGGGCAGGCCACGGCGATGACGGAAGCCACGATAGCAGCCGATATCCATCAGGCGCTTGATGTTCATCGTGGTTTCACGGCGCAGGTCACCCTCGATCGTGAACTGGGCGATCTGGTCGCGGATCTTCTCCAGGTCGGCATCCGTCAGGTCCTTGACCTTTTTGGAATACTCGATGCCTGCAGCCTCGCAGATCTTGCGTGCGCGCGAGCGACCGATGCCATAGATTGCCGTCAAGCCGATCTCAGTGTGCTTGTGCGGCGGTACGTTGATACCAGCAATACGTGCCATAACCGTCCTCTAATTCCTCAACCCTGACGCTGCTTGTGGCGCAGGTCTGTGCAGATCACGCGCACCACACCATTGCGGCGAATGATCTTGCAATTTCTACACATCTTCTTCACAGAAGCGGAAACTTTCATTGCGAACTCCCAAAATCCAAAAAGCCAAGATTCTCAAAAACCAATCCGAGCATGCAGGCATTCAAGACAACAGCACCTCAGCGGGCTGTGAGCTTGAAGTTGCCTTTTTTCAGCAGCGACTCGTACTGCTGCGACACCACATAGTTCTGCACCTGCGCCATGAAGTCCATGGTCACGACGACCAGAATCAGCAACGAGGTACCGCCAAAGTAGAACGGCACGTTGTACTTCAGTGTCAGGAACTCGGGGAAGAGGCAGACGGCAGTGATATAGATTGCACCTGCCAGCGTCAAGCGGGCCAGGATTTTATCAATATATTTCGCCGTTTGCTCGCCTGGACGAATCCCGGGCACGAAGGCGCCGCTCTTCTTCAGGTTGTCTGCCGTTTCACGGCTGTTGAACACCAGCGCCGTATAGAAGAAGCAGAAGAAGATGATCGCCGATGCCAGCAGCAGCACATAGATGGGCTGCCCTGGCGTGAGCTTGGCCGCCGCATCGCGCAGACCGCGCATGAACCAGTTCGACGACTCGCCGCTGCTGAGCCAGCTCACCAGGGTGGCCGGCAACAGAATGATCGAGGAGGCGAAAATCGGCGGAATCACCCCTGCCATGTTCAGCTTGAGCGGCAGGTGCGATGCCGGGCTGGCGTACATCTTGTTGCCGACCTGACGGCGCGCATAGTTCACCAGGATCTTGCGCTGCGCCCGTTCGACGAAAACCACGAAATAGGTCACCAGCACCACCAGGGCCATGATGAACAGCAGCGTGACGATGTGCATCGCACCTGTGCGAACCAACTCCAGCGTCCCCGAAATGGCGCTGGGCAAGCCAGCGGCAATGCCAGCAAAAATCAGAATCGAGATCCCGTTGCCGATGCCTCGTTCGGTGATCTGCTCGCCCAGCCACATCATGAACAGCGTCCCTGCCGTCAACGACACCATCGTCGTGACCTTGAAGCCCAGGCCTGGATTGAACACCAGACCAGGCTGGCTCTCCAGCATCACGGCAATACCCATGGACTGGAACAAGGCCAGCACCAGCGTGAAATAGCGCGTGTACTGCGTGATCTTGCGCCGGCCTGCCTCTCCATCCTTTTTCAGGGACACCAGTGCGGGCACCACATAGGTCATCAGCTGAATGATGATCGATGCGGAGATGTAGGGCATGATCCCCAGCGCAAGCACCGAGAAACGCTCCAATGCACCACCGGAGAACATGTTGAAGAGGTCGAGGATGCCCTGCGAGCCCGAGAACATCTCCTCAAGCCGCGCAGGATTGATCCCAGGCACGGGCACATGCGTGCCGATGCGGTAGACCACCAGCGCCAGCAGCAAAAACACCAACCTGCGGCGCAGGTCGGCAAATTTGCCGGGTTTTGCCAATTGAGCGGAATTCGTTGCCAAGATCAAGCCCCATTCATGGTAGGTCGATGCAGTGCAAGCCGTGCTGTGCAGCCTCTGCCTGGCTTTCTTGTGGAAACACCAGAAGAACCACACCCCACAGACAGAGCCGGCCGCTGGCCGGCTCTGTCACTGCAGCCTTGTCGCGCAAGATGTGCCAATTCAGGCCAGCGAGCCGCCGGCAGCTTCGATCGCAGCCTTTGCCCCGGCCGTGGCGCCAATGCCTGTCAGCTTAACAGCCCGGGTCAACTCACCGGACTTGACCACTTTGACCACCTTGGCGATGGAGCGCACCAGACCGGCCTGCTTGAGCACCAGGATATCGACCTCGGCGGCACCCAGGCGCTCCAGTTCGGCGAGTGTGACCTCGGCATTGAACTTCAGCGTCGTGGACTTGAAGCCGCGCTTGGGCAGGCGGCGTTGCAGCGGCATCTGGCCACCTTCAAAACCGACCTTGTGGTAGCCGCCGGCGCGGGATTTCTGACCCTTGTGACCGCGGCCTGCTGTCTTGCCCAGGCCAGAGCCAATGCCGCGACCGACACGGCGCTTGGCATGCTTGGCTCCCGCTGCGGGCTTGATGGTATTGAGTTGCATCATCCACCCCTTAGAGGACTCGGACCAGATAGCTGATCTTGTTAATCATTCCACGCACTTCGGGCGTGTCCTTGAGTTCACTGACGCTGTTGAGCCTGCGCAGGCCCAGGCCGCGCACCGTGGCGCGGTGCGATTGATTCGTACCAATCGGGCTGCGAACCAGTTGAACCTTGATGGTTTGGTTTGTAGACATCGTGTGCACCTCTCTCAGGCCAGCAGGTCTTCGACCGACAGGCCACGCTTGGCGGCGATTTCTGCCGGCGTCGTCGAGCGCTTGAGCGCATCCAGGGTGGCGCGAACCATGTTGTAGGGATTGCTCGAACCGTGGCTCTTGGCCACGATGTCGGTGATGCCGACCACTTCGAACACGGCGCGCATCGGGCCGCCGGCGATGATGCCAGTGCCCTTCGGGGCCGGCGCGAGCATGACGCGCGCAGCACCGTGCTGACCATGCACGCCATGGTGCAGCGTGCCGTTCTTCAGCGAGACCTTGATCATGTTGCGGCGCGCTTCTTCCATGGACTTCTGCACAGCCGAGGGCACTTCCTTGGACTTGCCCTTGCCCATGCCAATGCGGCCATCGCCGTCACCCACGACGGACAGCGCAGCAAAGCCCAGAATACGACCGCCCTTGACCACCTTGGTGGTGCGGTTGACGGAGATCATCTTCTCCTTCATGCCGTCATCACGGCTGTCGTCTTGCATTTTTGCTTGGTTTTTGGTTGCCATTGCCATTCGCCTCAATCAGAACTGCAAGCCTGCTTCGCGCGCGGCTTCCGCCAGCGCCTTCACACGGCCGTGGTATGCAAAGCCAGCGCGATCGAACGCCACTTTCTCGACACCGGCGGCCTTGGCCTTCTCGGCAATGCGCTTGCCCACAGCAGTGGCGCCTTCGGCGCTACCGCCCTTGACGGAGCCGCGCAGCTCGCCTTCGAGCGAGGATGCCGTGGCCACGACCTTGGCGCCATCCTCGGAGATCACGGTGGCATAGATATGCTGGTTGGTACGATGCACCGTCAGGCGTGCGACGCCTTGCTTGGCAATGCGTACGCGGGTTTGACGGGCACGGCGCAAACGCTGTTCTTTCTTGTTCAACATCTTGCAGCCCCTTATTTCTTCTTGGTTTCCTTGATCGTGACCACTTCATCCGAATAGCGGATGCCCTTGCCCTTGTAGGGCTCGGGGGGGCGCACTTCACGCACAACGGCAGCGAACTGACCCAGCACCTGCTTGTTCGCGCTCTTGAGCACAATCTCGGTGGGCGTGGGCGTTGCCGCCGTCACGCCTTCGGGCAGATCGAATTCGACCGGATGCGAGAAACCCACGGCCAGATTGAGCTTGTTGCCGCTGACAGCAGCCTTGAAGCCCACGCCTACCAGGTTGAGCTTGCGCTCAAAACCCTTGGAGACACCGACCACCATGTTGTTGACCAGCTGACGCAGCGTACCTGCCAGGGCATCGGCCTCGCGCGACTCGTTGGCAGGGGCGAACGTCAGCACGCCACCATCCTGGCTGATCTTGACCTGTGCGTTATCGGCCACAGACAGCTGGCCGCCAGAACCCTTGACAGCAATCTGACCATCCTTGATCGTCACTTCGACGCCAGAAGGGATCACCACAGGTGTTTTTGCAACTCGAGACATTTCAATATTCCTCCAATTGCACATCAAGCCACGAAGCACAGCACCTCGCCACCGACACCGGCGGCACGGGCTTTGCGATCGGTCATCACGCCTTTGGGCGTGGTCACGATGGCCACACCCAGACCATTCATCACCTGCGGAATGGACTTGCTGGGCTTGTAGACACGCAGACCCGGCTTGCTGACGCGCTCGATGCGCTCGATCACCGGACGGCCTGCGTAGTATTTGAGATCGACGCGGATGTCGGCCTTGGCGCCATCGCGCACAACTTCGAAACCGTCGATATAGCCTTCGTCCTTGAGCACCTGCAGGATGGCCTGCTTGAGCTTGGAGGAAGGAACCGTCACGGAAGGCTTGGAGACCATTTGCGCATTGCGGATGCGGGTCAACAAGTCGGCGATAGGATCACTCATGCTCATGATTCATTACTCCCGTCTGCTTACCAGCTTGCCTTGATGACACCGGGGATATCGCCCGACATGGCCAGCTCGCGCACCTTGGCACGTGCCAGACCAAACTGGCGGAAGGTGCCACGCGGACGCCCCGTCATTTCGCAACGATTGCGCTGGCGCGTCGGATTGGCGTTGCGCGGCAGCTTCTGCAGCGCCAGGCGAGCCTGGTAACGCTCTTCGTCGCTGCGCTTGGCGTCATCGACGATGGCCTTCAGTTCGGCGCGCTTGGCAGCGTACTTGGCCACCAGCTTCGTGCGCTTGAGCTCTCTTTCAATCAATGCTTTTTTAGCCACACTGCACCTCAATTCTTGAACGGGAAACGGAACGCAGCCAACAGCGCCTTGGCTTCCTCGTCCGTCTTGGCTGTGGTCGTGATGCTGATGTTCAGGCCACGCAGCGCATCCACCTTGTCGTACTCGATCTCGGGGAAGATGATCTGCTCTTTGACGCCCACGTTGTAGTTGCCACGGCCGTCGAAGGACTTGCCCGAAATACCACGGAAGTCGCGCACGCGCGGCAGCGCAATGGTCACGAAGCGATCAAGGAATTCGTACATGCGCACGCCACGCAGCGTCACCATGCAGCCGATGGGCTGGCCTTCGCGGATCTTGAAGCCCGCAATAGCCTTGCGCGCCTTGGTCACCACAGGCTTCTGGCCGGCGATCTTGGTCAGATCGGCCACGGCGTTTTCCATGATCTTCTTGTCGGCCACCGCTTCGCCCACACCCATGTTCAGGGTGATTTTGGTGATGCGCGGCACTTCCATGACCGACTTGTAGCCAAATTGCTTGGTCAGGTCGCCGACGACTTTTTCACGATAGAACTGTTGCAGACGCGCCATTTATGCCACCTTGATCGCTTCACCGCTGGAGCGGAACACGCGCACACGGCGCGCACCCTTGTCCGCCGACAAATCCACCTTGATCGCCACGCGATCGGCCTTGCCGGTCGCGGGGTTGTAGATCGCCACATTGGACTGATGGATGGGCATGGTCTTGTCCACGATGCCACCCATCTCACCCTTCATCGGGTTGGGTCGCACGTGCTTCTTGACCACATTGACACCCTCGACGATCAGATAGCTCTCATCCTTGCGGGACAGCACCACACCGCGCTTGCCCTTGTCGCGACCGGTCAACACGATGACTTCATCGCCCTTGCGAATCTTGTTCATGCCACACCTCAAATCACTTCGGGAGCCAGAGACACGATCTTCATGAAGCGCTCGCTGCGCAGCTCACGCGTGACCGGGCCAAAAATACGGGTACCAATGGGCTCAAGCTTGGCATTGAGCAGCACAGCCGCATTGCCATCAAACTTGATCAGCGAGCCATCCTGGCGGCGGATACCCTTGGCAGTGCGCACCACGACGGCGTTGTAGATTTCGCCCTTCTTGACGCGACCGCGCGGCGCAGCCTCTTTGACGCTCACCTTGATAATGTCGCCAACGCTGGCATAGCGGCGCTTGGAACCACCCAACACCTTGATGCACAGCACGGACTTGGCGCCCGTGTTGTCGGCAACCTCTAAACGAGATTCTGTCTGGATCATTTGATTTAATTCCCAACTTAACCTGCGCTCATGAACGCAGCCGCATACGGCAAGCCGTCATGCGCCATGCGCCACACAGTCAGTCTTGGACCCGTCGCCGCAATCGACGCCCCTCAGCGCGGAGCACATAGCCCACACCATAAAAGCATCGCCCGCGTCGTTTGGGCAGATACCCACCTAAGAACCACCAACAGAGGCCGCCATGCTTTCCACAGCGCCCTATACCAAGCAGTCAAAAGGCGAAGCTGGCGATTATCGCGCGCAATCCTTTTACACGTCAAGACTTTTTGTGCAATCGGGCCCAGATACGCCCCTATCACGATGGTCTGCCCGTCAAAATATCCCAGCGCAGCACCAGCAAAACCGCAAACGTTGCTTCTAAGCAACGCGCAGTACGCATCAGGCCAGGCCCTGGTATTGCTGGCACAGCGGCTCGAACTCGGCAGCCGAGACTGGCTGGCCCAACTCTTCGCTGAGGATTTGCGCTACGCGCGCACTGGCCTGATGCGCCGCGCTGGCGTGCAGAAACAGCAGGCGGCTACGCCGCGCCAGCACGTCTTCCACGGTGCGGGCGTATTCGTGCCGTGCGGCAAAGCGCACCATGGCTTCGGTCAGGCCGCTTTGTGGCGCCAGCATGACATCAGCGCCAGGCAGGGCCTGCACCCAAGCGGCCTCATCGCCATAGGTGGCCAGGCCTTGCACGTCGCCCAGCCCAGCGGCTGTCGCGGCCTGTGTCTGGCTGCGGTGGCCCAGCAACGGCAGCTGGCGCGTTGCGCAAGGCGGCAGCTTGGCCGGCAGCAGCTGTGCCAATTGACAATGGCGCAGCACGTCTTCAGCCATAGCGCGATAGGTCGTCCATTTGCCGCCCGTGACCGTCACCAGGCCGCTGCTGGCCACGTGCACCGTGTGCTCACGGCTGATGCTCTTGGTGCCGCCCGCATCGCCCAGCGGCTTGACCAGCGGCCGCAGCCCAGCCCACATGCTCAACACGTCACTGGGGCCTGGGGCCTGGGCCAGGTAGCGGCGCGCTTCGTCCAGGATGAAGCCCACCTCCTGCTGCAAGGGGTGCGGCTCCAGCGGGGTGTCGGGCCGGGCCGAGTCGGTCGTGCCCAGGATGACCTTGCCCAGCCAGGGCACGGCAAACAGCACGCGCCCATCGCGCGTCTTGGGCACCAGCAATGCGTGCTCGCCGGGCCAGAAGCGGCGATCGACCACCACGTGCGTGCCCTGGCTGGGGCTGACCATGGGCTGGGCAGCCTGTCCGTTCTGGGCTTCATCGAGGTTGCGCACAACATCGACCCAAACGCCCGTGGCGTTGATCACACAGCCTGCTTCGAGGCGCAACTGCGCGCCCGTTTCCTCATCCTGCGCCTGCGCGCCGCACACGCGCCCAGCACCGTCCTTGAGCAAGCCGGTGACGCGGCAGTAATTGAGCAGCAGTGCGCCATGCAGCGCAGCCGTACGCGCCAGCGCCAGCGCCAGGCGTGCGTCGTCGAACTGGCCATCCCAATACTGCACGCCGCCGCGCAGCTGCTGCGGGTTGACGTTGCCCAGCAGCGCCTGCACCTGCGCGCGCGACAGGAACTGCGTTGCCCCCAGACCTTGACCAGCGGCCAACATGTCGTACACGCGCAGGCCGGCGCCGTAGAACGGCGTCTCCCAAAGGCGGTATGAGGGCATGACAAAGGGCAGCGGCCGCGCCAGATGTGGCGCGTTGCGCAACAAGATGGCCCGCTCCTGCAAGGCCTCGCGCACCAGCGCGATGTTGCCCTGCGCCAGGTAACGCACGCCGCCGTGTACCAGCTTGGTGGCGCGAGAAGAGGTGCCCTTGGCGAAATCGTGCGCCTCCAGCAGCGCCACCGAAAGGCCGCGCGCGGCCGCATCCAGCGCCACGCCCAGGCCGGTGGCGCCGCCGCCGATGACCAGCACGTCAAAGCGCCCGGCGGCGGCCAGAGATTGCAGGATTTGCGCTCGGTCGGTCACGGCCGGGGCGGCGGGGTTGTGGGGGGCGGAAGCGGCGGAAGAAGCGGACTCGTTCATGGATCAAGCAGCCCCGCGCCAGGCGGCGGGACGAAGCGATGGCAAAGCCGCTTATTGTGCCCCGGGATGGGCCGCGCCCTGCCCTGCCGCAGCCTCTGCCACAGGCACAGCAGACCCAGGCGTGGCAAACCACTGGGGCACGGCATCGGCCATGCGCGCGAACACGGTTTGCACATCCAGCGCATCGGCGCCCAGCAGGGCCTGCAGCGCTGTGCGGTTTTCGAACAGGCCATGCAGATAGCAGCCCAGCACGTTGCCCGGGCCATTGGCCCAGGCCAAGCCAGGCAGCAGCGTTTGCAGGCCGTGACCGTTGGCCAGCATGGCCGCGTATGGCTGGGTCTGGCCCTGGTGGATTTCATAGGCCGTCAGCTCCAGCCCAGCCAGGGCCTGCCAATGGCCTTGCAGCGCGCCCAGGCGATAGCGCCCGTGACGCACCTGCTTGTGCGGCGCGAACTGCGTCACCAGCGGCAGCAGGCCCAGGCCGGGCTGGTTACCCTGCGTATGCTGCGGGTCGATCAGGCTCTCGCCCAACATCTGCAGGCCGCCGCAAATGCCCAGCACCGGCTTTCCAGCCTGGGCGTGGCGGGCGATGGCCGCATCCACCCCGTGCTGGCGCAGCCAGAGCAAATCGGCCACCGTGGCCTTGGAGCCCGGCAGCACGATCCAATCCGCCCCGGCCAGCTCTGCCGCGCTGCGCGCCCACACCAGGCGCACGCCAGGGGCCTGCTTGAGCGGCTGGAATTCATCGAGGTTGCTGCTGCGCGGATAGGCCACGATGGCCACGGTGCGCAACGTTTCGCCCACGCCGCCTGGCGTGCTGCTGGCGCTGGCGTCGAACACCCCGTCTTCCTCAGGCAGGCCGTGGCGCGGCCACATCGGGATGGTGGCCACCACCGGCACGCCGGTGCGCTGCTGCAATTGCTGCGGCGCAGGCGCCAGCAGGCGGGCATCGCCGCGAAACTTGTTGAGCACAAAGCCCTTGATCAGCGCCCGATCGGCATCATCGAGCAAGGCCCAGGTGCCATACAGGTGCGCGAATGCGCCGCCTCGGTCGATGTCCGCCACCAGCAGGCAATGCGCCTGGCAATGGCGCGCCACGCGCATGTTCACCACATCGCTGCGCGCCAGGTTGATTTCCGCTGGTGAGCCCGCGCCTTCGATCACCACGACGTCGTAGGCGGCGCGCAGCCCATCCAGCGCCTGCGCGATCACTGGCCAGACGCGCGGGCCGCGCTCACGCCAGGGCAAGGCCGTCAGCTCGGGCTCGACCTGCCCCAACAGCACCAACTGGCTGTGCGTATCGGCCTCGGGCTTGAGCAGCACCGGGTTCATATCCACCTGCGGCACCACGCCCGCGGCCAGTGCCTGGAAATACTGCGCGCTGCCGATCTCGCCGTAGCCGCCGTCAGGCCTGGCCACCACGCGGGCGTTGTTGCTCATGTTCTGCGCCTTGAATGGCGCAACGCGAAAGCCCTGGCGGCGGTACCAGGCGCACAGCGCCGTCGCCAGCCAGCTCTTGCCAGCGCCACTGCTGGTGCCCAGCACCATCACGCACAGCGCGCTGCGCTGGCCCGGTTGCGGCACAGGCAGGTTGGGAAGTTCGGAAGCGGACATGGAATTCAATGGACAAGCAAGAAAGCAGCCGAGGCGCAGCCAGCGCGCATTGTTGCAGGCTGCGGCCCGCGCCCAGCGCATCCGCGCATCACCCCCCGCCCGCACCCAAGGCCTGCCAGGCGCGCGCCAGGGCCCGCTGGCTGGCCGGCGGCTGCACGCTCAGGCGCCAATGCCCAGGCAGCCCCATGGAGCTGGTGTCGCGCACCTTGATGCCTTGCGCCCGCAGCGCCTGCTGCCACGCACCCAGCGCCTGCGGCGGGCCGGGTCGCACCACGAAGTAATTGGCCAGGCTGCCCGGCAGCACCTGCCACCCCAGGGAGCGGCACAGCGCCAGCTGCGCGCGCTTCCAGTCGCGCAGCTGCGCGCGGCTGCCAGCCAGCCACTGCTGCACTGGCGCCTGCATCCAGGCCTGCAGCAAGGCCACGCCGTGCGCGCCCAGCGGCCAGGAGGGCGCCAACGCATCGAGCTGCGCCAGCGTGGCCTGCAATTCCTGGCGCGCCGCCGCATTGGCCAGCTGCGGCGCAATCGCATAGGCCGCGCGCACGCCCGTCAGGCCCAGGGCTTTGTTGGGCGAGAACAGCTGCCAGCAGGCTTTCTGGCGCAGCTGCACGCCGGTCAACCAATCGGGCCAATCGGAACCAGGCGCGTCGGGCGCGCCGTCCTCAGGCTCGTCATCGGACCATTCATCGGGTAGCAGCATCAAGGGGGCATAGGCCGCATCCAGAAAGCGCCGCCCCGCCTGCGGCGAGCCGGCCTGGGCCATCCAGTGGGTCATCCGCGCATCGGCTGCGCCCAGCGGGCTGGAGGGCACGCACAACCATTCCAAGTCGGCCACGCTGGCTTGCTGCCCTGGGCCATCCTGCACGGGCCGGTGCGGCACATGCCGCACATTCAGCCCCAAGGCCTGGGCCTGCTGGGCGTAGTCGCCGTAGGCTGGGCTGGGCACTGCCACCGTGTGTAAGCCATGCAGCCGCGCCCAGACGTGGATGCGATGAATCAACTCGCTGCCGCTGGCGCCCAGCAGCAGCCGCTGCACCGGCACGCCATGCCAGGCGGCCAGCGCGGCGCGCAGCTCGGTGTAGTGCGGGTCCGGGTAGTGGCGCGCATCGGCCTGCTGCACTGCCTGCAAGGCCTGCGGGCAAGGGCCGCAGGCATTGCTGTTGGTGGAAAAGTCCAGCGGCGCCAGGCCCTGCGCATCGGCCCCGCCATGCTGGCGGCCCAGCCCTAGGCTCTTTCCGGTCAGCGGCATCACAACGCTCCTTTGACGCTGGCGCTGGCCGCCAGCGCCCACAGCCCACACAACGCAGCCAACAGCCAGGCAGCCAGCAGCCACAGGGCCAGCGCGCGGCCAGCCAGGGCTAGGGCCTGCGCCGTTTGCGCCGGCTGGGGTGCGGGCGCTTGCGGGTGCAGCACATAGGCCCCGGGCTTGCCCAGCCGGCAGCCCAGCAGCAAGGCCGTGGCGGCCATGGGCCAGCCGCCGTTGGGCGAAGGGGTCTTGCGCGCCTGCGCGCCCAGCTGCTGCCAGGTGCGCCTGCGCCAGCCGCCCTGGGCCGGGTTGGCCAGCAGCAGCAGCAGCGCCGTCAGGCGCGCCGGCAGCCAGGACAGCACGTCATCGGCGCGCGCAGCCCATTTGCCGGCCCATTGCCAGTCGCGCCCGCCGCGCTGGCCTGGGTAGCCCCACATGGCATCGGCAGTATTGGCAAAGCGGTACAGCGCCGCGCCGGGCAGGCCCAGCAGGGCGAACCAGAACAGCGGCGCAATCACCGAATCGCTGAGGTTTTCCGCCAGGGTTTCGATGGCGCTCTCGCGCACCTGGGCCGCGTCGAGCCGGGCTGTCTCGCGGCTGACCAGCCGCGCCAGCTGCGCCCGCCCGGAGGGCAGCGATTGGCCCAGCGCCTGCTCCACGGCCTGCACCTCCTGGCGCAGCATGCGCCAGGCCAGCAAGGGCTTGAGCAGCGCGCCCAGCAGCAGCGCCAGAGCCAGGCCGACCAGCAGCGGCGGCACGCGGCCCTGGGCCTGCCAGGCTGCCTGCAGCAAGGCGGCTTGCAGCGCCCAGGCCAGCGCCGTCCACAGCAGCGCCAGCGCCAGCCAGGCCAGCGCACCGCGCCGCAGCCGCTGACGCTCCTGGGCCGCGCCCTGCGCCCGGCCGCCAAACAGCCAGGGCTGCAGCCGCTGCAGGCTGCGCCCCATCCAGACCACTGGGTGCCAGCGCACGGGCGGCTCGCCCAGCCAGCGGTCCACGAGCAGCGCCACGCTCATGCCCAGCGCCAGCATCAGCGGCCAGGCGCCTGGGGGCCAATGCCATGCGTCCGTCATCAATGCCGCCCGTTGGTGGATTCGTTATTTGCCCCAACCACTGCTCTTGCTCATCGCGCAAAGACCATGAGCAGGCGCTCAGTCTTCAATACCGCGCTGCGCGGGCACGCCAGCCTGGTAGGCGTGCTTGACCAGCTGCATTTCCGTAACGGTGTCGGCCAGCTCGATCAAGGCCTGCGGGCAGCGCCGGCCGGTGAGCACCACGTGCACCTGCTGCGGGCGCTCGCGCAGGGTTTGCAGCACCTCCTCCAGCGGCAACCAGCCGTAGATCAGAGGGTAGGTGATTTCATCGAGCACGACCATGAAGTATTCGCCGCCAAGAATGGCCTGGCGCGCCTTGGCCCAGCCCGCGCGCGCCAGCTCGGCCGAGTGCTCCAGGTCGCGGCTCTTCCAGCTAAAGCCATCGCCCAGCCCTTCGATGGGCAAGCCCAGCTGCTCGAAACTGCGATGCTCGCCAAAGCGCGCCGAAGGCACTTTGACGAACTGATAGATTTGCACCGCCTTGCCGCGCCCATGCGCGCGCAGCGCCAGCCCGAAGGCCGCGGTGCTCTTGCCCTTGCCGTTGCCGGTATTGATCAGGATCAGCCCTCGGCGCTCGCCCTGGGGCTTTTGCCGCACCCGATCTACCGGGGGTTGCTCGATCTGGATGTCCATTGCATTGCTCCTTGTCTTGAGGGTTCAAAGCCGCGGCAAGGGCTGGGCCAGGGCCTTGATGTCGATGGCCTGGCCGGCTGCCACCAGCAGCACATGGCGGCAGTGCTGCGCCAGGGCCTGATTGAGCAGGCCCAGCTCATCGGCATAGGCGCGCACGGCCCGCCCCAGCGGCATCACGCCCCAGCCCATTTCATTGCTCACCAGCACCACCGGCCCGCGCGCCTGGGCCAGGGCCTGCAGCAGCGCGGCCTTGGCAGTGGCCAATGCGGCGCGGCGCTGGCGCAGCAGCGCGGCCTCGTCCGGCGGTGCGTCCAGCAATCCGCCCTGCGTTGCACCCTGCGCCGGGGCGGGCGCGGCGGGCTCGGCGGGCATCAGCCAGTTGGTCAACCACAGCGTCAGGCAGTCCACCAGCAGCAGGCGCTGCGGCCCGCTGTGCGCGGCAATGCTGGCGGCCAGCTGCAGCGGCTCTTCCAGCGTCTGCGCCGCCGGCAGGCGCTGGAGGCGCTGCTGGCGGTGGCGCGCGATGCGTGTGCGCATTTCCTCGTCCAGCGCCTGGGCCGTGGCGATCACCAGCACCTCGCGCCCGGGCTGCTCGGCCAGCCAGGCGGCGGCCAGTTGCTCGGCATGGCCGCTCTTGCCGCTTTTCTGGCCGCCCAGCAGCAGCACATGGGCCGGGCCAGGCGACCGCTGCGGCACGGGCTCATGCGACATGGCCGGCTCCTGCATGCGCTGCCGCCGCTTGCGCCGCGCCTGCCGCATCATCTGCGGCCCCTGGCCCAAGCAGGCGCAACACGGCCTGCGGGCTGGAGGGAAACCAGGCATGAAAGTAGCTGGCCGTGAGGCTGCCCAGGCGATAGACGGCCTCGCCCGCATCGGCGCGCGCTGCGGCCGTGGCGCGGCGGTGCGCCGGGCGCTGCGTGCGGCCCCAGGCCGGTAGCTCGGTCTGCAGGCGGCTGTAGTGGAAGGTGTGGCCGCGCAGCGCAGGCTCTCCCGCAGCGGCATCGGGCGGCAGCCACTGCTGCGGCCCCAGGCCGGCCAGGCGCGGCTGCATCACGGCCTGGGCCGGCAGCAGGCCCCACAGCGGTTGTAAAGCCCCATCGACCTGCTGCAGCTCGGTACACAGCGCCACCATGCCGCCGCATTCGGCCCAGATGGGCTTGCCCTGCGCCCAGTGATCGTGCAGGGCCTGGCGCAGCCCGGCATTGGCGTGCAGGCGCGCGGCATGCAGCTCGGGGTAACCGCCAGGCAGCCACAGCGCATCGCAGGCCGGCAAGCCATCGCCGGCCAACGGCGAGAACCACGCCAACCGTGCGCCCAGCGCCTGCAACAGCTCCAGATTGGCCGCGTAGATGAATGCGAAGGCCGCATCGCGGGCAATGGCCACGGTCTGCCCGCGCAGCGGCTGGCGCTGCAGCAGCGCCGGGGCGGCGGCCAGCGCCAGGGCGTGTTCGGGCGGCTGGACATGGCGCTGCGGGCCGCTGCTCACGCCCGCAGCGCCAGCGTCTGACGCGGGCGCGGCTGCGCGCGGCTCTTGCGCTGGCGCAGGCTCAGCAAGCGCAAAGGCTGTCTGCCAACGCTGCAGGGCGGCGCCATCCATCTGGCCCAGCGGCGTCTGGGCCAACGCATCGGCGGCCAGATCCAGACGCGCCAGCGCATCACGCAGCTCACCGCTGGGCACCAGGCCCAGGTGGCGCTCGGGCAGCAGCGACAGCGGCTTGGCGCCCGATGCGCCCTGCGGCGGCTGCGGCGGCTGCGGCACATCCTGCAGCTGCAAGGGCGGCAAGGCCCCGAGCCAATCGCCGCTGGGCTCCAGCGCCGCCTGCAGCAATTGCGCATGGTGGGCGCTGGCCACGCCATTGCACAGCACGCCGGCCCAGCGCAGGTCGCTGCGGTAATGCTTGAGGCCATACACCAATGCCGCGCAGGTCTGCGCCATGGCACCGGCCTGCAGCACCGGCATCACGGCAATGCCCCATTGCTGCGCCAAATCGGCGGCGCTGGGCGTGCCATCAAACAACCCCATCACGCCTTCGATGAGGATCAGATCGGCCTGGCAGGCGGCCGCGTGCAGACGCGCAGCCACGTCCTGCGGACCGGTCATCCACAAATCCAGGTTCTGCACCGGCGCGCCACTGGCCAGCTCGTGCCAGTGCGGATCGAGAAAATCCGGCCCGCACTTGAACACCCGCACCCGACGCCCCTGACGGCTGTGCAGGCGCGCCAGCGCCGCCGTCACCAGGGTCTTGCCCTGGCCCGAGGCCGCAGCCGCCACCAACAAGGCCGGGCAATGGGCCACGGCGGCGGACTGGGCCTGCTGCGGCCCGGCGGCCTGAACGCCCACTGCGGGCTGCTGCTGCGCTGGCATGGTCTTGGTCATCTCCTGTGGGGGGCTGGTGCGGCGGCGATTGTAGGGCGCACAGGCCGGCCTGCCGCGCCCTGCGCTGCCGGTGCTTGCCAGAGTTGGCCGATTGCGCTGCAATGACCGGACCGCGCCAGCCCGGCGTGGCATGACCACAAAGCCTGGCAACCTGCCCAAAGGAGATGAAAGATGCCTGAATTTCGCACGCTGCTGTCTGGCTACAGCTTTCTTGAGGGCCCGCGCTGGCGCGAGGGCCGCCTGTGGCTGTCGGACTTCTACACCCACCAAGTGCTGGCCTGTGACATGCAGGGTCAGGTCGAGCAGATGGCCCACGTGCCGGGCCAGCCCTCCGGCCTGGGCTGGCTGCCCGGCGGCCGCCTGCTCATCGTCTCCATGCGCGATCGCAAGATCCTGCGGCGCGAGCCGGACGGCCAATTGGCGCTGCACGCCGATCTTTCACACATTGCCAGTGGCCATTGCAACGACATGGCCGTGGATGCCCAGGGGCGCGCCTGGGTGGGCAATTTCGGTTTTGACCTGATGGGCGGCGCGGCGGTGCGCACTGCCGCACTGGCGCGCGTCGATCCCGACGGGCAGGTGCATCAGGCTGCCAGCGGGCTGTACTTTCCCAACGCCATCCTGCCCACGCCCGATGGCCGCTCGCTGATCGTCAACGAGACCCTGGGCAATCGCCTGTCGGTATTCGACATCGCCGCCGACGGCAGCCTGGGGCCGCGGCGCGACTGGGCCGTGTTCGGCCCGCTGGTGCAAAGCGCCGCGCTGGACGATTTCATCGCCGGCGGCAAGGTGGCGGCTGACGGCGCAGCGCTGGACGCCGAAGGCGCCGTCTGGGTGGCCGACGCCATCGGGCAACGCGTGCTGCGCGTCGCCCAGGGCGGGCGCATCCTGCAGGAGGTCTCCACCGGCGCCATGGGCTGCTTTGCCTGCGCGCTGGGCGGCCCAGACGGGCGCACACTGTTTCTGTGCGTGGCGCCCGACTTCCTGGAGCACCAACGCCGGGCCGCGCGCGAGGCCCAGGTCTGGACGCTGCAGGTCGATGTGCCAGGACTGTCAGGCTGAAACCCCCTGCATGCCAGCGGCACACGCCTGCACCGCTGTCGCGGCAAGCGCTTTCCCGCATTGCATTCGGGCATGCTCGCCGCTATGCTGCGCGGCCCGCAGCGTTGGCGCTGCCTGCGCGCGCCTTGATGAATCGAACCCGGTCGGGCTTCGTGGCGCGACCCTCATCCCATTGCAACCGAAAGGAGACTTTTTCCATGACACAGAACTCTTCCCGCCCCAGCCGTGGCCTGGCCCTGCGCGGCATTGCCTGCGCCAGCATGCTGGCCCTGGCCGCTGGCGGCGGGGCCCAGGCCGCCGAGCCCAAGCTGACCGATGGCCTGGTCAAGATCGGCGTGCTGACCGACATGGCCGGCCCTTACTCCAGCATGGGCGGGCCAGGCTCGGTGGTGGCCGCGCGCATGGCCGTGGAGGACTGCCTCAAGGCCGAGTGCAAGGGCATGAAGATCGAGGTGGTCAGCGCCGACAACCAAAACAAGGCCGACATCGCCGCCTCGCGCGCGCGTGAGTGGCTGGATGTGCAGCAGGTCGATGCGCTGGTGGATTTGACCAATTCCGCTGGCGCCCTGGCCGTGCAGCAGATCATCAAGGAGCGCGGCGGCATCGCCATGTACTCCGGCCCAGCCACCACGCGCCTGACCAATGCCGACTGCGCGCGCAATGGCTTTCACTGGATGTTCGACACCTATTCGCTCTCGGCCGCGCCCGTGGCGGCCATGACTCAAGCCGGCGCGAAGAAGTGGTTTTTCGTAACGGTGGATTACGCTTTCGGCCACTCGCTCGAAAAGGACGCCACCGAAGTGCTCAAGGCCAACGGCGGCGAGGTGGCCGGCTCGGTGCGCCACCCGCTCAATGCCAGCGACTTCTCCTCCTTCTTGCTGCAGGCCCAGGCCTCGGGCGCCGATGCCATCGCGCTGGCCAATGGCTCGCAGGACACGGTCAACGCCATGAAGGGCGTGCATGAGTTCGGCCTTTCGAGCGGCAAGCAACAGGTCACGGCGCTGCTGGTGTTCCTCTCGGACGTGCACGCCATGGGGCTGGAGACGGCCAAGGGCCTGAAGTTCTCTGAAGGCTTTTACTGGGATCTGGACGACAAGACGCGCGAGTTCTCCAGCCGCTTCGAGCAGCAGCACCGCGGCAACAAGCCAACCATGGTGCACGCCGGCGTGTATTCGAGCACGCTGCACTATCTGAAATCGGTGGCCGCCGCCGGCACCGACGACTGGAAGGTCGTGGCCGAGAAAATGCGCGAGCTGCCCATCGAGGACGCGGTGATGCGCAATGCCTCGATCCGCGACGATGGCCGCGTGATCCACGACATGTATGTGTTCCAGGTCAAGACGCCCGAGGAATCCAAGGGCGCCTGGGATTACTACAAGCTGGTCAGCACCATCCCGGCCGACAAGGCCTTCCAGCCGCTGGCCACATCCAGCTGCCCGCTGGTGAAGAAGTAAGCGCCAGCTCGCCCGCAAGTAGCCTGCAGCTGGCCTGCGCTGCACGCGCAGGCCAGTTGCAGATCTTCTCTTGCACACACGCCCCCACCGGCTTGCCCAACAGGCCCGGCGGGGGCGTGTGCCTTCATAGAATCGTGGCTTTGCGCCTTGCAGCCCATCCCAAGCCGCTGCTTGCCCACTCGCCCCAGATTTTGAGCAGGCTCTCAGCGCCTGCCGAACACACATGAGCACCCTCTCCCTCCGCGCCACCCAGACTCGCCCGTTTTACGTCATGGAGGTGGCCAAGGCCGCGCAACGCCTCATCGCCGAGCGCGGCAACACGCCGCCGATGCGCTATCTGAACATTGGCGAGCCCGATTTCACCGCTCCGCCGCGCGTGCAGCAGGCCGCCATCGCGGCCATCGAGGCCGGTCACAGCCAATACACCGCCGCGCTGGGGCTGGATGCGCTGCGCCAGGCCATCAGCGGCTGGTATGCCACGCGCTTTGGCGTGCAGGTGGCGCCCGAGCGCATCGTCATCACCGCTGGTGCCTCGGCCGCGCTGCACCTGGCCTGCCTGGCGCTGCTGCAAGAGGGCGACCAGGTGCTGCTGCCCGACCCCTGCTACCCCTGCAACCAGCAGTTCGTGCAGGTTGCCGGCGCGCAGCCGGTGTGCATCCCCGTCGATGCGGCCAGCCGCTTTCAGCTCACGGCCGAGCAGGTCGCGGCGCACTGGGGGCCGCAAACCCGCGGCGTGCTGCTGGCCTCGCCCTCCAACCCCACCGGCACCTCGATGCCGTTTACGCAGCTGCGCGCCATCCACGATTTTGTGCGCGCCCGCGGCGGCGTGACCCTGGTCGATGAGATTTACCTGGGCCTGTCCTACGACAGCGAGTACGGCCAGACGGCCCTGGCCCTGGGCGAGGACATCATCAGCGTCAACAGCTTCAGCAAGTACTTCAACATGACCGGCTGGCGCCTGGGCTGGCTGGTGGTGCCGCCAGCGCTGGTAGCGCCCATCGAGCGGCTGGCGCAAAACCTGTTCATCTGCCCCAGCACCATTGCCCAACATGCGGCGCTGGCCTGCTTTCACCCCGACAGCATCGCCGAGTACGAGCGCCGCCGCGCCATCTTCCGCGAGCGGCTGCAAAGCTTCATCGCTCCGCTGCCCGGCCTGGGCTTGCAGGTGCCCGTGCAGCCCGACGGCGCGTTCTACGTCTGGGCCGACTGCCGCGAGGCGGCCCAGCGCCTGGGCGTGCAAGGCAGCTGGGACTTTGCCTTTGCGCTGCTGGAGCAAGCGCGCATTGCCGTAGCCCCCGGCAAGGACTTCGGCCAGAACGGCATGGAGCATTTCGTGCGCTTTTCCATCGCCACCTCCAACGACAACCTGCGCGAAGCCATGGCGCGCATGCAGCAATTGCTCGAGCGTTGACTCTGCCCAGGCCGTTGGGCGCTGCCGCCGGTGCCGCCGGTGCCGCCCCAGGGCGGCGGGGCATCGGTTCTATAATCGCCATTTCCCCCATCCCCCGAGACATGACCAAATTCGTCTTCGTCACCGGCGGTGTGGTGTCGTCCCTGGGCAAGGGCGTCGCTGCCGCCTCGCTGGCTGCCATCCTGGAATCGCGCGGCCTCAAAGTCACCCTCATCAAGCTCGATCCGTACATCAACGTCGATCCGGGCACCATGAGCCCCTTCCAGCACGGCGAGGTGTTCGTCACCGACGACGGCGCCGAGACCGATCTGGACCTGGGCCATTACGAGCGTTTCATCGAAACGCGCATGAAGCAGGCCAACAACTTCACCACCGGCCGCATCTACCAGAGCGTGCTGGAGAAAGAGCGCCGCGGCGACTACCTGGGCAAGACGGTGCAGGTGATTCCGCACATCACGGGCGAGATTCAGGAATTCATCAAGCGCGGCGCAGGCATTGGCACGCCCGACGCGGTGGACGTGGCCATTGCCGAGGTCGGCGGCACGGTGGGCGACATCGAATCGCTGCCTTTCCTGGAGGCCGTGCGCCAGCTGGCGCTGAAGCTCGGGCCCAACAACAGCGCCTTCGTGCACCTGACCTATCTGCCCTGGATTGCCGCCGCGGGCGAGCTGAAAACCAAGCCCACGCAGCACACGGTGCAAAAGCTGCGCGAGATCGGCATCCAGCCCGATGTGCTGCTGTGCCGCGCCGACCGCGCCATTCCGCAGGACGAGCGCGACAAGATCAGCCTGTTCACCAACGTGCCGGCCTGGGGCGTGATCTCCATGCCCGATGTGGACACCATCTACAAGGTGCCGCGCCTGCTGCACGAGCAGGGCCTGGACGGCCTGATCTGCGACAAGCTGCGCCTGAACACGCCGCCGGCCAGCCTCAAGCGTTGGGACGACCTGGTGCATGAAACCGAGCACCCGCAAGGCGAGGTGCGCGTGGCCATGGTGGGCAAGTACGTGGAGCTGAGCGACAGCTACAAGTCCGTCAACGAGGCGCTGCGCCACGCCGGCATGAAAAACCACGTGCGCGTGCGCATCGACCACATCGACTCCGAAACGCTGGAAGGCCCGGCAGGCGCCGCCGCGCAGAAGCTGGCCGCCTACGACGCCATCCTGGTGCCCGGCGGCTTTGGCGCGCGCGGGGTGGAAGGCAAGATCGCCACCGCCCGCTACGCGCGCGAGCACCAGGTGCCCTACCTGGGCATTTGCTTAGGCATGCAGGTGGCCACCATCGAATACGCGCGCCACGTGGCCGGCTTGGGCAAGGCCAACAGCACCGAGTTCGACCCGCACACGCCCGAGCCGGTGATCGCCCTCATCGACGAGTGGGAAGACCAGGACGGCAGCATCCAAAAGCGCGACGCCAGCAGCGACCTGGGCGGCACCATGCGCCTGGGCGCGCAAAGCTCCGACGTGCAACCCGGCACGCTGGCGCACCAGATCTACGGCGACGTGGTGACCGAGCGCCACCGCCACCGCTACGAGGCCAACACCAAATACCTCGACCAATTGCGCAAAGCCGGCCTGGTGATCTCGGCGCTGACCCAGCGCGAGCACTTGACCGAAATCGTCGAGCTGCCGCAAAGCGTGCACCCCTGGTACATCGGCGTGCAATTCCACCCCGAGTTCAAGAGCACGCCCTGGAACGGTCACCCGCTGTTCAACGCCTTCATCAAGGCGGCGCTGGCGCGGCAGAAAAAGGCCGCTGCTGCCGCTGCGCCCGGCACATCCCCTGCTCGCAAGGCCTGAACCAAGGGCGGCTTGCCAAGCCCGCGCCCGGCATCTAGCATCGTTGCGTCAGCATGATGCTTTGATGCAAAGGAGAACACCCCATGCGCAGCACCTTCAACCTGGACGACGACATGCTCATCCTCGCGCAGCAAACCGCCCAGCGCGAGCGCATCACGCTGGGCCAGGCCGTCTCGCAATGGATGCGGCGCGGCGCGCAGCACATGGCCGACGCCCCTGCGCCCCTGGCCAGCCAGCCGCGCAGCCCTTACAGCGTGTACCCAGCGCGTAGCGGCCCGCCCATCACCTCGCAAGATGTCTATCGCCTGATGGACGAGGACGGCGTGTGATGCCAGCCACTTCCCGCCGCCTGCTGCTGGACGTGAACGTCTGGGTCGCGCTGCTCGACGAGCAGCACGTGCACAACCAGACCGCCATCGCCCTGTGGCAGCGCCCCGGCCTGCGCATCGCCACCTGCCCGCTGACCGAAAACGGCGCGCTGCGCATCTGCGCCATGCCCGGCCTGGGCCGGGGGCGGCCCGCCAGCCTGGCCACCATCCGCGCGGCCATGCAGCGCGCCTGCGGCGACGTGGACCACCAATTCTGGCCCGATGCCCTGTCACTCATCGGCGGCGACGCGCTGGACTTCAACCGCATCAGCGGCCACAACCAAATCACCGACGCCTACCTGCTGGCCCTGGCCGTCCACCACGGCGGCACCCTGGCCAGCTTCGACCAGCGCATCGCCCTCTCGGCCGTGCGCGGCGCCACCTCTGACCACTTGCTCCTGCTATGAACCTCTGCGGCTTTCCCATCGGCCTGGATCGGCCCTTCTTCCTCATCGCCGGCCCCTGCGTGGTCGAATCCGAACAGCTGCAAATGGACGTGGCCGGGCAGCTCAAGGAGATCACCGCGCAGCTGGGCATCCCCTTCATCTTCAAAAGCAGCTACGACAAGGCCAACCGTTCCAGCGGCGCGAGCTTTCGCGGCCCCGGCATGGAAAAGGGGCTGGAAATCCTCGCCAAGGTGAAGAAAGAACTGGCCGTGCCCGTGCTCACCGACGTGCACACCGAGGCCGAAATCCCTCAAGTTGCCACCGTGGTGGACGTGCTGCAAACCCCCGCCTTCCTGTGCCGCCAGACCGATTTCATCCGCGCCGTGGCGCAGTCGGGCAAGCCGGTGAACATCAAGAAAGGCCAGTTCCTCGCGCCCCACGACATGAAAAACGTCATCGACAAGGCCCGCGCCGCCGCGCGCGAAGCGGGCCTGCCCGAAGACAACTTCATGGCCTGCGAGCGCGGCGCCAGCTTTGGCTACAACAACCTGGTGTCCGACATGCGCTCACTTGCCATCATGCGCGAGACCGGCGCGCCCGTGGTGTTCGACGCCACCCACAGCGTGCAACTGCCCGGCGGCCAAGGCACCTCAAGCGGCGGCCAGCGCGAAATGGTGCCCGTGCTCGCGCGCGCGGCCGTGGCCGTGGGCGTGGCTGGCCTGTTCATGGAAACCCACCCCGACCCGAACAAGGCCCTCTCCGACGGGCCCAACGCCGTGCCCCTCAAACACATGAAGGCGCTGCTGCAAACCCTGCTGGCGCTGGATGCGGTGACCAAGCGAAACGGTTTTCTGGAAAACGACTTCAGCGCATGAGCGAGCACGCCCCGCCCAGCCCACAGCAAGCCCGCCAGGCCATCCGCCAATGCCTACCGCAGGCGCGTGCGGCCTGGCTGTTTGGCAGCGCCGCGCATGGCGGCGCGCGCTTTGGCGCGGGCAGCGACATTGACATTGCCGTGCGCCTGCCACACCCCCTGGGCGGGCCAGCGCAGCTGCACGCCGCAGAACAGCTGGCGCAGCGCCTGGGGCATGAGGTGGACTTGCTCGACTTCGACCGCCTGCCCACCGTGATGCAGGTGCAAATCATGTACACGGGCGAGCTGCTGTTCAACGACAGCGGCGCAGAGCACCTGGACCACTGCAGCCGCATCCTGACCGAATACCAGCACATCCAGCGCTGGCGCCAGCCCATGGTGCAGCAGCTGCTGGCGCAACTGCAGCAGGCCCAGCCATGAACGCCGCCTTGCAAGACGCCCTGGCCCAAAAAGCCGACCGCATGCAGCGCTGCATCGCGCGCGCCCGTGAGGAGCTGCGCCTGGCCGGGGCGCATTTTGCCAGCGATTTCACCCGGCAGGATGCCGCTATCCTGAACGTGCAACGCGCCTGCGAGCTGGCCATCGACATGGCCAATATGTTCATCGCCCACCATCAATGGGGTCTGCCGCGCAGCGCGCGCGAGGCCTTTGCGCTGCTGGGCGAGCACCAGTTGCTGCAAGGCGAGCAGGTGCAGGCGCTGCAGCACATGGTCGGCTTTCGCAACATTGCCGTGCACCAGTACGATGCGCTGGACATGGACATCGCCGCCGCCGTCATCGCCCATCGGCTCGATGCCCTGACCCAGTTGGCCGCCGTGCTGCTGCAGCGCAGCCTCGATAGCAGCGCCCCTGAAAGCCCCTGATCCATGCCGCCAACGGCGGCCACCGCCCCAAAAAAGAGGAACAAACCCATGCCCTACGGCTACGTCATCGCCAACGTCCACGTCACCAACCCCGAGCAAATGGCCGAGTACCGCGAATGGAGCACCCAGGCCGCCCAAGCCCACGGTGGCGAGTTCATCGTGCGCGGCGGCCAGCAGCAGGTGCTCGAAGGCCAGGCCCACGCACGCACCGTGGTGCTGCGCTTTCCCAGCTACGCAGCGGCGCAGGCGTTCTATGATTCGCCCGAATACCGCAAGGCGCGCCAGGTACGCGAAGGCGCGGGCGTGTTCAATATGCTGTGCGTCGAAGGGCTGTGAGCGCTTCTTTCTGAACCCAGGCGCGCCCGCTTTTCATTTCCCAATTCACTTGACCTGAAACCCGCAAAGGAAACCATCATGAGTGCCATTGTTGACATCGTCGGCCGCGAAATCCTCGACAGCCGCGGCAACCCCACCGTCGAGTGCGACGTGCTGCTGGAGTCGGGCGTGATGGGCCGCGCCGCCGTGCCCTCGGGCGCATCCACCGGCGCGCGCGAAGCCATCGAGCTGCGCGACGGCGACAAGAGCCGCTACCTGGGCAAGGGCGTGCTCAAGGCCGTGCAGCACATCAACACCGAAATCTCCGAGGCCGTGCTGGGCCTGGATGCGGCCGAGCAGGCCTTCCTCGATCGCACGCTGATCGACCTGGACGGCACCGACAACAAATCGCGCCTGGGCGCCAATGCGCTGCTGGCCGTGTCCATGGCCGTGGCCCGCGCCGCCGCCGAGGAAACCGGCCTGCCGCTGTACCGCTACTTCGGCGGCATGGGCGGCGTGACCCTGCCCGTGCCGATGATGAACGTCATCAACGGCGGCGCGCACGCCAACAACAGCCTGGATCTGCAGGAGTTCATGATCATCCCCAGCGGCGCGCAGAGCTTTCGCGAGGCGCTGCGCTGGGGCGCCGAGGTGTTCCATGCGCTGAAGAAAATCATCCACGACAAAGGCATGAGCACCGCCGTGGGCGACGAAGGCGGCTTTGCCCCCAACGTGGAAAACCACGAGGCGGCCATCGGCCTGATCCTGCAATCCATCGAGGCGGCCGGCTACCGCCCCGGCGAGCAAATCGCCCTGGGCCTGGACTGCGCTTCCAGCGAGTTCTTCAAGGACGGCATCTACACCCTCGAAGGCGAAGGCGGCCTCAAACTCTCGGCGGCCGAGTGGACGGAAAAACTCTGCACCTGGTGCGAGAAATACCCCATCGTCAGCATCGAGGACGGCATGGCCGAAGGCGACTGGGACGGCTGGAAGCTGCTGACCGCGCGCCTGGGCAAGAAAGTCCAGCTGGTGGGCGATGACCTGTTCGTCACCAACACCAAGATCCTCAAGGAAGGCATCGACAAGGGCATTGCGAACTCCATCCTCATCAAGATCAACCAGATCGGCACGCTGACCGAGACTTTCGAGGCCATCGAGATGGCCAAGCGCGCGCGCTACACCGCCGTCATCAGCCACCGCTCGGGCGAGACCGAAGACGCCACCATTGCCGACATCGCCGTGGGCACCAACGCCGGCCAGATCAAGACCGGCTCCTTGAGCCGCAGCGACCGCATGGCCAAATACAACCAACTGCTGCGCATCGAGGAAGACTTGGGCGACGTGGCCGTCTACCCCGGCGCCTCGGCCTTCTACAACCTGCGCTGAGCGCTGGCGCGCCCCCAGTCTGAACCCACTGCAAGACGGCCCCTGCCATGCGACTGCCCCTGCGCCTGCGCCATCTCACCACCGTCGCGCTGCTGCTGCTGCTGGCTTGGCTGCAGTGGCAACTCTGGACTGGGCGCGGCAGTTACCCCAACGTCGAGCTGATGCGCGAGGAAATTGCCGTGCAGCGCCACTCCAACGCGCTGATGCGGCAGGACAACGAGCGCCTGCTCAACGACATCGCCGACCTGCGCGAAGGCCGCGAGATGATGGAGGAAATCGCCCGCCAGGAGCTGGGCATGATCCGCCCCAACGAAGTCTTCGTGCAATACACCAAGCCCTGAGAGTCTGTTCAACATCTCGGTGCGAGTGGGCAAGAAGCGGTTTGGGGTGGGCTGCAAGGCGCAAAACGCAGCCATAGCTGGGGCTATGGCGAGGCTTTGCAACGAAGCAGAGCGCCCAAATCCGCTCTCTTGACCGCCGTGCAAAGATTTTGAACAGGCTCTGTGAGTCTGTTCAACATCTCGGTGCGAGTTCGGATTGGGCAGGCCAAACCCGCTGCCATGACACCCAGCATCGCCAATTCCCCCGCACTGCTGCGCCGCCTGCTGGATGCGGCCATCGCCGCCGCGCAACCGGCGCAGCAGCTGGCGCGGCACCTGCCACCGCTGCCGCCAACCGTTGCCGCCGGCAAGGGCCGGGTGCTGGTCTTGGGCGCTGGCAAGGCCTCGGCCGCCATGGCTGCGGCGCTGGAGCAGGCCTGGCCCCAGGCGCCACTGGGCGGACTGGTGGTCACGCGCTATGGCCATGCCGTGCCCTGCCAACGCATTGAGATCGTGCAGGCCGCACACCCCGTGCCCGATGCCGCCGGCCAGGCTGCCGCGCAGCGCATGCTGGCGCTGGCGCACAGCGCCGGCGCGCAGGATCTGGTCGTGTGCCTGTTCTCCGGCGGCGGATCGGCGCTGCTGCCGCTGGCCCTGCCGGGGCTGACGCTGGCCGACAAGCAGGCCCTCAACCAAGCCCTGCTGCGCAGCGGCGCCAGCATCCAGGAAATGAACTGCGTGCGCCGCCACCTCTCGGCCATCAAGGGCGGGCGGCTGGCGCTGGCTTGCTCGCCCGCGCCAGTGCTCAACCTGCTGATCTCCGACGTGCCCGGCGACGAGCCGGCCGACATCGCCTCCGGCCCCAGCGTGCCCGATGCCAGCAGCTGCGCCCAGGCGCTGGAGATCCTGCAGCGCTACCACATCGCCGTGCCCGAGGCGGCGCGGCAGCTGCTGCAATCGGGCGCGGGCGAAAGCATCGCCCCGGGCGACGCCCGCCTGCCGGCCATCACCACGCGACTGCTCGCCACCCCGCAGCAAGCCTTGCAGGCCGCCGCCGCCGCTGCGCGCCAGGCTGGGCTGCACGCCTACATCCTGGGCGACGCGCTGGAGGGCCAGGCCGCCGAGCTGGCCCGCGCCCTGGCCGGCATGGCCTGCTACGCCCAGCGCCATGCGCCGCAGCCCACCCTGCCCTGGCAGCGGCCCTGCGTGCTGCTCTCGGGCGGTGAAACCACCGTCACGCTGGCGGCCAGCAACAGCCCCACGGCTCGGGGCGGGCGCAATGCGCACTTCCTGCTGGCGCTGGCTTTGGCGCTGCGCGGCGCGCCAGGCATCCACGCGCTGGCGGCCGACACCGACGGCGTGGACGGCAGCGAAGCCATCGCCGGCGCCTGCATCGGCCCGGATACACTGGCACGCGCGCGCCAGCAGGGGCTGGGCGCCCAGCAGGCGCTGGACGGGCACGACGCGCACAGCTTCTTCGAAGCCCTGGGCGATGCCATCGTCACCGGCCCTACGCGCACCAACGTCAACGACTTTCGCGCCATCCTGATCCTATGACGCACGCCGCACGCCGCCGCCCGAACGCGCCCCCCAGCGCCCTCCACACCCAGGCCAAGATCGTGGCCACCATCGGCCCGACCACCGACGACAAGGAGCGCATCCGTGCGCTGCACGAGGCCGGCGCCAACGTATTCCGCCTGAACTTCAGCCACGGCAGCCATGCCGACCACCAGCGCCGCCACGCCTGGATCCGCGAGATTGAGGCCGAGAGCGGCCGCCCCATCGCCATCCTGATGGACCTGCAAGGCCCCAAGCTGCGCATTGGCAGCTTCGCGCAAGGCTCGGCGCTGCTGGAGCCAGGCCAGCCCTTCCGGCTCGATATGGACACGGCCACCCCCGGCAGCGAGCAGCGCGTGGCCATGCCGCACCCGGAAATCTTCGCCGCGCTGCGCCCGGGCACGGAGCTGCTGCTCGACGACGGCCGGCTGCGCCTGCGCGTGGCGCACTGCGGCGCGGACTATGCGCACACCGTGGTGACCGTGGGCGGCGTGCTCAGCAACCGCAAGGGCGTGAACGTCCCGGGCGTGCTGCTGCCCATCTCTGCGCTGACCGACAAGGACTGCGCCGACCTGGAATTCGGCCTCTCGCTGGGCGTGGACTGGATAGCCCTGTCCTTCGTGCAGCGCGCCAGCGACATCGCCCAGCTGCGCCAGCGCATCGCCGGGCGCGCGGCCATCGTCGCCAAGCTGGAAAAGCCTGCCGCCATCGACGCGCTGGAGAGCATCGTCGCCGAAACCGATGCCGTGATGGTCGCGCGCGGCGACCTGGGCGTGGAAATGCCCGCCGAGCAAGTGCCCGCCATCCAACGCCGAATCATCCGCGCCTGCCGCCGCCAGGGCCGCCCGGTCATCGTCGCCACGCAAATGCTCGAATCCATGGTCGGCTCGCCCGTGCCCACGCGCGCCGAAGCCTCGGACGTGGCCACCGCCATCTACGAAGGCGCCGATGCCGTCATGCTCTCGGCCGAATCGGCCTCGGGCCACTACCCGCTGCAGGCCGTGCAGATGATGCAACGCATCATCGAGCACAGCGAAGCCGACCCCACCTGGCGCGAAGGCCTGCAGGCCAGCCAATCGCCCCCCGAAGCCACCGTTGCCGACGCCATCGGCCTGGCCATGCGCCACGCCATCGCGCTGCTGCAAGCCTCGGCCACCGTGGCCTACACCAGCTCCGGCTACGCCGCGCTGCGCACCGCACGCGAGCGCCCAGCCGCGCCCATCATCGGCCTGACCCCACACCTGACCACCGCACGGCGGCTGACGCTGGTCTGGGGCGTACACCCCATCGTCACCCCAGAGCTGGCCGTGGGCACCAGCGTCGAACACATGGCCGAGGTGGCCGAGCGCAGCGCCTGCGACGCCGGCTTTGCCGGCCCGGGCGACTATTTGGTGATCTCCGCCGGCCTGCCCTTTGCCACGCCCGGCACCACCAACCTGCTGAAAATCATCCGCATCGCCGCGCCCGCCGCCGGCAGCGCAGCAGCGCCATGAAAGTGCCATGAAGATCGACCTGACTTGCCAACTGCCCTGCAGTCTGGCCCAAGCCGCCGCCCAGGCCCGGCGCCCCGGGCTGCTGCACCACGTGGCCCACCCGCTGGTGCAGTTTCGCGCCCAACAACCGCCGCAACTGCCGGACACCTGGCAGGAAGGTTGCTATGAGATGCGCATGTATTTATTCAGACTGATTCCGCTGGGGCGGCAGACCATCGTGATTACATTTCCGGACCACGGCGGCGGCTTTGCGCTGCGCGACAACGGCCATGGAAGCCTGGTGCGCCGCTGGGATCACCTCATCACCCTCACCCCCAACGATGCCGGCACCTGCTACCGCGATCAGGTCGCCATCGAAGCTGGCTGGCTGACTGGGCCGGTATGGCTGTTTGCCCAGCTGTTCTACCGCCACCGCCAGCGGCGCTGGCGGCAATTGGCAGCGCGGGATTTCAAGGGGATTTAAGAATCTGCTCAAAAGCACTCCACCGCGCCGCGACCAGAAATGAGGCGAGCGGCAAGCTCACAGATGTTGAGCGACGCGCCCCCACGCGTTCACCGTTCACGCCCCGAGAGCCTGGGCCAGTGGCGGCTGCGTCCACACCGGTTGCAGATCGGGCGGCAGCGGCGGCAGGCGGCCCAGCTCCACGCCGCAGTCGGTGGCAGGCGGGCGGTGGAAGTCGCTGCCGCGCGAGGCCAGCAGGCCGTGGCTGCGGGCCATGGCGGCCAGCTCGGCGATGTGCTCGGCCGGCTGTGGGCCGGAGATGACTTCAATGCCCTGGCCGCCGCTGGCCTTGAAGTGCTGCAGCAGGGTTTGCAGAGCTGGCGGCGGCAAGTCGTAGGCCAGCGGATGCGCCAGCACGGCCAGGCCGCCGGCGGCGCGGATGGCGGCGATGGCCTGCTCCAGCGGCAGCCATTGCGTGGGCACGAAGCAGCGGCCCTGCTCGCCCAGATAGCGCTGGAAGACCTGCTGCTCGCTGCCGGCCTGGCCGCTGTGTACCAGGTAGCGCGCCAGGTGCGGCCGCGCCAGCTGGCTGGGCTGGCCGCCGGCCTGCGCCAGCGCGCCTTGCCAGACGCCGCGAAAGCCGGCCTGCTCCAGGCACTGCGCCATGCGCCAGGCGCGCTGCACGCGCAGTTGCTGGTTGGCCGCCAGCGCCTGCTGCAGCGCGGCGTGGTCAATGTCCATGCCCAGGCCGACGATGTGCAGGGTGCGGCCTTGATACAGCGCCGAGATTTCCACCCCGCTGACCCAGGCCAGCCCCAGCGCACGTGCGGCCTGTGCAGCCTGCCGTTGGCCGGCCAAGGTGTCGTGGTCGGTCAGCGCCCACAGCGCCACGCCCTGGCGTTGCGCGCGCGCGGCCAGCTCGGCCGGAGCCAGCGTGCCGTCCGATGCGGTGGAGTGGCAGTGCAGATCGGCCGCCAGCGCGGCAGCATCGCCCTGCGCCGGCGCGCCGGGCCGAGGATCCGGCCAATGTGCTGGCCCATCAGCCGGCCGATCGGTCTGCCTATCAGTCTGCGTAGGGGTTGGCATAGCCCAGCCGCTCGAGGATGCGCACTTCCTGCGCCTCCATGGCTTGTGCGTCGGCCTCGCTGGTTTCGTGGTCCCAGCCCTGGGCGTGCAGCACACCATGCACCACCATGTGCGCGTAGTGCGCCTCCAGCGTCTTGCCTTGCTGGAGCGCCTCTTGAGCGATGACAGGGGCGCACAGCACCAGATCGGCCATGACCAGCGGCTGCTGCGCGTAGTCAAAGGTCAGCACGTTGGTGGCGTAGTCCTTGTGACGGTAGCTGTGGTTGAGCGCGCGCCCTTCCTCGGCATCGACGATGCGCACGGTGATTTCGGCATCGCAGTCCAGCGCGTGGCGTATCCAGCGTGCCACGCGGTGGCGCGGCAGGGCCTGGCGGTGCTGGCGCACCTGCTCGGTGGATGCGAATTGCAATGACAGCGACAGTTGCGGCAAGGCCATGGCGTCACTCCTGCGGCGCGCCTGACGCCCCTGCGGCGTGCTGGCAGCCCTGCAGCAGCGGCACTTCCATGGCGGTGCTGCCTGGGGCCTTGATGCTCAGGCCGCCAGCGCCATCGCCCTGCCCTGCGTGCCAGCGGTAGCTGGCCTGCTGCGTACTTTGCGCCTGGGCCACGTAGTGCGGCTGCAGCGCTTGCTCCACGTGCTGCATGGCGATGCGCTGCCCGCCAAACTCCACGATGGCGTTGCCTGCCGGGCTGCTGCCCTGGTGTTCATAGCGCACCTGCAGTTGCTGGCCATCGGCGCAGCGGTACTGCACTTGCCGCACCTGAGCGGGGCGCTGCGGCTGCGAACGTGAGGAGGGCTTCGCCAGCGCGGCAGCCGCCGTGCGCGCCGACGGGCGGTCGGCCTGGCCTGTCGGCGCGGCACTGCAAGCGGCCAGCAGCAGCGCGGCGCTCAGCCAAAGTCCTGCCCAAGGCCATGCGGCGCGGCGCGCCTGCATGGTTGCGACTGCGGCGATGGCGGGGGTGGGGGGCGGTACGTCACGCATGGCCGGCCTGCTCCTGCGCGTCGTCACTGCCTGCTGCCGCTGCTGCGGCGCGGGCCGGGCTGGCGGCCTTGGCCCCTGCCTTGCCCCCGGTTTGAGCGGCAGCGGGACGCGGGGTCACGCGGTCGTAGGCATCAACGATGCGCGCCACCAGCGGGTGGCGCACCACGTCGCCGCTGTCGAACTGCGTGAAGGCAATGCCCTGGACGTTCTTGAGCACGCGCCGCGCATCGAGCAGGCCGCTGACCGCGCCCTTGGGCAGGTCGATCTGGCTGGCGTCGCCGGTAATCACCGCCTTGGCGCCAAAGCCGATGCGGGTGAGGAACATCTTCATCTGCTCTGGCGTGGTGTTTTGCGCCTCGTCAAGGATGACGAAAGCGTTGTTGAGCGTGCGCCCGCGCATGAAGGCCAGCGGCGCGATCTCCAGCGCGTTGCGCTCAAAGGCTTTTTGCACGCGCTCAAAACCCATCAGCTCATAGAGCGCGTCGTACAGCGGGCGCAGGTAGGGGTCAACCTTCTGCGTCAGATCGCCGGGCAGAAAGCCCAGGCGCTCGCCGGCCTCCACCGCCGGGCGCGTGAGCACGATGCGCTGCACGGCATTGCGTTCCAGCGCATCGACCGCGCAGGCCACAGCCAGATAGGTCTTGCCAGTGCCGGCCGGGCCAATGCCGAAGGTGATGTCGTGCTCGGCAATGTGGCTGAGGTAAACGCTCTGGTTGGGCGTGCGGGCGCGCAAATCACTGCGCCGCGTGGACAGCCGGGCCACGCCGTCCTCGCCCTCGTTTACGCTGGCCGCATCACCCGCAAGCATCAGCTGCACGTGCTCGGCCGAGATGGCGCGGCCGGCCATCTCGTACAGCGCCTGCAGCACCTCCAGCGCCTTTTGGGCATTGCGCTTGGCCCCTTCGATCTTGAAGGCGCCCTCGCGGCGGCTGATGGCCGTTTGCGTGGCCGCCTCGATGGTGCGGATGTGGGACTCCATCGGCCCCACCAGATTGGCCAGGCGCTGATTGCTGGCCGGCACGAAAGCATGGCGCAAGACTGTGGACAAGTGCGGACTCTCCCAAAGTGAAAAAACTCCAGCCGGACTCTGCGGCACCCTCTGCCGTGCAAAGTAGACTGCGCCTGCATTATCGCGGCGGCCGCAGCCTCTGCAGCCCAGTTCAAACAAGCTTGCCATGATCGGAAAACTCACTGGAACCCTGGCGGAGAAAAACCCGCCGCATATCCTCATCGACTGCCAAGGCGTGGGCTACGAGGTGCTGGTGTCGATGAACACCTTCTACCACCTGCCCGCACCGGGCGAACGCGTCAGCCTGGCCACGCAGCTGATCGTGCGCGAGGACGCCCACCTGCTCTACGGCTTTGGCAGCGCGCAAGAGCGCAGCTGCTTTCGCGAGCTCATCAAAGTCTCAGGCCTGGGGCCCAAGACGGCGCTGGCCGTGCTCAGCGGACTGACGGTGCAGGAGCTGGCCGCGGCCATTGCCCAGCAAGAGCTCGGCCGCCTCACGCGCATCCCCGGCATTGGCAAGAAAACCGCCGAGCGCCTGCTGCTGGAGCTCAAAGGCAAGATCGGCGACGCCGCCGATGCCAGCCTGCCTGCAGCGGCCGGCCAGCAGGCCTCGCCAGAGCATGCCGACATCTTGCAAGCGCTGCTGGCGTTGGGTTATTCCGACAAAGAGGCCCAACAATCGTTAAAAAATCTACCAAACGCGATAAGTGTAAGTGAAGGTATCAGGTTCGCCCTAAAATCGCTCTCGAAGTGAGTTTGCGCATTGCCACGGCGCCCCGCTCTGGCCATGCGGGCAGAGGCATACATCGTTTTCCAACTGGAGAGGCACATATGAAGAAACTGAACATCCATGCCGCGTTGGCTGCAGCCATCGGCCTGACTGGCGCGCACTGCGCCAGCGCCCAGGAGGCCGCGTTTGCGCCGTCCTATTACGCCCACGAGCAGGCCCCGCAGGCCAATGCCACATTCACGCCCGCCGTTGCCAAGCAGGCCCGCGTCGCCCCCGCCGCCAAGCTGATCGCGCTGGGCGCCATGGATGAGCAGGCCCTGTTCACCAAGCTGGCCAGCGCCCCCATGGCCGGCGCGCACCAGGTCGGCGCGGCCCGCGCCAGCGCCGCCACCGGCACCGCCAAGGCCACGGCCCAAAACCTGCAGTGGCAGGCCCTGCCCAGCGGCGCGCACGCCGCCGCGCTGCAATACCAGTCGGACAACGCCTTCGCGCTGCGCCTGGGCCTGCTGGTCGATGCCCTGCCGGCCACAGCCATCGTGCGCGTTTACGCGCCCGGCCAGGCCGATGCCGCCATCGAAATCAGCGGCGCGCACATTCAGGAAACCCTGGCTCTGAACGCCAGCAACAGCGTCGGCGCCGCTGGCCTGACACCCGAGCAAATCAACACCTACTGGCTGCCCACCGTCGCTGGCGATGCGGCCGTGCTTGAAATCGAAGTGCCCGCCGGGCTGGATCCGGCCGGCGTGCAGGTGGCCATGCCCACGCTGTCGCACTTCTTTGAGTCGCCCGAGCTGGCCCTGGCCCAGATGGAGAAGCTCGAACGCATCGGCATGTCCGAAGGCTGCAACTACGACGCCACCTGCGCCACGGAAATCAGCGAAGTGCGCAAATCCGTAGGCCGCATGCTGATGACCGTGGACGGCAACAGCGGCTACTGCACCGGCACTCTGGTGGCCGATCAGGCGCGCTCGGGCACGCCTTACTTCATCACGGCCGAGCACTGCATCAGCACCCAGCCCGTGGCCTCCTCGCTGGAGACCGACTGGCGCTTCCACACCGAGACCTGCACGCCTGACAGCGGCGTCTCCAAGGAGCACAACCGCCTGTTTGGCATCGAGGCCGGCGCGCGCCTGGTCTATTCCGAGCGCCGCTTCGACACCACCTTGCTGGTGCTCAACGCGCTGCCGCGCGGCAATGTGCTGTTCTCCGGCTGGTGGGCCAGCCGCGAGCTGAACCAATCGGTCTATGGCATCAGCCACCCCAGGGGCGACCTGCAAAAAGTCAGCTACGGCCGCATCAGCAGCTACGCCGTGTGCACGCCCTTCAATGCCGACGGCCTGACCTCCTGCCGCCCCGGCACGGCCGACTACAGCGATTTCTTCAACGTCAACTACAGCTACGGCACCACCGAGCCCGGCAGCAGCGGCTCGGGCCTGTTCGCGCGCCATGCCGACGGCAACCACTACCTGATCGGCGTGCTCAGCTCCGGCAGCGCCTCGTGCAGCATGCGCGATGGCTCCAGCGTCTATGGCCGCTTCGACATGGCCTATGCCGATGGCCTGAAGTACTTCCTGGGCGAGAAAAACAGCACCTATGCCACGCTGCGCCCGATCTACCGCTTCTACAACCACGCCAGCGATTCGCATTTCTACACCCAAAGCCCTGAGCAGCGCGACATCGTGATCCGCAACATGCCGGGCTTCACCTACGAGCATGAGCAATTCATGGCCTACACCTACCAGGCCCCTGGCACCGTGCCGGTGCACCGCTTCTACAACCATGTGGTCGGCTCGCACTTCTACACCGCCAATGAGGCCGAAGCCCAGACCATGCGCACCCAGTTCGCCGACAGCCACGTCTATGAAGGCGTGGCCTGGTTCGCCCGCACCACCCCGGGCGATGGCACCAGCCCGGTGATGCGCTACTTCAACACCCATCGTGGCACCTACTTCTACACCATGATCCCCGAACAGCAACGCATCATCGAGCTGATCATGCCCTACTTCCGCAAGGATGGCGCGGCCTACTACGCCTGGCCCATGACCAGCCAATGACCGACCAGTAGGCACGCCAGTGCGGCCCAGCGCCCCACTGCCCACACAGGCCCCGCAAGGGGCCTGTTTTTTTGCGCTGGCAGCTTGTGCATGGCGGCCCTTGCCCAGCCCTACAATGATTCGCAACAGGTTTTCAGGCGCGCCGCAGCGCGCGGCTGCAAGCCTTTGCCAACAACACCAAAGAGGGGCAAATCCATGGCACACAGGCAGACACCGATCCGCACCCACCTGCGCCGCAGCCGCGCATGGCTGGCCGGGGCCCTGGGCGCGCTAACAGCGCTGGCAGCGCTGGGCGCGCAGGCAGCGCAGATCACCTCCATCACCCCCGCAGACGTGGCCAACCACCCCAGGCAGGTGCTGGTGACGCTGAGCGAGGCGGTCGTGCCCATCGGCCAGCCGCAGGCCACGCCGCCGGTAACGCTGCAATGCGATGGCGCCCAGCCCAAGGGCCAGGGCCGCTGGCTGCACGAGCGCCAATGGGCCTACCAGTTCGAGCAGCCGCTGCCCGGCGGCATGCGCTGCCAGGTGGCGCGCAACCCGCAGTTTCGCGACCTGGGCGGCCAGCCCCTGGCCGAGCTGGCCGAACACCGCTTCAACACCGGCGGCCCCAGCATTGTGGACATCCACCCCTCGCACTGGGATGGCGTGATCGAGGAGGAGCAGTACTTTCTGCTCACGCTCAACAGCCCCGTCGATCCGGCCAGCCTGGCCAAGCACGCCTGGTGCCAGATCGAGGGCGTGGGCGAGCGCGTTGCGCTGCGCGTGCTGCCCGATCAAGAGCATCAGCAGATGCGCGAGCTGCTGCGCGAGCGCCGGCGCAGGCACGATGAGCACACCGGCCCAACCCTTGCCGTGGCCTGCCAGCGGCGCATGAGCCCCGGCGCCACCTTGACGCTGGTCTGGGACAAGGGCATGGCCGCCCCCAACGGCGTCACCACCGAAAAACGCGAGCACTACGACTACACCGTGCGCCCGCAATTTGCCGCCACCTTCAGGTGCACGCGCGAGAACGCCAGCAAGAAATGCATCCCCATGCTGCCCATGGATTTGCACTTCAATGACGACGTGCCCATGCAGTGGCTGCCGCACATCGTGCTGCGCGCCGGCGATCGGCAATGGCTGCCCAGCGTGGAGCTCGATGACGGCAGGCTCACGCCCGAGCAATGGCAGGCCCAGGCCAAGCAGCTCGAAGGCCGCCACATGAATTGGCTGCGCTTTGATGGGCCATTTCCTGAGAACACGCGCTTTGAGCTCGTGCTGCCCACCGGGCTGCAGGACGACTCCCAGCGCCTGCTGAGCAATGCCAGCGCCTTCCCACTGCAGGTGGCCACCGATGCCGCGCCAGCGCTGGCCAAGTTCGCCACCGGCGACTTTGCCATCATCGAGCGCTTTGCCGAGGGCTACCACCAGGCGCCGCTGCTGCCCATGACGCTGCGCAGGGTCGAGCAGGAGCTGCCGCTGCGGGTGCTGCGCCTGGACAGCGATGCCGAGATCATCGAGTGGATGTACCGCACCGAGCAGCTGCGCCCGGGCGACTACGTGCATCGCCACTATGCACAAAGCCTGGGCCTATCGCCCCTGCCCACGCGCTCGAAATTGAGCGACCCGGACGAGCGCGAGCCCAAATTCATCCGGGCGCGCATGCTCGGCCTGCTGGAGCGCCAGCCCCAGGCGCAAAGCCGCAGCATCGCCCCCAGCCCAGGCAATGCCGATCGCCAGGCCACGGAGGTCATCGGCATCCCGCTGGAGCCGGGCTTTCAGGTCATTGAAGTGGCCTCGCCGCTGCTGGGCAGCGCGCTGCTCGACCCCAAGTTCGATGCGCCGCGCACGCTGTACGCGCGCACCACGGTGCTGGTGACCAACCTGGCCGTGCACTTCAAGCTCGGCGCGCACAACTCGCTGGCCTGGGTCACCTCGCTGGACACGGGCAAGCCCGTGGCCGGCGCGCGCGTGCAGGTCAACCAATGCGATGGCAGCGTGGTCGCCCAGGCCACCACCGATGCGCAAGGCCTGGCGCGTTTCGACGACGTGGCCGGCATGCCCGAATGCGAGCGCGCCGAAACCCGCTACTGGCACCGCAACGCCTACCTGGTCAGCGCGCGCTCGCCCGACGGCAAGGATCTGGCGCTGGTCTGGAGCGACTGGCAGCGCGGCATCGAGCCCTGGCGCTTCCAGCACAGCTACAGCGACCACCTCCAGCCCCAGAGCAAGACCAAGCTGCACACGGTGCTCGATCGCAACCTGCTGCGCGCCGGCGAAACCGTGTCCATGAAACACTACGCCCGCGCCGAGGTGCCCAGCGGCCTGGCCAGCCCGGCCGCCGATGCCCTGCCCGAGACCTTGTTCGTGCGCCACCACGGCAGCCAGCGCGAGTTCGAGCAAAAGCTGCAATGGGAGCGCACCGCCGGCGGCGGCATGGTGGCCACCAGCAGCCTGAAGCTGCCGGCCATGGCCCCGCTGGGGCGTTACAGCATCAGCCTGCAACGCCAGGGCCCCAACCATATGGATACCACCACCGCCCAGTTCCGGGTCGAGGAATTTCGCCTGCCGGTGCTGGAGGGGCGCATCACGCCCCTGGCCGCAGCCGAGGGCAAAGCGGCCGAGGGCGGGGCGCTGGAGATGGCCCTGCAGCTGTCCTACCTCAGCGGCGGCCATGCCTCGAACTGGCCGGTGAAGATCTCGGCCATGCTCGAGCCGCATTGGCTGCAATTCGACGACTACCACGACTACCAATTCACGCCGCCGGCCCGGCCCAGCGAGCGGCCAGATGGCCACGGCCCACACGAGCAGGACGGGCCATCGTCCAGCGAGCCGCGCCGCCTGCTGCTGGACAAACACCCGCTGACGCTGGACGCCCAGGGCCAGGGGCGCTTTACCGTGCCGGCCGCGCCCGCGCAGTATGCGGCGCAGCCGTACCAACTGCGCATCGAGGCCAACTTCGAAGACCCCAGCGGCGAGACGCAGACCATCACCCGCCTGCAGCCCGTCTGGCCCAGCGATGTGCTGGTGGGCATCGCCACCGAGGAGTGGATCTCGGTCAAAAAGCCGCTGAAGGTGCGCGCCATCGCGCTCTCGCCCCAGGGCCAGCCGCTGGCAGGCCAGGCCATCACCGTGCGCGCCCGCGCCCACACCACGCTGAGCACGCGCAAGCGCATGGTCGGCGGCTTCTACAAGTACGAGCACCACCACGAAACCCAGGATCTGGGCACCGTCTGCGAAGGCCGCAGCGACGCCCTGGGCCGCTTCGATTGCACGGCCGAGCTGACGCAGCCCGGCGAGATCGAACTGGTGGCCAGCGTGCAGGATGCGCAGGCGCGCCCCTTCAGCGCCGCCACCAGCATCTGGGTCACGCGCGAGGGCGAGCAGTGGTTCGATGCCGACTCCTCCGACCGCATGGACGTGTTGCCCGAAAAGCCCAGCTACCAGCCCGGCGAGACTGCACGCTTCCAAGTGCGCATGCCCTACCGCCAGGCCCAGGCGCTGCTGACCGTCGAGCGCGAGGGCGTGCTGCACAGCCAGATCATCGAACTCTCGGGCAAGGACCCGAGCTTCTCCCTGCGCATCGACCCGAGCTGGAGCCCCAACGTCTACGTCAGCGTGCTGGCGCTGCGCGGGCGGCTGCGCGAGGTGCCCTGGTACAGCTTCTTCACCTGGGGTTTTCGCTCGCCCATCCTGTGGTGGCGCGCCTGGCGCAGCGACACTGGTGAGGCCGTGCCGCCCACTGCGCTGGTGGACTTGAGCAAGCCCAGCCACCGCCTGGGCGTGGCGATGCTGCGTGTGGGCGACGACGGCCACCGGCTGCGCGTGCAGGTCACGTCCGACAAGCCGCGCTACCAAAGTGGCGAGACCGCCACGCTGACGCTGCAGGCCCAGCTGCCCGATGGCCAGCCCGCAGCCCATGCCGAGGTGGCGCTGGCCGTGGTGGACAAGGCCTTGCTGGAGCTCTCGCCCAACCCCAGCTGGGCGCTGCTCAAAGCCATGATGGGCGAGCGCGCCTGGCGCGTGCAAACCGCCACCGCGCAGATGGAAGTGGTCGGCCGGCGCCATTACGGCCGCAAGGCCGTGGCCGCAGGCGGCGGCGGCGGCGAGGGCGAAGGCCAGCACGCCACGCGCGAGCTGTTCGACACCCTGCTGCTGTGGCAGCCGCGCATCGCGCTGGACGCCAACGGCCGCGCCAGCGTGCAGGTGCCGCTCAACGACAGCGTCACCACCTTCCACGCCCAGGCCGTGGCCGATGCGGGCGTGCAGTTCTTCGGCGAAGGCAGCGCCGAGCTGCTGGCCACGCGCGATCTGCAAATCATCAGCGGCCTGCCGCCCGTGGTGCGCGAGGGCGACCGCTACGACGCACGCTTCACGCTGCGCAACACCACCGACCAGCCGCTGACCGTGCAGCTCACGGCGCGCCACGGTCAGCAGGAGCTGCCCGCCAGCAGCGTCAGCCTGGCCGCCGGCGCAGCGCAAACCGTGCAGTGGCAGGTCACCGCGCCCATGCTGGAGGGCGACTTGGCCCAGGCCAGCCTGGACTGGCAGCTGCAGGCACAGGCCCAGCAGACTCAGGGCAATGACAAGGCCGCCCCGCAGGACAGCCTGCGCATCACGCAAACCCTGCTGCCGGCCGTGCCCATGACGGTGCGCCAGGCCAGCCTGCGCCAACTGGGCGCGGCCAGCGAAGCGCCGTTGCAACTGCAAGTGGCCATGCCCGAGGGCGCGCTGGAGGGGCGCGGCGGCATCGTGCTGCAGGCCCAGAGCCAGCTCGGCGGCGACCTGCTGCCTGGCCTGCAGCGCTGGTGGAAGCACTACCCCTACGCCTGCCTGGAGCAGCGCCACAGCAAGGCCATCGGCCTGCTGGACGAGCAGCTGTTCCAGTCCGTGCAGGCCGATCTGCCCAGCTTCCTGGACGACAACGGCCTGGCTGGTTACTTCCCGCCCAGCAGCCGCTACCCAGGCAGTGTGCCCTTGACGGCCCATTTGCTGCAGGTGGATGCCGTCATGCAGCAGCTGGACATGCGCCACATGCGCATCAACGCCGACTCGCGCCAGCGCATGCTCAAGGCGCTGGAAGACTTCGTGGTCGGCCGGCTCGATCTCAAGGCCCCGCCCTACTACCCGAGTGCGCCGCATGAGCGCAGCGCCGAGCGCCTGATGGCCCTGGCCGCACTCAGCATGCACGGCGCGGCCCAGCCCAGCATGATCGAAAACCTGCAGATCACCCCCAGCGCCTGGCCCACCTACGCCGTGCTGGACTGGCTGCAAACCCTGCGCAATCTGCCCAGCCTGCCCCAACGCGCCAAGCTGCAGGCCCAGGCCGAGCAAACCCTGCGCAACCGCCTGCAGCACACCGGCACGCAGCTGATCCTGAGCCAGGACGGGCCGCACCGTGGCTGGTGGCTGATGCAAAACCCCGACAGCGACGCCGCGCGCCTGCTGCTGCTCACCGCCGACCTGCCCGGCTGGAAGGACGATGCAGGCGCCCTGGCCAGCGCCCTGCTGGCGCGCCAGAGCAACGGCGCCTGGCGCACCACCACCGCCAACCTGTGGGGCCAGCTGGCACTGCGGCGCTTCTCCAACCTGCACGAGAGCGAGCCCGTGGGCGGCGCGCTGCAGGCCCGCCTGGGCGGCGAGCAGCAGCAGCGCGACTGGCCCGCGCCCTCGACCAGCGAAGGCCAAGGCGCAGCGCGCGGCGAAGGCAAGGGCATATCGCGCCTGCAAATGCAGTTTGCCTGGCCCGACGCCATCGCCCGCCTGGGCGATGCCCAGACCGCCGCGCAGCTGGAAGTGGCGCAGCTGGGCACCGGCCGACCCTGGCTGACCATCTCGGCGCTGGCGGCCATGCCGCTGACGGCCCCGGTGCACAGCGGCCTGCGCGTGGAAAAGCGCATCACCCCCGTGGTGCAGGCTACGCCCGGGCGCTGGAGCCCTGGCGACGTCTACCGCGTGCACCTGCTGCTCGACAGCGCCGCGCAGCTGAACATGACCGTGCTGACCGACCCTATCCCCGCCGGCAGCACCATCCTGGGCAGCGGCCTGGGGCGCGATTCGGCCATCGACAGCCAGGCCGGAGGCGACGAGGGCCACGATGACAGCTGGTGGCGCATCGCCTGGGTCGAGCGCAAGCACGACGCCATGCGCGTGTACTACCACGGCCTGCCCGCCGGGCAGACCCGCTACAGCTACACCGTGCGCCTGAACCAGCCCGGCCAGTTCCAGCTGCCGCCTACGCGCGCCGAGGCCCTGTACATGCCGCAGTTCTTCGGCGAGACCCCCAATGCCCAGTTCAGCGTGGCCGCGCCCGCAGCGCAGTAAGCGCTATCTGCGCTATCTGCGCAGTTGGCGCGGCGCGGCGCGGCGCGTGCTGGCCAGCGGCCTGCTGCTGGCTGGCCTGGCGTTGGCAAGCGCGGGCGCGCCGGCGCTGGCCGATGCCCTGCCCAGCTTTGAGCAGGTGCGGCAGGAGTTCCACTCCTCCGAAACCTGGCTGCTGGACCGCCACGGCCAGCGCCTGCAGCGCCTGCGCACCGACTTCAGCGTGCGCCGGGGCGATTGGGTGGCGCTACAGGCCGTCTCCCCCGCGCTGCTGCACGCCATCGTGCTGACCGAGGACAAGCGCTTTTACGAGCACAGCGGCGTGGACTGGGCCGCCGTGGGCGCGGCCGCCTGGGGCAATCTGTGGAACGAGCGCACGCGCGGCGCCTCCACCATCACCATGCAGCTGGCCGGCCTGCTCAACGAGGCGCTGCGCAGCCGCCCCGGCGGGCGCAGCTGGGGGCAGAAGTGGCGCCAGCTGTGGTCCGCGCGCGATCTGGAGCAGGACTGGAGCAAGGCCCAGGTGCTGGAGGCCTATCTGAACCTGGTGCCCTTTCGCGGCGAGCTGCAAGGCATCGACGCGCTCTCGCGCAGCCTGTTCGACAAGGCCCCGCATGGTCTGGACCAACGCGAAGCCGCCATTGCCGCCGCGCTGCTGCGCGCGCCCAACGCGCCCGTGGCGCGCGTGGCCGAGCGCGCCTGCCTGGCGCTGCAAGCGGCCCAATCGCCCTGGGGGCGCGACTGCAAGGCGCTGGCCTTCTACACCGAAGCGGCCCTGCGCCGCCGCCATTTCGAGCCCGAGCAAGGCGATGCACCGCACTTCGCCCGCTATGCGCTGCAGCAATACCAAGAGCAGCAAGCGCCGCAAGGGCTACAAGATCAGCCACTACCGACCGAGCTCCCCAGCTCGCTGGACGCCGGGCTGCAACGCCACGCCGCGCACACGCTGCGCCGGCAACTGCAACAGCTGCAACACCAGAATGTGCGCGACGGCGCCGTGCTGGTGCTGGACAACGCCAGCGGCGAAGTGCTGGCCTGGGTCGGCTCCTCCGGAGCGCAGCTGAGCCAGGCCGCCGAAGTGGACGCCGTGCAGGCGCTGCGCCAGCCCGGCTCCACGCTCAAACCCTTCCTCTACGCCCAGGCCATTGCACAGCGCCGCCTGACGGCCGCCTCGCTGCTGGACGACTCGCCCGCGCGCATCCCCACCGCCTTCGGGCTGTACGCGCCAGAGAACTACGACCTGCGCTACCGCGGCTGGGTCTCCGTGCGCCAGGCGCTGGGCAGCTCGCTGAACATCCCGGCCGTGCGCACGCTGGGCATGGTCACGCCCGATGCCTTCGCCCAGCAGCTGCTCGCGCTGGGTTTTGCCCTGCCCGAGCCGGCCGGCTTCTACGGCTACAGCCTGGCGCTGGGCGGCGTGGACGTCAGCCTGCTGCAACTGACCAACGCCTACCGCACCCTGGCCAATGGCGGCCTGCACGGCGCCGTGCGCAGCGCCCGCGCGCCAGCCAATGCGCTGCACCCGGCCGATGCGCAGCCACGCATCTGGGACGAGCGTGTGGCCTTCATCGTCGGCGACATGCTCTCGGACCGCCACGCCCGTCTGCTGACCTTCGGCACCGACAGCGCGCTGGCCACGCGCTTTTGGAGCGCCGTCAAGACCGGCACCAGCAAGGACATGCGCGACAACTGGGCCATCGGCTACACACCGCGCTTCACCATCGGCGTGTGGGTCGGCAATGCCGATGGCTCGCCCATGCACGACGTCAGCGGCATCTCCGGCGCGGCCCCGGTCTGGGCCAGCGTGGCCGCCTACCTGCACGCCCGCCACCCGGCCGCTGCGCCCCAGCCGCCTGCGGGCTTGGTGCGCCTAGGCGTGCACTACCAGCCAGAAAGCCCCGATGCCCCGCCCCCCATCGACAGCAGCCGCCAGGAATGGTTTTTGCCCGGCACCGAGCAGGCCATCTTCACCCTGCCCACGGCCACAGACCATGCCGCCAGCGACAGCGCCGGCCACGCCACGGCTGCGCGCATCATCGAGCCGCAGCCGGGCACCATCATCGCGCTGGATCCGGACATCCCGCCGGCCAACCAGATGCTGCGTCTGCAAACCCAGGCTGCACAGGCACAGTGGTGGTTCAACGGCCAGCGCGTCACCGGCCTGGCCGATGCGCACCGCTGGTACTGGCCCCCCATGCCCGGCCGGCACCACATCGAACTGCGCAGCGCCGACGGCCGCACCGTGTACGACCAGGTTCACATCGAAGTGCGCGGCGCCTTCCTCAAGACCGATGCGCCTTGAGCGCCTCAAACGCCCCAAAAGAAGAAAAGCCCCGGCAGCGAGAACGCCAACGGAGCGCTTGTCGCGCGCATCAGCCCTGTGGCTCGAAACCTGAAACGGACGGCGCATCCGGATGCAACCAAGCCGGCATGTCGCGCCGCTCATGCAGCACGCACCAGACGTCGATGCGATCCGATCGCGCAACGTAAAACACCAGACAGTAGGGGTAGCGCATTCAGGCTTTCGGGCAGGGAGATGCTCATCGTGCGCATGGCGCCGCATGGTTCTGGCAGGCGGGCCAATCGTCAAGCGCCTGTACGCTCACGCCCTGTTCACTCACACATCCAAGGGCTGCACCGAAAACGGCACGCGCTGGGCCACGGCGCACATCAGCTCATAGCCTACGGTCTGCGCGCAGGCGGCCACCTCGTCGATGGATAGCAGCGCGCCGCCGTGCTCGGCGCTGGCCTGGCCCCAGAGCACGGCCTCGCTGCCAATGCCGCTGGCGCGCCCGGCCGCCAGCGGCGCGCTCAGATCAACGGCCAGCATGTCCATGCTGATGCGCCCCAGCGTGCGGCTGCGCACCCCGTCGATCAGCACCGGCGTGCCGGTGGGGCACAGGCGCGGGTAGCCATCGGCATAGCCGCAGGCCACGATGCCCAGCGTCATGGCCTGCGGCGCGGTAAAGCATGAGCCATAGCCCACCGTCGCGCCGGCCTGCAATTGCTGCGTGGCGATGATGCGGCTGCGCAGGCTCATGGCCGGCTGCAGGCCCCAGCTGGCGGCCGTGCCGGCCGGGTAATCGGGCGCGCTGCCGTACAGCGCAATGCCGGCGCGCACCCAGTCCAGATGGGTGTGCGGCGCGCGGCCAAAGCGCAGTGCGGCGGCGCTGTTGCTGATCGTGCGCTCGCCCGGCAGGCCTTGCGCGGCCTGCTCGAACAGCGCCTGCTGCGCAGCGATGCCGCCTGGGCCATCGGCATCGCTGAAGTGCGTCATCAGCGAGATTTCATCGACCTGCGGCAAGGCATTCAGCCGCGCCCAGGCGGCGCGAAAGCCCGTCAGGCCAAAGCCCAAACGGTTCATTCCGCTGTTGAGTTTGAGAAACACCCGGTGCGGCACATGTGTTTTGTGCGCGGCCAGCATGTCGATCTGCTCCTGGCAGTGCACGGTGTGCCACAACGACAGGCGCGAGCACAGCTCCAGATCGCGCGGCTCGAACACGCCTTCGAGCAGCAAGATGGGCCCGCGCCAACCCAGCTCCCGCACGCGCTGCGCCTCCTGCAGATCGAGCAGTGCAAAGCCATCGGCGCCGCGCAGCGCCTCATAAACCCGCTCAATGCCATGCCCATAGGCATTGGCCTTGACCACCGCCCACAGCTTGGCATCACCTGCATGGGAGCGCACCACAGCCAGGTTGTGCCGCAATGCAGGAAGATGAACAGTGGCTTGGATGGGGCGCGGCATGGACAAACAGCAGTCAAAAGGGCCAAAACGGCGCGCGTATTGTGGCACCCCTGAGAGCCTGTGCGGAGTCTCGATGCAGGCCAGCAAAGGGCTGAGTCACCCCAAGCTGCAAAAAGATTTTGACGATGTTTCGCGACTGGCCGGGCGCGCCTACAATTTGTTGCGCTCCGCAGTTCAGCACTCTCTGGGGCTGCATGCTTTTTTGACTTTACGGATTTTTTGCACCATGACTTCACTACGCTTTCAACTGCAGGCCACTGCACTCGCTGCTCTGCTGTGCGCCACAGGCGCTGCCCAGGCCAAAACCTGGGTTCTGTCCTCCGACAAGAAAGGACTGTCCAGCTACGACACAGGCATCAGCATCGTCAACTCCATTTACAACACGTTTGAAGCAGCATCTGGCGGCGCTGCGAAAACCATTGACGGTCGCGGTCTGCTGCATGCCAGCGCAACCGAGGCCTTGCCTGCCGACGTGCCCGCCGGGGTGGACATCGTGGTGGTTGCCACCGTCCAACCCAATCAAACCGTCACAGGTGTGCAGCACGGCGTCGATGCCGCGCGCTTTGCCAAAGTCATGAATTGGGCCAAAACCCGCAGCGATCTGACCTTCGTCTTCCTCAACGACGGCTGCTGCCGCCCTGCGGACACTGGCAGTGTAGCGGACTTTCTCAACAACAGCCTGGGCCTGAGCGGCGCGGACGAGATCACCAGAGTCGGTAGCGTGCCCCCCCAAGGCAACTCCGTCTATCTCAACACCAACTCGCCTTACAAAGACAGCTTCGCTGCACTGGACCCCCTGGCTGTCGAGGTCTATGGCAAATACGTCAACGTCCCTGCTCCCTACGCCGTCTATCTGGCCCCCGCCGCTGCCGACACCCCGCCCGCCCCCATGCCTGCAGCTGCGGACAAAGTGCAGGCCTATGGCGTCGTCGTCCCCCGCGCAGCCACCAATGGCGGCGCTTGTGTGATCGCCTTTACCGACACCAGCCAATTCGCTCTGGCCTCCGCCCAGGCACAAGCTGGCCAGCTGGCCAATAGCATCATGGCTGCCGCGAAAGACTCTGCGGGCGCCTGCCAGGTGAAAACTGTGGCGACTGCCGATCTGGTGCCCTCCATCACCCTCTCTTCGCCCCTGCAAGTAGGCGGCAGCGGCACGCTCACCGTCAAGGTGGACAACCTCGGCCAAAGCGACAGCGCCGCTGGCGGCAAAGTTGTGGTTACTTTGCCAGCACAGGCGCAAGTGGATGACACGGCCTTGCCCGCAGGCTGCACCAAACCGGCGCCCTCGGAAGTGGAATGCACACTGGGCGCCATCACCGCACAAAGCCACAAAACACTCACGCTGCCCATCACCATCGTTGGCTCTGGCGCAGACAGCACATTCAAGGCCCAAGTCATCGGCGGCTCCGCCGACACTGGCGAGCTTGCCCCCCAGTTGCAAAACAACGGCCCCATCGACAGCAAAATCACCATCGCCGCTCCCACAGCCACCATCACCGGCCCGGCAAGCGCCCAACCCAACAAAGCCACCACCGTCACTGGCTCAGCCGCCAACCTGGCCGATGGCACAGTCATCAATGTCACCGTCAATGGCACCACCGTGCAGGCCACAGTGAATGGCGGCCAGTTCTCCGCCAGCTTCCCCAAGGGCTTCCCTGAAGGCCAGCACCCCGTGACCATCACCGGCCCTGGCCCGCTGAAAATGACCGCGCCGCACAGCATTGAAGTCAAGGCGGCTCCTGCCACAGCCACCATCAGCGGCCCAGCCACCGCCCAACCCGATGCAGCCACTACCATCACCGGCACCAGCAACGCCGCTGACGGCACCGTCATCCAGGTCACCGTCAACGGCACCACCGTGCCTGCTACCGTCAACGGCGGCCAATTCAGCGCCCTCTTCCCCAATGGCTTCCCTGCTGGCACCCACGCGGTGACCATCACGGGCGCCACGCTGACTGCACCGCACACCATCAATGTGACGGCTGCACCCACAGCACCGAGCAACGCAGCACCCGTACCGGCGCTGAACGTTTGGGGCTTGGGCGCCCTGGCGGCCTTGCTGGGGGCAGCTGGCCTGCGTCGCCAGCGCAAGCGCAGCTGATTTCACGCCCCCATACTGCTCTTCAACCAGATCAGCGCAGGCAAACAATGCCGCGCACGCATGATTTGGCGATTGAACATGGGGGCATGAATTGCATAAGCCACTTTGTGCGGCTACAGGCCACAGCACACACAGCGCCCTGCGGGGCGCTGTTTTTTTGCGCGCCAACAGGCTGGGCCATTGGCGCTACCCCATGACAGTAGTGATATAACCAACCGCTTTGCTGCCCGTGGCGCTGACGCGCCGCAGACATCCCCTGCCCCACCTGCGGCCGCTGCGCCTGCCTGTCATGAAACCTGGCTTTTCCACCATCATGTCCGCCCAGTTCTTCAGCTCTCTGGCGGACAATGCCTTGTTCGTGGTGGCGGTGGAATTGCTGCGCCGCAGCGGCGCGCCTGAGTGGCAAAGCGCAGCATTGGTGCCGATGTTTGCACTGTTTTATGTACTGCTGGCGCCGTTCGTGGGCGCTTTTGCCGATGCGCAGCCCAAGGGCCGGGTGATGTTCATCAGCAATGCCATCAAGGTCGTTGGCTGCCTGATGATGATTTCCGGCGCGCCGCCGCTGCTGGCCTATGCCATCGTGGGCCTGGGGGCTGCGGCCTATTCGCCAGCCAAGTACGGCATCCTCACCGAGTTGCTGCCCCCGTCGCTGCTGGTCAAGGCCAACGGCTGGATTGAGGGGCTGACGATTGCCTCCATCATCCTGGGCGTGGTGCTGGGCGGCGCGCTGGTCAGCGATGCGGTCCATGCCTGGCTGCTGGCGCTGCAATTGCCAGGCATGGCGCCGGCCCTGCACAACCCGGTGCAGGCGGCCATGGCCTGCATCATCGTCATCTACGCGCTGGCGGCCTTCATCAATCTCTTCATCCCGCGCACCAGCGTGGCGCGCCGCCCGATGTGGAAGGGCTCGAACCTGGGCGTGCTGGGCAGCTTCCAGGCGATGATGCGCGACTTCGTCACCTCCAACAACCGCCTGTGGAACGACCGCCTGGGCCAGATTGCGCTGGCCACGACAACCTTGTTCTGGGGCGCCTCGGGCAATTTGCGTTACATCGTATTGGCCTGGAGCGCCGTGGCCCTGGGCATGGGCACGACCGAGGCCTCGTCGCTGCTGGGCATCGTGGCGCTGGGCACGGCCGTGGGGGCCGTGGTGTCGTCAACGCGGGTGCGGCTCGAACGCGCCACCAGTGTGCTGCCGGTGGGCGCAGCCATGGGCGCAGTGGTCATGCTGATGCATTGGGTTGGGAGTCTGTACGGTCACTTCCACACACCAGCGCATTGGAGCGGCCACCTGTACTGGGTGGTGCCCATCTTCGTGCTGGTGGGCTTGCTGGGCGGATACATGGTGGTGCCCATGAATGCGCTGTTGCAGCACCGTGGCCATACGCTGATGGGCGCAGGGCGCTCCATCGCGGTGCAGAACTTCAACGAGCAGGCCTGCATCCTGGCGCTGGGCCTGCTGTATGTGCTGGCTACGCACCTGGGGCTTTCGGCCCCGGCGGCGATGACGGCATTTGGCGCCGTGGTGCTGGGCATGACGCTGCTCATCATGGCCTGGCATCGGCGCAACCTGCGCACCGACGGCGCGCGCATCGCCCACGATCTGGAGATGATTCGCCAAGACCACCATCGCCTGGACTAGAGCGTGTTATGCACTTTTCGCCCCCCGCACTGGCACAGGCCATGATCCTGGCCGCCGGCCGCGGCCAGCGCATGCGCCCGCTGACCGACAACACCCCCAAGCCACTGCTGGTGGTGCGCGGCCAGCCATTGCTGGCCTGGCACCTGGCGGCACTGGCCAGCGCCGACATTGACTGCGTGCTCATCAACACCGGCTGGCTGGGCGAGCAAATCCCGGCGCGCCTGGGCAAGCGCTTCGTCCCCATTGAGGCCAGCACTCCCGCCAGCGCCGAGTGCCTGGGTTCGCCAGCGCCTGCACCGGCTGCCGTACAGCTGCTCTATTCGCGCGAGGATCTGGACTTTGGCGGCGGCATCGAGACCGCCGGCGGCATCGCCCGTGCGCTGCCGCAGCTGCAAGAGGTGTTCTGGCTCATCGCCGGCGACGTGTATGCGCCGCAGTTTCGCTTTGATCCGCAGGCGCGCGCGCGCTTTGCCGCCAGCGATGCGCTGGCACACCTGTGGCTGGTACCCAACCCGCCGCACCACCCGCGCGGCGACTTCCTGCTCGAACATGGGCTGGCGCGCCCATTGCCCGAGCACGCCAGCGATGCGCAGCATGGCCAGTCGTACACCTACAGCACCATCGCACTGCTCAAGCAGGCCTTGTTCGCCCCGCCCTGGTGCGAGCTGCCGCGCGGCAACCCCCAAGGCCAAGCCGCCGCGCTGGGGCCGCTGCTGCAGCGCGCCGCGCGCGCCGGGCGCGTCAGCGCCAGCCTTTACCAAGGCGACTGGACCGATGTAGGCACCCCGCAGCGCCTGGCCGCCCTGAACCGGCCGCCTGCCTGAGAGCCGGTTGAAAACACATTGCACAGATCTTCTGGCTGGCGCCACGTCATCTTCCATGGGCCCCAATTGGCATTTGGTAACGAGTCCAGCGCAGCGCAGCCCGCGGGAGTGCGCCACATTCGATTAGTATTGCCGCAGCGCATGGGCATCCGCCATGCATCGTCCGTCCAAGAAAAGGCCCTTGACCCATGTGGGATCGCATCAAGCAGCTCTGGAGCAAAGCCCCTCGTCCGCCGCAAACCCTTCAGCTGCCAGAGCAAGAGCAGCGCGCCTTGCTCGCGCAGGCACAGCAGGCCCTCGATCAAGGCCAGTACGCCCAGGCCGAGCGCCAGGCCCATGAGCTGGCAGGCTCCAGCATTGCCGAGCTGTCTGAACAAGGCATACGCCTACTTGGGCTGGTGTACTTCCATCAGCAGCAGTATCTGCAGGCCTGGCCAATCTTCCAAAAACTGGCCCAGCGCACCGGCAGCGTCAAAGACTGGTTCAATGTCGCCACCTCGGCCACGCTGGCCGGCGAGATCGCTCAGGGCGCCAGCGCCTTCGAAAGCGCTCTCAAGGCCCATGACGGCAGCGACGAAAGCCCCGCCCTGAGCGCCGCCAGCATGCACCTGTACTACGCCTGCGCGCTGCGCGACCGCAGCGAGCACGCCAAGGCATTCGAGCACGTGCAGGTGCTGCGCGCCCTGTACGAAAAACTGCCGCAGACCGATGCCCGCACGCTGGAGCTGCGCAACTTCCCGCGGCTCGATGCCGTGCTGGACATGATGGCCGATGTATTGGCCCACTCCGGCGACATCCCCGAGGCCGAAGCCTGGCTGCGCAGTTTCGGCCAGCAGCTCAAAGGCAGCAGCATCCATAAGGACATCGCCCAGGCCATCGAACGTCTACACCGCAAAGCCCCGCCTGCACCGCCCCCGCAAGAGACAGCGGCTGCCGCCGCCACGCCCGGTGCGGCCCCGGCATCAGCGCCAGAGCCAGCTTCTGCCGCCCATGCACCCCTGGCCGAGGACAGCACCGCACAACAAAGCCTGCCCCTGGAACGCCAGGACAAAGAGCCTAGGCTGGACTGAGCGCCGCCGCTGGCGCCCGAGCCACTACAGCGGCGAGAGCGCGCCGGGGCCGTTCAGAGCCTGCCCGCCAAAAACCCCGGAAGATGCGGGAATCCAGCCGGACAGGCGCTGCGCGGGCAGACACACGAATCAACAGACAGCGCTTCGGCCCTAGGCAGGGCCTGCTGCCTGACCCAGGCGCCGCCGCGCCAAGGCTTGCACAGCCAGCCACAGCAACCCGGTCAACCCAGTGTACAGCCCGACCAGAAAGCCGACGGCATGGCGCGGCACTTCGACGTAGCCATCGCCAAACACCGAGGAAAACAGGCTGTAGAACATCACCATGCCGCCCAGGCCCAGCAGCATGTATGCGGCCCGCACGCTGCCATTGCCGCTGCCGCGCAGCACGGCCAGGCCCAGGCACAGCGGGCTGGCCAACGCCGCCAGCCAGAACAGCGCCTGCCAGGCCCAAGGGGCCTGCTGCAGACCCAACCAGGCCGCCAAGGCCGTGGACAGCGAGCTGCCGCGCGCCACCTGGCGGCGCAGCGCAGCGCTGCTGCCATCTGGCGAAGCCGCCTCGAAAGCGATGATGCCTGGATGGGCATGGAAGGGGCTGAGATTGGCCAGGCCTATGCGCATCGGGGTGAAGAAGGTGGCCGGTTGCTGCACGAACAGCGCCAGCAGGCGCTTTCTGGAGAACTGCTTCAAGGCCGGGCAAGGGTGGTTTTCGATCATGCCCGGCGCGTACCAGTTCAGGCCCTTGCCGGCCATGCAGCTGGGCGGCAGCTGCAGCGTCTGCAGCGCGGCCTGCGGGTCAGGCGCTGCGGGCAGCACGGCCTCCAGCACGGTGTTGGTGCTGTTGACCCAGGGGATCACGGCGTGAATTCCTTTGGGCTTGTTCATCTGCCCGTAGGCCAGCGGGATCAGCAGCGCCAGTGCCAGCATCAGCGCGCCGGGCCGCCAGATGCGCCAGCGCGCCAGGCACAGCGCGGCCAGCGCACACAGCACTGCCGCCAGCGGCATGTACTGGTGCTTGCTCAAGCCCAGCCACAGCAAGATGAGCACCCACAACAGCCAGTAGCCGCTGCCGCGCTGGCTGGCCCTGCCCTGCTGCTGCGCCAGATCGGCCAGCAGCAGCAGCGCCAGGCACAGGCCGGCGATGGTCGAGACCTCGTGGTAGAGGGTGTTGAAGTACAGCAGGTGCACCCAGTCGCCCAGCACCAGCGCCAGCAGGAAGGCCGCGGCCAGGCGCAGCGGCGCGCTGCCCAGCGCCCCCAGCACGGCGGCGGCCATGGCGGCCACAGCAGCGATCTTGATCAGCCCGATGACGCGGATATCGAACACCGCGCCTTTCTCGAACACCCAGGTCGTCGCCTTGGAGAACAGGTTGTCGCTGGAGCGCGTGCAGTTGGACTTGGCTTTTTCGCCATCGAAATGCAATTGGGTGTGCACGTGGCCGATATCACCCTGCACGCGCTGGCCTTGCGCATCAATGAGCCAGACACCGTGGCAGGAGGATTGGCGCACGAAATCCCAGTTGTCGGCGTAACCGAGCACGGGCGCGCCCAGCACCGCCCAGCACATCTTGGCCAGCGTCAGGGCCAGCAGCAGCGCGGCCAGCCAGCCGGCGATGCGCGTATGGCGCTGCGTTGCGGGACGCTGCGCCGCGCCCGCCTGGGTTTTCAGCATGTCCGTCCTCTCTTGTGTCGTGCCGTGCATGACGCTCAATCGTTTCAACGGCGTGCGCTGCCGCCAGGCGTCTTGGCCTGGCGCTCGAAGCTGAAGGGTGCCGAGATGGCGCAGGACTGCAGCAGCGGCATTTGCACTCGGCCCTGGCCACGCATCTGCGTGGGGCTGAGCACATGCAACTCATAGTGCACGTCCAGCGGCAAGGCCAGGCCCTGCACTTGCACGCCCTGTGCCGTGGCCACAAAGTGGTTGGGGCCAGGCTGCTGCCAGCGCACGGCCTGGTGCTGCACCAGCTGCGCGGGGTGGAAGGGTTTGCCAAAGCGCACTTGCTCGCCGCGCTGCTGCGGCAGCAACTGGCGCAGAGTTTCTGCCAGGCCGGGCATGCAGGTGGCACTGGACTGAGTCGCGCCCATGTCCCAGCGCCAATAGCCATCGCGCGGCTGGATGCGCTTGGGCTGGGCAGCGGGCTTGGCCGTCGCATTTTTCACGCCCTGCGCAACGCCAGCCGCTGGCCAGGCCAGCAAGGCCAAGGCCAGCCAGGCCGCGCAGATCGCCCAGAGGGCAGGCAGGCTGCGACGCATGGGCCGGCAGTGGGCTGGGTTGGCAGGCTGGGCTGCAGCCTGACGGAGCAAATTCTTCATGGCAATGTCTTGGGGGATGGGAGGGACAAAAGAAAACCCATGGCAAAGGCCTGCGGGCAGGTCTGGGGCCTGGGCCTGGAGCTGGCGCTGCGCCGGTGTTGCTATAGCTCCTCCACCCGCCGGGGCGGGAAGCTCTCCCAGCTCTGGCAGCCGGGGCACTGCCAGAAGTAATGCTGGGTCTCGAAGCCGCATTGCGTGCAGCGGTAGTGCAGGCGTGGTTGCAAGGCCTTGTACAGCGAGGCCTGTACGGCGGCGGCGCTGTCGCCACCCTCTTGCGCGGCAATGCCTTGCAGGCTATCGAACTGGGCCTGCATCCAGCGCGCTGCCGCCACCAGCGAGGGCCGGCGGCGCACGTGCTCCACATACCACTGCGTGGCCTGCGGCCAACCCAGGCGCTGTTCGATGGCCACCAGCGTCAGCAGCACGTCCAGGCTGGGCTCGCGCTGGTACTGCGCACGCAGCAGTGTGTGCAGCTGCTGCAGCGCGGGCTGCTGCGCATCGACACGGGGCAGCAGCTCACGCACGCAGGAGGCCACCAGCGGCATGGCCTCGGGCTGCTGCCGGGCCAGCTCCAGCCCAGCTTGCAAGGCCTGCAGATGCTGGCCCTGCTGTTGCAGCAGCTGGATGTGCTCCATGGCCGGGCGCACATGCTGCTGCGCGCCACCGGCTGCGGCCAGTGCACTGGCCTGCGCCTGGGCCTGCTGCAGCAACGCCTGGGCCTGCGGGTAATCGCGCGCACGGGCGGCCTGCTGGGCCTGTTCGCACCAGTAGTGCACCTGGCGGCCGAGCATTCTGGGTTGCCGGCCAGCGGCATCGGCGCCAGGCGCGCTATTGGCCTGCGCATCAATGCGTTCGAGCAGCGCCAGGGCCTGCGGCCAATCGCGCAGGCGTTCATAAACGTACAGCAGCGCCGTCTGGGCCTGGGGCTCCAGCTCGGTGCCAATCAATGGTTGCAGGGCCTGCTCAGCGAAATCGAACAGGCCGATCTTGAGGTAGTCCTGCGCCAGCCCCCATTGGGCGCGCGCGCGATCAGCGGCGCTGAGGTCGGCGCGGGCCAGCAGGTGCTCGTGTACGCGCACAGCGCGGTGGTATTCGCCACGGCGGCGAAACAAACTGCCCAGGGCAAAGTGCAGCTCAATCGTCTCGGGGTCGGATTGCACCGCCTCGACGAAGACGTCAATCGCCTTGTCCTGCTGCTCGTTGAGCAAATAGGTCAGGCCTTGAAAATAGGTACGCGGCGAGCTGCGCTGCAGCACGCGCATTTGACGCCAATCCAGGCGCGAGGCCAGCCAACCCAGCATGAAGGCCAGCGGCAGGCCCAGCAACAGCCAGCTCCATTCGAAATCCATGCTTACTCCTGTGCGCCCTGTCCGCCTGCCGCGCGGCGAGCCCCGGCCTGATGCACGCCTGCGCCCGGCGGCATGGTGGGAGGGTACATGCTGGGTTGGTAGGCGCTGCTTTGAAACATGCTGGGCATGGCCGCCGAGGCTGCATGCTGGCGCCAACGGCGCCAGCGCCCGATCGCCGTGGCCAGGCCCAGTGCCAGGCCCAGTGCAAACGCCACCAGCATGGCCAACACCAGCGGTCCTTGCCATTGCAGGCCGAAAAAGCCATGCACGGTCACGCGATGCTGGTTGTTCAACGAAAAGGCGAACAATAAAAAGAAAAAGGCTGCCCGAAGCAGCCACACGAGGTATTTCATGGGAATGGGCAATGGGTCTCAACAGCGGCGGCAAGCACAGGATGCAAGCAACGCCAGCCATCATACCCACTGCTGCACAACGGCTGCCGGGCCAGTGTCACTGTGGCTTGGTGGCCTGTTGCTTGGCGGCCTGATCCACTGCCTCGCGCAAAGCCTTGCCGGGTTTGAAGTGCAGCACGCGCTTCTCGGGCACTTGCACGGCCGCGCCATTGCGCGGATTGCGCGCAGTGCGCGGTGCGCGGCGGTTGACGGTGAAGCTGCCAAAGCCGCGGATTTCAATGCGATGGCCCTGCTCCAGAGCATCGCCCATGGCCTCCAGCAGCACCTTGACCGCGTATTCGGCATCGGTCTGGCTCAGCTGGCTGAAGTGGGCAGTGAGTTCTTCGACGAGATCGGATCGGGTCATGGCTCGCAGCGTCCAGTACGACATTCCATGCGGCCTGGGCGGCATCCGCCTGCAATGTGAGCGGGCCGGGCCATACAGGCCCGGCCCTGCTGACTGACTACCAGCGGATGGCCGTGCGCACAGCCCTCAATCATGGGGGCGTGTGCTGGCCGTCACGGCATCACTTCTCTTCGACAGCGCCGCCGAGCTTGGCCTTGAGCAGCGCGCCCAGGCTGGTCGTGCCGGCATTGCCAACCGATTGCTGCGCCAGGTGGTCCAGAGCCTCTTGCTGATCAGCGGCGTCCTTGGCCTTGATGGACAGCTGGATGCTGCGGTTCTTGCGGTCGATGTTGGTGATGACGGCGGTGACTTCGTCGCCTTCCTTGAGCACGTTGCGGGCATCCTCGACGCGGTCAGCGGAAATGTCCGAGGCGCGCAGGTAGCCGGTCACGTCCTCGCCCAGTTCGATCTCGGCGCCCTTGGCGTCCACGCTCTTGACCTTGCCGGTGACGGCCTGGCCACGGTCATTGACGGACACGAAGGTCGTGAACGGATCGGCGTCAAGCTGCTTGATGCCCAGGCTGATGCGCTCGCGGTCCACGTCCACGGCCAGCACGATGGCCTCGACTTCCTGACCCTTCTTGTAGTTGCGCACGGCCGATTCGCCCGGCTCGTTCCAGGAGAGGTCCGACAGGTGCACCAGGCCATCGATGCCCGAGGCCAGGCCGACGAACACGCCGAAGTCGGTGATGGACTTGATCGGGCCCTTGACGCGATCGCCACGGTTGGTGTTCTGGGCGAAGTCTTTCCAGGGGTTGACCTTGGTCTGCTTCATGCCCAGGGAGATGCGGCGCTTGTCCTCGTCGATGTCCAGCACCATGACTTCGACTTCCTCGCCCAGCGAGACGACCTTGGAAGGCGCAACGTTCTTGTTGGTCCAGTCCATTTCGGAGACGTGCACCAAGCCCTCGATGCCGGGTTCGAGCTCGACGAAAGCACCGTACTCGGCAATGTTGGTGACCTTGCCGAACAGGCGGGTATTGGCCGGATAGCGGCGCGAGACGCCGATCCACGGATCTTCGCCCATTTGCTTCAGGCCCAGGGAGACGCGGCTCTTCTCGGCGTCGAACTTGAGCACCTTGGCCGTGATTTCCTGACCGGCCTGCACCACCTCGGAGGGGTGACGCACGCGGCGCCATGCCATGTCGGTGATGTGCAGCAGGCCATCGATGCCACCCAGATCGACGAAGGCGCCGTATTCGGTGATGTTCTTGACCACGCCATCGACGATGGCGCCTTCCTTGAGGGTGGCCAGCAGCTTTTCGCGCTCTTCGCCCATGGAGGCTTCGACCACGGCGCGGTGGCTCAGCACCACGTTGTTGCGCTTGCGGTCGAGCTTGATGACCTTGAACTCCATGGTCTTGTTTTCGTACGGAGTCAAGTCCTTGACCGGACGGGTATCGACCAGCGAACCGGGCAGGAAGGCGCGGATGCCGTTGACCAGCACGGTCAGGCCGCCCTTGACGCGACCAGAGGTGGTGCCGGTGACGAATTCGCCCGATTCCAGCGCCTTTTCCAGCGCCAGCCAAGAGGCCAGGCGCTTGGCGGTATCGCGCGAGAGGATGGTGTCGCCGTAGCCGTTTTCGATGGAGCCGATGGCCACGGAGACGAAGTCCCCGACCTGGACTTCGACCTCGCCTTGGTCGTTCTTGAACTCTTCCAGCGGAATGAAGGATTCGGACTTCAGGCCAGCGTTCACGACCACGAAGTTGTGCTCGATGCGCACGACCTCGGCGGTGATGACCTCACCGGGGCGCATTTCAGTGCGCTGCAGAGACTCTTCGAATAAGGCGGCAAAAGATTCAGACATGTGTTTCCTTGGCCAGGCTGCCCGCTTCCGCCAGCACCATTGCTGGGCGTTTCTACCGTGGCAGCCGGCAGTGTGGGCCGAAGCCCTGGGGGATGATGAAAAAAACCAGCCAAAAGCTGGCTGGGCGAACTTCGCAGCCGGGTTTTAGGCGCTGGCCGCAAACGGCTGCCGCTGCTCCCACCACTGCAGCACCTGCTCGGTGGCGGCGGTGATGCTGAGCTCGGAGTTATCCAGCATCAGCGCGTCGGCAGCAGCAGCCAGCGGGGCGACCGGGCGCGTGGCATCGCGCCGGTCGCGCTCCTCAAGCTCGGCGCGAAGGTCGGCAAGTGTAGCCGTAAAGCCTTTGGAAATCAATTGCTTATAGCGGCGTTCAGCGCGTTTTTCGGCGCTGGCCGTCAAAAACACTTTCAGCTGCGCCTGCGGGAACACCACCGTGCCCATATCGCGCCCGTCGGCCACCAGACCGGGCGCCCGCGCGGCCTGGTGCTGCCAGTCCAGCAGGGCCTGGCGCACTTCGGGCAGGGCCGAGATCAGCGAGGCGTCGCGGCTGGCCGCATCGCTGCGGGTGGCATCGCTCACATCCTGGCCGTCCAGCCAGATGCGCTCACCCTCGAACACCAGCGCCATGCCGCGCGCCAGCGCTGCCAGGGCCTGAGCATGGGCGGGCTCGATCGTCAGCCCGGCGTGGCGCGCGGCCAGCCCGGCTGCGCGGTACAGCGCGCCCGAGTCCAGCACGGCATAGCCCAGGCGCTGCGCCACCTGCGCCGCCAGCGTGCCCTTGCCCGAGGCGCTGGGCCCGTCGATGCAGATCACGGGCACGGCTCCGGGATGGGCCTGCACCACGCTGAACAAAGTCTCGAAATATTCGGGGAAGGTCTTGCCCACGCAGCGCGGATCCTGGATGCGCACCGGCAAGCGCGCCGGGTTGAAAGCCGCCAGCGAGAAGCACATGGCCATGCGGTGGTCGTCGTAGGTGGCAATGGTGGCGGCGCGCCACTGCCCGGCATCGGCCGGGGGCGTGATGGCGATCCAGTCCGCGCCACTGTCCACTCGCGCGCCCAGCTTGGTCAGCTCGGCGGCCATGGCGGCGATGCGGTCGGTCTCTTTGACGCGCCAGCTGCCGATGTTGCGAATGCGCGTCGTGCCTTGCGCGTACAAGGCCATCACCGCCAGCGTCATGGCCGCGTCGGGGATGTGATTGGCGTCAATGTCAATGGCCTGCAGCGGCCACCGACCGCGTTGCACCTTCAGCCAATTGGGGCCAGCCTGCACCTGCACGCCCATCTGGCGTGCGGCTTCGACAAAGCGGATGTCGCCCTGGATCGAGTCCTCCCCCACGCCCTGGATGGTCAGGCTCTGGCCCTGGGCTGGGTCGCAGGCGATGCCGCCCAGCGCGATGAAGTAGCTGGCCGAAGAGGCGTCGGCCTCCACATCCAAGCGGCCGGGTGACTGGTAGCGGCTGCCCGCCGCAATGGTGAAGCGCTGCCAGCCTTCATTGGCCACGACCACGCCAAAACGCTGCATGAGATTGAGCGTGATGGCGATGTAGGGCTGGGAGATCAGCTCGCCCACGACCTCGATGCAGCAATCGCGCTGCTGCGCCGCCAGCGGCAAGGCCATCAGCATGGCGGTGAGGAACTGGCTGGAGACATCGCCACGAATGCGAACGCACAGCGGCCCCTCGCCCTGCGCCCCGGCCTGGGCTGCGCCGATGCGCAGCGGCGGATAGCCCTCGCGCCCGATGTAGGCCACGTCAGCGCCGAGCTGGCGCAACGCATCGACCAGATCGCCAATGGGGCGCTCCTGCATGCGCGCCACGCCGGTGAGGGTGAATTGCTGGCCCGCACCGGCCAGCAACGCCAGCGCAGCGGTCAGCGGCCGCATGGCTGTGCCGGCGTTGCCCAGGTGCAGCTCGGCGCTTTGCGGCAGTGCGGCGCGGCGCAGCGCCGTGATGCGCAGCGCGCCGGGCGCACCTGGCAGCGCACCTGACGGCACATCTAAGCGCTCGATGCGGCAGCCCAGCGCCTGCAGCGCGCCGAGCATGGCTTCGGTGTCGTCCGAGTCCAGCAGGCCGTGCAGCTCGGTGCTCTGGCCCTCGCACAGCGCCGCCAGCAGCAGCGCGCGGTTGGAGATGCTCTTGGAGCCAGGCAACGCCACGCTGCCATGTGCCGCGCACAGCGGCGGGAGATCGAGAAACGGGATGGAGAACATGGGCAAGGGGGCGCAAGGGGCTGCGCCAGCAAAGCGATGAAGGGCCAGAGAGGTTGCCGCTCGACGGCGGCAAGGCTCAGTGCTGCTGCCACTGGCCGCGCGCGCTGCTGGCGCTGGCGATGAGCTTTTCCAGCGCCTGGGCATCCTGCGCGTGCAGCGCGCGCTGGAACTCCTGGATGCTCAACACCAACTCACGCAGCCGGCCAGCGACTTCGGTGCGGTTGGCCAGCAGCACGTCGCGCCAGAGCACCGGATCGCCAGCGGCAATGCGGCTGAAATCGCGAAAGCCAGGCCCGGCCAGGCGCAACAACTGCTCGCTGTCGCGCTGCGACAGCAGGCTGTTGACGTAGGCAAAGGCCACCAGATGCGGCAGGTGACTGACGGCGGCCAAGGCGCTGTCGTGCTCCAGCGCCGACATCACCTGTACCTGCGCGCCCAGCGCCGTCCACAGCGCCTGGGCCTCCTGCACCTTGTTCAGGTCGGTGGCCGGCGTGGGCGTGAGCACCACCTTGGCGCCTTGGTAGAGCGCGGCATCGGCATGCTCCACGCCCGAGCGTTCCTTACCGGCGATCGGGTGCGCGGGCACGAAGTACTGGGCGTTCCAGCCCAGCAGTTTTTCGGCGGCCTGCACCACGTCCTGCTTGGTTGAGCCCAAATCCATGGTCAGCGCATCGGCCTGCACGAATTGGCGGATGGTCTTGAACATCTCGGCCGTGGCCGCCACCGGCACGGCCAGCACGATCAGGTCAGAGCCGGCGCAGGCCTGCATGGCCGACAGCGCCTCGGTGTCGATGACGCCCATTTGCCGCGCGCGCGCCGTGGTCGAGGGTGACTTGCTGTAGCCGACCACATGCCGCACGAGCTGGGCCCGTTTGAGCGCCAGCGCCAGCGAGCCGCCCATCAGCCCGCAACCGATCAGGCCAAGTTGGTTGTATGTTTTTGCCATGAAATGAATGCCATCAATTGGCGCAGCGCAGAGACTGCGCGCAGTCAGTCCTTGACGGGATAAGCCCCCAGCAGCTTGAAGAAAGCGCTCAGGCCGCGCAGCTCCTGCAGCGCTTGAGCGACCTCGGGCTGGCCGGGGTGGCCGTCAATGTCGATGTAGAAGTAGTACTCCCACTGGCCGGTGCGCGCCGGGCGCGATTCAAAGCGCGTCATCGACACGCCGTGCTTTTTCAGCGGCGTGAGCAGGTCGTGCACTGCGCCGGGGCGGTTGGGCACGGCAATGACCAGGCTGGTGGAGTCGCTCCCGCTGGGCTCGGGCATGGGCATGGTCTGCGGCAGGCAGATGATGCCAAAGCGGGTGCGGTTGTAGGCATCGTCCTGAATGGCCGGGGCAACGATGTGCAGACCGTACTGCGTGGCCGCGCGCTCGCTGGCCAGGCCGGCCCAGGCTGGATTGGTGGCCGCCAGACGCGCGCCCTCGGCGTTGCTGGAGACGGGCCTGCGCTCGGCATGCGGCAAGTGCTTGGCCAGCCAGGCATGGCATTGTGCCAGCGCCTGCGGGTGAGCCAGCACGGCCTCGATGCCCTCGGCATCGCCGCGCAGGCGCAGCAGGTTGTGGCGCACCTGCAGGCTGACCTCACCGACCATGTGCACCGGCGATTGCAGCAGCAAGTCCAGCGAGCGCGTGACCACGCCTTCGTTGGAGTTCTCCAGACCGACCACGCCGTACTGCGCATTGCCAGAGAGGGTGGCATGGAACACTTCGTCGAAGCTGTTGCAGTAGACGATGTCGGCCGCGCCGCCAAAGTACTGCAGCGCCGCCTGCTCGCAAAATGTACCTTCGGGCCCGAGCACGGCCACGCGTTGGGGCGACTCCAGCGCCAGGCACGCCGACATGATCTCGCGCCAGATGGCGGAGACATGGCCATCCTTGAGCGGCCCGGCGTTGGCCGCCTGCATCTTCTCGATCACCTGGGCCACGCGGTCGGGGCGGAAAAAAGTGCTGCCCTCCTTCTTCTTCAGCTCGCCAACCTCCTGCGCCACCCGTGCGCGCTGGTTCAGCGTCTCAAGCAGTTGGCGATCCAGCGCATCGATGCGCTGGCGCAGCGCCAGCAGCTCGGGGGTAGCAACGGGTTCGGTCATGGTCTTGTTCATGCAAAGCAAGGGGGAAATCAATCGGGCCAGGCCCTCAAGGCCACGTGGGCCGCAAGGCGGCGCGCATCATGCAGCGCGCTGCTCGAACTCACGCAAATAAGCGATCAGCGCATCCACCCCAGCTTCGGGCATGGCGTTGTAAAGGCTGGCGCGCATGCCGCCCACGGAGCGGTGGCCCTTGAGTTGCAACAGCCCGCGCGCCTTGGCCCCGGCGAGGAAATCGGCATTGCGGCTTTCATCGGCCAAAAAGAACGGCGCGTTCATGCGCGAGCGCGCGGCAGGCTGCACGGGGCAGCGGTAAAAGCTGCTGGCGTCCAGAAAATCGTACAGCTTGCCGGCCTTGCGGATGTTGCGCGCCTCGATGGCGGCCAGGCCCGTCAAATCGCCTTCTTGCTGGCGCAGCACCCAGTCGAACACCAGCCCGGCAACGTAAATGCCCCAGGTGGGCGGGGTGTTGTACATGGAGTCGTTCTTGGCCACGGTGGCGTAATCGAAGGCGCTGGGGCAGATGGGCAGGGCGTGGCCGATCAAATCCTCGCGCACGATGACGATGGTCAGGCCCGAGGGGCCGAGGTTTTTCTGCGCCCCGGCAAAGGCCAGGCCGACGCGGCTCCAGTCGATGGGGCGCGAGGCGATGTGCGAGGAGCAGTCGATCACCAGCGGAATGTCCGCGCCCAGCGCCGCCAGATCGGGCAGCTCGTGGAACTCCACGCCGTGGATGGTTTCGTTGCTGCAAATGTGCAGATAGGCCGCATCGGGGCTGATCTGCCAGGTGGCAGGGTCGGGGATGGCGGTAAAGCCGCCCGCCTCGCCGCTGGCGGCGCAGCGGGCGGTGGCGTATTTGGCCGCTTCCTTGAGGGATTTCTGGCTCCAGCCGCCGGTGACGACCACATCCACCACGCCGCCGCGCGAGAGGTTCAGCGGCACGAAGGCGTTTTCGCCCAGGCCGCCGCCTTGCATGAACAGGATCTTGAAATGCTCGGGCACGGCCAGCAGCGTGCGCAGATCGCGCAAGGCTTTTTCATAGATGGCGATGAACTCGGGACCGCGGTGGCTCATCTCCATCACGCCCATGCCGCTGCCGTGCCAGTCGAGCATTTCGGCGGCGGCGGTTTGCAGGACTTCTTCAGGCAGCACGGCCGGGCCGGCGGAGAAGTTGTAGGGGCGCGAATTATTGGTGGGCATGGTCGGGGTTAAAAAACAAACGTGGCAGCCTGCGGCGCTCAGCGCTGGCGCGGGCGGCCTTCAGGGTGGGTGAGAAATGCATTGGCGGCGGCCAGAAAGGCCGCCTTGGCTTCGACGTGAGCGCCGTGGCCGGCAAAGGGCAAGCACAGCAGCCCGGCGCCCGCAATGCGCTCGCGCAGCGCCAGGGCCTCGTCCAGCGGCATGTAGGGATCGCGGTCGCCGCAGGCGATCAGCACCGGCGCACTGATCTGCCGCACCTGCTCGCCGGGATAGCCGGTGGCCGGGTCGGTGTCCAGCCACAGCGCGCGGATGTCGTCGATCAGCGCCCCCAGATCGGGTTGGGGGTTGCCGGCCTCGTAGCGCGCCACCACGGCCGGGAAGCGCGCCTGCCAATCGGCCTGGTTCAGACCATGCAGCAGCGGCAGCGAGGGGTCATCGGGCAGCAGCCGCCATTGCGAGCCCACCGTGACCAGGGCGCGCACGCGCTGCGGCGCATGCACGGCCAGCCGGTAGCCGACGATGCCGCCATCGCTGAAGCCCAGCACGCGGGCACTGGCAATCTGCAATTGATCAAGCACGGCCAGCACATCGGCCTGGTATTGCACGTAGCGCAACGGCGCCGCGCCCCGGCTGGATCGGCCCTGGCCGCGCAGCTCCAGCGCGATCAGGCGCAGCTGCTGCGGCAGCTCAGGCACGATGCGGCGGAAGTCGTAGGCATCGCCCAGGCCGCCGTGCAGCAGCAACAGCGGCTCGCCGTTCGGGTCGCCAGCCTCGGCCACGAACAGACGGGCATCGCCCACGTCCACATAGCGACTGCGGCGGGCGTCATAAACCTCATGGGACATTGGGAGCGCTCCTTTGCATCAGTTGGGCCATCTCGTGAGCCATGGCCGTGCCATTGGCCTGCAGCCCGGCGATGACGCCTTGCCGGTTGGCTTCGGGCTGGTTCTGGCTGGCCTTGCATTTGCCTTGCAGGCGGGTGATGACCATTTCGATGCCGACCACGGCGCGCAGCATGGCGTCGATGTAGTCCGCCGGCGCATCGCCCACTTGCCAGGGCTGGGCCAAAGCGGCTTCTTGCTGCTGCGTCAGCGCCTGCACTTGCTGCATCAGCCAATCGGCATCGCGCACCACGCGCAGCGCGCCCCAGGCGTGCACGGCCAGGTAGTTCCAGGTGGGCACGACTTTGCCGGTCTCGGCCTTGGTGGCGTACCACGCGGGGCTGACGTAAGCCTGCGGGCCTTGAAAAATCACCAGCGCCTGGGCCCCTTCAGGGTGCTCGCGCCACAGCGGGTTGGCCTTGGCGATGTGGCCGCGCAGCACGCCCAGCTCGCCCTCGTCGGCGCTCAGGTGCAAGGGGATGTGGTTGGCCTCCAGCGCGCCGCCTTGGGCCAGAGTGACCAAGGTGGCCAGCGGCTGCGCCTGCATCAAGGCGTGCAGCGCGGCGGTGTCGTTGTGCTGGAAGTGGCGCGGCTGGTACATGGCCTGAACGGGATGCGTGGGGGGATGGGCGGCCTATGCGGCCTATGCGGCAGGGCGGGCGGCCAAGGCCAGCGACCCCGGCCTTGGCATCGCCCCCAAGCGCATCAGGCGCTGCCGCCTTCTTCGGGGGGGCTGGCCTCGTCGTCGCCAGCGGCATTGGGGGCAGCATCGCCAGCATGGCCCTCTACCGGCGGCGGGGATGCGGCGCCCTGGCCCTCGCTTTCGCCCGCCTCGCCGCGCTCGTCACGCTCGCTATTGGCATCGTTTTCGACGATGCGTTGCAGGCCGTTGAGCTTGGCGCCTTCGTCCAGCGCGATCAGCGTCACGCCCTGGGTGGCGCGGCCCAGCTCGCGGATTTCCGCCACCCGGGTGCGCACCAGCACGCCGGTGTCGGTGATGAGCATGATTTCGTCCTCGGGGCCAACCAGCGTGGCGGCAACGACCTTGCCGTTGCGCTCGGATTGCTGGATGGCGATCATGCCCTTGGTGCCACGGCCGTGGCGGGTGTATTCGGCAATGGCGGTGCGTTTGCCATAGCCGTTTTCGGTGGCGGTGAGCACGCTTTGCGCGCTGGGGTCGCCCTCGGCCTGGGCCACCAGCATGGCGATCACGCGCTGGCCTTCTTCCAGGTTCATGCCGCGCACGCCACGGGCGTTGCGGCCCAGCGGGCGCACGTCGTTCTCGTCAAAGCGCACGGCCTTGCCGCCGTCGGAGAACAGCATCACATCGTGCGCGCCATCGGTCAGCGCCGCACCGATGAGGAAGTCGCCCTCGTCGAGCGAGACGGCGATGATGCCTTTCTTGCGCGGGTTGCTGAACTCAGCCAGCGCGGTTTTCTTCACCGTGCCCTTGGCCGTGGCCATGAAGACGTAGAGGTGCTCGGGGAAGGTGCGCGCATCGCCGGTGAGCGGCAGCACGACGGTGATTTTTTCGCCGTCTTCGAGCGGGAACATGTTGACGATGGGCCGCCCGCGCGAGCCGCGCGAGCCTTCGGGCACCTCCCAGACTTTGAGCCAGTACAGCCGCCCACGGTCGGAAAAGCACAGGATGTAGTCGTGCGTGTTGGCGATGAAGAGCTGGTCGATCCAGTCGTCCTCTTTGGTGCTGGCCGCCAGCTTGCCGCGCCCGCCACGGCGCTGCGCGCGGTATTCGGACAGCGGCTGGCTCTTGATGTAGCCGGTGTGGCTGAGCGTGACCACCATGTCGGTGGGGGTGATGAGGTCTTCGGTGGATAGATCCTGCGCGCTGTATTCGATCTGGCTGCGGCGCGCGCCCAGCTTGGTCTCGCCATACTCGGTTTTGATAGCGGCCAGCTCCTCGCCAATGATGGCGGCCACGCGCGCGGGCTTGGCAAGGATGTCCAGCAGGTCTTCGATCTGCGCCATGACCTCTTTGTACTCGGCCACGATCTTGTCCTGCTCCAACCCGGTCAGCCGCGCCAGGCGCATGGCCAGGATTTGCTCGGCCTGCACTTCGGAGAGGCGGTACAGCCCATCGCGCCCCAGGCCGTACTGGCGGCCCAGCGATTCGGGGCGGTAGTCGTCGGCGTTGACCACGCTGCCGTCCTCGCGCGCGCGGGTGAGCATTTGCTTGACGATCAGACTGTCCCAACTGCGCGCCATCAGCTCGGCCTTGGCCACCGGCGGCGTGGGCGATTCGCGGATGATGCGAATGAACTCATCGATGTTGGCCAGCGCCACGGCCAGGCCTTCGAGCACGTGGCCGCGCTCGCGCGCCTTGCGCAATTCAAAAATCGTGCGTCGCGTGACGACTTCTCGGCGGTGCTCCAGAAAGACTTGCAGCAAATCCTTGAGGTTGCACAGGCGTGGCTGGCCGTCGATCAGCGCGACCATGTTCACGCCGAAGGTATCCTGCAACTGGGTTTGCTTGTAGAGGTTGTTGAGCACCACCTCGGCGACCTCGCCGCGCTTGAGCTCAATCACCAGACGCATGCCGGATTTGTCCGACTCGTCCTGAATGTGGCTGATGCCTTCGAGCTTTTTCTCGTGCACCAGCTCAGCCATGCGCTCCTGCAAGGTCTTTTTGTTCACCTGGTAGGGCAGCTCATCGACGATGATGGCCTGGCGCTGGCCGCGGTCGATGTCCTCGAAATGCACCTTGGCGCGCATGACCACCCGCCCGCGCCCGGTGCGGTAGCCATCGCGCACGCCATTCATGCCGTAAATAATGCCGCCGGTGGGGAAGTCCGGCGCGGGCATGAATTCCATCAGCTCGTCGATGTCCGCCTCCGGCTTGTGCAGCAGGTGCAGGCAGGCGTTGATGGTTTCCGACAGGTTGTGCGGCGGGATGTTGGTGGCCATACCCACGGCAATGCCGCCCGAGCCGTTGACCAGCAGATTGGGAAAGCGCGCCGGCAGCACCAGCGGCTCCTGCTCCGAACCGTCGTAGTTCGGGCCGAAATCCACGGTTTCCTTGTCGATGTCGGCCAGCAGCTCGTGGGCGATCTTGGTCAGGCGCACCTCGGTATAACGCATGGCCGCAGCGTTGTCGCCATCGACCGAGCCGAAGTTGCCCTGCCCGTCCACCAGCATGTGGCGCAGCGAAAACGGCTGGGCCATGCGCACGATGGTGTCGTACACCGCGCTGTCGCCGTGCGGGTGGTACTTACCGATCACATCGCCCACGATACGGGCCGACTTCTTGTAGGGCTTGTTCCAGTCGTTGCCCAGCTCGCGCATGGCATACAGAGCCCGGCGATGCACTGGCTTGAGGCCATCGCGCGCATCGGGCAGCGCCCGCCCCACGATCACGCTCATGGCGTAATCCAGGTAGCTGCGGCGCATCTCCTCTTCCAAACTGATGGGCAGGGTTTCTTTGGCAAATTCGGTCATGACACCCCAGCAAGTACACAAGATATAAAAAACAGCTGTTTATTGTAGCCCTGCACCCAATGTTGCAAGCTAGCAACACAGCAGCTGAGTTTCCGCCCTTGTGCCGCGCCAACAGGACATTAACAGTGGCAAGCGCGCAATGCGCTATGGCACAATCGGCTCCAGCGTTCTTGGTGCAAGCACCGAAAACGTTCTTTTTTCGCAGCGAGGCTGCGGCCCTTTCCCCCAAGAGGAGAACCATGAAGAAACTCAACAAAGTGGCGGTTTTGTTTGCCTCTGCTGCACTCGCAACAGCCGCCGCACACGCACAGACCACTCTGGCCAACGGCTCCCAAGTTCGCGTGCAAGCTGCTGATGGCGGCAACGTGATCGACAACTGGCAAAACGGCAGCGGCGAGCTGATCTGGGTCAACGGCACCAACGAATTGTGCTGGCGCAATGCCTTCTGGACGCCGGCCACCGCTGCCCTGGGCTGCGATGGCGCTCTGGTTGCCAAGGCTCCGGAACCTGCTCCGCAAACGCCCCCTGCTCCCCCGCCAGCTCCTGAGCCCCAGTGGATCAAGGAAACCTTTGCTGCTGATGCGTTCTTCGACTTCGACAAGTCCACGCTCAAGCCCGAAGGCCGCGCCAAGCTCGACGAGCTGGCCCGCCGCGTGCAATCCGAAAACTTCCGTCTGGAAGTCATCGTTGCAACTGGCCACACCGACTCCATCGGCTCCGACAAGTACAATCAAGGCCTGTCCGAGCGCCGTGCTGCCACTGTCAAGGCCTACCTGGTCAACAAGGGCATCGACGCCAACCGCATCTACGCTGAAGGCAAGGGCGAGAAGCAGCCTGTGGCCACCAACAAGACCCGCGAAGGCCGCGCACAAAACCGCCGCGTGGAAATCGAAGTGGTCGGCACCGCACTGGAACAGCGCGTGCGCTAATCCTGGCTTTCCCGCCATTCAAAAGCCCCTGCATGCCCAGCCTGCAGGGGCTTTTTTACGCCCGCCACCTCTCGCATCACATTTCGCAGCCCTGGCTTACGGGCATAATCGCCGCATGGATTCCACACCACTCCCAGACAATGCCGATGCTGGCGAACTGAAAAAATTCTCCGACCTGGCCCACAAATGGTGGGATCCCAATGGCGAATTCCGCCCGCTGCACGCCATCAATCCGCTGCGTCTGGACTGGATTGTGCAAACCGCTGGCAGCCTGCAAGACCGGGCCATCGTAGACGTTGGCTGTGGCGGCGGCATCCTGGCCGATGCCATGGCGCGCGCTGGCGCCGCGCGGGTGCTGGGCATCGACCTGGCCGACAAATCACTCAGTGTGGCGCGCCTGCACGCATTGGAGGCGCAGACCCCAAACATCGAATACCGCTCCATCAGCGCTGAAGCCCTCGCGGCCGAGCAGCCCGCACAGTTCGACGTGGTCACCTGCATGGAAATGCTCGAACATGTGCCCGACCCTGCCGCCATCGTGCAAGCCTGCGCCGACATGGCTAAGCCCGGCGGCTGGTTGTTCTTCTCCACCATCAACCGCAACGCCAAATCCTGGCTGTTTGCCATCCTCGGCGCCGAATACATCCTGCGCCTGCTGCCACGCGGCACCCACTCGCACGCCAAATTCATCACCCCCGCCGAGCTAACCAGCTGGCTGCGCCGCAGCGATTTGGACCTGCAGGCCAGCAAGGGGCTGCAATACAACCCCTTCACCGACCGTTACTGGCTCAGCGACAACACCGACGTCAACTACATGCTGGCAGCACGCAAGCCAATTTGATGGCGCATTGCCAAAACCCCACATCGCATGGCCCTGACTCAAGCCATGTTTAGCGACTCATGGCTCGTTCACGCCTGCACGCATTTGCACCACCATCATGTCAGCACCGCGCCAGCACGACATTCGCGCCGTCTTGTTCGATCTCGACGGCACCCTGATCGACAGCGCCGTTGAGCTGGCTCAAGCCCTCAACCACATGCGTGCCCAACGCGGGCTGCCTACCCTGCCCGTGGAGCGCTATCGCCCCCACGTGGGCAGCGGTGCGCGCGGGCTACTGCCCATCGGCCTGGACATAGGCCCTGCGCACACCGCATTCGAAGCGCTGCGCGAAGAATTTTTCGACACCTATGCCCAGTGCCTGGGCGCGGGCACCCAGGCCTTCGAAGGCGTCGCGCCCATGCTGCAGCGGCTGCAGGCACGCGGCATCCGCTGGGGCATCGTCACCAACAAAATCGAGCGCTTTGCGCGCCCCATCGTCGCCCAGACCCCGGCGCTGGCGCATTGCGCCGCGCTCGTGGCCGGCGACACCACCGCACACACCAAGCCCCACCCCGAGCCCCTGCTGGAAGCAGCCCGGCGGCTGGACATCGCACCGGCACACTGCATCTACGTCGGCGACGACCCGCGCGACATGCAAGCCGGCCGCAGCGCCGGCATGGGCACCATCGCCGCGCTGTACGGCTACATCGCCCCAGGCGAAAACCCCGCGCAATGGGCCGCCGACCACAGCATCCAAGCACCGATGGAACTTCTGCAAAAACTGGGAATCGACTAGAATCGCTTCTTCTTCGGGGCTGTCCTGGTTTCGACGTGGGTACGGATCTGGAGTGGCGCATGCCGAGCTTGAGTCACGCTCGTAAATCTCGATTCACTAAACTAACTGCAAACGACGATCGTTTCGCACTCGCCGCCTAAATCCGGCGAGACTTGCAACAGCTCGCTGATGGGCTGGGCCAAAGCCGCAAGGTAATGGCTGCAAGTGAATTCACATCAGCTGGCCACATGCCGGGCATCTTGGCATGTGGCGAGACCCAAGGATGCTGGCCTGATCGATAGCGTGTGGCTGCGCGATCGACCCGGCGAGATCAAAACAGACCACTAAGCATGTAGAACTGCCCGGCAAAGGCTTGCGGACGCGGGTTCAACTCCCGCCAGCTCCACCAATACCTTGTACAAAGGCCGCTAGGAAAGACCACCTAGCGGCCTTTTTCATTGGGAAATCAAGGCATTACACAGCAGGAAAGTACAAGAAAGAACATGAGCAGCCAGAGAACGCGAGAGGGGACAGCGCGCAGTGGAACAAGCCGCAGAAGCCCCCAACAGAGCTGCTTTATCGGATTGCCCATGTTGACGAGGCCCAATGCAAGAACGGCGCCGGCCCACGCGCCCTTGATCAGATCGCCCAGCCAGTGCACAGCCATGAGTCGGCATGGCAACGGGCGAAGGGGTACGGGCGCAGATGGATGCTGACCATCCCGGAAATTTGCCTGCGTTTGCCGTTTGTCTTTAGCTGCCCATGTGGCCTGAGCGTGCTCTTGCCCTGGCCCAGCCAGGCAATGAATTGCTTGCGCAAACTCACCTCTGGGGTTGGCGTAGACGATGGTGTCAGTGCTCTCGCAGCAAGATGTGTCAAGCGCGATCATCGGGGTACACGCGTTTGAGTGTGCGTGAGATTTGCTCGCGGCGATTTGTGGCACCACTCACGGCTGATGTCGCAGGGACTGCACACCCCATCAAGGTAGCCGTGGCCCTGTGGCTCAAGCCCTGCTGGTACAGCGACGCCAGAGTGATGCGCTACTCTGGCTGCAGTTGCTTGTGTCGTGCTGCCTTCTGTGCAGCTTGCCCGTTTTAGCATGTTGCACTTCGGGTTTGAGATCGCCCGCATATTGATTGATGAACAGGCCGCCTTCAGCGCAGCGCAAAGTGCTGCTCCCATCAGGCCGAAATGACAGCAGCGTCAGCATCGGAAATGACGTCCGTATCGGAAACACCAGAAACAAGCCGCACACCCGTGATGCCAGTAATGCCAGTGACAAAATCCTGAATGTTGCAGCCATTGACCTGCCCAGCCGGTCACATTCAACAAGGAGCGTGTCATGACTCAAGAAATCAACGATTTTTCCCGCCGTATTCTGGACAAGATCCTGGCAAGCGCCCAACAGCACGATGTCGCCATCATCGGCATCCTGGACGACCAAACCGACGAACCGCAGCGGCAAGCCCGCCTGCTGCGGGCGTTCTTGGAGCGCCGCCGCTACGGCGTGCAGGTGCTCACCCTTCACTGGCCATCACCGCAGACCCATTTTGTAGTGAGCAATATCGGCAAGCGGGATGACTTTCGCCTGACTTTGGCGCGGCTTGGCCGCCACTTTGGCTCCCGTTGGGTGCTCATCATTCCCGAGGGGGGCGAAGGCATCCACACCTTGCAGACCGATGAAAGGCGTTACGGCTGGGTCAAGCCCATCGAAAACGGCAGGATCATCCAATACTTTTGCCGCATCAACCAAAGCAGCCGTCCGCCGGACGTTGCCAGCTTGGCCGAAGTCATGCCGATCATGGACGGCATCGGCACCATCATGGGCAAATTCGGGCTTGACGTCTCCGTGAAAAAGCTGGAGAAGACCCTGGCCGACATCGAAGCGCCGCCGGAAAAGCCAGCGCAATCGCCAAGCCTCCATCTGCAGGATGAGCAGGCCTCGTTGCATGAGGCTTGATTGCATCATTGCCTGTGATCTGCATGGCGCCCATATGTCGCTCCCAACGATCTGTATGTAATCAGTCAGCGCCATGAAGCTGATGGCCACTCCATCGGGCAGATCGACTTCGCGCTGCGCCGCCGCTTTCTGTGGCTACTGTGCCTGTTTGATGCCAAGGCGCTGATCGGTGCCGCCAAAATCCAGGTGGCGTTATCTGAAGTCGGGGTTTGTGAAAGGTTGCCCAAACTGCACTTGCGCAAGTTGGCGGCGACTGCAGCAGCTTTGAACAAGCAAATCATCACGACCCGCTGCTTGGCACGCAGTACGAGATTGGGCAAACACCGGGCTGCTCGACGACTTGATCGTATTCCTGCGCAATTTCCCCTCATCGCGAGCTACACAACTGGGCACAAATTTCGAATCCTGCAGCGCCAGAGATGTGCACAAAAAAAGCCAAGTGAGCAATCACTTGGCTTTGTATTTGGCGGAGACGGAGGGATTCGAACCCTCGATGCAGCTCATCACCGCATACTCCCTTAGCAGGGGAGCACCTTCGGCCTCTCGGTCACGTCTCCGCAAAGCATGCGATTATGCCTGATTTTTTCGCCCGCTTTGGCAAGTTGCCAGCTTTTCTCTTACTTTTCGTCGTTGCGCTTGGGCACTTCGATGCTGACCTCGCCGTCCAGGCCGAAGGCGGTGTGCAGGCTGCGCACGGCCAGCTCGACGTATTTCTCGTCGATGACCACCGAGGTCTTGATTTCCGATGTCGAGATCATCTGGATGTTGATGCCTTCCTGGCTGAGGGCGCGGAACATGGTGCTGGCCACGCCGGCGTGGCTTTTCATGCCGATGCCGACGATGCTGACCTTGCTGATTTGCTTGTTGCCGTCGAGGCTGGCGCCCTGATCCAGGTTGGGCAGCACTTTCTCGTTAAGCACCTTGACTGCGCGGTCGTAATCGGCGCGGCTGACGGTGAAGCTGAAGTCGGTCTTGCCGTCCTTGCTGAGGTTCTGGATGATGACATCGACCTCAATGCCGGCCTCAGCCACGGCCCCGAGGATGGCATAGGCAATGCCGGGCGTGTCGGGAACGCCCAGCACCGAGATTTTGGCTTCGTCGCGGGTGAAGGCAATGCCTGAAACGACTGCTTTTTCCATTTTTTCGTCCTCTTCGAAAGTGATCAGTGTGCCCGAGGCGGCTTCCTCTGCCAGGTCGATGTCCCAGGGGGTGAAGCTCGAGAGCACGCGCAGCGGCACGCGGTATTTGCCGGCGAATTCCACGGAGCGGATTTGCAGCACCTTGGAGCCCAGGCTGGCCAGTTCGAGCATTTCCTCGAAGCTGATGGTCTTCAGGCGCTGGGCGTTGGGCACGACGCGCGGGTCGGTGGTGTAGACGCCATCGACATCGGTGTAGATCAGGCATTCATCGGCCTTGATGGCGGCAGCGATGGCCACGGCGGAGGTATCCGAGCCGCCCCGCCCCAAGGTGGTGATGTGGCCTTGCTCGTCGATGCCCTGAAAGCCGGTGACGATGACCACGCGGCCCGCGTCAAGTTCTTTGCGGATGCGCGTGCTTTCGATGGACTCGATGCGCGCCTTCATATAAGCGCTGTTGGTGCGCACTGGCACCTGCCAGCCAGTGAAGCTGATGGCTGGCTGGCCTTCGGCCTGCAGCGCGATGGCCAGCAGCGCGGAGGAGGCCTGCTCGCCCGTGGCAGCCAGCGCATCGAGCTCACGGCAAGTCTGCGCGCTGCGCTCGGCCGGTTCGAGCTCGGCGGCCAGGGCCAGCAGGCGGTTGGTCTCGCCGCTCATGGCGCTGGGGACAACGACCACCTGGTGGCCGGCCCTCACCCATTTGACGATGCGCTTGGCCACGTTGCGGATGCGCTCGGTGGTCCCCATCGAGGTGCCGCCGTATTTATGAACAATCAGTGCCATCTTCGTACATGAATGAAATGCGGTGCCGCGCGCTGCTGCACCAAGGCGCGCCACCCTGCAGCGGGCGCCGCGCAAAGCTGACTATTCTATCCACAGCAGGTGCTCGCCCTGGCGCTGCACGCGGCCGCGCCCCAGCCGCAGGTTGATGGCATGGCCGCGCGTGGTGCAGGCCATGATCTGGCGCTGCAGCTCTTGCAACTGCGCAGCGCTGGGCACGGTGGCGTGGCTGTGCCACAGCCAGTGGCGCAGCGCATTGGCCTGGCGCCCGGGGCTCAGTTGCTGCAGGGCGCCGATGGCTGGCGGCGCGCCCATGTGCCGCAGGTCTTGCTCGGCCAATTCATGCAGGATTTGCTGGGCCTGCGCCGCGTGGGCGCTGCTGCGCGCAAAGGTCTGGCGAAAGCCCGGGAAGGCCAGCTCCAGCACGGGCAGCAGTTGCTGACGGATGCGGTTGCGGGTGTAGCGCACATCGGTGTTGCTGGGATCCTCGACCCAGCCCTGCCCCTGAGCCTGCAGCCATTGGCGCAGTTGCGCGCCAGGCACGGCCAGCAGCGGCCGGTGCCAGTGCAGGCCCTGGCGCTGCCAGCTGGCGGGCATGGCCGCCAGGCCGGGCAGGCCGGCGCCACGGCTCAGGGCCAGCAGCAGGGTTTCGGCCTGATCGTCGGCGTGGTGCGCCAGTGCGATGTCCGGCTGTTGTGCCCAGCCCTGCTGCAGGCGCAGCGCCGCCACACCACGCGCCAATGCGGCATAGCGCGCCTGGCGCGCAGCGTCTTCGGGGCTTTGGCCGCTGCCAGGGCGTGCGTCGCAATGCTCGATCTGCAGGGCGATGCCGTGCTGCGCGCAGAAGTCGCGGCAGAAGCTGGCAAAGTCGTCAGCGGCCTGTTGCAGGCCGTGGTGCACGTGGATGGCCGCCACTTGCTGGGGCCAGCGCCGCCAGCAGGCCAGCAGCAATGCGGTGGAGTCCGCGCCGCCGCTGAAGGCCACAGCCAGCGGCAGCCTGGGGGCAAAGCGCGCCAGAGCCTGCTCGAATGCCGCCTGTGTGGCTTGTGTAGTCACAAACGCTGCTGCGCCGCCGCCATCGGCCCGCTGCATGGGCATGGCATCAAGCGCCGGGCCTGCCCCGCCCGGCAATGGCTTGGCAATGCGCCCCATCCAACTCCTCACCGAAGCCCCCGTGCCGGGGCGTTAGCGCCGGGTTGGGGCAGCTGTTTCGTTGAACTTGCCGTAGTGCATGATGCGCTGGTAGCGGCGCTCCAGCAGATCCTTGAGCGGCAGCTCACGCAGCGTGCCCAAAGCTGCCAACAGCTCGCGCTTGAGCTGGTAGGCCATGTGCTTGTGATCGCGGTGTGCGCCGCCGGCCGGCTCATCGACCACGGTGTCGATCAACCCCAGGCCCTGCAGGCGCTGCGCGGTGATGCCCAGCGCCTGTGCGGCTTCTTCGGCTTTCTCACCGGTCTTCCACAGGATGGAGGCGCAACCCTCGGGGCTGATGACCGAGTAAACCGAGTACTGCAGCATGATGACGCGATCGGCCACGCTGATGGCCAGCGCGCCGCCAGAGCCGCCCTCGCCAATGATGGTGCTGATGATGGGGGTTTGCAGCTGGGCCATCTCGAAGATGTTGCGGCCGATGGCCTCGGACTGGTTGCGCTCCTCGGCATCGATGCCAGGGTAGGCGCCAGGGGTGTCAACGAAGGTGAAGACGGGAAGACGGAATTTCTCCGCCAGCTGCATCAACCGCAGCGCCTTGCGGTAGCCCTCGGGCTTGGTCATGCCGAAGTTGCGGCGCGCGCGCTCCTTGGTGTCGCGGCCCTTCTGGTGGCCCAGCACCACGCAGGGCTGCTCATCCAGGCGCGCCAGACCGCTGACGATGGAGGCGTCCTCTGCAAAGTGGCGGTCGCCGTGCAGCTCGGTGAAGTCGGTGAAGATCTCGCGCACGTAGTCCAGCGTGTAGGGCCGGTCGGGGTGGCGCGCGACCTTGGTGGTCTGCCAGGGCGAGAGGTTCTTGAAGATGTCGCGCGTGAGCTGCTGGCTCTTGCGGGTCAGCTGCTCGATTTCGCTGCTGAGGTTGACCGATTCATTGCCTTCGTGCAGTAGGCGCAACTCGTCGATGCGCTGCTCCAGATCGGCAATGGGTTGTTCGAAGTCGAGGTAGTTCTTCTTGGCCATGGTCGAGAAAAGGCGAGTGCGGGCAATGCCAGCCGTAGGGCAACAGCCCGGCCAGGCAAGGCCGGTGCGCAGCGCTGTGGCGCGCACCGGCAAAGGCGTTCAATTGTAGGGCGCACGCATCACGGCGCGGCTTTTTCCCAGGTCGTGCCCTGGGCCGAGTCCTTGAGCACGATGCCCTGTGCCAGCAGCTGATCGCGCAGCGCGTCGGCGCGGGCAAAATCGCGCGCAGCCTTGGCTGCGGCGCGCTCGGCGATCAAGGCCTCGATGGCTGCCGCATCCACGTCATCGACGCCACCTTGCAGGAACTGCTGCGGCGGTCGCTGCAAAATGCCCAGCACGCCGCCCAGGGCCTGCAACAGACCGGCCAGCTGCGCATCCTGGCTGCGATTGACTTCACCGGCCAGCTCGAACAACACGGCCACCGCCTCGGGCGTGCCAAAGTCCTCGTCCATCGCCGCCTTGAAGCGTGCAGCCAGCGGCTGCGCCCAGTCGATTTCCACAGCAGCCGGCGGCACGGCATCCAACGCTGTGTACAGGCGCTTGAGGGCGGCGCGCGCGTCCTTCAGGTGTGCGTCGCTGTAGTTCAGCGGGCTGCGGTAGTGGCTGCGCAGGATGAAAAAGCGGATGGTTTCGGCGTCGAAGGCCTTGAGCACGTCGCGGATGGTGAAGAAGTTGCCCAGGCTTTTGGACATTTTCTCGTTGTCCACATTGATGAAGCCGTTGTGCATCCAGACGTTGGCCAGCGGCTTGCCGTGTGCGCCTTCGCTTTGCGCGATCTCGTTCTCGTGGTGGGGGAAGGCCAGGTCAGCCCCGCCGCCGTGAATGTCGAAATGCTCGCCCAGCAGCGCGCAGCCCATGGCCGAGCATTCGATGTGCCAGCCAGGGCGACCCGGGCCGAAGGGGCTGTCCCACTTGGCCTGCTCGGGCTCCTCGGGCTTGGCGCTTTTCCAGAGCACGAAGTCCAGCGGATCTTGCTTGCCATCGAGCACGGCCACGCGCTCGCCCGCGCGCAGCTCCTCAATGGACTTGCCCGAGAGCTTGCCGTAGCCGGGGAATTTGCGCACCGAGTAGTTCACATCGCCACTGCCGCTGCGGTAGGCCAGGCCCTTGGCCTCCAGCGTCCCGATGATGGACAGCATTTGCGGCACGTAGTCGGTGGCGCGCGGCTCGTGCGTGGGGCGCTCGATGCCCAGGGCATCGGCGTCCTCATTGAGCGCGGCGATCATGCGGTCGGTCAGGCTGCGGATGGTTTCGCCGTTTTCGGCGGCGCGGCGGATGATTTTGTCGTCGATGTCGGTGATGTTGCGCACATAGGTGACGCGATAACCACTGGCCTTGAGCCAGCGCTGCACCACGTCAAACGCCACCATGGAGCGCGCATGGCCCAGGTGGCTGTAGTCGTACACCGTCATGCCGCAAACGTACATGCGCACATGGCCGGGCTCCAGCGGCGTGAAGTCGCCCACGGCGCGCGTGAGCGTGTTGTAAATGCGAAGACCCATGGCAGAAACCATCCTGTCGAACCAAGGCATCCGGCCCGCCGCGACCGGCCTGGCAGGCACTGCCCTCGTCAATGGCAAAAGGCGCGATTATCCGGGGTTTTGCCGCAGGCCCCATGGGCTGGGGCAGCGCTGCGGCATCGGCGTGCCAGCATGGCTGGTGTCTCTATACTACGCGCCCATGTTTTCATTTCGGACGATTGCCTCGCCCCTCCAGCCCGCCGCGCGTCTGCGCCGGCTCCGTGTGCTGCCCACCATGCCCTGGCTGCAGGCCAGTGCCGCCTTGCTGGCCGCTGCGCTGCTGGCAGGCCAGGCACTGGCCCAGACGGTCGAGCACACGGAGATCGCCCGCCTGCTGCAAGGCGGCCAAGCCGCACAGGCGCTGAGCTTGGCCCAGCGCGCCATCGAAGCTGCGCCGCGCGACCCTCAATTGCAATTCCTCAAAGCCAATGCCGAGCTGGCCCTGGGGCAGACCCAGGCCGCAGATGCCAGCCTCACGCAGCTGACCCAAACCTACCCAGAGCTGCCCGAGCCCTGGAACAACCTGGCCGTGATCCGCGCCGGGCAAGGCCGGCTCGACGAGGCCCAGCGCCTGCTGCAAGAAGCCCTGCGCAACAACCCCGACTACGCCCAGGCCCACGCCAACCTGGCCGATGTGCTGGTGCAGCAGGCTGTGCAGCACCTGCACAGCGCCCAGCAGCTGGCCCCGCAGGCCAGCACTGCACAGCGGCTGCAGGCCCTGCAACAGGCCGTGCAAGCCACCACTGGCAGCAGCGCGCCGCCGCCCGCAGCCGCCCCGGCCAAGCCATGAGGCACCCCACCGGGGAACTTTGCCGATAGGGCCTGTTCACACTATGCCCTATGGCCAGCGCCACGCGGCCCGCACTGCACTGCCGGCCCTGCCGCCCCCTCCCATCCATCTCACCACACAAGGAACCCGTTTCATGCACACCCGCCCAGCCAAACGCCTGACCCTGCGCCGCCTGCTGGCCGCTGCCAGCCTCAGCGCCTGCGCCGCCATGCTGCTGACCAGCCCGGCAGCCGCCCAAGGCAAGGACAAGCAGCCCGCCGCCAGCCAGCCGCGCGTCAAGCTCAGCACCTCGATGGGCGACATCGTTGTCGCGCTTGAGCCGCAAAAAGCCCCCAAGACGGTGGAAAACTTCCTGCAGTACGTGCAGGACAAGCACTACGACGGCACGATTTTTCACCGCGTCATCGACGGCTTCATGATCCAGGGCGGCGGCTTCAGCGCCGACATGGTGCAAAAGCCCACGCGCGCGCCCATCGTGCTGGAGGCAGACAACGGCCTGAAGAACGAGCGCGGCACCATCGCCATGGCGCGCACCATGGTGCCCAACTCGGCCACCAGCCAGTTCTTCATCAACGTCAACAACAACGTGCCACTCAACGCCACCCCCGGCAACCCCGGCTATGCCGTGTTCGGCAAGGTCGTCGAAGGCATGGACGTGGTGGACAAAATCAAGGCCGTATCCACCACCAGCAAAGGCCCGCACCAGAACGTGCCGGCCGAGACCATCACCATCCTCTCGGCCACCAAGGTCGATTGATTTTCATCCCTTCACTGAAAGCACACCATGAGCAATCCCAAGGTTCAACTGCACACCACCCACGGCGTCATCACCGTCGAGCTGGACGCTGAAAAAGCCCCCAAGTCCACCGCCAACTTCCTTTCCTACGTCAACAGCGGGCACTACGACAACACCATCTTTCACCGCGTCATCGGCAACTTCATGATCCAGGGCGGCGGCTTCGAGCCAGGCATGAAGCAAAAGCCCACCGGCGCGGAGATCGAGAACGAGGCCAAGAACGGCCTGAAGAACGACCAATACACCATCGCCATGGCCCGCACCAGCGCGCCACACTCGGCCACGGCGCAGTTCTTCATCAACGTGAACAACAACGACTTTCTCAACTACCCCGGCCAGGACGGCTGGGGCTATGCCGTGTTCGGCAAGGTCGTCGAAGGCACGGAAGTGGTGGACAAGATCAAGGCCGTGGCCACCGGCCGCCGCGGCTTCCATGACGACGTGCCCAAGGACGACGTGGTCATCACCAAGGCTGTGGCGCTGTAACAGCAGCCCCATGGCGCCCGCCAGCCCGCCAACGCCAGCGACAGTGCCAGCGCTGCCCCCGCAGATTGGCCAGCTGCGCCTGCCCCTGCCGCCGCAGGGCGCCGCGCCGCTGGTGATCGACTGCGTGGCCGACATGCACCTGCAGCGCAGCCAGCCCGGCACCTGGGCAGCGTTTGCGCACTACCTGCGCCACACCCCGGCGCAGCACGTGCTGCTGCTGGGCGATGTGTTCGAGGTCTGGGTGGGCGACGACGCCCTGCGCGAGCCCGGCAGTTTCGAGGCCGAGGCCGCCCAGCTGCTGCGCGCCTGCACGCAGGCGGGCAAGGCCTTGTACCTCATGCACGGCAACCGCGATTTCATGATCGGCCAGGGCTTTGCCCAGGCCACGGGCGTGCAGTTGCTGCCAGACCCCTGTGTGCTGCAACTGGGCAGCAGTCCCGATGCGCCGCGCTGGCTGCTCTCGCATGGCGATGCGCTGTGCACCGACGACCTGCCCTACCAGCAGTTCCGCGCCATGAGCCGCCAGCCCCAGTGGCAACAACACTTTCTCGCGCAGCCACTGGCGGCGCGGCGCACACTGGCCAGCCACATCCGCAGCGAAAGCGAGCAACGCAAGCAAGGGCAGGACAGCAGCAACTATGTGGACTTGAACCCCGCCGCCACCTGCCAGTGGCTGCAGCACAGCAGCTGCGCCACCCTGATCCACGGCCATACCCACTGCCCTGGCGAGCACGCCCTGGGCCAGGGCCTGGCGCGCATCGTGCTCTCCGATTGGGATGCCGATGCCCAGCCGCCGCGCCTGCAGGCCCTGCGCCTGCGCAGCGACCAGGGGTTGCACTGGACGCGCATCGACTTGAGCACCGCTGCCAGCACCGCAGCCAACGATCACGACAACACTGCAGCGCCATAACCAGGGCCCGTTCAAAGCGCCTACCCGATCACCACCTCCATCCTGCCGGCCTTTGCCATGCTTGATCTTCGCCACAGCGGCGTGCAGCACTTCGCCCTGCCCCACGGCCCCATGGAGGTGCTGATCGATGCCGCCTGCGCCCAGCCGCCGCGCGGCATTGCCTTGATCGCCCACCCTCAACCACTGCTGGGCGGCAGCGCTCGGCACAAGCTGCCGCAGTTTCTGGCCCAAGCCCTGTGCCAGGCTGGCTGGAGCACCCTGCGCCCCAACTTCCGCGGCGTGGGCGATAGCGCCGGACAGTACGACCACGGCCAGGGCGAAGCCCAGGACTTGTACGCCCTGTACCAGGCCGTGCGCAGCGCGCAGCCGGATCTGCCCATTGCCCTGTTGGGCATTTCTTTTGGCGCCTTTGTGCAAGCCTTGCTGGCTGAGCGCCTGCAGCAACAGGGCCAGCCCGCCGCGCGGCTGGTGCTGGCGGCCATGCCTTGCGGCCAAGTCAATGCCCAGCGCCACTACGCCACCCCCGATGCCATCGGCGCGCCGCTGGTCATCCACGGCGAGCACGACACCAGCGTGCCACTGCCGCTGGTGCTGGACTGGGCGCGCCCGCGCAGCCACCCGGTGCTGGTCGTACCCGGCGCCAGTCACTTGTTCACCGGCAAGCTACCACTGCTGCGCGAGCTGGTGCTGCGCCATCTGCAAGCCTGAGAACCTGTTCAAAATCTCGGCGCGAGTGGGCAAGAAGTGGTTTGCGATGGGCTGCAAGGCTTTGCGAGCGCCGCAGACCGCAGACCGCCCAAATCCGCTTGATTGCACACCGTGCATAGATTTCGAACGGCTTTGAGAACCCCGCCACCGCCGCCAAGCGACAAACCGGGCGTGCGAGAATACGCCGATGTATTTGTTGTTTGAAGAAGCTGGCAAATTCCAGGCCGGCCGCATCCTCTCCGAGGCCGATGCCTCTGCCCAGGTCGAGCTTGACAGCGGCAAGCGCGTCAAGGTCAAGAAAGCCAACGCCCTGTTGAGCTTTGCCCAACCCAGCCCGCAGGAGCTTTTGGCCCGCGCACAGACCCTGGCACCCGAGATCGATCTGGATCTGGCCTGGGAATTTGCCCCTGAAGACGAATTCGGCTTTGTCGATTTCGCACGTGAATACTTCAGCGCCGACGCCAGCCTGGCCCACCAGGTGGCCGCGCTGCTGCGCCTGCACGAGGCGCCGCACTACTTTCGCCGCGCCGGCAAGGGGCGTTTCAAGAAAGCGCCGGAGGACGTGCTCAAGCAAGCTCTGGCGGCGATCGAGAAAAAGCGCCAGCAGCAGCTGCAAATCGATGCCTGGGCCGCCGAGCTGGCCAGCGGCCAGACGCCCGAGCCAGTGCGTCAGCAGCTCTACAAAATCCTCTTCAAGCCCGACAAGAACGCCCCTGAGTACAAGGCCGTGGTCGAGGCTGCGCGCCAGACCCAGCTGCCGCCGCTGACGCTGCTGCAAAACGCTGGCGCCATTGCCTCGTGCTACGAATTTCACTGGCAGCGCTTTCTGTTCGAGCAATTCCCCAAGGGCCATGCCTTTGCCCCCGTCGCTGCGCCCGAGCCCGATGCCCAGTTGCCGTTGGCGGCTGTAGAGGCCTTTTCCATCGACGACTCCAGCACTTCGGAAATCGACGACGCGCTGTCCGTGCAGGGCCTGGGCAGCGGCGAAGTCACGCTGGGCATCCACATCGCCGCGCCGGGCCTGGCCATCCGCCCCGGCGATGCGCTGGACCAGCTGGCGCGCGCGCGCCTGTCCACCGTTTACATGCCAGGCGCCAAGTTGACCATGCTGCCCGATGCCGTGGTGCAGCAATACACGCTGGATGCTGGGCGCGCCAACCCGGCCGTATCGCTGTACGTGCGCATCGATGAGGCCAGCCTCACACCCACGGCCTACGAAACCCGCATCGAGCGCGTACAGACCAGCCACAACCTGCGCCACGACCAGATCGACCACATCGTCACCGAGGCTTGGCTGGCCGATGCCCAGCTGCCGACCGCCGAAGCAGCCGATGCCCACGCCAGCGCCGAGCTGCTGGCGCTTCGGCCTCAGCTGGCCTTTCTCTACCGGCTGGCCCAGACGCTCAAGCAGCGCCGCGAAGACGTGCGCGGCAAGCCCGAGAACTTCAGCCGCCCAGACTACAACTTCCGCCTGTTGGGGCAGCAGGGCGATCTGCCCACAGGCGATGAAACCGTGCAGATCACCACGCGCCAGCGCGGCGCGCCGCTGGATTTGATCGTTGCCGAGGCCATGATCGTGGCCAACAGCCACTGGGGCGGCTGGCTGGCGCACTATGGCGTGCCGGCCATCTACCGCAGCCAGCACAGCCTGGCGCCGGGCGTCAAGGTGCGCATGGGCACCAAGGCGCTGCCCCATGCAGGCATCGGCGTGCCCAGCTACGCCTGGAGCACCTCGCCGCTGCGCCGCTATGTGGATCTGGTCAACCAGTGGCAAATCATCGCCGCCGTGCAAGGCGGGCAAACGGCCGCGCTGAGCGCACCCTTCAAGCCCAAGGATGCGGAGTTGTTCTCCATCATCAGCGCCTTCGATGCCGCCTACACCGCCTACAACCGCTACCAATCCGACATGGAGCGCTACTGGACGCTGCGCTACCTGCAGCAAAACCAGATCACCGAGCTGGATGCCGCCATCATCCGCGACGCCATCAACGGCGAGCCCGCGCTGGCGCGCGCCGACACCCTGCCGCTGGTGCTGCGCGTGCCGGGCGGCAGCGAGCTGGTGCGCGGCACGCGCGTGCGCCTGCGCCTGGGCCAGGCCGATTTGCTGGCGCTGGACATCGGCGCCAGCGTCATCGCCCGCCTGGACGGCCCCGCCAGCGCCGAGGACATCGGCGGCGACGATGCCGAGCAAGAGGACGCCCAGCTCTCCCCGGCCCTGCACATCGCGCTGGAAGTGTCGCCAGAGGACGACAGCGCAGCCATCGGCGCGCCTGCAGCCTGAAGTCCCCACCCATATGCACGCATAATCGGCCGCCGTGAACAAGCTGCTCGCCCACTTCAGAAACCTCTCGGCCTTCTCGATCGCTCTGATCGCTTCGTTGGTCGTGCATGCCGTGCTGCTGACGATTCGCTTCGTCAGCCCAGAGGCCTTTGAACGTACGCTCAGCGCCCAGCCGCTGGAGGTCATCCTCGTCAACGCCCGAAGTGACGACGAGCGCCCCGAGGAAAGCAAAGCCGTGGCCCAGGTGGCGCTGGCCGGCGGCGGCGATGCCGACAGCGGCCGCGCCACCAGCCCCACGCCCTACGCTGCGCTCACGCGCATTGGCAGCGACACCGAGGACGCCCAGCAGCGCCAGGAGACCCCGCGCGAGCGCCAAAACCGCCTGCTGGCCGAGCTGCGCGAGCAGGTTGCGCAACTGCCCGTGCCCGACCCGCGCCGCACCGATCGCACCCCGGAAGAAGTTGCACAGGAGGAAAAGCGCCTGCTGCTGGTCGAGCAGCTTGCCGAGATCGAGCGGCTCGTCAAGGAAGAAAACGAGCGCCCCAAGAAGCGCTACATCAGCCCGGCCACGCAAGACTCGGTCACAGCCCTTTACCTGGACCACGTGCGCCGCAGCATTGAGGAGCGCGGCACCAGCAACTTCCCGACGCAAAACGGCCGCAAGCTCTACGGCAAGCTGATCCTGACTGTGATGATCGACCACGACGGCAGCGTGCTCTCGGCCGAGGTCGATACCAGCTCGGGCAATCTGGCGCTGGACGTGCGCGCCCAATCCATCGTGCACGCCGCCGGGCCGTTCGGCCCCTTCTCGCCGGAAATCCGCCGCACGGCCGACCAGATCGGCTTTACCTCCACCTTCGAATTCCGCCGCGACGCCACACTGGCCACACAGCTGCAAAGCAGGCCTGCCCAACAGTGAGCAAGCGCCACAGGCTCGCGCAGCCTATGCCTAACGCCCCCACACCCGCCGCCGCACAGCCCATGCCTGAAGACATTGCAACACAGGCTGAACTGGCAGAACTGATTGCCCAAGGGCAAGACGCCTACGTGGTCATCGGCAACCCCATCACCCACAGCCGCTCGCCCGCCATCCACCAGCACTTCGCCCAACTTACCGGGCAGCGCCTGGTCTACGCCCGCTGCCTGAGCCCCCTGGAGGACTTTGCCCAGACTCTGGACAGCCTGCGCCAGCACGGCATCAAAGGCTGCAATATCACCGTCCCCTTCAAGCATCAGGCCGCGCAACTGGCCAGCCAGTGCGATGCGCGCGTGCAGCTGGCCCAGGCCGCCAACACCTTGGTGCTCAACGGCCCGCAAGGCCCGGTGCAGGCCTTCAACACCGATGGTCTAGGCCTGGTGCGCGACCTGTGCGACAACGCCGGGCTGCGCCTGGCCGGCGCGCACATCCTGCTGCTGGGCGCTGGCGGCGCGGCCGCAGGCGCGTTGGCGCCGCTGCTGCAGGCCGGCCCCGCCAGCCTGTACATTGCCAACCGCAGCGCCGAGCGCGCCCAGGCCCTGGCGCAGCGCCACGCCGCCCTGGCCGCCGAGCACGGCGTGCAGCTGCAGGCCCTGGCGCTGGACGAGATCGGCCACACGCCGCTGCCGGCCATGCAATTGCTCATCAACGCCACGGCCAGCAGCCTGCAAGGCGCTGCACTGCCCATCCAGAACCTGGCGCGCCTGCTGGCGCCTGGTGCCATGGCCTACGACATGATGTACGGCGCTGCCGCCCAGCCCTTTCTGCAATGGGTCAGCAGCCAGGGGCAGAACGTCCGTACGCGCGATGGCCTGGGCATGCTGGTGGAGCAGGCAGCCGAATCCTTTGCGCTCTGGCGCGGCCTGCGCCCGCCCAGCGCGCCTGTGCTGGCGGCGCTGCGCCAGCAGATCAGCGCGCCCTGATGCCCCTGGCCCAACCAGTGCCCGCCACCAACGTGCGCCCAGGCTTGGTGCGGCGTCTGATTCTGTTCTGCAAACGCTGGCTGGGCATGCTGCTGTTGGCCGGGCTGTGCCTGCAGCTTTACTTTATGGCGCACAGCCTGGCATTGCGTTGGCTGGAGCCAGGCTCCACCGCCTTCCAGCGCAGCGCGCTGTGGCACATCCTGCAAGGCAGGCAGGACACCCAGGGCCGCCATTGGCTGCACCAGCCCGTGCCCAGTGGGGCCATCAACGACCATGCGCGCAAAGCCGTCATCGCAGCCGAGGACAATCTATTCTTCCAGCACAGCGGCGCTGACTGGCGCGCCATCGAACAAGCCTGGCGGCGCAATGCCCAGGGCCAGTCGCGGCTGCTGGGCGGCTCGACCATTACCCAGCAACTGGCCAAGAACCTACACCTCTCGGGCCAGCGCAGCCTGCTGCGCAAAGGCCAGGAGCTGCTGCTGAGCTGGATGCTCGAAGCGACGCTGCCCAAGCAGCGCATCCTCAACCTCTACCTCAACCAAGTCGAATGGGGCACTGGCATCTACGGCATCGAAGCGGCAGCGAAGCATTACTTTGGCGTCAGCGCAAGCCAGCTCAATGCCGCACAAAGCGCCCGCCTGGCTGTCATGCTGCCGCAGCCAAGGCGCCTGGGCCTGGCGCCGCACAGCCCCTACATGAACCGCCGCACCCAGGTCATCGTGCAGCGCATGCCGGCCATTGCGCTACCATCGCCAGCCCCTTGAGCCTCATCTTTCCATGCGCATTCTTGGCATCGACCCCGGCCTGCAAACCACCGGCTTTGGCGTGATCGACGTACACGGCACGCAGCTGCACTACGTGGCCAGCGGCACCATCAAGACCAACGCCGTGGCGCGTGGCGACCTGCCCGCGCGCCTGAAAATCCTGTTCGACGGCATCGCCCAGCTCAGCCGCCAGTACCAGCCCGACCAGGCCTGCGTGGAAATCGTCTTCGTCAACGTCAATCCGCAATCCACACTGCTGCTGGGCCAAGCGCGCGGCGCCTGCGTCACGGCGCTGGTAGCCCAGGGACTGCCGGTGGCCGAGTACACCGCGCTACAGATGAAAAAAGCCGTCACCGGCCACGGCCGTGCAGCCAAATCGCAAATCCAGGAGATGGCGCGCCGCCTGCTGCAACTTCCCGGCCTGCCCGGCACCGACGCTGCCGACGCCCTGGGCCTGGCCATCACCCACGCCCATGCCCAGCGCACCCACAGCGCCTTGCAGAAAACCACCACCTTGCAACGCCGCCAGCACGCCATGTACCGCGCCGGGCGCAGTTACTAGGGCCTGCGCGCCATGCATTAGAATCGCGCGTTTTCCCGCGGCCATTGGCCCCCAGGCTGGGGCGCCAACGGGCAATGCGCTTGACCCATCAGGTCGGCGCGCATTGCCCGATTCGCGCCGCCCTACCCTTCCGCAGGAGCCGTCATGGGCAACAAAATCGTTACCGAAGCCGATCGCAAATTCACCCCGCCACTGCCCGCCCCCAAAGGCTACGCCATGCCCAAGCATGGCGGCGGCCAGCGCGTGAGCAAGGAGCGCGGCGTGCACACTCGCAGCAAGAAGAACCCGGGCAAGCGCGCGCACAGCGGCGGCTCCTGATCCCTGACCTGCCCGGGCAGCAGTCTTGCGCCTGCTGTGGCGGCTTGCTTTCTGTGAAGAGCGGGCTGCCTACGCTTTCCACGCCCGGCGCTTTTCTCACTGCAACGGCGCGCCATGCGCCATCAGCACAGGCCTCGTCGCGCCCCAGTAGTGTCATTGGTGCAACGCAAACCGGCCGTGGCCACGCAAGCCACCACTTGCCGCAACCCCGCATTGCCCGCACGCACAGGAGCCTGAGAGCCTGTTCAGAATATCTTCACCGCGGGCAAGAGCGCGGATTTGGGCCGCCTGCGGTGCCCGCAAAGCCTCACCATAGCTCTTGCCATGGATGTGTTTTGCGCCTTGCAGCCATCTCCCAAACCGCTTCTTGCCCACTCGCACCGAGATTTTGAACAGGTTCTGACCATGCAACCAGACATCGTCTTCATCGGTGGCGGCAACATGGCCCGCGCCATCATCGGCGGCCTGCGCCAGCACGGCCAGCCCGCCCCCGCCCTGGCCGCCATTGAGCCCAATGCCGCTGCACGCGAGGCCCTGACCCAAGACTTTGGCATCCGCACTGCCGGCACGCTGCAGGCGCTGGGCGCCAGCGCTGCTGCGCCACTGGCGGCCACCATCGTCTGGGCCGTCAAGCCCCAGGTGCTCAAGGACGCCATGCTCGCGGCGCGCCCGCTGCTGAGCAGCCAGCAATGCCTGCACCTGAGCATCGCCGCCGGCGTGACCACCGCCTCCATGCAGGCTTGGCTGGGCGATGATGTGCGCATCGTGCGCGCCATGCCCAACACCCCTGCCCTGCTGGGCCAGGGCATGACCGGCCTGTTCGCCACCGCCAGCGCCAGCCAAGCCGATCGCAGCAAGGCACAAACCATTGCCGCGGCTGTGGGCCAGACGCTGTGGGTCGAGCAAGAGTCGCTGCTGGACGCCGTGACCGCGCTGTCGGGCTCCGGCCCGGCCTATGTGTTCTATTTCCTGGAGGCCATGCGCGAAGCCGGCACGCAACTGGGCCTCACACCCGAGCAGGCCTACCAGCTGGCCGTGGCCACCTTCGCCGGCGCCTCGGCCTTGGCAGCACAATCGCCTGAATCGCCCGAAGTTTTGCGCCAGCGCGTGACTTCCAAAGGCGGCACCACCTTCGCCGCCACACAGGCCATGGACGCCCAGCACATGCAGCAGCACTTCATCGCCGCCATGCGCGCCAGCCACGACCGCGCTCGGGAAATGGCGCGTGAATTTGGCTGATCCTCTGCAGCCTCCCATCGCGAGCAAACGCAGCACTTTGTGAGCTTGCCCCACGCCTTGACCATGCCCGCTCAAACCACAGCCCGCAAAGGCATCATTCTCGCTGGCGGCTCCGGCACGCGCCTGCACCCGGCCACACTGGCCATCAGCAAGCAGCTGCTGCCGGTCTACGACAAGCCGATGATTTATTACCCGCTCTCGACCCTGATGCTGGCCGGGATCCGGGACATTCTCATCATCAGCACGCCGCAGGACACGCCGCGCTTTGCGCAACTGCTGGGCGATGGCAGCGCCTGGGGGCTGAACCTGCAGTACGCCGTGCAGCCCAGCCCCGATGGGCTGGCCCAGGCCTTTCTCATCGGCGAGTCGTTCCTGGCCGGTGCGCCCAGCGCCCTGGTGCTGGGCGACAACATCTTCTACGGGCACGATTTCGAGACCCTGCTGACCCAGGCCGATGGCCGCAGCGCAGGCGCGACGGTATTTGCCTACCACGTGCACGACCCCGAGCGCTATGGCGTGGTGGCCTTCGATCCCCAGGGCAAGGCCGTCTCCATCGAGGAAAAGCCGCAGCAACCCAAAAGCTCGTACGCCGTCACCGGGCTGTATTTCTACGACGCCCAGGTGGTGGAAATCGCCAAGGCCGTGCGCCCCAGCGCCCGCGGCGAGTTGGAGATCACCTCGGTCAACGAGGCCTACCTGCAGCAGGGCCAGTTGAACGTGCAAATCATGAAGCGCGGCTACGCCTGGCTGGACACCGGCACCCACGACAGCCTGATGGATGCTGGCCAATTCATTGCCACGCTGGAGCGCCGCCAGGGCCTGAAGATCGCCTGCCCCGAGGAGATCGCCTGGCGCAAGGGCTTCATCGACAGCGCCCAGCTCGAACGCTTGGCCCAGCCACTGGCCAAGAGCGGCTACGGCCAGTACTTGCTGCGCATGATTCGCGACTGACCCCATAGCCACACCATGCACACCTGCGCCACAGCCATTCCCGACGTGCTGATCCTGGAGCCCAAGGTCTTCGGCGACGCACGCGGCTTTTTTCTGGAGAGCTTCAACGCCCGCACCTTTGCCCAAGCCACCGGACTGCAGCTCGATTTCGTGCAAGACAACCACAGCCGCAGCCGCAAAGGCGTCTTGCGCGGCCTGCACTACCAGCTGCAACAACCCCAAGGCAAGCTGGTGCGCGTGGTGCGCGGCGCCGTGTTCGACGTGGCCGTGGACATCCGCCGCGGCTCGCCCACCTTTGGCCGCTGGGTGGGCGTGGAGCTGAGCGAGGACAACCAGCGTCAGCTATGGGTGCCACCGGGTCTGGCGCATGGCTTCGTCGTACTCAGCGACAGCGCCGACTTCCTCTACAAAACCACGGACTACTACGCGCCTGAACACGAGCGCAGCATTGCCTGGAACGATCCGGACATCGGCATTGCCTGGCCACTGGCCGAGCACGGCATCGAGCAGCCGCAGCTATCGGAAAAAGACGCCCGCGCGCTGCCGCTGGCCCAGGCCGAGCTGGCCTGAACGACACCGAGTTGACGACGCCAATCAAAACCTGCCTGGATTCTGTTGCTGGCTCCATTCGAATCTGGGCAACAGCTGATGGGCCATTGATGGCCCCCCACCGTCTGCGGCATTGACAAGACAAAGCCCATGTACGAGGCACAACAGGTGCCATCCCGTACATGGGGACAAGCAATGTCAGCGCTTGCGGCGCTGCAGGGCTGCTTGCACGGTGTCGGCCACGTTCTCGGCGGTGAAGCCAAAGTGCTGGAACAGATCGGCCGCCGGGGCCGATTCGCCATAGCAGTCGATGCCCACCACGGCGGCGCAGCCGTATTTCCACCAGAACTGCGTCACACCGGCTTCGACGGCGATGCGCGGCAGCTTTTCCGGCAGCACCTTGATCTGGTACTTGACGTCCTGGCGGTCGAACACCGTGGTGCTGGGCATGGAGACCACGCGCACGGCGATCTTGCGCTGCGCCAGCAGTTGCTGCGCCTGCAGCGCCAGCGCCACTTCGGTGCCGGTGGCCAGCAGCACGGCCTGCGCGGCTTTCTTCAGGCCCACATCGGCCGGCTCGCTGAGCACGTAGGCGCCGCGCTTGATGTCGGCCACGTCCTTCTTGGCTGCATAGGGCACGGCCTGGCGCGAGAGCAGCAGGGCCGTGGGGCGATCGTGCTGCAGCAGCGCCTCGGCCCAGGCGATGGCGGTTTCGGCGGTATCGGCCGGGCGCCAGACGTCCAGATTCGGGATCAGCCGCAAACTGGCGGCGTGCTCAATGGATTGGTGGGTCGGGCCGTCCTCGCCCAGGCCGATGGAGTCGTGCGTGAAGACGTGCACGACGCGGCGCTTCATCAGCGCGGCCATGCGGATGGCGTTGCGGCTGTAATCGCTGAAAGTCAGGAAGGTGCCGCCGTAGGGGATGAAGCCGCCGTGCAGCGCGATGCCGTTCATGATCGCGGCCATGCCGAACTCGCGCACGCCGTAGTTGATGTGGCGGCCAATCTGGCCGGCTTCGTCGCGCTGCACCGCGCCTTGCGCATCCAGGCGCAGCGCAGGCGTGCTGGCCGTTTGCGTCAGGTTCGAGCCGGTCAGATCGGCCGAGCCGCCCAGCAGCTCAGGCAGGCTGCGGGTGAGCGCTTCCAGCGCGATCTGGCTGGCTTTGCGCGTGGCGACTTTCTCTTGTTTGGTGTGCGCATCGACCACCATGTCCACCACGGTCTGGTGGAAGTCCTTGGGCAGGGCGCCGGCCATGCGGCGCGTGAACTGGGCGGCCAGCTCGGGGTGGGCGGCGGCATAGGCCTCAAAGCGCTGCTGCCAGTCTTGCTGGGCGCGCGCACCGGCGGCCTTGGCGTCCCAGTCGGCATAGACGTCATCCGGGATCTCGAACGGCGCGTGCGGCCAGGGCAGGTTTTGGCGCACCAGGGCGATTTCCTCGTGGCCCAGCGGCTCGCCATGGGCCTTGGCGCTGTCCTGGCGGTTCGGGCTGCCCTTGCCGATGTGGGTTTTGCAGATGATGAGGCTGGGCTTGTCCTGCACGGCCTTGGCCTTGGCGATGGCGGCATCCAGGGCTTGCACGTCGTGCCCGTCGATGGGGCCGATGACGTCCCACTGGTAGGCAGCAAAGCGCTGCGCCGTGTCGTCGACGAACCAGGGCGCGACCTGACCGTCGATGGAGATGCCGTTGTCGTCGTACAGCGCGATGAGCTTGCCCAGCTTCCAGGCTCCGGCCAGCGCGCAGGCCTCGTGGCTGATGCCTTCCATCAGGCAGCCATCGCCCAGGAAGACATAGGTGTGGTGGTCAACGATGGCATGGCCGGGACGGTTGAACTCGGCGGCCAGCAGCTTTTCAGCCAGCGCAAAGCCCACGGCATTGGTCACGCCCTGGCCCAGCGGGCCAGTGGTGGTTTCCACGCCGGGGGTCACATCCACCTCTGGGTGGCCAGCGGTCTTGCTGTGCAGTTGGCGGAAGTTCTTCAACTCCTGCATGGGCAGGTCGTAGCCGCTCAAGTGCAGCAGCGCATACAGCAGCATCGAGGCATGGCCGTTGGAGAGCACGAAGCGGTCGCGGTCGGCCCAGCGCGGGTCGGCCGGGTTGTGACGCAGGTGGCGGCTCCACAGTGCCACGGCCATCTCCGCCATGCCCATGGGCGCGCCGGGATGGCCGGAGTTGGCTTGTTGAACGGCATCCATCGCCAATGCACGGATTGCATTGGCCATCGCAGTGGTGTTGGCCATGGGGGAGAGGCTCCAGAGAAAAGAAACAGCGATCAGAAAAAAGAAAGCTCTGCGGCGACCGTAAGGGTGGCAGAGGCTCCAAAACAAAAAAGCCGCGCGCCACAGGCGTCGGCAAGCGGCGCGGTATTTTAGAGCCTGTCCTCAAAAATCCTCGTGCCGCACTCATCCGCAAGATCGGGCCATTTGCTGCGCTACGGCGCCACCGCAACGGCTGGGGCCACTGCGGTGGCGCGCGTCTTGCTTTCCCGCCTGATCTGCAACGCACATTGGTCGCAAGCGGCGCGGCGTCGGCGGGCTGGGCCGAGCTGGTTCTACGGTATGCTTGCCGCGCCTCGGTGCGCGCCGCCTTCATACATTCATCGGCCATAGCCCGCACAGCGCGCGCTGCCCTCACACCCAATCCATTGCCTACAAGACATCCATGCCCGGCCTGCTGCCCCACGTCGATCCCGACGGTTTGCTCGAATTCTCCGTGGTCTATACGGACCGCGCCCTCAACCACATGTCGCAACGCTTCGTCGGCGTGATGCAGGACATTCTGCGCACGCTGCACAGCGTCTACAACGCCCACAGCGCGGCGCTGGTGCCGGGCAGCGGCACTTTTGGCATGGAGGCGGTGGCGCGCCAGTTCGCCCACGGCAAGAAGGTGCTGGTGGTACGCAATGGCTGGTTCAGCTACCGCTGGTCGCAAATCTTCGAGGCCGGCCACTTCGGCGGCACGGCCACCATCTGCCAGGCCCGGCAGCTGGGCGATGACGCGCAGTCACCTTGGGCGCCCATGCCTGCGCAAGAGGTGGCCGAGCAGATTCGCCGGCAACGCCCGGAGCTGGTCTTCGCCCCACATTGCGAGACCGCCAGCGGCATCCTGCTGCCCGATGACTACATCCGCACACTGGCAGATGCAGCGCATGAGGTGGGCGCGCTGCTGGTGCTGGACTGCATTGCCTCGGGCGCGATCTGGGTGGACATGCAGCGCTGCGGCGTGGATTTGCTGATTTCGGCACCGCAAAAGGGCTGGAGCAGCACGCCCTGCTGCGCCATGGTCATGTTCTCCGAGCGCGCGCGCCAAGCCATTGAGGCCACGAGCAGCAGCAGCTTTGCCTGCGATCTGAAGAAATGGCTGCACATTGCCGAAGGCTATTTGCGCGGCCAACACGCCTACCACACGACCATGCCCACCGATGCCCTGCTGCAACTGCGCGACACCATGCTGGAGACCCAGGCCCTGGGCTGGGACTTCCTGCGCGAGCGGCAGATCGAGCTGGGCACGCAGGTGCGCGCACTGTTGCAAGCGCATGGCTTTACCAGCGTGGCCGCGCCTGGCTTTCAATCGCCTGGCGTAGTGGTCAGCTACACCAACGACCCTGACATCCAGAACACACGCAAATTCCTGCAGGTCGGCATCCAGGCCGCTGCCGGCGTGCCGCTGATGTGCGGCGAGGGCGAGGAGTTCCGCAGCTTCCGCCTGGGCTTGTTCGGGCTGGAGAAACTGCAGCACATCGAACGCAGCGTCGCGCAGTTGCGCGATGCGCTGCAGCAGATCGCGCCCCGACAGGCTGCGGCGGCCTGAGAGCCTCTGTGCGCAGGGCGCACGGGCAGCACGCCCGGCCCCTTGAGAGCCTGTTCAAAATCTCGGCGCGAGTGGGCAAGAAGCGGTTTGGGATGGGCTGCAAGGCGCAAAACGCAGCCATAGCTGGGGCTATGGCGAGGCTTTGCAACGCAGCAGAGCGCCCAAATCCGCTCTCTTGACCGCCGTGCAAAGATTTTGAACAGGCTCTGAGAAGGTCTGCACGAATTCAGCCGTCAGGTGCCTGCCGCGATTCGTGCAGAGGCTTTGAATAAGCGCCTTTGCCGCTCACTTCTCGGCAAAAGCGCGCTCGACGACGAACTCGCCCGGCGTGGAGGTATTGCCTTCAATGAAGCCGCGCTGCTCAAACAAGGTCTTGAGGTCAAACAGCATGGCCGGGCTGCCGCAGATCATGATGCGGTCCTCGGCGCGGTTGATCGTCGGCAGGCCCAGGTCGGCAAAGAGCTTGCCGTTCTCGATCAGCGTGGTGATGCGGCCCTGGTGGTGGTAGTCCTCGCGCGTCACCGTCGGGTAGTACAGCAGCTTGCCCTTGACGTATTCGCCCAGGATTTCGTGCTCGGGCAGCGTGCGGGTGATGAGCTCCTGATAGGCCAGCTCGTTGACGAAGCGCGTGCCGTGCACAAGCACGACCTGCTCGAAGCGCTCGTAGGTTTCCGGGTCGCGGATGGTGGACAGAAACGGCGCCAGCCCGGTGCCGGTGGCCAGCAGGTAGAGGCGCTTGCCCGGCAGCAGATAGTCCAGCAGCAAAGTGCCGGTGGGCTTTTTGCCCACCAGAATGGTGTCGCCGGGCTGAATGTGCTGCAGGCGCGAGGTCAATGGCCCATTGGGCACCTTGATGCTGAAGAACTCCAAATGCTCTTCATAGTTGGCGCTGGCGATGCTGTAGGCGCGCAGCAGCGGTTTGCCATCCACGCGCAGGCCAATCATGGTGAAGTGGCCATTGGAAAAGCGCAGCGAGGCATCGCGCGTGGTGGTGAAGCTGAACAGGGTGTCGTTCCAATGATGGATGGAGAGAACGCGTTCTTCGTTAAAGGCACTCATCTTGCGTTGTCGATGTAGCTACACGGGCCTGCTGCCCGCAAGAAAACCGCCAGGCCTGGCGCACGGCGCATAGCGCATGGGCTAGGGCAATGCCTGGCTGGCACGGGGGCCCTCTCAGGGGTCTATCTATTGGGGGATTGCTGCCAGACAGCAGGGCGGCCACCAAGAGGCCGCCGCCAACCGCTGGCATTCATCGCGTGGGCAGGCTGCCGCGCCCATGCAGGGCGCGAGCGTATGCAAAAGCGCCAGAGGATAGCGCACATTCACCAGTCAGGCTGGCGGCGTTGCAGCGCATCCAGGAACATCGCGGCCACGTCAAAGCCAGTCTGCGCGGTGACTTCCTGAAAACCCGTTGGGCTGGTGACGTTGATTTCGGTCACGCAGTCGCCGATCACGTCCACGCCCACCAGCAACAGACCGCGCGCGGCCAGCACCGGCCCCAGACGCGCGGCGATTTCGGCATCACGCGCGCTCAGCGGCTGGGCTACGGCCTTGCCACCCACGGCCATGTTGCCGCGGATTTCGCTGCCCTGCGGAATGCGCGCCAGCGCATGAGGCACGGGCTGGCCGTCAATGAGCAGCAGGCGCTTGTCACCCTGGCGGATCTCGGGCAGGTAACGCTGCACCATGACGGAGGTGCTGCCATGGGCATTGAGGGTTTCGATGATGCTGCCCAGGTTCAGGCCATCGGGGCCGACGCGGAAGATGCCCATGCCCCCCATGCCATCGAGCGGCTTGAGGATGATGTCGCCATGCTCGGCGTGGAAGGCGCGGATGCGCTCGGGCTCGCGCGTGACCAGGGTCGGGCCGATCAGCTCCGGGAACTCCAGGATGTCGAGCTTCTCCGGGTGTTCGCGCAACGCCGCCGGGCGATTGAAAACCTTGGCGCCCTCGCGCTCGGCCTGGCTCAACAGGTGCGTGCAGTAGAAGAACTCGCTGTCAAATGGCGGATCCTTGCGCATCAGCACGGCATCGAAATCGGCCAAAGCCTGCTCGCCCTGGCGCAGCAGCTGCCACCAAGGGCCATCGGCCGGGGGCTGGGCCAGCAGCTCAATGTGCTGCACCTGGGCGCTCACACGCGCGCCGCGCTGCCAGTACAGCGCACGCGGCTCGCACACGGCGATGCCGTGGCCACGCCGCTGCGCCTCGCGCATCATGGCGTAGGTGGTGTCCTTGTGGATCTTGAAGCTGGCCAGTGCATCGGCCACGAACAGCAGGTTCATAGGAAGGCTCAAAACATCAGCGTCTGATCGGCATCGAACACCTTGCGGCGCGCCAACGCCAGGTTGGAGCGCTGGCGATCGAGCACCAGGTAGAGAAACACGCCGTCCTTGCGCGAGGCCGGACGCATGATGTGGTACTGCTTGCCCAGCGTGATGAGGATGTCCTCGATCACATCGTGCAGGCCCAATGCGCGCATGGTGTTGATCTTGGCGCGCATCACCTCGGTATTGCCGGCGGCAGCCACTTCCAAATCGATACCGGCGCCGGCCGAGGCCAGCATCATGCCGCTGCTGCTGTCCACCACGGCGCAGCACAGCGCGCCTTCAAGCGTCATCAGCTCATCCAGGGTTTGTTTGATCGTTGCCATAAAAGAAAGAAAAGCGCCTGTTTGTTCGTCACAGCTGGCGCGCCAGCCGGCCAATCTGCGCCGCCTGGGCCAGCACGGCCTGCCAGTTCAGCGCCACGCCATCTTGGCTGAGCAGCACCAGCACCATGTCTGCAGTACAGGGCACGATGGTCATGCGCATTTGTTGGTGCATCAGCACGCAATAGCGCAGTGGCCCGAGGGTTTCAAAAAAACTGCCGTGGCGCTGGTAGATACGCCAGTAATTGCTTGCGGCTTCAGCCAGTGCGCCATCCTCCATCAGCGCACCTGTGCTGTGCAACACCATGCCCGTGGTGACCTCCACCAGCGCACAAGCTTGCAGAGCCTCGAAAGCCTGGGGCAAATCGTCAATGGCCGCTTTGAGCGCCGCAAAGCGGGATTTCCAAACGGGTTTGAATGGTGCAACAACTGGGGTGGAAGTCATCTCTGAATATCAATTCTGTTGATCATGGCGCGCCACGCTGCTGCACAAAACCACGCGGCAATGCCAGAGCCCAGCCATGGCATTCATCCTGGCGCACAATCCGTGCCAGCATGCCAGGGCCTGCCTCACGCGGGCCAAGAGGATACGCGAATTTCACAGCCCTGCCTGCCACAGCCAGGGATGAGCCATCCACTGGCCCAATGCGCACCTGCATTGACAGCCCCGCCAAGACTTTGCACCTCACACACTCACACGCCCCCATCGCCATGCACACTTCCTTGCAACAGGAAATCGCCCAGGCCGCCGCCGCCCTGATCGTGGACGAAGGCCTGGAGATCGGGCCCGCCAAGCAGCGCGCGCTCAAGCAGCTGGGCCTGCGCCCCAACACCGCTCTGCCCGACAATCGCAGCGTCGAAGACGCCGTGCGCGAGCACATCGCACTGTTTCACGCCGACACCCAGCCCCAAGTGCTGCAGGCCCTGCGTGACATCGCCGCGCACTGGATGCAGCAACTGGCCGAGTTCGAGCCGCTGCTGGGCGGCGCCGTCTGGAACGGCACAGCCACGCACTGGAGCCCGATTCACCTGCAGCTGTTCTGCGACGACAGCAAGGCCTTGCCCATCTGGCTGCTCAACCATGGGCTGGACTTCGATACCCAAGAGGCCAAAGGCCTGGGCGGCCAGCCCACAGAAGTACTGGGCGTGCACGTGACCACGCAGCATCCTGCACTGCAACCGCAGGTGCTGCTGTGCCTGTGGAACAACCCCAGCCAGGCATTGCGCGGCGCGCTGCAGGCCGATGCCGACGGTCAAGCGCCGCGCGGCACGTTGCAGGGCTTGCAGGCCCGCATGGCCGAGACTGGCGCCATGCCACAATCGCCCAAGCCATGAAGACTGCTGCTCCTGCCCCAAGCCCTGTGCCCCCCCCTTTGCCCAATCATGAGGGCCATGGTGCCCACCTCAGGCCGGGGCGCCGCCAATGGCTGCTCTGGGGCGGCGGCCTGGCGCTGGCCGCCGCTGGCGCTGGCGGCTATTGGGGCTGGCTGCGGCGGCAGCACTCGGCGGCCGAGGCCGCGCTGTGGTCCATCGCCCTGCCCCGGCTCGACGGCCGCCAATTGGCGCTGCGCGATTACCAGGGCCGCCCGCTGCTGCTGAATTTCTGGGCCACCTGGTGCGCCCCCTGCATACAGGAGCTGCCGCTGCTGAACCAATTCCAGCGCCAGCGGCCTGATTGGGCCGTCGTTGGCATTGCCGTTGATACGTTGCCGAACGTGCAACGCTTCGCCCAGCGCATGGCACTGGACTTTCCCATCGCCATTGCTGGCGGCGGCCAAGGCATGGAGCTGGCCCGCGCCCTGGGGGGAACAGGCGGCCTTCCCTTGACGGTCCTGGCCGATGCCCAGGGCCAGATCCGAGCGCGAAAGCTGGGGCAGATCGAACCGGCCGACCTGCAGCAGTGGCAGGGCCTGCTGGCATGAACCGCAGGCACCAAAGCGCCCTCGGCAAGGCCCTTAGAGCAATGGCCGTAGAATGCCGGGTTTGATCGCACGCGCGATACGGACATAGCCGGCCGTGCCTGCCCCTCTCAAAAGTGAGCTCGCGCATCGCCACTCCCAGGTGCGAGGCAAACGCCAACCCAGCGCGCCAATCCCGCAATCTTTAACTCTCAAACGAAATTTGGCACGAAATAGCAATTTCGCGCCATCCGCCACGAGAAATCAACTTCAAGGTTTCCGCGGCATCGTGTTTTTTTCTGGAGCCTGAAACTTTATGGATCTGAGGAAACTGAAGACTCTGATCGACCTGGTGTCCGAGTCGAATGTGACGGAACTGGAAATCACCGAAGCCGAAGGCAAGGTGCGCATCGTCAAGGGCGGCGCCCCGGTGTTGGTGCCTGCGCCCGTAGCGGCTGCACCGGCGCTGACCGCCATCGCCCCCGCAGCCAGCGCCCCGCAGCAAGAGGCCGCGCCCCCCGCCACCGCAGCAGCCCCAGCCGCTGCCGGAGCCAGCATCACAGCGCCGATGGTCGGTACCTTCTACCGCGCCCCCAACCCCTCGGCCGATGCCTTTGTCGAAGTCGGCACACAGGTCAAGGAAGGCCAGATCGTCTGCATCATCGAGGCGATGAAAATCCTCAACGAGATCGAGGCCGATCGCTCCGGCACCATCAAGCAAATCCTGGTGGAGAACGGCCAGGCTGTCGAATACGGTCAACCGCTGTTCATCATCGAATAACCCGTTCACCAGAAGGCACCGCTGCACGGCGCCCACGCCCGTCGCACTGCCTTCGTTTCGGCGTGGCCATGCCGGCCACTATGGATCTGCCGATCCGCCCAAGGCTGCACCGGGGCACGCTTGAACCCAGGCCGCAGCCTCGTCGAGGCTGCGACAACTGACGCAGCACGGCGCAGCCAAGCCGGCCCCATGCACACGAGACTTCCCGCATGTTCAAGAAAATCCTGATCGCCAACCGCGGCGAAATTGCCCTGCGCATCCAGCGCGCCTGCCGCGAGCTGGGCATCAAATCGGTCATGGTGTACTCCGAGGCCGACCGCGATGCCAAGTACGTGCGCCTGGCCGACGAGGCCATTTGCATCGGCCCTGCACCCGCCAACCAGAGCTACCTGCAAATGCCCGCCATCATCTCGGCCGCAGAGGTCAGCGATGCCCAGGCCATCCACCCCGGCTACGGTTTTCTGAGCGAGAACGCCGACTTTGCCGAGCGCGTGGAAAAAAGCGGCTTTGCCTTCATTGGGCCGACGGCCGAATCCATCCGCATCATGGGCGACAAGGTCTCGGCCAAGCAAGCCATGATCAAGGCCGGCGTGCCCTGCGTGCCCGGCTCCGAAGGTGAGCTGCCCAGCGACCCGGCCGAGATCCGCGCCATCGCCCGCAAGATCGGCTATCCGGTCATCATCAAGGCCGCAGGCGGTGGCGGCGGGCGCGGCATGCGCGTGGTGCACACCGAGGCAGCCCTGCTGGGCGCGGTGCAAATGACCAAGAGCGAGGCCCAGGCCGCCTTCGGCAACCCGGCCGTGTACATGGAGAAGTTCTTGGAGAACCCGCGCCACATCGAAATCCAGGTGCTGGCCGACACCCACAAGAACGCCGTGCACCTGGGCGAGCGCGATTGCTCCATGCAACGCCGTCACCAGAAAGTCATTGAAGAGGCCCCGGCCTTCGGCATTCCGCGCCGCCTGATCGAAAAAATCGGCGAGCGCTGCGCTGCAGCCTGCAAACGCCTGGGCTACCGGGGCGCAGGCACCTTCGAGTTCCTGTATGAAAACGGCGAGTTCTATTTCATCGAGATGAACACGCGCGTGCAGGTCGAGCACCCGGTCACCGAGATGATCACCGGCATTGACATCGTCAAGACGCAAATCCTCGTGGCCGCAGGAGAGAAGCTGCCTTTCACACAAAAGGACATCCAGCTGCGCGGCCATGCCATCGAATGCCGCATCAACGCCGAGGACCCATACAAATTCACCCCCTCGCCAGGCAAGGTCAGCACCTGGCACGCCCCGGGCGGGCCAGGCGTGCGCGTGGATTCGCACATGTACTCCGGCTACACCGTGCCGGCCAACTACGACTCGATGATCGGCAAGCTCATCGTCTATGGCGACAGCCGCGACCAAGCCCTGGCGCGCATGCGCAGCGCCCTGCTGGAAACCATCGTCGAAGGCATCAAGACCAACATCCCGCTGCACCGCGAGCTGCTGCTGGACGCCAACTTCATTGCTGGCGGCACCAACATCCACTACCTGGAAAAGTGGCTTGAGCAACACGCCACACGCCCCTGAACGCCGGGCTCGGCCTTGGCCGCGCCCGTACCACACAGCCCTCCACTTGCCCGTACCTCTGTATGTACGCCCTGACCCTGCTGTGCCCGCAAGAGCGGGTCGAAACCATCAGTGAAGCGCTCGACGCCCTGGGCGCACTGAGCGTCTCCGTCGAGGACGCCGACGCCCAGACCGAGGCCGAGCAAGCGCTGTTTGGCGAACCAGGCATGGAGCCCGAACGCCAGGCCTGGCTGCGCAGCACCGTCAGTGCGCTGTTCAGCCAACGGCAACAGGCCCATGAGGCGCAGCAACTGCTGGCACTGCAGGATTTCTACGCCGGCTGCCAGCTGCAAGGTCTGGAGGAAGTGCCTGACCTGGACTGGGTCAGCCTCACCCAGGCGCAATTCAGCGCCGTGGACATCACACCCGATTTCTGGATCGTACCCAGCTGGCATGAAGTGCCCAGCCAGGCGCGCACCAGCATCGCGCTCGATCCGGGCATGGCCTTTGGCACCGGCACACACCCCACTACCCGCATGTGCCTGCGCTGGCTGGCCGCCCAGCACGAAGCCGGCCAGGCCCTGGCCCAGCGCAGCGTGCTGGATTACGGCTGCGGCTCAGGCATCCTGGCCATTGCCGCAGCCAAGTTCGGCGCCACCCCGGTGGACGCCGTGGACATCGACGAGGCCGCCATCGCCGCCACCGCCAGCAATGCCGAAAAAAACCAGGTTGCACTGCGCTGTGGCCTGCCCGACATCATCAGCGACCAGCGCTACCACGTCGTGCTCGCCAACATCCTGGCCAACCCGCTGCAGGTACTGGCGCCATTGCTGTGCAGCCACGTCGCCCCCGGCGGGCACTTGGTGCTGGCCGGTATCCTCGAGCGCCAGGCCGAGCTGCTGCAACAGGCCTACGCCCCCTGGCTGGCGCTGCAAGTGGCCGACACGCAGGACGGCTGGATTCTGATGACCGCACAGCGGCCTGCCTGAGAGCCCGTATCTGCGCGAGCGCTGACCGTCTGCTGCGCCCGCCCTGCCCTGGTGCGCGGCGGCGCCAGCCCTTTGCACGCGCCACTCTCGGGCACAATACGGGCCTTTGCCATCCCCACCGCCCGCATGCCATCCGTCACCCGCTGCCCAAGCTGCGAGACCCGCTTCAAGGTCTCTGCAGACCAGTTGCACGCCTCGCAAGGCTGGGTACGCTGCGGGCGCTGCCACCACATCTTCGATGCCACCCAGCACCTTGTGGCAGAACAAGATGGCGCTCAAGCCTCGCCAGGCCCGTCAGACCTGACACCCACCAGCCAATCCCAGCAGCCTCAAGGCTCATCCCAATTGCTGCTTGGCAGCGAGAGCGAGCTTGCCGGCCCCGCAGCAAATCAGGCCAACGCCACGCTGCCAGCCGCTACAGCAGCACAAGCGCCTGCTACGGCGCCAGACAAGCAGCATGACGAAGCCAAGGCGAGCTTCTCCAATCCGCCTGCAGACGACCTGGCCTCCCCAGCCCTGACGGACAAGGCCCCGCTGGCTGAATCCGGCCATTTCACCGCGCACTCCACCGAGCGCCCCATTGAGGAGCGTCCCACCGAGCGCTGGCTCAAGGAGTTGTCGGAAACCTTCTCCCCCTCCAGCCCGGTCGACACGCTGCCCGCTGCCGATGTGGGGGCCGGTGCGGATGCCGAAAAGCCCGCGCCCCAGGCGCCGGCCAGCGAAGCGGCCACGCCCTCCGCCTTGGCCGAACCGCTTGCCGAGGCCCCCGCCGAACAGCCCTTTGCCGAGCAGCAACTGGACGCCGCCGATGTCGAGCTGATCGAAGCCGTTGCCCTGGCCGATCTGCCGGACGCCGCATTCGACAACAGCCCACTGTCTGCAGAACAACCGGCTCCGCAGAACGCCAACGCGCCTGCGCCTGCGCCTGCTGCCGCCGACGATGACAACAGCCACATCGACGCCTTCCAGAAAGAGCTGGAGCGTTGGCAGGCCATGCAGGCCGCAGCCCAGTCCCAGGATGCCCCAGGCAGCCCAGCCACGCCCGAGCCAGCCGACGATGCGCCCAGTGCTGCTGCGGCCAATGATGTGCCCGCTGACGCCATCGTGCTGGCCCCGGCCGTGCTGGTGGACAAAACGCCCGAGCCCGAGCCCGCAGCATCGCCAAGCGCAGCAGCAGGCGCCCGCGGCTCCCGGCCGCCGGCCACGACCGGTAAAAGCGCATCGCGCAAGCAGCCGGGCAAGACCAAGGCCGTCAGCCCGCCGCCTGCCACTTTGCGCAAGAAAAGCCAGGAGCCTGCCGACAGCGCTGCCGCCCCCGCCAGCCAGCCAGCCTCTGGCCAGCCCAGCAGCCTGCCAGGCAGCACAGACCCTGCCCCAAAGAAAGGCTCTGCCCGACGGGAAAAACGCCTCACCGACCTGGACGATGCGCTGCGCGCAGACGCCGATGAATCGTTGCGCGAGGTCTACCGCACCGCCTTCAGCGAAACCCAGGAGCTGAACTTCGTACGCCAGGCCGCGCGCCAAGCATTCTGGTCACACCCTGGGGTCAAGGCCGGTCTGGGCGTACTCGCCGCCGTTTTGGCGCTTCTTTTGGCGCTACAGGTCGTGCTGCAGCAGCGCGACCGCATCGCCGCCACCAGCCCAGCCATGAAATCGCGCATGCAATCGCTGTGCGAGCTGCTGGGCTGCACCGTTGCCCCGCTGCGCGCCATCGAGCAACTGGTGCTCGATGGCTCCACCTTCCAGGCCGAAGGCGATGACGTCTTCACCCTGTCATGGACGGTGCGCAACCCCAGCCAGCTCTGGCTGCAAACGCCGCACCTGTGGCTGAGCCTGCGCGACCATGGCGGCAACACACTGATTCGCCGCCCGCTCTCGCCCGCTGACATGGCCGATGCCCCCATGGAGATTGCCCCCGGCCAAAGCTGGCAAGGCCGCCAGACCTTGCGCCTGAGCCAGTATGCGCAGGCCGTGACCGACTATCAGCTGCAGATTTTCTATCCGGCCTCGCCCTGACCCGGCAGCGCCGCTGGCCGCCCCGCGCCGGCCCCACCCCACCACCTCTTCGCTAGAAAGGAATCGACGATGGCCGTCCTGGTATGTGGTTCGATGGCATTCGACACCATCATGAATTTCGAAGGCAGCTTCGCGCAGCAGATCATGCCCGACCAGCTGCACATCCTGAACCTGTCCTTCCTGGTCAACACCCTGCGCCGCGACTACGGCGGCTGCGCCGGCAACATCGCCTACGGCCTGCAATTGCTGGGCGGCCAGCCCCTGCCCATGGCCACCATCGGCCAGGATGGCAACGACTACCAGCAGCGCCTGCGCGAGCTGGGCATCGACTGCCGCTACCTGATGCAGCTGCCCGATGCCTACACCGCCCAGGCCATGATCATGACCGATCTGGACAACAACCAGATCACCGCCTTCCACCCCGGCGCCATGGCCCAAGCGCACAAAAACGAAATCGGGCAGCTGCCCGAGCAGATCAAGTTGGCCATCCTCTCGCCCGATGGGCGCGAGGCCACGCTCAGCCATGCCCAGCAGCTCAGCGCGCTGGGCCTGCCCTGGGTGTTCGACCCCGGCCAGGGCCTGCCCATGTTCAACGGCGCCGAGCTGCGTCAGCTCACCAGCCAGGCCAGCTGGGTCACCGTCAACGATTACGAAGGCCAGCTGCTGGTCGAGCGCACCGGCCTGTCATTCAAGGACATCTCGCACCAGGTTCAAGGCCTGATCGTCACCCTGGGCGCGCAGGGCTGCGACATCTGGGTGCAGGGCGAGAAAACCCGCATCCCCGCGCTGGAAGTACAACACCCGCTGGATCCAACCGGCTGCGGCGATGCATGGCGCGCAGCGCTGCTGTACGGGCTGGAGCGCGGCTGGTCGCTGACGCAATGCGCCCGCCTGGGCAATGAAGTGGCCGCGCGCAAGATCGCCACGCGCGGGCCGCAAAACTACCAGCTCGACGGCCTGGACGTCGACAGCTTCGCCACCGGCGCCTGAGCAGCACCATGCACATCCACATCCTCGGCATCTGCGGCACCTTCATGGCCGGCGTGGCCGCTCTGGCCAAAGCCTGCGGCCACACCGTCACCGGCTGCGATGCCCAGGTCTATCCGCCGATGAGCGATCAGCTGCGTGCGCTGGACATCGAGCTCATCGAAGGCTACGACCCCGCGCAAACCGCCCTGGCGCCCGATTGCTACGTCATCGGCAACGTCGTCAGCCGCGCGCGCCTGGCCGATGGCAAGCCGCGCTACCCGCTGATGGAAGCCATCCTCGACCAAGGCCTGCCCTACACCAGCGGCCCGCAGTGGCTGGCCGAGCACATCCTGCCCGGGCGCCACGTGCTGGCCGTGGCCGGCACGCACGGCAAGACCAGCACGGCCTCCATGCTCGCCTGGATCCTGCAGGCCAATGGCCTGGAGCCGGGCTTTCTGATCGGCGGCATCGCGCAGAACTTCGGCATCTCCGCCCGGCCTGGGCGCGCCGCGCCGCCCGGCCAGCGCAGTTGCTTCGTCATCGAGGCCGACGAGTACGACACCGCCTTCTTCGACAAACGCAGCAAGTTCCTGCACTACCGCCCGCGCACCCTGGTGCTGGGCAACCTGGAGTTCGACCACGCCGACATCTTCGACGACCTGGCCGCCATCGAGCGCCAGTTCCACCACCTGATCCGCACCGTGCCCGGCCAGGGCCGCATCCTCTGCAACGCCGAGGACGCCAACCTCGCCCGCGTGTTGCAGCAAGGCCTGTGGAGCGAGCTGCGCGGCTTCGGCCAACCCGGCGCGCACGCCCCAGCTGCGCTGGCGCAGCACAGCCTCACCGCCCAGGGCAGCGACCAGCACTTCAGCGTCTGCCGCGATGGGCAGGCGCTCGGCCAGGTGCAATGGGCGCTCAGCGGCCGCCACAACCAGCTCAACGCCCTGGCCGCCATCGCCGCCGCCGAACACGTGGGCGTGCCCGTGGCCGATGCCGCGCACGCGCTGGCGCGCTTCGAGAGCGTACGCCGCCGCATGGAGCTGCGCGGCAGCGCATGCGGCGTACAGGTCTATGACGACTTCGCCCATCACCCCACAGCCATCGCCACCACGCTGGACGGTCTGCGCCGCAAACTGCCAGCCGGCCAGCGCGTGCTGGCCGTGTTCGAGCCGCGCAGCAACACCATGAAGCTGGGCACCATGGCCGCGCAACTGCCCGCAGCGCTGCAAGTGGCCGACCTGGTCTTCGCCTACAACCCGCAGCTGGGCTGGGATGTGGCCAGCGCACTGGCGCCACTGGGCCTCAAGGCCCAGGTTCACGAACAGCTCCAGACCTTGGTGCAGGCCGTCGCCAGCGCCGCACAGCCCGGCGACCACATCGTCTGCATGAGCAACGGCAGCTTTGGCGGCATCCACGACTTGCTGCTGCAAGCGCTGGGCAGCGCCGGCTGAGCATCTTCAAACAGGCTCTCGGCCCCCGCGCAGCCCAGGCTGCTCGGGGGCGCGTCATGCACAGCTGGGGCTGCCACACTTTTGCCCAATACCGCCATGCTGCTCGAATCCCTGCTGGCCTTCGCACACCTCTCGGCCATCCTCGGCCTGACCGCCTTCATCACCGCCATGGCCGTGCTGTGCCGCCCGCAATGGGCCAACGCCGACGCCCTGCGGCGCCTGCGCATCCTTGATCGCTGGGTGCTGGCCTGCACCCTGGCCGTGCTGCTCACCGGCCTGGCGCGCATCCACCTGGGCGTCAAGGATGCCGCCTGGCTCTGGAGCCAGCCGCTGCTGCACGCCAAGCTGGCCTTGTTTGCGCTGATGGGCTGGTGCGGCTGGCAAGCACACCGGCGCATCACCGCCTGGCACTCCAGCCTGCAGCAAACGGGCGCCCTGCCCAGCGCCGATGAACTGCGACGCACGCGCCGCTGGCTGATGCTGCAAGCCCATCTCATGGCCCCCATCCCGCTGGCGGCCGTGCTGCTGGCACGGGGCGCGCTGACCCTGTAGCGCCAACCGCCAACCGCCAACGCTCAACGGGCACTGTGCGCCAGACGGCACATCTGCATGCCCAGGCGCTGCAGCGCAGCGGGCGCATCCTGCGGCCAGGCCGGGTGCTTCAGGCCCTTGCAAATGCCATCGACCACATGGGCCGATTGCAGCAGCCGCGCCAGCGCGGGCAGGCGCAGCTTGGGCAATAGGCGTTCGAGCAGTTTTTCCTTCGGCCCCCAGGCACGCGCCAGGCGCAGCGCTTGCGGCATGGGCGCGCCGTCGTCCAGCGCCTGGCGCGCCCGGTACAGGCTGAGGATGTCGCCAGCCAGCACGCCGTGCAGGCGCACGGCGGCCTCGCCCTCGGCCAGCAAGGCGGCCAACACGCGCTGGCTGCGCAAGGTTTGGCCCGAGAGGATCGCCTCGGACAAATCCTGCAGGCTGTAGCGCGCCACGTTGAGCACGCTGGCCTCGATCTGCTCGCGCGAAAGCACGCCTGGCGGGTAGAGCAGGCCCAGCTTTTGCACCTCCTGGTGCGCGGCCATCAGATTGCCTTCCACGCATTCGGTGAAGAAAGCCAGCGTCTGCAGGCCCTCCTCGCCGCTGGCCACGCTCTGGCCCTGGGCCTTGAGGCGCTGCGCCAGCCAGGCAGGCATGTCGCGCCGCGCCACGGGGTCGATGCGCAGCACCACGCCGGCCTGCTCCATGGCGGCAAACCAGGGCGTTTGCTGCATGCTGCGATCGGCGCGCGGCAGCAGCACGATCAGCAAAGTGGCATCGGCGCTGGGGCCACTGGCGGCGGCCTGCTCGGCCAGCTGCTGCAGCACCTGAGCGCCTTCCTTGCCGGGCTTGCCGGTGGGCAGGCGGATTTCAACGATCTGCCGCTGGGCAAACAGGCTTTGGCTGGCACTGGCGGCCAGCACCTGCGACCAGTCGAACTGGGTGGCCGAGCCAACAAAAGCGCTGCGCTCGGTAAAGCCCTGGGCGCGCGCTGCGGCGCGCAACGCATCCAGCGCCTCTTGCTCCAGCAGCGGCTCGTCGCCGTGCAGGACATACAGCGGCGCCAGGCGCTGCGTGAGGTGCTGGGGCAGTTGCGAGAGGGTCAGGGCGGGCATGGGCAAGCATGGTGGGCCGGGCGTGCGGTGCCGGGCAAAGCAAGGCGCACTATACCTGCGGCATTGGGGGTGGATGGCAAAGCCTGTTCGCAGTTGGCTTGCGTTGGGGCGGCGTGTCTTGTTGCATCGTCCGCAGGGATTCATCCATGACTGGCCTGGCAGCGCTTGGCCTTGCGTCATGCGGTTTTGGCGTATAACCGCCTCTGTTTTGCGCTTGGGGGGCAGCGCAGTCAAAGGCCCCTCGACACAGGCATTCACACATTTCAAAGGAGCAGATTGCCATGCAGGCTTCAGCACCGCTGCTGGCCCAGCTGGGCATGGCCTGGCCCATCATCCAGGCACCCATGGCCGGAGTGGCTACGCCGCAGCTGGCGGCGGCGGTGTCCAATGCTGGCGGGCTGGGCTCGCTGGGCCTGGGCGCCAGCACTGCGGCGCAGGCGCAGCAGATGATCGAGCAGACGCGCGCCTTGACCTCGCGGCCTTTCAACGTCAACGTGTTTTGCCATGCCCCGGCGCGGCGCGATGCGGCGTGCGAAGCGCGCTGGCTGGCCCATTTGGCGCCTCTGTTCGCTCAGGCAGGCGCGGCCGCGCCGCAGGGCTTGAGCGAGATCTACCGCAGTTTTGTGGAGGATCAGGACATGCTGCAGATGCTGCTGGCGCAGCGCCCGGCAGTGGTCAGCTTTCACTTTGGACTGCCGCCGGCCGACTGCATCCAAGCCTTGCGCCAGGCAGGCATCCGCTTGCTGGCCACGGCCACCAGCGTGCAGGAGGCCCAGGCCATCGAGCAGGCCGGGCTTGATGGCATCGTGGCCCAGGGCATCGAAGCTGGCGGGCACCGGGGCATGTTCGATCCGCAAGCACCCGATGAAGGCCTGAGCACGGCTGTGCTGCTGCGGCAACTGGTGCGCCGCAACCGGCTGCCGGTGGTGGCCGCAGGCGGCATCATGGATGCGGCAGGGGTGCAAGCGGCGCTGGCGCTGGGCGCCGCCGCCGTGCAGCTGGGCACGGCCTTCATCCTGTGCCCAGAGTCGGCCGCCAATGCGCGTTACCGCGCCGACCTGCAATCGCCGCGCGCTGCACAAACGCGGATGACAGCGGTGCTCTCGGGCCGCCCGGCGCGCGGCATTGCCAGCGCCTTCATGGCCTATGGCCAAGCACCCGATGCACCGCCACCGCCCGATTACCCAGTGGCCTATGACGCAACCAAGCAATTGCTCGCTGCCCTGGCCCACTTGCCTGCCGATGGGCAAGGCGGCTGTGCCACCTTGTACGAAGCGGCACGGCAGGCGGCCCCCCACTGGGCTGGGCAAGGCGCTCCACTGGCCCAGGCCCTGCCAGCGGCCGAGCTGATGGCGCAATTGACGCAGGGCTTGCGCCCGCTGGCTTGAAAACCACCTCACGGGCCGCAGCGCCGCACACATCTTTTCTTTTGGGGCGGCCTGCAGGGCGCAAAGCCACACCATGGGGCCACAGCCCGCCATGGCGGCGTTTTGCTACGCCAGCGCCTGCAGCAGCAAAGCCTGTACGGTGGCGTCGTCCACCTTTTGCGTGATGGCCTTGCCCGGCTGCTGCAACACCACGAAGCGCAGCGCCCCGGCCTGGGTTTTCTTGTCCACGCGCATCAACTCCAGGTAGCGCTGGGCGCTGGCGGCGGCATCGGCGGCCAGCGGCGGGGCCTGCACAGGCAGTTGGGCCTGTTGCAGCAGGGTCTGCAGGCGGGCGGCGAAGTCGTCTTGCACGGCCAGGCCCAGCCGCTGCGACAGCGCCGTGGCCAGCACCATACCGGCGGCCACGGCGTGGCCGTGCAGCCATTGGCCGTAGCCCATGCCGGCCTCGATGGCATGGCCGAAGGTGTGGCCGAAGTTGAGGATTTCGCGCAGCCCGGCCTCGGTTTCATCGGCGCTGACCACGGCGGCCTTGATCTCGCAGCTGCGCCGGATGGCGTGGCGCAGCGCCTCGGTCTGGCGCGCCATCAGCTCGGGCATGTGCTCTTGCAGCCAGTCGAAGAACGCCATGTCGTAGATCGGGCCGTATTTGATGACTTCGGCCAGGCCGGCGCTGTATTCGGCCGCCGGCAGGGTCTGCAGCGTGTCCAGGTCGCAGACCACCAGGCGCGGCTGGTAGAAGGCGCCGATCATGTTCTTGCCCTGTGGGTGGTTGATGGCGGTCTTGCCGCCCACCGAGGAATCGACCTGCGCCAGCAGCGTCGTGGGCACTTGCACGAAGGGCACGCCGCGCATGTAGCAGGCGGCGGCAAAGCCGGTCATGTCGCCGATCACGCCGCCGCCCAGCGCATACAGCACCGTCTTGCGGTCAGCGCCCTGCGCCAGCAGCACGTCGAAGATTTGGTTGAGCACCTGCCAATTCTTGTGCGCCTCGCCATCGGGCAGCACGATGGTTTCGACCTTGGCGTAGTGCGGCTGCAGGCGCTGGCGCAGGGCCTGGGCCAGCAGCGGCGCGACGCGCTCATTGCTGACGATGTAGGCGCTGCTGCCAGCCGGGAAGTGCGCCTGGGCCTGTTGCCACAGCGCCTGGCCCTGGCCGATCAAAATGGGGTAGGAACGCTCGCCCAGCGCGATCGGCACGAGGTCGATGGCTGCGTCCGCTGCACTGGTCTGGGGGGTGGATGGGTTCATGTGCTTGGCGTGCCGCCCAGGGGCGGGCTGAAAAACAAGAGACGAAAAAACAAGCAGCGGCGCGGCCCTTCAACCAGGGGCGCCACCAGGCGCGTGGCTGGCTGGCTGCGGGCAAATGCCCAGCGGGCGCAGATGGCGCTCGATGGCTTGCAGAGTGCCGCGCATGCCCAGGCCTTCAACATGCACGGTGCAATCGGCCGTGTCTTGATAAAGCTGCTGGCGCTGGGCGTGCAGCTCGCGCAGCCGCTGCAGCGGGTCGGCCACCTGCAACAGCGGGCGCGTGCGGTCCTGGCGCACGCGCTGCAGCAGCATCTCTGGCGGCGCGCTGAGGTAAATGGCGTGGCTGTGCTGGCGCAGCGCGGCGCGGTTCTCGGGCCGCAGCACGATGCCGCCGCCGGTGGAGATGACCAGTGGTTCGCTGCCCTGCAATTGCTCGGCCAATACGCGGCTTTCAACATCGCGGAAAGCTGCCTCGCCCATGCGCTCGAAGTATTCGGCGATGCGGCAGCCGATGTGCTGCTCGATGACGTGATCCAGATCGACGAAGGGCCGCCCGTAGTGGCGCGCCAGCTTGCGCCCGATGGTGGTCTTGCCGATGGCCGGCATGCCAATCAGCGCAATGTGCAATGCCATGCCTGCGCCTTCCCTGTTCAGGCAGCGCCGCCGGCCTGCTGCGCCGCAGGCTGCAGCAGGCGCGCCACCAGCGCCCCCTGGGCCGGCCCTTCGAGCGGGAACCACACGCGCAGCGGGTTGCCAGCGGCCACGTCAATCGACGCGCCATCGGCGTTTTGCATGGTTTCCAGCTTGATGAGGCGGTTGCCGCTGGGGTGGATGATTTCCAGCGTGTCGCCCACGGCGAAACGGTTTTTGGTTTCCACCTCCACCCAGCCATCGGCGCGCACGCCGCGCACTTCGCCCACGAACTGGCTGCGCTGGGCCACGGAGTGGCCGGTCTCGTAGTTCTGGTAGCTGTGCGCCGGGCGGCGCTCCAGCAGGCCGCCGGTGTAGCCCCGGTTGGCCAGGCCCTCCAGCTCGGTGATCAGCTCAGGGTTGAAGGGGCGGCCGGCCACGGCATCGTCGATGGCGCGGCGATACACCTGGGCTGTGCGCGCCACGTAGTACAGGCTTTTGGTGCGGCCCTCGATCTTGAGCGAATCGACGCCGATGCGCGTGAGGCGCTCGACGTGCTCGACGGCGCGCAAGTCCTTGCTGTTCATGATGTAGGTGCCATGCTCATCTTCCATGATGGGCATCAGCTCGCCGGGGCGGCCCACCTCCTCGATCAGATAGACCTGATCGGCCTTGGGGTGGCGAATGCCGTCGCCGCAAGCGGAAAAGGCCTTGTCGGCTTCTTCCTGCAGGCCCTGGAAGCTGAAGTCCCGGCCCAATTGGTCAATGGCCAGCGCCTCGCCCGTGTTCGGGTCGACGGCGGCGGCGTGGGTCTTGTAGTCCCAGCGGCAGGCATTGGTGCAGGTGCCCTGGTTGGGGTCGCGGTGATTGAAATAGCCCGAGAGCAGGCAGCGGCCCGAGTAGGCAATGCACAGCGCACCATGCACGAAGACCTCGATCTCCATGTCGGGGCAGTCCTGGCGGATTTGCTCGATCTCTTTGAGGCTCAATTCGCGCGAGAGGATGATGCGCGAGACGCCCACCTTCTGCCAGAACTTCACCGAAGTGGAATTGGTGGTGTTGGCCTGCACCGAGAGGTGGATGGGCACGTGCGGCCACTTCTCGTGCACCAGCATGATCAGACCCGGATCGGCCATGATGAGCGCGTCGGGCTTGAGCGCGATAACCGGCTCGATGTCGCGCAGATACGTGCGCACCTTGTCGTTGTGCGCCAGCAAATTGCTGGTGACGAAGAACTTTTTGCCGCGCGCGTGGGCTTCCTCGATGCCTTGCTGGAGCTGCTCCAGGCGGAACTCGTTGTTGCGCGCGCGCAGGCTGTAGCGCGGCTGCCCGGCGTACACGGCATCGGCGCCAAAATCGTAGGCGGCGCGCATTTTTTCCAGCGAACCGGCCGGCAGCAGCAATTCAGGGCTGAATGTGGTGGTCATGGTGCATCCCATACAGGCAGGCAGCGGCACATGAGCGGTGAGAGATTCTCATGGGGAAGGCCGCAGCCAAGGCCGCGATTATCCCCGGCCAGGCCAGCGCCTGCCATGCACGCGCCAGCAGGGCAAACAAAAAATTGCACCAGTTTTCCAGCAACGGCCAAAAACACCCCTATAATCGCGGGCTTCGGCAAACAGGCGCGTAGCTCAGTTGGTTAGAGCACCACCTTGACATGGTGGGGGTCGTTGGTTCGAATCCAATCGCGCCTACCAATGCTGCAACAGCAGCATGGGCCAGGGCCATATGCAAGGCTGCGACGACCTCCTGATCAGGAGGTTTTTTTACGCCTGCCGCATCCCCGCGCGCAAGCACAGGCTGCGCTGGCGCACCCTCAGGAGGCATGCATGAAACAGCACATCGTCGTCTTCAGCGGCGCGGGCATCAGCGCCGAGAGCGGGCTGCGTACCTTCCGCGATTTCGACGGCTATTGGCACGAGTACCACATCGACGAAGTGGCCACCCCCGAAGGCTATGCCGCCAACCCCGCGCTGGTGCTGGAGTTTTACAACCTGCGCCGCCGCGAAGTGCGCGCCGCCCAGCCCAATGCCGCGCACCTGGCGCTGGCGCAACTGCAGCAGCACTACGAGGTCACGGTCATCACGCAGAACATCGACGACCTGCACGAGCGCGCGGGCTCGGCGCGCGTCATCCACGTACACGGCGAGATCACCAAAGGCCAGAGCAGCCGCGACAGCCAATTGATCGTGCCACTGAGCAAGCCCGACATCGCCTTGGGCGAGCTGGCGCCCGACGGCAGCCAGCTGCGCCCGCACGTGGTCTGGTTCGGCGAGGCCGTGCTGTACCTGGACGAGGCGCTGCAGGCCATGGCCAGCGCCGACAAGGTGCTGGTCGTAGGCACCTCGCTGTCGGTCTTCCCCGTCGCCGCGCTCGTGCAAGAGGCCCCGCCCCATGCCGAGAAAATCCTCATCGCGCTGGATGTGCAGCAGGTGCCGCCGCACTACCAGTTCCGCCCTGGCCGCGCCACCGAGCTGGTGCCGCCGTTGGTGCAGCACTGGCTGCAGCAGGCCGCTTGAACCAGACCTGACGCCAGGCCGCTATTCGCCCACCGAGGCCGCCATCAAACCCATGCCAACCCCCACCTCACCCCCGCTGGTCGTCGATCTGGACGGCACGCTGATCCTGACCGACTCGTTGCAAGAGCTGGCCCTGGCGCAATGCAAGAACAGCCTGTGGCAGGCGCTGCGCATTCCCGCCTGGCTGCAGCAGGGCAAGGCCCGGCTCAAGCAGGCCCTGGCCGAGCGCAACCCGCTGGATGCCGCCAGCCTGCCCTACCACCAGGAGCTGCTGCAATGGCTGCGCGCCGAGCAGGCCCAGGGCCGCACGCTGGTGCTGTGCACCGGGGCCGACCAGCGCGTGGCCCAGGCGGTGGCCGAACATCTGGGCCTGTTCAGCGCCGTCATCGCCAGCGATGGGCAGCACAACCTCACGGCCGCCCGCAAGGCCCAGGCCCTGGTGCAGCGCTACGGCGCGCAGGGTTTTGACTACGTGGGCAATTCGCGCGATGACCTGCCCGTCTGGCAGCAGGCGCGCCAGGCCATCGTCGCCAACGCGGCCCCTGCCGTGCAGCAGGCAGCGCAGCAGCAAGGCAATGTGGCGCGCAGCTTCCCCACGCCCGCGCGCGATGCGCGCAGCCTGCTGCGCACGCTGCGCCCGCACCAATGGCTCAAGAACCTGCTGCTGTTCGTGCCCCTGCTGGCGGCGCAGCAGTTCGGCAACGGCGGCGCCTGGGGGCTGCTGCTGCTGGCCTTTTTGTCCTTCAGCCTGTGCGCCTCGGCGGTGTACATCGGCAATGATTTGCTCGACCTGCAAAGCGATCGCCAACACCCTCGCAAATGCCAGCGCCCCTTCGCCAGCGGCCGCATCCCCGTAGCCTGGGGCGTGGCGCTGGCGCCGCTGCTGCTGGCCGCCAGCCTGGGGCTGGGCTTGCTGGTCGGCCCGGCCTTTCTGGCCTGGCTGGCGGTGTACTTTGCGCTGACCTGTTGGTATTCGCTGAGCCTCAAGCGCCTGGTGCTGCTCGATTGCCTGACGCTGGCCGGGCTGTACACGCTGCGCATCGTCGCCGGCGCGGCGGCCGTGGGCCTGGTGCTGTCGCACTGGCTGTTCGGCGTCTCGGGCTTCATGTTCCTCTCGCTGTCCTTTCTGAAACGCTACACCGAGCTGCACATGCTGGCGCAGCGCGGCAGCGGCCAGGCCAGCGCCCACGGGCGCGGCTATCTAGCCCAGGATGCGCCGCTGGTGCAGGCGCTGGGCGTGGGTGCGGGCTACGCCGCCGCCGTGCTGTTGGCCCTGTACCTGGACAGCAATACCGCGCGCACGATGTACCGCCTGCCCGAGGCCATCTTCCTGGCCATTGCCGTGCTGGTCTATTGGATCAGCTGGCTGTGGCTGCAGGCGCACCGCGGCCAGATGCACGACGACCCGGTGTTCTTCGCCATCAAGGACCGCACCAGCCTGCTGTGCGGCCTGGCCTTTGCCGCCACGCTGGCGCTGGGCATGCTGGGCCTGCCATGGGCATGAACGCCAGCCAGCGCCAGGCCACCACGCCGGCCACCGTGCCCGTCAGCGCCTGGGGGCGGCTGCAGGCGGCCGAGCACCAGCTGCTGGCGCCCGATGCACTGGCCCCAGAGCAGCCCTGGCCGCAGGCGGCGCAGGGCGCCAGCGTGCTGCCGCATGGCATGGGGCGCAGCTATGGCGACGTCTGCCTTAACCCCGGCGGGGCGCTGTGGCTGGGCCGCGCACTGGATCAATGGCTGGAATTTGACGCCCAGCAAGGCCTGCTGCGCTGCCAGGCTGGGGTGCAGCTGGGCGAGATCCAGCGCCTGCTGGCGCCACGCGGCTGGATGCTGCCCGTCACCCCCGGCACGCAGTTCGTCACCGTCGGCGGGGCCATCGCCAACGATGTCCATGGCAAGAACCACCACGTCATGGGCAGCTTTGGCGAGCACGTGCGTGCGCTGACGCTGCTGCGCAGCGATGGGCGTCGCATCGCCTGCGCCCCCGGCCAACACGAGGACTGGCTGCGCGCCACCATCGGCGGCCTGGGCCTGACCGGGCTGATCACCGAGGCCACGCTGCAACTGCGCCGCGTGGCCGGCCCCTGGCTGAAGGCGCAAAGCATCGCCTTCGAGCGCCTGGCTGATTTCTATCCGCTGGCCGAGCAGTCCGAAGCCGACTGGGAATACACCGTGGCCTGGATCGACTGCCTGCATCCTCAAGGGCGCGGCATCTTCATGCGCGCCAACCACTGCCAGGCGCACGAGGCCACGCCCGCGCATGCACCGCGACAGCCCCAGCGCAGCATGCCCGTCACGCCGCCGCTGTCGCTGGTCAACCCGCTGAGCCTGCGCGCCTTCAACTGGGCCTACTACCACCTGCAGCGCCGCAGCGCGCAGGCCACTGCGGCGGGCCAGGCCGGTGGCGCCGTCAGCCATTACCGGCCATTTTTCTACCCGCTCGATGGGCTGGCGCACTGGAACCGCATGTACGGGCCACGGGGCTTTTACCAGTACCAATGCGTGATCCCGTTCGCGCCCGCGCCGGGCGCGGCCGGGCCGGTAGGGGCCGATGCCATTGCCGCGCTGCTGGAGCAGATTGCGCGCAGCGGCCAGGGCTCCTTCCTGGCCGTGCTCAAGACCTTCGGCCAGCGCCCGGCGCCCGGCATGCTCAGCTTCGTGCAACCGGGCATTACGCTGGCGCTGGACTTTCCCAACCGGGGCCAGGCCACGCTGCGGCTGTTCGAGGCGCTGGACGCCATCGTGCGCGCCGCCGGCGGGCGTCTTTACCCGGCCAAAGACGCGCGCATGCCCGCCGAACTCTTTCAGGCCAGCTACCCACAGCTGGCGCAGTTCCTGCCCTACCGCGACCCGGGCATCAGCTCGGCCATGTCGCGCCGCCTGCTGGGCTCATGAGCCAGGCGGCCCGCAACCCCTGCAACGCCCGCATCCCCCTGCACCACCCACACCACACCATGAGCACAAGCCAATACATCGTCGTCATCGGCGCCACCTCCCACATTGCCCAGCAATGCTGCCGCATCTGGGCCGAACAAGGCCCTTGTGAGTTCCTGCTGGTGGGCCGCGATGCGCAGCGCATCGAGCAAGTCGCAGCCGACCTGCGCGCGCGCGGCGCGGCCGTCAGCGCCCAGGTGCAAACGCTGGATTTCGACGACCCGGACGCCGCAGCAGCCCTGGCGCGCAGCGCGCAGGCCCGGCGCCGCGTGGACATCGCGCTCATCGCCCACGGCGCGCTGCCCGATCAGGCCCAATGCCAGAGCGAGCTGCGCGCCGCGCAGCAGGCGCTGCAGATCAACGGCCTGTCGCCAGCGCTGCTGGCCGAGGCCTTTGCCGGCCCCATGCAGCAGGCCAACCATGGCCGCATATGCATCATCGGCTCCGTGGCCGGGGATCGCGGGCGCAAGAGCAACTACGTTTATGGCGCGGCCAAGGGCCTGCTCGAACGCTACGCCCAGGGCCTGCAGCACCGCCTGGCCGGCACGGCCGTGCGCGTGACGCTGGCCAAGCCCGGCCCGACCGACACGCCGATGACGGCCCACCTCAAGCAAGGCGGCGCGCGCCTGGCCAGCGCCCAGGCCGTGGCCCAGCGCATCGTGCGCGCCATCGAGGCTGGCCGCCCCGTGGTCTATGCCCCGGCCAAATGGGCGCTGATCATGCTGGTCATCCGCAACCTGCCGCGCTGGGTGTTTCACAAGCTCGATATTTGAAATGCGCCTGACCCTGCTCTACAGCCTGTTTTGCGCCCTGGCCATTGCCGTCAACATCGGCACGCAGGAGGCCGTGGTGCGCCTGGGCCACTGGCTGCAGCAGCAGCTGGACATGGCCACGCCGCTGCCGGGCCTGATCCTGCTGTCCATCGCCGCGGGCACGGGCACTGGGCTGGTCGTCAAATACCTGCTGGACAAGCGCTACATCTTCCGCTTCCAGCCCAAGAGCGCCGCACACGATGGCAAGACCTTTGTGCGCTACACCCTGATGGGGCTGGCCACCACGCTGATCTTCTGGGGCTTCGAATACGGCTTCTGGCTGATCTTCCAGAGCGCGACCATGCGCTACCTGGGCGGCGTCATCGGGCTGGTGCTGGGCTACATCAGCAAATACCATCTGGACAAGCAGTTCGTCTTCACCCCTGCTGCAGCGGGCTCGCAGGGCCGTTCGGCCTGAGACGCTGCCACCGCACTGCCATGCCCGCCACCGACACAGCACCGCCGCCCCTGGCCTGGGACCTCTTTTGCCGCGTCATCGACAACTACGGCGATGTCGGCGTCTGCTGGCGCCTGGCTTGCGATCTGGCCGGGCGCGGCGACAGCGTGCGGCTGTGGATCGACGAGCACAGTGCGCTGCGCTGGCTCAGCGACGCGCCGGCCTCGCTCTGGGATGCGCCGCCGCCCTGGCAGCACCAAGGCGTGCGCATCCTGCCCTGGGCGCTGGCCGAAAGCCTGGCCCCTGGGCAACTGGCTACGCTGGCAGACCTGGCGCCAGCCCCACCGGCCCGACCAGCGCCGCGCCAAGTGCTGATCGAAGCCTTTGGCTGCGAGATCCCCGATGCCTACCTCAACGCCCTGGCCCAGCTCGCCAGCGGCCAAGCCAGCCCTGCCAACGCCATTGGGCCGCGCCCCTGGCCGCTGTGGCTGAACCTCGAATACCTCTCGGCCGAGCCTTACGTGGAGCGCATGCACCGGCTGCCCTCGCCAGTGATGTTCGGCCCGGCCGCAGGGCAGAGCAAAACCTTTTTCTACCCTGGGCTGACGCCGCGCACCGGTGGCCTGCTGCGCGAGCCGGCACTGGCGCAGCGCCAGGCGCAATTCGACGCCCTGGCCTGGCGCCGTGCCTTCCTGCAGGCGCAGTCCGCCGCCGCACAGGCCGCAAACCCGATCGACCACGCCACCCAATCCAGCTGGATCAGCCTGTTTGCCTACGAGCCTGCCTGCCTGCCACAGTGGCTGCGCGCCTGGGCCCAGGCCGCGCAGCCCGTGCAGCTGCTGGCTGCGGCCGGGCGCTCGCAAGCCTGGCTGCGCCAGTGCTGGCAGCAGCTGGGCTGGGCCGGCGCGCAGCAGGCCACGGCCAGCACGCCCAGCACGCAAGGCGCGCTGACGGTGCACTGGCTGCCCTTCATGCCGCAGGCGCAATTCGACGAACTGCTCTGGGCCTGCGACCTGAACATCGTGCGCGGCGAGGATTCGCTGGTGCGCGCCCTGTGGGCCGCGCGCCCCTTTTTGTGGCACATCTACCCCCAGCACGACAACGCCCATCACGGCAAACTGCAGGCCTTCATGGACTGGCTGCAACCGCCTGAGCACTGGCGCGCCGCCTTGCTGCAACTCAACGGCATGGCCAGCGCCAACGCGCCGCCGCAGCCCTCGCCCGGCAGCGCCTTTCAAGGCGCACAACAGGCAAGCTGGGCGCACTGGCAAGACTGCGCACGCACCGCCTGCAGCCGCCTGCAGGCCCTGCCGGACCTGGCCACACAGCTGCGCGCCTGGGCCGCCACCGGTGCGCAGCAGCCCACGTAGAATGCCCGCCATGCTCCAATACCACACCCTCCCCGTCACCGCCTTTGCGCAAAATTGCAGCATCGTGTGGTGCGATGAAACCCGCGAGGCCGCCATCATCGATCCGGGCGGCGATTTGCCGCAGATCCGCGCCGCCATCGAGCAGCTGGGCCTGACGCCCAAGGCCATCTGGCTGACCCACGCCCACATCGACCACGCTGGCGGCGCGGGCGAGCTGGCGCAGGCGCTGGGCCTGCCCATCATTGGCCCGCACCCGGAGGACCAGTTCCTCATCGACAGCCTGCCTGCACAAAGCCAGGCCTATGGCTTTGCGCCGGCGCAGACCTTCACGCCCGCGCGCTGGCTGGGCGATGGCGATCAGGTGCAGATCGGCCAGCAGGTGCTCAACGTCCACCACACCCCCGGCCACACCCCTGGGCACGTGATCTTCCACGCCCCGGAAAGCCGCCTGGCCTTCGTCGGCGACGTGCTGTTTGCCGGCAGCATCGGGCGCACGGATTTTCCGCGCGGCAACCACCAGCAGCTCATCGACAGCATCGTGCACAAGCTCTGGCCGCTGGGCGACGAGACGCGCTTTGTGCCCGGCCACGGGCCCGAGAGCAGCTTCGCCCGCGAGCGCGCCAGCAACCCCTTCGTCGGCGGCACCTGAGCCCCGGCGGCCACAGCCCCCTGCCCTGCCCGGGCGGTGCGCCCGCCCACGCCCCTTGCGCGCCACTGCAGACGAATTGCCCCGCATCTCCGCATGCCCAGCTCCACACCGCCGCCGCCCGCTGCTGCGCCTGCCGCGCCTGCTGCACCTGCCACGGCCGCCATGCACTGGCTGCAGGCGGCGCGCGTCTATCTTGAGCCGGCCAGCCTGCGCATGCTGCTGCTGGGCTTCTCGGCCGGGCTGCCCATGCTGCTGGTGTTCAACACGCTGGGCTTCAGGCTGCGCGAGGCCGGCATCGACCGCAGCACCATCGGTTTCATCAGCTGGGTGACGCTGGCCTACGGCTTCAAATGGGCCTGGTCGCCGCTGGTCGATCACCTGTCCATCCCCTGGCTGACGCGCCGCCTGGGGCAGCGGCGCAGCTGGCTGCTGCTGTCGCAGTGCTGCATCATGCTGGCGCTGCTGGGCATGGCGCTGCTCGATCCGCGCCAGCAGCTGGGCGCGCTGACGCTGTGCGCCGTGGCGGTGGCCTTTGCCTCGGCCACGCAGGACATTGCGCTGGACGCCTACCGCATCGAAACCGGCGATACCCAGCGCCAGGCCGCCATGGCGGCGATGTACCAGGGCGGCTACCGCGTCGCCCTGATCTGGGCTGGCGCAGGCGCGCTCTGGCTGGCCGCGCGCGGCGAAAGCGCCGGCCAGACAGGCTACCAACAGGCGGCCTGGGCCTTTTCCTACATCGTCATGGCCGCCACCATGCTGGTGGGCATGATCGCCACGCTGCTGGCGCCTGAGCCGCAACGCCCGCCGGCAGCGCCCATGCGCGATGTGCGCCAATGGCTGGCGCAGGCCGTGGTGGCCCCCTTTGCCGACTTCATCGGCCGCTACGGCCGCCAGGCGCTGCTGATCCTGGCGCTGATTTCCGTCTACCGCATCAGCGACATCGTCATGGGCGTGATGGCCAGCACGTTCTACGTGGACATGGGCTACACCAAGGACCAGATCGCCGCCGTCACCAAAATCTACGGCGTGCTCATGACGCTGCTGGGCGCCTTCGCTGGCGGCTGGGTCGCCATGCGCATCGGCGTGCTGCGCGTGCTGATGCTCGGGGCGCTGCTGTCCTCGGCCACCAATTTGCTGTTTGCCTGGCTGGCCCAGCAGCAAGGCCCGCACTTCATCGGCCTGGTGCTGGTGGTCTCGGCCGACAACCTGGCCGCTGGCCTGGCCTCCTCGGCCTTCATCGCCTATCTCTCCAGCCTGACCAATGTGCGCTACTCGGCCACCCAGTACGCGCTGTTCAGCTCCATGATGACGCTGCTGCCCAAGTGGCTGGGCGGCTTCTCGGGCCAGTTCGTCGATGCCAATGGCTACGCCCAGTTCTTCACGCTGACGGCCTGCCTGGGCCTGCCCGTGCTGCTGCTGATTGCCTGGATCGCCCGCCTCGACGCGCGCGCTGCGCCCCATCAAGCTCAGACCAGCGGCCCGGCGCGGCAGGACAGCGCCTGACGCACTGTGTTTGCCTTCTCACCGATTGGACCGCCATGCGACAACTCTGGCATGACCTGAGCGCCTCGACCGCCACCGCCGGCTTTGTGGCCGTGCTGGTGGCCTTCACCAGCTCCACGGCCGTGATCTATCAGGCCGCGCAGGCGCTGGGCGGCACGCCTGGGCATGTCACCTCGTGGATCTGGGCCATTAGCCTGGGCTGCGCCACGGTGGCGCTGTTGCCCTCGCTGCTGCTGAGAAAGCCGGTAATGCCCGGCTGGTCCGTGCCGGGGGCGGTGGTCATCGCCACCACCGCGGCCTCGGGCGGCTTCACGCTGGCCCAGGGCGTAGGCGCGTTCATGATGAGCGCGGCGCTCATCGTGCTGGTGGGCGCCACGGGCTGGTTCGAGCGCATGATGGGCCGTATCCCGCTGGCCCTGGCCAACGCCCTGCTGGCGGGCGTGCTGGGGCGTTTTGCGCTCGATGGCTTTGGCGCGGCCCGCACCGCGCCGCTGCTGCTGACGCTGATGCTGCTGGCCTACCTGGCCGCGCGCCGCTGGCTGCCGCGCTACGCCGTCATCGTCACCTTGCTGGTGGGCATGGCCCAGGCCACGCTGGCCGGGCAGATGCAGTGGTCGGCCATTGGCCCGCTGGAGCTGGCGCGGCCCATCTTCGTCTGGCCCGAGTTCAGCTTCAGCGCCTTCATGAGCATGGCCTTGCCACTGTTCATCGTCACCATGGCCTCGCAAAACCTGCCGGGCGTGGCCGTCATGCGCGCCACCGGATACTTCATGCCCGTCTCGCGCCTGATCACGCTCACCGGCCTGGTGACGCTGGTGCTCTCACCCTTTGGCTGCTTTTCGGTCAACCTCTCGTCCATCACCGCCGCCATCTGCATGGGGCCGGGCGCACACGAAGACCCGGCCCGGCGCTACAGCGGCGCCGTGGTCTGCGGCCTGCTGTATTTGCTGGTGGGCTGCTTTGCCGGCATCATCACCGGCTTGCTGCTGGCTTTTCCGCAAGAGCTGGTGCTGGCCATTGCCGGCATCGCCCTGCTGGGCAGCATCGGCAGCGGCCTGGCCCAGGCCATGGCCGACGAAAGCCAGCGCGAAGCGGCGTTGATTTCCTTTCTGGTCACGCTCTCGGGCGTGAGCATCGCCGGCATCGGCTCGGCCTTCTGGGGGGGCGTGGCCGGCGCTGCCGCCTTGCTGATCCAGCGCTGGCGCGCAGCGCCGCTATCGCAGCCGTGAACACGCTCTAACTTAAGGAGAGTCGCCACCATGGAGCATTCCTCACCCGAAAGCCAACAATTGCTGCTGGCGCTTTGTCAGGCCCTGCGGCAAGACCCGGGCCTGATCGCGCCGGGCGTGGCCTGGCACAAGCTGATCGTGGTCGGCGTGCAGGGCAAGGGCCACAGCCGCATGTACGGTTACCGCTTTGACGCCCAGGGCGAAGACGAGGCCGTCTCCCCCGACGACGGGCACGCGCAAGACGCCTTGCGGCATTTGCAGCAGGCCATGCAGGCCGAGCACCCCGCAGGCCGCGCCTGGCAGGCCTGCCTGATTCGGCTGGGCAGCGACGGGCGCTTTGGCGTGGAGTTCGAATACGACAACGCCCAGCGCTGGGCCGTGACGCCGGCCAATTACCAGCAGCGCGTGCAAGAGTTTGCGCACATGCCGGTGTGAAAGCCGGCCCGCGCGCCTGCGCCGCGCCCAAAGCCCAACCATGGGGCGTGCGCAGGGCCTGGCCAAGTTTGAATGCCCCATGAAGTTGGTATCAAAAACCACCTTCGGCGCCACTGCGCCTCGCCCCCCAGCAAGCCGAGCCCCCTATGACAAAGCCGCCTCTTGCCGACATTTGATGCCTGTAGCGCCCACTTTGACGACCATTTGCTGAAAATTACCAGCGCACCGTTGCTGGATTGGCGCGCCATCCCCAGGCACTTGGGGGCAGGCGCTCAGCCGCACGCCCCATCTGAAAAGCCCTGTCCTGGGCGCAAGGACTTTGACGGGTCTGTAGACTGCTGCTCGTCTTGGGATCTGTCCTATTCCCATCCAATCAGAGGAGTCACAGCATGAAACTCATCCAAACCGCCGTTGCCGCTTCGCTGGCCTGCCTGTCGCTTTCGGCCATGGCCAGCAGCCATTCCGTCACCTACGCCTGCGAGGGCGGCAAGCAAGTGCAAGTGCGCTACCAGTTCAACAAGGCCGGCATCCCCACCCGTGCCGAGGCCCACATCCGCGGTGCCAAGCGCGTCATGGCCTATGACATGAACCGCTCGGACGATGTGGACACCTTCTTTGCCAACAAGTCCGGCTATCGCCTGTCTTCGGACTACATGGACTCCAAGAACTTCCGCAAGAGCAGCATCATGATCACGGCGCCCAATGATGAGATTCTGTTCAAGAGCTGCACGGCCCAGTCGGGTGCTGCATCGTCCGGGCGAAATGCAGGCGGCTCCCAAAACACCCAGCAAGTGGCCTATACCTGCAACAACGGCCGCCTCTCGGTGGCCTACCAGTTCAACTCCGCCGGCATCCCCGTCAGCGCCACGGCCCAGTTGCAAGGCAAGCGCCGCACCCTGAACTACGACCTGAACAACTCCAGCAACGTGGAGACTTTTTTCACGGCCCAAGGCTATCGCCTGGCCACCGACGCCATGACGCGCGACAACTTCACATCGCTGCCCATCATGGTCACGGCCCCAGGCAACAAAATCCTGCACAAGTCCTGCATGCCGAACTAAGGCAACGCTGAACAGTCCCCGCAGTGCAGAGCCCTGGCGTGAGGGCATGGACTGCAGGCAAAAAACACCAAGAAGCCCCATCGGCCCTTGGTGTTTTTTTTGCCGGGTGCCCTGGCCTTGCCGCAACCATGGGCTGATCGCATATCTTTTGCCAACGGCACAGGTGCCGTGTGCACAGGCCTTATTGCAGCAACTGATCGATGCCCCGCAAGTCGAACGGGTGGCCGTTGATGCTGGAGTAGCCGCCCTGGTACTGCAAGACCGTGCGGATTTGCCCCCCCTCCTGCCGCACCAGGCCTTGCTGCACGAGCAGCGCCAGGTTTTCCCGACCCTGCCAATGCAGGGCCAGGGGCTGGGAGATCTCCAGCTGCACGCTGGCATGGAGCTTGGCCATCAGGCTGTGCGGCAAGAAACCCAGGTCAATGCCATGCAGCTTTGGCGCGCTGGCCTGGCCACTCAGCGCCCACTGCCCTTCGGGAAGCTGCCCCGCAAGGCGCTCGACCTTCAAACGCAGGCCCTGCGCCAACAAAGCAGCAAGGCGCTCTCGCACCTGGGTTTGCTCGGCCAGGGGCAATTGCCCCCAGGCCGTCGGGGCCCCCATTTGCGCCAGTAGCCAGCGCCAGCCCCAAGGGCCTAAAGCCTCATAGCTCGGCTGGTGCAATTGTTCTACGGCAGCCTTGAATTCCAGCGTGCTCAATGCGCTCTGGCTGGATGCCTGGCTGGCCTGCGCTTGCGCCCCATCGCCGGCCATGCGCAGCTGCTGCAATTGCAGATGCAGCGGCAGTCGCAGCCATTGTTTGTCTTGAGCCTGAATGTCAAACGCCAGCGCCAAGCCCTGCAATTGCCAGCCGCCCGCCTGCACACCTTGCACACCGGACTGCTGCCATTGCCCCAGGCTGTAGCGGCTTTGGCCCAGGTAGCTGTGCTGCAAGCCGGCAGGCCGGTGGTAATCGTCACGCCCCTGTAACTGCTCAATGTGCAACAGCTGCTCGCCTTGGGCATTTTGCAGCGTCATGCCGCCCCATTGCAGGGCGCTGCGCAGGCTGCGCCCGTCAGGGCCGAGTTCGCCCTCCCAGTGCAGGGGCCGCATGTGCAGCGTTTGCGCTGCGCCCTGGGCGTCCTCCCAGGGGCGTTGCCAGGATGGGCCAGCCAACCGCCAATGCACACTGCCACGGTAACCCAGCACGGCATCCAGCACGTAGGGCGGCGCATCGCCCAGGCTGGGGCGCAATGCAGCCTGCACCGCTGGGCTGAGCACTGGCGTGCTGCGCAGGGCCACCCATCCCCGCTGAGGCGCAGCAAGCAGTGGCAGGTGACGTATGCGGTGTTCCAGCACGATGGTTTGGCCACCCAGGCCTCGGCTGACCCGTCGCTGTGGGGCAGATGCCTTTGCGGCTGCGTCCTGCTCCGATGACGCTATGTGCACAACGCTGCGCGCACTGGAATGGAACAGCCCTCGCTCGTACTGGGTGAGCTGCGCCGCCACCCCCAGCGCAGCGCTGAGCGCTGCGTGGGCTTGTTGCACATGCCGCTGCGTCTGCACGCCCACATACCAGGCTGCGGCGCTGTACCCCACCCCGAGCAGCGCCAACAGCAACACCGCCACACCCGCCATCTTCTTGCGCATAAACCCGCCATTCCTCCGTTTCTTTTCTGTGCGCGGCATTGTTTCACAGGCTTTGCCTGACCAGTCCACGCCGCCCGCTATAGTGCCGGCTTTTCGGCGCGGGAGGGTCTGCACGGCCCGTGGCAGCGCCCCATCACCCAAGGAGTTTCATGTTCACCGGCATCATCACCGCCATTGGCCAAATTCAACATGTCGAGGACCTGGGCAGCAGCCAAGCCCATGGCAAGCGTTTGAACGTCTCCTGCCCGCCGGGCTATCTGGACGACGTCGTGCTGGGCGACAGCATTGCCCTGAATGGCGCCTGCATGACGGTGACAGCGCTGGCGCTGGATGCACAAACATTCATGGTTGAAGTCTCGGCAGAATCGCTGCGCCTGACCACTGGACTGGATCAAGTCGGCGAGGTCAATCTCGAAAAAGCCTTGCGCGCAGCCGATCGACTGGGCGGCCACATCGTCAGCGGCCATGTGGACGGGATCGGCACCGTCAGCGCCATCAACCCTGTGGGCGAAAGCCATGAGCTGCGCATCCTCGCCCCCAAGCAGCTGATGCCTTACATGGCCGTCAAGGGCTCCATCACCGTGCAAGGCGTCAGCCTCACGCTCAACAGCGTGCGCGACCTTCAGGAGGGCTGCGAGTTCAGCATCAATTTGATTGCCCACACCATGGCCCACACCACCCTCAAGCACCTTCGCCCAGGCCGCGCCGTGAACCTGGAAGTGGATCTCATCGCCCGCTACGTGGCGCGTATGCTGCAGACGGGCAGCGCCATGCCAACCGACCTGCCCTCCTGAGCGCTCATTGGCCCAACAAAAAGCCTGCTGGCATCACTTGCACAGCAGGCTTTCTGACAAGAATCCGCCCGCATTTGCCTGCGGGCGGAAGCTTATTGTTTGCGCAAGGCCTGTAATCAGGCCGCAGCGTCTGCACCGCCTTCTGCAGCGGGTGCGTCTTCTTCCACAGCCGGGGCGGCCGTGGCCGTGGCCAGCACGGGGTTGATCGCGGCCAGGCGCTTGACGGCGCTGACGCCACGGGGCAGCTTGATGTCGCGCAGGCGCAGCACGCCGTTCTTGCCCAGCTTGCTCAGGTTCACCAGAATGAATTCCGGCAGATCGGAAGGCATGCAGGTCACGTCGATTTCCGTTGTGACCGTGCTCACCACCTGACCTTCAACCTTGACGGCAGGAGACTCTTCAGCGCCTTCGTAATGCACGGGCACTTTCATGTGCAGGCGGGTGCGTGCGTTGACGCGCTGGAAATCCACGTGCAGCACGAGCTGCTTGTAGGGATGGTATTGCACGTCGCGCAGCAGAACTTTCTCCGTCTTGCCGTCCAGCTCCAGATCCAGCACGCTGGAGTGGAAAGCCTCTTTCTGCAGCGCAAACCACAGCGGGTTGTGATCCAGTTCGATCATTGTCGGCTCTTGATCGCCGCCGTAAATGATGCCGGGCGTACGGCCCGAATGGCGCAGGCGGCGGCTCGCACCCGTTCCCTGCTTTTCACGTGCAAATGCAACTACTTGCATGTTTTCTCCTGATAGAGGCAGGTCGCGACCAACTCTGCCCCGGTTTGAGAGGCTGCCCGCCAGACACTGCGATCCGCCAACAGCCTCAGACAACGCATGGCCATCGCCATGCACGAAAAACATCAGTCAAGCCCTGCTGCCGGGCTCAAACTGCAATACTCAAAACAGACCGCCTTGCTCCTTGAACAGGCTCATCACCGAGTCGCCACGGGCAATGCGTTGAATGGTTTCGGCGATCAGCGGCGCCACCGTGAGCTGACGAATCTTGCTGCAGGCGCGCGCCTGCTCGCTCAAAGGAATGGTGTTGGTGACCACCACCTCATCGAGCGCCGAGCCGGCGGCAATGCGCTCGATGGCCGGGCCAGAGAAGATCGGATGCGTGCAGTAGGCATGCACGCTCTTGGCGCCTCGCTCTTTGAGCACTTCAGCGGCTTTGACCAGCGTGCCGGCGGTGTCGATCATGTCGTCCATCACAACACAGTTGCGGCCTTCGATGTCGCCGATGACGTTCATGACTTCGCTGACGTTGGCCTTGGGGCGGCGCTTGTCGATAATGGCCAGATCGCAGCCCAACTCCTTGGCCAGCGCGCGCGCGCGTACCACGCCACCCACGTCGGGCGAAACCACGATCAAATCCTCATAGCGCTTCTTGTTCAGATCGTTGAGCAGCACCGGCGAGGCGTAGATGTTATCCACCGGGATATCGAAAAAACCCTGAATCTGGTCAGCGTGCAAGTCCATGGTCAGCACGCGCGCCACGCCCACGGTCTGCAGCAAATTGGCCACCACTTTGGCCGAGATCGGCACGCGCGTCGATCGCGGCCGGCGATCCTGACGGGCATAGCCGAAATAGGGGATGACGGCGCTGATGCGCTCAGCCGATGCGCGCTTGAGCGCATCCACCATGATCAGCAACTCCATCAAGCTGTCGTTAGTGGGCGCGCAGGTGGGCTGCACCACGAAAACGTCTCGTGCACGCACATTCTGTCGGATCTCGACCGTCACTTCCCCATCGGAGAAGCGCCCCACGTGCGCCGCGCCCAGCGATGTGCCCAGGTGCTCGGCAATCTCTTTCGCCAGCGAGGGATTGGCATTGCCGGTAAACAGCATGAAGTCGGAGTGGTGAGAAACGCTCATAAAGCCGCCGCAATACTCAGCTTGGGAAAGAGACGAAGTTTTTTTCAGCCAGGACGCCGCAAGCAGGCCTACGGCAACCACCAGAAGCAAACCATGAGTGCATTGGGGCACAGCGCACACTGCGCACAGCCAATACGAAAACCCGTCAATCTAAAACAAAACGCCGCAAATGCGGCGTTATTCATCAGATCAAAGAATCAAACAATGGCAGGGGAGGAAGGATTCGAACCCTCGAATGCCGGAATCAAAATCCGGTGCCTTAACCAACTTGGCGACTCCCCTGCAAAGCCCATGTGCAAAGCACAAAGACAAAAAACTATGCAGTACAAATCCAGTTACTCAACGGATGACTTGGCAATCCATTGCAAAGTCTAACCACCCAGCCTGAAGATACGGCTTTCGCCCCTTCAAGCACATTGAGCAAATGCTCTTGACTGCAACCCTGCGGCACCCTTGCGAATACTGCAGAACCAGAGCCCGTCATTCTAGCCTGAAATCCTTGCTCCGAAAGCCAATCTATGGCTTTTTTTATTTCGGGGCAGAGAATTTGCGCCACGGGCTGCAGAGTATTGCAACCAAATCCAAAAGGATCAGCACTGAAGCGCGAGATTGTAGCACGCTCGCTGGCCCTCTGGAGTGCTGGATGCGAGAAAATTGCTGCCGTGGCCACGCCCGCAGCAGGTTTGATGACGATGAAGCGCGCCGGCGGCAAGGCATGCTCACCCTGCAGGGGCGTGAGCCGCTCGCCAATGCCTTCGACCCAGGCGTTGCCGCCCCCCAGAAAGAACGGCACATCGGCGCCCAGCTGCAGACCGATGTCCTGCAACTTCTGCACAGGCCAGTGCAGGCCCCACAGGCGGTTCAATGCCAGCAAGGTGCTGGCCGCATCGGATGAGCCCCCGCCCATGCCGGCCTGGGCCGGGATGTGCTTTTCCACCCGGATGTGCACGCCGCGGCGTTCGCCAGCGGCCTGCTGCAAGGCCACGGCCGCGCGCACGATCAAGTCGTGCTCTGGCAGTGGCTGGCCTAGGTCCTCACGGCTGATGCGCGGGCCTTCGGGGCGCAGCGCAAAATCCAGCCAATCGCACCAATCGATAAGCACGAAAGCCGATTGCAGCAGGTGATAGCCGTCCTCGCGGCGGCCCAGAATGTGCAAGAACAGGTTGAGTTTGGCCGGCGCTGGCACGCGCAGGAACTCCTCTGCAGCCGCCAACGGCGTGGGCGCGTCACAGGCTGTCATCGGCATGCAGAATCACCCGCAGGCTCGCCCGTGGCAGCGGTTGTTCACGCAGCGCATGAATGCGCCCTTGCCCATAGCGTGACAGATCAACCTGCCAGCCCGGCTCTTGCCTGGCCTGGCCTGAGAGCCAGTCAAACAGCGCCGCAATGGGGATGGGCGCGCCGAACACCTGCGCCACCAACGCATCGAGCGACGCGCCTGCAATTTGCTCCGTCCCCTTGTCCAGCAAGGCCTGGTGCGGGCTCCAGCGCAGGCGCGCAATGATGTTACCCAACGGGTTGTAAATCTCCAGCTCGCCTTGCTGCGGGCTGCCACGCAAGGCGAATTCGGCACTGAAGGACTGGGGCCTCTCTTCTTCGGTGTTCAGGGCGATGCGCCCGCGCCAGATGCCCTGGCGCAGCACATAGGGGCGCGGCGCGGCGCAGGCGGCCAGCAGGCAGGCCGACGCCAACAACGCCAGCCATGTGCGCCGACTACTGCGCGCAGCCACTGGATGGGGGACAGTGCTCATGTCGCAATGGTCTCTCATCATGGCGCCATCGTCGGCTCTGGCGGACTGGGCATGACCTCAACCTCTGCCGGGGCCAGGCTCTCGTTGCCAAGCGCCGGCGCCAGCAGCGAAGGCCTGGTCTTTGGCCGCGCAGCGGAATATGTTTGCAGCAAGGGATGGACCGCCCCGGCCAGGCGCGCAATGGTCTTGCGCAGCACTTCGTTGCGGGCATTGCTTTGCAGGCCGCGCTCCCAGACCTCATTGGCCTGGCCCTGCCGCCCGAGTTGCCAGAGCACCTCGCCCAGGTGGGCGGCGATTTCCGCATCCGGCTCGATGGCAAAAGCTTTTTGCAGCAGCTCCAGGGCCTGTAACAGATTGCCCTGGCGGTATTCCAGCCAGCCCAGGCTGTCAGTGATGTAGGGGCTGCCCGGCTCCAGCTCCAGCGCCTTGGTGATGAGACGCCGCGCCTCGGCAAAGCGCACGCCCCGGTCGGCATAGGAATAACCCAGGGCATTGAGTGCATGGGCATGCTCGGGCGTGCGCGCCAGCAGGCTGCGCAAGCGCTTTTCCATCTCCTGAACGCGGCCCAGGCGCTCGGCCATCAGCGCGTATTCGTAGAGCAGCTCGTCGTCATCCGGGTGCTGGCGCAGCATGGTCTGCAGCAAGGCGTAGGCCTGCTGGTATTGACCGCCGTCGCGCAGCAATTGCACTTCGGCGCGCGACTTGAGCTGTTGGGTCTGCTCGTCCGGGGCGGCGATGGCGCGCACGACCTGACGCGCCAGGTCGAACTGGCCTTCCTCGGCCAGGATCTGCGCGCGCTGGAGCTGCGCGCGCAGCAGCGTCTGGGGGGTGCCGACCTTTTCCAGCGCGCGCTGCGCCTGCTCATGCCGGCCCTGCAGATCTGCCATCTGCGCCCGCAGGATTTGCGCCTCATCCAAGCCACGCTGGCGCAGCGCCGGCCTGGGCACGGCATCCAGCGTTGTGACAAAAACGTCCAGCGATTGCTCGGCCGCGGCAAACTCCCCCTGCGCGGCCTGCAATGCAGCCTTGGCGATCCAGGCCTCTGGCATCTGCGGCTGCTTGGCCAGCAGGCGCTCCAACACCTGCAGTGCCTGGGCATTGTCTTGCTGCGCCACCAACAGACGCGCATAGGCCAGCAAAAAAGGGGTTGCCGCCGCATCCTGGCTGGCGTAATCCTTCAGCAGCGCCTGCGCGCTTGTTTCTCCGTGGGCTGCCAGCTCCAGAGCCAAAAAACCCAGGCCGCTGGCCTGGGGGTTGACCGCATGGGCCTGGTTCAAAATCTGCAAGGCCTTTGGAGCGTCCCCGGCCTGCAGATGCATGCGTCCGAGCGCTGCCAAGGCATCGGCCCGCCAAGGCGAGTCAGGCTGGAGCTGATCTTCCAGCGCCGCCTGCACTACCTGCAGAGCCTGGCGCTTATCCGGCACCCGCTGGTAGAGCAACGAGATGGCCTGCAGGTTTTCGGCCATTTCATCGACCTGCGACAGCCGCAGCTCCTGCTTGAGGTGCCACTGGGTTTGCGGCACCTGGTTGAGCAGCACCAGCACCTGCAGCACAGCCTTGTTGGCCTCACGCGAATGTGGCAACGTCTTGTGCCAGCTCTCGGCCGCGCGCAAAGCCCGGCGGCCATCGCCGAGTTGGAAGGCCGACTGGATGGCACGCTGGAACAACTCATCCTGGCGCCGTGTCTGCGCAGCATGCAGCAGCAACTCGTAGCTGGCCTGCCAATCACCGGCCTGCCCCAGCAACTCGCCCACCAGGGTTTCGTAAAAGCTTTGCGCCATGGCTCGCGAGCTGAGCAATGGCTGAGGTTGCTCTTCTTGCACGGCGGTGTGCAGGCTCTGGGCCGGCGCATCGTGCATGGTGGCAGCCTGACAACCGGCCGTCAGCACCGCTGCGGCCATGCTGCTGGCCAGCAAGCCAGAGAATCTGCTCACCTCCGTACGGCGGGCAAGCGGCGCGGTCTTGGGCGGGCCGCTGCGGCTCGCATCTAGGCAACGAACAGATTCTGAACTTTGATCGTCTCTTTGCATGAGACGATAATAATTCAATTGCCCACAGCGCCCTGCGTGCTGTCGCGCAGATCACTGCACGAATCAAACCGATGCCTGTCGTGTCAAAGCAAGGCGCAAAGCATCGCGATACCGGGCGGTATCGCGCGAATTTGCAACGCGACCCTAGCGCGCCAGACGCGGTTTGACGTGTAGCTATTTGCGGGGCAGCACACCAGAAGATTGTTGAAATTTTGCGTGCAAAGCGGTTTTTCCAGGCAAAAGCCGCAGATACAAGGCGAAACGCGGCAGTTGCGGGTTTTGACCGACAACACCGCAGCAACACGCTATCTCAACACCCCCAGTGCTCCGCGGGCTTTTGCACGCCATGCCAGAACTCCCTGAAGTCGAAGTCACCCGCCAGGGCATTGCCCCGGCCATCACCGGCCAGCGCATTGCCGCACTGGTGCTGGGCAAGCCATTGCGCTGGCCACTGGGCTGCGCGCCTGCGGCGCTGGCCGGCCGCACCGTGCAAGCTGTGCGCCGCCGAGGCAAATACCTGCTGATAGAGCTGGACGGCCCCGACCTGTTGTTGCTGCACTTGGGCATGTCTGGCAGCGTGCGCATCTTGCCGCTGGACACTCCAGCGGGGCCGCACGACCACGCCGATCTGGTGTTTGGGCACGTACTGCTGCGGCTGCACGATCCACGCCGCTTTGGCGCGCTGGTGTATGCGCCCAGCGCGGATGCGCCTGTCGTGCAAAAGCTGCTGGGCCGCCTGGGGGTGGAGCCGCTCTCGGAGGACTTCACCCCTGCGCATCTGGCGGCCGCTCTGCGTGGCCGGCGCGTGAGCATCAAGCAGGCGCTGCTGGCTGGCCAGGCCGTGGTGGGCGTGGGCAACATCTACGCCAGCGAGGCCTTGTTTCTGGCCGGCATCGACCCGCACACGCCTGCAGGGCAACTGCGCCGCCCCCGGCTGGAGCGCCTGCACGGCGCGATTGTCCAGGTGCTCAGCGAAGCCGTGCAGCGCGGCGGTAGCAGCCTGCGCGACTTCGTAGCCAGTGACGGCAGCCACGGCCACTTCCAGCTGGCCGCCCGCGTGTACGGCCGCCAGGGCCAGCCCTGCCCGCGCTGCGGCGCGGCCATCCGGCTCAGCACACAGGGTCAGCGCAGCACCTATCACTGCCCGCGCTGCCAGCGCTGAGCACAGCCCTGCGCACTGGGGCAAAGCCCATGCGATGCACGCTGCAAGGGCCATGCTGCTGCAAAGCTGCCAGGTGCAAGGCCGTGCCATAGCCCTTGTGTTGCGCAAAGCCGTACTGCGGCCACTGCCGGTGCGCCTGCATGCACCAGGCATCGCGATAAACCTTGGCCAGGATGGAGGCCGCCGAGATGGCCTGCACCTTGGCATCGCCCCCCACCACGGCCACGGCGGTCATCGGCAGGGCCGGCGTGCGGTTGCCATCGATCAGCACCAGCTGCGGCGCGATGGCCAGGCCAGCCACGGCGCGTTGCATGGCCAGCATGGTGGCCTGCAGGATGTTGAGGCGCTCGATTTCCTCCACGCTGGCCTGGGCCACGCAGCACGCCAGGGCCTGGGCCTCGATGGCCTGGGCCAGTTGCTCGCGCCGGCGCGCGCTCAAGCGTTTGGAATCGGCCAACCCGGCAATGGGCCGGGCCGCATCAAGGATCACCGCCGCCGCAAAGACAGGGCCGGCCAGCGGCCCGCGGCCGGCCTCGTCCACCCCGGCCTGCAGCGCAGGCCCTTCGGGCTGCAACGGCAGCTCGGCCTGGCTCTGGGCAGCCTCAGGCTTGCAGCAGTTTTTTGAGGACATGGGCGCTCAGGGTAGCGGTGTCGGCCTGCAGCGACTGATGCAGTGCCGTCAAAGCCTGCTGCAACTGCTGCCAATCGGCACTGCGCTGCAGGCTGGCGTGCAGCCATTGGGCGCAGGCCTGGGCCAACGCGGCCGGGGTGGCCGCTTCTTGCAAAAGCTCGGGCACCAGCTGCTGCTGCCACAAGATGTTAGGCAGTCCGACCCAAGGCTGCAGTTGCTTGCGCCGCATCAGCATTGCGCTCACCGGGTGCATGGCGTAGCTGATGACCATGGGCTTTTTGAACAGCGCGGCTTCCAGCGTGGCCGTGCCACTGGCAATCAGCGTCACGTCGCAGGCCTGCAGCGCCAGGTGCGATTGGCCGCCGAGCACCCGCAGCCGCCCCTGCAACTGGCTCTGGCTTTGTACGATGGCCTGCACCCGTGCCAGCTGCGCCGGCACACAGGGCAGGATCAGCTGTAGCCTGGACTGCTCGGCCAGCAAGCGCTGCGCTGCGGCAAGAAAGCGCGGCAGCAGGTAGTCGATTTCCTTGCTGCGGCTGCCCGGCAGCAGTGCCAGCACCGGGTCGCCCGGCTCCAGTTGCAGCTGCTGGCGCGCCGCTGCAGTGGCCTGCTCGGCCTGCTGCGGCGATTGCAGGGCAATGGCCTGGGCCAGCGGGTGGCCCACGAAGGTGGCCTCGATGCCATGCTGGCGCAGCAGCGCAGGCTCGAAGGGGAACAGGCACAGCACATGGCTGGCAGCGCGGCGGATGGCGTGCACGCGCTCGGGGCGCCAGGCCCAGATCGACGGGCAGACGAAATGCACGGTCGGGATGCCTGCCGCGCGCAGGCGCTGCTCCAAGCCCAGGTTGAAATCCGGCGCGTCCACGCCCACGAACACATCCGGGCGCTGCGCCAGAAGGCTGTCGCCCAGTTGGCGGCGAATGCGCAACAAGCCTGCCACGCGCTTGAACACCTCCCAACTGTAGCCATGCACGGCCAGCCGCTCGGCCGGCCATTGCGCTTCAAAGCCCTGCGCCTGCATGTGCGGCCCGCCAATGCCCCAGCTGCGCAGGGCAGGCCACAGCGCCGGCACATGCTCCTGCATGCCTTGCAGCAGCAGAGACGCCAGCAAGTCGCCCGAAGCCTCGCCAGCCACCATGGCCAGGCGCAGCGGTGCGGCGGCAGGTCTGGGGCTCAACGCGCGATGCCTCGCTCGGCCTGCTGCAGGAACATCAGCATGCCCAGCAGCTCTTCCCAGCCATCGCCTTGCACGGCGCGGGTTTGCAAGTCCTGCAGTTGCGCGCAGGCGTCCTGCAGAGTGCGGCCCTCGCGGAAGACGATGCGATAAGCGGTTTTGAGCGTCGCAATCTGGTTGGCATTGAACTGGCGCCGGCGCAGACCCTCGATGTTCAGACCACGCACGGCAAAAGGGTTACCGCCGGCAAGCACGTAAGGCGGCACGTCCTGCGACACATGGCTGGAAAAGCCGATCATGGCGTGCGCCCCAATGCGCGTGAACTGGTGCACGCCCGTCAGGCCGCCCAGAATGGCCCAGTCGCCCACATGCACATGGCCAGCCAACGCCACGCTGTTGGCCATGACGGTGTGGCTGCCAACTTGGCAGTCGTGCGCGATGTGCGCATAGGCCATGATCCAATTCTCATCGCCCAAACGGGTGACGCCGCCGCCCTGCACCGTGCCGGTATTGATGGTGGTGAACTCGCGAATGGTGTTGCCATCGCCAATGTGCAGCTCGGTAGGCTCGCCCGCGTATTTTTTGTCCTGTGGGGGGCCGCCGATGCTGGCGTGCGCATGGATGGTGTTGCGCGCACCGATACGGGTGCGGCCGTCGATGACGCAGTGCGCCCCAATGTGCGTGTCGGCACCGATCGACACATGCTCGCCGACCACGGCATAGGGGCCGATGCGCACGCTGGGGTGCAGCTGGGCGCCCGGATGCACGATGGCGCTGGGATGGATCAAGGGATCAGCCATAGGGGATTCGCGTTGCGGGCAGACAAAATGCACGGCGCGGGTGTCTTGAAAACCACCTGTTCGCGCTTTGTGCCGGGTCGGATCATCCGCGGATCGGGGCAGTATGCGAGGCTGAAAAGCCTCGCCGGGTCAAGCACAAGGCTACACACCGCGCTCTGCCATATCGGCCATGAATCAGCCGCGCTCGACCGGGCGCATGGTACACATCAGATCGGCCTCGGCCACAACCTGACCATCGACCTTGGCCACGCCCTTGTACTTGTAGATGCCGCCACGCACGCGGTCGATGCTGGCTTCCAGCACAAGCTGATCGCCCGGTACTACAGGGCGCTTGAACCGCGCATTGTCAATGCCGACAAAATAAAACACCTTGTCTTCGCCCGGCGCCTCGCCATAGGTCTCAAAGGACAACAGCCCAGCGGCCTGAGCCAGAGCTTCGAGCACCAGCACCCCGGGCATGACGGGATTCTTCGGAAAGTGCCCGTTGAAGAAGGGCTCGTTGACGGTCACGTTCTTATAAGCAACGATGCGCTCGCCCAAGTGAATTTCCGTCACCCGATCCACCAGCAAGAAAGGATAGCGGTGCGGCAGAAGTTCGAAGATCTTGTGAATGTTCATGATGGTCGTCATGCCGATGTGTGTGGCGGCTGCACGCCTTGCAGAGCCGCCAATTCTTTTTCCAGCGCCTTGATGCGTTCACGCATTTTCTTGAGCTGGCGCAACAGGGCTGCATTTTGTTCCCATTTTGCGTGAGGCTCGAACGGATAAACCCCTGTATAGCGCCCCGGCTCAGTCAGCGAGCGCGAAATGACGGTCGCCCCCGAGACATGGGTGTTGTCGGCCAGCTCGATATGGCCCACTACCCCCACGCCACCGGCCAGGGTGCAATTGGCTCCAATCTTGGTGCTGCCCGAAATGCCCACGCAGGCGGCCATGGCCGTGTTTTCCCCAACCTGCACGTTGTGCGCGATCTGGATCAGGTTGTCGAGCTTGACGCCGTTGGCGATCACGGTGTCGCCCAGAGCGCCGCGGTCGATGCAGGTGTTGGCGCCGATTTCCACGTCATCGCCAATGCGCACCGCGCCCAATTGCTCGATCTTGACCCAGACCTTGCCGCCAGGGGCAGGGGCTTGTGCAAAGCCAAAGCCATCGCCGCCAATCACCGCGCCGGACTGCACAATGCACCGTGCGCCGATCTCACAGTTGCGCTCAATCGTCACGCGCGCGCCAATGCGGCTGTGCGCGCCAATGCGCACGCCCGGGCCAATCACCGTCAATGGCCCAATACTGGCTGTGGCATCGATCTGCGCCGAGGGGTCAACCACCGCGCTGGGGTGGATGCCCGGCGAAGGCAGATCGCCCTGCCGCTGCCGCCACCACTGCGTCAGCTGTGCGAAATACAGATAGGGGTCATCGGCCACGATGCAGGCGCCGCGCGCCTGGGCCTGCTCGGCATGGGTTGCCGACACGATCACGCAGGCTGCCTGGCTGGCCTGCAGCAGGGGCAGCATGCGTGGATTGCTCAAAAAACTGATCTGCGTTGGGCCGGCAGACTCCAGCGCAGCAATGGCCGTGACTGCAGTCGCAGCATCGCCATGCAGCTGTCCGCCCAGTGCCGCGCAAATTTCTCCAAGCGTTGCCGCTGTCACATGTCGTTCCTGTAAAAAGTCCCGCCCTACCCTTCAAGCACACCAATCAGGCTTGTGCTGGGGGAAGCACAGGCTCAAAAAAACTGCATTCCTGCGGTACCCTACCAGCAGACGGGAAGGCTTGGTACGCCACTGCCGGGACTGGCCTGGCGCGGGGACAATGGCTTTAAGAGCCTGCTCAAAGCCCCTGCTAAGGCCACTGCACGGCTGGCAAAAAAGTGGATTTTGAGAGGTATGCGCGGGCGTTGCGCGGCCTCGCTGTAGCTTGGGCTATGGCTGCGTTTTGCGCCTTGCAGACCCATTCCACACCACTTTTTGCCCGCCCACACCGAACCCTCGAACAAGCTCTAAAGCCACCAGCAACCTGGACGCTTATCGCGATGTAGAGACAAGCCCCTTGCCAACCATGCCCAATCAGCTATGACCAAGATGAGTCAGGCCCAAAGCCGCAATTGATCAATGCAATGTTCTGAAACCTTGCAATGTGTCTCTACTTTTCCCATTCAGCTTCGGCAGTGGGCATGGGCTGCGCACCCAATCAGCGCACAGAAAGCCCTTCAAATATCAGGTGGCTACGCTGAATCATGTCCAGCGCAGCTACCTTAGCCTCAGAGCTGGCCGCAATCTCAGCGGCTGCCGTTGAGCGCGCGGATGACTTTGTCGGTGATGTCGTGCTGCGGGCTGACCCAGACAGCCTCCTGCAGGATCACGTCGTACTTCTCGCTTTCGGCCACTTGCTGCACCACAGCATTGGCGCGCTCAAGCACCTTGGCCAGCTCCTCAGTCTTGCGTGCGGCCAGATCCTCCTGGAATTCGCGGCGCTTGCGCTGGAATTCACGGTCCTGATCCATCAGCTGGCGCTGGCGCTGGGTGCGCTGGCTTTCCGAGAGGGTTGCGGCCTCACGTTCGAAGCGCTCGGATGCGGCCTGCAGGCTGTTGCCCAGGTTGACGATTTCCTTCTCGCGGCGCGAGAACTCCTGCTCCAGGCGCTGCTGAGCACTCTTGGCCATGTTGGCGTCGCGCAGGATGCGGTCGGTATTGACGAAGCCGGCCTTGAAGCTTTGCGCCATGGCAGGCGCACAGGCCAGAGCCGCAGCCAGAACGACAGCGGAAGAGAGTTTGGAGGTCAATGCTTTCATGACAGACGCTTTGAGGACAAAGGGTTAAAAGGAAGTCCCGATCTGGAACTGAATTTCTTCGATTCTATCGCCAGCTTTCTTGCGGATCGGATGGGCGTAGGCAATGCGCAGCGGGCCCACGGGAGAAATCCAGCTCAGGCCCAGGCCGGTGGAGGCGCGCAGGTCGGAGAAGCTGACTTTCTCATGCTCGCCAAACACATTGCCGGCATCGACGAAGGCAAACACGCGCAGCGTGCGGTCGTTGCCAGCGCCTGGGAAGGGCGTGATGAACTCGACGTTCATGTTGACCTTCTTGGCGCCGCCCAGCGATGCCCCGATCAGGTCGCGCGGGCCCAAGGTGCCTTGCTCAAAGCCACGCACCGACCCCAAGCCGCCCGAATAGAAATTCTTGAACACCGGGAAGGGCTGGCCGCTGAAGCCCTTGCCCCAGCCCAGCTCGCCATTGAAGGCCAGCGTGTAGCGCTTGCTCAGCGGCAGGTATTGCTGGTACTGGTAGTTGCTCTTCAGATAGCGCGTATCGCCCGCGAAGGACCATTCGCTGTTAAAGCGCTGGTAACGCCCTTCGTTGGGCGCCAAGGCGCTGTCACGGCTGTCACGCGACCAGCCGATGGTAAAGGGCACCGAGGTGCTGCTGTAGCCAAAGGTGTCGGCGTAGTGCAGATAGGCCGCAGGAATGGCGGTGCCGGGCTTGATGCGGTTGCGCTCCACCCCCAGGCCGAAGTAAACGGTGTCGATCTCGCTGAAGGGCACGCCAAAGCGCAGCGCACCGCCGTAGGTGACCAGCGAGTAATTACCGCCCATGCGGTCGTAGGGCTTGTCGGTGCGGTAGTAGGCATCGAGCGTGCGCGACACGCCCGACTGCGTGAAGTAGGGATTGGTGGTGCTGAACACCAACGTGCGGTTGTATTTGCTGGTGTTCAGATCCACGCCCAGATAATGGCCTGAGCCCATGAAATTCTCCTGCTTGAGCGCGAAGGAGAACGAGAGCTTGTCGGCGCTGGAAAAGCCTGCGCCAATCTGCACCGAGCCGGTGGGCTTCTCCGCCACGGTGATCTGCAGATCAACCTGATCGGGCACGCCCGGCACCTCCTGGGTCTCGACTTCGACCTGGGTGAAGTAGCCCAGCCGGTCGACGCGGTCGCGCGAGAGGCGAATCTTCTCGCCGTCGTACCAGGAGGCCTCGTACTGGCGGAACTCGCGGCGGATGACCTCATCGCGCGTGCGCGTATTGCCGGTGACGTTGATGCGCCGCACGTACACGCGCGCCTGCGGCTCCGAACGCAGCACAATGGCCACGGTATTGCGCTCGCGGTCCACCTCGGGCTGAGCCTGCACGCGGGCGAAGGCGTAGCCATAGTTGCCGAAGTGCTCGGTGAAGGCCTCGCGGGTGTTGGTCACCTCCTCCTCGTTGAAGGGCTGTCCGGGGCGGATCTGCACCAGCGACTTGAATTCGTCGTCACGCCCCAGGTAATCGCCCTCCAGGCGCACGCCGGAGACGGCAAAGCGCTCGCCCTCGTGCACGTTGATGGTGATGGAGATGCTTTGCTTGTCGGGCGAGATCGCCACCTGCGTGGAGTCGATGCGGAAATCCAGGTAGCCGCGCTGCAGGTAATGCGAGCGCACACTTTCCAGATCGGCATTGAGCTTGGCGCGCGAGTAGCGGTTGGACTTGGTATACCAGCTCAGCCAGCCGCCGGTGTCCTGATCCATCAGACCCTTGAGAGTGGATTCGCTGAAGGCTTTGTTGCCGGTGAAACGGATGTCGCCGATTTTGGCCACGCCGCCCTCGGTGACGGTGAACACCAGGTTGACGCGGTTGCGATCCACCGGCGTGACGGTGGTCACGACCTGCGCGCCGTAGTAACTGCGCGAGAGGTATTGACGCACCAGCTCCTGCTCGGCGCGGTCGGCCAGCGATCGATCAAAGGGCCGCCCTTCTGCCAGGCCCACGTCGCGCATGGCGTTGACCAGGGCCTCGCGGTCAAATTCGCGCGTGCCGGCAAACTCCACGCTGCCAATCACCGGGCGCTCCTGCACCACGACCACCAGCACATTGCCATCGGCCTCAATGCGCACATCATTGAACAGACCCAGCGCAAACAGCGCGCGGATTGAATCAGAGGCCTTGTCGTCCGTGTACTGATCGCCCACCCGGATCGGCAGCGAGGCAAAGACTGTACCCGGCTCGACGCGCTGCAGCCCCTCGACGCGGATGTCGCGCACCGTGAAGGGCTCGATGGCCCAAAGCGGCAGGCTGCAGGCGCAAGCGGTCACGGCCGCTGCCGCGCGCATGGAAAAACGTTTTAACAAGTGGTTCATGGATTGCATCAATCGCGCGCCACAGCGCCTGGGCCGGACGAGCCAACTAGGACAGCAGCCGCGCCAAATCATTGAACAGGGCCAACGCCATCAACATGAAAAGGGCTGCAATGCCCAAGGCTTGCAGCCGCTCCAACCAGAGCACGGACACTGGCCTGCCAGTGACCGCCTCCCAAAGATAATATATCAGGTGCCCGCCATCGAGTATCGGCAGCGGCAGCAAATTCAACACCCCCAGGCTGAGGCTGACCACGGCCAGAAATTGCAGGAATTGCACCATGCCCAGGCGCGCCGATTGGCCGGCATATTGGGCAATGCTGACAGGGCCGCTGAGGTTTTGCAGCGATGCCTGCCCCAGTACCATGCGGCCAAACATGCGCAGTGTGAGCGCAGCCATCTCGCCACTGAGCTGCACCCCACGCACCAACCCATCCCAGGCGCCATAACGCACCCGCACCAGGGCTGCTGCAGGGCCGGGACCCAGGTAAGCGCCCACTTCCGCCCAGCGCCGCGCGCCCTCCTGCCGCAGGCGCGGCTGCACCTGCAGCTGCAGCGGCTGGCCATTGCGCTGCACCATCCAGCGCTGCACCGGCATGGCGGTCGCGGCCACGCCGGGCGGGCCATCGGCCGCTTGGCTGGGCAGCGCATGCAGCAGGGCGATCAGCTGCTGCACATCGCCCATGGGCACGCCGTCCACGGCCTGCACGATGTCGCCCGGTTGCAGCCCGGCCTGCGCCGCCGGGCTGCCTGGCTGGATGCTGCCGAGCTGCGGCGGCGCCATTGGCGCGAGCAGCCCAATGCGACGCAGCGCCTGGGCATCCAAATCCTGCAGCTGTAGAACCGACAGGGGCAGGCGCAGCTCCTGCTGATCGTCGCCACGCTGCACCTGCAGCCACACGTCCTGCTGCAACAAGGCGGCGCGCTGCAGCGCCCAGCTCAACTCGTCGAAAGACTGAATGGTCTGAGGTCGGCTGCCCTGCCCTACGCGCAACTGAAGAACCCGATCGCCCTGCCGCAAGCCCGCCTGAGCCGCCAACGAATCGGCCTCGGGCGTGGCCAGCAGCGCCTGCGGGGCCTGCCCCCCCCACCAGTTGACGGCCGAAAAGCACAGCACGGCCAGCAGCAGATTGGCCAGCGGCCCGGCCAGCACGATGGCCACGCGCTGCAGCAATGGGCGCCGGTTGAAGGCGCGCGCCAGCTCCTCTGGCGGCACAGGGCCTTCGCGCTCATCCAGCATGCGTACATAGCCGCCCAGCGGCAGGGCCGAGAGCACGAACTCGGTCTCATTGCCCGGGCGTTGCCAGCGCAGCAGCGGCCGCCCCATGCCGATGGAAAAGCGCAGCACCTTCACGCCGCAAGCGCGCGCCATCCGGTAGTGGCCATATTCGTGGATGGTCACCAACAGGCCGATGGTGACGAGAAAGGCCAACAAGGTCAGCATGGCAGCGCTTGTCGGATGTGCGCCATGGCTTTAACCCAGGCGCGCCACGCTGGCCTGGGCCAGGCGCCGCGCACGCTCGTCAAGCTCCAGCAAGGCGGGCAACGAATCCACGGCCCCGGTGGCGCAGTGTTCCAGCGTGTGAGCATTGACGGCATGGATGCGGTCAAAGCGCAATCGGCCTTGCAAGAAGGCTTCGACCGCCACCTCGTTGGCGCCATTGAGCACTGCCGTGCTGCCGGCTGGGCCTTTCAGCGCCTGCCAGGCCAGGGCCAGGCAAGGAAAACGCCGCTGGTGCTGCGCATCGTCAAACGATTCGAACGTCAGGGCGCGCAGCGCCATGAAATCCAGTCGCGCACTGCCGGACTCCATGCGCTCCGGCCAGGACAGGCCGTAAGCAATGGGCACGCGCATATCGGGCGTGCCCAACTGCGCAACGATGGAGCCATCGCGATACTGCACCATGGAATGAATCACGCTTTGCGGGTGGATGAGCACCTGCAGCTGCTCGGGCGGCAGGTCGAACAGATAGCGCGCCTCGATCACCTCCAGCGCCTTATTCATCATCGTGGCCGAGTCCACCGAAATCTTGCGCCCCATGCTCCAGTTCGGGTGGGCACAGGCCTGCTCGGGGGTGACTTCGGCCAGCGTGGCCGGGTCGCGCTGGCGGAACGGCCCGCCCGAGGCGGTGAGGATGATTTTCTCCACGCACGCGGCCCAGGTTTCAGGCGACTCAGGCAGCGATTGGAAAATGGCCGAATGCTCGCTGTCGATGGGCAACAGCGTCGCCCCATGCATGCGCACCTGCTGCATGAACCAGCCCCCCCCCACCACCAGTGCCTCTTTATTGGCCAGCAGCAGTTTCTTGCCGGCCTGCACGGCTGCCAGCGCCGGCGGCAAGCCCGCCACGCCAACAATGGCCGCCATCACAGTGTCGACCTCCTCGTGTGCAGCCAACTGCGCGATGGCCTGACTGCCCACCAGCACCTGCGTGCCGCTGACGCCTTGCTCCCGCAATTGCTGGCGCAGAGCCTGGGCCACGTCCGCCTCCGGCACGGCGGCGTAGCGCGGCTGAAATTGCACGCACTGCTGCACCAGGCGCTGCACGTTGCGCCCTGCCGTGAGAGCAAAGACTTCGAAACGTCCGGGGTGCCGCGCCAGCACATCCAGCGTGCTGACCCCAATTGAACCGGTGGAGCCCAGCACGGTGATGCGCTGGCGCGCGGCCTGGGATGGAGCCTTGGGCTGAACCATGAATTGCTGCGCCATCACACGGCCCTCGCCAACAAGGCCAGCACCAGCATTCCCATGGGCATGACCGGCAGCAGACCATCGATGCGATCCAACATGCCGCCGTGGCCGGGCAGGATGGCGCTGCTGTCCTTCACGCCTGCGGCGCGCTTGATCAGCGATTCCAGCAAATCGCCCAGCACGCTCATGGCCGTCAGGGCCAGGCACACCCCAATCATCATGGTCAGGCCCTGCTGGCGCACCAGCCCGTAAAAGCTGCGCCCCCAGTCTTCGGCCAGCGAGCGATCCAGCCACAGCCACAGAAAGGCCAGCAGCACAACGCCGATCATGCCACCGAACACGCCCTCCCAGCTCTTGCCGGGGCTGACTGTAGGCGCCAGCTTGCGCGCCACCAGCTTCTGCCCAAAGGTGCGGCCGGCAAAGTAAGCGCCAATGTCGGCCATCCACACCAGCGCCATCAGCGACAGCAAATAGTTGATGCCCAGCTGGTAGGCCCGCAGCACAGCCACCCAGACCACGGCGAACACCACGATGCCCAGCAGCAGGCGCAGCGCGCGCGGCAGCGCCAGCCAGCCCGCAGTGCCTTCCCGCAGCACGAACACCGCCCCCACCAGCCAGGCCATGGAAAAGAGCAGCCAGAACAGGCTGGGCTTGCTGACCTCTTGCACGCCGTTGAGCGCCGCCACCGTGCAGCCCAGCGCAAACACCAGCCCGACCATCCTCGCGGCCATGCCGCCAATGCCGTTGAGCCTGGCCCATTCCCAGGCTGTGATGCTCAGCACCGCCGTCACCAGCACCACGAAAGGCCAATCCCAAGGGGCGAACAGGCAGACCAGAATCACTGCCAGCAAGGCCAGGGCGGTGATGATTCTTTGCTTCAACATCCAGAAATCCCCAACAAAAAAGAAGGCTGCGGCGCAGCATTTTCAGCATTCAGGCCGCAGCCAATCGCATGGCCCGTGATCCGCAGTCCGGCGATCAGCGCGCCACTTGCTCCCCCGTCTTGCCAAAACGGCGCTGCCGCTGCGCATAGTCGCAAAGCGCAGCATCTAGGTCTTGGGCATCGAAATCAGGCCAGAGCACATCGGAAAAATACAGCTCCGTATAGGCCAGCTGCCACAACAGGAAATTGCTGATGCGCAACTCACCGCCGGTGCGAATGAGCAAGTCCGGATCGGGCACATGCGCCAGCGCCAGCGCGCCCGACAGGCCGTCCGCATCAATGGGCTGATCTTGCTGGCGCAGGCGCTCGGCGGCCTGGGCGATGTCCCAACGCCCACCGTAGTTGAAGCAGACATTGAGGATCAGGCGATCATTGCCTGCAGTGTCCCGCTCGGCCTGCGCCAGGCTGGCACGCACCTTCTCGCTCAAGCGGGCGCGATCGCCCACGCAATGCAGGCGCACGCCATTGGCTTGGAGGCTGGTGATTTCCTTGGCCAGCGCCGAAGCCATCAGCCCCATCAAGCCATCGACCTCATCGGCAGGCCGGGCCCAGTTCTCAGAGGAAAAGGCAAACACCGTCAGCACCCGCACGCCACGCTGGCCGCACAGGCCCACGCAACGGCGCAACGCATCCACCCCCTTTTTGTGCCCTGCCAGACGGGGCAGCATACGCCGCTGGGCCCAGCGACCATTGCCATCCATGACGATGGCAATGTGCTGCGGCAAAGCAGATGAGGCTGAGGCCATGGACACTCCAAACAGCGTGCGGGCAGCACTGCTTCAGGGAAAAACCAAAAGCGCCGCATCTGATCCGTGCAGCGCAAGCCCGGCTGGGCGCGGGCTCTCGGTAAATCTCCGTCCCACCATGCCAAAACGGCGGGCGCGGCGAAAAAAATGACTGCTAAAAGATCGTGAGCGGGGGCTCAGACCTCCATCACGTCCTTTTCCTTGGCCTCGACCAGGGTATCGATTTCCGCGATGAATTTGTCGGTGAGTTTTTGCACGTCGGCTTCGGAACGCTTTTGCTCGTCCTCGGAGGCCTGCTTGTCCTTGACCAGCTTCTTGACCGCGTCGTTGGCATCGCGGCGCAGGTTGCGCACGGCAATCTTGGCATTCTCGCCCTCGCTGCGCACCAGCTTGGTCATTTCGCGGCGGCGCTCCTCGCTCATCGGCGGCATGGGCACTCGGATCAGCTCGCCCATGCTGGCAGGGTTCAGACCCAAATCACTTTCGCGAATGGCTTTTTCGATTTTGGCGGCCATGTCCCGTTCCCAAGGCTGCACGCTGATGGTGCGCGCGTCGAGCAGAGCCACGTTGGCCACCTGGCTGATGGGCACTTGCTGGCCGTAATACTCCACCTGCACGGTGTCGAGCAGGCCAGGGTTGGCGCGCCCGGTGCGAATCTTGGCCAATTGGTTCTTGAAGGCAGCGATGGACTGTTCCATCTTGCCCTGGGTGTTTTTGCGAATGTCGGCAATCGTCATGGCAATTCTCCTGGTTTCATGTCAGCGAGAGGCTTGGCTCAGGCATAGACCAGCGTGCCCTCATCCTCGCCGCGCACCACGCGCTGCAGGGCGCCGGGCTTGACGATGGAAAAGACCTTGATGGGCAGCTTCTGGTCGCGGCATAGGGCGAACGCCGTGGCATCCATGATGCCCAGGTTCTTCACCATCGCCTCGTCGAAGCTGATGCGGCTGTAGCGCTGAGCCTGCGGATCCTTCATCGGGTCGGCGCTGTAGACACCGTCCACCTTGGTAGCCTTGAGCACCAGTTGCGCCCCCACCTCGGCCCCTCGCAATGCAGCGGCTGTATCGGTGGTGAAGAATGGATTGCCAGTGCCTGCGGCAAAGACGACGATCTTGCCCTCTTCCAAGTACTGCAAAGCCTTGGGCCGCACATAGGGCTCGGCCACCTGGTCAATCGAGATGGCGGACATGACGCGCGCGGGCACGCCCTTGCGGTCGATGGCATCGGCCAGCGCCAGCGAGTTCATCACCGTGGCCAGCATGCCCATGTAGTCGGCCGTGGCACGATCCATGCCAGCGGCGCCGCCGGCCATGCCGCGAAAAATATTGCCGCCTCCGATCACAATGGCCAGCTGAACTCCCATCTGGGCCACGGCAATGATCTCCTGAACCATCCTCTCGATGGTTTCCCGATTGATGCCAAAGGCATCATCGCCCATCAGGGCTTCGCCAGAGAGCTTGAGCAAAATGCGCGAATAGGCTGGGGGGGGGACGGCGGTATCGGTCATCACGGATGAGGCTGGTCAAATTTCATGGGGCACGGGCCTGGCGATCTACGCTCCACAACAGCGTGAGCATTGATATCACCGACAGCCACCTGACCGGGCGCAACGCAAAGCAGCGCCCAGCAGAAGAACCGGCGGCGGCGCGCCCCTTGACAAGGCCTATGTCACGCCGCACACCAGACTCTCAAGGCATCAGCCCTTGGCCGCAGCCATCTGAGCTGCCACCTCGGCAGCGAAGTCATCAACTTTCTTCTCAATGCCTTCGCCCACGACGTACAGAGTAAAGCCATGCACCGTGGTACCTTTTTCCTTGAGCATCTGGCCCACGTTCTGCTTGTCATTCTTGACGAAAGGCTGGTCCAGCAGCGCCACTTCCTTGAGATACTTGGCCACAGCGCCATCGACCATCTTGGCCACGATGTCGGCGGGCTTGCCCGATTCTGCGGCCTTGCCTTGGGCAACGCTGCGCTCTTTCTCGATCAACTCGGCAGGCACGTCAGCGCCAGACAGCGCCACGGGCTTCATGGCCGCCACATGCATGGCCACGTCCTTGGCGGCAGCTTCGTCGCCATCGAACTCGACGACCACGCCAATGCGCGTGCCGTGCAAATAGTGCGCCAGCTGCTTGCCATTGGCAAAGCGTGCGAAGCGGCGCAGCGACATGTTCTCGCCAATCTTGCCGATCAGGCCCTTGCGAACCTCTTCCAACGTGGGGCCAAAGCCGTCCTGGCTGTATTCCAGCGCGCCCAGTGCTTCCAGATCAGCAGGATTCTTTTCTGCCACCAGACGGGCGGCCGCATTGGCGAACTCCAGGAAGCTGTCGTTCTTGCTGACGAAGTCCGTCTCGCAGTTGACCTCCACCATGGCGCCAGTCTGGCCCTGCATGGCCACAGCGATCACGCCCTCGGCAGTCACGCGCGAAGCGGCCTTGCCAGCCTTGGTGCCAAGCTTGATGCGCAGCAGCTCTTCGGCCTTGGCCATGTCGCCATCAGCCTCAACCAGGGCCTTCTTGGCCTCCATCATGGGCGCATCGGTTTTTGCACGAAGCTCTGCCACCATACTTGCTGTCACTGCAGCCATCACGTTCTCCAATCCAAATCAGTACAAAAATCAAATTCTGCCGCTGGCATACGAAAAAGGGGCACTCTGTGCGACGCCCCCTTTTGATCGATGCACGCCGCTCTGACAAGAAAGCCAGACGGCATCACGGCGCTGTGCGCGGGAGCAGCGGCTTACTCGGCCGCCTCCTCCTGCACCTCGACGAACTCATCGCCCTGCTCGCCAGCGGCCAGCTTGACCACTTCATCGACGGCGTTGTTGCGGCCCTCGATGATGGCGTCGGCAATGCCACGGGCATACAGGGCCACGGCCTTGGCCGAGTCGTCATTGCCGGGGATGACGTAGTCGATGCCTTCAGGGTTGTGATTGGTATCGACGACACCGATCAACGGAATGCCCAGCTTGTGCGCTTCAGACACGGCAATCTTGTGGTAACCCACGTCGATGACGAAGATCGCATCGGGCAGCGCGCTCATGTCCTGGATGCCACCGATGTCGCGCTCGAGCTTTTCGATCTCGCGCGAGAACATCAGTTGCTCTTTCTTGCTCATGGCTTCCAGGCCAGCCTCCTGCTGGGCCTTCATATCCTTGAGGCGCTTGACCGAGGTCTTCAGGGTCTTGAAGTTGGTCAACATGCCGCCCAGCCAGCGCTGGTCCACATAGGGCATGCCGGCGCGCTGCGCTTCCTGGGCGACGAACTCGCGCGACTGGCGCTTGGTGCCCACGAACAGGATGGTGCCGCGATTGGCCGCCAGCTGGCGCGCAAACTTTTGCGCCTCCTGGAACTTGGGCAGCGTAGCCTCCAAGTTAATGATGTGAATCTTGTTGCGATGGCCGAAGATGAAGGGGGCCATCTTGGGGTTCCAGAAACGGGTTTGGTGGCCGAAATGCACACCTGCTTCCAGCATTTCACGCATGGTGATCGACATAGCTGTCTCTGCTTTCAAAGTCCGAAGGTTGGTTTCCTAGACCGGCCCCGCACTGGCACCCTGCGCCGCCATTGCCACAAAAGAGCACAATGACAACCGCAACTTGCGCAGCACCCTGGATGAACCGGCCTGCTATTTGCCTTGCAGCGATGCGAAGCCCGTAAAAGCACAATCAAAGCTTCAGCAGTACCCACATCAAGCAAAACCGGCGGATTTTAGCACAGCGGCCATTTGCTGCAGCCGCTCGATCGGAAGCGGGCGACAGCCCCGCGTTTTGTGGGAAAATCGCGCGTTTTGCGTGCGCTTGGCAGTCCATTTGAATCCGCTGGACTGTCAACCGTGCAGAGACTTCGGACAGGATCTCAAGCGCGGCACAGGCCGCGTTTTTGCTTTTTACCCGGCACTTCTTCTTTTTGGGCTTTCCCATGATTCAGATCACCCTTCCCGATGGTTCGCAGCGCCAGTTCGACAGCGCCGTCACCGTGGCCGAGGTGGCCGCCGCCATTGGCCCCGGCCTGGCCAAAAATACTGTGGCCGGCAAGGTCGATGGCCGCCTGGTGGATGCCAGCGATCTGATCGAGCACGACGCTCGCGTGCAAATCATCACCCCAAAGGATGAGGAAGGCGTAGACATCATCCGCCACTCCTGCGCACACTTGGTGGGCCACGCCGTCAAGCAACTCTACCCGTCGGCCAAGATGGTCATCGGCCCAGTGATCGACGAGGGCTTTTATTACGACATCTCCTACGAGCGCCCCTTCACCCCAGAGGACATGGCCGCCATTGAGCAGCGCATGAAGGAACTGATCGCCAAGGACTACGATGTCATCAAGCGCATGACGCCGCGCGCTGAAGTCATCCGCATCTTTCAGGAGCGTGGCGAGGACTACAAGCTGCGCCTGATCGAGGACATGCCCAATGAACAGGCCATGGGCCTGTACTTCCACGAGGAATACGTGGACATGTGCCGCGGCCCGCATGTGCCCAACACGCGCTTTCTGAAGGCTTTCAAGCTCACCAAGCTGGCTGGCGCCTACTGGCGCGGCGACTCGCGCAACGAGCAGCTGCAACGCATCTACGGCACGGCCTGGGCCGACAAAAAGCAGCTCGATGCCTACATCCAGCGCATTGAGGAGGCAGAAAAGCGCGACCACCGCCGCCTGGGCCGCGAGCTGGATCTGTTCCATCAGGACGAGCACTCGCCCGGCACCGTGTTCTGGCACCCCAAGGGCTGGATCATCTGGCAGCAAGTCGAGCAGTACATGCGCCGCGTCTACCAGGAAAACGGCTATCTCGAAGTCAAAGGCCCGCAAATCCTGGACAAAACCCTGTGGGAGAAAACCGGCCACTGGGACAAATACCGCGAGAACATGTTCATCACCGAGAGCGAAAAGCGCGACTACGCACTCAAGCCGATGAACTGCCCCGGCCACCTGCTGATCTTCAACCAAGGCATCAAAAGCTACCGCGACCTGCCGCTGCGCTATGGCGAATTCGGCCAATGCCACCGCAACGAGCCCTCGGGCGGCCTGCACGGCATCATGCGCGTGCGCGCCTTCACGCAGGACGACGGCCACATCTTCTGTACGCCCGACCAGCTGCAAGCCGAAGTGCAACACTTCACCCAGGTGCTGCAGCGCGTCTACCGTGACTTTGGTTTTACCGACATCATCTACAAGGTCGCCACCCGCCCCGAGAAGCGCATCGGCACCGAGGAGAGCTGGGACCAGGCTGAAGCTGCGTTGATCGACAGCCTCAAGGCCACCGGCGTGCAATACCGCATCGCCGAGGGCGACGGCGCCTTCTACGGCCCCAAGCTGGAATACACGCTGCGCGATGCCCTGGGGCGCGAATGGCAGTGTGGCACCATCCAGGTTGACCCTTCGATGCCCGAGCGACTGGATGCCCAATACGTCGGCGAGGACGGCGCACGCCACCGCCCGCTGATGCTGCACCGCGCCATCGTCGGCAGCCTGGAACGCTTCATCGGCATCCTCATCGAGCACTATGCCGGCGCCCTGCCCGTCTGGCTGGCACCGCAACAAGTCAGTGTGCTCAACATCACCGACGCCCAGGCCGACTACTGCCGCGAGCTTGTTGTAAAACTCCAAAAAGCCCTGCCGCACCAACCCATCCGCGCCGAGTTGGATTTACGCAACGAAAAGATCACTTATAAAATACGCGAGCACGCCTTGCAAAAAGTGCCGTTCATCCTCGTGGCCGGCGACAAGGAGAAGGCCGCAGGCACCGTGGCAGTCCGCGGTCGTGGCAACCAGGATTTGGGGGTCATGCCGCTGGAGCAATTCATCGCATTGATCAGCGAAAAAATTGCCGCCAAGCAATAAATGCCTGCCTGCCCTGTCCTCAGCCTGTTCATGATCTTCAAGGGCCTTGCTGCCCGCCACTCCGCCCGGCCATTGCCGGGCGGCTTCTTGCAACCAACCGTTTGAAGGTGAGAGCCATCGCTACTGAATACCGTGACCGTCGACACCGCGAAGAGCGCAAGCATCGACTCAACCGTGAAATCAACGCGCCCGAGCTGCGCGTGACCGGGCCAGACAACGAGCCCATCGGCGTCATCAGCCTGCAGGAAGCCCTGCGCATGGCCGGCGACCTGGATGTCGATCTGGTCGAGATCGCGCCCACCGCCAACCCGCCCGTGGCCCGCCTGATCGACTACGGCAAGTTCAAGTACCAGGAACAAAAGCGCGCTGCCGAGGCCAAGGCCAAGCAGACCGTCATCGACATCAAGGAAGTCAAATTCCGCCCTGGCACCGACGACGGCGACTACAACATCAAGCTGCGCAACATCCGCCGCTTTCTTGAAGATGGCGACAAAGTCAAGGTCACACTGCGTTTTCGCGGCCGCGAAATCACCCACCAGAATCTGGGCCTGAACCTGCTCAACCGACTGCGCGAAGAACTGGGCGATGCCATCGTCGTCGAGCAATTCCCCAAGCTCGAAGGCCGCCAGATGATCATGATGATCGCGCCGCAAAAGAAAAAAGCCAGCGGCGGCGGCAAACCAAAGGCCAATGCCCCGCAATCCCAGCCCGGCAGCGAAGCCGCCCCGGACTGATCCAAGCAACCGCCCGCCCCAGGCCACCGCCCACTTAAGGGCGAGCCGCAAGCACCACCCACACGCGCTGCATGCCATCACAGATGATGGCTGCCGCGCGTCGTCGTCTGCGCCGAGCCCTGCCACTACTCGCCAAGCAGACATCATTCCCGATGCGCCAGACGGGAAATACCGGCCGCTAACGCCAGCAGTCAGGCGCTATCATGCCGTCGGCGCAGGCTTCTCCACACGGCAGGCCTGCCTCCATATTCCCCGAGGGGAGCCCCGCGCCAAGGGGCTGAGAAACTGTTGGTCGGCACGCCCGCAGCGCCTGGGCATGCCCGGCAGCACAGTGACCCTTTGAACCTGATCCGGATCATGCCGGCGAAGGGACGGGCAAGGCCCCAGGTACAGCCCCCGCTGTCGCACCCAGGCCACCCCGTACTCCTCGCAGGCCCCATCCACACCAACGAGGAGCACACCATGACCGCCTTCACCGAACAACTGCGCCAAGCCAACCTGCAGACCTGGGAGCAGGCTGCCGAACACCGCTTCGTCCAAGAGCTGTTTGCCGGCACCATCGACGATGCCGTCATGGCCCACTACCTGATTCAGGATCACCGCTTCCTCGACAGCTTCCTGACCCTGCTGGGCAGCGCCATCGCCACCGCCGACACTTTCGAGGCGCGGCTGCGCTTCGGTCGCTTTGCCGGCATGGTCTCAGGCGACGAAAACACCTACTTCCTGCGCGCCTTCGAAGCCTTGGGCGTGAGTGAGGCGCGCCGCCACCAGGAGCCGGACACAGCCCCCACGCAGGGCTTTCAGGCCATCATGCGCGAGGCTGCTGCAACCCGCAACTACGCCGCCGTGCTGGCTGTGCTCAACGTCGCCGAATGGCTCTACCAGGACTGGGCCACACGCGGCAACAAGCCCTTGCCCGAACACTTCGTGCACGCCGAATGGGTCACGCTGCACAACAACCCCTTCTTCAACGACTTCGTCGCCTTCCTGCGCGCCGAGCTCGACCGCATCGGCCCGGCGCACAGCGACATCGCGCACGACTTCTTCCGCCGCGCCGTGGCGCTGGAGCTGGCCTTCTTCGACGAAGCCTACAACGCCTGAACGGGAGCGCCGCCCATGACAACCGTCTTCGAGCGCCTCAAGGCTGCCGCCCTGTCCGACTGGAACCGCTACGTCGACCACCCCTTCATCCGCCAAATGGAAGCGGGCACCCTGCCCCAGCCCGTGTTCCAGCAGTACCTGATCCAAGACTACCTGTTCCTGATCCAATACGCGCGCGCCCACGCCCTGGCCATCTACAAAAGCCGCACACTGGAAGACATGCACATCGCGCAGGGCGGGCTCAATGCCATCCTGGGCGAAATGAACCTGCACGTGCGCCTGTGCGAGCGCTGGGGCCTGAGCCCGGCCCAGCTCCAGGCCGCGCCCGAGCACCAGGCCACCGTGGCCTACACCCGCTACGTGCTCGACTGCGGCCAAAGTGGCGACCTGCTGGACCTGAACGTGGCCCTGGCCCCGTGCATGATTGGCTACGCCGAAATCGGTCGTCGCCTGGCTCCGGCCCTGGCCGCGCGGCCCGACCACCCCTATCGCGAATGGATCAGCGAATACTCCGGGCAAGCCTTTCAGCAAGCCGCCCAGGCCTGTATCGTCCACATGGACAAACTCGCTGCCCACGCCATGACCGAGGCACGTTTTACCGAACTCACCGCCATCTTCGCCCAAGCAGCCCGCCTGGAGGCTGACTTCTGGCAGATGGGCTTCGATCTGGCCAAGTAGGTGCCCGAACACTGATGCGGTCTGACTCACGCACATGGCTCGCGGAGCAGGCACCGAAGGACAGTCACGAACTCTGAGTTTGCTGCGACAAGCCCAGCAATTGCTTGACCACCCTGCCCGTGTCCCGATAGTGGCGCGCCAACAAGCCGGCGGCCAGACCGGCATCGCGCGCCACTGCCGCATCCATGAGTTGGCGGTGCTCGGCCAGTACATCACGCCCCACCTGCCAGTACCGACCATCGCGCAGCGCCGGCTGACGGTAGCGCTCGCTTTGTGCATATAACTGTTCAGCAAAGCTCAGCAACCAACCTGAGCCGCAAGCTGCGATAAGGCTACGGTGGAACTCGTAGTGGCGTTGCTCGAACTGCGCCTCGGCATCGCTATGGCCTTCCTGTTCATCGGCTGCGTAGTAACGCCGGGTAGCCAAGGCCAACGCATGGTAGGCTGACACAACCTGAGCCTCCCACTGATCGTCGCCCTTGACCAGGGATCGGCGCAACGCCTCACACTCGATGACGATGCGGGTCTCAATCACATCCCACATCTGCTCTTCGGAAAAAGGCGCCACGCGAAAACCGCGCGATGTGGTAGATACCACCAATTGCTCGCTGAGCAGGCGATTCAAGGCCTCACGCAGCGGCGAGTAGCTGATTCCGTAACAGTTCTTAAGTTGCGCCAGGCGCAGCGCCTGGCCTGCGGGAAAGCGCCCGGCAATGATGTCGCGGCGCAACGCTCGATGCGCTTGCTCGGCCAGGGTGATTTCTTCGTAGATGGCCCCCTCTGGCTGCGCAGAATGCGGGGCCTGTGTTTTGGCGACCTTTATGCGGGGCTTCATGGCGGACTCCGTAGACCACTGCTTCGTCTCATGGCTATCGGGCATAGACCTGGGCTGCGGCCCCAAACCGTAGACAGTCGAATGCAGTGGGATACAGGCAGCAGGTCAGAAATCTGCCAAGGTCGTGATGCCAAACCTTGGCAGACGCGACTCACAGGGAGAGTTCGCTCACTTGCATGCCAGGCACGATTATGTACTGCTGGGCCCGCCTGCGCCTCGCGCAGCCAGCAAGGCGCCGTAGCCAGGCACCTGCGCATCCAAGCCCAGGCGCTTGAGCATCTGGTAAACCGTGGCTACAGATGAAGAGAGCACGGGCAGCCCAATGCGATCCTCGATGGGCTGAATGGAAGCCAACGAAGGCATTTGCACACAGGCCGATGCCACCACTGCGTCCACACCGCTGGTCTTGAGCTTGCGGCTGATCTCGATCGGCGCGCGCGGATCCTGGCGTCCGACTTCCAGGTTGTCGGCGATTTCCAGCGAGATGCTGTCCACGACCTCAATGCCTTCGTGCTCGATGTAGTCGATCACCAGCTGTGTCAGCGGCTTCATGTAAGGGGTCAGGATGGAGATTTTCTTGGCCCCCAAAGCCTGCAAGCCTTCAACCAGCGCCCCGGCGCTGGTCACGACAGGTGCAGGCGCGCCATTGGCTACCGTGCAGGCATGCAGGCGCTGTTCAGAGATGCGGTGGTAGCCCTTGCCCATGCTCATGATGGCCACCAAGCACGCGTAGCCCAACACGTCCACGCGAGCATCCGACAACTCCAACGCACAGCGATCGCTGTCTGCGTCCATGGCCGACAGCTCCTCCTTGGTGACATGCTTCATGCGCATGCGACTGGAGTGAAATGTAAAGCGCTCCGGAGCCACGGCCTCGCGAGCACGCAACACTGCTGGGATTTCCGTTTCCATCGTGGTGTTAGAGGAAGGCACGATTTGCCCAATGCGGTAATAGCGCGTTGCAACACTCATGGCTGGGTCTCCTGTACGGAATCGATTGTGGGCTGCTGATCCAACTCCGACGCCTCCGCGCATTCACCAAGATGGGCAGCCTGGAGTGCGCGCCGGTTGACGCGCAGCTCGAAGATGTCAAAGCGGTTGTAATGGCCTGTGATGTCATGCATCTGCCGCGGCTGGATGCAGCGAGCCAGATCAATCTCGGCGTAAATGATGCCTTCCTCATCAATGAGTGGCTCGCCCAACATGCGGCCATCAGGGCCAATGAAGCCCGAAAAAGCACTGTGGCTGCGCGAGAGCTGCTCACGTGCCTGAGGGAAGTCCACCTCCAATGCAGCAATCATTTCCTCGGAAATCGTCGAGCATGACACCACGGTGAACAACTTGCCCTCGAAACTGTGCGCGGCCGATCTCACCTTAATGGCATCAGCCATGTCGTAATCCGGCGGCGCCACCGGCAGCGAGATGTAATTGGCCACATGCACCAGCTCCCCTTGTGCCAGCAGCGCAAAACGCGCCAAGGTATTGGTGTTCTCACCGCAGGCCAATGCCCCCAACGGGCCGATGGAGGTGCTGTGCACGCGCAATGCCGAAGCATCACCCGGTGTCCAGGTGAGCTTTTCAGCCCATGTGGGCACAAGCTTGCGATGCCGCCCCAGGATGCGGCCTTCATCGGAGATCGTTACCACGGTGTTGTAGATGGTGCCGATGCCGGTGCGGCTGCGCTCGTTGACACCAACAACCACGTTGATCCTGTGGCGTGCTGCAGCAGCAGCAATCTTGGCAATCTCTGGCCCTGGGATCTCAATGGCAGCCCGCGCCAGCTTCTCAAACCAGGCACTACCCTGAATGGGACTGCCAATCCAGTTCCAATAAGGATAGCCAGCCACAAACACCTCTGGGAATGCCACCAGGCGTGCGCCTTGATCTGCCGCCTCGCCCATCAGGCGCACCACCTTGTCGACCGTCGCCTGCGGATCTAAAAATACAGGTGCAGCCTGCACAGTCGCGGCTTTGAAAACGGGAAGTTCCAACATCTTTCAAGTCCTTTCAAATCCCCATCTAATTGCTCATCAAATACCCAAATAGCGTTGTGCCATGGTCTGGTCCTGTGACAGCTCATCTGGTGTGCCAGACCAAACCACACGCCCCTTTTCAACAATGTGGTGCACATCGACCAGTGCCGCCATTTCGGCCAGATTCTTGTCAACGACGATGATCGTCATGCCCTCCTGCTTGAGTGCACCTAGGCAATGCCAGATTTCCTGACGAATCAGCGGAGCCAAGCCTTCCGTGGCTTCATCAAGCAGCATCAGACAGGGATTGGTCATCAAGGCGCGTCCTATAGCCAACATTTGCTGCTCCCCACCGGACAAAGTCTTGGCAGACTGAGAGCGGCGCTCATGCAATCTTGGAAACAGCGCCATGACGCGCTCCAAGGTCCAGTCACGCCGACCAGCATGACTGCGCGCCGTCGCAAGCAGGTTCTCCTGAACAGATAGGGATCCAAAAACGCGCCTACCCTCCGGCACCAGCCCCATTCCCAGACGCGCAATAGCATGAGGCGCAAGGCCATTCAACGGCCTATCTCGCAGCACGATGCGTCCGCCTCTGGCTGGCAGCAGCCCCATCAGGGTGTGTACCGTCGTGGTCTTGCCCATGCCATTGCGACCGATTAGTGAAATAGCTTGGCCTTGCTGCGCCTGGAAGTCCATGCCCAACAGCACCTGGCTTTGCCCATAGCCCCCGGTCAGTCCTTCGACAATCAGCATGCGTCCTCCCCCAAATAAGCACTGCGCACCTGCGGATGGCTGCGCACTTCATCGGGCGTACCGGTAAAGATGGTGCGTCCATACACCAGCACGCTGATGCGATCGGCCAGCGCAAAGACCGCATCCATGTCATGCTCGACCAGCAGGATGCTGTAGCGCCCCTTGAGTGAGCCCAGCAGCTGCGTCATGCGCACCGTTTCCTCGGCACCCATGCCCGCCATTGGCTCATCCAGCAGCAAAATGCGCGGCGCACGCGCCAGGGCTACCGCCAGCTCCAGCTGTCGTCGCTCGCCATGGGCCAGGTCAGCAGCCAGGCAATGCGCGCGCTCAGCCAGACCAACCTCGCCCAGCCATTGCTGCGCCGCCTGCACCAAGGCCGAATCCTGGCGTGGATCTGCCCATGAGAATGCATGGCCAGACTTCAGCATCAAAGACAGCACCACGTTCTCCAGCGCGGTGTAATCCAGGCACAACTCGGTCACCTGAAAGGAGCGTGACAGCCCGGCTCGTGCACGCTGAAAAGCCCGCTGCGCAGTCACGTCAACGCCGTCGACCAGAATACGCCCGGCGTCGGGGCGCAGTTCCCCGCATAGCTGCGCAATCAGCGTGGATTTGCCTGCCCCGTTGGGCCCGATCAGCGCATGTACCTCGCCCTCAAGCAGTTCCAGATCAACACCATTGGTGGCCTTGACGGCACCAAAGGATTTGTAAAGCCCGCATACCTGCATCAAGGCCTGCGGCTGTGCCTCAATCGCCATGGCGCCCCCCCAACCAGCGGCCGAACAGGCCGCGCCGCCCCAACAGGGCAATCAGTACCAGGATAGGCCCCATGACCAGCATCCAGTGCTCAGTCCAGCTTGTCAGCAACTGCTCCAGGCCAAGAAATACGGCTGCACCACCAATTGGCCCCAGCAGCGTTCCCACGCCGCCCAAAATCACCATCGCCATGAACTCGCCCGACTTTGTCCAGGCCGCCATATCCGGCGTGACCAAGCCAGCATAGTTGGCCCACAGAATGCCCGCCAGGCCCGTACCGATGGCTGACCAGACGAATGCCAGCAAACGGTACGGCGTGGGCGCAGCACCCAGATTGACAACGCGCCGCTCACTTTGCCGCAAAGCCTGCAACACCATGCCAAAACGCGATGCGGTGATGAGCGCGCACACCGCTGTCCAGGCCACGAGGATGATCAGGCACAAGTAATAAAAGCTCTCGGGGTTTTCCAGGTCGATGAAGGGCAGCACATTGCGCTGCGACATCAGCAGGCCGTCATCACCGCCATAGACCTGCAGCGACATCAGGATGAAATACACCATCTGCCCGAATGCCAGCGTGATCATGATGAACTGCACGCCGCGCGTGCGCAGGGCCAGCGCCCCGACAACTGCGCCAAGCACACCGCACAACAGCAAAGCCAGGGGCCAGACCAGCAAGGCCTGCAAAGACCCCTGCCAGCCCAGCAGCGGCAAGCCTTCGAGAGCATGATGCGCCGCGATCGCCGCGATGTAGCCACCCGTGCCAAAGAACATGGCATGACCAAAACTGACCATGGCACCATAGCCCAACACCAGATCCAGCGACACCGCCACCAGGCCATAGATGAGAAAGCGCGTGGCCACATTGACCGCATAGGGCATGCCAGCCAGCTGCGCTCCCATGGGAAGCAAGGCTAGAAGCAGTAACACCGCCCCAGCGGGCACCACACGTCTTGAAAATATTCTTGTCATGCTTTGCTCACCTCTTTGCTGGCAGCAGTCCCAACGGTCGAACGATCAGCACTACCGCCATCAACACATAGATGGACGCCGAGGCCAGGCCTGCAGCCAGAGGTGCTGCGACCTCTGGTCTGAAGAACTGGTCCAACAAAATAGGCAAGAACGCCCGCCCCAGGCTATCCACCATACCCACCAGCAATGCGCCGAGCAGCGCGCCGCGCACTGAGCCCACGCCGCCAATGATGATGACAACGAAGGTAGTGATCAGAATGCGCTCGCCCATGCCGATTTCCACTGCCAGCAAAGGCGCCGCCATGACACCGGCCAAGCCGCACAGCACAGCCCCAAGGCCAAACACGAAGAAATACAGTCGACGGATGTCCACCCCCAGGGCGCTGACCATGTCGCGATCGTCTGCACCAGCGCGCACCAGCATGCCAACGCGAGTGCGATTCACCAGAAACCACAGACCGACCGCCACCAATGCGCCCACCGCTATGAAGGCCAAGCGAATCACTGGGTATTCCAAGCCTGGGGCCACCGTCACCGACCCTTGCAACAAGGCAGGCGTCTGCACTAGGGGCGGCTGGCGGCCAAAAATCAACGTCACTGCTTCGTTGGTGAAGAGAATCAGGCCAAAGGTCGCCAGCACCTGGTAGAGGTGGTCGCGTTGGTAGAGGTGGCGAATCACGCTCCACTCCACCAACAGCCCATAACCGCCAGCGCTGAGTAGAGCTGCGAACATCGCCACGACAAACGAGCCTGTATGGGCCAATGCCAGCGCAGCGCAATAGGCACCCACCATGTAGAAGGAGCCATGCGTGAGGTTGACCACCCCCATGATGCCGAAAATCAGCGTCAGGCCAGAGGCCAGCATGAACAGCATGGCGCCGAACTGCAGGCCGTTGAGCAACTGTTCAAGCAACAGCATCATGGCAGCTTGCACTGGCTAGCGTAAGCATCCTTGCCGTCGGTGATGATCTTGCGCACCACCTGAGGCTCCAACCCACCCTGGTCGTTCTTTACCAGGCGCATCAAATACATGTCCTGGATGGGATGCTGGTTGTTATTCAATGCAAACTTACCGCGCAACGAGACAAAGTCCACCTCACGCAGTGCGGCCTGAAAGGCCTGCATATCCCCCAGATCGCCATTGACGCGCCGCAGTGCCGAGCCAATCCACTGCGCCGTGTCGTAGGCCTGCATGGCATAGTCCGTCGGCGTGCGGCCATAGGCCTGGCGGAAATCGACCACGAACTGCCTGCTCTGCGGGTTGTCCAGTGCAATCGACCAGATGCCAGTAGTGTAAAAACCCTCAGCGGCATCACCCGTGGCTTCGATCATGCGCGCATCCATTGAGAAGCCCGGCATCAGCATTGGCGTGGTCTTGTTCAGCCCCGAATTGCCGTACTGCTTGGCAAAGTTGATGCCAGCCCCGCCCGGATGGAACTGGAAGATGCCATCGGGTGCCAGCGCCCGCACCCTGGCCATCTCGACCGAGAAGTCCGACTGATCGAGCTTGGTGTAAATCTCCGCCAGCACTTCGCCCTGATAAGTGCTCTTGAACCCGGCGATGGCATCACGCCCAGCCTGATAGTTCGGTGCCAATACGACCATGCGCTTGAACCCCAACTCATTGGCCGCAATGCCAGCAGACGAGTGATAGAAGTCGTTTTGGTACGAAGCCACGAAATAGTTCCGATCGCAGCGCGCACCCGCGAACATGGACGGCCCGGCCTGTGCGCTGACGTAGGTATGACCAGCTTTGGTGATGCTGGGCACGACCGCCGCCAGCACGTTCGAGAAATTGACGCCGGTGTAGAGCCTCACGCCCGACTGCACCAGGCGATCGGCCGCCTGCTTGGCATTGGCCGGCTTGAGACCATCGTCTTCGATGACCAACTCCACTGGAACGCCGCCCAGCTTTCCCTGGCCTTGCTGCACGGCCAATAAAAAGCCATCTCGCAGATCCTGACCGATGTAGCCCGCCGGGGTCGAGAGCGTGGTGATGAAGCCGATCTTGACCGGCTCTGCCTGCACGCTGCCGATGGCACACGCCAGCACTGCGCTGGCAGCAAGCACTTTGTTGAGCATAGGAGTCTCCTTTTCATGTTTTATGAAAAGCGGCCTGCATGTGGACCGCTTCTGGCAGGCTTCAGCCCTTGGGCGAGCGCTCGGCGTCACCCACGGCCACGACTGGGTTGCGCAAGCAACCAATCTTCTCGACCCAGGCCTCGACCACATCGCCCGGCCATAGCCATTCCTGCGGCGTACGCCCAGCCCCTACACCAGCGGGGGTGCCGGTGGCGATGATGTCGCCAGGCTCGAGCGTGATGGCCGCGCTGATGTCGGCAATCAGCTCCGGAATCTTGAACAGCAAATGGCGTGTGTTGGAGTGCTGCTTGAGCACTCCATTGACCTTCAGGCCCAAATCCAGATTGTGCGGATCGCCGATTTCATCGGCCGTGACGATGACCGGCCCGAAGGGTGCATAGGTGTCCTGCCCCTTGGAGTAGATCCACTGGCCAGCGCGGCGGTTGTCGCGGGCACTGATGTCGTTGAGCACGCTGTAGCCGAACACATGGCTCATGGCCTGCTCCTGGCTGACACGCCGGGCTCGCTGGCCAATCACCACGGCCAATTCCACCTCCCAGTCGAGCTGCTGTGTGATGGCGGCGTTGTGCTCAATGGCATCGCCATCGGCAATCACTGCTGTGGGAGGCTTGGAAAAAATGACCGGCTGCGTGGGTAGCTCCTTGGCAGTGTCCAAGGAGCGACTGGACTCATGCACATGCTCCACGTAGTTCAGCCCAATGCCGAAGATGTTCTTGCGCGGACGAGGAATCGGCGCCAGCAGGCTCAGATTGACCAAAGGCAAGGCCACTCCGATAGGCCAGCGCCCGTGATACTGCGCCAACAGCTCCGCCGTCTGCAGCACAGCCTGCTTGCCCAAGTCGATGAAATCCAGCATAGAGGCAGGCAAAGCCTGACCGGCATGTTTGCCCAACCTTTGCAAATCCACCACCAAATCATCAACGATGGCTCCAAGCCGAGCCTCTGAGGCCGGATGGGCGCGATAAGTCACAAGTCGCATGCTCCAAAGTTCTCCATCAAAGTAACAGATACGAAAGTGGCATGCCGTCCCGCAGTCAATGCTGAGGCGGCAAGGATCTTCTATGTGTGCAGGGATGACAGGCAGGGGCGATGGGCTCAGACGTTGGGCTCCAGAATGGGCTGGTGGCCGCTGTTATCGGCCAGTGCCTCCTGTCGATACAGCGCCAGCTTTTCCATGACAGGCAAATCGCTGAAGGAAAACAGGCAGGCGTCCTCGCTCTGGCTGGTATTGACATGCTCATGCCAGACCCACGATGGCACGCAAAAGATGTCGTGCTCCTGCCAGTCAAAGCGCCGCCCGCCAATGACCGAGTAGCCACGCCCCTTAGCAACGTGGTAGAGAAAACTGCCCGTATGGCGGTGAGCCTTACCGGTGAAACCAGGCCGCAGCAGCTGCATGCTGGCCCCAATCGTGGCCATCACATGGCCATGGGTGACCGGATTGACGTAATGCATCAGGGCGCCATCGAAAGGGCAGTCTTCCTTGGACGCAGCAAGCCTGCGCAAAGCCTCGTAGGTCGGCTCCCACTGGTACTTGAACAGCGGCGAATAAGGCCGGTCCCAATTCAGCGCCTGCGGTCGCAAGCCGGGCGCCCCCCAAAGAGCCACTGTGTCGTCAACCGGATAGCCCACGGCTTGCTGCAGATCCGGGTGCACGGCATAAAACCCCGCATCCAGGGCATTGACCAGCGGAATGTCCAACCCGTCCTGCCAGATGCAGGGCAGACCATCCTCTTCCACGCCATGCTCATGCCAGCAGCCATTGGGCGTGAGTACAAAATCGTTGGCCCCCAGCGTCATCTTGTGTCCATCGACGATGGTGTAGGCGCCACGCCCCTCCATGATGAAACGCAGCGCCGAGGAAGAATGCGCATGCGCCGAAGCCCTTTCGCCAGGGTGCATCACCTGCAGGCCCGAGTACAGCCAGCCCACTGCTGCAGCCACATCGCTGCGCCCCGGGTTGTTCAGATAGATCACCCGCCGACCCGCCTTTTCCGGCGTCACCAAATCCACCGAACGCAGCACATGCTCACGCAAATCCCGATATCGCCACAGCATAGGCTGCGACTGCGACTTGGGCTCCCAGGGCTCAATCTTGTTAGCCACCGTCCATAGAGCCCCTGTATTCAAGGACTCAAGCTGTCGGTAGTAGCTCAGCAGCTCAGGGGTATCGGCCACATCGGCGCGGCCCGCAACGCTCTCACGATACTGTTCATAGCTGCTCGTCATCTGCAAAGACTCCAGGTTGATTGCATGACACAGATTGGCACCACCATGCCGGCAAACCCTTCTCACAAGCCAGATTCGGCGCCATCTTTCCTAAACTTGATTGATTTTATAAAATTTGAACGACGACCCCATCAGTACAAACCCTTGTCTTATGGCTTGCTCGTCCTGGTCTCTGGCACAGTCGGACTCCCTGCAGAGCAGACAACCATGCGCCTGGCAGGGCTCTGCCTCCTCCATGGAGTTTTATCCCCTGGATTTCATTCAAAATAGCCATCAACTCATTTTCAAAGGCTACCTCAGCGGTCAGTCCTATTGCTAACCCACCGTGCCATCAAATAAAAGAAAAGGAGAAGATTTAAATGCCAGATCAATTTAGCAGCGAATTCCATTGCTACGAGCCCAATCAAGGCCATGGCCTGCGCCACGACCCCATTGCAGCCATTCTTGGCCCACGCTTCATAGGTTGGATTTCGACCCGCTCACTAGACGGAACGCTCAATTTGGCGCCCTACAGCTTTTTCAGCATCTTTAACTACCAACCGCCAATCATTGGTTTTTCCAGCGTAGGTTGGAAAGACACCGTGCGCAATGCACAGGAAACAGGTCAATTTGTCGTCAATCTGGCCACACGTGCATTGGCAGAGCAAATGAATCTCAGCAGCGCCGAGCTTCCCAGCGACGTCAGCGAGTTCCAAATCGCGCAGCTCGACACCATCGATGCAAAAAACGTGGCAGCACCGCGTGTGGCGCAAAGCCCTGTTTCGCTGGAGTGCAAAGTCCTGCAAATTCAGCAGCTCAGTACACTGGAAAACAAGAAAATCAATACTTGGCTGACCCTGGGTGAGGTTGTAACCGTGCACATTTCATCCAGCCTTCTAAAAGATGGCATATACGACACAGCCATCGCGCACCCCATTCTTCGGGGCGGAGGCTCATCGGATTATTTTGAAATCACGCCGGAAAGCCTTTTTAAAATGCGTAGACCACGCTAATCAAAATCCCAGCTTCTTCAGAGCAGCTTGTACTTCATGGAAATTTCATGCAAAACCCCGCTCTTGCTGTGCTTTCCCGAGAAATCATGAGTTATGCAAGCACGCGAGTCGGCCTCCTGCCACAGGACAGAAGGTACCGGCAAGTTAATTTTTTATAAAATTTATCTTTCCAAGGGCGTTGCAGCACAGCGTGCTCACAACAAACGAAGAAGGAGATCAGGCAGGTAAGCACCCATGGTTTCCACCGATGGACGACTCGCGTACAAGGGAAATACTTTTCCCGCTTGACATCCCATGCATCGGTTAGGGGCAACCAGCACGAGACTTGCGCCACCCACACACACTACGAAGGAGGAACCATGCGCACCTGCACACCTGCATTTCGCCCCTTTGCAGCCTTGGCCAGCGCCTGTGCGCTGGCCGTTTCTCTGGGCGCTGCCAGCGCTGTCTGGGCCAGTGAATCCATCAAGCTGGGCATCGTGCAGCCCATGACCGGGCCGAACAAGCAGTACGGCGATCAGATCGTCGCCGGTGCCATGACGGCCATCGAGACCATCAATGCCGCAGGCGGCGTCAAGGGGCGCAAAATCGAGCCCATCCTGATCGACGACGGCTGCGAGCCCAAGCAGGCCGTGCCAGCGGCCAATCAGGTGATCAAGTCCGGCGCCAAGTTCGCCGTGGCCCATGCCTGCTCGGGCACGGCCGTGCCTGCCGTCAATGTGTACGAGGAAGAGCGCATCGTGGGCATCACGCCGGGGGCCACCTCGCCACTGGTGACCGACACCATCAAGCCGCATTTCTTCTTCCGCACCGGTGGGCGCGACGACCAGCAAGGCCCATTCGCTGCGCGCTACATGCTCACGGCGATCAAGCCCAGCAAGATTGCCGTGCTGCACGACAAGCAGACCTATGGCTTTGGCGTGGCCAATGAAGTGCACAAGACGCTCAAGGAGCAAGGCGCCAACATCGTCATGTTCGAGAGCATCAATGCGGGCGACAACGACTACTCGGCCGTCATCACCAAGCTCAAGGCCCAGGGCGCGGACATGGTCTATTACGGTGGCTACCATGCTGAGCTGGGCCTGCTGCTGCGCCAGGCGCGCGAGCAGGGGCTGAGTGCGCAGTTCATGGCCCCGGATGGCGCGGCCAATCCCGATCTGGTGGCCATTGCTGGCCATGCCACCGATGGCCTGCTGGTGACCATGGGGGCGGATTTCACCAAGCGCCCGGAAAACGCGCAGATTCTTGCCGCCTTCCAGAAGGCCGGGCGCGAGCCCGAGGGCACCTTCCAGCTACCGGCCTATGCCGCCGTGGAAGTGATTGCGCAAAGCATCGCGGCAGTCGGCGACGACCCAGTCAAGGTCGCCGATCACATGCACAGCAGCCGCTTCGACACGGCCGTGGGCACGGTCGAGTACGACGCCAAGGGCGATCTCAAGACCTTCGAGTTCGCCGTCTATCGCTGGGACGCCCAGGGCCGCCGCCAGCAAGTGCGGTGATGGGATTGGGCTGCGACTGCGCGCGGATCAATCAATACGCGAGCAGCACTACTTCCTTGCATGTAGCCTACCCCGCAGACATGGCTGGACAAGGCAGCAACTGGTACGTACGCGAGCGAACCTGAAATAACAGAAATAGTGCTATGAATTGCTTGAAATAAAAATGGATTCTGCGATTGGCCATCACCTCTCACACAATCATCCACAATCAAACTCAACCAGCCCCTGTAATTTCATTAGACCAACCATTAATCAGGAGGGATCAATGATCACCGAAATTGTCTACTTTGAACTACCCAATGGAATTTCCCGAGAAGAAGTTCTCGAAAAATATAGACAAACCGCTACCGCGTGGTCAAAAAACAATGACTTGATTCAGAAGTTCTATTTTTTTGACGAATCTAGGAGCATCGGCGGCGGCGTCTACATATGGAAGACAATGGAAGCCGCGCGCCACTGGCATGGAGAAGAGTACCAAACCCGCATCAAAGCGCTGTATGGAAGCGAGGTACGGATGACTTACCATGACACACTCCTTGTTGTCGATAATTTAAATTCGCAGATTTTCGAGCCAGAGAAAACCTAAATCACCACCTCACTCGAGCGTTACAGGAATTATGTTTTTAGACTCCCTCATCCGTCTGGCACATATAAGAAAACCCCCAGCATTTCAATTAACACTGTTTTGATTGATTAACGCCGACTGGCCTCGCGCAGCGTGACGAACTCCTCGGCGCTGGTGGGGTGGATGCCGATGGTGGCGTCAAACTGGGCCTTGGTGGCGCCACATTGCAGGGCCACGGCAAAGCCTTGCACGATTTCGCCCGCGTCCCCGCCCACCATGTGTAGGCCCAGCACGCGGTCGCTGGCGTCGTCCACGATGAGCTTCACCAGAGTGCGCTCGGCGCTGCCGCTCAAGGTGTGCTTGAGCGGCTTGAAGTCGCTGCGATAGACGCGGATGGCGCCAAAGCGCTGCCGCGCTTGCTCTTCCGTCAGGCCCACGGTGCCAATGGGTGGGTGTGTGAAAACGGCGGTGGGGATGTTGTCGTAGCTGAGCGTGCGCGCTGCCTGGCCGGGGGCGGGGCCGAACAGATGATCCACCAGCACCATGGCTTCGGCCAGGGCCACGGGGGTCAGGGCCATGCGGCCCACCACGTCGCCCAAAGCGTAGATGCCAGGCACGTTGGTGGCATAGCGCTCATCCACTTCGATGTGGCCTTGTCTGCTTTGCTTCACGCCCGCGCCATCCAGGTTCAACCCGTCGACCAGCGGGCGACGGCCAGTGGCGTAGAGCACTGCGTCGGCCTCCAGCGTGCTGCCATCGCTCAAATGCACGCGGCGTTGTTCGCCCACGGCTTCGATACGCTGGATGTCGGTCTGCACGCGGATGTCCACGCCATGCTGGCGCATCTGCGCGGCGGTGAAGTCGCGCACCTCGTCGTCAAAACCGCGCAGGATTTGCTCGCCACGGTAGAGCAGCGTGACCTCGGCCCCCAGGCCGTGGAAGATGCTGGCCATTTCGCAGCCGATGTAGCCGCCGCCCGCCACCACCAGCCGCTGGGGGATGCGGGGCAGGTCGAACATATCGTCGGACGTCAAAGCCAGTTCAGCTCCTGGCAACTCGGGCTTGAAAGGGGTGCTGCCGGTGGCGATCAGAATGTGACGGGCGCTGTAGCGGCTGGTGCGGCCATCGGCGGCGCGCACCTGCACGGTATGGGCATCGATGAGCGAGCCATGGCCTTGCAGGCGGGTGACGCCCGCACCGCTCATCAGTCCGTCGTAGATGCCGTTCAGGCGGCCGATCTCCTTGGCGCGCGCGGCCTTGAGCGCGGCCCAGTCCAGCGCGGGCGCGCCTGGCAGCTGCCAGCCGTAACCGCGCGCTTCTTCAAAGTCCTGCGCGTAGTGCGCGGCATAGCTGTAGAGCTTCTTGGGAATGCAGCCCAGGTTGACGCAGGTGCCGCCCATGCGGGCGCTTTCGACCAAGGCCACGCGCGCGCCGCGCTGCGCGGCAAAGCGGGCTGCGCGCACACCGCCTGAGCCTCCGCCGATGACGAAGAGGTCAAAGTCGTGGGCGTCGTGGGAGTCTTTGGAATGGGACATAGTGGTGGGGGTTGGGTGCAATGTGCCTGGCACCGTACTGAAAACCTATTCAAAGCCTCTGCATGACAGCAGCAGGCTGTGGGCTTGCTTGATTCGCCATTGCCTGCGAGAAAAGGGGCAAGGGCCTGCGGCCAGCTTTGCCGGGCAGGCCCTTTGGCAGGCGCAGTGCAATCAAACCGTGCAGCGGCCAATCAGCAGACAGCGGCTCAACAACGGCGCTCAGATATCAAACTTCACGCCCTGTGCCAGCGGCAGCTCGCGCGAGTAGTTGACGGTGTTGGTGGCGCGGCGCATATAGGCCTTCCAGGCATCCGAGCCGGACTCGCGGCCGCCACCGGTTTCCTTCTCGCCGCCGAAGGCACCGCCGATTTCCGCGCCGCTGGTGCCGATGTTGACGTTGGCGATGCCGCAATCGGAGCCCGACGCCGAGAGGAAGCGCTCGGCCTCGCGCAGGTCAGTGGTGAAGATGGCCGAGGACAGACCCTGGGGTACGTCATTCTGCAGCGCGATCGCCTCCTCCAGGCTGTCGTAGCCCAGCACGTAGAGGATGGGGGCAAAGGTTTCATGGCGCACGGTCTCGCTCTGGGCCGGCATCTCGACGATGGCCGGGCGCACGTAATAGGCATCCGGGGCCTTGTCGGCATCGACGCGCTCGCCGCCAAACACTTGGCCCCCTTCAGCGCGCGCGCTGGCCAGCGCCTTCTCAAAGGCCTCGAAGCTGGCCTTGTCGATCAGCGGCCCGACCAGCACGCCCTCTTGCAGCGGGCTGCCGATGGGCAGCTTGGCATAGGCGGCCTTGAGGCGCTCGAGCAACTGCTGCTTGACGCTGTGGTGCACGATCAGGCGGCGCGTGGTGGTGCAGCGCTGGCCAGCCGTGCCCGCTGCGGCAAAGGCAATGCCGCGCAGCGCCAGATCCAGATCGGCGCTGGGCGTGACGATCACGGCGTTGTTGCCGCCCAGCTCCAGCAGCACGCGGCCAAAGCGCTGGGCCACGCGCGGCCCGACCTCGCGGCCCATGCGGGTGCTGCCCGTGGCCGAGACCAGCGCCACCTTGGGGCTGTCCACCACCACCTCGCCCAGCGTGCGGTCGCCCAGCACCAGCTGGTTCAGATGCGCCAGCGCAGCGCCGTCGCTGCGGCCAGCGCCAAAGCGCTTGAGCGCGCGCGCGAACAGAGCCTGCGTGGCCAGCGCCGTCAGCGGCGTTTTTTCAGAAGGCTTCCACACCACGGCATTGCCCGCCACCAGCGCCAGCGCCGCATTCCAGGCCCACACGGCCACGGGGAAGTTGAAGGCCGTGATCACGCCCACCACGCCCAGCGGGTGCCAAGTCTCCATCATGCGGTGACCGGGCCGCTCGGAGGCGATCGTCAGCCCATAGAGCTGGCGCGACAGGCCCACGGCAAAGTCGCAAATGTCGATCATCTCCTGCACCTCGCCCAGGCCTTCGGTAAGGATCTTGCCTGCCTCCAGCGCCACCAGCTGGCCCAGCGCCTGCTTCTCGGCGCGCAGCTCCTCGCCCAGCAGGCGCACCAGCTCACCGCGCTGCGGCGCAGGCACATCGCGCCAGGCCAGATAGGCCGCATGCGCCTGGTCAATGGTCTGCTGCACCTGCGCGGCCGTCTGCGTATGCAGCTGGCCGATGACCGAGCCATCGATCGGGCTGTGCACCGCCAGATTGCCGCCGGTGTGCAGGGCCGGATCGACGCCCAACTGTTGCAACAGGGAGCGGGTGAGTTCGGATGGCTTGGACATGGTGCGGGCAACCCTTTCGATGAGATCAAAAAAACGGCGAGCGCACACGGCGCGCGCCAGACAGTGTGGCTGTGCCGCGGGCAACTATACAGCGCCAAATACCTCTGCCCCTCATTGGAAACCCTGGCCCGAAGACTGACCACGGCCTGGACACGGCAGAGCCATGAAAGCGTGTGACACCAAAGGGGCGGACGCACGCGTTCTTGACGAATCTCGCGCCCGCAGGCGGCGACTTCGCAACCGCGCACCGAGCGCTGGCCGCACCTGCTTCAATCCAGGCGCACGCGAGGGGCGCGACGATTCGTCGCCGTCCTCGCTGTACGACTTCATGTAGTTTCAACTCACGCGCCCGCGAGGGGCGCGACCGCCGCCATTGATGGTGGCGTGGCGGTAGAGGGGTTTCAACTCACGCGCCCGCGAGGGGCGCGACGCCAAATGTTCTTGTCCGACGTTGGCTGGCGGCCGTTTCAACTCACGCGCCCGCGAGGGGCGCGACACGGCGTCTGTGACCTGCACCGGCCTGAGCGTTTTGTTTCAACTCACGCGCCCGCGAAGGGCGCGACCTGATCAGGCCATTTGCGCCAAGCGCTTTTCCATCGCCGCGCGCGTGGCTTTCAGAGCCTCGGGCAGGCCCTGCTGCAGTTGCTTGAACAGCTCGTCGTGCAGCGCAAACTCGGCCTGCCAGGCGTCGGCGTCGATGCCGGTGACGGTGGCGAACTGCGCGGCGTCGAAGTCCAGCCCCGTCCAGTTGATTTCGCCGTATTGCGGGCTGATGCCGAAGTGGTTTTCCTGGCCCTGGGCCTGGCCTTCGATGCGGTCGATCATCCACTTGAGCACGCGCATGTTCTCGCCATAGCCGGGCCAAACGAATTGGCCATCGGCATTCTTGCGGAACCAGTTGACGCAGAAGATCGGCGGCAGCGCAAAGCCCTTGGCCTGCACGCCCGCGCCCGTATCCAGCCAGTGCTGGAAGTAGCCGCTCATGTTGTAGCCGCAAAACGGCAGCATGGCGAAGGGGTCGCGGCGCACCACGCCTTGCGCGCCAAAGGCGGCGGCGGTGGTTTCGCTGCCCATGGTGGCGGCCATGTATACGCCTTCGGCCCAGTCGCGCGCCTGGGTGACCAGCGGCACGGTGGTGGAGCGGCGCCCGCCAAAGAGGAAGGCGTCGATCTTCACGCCCGCGGGGTCGTCCCAGGCCTCGTCCAGCGCGGGGTTGTTGGTGGCGGCCACGGTGAAGCGCGCGTTGGGGTGGGCGGCTTTGCGCCCGGCCTTGCCGTCCTCGGGCGTCCAGTCGTTACCTTGCCAGTCGATCAGGTGCGCGGGGATGTGGCCGCCCTGGTCTTTTTCCATGCCTTCCCACCACACGTCGCCATCGTCGGTCAGCGCCACGTTGGTGAAGATGACGTTTTTGTCCAGGCTTTTCATGCAGTTGGGGTTGGTGAGCATGTTGGTGCCCGGCGCCACGCCGAAGTAGCCCGCCTCGGGGTTGATGGCGCGCAGGCTGCCGTCGGCCTGGGGTTTGATCCAGGCGATGTCATCCCCGATGGTGCTGACTTTCCAGCCCTCAAAGCCCTTGGGCGGCACGAGCATGGAGAAGTTGGTTTTGCCGCAGGCGCTGGGGAAGGCGGCGGCCACGTGGTATTTCTTGCCCTCGGGGTTTTGCACGCCGAGGATGAGCATGTGCTCGGCCAGCCAGCCCTGGTCCTTGCCCATCTTGGAGGCGATGCGCAGCGCAAAGCACTTCTTGCCCAGCAGGGCGTTGCCGCCGTAGCCCGAGCCGTAGCTCCAGATTTCGCGCGTCTCGGGGTAGTGGACGATGTATTTCACATCGGGGTTGCAGGGCCAGGGGGTCTGGTCTTTTTCGCCTTCGGCCAGCGGCGCGCCCACGGTGTGCATGCAGGGCACGAATTCACCGCTCTCGCCCAGCACGTCCAGCGCGCCCTGGCCCATGCGGGTCATCAGCTTCATGTTCACGGCCACGTAGGCGCTGTCGGTCAATTGCACGCCGATGTGGGCGATGGGGCTGCCCAGCGGCCCCATGGAGAAGGGCACGACGTACATGGTGCGCCCGGCCATGCAGCCGTCAAACAGCGGCTCCAGCGTAGCGCGCATCTCGGCCGGGGCCATCCAGTTGTTGGTGGGGCCGGCGTCCTCCTCGCGCTCGGAGCAGATGAAGGTGCGGTCTTCCACGCGGGCCACGTCCGAAGGGTCGGTGCGCGCCAGGAAGGAGTTGGCGCGCTTGGCGGGGTTGAGGCGGATGAAGGTGCCCGCTTCGACCAGCTCATCGCACAGACGCTGGTATTCGGCATCGCTGCCATCGCACCAGTGGATGCGCGCGGGCTTGCACAGCGCGGCCATTTCGGCCACCCAGGCCAGCAGCCTGGCATGCCGCAGGCCAGCAGGCGCATTGAGCGCCGCCGCAGCGGGCGTCGGTTTAGAGGAATGCATGCTCGATCTCCTGAAGTAAAAAAAACCGTCGTGCGGTACGGCCTGCAACGCCATGGGCCGCCAGCGCCTGCCCTGCGCCGGGCAGGGAAAAAAGTGGAGATTCTAAAGAGCCTGACACACAAGCCCGAACGGGCAGGCCCGGCGGTGGCTGCTGCTTCAATCGGCTGGACAGAGCCTGGCCCAGACCATGTGCATGTCCAGATTGCGCCGCCCCCAGGCAGTGCGCAGCAACAACCGCATCGGCCAAGGGTAGCGGTGGCCGCAGGCCTGGCTCAAGCCTTGGTGCGCCAGTACCTGCAAGCCGAAGCTGGCCAGCTCCGAAACATCGCCGATGCCCCATTGGAATGCGGGCGGGTTCTGGCCCATTTTCTTCAGCGAATCGTGCTGCCTTTGCCGCCCAACCAGCTTCTTGGGCAAGGCATCGAACACCAACTGCGCCTGCGGCAGCTTGCGCGCCAGCCGGGCAAACCACTCTTGCAAGGTCTGGGCATCAAAGTACATGAACACGCCTTCGGCCACCAGCAGCACGGGCTGACCGTGGGCAGCGGCCGTGTCCATCCAGGCCTCATCGAGCATGGAAGCGGCCAGGTACACATTGCCGGACTCGGGCAGCAGCTTGCGCCGCAACGCGATGGCCGGCGGCAGATCCAGCTCGTACCAAGCGGTTACGTCTGGGCGTCCCAAGCGCTCGTAGCGCGCATCCAGCCCTGCGCCCAGGTGAACGACCACTGCCTTGGGGTGCTGGGCAAGGAATTCGCGCACATAAGCGTCGAGCAACGCCGCCCGGCCACAGCAGCCGGCCTGCGAGGCCTTGGCGCTGGCAAAAACGGAAAAATCGAAGTCGATCTGGCCCAGCATGCGCTGGGCCTGGGCATCGCGCAGCAAGGCATCGGGCCGCTCACACTCAACGGCCTTGGCCCACAGCGGGATCAGCATGGTGGCCGAGAGCTCGCAGAGATCGGCGGGAGAGATTTTTGGGGCGCTCATGGCCTGCTCCTTTTCAAACGATGGCAATTGGAAGGCTGTGGAATCTTGCGGCAGCTCCCGGCCCACCGCGCGGCGCGGCGCGGCGGGCCCGAAGGCATGGCAAGAAAACATCGTGGAGCGGCCCACACCAGGCCATGGTGGTTGTGGCGTGCCGACGCTATTGTTCCCGATCTGTCGCGCTCGATTTGCAGCACAGCCCTGGCGCGCTGTGACGCGCCAGGCGCTGTGATACAAATGCAAGCTACTTTGAAAGGGCATTTGCCATGAAATTTTCTGCGCTCAAACTTGCCATGCTGTGCAGCTCGCTGTTACTGGCCAGCGCCCCAACCTGGGCCGGCATCGACTGCGATCGGGCGCGGACTGGCCCGGAAATCGCCATCTGCTCCGACCCCAAGCTCAAGGCCTTCGACGACTATCTGGCCCAGGCTTACAGCCGCATTCGCAGCGTCCTGCCCGAGGCGCTGTTCGACGAGGTGCGCCGCAGCCAGAGGCAATGGATTGCGCAGCGCGATGCGCAATGCGGCGCGGACGTGCCCTGCCTGATGCGCGAGACCTATGAGCGCACGGCCGCCCTCAATGGCTTTGCCCAGCGCTATGCCGAGCAGCAACGCGGCGCAGGCCAGGCCGAAGCCGGCAGCGGCCGCAATCACCCGACGCCAGGCATGGGCTCCAGCCCCGCATGGCCAGGGCCCGCCCCGGCACAGAGCTTGCCGCGGCCCGATGCCCAAGACCCCATGACGGCGCAGCGCAGGCCCGCGCCCAATGCCACAGCAGAAGCGCCCAGGCAAAGCCTCAGCCCCAAGCAGATCTACCAGGTAGGGGCGCAGTCCATCGTCGTCATCGCTGCCTACGCCAAGGGCAAGGATGGCGTCAGCCAGGGCAGCGGCGTGGTAATCGCCGAGGATGTGGTGGCCACCAACTGCCATGTGCTCGAAGGGGCTGACAACGCAGTCGTGATCTTCCAGGGCCAGCCCCATGAGGCCGAACTGGTCACGGGCGACCGCAAGATGGACTACTGCATCCTGCGCACGCGCGGCCTGTCGGCCCAGGTGGCGCGCATTGGCCGGCTCGATGAGCTCACGCCCGGGCAGCGCGTCTACAGCATCGGCTCGCCCCGCGGACTGGAGCTGACCATTGCCGAGGGCCTGCTCTCGGCCGTGCGCAAGCAAGACGGCGTGCCCATGATCCAGACCTCGGCGGCGATCTCGCCGGGCTCCAGCGGCGGCGGCCTGTTCGACGAATATGGGCGCGTCATCGGCATCACCACCTTCTTGCTCAAGGATTCGCAAAACCTGAACTTCGCCCTGCCCGTGGAGCTGGCCGAAGTGCTGTTGCGCTGAGATCGTGAAGACAGGTTTGCACAGACTCTGAACACCCCTCAGCCCAGCCGCATGACCATCGCCCTGTACCTGCTGACCGCCACCCTGGCGCTGCTGACCCTGCTGCCATTACACCCCGCACGGGTGTGGTGGGTGCGCGTCTGGGATTTCCCGCGCCTGCAGCTGGCGCTGCTGCTGGCGGCGCTGCTGTTGGCGCAAGTCTGGTGGCTGGACTTCTCCCGCTGGCATGCCTGGCTGGCCGTGGCCACGACCGCGCTGTGCGCGCTCTACCAAGTCTGGTGGATTCTGCCGTACACGCCGCTGTGGCGCCATGAGGTGCGCTGGGCCGATGCCCACGAGCAAGGCCCGCGGCTGCGCATCATGGCCGCCAACGTGCTCACCCCCAACCGCAACGCTGAAGCCGTCGTGGCCCTGGTGCGCCAGCACCGCCCCGACGTGCTGGTGACGCTGGAGACCGACGCCTGGTGGGAGCAGCAACTGCAGCCGCTGCGCCAGCACTACCCGCACCACGTGGCCTGCCCGCAAGACAACCTCTACGGCATGCACCTGTACGCCCGCCTGCCGCTGGACGAAGTGCAGGTGCAGTACCTGGTCGAGCCGGACGTGCCCTCCATCCACGCCAGCCTGCTGCTGCACCCCGCCCAAGGCGCGCAGCCCGAGGTGCGGGTGCGCATGCACTTTCTGCACCCGGCGCCGCCCAGCCCGACGGAAAACGACGAATCCACCGAGCGCGATGTGGAGTTGCTGATGGTCGCCAAAAGCCTGCGCGGCGAGAGCGGCCCAGTCGTCGTGGCCGGCGACCTCAACGACGTGGCCTGGTCGCCCACGACGCGGCTGTTTCGCAAAATCAGCGGCCTGCTCGACGCGCGCGTGGGCCGGGGCATGATCAACAGCTTCCACGCCCGCTACTGGTTTGCCCGCTGGCCGCTGGATCACATCTTCCACAGCGACCACTTTGAACTGGTGCGCGTGCAACGCCTGCCCGGCATCGGCTCAGACCACTTCCCGATCATGATCGAGCTGCAATACCACCCGGCCAACTCCGGCCAGCAAGAAGGCCTGCAAGCCAACGCCCGGGACCATCGCCAAGCCAGCCAGACCCTGGCCGAGCAAGGCGCCAGCGCTGCCGACGTGCCCGAGCCCCAGGCGCGCGGGCAGTGAGTACCTGCCCGCCATGGCCAGCGCCAGGCTTGCCAGCCCGGCCGCTACCGCCCCGCCACCATCCCGCCGCAGCCCCAGACATCTGCACCATGCCCAGCCGCACCAACCCATCCCTGCGCCATCTGCTGTACCTGCACGGCTTTCGCTCCTCGCCGCAATCGACCAAGGCCCAGCTCACGCGCGCCTGGTTCGCCCAGCACCACCCACAGGTGCAAGTGCTCACGCCGCAGCTGCCGCCCTCGCCACAGGCCGCCGCACAGCTCATGCTGGCGCTCACCGGCCACTGGCCCAGCGGCAGCATGGCCGTAATGGGCTCCTCACTGGGGGGCTACTACGCCAGCTGGTTCGCCGTGCAGCGCCAATGCCCTGCCGTGCTGCTGAACCCGGCGGTAGAGCCCGCGCGCGACCTGGCGGCCTACATCGGCCAGGTCGCGCAATGGCACCAGCCCGAAGAGTCCTTTGATTTCCGCCCCGAGTACATTGACGAGCTGCGCGCCCTGGACACACGCCACGTGCGCCCTGCCCCGCCCACGCTGGTGCTGATGGCCAAGGGCGACGAAGTGCTGGACTGGCGCGAAATGCAAGCCCGCCACGCCGATGCCCAGCACATCGTGCTCGAAGGCGGCGACCACGCACTGAGCGAGGACTTCACCCCACAATTGCCCGTGCTGGCTCAATTCCTGCTGCATCTGGGCCAACCACCGGCCAGCGCAGACCAAAGCATGTTATGAAACACACCAGAAAAATATGGACAGATTTTTATTGACGATCAATGGCCTGATACTTTTCTTGACCGCCCTGTATGTCAACGAAACAAGCCATGCCCACAGAGACAAAAGCCTGGCCTTTAATTTATTTCTCAACACATCCATCGCATTCTTTATATTTCTCATCACTCTTTTCATAATATCCATTTTTTCAAAAAATAAAAATAAATTCTCAACCCTCATGATTCACGTTTGCGCAGCCATATTCTCATCCCTCATTGGAGTTCTCGCGACATCAGCCCCATTTTTACTTCAATTAAACACCCCTCATTAAAACAACCCAGAAACAAAAAGCCTCAAACACAAACTGATCAGCCCAAACAACCAAAAAGGTCATCAAGAAATATTGAGTCAGGTCTGCAAAGGATAAAACTTCACCAAAAAATACTTTACCCTCAGCAAAGTTTATGAAATTATTTTTCCTTGCCTTTTTGCTGCTGTTATCAGGCTGCACGCTCAACAGGCTTGACGCAAGCCAAGAAGCATGCAGAGTAAAAAGTACCGATAAAGAAAGCTCACCCAAAAACCCCAAAAATCATTCAAGAAATGCCATCAAGCTGAATGACGTTGACGCTGAAGAATTATTGGCTCTAAAAATTTCTACAGAGAAGTTTTTTAAATCGAATAATACATCGGACACATGGGATATAAATGACTGCCACTACCAAAAGAGCGGCAACAAATACTACGCATCATGCGGCAGAAAAGGATTTGACAAGTCCGCCTGGACAGGCATGCATGATATTTTCATGATTTTTGACGAAAAATTTAATTTAATTGAGACAAATTAGCATTCTACAGAAGTTACCCCACTCACCGCTTACCAAAACCTCACAACCTGCTCAAATCTCATTTGAGCACACCCCGAATTAAAATTTATAGCTGAGCCAAGCATTCCAGCACCTGCATACGCCTTTTCTTCGTTCTCGCTCACTCTCATTCGCACAGGAGCATTCTCCATTGCACCATCCTGGCCGACCTACCCACCCCATGTCCTGGAGATCAACCTTGAAAAATATTATCTATTCCTTAACTTTCATCTTGAGCGGATGCGCCCTTCTCATTGAAGGCCCCAAAGACAGTGCCAGGGAAGGAAATTGGGTGAAAGTTGGCTCCTCAATTCTTGGCATAGTCAAGAAATATGAAATTACCAACGTAAAGCCAAACGACCCTAAAGAGTGGATTGTTGAAGGTTTTCCGTCGGGGACATACAAAGTTGGATTTGATTACTCAGAAGATCGCTGCAAGAGTGAAATTTCTGACTTATAGGTTAATTTTTCAATTAGTTCGGAAGAAAAAATTATTGTTGATGAATCAGGATTTTTGGGAGGACAGGAATTCGGCTTTGGGCCTCCTGGGGATGAGCCTTACTACAGCCTTATGAATGATACTAACAATGAGAGACTTATTTTAGATTTGACTCCCGAAATTAAATATAATATAAAATTTTTTTGGAAGCAAGGAAAGGGCGAGGTGAATGGTTGCTCAATGACTTTGAAATTTCTGATTTCAAAGTTACATTTCGGAGCTAAATAGAGGTACCTTGCCCGCTACCCGCCAATACCTCTTCACCTGCATTCAACTCTGTTTTTCACAAAATCGGGTGCTACCAATGCGACCAGGACAGCAACATCACCCACATCCAAAAACAGGCAGGGGGCGACATCCAAGGCAGCACCGACTACCGCTACGACCGGCTCGACCGCCTCGTCCAGGCCAGCCCCAACCTCAGCCTCAGCCTGCAAGAGCTGGGCCTGCCCCACGAACACTACAGCTACGAAGCCGTGCACAACCGCACCGCCAGCGTCCACCAGCCTGGCCCCTGGCAATACGCCAGCGGCAACCGCCTCACCCAATCGGGCCAACAACAACAGGCCACCCGCTACCAATACAACCACAGCGGCCACATCACCCAAAAAACCCAAGGAGGAACCAACACCCCAGGCAATCCAGGCAGCCCAAGCACCCCCAACGCCAGCACCACCAGCTACCACTACGACGCCGCCCAGCGGCTGGTGCACATCGAACAAAACGGCCAGACCATCGCCCGCTACCACTACGACCCCAAAGGCCGGAGAATCGCCAAAACCACCGGCCAGGGCAGCGGGCAAACCACCACCTGGTACGTCTACGCCGAAGAAGGATTGATTGCCGAGATCAACGAGCAAGGCCAAACCCAGAAAAGCTACGGCTGGGAGCCGGACAGCCCCTGGGGCACGAAAATCCTCTGGCAGGCCGACCACGGCAGCGGCAACACCAATACAAACGCCAAGACCTACCACTACATCCACAGCGACCACCTGGGCACGCCACAGATTGCCACGGACAAAAACGGCCAGCAGACCTGGGCGCAGGTGAGCGAAGCGTTTGGCAAGGCCACGATCTCAGCCAACGCCAGCACTGAAATCAACATCCGCTTCCCTGGCCAGTACTACGACAAGGAAACGGGCACGCACTACAACTTCCATCGGGACTATGACCCTAGTACGGGACGGTATTTGCAGAGTGATCCGATTGGGTTGGATGGGGGGGTGAATTTTTATGTCTATGCAAGATTTAATCATGTGTCAAATTTTGACAATACTGGGTTATATGATTGGATTAATAAAAAAGAGTGTACGCCTGAGCAACGAAAGAAAATTAATGATGCAGTTGAGCGAGTCCAAATTGTTTTGGAGGAAGAGTGCTCCGAATGCGAAGGCGGGTGCGTCCCCCAAAAAGACTGCGATAAATTAAAAAACCAAATAAACATAACAGAAATATCATGCGGGAGTAGTCATTATAACTTCAAGTGGGGCGGAAACATGCCTAGTGCCTGTGCGGCCAATGTGCAGGGAAAGCCGTATATGATAATTTACGAGAAGGCTTATACAAGAGATTGCTCATGCCTGGCCAAAACAATCTTTCATGAACTAATGCATGGGATTGGCTATGGTCACGAAGAGAGCAAGCGTGGAGACTACGTATATACAGTCGAAATGGGGTGTCATCATGAGTTATGTGGATATAGGGGAGATTGATATGAAAATGAATCTTTTCTTTATTTTTTTTATGGTGTTAAGTCTTGATTTATTGGCTTGTCCAGTGGGTGAGTTTGAGTTTGTGGATTTTGATGAAAAAAATTTCGACTTAGAGGGCGTTGCTTCTAATCTAAAAATTGAGGTGGCAAAGTATGAGAATCCTTTATTTTCTCCAGTCCCTTGCTTTGGAGGGATTTCTATACTGATTCGCAGTACCGAAGTTGATAAGAGGTTATATAATTTTGATGTGCGTTCAAAATTTTATGATGTTAGCTACCCGGTTGCTAAAAAAGGGGGTGCATACCGAGGAATTCTGCTTGATGAAAGAACAATGATTTTTAATTTTCCTTTGAGAGTTGGAGCGCCCTTTGAAGAGCATAAGAATATTGCAATTGGTGTATCCGAGTTCACGATCGGCGGAAGAAAAATAGCGACTGGTGAGCTTTTGTTTTCATTGAAATAGTTTGTTGGGAGAGGGTATGAAATATTTGATTGTTTGTTTTTTAATGTTTTTTTTGCAGGCGGATTTGTTTTCTTGCTCGATAGGTGAAACTGGTTATGTGAATTATGTTGATTTTTTAGAAGGAGGGGTAAATAAAGGGAAGGTGTCGAAAATTAAAGTGGAGGTTGCAGATTATCAGCGACCAATCGCTGGGACTGACTCTTGCTCTAATGTTGGGTATTTGACTATTGCTATTTTTGGTGTAAATAAAGAAAGTCTTTATTCGTTTTCTATAAGATCGGAAGGTAGAGTGTTTTCATCTTTCGAGAAAGAAAAGGGGGCTTATAGAGGGTTTGTGGATGATAAAACTGGGGCTGTTATATTCAATCTTCGTATGGCTACAGAAAAAGATGCTATTGACTTTCTTGTTGCTGTGGATGTTATGGAGTTTGATGTATATGGAAGCCTGATTGGGGTTGGTGATGTGGAGATTTCATCAAAAAAGAATTTTTAATTTGCCTTGTTCGATATTATTTTTGTATTCATGTCGCTGTCCCATAAATATCGCAAATCAACCCCCAGCCGCCGATCTATGCCTTGGCTGCAGGCCCTGCTGCTCGCCCTATCGCCCCTGCTGCCCTTGCCAGCGCAAGCGCAGTCGCACCTGTCGGGCACGGCCAACCCCTGGGTAGCAGAAGTCGAGCTGGGAGTGGGCCTGCAACTGAGCGCCAGTGCGCCCAGCGTGCGCCAGCCCAATGGCGAATACCGAGAAACGCACATTGACCTGCGCGTCAATGCCCTGGGCGGGCCCATCGACATCGCGCGCAGCTGGAGCCAAGGGCGCTGGTGGCTCAACCCTGCCTTGGCGCCGCTGAACTTCGAACTCGACCCGCTGGACGGCGGCGCCCGCGTCATCGAACGCGCAGGCCTGATCTACGAGCGAAGCGGCAGCAGCGAACTGTTCAACTATTCATCTCCAAAGCCAACACAGTTACCGCCCGTCTTCATCCGCAAGATCTGCAGCAAACCCCACAGCAGCCAGCGTAAGGCCGGCAATCCAACAACCGGCCAGCCTGGCAAGCAGGCGACTGCCCATCACTGGGCGCGCTGTGCAAACCCCATAGAATCCAGCGCAGAAATTCGCAGACCAGACACACAAAACATGCCTCAATGTGTGCAGGCATGTGGAGGCTTTACATGATCGACAAGATCGTTCCATCCATCGAGGCCGCGTTGGCCGATGTGGCCGATGGCGCAACCATTTTGGTTGGCGGCTTTGGCACGGCTGGCGTGCCTGAAGCGCTGATCGACGGGCTGATCGCCCAGGGCGCGCGCGAGTTGACCATCGTCAACAACAACGCCGGCAATGGCGATGTTGGTCTGGCGGCGCTGCTCAAGGCTGGGCGGGTGCGCAAGATCATTTGCAGTTTTCCCCGTCAGGCTGACTCCTATGTGTTCGATTCGCTCTACCGCAGTGGCCAAATCGAGCTGGAGCTGGTGCCGCAAGGCAATCTGGCCGAGCGCCTTCGCGCCGCAGGCGCTGGCATTGGCGCGTTCTTCTGCCCTACGGCCTATGGCACGCAACTGGCCCAGGGCAAGGAGACGCGTGTCATTGACGGCCGCCACTATGTGCTCGAATACCCCATCCACGGCGATGTGGCACTGATCCAGGCCGAACGCGGCGACCGCTGGGGCAATCTGTGCTATCGCATGGCCGCGCGCAATTTCGGCCCGGTCATGGCCACGGCCGCACGCACCACCATCGCCACGGTGCATGAGGTGGTGCCGCTGGGCTCCATGGATCCTGAAAGCATTGTCACGCCCGGTATTTACGTGGACCGCGTGGTGCCCATTGAGCGCCGCGCTACGCGTGGCGCCGGCTTCAAAAGTGCGGCGCAACCAGCAGCCGCAGCACAGCAAGAAAGGGCCCAACCATGAGCCAAGCAACGGCAAACGCCTGGCAGCGCCGCAGCAAGGATGAATTGGCGCGCCGCGTGGCGCAGGACATCCACGACGGCGCTTACGTCAACCTCGGCATTGGCATGCCCACGCTGGTGGCCAACCACATCCCGGCAGGGCGCGAGGTGGTGCTGCACAGTGAGAACGGCATTCTGGGCATGGGCCCTGCCCCCGCTGTGGGGCAGGAGGATTACGACCTCATCAATGCGGGCAAACAGCCCGTCAGCCTGCTGCCCGGCGGCAGCTTCTTCCACCATGCCGACAGCTTTGCCATGATGCGCGGCGGGCATTTGGACATTTGCGTGCTGGGCGCATTCCAGGTTTCAGCCACTGGCGACCTGGCCAACTGGAGCACGGGCGAGCCCAGCGCCATCCCGGCCGTAGGCGGTGCCATGGATCTGGCCATCGGCGCGCGCCAGACCTGGGTCATGATGGATTTGTGCACCAAAGACGGCCAGAGCAAAGTCGTCGCCCAATGCACTTACCCACTCACGGGCCTGGGCTGCGTCAAGCGGATCTACACCGATCTGGCCACGCTGGAATGCACCCCAGAAGGCCTGCGTCTGATCGACACCGTGCCTGGCATGAGCCTGGATGAGCTGCAAAGCCTCATAGGCCTGCCGCTGCAACCAGCCTGAGCCGCTGCCACAGCGCCAACACCCACCACATCATCGCAAGGAGAGAATTGCCCATGAGTTCCCAACAAGCCTTTCTCTGCGACGCCGTTCGCACTCCCATAGGCCGATACGGCGGCAGCCTCTCAGGTGTGCGGCCTGACGATTTGGCCGCACACGTGCTGCATGCACTGCTGCAACGCAACCCCACGCTGGATGCGGCATCGATCGACGACGTGCTGCTGGGCTGCGCCAACCAGGCCGGCGAGGACAACCGCAACGTCGCGCGCATGGCCGCGCTGCTGGCCGGCCTGCCCGAGGGCGTGCCCGGCGCCACGCTCAACCGCCTGTGTGGCTCCGGGCTGGACGCCATTGCCACCGCCGCGCGTGCCATCAAGGCCGGCGAAGCCCAGCTGATGCTGGCTGGCGGCGTCGAGAGCATGAGCCGCGCGCCTTTTGTCATGCCCAAGGCCGACAGCGCCTTCGCGCGCAACAACGCCGTGTACGACACCACCATCGGCTGGCGCTTCATCAATCCGGCCATGCGCGCCCAGTACGGCGTGGACTCCATGCCCGAGACCGCCGAGAACGTCGCAGAGGAATACCGCATCGCCCGCGAAGACCAGGATCGTTTCGCCCTGGCCAGCCAGAACAAGGCCCTCAAGGCCCAGGAGGCCGGCCTGTTCGACGACGAAATCGCCCCCGTGACGCTGCCGCAGAAAAAAGGCGAACCCATCGTCTTTGCGCGCGATGAGCACCCGCGCGCCACCTCGCTGGAGGCCCTGGCGCGGCTCAAAGGCATCGTGCGGCCTGATGGCAGCGTCACCGCTGGCAACGCCAGCGGCGTCAACGACGGCGCAGCCGCGGTCATCGTCGCCAGTGAGGCCGCTGCCGTGCGCCACGGCTTGACCCCGCGCGCGCGCATCGTTGCCAGCGCCGTGGCCGGCGTGGCCCCGCGCGTCATGGGCATCGGCCCAGCGCCGGCCGTGCAAAAGCTGCTGGCCCAGACAGGCATTGGCCTGGATGCCATCGACCTGATCGAACTCAACGAAGCCTTTGCCGCCCAAGCCCTGGCCGTGCTGCGCCTGCTCTCGCTGCCTGACGACGACCCGCGCGTCAACCCTTGCGGCGGCGCCATCGCACTGGGCCACCCACTGGGCGCCAGCGGCGCGCGCCTGGCCGGCACGGCCATGCACCAGCTACAGCGCAACGGCGGGCGCTATGCCCTGTGCACCATGTGCATCGGCGTTGGCCAAGGCATTGCCATGTTGCTGGAAAAAGTCTAAGAGCCTGTTCAAAATCTCGGCGCGAGTGGGCAAGAAGCGGTTTGGGGTGGGCTGCAAGGCGCAAAACGCAGCCATAGCTGGGGCTATGGCGAGGCTTTGCAACGCGGCAGAGCGCCCAAATCCGCTCTCTTGACCGCCGTGCAAAGATTTTGAACAGGCTCTAAGACGCCCAAGCCATGGCTTGCCATGGCCAAACAAGCACACCACTCAAGGAGACAAACACCATGAAACGCATTGCCACTACCACACGCCCCCTGCCCGCCCCCGTCCTGCCCCGCCGCCGCTGGCTGGGCCGCGCCGCCCTGGCCGCCTGCGCCTGCCTGTGGGCTGCGCAGCCGGGCGCAGTGCAGGCGCAGGATTTCCCCACCAAGTCCGTGACCATCGTCGTGCCCTTCCCCGCAGGCGGCACCACCGACCTGCTGGCGCGCATCCTCGGCCAGCACCTGAGCCAGCAATGGGGCCAGAGCGTGGTCATCGACAACAAGGGCGGCGCTGGCGGCAACATCGGCGCGCAGGCGGCCGCACGCGCCGCGGCCGATGGCCATACGCTGCTGATGGGCACCGTTGGCACCCACGCCATCAACCAAAGCCTGTACAAGAAGCTGCCCTACGACCCCGTCAAGGACTTCCAACCCCTGAGCCGCGTGGCCCTGGTGCCCAACCTGCTGGTGGCGCACCCGAAGCAGCCCTACAAAACCGTGCAGGAGCTGCTGGACTATGCCCGCGCCAACCCCGGCAAGGTGGACTTTGCCTCCTCGGGCAATGGCACCTCCATCCACCTCTCGGCCGAGCTGTTCAAGCAAATGGCCAGCGTGGACATGCAGCACATCCCCTACAAGGGCAGCGCCCCGGCCGGCGCCGATTTGCTGGCCGGTCAGGTGCACATCATGTTCGACAACATGCCCTCGGCCATTCAGAACGTGCGCGCCGGCCGCCTGGTGCCGCTGGCCGTGACCACGGCCACGCGCTCGGAACAGTTGCCCGACGTGCCCACCATTGCCGAGGCCGGCGTACCCGGCTACGAGGCCTACTCCTGGTTCGGCCTGTTCGCCCCGGCCGGCACGCCCGAGCCCGTGGTCGAGCGCCTCAGCCAAGCCATCACCAAAGCGCTGAAGGACCCACAGGTCGTGCAGAAATTCGCCGAGCAAGGGGCCATCGCCCACCCCGAAACCCCGGCCGAGTTCGCCGCCTTCATCGACGCCGAAGCCAAGAAGTGGCAGGCCGTGGTCAAGGCCTCCGGCGCCAGCGTGGATTGAGCGCCCGCGTCAACGCCGCAGCGCCGCAGTGCCCGCCGCGCGCTTGCGGCGAATCGGCCGCCCATTCTCCGCAAATCATGCGGAGAATCGCTTGCATGAAACAGGCCACCAGCGTGTAATGCGCGCATGGCATGTGCAACACCCACCTATATCTGGCAACAGGCGCAATGGCCCCATTGGCGCTATGACCTGCAGGCGCTGAGCGGGCCGCTGGCTCAGGTCAGCCGCGCGCAAGGTCTGCTGCTGGGCCGGCTGGCCGATGCCGGTCTGGCGCTGCGCGCCCAGGCCAGCTTGGCCGCACTGACCGAGGACGTGGTCAGGACCAGCGCCATCGAGGGCGAAACGTTGAACGCGGCATCCGTGCGCTCGTCCATCGCCCGACGTCTGGGCGTGGACATCGGCGCGCTGGCCCCCATCGATCGCAGCGCCGAGGGCGTGGTGGACATGGTGCTCGACGCCACCGCCCGCAGCGCCGAGCCCTTGAGCGCCCAGCGCCTGTACGGCTGGCATGCCGCCCTGTTCCCGACCGGTTACTCCGGCATGACGCCCATTGCCATTGGCCGCTGGCGCGATGATGCCGACGGCCCGATGCAAGTGGTCTCCGGCCCGCTGGGCCGGCGCCGGCTGCACTTTCAGGCACCGCCCGCACAGGCCCTGCCTGCCCAAATGCAACGCTTTCTGGACTGGGCCAATGCCGATGGCAATGAGCCGGCGCTGCTCAAGGCAGGCCTGGCCCATCTGTGGTTCGTGACCCTGCACCCCTTCGACGACGGCAACGGCCGCATCGCGCGCGCCGTCGGCGACTTGTTTCTGGCGCGTGCCGATGGCAGTCCGCAGCGCTTCTACAGCCTGTCAGCGCAGCTGCAACGCGAGCGCAAGGATTACTACGCCATCCTGGAGCGTACGCAGCGCGGCAACCTCGACGTCACCGACTGGCTGGCCTGGTTCTTGGCTGCCCTGGAGCGCGCCATCGCCCACGCACAGGCCACGCTCGATGCCGTGGTGGCCAAGGCCAACTTTTGGCGGCACTGGGCCGGCACGCCATTCAACGAGCGCCAGATCAAGGTGCTCAACCGGCTGCTCGATGGCTTCGAGGGCAAGCTCAGCAGCAGCAAATGGGCCGCACTGGCCAAATGCTCGCCCGATACCGCATTGCGTGACATCACACAACTGCTGGAGTTGGGCATGCTGCAGAAAACGCCGGGCGGTGGGCGCAGCACCGGCTACGCGCTGGCCCCCCTCAGGCCATCGGCCAATCCAGCGTGCTGATCTCCTGCGCCAGCGCCAGCAGCTCGCTGGCGGCCTGCTGCACCAGCAGCTCACCCTTGGCGGCACTGGCGGCCAGGGCGTTGCCCGCTGCGCCCTGGCGGTTGTAGTCCTGCATCATCCAGCCCATCTTGGCGCTGTGCCCGTTGCCCAGGATGCGGTAGCGCTGGGCGCGTTGCTCGGCGCTGGTGCGAAAGTGCTGTGCCTGGGCCATGCAAACCTGCTCGGGGTGCAGGTGCAGCATGATGGACGTTTCCTCCTCGCCGCCGTGGATGCCAAAGCGCGCCTCGTGCGCGCTGGTCTGCGCCTGTGGTGCCTGGCTGCGCGGCAACTGGTACCAGCTGCTGCTGTAGGTCAGCAGGCCATGCGCCTGGCGCAACTGGCGCGCCACGATGTCCATCACACTGGTTTGCCCGCCATGGCTGTTGAACAGCAGCAGGCGCTGCACGCCGCTGGCGGCCACGCTGGCGCCAATGTCGTTCCACAGCGCCAGGATGGTGCTGGCCGACAAAGTCAGCGTGCCGGCAAAGGCGGCGTGCTCGGGGCTGAAGCCAATGGCCTGCAGCGGCAGGAACAGCACGGGCGGGCGCTGCGCCGGCGGCTGTTGCGCCCAGCGCTGCTGCGCCGCCTGCACAATACCGCGCGTGATCGCGGCATCGACGCCCAGCGGCAGATGCGGGCCATGCTGCTCTGTGGCGCCCAACGGCAGCACCGCCACGGTGCGCGCCAGCAACGCCGTGTCGGCGCGGGCGCTGAAGTCGCGGGTGCTCAGGGCATCCCACTGGCAGCTGGGCCAGGCATCGGTTTCGGGGGCTGGGGCTGGCGGTGTGGCGGCGGACATGGCCGGCATTATCGGCCTTGCCAGCCTGCTGAGAGCGTGTTGTGCGCACGGAACCTGGCGCGGCCTTGGCGCTCCAAACGCGCCTGGCTTCTGCCCGGCGCCCCAGCCTGCCCCGGCCCGATTCCTCGGCAGCGCCGCCCGGGCATACCGCCATGCGTGAATGTGAACAGTGAAGAATTGCAGTGAAGAACCACCATCTGATCGTGAATGAAGCGCCCTCCCGCCTGCTCAGGCCCCATGCCCGGGAGGGGCAAGCCCGCCAAGGCCTGCGCACTGCGCTGACGGCGCTGGCCTGGCTGGCCGCGCTGCTGCCCGCAGCCCAGGCGCAACAGCCCCTTGCGCAGACCGAAGCGCCAGCCACTTTCCCTCTGGCCGCGCCAGCGCAAGCCCCATCCCCAGCCCCGCTGGCGCTGCGCCTGAACGGCAGCAGTGCGGCAGCGGCCGAGGTGCGCACGCCGCACGTACACGCCCAGCTGCTGGCCGATGCGCCCGAGGGCATTGCGCCGGGGCGCAGCTTCAACCTGGGCCTGCTCATCAACCACGCGCCGCAATGGCATACCTATTGGCAGAACCCGGGCGATTCGGGCATGGCCACCGAGCTGCACTGGCAGCTGCCCGGCGGCTGGCAGGCCAGCGGTATTGACTGGCCGGTGCCGCAAAAGCTGCGCATCGGCGAGCTGGCCAACTACGGCTACGAGCAGCAGGTGCTGCTGCCGGTGCGCATCGATTTGCCTGCAGACTGGCAACCCAGCGGCGCCAGCCAGGTGGAGATCGGCCTGGATGCCAGCTGGCTGGTGTGCCGGCTTGAATGCATTCCCGAGCAGGGCAGCTTCCGCCTGAGCCTGCCGCTGGACGTGCCGCTGCAAGCGCATGCGGCACAGTTTGCGCAGGCCCGCGCCGAATTGCCGCAGGCACTGCCCGATGCCAGCGGCAGCGCCGCCGCGCAGGGCGAGCGCCTGAGCCTGCGCGTGCACGGCCTGCCCGCCGCGTTGCAGGGCCAGCAGCTGGAGGTGTTTGCCCAGCAGCCGCAGGTCATCGCCCATGGCGCGCGCGCCGGGCAAGGCTGGCAGCAGCGCTGGGAACAGGGCAATTGGGTCGCTGAGCTGCCACTCTCGCCTGACCGCGAGGACAGCCCTGCCATGCTTGATCTGCTGCTCACGCCGCTGGCGCGCAGCGAAGGCGGCCAGTGGGATCCGCATGCGCACGACAGCGACAGCGCCGGCCCCAAGGGCTGGGCCGTGCAAGTGCCCGTCACCACCGGCTGGCGCAGCGCCGATGCACTGCCCCTGCCCGCCGCCGACGCCACAGCCGCCACCCCAGGCACACCCGGCATGACCGCCAATGGCGCTGCTGGCGCTGGCAGCAGCGCGGCTGGCGTGGCCGCGCCGGCCCAAGCGGCGACGCTGGACTGGAGCCTGTCGCGCTGGAGCCTGTCGCGCTGGGGCCTGATGCTGCTGCTGGCCATGCTGGGCGGTGCCCTGCTCAACCTCATGCCCTGCGTGTTTCCGGTGCTGGCCATCAAGGCGCTGGCGTTGGCGCGCTATGGAAAAGATCGCACGGCCCAGCGCCAGAGCGCCTGGGCCTACGGCGCGGGCGTGGTGCTGTCCTTTGCGGCCATGGGCGCGCTGGTCATGGCGCTGCGCGCCGGCGGCGCGCAACTGGGCTGGGGCTTTCAGCTGCAATCGCCGTGGTTCATCGCCGCCCTGACGGTGCTGTTCACCGTCATGGGCCTGGCGCTGGCCGGCGTCATCGGCCTGCAACTGTGGCTGCCCGCGGCCTGGCGCGGCGGGGCCACTCCGGGCGCTGCGCGCTCACCCGTGCTCGAATCGCTGGGCGCTGGCGTGGTTGCGGTGCTGGTGGCTTCGCCCTGCACCGGCCCCTTCATGGGTGCGGCGCTGGGCGCCACACTGAGCCTGCCGGCCTGGGCAGCGCTGGCCATCTTCGTGGCCATTGGCGTGGGCATGGCTTTGCCCTTCATGGCGCTGGTGTGGTTCCCCGCCCTGCTCGATCGCCTGCCCCGCCCCGGCGCCTGGATGGAAACTTTCCGCACCGCCATGGCTTTCCCGATGTTTGCCACCGTCGTCTGGCTGCTGTGGGTGCTGGCCAGTCAGGTTGGCAGCAACGCCATGATTGCCTGGCTGTTCGCACTGTGGGCGCTGTGCTTTGCACTGTGGCTGCTGGGCAAGCGCCCAGCCTTGCAGCGCGGCCTGGCGCTGCAGGCGCTGTGGCTGCTGGCGCTGGCCGTGCCATTGGCCGTGGCCGCCAGCGGCGCACGCTACTTCAGCCAAAGCACGGCCGCCGCGCCCGAGGCCCAGACGCTGGGCGCCCCTGCCGCCGCACAGGGCTGGCAGCCCTGGTCGGCCCAGGCCCAGGAGCAAGCCCTGGCCGCCGGCCAGCCGGTGTTCGTCGATTTCACCGCCAGCTGGTGCATCACCTGCCAATACAACAAGGCCACGACCCTGGCCGACGCGGAAGTCCTGGCCGACTTCCGCGCCGCAGGCGTGCGCCTGCTGCGCGCGGACTGGTCGCGCCAGAACCCGGACATCACCGCCGAGCTACAGGCGCTGCAGCGCAACGGCGTGCCCACCTACGCGTTGCATGTGCCCGGCCAGCCCCCGCAGGTGCTGACCGAAATCCTCGACAAGCAGGCGCTGCGCGCCCAGCTGCAAGCGTTGCGCTGAAAGCCTGTTGACAGCCCCCTCGTGCCAGCGCCCTTGGCCACTCTTGGCGGCCAAGGGCGCTGGCTTGCCTTCACACCGCCACAGGGGCCTTGATGGCCGGGTGGTGCTGGTAATCACGCACCTCGAAATCCTCGTAGGCGTAGTCAAAGATCGACGCTGGCCGGCGCGCGATGTGCAGTTGCGGATACGGATAAGGCGTGCGCGAGAGTTGCTCGCGCACCTGCTGCACGTGGTTGTCATAAATGTGGCAGTCGCCGCCCGTCCAGATGAAGTCGCCCACCTGCAAGCCCGTTTGCTGCGCCACCATGTGCGTGAGCAGCGCATAGCTGGCGATGTTGAAGGGCACGCCCAGAAACAAATCGGCGCTGCGCTGATAGAGCTGGCACGAGAGCCGCCCATCGGCCACATAGAACTGGAAGAAGGCATGGCAAGGCATCAGCGCCATCTGGTCCAGCTCGGCCACGTTCCAGGCGCTGACGATGATGCGGCGCGAATCGGGGTTGTGTTTCAGCGTCTCGATCACCTGGGCGATCTGGTCGATGTGGCGGCCATCGGGCGTGGGCCAGCTGCGCCACTGCACGCCATAGACCGGGCCGAGATCGCCCGTTTGCGGATCGGCCCACTCATCCCAAATCGTCACGCCGCGCTCTTGCAGCCAGCGCGCATTGCCATCGCCGCGCAAAAACCACAGCAGCTCGTAGATGATGGATTTGAGGTGGACTTTTTTGGTCGTCACCAGCGGAAAGCCCTGCGACAGATCAAAGCGCATCTGGTAGCCGAACACGCTGCGCGTGCCCGTGCCCGTGCGGTCGGCCTTGGGCGTGCCGTGCTCGAACACGTGGCGCAGCAGGGTTTCGTATTGGTCGGAGGGCGGGGGCGTTGGCATGGCAAGCGGGCAGTGTGCGGCTGGCGGTTGGGCTGGCCTCAGGCGGCCGCATCGGGCAGCAAGGCGTGGGGGTTGAGCAGGTTGAGCGGGTCCAGCGCGGTTTTGATGGCGCGCATCATGCCCAGGGCCACGGGGTCTTTGTAGCGGGCCAGGTCGTGGCGCTTGAGGCGGCCCACGCCGTGCTCGGCGGAGAAGGAGCCGTCAAACGCCGCCACGCAGTCGTAAATGGCGGCTTCGGCCTGGCGCTGGCAGGTATCGACAAACTGGCGCGGATCGGCCCCTTCGGGCGCTTGCACGTTGAAGTGCAGGTTGCCGTCGCCCAGGTGGCCGAAGTTGATGACGCGCGCGCCGGGCAGCGCCTGCTGCAAGGCCTCTTTGGCGCGCTGCACGAAGGCAGGGATGCTGGAGGTGGGCACGGAGATGTCGTGCTTGAGGTGCAGGCCCTCGGCCGCCTGGGCCAGGGTGATGTGCTCGCGGATGTCCCACATGCGCTGGGCTTGCTCCAGGCTTTGCGCCACGGCGCCGTCGGTCAGCAGCTCGGCTTCGAAGGCCGCTTCGAGCAGCCCCTCCAGGCGCGCGCGGGCGCGGTCTTCGCTTTCGTCGTCGGAGTATTCCAGCAGCACGAAGGCCTGGCCTGCGGCCACATCAATGGGCATGCGCATGTGCGGCATGTGTTTTTCCACCAGGCGCAGGGCATCGCTCTCCATGGTTTCAAAGCCGGTCAGGCCCGAGTGCAGATGCTGCTGCGCCAGCGCCAGCAGGCCCACGGCGCTCTGCAGCGAATCCACGGCCAGCCAGGCGCAGCACACGGCGGCGGGTTGGGGGTAGAGCTTCATGGTGGCGGCGGTGATGATGCCCAGCGTGCCCTCGCTGCCGATCATCAAATGGCGCAGGTCGTAGCCGGTGTTGTTCTTGCGCAGGCCCGAGAGGCCGTGCCAGATCTGGCCATCGGCGGTCACCACCTCCAGCCCCAGGCACAGCTCGCGCGTGTTGCCGTAGCGCACCACCTGCGTGCCGCCCGCGTTGGCCGCCAGGTTGCCGCCGATGACGCAGCTGCCCTCGGCCGCCAGGCTCAAGGGGAACAGCAGGCCCTGGGCGGCGGCGGCCTCTTGCACGTTTTGCAGGATGCAGCCGGCATCCACCGTGATGGAGAGGTTGTGCCGGTCGATGGCGCGCACGCTGTTCATGCGGCGCAGGCTGAGCACCACTTGCATGCCGGAGTCGTCGGGCGTGCTGCCCAGCACCAGCCCGGTGTTGCCGCCCTGCGGCACGATGGACACGCCCAGCCCTGCCTTTTTGGCCGCCGCGCAGGCTTGCACGACGGCGGCGACTTGCTCGGTATTGGCGGGCGAGACCACCGCCAGCGCGCGGCCCTGGGCCAGTTGGCGCCAGTCTTGCTCCCAGGCGCTGAGATCGCCGCCCTGCCGGGCATGTTCGGCCCCGACGATGGCCTGAAGTTGCGAAAGCAGGGTGTCGGCAGTAGTGGTCATGGCATCAGAAGGCAAAAACAAAGCCCGCTATTATCCGCGCCCCTTATGCCCTGCGCAGGGCAGCATGCCAGTGCCATTGGGCGCTTGCGGGCCTGTCGCGCCACGAATTTGAGCAGGCGATCAAGACACGCTCAATGGCGTGCTCAGGGCGTGCTCAGTGCCTGCGCCACGGCCTGCATGGCCTCGGCCAGCGCGGCCACGGGGTCGGGGGCGCTTTCGCTGAGCACCACCAGTTGCGCGCCGCTGGCGGCGATGGCCTGGGCCACAGCGTCGTCAGGCGCGGCGTGGGCCAGCACGGCGCGCGGTTTCCCGCGCGCCAGGGCTTCGGCCAAGGCCTTGGGCAGCGCGTCGTCTTTTTCCGGGGCTTGCCAGGGCACGGCCTCCAGTTGCAAGGCGGTGGCCAGGGCCTGCATGCGGGGCGAGAGCAGCAGCACGGAAACGTCGCTGGCCTGGGCCAGGGCGCGGCTGGCCTGGGCTTCGGCCTGTTGCAGGCGTTGCTGGATGGCGGCCAGATTGGCCTGCAGGCGCGGCGCGGCCTCGGGCGCCAGGCGCGCCAGCGCATCGGCCATGAGCGTGGCCATGCGGGCCAGGTTGGCGCTGTCTTGCCAGGGCGGGTTGTGCAGCACGCTGGCGGCGGCATGGCCGGGGGCGTCGCCCTGGTCGCCCTGGCGGGCGGGCAGGGTTACGCCGGGCAGGTCGCCTTCGATGGGGTGGGCCACGTCGATTTCCACGATGCGGATGTTGGCGCGCCGTGCCAGCGGGTAGAGCTGGTCGTCGGGCCAGATGGAGCGCAGCGTGAGCGCGGCGTGAGCCTGCGCGGCGGCGGCCAGGAGTTCGTCTTGCCCGCGCCCGGCCAGGTAAGCGGGCAGGCGGTTGGCGGGCAGGCGCGCGGGGGCCATGCGCAGCAGCTCGATGCCGCTGCCTTGCAGCAGTTGCTGGGCCAGGCCGTGCACCACGGGGTGGGCGGCCAGCACGCGCAGCGGGGCGGCGGCAGGCGCTGTAGCAGGCGTTGTGGCAGGGCTGGCGCTTGGGGCTGTGGCGGATGCGTTGGCGGGGGCGCTGGCTGGAGCGCTGACTGCCGGGCTGGCGGCCGAGTGGGTGGCCAAGGCAGGCGTTGCGAGCAGGGCCGAGGCCAGGGCGGCCAGCGTGGTCAGGGCAAGCAAGCGGGGGCGCGTCTGGGGCATGGCAGGTCTCATGACGGATCTTTCAGGCAGGCGGTGGGGGCGTGGTACAAGAGGCAGCGGGCGATGGGCAGCGGGGCGCTACACGGCCGGCTGCGCCACGCGCAGGCGCAGCAGCACGGCCAGCGCGAACAGCGTGCCGGCGCAGAGGATGATGGCGGCGCCGGAGGGCACGGGGATGTCCAGCGCCACGGGCACGGCAATGCCCACCAGGGTGCAGGCGCTGGCAAAAGCCACGGTCAGCCAGAAGAAGCTGCGCATGGAGTGCGCCAGCAGCCGGGCGGCAGCGGCGGGGATGACCAGCAGCGCGCCCACGAGGATGGCGCCGATGACTTTGACGGCGGCCACGGTGACCAGCGTGACCAGCATCACGAACAGGTAGTCCAGCCACTGCACGGGCAGCTTGCGCGCCTGCGCCAGCGGGGCGTGAAAGCTCGCCAGCATGGCCTGGTTGTAGCTGCGGTGCAGCGCGGCCAGCGTGAGAGCGGTGATGGCCAGCAGCACGCTCAGATCGCGTCCATCGACGGTGAGCACGGAGCCGAACAGCACGTTTTCCAGAATGTGGATGTTGATGCGCGCGGCCAGCAACAGCAGCAGGCTGGAGCCCAGCGCCAGCGAGACGGCCAGGAACACGCCGATCAGCGTGTCGGGCGAGAGGCCGGTGCGCCCGCGCAGGTAGTTCAGCAGCAGGCCGAACAGGATGCAAAAACCGAACAGGCTGCCGTAGGGGTTGGCGGGCGGCTCGCCCAGCATGATGCCGATGGCGATGCCGGTCAGCGCGGCGTGGCCCACGGCTTCGGAGAAGAAGGCAAAGCGTTTGACGACCACCAGCGTGCCCAGGCCGCCCAGCAGCGGCCCCAGCAGCAGGCCGGCCAGCAGCGCGTTGACGACGAAGCCGTATTGCAGCATGGCGGGCAGCCAGCCGGCGGCCACGCCCGATTGCAGGGCCTGGTGCACGGTGTCGAGCAAGTGGGGCGCGTTCATGCGGCCAGCTCCTCGGCGGGGGGATGTGCGGGCGCGCGGGCGGCGCTGTGCGTAGCCGTTTCGGCGTCGGTGTCGGTGTTGCCATCGGCCTGCGCGCTGGCCGGGCCGCGGCGGGCGAACAACTGCAGCACCACTTCGGCATCGTGCAGCGCGGCGGGCGGGCGGCTCCAGAGCAGGCGGCCCTGGCGCAGCGCGGTGACGTGATCGGCCAGGCGGCGCACGGCGCCCAGGTCGTGCTCCACCCACAGCACGGTGGCGCGCGCCTGCCGCCAGGCGGCCAGAAGGCTTTCGAACACGGCAATGCCCGCCTGGTCGAGCGCGGCCATGGGCTCGTCCAGCAGCACCAGTTGCGCCGGCGGCACCAGGCTCTGCGCCAGCAGCACGCGCTGGCGCTCGCCGCCGGAGAGGTCGCCCATGCGGCGGCTGGCCTTGTGCGCCATGCCCACCTGGGCTAGCGCAGCGGCGATGCGCTCGCGCACGCTGCGGCGGATGCCCCAGTACAGCGGGCGCGTTTGCAGCATGCAGGCCATGAAGTCCTGCACCGTCATGGGCAGGGTGCGGTCGCACTCGATGGCCTGCGGCACATAGGCCAGCACGCCGGGCGCGGCGCCGGGCCAGTGCAGGGTGACGCTGCCCTCATGCGGCATCAGGCCCAGCACGGTCTTGATGAGGCTGCTCTTGCCGCAGCCGTTGGGGCCCACCAGCGCGTGCACCTGGCCGGGCTGCACCTGCCAGTCGATGCCTTGCAGGATGCGCGTGGCGCCCAGTTGCAGGCCCACGCCTTGCAGCCGCACGGCCGGGCCGGCGGCTGGGGGCACGGGGGCCGTCATCGGGGCCCTCAAGGGAGCGTTCATGCGCGCGGCCCCCGCGATTCTTGAATGGCGCGCACCACGGTGTTCAGGTTGTGGGCCATGTCCTGCTCAAACTTGCCCGCCGTGTAGGGGCCGTGCGAGATGTGCGTGAGCGGGTAGACGCGCACGCCGGTCTCGCGCACCAGGGTCTGCACGAAGCCGCCGGGGTTGTCCTGCTCGGCAAACAGCACGCGGATGTTTTGCGCGCGCATGCGCTCGACCATGCTTTTGAGCTGGGCGGCGCTGGGCTCCATGCCGTGCGCAGGCTCGACCACGGCGCTGACCTCCAGGCCAAATTCGCGCAGCAGATAGTCGTAGGCGCCGTGCACGGTGGCCACGCGAAAGCTGGCATCGGGCGCCTGCGTGACCTGGGCCAGCGCATCGGCGCGCAGCTTGCGCAGGCGGCGGTTGTAGGCGCGGGCGTTGTCTGAGAAGAAGGCCGCGTGCGCGGGGGCGAGCTTGCCCAGCTCGCGCGCGATGGTGCTGACCTGGATCATCGACGCGCTGATGGAGATGAAGGTGTGCGGGTTCACCGCCCGGCCCTGCGGCGTGCCCAGCGCCATGGTGGACAGCAGCGGCACGTCGGCATTGGCGTTGATGGTGGGCAGTTGGGGCTTGTCGCTGGCGGCGATCATGCGCTTGGCGAAGTCGTCGTGGCCGATGGCGTTGAGCACCACCACGTCCATCTGGCCAATGCGCTTGATGTCCTCGGCGCGCGGCTCGTAGGCGTGCGGGTTGAAGCCCGCGTCGATCAGCGGCAGCACCTGGGCGCGATCGCCCACGATGTGGCTGACGAAGCTGAAATACGGGTGCAGCGTGATGCCCACGCGCATGGGCTGATCCGCACGGGCGGCGCGGGCAGGCAGACAGGCGCTGGCGGCCAGCGCAGCCAGGCTGGCGGCGGCGCGGCGGCGGGTGATGGCAGGCGCACCAGCCCGTGGCGTACGAGCAAGGAGGTGAGGGGGCAAAGCGTTCATGCCTGTATCAGAGCAAGAGGAGTGAAAGGGAAGATCGACGCTGGATTGCCTCTGGGGCGGCGACTCAATGGCCGCGTGCGCTGGACTGCGCCGATTGCGGCTGCCCATGCAAATGCGCGTGCAGGTGCGCGGCCACCTGTTGCCAGCCTTGCTCGATCAGGCTGGCATCGTCCAGCCCGGCGGGGGTGAGCGCAGCAGGCGCTGGATGGGCAGGCAGAGCGTGCAGCCACACATCGACCACGTTGGCGTCAGCTTCGGCCCCGGCTGAGGGCAGGCGCCAAAGCCAGGCGCGCGCCGCCGCGTGGCTGGCCGCACTGGCGTTGTGGGCAGCGACAGGCACGCCCAGATAGGCATAGCGGCCCTGGCTGTGCAGCAGCGCCCACTGGCGCGGGCCGCGCTGCTGGGCCGCCAAATCATTGGCAAAGGGCGCCCAGCCTTCACCCGCCCAATGCGCGGGCTCGGGCGGGGGCAGCGCAGCGCCTGCGGCCAGCCATTCATCCAGTACGGCCTGCAAATCGGTGTAAGCGCCCTGTTCGGCGGCGGAGAGATCCAGCGCCAGATCCACCCGGTGGGCCTGCAAGGCCGTGTGGCCGGGGCCGTGCCGGTGGTGCCACAGCACCACCAGGGCGCTGCACGCCACCACCAAGGCGGCGGTGGCCAGCACCCAGCGCGCCTCCTGGCGCGCATTGGCTGGCGGCACCTGCTGCAAGCAGCCGCCGGGCAGCACCGCGCAGGCCTCAGCGGATGTCATCCTGATCGACTTCCAGCGTATGGCCTTCACCGCCTTCAAAGCGCACATAGAAATCCTGCTTGGGGCGCTCAAAGCGCACGCGCGATTGGGCATCCAGCGCGCCCTTCCACAGCGGCTTGTCCTCGTAGGAGAGCACGGAGATTTCCACACCCTTGGCATCGCTGCCGTCGGAGAAGCCGCCCTCGCACTGCACGTGCGTGCTGCCATCGGGCTGGCACTTCAGGCGCGGCGCATGGGCCAGCGCCGATGCTGAGCCCAGCAGCAAGGCCAGCGAAAGGCCCCAGGCCAATGGGCGCAGCGGGCCTGGATGAAAAGCGGTGGTGAACATGGTGTGAATGTCCTTGAAAGGAAGCAAATGGCCCGCGCCAGCGCAAACCGATGGAATTTTTCAGGCATCATTATGAATGAAATCAATTCTCATCTGCGACTTTGAAAGAAAGGATTCAGCATGATTCGCACCACTTGGCATCGTTTGCCCCTGGCTACACTGGCGCTGGCTGGGGCCGGGCTGCTGGCCGGCACAGCACATGCGCATGGCACCTGGCTGGCCCATATCCATGGCCAGAGCACCATCATGTACGGCCACGACGCGACGGATACCGATGCGTATGACCCGGCCAAGGTGATCGATGCTCGCGCCCACAAAAACGGCAATGCCGTGGAGGCCAAGGTCGTGCCGCACGAGCAGCGCTACGCCACGCTGGAGGCCGACAAGCCCGGCGTGCTGGGCTATACGCTGCGCAGCGGCTTCTGGCACAAGGGGGCGGACGGCAAGTGGCACAACCAGCCGCGCAGCGCCGCCGCCGATCCGGCCAAGGTGGAGAAAGCCATGCTGGGGCTGATGTACTCGGTCAGCTACCAAAACGCGCGCGAGCCAGTCAAGGCCTTGGGCTATGCGCTGGAGATCGTGCCGGCCGTCAACCCTGCCAAGCTGGAGGAGGGCGACAAGCTGAGCGTGCAGGTGCTTTATGAAGGCAAGCCGCTGGCTGGCGCCAAGGTCAGCGTCGATTTCTTCGACCACGATGCCGATGAAGTCACGACCGACGCCGAAGGCCGCGCCGAGCTGAAGGTGGCGCGCGAAGGCTTCAACGTGCTGGCCGTGGAGCACAGCGTGGCGCACACCAACAAGAGCGAGGCCGATACAGTGAGCATGATGTCCTCGCTGACGTTTGAGTCCAAGCACGATCACGACCACTGATCGGGCCTGGCGACAACGCCCGCCCCCCCAAACAACAGGCCCGCCTGCAGCATTGCAGGCGGGCCTGTTGTTTGGGTGATGGCGCTCAGCGCCCGGGCTGCTCAACCAGCGGCAATTGGCGCAGGTAATCGCGGAAGAACGCGCCCACCTGCGGGTGCTGCAAGGCCATTTCCACCGTGGCCTGCAAAAAGCCTTCCTTGCTGCCGCAGTCGTAGCGCTTGCCGTCGTAGGCCAGCGCATGCACGGGCTGGTGTTGCAGCAGCTGCGCGATGGCGTCGGTGAGCTGAATCTCGCCGCCCACGCCCTTGGGCAGCCTGCGGATTTCATCGAAGATCGCGCCCGAGAGGATGTAGCGCCCGGCCACGGCCAAGCGTGACGGGGCCTGCTCGGGCTGGGGCTTTTCGACGATGCGCTCGACGCGGGTGGTCTGCCCATCGAGCGCCGTGCCAGCCACAATGCCGTAGCGCGAGACCTGGTCCTCGGGCACCTGCTGCACCGCCAGGACCGAGGCGCCGCTGCGCTGGTAGGCCTGCACCATCTGCATCAGCACATTGGGGCCGCCGTTGCTGCCGGTCATCAAGTCGTCGGCCAGCAGCACGGCAAAAGGCTCCTGGCCCACCAGCGGTTCAGCGCACAGCACGGCATGGCCCAGGCCCAGCGCGCGGGGCTGGCGCACATAGGTGCACACCATGTCGCTGGGCTGCACGCTGCGCACCAGCTCCAGCAAGGCGGTCTTGCCAGCGGCCTCCAACTCGCTTTCCAGCTCATAGGCGGTATCGAAATGGTCTTCGATGGCGCGCTTGCTGCGGCCGGTGACAAACACCATGTGGCGGATGCCTGCGGCGTAGGCCTCCTCGACCGCGTACTGGATGATGGGCTTGTCCACCACGTTGAGCATTTCCTTGGGGGCGGCCTTGGTGGCAGGCAGAAAGCGCGTGCCCAACCCGGCAACGGGGAAGACGGCCTTGCGGATGGGAGGAAACTGGTTCATGGCAATCACAGAAAACGGGCAGGCTGCTCAGGCCAGCGGCAGCGCGCAGCCGCGGCAAAAGCACAAAGAAACACAAAGAACAAAGACAAAGCCCCCGCAGGGGCTTGTGCACGAAATGGGTTTGGGCTTTCAGTACACGCCCTCAAAACGGCAGCTTGGGCATGCCACCGCCGCCCAGCAAGCCTTTGACGCCGCCGAGCTTTTTCATCATCTTGAGCATGCCGCTGCCCTTCATTTTTTTCATCATACCTTGCATCTGCTCGAACTCCTTGAGCAGGCGGTTGACCTCCTGCACCTGCACGCCAGCGCCTGCGGCGATGCGCTTCTTGCGCTGGGCCTTGATGAGATCAGGGCGGCGGCGCTCTTGCGGCGTCATGCTGCAGATGATGCCTTCCTTGCGGCGCACGTCCTTTTCGACGCGCGCCATGTCCACCTGCCCGGCCTTGTCGGCCAGCTCGCCGGGCAGCTTTTCGATCAGCGAGGACAGGCCGCCCATTTGCTTCATCTGCCGCAGTTGCATCAAAAAGTCGTTCAGGTCAAAGCCATCGCCGCTCTTGACCTTCTCGGCCAGTTTTTGCGCAGCCTGCATGTCCACGCCGGCCGAGACCTGCTCGACCAGCGCCACGATGTCGCCCATGCCGAGGATGCGCCCGGCATGGCGCTGGGCGTCAAACAGCTCGATGCCGTCGATCTTCTCGCTCACGCCAGCGAACTTGATGGGCGCGCCGGTGATGTGCTTGACCGACAGCGCCGCGCCGCCGCGCGAGTCGCCATCGAGTTTGGTCAGCACGATGCCCGTCAGCGGCAACGCCTCGCTGAAGGCCTTGGCGGTATTCACCGCGTCCTGACCCTGCATGGCATCGACGACGAACAGCGTCTCAGCTGGCTGCAGCGCCGCATGCAGGCCTTTGATTTCCTCCATCAACACCTCGTCGATGGCCAGGCGCCCGGCGGTATCGACGATCAGCACATCGAAGTAATGCTTCTTGGCATAGTCCAGCGCAGCTCGGGCGATGTCCAGCGGCTTTTGCTCGGGCGAGCTGGGGAACCATTCAGCCCCCGCCTGGGCCGTGACGGTCTTGAGCTGCTCGATGGCCGCCGGGCGGTACACGTCGCCCGAGACGGTCAGCACCTTTTTCTTCATGCGCTCGCGCAGTAGCCGCGCGATTTTGGCCGTAGTGGTGGTCTTGCCCGCGCCCTGCAAGCCGGCCATCAGGATGACCGCTGGCGGCTGCACGTTCAGCCGCAGCTCGGCCTGGCCCTCGCCCATGGTGGCGGCCAACTCTTGGTTGACGATGCCCACCAGCGCCTGGCCAGGCTTGAGCGAGCCCACGACTTCCTGGCCCAGGGCCTTTTCCTTGACGCGGGCAATGAAGTCGCGCACCACGGGCAGGGCCACGTCCGCCTCCAGCAGCGCCATGCGCACTTCGCGCAGCATGTCCTGCACATTGGCCTCGGTGATGCGGGCCTGGCCGCGCATCTCCTTGACGAGGCGCGAGAGCTTGTCATTCAGGGCAGATGCCATGGTCGAGATTCTCCATAGGAAAAGCCCGGCAGCAGCGACCGGGCTGGGCGGCCAACATGCCGCAGGGCCAAAACGCCCGTGGCGATGCCATGTGCGGATGGCATCGCCACGGGCCGCGCAAGCAGCGCAGTACACTTTGCACATGATTGTACCCAGCGCACCTGCAGGCCCCCCCATGGCCTTGGCCATCGCCGCAGCCACGGCTTATTTGTTGACTGCGGCCTTGGCCTTGCGCGGCAGCCAGGGCCATCCGCCGCGCCTGGCGCTGCTGGCTGCCTGGCTGCTGCATTTGCTGGTCATCGCGCTGGGGTTTCTACAGCACGGCCTGCATTTCGGCTTTGGCCCGGCGCTTTCCGTCACGGGTTGGCTGGTGCTGACGGTGTATGCGATCGAATACCAAGTCCTGCCGCGCCTGCCTGCGCAGCGCTGGCTGATGGTGATGGGTGCGCTGTCGGTGCTGATCGGAGCGCTGTTCCCTGGGCAGGCGCTCAATGAGAAGACCAGCCCTTGGATGGCCGTACACCTGGCCCTGGGCATTGCCTCGTATGGCCTGTTTGCTGCGGCCGTGGCGCATGGCTGGCTGATGCGCCGCGCTGAAAAGCGCATGCGCACGGCCAGCAGCGCCCTGGACGGCCAGCACGACACCGAACTGCCGCTGCTGGCGCTGGAGCGCCTGACCTTTCGCTTCGCCCAGGCGGGGTTTGCGCTGCTGACGGCCACGTTTATCGCCGGATTCTTCTTTGGCGAGCAAGTCAATGGCAGTGCCTGGGCCTGGCGCCACAAGGAAGTCTTCGCCGCGCTGGCCTGGCTGACCTTTGCCGCGCTGCTGTGGGCGCGCTGGCGCCAAGGGCTGCGCGGCAAAAAGGCCGTGCGCCTGCTCAACGCCGGGGCTGTGCTGCTCCTGCTGGCCTACGTGGGCTCGCGCTTCGTGCTGGAAGTGCTGCTGCAGCGCTAGAGCGTGTTATGCACTTTTCGCCCTCCCCCCGCGAGAGCACCCAGCCACACAGGCAACACTGATCGGTTTTCTCATGCTGCAAAAACTCTTTCTCACAAGCCTGGTGCTGGTGGTGGCTGTACTGGTCTGGGCGCGGCTGCGGCGCAGCCGCATGACAGAAGCGCGGGCTCGGCCAGCCCTGCCACCTGAACCAGTCGCCATGGTGCCCTGCCAGATTTGCGGCGCGCAGGTGGATCAGCGCCTGGCCACCCCCAGCGGGCAAGGCCGCCATTTGTGCCGCGAGCACCGCCACCTGGCCCGGCAGTTGCAGCGGGGGAGCTGAGCATGGGTTTCTGGCGCGCAGCCTTGGGGCTGTCCCGCTCTGCCGAGGCCGCACCCGGCCCTTTCCAGCGCCTGTGGCGCGGCTTTCTGACCGCGCGGATGATGCTGGCGCTGGCGCTGCTGTTTCTGCTGGGCACCGAGCGCCTGATTACCAATCAGATCAACAACGCCACGCTGTGGCTGTGCGTCGGCTATTTGCTCTTGGCGGCGCTGACGCGCTGGCTGCTGGGCCCATGCCAGCCACGCCGCGCACCGGCCCTGCACTGGCTGTTCACACTGGCTGTGGACGTAGTGTTCTGCGGCCTGCTGCTGTACTGGCACGGAGGCAACGATGTCAGCCTTCTGCCGCTGCTGGGCCTGCCCGTGCTGATGGCGGCGGCACTGGGCAATTTCGTTGTGCTGATCTCCACCGTACTGGGGGTCTTTGCCGTGCTGGCCTGGCCGCTGCTGTGGCCCGGCGATGCGGCCACCAGCCCACAGCTCATCTTGCAGGCTTTGCTCTCGGGCTTGGGCTTTTTCATGCTGGGCCTGCTGGTTTACCAGATGGCCTCGCGCCTGTTGGGCGAGGAGCAGGAGGGGCGCAAGAGCCGCGAGGCCGCGCTGCGCCAGAGCCAGGTCAACGCGCTGGTCATCAGCAACCTGGAGGATGGCGTACTGGTCATTGACCAGGCCATGGTGGTGCATTCGAGCAACCCGGCCGCGCTGGACATCCTGGGCCTGCCGCCTGACAGCCGCATGCCGCTGGATCTGAATCAGCAGCCCGTCTGGCGCCCGCTGGTGGCCATGGCCAAGGTCACGATGCGGCGCCAGGCGCCACAAGTGGCCGATTTGAGCCTGCTGCCGCCCGGCGCCAGCCCGGTGGGCATCCACGCCCGCTCCTGGATCACCCAAAGCCTGCCGCCCAGGAGGGGCGCACATGCCACACCCAGCGCCCATTGCGTGATGTTCCTGCGCGATCTGCGCAAGGTTGAGGCCCAGGTGCGTACAGAGAAGCTCGCCTCCATGGGGCGCATGTCGGCCGCCGTGGCCCATGAGATCCGCAACCCGCTCAGCGCCATCATCCAAGCCAACACCTTATTGGCCGAGGATCTGCAAGACCCTGGCGCACAGCGCCTGACCGAGATGATTCGCCAAAATGCCGAGCGCCTGCGCCGCATTGCCGAGGACATTCTGGACGTGGCGCGCGTGCAGCGCCAAGCCAGCGCCGCCGACCATGCCGAGGTGTTGGCACTGGACGAATGGGTGCGCGAGTGCGTATACGACTGGCAGCGCCACGAACCGCAGCGCCGTCAGCTGCAGCTTCAACTGGCCGCTGGCGCAGCCCATGTGGCCTTCGGCCGCGACCATTTGCGCCGCATCCTCGTCAACCTGCTGGACAACGCGCTGCGCTACATGGGCCCGCACGCCGACTCATTGCAGGTCTTCACGCAGCTGGGCGCCAACGGCCAGGCCATGCTCACGGTCTGGAGCGACGGCGCGCCGCTGGAAAAATCCGTGCAGCAGCATTTGTTCGAGCCTTTTTTCTCGTCGGAAAGCCGCTCCTCGGGCCTGGGCCTTTTCCTGTGCCAGGAGCTGTGCGAGCGCCACGGCGCCAGCATCGGCTACCAGCGCATCGAGCGCCCCACGGCCGAACGCGGCGAGGTGGCCGGCAACGCCTTTGTCGTGCTGTTCAAGCGTCCGCTCAAGGCCCACAGCGGCAGCACTTCGGCCCTCAACGAGCTGGTTGTTTGAGCGCTGGGCAGCGGGCCATGCGCCAGCAGCCCGGCACTTGGGGCTGCCGGCGCTTTTCTTGTGTAAGCTAGCGCGTTTGGCACGCCAACCTCTTCTGTGCGGCGTGCGCCCTCCCCCTTCTCTCACGCCATTTCCCACACTCAGCGAGATTTGCCATGTTCAAGAAACTGATGCTCGGCTCCACCATCGGCCTGGCTTGCCTGATTGGCCTGAGCCCTGCCGCCGCGCAGGATGCCAAGGCCAGCAGCGCACAAGACTGGCCCAGCAAGCCCATCCGCATGATCGTCCCCTTCCCGCCCGGCGGCGGCACCGACATCCTGGCGCGCCTGGTGTCGAGCAAGCTCACCGAAGCCAAGGGCTGGAACATCGTGGCCGACAACAAGCCCGGCGTGGGCGGCACACTGGGCATTGGCGAGGCGGTCAAGGCCCCGGCCGAAGGCTATGACTTTGTGCTTGGCCAGAAGGACAACCTGGTCATCGGCCCCTGGCTCTACAAAAACTTGGGTTGGAATCCGGTCAAAGATCTCACGCCCATCGCCCACGTGGCCTATTCGCCGGTGCTGATTTCCACCAGCGTGGACTCGCCTTTCAAGAGCCTGGCCGATGTGGTGGCTGCTGCCAAGGCCAAACCGGGCACCGTCACCTACGGCTCGCCCGGCAACGGCACCTCCATCCACCTGGCTGGCCACTTGTTCGAGGGCGCCGCAGGCATTGACCTGGTGCATGTGCCCTACAAGGGCTCCAACCCCGCGCTGGTGGACGTGATCGCCGGCAATGTGCAGCTGCTGGTGTCCTCCGTGCCCTCGGCCATGGCGCAAATCAAGGCCGGCAAGCTGCGTCCGCTGGCCGTGACCTCAGCCGCGCGCAGCTCCTCCCTGCCGGATGTGCCCACCGTGGCCGAATCGGGCATCGAAGGCGTGGCACAGTTCGACGTCAGCACCTGGTATGGCGTGATGGCCCCTGCGGCCGTGCCCGCCCCCGTGGCCGATGCCATGCACGAGGCCGTCAATGCCCTGCTGGATAACGACGAGGTGCGCCAGTCCATCCAGAAGCAAGGGGCAGAACCCAAGACCATGAGCCGCGCCGATTTCGGCGCCTTCCTCAAGCAGGACTACGAGACATGGAAGGGTGTTGTCGAGGATTCGGGCGTCAAGCTCGATTGAGCGCCTTGATTGGACGACGGACATCGAAAGGAGCGCCACAGGCGCTCCTTTTCTTTGGGCACAACACACCACAGCTTGTGTCAGTCAGCGCCCACCAGAGCGGGGGCTCGGAACCTGTTCAAAATCTCAGTGCACGGGCAAGAGATTTCAAACAGGCTTTCAAGCCCGCAGGCGTTCGCCGGCCTTGTCCAGCCACAGCTGCAGGCTCTGGTACAGCTCTCCCTGACTGAAGGAGCAGCTGTCCTCGGTAAACATCGCACTGGCCTCCAGCCGGTTGAGCAAGTCGCGCAGCACGGCGCCAAACTGAGCAGGCAATGCGCCCAGCAAATCAGACTGCGCCAGCGCCCATTGGCTGAAATCCCCCGCCTGCTGCGGCTGCTGGCGCAATTGCTGTAGGCGCTGCTGCATCTGGTTCAGGCATTGCAGCGCTGGCTCAAGGGAAGAAGTCATCGGTGCTCTCTCGGTAAAAGGCAGTTGCTGGCCTGCCTGCGAGCCAGCGCCAGACCGGCGCAGGCCGCCCGATTGTCCGCCCCCGCCAGGCGCTGGGCATCCAGGTTTTCACTGATCTTGGTGCCATCGGGCTGTACAGGCCATGCTTTATCCCTAAAATAGAACGACCGTGCTTTTTTCTACCCAGCCATGACCAGTGTGCGCCCCCGTAGTGCTTCTGCCGCCATCTCCCACAAAGGGCAGCAAACCCGTCAGACGATTCTGGACGCGGCCTTGCGCTTGGTGGCCCAGGTCGGGCTGGAGGGGCTGTCGATCGGCGCGCTGGCCGAGCTGGCTGGCATGAGCAAGTCCGGCGTGTTTGCCCACTTCGGCTCGCGCGAAGAGCTGCAGATTGCCGTCATCGAGCAATACCACCAAGGCTTTGCGCAGGCCGTTTTCCAGCCTGCGCTGGAGCAATCGCATGGCCTGCCACGGCTGCGGCGCATGGTGCAGCTGTGGATGCAGCACACCGTCTCCGGCGTGGATTCGGGGGTGTTCATCAGCGGCGCAGTCGATTTCGACGACCGCCCAGGCCCTGTCTGCCAAGCCCTGCAGCACTCGGTGCGCCGCTGGATGGACGCACTGCAGCGCGCCGTGGCGCAAAGCCAAGCGGCTGGGCATTTGAACCCTGACGCACCGCCCGCCCAACTGGTGTTTGAGATCCATGCGCTGGTGCTGGCGTTGCATTACGAAGTGCGCTTTTTGCGCAACCCCACAGCGCTGGACTATGCCCAGCACGGCTTTGAGCGCCTGATTGCCGCGTATGCACCGGCGCTGCATCAGCCCCCTTGAGGGGGCGCACCCGGCCATTGGCCCAGTCTTCGTTCGCCTTTGTTTTACCCATCCCCCCTCTTGACTGAAGGAGCACCCCATGAGCCTGCGATACACCCCGCCCCTGCGCGACATGCACTTTGTGCTGCACGAAATGTTCGGCGCCATCGACACCCTGAACGCCTTGCCGCGCTACGCCTCGCTGGACAAAGACACCTTCAACGCCGTGCTTGAAGAGGCCGGCAAATTCGCCGCTGAAGTGGTGCTGCCCACCAATGCCCCGGGCGATGCGCAGGGCTGCCAGTTCGACGCCGCCAATCACAGCGTCAAGACGCCCGAAGGCTTTCAAAGCGCCTACCGCCAGTACGTCGAGGCCGGCTGGCCCTCGCTGGCCTGCGAGCCCGAATACGGCGGCCAGGGCCTGCCCTTCGTGCTCAACCAGTGCGTGTACGAAATGCTCAACAGCGCCAACCAGGCCTGGACCATGTATCCCGGTCTGTCGCACGGCGCTTATGAGGCGCTGCTGGCGCACGGCAGCGACACGCTCAAGCAGCGCTTTCTGCCACCGCTGACCAGCGGCCAGTGGACCGGCACCATGTGCCTGACCGAGCCGCACTGCGGCACCGACCTGGGCCTGCTGCGCACCAAGGCCGAGCCCCAGGCCGACGGCAGCTACCTGCTGACCGGCAACAAAATCTTCATCAGCGCCGGCGAACACGACCTGGCCGAGAACATCGTGCACCTGGTGCTGGCGCGCCTGCCCGATGCGCCGCAGGGCAGCAAGGGCATCAGCCTGTTCGTGGTTTCCAAGTACCTGGTCGGCGAGGACGGCCAGCTTGGCGAGCGCAACCGCATCTTCTGCACCGGCATCGAGCACAAGATGGGCATCCACGGCAACGCCACCGCGCAGCTGCAGCTCGACGGCGCCGTGGGCCACCTGGTGGGCGAGCCGCACAAGGGCCTGGCCGCCATGTTCGTGATGATGAACGCCGCCCGCCTGGGCGTGGGCAACCAGTCGCTGGGCCTGACCGAAATCGCCTACCAGAACGCCCTGGCCTACGCCAAGGAGCGCCTGCAAATGCGCAGCCTCAGCGGCCCCAAGGCGCCCGAGCAGCCCGCCGACCCCATCATCGTGCATCCGGACGTGCGCCACCAGCTGCTCACCGCCAAGGCCTATGCCGAAGGCGCGCGCATGCTGGGCAGCTACTGCGGCCTGCTGCTCGATCAGGCCCACCACCACCCCGACGAGCAGCAGCGCGCCTCGGCCAATGCCCAACTGGCGCTGCTGACCCCGGTCGTCAAGGCCTTCATCACCGACAACGGCATGGCCGCCACCATCGGCTGCCAGCAAGTCTTCGGTGGCCACGGCTATATCCGCGAGACCGGCATGGAGCAACTGGTGCGCGATGCGCGCATCAACCTGATCTACGAAGGCACCAACGCCGTGCAGGCGCTGGATCTGCTGGGCCGCAAGGTCATGGGCGACCAGGGCCGCGCGCTGACCGCGCTGGGCAAGCAAATCGCTGCCTGGGCCGCCGAGCACCGCAGCGAGGCCAAGCTGGCCCAGTTCCTGCTGCCGCTGCATGAGCTGGGCGAGCGCCTGACCGAGCTGACCCAGGCCATCGGCGCGCGCGCGCAGCGCAACCCGGACGAAATCGGCGCCGTGGCCGTGGACTACCTGCGCATCGTCGGCCACATGGCCTTCGGCTGGCTGTGGGCGCGCGCCGCCCAGGTCGCGCTGGCCGCCCAGGCGCGCGGCCAGACCGACCCCATCTACGCCGCCAAGCTGGAGACCGCGCGCTTTTACTTCGCACGCCTGATGCCCGAAGTCGAAACCGCACTGCGCCGCGCGCAAAACAATGCGCAAAGCCTGATGCAGACCACGCACGCCCTGGCCTGATATTGACCTGATTGGCCTGATGCGCCAGCCCCCGCAGCCAGTGGCCACCATGGCGCTGGCTGCGGCCACCGCGGCAAGCGCCGCCACCACACAAGGGACATGCCATGCACCCATTCGACCAGGCCATCGCGCTGCAAGCCGGCGCCGATGACAGCTTCACCGGCCACACCAGCGAGGCCTACCGCAACATGATCGGCCCCTTCGGCGGCATCACCGCCGCGGTGCTGCTCAACGCCGCGCTGCAGCACCCCCAATGCCTGGGCCAGCCCACGGCCATGACCATCAACTTCGCTGGCCCCGTGCCCGACGGCCCATTCCGCATTCAGGCCCGGCCCGTGCGCACCAACCGCTCCACCCAACACTGGCAGATCGAGCAATGGGTCGATGACGCCGAATCGGGCCAGCCCATCATTGCCACTACGGCCAGCCTGGTCACCGCCGTGCGCCGCCCCACCTGGTCGGCCAGCGATGTGCCCGCCCCCGTGCAAGGCGGCCCCGATCCGGCGCAAGAGCCCATCGTCGTCACCAGCTTCACCCCCTGGCTGCGTCAGTACGCCCTGGTGCCGCTGCAAGGCCCCATCCCCAGCGAATGGGACGGCAGCGAAAACAACGACAGCCTGACCAGCTTCTGGGTACGCAAAAGCACGCCGCGCGCGCTGGATTTCTGCGCCCTGGCGGCCGTCTGCGACGTGTTCTACCCACGCATCTGGCGCCGCCGCGCCAAGCAAGTGCCCGCCGGCACCGTCTCCATGACCGTGTACTTCCACGCCGACGCCCAGACTTTGGCGCAAAGCGGCGATGATTACGTGCTGGCCCAGGCCACCGGCCAGGAGTTTCGCAACAATTTTGCCGACCAGAGCGGCCACATCTGGAACAGTGCCGGCCAGCTGCTGGCCAGCACCCACCAAATTGCCTACTACAAGGAGTAAGCCCATGTCCGAAGCCATCCTGCGCCACAACGAAAACGGCGTACTGACCCTTACGCTGTCGCGTCTGGAGAAGAAAAACGCCTTCACCCAGGCCATGTACGCCGAGTTGGCCGAGGCGCTGCAAACTGCCGCGCAGGACGATGCCGTGCGCGTGGCGGTCATCCAAGGGCACGAGAGCGTCTTCAGCGCCGGCAACGACATTGAGGACTTCCAGCGCGCAGCCATGCAGCCAGCCTGCGACGACACCGAACGCCCCGTCTTCCGCTTCCTGCGCACACTGGCCACCTTCCCCAAACCGCTGCTGGCGGCCGTCTGCGGCCCGGCCGTAGGCATCGGCACCACCTTGCTGCTGCACTGCGACCTGGTCTACGCCGGCGACAACGCCGCCTTCTCCATGCCCTTCGTCAACCTTGGCATTTGCCCCGAGGCTGGCTCCTCACTGCTGCTGCCACGCCTGATGGGCCACCAGCGCGCCAGTGAAGCCCTGCTGCTGGGCGAGCCCTTCTTCGCCGAGGCCGCGCTCGAAGTGGGCCTGGTCAACCGCATCGTGCCCCCGGGCGAGGCCAACGCCTGCGTGCAGGCCCAGGCCGCCAAGCTCGCCGCCAAACCCTCGCGCTCGCTGCGCGAAACCAAGCGCCTGCTCAAGGCCGCCCAGCAAGAAGAGGTGCTGGCGCGCATCAACGAAGAAGCGCGCATCTTCGGCCAGCTCCTGCAAGCCCCCGCCGCCCGCGAAGCCTTCGCCGCCTTCCTGGAAAAGCGCAAGCCGGATTTCTCCAAGCTCTGAAGCACCCAGTGGCATTTCATCAAGGCCCGCAGGCGCATGTGCCCTGCGGGCCTTTGTGTTGTCAACATGCCGTGTGGCCAACGGCATTTCGCGGCAGCATCGGGCAGGGCCACGCAGGCCTGCCCCCATGCTGAGGCATCACTTGCCGATGCAAAAGCGCGAGAAGATCACGCCCAGCAGGTCGTCGGCGCCGAATTCGCCGGTGATGCGGTTCAGCGCCAGCTGGGCCAGGCGCAGCTCTTCGGCCAACAGGTCCAGCGCCGGGGCGGGGCTGTCGATCTGGGCCTGGGCCTGGTCGAGGTGCTCACCGACTTCGGCCAGCGCCTGCACGTGGCGGGCGCGGGCCATGAAGACGTCTTCGGCCACGGTTTCATGGCCGGCCAGCTGCAGCAGGCGCTGGCGCAGTGCGTCCAGGCCTTGGCCGGTCTTGGCCGAGAGCACCAGCGCATCGGGCTGGGCGGCGCGAAAGCCGCTGGCGGCGTCGCATTTGTTCCAGACGTGGACGATGGGCACGGCGGCCATGCCATCGGGCGCGGGTTCGGGGGTGTCGCTTGCCGAGTCGGCGCTGCGCAGCCTGGCGTGCAGTTGCGCGAGGATGGCCGCGTCGCGCTGCTGGCTGGCCGGATCGTCGGCCTGCAGCGCATCGTGCAGGAACAGCACGACCTGGGCCTGCTCCAGAGCCTGCCAGGCGCGTTGCACGCCGATTTGCTCAACCACGTCGTCGGTCTGGCGCAGACCGGCGGTGTCGATGATGTGCAGGGGCACGCCGTCGATCTGGATGGTTTGCTCGACCTTGTCGCGCGTGGTGCCGGCAATGGGGGTGACGATGGCCAGCTCGGCGCCGGCCAGGGCGTTGAGCAGCGAGCTTTTGCCGGCATTGGGCTGGCCGGCGATGACCACGTGCAGGCCGTCGCGCAGCAGCGCGCCCTGGCGCGCGCGCTGGCCGATGGCGCGCAGCTGCGCCTGCAGCCCGGCGAGCTGGCCGCGCGCGTCGGCGGCTTCGAGGAAGTCCACGTCTTCTTCGGGGAAGTCCAGCGTGGCCTCGACCAGCATGCGCAGGTGGATCAGACGCTCGCGCAACTCGTCAATGGCCTGCGAGAAGGCACCACTGAGCGAGCGACTGGCGCTGCGTGCGGCGCTTTCGGTGCTGGCGTCGATGAGGTCGGCCACGGCCTCGGCCTGGGCCAGGTCCATCTTGTCGTTGAGGAAGGCGCGGCGCGTGAATTCGCCCGGCTCGGCCAGGCGCAGCTGCGCCAGCCAGGGGCGGCCGGTGGCCGGGTTGGGTTCGGCGGCGCTTTGCAGGCAGCGCGCCAACAGCAGTTGCAGCACGATGGGGCCGCCGTGGGCCTGCAGCTCCAGCACGTCCTCGCCGGTGTAGGAGTGCGGCGCGGGGAAGAACAGCGCCAGGCCGTGGTCGATGGCCTGGCCATCCTCGGCGGGAAAGGGTAGGTAGTGGGCGTGGCGCGGCTGCAGCTGCCGGCCCAGCCAGTGCTCGGCCCAGGGGCGCAGGCCGCGGCCGGAGAGGCGCACGATGCCCACGGCGCCGCGCCCGGCGGCGGTGGCGATGGCGGCAATGGGCTGGGTGTCGCTGGCTTGCATGGCGGAGGGCGCGCTGCTTGGCGCTCAGCGCTTGAGGGTTTGCTCCAGCACGTGCAGCTGCTGGTTGAGTTCGGTTTGCTGCTGTCGCTCCAGGCGCACTTTGTTGACGGCGTGCAGCACGGTGGTGTGGTCACGGCCGAACATCTCGCCGATTTCCGGCAGGCTTTTCTGCGTCAGCTCCTTGGCCAGGTACATGGCGATCTGGCGCGGCTTGGCGATGCTGGCCGGGCGCTTCTTGCTGAGCATGTCGGTGACCTTGATCTTGTAGAAATCGGCCACGGTTTTCTGGATGTTCTCGACGCTGATCTGCCGGTTCTGGATCGAGAGCAGATCGCGCAGCGCCTCGCGTACCACGGCGATGGAAATTTCCTTGCCGCTGAAGCGCGCGTAGGCCAGCACCTTGTGCAGCGCGCCTTCGAGCTCGCGCACGTTGGAGCGCACGCTCTTGGCGATGAAGAAGGCCACGTCCTCGGACAGGGCAATGCCCTCGGCGCGGGCCTTGTTGATGAGGATGGCCACGCGCATTTCCAGCTCGGGCGGCTCGATGGCCACGGTCAGGCCCTGGTCAAAGCGCGAGACCAGACGCTCGTGGATGTCCATCAGGCCCTTGGGGTAGGTGTCGCTGGTCATGACGATGTGCGACTTTTTCGACAGCAAAGCCTCGAAGGCGTTGAAGAACTCCTCCTGGGTGCGCTCCTTGCCGGCGATGAACTGCACATCGTCGATCAACAGCAAGTCGAGCGAGTGGTAGCGCTGCTTGAGGGCGTCGAAGGTCTTGCGCTGATACGAACGCACCACGTCGGTGACGAACTGCTCGGCGTGGATGTAGAGCACCTTGGCATCGGGCCGCGCAGCCAGCATCTGGTTGCCCACGGCATGGATCAGGTGGGTCTTGCCCAGGCCCACGCCGCCGTAGATGAACAGCGGGTTGTACATCTGCCCGGGCGCATGGGCCACATGCAGCGCTGCCGCGCGCGCCATGCGGTTGGCCGAGCCTTCGATCAGGTTGTCGAACGTCAATTGCGGCTTGAGGTGCGCCGCGCGCGCGCCACCCACACCGCCTGGTGCATCCGCCACTGGGGCAGCCGCCTCCTCGTCGAATGCGGGCTGCGCCTCATCAGCCTGCGGCAGCAACTGCGCCTCCATGGCGGGCAGCTCCAGCTCTGGCTGGGCCTGGGGCATGGCCTGCTGCAGCGGCGTGGCCTGCACAGGCTGGTCTGGCCGCTGCTGACTGGCCTGGGCCTGCACATGCTGGGCCAAGCCGGCAATGCCTGCCACCGCAGGCGCACTGCGAGCGCGGTGCGGCAAAGCCGTGCCCGCGCTGGCCGCGCCACCATGCCCAGCCCGCGCCGCCAGGCCAATCTGAATGTTCAGCGGCGCGCCGCTGACCTCCTGGGCGACTGCACCAATGGTGCCCAGATAGTTCTTGCGGATGTGCTCCAGCGCCACACGGTTGGAGACTTGCAGGCGCATGCGCGCCTGTTCGGGCTGGTAGTTGGCCTGCAAACCCTTGATCCAACTGGAGAACTGCTGCGGCGGAATCTCCAGCGCCAGACGCTCCAGACAGCGCTGCCAAAAATCGGCCTGGGCTGGCTGCGTGGGGCCATCCTCCTCTTGAGGGCCTAGCTGCGTACTGGGCGGCACCTGGAACTGAGAGATTTTTTTCATTGCTTGCACCATGCCCGTCTGCCTCACCTGCCCGATTGACCCCATTTGCCCAGTGATGCCCGCGCCGTCACCGCACTTCCCGGCAGTCCTAGAAAGGGTCTGCACGAATCCAGTGCGCTGCGGCCCAGGATGCGATGCACGGCGCAAAACCGCATCGATACCAAGCGGTATCGCAAGGGTCCGCGAGCGAAGCAGACCACCCGAATCAGCAGAGGCACACAGCGCTGCGATTCGCGCAGACCTTCCCTGGGCCATCGGCGCATCATCCGAGCGAAAAGGGCCAGATTATAAGCAGCGCGCCCCTGCCGAGAGACAGTTATCCACAGGCCCAGAGCATCCCTCGGCCTGAGAGCCCGCCCTCGCCTTCCCCCCTTCCCCCCCATTTCCACACTTCCACACTTCCACACTTCCACACTTCCACACTTCCACACTTCCACACTTCCATGGCCCAGGCTTTCCAACGACCAGTTTGGAACAAAAAGCAAAGCCATGAGATAATCTGCGGTTTGCTTTGATCTGGCAGCAGGCGCTGACTGCGCACCGAGTGCCGATCGTGCGCGGTCTGCGCCCTGCCTTTTGCCCTGGCTGGAGGCATACACGGCTTGGCCCTGCGCCTGCCCGGCAGGCATTGCTGCACGGCCTTTTGGTCATCGATTTCCTCCTCAATAGGTGAGTCTCATGAAACGTACATACCAACCTTCCAAAATCCGTCGCGCCCGCACCCATGGCTTTCTGGTGCGCATGAAAACCCGCGGCGGCCGCGCCGTGATCAACGCACGCCGCGCCAAAGGCCGCAAGCGCCTGGGCCTGTCCTGAGCCTCCGCGCTGGCTAGCAGCACAGTCCATGCCAGAGGCCTCTGCCGCTGCTGGGGCCTTATGCAGTCCAGCGGCGGCGCTGGCGCACAGGCTGCGCGAAAAACAAAGGTTTGGGGCTCTGGATCGCCAGCCTCAATGCGCCTGTGCCTCGACCGCCTGGGCGCATCGCTTGGAAGGCCGCTGCATAGCGGCCCTTTGATCGTGGCTGCTGCGCATGCGTATCCGACATCTGAAAACCCGCCAACAGTTTCAGGCCATGCTGGCGCAAGCGCCCATTGCCCGAACGACGCATTTTTGTCTGCACCGTCTGCCTGTGGCTGCCCTGCCCGGCCCATTGGACGGCGCTGCGTCATTGGCGGGCGGAATCATGTCTGCTCATGTCGGCGCTTGGGTAGGGGCGCTGGTGCCCAAACGCTGGGCCAAACGAGCAGTGACGCGCAATTTGATCCGCCGCCAGGTGTATGCCGTGGCGCTGGAGCATCTGCGCGCTGCCTCTGACAGCGCCGTCGAAGGAGTTGGCATGGCTGCATCGCCTGCTCAGGTAGGCTTTGCCTGGCTGGTTCGACTTCGGGCCGGCTTTCATGCTCCAGCCAGCTCTGGACGCGGCAAAGCCAAGAAGACTGCGCCCAAGCAGCCTGCCATGGGCCAGCAGGCCCATGCGAGTGCGCCCGTGTTGCGCAGCGCCGCTTCTCCCCAATTGCGCCAGCAAGTGCGTGAGCAGTTGCAGTTGCTGTTTGCTCGCGCCGCAGCGCATGGTGTTGCCTCGGGCTCCACAGGGCTTGAGGCGAAGGCCCAACCATGATCCGCGCTGCACTGGTCGGGCTGATCAAGCTGTACCGCCTGCTGCTCAGCCCATGGCTGGGCAGCGCTTGCCGTTTCGAGCCCACCTGTTCGCTATACGCAATCACCGCCTTGCAGCGCCATGGCGCTGCGCGCGGCAGTTGGCTGACTGCCTGCCGCCTGGCGCGTTGTCACCCCTGGTGCGCAGGCGGCCATGACCCGGTGCCTGAAGCCCCGGCACAAGGGTTGTTCAGCCGCCTGATTTCTTCCTCCTCTTCGTCCAAGAAGTCCCCATGAACGATATTCGCCGCTCCATTCTGTGGGTGATCTTTGCGTTCTCGCTGATTCTGCTGTGGGATCGCTGGCAGCTGCACAATGGCCGCTCCGCATTCTTCTTCCCGCAGCCGGCCGCTACCACGGCGTCGGCGCCAGTCGCAGCCAGCGATGCCGTGCCCGACACCACCCCCGGCGCGCAGACCCCGCAAGCCAGTACAGCGCTGATCCAGACTGGGCAGCCGCCCATCGAAGCACCGTCTGCCGCGCCTGCAGCAGCGGCCGAACGCATCGAAGTCTCCACCGACGTCTTGCGCCTGAGCTTCAGCACCGAGGGCGGCTCGCTCAACCGCGTCGAGCTGCTGGACTATGAGAACGACGCCCGCGACGGCCAGGTCGTACTGCTCGATGAGAGCAACACCCGCGCCTACGTGGCGCAGACCGGCCTGATCGGCGGCGATTTTCCGAACCACAAAACCATCATGCGCCTGGCCGATGGCCCTCGCAGCCTGGCCGATGGTCAGGACAGCCTGCAGCTGCGCTTCGAGTCGCCCGTGCAAGGCGGCGTGCAGCTGGTCAAGACCTGGACGCTGCAGCGCGGCCAATACGCCATTGCCGTGCGCCACGAAGTGCTCAACCACGGTCAGGCCGCCGTGGCGCCGCAGCTGTATGAACAACTGGTGCGCGATGGCGGCACCATCGACGGCGGCGTGATGTTCACTGGCACCTACACCGGGCCGGCCATCTACACCGACGAGGAAAAATTCCAGAAAGTCGAGTTCAAGGACATCGACAAAGGCAACACCAAATTCCAGAAAACCAGCGCCAGTGGCTATGCCGCCATGGTGCAGCACTACTTTGCCGCCGCCTGGATCCCACCTGCGGGGCTGCAGCGCGAATACTTCGTGCGCAAGCCAGGCAATGGCCTGTACGCCGTTGGCGCCATCGCCCCTTTCTCCAGCATCGCCCCAGGGGCCTCGCAAACGCTGGACAGCACCTTCTACGCCGGCCCACAGATCGAGCGCGAGCTGCAGGAGATCAGCCCGGGCCTGGAGCTGGTCAAGGACTACGGCATGGTCAAGGCCCTGGCCAAGCCGCTGTACTGGCTGCTCGATCGGCTGCACGACCTGCTGGGCAACTGGGGCTGGGCCATCGTCGCGCTGGTGTTCCTGCTGAAGATTGCTTTCTACTGGCTCAACGCCCGCGCTTACGCCAGCATGGCCAAGATGAAGGCCATCAACCCGCGCATCATGCAAATGCGCGAGCGCTACAAGGACAGTCCGCAGCAAATGCAGCAGGAGATGATCCGCATCTACCGCGAGGAAAAAGTCAACCCGCTGGGCGGCTGCCTGCCGATCCTGATCCAGATGCCTTTCTTCATCGCGCTGTATTGGGTGCTGCTGTCCAGCGTGGAAATGCGCCACGCCCCATGGATCGGCTGGATTCATGACCTTTCCGCGCCCGACCCCTATTTCATCCTGCCGCTGCTGATGATGCTCTCCTCGCTGCTGCAAGTGGCGCTCAACCCGCAACCGCCGGACCCCATGCAGGCCAAGATGATGTGGATCATGCCGCTGGTGTTCAGCGTGATGTTCTTCTTCTTCCCCGCTGGCCTGGTGCTGTACTGGTTGACCAACAACATCCTGTCCATCGCCCAGCAGTGGATCATCAACACCCGCATGGGCGTACCACCGCAGTTCAACCTGCCCAAGTTCAAGTAAGCGCCCCATCAGCCGCCCTGCTCACCACAGGGCGGCTTTTTCATGCTCAAGCAGCGCATATGCCATCCAGCACGTACATCGCCCACTCCTCCCCCGATCTGGCCATCGCCGCGCACCAGCCGCTGGCCGAGCATGCGCACAACACGGGCGCGCTGGCTGCCAGCTTCGCGGCGCATTTCGGCGCGGCGCAGCTGGCGCGCGCCATAGGGCTGTTGCACGATCTGGGCAAATACTGCGCGCCCTTCCAGCAGCGCGTGCTGGGCGCGGCCATCCGCGTCAACCACTCCACCTGGGGGGCCAAGGTGGCGCTGGAGCAATACCGACAACTGGGCTGGCTGCTGGCCTACGGCATTGCCGGGCACCATGCAGGGCTGGCCAATGGCGGCCTGTCGCAAGGGGGGCAGCGCCTGTCGCTGGCCGAGCGCCTGGCCGACCCGGCCCTGCCAGCGCTGGACGCGGCCTGGCAGCGCGAGATCACGCTGCCCGCGCTGCAAGAGCTGCTGGCCGAAGCCGCGCGCAAGCTGCCGCGCGACGCGCCGCACGGCCTGGGCTTCAGCGCCGCCTTTCTGGCGCGCATGCTGTTTTCCGCCCTGGTCGATGCCGACTATCTGGACACCGAGCGTTACTACGACCAGTTCCTGCCCCCCAGCCAGCGCAAGGCCGCCGCGCGCGCCCAGCCCGCCCCCAGCCTGCAGGCGCTGCGCGCGCAGCTGGACGAGCACCTGCGCGGCTTTCAGGCCGACAGCGAAGTCAACCGCATCCGCGCGCGCATCCTGGCCTACGCGCGCCAGCAGGCCACGCTGGCGCCGGGGCTGTTTTCGCTCACCGTGCCCACCGGCGGCGGCAAGACGCTGGCCTCGCTCGCCTTCGCGCTGGATCACGCCATCGCCCACGGCCAGCGGCGCGTGATCTTCGTCATCCCGTTCACCAGCATCGTCGAGCAAAACGCCGCCGTGTTCCGCCGCGCGCTCGGCCCGCATGGCGCGCAAGCCGTGCTGGAGCACCACAGCGCCTTCACCCCGCCCGCGCCGGATGCCAGCCGGCCCGACTGGCACCAGTCGCAGGCCAAGCTGCGCCTGGCCATGGAAAACTGGGACGCGCCCATCGTCGTCACCACCGCCGTGCAGTTCTTCGAGAGCCTGTTCGCCGCGCGCACCGGCGCCTGCCGCAAGCTGCACCACATCGCCAACAGCGTCGTCGTGCTGGACGAGGCGCAAACTCTGCCGCTGCACCTGCTGCGCCCAGCCGTGGCCGCCATCGACGAGCTGGCGCGTCACTACAAAAGCAGCATCGTGCTGTGCACCGCCACCCAGCCCGCGCTGCAAGCGCCGCGCTTCAAAGGCGGCCTGCGCGACGTGCGCCCGCTGGTGCAGGAAGAGCACGCCCTGGCGCGCCAGCTCCAGCGCGTGCGCGTACGCCACATAGGAGCCCTGAGCGATGCTGCCCTGGCCGCCGAGCTGCGCGCGCGCGAGCAGGTGCTGTGCATCGTCAACAACCGCTTGCACGCGCGCGCCGTGTTCCGCGCCATTGCCGACCTGCCCGGCGCCACGCACCTGAGCACGCTGATGTGCGCGCGCCACCGCAGCCAGGTGCTGGCCCAGGCGCGCCAGCGCCTGCAAGACGGGCTGGCCTGCCGCATCGTCTCCACCAGCCTGATCGAAGCGGGCGTGGACATCTCCCTGCCCGCCGTGCTGCGCGCCGAGGCGGGCCTGGACGCCATCGTCCAGGCCGCCGGCCGCTGCAACCGCCACAAGGAGTGGCCGGTGGAGCGCAGCGAGGTGCTGGTCTTCGCCACCGACGAGGCGCAATGGCCGCCGCCGCCCGAGCTGCGCGTTTTCGCCCAGGCCGCGCAGGAAGTGCTGCGCCAGCCCCGGCACCAGGCCGACCCGCTGTCGCCCGCCGCCATTGAGGCCTATTTCGAGGCGCTGTACTGGCAAAAAGGCGAGCAGGCGCTGGACGCCCAGGACCTGCTCGGCCAACTCAGGCAAAGCCGCCTGGACAACCTGCCGTTCGAGCACATCGCCCACCAGTTCCAGATGATCCAGAGCGCGCAGCAGCCCGTCGTCATCGCCTGGGACGACACGGCGCGCCAAGCCATCGAGGCGCTGCGCCACAGCGACACCGCGGGCAGCCTGGCGCGCCAGTTGCAGCCCTACCTGGTGCAAGTGCCCCGCCAGGCATTCGCCGCGCTGCGCCAGGCCGGCGCCATCCAGCCCATCGCCCCCGAACGCTGGGGCGAGCAGTTCATGGCCCTGGTCAACATGGACATCTACAGCCCGCAGTACGGGCTGTGGTGGGATGAGCCGACGTTTGTGGATGCCGCCCAGCTCATTGTCTGACGCATCGCTCTGGCCACTATCACAGAGCTTTGGGAAGAGGCTCATCCGTAAAAACCATTGTATTTATTTGTTTCAAAAGTAACCTAGACCACATAGAATACGCAGCCATTCAGGATGCTCGGCAGGTATTGAACACGGCGTGGGTCTGTGCTGCACCATGTTCTCTACACCGCACCGATGGCTATGCCAGGGTTTGGCACGCAGACGACGTTTCGTTACAAAACCAGGCCCAACGGAAGTTGAACCGGCGGTCAGGCCGATCGCGCCAGGCATCCCTTGCTACTGCTTTGGAGGAGGTCGCACGCCATGTCTTACGGAATCCGCCTGCACGTCTGGGGTGAGCGGGCCTGCTTCACCCGGCCGGAGATGAAGGGCGAGCGCGTGTCGTACGACGTCATCACGCCTTCGGCCGCGCGCGGCATCCTCAGCGCCATCCACTGGAAGCCAGCCATCGCCTGGCGCGTGGACCGCATCCACGTGCTGCGCCCCATCCGCTTCGAATCGCTGCGCCGCAACGAAGTGGGCAGCAAGGTGCCGGCGGGCCTGGTCGGCAAGGCCATGAAGGCGGGCAGCACGGCCTCGCTGCTGCATTGCGTGGAAGAAGACCGCCAGCAGCGCGCCACCACCTTGCTGCGCGACGTGGCCTATGTCATCGAAGCGCATTTCGAACTCAGCGCCCGCGCCGGCCCGGACGACAGCGCCGGCAAGCACCTGGACATCTTCACGCGCCGCGCGCGCAAGGGCCAGTATTTCCACGCGCCCTGCCTGGGCGTGCGCGAGTTTCCGGCCTTCTTCCGCCTGCTGGAAGAAGGCGAGGCGCTGCCCGCCTCCACCCTGCCCGAGGCCGAGCGCCAGCGCGACCTGGGTTGGATGCTGCACGACATCGACTTCGACCACGGGCACACGCCGCGCTTTTTCCGCGCACGCCTGGTCGATGGCGCCATCGACGTGCCCGCCTGGCACAGCGAGGAGGTCAAGGCATGATCCTGCAAGCCCTGGTGCGGCTCTACCACCGGCTGGCCGCGCAGCCCGGCAGCGGCCTGGCGCCCTACGGTTACAGCCCCGAGAAGATCAGCTACGTGATCAAGCTGCGCCCCGATGGCAGCGTGGCCGCCGCGCAGGCGCGCATGGACACCTCGGGCAAGAAGCCCAAGCCCCAGCTCATCACCGTGCCGCAGCCGGTCAAGCGCACGGTGGGCATCCAGCCCAATGTGCTGTGGGACAAGAGCAGCTACGTGCTGGGCGTGAGCGCCAGCAGCAAGCGCGCAGACCAGGAGCACGAAGCCTTCAAGGCGCTGCACCTGCCCCTGCTGGCGCAGGCCACGGACGAGGGCCTGCTGGCGCTGCGGCGCTTTTTGCTGCAGTGGCGGCCCGAGCACTTTCAGCCGCCGCTGTTCACCGAGGAGATGAAGGACGCCAACCTGGTGTTCAGCCTCGACGGTGAAAACGCCTACCTGCACGACAGGCCGGCCGCGCAGGCGCTGCGCATGCAACTGCTGCAAGCGCAAGAGGCGGGCGGCAACGCTGGCCCCGCCCCTGGCGCCCAGGCCCGCCCGCCCGCCATGACCTGCCTGGCCACGGGCGAGCCAGCCGCCCCGGCCCGCCTGCACCCGGCCATCAAAGGCGTGCATGGCGCGCAAAGCTCTGGCGCCTCCATCGTCTCCTTCAACCAGGACGCCTTCAGCTCCTTCGGCAAGGAGCAGGGCGACAACGCCCCCGTCTCGGCGCAGGCGGCCTTTGCCTACACCACGGCGCTCAACCACCTGCTGCGCAGCGGCGCGGACAACCGCCAGCGCATCCAGATTGGCGACACCAGCGTCGTGTTCTGGGCCGAGGCGCCCGAGCCCGCCCAGGCCCAGGCCGCCGAAGACCTGCTGGCCACGCTCTTCGACCCAATCGACGACGGCAGCGAAGCCATGCGCCTGCGGGGCCTGCTGCAAGCCGTGCAAAAAGGCCGCCCGCTGAACGCCGCGCAACTGGACGCGGGCCTGCACCCCGACACGCGCATCTTCGTGCTCGGCCTGGCGCCCAATGCCTCGCGCCTGTCGGTGCGCCTGTGGCTGACCGATTCGCTGCAGCACTTTGTGGAAAAACTGGCCCAGCACGAGGCCGACCTGCGCATCGAGCCCTGCCCCTGGCAGACCGCGCCGGCCATGCGCCGCCTGGTGCTGGCCACCGTGCCCCAGCGCGAAGGGGCCATGCCCAAGGCCGACGACGCCCCCGCGCACCTGGTGGGCGAAACGCTGCGCGCCATCCTGACCGGCGGCCTCTACCCGCGCAGCCTGCTGGCCAATACCGTCATGCGCATCCGCGCCGACGGCCACCTCTGCGGCCTGCGCGCCGCCATCTGCAAGGGCGTGCTCACGCGCCAGCGCCGCCTGCTTCAACCATCATCGACAGAGGAGATCCCGGTGAGCCTTGACCCCCAATCAACCCAGCCCGCCTACCTGCTGGGGCGGCTGTTCGCCGTGCTGGAGCACGTGCAGCGCAGCGCCCTGGGCGCGCAGCTCAACGCCACCATCCGCGACCGCTACTACGGCGCGGCCTCGGCCACGCCCGCCAGCATCTTCCCCGTGCTGCTGCGCAACGCGCAGAACCACCTGTCCAAGCTGCGCAAGGAGCGCACCGGCCAGGCCATCCATCTGGAAAAGCTGATGGGCGACGTGATGGACAGCCTGCCCCAGCAATTTCCGCGCACGCTCAACATCGAGCACCAGGGGCGCTTTGCCATCGGCTACTACCACCAGAACCGCGCGCTGTTCACCAAGAACGAAGGCGCAGGCGACAAGAACACCACCGACACCGATTCCACCGCCACGCAGCAGGAGATTTTTGAATGAGCCAGCCCATCGCCCACCGTTATGAGTTCGTGTACCTGTTCGACGTGACCAACGGCAACCCCAACGGCGACCCCGACGCGGGCAACCTGCCGCGGCTGGACCCGGAAACCAGCCGCGGCCTGGTCACCGACGTCAGCCTCAAGCGCAAGATCCGCAACTACGTGGCGCTGGACAAGGACGGCGCGCCCGGCTTTGCCATCTACATGCAGGAAAAAGCCGTGCTCAACCAGCAGCACCAGAAGGCCTGGCAGGCGCTGGGCATCCCGCCCGACGCCAAGGACGCCTTCAAGAAACTGCCCAAGGATGAAGCCAAGGCGCGCGAAATCACCGCCTGGATGTGCCAGAACTTCTTCGACGTGCGCACCTTCGGCGCCGTGATGACCACCGGCGTCAACGCCGGCCAGGTGCGCGGCCCGGTGCAGCTGGCCTTTGCCAGCTCCGTCGAACCCGTGCTGCCGCTGGAGATCGCCATCACCCGCATGGCCGTCACCACCGAGAAAGAGGCCGAGGCCCAAAGCGGCGACAACCGCACCATGGGCCGCAAGCACATCCTGCCCTATGGCCTGTACCGCGCGCACGGCTTCGTCTCGGCCAAGCTGGCCGAGCGCACCGGCTTTGGCGAGGACGACCTGCAACTGCTGTGGCAGGCGCTGATGAACATGTTCGAGCACGACCGCTCCGCCGCACGCGGCGAAATGGCCGCGCGCAAGCTCATCGTCTTCAAGCACGACAGCGCCATGGGCAACGCCCCGGCGCACCTGCTGTTTGACGCCGTCCAGGTCACGCGCAAGGACGACAGCGACAACCGCCCGCCCGCGCGCAGCTTTGCCGACTACCAGGTCCACATCGGCGCCGTGCCCGATGGCGTGACGGTGGAAGAAAAGCTGTAATGCCCGCGCGCGCCGCGCGGAGCGTATGGCGTGGCGCCATCGCCCCGCCCAGCCAAGAACGCCAGGCATGAGTGCCGCCAAGCCAAGCGCTGACCAAGCTCAGGAAGAAGACCCCATCCCGCTCTCGGCCCTGCAGCACTACCTGTACTGCCCGCGCCAGTGCGCGCTGATTCACCTGGAGCAGCTGTGGTCGGAAAACGCCCTCACGGCCGAAGGCCGGCTACTGCACCAGCGCGCCGACAGCCCAGGCGCCGAACAGCGCCATGGCGTGCGCACCGTCACCGCCATGCCGTTGCGCCACACGGCCCTGGGCATTGCCGGCGTGGCCGACGTGGTCGAGTTCCACCCCCGCGCCGCCGGCCCGCCGCAGGCCCTGCCTGTCGAATACAAGCGCGGCCGGCCCAAGGCGCATCGCGCCGATGAAGTGCAACTGTGCGCGCAAGCCCTGTGTCTGGAAGACATGCTGGGTCAGCCCGTGTCCGAGGGCGCCCTGTTCTACGGCCAGACCCGCCGCCGCCGCAACGTGGTGTTCGACGCCGACCTGCGCGCCCTGACCCTGAACACCATCGCCAGCACCCGCGCCCTGCTGGCCGCCGGCCGCACCCCGCCGCCCGTGGACGATGCCAGGCGCTGCAGCACCTGCTCGCTCATTGACGATTGCCAGCCCCAATGGGCCCGCGCCGCTCGCCGCGTGGCGCCCTGGCTGCAAACCCAGCTGCAAGCGCCGGACTGAGCCCGCCGCCCGCGCCTGCACACCTTGCCCCCATGCGCCCCCTGCTCAACACCTTGTACATCACCACCGAAGGCGCCTGGCTGCGCAAGGACGGCGAAAACCTCGTCGTCGAAGTCGAAGGCCAGACGCGCGCCCGCCTGCCCGTGCACATGCTGCAAGGCCTGGTCTGCATCGGCCACGTGCTCGTCTCCCCCGCGCTCATGGGGCACTGCGCCCAGCGCGGCATCTGCATCAGTCACCTCAGCCCCAGCGGCCGGTTTCTGGCCCGCGTGGAAGGCCCCGTCTCCGGCAACGTGCTGCTGCGGCGCGCGCAATACCGCTGCAGCGACCAGAACCAGGGCGCAGCCATCGCCCGCCACATCGTCGCCGGCAAAGTCTTCAACCAACGCGCCGTGCTGGCCCGCGCGCTGCGCGACCACGCCAGCGGCATGGCGCCCGCCGCCGCCCAGGCCCTGCAACACGCCACGCTGCGCCTCAAACGCATCAGCCAGCAAGCGCGCACCTGCGCCGACACCGGCGCCCTGCGCGGCCTGGAAGGCGAAGCCGCGCAGCTGTACTTCAGCGTCTTCGACCACCTGATCCGCGTGGACGAGCCCGCGCTGCGCTTTACCGGCCGCAGCCGCCGCCCGCCGCGCGACGCCATCAACGCCCTGCTCTCGCTGCTCTACACCCTGCTCACCCACGACTGCCGCAGCGCACTTGAAACCGTGGGCCTGGATCCTGCCGTCGGCTTTCTGCACCGCGACCGCCCCGGCCGCCCCAGCCTGGCGCTGGACCTGATGGAAGAATTCCGCCCCGTGCTCGCCGACCGCCTGGCCCTTTCGCTCATCAACCGCCGGCAAATCGGCCCGCGCGACTTCCAAACACTGGACAACGGCGCCGTGCTCCTCAAAGACGACGCGCGCAAAACCGTGCTCACCGCCTGGCAGGAGCGCAAGCGCGAGCAGCTGCAACACAGCTTCACCGGCGAAAGCGCCCCCATCGGCCTGTTCCCATTCGTGCAGGCCCAGCTGCTGGCACGCCACCTGCGCGGCGATCTGGACGCCTATCCGCCCTTCATCTGGAAATAAGCCCCCGGGGCCAAACACCCGCCATGTTGATCCTGGTCAGCTACGACGTCAGCACCCGCACCCCGGAAGGCGAACGCCGCCTGCGCCGCATCGCCCGCGCCTGCCAAGACCATGGCCAGCGCGTGCAATACTCCGTCTTCGAAATCGAAGTCAGCACCGCGCAATGGGTGCCGCTGAAACACAAGCTGAGCGAGCTGATCGACCCGCAAACCGACAGCCTGCGCTTTTACTACCTGGGCCAGAACTGGAAACACAAAGTCGAGCACATCGGCGCCAAGCCCGCACTCGACCTGCAAGGCCCGCTGGTGTTCTGAACAGCACGGCCGCCCCGCCCCATCCCCGGCATCCGCGAACCCCAAGCGCCCTACGCATTGCAAGACAGGTTCGCACACAGCGCAAGGCATTGATTAGCAAAGATATTCCCGCGAGAGCCACCAAGCGGCCATGCACCCAAGCCCGCCCCAACCGTAGATTCGCGCCATCAAACTCAAAAAACGCTGTCCATCAACGCGTTATAAAGATGCTGTCGCGCCCCTCGCGGGCGCGTGAGTTGAAACCCTACAATCAAATAGGGCAAAAATGTGATAGGAAAGTCGCGCCCCTCGCGGGCGCGTGAGTTGAAACCAAAGTGTCAGAGTGATAAATCTAGGCCGGCCGGCGTCGCGCCCCTCGCGGGCGCGTGAGTTGAAACCCCGCCAGGGTCGCTCGGATGATTGACGTAGCCGTCGCGCCCCTCGCGGGCGCGTGAGTTGAAACCCGGCCCTGGGCGGACATGTGGGCGTGGCCCAGGTCGCGCCCCTCGCGGGCGCGTGAGTTGAAACAGCGCCGATGCTGCAGAGGCACTCAACCCCGACCGGTCGCGCCCCTCGCGGGCGCGTGAGTTGAAACCCTTGAAGAAATCGAACACGAACTCATAGAGCGGGTCGCGCCCCTCGCGGGCGCGTGAGTTGAAACGTATTCAGCAATATGTCGCTTGATCAGCGACAGCGTCGCGCCCCTCGCGGGCGCGTGAGTTGAAACGGTGAGGGTGTTGGGCATGGGGTGCTTCCTTTCGTCGCGCCCCTCGCGGGCGCGTGAGTTGAAACGCGGCACGAACAGCAACGCGCGAGCGCCGACGCGGTCGCGCCCCTCGCGGGCGCGTGAGTTGAAACGCTGTGTGAGGCGTCATTGCGGCAGGCCAAAGGGTCGCGCCCCTCGCGGGCGCGTGAGTTGAAACCCGCCGCTGGGCGGGCATGTGGGCGTGGCCCAGCGTCGCGCCCCTCGCGGGCGCGTGAGTTGAAACTTTGGCGTTGATGATGATCTGGATGGGCTTGAATGCGTCGCGCCCCTCGCGGGCGCGTGAGTTGAAACCCCGCGAGCGGCCCCACCACATGGGACGTGGGGTCGCGCCCCTCGCGGGCGCGTGAGTTGAAACTTTTGCCGTTGCCATTTTTGGGCTTTTCGTTGGGGTCGCGCCCCTCGCGGGCGCGTGAGTTGAAACTGGGAGTCGTTCTTGGAATCCCCTGAACCTCAATAGTCGCGCCCCTCGCGGGCGCGTGAGTTGAAACACGCCCAGGCCGCGCGGCGGCGCGCCGCGCACTGTGTCGCGCCCCTCGCGGGCGCGTGAGTTGAAACGACAAAGCGCGCCGGGAACGACCATGCGGCATGACCTAGTCGCGCCCCTCGCGGGCGCGTGAGTTGAAACCAGGTCAATACCTCGACGGAGGGAGAGGCGCCCAGTCGCGCCCCTCGGGGGCGCGTGAGTTGAAACTGCTCGGTATTATGAAAATGGGCAGTGGACTACTCGTCGCGCCCCTCGCGGGCGCGTGAGTTGAAACCTGCCGCTTGATCAGCGCGTCCAGGTCGGCTTGGTCGCGCCCCTCGCGGGCGCGTGAGTTGAAACGTCACTGTGGCGCAGCTGGTGTTGGCTCTGGGCGTCGCGCCCCTCGCGGGCGCGTGAGTTGAAACTTGATGAAGAAATCGGCGTGCTGCTCTGCCACCGTCGCGCCCCTCGCGGGCGCGTGAGTTGAAACTGGCGCGCAGACGCACCCCGTGCAGGATGCGATCGTCGCGCCCCTCGCGGGCGCGTGAGTTGAAACATGATCGAATTGATGATGTGCCCATGCTCAAAGGTCGCGCCCCTCGCGGGCGCGTGAGTTGAAACGCTCATCGCCCACCCCGGCGGGCACACCGAGCCGCTGTCGCGCCCCTCGCGGGCGCGTGAGTTGAAACTGCGGCAAGAACAGCAGCACGCGCTCCCCGGTGCGTCGCGCCCCTCGCGGGCGCGTGAGTTGAAACGTCTCACTCTCCGTGGCATGAACACTGCTTCGGGGTCGCGCCCCTCGCGGGCGCGTGAGTTGAAACAGGGCGGCAGCGCAGGCATGGGTGATTTGATCCTGTCGCGCCCCTCGCGGGCGCGTGAGTTGAAACTAAATGCCCTGACGGCTACACGAAATCCGGCAATCTCGTCGTGCCCCTCGCGGGCGCGTGAGTTGAAACAGCGCAGTGGCCAGCTCGTTGAGGGTGTCCAGCGGTCGCGCCCCTCGCGGGCGCGTGAGTTGAAACGTCGGCCAGGCGTTTGAGCTTGGCCAGGTGCTCGGGTCGCGCCCCTCGCGGGCGCGTGAGTTGAAACGCTATGGGCTGCAATTGCGCGTCCACGCATCGCGTCGCGCCCCTCGCGGGCGCGTGAGTTGAAACTCATAGACGAATGCCACAATGATATGCCAGTGCGTGTCGCGCCCCTCGCGGGCGCGTGGGTTGAATGCGTATTGCACGTTTTACAAGCAGTGAAATTGCCTTGCTTGTTGCTCTCTGGCATCACGGCAAAAAAGCGAGGCGGCGCTGGGCGGCGCGACCTTGCTGGCTGTTGTGGCGCTGGGTTGAGCGCGTTTATTGTTGCGTCCAGCCAGGCTGCAGCAGTTCGGCCACGACGCGTGCCACGCCCTGTTGCCAGGGCGGCATGGTTAGGCCGAAGGTGTGCTCGAAGTGCGTGGTGTCCAGGCGCGAGTTCAGCGGCCTGGCAGCAGGTGTGGGGTATTCGCTGCTGGGGATGGGCACCAGCTGGGCGCGGGCGGTGGCCGGGTCGATGCGGCGCGCCTGTTCGAAGATGTATTGCGCGTAGTCGAACCAGCTGGTGGCGCCGCTGGCCGTGAGGTGGTAGATGCCGCCAAAGGCCGGGCTGCCCTGCATGGCTTGCAGCAGGGCCTGCGCGGTGGCGTCGGCCAGCAGTTCGGCGCCGGTGGGCGCACCGATCTGGTCGGCCACGATGCGCAGTTCCGGGCGCTGGGCGCCCAGGCGCAGCATGGTTTTGAGGAAGTTGTTGCCGTGCGCGCCATAGACCCAGCTGGTGCGCAGGATGAGGTGTTTGGCGCCGCTTTGGGCAATGGCCTGTTCGCCGGCGAGCTTGCTCTGGCCGTAGACGGACAGCGGGGCTGGGGCATCGTTCTCGCGCCAGGGGGTGTGGCCGCTGCCGTCAAAGACGTAGTCCGTGCTGTAGTGCACCAGCCAGGCGTCGAGGGCGCTGGCCTCTTGGGCGAGCACCTGCGGCGCCACGGTGTTGATGGCGTGGGCTTGCTCAGCTTCGCTTTGCGCCCGATCGACGGCGGTGTAGGCCGCGGCGTTGACGATGGCCTGTGGCGCGATGCGGCGAATGGCCTCGCGCAGCGCCTCGGGCTGGGTCAGGTCGCCGCCCTGCTGGGCATCGCTGCGCTCGGGCGCGATGACCTCACCAAGCACGGCCAGGCTGCGCTGCAGCTCCCAGCCGACCTGGCCGTTTTTTCCCAATAGCAAGATTTTCATGGTTGGATGCCCTCCTGTACGTGGCCCGGCAAGGCCTTGCCAGCGCTGCGGGCTGCCCCAATCCGCTAATTGCCCGCCGTGCAGAGATTTTGAACAGGCGCTCGCGTTCAGGCCGCGGCGTATTGCTTGGCCAGCCAGTCGCGATAGGCGCCGGTTTGCACGTTGCGCACCCAGTCGGCATTGTCCAGATACCACTGGACGGTTTTTTCGATGCCGCTGTCGAAGGTTTCGGCTGGGGCCCAGCCCAGTTCCTGTTGCATTTTGCGCGCGTCGATGGCGTAGCGGCGGTCGTGGCCGGGGCGGTCGGCGACAAAACGGATTTGCTCGGCGTAGCTGAGGCCATCGGCGCGCGGGCGCAGCCGGTCGAGCAGCGCGCAGATGCGGCGCACGATGTCGATGTTGGCCATTTCGTTGTGCCCGCCGATGTTGTAGGTCTGGCCGGGCGTGCCCGCTTCAAGCACGCGGCGAATGCCGCTGCAGTGGTCCTTGACGTAGAGCCAATCGCGGATCTGCTGGCCATCGCCATAGATGGGCAAGGGCTTGCCGGCCAGGGCGTTGGTGATGACCAGCGGGATGAGCTTTTCCGGAAAGTGCAGCGGCCCGTAGTTGTTGCTGCAGTTGGTGGTCAGCACCGGCAGGCCGTAGGTGTGGAACCAGGCGCGCACCAGATGGTCGCTGGCGGCCTTGGTGGCGCTGTAGGGGCTGTTGGGCTCGTAGGGGTGTTGCTCGGTGAAGGCCGGCGCATCGGGCGCGAGCGTGCCGTACACCTCGTCGGTGGAGACGTGCAGGAAGCGAAACGCTGCCTTCTCGGCCCCGTCCAGCGCGCCCCAGTGCGCGCGGGCAGCCTCCAGCAGGCGGAAGGTGCCCAGCACGTTGGTGTGCAAGAAGTCCTCCGGGCCGTGGATGGAGCGATCCACATGGCTTTCGGCGGCAAAGTGCACGATGGCGCGCGGCCGGTGCTCGGCCAGCAGGTTGGCTACCAGCTCGGCATCGGCAATGTCGCCTTGCACGAACTGGTGCCGCGCATCGCCTTGCAGCGGCGCCAGGTTCTGCAGATTGCCTGCGTAGGTGAGCTTGTCCAGTGTGACTACGGGCTCACCGACGCGCTCGATCCAGTCGAGCACGAAATTGGCGCCGATGAAACCAGCGCCGCCAGTGACAAGAATCATGTCAGTACACCTCCGCCTCGGGGTTGGTGCGCTCAAGCTCGTAGCTGGCCGCCAGCATGGCCAGGCGCCCGATGACGCCATACATGTAGAAGCGGTTGGGCAAGGCCTCGCCGGGCTTGCCCTTGGCATCGAGCACGTGGCCAGGCTCAAAGCTCAGTGGCAGAAAGGTCGCGCCCGGCGCGTTCAGGTTTTCCTCAGCGCCCTTGCTGGCGTGGGTGCGGTAAAAGCCGCCCACCACGTAGCGATCGAGCATGTACACCACCGGCTCGGCCGTGGCGCCGTCGATGCTTTCGATGGTGGCCACGCCCTCCTGGATCAGCAGATCGCTGACCTGCTGGCCGTCCTTGATGACCGACATCTTGTTCTTGGTGCGGCGGTTGATGCTGTCCAGTTCGGCTGCGTCCTGCACCATCATCACGCCCATGCCGTAGGTGCCGTTATCGGCCTTGATGGCCACGTAGGGCTTCTCGGTGATGCCGTATTCCTTGTATTTGCGCCGGATCTTGGCGAGCACGGCGTTGACGTTTTCTTGCAGGGCCTCAATGCCCTGGCCCTGTGCAAAATCCACCCCCGTGGCCTGAGCAAACACCGGGTTGATCAGCCAGGGGTCGATGCCCAGCATCTTGCCGAAGCTCTTGGCCACGTCGTCGTAGGCCTTGAAATGCTGGCTCTTGCGGCGCACGCTCCAGCCAGCATGCAGCGGCGGCAGCAGGAACTGCTCGTGCAGGTCTTCCAAAATGCCCGGCGTGCCTGCCGACAAATCGTTGTTGAGCAAGATCGTGCAGGGGTCGAACTGCTTGACCTGCAGGCGGTGCTTGGTGCGGTTGACTGGTTCGAGCAGCAGCTCTTCGCCATTGGCCAGCGTCACCGTCGTGTCCTCGGTGATCTCCGGGCTGATCGAGCCGATGCGCACATTCAGGCCGGCGGCGCGGAAAATGCGCTGCAACTGCGCCACGTTGGCCAGGTAGTAGGGGTTGCGCGTGTGGTTCTCGGGGATCAGCAGCAGATTGCGCGCCTCCGGGCAAATCTTCTCGATCGCCGCCATCGTGGCCTGCACCGCCAGCGGCAGCATCTCTGCCGTGAGGTTGTTCCAGCCGCCAGGGAACAGGTTGGTATCCACCGGCGCAACCTTGAACTGCGCATTGCGCACATCCACCGAGCAGTAAAACGGCGGCGTGCGCTCCATCCACTCCAGGCGGAACCAGCGCTCAATGGCGGGCATGGACTCAAGAATGCGCTGCTCCAGCTCGCTGATCGGGCCAGTCAATGCGGTGACGAGGTGGGGAACCATGGGTCTATGTCCTTCATGCATCAAAACCCGGCCATTGTAGTCAGCCCATGCCATGCGCCACGGGCCGGCAGCGTGCCCATTGGGTAACGCGGCCAATGCCTGCCAACGCCTCAGCGACTGAAAGCCTGTCCAAAGTCTCCGCGCGCGCGGGCAAGCAGTGGGTTGGGAGGGGTGGCACGGCACAAAGCCGCAGGCCGCACAAATCCACTTTCTTGCCAGCCGTGCAGAGCTTTTGAACAGGCTTCAATAGCAAAAAGGAGGGGCACGGCCCAAGATGCGCGGGCCAGCCCCTCTTTTTTCACCTGCACCGATCGCCCGGCGCCTGCGCTGGCGGCAGCCGACGGGCGCGGGCAACGCACTCAGTCAATCGTAGCTGCGCGCGTCCTCGATGACTTTGCCGTCGTTGGGCAGGCTGCCCGGCGGCACCAACTGCACCTCGCCGCGCAGTTTGGTGACTTCGCGGATGGTGTCGGCAATCTGCCCGGCCAGGCCGCCGGAGGTTTCGGTGGTCTCCACCAGCAGCTGCATCTGATCGCTGGCCATGGCGCCGCTGACGACCAAGCGCGCCTTTTGCACCTGCGGGTAGCGCCGCGCGATTTCGGCCACCTGGGCCGGATGCACGAACATGCCGCGCACCTTGGTGGTCTGGTCGGCGCGGCCCATCCAGCCCTTGATGCGGGTGTTGGTGCGGCCGGTGGGGCATTGGCCGGGCAGCACGGCAGAGAGGTCGCCGGTGCCAAAGCGGATCAGCGGGTAGTCCGGGTTCAGCGTGGTGACCACCACCTCGCCCACTTCGCCTTCGGGCACGGGCTCGCCGGTGCCGGGGCGCACGATTTCGACGATCACGCCTTCGTCGAGCACCAGGCCCTCACGGGCTTCGGTTTCATAGGCGATCAACCCCAGGTCGGCCGTGGCATAGCACTGGTAGCCTTCGATGCCGTGTTGCTGCAGCCATTCGCGCAGCGAGGGCGGGAAGGCTTCGCCCGAGACCAGGGCTTTTTTCAGGCTGCCGATGTCCAGCCCCATAGCCTGGGCTTTTTCCACCAACAGTTTGAGGAAGCTGGGCGTGCCGGCATAGGCGGCCGGGCGCAGTTCGGCAATGGCCTGGGCCTGTTGCTCAGTCTGGCCGGTGCCGGCGGGGAAGACGGTGCAACCCAGCGCATGGGCGCCGGTTTCCATCATCGAGCCTGCGGGCGTGAAGTGGTAGCTGAAGCTGTTGTGCACCAGCTCTCCCGTTTGCAGGCCGGCCGCGCGCAGCGCGCGCGACATGCGCCAGTAATCGACGGCCACGCCCTCGGGCTCGTAGATCGGGCCTGGGCTGGCGAACACGCGCCGCATGGCCGGGCCGAAGCCGATGGCGCTGAAGCCGCCGAACAAGTCCTGCGCGCGCTGGGCCTTCTGGCGTTCGAGCAGTTCGTACTTGCGCGTCACCGGCAGCTGTGCCAAGGCTTGACGGCTGGTGATGGCGCTGGCGTCCACGCCCTGCAAAATGTCCGCAAAGGCGGCGCTGCGGCGCTGGGCGTTGGCCACCTGGGCGGCCAGGGCGGCCAGCAGCGCTTGCTCGCGCTCTTGTGGCGCGCGGGTTTCCAGGGAATCCAGGTTGGGGCTGGTCATGCAGTCTCCTCCAATCAAACGAGTCGGTCAGGGCGCTGGTGCATCAGGCCAGCCAGCGCTTGCGTCGCTTGTAGCTCTTGATGTCGCGGAAGCTCTTGCGGCCTTCGCCGCCGATGCCCAGGTAGAACTCCTTGACGTCGGCGTTGTTGGCCAGCTCCTGCGCTGGGCCGTCCATGACGATGCGGCCCGATTCCATGATGTAGCCGTAGTCGGCGTACTTCAGGGCCATGTTGGTGTTCTGCTCCGCAAGCAGGAAGGTGACTTTTTCTTTGGTGTTGAGGTCTTTGACGATGTGGAAGACCTCTTCGACGATCTGCGGCGCCAAGCCCATGCTGGGCTCGTCGAGCAGCACGATGGAGGGGTTGGCCATCAGTGCGCGGCCAATGGCGCACATCTGCTGTTCGCCGCCGGAGGTGTAGGCGGCCTGGCTGGTGCGGCGCGTTTTCAGGCGCGGGAAGTAGGTGTAAACCTTCTCCAGGTTGCGCGCGATCTCGGCCTTGTCGGTGCGGGTATAGCTGCCCGTCATCAGGTTTTCCTCGATGGTCAGGTGGGCAAAGCAGTGCCGCCCTTCCATGACCTGCACCACGCCGCGCTTGACCAGATCGGATGGCGAGAGGTTTTCGATGCGCTCGCCGCGCAGCTCGATGCTGCCTTTGGTGACTTCGCCGCGCTCGGCCTTGAGCAGGTTGGAGATGGCGCGCAGCGTGGTGGTCTTGCCCGCGCCGTTGCCGCCCATCAGGGCGACGATGCTGCTCTCGGGCAAGGCCAGCGAGACGCCCTTGAGCACCAGGATCACGTGGTTGTAGATGACCTCGATGCCATTGACATTGAGCACGATGGGGGCGGTGGTGGATGCGGCGTTGTTCATGTGAGAAAACCTCGTCGTCGAAATGGCCCCGCCTGCACGGCGGGGCAATGCGTGCCAACGGCTGGCAGGCGGCGCTGCTGCGCGGCAGCCGCCTGCCCAGCCATCAGGCCCGCTCAGCTGCAGTCGGATTCAGGGCGCACAGGCACCTTCTTCTCGTCGGCGTAGCGCTTGGCGGTGGCGTCCACCAGCGGCTTGATGCGGGCTTCGTCAGCCTGGATCCAGTCGGTGGTGTAGCTCCAGGCCTTGCCATCCCAGGTGTGGATGCGCGCCTGCATGTTGCCCATGTGGTCTTTGCAGCTGGTCTTGATCGGGCTGAGCACGCCTTTGAAGCCCAGCGCGTCGAGCTTGTCCTGCGTCAGGTCCAGGTTCTCCAGGCCCCAGCGCACTTGATCGCCAGTCATGACCTTGCCTGTGCCGAATTTTTCCTGCGCAGCGCGGATGCCTTCCACGCCGATCATGGCGCTGAAGACGCCGCGCAGGTACAGCACGTCGCCCACTTCCTCTTTCGGGCCAGTGCCCTGGCCCTTGTCGTGCAGCGTGGCCAGGATCTCCTTGACGATGGGCGAGCTCTTGTCGGCCGAGTGCATCAGCGTCACGGCGTTGTAGCCCTTGGCGCCTGCGCCCACGTCCTTCACATCAGGCTCGGCGCCAGCCCACCACACGCCGTACATCTTCTCGCGCGAATAGCCAGTGGCCTGGGCTTCTTTCAGCGCGGTGGAGTTCATCACGCCCCAGCCCCACAGCAGCACGTAATCGGGGCGATCACGGCGCACCTGCAGCCAAGTGGACTTCTGCTCCACGCCCGGCGCGGTCACAGGCAGCAGCTGCAGCGTGAAGCCCTGCTGCTTGGCCATTTCCTGCAGCAGCGGGATGGGCTCCTTGCCGAACGGGCTGTCGTGGTAGACCAGCGCGATCTTCTTGCCCTTGAGCTTGTCCATGCCGCCTTCCTTGTCGGCAATGGCCTTCATGATGACGTCAGCGGCCACCCAATAGGTGCCGCCCAGCGGGAAGTTCCACTTGAACACCATGCCGTCCTGGCTTTCGCTGCGGCCATAACCGGTGGTGATCAGCGGCACCTGGTCAACAGGGGCCTTCTCGGTCAGCGCGAAGGTCGCGCCGGTGGACCAGGGATGCACCAGCGCCGCGCCGCCGCCCTTGGTCTTGAGGCGCTCATAGCACTCCACGCTGCGCGCCGTGTCGTAGCCGGTTTCGCACTCTTCGAAGGCGATCTTCACGCCATTGACGCCGCCCTTGGCGTTGATGTACTTGTAGTAATCGACCATGCCGTTAGCGATCGGCGTGCCGTTGGCGGCGTAAGCGCCAGTGCGGTAGGTCAGCACCGGAATGAACTGCTCCTGCGCCATGGCGGCAGGCGCTGCCAGCGACGCGGCCACGGCAACCGCAGCGGTGATCAGGTTCAGGGAACGTTTCATGGTTGTCTCCTTTGAGGGGGGTGAAAAGAGTCGGGCGCGGCGCTGACAGCGCCCGCCCAGGCAGCGCCGGGCATCAGTGCGGGAAGGGCCAGACGCGCAGCTTTTGCTTGGCCGTGGACCAGAGCTTGGCCAGGCCGTGCGGCTCAACGATCAGGAACCACACAATCAGTGCGCCGAAAATCATCAGTTCAGCGTGCGAGACCGCAGTGGTGGAGAACTCCACCCCCACCAGGCTCGCCAGCACCGGCAGGATGCGCGTGAGCGCAATGGGCAGCACCACGATGAAGGCCGCGCCAAAGAAACTGCCCATGATGGAGCCCATGCCGCCGATGATGACCATGAACAGCAGCTTGAGCGACATGGCCTCCAGCGAGAACGCGGCGGGCTCCCACGCGCCCAGGTAGATGAAGGCCCACAGCGCGCCGGCCATGCCGACGATGAAGCTGCTGACGGCAAAGGCGCTGAGCTTGGCGTACAGCGGGCGGATGCCGATCACGGCGGCGGCCACGTCCATGTCGCGGATGGCCATCCACTCGCGCCCGGTGGCGCTGCGCACCAGGTTCTTGGCCAGCAAGGCGATGATGACCAGCACCGTCAGGCAGAACAGGTACTTGGCCACAGGCGAATCCAACGGCATGCCAAACACCTTCAGGTTGGACACCGACACCGAGCCCGAGGGCGAATCCATGGTGAACCAGGTCACGCGCAGGAACATCCAGTCGGCAAAGAACTGCGCCGCCAGCGTGGCCACAGCCAGATACAGCCCCTTGACGCGCAGGCTGGGCAGGCCAAACAGCACGCCAAACACCATGGCAGCAATGCCGCCGATGATCAGCGCCACCACCAGCGGCATGCCGGGAATGCGCATATAGGCGTTGTAGGCCGCATAAGCGCCCATGGCCATGAAGGCGCCCGAGCCCAACGAGATCTGGCCGCAGTAACCCACCAGGATGTTCACCCCCAGCGCTGCCAGCGACATGATGACGAAGGGCAGCAGGATGGACAGGAACAGGTAGTCACTGGCCAGCAGCGGCACGCCGATGAAGGCAAAGGCCAGGATCAGGCCGATGGCGATGCGATCCTGCCGGATCGGGAAGATCTGCTGATCGGCCCGGTAGCTGGTCTTGAACTGACCGTTTTCTCTATAGAACATGCTTTATGACTCCTTGGATCCTGTGTGTCACACACGGTCGATGATCTTCTCGCCGAACAAGCCTTGTGGCCTGAAGAGCAGGAACACCAGCGCCAGCACGTAGGCAAACCAGATTTCGATGCCGCCGCCCACGTAGGGGCCCAGGTAGACCTCGGAGAGCTTCTCGCCCACGCCGATGATCAGCCCGCCGATGATGGCGCCGGGCACCGAGGTCAGCCCGCCCAGGATCACCACCGGCAACGCGCGCAGCGCCACCGTGGCCAGCGAGAACTGCACGCCCAGCTTGCTGCCCCAGATCATGCCGGCCACCAGGGCCACCATGCCGGCCACCGTCCAGACGATGACCCAGATGCGCGAGAGCGGGATGCCGATGGATTGCGCCGCCTGGTGATCGTCGGCCACGGCGCGCAGCGCGCGGCCCGTGCCGGTTTTCTGGAAAAACAGTGTCAGCAGCGCCACCAGCGCGGCAGCGATCAGCGCGGCGATCAGGTCTTCCTTGTTGACCAGCACGCCGCCTTCGAACATGGACTCCAGCACGAACACCGGGTCCTTGGGCATGCCGATGTGGATGGAGTAGATCTCGCTGCCGAAGATGGTCTGGCCCACGCCCTCGAGGAAGTAGGTGATGCCCAGCGTGGCCATCAGCAGCGTGGCGCCTTCCTGGTTGACCAGGTGGCGCAGCACCAGTCGCTCGATGAACCAGGCCACCACGAACATGATCAGCGCGGCGATCACAAAGGCGCCGATGTTGGCAAACCACGGGTTGTCGATGCCCGTCCACTTGGGCAGCCATTCGGAAAAGCGCGCCATCGCCAGCGCGGCGAACAGCACCATCGCGCCCTGCGCGAAGTTGAACACGCCGCTGGCCTTGAAGATGAGCACGAAGCCCAGCGCCACCAGCGAATACAGCATGCCCGTCATCAGGCCGCCAAACAGGGTCTCAAGAAAAAATGCCATGATGGGTCTCCTTCGATTTCTTGCAGCCCCTGCTCAGTGCGACGTGCCCAGGTAGGCGCGGATCACGTCTTCGTTGTGCACGACTTCCGAAGGCGGGCCATCGCCGATCTTCTTGCCGTAATCGAGCACCACCACGCGGTCGGAGATGTCCATCACCACGCCCATGTCGTGCTCGATCAGCACGATGGTGGTGCCGAACTCCTCGTTCACGTCGATGATGAAGCGGCTCATGTCCTGCTTCTCTTCCAGGTTCATGCCGGCCATGGGCTCGTCGAGCAGCAGCACCTGCGGCTCCATGGCCAGCGCGCGGCCCAGGTCGACGCGCTTTTGCAGGCCGTAGGGCAGCTGGCCCACGGGCGTCTTGCGGTAGGCCTGGATTTCCAGAAAGTCGATGATGTGCTCGACGAACTCGCGGTGGCGAATTTCCTCGCGCTCGGCCGGGCCCCAGCGCAGCGCCTGCAGGAAGATGTTGCTTTTGATCTTCAGATTGCGGCCGGACATGATGTTGTCGATCACGCTCATGCCCTTGAACAGCGCCAGGTTCTGGAAGGTGCGCGCCACCCCCATCTCCGCCACCTGACGGCTGTTCATGTGGCTGAAGGTCTGGCCGCGGAAGGTGATGGAGCCCTCGCTGGGCGTGTACACGCCGTTGATGCAGTTGAGCATCGAGCTCTTGCCCGCGCCGTTGGGGCCGATGATGGAGCGGATCTCGTGCTCGCGCACGTTGAAGCTGATGTCGGTCAGCGCCTTCACGCCGCCAAAGCGCAGGCTGATGTTCTTGATGTCCAGAATGACATCGCCGATTTTTCTGCTGCTCATGCTCAGGCCGCCTTTCTTGCCGCAGGGTAGGTTTTCGCGTCGAGGATTTGCAGCGTCGCGCTGACGCTGCCGGTGCGCCCGTCCTCGAACTTCACCTGGGTTTCAATGAACTGTTCCTTCTTGCCGCCGTACAGCGCGTCGATCAGCACGGCGTACTTCTCGGCCACGAAGTTGCGGCGAATCTTGCGCGTGCGCGTGAGCTCGTCGTCGTCCGGGTCCAGCTCCTTGTGCAGCACCAGAAAGCGCGTGACCTGAGTGGCCTCCATGCCCTCCTCGCTGGCCAGCTCCTGGTTCACCTTGGCCACGCACTCGGCAATCATCTCCAGCACCGGCGGCTTGCCGGCCAGATCCACATAGCCGCCGTAGGGCAGGTTGCGTTTTTCAGCCCAGTTGCCCACGGCCTCGTAGTCGATGTTGATGAAGGCGCAGACCTCATCGCGGTTGTGGCCAAAGCACACGGCTTCTTTGATTTGGGGGAAGAACTTGAGCTTGTTCTCGATGTAATTGGGCGCAAACATCGCGCCGCCGTTGAGCTTGCCCACGTCCTTGGCGCGGTCGATGATGCGCAGATGCCCCTCGGAGTCGAGCACGCCGGCGTCGCCGGTGAGGAAGTAACCATCCTCGTTGATGACCTCGGCCGTGGCGTCCGGGCGCTTGTAGTACTCCTTGAGCACCGATACGCCCTTGACCAGCACCTCGCCGTTGTCGGCGATCTTCAACTCGATGCCTGGCGCCGCCTGGCCCACGCTGTTGAGCTTGACGTGGCCGTTCTTCTGGATGCAAACATAGGCGCAGGTCTCGGTCTGGCCGTAGAGCTGCTTGAGGTTCACGCCGATGGAGCGGAAGAACTTGAACAGCTCAGGCCCAATGGCCGCGCCGGCCGTGTAGGCCACGCGAATGCGCGAGAAACCCATCACATTGCGCAGCGGCCCATAGACGAAGAAGTTGCCCAGCGCGTACTTCAGGCGATCGAGCCCGCCCACGCTCTTGCCGTCCAGGATGTCGGCGCCCACGCGCTGGGCCACGTCCATGGCCTTGGCGTACATCCAGCGCTTGAGCGGCGAAGCATCCTCCATGCGGATCGAGACATTGGTCAGCAGCCCCTCGAACACGCGCGGCGGCGCAAAGTAATACGTCGGGCCGATCTCCTGCAGGTCGATCTGCACCGTCGCCGAGGACTCGGGGCAGTTGATCGTGAAGCCTGCCACCAGCCACTGCGCGATCGAGAACAGGTGATCGCCTACCCAGGCCGGCGGCAGGTAGGAGATCACGTTGTCGTCCTTGTTCAGCCCATCGACCTGCACCCCGCCCTGCGCCGCAGTGGCAAAGGAGCGGTGCGTCTGGCACACGCCCTTGGGCTTGCCCGTCGTGCCCGAGGTGTAGAGGATCACCGAAACATCATCGGGATGGCCGGCCTGCACCTGCTGCTCGAACGCGCCTGGATGCTGCTGATCCCACTGGCGGCCCATTTCCAGCAATTGCTCGACGCTGACCAGGCAATCTTGCTGGTAGCTGCGCATGCCGCGCGGATCGTCATACACGATGTACTGCAATTGCGGGAAGGTCTCGCGGATCTCCAACAGCTTGTCCACCTGCTCCTGATCCTCGGCAAAGACCACGTGCACCTCGGCATCGGCCACGACATAGGCCATCTCCGAAGCCACCGCATCCTGGTACATCGGCACCGGCACGGCGCGCAAGCACTGCGCGGCCAGAAAGCTCATGTACGCATAGGGGCGGTTGCCCGACACCAGCGCCAGATTGCGCCCTTCGCTCAAGCCCAGCGCCGCAAACCCACAGGCCAGGTGACGCACATCACGCGCCACCTCGCGCCAGTTCCAAGTCTGCCAAATACCGTATTCCTTCTCCCGGATTGCTGGATCCTCGGGCCGTTGCTGGGCATGCTGAAGCAGCAGCCGGGGAAATGTCGTCTCCATGTCCTGTGCCTTTCTCTGCAAGAACGGGTCTTTCAAGCGCCTGCACCACCCGGGCCGATCGTGACTGCACGCTGCCAAGCAACGCCCGCCACCCGTGTCATCCGAGGGGAATGCAGGGCGGCATGATAGCCATCAGTTTGACGTTTTTCTGTCCTTGCAACGACAATCTTGGGTAAACCCTAGGCAGGTATTTCCCTGGTTTTTCCAGACTGAAACTGCCCCTATGTTTCGCAGCATGAGAAGCCCTATTCCAGAACGCCGCTTGCCCGCCATCGTGCAGCAGCGCCGCGCGCCCACCGAGGACGAGCTCGCCGCCATCCCCTGGCTGGCGCGCCTCAAGCCCCAGGATCGGCGCTTTGCCGAAAAAGCCATCGAAGTGGGCCAGATCCCGCAGGGCGACTTCATCTGCATTGCCGGCAAGCCCGTGCGCTACTGGCTGGGCGTGGTCGATGGCCTGTTCAAGATGAGCAACAACCGCGTTGATGGCACCACCATCAGCTACGCGGGCATTCCCAAAAGCTGCTGGTTCGGCGAGGGCACGGCCCTCAAGCGCGAGCCCTATCGCTACAACATCCAGGCGCTGCGCAAAAGCACCATCGCCGCGCTGCCGCTGGAGGCCTTCCACACCCTGCTGGATCGCTCCATCGAGTTCAACCGCGTCATCATGGGCCAGCTCAACGAGCGCGTGGGCCAGTTCATCGCCGGGCGCGAGATGGATCGCCTCTCCAACCCCGATGCGCGCGTGGCGCGCTCACTGGCCGCGCTGGTCAACCCCGTGCTGGCCCCCAACGCCGACCGCAGCCTGCGCATCACCCAGCAAGAGCTGGCCTACCTGATCGGCCTGTCGCGCCAGCGCGTGAACATGGCGCTGGTGCGACTGCAGGCCCAGGGCCTGGTACAGCTCGAATACGGCGGCCTGCAAGTGCTCGAGCCCGCCACGCTGGCGCAGTACGAATAGCTCCGGCACTGGCGCGCCCATGCCATGATGGCGCGCGCCGCTGATGTCGGCCATCACCCATCCAACAAACCGAGGAGACACCCTATGCGCATTTCACGCCGCCACTTCAACCGCCGCTTGCGCCACTATTGCACCGCTGCCGCCATCGCCCTGGGCCTGGGCAGCAGCGCGCTGGCGCAGTCGGACTACCCCAGCAAGCCGGTGCGCATCCTGGTGCCGTTTGCCGCCGGCGGCACGACCGACATCATCGCCCGCACCATTGCCGAGCCGCTGGGCAAGGAGCTCGGGCAAGCCGTGGTGGTCGAGAACAAAGGCGGCGGCGGCGGCACCATCGGCGCGACCGAGGCGGCGCGCGCACCGGCCGATGGCTATTTGTTGAGCATTGCCACGGTCTCCACCACCGCATCCAATCCGGCCATCAACCCAAAGGTGGCATACAAGCCGCTGACCGACTTCACCCCGATCATCAACATTGCCGCCACGCCCAACATCATCGCAGTGCATCCCTCATTCCCGGCCAAGAGTTATGAGGAGTTCGTCAAGGCCGTGCAAGCAAAGCCCGATGGCTATGCCTATGCCTCGTCGGGCACGGGCGGCATCGCCCACTTGCAGATGGAGCTGTTCAAGACTTTGACCGGCCTGTCCATGCAGCACATTCCTTACCGCGGCTCGGGCCCGGCGCTGGCCGATGTGGTGGCCGGCCAGGTGCCGATCCTGTTCGACAACCTGCCTTCCTCGATGCCCTTCATCGCCAGCGAGCGGCTGCGCCCGCTGGCCATTGCCGCGCCCGAGCGCATTGCAGCGCTGCCGCAGGTGCCCACCTTCAAGGAGCTGGGCCTGGAGCCGGCCAACCGCATGGCCTACTACGGCATCGTCGGCCCCAAGGGCCTGCCCGAGCCCATCGTGCAAAAAGTCCACGCAGCCACCGCCAAGGTGCTGCAGGATCCTGCCGTGCGCAAACGCATCGAGGACACGGGCGCGCAAATCGTCGCGGGCAGCCCTGCGGAGTTTGCCGCGCAGATCAAGGCCGAGTACGAGGTCTATGCCGACGTGGTCAAGAAACAGAAACTGACGCTGGAGTGAGCGACCACTGCAGCCGCATTGGCCGCACGCACCGCTGCCGCCCGCGCAGCAGCGGCTGCGCTGCGGCAAAGCTGGGTATATTCGGGCGCGGCGCGCGCACCGCATGAGTGCACGCAATATCTTCTTGCTCGCCCCTGCCGGTATGGCGCGGGGCGTGACCGCCTTCTTCCACCGGAACCAACAGGAAACGATCTTCATGACGCTGTCCCGCCGCTGCTTCACACGCCAACTTGCCTCTGCGCTGGCCTGCTGCACCCTCAGCCTGGGCGCAGGCCAAGCCATGGCCGAGCAGACCGAATACCCCGAGCAGCCCATCGAGCTGCTGGTGCCCTTTGCCGCTGGCGGCACAACCGACATCATCGCCCGCGCCATTGCCGAGCCGCTGGGCAAGGAGCTGGGCCAGCCGGTGCTGGTGGTTAACATCGATGGCGAAGGCGGCATCGCAGGCGCGCAGCAGATCGCGCGCTCAGCCGCCGACGGGTATCGGCTGGGCATCGCCACAGTCTCCAGCATGGCCTCCAACCCGGCCATCCACCCCGATGTGGGCTACCACCCGCTGAACGATTTCAGCCCCATCATCCACATCGCCTCGACACCCAATCTGCTGTCGGTGCACTCCTCGTTCCCGGCCAAGAGCTACGCCGAATTCGTCAAGGCCGTGCAGGCCAAACCCGATGGCTATCGCTATGCCTCATCGGGCACGGGCGGCATCGGCCATTTGCAGATGGAATTGCTGCAATCGCTCAGCGGCCTGGCGATGCAACACGCCGCTTACGGCGGTGCCGGGCCGGCGCTCAACAGCGTGGTGACGGGCGAGGTGCCGATCCTGTTCGATAACCTGCCCTCCTCGCTGTTCTCCGTCACCAGCGGCAAGCTGCGCCCCATCGCCATTGCCGCGCCCGAGCGCATTGCCGCGCTGCCCCAGGTGCCCACTTTCAAGGAGTTGGGCCTGGAGCCGGCCAATCGCATGGCCTATTACGGCATCGTCGGCCCTAAGGATCTGCCCAGGCCCATCGTCTACAAAATCCACGCCGCCACTGCCAAGGTGCTGGGCATGGCCAACGTGCGCCAGCGCATTGAGGACACCGGCGCACAAGTCATTTCGGGCAGCCCCGAGGAGTTTGCCGCGCAGATCAAGGCGGAATACGAGGTCTATGAGGAGCTGGTCAAGCAGCGCAAGCTGACCCTGGAGTGAGCGCCGTGTCGCACGGCACAGCAGCGCCCGATGACCAGGCGCTGATTGAGCGTTTTGCCGACAGCCTGTGGCTGCACGATGGCCTGTCGCGCAACACGCTGTACGCCTACCGCAAGGACCTGGAGCTGTTTGCCGCCTGGCTGGCGCAGCAGCGCCCGCCCGTGGCGCTGCAGGCCGCCGGCGAGGCGCACATCCAAGCCTACTTCGGCGCCCAACACGCCAACACCCGGCCCAGCACGGCCAACCGCCGGCTCACGGTCTTCAAGCGATTTTTCCGTTGGCTGCTGCGTGAGGGCCTGCGCAGCGACGACCCCACGGCGCGCGTGCTTGCTGCGCGCCAGAGCCTGCGCATCCCCAAAAGCATGAGCGAGGCCCAGGTCGATGCCCTGCTGGCCGCGCCCGACACCAGCACGCCGCTGGGCCTGCGCGACAAGGCCATGCTGGAGCTGATGTACGCCAGCGGCCTGCGCGTGAGCGAGCTGGTGGCGCTCAAAACCCACCAGCTGCGCATGGCCGAAGGCATCGTGCACATCAGCGGCAAGGGCGGCAAAGAGCGCCTGGTGCCCTTTGGCGCCGTGGCCCAGCAATGGCTGCAGCGCTACGCACAGCAGGCGCGCGCAGCCATTCTGGGCGGCCAGCTCAGCGACGATTTCTTCGTCACCGCGCGCGGCCAAGGCATGGGCCGCGCCATGTTCTGGGCGCTGGTGAAGAAGTACGCGCAGCAGGCCCAGATCACGCAGCCGCTGTCCCCCCACACGCTGCGCCACGCCTTCGCCACGCACCTGCTCAACCACGGCGCCGACCTGCGCGCCGTGCAAATGCTGCTGGGCCACAGCGACATCTCCACCACCACCATCTACACCCATGTGGCGCGCGAGCGCCTCAAGCAACTGCACGCCAAGCACCACCCGCGTGGGTGATGTCACTGGCTGGGCGGCGGCGCATCTGCGCCGGCTGCTGGGGCATTGGTGGCGATCTCGGCCCGCAGGGCGCGCAGCTTGGCCTTGACCAGACGCGCATGTTCCGGGCCGATGCGCACCAGGATTTTCTGCCCAGCCGACAGGGCTTCGAGCTGCGGATCCTCGAACTCATAGCGCACCCAGGGCTGCAGCGAGGGCACCTGGCCGCGCACCGGCATCAGGCGCACGCGCGGCGCTTGCGGTTCTGGGGCCTGCAGCAAGTGGTCGATGACGGCCACCAACCGGTCATTGAAGTACGCCTGCGGATAGCCCAGCTCCTCATAGGCCTGTTGGAACAGCGGGTAGTGCTGGCGGTAGCTGCGCGCCAACTCGGCCGCATCCAGCCCTTGCAGCAGCGCTACGGCGGCAGCATAGCGGGCGCTGTTGGCCTGGGCGATGGCCGCGCCGCCTTCGGTGGCCAACTCCTGCACGGTGAAGCGCTCTCCCGTAGGGTGTACCGGCCAGAGCATGGCCGAGGCGCGCGGCCGGCTGAGGTTATCCACCGTGGCCACGAAGCGGCGCACGAAGCGGTCGCTGCGCACCAGCGCCTGCATGGGCTGCGGCCCAGCCAGGGACGCCAGCACGCCAGCCATGGCCGCGTCCGAGGCGTCCAGCGCAGGCAGCGCAGCGCGGGCCTGGGCGAGGGCCTGGGCGTCTGCGCCTTCCTGCCCTGGCGCCGACCAAGGCGCAATGGGATGGCGCGGCGCGGCATCCAATGCCTGACCCAGCGCAGCGGCGCCATCGGCCCCGCCCGCCTGTGGCGCGCTGGCCTGGGCATCGCCCGGACTGTCGGGGGGCGCTGACGAAGGCTGGGCCGGCTCAGCCGGGCGCTCGTCATCGCGCAGCTGCTGCGCCCATTGCCGGGCCTGCTGCGCGCCCTGCTCCAGGCCATGGCGCACCGTCTCGGGCAGTGCCCCTGGCGTGCGCCAGGCCCACCACAGCGCCGCAGCGGCCAGCAGCAACAGCGCCAGCGTGGCCCAGCCCCATGGGAAGCGGCGTCGCGCCGCATGGATGCGGTCAGCGCCCGCGCGAACTCGTTGGCTCATGGCAAAAATCTCCCAGAGTAAGCAAGCGCCTGTTCACGGGCTCGTGAGCAAGCTTCGGAACGTTTTTATGAGCTTCGCGAACCCGCGAAGTTCATCGCCACTCACATGGGCGCTGCGGCCGCATCGGCCTGTTCGCCTGCTGCGCCCTCTGCATCGTCGCCCCCAGCCGGGGCGGGCTCATGCTGGCGCGCCAGCACGTAGATGGGAGCAAAGGCCTCGGCCTGTACGACTTCGATCAGGGTTTCCTTGGCCAGCTCCAGCAGTGCGATGAAGGTCACCACCAGCACGGGCACGCCCAGCTCGGGGCGGAACAAAGCCTCGAACGGCACGTAGGGCTTGCCCTGCAGATCGCGCAGCACATGGCTCATGTATTCGCGCACGCTGAGTTTTTCACGCGTGATGGTGTGGTGCGCCACCAGCTTGCTGCGCCGCACGATGGCCAGCCAGGCGCGGCGCAGGTCTTCGGGCTCGACATGCGGCAGCACGGGCGCGAGCTCCAGGTCGAAATGCGCCTGCGTGGGCCAGAAGTCGCGCCCCGGCTGCGGCAGGGCATCGAGCGCGCGCGCAGCCAGCTTGGTTTTCTCGTATTCGAGCAGGCGCTGCACCAGCTTGGCGCGCGGGTCGGGCTCGTCCTCCTCCTCGGCGGCGGGCGGGCGCGGCAGCAGCATGCGCGACTTGATCTCGATCAGCATGGCCGCCATCAGCAGGTATTCGGCCGCCAGCTCCAGGTTGCGGTTGCGGATTTCCTGCACATAGCCCATGTACTGCTGGGTCAGCGGCCCCATGGGGATGTCCAGGATGTTGAAGTTCTGCCGCCGGATCAGGTACAGCAACAAATCCAGCGGCCCTTCAAAGGCTTCGAGGAAGATTTCCAGCGCATCGGGCGGGATGTAAAGGTCGGCGGGCAGCTCGAACAGCGGCTCGCCGTAAAGGCGCGCCAGCGCCTCTCCTTGAGGCGGCGGGGGCAAAGGCCCGTCTGGCGCGGGCGCATCAGCGGCGGGCTGCTCCGCAGCCGCACCCATCATCGGCTCGGGGTCGCCGTGCACGTGGACTCAAAAACCAGCGGGCGCGCAGCCTGCCCGCTTCAGCCCTGGCTGCCGGGGCCTGGCTGCTCGTCGGCAGCGGCCGGCTCGGCGTGATCGGAATTGGTCTGGTAGACGTAGGGCTTTTGCGCCACCTGGCCAGCTCGGAACTGGGCCCACAGGCGCGGGTTGACATCCTTGTCCCACAGCAAATCGCGCCCGGCCTGCTGCTGCGCATCCAGATAGGGGCGCTCGGCCTTGAGCTGGTCGATAAAACGGGTGGCGTCGGACTCGTAGTGGGGGCGTTGGAAGATTGACATAGACTTGGCTCGGCGGGGCAGACACAAGCCGCCGATTCTACGCCGCCCACCTTTGTCTTTCCCTTTCACTCTTTAGCCATGGCCCATTCCTTGCGCATCTTCCCCAAGCTGCGGCGCACGCTGCTGCTGGCCGCCCTGCTGCCGCTGCTGCAGGCCTGCGACCCCATCGCCCTGGACAAGCTCTCCATCGGCCAATCCACCGAAGCCGACGTGCGCGATGCCATGGGCGCGCCACACCAAATCTGGCCCGAAGCCGACGGCAGCCGCACGCTGGAGTACAACCGCCAGCCGGCTGGCCACGTCAATTACATGCTGGTGATCGGCCCGAATGGGCGGCTGCAGGCCATCCGCCAAGTGCTCACCGCGCAGGAGTTCGCCAAAGTCCGCCCCGGCATGCACTACGACCAGGTGCGCCGCTTGCTGGGCAAGCCCGCCAAGGACGTTTGGTACCCGCTGCAGCAAGAGCACCACGTGGACTGGCGCTATCTGCAGGACGCCACCACCAAAGGCATGTTCACCGTCGTGCTCGATGCCCAGCGCGTGGTGCGACGCGCCTACACCGGGCCGGATATGGATGAGGAATACCGTTCGGGCGGGCGGCGCTGAGCGCAGCCGCACAGCCTTGCCCACACCCCGAAAGGCGCGCCAACTGTTTGATTTACATAGCGTTTACCTGGTAGTCCACAAAATCTGTGGATAACTTTGTGGAAAAGCCCTGGGCAGCCGCAACCAATGCTTGTCATTGCGTGCGCAGCGGTAGATCGCACAAAATTTCAGCAAGCGCCAAAAAATCAAAAAGTCTTTCTTTATCAATAGGTTGCAAATCGATATTGAAAACATGCGCTTTGCCTACCCATCCCCTTGGGCGCGGCGCGGCGGCCCTCTTGACAGGCCCTGGCAATGTGCATAACTGCCTGCAGCGCCCTCTGGGGCCGCGCCTTATATGAAGCCTTTGCTACAGCTTCTACAATCGCCGCGCTAGATTCACCACCAAAGGAGACTCCATGAAAATCCAAGGCAATGCATTCATCGTCACTGGCGGCGCGTCCGGCCTGGGCGAAGGCACAGCGCGCATGCTCGCCGAGCAGGGTGGCAAGGTCGTGATCGCCGACCTGCAGGTCGAGCGCGGCGAGGCCGTGGCCAAGGAAATCGGCGCAGTGTTCGTCAAGACCGACGTCACCAACGAGGCCGATGGCCAGGCGGCCGTGGCCGCAGCGCAAAAGCTGGGCAAGCTCTCTGGCCTGGTCAACTGCGCAGGCATCGCCCCGGCGCAGAAGACCGTGGGCAAGAAAGGCGCGCACGACCTGGCCACCTTCAGCAAAGTGGTGCAGATCAACCTGGTGGGCAGCTTCAACATGATCCGCCTGGCCGCCGCCGCCATGGTCGGCAACGAGCCGGAAGAAACCGGCGAGCGCGGCGTGCTGATCTCCACGGCCAGCGTGGCCGCCTACGATGGCCAGATCGGCCAGGCTGCCTACAGCGCCTCCAAGGGCGGCGTAGTGGGCATGACGCTGCCCATTGCCCGCGATCTGGCCCGCGATGGCATCCGCAACATGACCATCGCCCCCGGCATCTTCGGCACGCCCATGCTGTTTGGCATGCCACAGGAGGTGCAGGATGCGCTGGCCGCCAGCGTGCCCTTCCCCAGCCGCCTGGGAACCCCGCAGGACTACGCCAAGCTGGCGCGCCACATCATCGAGAACGACATGCTCAACGGCGAGGTCATCCGCCTGGACGGCGCCATCCGCCTGGCGCCCAAGTGAGCATCCAGGGCGGGCCATGCATGGATCAATCTGCATGCCTTCGAACAGGCTCTTAGAGCCGCCTGCCCTTGAATTCACCGCGCACAGCGCTCGCCCCGGGATCGGGGTGCGCGCGCCAGCGTGAAGATTTTGAGCGCAGGCTCTTCGTCGCCGCGCCAGCCGGTTTCGGGTGGCGCGGCGGTTTGCGTTACGATACGTTTCTTCTCAACTTCCCGCCACGCCCGGTCGTGGTGCGTTCTGCAGGTCTGAGTCAGGCCATGCAGCAGCGCGCACCTGCACTACACGGCGTGGCGACTGCCTGATGGAACCTCCCAGTTGCCGCTGGCACCTGCAGCCAGCCCGCGCCTTCGCCTTTTTGCATCTTTCCCTGCCCAGCCGCCGCGCCCACTGCTCGGTTGAGCCTGTCCTGTACGGAGGCCCGGCATGGCAGTGCTGATTCTCGTTGGCCTGGTGGTGCTCAATGGCATGTTTGCCATGTCCGAGATTGCTCTGGTCACGGCGCGGCGTGCGCGCCTGCAGGCCATGGCCGACGAAGGGGATACAGGCGCGGCCTTGGCGCTCAAGCTCGGGCAGGATCCGACCCGTTTTCTCTCGGCCATCCAAATTGGCATTACCTCCATCGGCCTGCTCAACGGCATCGTCGGCGAGGCCGTACTGGCGGCCCCACTGGCAGCCTGGCTGGTCGCGCTGGGCATGCCCGCCACCACGGCCAGCATCGTCGCCACGGTGGCCGTCATCATCGGCGTGACTTACATCTCCATCGTCGTGGGCGAGCTGGTGCCCAAGCGCCTGGGGCAGATCTCCCCTGAATCGGTAGCGCGCATCGTGGCCTTCCCGATCCACTGGCTGGCGCTGCTGACGCGCCCCTTTGTGTGGCTGCTGGCGTTTTCCACCAATGCCTCGCTCAAGCTGCTGGGCGCGCGCCAGGCGGCCGATGACGGCGTCACCGCCGAGGAAATCCGCGCCGTGCTGGCCGAGGGCTCACAGTCCGGCGTCATCGACCAGAGCGAGCACGACATTGTGCGCAACGTCTTTCGCCTCGACGACCGCGAGGTCGGCTCGCTGATGACGCCGCGCACGGACATTGTCTTCATCGACCTGCAGGCCTCGGACGAGGAAAACCTGCGCCGCATCACCGAATCCGGGCACACCCGCTTTCCGGTCTGCAATGGCGGGCTGGATCAAATCCTAGGCTACATCCACGCCAAGCAAGTGCTGGCGCGCGTGACCAGTGGCCAGGGCCCGGACTTCGCGCGCGACCTGCACACCAGCCTGTACGTGCCCGAGACCCTGACTGGCATGGCCCTGCTGGAGCAGTTCCGCGCCAACAGCCTGCAAATGGCCTTCGTCGTGGACGAATACGGCGAAACTGGCGGTATCGTCACCCTGCAAGACGTGACCGAGGCGCTGACCGGCGAGTTCACCACCCACAATGCCGACGACGCCTGGGCGCGCCAGCTGAGCGAGGATGCCTGGTCGCTGTACGGCACCATCCCCAACGTGGAGCTCAAGGACCGCCTGGGCCTGAGCAGCGTGCCCGAGGAAGAACGCGGCCACTACCACACGCTCAGCGGCATGTTCATGCTGCTGCTCGAACGCATCCCCCAGGTGGGCGACACCATCGAATGGCAGGGCTGGCGCTTCGAGGTCGTGCAAATGGACGGCAAGATGGTCGAGCGCGTCACCGCCACCCGCCTACAGCCTGCCACACCGCCGACGCCGGGGGCTTGAGGGGCCGCGCACCACATGCACCAAGAGCACAGCCCCCACGTCCACCTGGCCCAGCACGAAGATGCCCAGGCGCCCGAGCTGCTGCGCATCGTCACCTACAACATCCACAAGGGCGTGCAAGGCCTGGGGCCGCTGAGCCGGCTGGAAATCGGCAACCTGGGCCTGGCCATCGAGCAGCTCGACGCCGACATCGTCTGCCTGCAGGAAGTGCGCAAGCACAACCTGCGCGGCCAGGCGCGCTTTGCCCACTGGCCGGCGCAGCCGCAGGCGCAGTATCTGGCGCCCGAGGGTTACGAGGCCGTCTACCACACCAACGCCATCACGCGTCACGGCGAGCACGGCAACGCCCTGCTGACGCGCTGGCCCGTGCTGCGCTCGCAGCAGCGCGACATCTCCGACCACCGGCTGGAGCAACGCGGCATCCTGCACGCCGAGATCAACGTCGGCGGCCACATCGTGCACGTGCTGGTGGTGCACCTGGGCCTGATTCACATCAGCCGGCTGCGCCAGATCGCCATGATCCGCGAGTTCGTGCGCGAGCACATCCCGGCGCACGAGGCCGTGGTCGTGGCTGGCGACTTCAACGACTGGGGCGACCAGACCGGCCTGCTGCTGCGCGAGACCGGCTTCATCGAATACGACGCCCAGCGCGCCTTCACCTACCCCTCGCGCCTGCCAGTGGTGCAGCTCGACCGCATCTTCGTGCGCCGGCTCGTGCCGCAATCGATCTTCGTGCCGCGCGGGCGCATCTGGTGGCGCATGTCCGACCATCTGCCGCTGGTGGCCAGCTTCCGCTTCGCGCAATAAAGGGCGGTCTGCGGCGGGCGGCCCAGGCCGCGCAGCGCCCATCACATCACCCCATCACGCCAGCGCATCAGGCCGCTGCGCCAGCCCTGCGCAGCCCTCAGCACCGTCGGCGCGCGGGGCCAGCCACACGGGCAGCATGCGCCAGGCCATCAGGGCGAAGGCAGCGCACCACAGCGCGGCGGCCAGGCCCAGCCAGAGCAGGGCCGGCGCGGCCGCGTAGGCCAGCAGCCGGCACAGCGCGCCCAGCAGCAGGCAGGCCGCGCCTGCTGGCGCCCAGGGGCGGCCGGCCTTGTCCAGACCGCTGTGGGTGTAGCCGGCGATGACCATGACCACGAACACCGCCAGCCCCATGGCGCCCACGGCCAGCAGGTGCCAGCCCGCGCCTGGGGCCAGGCCCGGCATTTGCAGGCCCAGTCCGGCCAGGCCCAGCAGGCCATAGCCCGCCGCCATGCAGGCATAGACCAGGTACAGCAGCAGCGGCCAGCGCGTCAGCAACGGGCGGCCCACGTGCCAGTCGCCCATCAGCGCCAACACGGCGGCACTGGCGGCCAGTGCCAGCCAGCCGCCCATGGCCGGCAACGGCGCCCAGCCCCAGTGCTCCTGTGCCCATTGCGCCAGCGTGTACAGGCCGATGCACAGCAGCGCCATGTTGCGCCGCGGCGGGCGCGCCAAGTAGGGCTCGGGCAAGGCGATGGGTGTCGCTGCAGAGGCGCGGGCGGCATGGGCGTCGATCGCGTCGTTGACCACGCGCATGGAGATGCGGCTCATGGCGATGACGATCAAGGCCATCAGCACGCCCAGCAGCGCGTGCAGCCAGCGCATGGGGTACAGGCCGCGCAGCGCGTCGGCATAAAAGCCCGCCGCCGCCACGGCCATGAGGGCGATGGCCCACAGGAAGGAGAGGTGGCGTCGCTGCGCGTCGCGCCACAGCGGCGGGGCCAGCAGCGCCGCCAGGCCCAGCAGCAGGCCCAGGTGCGCCAGGGCCGAGAGCGCCAGCGCCACCTGCGGCCACCAGCCGCTGGCCCAGAAGGCCGGGCGCCCGGCCAGCCACAGCAGCGCCAGGCGGCGCACGGCGCGGGCGCTGGCCGGCGGGGTGCCGGTGAATTCGGGCACCGCCGTCAGCGCGAAGCCGGCGGTGGCGGCCAGGGCAAAGCCCAGCAACAGCTCGTGCGCATGCCACACGAAGGGCCCGCCGGGCACGGCCGGCAGCGGCCAGCCCAGCAGCAGGAACAGACCCCAGGCGGCCATCAGCCCCAGGGCAGAGAGCACGGCCAGGGCGAAAAAGGGCCGAAAGGGGCACAGCCACAGCGGGTGCGCCAAGTCGGCCAGGCGGGGCAAGCTGCGCCAGTGCAGGCCGCGCCAGCCGGGCTCGGGGTGCGGGCGATTCAGCATCCCTGCCTTTCAGGCGGCGGGGCCGCCACGGCCTGGCCGATGGCAAACAGGCTGGCGTCATCGCCCAGCTCGCCAGATGCCACCGCATCGCCCGGCCCGGCCTGGGCTGGCGCGGGCAGGCCGAAGGCGGCGCGCACGGCCGGCTGGGCCAGCAGCACGGCGCTTTGGCGATGCACCCAGGCTTCGCTGCGCTGGGCGGCGGGCAGGGGCAGATCCAGGCGCCAGCAGACGCGCCCGGGCTGGCCGGCCATGACGAGCACGCTGTCGGCCAGGGCCACGGCCTCCATCACGTCGTGCGTGATCATCAGCACGGCCAGCGGGCGGCGCGCCCGCTCGGCCAGCAGCAGGCGGTGCATTTGGGTTTTCAGGCCGATGTCCAGCGCGGCAAAGGGCTCGTCCAGCAGCAGCAGCTCGGGCGCCAGCACCAGCGCGCGCGCCAGGGCGGCGCGGCTTTGCATACCGCCGGAGAGCTGGTGCGGGTACTGCGCCAGGGCCAGCGCGTCCAGGCCCAGCGCCGCGCCCATTTGGCGCGCGGCCTGCAGTCGCTGTGCACGCGGCAGGCCGCGCGCCTTCAGGCCCAGGGCGATGTTGTCCTCGATGCGCTTCCAAGGCAGCAGGCGCGGCTGCTGAAACAGCATCACGCTGTGGGCAAAGCCGTTGTCGATGCGCCCGGTCTGCAGCGGCTCCAGGCCGGCGCACAGGCGCAGCAGCGTGGTCTTGCCGCAGCCCGAGGGCCCCAGCAGCGCCATGCAGCGCCCCGGCAGCAGGTGCAGCGACACGCCCTGCACGGCCAGGCGCGGGCCCCAGGCGTGGTCCACGCCGTGCAGGCGCAGGCCGGGCGGCGGCGCGGCGGGGGCGGCAGCCGCTGCGGCGGGGACGGCGGGCATGGCGGCGCTCATGGCGCGGGCTCCCGCCAGCGCTCGATCTCGCGCTTGATGGGCTCCAGCACCAGGTATTCCAGCGCCAGCAGCAACAGCACCACGGCGCCGATCCAGGCCAGCGTGGCGGGCATGTCCAGCTGCGCGCGGCTGGCCGCCAGCGCCGCGCCCACGCCGGTGCTGGAGGAGAGCAGCTCGGCCATGACCACCACGCGCCAGGCGCTGCCCAGGGCCACCACCCAGGCCGGGAACAGGTAGGACAGCACGTGCGGCAGGTACACGTCCCAGACGCGGTCGCGCCAGCGCAGGCCATAGCCTTGCGCCAGCTCGCGCCAGTGCGCATCCAGCGTGCGCGCGCCCTGCAGGGCGCTGGCGAACACCACGGGAAAGCAGGCGATGAAGACGGTGAACACCGGCGTGCCATCGCCAGCGCCGAACCACAGCATGGCCAGCACCAGCCAGGCAATGGGCGGCGTGCCCATGAGCACCGTGACCCAGGGCCGCGCCAGCAGCGCGGCGGTGGCGAAGCTGCCGGCGGCCACGCCCAGCAGGCTGCCCGCGCCCACGGCCAGCGCCAGGCCTATCAGCGCGCGCCGCGCGGTGACGGCCAGCTCGGCCCACAGCGGCCCGCCCTCAGCGGCCAGCGCGCGCAGACTGTGCGCGGCCTGCAGCGGCGTGGGCAGCACCAGCGGGCCGTACAGCGCGGCCAGCGCCTCCCACGCGGCCAGGCCCAGCAGCAGGCTGGCGATGGCGCCCCAGCCGCTCCACAAATACCCGGGCAGCCGGGCCAGCCATTGGGCAAGCAGTTGCATCATGGGCCTTCACTATTTTTTTGAGAGCGGCTCGCGCTTGGTGGCCAAGCGCGAGCGCCTTATTCATTCAACAGACGCTTTGCGCGGTCACGCGCCGCCATAAAAGCCCGCATCGGGCAGCTGGCCGCCGATCAGGCCGGGCTGGCGCGCGTGCAGCTGCGTGAAGAAGAACTCCAGCTCGGGCCGGGCCTGGGCCGCGGGCACGACTTGGCCGGGCACGGCGCGGATGGCGTCGGCCACGCCCTCGGGCGTGAGCACGGGCACGCGCGCGGCCACGGCCTGGCCGCAGGCCTCGGGCTGGGCGTTGCACCATTGCTGGGCCTGGGCATAGGCCTGCGCGAAGCGCGCCAGCAGGGGCGCGTTGTCCACGTGCCGGCCCATGGCGGCGATGCCGGCCTGCGGCATGCGCGGCGCGCGGCCGAAGGCGTGGCCCCATTCCTGCTGCATGTCCACACTGCGATGCAGCTCGGGGGCGATGGCGCTGACGGGCAGGCTGCGCGACTTGCGCAGCCCCACCGAGACGGCCGGCTCGGCCAGCAGGGCGTGATCGGCGCGGCGGGTGAGCAGCAGCTGCATGGCATCCAGCGGCGTGGCCGCATAGCGCAGGCCGATGCTGCCCGCGCCGCTGTCCACTGGCAGGCCCAGCTTGTCGGCCACGGTGCGCAGCACGATGTCGGGCATGTCACCACGAAAGGGCATGACCAGCTCCTGTCCTTTCAGGTCCGCCAGGCGCTGGATGGCCGGGTCGCGCGAGACGACGAACAGCAGGCCCCAGATGCTGATGTTCTGCAATTGCAGCTTCACGCCCCGGTTGTAGAGGTTGGCCGCCACGTTGCTGGGCATGGCGATGAAGTCGGCCCCGCCCTGCACGGCCAGGGCGCGCAGTTGGTCTGGATCTTTCCAGGCCGTGAACGTGACCTGCTCGGCCACGTCGCCGAGCAGGCCCGCCTCCACGATGCGGATCAGCGGGTTGCTGACCGAGGCGCTGGGCCCGGCCAGCTGCAGCTTGGGCAGCCTGGCTGGAAGTGGCTGGCCCTGGCCAGACGCAGGGCTGGCCGTGGGGCCGGGCGTGGCACTGGTCTGAGCGCGCAGCCAGGGCGCGGCCAGGGCGGCGCCGGCGATGAGGCCGGTCTTGAACAGCAGGGTGCGTCGGGTCGTGGTCATGGCTTCAAGCGGGTCAGAAACGTGCGTTCCAGGAAAGGGCCAGGCTGCGCCCTGGCGCGGGCAGCTCGGTGCCGGGCAGGCCCTCGGTCAGGTGCGTGTGATAGCGCCTGTCGGTGAGGTTCTTGACCGCCAGGCGCAGGCTGTGGCCCGGGCGGTAGCGCCAGGTGGCGCCCAGGTCCAGCACGCTGTGGCCGGGGGTGGGGTTTTCCGTGCCGCGCGAAAAGCGCGTGGCCACGCGGTCCTGGCGCGCCACGATGCGCGCCTGCGCGTCCAGGCGCCAGCCGGTGGCCAGCTCGCCCTCCCAGCCCAGGCTCAGGCTGTCGGCGGGCATCTGGTAGAGCGGCTCGTCCAGGTCGCGGTTGTCGCCGCGCACGCGCGAATAGGCCGCCCACAACCAATGGCCGCGCACTGGCTGCCAGCGCAGGTTGGCCTCCATGCCCTGGATTACCACGCTGCCCAGGTTGGCATTGCGCTTGCAAATGGCTGCGTAGGGCTGGCCACAGGCGGCCAGGGCCTGCGCGCCCGTCAGCGGCACGCCGGTGATGTAGTCGCTGATGCGGTTGCGGTAGAAGGACAGCGCGTAGTCCAGCCGCGCATCACTGCCCTTGAGGCCGATCTCGAACTGCGTGGCCTTTTCCGGGCGGATCTGCGGGCTGCCGGCGTAGAAAGAGCCATCGCCGCGCAGGCCGGATTCGAAGCGCTCGCGCAAGTCGCCGGCGCGGAACGCGCGCGCGACGTTGGCGTAGGGGCGCAGCAGCGGTGCCAGCTCGTACATCACCCCCAGGCTGGCACTGCTGGCGCCATCGCTGCGCGACAGCCCCTGCGTGCGCGCGCCATTGGCCATGGACGCGGCGCGGCCGCGCACGCGGTCGTGGCGCAGCCCGGCCAGCACGCGCCAGGCGCCGAGCTGCATATCGTCCTGCACGTACAGGCCCAACGCCTGCAGACGCCCATCCTCGAAAGGCACGTTGCGCGCAAAGCGCGTGAACGCCGGCGGCGCCGCCTGGTAGCGCTCGGGGCTGGCGCCCATGCGCCAGGCATTCAGGCCCAGCGACAGCAAGTGCTGCGGGTGCGCCAGCCATTCGGCCTTGGCGTCCAGGCCGTCGGTGGCGAAGTTCACCTCGTTGGTCACCACGTCGCGGCCCAGCCGGTTGCCAAAAGCGTAGATGGTGCGCTGCATCTCCTGCCGGTACAGGCGCAGATCCAGCCCCAGCGGCGCATCCGCGCTGCGCGCGCGGCTGTAGCCCAGCTCGTACAGGCGGCGCTGCTGGCGCGGCGAATGGATGGTGATGGAGGCCACGGGCGGCGCCGGGTGCGGCCGCGTCGAGCCGCGGTACCACACGTCGTCGTCGCGGTGCTGCTGTAAAGAAAGGCGCAGCTGCTGGCGGGCATCGATGCGCCAACGGTACTGGCCGATGAAGGCGCGCGAGTCGTAGCCCGTGCGCGGCTGCTTGCCGTCGGGTGAGCGGTAGTCGCCCCGGTGCAGCAGCGCCGCGCCCAGCATCAGCGCATGATCGCCGCCGCTGGCGTTGAGCAGAGCCATGGCCTCGGTGCCACGGCTGGCGCTGTCCAACCCCAGGCGGGCGCGCCCGCTCAGCGCCGGCTGTCCCGGCTCGGCAAAGCGCGCCTGCGGCAGGCGCACGTTGATGGCCCCGCCCAGCGCGCCCGTGCCATACAACACTGAGGCCGGACCCTTGAGCACCTCCACTTGCTCGGCCAGGCCCAGCGACATGAAGGAGGCCACCGCCCCGGCCGGCTGGGCCGAATTCAGGCGCATGCCATCGACCAGCAGCACCACGCTGTCCTTTTTCAACCCGCGGATGACCGGGTTCAGCCCCTGCGCGCTGTCGCCCGAGACAGCCAGCCCGGCCTGGCCGCGCAGCGCCTCGCCCAGGTTGTGCGCCTGCTGGCGCGCCAGCTCCTCGGCCGTCAGCACCGTCAGCGCCACCGGCGTCTCGGCCGCCTGCGCCTCGTAGCCCTTGGCCGTGACCGTCACCGGCACCAGCACCATCGCTGCAGTGGCTGCAGTGGCTTCAGTGCCTTGCGCGGGCTCGGAAGCCACCGGCATTTGCGCCTGCGCCGCGCCCGCCAGACCAAGCACCGCGCACGCCAAACATGCGGTCGCCACGGGAGTGTAGGTGTTCATGGAAATTCCTTTGCTCAAAACCAGGGGCGCTTTCAGCCTCGGACTCGCCTGCCAAAGCTCGTCGGCCAGAATGCGAATTCATGCAAATTCTATCGAGAATGATTCACATTAATTACAAATCCTTGCCGGCTCGATTGTCTGCCATGTGGACATGGAAAAAACCGCCGTGCAGCAAGCCACTGCACGGCGGTTTTTTCAGTCACTGACAGCTGCTGGGTTCAAGCGCTCAGCGCAGCAGCGGCACGCCGGTTTTTTCCTGGATTTCCTCGAAGCTCACGCCATCGGCCAGCTCCACGAGCTTCAGGCCTTCGGGCGTGACGTCCATCACGCCCAGGTCGGTGATGATGCGATCGACCACACCCACGCCGGTCAGCGGCAACGTGCATTCGGGCAGGATCTTCAAGTCGGTGCTGCCATCCTTTTTGCGCGCCACGTGCTCCATCAGCACGATGACGCGCTCGACGCCGGCGACCAAGTCCATCGCGCCGCCCATGCCCTTGACCATCTTGCCTGGAATCATCCAGTTGGCCAGGTCACCCTTGCCGGTGACTTGCATCGCACCCAGGATGGAGAGGTTGATCTTGCCGCCGCGGATCATGGCAAAGCTCTGGTCGCTGCCGAAGATGGACGAGCCCTTGAGCGTGGTCACGGTCTGCTTGCCGGCGTTGATCAGGTCGGCGTCAACCTGGTCCTCGGTCGGGAACGGGCCGATGCCCAGCATGCCGTTCTCGCTCTGCAGCCAGACCTCGATGTCGGCCGGCACGTGGTTGGCCACCAGCGTCGGGATGCCGATGCCCAGGTTGACGTAGAAGCCATCCTGCAATTCCTTGGCAGCGCGCGCTGCCATTTGGTCTTTGGTCCATGCCATGGTGTTCAGCCTCCCGCCTTGGGTGTCACAGTGCGCTGCTCGATGCGCTTTTCCGGATTGGGGTTGTGCACGATGCGGTGCACGTAGATGCCAGGCAGGTGGATGTCATCGGGCGCGATCTCGCCCACCTCGACGATCTTCTCCACCTCGACCACGGTGATCTTGCCGGCCGTGGCCGCCGCCGGGTTGAAGTTGCGCGCCGTGTAGCGAAAGCGCAGGTTGCCGGCCTTGTCGGCCACGTCGGCCTTGACCAGCGCCACGTCGGCCACCAGCGATTGCTCCATCACATAGGTCTGGCCGTTGAATTCGCGCGTTTCCTTGCCCTCGGCCACCAGCGTGCCCACGCCGGTCTTGGTGAAGAACGCCGGAATGCCCGCGCCGCCGGCGCGCAGCTTTTCAGCCAGCGTGCCCTGCGGGGTGAACTCCAGCTCCAGCTCGCCTGCCAGGTACTGGCGCTCAAATTCCTTGTTCTCGCCCACGTAGGACGAGATCATCTTCTTGATCTGGCGCGTCTCCAGCAGCTTGCCCAGGCCGAAACCATCGACGCCGGCGTTGTTGGAAATCACGGTCAGATTCTTCACGCCGCTGTCGCGCAGCGCGTCGATCAGAGCCTCGGGAATGCCGCACAGGCCAAAGCCGCCCACGGCCAGCGTCTGGCCATCGGCAACAATGCCCTTCAATGCCTCGGCGGCCGAGGGATAGAGCTTGTTCAAGATGTATCTCCTGTCTGGGTTGTCATCACGCAAGGCAAGGCGCAGCCTGCCGCGCCTTGCAAGCCCGCTACGATACTACGTAAATTGGTACGTAGTTTTGCGTAAATGACATCCCCTAATCCGTTCTTGACCGAAACCGCAGCGCCGCAGCAGTGCGCGCAGGACTACCGCCTGGCTTTCGAGATGGCGCCGGTCGGGTTGGTGCTCTCACGCCATCGGCGCATTGCCGACTGCAACCAGCAGCTGTGCGAGATCTTCCTGACCACGCGCGAATCGCTGCTGGGCCGCTCTTTCCAGGAGCTCTACCCCAGCGCCGAGGAATTCGAGCGCCTGGGCCAGCGCATCGCACCGATCCTCAACGCCAAGGGCTGGTACTCGGACAGCCGCATCATGAAGCGCGCCAACGGCCAGTTCTTCTGGTGCCACGTCAGCGGCCGCGCCTTTGACCGCAGCCAGCCGCACGCCGCCGGCATCTGGAGCTTCGAGGACATCAGCGCCCAGCGCCCCATGGCCGCCGGCGCGGCGTTGACCGGGCGCGAACGCGAAGTGGCCGCGCGCGTGCTGGAGGGCAAGACCTCCAAGCTCATTGGCCGCGAGCTGGGCATCAGCCACCGCACGGTGGAGCTCTACCGCGCCCGGCTGATGCGCAAATTCGGTGCTGCCACCACTGGCGAGCTGATCCAGAAAATGCTCAGCCAGTGAGGCGCAAAAAAAGCGCTGAAAGCGGCATCGCCTTCAGCGCCTTGAGGCCAAGAGCCAGCGCCGACGAAGTCACGGGCAGGCTCTTTTTGAACCGTCTTTCAAGCCTTGGGATTGAAGGCCAGCGACATGCCGCCGCCCTGGTCGGGCTCGGGCCAGCGCTGCGAGACGGTCTTGATCTTGGTGTAGAAGCGCGCCGCATCCGGGCCGTAGAGGTGGCCATCGCCGAACTTGGAGCGGCGCAGCCCGCCGAAGTTGAAGTAGGCCGCAGGCAGCGGCACGGGCACGTTCACGCCGATCATGCCGGCCTCGACCTCGCTCATGAAGCGCTGCGCCGATTTGCCCTCGCGCGTGAAGATCACCGCGCCGTTGCCGTATTCGTGGGCATTGGTGATGGCAATGGCCTCCTCCAGCGTGGCCGGGCGCATCATGGCGCGCACCGGGCCGAACACTTCTTCCTGGTAGAGGTGCATATCGGTGGTGACGCGATCGAACAAGGTCGGCCCGATGTAGTAACCGCCCTCGCAGCCAGGCACCTTCAGGCTGCGGCCATCGGTCACCAGCTCGCCGCCCTCGGCGATGCAGCGCTCGATGGCCTGCAGCACGGCATCGCGCGATTGCGCCGAAACCACCGCGCCGTAGTCGGCTTGCGGATCGTCGTAAGGGCCGACCTTGAGCTGGCCGATCTTCTGCACCACCAGCGCGCGCAGGCGCTCGGCGGTCTCCTGCCCCACCGGCAGCAGCAGCGACACGGCCATGCAGCGCTGGCTGGCCGAGCCATAGCCCGCAGCCACGAAGGCGCTCGCGGCAGCCTCCAGGTCGGCATCGGGCATGACCACCATGTGGTTCTTGCCGCCGGTGAACGCGGCCACGCGCTTGTTGTGCGAGGTGCCCTTCTGGTAGACGTACTCACCCACCGCCGTGGAGCCCACGAAGCTCACGCCGGCAATGCCAGGGTGCTCCAGGATGGCATCGACCATTTCCTTGTCGCCCTGCACGACGTTGAACACCCCGTCGGGCAGGCCGGCCTCCTGCCACATGCGCGCGAACTCCAGCGCCGCGCTGGGCACCTTCTCCGAAGGCTTCCAGACCACGGCATTGCCCACCGAGACAGCCATGGTCATCATCACCGCCGGCACCATGATGGGGAAGTTGAACGGCGTGATCGCCCCGACCACGCCAATGGGCACGCGCATGGAGAACACGTCGATCTCGCCGCCGACGTTGCTGGCGAACTCGCCCTTGGTGACGTGCGGCGCATTGACGGCGAACTCGATGCCCTCGATGGCGCGACCGATCTCGCCCTTGGCATCGGCCAGGGTCTTGCCGTGCTCGCGGCCGATGATCTCGGCCAGCGCATCGGTGCGCGCAATCATCAGCTCACGCAGCTTGAAAATCACCGCCTGGCGCGTGGCGTGCGAGGCGCGCGCCCAGCGCCGCCCGGCCTCGGTGGCCACGGCCACGGCGCGGTCCAGCGTGGCGCGATCGGCGTAGTCGCAGCGCGCGATCTCCTGCCCCGTGGAGGGGTTGAACACCGCCCCGCTGCGCGCGCCGCTGCCCGGCTCGATCTGGCCTGCGATGAAATGTCCGATGTGTTGCGTCATGCCTGTCTCCTGAAAAAACCGCTCGATCGCGCCGCCTCGCGGCGCGGCATCGCACAAAGTTGGAAAAAGAAAACCAGAGATTGCGCCACTGCCACTGGGCACTGCGCCTGCAACGGATTGTGCGGCACCACAAGGCGCGCTGCGGCCCAGCCGGTCAACGGGCCAGTCCGCTGGGGGACAAGCCTTGCTAGGGGGTTGTTGCGATTGGGTTTGCAAAGCGGTTTTTCGAGGCAAAAGCCGCAGATGCAAGGCGAAAACGCTTGCAAGGCGTTCAACCTTGCAAGCGTTTTCAACGATGTAGCTGTGGACTTTTGACCGAAAACACCGCCGCAATACTCAATCTCAAAAATCCCCAAAGCCCTGCGGCCAAGCGGCATCAAGGCTCCAGGCTGCGCGCCAGGCGAAATCCATAGTAGTGCGAGCGCATGACAGCACTGTTTTCAAAGCGATTGGCCGCACGCGCCGCACTGGCGCTACCGCCCCAGGAGCCGCCGCGCAGCGACCGCCGGTCTTTTGGGCAATTCCCAGCCAGCCACGCACTGCCATCCGTAGGCGCGCCCTGGTAGCTGTCGACCCAGCAATCCTGCACCCACTCCCAGACGTTGCCACTCATGTCGTACAAGCCAAAGGCATTGGGGAGTTTTTGCGCCACAGCCTGCTGCTGACCGCCGCTGTTGGCGTCGTACCAGCCCAGGGTCGACAAATCGCTGCCGCCACAGTGGCTGTGCTGACCGCCCGCGCGGCAGGCGTACTCCCACTCAGCCTCACTGGGCAAACGCCAGCCGCCGCCCTGGGTTCGATTCAGCCAGGCGATGAAGTCCTGCGCATCCTGCCAGCTCACCCACACCACAGGGGCGTTGTCGCCATAGGCATTGCTGCTCAAAAAGTCTGGCGTCAGCAAATCATCGCGTCCCGCCGCACTCACGTATTGCCGGAACTGGCCCAGCGTCACCGGCGTCCTGCCCAACTGGAAGGCCGGCACCGACACCTGGCGCCGAGGGCCTTCATCTTCATGGGCATGCACATCGGACGTGCGGCAACCGTTGGCCTGCGCCACGTTGCGGCGCAGGCCAACGACAGGCAGGCAAGAGCCCATGACGAAATGCCCCGCTGGGATGGCCTGCATCTCAATCGGCAAGGCGGCCCCGGGCTGGGCCAGCACCGGCTGGGCCAGCCCCCAACACCCCAGCGCCAGAGCACTGGCCTTCCAGGCCCCGGCAGCAGGTCCGGCATGCCATCGTCGGCGCATCACAGCCCCTCCGCCCCGCCCATCACAAGGCACCGATCAAACCGCCCTGGGCGCTGGCCTGATGCCCCATCACCGCCAGCACAAACACCAACGCCCGCTTGCAGAAAAGCCCGCACGGGCACACCAAAGCGGCGTGAAAAAAATGCTGCCAGAAGGGAACTTTTAGCGCGCACAGATCCAATGCTGCGTGCTGCGTGCTGCGTGCTGCGTGCTGCGTGCTGCGTGCTGCGTGCTGCGTGCTGCGTGCTGCGTGCTGCGTGCTGCGTGCTGCGTGCTGCGTGCTGCGTGCTGCGTGCTGCGTGCTGCGT
>NZ_NSJF01000004.1 GCF_002285285.1 Vandammella animalimorsus
TGCGTGCTGCGTGCTGCGTGCTGCGTGCTGCGTGCTGCGTGCTGCGTGCTGCGTGCTGCGTGCTGCGTGCTGCGTGCTGCGTGCTGCGTGCTGCGTGCTGCGTGCTGCGTGCTGCGTGCTGCGTGCTCCATGTGTTCATAGGGCGTCGATTGTAGCCATATGCCAATTAGTGAAACTTATGCAACAAACATGCTTCTTGGCACAAGTGGCAATAAGCGACTCAGGGGGCTCGCCAAGCGCCACCAAAGCACATGGAGTACAGCCGGTCTGGCGGCACGGCCAATATCTCCACTCACCGTATAGGGCGTAGGGCGGCCTCAGGCCAATGGCGTCAGCTTGGCCACGCTCAGCAGCAGCAGCTTGGTGCCGTGGCGGGCGAAGTGGACTTTGGCCTTGCTGTCGGCGCCCTGGCCTTCGATGTGCAGCACCTGGCCCTGGCCGAACTTGGCGTGAAAGACTTGCTGGCCGGCGTGCAGGCCGTGGCTGCCGGCGTTGCTGGGGCTGCTGGCCGCCGCGCCGGGGCCTGGGCGATGGCGCGTGGCGGCAGGCGCCGTGGTTGACGCCGCCGTCGGCGGGGCATCCCAAGGCGCGGGCTGGCGGGGCTGATGCCAGCTGCCGCTGGGGCGCGCGCCCCAGCCCAGGCTGGCCTGGGGCGTGGCGCTGCGCGGCGGGGTGAGCCAGCGCACGGCGTGCTCGGGCAGCTCGTCGAGGAAGCGGCTGGGCGGGTTGTACTGTGTCTGGCCGTTGAGCATGCGCTCGCGCGCCAGGCTGAGGTACAGGCGCTTGCGCGCGCGGGTGATGGCCACGTACATCAGGCGGCGCTCTTCCTCCAGGCCATCCTGGTCGCTCAGGCTGTTGTAGTGCGGGAACAGGCCTTCTTCCATGCCGGCGATGAAGACGGCGTCGAACTCCAGCCCCTTGGAGGCGTGCACGGTCATCAGTTGCACGGCGTCCTGCCCGGCCTGGGCCTGGTTGTCGCCCGCTTCGAGTGCGGCGTGGCTGAGGAAGGCAGCCAGCGGCGTAAGCGCCTCGCCAGTGTCGGCGTCGTAGAAGGACAGCGCCTGGGCATCGAGCGCGGCTGGCTGCTGCACCTGCCAGGGCGGTGGGGCATCAAACTGCAGTGGCGCATCGCCCTGCAGGCCTTGGCTGGCCGGGCTTTGGCGCAGCGGCTGGCCTTGCGCGTCCTGCGGGCGGGCGCTGCCGGCATGGCCTTCCTGCACGATGAAGCTCTCGGCGGCGTTGAGCAATTCTTCGAGGTTTTCGACGCGGTCCACGCCGTCCTTCTCGGCCTGGTAGTGGGCGATCAGGCCGCTGCGCTCGAGCATCAGCGCGATCAGCTCGCGCAGCGTCAGGCTGGCGCTGTCCTGGCGCAGTTGCTCCAGCAGCTGCGCAAAGCCGCGCAGTTTGTCGCCGCTTTTGCCCGGCAGCAGCGCCACGGCGGCGTGCAGCGCCAGGCCCTGCGGGCGTGCGGCGTCCTGCAGGGCTTCGAGCGTGCGCGCGCCGATGCCGCGCGCGGGGAAGTTGACCACGCGCAAAAAGCTGGTGTCGTCATTGGGATTCTCCAGCAGGCGCAGGTAGGCCAGCGCGTGCTTGATCTCGGCGCGCTCGAAAAAGCGCAGCCCGCCATAGATGCGGTAGGGCACGTTGGCCGCCAGCAGCGCCGATTCAAGCACGCGGCTTTGCGCGTTGCTGCGATACAGCAGCGCGATCTCGTGCCGGGCGAAGCCGTCGATCTGCATCAGCTGGCGCACTTCATCGACGATCCATTGCGCCTCGGCGCCATCGCTGGGCGCTTCGTGGATGCGCAGCGGCTCGCCCGCGCCCTGATCCGTGCGCAGGTTCTTGCCCAGGCGCTGGCGGTTGTGCGCAATCAGCGCATTGGCCGCGTCGAGGATGTGGCTGTAGGAGCGGTAGTTCTGCTCCAGCTTGATGGGCGCGGCCACGCCGAACTCGCGCACGAAGTCGCCCATGTTGCCCACGCGCGCGCCGCGAAAGGCGTAAATGCTCTGGTCGTCATCGCCCACGGCCACCACGCTGCCAGCCTGCCCCTGGGCGGCGGCGCTGCTACCGGGCAGGCTGGCGCCAGCAATCAGGCGCAGCCACTGGTATTGCAGGCGGTTGGTGTCCTGGAACTCGTCGATCAGCACATGGCGAAAGCGCTGCTGGTAGTGCTGGCGCACGGCGGCGTTGTCACGCAGCAGCTCATAGCTGCGCAGCATCAGCTCGCCAAAGTCCACCACGCCCTCGCGCTGGCACTGCTGCTCGTACAGCGCGTACAGCTCCACGCGCTGGCGCGACTCGGCATCGCGCGCGGGCACGTCGCCGGCGCGCAGGCCCTCTTCCTTGCAGTGGTTGATGAAGGACTGCAGCTTCTTGGGCGGCTGCAGCTCGGTGTCCACGCCCTGCGCCTTGAGCAGGCGCTTGATGGCCGAGAGCTGGTCTTGCACGTCCAGGATCTGGAACTGGCGCGGCAGCCCCACGGTTTGCGCATGGGCGCGCAGCATGCGGTTGCACAGGCCGTGGAAGGTGCCAATCCACATACCGCGCACCGACACCGGCACCATGGCCGACAGGCGCGCGACCATCTCGCGCGCGGCCTTGTTGGTGAAAGTCACGGCCAGGATGCCGGCGGGCGAGACCTGGCCGGTCTGCAGCAGCCAGGCGATGCGCGTGGTCAGCACGCGCGTCTTGCCCGAGCCTGCGCCGGCCAGGATCAGGGCGTTGCCGCCGGCAAAGGTCACGGCCGCGCGCTGTTCGGGGTTCAGGCCGGCCAGCAGCGGCGCGTCGGGCGCGGGGCGGGGCATCAAGGAATCCATCTGGGGCAAGCTCATGGCCGGCGATTGTATGGCCCGGCCCTGGGCTGCCCTGCCCCCCCGCTCTCCTTGTGGCTGCAACGCATTTTCGTGCGCCATGCCAGTCGTGCGCCTGGGCCGGGTTGGCATCGACAGGAAAGCGAATGCAATCTGTTCTTATTGGCTTTGTCATCCCCGTAGAATGCGCCGGCCACAGGCGCCATTGCCCTGCACTTCGGGAACGTTTTTCATGCTTGCACCATTTCTCATCATGCTGCGCGAGGGGCTGGAGGCGGCCCTGATCGTGGGCATCATCGCCAGCTACCTGCGCCAGACGGGGCGCGCGCAATGGCTGCCCGCCATCTGGGTGGGCGTGCTGCTGGCCGTGGCCCTGTCGCTGCTGGCCGGCGCTGCCGTGCTGCTGGCCGGGCGCGAGTTCCCGCAGAAGACGCAAGAGCTGTTCGAGGCCATCGTCGGTCTGGTGGCCGTGGGCGTGCTCTCCTACATGGTGCTGTGGATGCGGCGCGCGGCGCGCTCGCTCAAGGCCGAGCTGCACGCGGGCATCGACGCCGCGCTGGATGCCAGCCGGGGCCAGAGCGGCGCCTGGGCGCTGATCGGCATGGCGTTTTTCGCCGTCGCACGCGAGGGGCTGGAATCGGTGTTCTTCCTGCTGGCCATCTTCCAGCAAAGCCCCGGCCCGGCCGCGCCGCTGGGCGCGCTGGCGGGCATTGCCGTGGCCGTGGCGCTGGGCCTGGGCATTTACTGGGGCGGCGTGCGGCTGAACCTGCACAAGTTCTTCCGCTACACCGGCATCTTCATTCTGTTCGTGGCCGCAGGCCTGCTGGCGGGCGTGCTGCGCAACCTGCACGAAGCGGGCGTGTGGAATTGGCTGCAAGCGCCGGTGTGGGATTTAAGCCGCACCCTGCCCAATGCCAGCGTGGCGGGCACCGTGCTCTCGGGCCTGCTGGGCTACCACGAATCGCCCACCTGGGGCGAGGCGCTGGCTTGGCTGCTCTACCTCGTGCCCGCGCTGGCGCTGTTCCTGCAGCCGGTGAAAGAGGCCCAGCCCCGCTCTGCCTGAATCGACCACCCTGAGCCGACCCGCCTGAAGCGACCGCCCCCACCAGCCCACTTTTTTTCAAACCGCCCATGCAGCCCAACGCCGCCCCTCAAACCCCGGCCAGCGCCCCTGGCCCCGGCAAATTCATCCACGTCGCGCTGGCGCTCTCGGCCTTGCTGGTGGTGGCCGCCATCGCCGTGTTTTATTACGCCACGCGCACGGCCAAGGGGCCTGAGCGCGGCCACACGCACAAGGTCATCGTCAACGACGCCACCTGCGAGCCGGCCGACTTCACCCTGCCTGCGGGCGTGACCACGTTCGAAATCCACAACGCCTCGCGCCGCCCGCTGGAGTGGGAGATCCTCGACGGCGTGATGGTCGTGGCCGAGCGCGAGAACATCGCGCCGGGCTTTCACTCGCTGCTGACCGTCAAGCTGCGCCCTGGCAGCTTCGCCATCACCTGTGGCCTGCTGTCCAACCCGCGCGGCAGCCTCACCGTCACGCCCACCGCCTCGTCCGAGGCCGAGCGCCTGCGCCCGCCCATCGAAGCCTTCATCGGCCCGCTCTCGGAAAGCCGCGTACACCTCATCATGCAATCGGGCGCGCTGCACAAGCAGGCCCTGGCCTTGGCCGACGCCGTTGCGGCGGGCGATGTGAACGCCGCGCGCGCGCACTGGCTGCAAGCGCGTGCGGCCTACAAGCGCATTGAGGGCGTGGCCGGGCGCTTTGCCGATCTGGAAGCGCGCATCGACCCGCAAGCCAGCTACCTGGCCCAGCGCGAGGACGACCCCGCCTTCACCGGCTTTCACCGCCTGGAAAAAGCCCTGTTCCAGCAAGGCAGCGCCGCTGGCCTGAGCAACGCAGCCCAACAGCTGGCCGCCGATGCCGATGCCCTCAAAACCCGCCTGCGCGAGCTGCAACAAAAGCCCGAGGATTTGAGCGACAGCGCCCTCTGGCTCATCCACCGCCTGCAAGAAGGCGCGTTGGCACAAGGCGAAAACCCCTACGCCCAGACTGACCTGGCCGATGTGCACGCCAACCTGGAGGGCATGGAAAAAATCGTCCTGCTCACCGGCCCACTGCTGCAAGGCGCGCGGCCCGAGCTGGCCGCCCAGGTGCAGCAGCGTTTTGCCGCCGTGCGCGCCGCGCTGCGGGCCCATCAAGTGCAGGCGCAAGGCCAAGCAGATGCCGAAGAAGACTGGCCGCCCTACGCCCAGATCACGCCCGAGCAGCGCGCCCAGCTCAGCGCCCTGCTGGGCGAGCTGGCCGATGCCATCGCCCAGATCAACCCCGCGCTGGGGCTGGAGTAATCCGGCCATCGCCAACGGGCACGCCAGCCAGCCAGCGCACCCATTTTTCATCCCCACGGATCCATGCCATGACACGCGATACATCCCAGGCAAACCCCGACAACCCCACCCCCGGCAACGACCGCGCCACCCTGCCGCGCCGCCAAGCGCTCAAGGGCCTGGGCCTGGCCGGGCTGGTCGGACTGGGTTCGGCCGCCCTGGGCGGCTGCGCCCACCAGGCCGCCGCCAGCGCAGGCGCTGCGGCCGACCAAAAAGGCTCGGGCAAAGTCACCGATGCGCCCGTCAGCCACCGCGCCTCCCCGCAAGACCGCGTGGCCTTCTTCGGCCCGCACCAGGCGGGCATCACCACAGCGCGCCCGGCCAACGGCATGATCGCCAGCTTTGCGGCCCTGGCCGAAACGCCCGATGAGCTTGAGCGCCTGCTGCGACGCCTGACCGAGCGCGCCCTGTTCCTCACCCAGGGCGGCACGCCTCCAGAGCTGGACCCGCTGCTGCCGCCGGCCGATTCGGGCATCCTCGGCCCCGACATCGCGCCCGATGCGCTGACCATCACCGTCTCGCTGGGCAGCTCGCTGTTTGACGATCGCCCCTGGCTGGCGCCGCACAAGCCCGTGCAGTTGCAGCGCATGACGCGCTTTCCCAACGACGCGCTGGACGCCTCGCTCTGCCACGGCGACATCAGCCTGCAAATCTGCGCCAACACGCAAGACACCACCATCCACGCCCTGCGCGACATCATCAAACACTTGAGCGATCAGCTCGTGCCGCGCTGGAAGCAAGAAGGCAACGTCCCCGTCATCGCCCCCGGCCCCGACGGCAGCGTCGAGAGCGCGCGCAACTTCCTGGGCTTTCGCGACGGCTCGGCCAACCCCAATGCCGACGACGACGCGCTGATGCGCCGCATCGTGTGGGTGGACAGCCAGCGCCAGCAAGAGCCGGCCTGGGCGCACGGCGGCACCTACCAGGCCGTGCGCATCATCCGCAACTTCGTCGAGCGCTGGGACCGCACCCCGCTCAACGAGCAAGAGCAAATCTTCGGCCGCACCAAGATGAGCGGCGCGCCGCTGGACCAGCGCCACGCCACCGAATTCCAGGTGCCTGACTACAGCAAAGACCCCGAGGGCGAGATCACCGCGCTGGACTCGCACATTCGCCTGGCCAACCCGCGCACGCCCGAATCGGACAAACACCTCATCCTGCGCCGCCCCTTCAACTACTCCAACGGCATCGCCAAAAACGGCCAGCTCGACCAGGGCCTGCTGTTCATCTGCTACCAGGCCGATCTGGAGCAAGGCTTCATCGCCGTGCAGCGCAAGCTCGACGGCGAGCCGCTGGAGGAATACATCAAGCCCGTTGGCGGCGGCTACTTCTTCACCCTGCCCGGCGTGCAAGGCAACAGCGACTACCTGGGCAGCGCCCTCATCGCCGCCGTGCGTCAGGGCTCGCAAAAAGCCAGCTAAGGCCAGTTAAGGCCAAACCGTTTTTCCCCACCCCAACGGCTGCACGCCAGCCAGGAGACTTGACCATGACCCTCAAACACCTCATCGCCACCGCCGCACTGGCCGCCCTGGCGGGCAACGTCTTCGCGCAGGCCAAGGCCGCCGCGCTCGACCTCGTGGCCCCCATTGCCGAATACAAGCTCTACGTCAGCGAGAACGTTGACCAGCTCGTCAAGGACACCAGCGCCTTCGTCGAAGCCGTCAAGGCCGGCGACATCGAAAAGGCCAAAGCCCTCTACGCCCCCACGCGCGTGAGCTATGAAAAAGTCGAACCCATCGCCGAGCTGTTCAGCGACCTGGACGTGGCCATCGACTCGCGCGCCGACGACTACGAAGGCGCCGAGAAAGACCCCGCCTTCCCCGGTTTCCACCGCATCGAATACAGCCTGTGGGAGAAAAAAACCGCCGACGACGTCAAGCCCGTGGCCGACAAGCTGCTGGCCGACGTCAAGGAGCTGCAATCGCGCATCGCCAAGCTGACCTTCCCGCCCGAGATCGTCGTCGGCGGCGCGGCCGTGCTGATGGAAGAAGTGGCCGCCACCAAAATCTCCGGCGAGGAAAACCGCTACAGCAAGAAAGACCTGTGGGACTTCAAGGCCAACGTCGATGGCTCCTACAAAATCGTCGAACTCGTGCGCCCGCTCATCGCCGAGAAGGAAAAAACCTTCCTGGCCGAAGTGGACAAGAACTTCAACACCGTTTTCGACATCCTGAAGAAATACGAGGCCAAGGACGGCAAGGGCTATGTCGATTACGACCAGCTCAGCGACAAAGACCGCACCGTCATGGCCGCCGCCATCAACAAGCTGGCCGAAGACCTCTCCACCCTGCGCGGCAAGCTTGGCCTGAACTGATCCCCGCCGCCTCAGGCCGCGACTGGAGCGCCACGCCCACGGCACAACGGCCCCGATCGGGGCCGTTGAAATTCTGGCCTTGACTTGGGGATGGGCTTTCAAGGCTGCCCTGCTGCAGCGCCATCGAGCTTCAGGCGCAGCACGGCCTTGGGCAGGGCGATGTAGAGGTGCTGGGCATCGGGGCTCAGCGCCCGGCCTGCCGCCCTTTTGGCGCACAATCGGCGTTTTTTCAGCCTTGCCGCTGCCAGTGACTGCCGCAGGTTCGCAGCCCGCTGGCAATGCGCCCGCTTTGCCGCCCTCCCCCATGTCCAGCCCTGATTTCCGATCGCCATTGCGCGCCCGCAGTGCCGTTGCGGCGCTGTGCCTGATGTGTCTGCTTGCCCTGTCGCTGGCCGCCTGTTCGCGCCCCGAGGCGCCACCCCCGCCGGTGCGCGCCGTCAAGCTGTTGACGGTGGGCGAGACCGCGCAGCAGCCGCCCATTCAGTACGCTGGCGTGGTGGCCGCGCGCAGCGAGGCCGCGCTGGGCTTTCGCGTGGCCGGCAAGCTGCTGGCGCGGCCGGTGGTGCAGGGCCAGGCGGTGCGCAAGGGCCAGCTGCTGGCGCAGCTGGATGCGACCGATTACGAGCTTTCGGCCGCGGCGGCGCAGGCCCAATTGCGCGCGGCCACTACGGAGCGCGATCTGCAAGCGGCCGATTTGCAGCGCTACCGCGAGCTGCGCGCGCAGAACTTCATCAGCGCCGCCGAGCTGGACCGGCGCAGCGCCGCGCTGAAGGCGGCGCAGTCGCGCGTCGAGCAGGCCCGCGCCCAGCTCAGCGCGCAGGGCAACCAGGCCGAGTACACGCGGCTGGTGGCCGATGCCGATGCCGTGGTCACCGCCACGCTGGCCGAACCCGGCCAGGTCGTGGCCGCCGGCACGCCGGTGGTGCGCCTGGCCCTGGATGGCGCGCGCGAGGTGCGCTTTGCCGTGCCCGAGCAGCGCCTGGCGCAGGTCAAGGTGGGGCAGGAGGTGACGGTGCGCGCCTGGGCCGATCAGCAAACGCCGCAAGCGGCGCGGGTGCGCGAGATCGCCGCCAGTGCCGATCCGGCCACGCGCACCTTTGCCGTGAAGCTGGAGATCCTCGGCGCGGCGCAGCCGCCGCTGGGCGCGACCGTCACCGTCGATTGGCCGCGCGCGGCGCAGGCGCAGCCCAGCATCCGCCTGCCCGGCACGGCCATCTGGAGCGATGAGGCCGGGCGCAGCAGCGTCTGGGTCTATGAGCCGGGCAGCAGCACCGTGCAGCGCCGCCACGTCGAGCTGGGCGAGGCCGACGGCAATCAATGGATCGTGCGCAGCGGCCTGCAAGCTGGCGAGCAGCTGGTGGCCACGGGCGCACACGTGCTGCAAGAGGGCGAGAAGGTGCGCATCTTCGAGGGGCCGGGCAGCGGCGAGCCCAGCGCAGCGGAGCCAACGCGATGAGCGCCGCCCACAATCCGCCCGTCTCGCGCCACAACATCTCCAAATGGGCGCTGGAGCACCCGGCGCTGACGCGCTACCTGCTGGTGGTGCTGATGGTGTTGGGCTTTTTCGCCTACTTCCAGCTCGGTCAGGACGAGGACCCGCCCTTTACCTTCCGCGCCATGGTGATCCAGACGCACTGGCCCGGCGCCACCGCCGAGCAGGTGGCCGAGCAGGTCACCAGCCGCATCGAGCGCACGCTGCAGGAGGTACCCTTTGCCGACAAGATCGACAGCTACTCCAAGCCCGGCCAGTCGCAAATCGTCTTCCAGCTCGATGACAGCAGCCCGCCGGCGCAGGTGCAGCAGCTGTGGTACACGGTGCGCAAAAAAGTCGGCGACATGGCCTGGCAGCTGCCCCAGGGCGTGCGCGGCCCGTTCTTCATCGACGACTTCGGCGATGTCTATGGCGTGATCTACGCCCTCTCAGGCCCTGGCTACAGCCCGGCCGAGCTCAAGGCCCAGGCCGAGCGCGTGCGCCAACAGCTGCTGCGCGTGCCGGACGTGGCCAAGGTCGAGCTGTTTGGCGTGCAGCAAGAGCGCCTGTACATCGAAGCGCCCCAGCAGCGCCTCTCACAGCTGGGGCTGAACATGAACCAGGTGCTGGCGCAGCTGGGCCAGCAAAACGCCGTGGCCGCCGCCGGCAGCGTGCACGGCGACGGCGAGCAGGTGCGCGTGCGCGTGCAAGGCCAGTTCGGCGCGCTGGAGGATTTGCGCGCCATGCCCATCCAGGCCGCATCGGGCCAGCAGCTGCGCCTGGGCGACATTGCCCAGGTCTGGCGCGGCTATGAAGACCCGCCTTCCGTCAAGGTGCGCTTTGAGGGCCAGCCGGTGATTGCGCTGGGCATCTCCATGGCCAAGGGCGGCGACATCGTGGCGCTGGGCCAGGCCTTGCACGCCCAGGCTGAGGCCATTGGCCAGGCGCTGCCCGCGGGCATGACGCTGCGCAACGTGCAGGACCAGCCAGAGGCCGTCACCAGCGCCGTGGGCGAGTTCGTCAAGGTGCTGATCGAGGCCGTGGCCATCGTGCTGGCGGTGAGTTTTCTCTCACTGGGCCTGCACAAGCGCGCTGGCGCCGCGCCGCTGTGGCGGCGCTACACGCTGGACATGCGCCCCGGCCTGGTGGTGGCCATCACCATCCCTCTGGTGCTGTCGCTGACCTTTCTGGTCATGCTCTACTGGGGCATCGGCCTGCACAAAATCTCGCTGGGCTCGCTGATCATCGCGCTGGGCCTGCTGGTGGACGACGCCATCATCGCCGTGGAGATGATGGTGCGCAAAATGGAAGAGGGCTACGACAAGTTCCGCTCCGCGCTGTTCGCCTACGACATCACCGCCAAGCCCATGCTCACGGGCACGCTGATCACCGCCGCGGGCTTTCTGCCCATCGGCATTGCCCGCTCCACCACTGGCGAGTACACCTTCGCCATCTTCGGCGTCACCGTAGTGGCGCTGCTGCTGTCGTGGATCGTCTCGGTCTATTTCGTGCCCTACCTGGGCGTGCTGCTGCTCAAGCCGCCCGCGCCCGGCGCGCATGGCGAGGTCTACGACACGCCGTTCTACCAGCGCTTTCGCCGCCTGCTCGACTGGTGCCTGGTGCACCGCTGGCTGACCACCTTTGCCACTTTCGCGCTGTTCGCGCTGGGCCTGGTCGGCATGGCCAAGGTGCAGCAGCAGTTCTTCCCGGACTCCAACCGCCCGGAGATCATGGTCGATCTCTGGCTGCCAGAAGGCGCGTCCTTCCAGGCCATCGAGGACGTGGCGCTGCGCGCCGAGCAAACCCTGGCCGTGCAGCCGGGCGTGCGCAACGTCGCCACCTGGATCGGCTCGGGCACGCCGCGCTTTTACCTGCCGCTCGATCAGATCTTCCCACAGAGCAACGTGGCGCAATTCATCGTGCAGCCGCACTCGCTGCAAGAGCGCGACGCGCTGCTGCGCAGCCTGCCGCAGACCCTGGCCGAGCAGCTGCCCGAAGTGCGCGCGCGCATCAAGCTGCTGCCCATGGGCCCGCCCGTGCCCTATCCGGTGCAATTCAAGGTCATCGGCCCCGAGCCGGCCGCACTGCGCGCGCGCGCCGATGAGGTCAAGGCCATCATGAGCGCCCATGCGCACATGCGCGGCGTCAACGACAACTGGAATGAGCGCATCAAGACCTGGCGCCTCGATATCGACCAGGACAAGGCCCTGGCCCTGGGTGTGAACAGCCAGTCCATCGCGCGCGGCACGCAGATGATTCTCGAGGGCGAGACCATCGGCCAGTACCGCGAGGACGACCAGCTCATCCCCATCGTGCTGCGCCCGCCGCTGGCCGAGCGCGACAGCCTCACGGCGCTGGGCAATGCCTACATCAACACCAGCTTCGGCGGCGCCATCCCACTGTCGCAGATCGCCACTGCGCGCATGGACTGGGAATGGGGCGTGCTCTGGCGCAGCAACCGGCAGTACGCCATCACCGTGCAGGGCGATGTCACCGCAGGCCAGCAAGGCGCCACCGTCACCAACGCGCTGCTGCCCGCGCTGCGCGCGCTGGAGCGGCAATGGCACGCCGAGGGCCAGCAGGAATACCGCATCGAAGTGGCCGGCGCCATCGCCGAAAGCGCCAAGGGCTCGGCCTCCATCGCCGCCGGCGTGCCGCTGATGCTGTTCATCATCTTCACGCTGCTGGTCATCCAGCTGCGCAGCTTCTCGCGCGCGCTGCTGGTGTTCCTCACCGGCCCGCTGGGCATCGCCGGCATCGCCGCCGCGCTGCTGGCCACGGGGCGGCCCTTTGGCTTCGTCGCGCTGCTGGGCGTGATCGCGCTGATGGGCATGATCCAGCGCAACGCCGTGATCCTGATCGACCAGATCGAGCTCGAACGCGCCGCCGGCGTGCCCGCCTGGGATGCCATCCTCAACGCCGCCACGCACCGCCTGCGCCCCATCGCCCTGACCGCCGCCGCCGCCGTGCTGGCCATGATCCCGCTCTCGCGCAGCGTGTTCTGGGGCCCCATGGCCACCGCCATCATGGGCGGCCTGATCGTGGCCACCGTGCTGACCCTGCTGGCCCTGCCCGCGCTGTACGCCCTGCTGTTTCGCGTGCGGCGCGAAACGCCCGCCGCACCCGGCAGCGCCGCATAACATGGGCAAAGGGCCATCACGGATAATGCCGGCCCGCAAAACACCGCCCCCACACCACCCAAGGCCCCACCTATGCAAGCGCACGAACTGGAACTGCTCGCCCCGGCGCGCGATGCCGATATTGGCATCGAGGCCATCAACCACGGCGCGGATGCTGTCTATATCGGCGGGCCGGCCTTTGGTGCGCGGGCCACGGCGGGCAATGCCATTGCCGATATTGAGCGCCTGGTGCGGCGCGCGCACCGCTATCGCGCGCGCATTTTCATCACGCTCAACACCATCTTGCGCGACGATGAGCTGGAGGCGGCGCGCCGCATGGCCTGGCAGGTGTACGAGGCGGGCGCCGATGCGCTGATCGTGCAGGACATGGGCCTGCTGGAGCTGGATTTGCCGCCCATCCAACTGCACGCCAGCACGCAGACCGACATCCGCACGCCCGAGAAGGCGCGCTTTTTGCAGGACGTGGGTTTTTCGCAAATCGTGCCCGCGCGCGAGCTGACGCTGGCGCAGATCGCCGCCATCCGCGATGCCATCGACCCGGCGCGCACCACCATCGAGTTCTTCATCCACGGCGCGCTGTGCGTGGCCTACAGCGGCCAGTGCTACATCAGCCACGCCCACACGGGCCGCAGCGCCAACCGGGGCGATTGCTCACAGGCCTGCCGCCTGCCCTACCAGGTGCAAGACAGCCAGGGCCGCTTCATCGCCTACGACAAGCACGTGCTGTCGATGAAGGACAACAACCAATCGGCCAACCTGGGCGCGCTCATCGAGGCGGGCGTGCGCAGCTTCAAGATCGAGGGCCGCTACAAGGACATGGGCTATGTGAAAAACATCACCGCCCACTACCGCCGCCTGCTCGATGAGCAGATCGAGGCCAGCCAATCGGGCGCCCAGCCGCTGGCGCGCGCCTCCAGCGGGCGCACCACGTTTTTCTTCACGCCCGATCCGCAGCAGAACTTCAACCGCGCCTTCACCGATTACTTCGTCAACGGCCGCCAGCAGGACATTGGCGCGTTCGATTCGCCCAAAAACCCCGGCACGCCCATTAGCTGGGTGCTGGCCATCAATAAGGCTGCCCTCAATAAGGCAGTCAACAAGGCCGCGCCCACCGCCACCGCAGGCCGCCCGGCTGCCAAAGCGGGCCGCCAGCGCCCGGCAGCGGCGGCTGCGGTTTCTGCCACGGCTGCTGCCAACGCCAGCGCCGCCGACAACTGGCTGGACGTGCAATTGAGCGACAGCGCCGCGCAGCTCTCCAACGGCGATGGCCTGTGCTATTACGACCTGCGCGGCGAGCTGGTGGGCATGGCCATCAACCGCGCCGAGCCAGCGCCCAGCGGCCGCCCCGGGCAGTGGCGCATCTGGCCCAAAGACCCGATCGCCAGCCTGAAAGACCTGCGCAAGGACTTGACGATCAACCGCAACCGCGACATGCACTGGCAGCGCATGTTGGAGCGCCCCTCCAGCATGCGCCGCATCGGCCTGTGGGCCACGCTCAGCGAGCCGCAGCCGGGCCAGTTGCTGCTGCAATTGAGCGATGAGGACGGCTTTGCCGCCAGCGCCCAGGCGGCGCACCCGCAGCAAATGCCGCGCCAGCCGCAGACCCTGGCCGAGAGCGAGCGCGCCGCCGCCCAGCAGTTGCAGCGCTTTGGCAACACGATGTTCGAGCCGCTGACCGTGCAGGCGCGGCTGCAACAGAGCTGGTTTTTGCCCGCCTCGCTGCTCAACCACCTGCGCCGCGACGCCCTGGCCGCGCTGGAAGCAGCGCGCGCCAGCGGCTACGTGCGCCCGCCGCGCGCCCAGCCTGTAGAGCCGCCCGCGCCCTTCCCCGAGGACACGCTGACGTATCTGGCCAACGTGCTCAACCACCAGGCGCACGCCTTCTACCTCAAGCACGGGGTGCAGGTGATCGACGCGGCCTACGAGGCCGACCAGGAGCTGGGCGAAGTCAGCCTGATGATCACCAAGCATTGCGTGCGCTATTCCATGAGCCTGTGCCCCAAGCAAGCCAAGGGGGTGATCGGCGTCAAGGGCACCATCAAGGCCGAGCCGCTGCATCTGATCAACGGCAAGGAAAGGCTCACCCTGCGCTTTGACTGCAAGCCCTGCGAAATGCACGTGGTGGGCAAGATCAAGCCCGGCGTGCTGGCTCAGCAACGCCAGGCCCAGCAGCAGGCGTTGGCCGAAGGCGTGCCCATGCGGTTCTATCGCCAACGCCCGACCAGCACGCGGCATGTATAATCGCCGGTTTTCCTGGGTAAGGCGGCTTTGCTGCGCCTGGGGAAATCACAAGTGGCTGCAGGCAGATCGGCAGCGATCGCCAAGGGCCAGCCCGCGCGGGCTGCAGCGGCAAACGCCATTGCAGCGGCGCAGGCGGCACGCCTGAACAGCCACAATGTCAAACAAGTCAGGAAACTGTTATGCCTAAGATGAAGAGCAAAAGCAGCGCGAAAAAGCGTTTTCGCGTTCGCCCAGGTGGCACCGTCAAGCGCGGCCAGGCGTTCAAGCGCCACATCCTCACCAAGAAGAGCACCAAGAACAAGCGCCAACTGCGCGGCGTGACCAACGTGCATGAAACCAACCTCGGCCACATGGCGCAAATGCTGCCATTTGCCGGTCTGTAATCAGAAGGAGTCACGCACATGCCTCGCGTCAAACGTGGTGTTACGGCACATGCCCGTCACAAGAAAATCCTGAAGCTGGCCAAAGGTTTCCGCGGTCGCCGCGGCAACGTCTTCCGCGTTGCCAAGCAAGCGGTGATGAAGGCTGGCCAATACGCCTACCGCGATCGCCGCAACAAAAAGCGCGTGTTCCGCCAGTTGTGGATCGCCCGTATCAATGCCGCTTCGCGCGAACTGGGTCTGACCTACAGCCAGTTCACCAACGGCCTGAAGAAGGCCCAGATCGAAATCGATCGCAAGATGCTGGCCGATCTGGCCGTGCATGACAAAGCCGCATTCGGCAGCCTGGTCGAGCAGGCCAAGGCCAAACTGGCGGCGTAATCGCTTCACCATACAAGGCAAGTTGCCTTTTCCGCCGTCGGGCCGGGCTTTGCGAATCTGCATGCAGGTTCTCTGAGCGCCGGCCCTTTTTTCTTTTGCAGCGCGCGGCGCAGCTGCAGCGTGTGATTGCATTCCTGGCAAGCAGCGCCATCAGGCTACCCGGGAATGCCAAGCCAGCCCCGCTGCTATTCGCTGCCACTGCGCTGCCCCGAAGATCACTGCATGAATCAAACCGATGCATGGCGTGTCAGGCCAAGGCGCAAAGTACAGCGATACCGGGCGGTATCGCGTGCAGTTGCAACGCAGCCATGGCGCGGCAGACTCGATTTGATGTGTAGGTTTTTGCGGGACGACACACTAGCCCCTGATTTGAGAGCACGGATATGAGCACCGATTTGGCGGCCCTGGTCGAGCAGGCCCAAGCCCAATTTGCACAATGCGCCACCCCTGCGGCGTTGGAAGACGCCAAGGCCCGGTTCCTGGGCAAAAGCGGCCAGATCACCGCGCTGATGAAAGGCCTGGCCCAGCTCAGCGTGGAGGAGAAAAAGACCCAGGGCGCGGCCATCAACCAGGCCAAGCAGGCCATCGAAGCGGCACTGAGCGCGCGCCGCCAGGCCCTGGCCGATGCCGAGTTGCAGCGCCAGTTGCAGGCCGAGCGCCTGGATGTGAGCCTGCCCGGGCGCCGCCGCGAAACAGGCGGCCTGCACCCCGTGACCCTGGCCTGGGAGCGCATCGAGCAAATCTTCGGCTCCATGGGCTTTGACGTGGCCGATGGCCCGGAAATCGAAAACGACTGGTTCAACTTCACCGCGCTGGGCAACCCGCCCAACCACCCCGCGCGCTCCATGCAGGACACCTTCTACGTGGACATGCAGGGCGAGGACGGCCAGCCCTACTGCCTGCGCACCCATACCAGCCCGATGCAAATCCGCTACGCCACGGCCCATGCGCGCAAGCACGCCGAAGCCCTGGCGCGCGGCGAGGTGCAGGAGGTGCGCGTCATCGCCCCCGGGCGCACCTACCGCGTGGACAACGACGCCACGCACTCGCCCATGTTCCACCAGGTCGAGGGCCTGTGGCTGGGCGAGAACGTCAGCTTCAAGGACTTGAAGGCCACCTACCTGAACTTCTGCCGCGCCTTCTTCGAGGCCGACGACCTGGTGCTGCGCTTTCGCCCCAGCTACTTCCCCTTCACCGAGCCCAGCGCCGAGATCGACATCCAGTTCCAAAGCGGCCCGCTGGCGGGCAAGTGGCTGGAAGTCTCCGGCTCCGGTCAGGTGCACCCGCAGGTGGTGCGCAACATGGGGCTGGATCCGGAGCGCTTCATCGGCTTTGCCTTCGGCTCGGGCATCGACCGCCTGGCCATGCTGCGCTATGGCGTGAGCGACTTGCGGCTGTTCTTTGACGGCGATGTGCGCTTTTTGCAGCAGTTCCGCTGACCCCATCTGCCGGATCAACCGCATGAAACGCCCTGCCCTGTTCACTGCCACCCTGGCTTTGGCAATGGCGCTTGCAGGTGCAACAGCCAGCGCCGCCGCGCCCGGCTACGACACCGTGCGCCTGAGCGACATCGATTTCAGCTACAACGCGCCCGCCGAAGGCAAAGCCTGCTGCGGCGCGCTCACCGCTTTGGGCAAGGCCACTAACACCAGCGATCTGGCGCTGGAAGACCCTGTCTTCGAAGTGCAGTTTTTCGACGCCCAAGGCAAGCTCATCGATGCCTTCAACGATGTCACCTACGGCCTGAAACTGCCGCCCGGGCAAGACATGATGGTGAGCCTGAGCGGCCGCGCCCGTTACGAAGCCGGGCGTTACGCCAGCGCCCAAATCCGCCTGATTTCGGGTGCATTCACCGAAGCCGGCAGCGGCCCGCAAGCCCCGGCGTTTGCGCAAACCGTCTGGATGCGGCTGCTGCTCAACTGGGGTCCCATGCTGCTGCTCATTGGCGTGTGGCTGTGGCTGGTGCGCCGCTCCGGTGGCTCAACCTATTCCAGGGATCTGCTGGCCTCGGTGCAAGAACAAAACCAGCTGCTGGCGCGCCAAGCCGCCGCCCTCGAACGCCTTGCCGACCATGCGTCCGCGCGCGATGCGCGCAGCGCCCAACCCTAAAGCACACACCATGCAATTCCCAGAATCCTGGCTGCGCGCCTTCTGCAACCCGCCTTTGAACACCGAGCAACTGGCCGAGACCCTGACCATGGGCGGCTTCGAGGTGGAAGAAATCCGCCCGGCCGCGCCGCCGTTTGGCGGCATCGTCATCGGCGAAATCAAGGAGGCCGTGCAACACCCCGATGCCGACCGCCTGCGCGTCTGCCAGGTGGATGTGGGCGCGGCCGGCGATGGCGCGCTGCTGAACATCGTCTGCGGCGCGCCCAATGCGCGCGTGGGCATCAAAGTGCCCTGCGCCATGGTCGGTGCCGAGCTGCCGCCGGGCGAGGATGGCAAGCCCTTCAAGATCAAGGTCGGCAAGCTGCGTGGCGTGCAAAGCTTTGGCATGCTGTGCTCGGCGCGCGAGCTGGGCATTTCCGACGAGCACGGCGGCCTGCTGGAGCTGCCCGCCGACGCCCCCGTGGGCCAGAACGTGCGCGAGTATCTGCGCCTGGACGATGCGCTGCTGACCATCAAGCTCACGCCCAATCTGGCGCACGGCCTGAGCGTGTACGGCATTGCGCGCGAGCTGGCCGCGCTGACCGGCGCGCCGCTGCACACGCCAGCCATCCCCGCCGTGCCCGCCACCATGAGCGAAACCCTGCCCGTGCAGGTGCAGGCTGCCGATCTGTGCGGGCGCTTCTCCGGCCGCATCGTCAAGGGCGTCAACCCCCAGGCCACCACCCCGGCGTGGATGGTCGAGCAACTCGCGCGCTGCGGCCAGCGCAGCGTCTCACCGCTGGTGGACATCTCCAACTACGTCATGTTCGAGTACGGCCAGCCCAGCCACATCTTCGATCTGGACAAGATCGAGGGCGGCCTGCAAGTGCGCTGGGCCCGCGCGGGCGAAAGCCTGGAGCTGCTCAATGGCAACACCGTCGCGCTGGATGAGCAGGTGGGCGTCATCGCCGATGCCCGCCAGGTCGAATCGCTGGCGGGCATCATGGGCGGCAACGCCACCGCCGTGAGCGATGCCACGCGCAACATCTACATCGAAGCGGCCTTCTGGCACCCCGAGGCCATCCAGGGCCGCTCGCGACGTTTCAACTTCGCCACCGATGCCGGCCACCGCTTCGAGCGCGGCGTGGACCCCAGCCGCACGGTGGAGATCATCGAGCGCATCACCGCCCTGGTACTGGAGATCTGCGGCACGCCGCACACCCAGGTTGGCCCCATCGACGACCAGCGCCTGCGCCTGCCCGAGGCGCGCCCCATCGAGCTGCGCGTGGCGCGCGCCGCCAAGGTCATCGGCATGCCCATCAGCGCCCAGCAGTGCGAGGAGGTCTTTGCCCGCCTGGGCCTGCCCTGCGAGCGCGTGGCCCATGCCGAAGGGGAAGTGCTGCGCGTCACCCCCCCGCCCTACCGCTTTGACCTGGCCATCGAGGCCGATCTGATCGAAGAAGTCGCCCGCATCATTGGCTTCAACCAATTGCCCGATACCGCGCCGCTGGCCCCCATCGTCGCGCAAGCCCCCAGCGAAACCCAGCGCGGTAAATTCGCCGTGCGCCGCCTGTTGGCGGGGCTGGGCTATCAGGAAACCATCAACTTCAGCTTCGTGCAAGAGAGCTGGGAGCGCGATCTGGCTGGCAACGCCAACCCCATCCGCCTGCTCAACCCCATCGCCGCACCCATGAGCGTGATGCGCTCCAGCCTGCTGGGCTCGCTGCTGAACGTGCTCAAGTTCAACCTGGATCGCAAAGCCAGCCGCGTGCGCCTGTTCGAGGTCGGCCGCGTCTTTGCGCGCGATGCCAGCGTAGTCACCAGCGAGGCCAGCGTACAAGGCGTGCACCAGCCCCTGCGCGTGGCCGGCATCGCCTATGGCGACGCCGCTGGCCGCCAATGGGGCCAGACCGAGCGCCGCGTGGATTTCTACGACCTCAAGGGCGACGTGCAAGCCCTGCTGGCGCCCGCGCAGGCCGAATTCATCCCCTACGAACACCCTGCGCTGCACCCCGGCCGCAGCGCCCAGGTGCTGCTGGACGGCCAGCCCATTGGCGTGCTGGGCGAGCTGCACCCCCAATGGCGTCAACAATGGGAGCTGCCGCACGCGCCCATGCTGTTCGAGCTGGATTGGCAGGCCGTGCTGGCGCGCCAGTTGCCCCAAGCCCAGGCCATATCCAAGCATCAGCCCATTGAGCGTGACATCGCCATCGTCGTGGCCGAGGCCACCCCCTATGCCCAGGTGCACCAAGCCATTGTGCAGGCCAAGCTGCCCATTGCCCTGACACAAGCGCTGTTGTTCGACATCTACCGCCCCGCCGCCAACCAGGCCGCTGGCGAGCAGGGCGGCATTGGCCCTGGCGAGAAAAGCCTGGCCATGCGCCTGAGCTTCGACAGCGCCGGCGCAGCGCTGACCGATGCCGATATCGATGCCGCCGTCGCAGCTGTGGTACAAGCGCTGGAGCGCGCCGTAGCGGCGCGCCTGCGCCGCTGAAAGAGCCCATGCCATGACTGAGTTCCCCCTCGACATCGCCAGCCTGGAGCCCAATTCGCTGACCAAGGCCCAGCTGGCCGACCTGCTTTACGAGCGCATTGGCCTGTCCAAGCGCGAATCCAAGGACATCGTCGATGCCTTCTTCGAGCTCATCGCCAAGCAACTGATTGCCGGTGAGAGCGTGCGCATCTCCGGCTTTGGCAATTTCCAGGTTCGCACCAAAGCCGCACGCCCTGGGCGCAACCCCCGCACCGGCGAAGCCATCCCCATCGAGGCCCGCAGCGTGGTCACCTTCCACGCCAGCAACAAGCTCAAAGAAAAAGTCCAGCCCGGCAGCTCAGGCTGAGTCAGAGACAGCCAAGCCATCTTTCTCCCAAACGGAGGCCCCGCCATCCTGCCCCGTCAGTGACTGGCGCGTTATGATGGCGTGCGCTACTGTGCGTGCGCCATTGAGCGCGGTGCGTGCCATGGCCCTTGTTTGCCTGCTATGAACACCCCCTTGCCACCCATCCCTGTCAAGCGCTACTTCACCATTGGCGAAGTGGCCGAACTGTGCGACGTCAAACCCCATGTCCTGCGCTATTGGGAACAGGAATTCACGCAGCTGCGCCCCATGAAGCGCCGCGGTAATCGGCGTTATTACCAGCACCACGAGGTGCTGATGATCCGTCGCATCCGGGAGCTGCTCTACGAACAAGGCTTCACCATCAGCGGCGCGCGCTCGCGCTTGCAGAACTGGAGCCCCAACAAAGCCCCCGCAGCCCAAGCACAGATGAGTGCAGCCGGCGCCTCAGCCAGCGAAGAAGTGAGCACGGCCGCCGACACGCCTTCTGGTGCCGCACAACAAGATGCCGTGCAGACGCAAGGCACCCTATTTACGGCGTCTGCCGCCAGCACCAGCACAGGCAGCCTGTCGTGGGACGAATTGCGCGACGAGCTGTCAAAAATTCGCGCCATTTTGTCCGGCCAGCCCAAAAACTAGGATAGAATCTCGCGTTTTCGGCGTGTAGCGCAGCCAGGTAGCGCACTTGCATGGGGTGCAAGGGGTCGCGAGTTCGAATCCCGCCACGCCGACCATTCAAACGCATTGCATCGTCAGCTGCTCAAGCCCTTTGGGGCATCGGTCACTGGCATGCCATGCACAAAGACCCTATCGTCTAGCGGTTAGGACATCGCCCTTTCACGGCGGTAACCGGGGTTCGAGTCCCCGTAGGGTCGCCAGATTGGCTTGCTGTAGCTCAGCCCATGGCATTTGCTGCAGCGCGCCTATTGGCACTACCAGGAGCGGTAGTTCAGTTGGTTAGAATACCGGCCTGTCACGCCGGGGGTCGCGGGTTCGAGCCCCGTCCGCTCCGCCACAACATGAAAACCCTTGCAGCCTGCCGGTTGCAAGGGTTTTTTTCTTGGCTCTTTTTGGCGCTTTTGGCGTTTCTTGACGCTTTTCCTGACTCAGCTGCGGTAGATGGGCTCGAAGGCCTGCTGCTCGATCGCCTGCAGCTCCAAGGATTGGCCGGCCCAGAGCGCCAGCAACGGCCCGGGTAGCTCCAGCGTTTGCTCCAAGTGGTCGCACAAACGGGCGCATTCGGGCTCGTCCAAGCCATCATGGGCCTGGATGAACAGCACATAGGCGCGGCGGCGGGGGAATTCGCGCAGCTGCTTGCGCACCAGCCAGGCCGTGCGGATCGGGGCCGTCTCGCGCAGCTGGGCCCGCAGCTGCTGCAGCTCAAAATCGCTCAAATCGTGGCGGGATATGCGCTCAAAGCAAGGGGCTTGATGCAGCTCCTGCCAAGCGCGCGTCTCGGCAGCCGCAGCCTCTTTCAGGCGCTGGCGCCAGAGTTTGAGCGGCGCCTCCTGCGCCGGCTCCTCTTGCAGGGCCTGCTGCAGCCATTGCACCGCATGATCGCTGGCCCACCACTGGTACTGCGCATCGACCGTCCACAGCCGCTCGCACAGGGCCAGGGTGCGCGCATCGCGGGCCGGCAGGCTGCCAATCAAAGCCTTCAAGGCCTGGGCATGGTTCGGATCAGCGGCCAATGCCTGCTCGAACAGCGGCGCCACTGCCGCCTTGGGGTTGAGCCGCCGCAGCAGCAGGCCCAATTCCGTCAGCTCATCGGCGTTGGCCTGCGCCTGCCGCGCCTGCAAGGCCTGTACGCGCTGGGCAAGGCGCGCCAAATGCTGGTGGTGGCTGCGCCAGCGCTGGTGGTTTTCACGGCGCCACTGCTGGTCAAGCAGCTCGATCCAACGCTTGGGTTCGCGCAGCAGGCCCATGGCCGGCTTGGCCGACCAGGCGGGCAGCGCCGCAGGCTTTTGCAGGGCCTCGATGCGCTCGCGCAGGCTGGGGTGGGTATCGTCGTGCTGGGGCCGCCGTCGCAATGCCTGGCGCAAGGCCGTTTGTGCAAACTCCGGCTCCGGCGGCGCGGCCAGCATGGTGCGCATGGCGCTGTAAGGCCCGATGGGCGCGGGCTGAGCGGCGGCCTGGCTCCAGTGGGCGGGCCAGAAATGCATTTCCAGCCAGGTCGCTTTCACATCGAGTTCCACCAGGGCGGCTGCGGCCGTGCCGCGGCCAGTCAGGCTGGCGGCAATGCGGTCGGCCTCGTATTCGTCCTGCCTGGCCATGGCAAAGGTCTTGGCGCAAAAGCGCGGGAAGTACCAATCGAGAAACTGGTCGGTGGCCACGCCGGCAAAACTGAAGTTGCGCTCCAGGCTGGCGTGCAGGCGCGCCCAGGACAGGCGGCTGCGATAAATCCATGCGGCAAAGCGCCCATGGTCGCCGCGCAAGTGGCCATATTCATGCGCCAGCACGGCGCACAGGCGCGGGGTGTCCAGCGCCATCAGCATGGGCAAGCCCACGGTCAACGTGTTGCGGGCCGCGCCGAACAGGCCAAACCGCGGCGTCTGCGTGATGCAGGCGTTGAAATCGCCATCGAGCAGCACCTGGTGGATGGGTGGGCCCTGCACTTTCTTGCGGATGCGCTCGAGCAGCTCGAACAGGCGCGGCGCGTCTTCCTGCGTCAGCTCCAGGCCCTGGGGCGGCGGCAGGCGCAGCCACAATGCGCGCAGCCCCGCCCACAGCAGCGAGGGCGCCGCCACCAGCAACCAGACATACCCCCCATGAAATCGGCCACTCCAGATCGCCGCCAACAGCACCCACAGCAAAACCAGGCCCACGCCGACAAAGCCCAGCACCCACAAATAGCCCAAAGCGGCAAACCAAAACACAGAACGCCGATAGGCCCGCTCATCGCTGGCGCTGTCCTGCTCCGACAGGCGCACCAAATGAATGAAGTCCGAATATTTCATGGGTATCACACCCCCGCGCGAGTAAATGCAGAAGCTGTCTTGCAACTGGCAGGTTTCATATCGTAACAACGCCCTGGCCATTCACTGCGCTGGGTGGATTGGCGGTCATGCCGCCAGCTTCCCCCCTTGGCACGCGCTCGGCCTTGACGCTATCCTTTGCGCCGCCCCGCACAAGAGGGCGGCATATTTCAAAGGAGACATTTCCATGGCAAGGCATGCACCGGGCGGCCGCTGGCCGCTGTTACTGTTGACCGCCACCTGGCTGGCCGCTTGTGGCGGCTCGGACGATGAGGGCCCAGCGCCTGTGGCCCCCAACTACCAGGCCGAGCTGCGACGCACGGCCATGGGCATTGCCCACATCAAGGCCGATAACTGGCGCGGGCTGGGCTATGGCCTGGGCTATGCGCAGGCGCAGGACAACCTCTGCACCCTGGCCGATGCCTTTCTCACCTACCGGGGCGAGCGCTCGCGCCATCTGGGCGGCCAGGCGCTGGCGGTGAACAACAGCACCATCGGCCGGCCACGGAACATCGATTCGGACTTTTTCCATCGCCATCTGTTGCCTGACGATGCCGTGCAAACCATGGCCGCCGCACAATCTGCGGACATGCATGCGCTGGTGGACGGCTTTGCCACCGGCTACAACCGCTATGTGCGCGAAATCCAGGCCGGCGACCACCGCAGCGCACACGCCGCCTGCCGCACGCAGCCCTGGGTGCAGGCCATCACCGCCCAAGACCTCTGGCGCCGCATGATGCAGGCTGGCCTGGCTGCCGGGCACAGCAATTTCGTGGCCGCCATCGCCAATGCCCAGCCCCCGGTCGCTGGCGGCAAAGCTGCGCAGGCCGACTGGCCCAAGCCAGGCGAGGTGCAGTCACCCCGGCTTGAAGTCGGCGGCAGTGCGGGCGTGGGCAGCAACATGTACGGCTTTGGCAGCGCCGTCACCGGCGGCGATGGCCCGCTGCTGTTTGGCAACCCACACTGGTATTGGAAGGGGGCCGACCGCTTCTACCAGACACAGCTGACCATCCCTGATCGCATCAACGTCAGCGGCGTGTCCTTCCTGGGCGTGCCGCTGGTGCTCATCGGCTTCAATGAGCACGTGGCCTGGAGCCACACCGTTTCCACCGCACGGCGCTTTGGCCTGTTCCAGCTCAGCCTGGCCGAAGGCTCTCCCACCACCTACCTGGTCGATGGTCAACCCGTGCCCATGCAGGCCACGCCCATCAGCGTGCAAGTGCGCAACGACGATGGCAGCCTCAGCACCGTCACCCGCACGCTCTACAAAAGCCGCCACGGCCCGCTGGTCAACCTGGGCGCCCTGCACCCCGCGCTGGGCTGGGGCAACGCCAGCGCCTTTGCCATGCGCGACATCAACAGCGACAACCACCGCATCTTCCGCAACTGGCTGCGCTGGGGCCAGGCCACATCGCTGCAGGCCTTCATCGCCATCCAGAAGCAAGAATCCGCCGTGCCCTGGGTGAACACCGTGGCCGTGGGCCGCGGCAGCGACCAAGCCTGGTACGCCGACATCGGCGCCGTGCCCAACGTGCCCGACGCGCTGCTGGCCCAGTGCACCACACCCGCAGGCCAGGCCCTGGCTGCCGCGCTGCCAGGCGTGCCGGTGCTCAACGGCGCGCGCAGCGCCTGCAACTGGCAAAGCGATGCCGACTCGGCCCAGCCCGGCGCACTGGGCCCGGCGCGCATGCCCAGCCTGCTGCGCAGCGACTACGTGGCCAACATGAACGACAGCTACTGGCTGGCCAACCCGGCCGCGCCGCTGAGCGGCTACCCCGCCATCTTCGGCCCCGCCGGCAGCAGCGCGCTCACGCTGCGCACCCGCCTTGGGCACATCATGGCGCAAGAGCGTCTGGCCGGCACCGATGGCTACCCCGGCCGCCAGGCCAGCGCTGCCATCGTGCGGGACATGGTGCTCAACAGCCGCGTGCTGAGCGCCGAGCTGTTCAAGGAACAGGCGCTGGCGCTGGTGTGCACCGAGGCCAGCATCGAAGGCGTGGACGTGCGCGCCGCCTGCGCTGCCCTGCAAGCCTGGGACAACCACGGCCACGCAGACTCACGCGGCTCGCACCTGTGGGACGAATTCTGGGGCCGCGTACAAGTGCCAGCCGCGCAACTGTTTGCCGTGCCCTTCGACCCGCAGGACCCGCTGCACACCCCGCGCGGCCTGCAGGCCAGCGCCGCGCCCGCGCTGCGCACGGCTTTTGCCGCCGCCGTGCAAGCCGTGGCCAACAGCGGCGCCGCCATGGACGCGCCGCGCGGCCAGCTGCTGTACGCCACCCGCGATGGCCAGCGCATTGCGCTGTACGGCGGCTGCGGCGGCCTGGGCTACTTCACCATCGCCTGCTCCGAACTGCCTCTGGGCCAAGGCGGCTACGCCATGGACGGGCAGCCGCACGGCAACACCTACATGCAGGTGGTGGGCTTTGGCAGCAACGGCGTGCAAGCGCACAGCTTCCTGACCTTCTCGCAATCGGACGATCCGGCCTCGCCGCATTACAGCGACTACACCCGTGCCTATGCCGCCAAGCAATGGCAGCGCGTACCCTTCACCGAAAGCGAGATCACAAGCCACAACAACTACCGCACACAAATGCTGAGCGAATAGCGCTTGCAGGCGCCACAGCCCAAACAGCTCGCCTTGTCATGCACCCACGCAATGGGCATGGCAAGGCGTTTTGCTGAGCATGTCATCAAAGTGCGCAATACGGCCTTCAAGGGCCTTGCGTGATCTCCAGCTGCACGCGACGGTTTCTTTGCCGGCCCTGCGGATCGTCGCGGCCATCGGGGTGCGCGTTGGGCGCAATGGGCTGGCCCTCGCCGTGGGCGTGCACCTGGATCGGGTGCTGCAATACGTCTTGCAAGGCCGCAGCCACAGTGTTGGCGCGCCGCTGCGACAGGGCCATGTTGTAGTCCTCGCTGCCCTTGCTGTCCGTGTGGCCGTGCACGCTCAGGCGCACATCCTGGTAGGCCTGCAGCAGCTCCCGCACCTTGTCCAGCACGGGCTGCGCATCCGGGCGGATGTCGGATTTGTCGAAATCGAACAGCACATCCGAGGGCAGCTCCAGCACGATGCGCTCTTGGCCTTGCTGCACGGCCTGGAGTTCGCCCAGCAGCTCTTGCGTGCGCTGCAGGTGCGCCGCGCTGGTTTTGCTGGGACGCAAGGCGCTGGCCGCGGCCGCCTGGGCAGGCTGCAATTGGCCGGCTTGCGCCGTGGGCTGCCACTGCGTGGCGCGCGGTGCGGTATGCAGATTGGCCGCTTGCGCCGGCTGCGCCTGCAACTGCGTGTGCCGTGGCGCGGCCTGCAGCCCCGAGGCCGCTGGCGGCTGCTGCGGCTGCAGGCCCGTCTCAGCCCTGGGCGGCGACGCTGGCTGCAGGCTGGCTTGCGCCACTGCGCTGCCGGCGCTCACGGCCAGGGCCAGCGGCCAGGCGCGAGTCGCCCATATGCGCATCGCGCGCATCGCGCTCCCTTCATGCTCTCGTCTCAGCATGGCATACCCCTGGTTCGTCAAAACAGTGCCTGGCGCAGATTGGCCCGCCACAACGACTGCATCAAGGCGCAGGCAACGCCATCACCAGGGCCGAGGCCCTGGTCGATGTGGCCGAGTGCCCATCGTTGATGACCAGCGTCAGTCCTTGCGCATCGGCTGGCAAGGCGCCCTGGAACACCAACTCGCCCACCATGGCCTCGTTGTTGGCGATCAGCAGCTTGGGGTTGTCGGCCGAGCGCTGCAGCATGAGGCGATCGCCCGCAGCGGTGCGCAGAAAAGTCTCGCCCCCTGCCAACTCCGTGCCGCGCGGGCGGCGGCGGTTGCTGAAGGCGATGCTGACCTGCAGCCGGGTGCGGTCGGCCTCGCGCTGCACCGATTGCACCTGCACCAAGAGCCCCCCTTCGTTGCTGGCCTGCACCGGGTAGCGCACATCGGCAGCCAGCTTGGCAGCATCGGCGCCCACGCTGTGCACCCGCAGCTGGGACTGGACCTCGGGCGGCACGGCGATGGGCAGCTTCAGCGCAGGCGCTCGGGTGTCCTGCTCGCCATTGCCTTCATTGACCACCAGCGTCAGCTGCTGGGTGCCCACGGGGATGGCGCCCAAAAAGGTCAGCTGCCCTTCCATGGAAGCGTTGTTGGCAATTGGCACATTGGCATCCTCAGCCGGGCGCTTGAGCAGCAGGCGAGTGCCGCCATCGGTGAGCAAGAAGGTGTCGCCGCCAGCCAGCTGTGCGCCTTGCGGGCGGCGCTGGTTGGCAAAGGACACGGCCACATCCAGCACCGTGTGGTCGGGCTGGGCGGCCATGCCCTTGACGCGCAGATTCCAGCCGCCCTCGCTGCTGGCCTGCGCCTGCACGGCCGTCATCTGCGCAGCCGCGCTGGCCTGCGCCTGCGCTGCGGGCAAGCCCCAAGCCCACGCGCAGGCGGCCAGCGCCAGACACATGCAGGCCCGTGCAGCGGGCCTGGCAGTCAGCCTGAAGATGTCTGAAAACACGCGGCGGTCTTTCATGCAAGCTCCTGTCTTCCATTGATGATGAGATCGACCCCAGCCCACGGGCACAGCCAGCCGTACTGGCCCGGCGGGCATGATGGCATAGCCCCCAGATACCAGGCAAGACGCGTGCATCGCACGCCTGGCCAGTTTGAGGTGGCTGCGCGTCAGCGCAACAGCAACTTCAGCGGATGGTCACGCTGTTGACCTGCACTGGGCCATTGCGCTGGCCCGTCGCGCCATCTTGCGCCTCGGCGCAATCGCCGACGATGCGCACGTCCTGCGTATTGCGCCCGGTCACCACAACCGTCTCGCCTCGCAACGCACGGCCCTGGATGTTGACACTGTTGACGTTCACGGCAGTGTTGGCATCGCAATGCACCTGGATGCGCTCGGCCCGGTTGCCTGTAACTTCGATGCGGTTGCCGCGCTGCGGCTGGGCCTTTTGTGCCGGCATGTTTTGCCCCCGTTTCTGCTCTTGTTGCGGATGCCCCGATTGCGCCCAGCTGCCGCTGGCCATGCTCAGCATGGCTGCTGCGGCGCAGGCGCCCAAGGCAATTCGATGGCGGTGGTTCATGGCATGGCCCTCCTGAGATTGAAGAAGTTGTGCGACCGACAGCGCCCAAGTCATGGGGCGGATGACTCTTGCCCAGGCGGCTGCGCCGACGTGTCGGGATCGGGCTGCGGCGGCACGGTCACGATCGAGCCCTGGCGCAGCCCTGGTATCGACACCTCGGCGGCAGGCATGGGCGCAGCGCGATCGGCAGGGTGCGCCTGCATGGCCGCAGCGCCCGGCATGGGCGTGGCGTGGGCAGCCGCAGCGCCTTGGCCGGGCGGCTTGCCGGATGCGATGGCAGCGCCCATCTCCTGCGCAAAGCGCTCGGACAGCGCCAGCTCCTCGGCCGCCATTTGCGAGCCCAGGCTTTGAATCAGGCGCGCCACATCACGGCCGCTGCGCTGGCCCTGCGACGCAGCAAATTGCTGGGTCAGGCGCGCGTAGCCCAATGCCTTGACCGGATCTGCGGCCACGCCCTGGCCCTTGTGGTACATGCGACTGAGGCGCTCCATGGCTGCGGCATCGCCACGCACGGCCGCCATCAAATACCAGCGATAGGCTTGGCCGATATCGGCGATGGGCGAGCGCTCATTGCGATAGGCATCGCCCACCAGCGCCATCAGCGCCGGGCTCTGGCTTTGCAAGGCCTGGGCCTGCAGCTCGCGCAATTCGTTGTGCAACAGCGCGCCACTGCAACCCAGCCCAGGCTGGCCTTTGTCCAGCGCCTCCTGGCAGGCCTGCACATAGCGCGCAGCATGGCTGTGCGTGGCGGCCTGGGCCGGCGGCGGCGAGGGCGCCTCAAGCTGTGGCTGTGCCCAGCTCCACGTGGCCGCCCCCAGGCAGGCTGCGGCCAGCGCCAGGCCACGGCGCTGGCGCTTCGGTCGCGGCTGCGGCCTTGGCGGCGTGGGCGATGTCTGGCAGGTATTGATTGGCCATTGACTCATGCTCAGCCCTCCTCATAACGCACCGGCGCGGCCTGTGTGCGGGCGCGCTGCGCAGCCTCCTCGGCCTGGCGCTGTGCGGCCTCCTGAGCCTGCGCAGCCTCGCGCTTGAACTCCTCATCCCATGGCATGGGCACGTTGAAGAACAGTGGCTCGAAATGCTCCCAGCGCGTGAGGTCGATCTGCGCACCCAACTGCGGAAAATGCGCCGCATACACCTGGGCCACAGCCTGGGCCGTGGGCGCATCGAGCTGCTGCGTCACCTGCACGGGCTGCTGGTACTTTTGCAGCATCACCTGCGCCAGGCCGATGCGCACCTGCGGGCTCAGCGCCTCGAAGGCGTTGCGCATGTTCTCCACCACCACCGGGTCGGGGTGGCCGTTGGGGATGGTGCGCCAGTACGGGGTGTTGGTGACCTTGCCGACGATTTCCAGCACGCTCAAATCCACCAAGGTGCGAATGGCCGAATGCCGGCCCTGCATGTACTTGCCCTCGGTCTTGAAGCCAAAGGCGTCGCCGTAAAAGCCCAGGCTGGCATTGCGCTCGCTGGTCATGTCCAACACTTTCACGACGTTGGAGGATTGCATGCGCGGCACCATTTGCTGCGTCTGGAAGTTGACCACGTTCAGATCCAGCGCCAGGGCCGAATAAATCGCCACATTGGTGGCGTTGTAGCCCAGGGCCGTGCTGCCATGGCCCTTGCCGAATTCCACCGAAGCATTGTTGGCACGGCCTGCGCCAGACAGCGCGCGATCGAACTCGGTCAGTGCGCCGGTAATCAAGTAATCAGGCATGGTGACGCCGAACTGCCCGCCAAGCTGAGCCTGGGCCACCAGGTAGTCAGGGTGGTAGGGCACGTACACCACCTTGGCGCCAATGCGGTTGAGCGCCGTGCGCACCATCTCGGTGACGTCGCCTGGGATTTCGGCCCCGGCCAATGGGCTGGAGAGGTTGGTGGAATCCAGGATGGTGCGCGACTGCACATACAGCACCGGATCGCCGGACTTATAGACATTGAGCATGTAGCCCAGGCGCTGCAGCGCCTGGGAGTACAGGTTCAGGTTGGCCTGCGGCAGCTCGCGCAGCTCCTGATACGTGGCCAGCTGCTTTTGCGCATCGCGCATGGCGTGTTTGGGCGTCGAGCAGGCAGACAGCAGCGCCGCCGCTGCCAGGGCTGCACACAGCCCGGGGCGGCCAGGCCAATTGTTTTTCATTGTTGTATTCACAAAATTCTCTTCAATGGACAAACCGGCAGGCACCGGCGCAAAACGCACAGTGCCTGACCTGGGGGATCGGATGGAATGCAGGCAGCTTGCCCCCATGCGGCAGGCCGCCGCGCCACTCACCGGCGGTTGTTCAGCACAGTGATGTTTTCCACGCCCTCGCCTTCTACATACAGCGTGACATTGCCCGAGACATTGCCCTGGATCACCGGGCTGGCCACGCGCACCGAGCCATCGGGGCCCTGCGTGACATCCGTGTAGTCCGTGCGGATTACAAGGTTGCTCTGGTTGGGCGGCAGCCGCAGCGTGCCGTCCTCACCCACCATGGCCCTGGCATCGACCATGGAGCGATCGGCCAGCGCCTTGGCCACGCGCGAGCGCGCCGCCACGCTGGGCGTGACGGTGTCCGTGACCTTGATCTCCTTGTCCTGCATGTCCTTGTACATGCTCATGGCCGTGCCATACTGCACCATCTGCGCCTGCGCCAGGCCAGCGCCGCTCAGCCAGGCCAGGGCGGCACAGCTGCATGCCACTGCGGTGCGATGGATTGCTGTTCGTCTGCGCATTGCTTGCTCCTCATTGAAAGACAAAGTTGTAGGCCGGCGCGATCAACACGCTCTGGTTGATCACCCCGGTGGACGGCACGGTATAGGTGTAGCCGGGGTTGGCCACATGCGACACATTGGCCGCCACGCCCGCTGCCCCCACCAGCGCGCCGGCATTGATGACGCTGCCCGTGGTCGCGCCCGGCGCCGCAGCGCCCCGGTTGGCAACGATGTTCACCGAGCCCGTCATTACGCCGTGGTTGATGAGCGAGTTGACCGTGCCGCCGGCCGTGCTCGACTGGTTGCCGGCAATCAGCACGCGCCCAGCCATCACCCCGTTGTTCACCACCGAGTTGCTGACCCCGCCCATGCTGGCCGAGCCTCGATTGCCCACAATGCTGACATCGGCGGCCATCATCCCGTTGTTGACCACGCTGTTGACCGTGCCGCTTGTGGAGGCCGTGCCATCGTTGCCGACGATGCTCACCCGGCCAGAGAGCTGCCCCTGGTTCTTCACGGCATTGGCCACGCCCGCCGAGCTGGCATTGGCCTTGTTGGCCGCCAGCACGATGCGGCCATTCATCGCCCCGCTGTTGTGCACCGAGTTGGCCAGTGCATTGCCGCTGGCCTGCCCCTGGTTGCCCACGATGGTGACGCTGCCCGAAAGGCTGCCGCTGTTGTCCACGCTGTTGAGCACGCCGCCAGCGGCCGCCTGCCCCCGATTGTTGAGGATGGCGATCTGCCCGCCCAGGCGTCCATGGCGGTTGCGCACCGAGTTGGCCAATGCGGCATTGGCGCTGCCACGGTTGCCGCTGATGGTGATGGCGGCATTGCCCAGGCTGCCACTGTTGATCACCGAGGCGTTCACCCCGCCCTGGCTGGCGCTGGCCTGGTTGTTGGCGATCGTGATGCGCGACTGGGCTATGCGCCCGCCTTGCTGATTCTTCACGCTGGCCACCGTGCCGCCCGTGCCGATGGAGGCGCGATTGCCCGTGATGCCGATCGAGCTGTGCGCCACGCTGGAGCCGCCATCGGCCTTCACGCTGCTGGCCTCGGCCCCGGCCGCATCCGCATGCACCTGCTGGGCCTGGTTGCCCACCACATCGAGCCGGCTATTGCTGGCAGTGCCATCGATGGTCACGCTGTGGGCCAAGGCCTGCTGGCCCTGGCTGGAGCGCACGCCAGTGGCTTGGTTGCCAGCCACGCGCATCTCCAGCGCGCGCAGGCCTTGGGCTCTCTGGCCCAGCGCCACGCTGTTGACCGAAGCGCCACCCTCCTGCGCATCGACGCGCTCGACCCGGTTGTCCTCCACCAGCAAGCTGCTGGCTGCCAGCGGGGCCTGGATGTCCAGCGTATTGAGGTTCACATCGGCAAAGCTCTGCCGCTCATTCACACCGAACAGGCCGCGCGTGGTCTGTGCAAATGCACTCACCGATGCCGCCTGGTTGTTGCGCACCAGCGCCTGGCTTTCCAGTAACCGGCCACGTTGGCTCAGCGCCAGCGTATTGGCCTGCACCAGCGCGCCATCGGCGTGCATTTCCTCGGCCCGGTTGGCCTGCACCTGCATATGGCTATCCTTCAGGCCGGCGCCCTGTTGCCCTTCCAGATACACGCTATTGACTGCGGCAATGCCATGGCGCGACGACCCGTAGCCCAGCGTCTGCTGATGGTCGCCACGCGCATGGATGCCCTGGGCGCGGTTGTTCTCGATCGTCACCGGCGTGCGCACCAAACTGGCGCCCCGGTAGGCGGCCAGCGACTGCACCAGCGCCGTGCCGCCCATGCCGGAGACCAGCTCGGCCCGATTGCCTGCAATCTGCAGTTGCGAATCGGCATCGACGCTGCTGTTGTCGTGCAGCAGCACTGCATTGAGCGCCGCCCGCGCACGGGTGTGACTGCTGCTGATGGCTGTGCTGCTGGATTCGGCCTGCGTCTGCACCTCGATGGCCGTATTGCCCTTCAGCCAGACCGGCGCATGCAAAGCGCTGCCCGCGCCATCGCCGCGCTCCAGGCTGACGGAGTTGGCCGTGATGCTGCCGCCATCGGCATGCAGCTGCCCGGCCGTATTGGCCTGCAACGCCAACTGCGGGCTGCGCCACTGAGAGCCAACCACCGCCAGACTGTTGGCCAGCACCACCGCATCCTGCTGGGCTTTCCAAAGCAGGCCGCCGGCCAGCTGCTCCTGGCTGCCTTGTGTGCTCAGCCCCTGGGCTTGGTTGTGCTCGATCAGCACCTGCCCATCCTGCAGGCTGGCCTGCTGATCGGCCAGCACACTGTTGGCCATGGCCTGGCCGCCACGCACATCCAGGCCCCGCGCCTGGTTGCCCTGCTGCAGCACTTGCATGTTTTTCAGCGCGGCTTGATCGGCCAACACCACGCTGTTGGCCCCAGCGCGGCTGGAGCGCTCTGCCGCGCCCAGGGCGCCACCCAATGCGGACACACTGCCGCCATTGGTGCGCACCTGCTGCGCGCTGTTGTCCTGCTGTGTCAGGCTGCTGGCATCGAGCTGCGCCTGCAGCGCCCAGATGCTGTTGGCCAGCGCCACACCACCACGCGCCTGCACATCCTGCGCATCGTTGCCGGTCTGCGTGTGCTCATTGCGGCCCGCCAGGCGGGTGCGGTCCAGATTGATGCTGTTGGCCAGGGCGCTGGCGTGGTTGTCCACCGAGGCCAGCGCCCCCATCAGCACGGAGCCCTCGCCACCGAATGCGCCAACACGCTGGGCCACATTGCCTTGCTGCACAGCATGCCAATTGCGCACCTGGCCATCCATTTGCGTCAACGCCATGGAGTTGGCCATCGCGCCACCGCCCGCCCCCACGATCTGCCGGGCCTCGTTGCCCTGTTGGTGCAAGAGGCTGTGGCCCAACTGCGTCTGCGCCAATGCGATGCTGTTGGCCAGCGCCGCGCCTTCGAGCTTGGCCTGCGCCAGCGCACCATAGCCCAGCGCGGCCGAAGCGCCCGAGGCCAGCACCTCGCTGGCCACATTGCCATGCTGCTGAATGCGCACCTGCTGCAAGCCCGACTGGCTGGCCGTCAGCACATTGGCCAGGGCCGAGCCCCCCACACTGCGCACGCCCTGCGCACGCTGCTGGGTATTGCTGATTTCAGAATTCTCTACATCGGTGCTTTGCAGCAACACACTGTTGGCGCTGGCGCGCCCCGGGATCTGCAGCGAGGCGCTTCCCAGCAAGGCATACAGCTCGGCGCCCTGGGCATGGACATCGCCCGCCTCATTGCCAGCCACCGTCACCTGCGAGCCCTGCAGGCGTTTGCGCTCACCCTGGCCAGAAATCAAAATGCTGTTGGCGCTGGCCGCGCCGCCCAGGGTCGTCATCGGCCCGCTGAGGCGGTTGCCGCTGACCAGCAGCTGGCTTTGCCCCACATCCATGGCCTCCAGCCCAATGGTGTTGACCTGCGCCGTGGCGATCAGACGCAACACACCTGCCAAGCCAAACCCCAGGCTGCCGCCCAGGCCCACGGCCTCGACCTTTGCCGCGCTGCGGTTGCCCGATACCGTGATGGCGCTGGAGCGGATGCTGCTGCCTGGGTTGCCCTCCATGACCCAACCCAGGCCGTGCAGCATGTTTTCCTGCGCCTGCACCGGCCATGCCGTCAGCGCACAGGCTGCAGCGCAGGCCGTGGCCACCACGGTCTTGTTGATTCGCACCATAAAAACTCCAGCGCCCCAAAAAACCTCCCGGGCTCTCTGCCACAGGTTGGCCCGAAACACGGGAACCAATCCACGCATGCGCCACATCACAAGCCGGGGGCGCAGGCGTGGATTGAATTCATGCCGTATCAGTTGATGTTGACGCTGTTGACGTTGGCCGTGCCACCGATGGCGTAGATGTCCTCGGCGGTGTTGTCCGTCACGTTGATGACGGAATCACTGACCTCGGAACCCGTGATGTTGACGCTGTTGACGTTGGCAACGCCTTGCATCTCCAGCTCGGCCACCTTGATGCCCACGCTGCCGCCGCCAGCGGTCACGCGCTTGGCCGAGTTGCCCGAGACGTTGATGGTGGAGTTCTTGACCGTCGAGCCGTTCGAGCCTGATGCGGAAATCAATCCAGGAACGCTGATATTGCCAGACTGGGCCATGGCACTGGAAGCCAGTACCGAAGCGAGCAATGCACCAACACAAACCAGTTTGCGAGACATAGGGGTTCTCCTAAAAAGTTCAGAGCATTCGCCAAGACGTGGCCGATCATGTGGGGCCCATGGCCCCTGACGCGACCGGCGCAAGGCCTGGCGGACCACTGTGCCGGGCAGTCGGGCTGCCTGGCCAGCGCTGCGAAATTTAAGAAAAACCCGCACTCGGGCTGTACGCAAAATGTTCGCGGCTGTATGGAGTTGCAAACGCCGCAGCCTTGACTTTGCAAAGGCGCTGCACCTTCGCAGACGGCTCAGCAAGCGGGCCTGTTTTCCCTTGAGCGCCCCTCGTGCCAAAAGCCGAATGGACCGCAATCTGGCGCAGCCAGGCAGCGCCAGACCTACACCACCAAATCTGCGTTGCTGCTGGTTTCAATCCTTGATCAGCGCTTACCAAAAGCACATTTTTGCGACGCGGGCGGCGCAACAGTCTCACTATCATCGCCGCCGCCATGGCCTGCCCTGGCGCTCCTGCAACAAGACTTCTTTTGGCCCATGAATGCTCCATATCTGCCAGCCTCCAGCGCACAGCGCTCTTCCAGCCTGCGCCCCCTTGCCATGGCCAGCACGGCCTTGCTTGCTGTGGCGTTGAGCGCCTGCGATCTGCGCGGCGCAGCATCTGGCGCCATCGCCTACCCCGATGACGCAGCCATCACCAAGGCCTTGCGCATCGACTGGGACAGCGACCCGGCAGGCCAACAGGCCCAAGCCTTGCTGCACACCCTGGGCGGCCCCGGGGCCAACGTGCGCTACCGCATCCACCGGGTGATTGCGCAGCCTGTGGGCTTTCTTGTGCAATACGATGCCCTCGTGCAGCTGCAGCAGGACGGGGCCCAGAGCCTGCAGCAGTTTCAGCAACAACTGGCTGCGCAATTGGCCCAGCAGGCCCAGCAACGCGCAGCGACGCGGGGCAAGGGCGACAACGCACCGGAGGCCCCAAGCAAAGAAGCCTCGCAACCCTCAAGCGAATCGGGCAGCACCGAGCTGCACAAAGCCATCGAGCAGCTGCGCGCCACCCAGGCTGATCAGGCCCAGGCCCTGGAGCGCATGCTGCAGAACATGCAGCAGTGCTACCAAGAACGCCACAAGGGCGACGAAGTGGTGCTGATGGCGCGGCTGCGGGCCCACCTCTGGCCCGAGCGCAATCAGGGCTGGTATGCAGAAAAAGTTGCCGCTCCGGACATGCAGATCGCCTGCCTGCCGCTGTAAAACCTTTTCAGAGTCTTGGCACGAGCGGGCAGCGATCGTGAACGGGCTCTCAAATGCCCGTCACCGCCACGGCCTTGCTGATCAGGTGCTCCTCCAGCGCCTCATGGCCGCCTTCGGTGCCCAGGCCGGAGTCTTTCACGCCTCCGAAGGGCAGCTCTGCCGATGGCGTGGCCGGCTGGTTGATCCACAGCATGCCGACCTGGACCTGCTCGGCCAGGGTTTGCACGTTCTTGAACGAGCGCGTGAAGGCGTAGGCCGCCAGTCCGTAGTCGAGCCGGTTGGCCTCGGCGATAGCCTCATCCAGGCTGGTGAAGATGCGCAGCCCGGCAATCGGGCCAAAGGGCTCTTCGTTGAAGAGCAATGAATCCATCGCTGGCTGCAGCACCAGGGTGGGGGCAAAGAAGTTGCCCTGCTCGCCCACGCGGCGCCCGCCAGTGACGACCTCGCCCCCCTTGGCCTGCACGTCGGCCACGATGCGCTCCATGGCCTGCACGCGGCGGGCGTTGGCCAATGGGCCGAGCTTGGTGTCCTCGGCCAGGCCATTGCCCAGCTTGAGGCCTTCGCAGTGGGCCACGAAGGCGTCCTGGAAGTCGCGCGCCAGCGATTCATGCACCAAAAAGCGCGTGGGCGCAATGCACACCTGGCCGGCGTTGCGGAACTTGGCCATGGCCACGGACTTCACCGCCAGGGCCACGTCCGCATCCTCGGCCACGATCACCGGCGCATGCCCGCCCAGCTCCATCACCACTTTTTTCATCTGTGCCCCAGCCTTGGCGGCCAGTTGCTTGCCCACGGGGGTGGAGCCGGTGAAAGTCACGAAGCGGATGACCGGGCTGGCAATCAGGTAGTCGGAAATCTGCGCCGGATCGCCATACACCAGGCCGACCACGCCCTCGGGCAGGCCCGCGTCCACAAAGCATTGCAGCAGCGCCGCTGGCGAGGCCGGCGTTTCCTCAGGCGCCTTGCACAGGAACGAGCAACCCGTGGCCAGGGCCGGGCCCAGCTTGCGGGTGACCTGGTTGAGCGGGAAGTTCCACGGCGTAAAGGCCGCCACCGGCCCAATGGGCTGCTTGAGCACCATTTGCTGGCTGGCCAGGTTGGCGCCGGGCACGATTCGGCCATAGACGCGCCGCCCTTCGTCGGCAAACCAATCAATCATGTTGGCGCAGGACAGCGCCTCGACGCGCGCCTCGGCCAAGGGCTTGCCCTGCTCCATGGTCATCAGCGCGGCAATGTGATCGGCCCGCTCGCGCAACAAGGCGGCGGCCTGGCGCATGATCTTCTGGCGTTCCACACTGGATGTAGCGCGCCAGCGCTCAAAGCCGCGCTGGGCCGCCGCCAGGGCCTTGTCCAGATCGGCCTGGCTGGCATGGGCCACGCGGCCAATGGCCTGGCCCGTGGCCGGGTTCAGCACATCCAGGGTGCGGCCATCGGCCGCGTCCTGCCATTGGTTGTCGATCAGCAAACGGGTATCTGGATACTGGGTGGCTTGGCTTGAGCTGGTGGCAGTCATTGCAATCTTCCGGTCGGGCAAAAGAAACTCTGCAAGGTCTGCAGCGCAGGCCTTGCAAAACACAGGCAGGCGCATTTTTCCACCAAAACCATGGCCGCAACAGCCTCGCACGCCCGCCGTGCAGCGCCGAACAGGCGGATAATGAAACTGTAAGCCTGTGCGCCAGGCCACCGACCGCATGGATAGACGGCCAGTGCTGCGCTCGGCAATTTTGAGGGCCGGCTTTTGTGTCGCCCACCCATTCACCAACAAGGAGATTGCAATGAACCAAACCTTCAAAGTCCAGGGCATGACCTGTGAGCACTGCGTTCAGGCGGTGCAAAAGGCCATTCTGAAGACCGACAATACGGCCAAGGTTCAGGTGGATTTGCCCACGGGGCTGGTCAGCATTGCCAGCTCGCAACCACGCAGCGCACTCGTTGCGGCCATTGAGGAAGCTGGCTACACAGTGGGTAGCCCTTGAGATCAGGGGCAGGCCCCGAGGCCTTGCCTGGTCCGTTACAACCGGCCCCCCAAAAAAAGCGCTGCTTTCAAGCAGCGCTTTTTTTCATGCGTTGCCCGGCAAACTGGCCGGCTCGGCCAGCTGACCGTCTGCCTCAACCTGCTCCAGACGATAACCCACGCCATAAACGGCCGTGACCACATAGCCATTCTCTGGCTTCAAATTCAGTTTGTTGCGCAGACGGGAAATATGGGTGTCTAGCGAGCGCGAGGGCATCGGCGTGAGCTGCCCCCAGACCATTTCCCGCACGTGATCGCGCGAAAGCAAGCGCCCACAGTTCTGAAACATGAACAGCGCGAGATTGAATTCACGGTGTTTGATGTCCACCGGCTCGCCGCGCACTTCCAGCGTACGCTTTTCCGTATCAAAGCGATACACGCCAAAATCAACGATGTGCGCCATCTGGCTTTCAGGATACGAGCGGCGCAGCAAGGCTTGGATGCGCGCCAGCAACTCTCCCATGCGCACAGGCTTGGTCATGAAATCATCAGCGCCGCTGCTCAAGCCCTGTACCACGTCCTCCTCGCTGCCACGGCGCGTGACGAACAGAATGGGCATATTCGAGCCAATGCTCTGACGCACGCTTTGCACGACCTGTGGGCCTTCCATATCGGGCAAATACCAATCGACCACCAGTAAATCCAGCGTGCGAGTGCGCAGGTCTATGAGAAGGCTGGTGCCGTCCGAGTACAAATAGCAACTATGGCCCAATTGCTCGATGGCCGCGCGCATGAACTCCTGCACCAAGGGGTCATCATCCAGAACGCCAATTCGCATGTTGATGCTCTCACGCCTCCAATGGTTTTAAAAATGCCTTGCGCGATTACCTAATGGGAATTTCATGCCTGGACAGCAGCCTCACGGAAGATTTTCTGAATGGCACAAGCCATTCCGAAATAGCAGCTCCGAACCGCGCTCCAGTGCAAGAAGCCTCATCGCACAACACATCCTTAATCGCTGCAAGTCTGCAGCTTCTTTTCGCCGCAGAACTTTACCTGAAATTGCTACTGCGAAAACTGATTATCAGCAACAAGAATTCTCACAAATATTTACAAACCACCCATTAAACCCAGGTAAATAGCTCGGTTATTGCTGTGATTGCATCCAAACCAAGAGCGCCAGCACCATCAGGCCCAGCAATACCGCCAGGGCGATCTTGACCCAGCTATAGGGCTGCTCGCCAGCCAGTGTGCCGGTATAGCCATTGGCCACGATCTGGTAGGTCTTGGCCCCATAGGTGTAATGCACCAACCAAACAGGCACCAGCACATGCTTGAAGGTGCGCCCCTGATATTGCGCATCGACCACCAGATTGCGGTGGGTGTCGCCCGGCACGCGGCTGGCGCACAAGGCGCGCAGGCGTTGCTGCATTTGCTGCTCGCCCAGCGTGGCGGCGCGGCGCAGGTCCACCTGGTAGCGCTCCACCGTCCAGCCACGCACGTATTCGGGCGAGTAGGGGCGTAAATCGGTCAGGGTCGGGAAGGGCTCGATCTTGCGCAGCAGGCTGGCATGCACGCCCACGGTGCCTGGCACCAGTTCGTCATCAAAGAAATGCTGCAGCTGGCCCGAAGCAGGCACCCAGCGGATGTGCTGCACCTGCCGCGTTTGCAGATTGCCCTGGCTGTCGCGATAGGTCTGAGTGGTGTAGTAGTAGTGGCCCGCATCGGCGCGCCAACGCGCACTGGCATGCGCGTCGAAAGTCCAGTACGGCAGGTAAACGCCCTTGAGCGTATCGGTCAGCGCCGCTCGCTTGAGCTTGCTGGGCGCAAACCAGCGCGAGCCATACCACTTGCGCACGCGCTCGCGCATTTGCGCATCGCTGAGGCGAAAGGGCAGGATGCTTTGCGGCGTGATCGCATCCTGCAGCTGCTCGTGGGCCACAATGGCTGGCGAACCGCAGAAATCGCAGCGCTGCGCCACCCGGCCATCAACAAACACCGAAATGGCATGGCAGTTGCGGCATTGCACTTCGCGCCGCTGATTGCTCCAGCCGCGCTGGTTGGCCGGGTCGCGCAGGGCCTGCTCCAGATCCTGCTCGACCACTCCGCCGGCTTCGCTGCCATCGCCTGCGTTCGGGTCGGGCGGGCGCCAGGCGGCGGTAGTGCCGCAATAGGGGCAGACCAGCGCCTGCCGGGCGGCATTCCATTCCAGATTGGCGCCGCATTCAGGGCAAGGGTGTTTGCCAATGGCGGTCGTGGGGGCCGCCGCCGCGCTGGCAGGCGCTGGGGGGATAGCGTTTGTCATGCCGGTTCTCTCGCTGCCTGCCCTTGCAAAAGCGCAGGCGAATGCTCAGCGCTTGTGCAATGGACGCCCGCGGGCTGCTGCGGGCGCGTGGTGGGAAGGCCATCAGCCGCGCAGGAACTCCTCCAGTGCGCCACGGGCGATGCGCCAGGCGCTGCCGATCTTGCGCGCTTTGAGATCACCGGCCTCGATCGAGGCCATCACGTCCTCCACCGAGACGCCCAGCGCTTGCGCAACCTGCTCGGGCGTGAGCACATCCAACGCGCCGGCCCCCGCCGCCCCTTGGACGGCCCCGGCCGCTGCCATGCCAGCGGCCGGGGACTGCTGCGGCTGCTGCATGCTTTTCATCATCTCCTGCGCCATGCCAAAGCCCATGGCCATTTGCGCTGGCATGGTGGCCGCGGCACCAGCCTCGCCACCCTGGCCCATGGCCTGGCCCATCTGGTATTTGACGTAGTCGTTCAGGTTGCCGATCACGCTCATGCTCGAACGCTTGTCGATGGCCTGTTCGACCTCTGGCGGCACCGAGACGTTTTCCAGGATGAAGCTGCTCACTTCCAGGCCGTACTTGTCGCGGATGGCCGGGTTGATAATAGGCAGCAGCGCATCGCCCAGCTCGGCATAGCGTTGTGCGATATCCAGCACTGGCACATGGGCCTTGGCCAGCGCCTCGGTGAACACGCTGACGATGCGCGAGCGCATGGTGTCGTTGAACTCGTCAAGGCGGAAGTTCTGATCCGTGCCGGCCACTTCCTTGAGGAACCTGGGCGCATCGACAATGCGGAAGTCGTAAGTGCCAAAGGCACGCAGGCGCACCACGCCAAAGTCCTGGTCGCGCATCATCACCGGGTTGGAAGTGCCCCATTTGTTGCCAGTGAACAGGCGCGTGTTCAGGTAGTACACATCGCACTTGAAGGGCGATTGGAAGCCGTACTTCCAGCCCAGGATGGTTGAGAGGATGGGGATGTTCTCCGTGGTCAGCGTGTGCTTGCCCGGGCCAAACAGGTCGGCGAACTGGCCAGCCGCGACGAACTGAACCATCTGCGACTCGCGCACGATGAGCTGCGCGCCGTTCTTGATTTCCTTGTCCTCGTCAGGCCAGCGATACGAGAGCGTGTCGCGCGAATCATCCGTCCACTCGATGACTTCAATCAGCTGGTTGCGCACCAAGTTCCAAATCCGGTCCATAAAAAAACGCCTCTTGATCGGTAGGGAAGGTCTAGAGCGTGTTGTGAACTTTGCGCCTCCCCGCGCAAAGTCCACAACACACTCCAAGGGTTGTTGAGATTTAGTGTTGCGGCGGCTGCACGCAGTGGCCGCATTCTGCATGAAGTGCCTGCAAGCCATTGGCCCGCCCGCCGGTAGCCTGCGCCCGGCACAGACCATTCCGGCTGGCACTCAGCCAGCTTTGAGCAGGCGCGCGGCCTCCAGCGCGAAGTAGCTCAACACGCCATCTGCGCCGGCGCGCTTGAAGGCCAGCAGGCTTTCAAGCACCACCGCATCATGGGCCAGCCAGCCATTGGCAGCGGCGGCCTTGAGCATGGCGTACTCGCCGCTGACCTGGTAGGCGAAGGTCGGCACCTCGAAAGCCTGCTTGACGCGCCAGAGCACGTCCAAATAAGGCATGCCGGGCTTGACCATGACCATGTCCGCGCCCTCCTGGATGTCCAGCGCCACCTCACGCAGGGCCTCGTTGGTGTTGGCCGGATCCATCTGGTAGGTCTTTTTGTCGCCCTTGCCCAGGTTGGTGGCCGAACCAACCGCATCACGGAACGGGCCATAGAAGGCGCTGGCGTACTTGGCGCTGTAGGCCATGATGCGCGTATGCACATGGCCATGGGTCTCCAGCGCCTGGCGGATGGCGCCGATGCGCCCGTCCATCATGTCGCTGGGCGCGACGATGTCCACCCCGGCCTGGGCCTGCACCAGCGCCTGACGCACCAACTGCTGCACAGTGGCATCGTTGTGGATGTAGCCGCTCTCGTCGGGCAGGCCATCCTGGCCATGACTGGTGTAAGGGTCCAGCGCCACGTCGGTCATCACCCCCAGCTGCGGGAAGCGCTGCTTGAGCGCGGCCACCACGCGCGGCACCAAGCCATCGGGGTTGGTGGCTTCTTCCCCATCGGGGGTTTTCAGGCTGGCGTCAATGACCGGAAACAGTGCCAAGCATGGGATCCCCAGGGTCACGCACTCCTCGGCCACGCGCAGCAATTGATCCAGACTCAATCGCTGCACCCCAGGCATCGATGGCACAGACGTGCGCAGGCCCTGGCCCTCCTGCACGAAAACGGGATAGATCAAATCCTTGGCGGTGAGCACGTTCTCGCGCACCAGATCGCGCGTGAAGGCGTCATAGCGCAGGCGGCGTGGCCGGGTCAGCGGAAAGGAGAAATGGGCATGAGACATGGGCAGTCCAGAAAAGGCAAAAGCGCGCACCCATCACAGCATGCTTTGTACCAAGCGCAAATATTCACCCACAGTGCGGCATTGGCTGGCGCTTTGGGTGCTGATGTTGATGTTCAGCGCCAAGCATGTCTCGTCGTTGATGATGGTCATCTTCAGCCAATCGTGGATTGGCGTGTGGGCATCAATGTCCCCGCGCGGACAATCCAGCACCTGCGACACGATATGGAAGACCTGCAACTCAATCGACATGCCGCCATTGTGCATGGGTTTTGTCCATCGGGCGTCCCATGCGCACAACCGGCCCGACACTGCCAGCCTTGCACACCACGTCTTTCAAGCATGGCGCACCGGATTTGAGACGCTGCGCCGAGATTGCTACACTGCGGCCCCTTTGCCTGCCAGCACGGCACTCTGCTTGCCTTCCCGCCCATGCTCCAATTTTTCTTTCGGCGTCTTGCCTCGCTGCTGCTGTCCCTGGCGGGCGCATCGGTGCTGGTCATGTTCGTGCTGGAAGTGCTGCCGGGCAATGCTGCGCAGACCATGCTCGGGCCCGATGCGGCGCCCGAGGCCGTGCAGGCGCTGTACGAACAACTGGGGCTGGATCAGCCCTTGCTGCGGCGCTACGCTGGCTGGATTGGCGGCCTGCTGCGCGGCGACATGGGTGAGAGCTACGCCTACGGCATTGCAGCCAGCGAGCTGATTCTGGAGAGCCTGAAGCTGACCCTGCCGCTGGCCCTGCTGGCCATCACGCTGGCCATCGCCATCGCGCTGTGCGCCGGCATCTACGCCGCAGCGCGGCACAACCGCGCCGGCGATGTGCTCACCATGGGGCTGACGCAAATTGGCATCGCTGTGCCCAACTTCTGGCTGGCCATCCTGCTCATCATGCTGTTTGCCGTGCGACTTCGCTGGTTCTCCGCCGGGGGCTTTCCCGGCTGGGACAGCAACTTCGGCGGCGGCCCCTGGCCGGCGCTGAAGGCCTTGCTGCTGCCCGCCCTGGCCCTGGCCATGGTGCAGGCAGCCATGCTGGCGCGCATGACGCGCTCGGCCATGTTGGAGGTGCTGCGCGAGGACTACATCCGCACGGCCCAGGCCAAGGGCCTGGCGCGCTGGCAGGTGCTGCTGGGCCATGCGCTGCGCAATGCGCTGATCCCGGTGGTGACGGTTGCCGGTCTGCAGTTTGCCAACCTGCTGGCCGGCACCATCGTGGTGGAAAACGTCTTCCAGCTGCCTGGCCTTGGACGGCTGATCTTTCAGGCCATCGAAAACCGCGACATGGTGGTGGTGCGCAACTGCGTGCTGCTGCTCTCGGCCATGGTGATCGTGGTGAACTTCCTGGTCGATCTGGCCTACGCCTGGCTGGATCCGCGCATCCGCCACACGCGCACGCGCCGCGCAGCCATGTCCATCCCTGCCTGAATAAGCGCCCGCCATGCCCACGACGCTGCCCCCTGCTGCCGCCCACACGCTACGCACCGCCTGGCGCCAGCCATCGCTGCTGGTGGGCGGCCTGCTGACGCTGCTGCTGCTGTGCACGGCGTTGCTGTCGATGGTCTGGACGCCGCACCCGCCCGGCGAGCAATACACCGACCGGCGCCAGGCCGCGCCCAGCGCCGAGCACTGGCTGGGCACCGACGTCTATGGCCAAGACATGCTCTCCCAGCTGATGGTGGGCGCGCAAAGCTCGGTGCTGGTGGGCGTTGTGGCCGTAGGCATAGGCTTGCTGCTGGGCGTGGCCTTGGGCCTGCTGGCCGCCACGCGCAAAGGCTGGGTCGAAGAGCTCATCATGCGCCTGGCCGACCTGACCTTCGCCTTCCCGGCCATTCTCACGGCCATCATGATGCGCGCCGTCTATGGCTCTGGCGTGGTGATCTCCATCATCGCCATTGGCATTGCCAGCGTGCCCATCTTCGCGCGCCTGACGCGCGCCTCGGCCAATGCCCTGCTCGAGCGCGATTTCGTGCTGGCCGCGCGCGCCTGCGGCCGCCGCCCCTGGGCCATCACCTGGGAGCACGTGCTGCCCAACCTGCTGCCCATCCTGATCGTGCAAGCCACCATCCAATTTGCCATTGCCATCCTGGCCGAGGCCGCGCTGTCCTACCTCGGCCTGGGCACGCAATACCCCACCCCATCCTGGGGGCGCATGCTCAGTGAGGCCCAAACCACGCTGTTCGACGCCCCCATGCTGGCCGTTTACCCTGGCGTGACCATCGCCCTGGCCGTGTTCGGGCTGAACCTGCTGGGCGATGGGCTGCGCGACCGACTTGACCCTCGGCTGACGGGCAGCCAGCGATGAGCCCAGCAATTACAGCCAGCGCCACAGCACCCAGCGCCGCGCTGCTGGCCATCGAAGGCCTGCACGTCAGCCTGGGCAACCCGCCGCACAGCACCGCCGTGCTGCACGACATTCACCTGCAAGTGCAGCCCGGCCAGACCCTGGGCCTGGTGGGCGAATCGGGCAGCGGCAAATCCATGACAGCGCTGGCCATCATGGGCCTGCTGCCCACGCCCGCGCAATGCAGCGGCAGCATCCGCCTGCAGGGCCAGGAGCTGCTGGGGCTGTCGCAGCGGCAGCTGCAGCGCCTGCGCGGCAACCGCATGGCCATGGTGTTCCAGGAGCCCATGAGTGCCCTCAACCCCGTGCACACCATTGGCCACCAGGTGGCCGAGCCGCTGCGCCTGCACCAGGGCCTGGGCCGGCGCGCTGCGCTGCAGCAAGCGGCCGCCTTGCTCGAGCGCGTTGGCATTGCCCGCGCCGGCCAGCGCCTGGCGGACTACCCACACCAGTTCTCCGGCGGCCAGCGCCAGCGCATCACCATCGCCATGGCGCTGGCCTGCAAGCCCGCCTTGCTGATTGCCGACGAGCCCACCACGGCGCTGGACGGCATCGTGCAGCAGCAAATCCTGGACCTGCTCGACGAGTTGGTGCTGGAGCGCCACATGGGCCTGCTGCTGATCTCACACGACCTGGCCGTGATCTCCGACTACTGCGACAGCGTAGCCGTGATGACCCAGGGCCAGATCGTCGAGCACGGCGCCACGGCCAGCGTCTTCGCGCAGCCGCAGCACCCCTACACCCAGCAGTTGATGCAGTCGCGCCAGCGCCTGATGGCCTTTTGCCAGAGCGACACGCCCACTGCCCCTGCTGCTGCATCCAACTGCAGCAATGGCAGCAATGGCAGCAATGGCAGCAATGGCGCAGGGAGGACTGCATGAGCGCGCCCAGTCCCTCGCGCTGCAACCTGCTGGAGGTGCGCGACCTCAGCCACCATTACCACCAGCCGCGCCGCTGGCCGGCGTTGCCCTGGCCGGGCCGGCGCCTGGCCCAGCAGACTGAGCAAGGGCTGGTGCTGGAGCACATCAGCTTCTCGCTGCAGCCCGGGCAAAGCCTGGGCATCGTTGGCGAATCGGGCGCGGGCAAATCCACGCTGGCGCGCATCGTCATGGCGCTGGAGCGCCCCAGCCGAGGCAGCGTGCGCCTGCTCGGGCGCGACCTGCACCAGATGTCGCCCGAGCAGCTGCGCCTGGCGCGGGCCGACTTCCAGATGGTCTTTCAGGATCCGTACAGCTCGCTGAACCCGCGCCAGCGCATCGAGCGCATCGTCACCGAGCCGCTGCGCGCACTGGGTGAGCGCGAGCTGCTGCCCATGCGCCGCCGCGCCGAGCAAATGCTCGAACAGGTCGGCCTGCACAGCCGCGACCTGGACAAATACCCGCATGAATTCTCCGGGGGCCAGCGCCAGCGCATCGCCATCGCCCGTGCGCTGATGACGCGCCCGCGCCTGATCGTTGCCGACGAGCCCGTCTCCGCCCTGGACGTCAGCATCCAGGCCCAGGTGCTGGACCTGCTGCTGGAGCTGAAGAAAACCTACGGCATCTCCTTCCTGCTCATCAGCCACGACATGGCCGCCATCCACCACCTGTGCGAGGACATGCTGGTCATGCACCAGGGGCGCATCATCGAGCGCGGCAGCCCGGCGCAGTTGTTTCACGCCCCGCAGCAGCCCTACACCCAGGCCCTGATCGCCGCCATGCCGCAACTGGGTCAAGGCCGACGCCGCGAGCGCCTGGCGCAGCAACAACAGCAGCAACAGCTACAACAACCGCCAGCAGCGGCCCAGCCCGCAGCGCCTGGCGATAGCCACGGCCACGAAGGCCACTGAGCAGCCCTCAACGCGGGCGGCGCTCGCGCCGGCGCAGCAGCTGCCAGGCGCCCAGCAGCAAGGCCAGCACCGCCGCCAGCATGGCCGCGCGGAACACCGGCGGCAGGCGCGCGTCCAGGGCAAAGCGCCACCACGGCATATGGCTCAGATCCTCGTGGCTATAGGCGAAATAAATGATCCAGCCCAGCGCCGCGAACACCAGGCCCAGCGCCAGCAGCCAGCCCAACTCTAGGCGCACGGCAAACAGCGAGGAATGGCTGCTGAACTGCTCCTTGGACACCAGCAACAGCCCCAGCAGCACCGCCAGCATGGCCATCTCGTACCAGGCAAAGCCATTGGGCAACGACAGCCACAGCGCCAGGCCCGTGGCCAGCAGCGCCAGCCACCAGGCCGCATCCAGACGCTCCAACAGAGCCCGCGCCAGCACCAGCAGCAGCAGGCCGCAGACGCTGCCCAGCAGCCGCGAGGCCTCGATCCAGAACTGCGGCACATGCCAGCGCTGCAGGGCCAGCGCCGCGGCCTGGTTGTCGGGCCTGGCGCCAGCGGCCAGCAGCACTGCCCCGGCGGCAAAGGCCAGCCCGCCCAGCACCAGCGGCGCCGCCCAGGCGATGTTGCGCGCAATCTGCATGCCCGTGACGTGCAGCCGCCGGCGCGCGCGGCCTGGCCGGCTGTTCAGCCGCATCCACAGCGCATAGCCAGTGAGCAACAACGCCGCCGCCACCAAAGGCAGCAGGTAGTACACGACCCGATACAGCACCAGCGCCGCCGCCAGCGCCGTCGCCGGCAGGCCCGAGGCCGACAGGCCGGTGAACATCACCGCCTCGAACACCCCCAGCCCGCCGGGCACGTGGCTGAGGATGCCGGCCGTCAGCGCCAGCATGTAGACCATCAGAAAGGCCCACCAAGTCAGCGGGCTGGGCGGCAGCAAAAACCACAGCGCCAGGCCGGCCAGCACCGTGTCGGTGGCCGTGATCAGCAGCTGCCGCAGCGCCAGGCCCAGCGAGGGCAGCTGCAGCTGCCAAGGCCCCAGGCGCAGCGTCTGCAGCCGCGCGCAGCACCACAGGAACGCCAGCGCCACGGCCAGCACCAGCGCCGCCAGCACCACGATGGCCGCCACCGGCAACTGCGTGTGCTGCGCCGCGCGCTGCGCGCCCACCAGCAGCGCCAGGGCCCCCAGCACGGTGATGCCCGCGCCGAAGGCCAGTGCGTTGAAGGCAATCAGCCGCGTGACTTGCAGCGCCGTCAGCCCCCACTGCGTGAACATGCGCATGCGCACGGCGCCGCCGGCGAGCACCCCCAGGCCCACGGTATTGCCCAGCGTGTAGGCCATGAATGAGGTCACCAGTACGGCTGTGCGCGGCGGCGGCTGCGCCGGCGCCAGGTATTTCAGCGCCGAAAAGTCGTAACCAGTCATGACCAGGTAGCTGGCCGCGGCCGCCAACGCCGCGTAGCCCAACGCCTGCGCGGGCACCTGGCCCATCAGCTGCAGCACCTGCGCGGCATCGACCTCGGCCAGCGCATGGTGCAGGGCCCACACCACCAGCAGCGCCACCACCGCCGTCAGCGCCAGCGACAGGCCACGGCGCAGCCGCGGGTGGTAGAGCACCCGCACGAACCAATCCAACAGAGAAGACGCCGAAGACATGGAAATCCCAACAATGCCGCTGGCTGCAGCCCGCCGCGCTGCGCGCCGCCACGCCAGTCGGCCATTATTCCCACGGCCATGGCGGCGCACCGGGTTACGGCCCGCGGTTTTGCAAGGGGTTACAGAAAAATGCCCGGAAAGGCCGGCCGCTACACTGTGTGGCCCCTCCAATGCCTTTAACCCATGCCTGCCATCTGGGTCATCCTCGTCTCGCTGCTGTATGCCGCCATGCTGTTTGCCGTGGCCTGGCTGGGCGATCGCCATGCCAGCCTGACGCAGCGCGATGGCGTGCGCCCGGTGATCTACAGCCTGGCGCTGGCGGTGTACTGCTCCTCATGGACGTTTTATGGCGCCGTGGGCACGGCCGCGCGCCATGGCCTGGGCTATCTGCCCATTTACCTGGGGCCGATGCTGCTGTTCCTGCTGGGCTGGCGCATGCTCGAGCGCCTGGCGCTGGTGGCCGGTCAGCACAACACCGTCTCCATCGCCGATTTCATCGCCTCGCGCTTTGGCCGCGCGCCGCGCCTGGCGGCGCTGGTGGCGCTGATCGCGCTGATTGCCGCCGTGCCCTACCTGGCCTTGCAGTACCAGGCCGTGGTCACCAGCCTGGGCGTGCTCACTGGGCTGGATGCGCGCGGGCAGCGCTGGGGCGACCCGGCCCTGTACGTGGCGGCCATCATGGCCTTGTTTGCCATTTTGTTCGGCACCCGCCAAGTCGATGCCAGCGAGCACCGTCCGGGCCTGATGCTGGCCGTGGCGCTGGAATCGGTCATCAAGCTGCTGGCCTTGCTGGCCGTGGGCGTGCTGGCGCTGCGCTGGCTGGGCGCGCAGCCGCACAGCGCAGGCCAGGCCATCGCCCAGCTGATCCAGCGCGGCCCGCCCACCGGATTTGTCGCCCAAACGCTGCTGGCCTTTGCCGCCATGCTGTGCCTGCCGCGCCAGTTCCACGTGGCCGTGGTGGAGTGCGGCGACGTGGGCGACATCCGCCGCGCGCGCTGGCTGTTTGGCGGCTACCTGCTGCTCATCAGCCTGATGGTGCTGCCCATTGCCGCAGCCGGTCAGGCCCTGTTCCACGCCGCAGGCTCGGTCACGCCCGACAGCTTTGTGCTGGCCCTGCCGCTGTCGCTGGGCCATGAGGGGTTGGCGCTGGTGGCCTACATCGGCGGCTTTTCGGCCGCCACCGGCATGGTCATCGTGGTCAGCGTGGCGCTGTCGAACATGGTCAGCAACGATCTGGTCATGCCCTGGCTGCTGCGCCGCCAGCCGCAGCGCCTGGCCGCAGGCGCGGACACCGCCGCCCTGGTGCTGTGGGTGCGCCGCGCCGCCATCGTGCTGCTGGCGCTGCTGGCCTACGGCTACTCGCGCGGCATGGACGGGCGCATGCCGCTGGCCAGCCTGGGCCTGATGGCCTTTGCCGCCGTGGCCCAGTTTGCCCCGGCGCTGGTGGCCGGGCTGTACTGGCCGGGCGCCAGCCGCCGCGGCGTCGAGGCCGGGCTGCTGGCCGGCTTTGCGCTGTGGGGCTATACGCTGCTGCTGCCCAGCCTGGCCGAGAGCGGCTGGCTGGATACGGCCTGGATCGAGCACGGCCCCTGGGGCCAGCAATGGCTGCGCCCCCACCAGCTGCTAGGCAGCAGCGTCGGCCTGGTGCTGGGCAGCGCCGACTGGGACGCCATCACCCACGGCACCTTTTGGTCGCTGCTGGCCAATGCCGCCACGCTGGTGCTGGTGTCGCTGCGCTGGCGCCCCAGCCTGACCGAGCAGATGCAGGCCCAGCCCTTTTTGGCGCCGCAGCACGCGCCGCGCCCTGGCGCAGGCCAGGCGCAGCCGGCCGCCGATCAGCCCGGCGCGCCGCTGCAGGCCAGCCGGCTGCGCGTGCGCGATCTGCAGACCGTGGCCAGCCGCATCGTGGGCCAGCGCACCGCCGAGCGCGCCTTTGCCGAGCACGCGCGCCGCCATGCGCTGACGCTCAGCCCCGAGCTGCGCGCCGATGCCCACTGGCTGCGCCTGACCGAGCTGCTGCTGGCCGGTGCCGTGGGCGCGGCCTCGGCGCGGCTGCTGCTCACGCGCGCGCTGCAGGGCTCGGGCATGGAGCTGGCAGCCATCGTCTCGGTGCTGGACGAGGCCGGCCAGGAGCTGCGCTTTAACCGCGACATCCTGCTGGCCACGCTGGAGCACATCGACCCGGGCGTGAGCGTGGTCGATGCCGAAATGCGCCTGGTGGCCTGGAACCGGCGCTACCAGCAGCTGTTCAACTACCCGGCGGGGATGCTGTATGTCGGGCGCAGCGTGGCCGATTTGATCGCCCACAACCTGCGCCACGATCCCCTGGGCCTGGCGCACGAGCCGGCGCAGCATCTGCCCATCGAGGAGCAAGTGCAAAAGCGCATCGCCCTGATGCGCCAAGGGCGCGCCTACACCCTGGTGCGCGAGCTGCGCGACGGGCGCTTCATCGAAATGCGCGGCCACCCACTGCCCAACGGCGGCTACGTCACCAGCTACAGCGACATCAGCGCCTTCAAGCACGCCGAGCGCAAGCTGCGCGACGTCAACGAAACCCTGGAGCAGCGTGTGGCCCAGCGCAGCCGCGAGCTGGCCGCAGCGCACGAATCGCGCTCGCGCTACCTGACGGCCATCAGCCACGACGTGCTGCAGCCCATCCACGCCACAAGGCTGTTCGCCTCCGCGCTGCGCGAGGAGGCGCATCCGGCCCAGATGCGGCAACTGGCCGGGCAGATCGACGCCGCGCTGGGCGCTGCCGAAGACCTGCTCGATGGCGTGCTGGACATCTCGCGCCTGGATGCGGGCGCGCTGCAGCCGGACATCCAGGCCATCGACCTGCACGCTCTGCTGGGCGCGCTGCAGCAGCAATACGCCCCGCTGGCGGCCAAGCGGCGCCTGCAATGGCGGCTGCGCATCAGCGCCCGCCACGGCGCGCCGCTTTGGGTGCGCAGCGACGCGCGGCTGCTGCGCCGCGTGCTGCAGAACTTTGCCGCCAACGCGCTGCGCTACACCCAACATGGCGGCGTGCTGATGACGGCCCGCCCGCGCGGCAGCGCGCTGCTGCTGCAGGTGTGGGACACCGGCCCCGGCATCCCGCCAGCGCACCTGGCGCGCATCTACGACGAGTTTCACCGCTACCAGCAGGTCTTCGACTGGGACGGGCGCGGCCTGGGTCTGGGCCTGTCAATCTGCCAGCGCATCGCCCGGCTGCTGCAGCACCCGCTGCAAGCGCGCTCGACCCTGGGGCGCGGCAGCATGTTCGCCATCACCGTGCCGCTGGTCGGCGGCGCTGCGGCCCAACGCGGCCAGGGCAGCCCAGGCGATGCCGCCCACAGTGGCGCAGCGCCGGCCGCCGCCACGGCCTTCAACCCCTTGCAGGGCATGCAGGTGCTGTGCCTGGACAACAGCCCGGACATCCTGCAAGGCATGCAGGCCCTACTGGGCCGCTGGGGCATTGCCGCGCACACGGCGCTCAACCTGCAGCAAGCCCTGGACATTGCCGCAGGCACGGCGCTGGACTGTCTGTTGGTGGACTACCACTTGCACGAGCGCCTCGATGGCCTGGCTGCGCTGCAGGCGCTGCGCCAGGCCCGGCCCGGCACGCCTGGGGCGCTGGTCACGGCCGATGGCAGCGACCAGCTCAAGGCCCAGGCCGCAGCCCATGGCGTGGTGGTACTGAACAAGCCCATCAAGCCTGCCGCGCTGCGCGCCTTTTTGCTGGCGCAGCGCCGCCCAGCTGGCTGAGAGCCCTGGCCTCTGGCTCAGCGCTCGCTCAGGCCCCAGCGCTGCGCCAGGGTCACGGCCTCGGTGCGGTTGCTGGCGCCGAGCTTGCGCAAAATAGCCGACATATGGGCTTTGACGGTGGCCTCCGACGTGCCCAACTCATGCGCAATCTGCTTGTTCAAGCGGCCAGCGGCGGCCATTTGCAAGACCTTGGTTTGCTGCGGCGTCAGATCGGCCAGCGCGCTCGGGCCGGGCTGCGCCGCGCCGGGCGCGGCAGCTTGCAGCGCATCGGGCGGGAACCAGGGCTCACCGTCCAGAATGCCTTGCAGCGCCTGCGCCAGCGTGGCCGCATCGGTGGATTTGGGCAGATAGCCCAGCGCGCCCTGCTCCATGGCGCAGCGCATGGTTTGCGCGTCTTCATCGGCCGAGACCACCGCCACCGGCAGCTGCGGATGGCGCAGGCGCAGCTGGCGCAGCGCCTCAAAGCCCTGCTGGCCGGGCATGCGCAAGTCCAATAGCAGCAGATCCGCATCGCCGTGCGCCTGGGTTAAGGCATAGAGCTGCTCGGCCGATTCCGCCTCATGGATGCGCGCCTGCGGCCAGATGCGCAGCACCGTGGTGCGCAAAGCGTCGCGAAACAGCGGGTGGTCGTCGGCGATCAGCAGCGTGGGCATGGGCAGTCAGAGGGCGTGCAGGGTGCCGACCATGATAGAGCGCTTGGCACTGCAGCGGCCTGGGGGCTTTCCCTGCGCAGTGCCCGGCGCGCGATGCTCACGACACGGCGCCGAACAGGTCGTTGAGCGCTTCGGTCATCGACGGATGGGTGTAGATGGCGTCGCGCAGCGCGGTGTAGGGCAGGCCGGCATTGACGGCCATTTGCACGGTGTTGATGACTTCGTGCGCCTCGGGGCACAGCAAGGTGCAGCCCAGCACGCGGCCGCTGCCTTCTTCGACCAGGGCTTTGAGAAAGCCCTCGGTCTGCCCCAGGATGCGGGCCTTGGGCACGGCCGCAGCGGGCAGCTTGACGAGCTGGAACTTCAAGCCCTGCTGGCGGGCCTCGCGCTCGCGCAGGCCGATGTGCGCCAGCGGCGGCGAGGTGAAAACACACGTGGCCCATTGCTTGCGCTGCTCGCGCGAGTGGTAGCTGGCGCCGTCGAGCTGGCCGAGCACGATGCGCTGGTCATCCAGCGAGATGAAGGTGAACTGCGGGCCGCCGTTGATATCGCCCAGCGCCCAGATGTGCGGGTGGCTGGCCTGCAGTTGCTCGTTGACCTGGATGAAGCCGCGCTCGTCGGTGGCGATGCCAGCGGCGGGCAAATCCAGATCCGCAGCGGTCGAGGCGCGGCCCGTGGCCAGCAGCACGGCCTGGGCCTGCAGCGATTGCTCGGCCCCGCCCTGGCCCTGCTGGTAGTGCAGGCGCACGCCACCATCGCCGCCAGCTTCCTCATCCTGCACGCGCAGCACGCGCGCGCCGGTGAGGATGCGCACGCCGCGCTGTTCGAGCTGGGCGCGCAGGGCGGCGGCCACGTCCTCGTCCTCGCGCGGCAAAAAGGTTTCGGCCCCCTCCAGCAGCGTGACCTGGCTGCCGAACTGCGCCAGCATGCTGGCAAATTCGACGCCAATGAAGCCACCTCCGACGATGGCCAGGCTGGCCGGGCGCTCGGGCAGCTCCATCAGCGTGGTGCTGGTGTAGCAGCGCTGCGACTGCGCCAGCCCTTCGATCGGCGGCAGCGCCGGCACAGTGCCAGTGTTGATGTAGATGCGCTCGGCGCGCACCTGGGTTTGGCCGCCATCGGCCAGCTGCACCGCCACGGTGTGCGGGTCGATGAAACGGGCCTGGCCGGTCAGCAGCGTCAGGCTGGGGTGGCGCGTGAGCGCCTCCTGGTTCTTGGCGCGCAGCGCACCCACCAACTCCTGCTTGGCGGCCAGCGCTTGGGCGTAGGGGTGGCCCAGCTCGGCGCCGTGGATCAGCGTCTTGGTGGGGATGCAGGCCACGTTGATGCAGGTGCCGCCATACATGGCGGCGCTGCGCTCGACCAGGACGACCGACTCGCCACGCGCGGCGAGCTTGCCTGCCAGCGTCTTGCCACCCTTGCCAAAGCCGATGACGAGGTGTTGGGTGTGCTGCATGTACAGGCCTTTCATGAAGCGGGCCATCAGCCCGCCGTGATGCCCACGCCCTTGAACTCGCCGCTGGCGATGCGTTTTTGCCACTCGGCCGGGCCGGTGATGTGGGCGCTGGTGCCGCCAGCGTCCACGGCCACGGTCACGGGCATGTCCACCACGTCGAATTCGTAAATGGCTTCCATGCCTAAGTCTTCAAAGCCCACGACCTTGGCCGTCTTGATGGCCTTGCTGACCAGGTAGGCGGCGCCGCCCACGGCCATGAGGTAGGCGCTTTGGTGCTTTTTGATGGCCTCAATGGCGGTGGGGCCGCGCTCGGCCTTGCCGATCATGGCGATGAGGCCGGTGTTGGCCAGCATCATCTCGGTGAACTTGTCCATGCGCGTGGCGGTGGTGGGGCCGGCGGGGCCTACGGCTTCGTCTTTGACCGGATCGACGGGGCCGACGTAGTAGATGACGCGGTTGGTGAAGTCCACGGGCAGCTTTTCACCCTTGGCCAGCATGTCCTGGATGCGCTTGTGCGCGGCGTCGCGGCCGGTGAGCATCTTGCCGCTCAGCAGCAAGGTTTGGCCGGGCTTGAAGCTGGCGACTTGTTCCTTGGTGAGGGTGTTGAGGTCCACACGCTGGCTTTGCTCGGTGTTGGGCTGCCAGTCCAGCTTGGGCCACAGGTCGATGGAGGGCGGCTGCAGATGCACGGGGCCGCTGCCGTCGAGCACGAAGTGCGCGTGGCGCGTGGCGGCGCAGTTGGGGATCATGGCCACGGGCTTGCTGGCCGCGTGCGTGGGGTACATGGCGATCTTCACGTCCAGCACGGTGGTCAGCCCGCCCAGGCCCTGCGCGCCAATGCCCAGGGCGTTGACTTTTTCGTACAGCTCCAGGCGCAGCTCCTCGACCTGGGTGAGCTTCTCGCCGCGCGCGGCCTTGGCCTGCAGCTCGTACATGTTCAGGTCTTCCATCAGGCTTTGCTTGGCCAGCAGCACGGCTTTCTCGGCCGTGCCGCCGATGCCGATGCCCAGCATGCCCGGCGGGCACCAGCCCGCGCCCATGGTGGGCACGGTCTTGAGCACCCAGTCCACCAGGCTGTCGCTGGGGTTGAGCATGACCATCTTGCTCTTGTTCTCGCTGCCGCCGCCCTTGGCGGCCACCGTGACGTCCACCGTGTTGCCCGGCACGATCTCGGTGACGATGACGGCCGGGGTGTTGTCGCGCGTGTTCTTGCGCGCGAAGTGCGGGTCGGCCACGACGGAGGCGCGCAGCGTGTTGTCCGGGTGGTTGTAGCCGCGGCGCACGCCTTCGTTGATGGCGTCTTCCAGGCTGCCGGTAAAGCCCCCCCAGCGCACGTCCATGCCCACTTTCAGAAACACGTTGACGATGCCCGTGTCCTGGCAGATGGGGCGGTGGCCGAAGGCAGCCATCTTGCTGTTGGTGAGGATTTGCGCCATCGCGTCCTTGGCGGCGGGCGATTGCTCGCGCTCGTAGGCGCGCGCCAGGTGCTGGATGTAGTCGGCCGGGTGGTAGTAGCTGATGTATTGCAGCGCGGCGCTGATCGACTCGATCAGGTCGTCTTGGGTAATGGTGGTCATGGCGTGGGGAGGATGGTGAAGGTGCCGCAGACGGCCCTTCTGTTGTTGGAATAGGGGCCGGATTATCGCCGCTGCGCCCCGCGCCCCGCACCACCCTGCCACCCTCGCCCTATCTTCAGCCGCCCTGCACTTCGGCCAGTCGCCCGGCCTCGATGCGCACGCGCATGTCGCAGCGTGCGGCCAGCTCCCGGTCGTGCGTGACCATGACCAGGGTCGTGCCGCGCTCCTGGTTCAGTTGCAGCATCAGCTCCATCACCGCCTGGCCGGTGGCGAAGTCCAGGCTGCCCGTGGGCTCATCGGCAAACAGCACCTGCGGCTGCACGACGAAGGCGCGCGCCAGCGCCACGCGCTGCTGCTCCCCGCCGGAGAGCACCTTGGGGTAATGCCCCAGGCGCTGGCCCAGGCCAACGCGCTCGAGCATCTGCGCCGCCAGCTGGCGCGCGCCGCGCTGCCCGGCCAGCTCCAGCGGCAGCATGACGTTCTCCAGCGCGGTAAGGCTGCCCAGCAGCTGGAAGTTCTGGAACACAAAGCCGGTCTTGCGCGCGCGCAGCGCGGCGCGGGCATCTTCATCGAGGGCAAAAATGTCCTGCCCATCGAGCCAGACGCGGCCGCGGCTGGGCGTGTCCAGCCCGGCCAGGATTGACAGCAGCGTACTCTTGCCCGAGCCGGACGCGCCCACGATGGCCACGCTCTTGCGCGACGGAATGCGCAGCCCGATGTCCTGCAGGATGTGCAGCGTGCCGCTGGAGTCCTGCACGGTCTTGTCCAGATGTTCCACCATAATCATCGGCACGGTCGCCGCCAGCCCTGCCGCCACTGCGGAAGGTGCCGCGGCGCTGGTTTCTTCGGAGTTCATAAGGCAATGCATAGGGAAATGCTGAATCGGTTGGTACGCTGGGCCACGGCGGGAGAGGGTCACACGACCCAAAGACTGAGCGCGTGGCTGCCGCAGCTGCGCTGGCCTGGTGTGCAGCGGCATGACTGTAGCGCCAAGACGGGGGTGCCGACCCGTGCGCGGGTGCACATGCTGTTGGCACTGCCCGCGGCGCTGGCGCTGCTGCCCGTCCCGCTGGCCGCCCAGCAAGGGCCTGCCGCCAGCGCCACGCCCCAGCCCGCGCGGCTGCTGGTCGTGGGCGACTCCATCAGCGCCGAGTATGGCCTGGCGCGCGGCCAGGGCTGGGTGCAGCTGCTCAGCGCCCGGCTGGCGCAGCGGCAGCCACCCATCGAGGTCATCAACGCCAGCATCAGCGGCGAAACCACTGCCGGCGGCCGCGCGCGGCTGGCGGCGTTGCTGCAGGCGCATGCGCCGCAATACCTGATCATCGCCCTGGGCGGCAACGATGCGCTGCGCGGCCTGCCGCTGCAGAGCACGCGCGAGAACCTGACGGCCATGCTCGATGCCGCGCGCCAGGCCCAGGCGCGCGCGCTGCTGGTGGGCATCCAGGTGCCGCCCAATTACGGCGCGCGCTACAGCCAGGAGCTGGCGACGATGTTCCACGAGCTGGGCAAGGCCCATGCCGTGCCGCTGGTGCCCTTCATGCTGCAGGCCATTGCCGAGCCAGCCGACCTGGAAAAATACTTTCAGGCCGACCGCATCCACCCCAACGCCGCCGCGCAGCCGCTGATCCTGCAGACCATCTGGCCTACGCTGCAAAGCCTACTGCCGCAGCCATGAGCCACGCTGCCTTTGCGCTGCTGGACGATTGCCAGGCCCACCCCGGCCAACCCAGCAGCCGCCTCTACCAACACTGGCACAGCCGCCTGATCTGCACCGATGCCGCCACACTCGATGCTTGGGAGCAGCAGCTGCAGCAGGCCCTGGCTGCCGGCCTGCACGCCATCGTACTGGCCGACTACGAATGGGGCCTGCAGTTGCAGGGCCTGCCACATACACCGCCCGAGGGCGCGCCAACGCCCTGCCTGCGCGCCGAGCTGTTTGACCACATGCAGCGGCTGGACAAGCAGCAGGTCGATGCCTGGCTGGCGGCCCAATGCCGCAGCCACGCCCAGCGCACCGGCCAGGTCAGCGCCCAGGCGCCCGGCACACCCGGAGCGCCCGACGAGCCCGCCGCCGGCCTGCTGGCCTGGCACGCCAGCCTGGATTCCCAGGCCTTCGCGCAGCGCATCGCCCGCATCCACCAGGCCATTGCCTGCGGCGACACCTACCAGATCAACTTCACCTTTGCGCTGCACGGGCGCAGCTGGGGGCAGCCGCTGGCCTTGTACCAGCGGCTGCGCGCGCGCCAGCCCTCGCGCTATGGCGCCTTGCTGCACCTGCCCGCCACTGATGAGGCCCAGGCGCCAGAGCAATGGGTGCTGTCGCTCTCGCCCGAGCTGTTCCTGCGCTGCCAGGGCGGCCGCATCCAGGCGCAGCCCATGAAGGGCACAGCGGCAGCCCCCGCAGGCGACGATCCCGCACAGCTGCAGGCCGCCGCCCAGCGGCTGAGCCAGGACGCCAAGAGCCGCGCCGAAAACATCATGATCGTGGACCTGCTGCGCAACGATCTGGGCCGCATCGCCCAGACCGGCAGCGTGCAGGTGCCAGCGCTGTTCGAGGTGCAGCGCAATGGCCGCGTGCTGGGCATGACCAGCACCATCAGCGCCCAGCTGCGCCCCGGCATGGGCTTGGCGCAGGTGCTGCGCGCCAGCTTCCCCTGCGGCTCCATCACCGGCGCGCCCAAGCGCAAGGCCATGCAGTACATCGACGAGCTGGAGCGCACCAGCCCGCCCACGCCGCGCGGCTTGTACACCGGCGCGTTGGGCTGGGTCGAGCGCCCGGCCCATGCCGCCTCCGCTGCCGACGCCAACGCCAACGCAGACGCCAGCGGCGCACCCACGCTGGACTTCTGCCTGTCCATCCCCATCCGCACCCTGCAACTGCAAGGCCCGGCCAGCACAGGCCCGGCCCTGCCCAGCCACCATGCCCGGCTGCACGTGGGCGCGGGCATCGTCTGGGACAGCCAAGCCACACAGGAGTGGCAGGAGTGCCAGCTCAAGGCCGGCTTTGCCGTGCAAGACATGGCCGGCCTGGCCCTGTTCGAGACCATGCTGCTGCCCACACATGCCAACCTGCCCCAGCACTGGGCGCTGCACTGCGAGCGTCTGCAGCGCAGCGCTCAGGCCCTGGGCTTTGCCAGCGATGTGCCTGGCTGGCAGGCGCGCTTGCAGGCCTACATCGCACAGCAGCGCTCCAGCGCCGCGCCCGGCCCCTGGCGGCTGCGCCTGACGCTGCGCCAGGGCGGACAGCTGGACATCGAACACACCGTGCTGGCCGGGCCCGAGGCCCAGCTGGCCCAACCCGTGGGCCTGCTGCTCAGCCCCCAGCCCAGCGGCGTGCCGGCCTGGCTGCGCCAGCACAAGACCACGCTGCGCCAGGATTACGACGCTGCGCTGCGCCAGGCCATGGCCCAGGGCGCGTTCGACTGCCTGTTCTTCAACGAACAAGGCCTGCTGACCGAGGGCGCGCGCAGCAACGTCTTCGTGCAACTGGACGACGCCCCTGATGCGCCCTGGCTGACGCCGCCCGTCAGCGACGGCCTGCTGCCCGGCATCCAGCGCCAGCTGCTGCTCAACAGCCCCGAATGGCATTGCCAGGAGCGCAGCATCCACCGCCAGGAGCTGCTGGCGGCCAAGCGGGTGCTGGTGTGCAATGCGCTGCGCGGCATCCTGCAGGCCCAGGTGCTGCCGCCGCAGGGCGCAGCGCCCGCGCAACAGACCTCGGGGTGAAGAGCAGGGTCGCTCACAAATCAATTGCATGTTGATACACTCATTGCGCCAGCGCGCATGGCGCTGCCCATCCACACATTCCCGGGAGGAGATCCGCATGCACCAGCCCCGCCTTTCCCTGCTCGCCTGCCTGGCCGCTGCCAGTGTCTTGTTCAGCGCCTGCGGCGGCGGCAATGATGAGCCCAGCCTGCCCCAGCAGCCTGGGCCGGGCCACTCCGGCCCGCCGCCGGTCATCATCAAGCCGCCCATGACTGGCCCCATGCTGCCTGCGCCCCGCCCCAATCCGCCTGGCACAGGCCCGCAGCAGCCCGGCGACGGCCTGCAGCTGCCCGAAGGCGTGACGCTGCGCGGCCAGCCCATCTCCAGCGAGCGCGACTACAACGACCTGAGCACACACACGCTGGTGCCGCTGTCCATCACCTTCGCCAATGACAGCCACGAAACCCGGCAGGTGACCATTCCCTCCTGCTTCGTATTCCTCTCCAGCCAGCAAAGCTACCAGGACGGCCTGAACCTGCAGACCCGCGTCGTCACACTGGCGCCGCGCAGTACCCAGACCGTGCTGCTGGGCACCTACTGCCTGAACCTGTACCGCTACGCCCCGCCGCCAGGCATCCCCTACAGCCCGGATCGCGTCACCCAGGGCGCAGAACTGCTGCGCGTGTGCCAGGCGGTGAACAACCGCCGCACCCCGTTGGATGCGGCGCAAATGATCCGCGTGCAGCAAATCCTCTGGAACATCACCGACCGCAATGGCATGACCGAGGACGACAAGGCCTGGCTGAACGCGCTGTAAAAAGCGCTGGAGCGCTTGTTCACAATCTCAGCCCTATGGGCACAAACTGTTTGGGGTGGACTGCAAGGCAGGCCACCCCTTTTTGTGCATATCGCGTGGCCAGAGCGCCAGTTGTGACCGGCGCGCTGCGCTGAATCACACTCCCTGGAGAGACTTTGAACAGCCGCCCGGCAATCAGGCCGCGCCCGTCAGCGGCTCGGCAGCGGCATCGCCCTGCTGCCCGGGCTGGGCATGCAGGCGCGCATACAGCCCCCCGGCAGCCAGCAGCTGGCCGTGGCTGCCTTGCTCGACGATGCGGCCCTGCTCCATGACGACGATGCGGTCGGCGTGCTCGATGGTGGCCAGGCGGTGCGCGATGACCAGCGTCGTGCGCCCCTGCATCAGCCGCTGCAGGGCCTGCTGCACCAGGCGCTCGGACTGGGTATCCAGCGCCGAGGTGGCCTCATCGAGAATCAGCACCGGCGCATCTTTGTAAAGCGCCCGGGCAATGGCCAGGCGCTGGCGCTGGCCGCCCGAGAGCTGCGAAGCGTTGTGGCCCACGATGGTGTCGATGCCCTGCGGCAGGCTGGCGACAAAATCGCCCAGATTGGCCGCTTCCAGGCAGGCCTGCACGCGCGCCGGATCAGGCTGGCTGCCCAGGGCCACGTTCTCGGCCAGACTGACGTGCAGCATGACCACGTCCTGGCTGACGACGGCAAATTGGCGTCGCAGGTCTTCCAGATGCCAATCGGGCAGCGCATGGCCGTCGAGCAGGATGCGGCCGGCCGTGGGCTCGATGAAACGCGGCAGCAGATTGACCAGCGTTGTCTTGCCCGCCCCCGAGGGCCCAACCAGCGCCACGACCTGCCCGGCCGGAATGTGCAGGCTCACGCCATCGAGCGCCGGCAGCGCCTGGGCCGGGAACTGCACGGCCACCTCCTGCAGCACCAGCTCGCCGCGGGCGCGCCCGGCGCGGTGCTGGCCGCTGTGCTCCTGCTGGGCCTGGTCCAGCAGGCTCAGGCCGCGCTCGAGCGCCGCCACGCCGCGCGTGAGGGGATTGGCCACATCAGTCAGACGGCGCATGGGCGCCACCAGCAACAGCATGGCCGTGGCAAAGGCAGTGAAGTCGCCCACCGTCCAGTTGACCTGACCGCTGCGGTTTTGCCACAGGGCAATGCAAATGACGATGGACAGCGAAATGGCCGCCAGGATTTGCGTGGTCGGCGTCATGGCCGCAGAGGCGATGGTGCTTTTCACGGCCAGGCCTTCAAGCCTGCGGCTCAGGCCGGCAAAGCGCTGATTCTGCTGCTGCTGCGCGCCGTGCAAGCGCACCATGCGGTACGCCAGGGCGTTTTCCTCGACCACATAGGCCAGCTCGTCGGTGGCTTGCTGGCTGAGCTTGGTGACTTTGTAGAGCCGGCGCGAGAGCTGCTTCATGACCCAGGCGATGGCCGGAACCATGACAAACACAATGCAGGTCAGCTGCCAGTTGCGGTAGAGCAAAAAGCCCACCAGCGCCAACAGCGTGAAACCATCGCGCGACACCCCCAGCAGCGCCTGCACCAGTTGCTGCGCGCCCAACTGGGTTTCATAGACGATGGTGTTGGCCAGTTTGCTGGCCGAGTGCTCGCGATACAACCCCATGTCAGCGCGCATGATGCATTCGAACAGCAGCGTGCGAATGCGAAACATGCCGTTGTTGGTGATGCGCGCCAGTGAATACTGGCCAATGAACTGGGCCATGCCACGCATCAGGAAGATGCCCACCATGACGAGTGGAATCCACCACAGCGCAAGGCTACTTTCTGTAAAACCCTTATCCAAAATCCGCCCCATTTCCTGCGCCATCAGTGGCTCGGTGATGGCGGCAACGGCCGATGCCAGCACCGCCAGGGCCCAGGCCCAGCGGTGTTTGGCAAAGTACGGAGTCAGGCGCTTGAGCCGCTGCCACAGCGGCGGCAAGGCTGCATCAGCAGTTGCTGTAGACGAGTCCGGAGCGGCAGGCGGCGGAGCCGCAGAAGGGGAAGAACGCATAGGGCAGCGATTTTACGGGCCGTGCAGCAGCGCCCCACCTGCGGGCACGACCGTACCAAGGCATGCTGGCTCGGCAAAATCCGCGCAGCCCTATTCGGGAAAGGCCCGTGCGCAGTGGCTTTGCGGCACAATCGCCCTGCTTTTACCTTCAGTGGGGGCTGCCCAGGAATGCTCTGCACGAACCCAGCGGCAAGCAGGCGCTGCAATGCCCGCAGACTTTCCCTTGAAACCACAGCCAGAATTTGGCCAGTCCTCGCAGCGTCAGTGTCGAAACGGAAACAGCATGAAGAAGTTTGATTTGCCAGGGCCTACAGGCCAGCTGCTGCAGCCCATGGCAGGCGCAGGTGCATCGCGCCGCCAGGCCCTGGCTGCACTGCTGGCCACTGGTGTCGCCCCACAATTGCTGGCCCAGCAAGGGCCGCGGGTAGACATCAGCGGTCGCAACCGCCAATACCCCATTGCCATCGCCAGCTTCCGAGGCGAAGCGCAGGCGCCGCAGCGCGTGGCCGAAATCGTGCGCGCTGACCTGGAGCGCAGCGGTTTTTTCCGCAGCATTGATGCCTCCGGCCAAGCACTCGACGAGCTCTCTCGCCCTGACATGAACGCCTGGCGCGAGCGCGCCGCTGGCTGGCTCAGCGCCGGCAGCGTCAACCGTCAGGCCGATGGCCGCTTCGATGTGCGCTTTCGCCTATGGGACGTGGTGCGCGGCGAAGACCTGGGCGGGCAAAGCTACGTCGTGCCCCCTGCCGACCTGCGCCTGGCAGCGCACCGCATCGCCGACTTCATCTACGAGAAGATCACCGGCAAGCCCGGCATTTTCTCGACCCGCATTGCCTACGTCACCAAAGCCGGGCGCTACTCGCTGTGGGTGGCCGACTCCGACGGCGAAAACGCCCAGGCGGCCCTGACCAGCCCCGAGCCCATCATCTCGCCGGCCTGGTCGCCCGACGGCCGGCAGCTGGCCTATGTGTCGTTCGAGTCGCGCAAGCCGGTCGTTTACACGCACGATGTGGCCAGCGGCCGCCGGCGCCTGCTGGCCAACTTCCGCGGCTCCAACAGCGCCCCCACCTGGTCGCCCGATGGCAGCCGGCTGGCCGTGACGCTCACGCGCGATGGCGGCTCGCAGCTCTACACCATCAGCGCCAGCGGCGGCGAGCCCAGCCGCATCATGCAAAGCGCCGGCATCGATACCGAACCGGATTTCTCCTCTGACGGGCAGTTCATTTACTTCGTCAGCGACCGCGGCGGCTCGCCCCAGATCTACCGCGTGGGCAGCCGCGGCGGAGCGGCCCAACGCGTGACCTTCAGCGGCAGCTACAACATCTCGCCCTCGATCAGCCCCGATGGCAAATACCTGGCCTTCGTCTCGCGCACCGGCGGCGGCTACCGCCTGCACGTCATGGACCTGGCCAGCGGCGGCGTGCAAGCCGTCACCGACACCAATGCCGACGAAAGTCCCAGCTTCTCCCCCAACAGCGAGCTGCTGCTGTACGCCACCCGCCAAGGCGGCGCCAGCGCACTGATGACCTGCACAGTCGACGGCAGCGTCAAGGTGCGCCTGGCTGCCAAGGGCGGCGAGATCCGCGAACCGGCCTGGGGGCCACTGCTGCGCTGACATTGCGCCCAACGCTGAAAACAACCACACGCTTGGCAGCGAGCTGCCAGCGCCCCTGAACGATGCAAACTTTCGGCGCACAAGCGCTTTCTTGAGGAGTGAAACCATGCTGACAATCAAAAAAAACCTTTCCTACGGCGCACTGGCAGCGGCCATCGCCCTGGCAGGCTGCAGTTCCAAAACCAAGCTGGATGACCAGGCCAACGCCGGCACGGGCGTGCCCACCACCAGCGGCCAGTACGACCCCAACCAAGGCAGCCAAAGCCGCATCGAAGGGCTCGACATCCCCGTCTCCTCGGTGCCCGGCGAAGGCCCGGTCAACGTCTCGCACGTCATCTACTTCGATTTCGACAGCTACACCGTCAAGCCCGAATACCAATCGACCCTGCAGGCCCATGCCGACTTCCTGCGCGCCCAGGGCGGCATGAGCGTGGCCCTGGAAGGCCACACCGATGAACGCGGCGGTCGCGAATACAACCTGGCGCTGGGCCAGCGCCGTGCTGAGGCCGTGCTGCAGACCCTGGGCGTGCTGGGCGTACCCACGGCCCGCGTCGAGGCCGTCAGCTACGGCAAGGAAAAGCCCAAGGCCATGGGCCACAGCGAGGAAGCCCACGCTGAAAACCGCCGCGTAGAGATTCGCTACAACAAGTGAGCCTGCCATGACCCAAGGACGACCCGTGCTCCCATTCCCGAGCGCTGACCACAGCGCCAGCGCCCCAGCGCGCGCGCGGCGCTGGGGCGCCGCCGCAGCGCGCTGCGCCAGTCTGGCTGGCGCAGCAGCTCTGCTGCTGCCCAGCGCCGCCCATGCCCTGTTCGAGGACGGCGACGCCCGGCGGGCCATTCTGGATTTGCGCAGCCGGGTCGAACAACTGCAGTTGGTGGATCAGAACACCAGCTCGGAGATCCAGCAACTGCGCTCCAGCCTGCTGGAGCTGCAGGGCCAGATCAGCACGCTGCGCAATGAAATCGCCCATCTGCGCGGCCAGAATGAAGAATTGGGCCAAAGCCTGCAACAAGCCCAGGCGCGGCTCAAGCAGTTCGAGCCGCGCCCGGTGCAGATCGACGGCGGCAGCTTCCAGGCTCAGCCGGCCGAGCAACAGGCTTTCGAGGCCGCGCTGGACTTGCTGCGCAAGGGCCAGTACGCCAACGCACGCGATGCTTTCAGCCAATTCATTGGCCAGTACCCCGGCAGCGGCTACCTGCCATCGGCGCAGTTCTGGCTGGGCAATTCGCTGTATGCCACACGCGAATACCAGCGCGCCATCGACACCTTCAACGCCATGCTCAGGCAAGCGCCGCAGCATGAGCGAGCGCCCGATGCCGCGTTGGCCATCGCCAATTCGCAGATCGAGCTCAAGAACGTCGCCGCCGCACGCAAGACGCTGCAAAACCTGGTGGCCACCTACCCGGACTCCAACGCTGCCAGCGATGCCAAGGAGCGCCTGGCGCGCCTGCGTTAAGCAGCTGTTTTCCTTTCTCGCGCGCGGCACTGCCGCGCGTTGTTTTTTCCGCCCCGTCGCCCGTGCCCACAGCCTCTCCCACACCCGTCAACCTGACCAGCCCCCAGCCTGACATGGCACGCCGCTTTGGCGGCATGCAACGCTTGTATGGTTTGGATGGCGCTGCGCGCCTGGCCGGCACCCACGTCGCCATCGTGGGCATTGGCGGTGTGGGCTCCTGGGCCGCCGAAGCCCTGGCGCGCAGCGGTGTGGGCCAGCTCACGCTGATCGACCTGGACAACGTGGCCGAATCCAACATCAACCGCCAGGTGCACGCCCTGACCGAGACCATCGGCCAGCCCAAGGTGCTGGCCATGCAGGCGCGCATCGCGCAGATCAATCCAGCCTGCCAGGTGCATGGCGTCGAGGACTTTCTCAGCGCCGACAACGTCCGCCAGCTACTGGGCTCAGGCGACCTGGATGCGGCCATCGACGCCTGCGACCAGATCGGCGCCAAGGCCGCCGTGGCCTGCCACATGCGCCAGCGCCAGCTGCCCTTCATCATCGTGGGCGCAGCGGGCGGGCGCGTGCAGGCCCAGCAGGTGGAAATCGACGATCTGGGCCGACTGACTCACGACCCGCTGCTGGCTCGCCTGCGCCAGCAGCTGCGCAAGCGCCACGGCTTTGCCGGCGCCGGCCAGCGTATGCAGGTGCCCTGCGTCTTCAGCCGCGAACCCGTGCGCCGCGCCGACGCCAGCTGCGGCCTGCAGCAGGAAGGCTCGCTCAACTGCGCCGGCTACGGCTCCTCCATGGCCGTCACCGCCACCTTCGGCGCTGTGGCCGCCGGCTGGATCATGAATGCACTGGTTCAGACAGAAAAAAATAAAAACTGCACACAACAAGCCAAACCGTCAAAAAACTCATGCTAGAATCGCGGCTTTCGCATCGCATGCTTCTTCAGATGCTGAAGACGATACCAAAGGCAGTAAGCACCGCTGTGTATCTGGCATGCAATGAGGCGGGTCGTTAGCTCAGCTGGTAGAGCAGCGGACTTTTAATCCGTTGGTCGCAGGTTCGAATCCTGCACGACCCACCAAAATTTCCAGAGGGTTACAGCACAATCGGGCTGTAACCCTTTTTGTTTGGCCGCTTGTCCTGCAACTGCGCCAAAGGCTAGGGGTTGTTGAGATTGGGCTTGCGAAGCGGTTTTTCGAGGCAAAAGTCGCAAATGCAAGGCGAAAACGCACGCAAGGCCTGGATACCTTGCAAGCGTTTTCAACGCGGCAGTTGCGGGTTTTTGACCGGAAACACCGCCGCAATATTCAATCTCAACAGCCACTTGCGCAGGCTGTGCGGCCATCGACTGCCAGCACCCAAAAAGAGGCCTGCATGTTTCACTGGATCGAAAAGTCCCCAAAAGCATTGGACAACGGCGGCGTCATTGCCCCAGATGAGCGCCTGCCCTGGCCGCAAACCGGCATCATGGGCCTGCAACACGTCATCGCCATGTTCGGCTCAACCATTCTGGCGCCGATCCTCATGGGCTTCGACCCCAACATCGCCGTGCTCATGAGCGGCATCGGCACGCTGATCTTCTTTCTGATCACCGGCGGCAAAGTGCCCAGCTACCTGGGTTCGAGCTTTGCCTTCATCGCCGTGGTTGTGGCCGCTACGGGCTATCCCGGCAGTGGGGCCAACGCCAACATTGGCCTGGCGCTGGGCGGCATTGTCATGTGCGGCCTGATCTACACGCTCATTGGTGCGGTCGTGCACGCCATCGGCACAGGCTGGATCGAGCGCCTGATGCCACCGGTCGTCACTGGCGCCATCGTGGCCGTCATCGGCCTGAACCTGGCGGCCATTCCGATCAAGAACATGGCCAGCAACAACTTCGAGAGCTGGATGCAGGCCCTGACCTTCGTTTGCGTGGCCCTGGTGGCCGTGTTCACGCGCGGCATGCTGCAACGCCTGCTGATTCTGGTCGGGCTGATCATCGCCAGCCTGTGCTACATCGCCCTGACCAACGGCCTGGGCCTGGGCAAGCCAGTGGATTTCAGCGGCATTGCCAATGCCGCCTGGTTCGGCCTGCCCAGCCTGACTGCCCCTATTTTCGACAGCAAGGCCATGCTGCTGATCGCCCCGGTGGCCATCATCCTGGTGGCCGAAAACCTGGGCCACATCAAGGCCGTCACCGCCATGACCGGGCGCAACATCGACCAGTACATGGGCCGGGCCTTCATCGGCGATGGCGTGGCCACCATGGTCAGCGGCAGCGTGGGCGGCACCGGCGTGACCACCTATGCCGAGAACATCGGCGTCATGGCCGCCACGCGCATCTACTCCACGGCCATCTTCCTCGTGGCCGCCGCTGCAGCCATTCTGCTGGGCTTTTCGCCCAAGTTTGGCGAGGTGATCCGCGCCATTCCGGTTCCGGTCATGGGCGGCGTCTCCATCGTAGTGTTCGGCCTGATCGCCATCGCCGGAGCCAAGATCTGGGTCGACAACCGCGTGGACTTCTCCCAGAACAAAAACCTGCTGGTGGCGGCCATCACGCTGATCCTGGGCACGGGCGATTTCACGCTGCACTTTGGCAGCTTCGCCATGGCCGGCATCGGCACCGCCACCTTCGGTGCCATTGCGCTGTACGCCCTGCTCAACCGCGCCGAGCCCGGCCCACGCCAGGACAGGCCCTGAACCACCTCCCACCATGGCCCTTGCCCTGCCCTGCCCTGCCCTGCCCTGGCCGCCGCCGTGACAGCCCGGTCATCGCCTGCGGCCATGGCCAACGCAGCCTGCGGCACAATCGGCGCCGCAGCACGCCGTGTTGCCTCACGCCGTCCCCCCTCTTGCAAAGGCCCTTGCCCATGACCCGGGTTTTGATGATCGACAACTACGACAGCTTCACCTACAACATCGTGCAGTACTTTGGTGAGCTCGGTGCCGAGGTGGGCGTTTTTCGCAACGATGAGATCGAGCTGGCCGGCATCGAGGCCTGGGCACCGCAGCGGTTGGTGATTTCACCTGGCCCTTCATCACCCGCACAGGCGGGCATTTCCGTAGCGGCCATCCAGCATTTCGCAGGCCAGCTGCCGATTCTGGGCGTGTGCCTGGGCCACCAGAGCATTGGCGCAGCCTTTGGCGGCCAGATCGTGCGCGCGCAGCAGCTCATGCACGGCAAGACCAGCGTCATCACCACCGACGAGCGCGGCGTGTTCGCAGGCCTTCCGCAGCAATTCACCGTTAACCGCTACCACTCGCTGGCCATCGAGCGCAGCAGCCTGCCCGACGCGCTGGAAATCTCCGCCTGGACCGAGGACGGCGAAATCATGGGCGTGCGCCACCGCACGCTGTCCATCGAAGGGGTGCAGTTCCACCCCGAGTCCATCCTCACCGAACACGGCCACGCCATGCTGCGCAACTTCCTCGAAAGACCCTGGCAACCGCTTTGAACGCACGCGGCCTGCGTCATCTTTTTGTCAAAAATCTTTTTTACATTTCGCCCCGTGGCATCCATCGCGCTCAACAACATCAACAAGCACTGGGGCGCAACGCATGCGCTCTTGGACATCAACCTGCAAATCGACTCGGGCAGCTTCTGCGTCTTCCTCGGCCCCTCGGGCTGCGGCAAATCGACCACGCTGCGCATCATCGCCGGGCTGGAGACGGCCAGCAGCGGCAGCGTTTATATCGACGGGCGCGACGTGACCCATTTGCCGCCCTCGCAGCGCGGCATTGCCATGGTGTTCCAGAACTACGCGCTGTTTCCGCACCTGACGGTGGCCGACAACATCACCTTCGGCCTGCAAGTGCGCAAGCTGCCTGCCGCCGAGCGCCAGCGCCGCCTGCAGGAGACCGCAGCCTTGCTGGGTCTGAGCCATTTGCTGGAGCGCCGGCCCGGCCAGCTCTCTGGCGGGCAGCAGCAGCGCGTGGCCCTGGGCCGGGCGCTGGTGGCGCAGGCCAAGGTGTGCCTGATGGACGAGCCGCTCTCGAATCTGGATGCGCAGCTGCGCCAAGACATGCGCCGCGAACTGCGCGAACTGCAGCGCCAGCTGGGGCTGACGGTGATCTACGTCACGCACGACCAGGCCGAGGCCATGAGCATGGCCGACCAGGTGGTGCTGCTCAACGGCGGCCGCATCGAACAAGCAGCCAGCGCGCGCGAGCTGTATGCCCGCCCGGCCAGTACCTTTGCGGCACGTTTCATTGGCACCCCGCCGATGAACTTGCTGGCGCTGGAGCAGGGCCGCATTGCCGGCAGCGATGTACTCACCACACTGCCTGCCACTGCCACCCATTTGGGCGTGCGCCCCGAAGCCGTCACAGCCCACCCGGCCGGTACGCCTGGTACTGTGGCCGCAAGCATTGCCAACACCGAATACCTCGGGGCTGATCTGGTGCTGGCCTGCGCCGTTGGCAGCCAAAACCTGTTAGTGCGCGCCGATGGCCGTTTGCCTGCCGAACCGGGCGCCACCGTGGGCCTGGCCTGGGCGCCCGAGGATGCACACGCTTTTGACGAGCACGGCCTGCGCCTGTAGCCCTGCAGCGGCGCGCGCCCTGTCTGCGCTTTCCCCTTTTCATCTGACCAAGGAGATCGATTCATGCTGAGAAAGACCTTTTTGCGCCGCAGCGCGGCCTTTGTGGCGGCGGCCCTGGCCGGCGCGCTGCTCGGCGGCGGCGCTGCGCAAGCACAGGCTCAGGTTGAAGTGCCGTTCTACTTCCCCGTGGCCGTGGGCGGGCCCATCACCAAGATCATCGACGGCTATGCCGCCGACTTCATGAAAGAGCACCCCGGCATCCTGGTCAAGCCGATTTATGCTGGTACTTACCAAGAAACCATCGTCAAGGCGCTGACCGCGCACAAGTCGGGCACGCCGCCGGTGACTTCGGTGCTGCTGTCCACCGATATGTTCACGCTGATCGACGAGGACGCCATCGTGCCCTTTGACGACTTCGCCAAGAGCGAGGCCGAACAGCAATGGCTCAAGGGCTTTTATCCGGCCTTCATGCTCAACAGCCAAACCGGCGGCAAGACCTGGGGCGTGCCCTTCCAGCGCTCTACCGTGGTGATGTACTGGAACAAGCAGGCCTTCAAGGAAGCTGGGCTGGACCCTGAGCAGCCGCCCACCACCTGGGCCGAGCTCAAGGACATGGCCGCCAAGCTGACGAAGAAGGACGCCTCCGGCAAAGTCACCCAATACGGCGTGCAAATCCCATCCAGCGGCTTTCCGTACTGGCTGTTCCAGACACTCTCGACCACCAATGGCGTGATCCTGGCCAACGACACAGGCAACCAGGTGCGCTTTGACGACCCCAAGGTGATCGAGGCGCTGCAATACTGGGTGGATCTGGGCAAAAGCGGCGTGCATCCGCAGGGCGTGGTCGAGTGGGGCACCACTCCCAAGGACTTTTTTGAGCAGAAAGCCGCCATCATCTACACCACCACCGGCAACCTGACCAACATCCGCAACAATGCCCCGTTCGAATTTGGCGTGGCCATGATCCCAGGCAATGCGCGCAAGGGCTCGCCCACAGGCGGTGGCAATTTCTATCTGTTCAAGAAGTCCACGCCTGAGCAGCAAAAGGCCGCCTTCCAATTCATCCACTGGATGACCCAGCCCGAGCGCGCCGCGCAGTGGAGCATTGACACGGGCTATGTGGCCACCAGCGCCGCCGCCTACGACACGCCACAGCTCAAGCAATACACGGCCGACTTCCCGCCCGCCCTGGTGGCGCGCGACCAACTGCCGCACGCCGTGGCCGAGTTCTCCACACACGACAACCAGCGCGTGACCAAGGCCCTCAACGACGGCCTGCAGGCAGCCCTGACGGGCACCAAGACGCCCGAGCAGGCCATGAAGGACGCCCAGCGCGAAGCCACCCGCCTGCTGCGCGGCTACCAGTAACCACCAGCACAGGCGCGCGCCCTTTCCGCGCACGCCACACCCCAAGCGCCTTCGCCCGCCAGCGCCTGCCGCTGCGCAACGCGGGGGCGCTCTTTGCAAGGCCTTGCCCCATGACCTCTCCTGCCGCGCACCACCGCGCTCCTTTTTCCAGCCGTCAGGCCATCCACGCCTGGTTGCTGCTGCTGCCTGCGCTGGCGCTGCTGGTGGCATTCACCCACTACCCGGCCGTACAAACGCTGATTGACAGCCTGTACTCCACCCCCAAGGGCGCGCGTGCCGCTGTCTGGGTCGGGGCGGAGAACTACCAGGTCATGCTCGACGACCCGGTGTTCTGGACGGCCGTGCGCAACAACCTGTGGTTTGCCGCCGCCACCATCCCCTGCTCCATCGCGCTGGCGCTGTTGATGGCGCTGTGGGTCAACGAGCGCATCGCGGGCCGCGCCTTTTTGCGCATGGCCTACTTCACACCCACGGTGCTGCCCATGATTGCCGTGGCCAACATCTGGCTGTTCTTCTACACACCGCAGTACGGGCTGCTCGAACAAATCACCGGCGCACTGGGCCTGCCATCGCACAACTGGTTGGGCAGCCCCAACACGGCGCTGGGCGCCGTCACCGCGGTGGCGATCTGGAAGGAGGCTGGCTTCTTCATGATCTTCTACCTGGCCGCGCTGCAAACGCTCAACCCCAGCCTGCGCGAGGCCGCCGCCATCGAAGGCGCATCACGCTGGACCTTTTTCCGCCGCGTGCAATGGCCGCTGCTCATGCCCACCACGCTGTTCGTGCTGATCAACGCCTTTATCAACGCTTTCCGCATGGTCGATCACCTGTTCGTGCTCACACGCGGCGGGCCCAACAACGCCTCCACGCTGCTGCTGTACTACCTCTACGAAGTCGGCTTCAGCTTCTGGGACACGGCCTACGCCGCAGCCATCACCGTGGTGCTGGTGGCCGTGCTGGCCGGTATCGCACTGCTGCAATTCTTCGTGCTCGACAAAAAGGTGCACTACCAATGAGTACGCCTGCCACACACCACTTGGCCTTCAACGAACCCAGCTGGCTGGACACTGTGGCCGCCTGGCTGCTGGCGCTGCTGTGGATCCTGCCACTGGCCTATGCCGTCTGGACGGCCTTTCACCCCATCGAATACGCCACCCGTTTCGAGCTGCTGGCGCCGCTGACGCTGGAGAACTTCCGCCGCGCCTGGGCGGCAGCGCCCTTTGCGCGCTATTTGCTCAACACCACGCTGCTGGTGGCCATGATCCTGGCCGCGCAACTGGTGCTGGCCACGCTGGCGGCCTATGCCTTTGCGCGCTACCGCTTCCCGGGTCGCAACCTGGCCTTCGCGTTGGTGCTGGTGCAGCTGATGATCATGCCCGACATCCTGCTGGTCGAAAACTACGAAACCATGGTGCGCCTGGGCCTGATGGACACGCTTTTGGCCATCGGCCTGCCCTATTTCGCCTCAGCCTTTGCCATCTTCTTGCTGCGCCAGACCTTCATGGGCATCCCCAAGGAGCTGGACGAGGCCGCGCGCGTCGAAGGCGCCAATGCCATGCAAACCCTGTGGCGCGTCTACGTGCCGCTGGCCAAACCGGTCTATACCGCCTTTGCGCTGGTGTCGGTGAGCTTTCACTGGAACAACTTCCTCTGGCCGCTGATCATCACCAACAGCCCCAATGCCCGCCCGCTGACCGTGGGCTTGCAGGTCTTCTCCTCGGTCGATCAGGGGGTGGACTGGTCGATCATCACCGCCGCCACATTGCTCAGCTGTGCGCCTCTGCTGGTGGCCTTTTTGCTGTTTCAGCGCCAGTTCGTGCAAAGCTTCATGCGCGCCGGCATCAAATGACACAGAAGAAATAGGATTTGCCCCGCATGCGACTGGTTACTTGGAACACCCAATGGTGCTGTGGGCTGGATGGGCAGGTCAGCGCGCAGCGCATCGTGGCCGGGGCGCAGGCCCTGGCCGGCGCGCAGGGCTTTGACGTGCTGTGCCTGCAGGAAATCGCCCAGGGCTACCCGCGCCTGCAAGGCGCCCCAGGCGACCAGCCCGCCGAGCTGGCCGCGCTGCTGCCGGGCTACCAGCTGTTCTTCGGCGCTGCCGTGGACGAATTCGGCCCCGAAGGCCAGCGCCAGCGCTTTGGCAACCTGATTGCCACGCGCCTGCCGGTGGCGCAAGTAGTGCACCACCGCCTGCCCTGGCCAGCCGATGCCGGCCTGCGCAGCATGCCGCGCCTGTGCACCGAGCTGACGCTGCTCAGCCCGGCACTGGGTGCCGTGCGCGTCATGACCACGCATCTGGAGTACTACTCGGCGCGCCAGCGCATGGCCCAGGCGCAGGCGCTGCACGCACTGCACCAGCAGGCCTGCGCGCTGGCCGCCGCAGCGCCGCTGGCCGACGACAGCGGCGGCCCCTTCCAGGCCAAGACGCACACGCCGCATGCCATCCTGTGCGGCGACTTCAACCTAGAACCCGGCTCGCCCGAATACGCCGCCATCACTGCCACTGAAGCGCCTTCAGGCGCAGCGCCCTTGGACAACCCGCTGTGCGACGCCTGGCCGCTGGTGCATGGCAGCCAGCCGCATGCGCCCACCTTCCGCCTGTTCGATCGCAGCTACGGCCCCGAACCCGTGGCCTGTGATTTCGCCTTCGTCAGCCAATCACTGGCCCCGCGCGTGCGCCAGCTGCAAGTCGATGGCGACACCCGCGCCTCGGACCATCAGCCGCTGCTGCTGGTGCTGCAGTGAGCGCCTGTGTGCGGGCCGCGCTATAATCGCGCGTTTTGCCGCATGCGCGCGGCGCGCCCTGGCCCAATTTTGGGCCTTGAACTGCGCCAAGCGCGGGGGATACCGCCACCCTGATATCTGGCGAGGTGAGGCAAAGAGGCCGCCGCCCAGGCAGCCCTGCCGCAAATACAAGGAACATGCAATGGCACGCGTATGTGAAGTCACGGGCAAGCGCCCGCAAGTGGGTAACAACGTCTCCCACGCCAATAACAAAACCAAGCGCCGCTTTCTGCCCAATCTGCAGTACAAGCGCTTCTGGGTCGAGAGCGAGAACCGCTGGGTGCGTCTGCGCGTCTCCAGCGCCGCGCTGCGCCTGATCGACAAGAATGGCATCGAATCCGTACTGGCTGACCTGCGCGCCCGCGGTCAAGCCTAATCATTGAAGGAGTAACACCATGGCATCCAAAGGCGGTCGCGACAAGATCAAGCTCGAATCCACAGCGGGCACAGGCCACTTCTACACCACGACCAAGAACAAGAAGACCACGCCGGACAAGCTCTCGTTCATGAAGTTTGATCCCAAGGCCCGCAAGCACGTGGAATACAAGGAAGTCAAGCTCAAGTAAAGCCATCATTGGCGGCTACACCGGGCTTACCCAGCAAAAAAGCCAGCGCACGCGCTGGCTTTTTTGTGCCTGTCGCCTGTGCTCGCACCAGGCCACGCCCAAAAGCATCACGGCTCCAGATAAAGCGCCTTGAGCTGCGCCAGCGCATCCGGCCCCAGGCCCAGCACCTCGCGCAGATACTGAGCGACGCTGCCGTGCTCTGCCTCGATCTGACGCTGCGCTGCCTGCAGAAAATTGGGCGTCACGCGCCAGAGCACCTGCAGCACGCTCTCGGGCAACGAACCCGAAGGTTTGTAGGCCGGCGGCTGGTATAGCGCATTGGTCAGCAAATAGTCGTCCATGATGGCCTCGCGCGCCACGCCCAGGGCTTCGAGCAGCAAGGCCGCAGCAAAGCCGGTACGGTCCTTGCCCGCAGTGCAATGGAACACGAAGGGGCCCTCGTGCTGAAGCAAGGCATCGAAAAAGGCGCGAAACTGCGGCGCATTGTGCTCGACGAAGGCCGCATAGGTCTGCTCCATCAAGTGGTGGGCCGAAGGCCCATCCAGCGCCGCGCCCTGCGCCAGCAGGCCTTGCAGGCTTTGCACCACCTGCGGCTCTATGGGAATGGCAATGCGCGTGAGCTGCTCAATCTCATAGTCGTTGCGCAAACGCTCGGCATCGCCACGAAAATCAATACTGTGCCGCACCCCTAAAGCCTGCAGGGTGCGCACATCCTCCTGGCTCAGGCTGGAGAGGCGATCGGAACGAAACAGCCGACGCCAGCGTACTCGCCGGCCATCGCTGGTGGTATAGCCACCCAAATCGCGGAAGTTGCTCGCCCCTTGCAAGGGGATATGACGCTGCAGCGCAGCACTGGAGGATGGGGCGGGGACCGTGGTGCTCATGGGCGCATTGTTGCAGGGATTGCGTATCATCGGCCCATGCCTGCCTGCCACCTTTGCGACTCTGCTTTCATGCTCTTGCTCACCTGGCCACTGCCCTGCCTTGGCCTGCCACTGCTGTGACATCCACGACAGCTCGGCGCTACGTTGGCCGTTTTGCCCCTTCGCCCACCGGGCCCATGCACCTGGGCTCAGTGGTGGCGGCACTGGCCAGCTGGCTGGACGCCCGCGCCGCCAGTGCGCAAGGCCTGAGCGCGCAATGGCTGGTGCGCATCGAAGACCTCGATACCCAGCGCTGCTCGGCCCAGGCAGCGCAAACCATTTTGCAGCAGCTGCATGACCTGGGCCTGGTGCCCGATGCGCCCGTGCAGTGGCAATCCCAACGCCAGCGGCATTACGAGCAGGCCCTGCAGACCTTGCAGCTCCATGGGCGCGCCTATCCATGCAGCTGTACGCGCAAGGACATTGCCGCCGCCCAACAGGCGCTGGGCGGAGACCGACAGCGCTTCCAAACTCTGGTCTACCCCGGCACCTGCCGCCACCGCTCGGCCCACAGCGAGCCAGTGCGCACCTGGCGCTTCCTGGTGCAAGCCGACGACCCGGCGGCCCATGGTGGGCTGTGCAGCGCCCTGGTGCACTGGCAAGACCGGCGGCTGGGGCCACAGCAGCAGGACGTAGCCCAGGCCGTGGGCGACTTTGCCCTGCTGCGCGGCGATGGCATGTGGAGTTACCAGATGGGCTGCGTGGTGGACGACGGCCTGCAAGGCATCACGCACATCGTGCGCGGCGAGGATCTGGCCGACAACACGGCGCGGCAGATCCTGCTGCAGCGGGCCTTGGGCTACCCGCGCCCCAGCTACCTGCACGTGCCGCTGGCGCGGGATGCGCGGGGCGAAAAGCTCTCCAAGGGCAACCATGCCCCCAGCATCGACGCCAACGCTCCTTTACCCACACTGCGCCTGGCCGCCCAAGTGTTGGGCCTGCCGCCGAATGTTGGCAGCTCCGGGCGTGCCAGCGTCAGCGATGCCCTGGCCCACTGGACGGCCCTGTGGGCCCAGCGTTACCCGCTGTGATCCCCAACGCCAATCCGGCGCCTGCCCATCTGGACGACTGCAGGGCGTCGCTCAAAAAAACCCATAGGGCCATTGAACTTTCGCTTTAGCACTCTCTCTGAACGAGTGCTAACATAGCCGCCAATCTTTGCAAAGACCCTGATCTTTGCAGCACACCGAAAGGAACACCCCGCCCCATGAGCACTGCCCGCACCACCACACTGATGCCGAGCACCACGAGCGCCACCCAATGGCCTGCCGTTTTGCCTGCGCTGGGGAATCTGGATACGTACATTTCTGCCGTCAATCGCATGCCGATGCTCACCCCCGAGGAAGAGCGCCTGTACGCGCAGCGCCTGCGCCAGCACAACGACGTGGAGGCTGCCGGTCGGCTGGTGATGTCCCATCTGAGGGTCGTCGTGGCCGTCTCGCGCCAGTACCAGGGCTATGGGCTGCCCCAAGGCGATCTGATCCAGGAAGGCAACATCGGCCTGATGAAGGCCGTCAAACGCTTCGACCCCGACCAGGGCGTGCGCCTGGTCAGCTACGCGCTGCACTGGATCAAGGCCGAGATCCACGAATACATCCTCAAGAATTGGCGCATGGTCAAGGTCGCCACGACCAAGGCCCAGCGCAAGCTGTTCTTCAACCTGCGCTCGCTCAAGCAGGAGCTCAAGGCCAACCAGGCCCTGAGCGATGGCGAGATCTACCGCGCCAGCCTGACCGAACGTGAGATCGACCAAGTGGCCAGCCAGCTCAACGTCAAGCGCGAAGAAGTCATCGAGATGGAAACGCGCCTGGGCGGCGGCGATGTGCTGCTGGACCCAACGCCGCACGATGAGGACAGCCTCGGCATCGCCCCGATCGCCTACCTGAGCGACTACTCGCAAGAGCCCACGGCCGTGCTGGAGGCGCGCGAGCGCGACAGCCTGGCCACCGATGGCATCCAGATGGCGCTGCAAACCCTGGACGAGCGCAGCCGCCGCATCGTTCAGGAGCGCTGGCTGAACGTCAACGACGACGGCTCCGGCGGCATGACCTTGCATGAGCTGGCCGATGAGTACGGCGTCAGCGCCGAACGCATCCGCCAGATCGAAGTGGCCGCAATGAAGAAGATGAAAAAGGCCATGACAGCCAGTGCCGCCGCGCATTGAGTCCTCGTTTGAGCGCCCGCACGTCACTGCTGCAGGCGCCAACCGAACTTACATTTCCCTATCAGTTGCAACCACCCGGCGGCACTACGATGGGCACCCCTGAAACGGCGCGTCGCCGTTTCTGCTTTCCCATCCAAGAGGAGTTTCAGGAATGAAAAAACTGCTGATTTGCACGCTGATGGCCGGTGCCTTTGCCCCTGCATTTGCTGCCGATGCGGCCTGCACCGAATACAAGAACCACATGGCCGAAACGATGAAGAAGGATGGCTCCTACTCCGAGCAGGCCATGAAAATCATCGACGACCAAATCAACGCCGTGGGCGCCGACCAGCGCAGCGCCTTCTGCAAAAGCGCCTTGGAGAGCGTGAAGAACTCCGGCGCCGATGACAAGGACGACGACAAAGATGACGATAAGGACGATGAAGAGAAAAAGTGACGCCTGTTGAAGGGCTGTTCACCAACTCGATCGAATCAACGTTCTTTGAAGGCGCGACCCGTTGGCGGGTTGCGCCTTTTCTTTTGCACTCGTCCAACTCGGCATTCCACCCACAGAGCTCAGCGCAGGGCGGCGCGCTTCAAGCGCCAGCGCTTGGCCGATAATGCGCTGTGACATCCACGCAGCCTTGGGCAACCCCCGCCGGGGGCACCACCCATTGCCCCGCGCGCCAATCGCGACTGGGCACAACTGCAAGCGGCTGTTTCCCCGCCAAGGCCGATTCATCCCGTCCGCGTCGTTGCGGCCTTCATGATTTTTTATCGTCCACCCATGAACGACTCCCGCCTTCCCCTCTCCCGTCGCCAACTGCTGCGCAGCAGCGCCCTGGGCCTGGCGGCCCTGCCAGGCCTGCACTGGCCACTGGCCAGTGCCGCCGATCACGCATCTTGGCCCAGCCGCCCGGTGACGCTGATGGTCGGCTTTCCTGGTGGCACCTCGCCAGATTTGACTGCGCGCCTGTTGGCCGAGCACCTGGGCCAGTTCCTGGCCAATCGACAACCGCTGGTGGTGGAAAACCGCCCCGGCGCAGGGGGCAATGTGGCCACGGCAGCGCTGGCGCGCGCCCGCGATGAACACACCATTGGCGTGCTCATCAATGGCAACATGACCATTGCCCGCCTGCTCAACCCCAAGCTGGGCTTCGATCCACACAAGGATTTGGCCCCCATCGCGCTGATTGGCACGGCCCCCTACGTACTGACGGTGAATGCCGCACTGGCCAAGGATTTGAGCCCGGCGCAATTCCTGGCCAAGGCGCGCGAGGCAGGCAGCCAATGGAACTACGGCTCGCCCGGTATTGGCACGGTGGCCCATTTGGGCATGGAGCTGCTCAAGAGCCGCACCGGCATTGCCCCAGTGCATGTGCCCTACCAGGGCAATCCGCAGGCGCTGCAGGCCATCGTCAGTGGCGAGATTCAAATGGCGCTGCTGCCGCCGGCCACGGCGCTGGCGCAGCAAAAGGCCGGCACGGTGGCGCTGATTGGCATCACCAGCGCCGCGCGCAGCCCGCTCACCGGCGACTTGCCCAGCCTGCAGGAGCTGGGCGTGCAAGGGCTGGATCTGGAGGTCTGGAATGCCGTGGCCGCACCAGCGCACATGCCCGAAGCCATTCAGGCGCAGCTGCGCGAGGCCGTAGGCAAGGCGCTGGCCCTGCCCGAGGTGCAGCAAAAACTGCTGGCCCAGGGCTGGGTGGTTCAAGACACCAGCGTCGCCGCGCTGCGCCAACGCATCGCCGCCGACACCCAGGCACTGGGCGACATCATCCGCGAGCAGGACATCCAGATTTCAGGCTGAAGCCGCCGCGCCTGCCACAGCGGGCAGGCGCCGTTGATGCTGGATGGATGTTCGCAGCGCAGCGCTCATTGCGCAGCTGAAAGCTGTTGTAGAGGCGCGCTGGATGCGTGCAGGCCTTGTGCTCAACGCCCTTGCAGCAGTTGGCGCACGTCGGCGGCGATCTGATCCACCGGGGTGCCATAGCGCACGTAAAGGCGCAGCCGGCCCTGTGGGTCGTACATGTAGCCGGAGGCCGAGTGGTCGATGGTGTAGGTATCGGGCGTGCTGCCGGGCTTTTTCTCGTAGAAGACCTTGAAGTCGCGCGCCATGGCAGCCACTTGCTCGGCGCTGCCGACCAGCGCCACCGCCTGCGGGTCGAAGCTTTCCATGTAGGCGCGCATGACCTCAGGGGTGTCACGCTCGGGGTCTACAGTGACGAAGACGATTTGCAGCTTGTCGCCATCCTCACCCAGCAGTTTCTTGACCTCGGCCATCTCCAGCATGGTTGTAGGGCAAATGTCCGGGCATTGCGCAAAGCCGAAATAGACGAACACCACCTTGCCGGCGAAGTCGGCCAGGCTGCGCTGCTGGCCATGCGCATCGGGCATGGAAAAGCCCTTGGCATAGTCCACGCCGCTGATGTCCAGAGTGTGGAACTTGGCCGCTGGCTCGCTGCCGGTACAGCCAGCCAGCCCCAGCAGGGCCGCGCCGACCAGCGCTGCCGCAAGCAGCCGCGAGCGCAATGCACGCACAGGCTTGCACGCCGTCATAGAAGACCTCCAATTCTCAGGTAATGGTCGATGAGCAATGAGGCAAACACGCCGCTCAAATGCCACAAGGACCAGCGGAACATGCGCCGCGCCAGCGCATCCGAATAATCGCGCCACAAATACCAGCCGTAGACGCAGAACACCGCGCAGAGCACGGCCGCGACCATGGCATAGAACAGCCCGCTCATGCCCAATGCCACGGGCAGCATGCAGGCGGCAAACAGCACCAGCGTGTAGAAAAAGGCCTGCATGGCCGTATGGCGCGGGCCGTGCACGATGGGCATCATCGGCAGGCCCGATTGGCGGTAGTCCTCAATCCGATACAGCGACAAGGCCCAGAAATGCGGCGGCGTCCACAAAAAGATGATGAGAAACAGCACCAAGGCCTCAGCCCCGACCTCACCGCGCATTGCCGCCCAGCCCAGCACTGGCGGCATGGCGCCGGATGCACCGCCGATGACGATGTTCTGCGGCGTCATGGGCTTGAGCACGACGGTGTAGATCACCGCATAGCCGACGAAAGTCGCCAGCGTCAGCCACATCGTCAAGGTATTCACCGTCACCCACAGCAGCGCGCTGCCTGCCGTGCACAGCAGCGCGGAAAACACCAGCGCCTGCCAGTCGGGCAGCTCGCCACGCGCCGTGGGCCGCCAGGCGGTGCGCTTCATGCGCGCGTCGATGGTTTTTTCCACCAGGCAGTTGAAGGCCGCAGCGGCCGAGGCCACCATCCAAATCCCCAGGCCGGCCAGCACGATGCGCATCATCTGCGGCCCGTCAGGCACGGCGGGGATGGCCAGCAACATGCCGATCAGGGCACAAAATACGATCAGTTGCACCACGCGTGGCTTGGTCAACACCCAAAATTGCGACCAGCGCGAACGCTGCGGCAGCGGCAAAGCGGCCTCATTCATGCCTGCCCCCTTTTATTGCGGCGCGTATCGACCTGGCGAGCCAGGTTGGATTCAGTGAAAAACGGCGTTGTCCCGCATACCTTGGCCATCCTCATGCTGGCCAGCACCCGCGTCAGCACCACGACCAACGCCCCGGCCCCACCAGTGTGCAAAACCGCCACCAGCAAGGGCCAATCCAGCACCACGTTGGAAAGCCCCGTCAGCAGCTGCAGCACCAGCAGCACCAGCAGCCACTGGGCCAGCCGGCGCAATGGCGCGCTGTGGCGCCACAGCACTGCCACCAACCAGCCCCCCAACATCAGCAGCGCCAACGCAAACAAACGATGCACGTAGTGGATGCCCACCAATGCCTCAAACGTGATGAGCCCGCCATCGCCCTGATGACCCAGCTCGCGCCAGATGGTGAAGCCCTGGCGCAAATCCATTTGCGGCCACCAAGCGCCGTTGCAATCGGGGAAGGTGCTGCAAGCCAGCACTGCGTAGTTGGTGCTGACCCAACCGCCCAGCGCAATCTGCACGAACAACGCCACGAACACCAGCGACGCCAGCAACATGTACCCAGGCCGCACCGCGACAGGCCGCCGGCCTGTGACACGATGCTGCCACCAGGCCGCTTGTAGGCCCAGCAATGCCAGCAACACCATGCCCCCCAGCAAATGCAATGTCACGATGGCTGGCAAGAGCTTCATCGTCACCGTCCAGGCGCCAAACGCCCCTTGCAGGCACACCCAGAGCAGCGTCAGCGTGGGCCAGATGGGGTGCACCGGCTTGCGCAGCGCCTGCGGCGCGCCTGCGGCGTCGATGGCATCCGGGTCATCGGCCAGCGCCTGCGCCACCGGGTCGGCCTCGCCCTGTCGGCCCCAGCGCAACCAATATCGCCAGGCCAGCGCCGTCAGCACCACGATCAAGGCCCCTACGCCAGTAGCCAGGTAGCGGTGCACCATCTCGATCCAGGCCTTTTTGTGCGTCACTGGCCCATCGGGCTGCGCCTGCTGCGCCGCGCTGATCTGCTCTTGCGCCCCTACCGGACTGGCATGACCGTAGCAACCGGGCCAATCCGGGCAGCCCAGGCCAGAGTCGGTCAAGCGGGTGAAGGCGCCAAACATCACCAAGTCAAAAGTCAGCACCAACGTCATCAGCGTCAGCGCATACATGACGCCGCGCGTGCCGCGCGCACGGTGGCGCCGCCACACCCACAGCAAAGGCAGGGCGGCCACAGCAGCCCCTACCAGCAGCAAATGCAGCAAGGGGCTCCAGTCGTACAAGGCGATGTCGGTATCCATGGCATTTCTCATGCCGCAGCGCCAGGTGCGCAACGATGGCAGCGCGCAACCCAGCGATGCAGCGCCCGCCCTCCCGCCACAAGCTCACCAGCCAGCGCCAGTTCAGAATCTCCGCGAAGGCGTTTACCGACTGCACAAGCTGCAGATGCGCGTTTGACTCTCGGGATTTGGCAGAAGGCAGCTTTAGGGAAACTCTGTTCCATCGGCACTTACATGCACATGCAGAAAGCGGCTTGAAGTGCCCAGGCACCCGGCAGCGCGGCCGGATCAAGGCAAGCGGGTAAGGTCGGCGGAAAAAGGCGCTATTTTGCCGCATTCCAACCCATGACCTTGCCCAGGGGGCATCTGGCTTGGCATGCGCGCCATACCTGCCAGCCGCCTTGCGCAGGAGTGCTCCGTTGATTTCACGGATAGTGCCAGAGCGTAAAATCGCGCGTTTCCCTGGCCACTGGCAAGGCCCAGACTGCTCATGCTCACCGATGCCATTGCCCAGGCTCGGCACCGCGCCCAGGCTGGCAGACACCGCATGCAGCCGCACACGAGGCCTGCCCTGTCACCAAGGCCAAAGCAGCCTGCATATCCAGCTTTTTCGCCCCCGCCATGCTCACCTTCCAGCAAATCATTCTCAAGCTCCAACAGTACTGGGCCGACCAGGGCTGCGCCCTCCTGCAGCCCTACGACATGGAAGTGGGCGCGGGCACCAGCCACACCGCCACCTTCCTGCGCGCCATCGGCCCCGAGCCGTGGAAGGCCGCCTACGTGCAGCCCAGCCGCCGCCCCAAGGACGGGCGCTACGGCGACAACCCCAACCGCCTGCAGCACTACTACCAGTACCAGGTGGTGCTCAAGCCCGCGCCGGCCAACATCCTCGACCTGTACCTGGGCAGCCTGCAGGCGCTGGGCTTTGATCTGAAGAAGAACGACATCCGCTTCGTCGAGGACGACTGGGAGAACCCCACGCTGGGCGCCTGGGGCCTGGGCTGGGAAGTCTGGCTCAACGGCATGGAGGTGACGCAATTCACCTACTTCCAGCAAGTCGGCGGTATCGACTGCAAGCCCGCCACCGGCGAGATCACCTACGGCCTGGAGCGCCTGGCCATGTACCTGCAAGGGGTGGACAACGTCTACAACCTGGTCTGGACCGAGCAGCCTGACGGCACGCGCCTGACCTACGGTGACGTCTACCACCAGAACGAGGTGGAGCAGTCCACCTACAACTTCGAGCACAGCGACGCCGACTTCCTGTTCACCGCCTTCGCCGCGCATGAAAAACAGGCCCAGCACCTGATGGCCGAGCAGCTGGCGCTGCCCGCGTATGAGCAGGTGCTCAAGGCCGCCCACACCTTCAACCTGCTGGACGCGCGCGGGGCCATTTCCGTGACCGAGCGCGCCGCCTATATCGGCCGCATCCGCAACCTGGCGCGCGCCGTGGCGCAAAGCTATTACGACAGCCGCGCGCGCTTGGGCTTTCCGCTGGCGCCGCGCGAGTGGGTGGAGCAGATCGAGATCAAAGCTGCATGATGCCCCCGGCGCAAGACGGCGTGCTCGAAATCGCCATGCTCCAGGTGCGCCCTGGCCAGGCCGCCGCCTTCGAGGCTGCCTTTGCCCAGGCGCAGACCATCATTGCCGGCATGCCCGGCTACCTGGGGCATGAACTGCAACGCTGCCTGGAGCACGATCACCAATATGCCCTGCTCGTGCGCTGGCGCAGCCTGCAAGACCACACCGAAGGCTTTTGCGGCTCTCCCCAATACCAGCAGTGGAAGGCCTTGCTCCACCACTTCTACGACCCCTTCCCCACCGTGCTGCATTACCAGCACGTGCTGGGCAAGGGCCTCTGACGTATATACAATTGACCGCCACGTATAAACCATCAGGGAGCCTGCCATGCCAACCAGCCACGCCATGCAAACCCAGCTGAGCAAATGGGGCAACAGCACCGGCCTGCGCATCCCGGCCGAGCTGCTTGCCTATCTGGGTGGCGACAAGAACGCCAAGGTGGAAATCACCGGCCTGCCCACGGGCGGGCTTCTCATCAAGCCCGTAGCCGCACCGGCCGCGCGGCGCAAAACCCCTGCCGAATGGGTGGAGCAGCTGCGCGCCTCGCACCGCAAGATGCCCATGGGCACGTCCGTGGTGCGCCAGATGCGGGATGAAGAGATATGACGCCGCCGCAGCGGGTGTACCTGGACACCAGCATCCTCATGGCGCTGCTGTGCAAGGAGCCCGAGTCCGAGCGCGTCCTGCAATGGCTGGGCGGCCGCCAGTGGCCTGAGCTGCTGGTCTCGCCCTGGGTGCACACCGAGCTGGCCAGCGCGCTGGCCGTCAAGCAGCGCATACGCCAGCTCAGCCCGGCCAAGGCGCGGCACGCCTGGGAGGAAGGGCGCGCCCTGCTGGCCAACATCCCCAGCGAGGACATCACCCCCGCCGACTTCGACACCGCCGCCGGCCTGTGCGCCGACGCCCGCGCCCGCCTTCGCGCCCCCGACGCCCTGCACCTGGCCGTGGCCGCGCGCAGCAGCTGCCAGGCGCTGGCCACGCTGGACGCCGACATGCACAAAGCCGCCCGCAAGCTGGGCCTGTCGCCCATTGCCTTCTGAACATCCGTCCCCCTTTTTCTTCATGACCGCACACAACCTCCTCGTCGAACTCTTTGTCGAAGAACTGCCGCCCAAGGCGCTGAAAAAGCTGGGCGAGGCCTTTGCCGGCCAGCTGTTTGAGCAGCTCCAGGCCCTGGGCCTGACGGCGGCCGATTCGCAGGTCACCCCCTACGCCAGCCCGCGCCGCCTGGCCGCGCACATCACGCACGTGGCGGCCAAGGCGGCCGACAAGCCGCTGCGCACCAAGCTCATGCCCGTCAGTGTGGGGCTGGATGCGAATGGCCAGCCCACGCCCGCGCTGCTGAAGAAACTGCAAGCCATCGGCGCAGGGCCCGAGGCCGTGACGCAGTTGCAGCGCGCCATGGACGGCAAGGCCGAAGCCCTGTTCTTCGACAGCGTGGCCACCGGCGCCACGCTGGACGTGGCCTTGCAAAAGGCGCTGCACGAGGCCATTGCCAAACTGCCCATCCCCAAGGTCATGACCTACCAGCTGCACAGCGGCACCGCCCTGCCCGGCTGGGACAGCGTGCAATTCGTGCGCCCCGCGCACGGTCTGGTGGCCCTGCACGGCAGCGCCGTCGTGCCCGTCACCGCGCTGGGCCTGGCCGCCGGCCGCGCCACCCACGGCCACCGCTTCGAGGCGCAGCAAGACCCCATCGAACTGCCCGACGCCGACAGCTACGCCCAAGCCTTGCGTTCCCAGGGCGCCGTCATCGCCAGCTTTGACGAGCGCCGCGCCGACATCGCCGCGCAGCTTGCGGCCGCCGCCCAGAAAGCAGGCGCGGGCCTAAAGCCCATCGACGACGAGGCCCTGCTCGACGAAGTGACCGCATTGGTCGAGCGCCCCCACGTGCTCACCTGCCAGTTTGAAAAAGAATTTCTGGACGTGCCGCAGGAATGCCTGATCCTGACCATGAAGGCCAACCAGAAATACTTTCCGCTGCTGGACGAGGGCGGGCGCCTGACGCACCAGTTCCTCGTGGTCAGCAACATCCGCCCCGAAGACGCCAGCGCCGTCACCGGCGGCAACGAGCGCGTGGTGCGCCCGCGCCTGGCCGATGCCAAATTCTTCTTCGACACCGACCGCAAAAAGACGCTGGAAAGCCGCGTCGAGGGCCTGGCCAAAGTCGTCTACCACAACAAATTGGGCACCCAGGGCGAGCGCGTGCAGCGCGTGCGCGCCATCGCCAAAACCTTGGGTGAACAACTGGGCCCGCATTTGGGCGGCCCCGCTCTGGCCGCCGCTGCCGACCAGGCCGCCATGCTGGCCAAGGCCGACCTGCTCACCGACATGGTGGGCGAATTCCCCGAGCTGCAAGGCATCATGGGCGGCTACTACGCCCGCCACGACGGCTTGAGCGAAGACATCGCCTTCGCCATTGAAGACCACTACAAACCCCGCTTCGCCGGCGACGAACTGCCGCGCGGCGACGTGGGCACCGTCGTCGCCCTGGCCGACAAGCTGGAAACCCTGGTCGGCATGTTCGGCATCGGCAACCTGCCCACCGGCGACAAAGACCCCTTTGCCCTGCGCCGCCACGCGCTGGGCGTGATCCGCATGCTGGTCGAAAAACGCCTGCCGCTGGACCTGCCCGCCACCGTGGCCAGCGCCGCCCAGGCCTTCGGCCCCCTGCTGCCCGATGCCGCCAAGAGCAACGAGCAGCTGCTGGCCTTCATCTACGAACGCATCGCCGGCTATTTGCGCGAGCTGGGCGCCAGCGTGCAAGAGGCCGATGCCGTCATCGCCGCGCGCCCCATGTGGGGCGAAATGCCCAAGGCCCTGGCGGCCGTGCGCGCCTTCGCCAGGCTGCCCGAGGCCCCCGCGCTGGCTGCGGCCAACAAGCGCATCGGCAACATCCTCAAGAAAGCCGAGGCCGAAGGCGCGGTGGACGCACACGTTAGCGACGTGCTGCTGCAAGAGCCTGCCGAGCAAGCCCTGTTCGCCGCCATGAACCAGGTGCTGCCCCAGGCCGACAGCCAGTTCCAGGCTGGCGACTACACCGCCAGCCTGCAAACCCTGGCCCAGCTGCGCGCGCCGGTGGACGCCTTCTTCGACGGCGTCATGGTCAACGCCGAGCAAATGGACCTGCGCCTGAACCGCCTGGGCCTGCTCAAGATGCTGCACCAGGCCATGAACCGCGTGGCCGATCTGGCGCGCCTGGCAGGCTAAGCGCTGCGCGCCGCCATGGGCGGCCAGCCGCAGCTTGCTATGATCGCGGGTTGCATTTTTTTTGCCCCTGGCCTGGATGAAGCCCACTCGCCCCGATCCTTCCCCCGCTGCGGCTGCTGCACCTGCTGCGGCGCACGATGACGGCCATGCGGCCAGCGCCGCGCAGGGCGCCTACCTGGGCCAGCGGCTTGGCGCAGGGGTCATTAGCATTCGTGGTGCGCGCACGCACAATCTGAAGAACATCGATCTGGACATTGCGCGCCATCAGCTGGTGGTGATCACCGGCATGTCCGGCTCGGGCAAGTCCTCGCTGGCCTTCGATACCTTGTATGCCGAAGGCCAGCGGCGCTATGTGGAGAGCCTCTCGGCCTATGCGCGCCAGTTCCTGGGCCGGCTGGACAAGCCGGACGTGGATTTGATCGAGGGCTTGTCGCCGGCCATCAGCATCGAGCAAAAGGCCACCAGCCACAACCCGCGCTCCACCGTCGGCACGGTCACCGAGATCAACGACTATCTGCGCCTGCTGTACGCCCGCGCGGGCACGCCGCATTGCCCGGAGCACGGCGTGGCGCTGGCTTCGCAGACCATCAGCCAGATGGTCGATGGCGTGCTGGCCCTGCCTGAGGGCACGCGGCTGATGATCCTGGCGCCGGTGGCGCGCAGCCGCAAGGGCGAGTTCAGCGATTTGTTCGAGGCCATGCAGGCGCGCGGCTATGTGCGCTTTCGCGTCGATGGGCAGGTCGTCACCGACGAGGAGCTGCCCGAGCTGAAGAAAAACGACCGCCACGACATCGACGTGGTGGTCGATCGCCTGAAGGTGCGCCCGGATATGCGCCAGCGCCTGGCCGAGAGCTTCGAGGCCGCGCTGGCCCTGGGTGGCGCCAACGCCAGCGGCCGCGTCATCGCGCTGGAGATGGACAGCGGCGCAGAGCACGGCTTCAGCGCCAAGTTTGCCTGCCCGCAGTGCGACTACACCCTGGCCGAGCTGGAGCCGAGGCTGTTTTCCTTCAACTCGCCCATGGGCGCCTGCCCGGCCTGCGATGGCCTGGGCCAGCAGGAGCTGTTCGACCCGGCGCGCATCGTCGCCTTCCCGACGCTGAGCCTGGGCGCGGGCGCCATCAAGGGCTGGGACAGGCGCAACGGCTACTACTTCGGCCTGCTCAAGAGCCTGGGCGCGCACTACGGCTTCGATGCCGACAACACGCCGTTCGAGCAGCTGCCACAGCGCCTGCGCGAGATCGTGCTGTACGGCTCGGGCCAGGAGGAGATCGAGTTCACCCACATCGCCGAGAGTGGCCCTGGCAAGGGCAAGCCGGTGCTGCGCCGCCACCCCTTCGAAGGCGTGCTGCGCAACATCGAGCGGCGCTGGCGCGAGACCGATTCGACCGTGGTGCGCGATGAGCTGGCCAAATACCGCACCACGCAGCTGTGCGCGCAATGCGGCGGCGCGCGGCTGCGGCGCGAGGCGCTGCACGTGATGCTGGGCGAGGGCGCGCAGGCGCGCCCCATCCACCACATCGGGCGCGACACCCTGGCCGATGCGCAGCAATGGTTTGAGCAATTGCAGCTGCAGGGCGCCAAGGCCGAGATTGCCGCCAAGGTGGTGCGCGAGATTGCGCTGCGGCTGCGCTTTCTCAACGACGTGGGCCTGAACTACCTGAGCCTGGAGCGCAGTGCCGACACGCTCAGCGGCGGCGAGGCCCAACGCATCCGCCTGGCCAGCCAGATCGGCTCGGGCCTGACGGGCGTGATGTATGTGCTCGACGAGCCCAGCATTGGCCTGCACCAGCGCGACAACGACCGGCTGATCGCCACGCTGCAGCACCTGCGCGACATCGGCAACAGCGTCATCGTGGTCGAGCACGACGAGGACATGATGCGCGCGGCCGATCAGATCATCGACCTGGGGCCGGGCGCCGGCGTGCACGGCGGCCAGGTCGTGGCCCAGGGCCGCTTCGAGGAGATCGCCGCACACCCCCACTCGCTGACTGGCCAATACCTCAGCGGGCGGCTGCGCATCGAAGTGCCGGCGCAGCGCACGCCACCCCGCCCCCTTGATGCAGCCACCCAGGCCGCGGCCGCCAGCGCCCCGGCGGGGGATGCGGCCCAGGGCTTCCCCCGCGCGCGGACGCGCCAGCAGGGCCAGGGCGATGCGCCGGCCCTGGCGGGCGCGCCCACTGGCGGCGATGGGGCCAACGCCAACGCAGCCACAAACGCCAACGCGAATGCCAGCGCCTGGCAGGCGCTGCGCATCGTCGGTGCGTGCGGCAACAACCTGCGCCAGGTCTCGGTGGATTTCCCCATCGGCCTGCTGACCTGCGTCACCGGCGTCTCCGGCTCGGGCAAGAGCACGCTGGTCAACGACACGCTGCACGCCGCCGTGGCCCAGCGCCTGCACCGGGCCCACACCGAACCGGCTGCGCACGAGGATCTGCTGGGCCTGGAGCTGCTGGACAAGGTCATCAACGTCGATCAGGCACCCATTGGCCGCACGCCGCGCAGCAACCCAGCCACCTACACCGGGCTGATGACGCCGGTGCGCGAGCTGTTGGCCGAGGTGCCCACCGCCAAGGAGCGCGGCTACGGCCCGGGGCGCTTTTCCTTCAACGTGGCCGGCGGGCGCTGCGAGGCCTGCCAGGGCGATGGCGTGGTGAAGGTGGAGATGCACTTCCTGCCCGACGTGTACGTGCCCTGCGACGTCTGCCACGGCCGGCGCTACAACCGCGAAACCCTGGAGGTGCTCTGGAAGGGCCGCAACATCGCCGACATCCTGGACATGACGGTCGAGGACGCGCTGGCCTTCTTCCAGGACGTGCCAGCCATCGCGCGCAAGCTGCAGACGCTGATGGACGTGGGCCTGTCCTACATCCGCCTGGGCCAGAGCGCCACCACGCTCTCGGGCGGCGAGGCCCAGCGCGTCAAGCTGGCGCTGGAGCTGTCCAAGCGCGACACCGGCCGCACGCTCTACATCCTGGACGAGCCCACCACCGGGCTGCACTTTGCCGACATCGCGCTGCTGGTCAAGGTGCTGCAGCAGCTGCGCGATGCGGGCAACACCATCGTGGTCATCGAGCACAACCTGGACGTCATCAAGACCGCCGACTGGATCATCGACATGGGCCCGGAGGGCGGCAAGGGCGGCGGCCAGGTCGTGGCCACCGGCACGCCCGAGCAAATCGCCGCCAACCCGGCCAGCCACACCGGGCGCTACCTGCAGCGCTATCTGCGTCCCGGCCCAGCATCCCCACACCGCACAGGCACCGCATGAACGCGCCACGCCACCCACCCGACAGCAGCAGCCACTTCGACGCCAGCGCGCGTGATTGGGATCAACGCCCCATGTCCCAGCAGCTGGCCACCGTCGCGCAGCGCCTGCTGCAGCAAGTGCCCTTTGCGCCGCACGAGCGGGTGCTGGACTTCGGCGCCGGCACCGGCCTGCTGGCCACGGCGATTGCGCCGCACGTGGCGCAGGTCACCGCCGTGGACCATTCGGCCAACATGCTGGCCGTGCTGCGTGAAAAAAATGTGAGCAACATCGACACCGTGCAGCAAGCCGGCCTGCAGGGCCGGCCGGCCGGCCACTACGACGCCATCGTCAGCTGCATGGCCTTGCACCACGTGCCCGACACCGCCGCGCTGCTGCAGGGCTGCGCCCAGGCGCTGCGGCCTGGCGGGCGCATCGCGCTGGTGGACCTGTACGCCGAGGACGGCAGCTTCCACGGCGACAACGCCGCCAAGGGCGTGCACCACCTGGGCTTCGATCCCCAGGCCCTGCAAGCCCTGACCCGGCAGGCCGGTTTCGAGCAGGTGCAGCTCGAAGAAATCCACCGCCTGACACACCGTAACGGGCGTGACTACCCGCTGTTTCTACTGACTGCCGGCCGCAGTTGAAACTGGCTACACTGCGCCAGACGCGCGCGGGCCCCAACGTCAGAACCTGTGCAAAGAAGAACCTGCCGCATGGCAGGCGTGCGGCCTGCGCACCGACCCACGCACGACGAGGAGGAAACACCGATGAAGCCCTTGCTGACCTCGCTGGCCTGCGCACTGGCCTTTGCCCTGCCTGGCGCCGCCGCGGCCAAGACCTTGAAAGTGGCCGTGGCCGCCGAGCCCTACCCGCCGATGTACTACCCCTCGCCCTCGGGCCAGTGGCAAGGCTTCGAGGTCGATCTGGCCCAGGCCGTGTGCAAGGCCGCCAAGCTCGATTGCGAGGTGACGGCCGTGGCCTGGGACGGGCTCATCCCCTCGCTCAACGGCGGCCACATCGACATGGTCATGGCCTCGATGTCCATCACCGAGGAGCGCCGCAAGCAGATCGACTTCTCCAACAAGTACTACGACGTGCCGCCGCTGATCGTCTCGGCCAAGGAGGTGCCGGTGGACAAGAGCCCGGCCAGCTTCAAAGGCAAGACCATTGGCGTGCAGGTGGCCACCATCCATGCCGCCTACGCGCAAAAGCACTTCGCACCCGCTGGCGCCACCGTCAAGGTCTATCAGAACCAGGACGAGGCCAACAGCGACCTGGTCTCCGGCCGCGTGGACGCCACCATGGCCGACACCGACGCCATGCAAACCTTCCTCAAGAGCGACGGCGGCAAGGCCTGCTGCGAGGCGCGCGGCAACCCCGCGCCCGACCCCGGCGTGCTCGGCCAGGGCGTGGGCATTGGCCTGCGCAAGGGCCAGGATGCGCTGCGCGAGCAGCTCAACGCCGCCATCCAGTCGCTGCGCGACAGCGGCGAATACCAGCGCATCGCCCAGAAATACTTCAGCTACGACGTCTACGGCCAGTAAGCCGCATTGAGCCCATGAGCCACCTGTAGCCACCTGGCGCACGGCGATGGATTTTCTCTCTGCGCTCCTGCCCGGCGTTGACTGGCAGCTGCTGGCCTATGCCCCGCCCGGCTGGGGCAAGGTGCTGCTGCAGGGCCTGCTCAATTCGCTCATCGTTGCCGGCGGCGGCTATGCGCTGGGCTTGCTGCTGGGCGTGGGCGGGGCCATGGCCAAGCTGCGCGGCGGGCCGCTGGCGCGCGATCTGGCTGAGGCGTACACCACCATCGTGCGCGGCATGCCCGAGCTGATCCTCATCCTGATCCTCTACTACCTGGGCACCGATCTGCTCAACCGCGCGCTGGCGCTGATGGGCATGGGGCGCGTGCAGGCCAGCGGCCTGGTCGCTGGCATTGCCGTCATTGCCATTGTGCAGGGCGCCTACGCCACCGAGGTCATCCGCGGCGCCATTCAGGCCATCGCGCCCGGCGAGCACGACGCCGCGCAGGCCTTTGGCATGAGTGCGCGCCAGGCGCTGTGGCGCATTACCTTGCCGGGCATGCTGCCCTTTGCCATCCCCGGCCTGGCCAATCTGTGGCTGATCGCCACCAAGGACACGGCCCTGCTGGCCGTGGCCGGCTTCACCGAGCTGACCCTGGCCACGCGCCAGGCCGCCGGCACGACCAAGGCCTACCTGCTGTTCTTCTGCGCCGCCGGGCTGCTCTACCTGGCCATCACCTTGCTGTCCAACCAGCTCTTTGCCGCGCTGGAGCGCCGCGCGCGCCGTGGCCAGCGCCCGGAGGCCGCACGTGGTTGAACACATGGCACACAGCGCCCAGCGCCAGGCCGCCGCCTTCTGGCAACCGCATCGGCGCGTGCTGGCCGCCCTGGCCTTGCTGGCGTTGGCGGCCATTGCCTGGCAAGGCCAATGGGCCTGGGTGCCGCAGTACGCCCGGGCGCTGCTGGCCGGCGTGGGCGTAAGCCTGGCCATGCTGGTCGGCAGCGTGGTGCTGGGCTTTGCCTTTGCACTGCCGCTGGGCATTGCCCAGGCGGCCGGCCCCTGGTGGCTGCGCCTGCCCGCGCGCAGCTTTTGCACCGTGATCCGCGGCACGCCGCTGCTGCTGCAGCTGTGGCTGGTTTATTACGGCCTGGGCTCGCTGTTTCCGCTCATCCCGGAAATCCGCAGCTCGGCGCTGTGGCCCTATCTGCGCCAGGCCTGGCCCTATGGGCTGTTTGCACTGACCGTCTCCTTCGCCGCCTACGTGGGTGAGGTCATGCGCGGCGCCTTTGTCGGCGTGCCCCGGGGCGAGCTGGAGGCCGGCTGGGCCTGCGGCATGACGCGCTGGCAGGTCTGGCGCCGCATCTGGCTGCCGCGCGCCATCCAGCGCAGCCTGCCCACGCTGGCCGGCGAGACCGTGCTGCAGCTCAAGTCCACCCCGCTGGTGGCCACCATCACCGTGGTCGATGCCTATGGCGTCATCAACATGGTGCGCCAGAACACGCTGCTGACCTACGAGCCGCTGCTGCTGCTGGCGGGCATCTACCTGCTGCTCACGCTGGTGCTGGTATTGCTGCTGAGGCGCCTGGAGCGCAGGCTGCAGCCCGTGGCCTGAGGCATCCCCAGAGCATCAAGAACACACCCACAGCGCACCCTCTGCCCCATGCGAGACCCCCGCTACGACATTCTTTTTGAACCTGTACGCATCGGCCCCGTCACCACCCGCAACCGCTTCTACCAGGTGCCCCATTGCAGCGGCATGGGGCACCGCTACCCTGCGGCCGAGCAACGCCTGCGCCAGATCAAGGCCGAGGGCGGCTGGGGCGTTGTGAGCACGCAGGAGACCGAGATCCACCCCTCCTCGGACATCTCCCCCTCCAACCAGCAGCGCCTGTGGGACGAGCGCGACATCGACCGCCTGCAGGCGCTGACCGAGGCCATCCACGTCCACGGCAGCCTGGCGGCCATCCAGTTGGCGCACAACGGCATCCACACCGCCAACCGCCTCAGCCGCATCGCCCCTTACGGCCCGGCCGACATGCTGGTGGACACCGAAGACCCGGTGCAGGCGCACGCCATGGACAAGAGCGACATCCGCGCCTTCCGCCAATGGCACCGCGACGCCGCGCTGCGCGCCAAGCGCGCCGGCTTCGACATCGTCTACGTCTATGCCGGGCACGACATGACGCTGCTGCAGCACTTCTTGCTCAAGCGCTACAACCAGCGCAGCGACGAATACGGCGGCAGTTTCGAAAATCGCCTGCGCCTGTTCCGCGAAGTGCTGGCCGACACCCGCGAGGCCGTGGGCGATGCCTGCGCCGTGGCCGTGCGCTTTGCCGTCGAGGAGCTGCTGGGCCAGGACGGCCTGACCCACGACGGTGAAGGCCGCGACGTCATCACCGCCCTGGCCGACGAGCCCGACCTGTGGGACGTGAACCTCTCCAACTGGGCCAACGACAGCCAGACCGCGCGCTTTGCGCAAGAAGGCTTTCAAGAGCCCTACACCGCCTTCGTCAAATCCCTCACGCGCAAGCCCGTGGTCGGCGTGGGCCGCTACACCTCGCCCGATGCCATGGTGCGCGCCATCCGCAGCGGCATCTTCGACCTGGTGGGCGCAGCCCGCCCCTCCATTGCCGACCCCTTCCTGCCGCAAAAAATCGAGCAAGGCCGCATCGACGAGATCCGCGAATGCATCGGCTGCAACATCTGCACTGCAGGTGACAACACCGTCGTGCCCATGCGCTGCACGCAAAACCCCACCATCGGCGAAGAAGCGCGCAAAGGCTGGCACCCGGAAATCATCGCCCCGCTGCCGCGCCCGGCCTCGGTGCTCATCGTCGGCGGCGGCCCGGCCGGCCTGGAAGCCGCGCGCGCCCTGGCCCAGCGCGGCGCCGAAGTCACCATCGCCGATGCCGCGCGGCAATGGGGCGGGCGCGTCAGCCTGGAGGCGCGCCTGCCGGGCCTGGCCACCTGGGCGCGCGTGCGCGACTGGCGCCTGGGCCAGCTGCGCCAGGCCAGCAACGTGCAGATGTACCTGGACAGCCCGCTGAGCGCGCAGGACGTGCTCGCCTTTGGCATGACCCACGTCGCCATCGCCACTGGCGCGCACTGGCGCTGCGACGGCGTGGGCCGCGTGCACCGACAGCCCCTGCCCTTTCTGGGCGGCGCCAACGCCGCGCGCGTGGTCGGCGTCGATGCCCTGCTCGAACAGGGCGCGGCCGCCGTGCATGCCGCCCTGGCCGCCAACCACGCCCAGGGCGCGCCAGCCCAAGGCCCCGTGGTCGTGTTCGACGACGACCGCTACTACATGGCCAGCGTGCTGGCCGAGCTGCTGGCGCGCGCCGGGCTGCAGGTGCACTTCGTCACCCCCGCGCCCATCGTCGCGCCCTGGAGCGAACACACGCTGGAGCAGCCGCGCATCCACCGCCGCCTGCTGGAGCTGGGCGTGCACATCACCTTGCTGCACCAGCTGGCCGGCTGGCAGGGCGATCGGCTCGAACTGGCCTGCGTCTACAGCGGCCGCCTGCAACCCATCGCCTGCGCCTGCCTGGTGCCCGTCACCGCCCGCCTGCCCAACCACGGCCTGTGGCAGGCCCTGCAAGCGGCCAGCCACAGCTGGGCCGAACACGGCATTGCCAGCGTCGAGCGCATCGGCGACTGCCTGGCCCCCGGCATCATCGCCGCCGCCAACTACGCCGGCCATGCCTATGCCCGCCAGCTTCTGCAAACGCCAGCGCCCGACTGCGAGGCTTACCGCTGAACCTGCTCACCCTCGTTGAACGGGCAGCGGGGCAGCGCCACAATCAATGGCCCGACAATCGATCCTTCTGTCTTTCCAACCCTTTCAACCCACCAGCACCATGACGAACCCAACCAATACCCCCCGCGTCGAGGCCGACACTGTGGTCACCATCCGCTACCGCATCGACGACGCCAAAGGCCGCCCCATGCAGACCAAGGCCGAGGAAGTCGCCTATCTGCACGGCGGCTACGACAATTTGCTGCCCAAGATCGAGGCCGCCCTGCAAGGCCAGAGCGTAGGCCATGCCACCACCATCGACCTGCCGCCTGACGACGGCTTTGGCCAGCGCGACGAAAGCCTGGTGCTCACCATCGACAAATCCGAGCTGCCGCCAGGCACCAAAGTCGGCGGCCAAGTCCAGCGCCCCGGCCCCGATGGCGCGCCACAGCTGCTGCGCGTGGCAAAGATCAAGGGCCAGCAGGTGCAGCTCGACGGCAACCACCCGCTGGCCGGCCAGCACGTGCGCTTCGTGGTGCGCATTCTGGCCATCCGCCCCGCCACGCCAGAGGAAATTCAGCACCGCCATGCACACGGCGCGCACGGCCATCAGCACTGAACTTCTCCAGGGCCTGCCAACGCAGGCATGAAAAAAACCCGCCGGCAAAATCCGGCGGGTTTTTTCATGTCTGGACGGAGCCGCGCCACCAAGGGCGCGGCCGCCGATCAGGCTTGCATCGCCATCACTGGCGCTGGCGGCGGCGCAGGCCAAACACACCCAGCAGTGCGCTCAGGCCCAGCAGCGACCAGAGGTTGAGTGCCGGCACAGGCACAGTCGAAGGCAACACAATGGCCTGCACATTCAAGCGCACCGAGGCGCGCACGCAGGGGGCGGTGCCGCCTGGGCCGGCGCACATCTGGTACTCGAAGTCCACCGTGCCTGTGAAGCCTTGCACCGGCGTGAAGGTGAAGGTGCCATCGTTGTTGAAGACCAGTGTGCCCTGGGTTGCAGGGTCAGGCACGGGCGTGCCGGGCACCAGCGAGAACACAGCGCCGGCCGGAACAACATCATTGCCTTTGACATCGCCCTGGATGGGCTGCCCCGGAGCCACCGTGAACTCGTCGGCCTGGGCGACAGGGGCGCTTGACACCTTGATGGTCACGGTCGTGTCTGCACTGCAATGCGTGCCCGCCTCGTTGCAGACCTTGTAGCTGAAGGTGGCATCACCGACGAAGTCCTGATCCGGCTTGAAGCTGAAAGTGCCATCCGGGTTGACGGTGGCCGTGCCGTTCGTGGCGCTGCCGGGCACCAGCGAGAACTTGGCGTTGTTCGGCTTATCGTCGTTGGCGCCCAGGTTGCGCGATGCATCGGCGGGCAGCTCGGCGTTCGGCGCCGTGCTGTAGCTGTCGGCAGTGGCCTTGGGATTGACCTTGATGGTCACCGTGGCCTGCGCACAGGGCGCTGTGCCGCCAGGGCCAGAGCACACTTCGTAGGTGAAGCTGGCATCGCCAGAGAAACCTGCCGCCGGCGTGAAGGTGTAGGTGCCATCGGCATTGACCGTGGCCGTGCCCTGCGCCGCATTCGGGGCGGTCTTGAGCTTGTAGGTCGCGCCAGCTGGCACTGTGTCGTTGTCCTTCAGGTTGCCGTTGGCTGGCTGACCCACCGTGGTTGTGGCACTGTCGTCCGCCACTTGTGGTGCTGTAGCGCCAACTTTCACCGTCACAGTCGTGTCTTCGCTGCAATGCGTGCCTGCCTCGTTGCAGACCTTGTAGCTGAAGGTGGCATCACCGACGAATCCCTGCGCAGGCGTAAAGCTGAATGTGCCATCCGGCTCGACCGTGGCCGTGCCATTCGTGGCGCTGCCGGACACCAACGAAAACTTGGCGTTGTTCGGCTTGTCGTCGTTGGCGCCCAGGTTGCGCGATGCATCGGCGGGCAGCGCGGTGTTCAGCGTCGTGCTGTAGCTGTCGGCTGTCGCCTTGGGATTGACCTTGACGTTCACTGTGGCCTCCGCACAGGGCGCTGTGCCGCCAGGGCCAGAGCACACTTCGTAGGTGAAGCTGGCATTGCCAGAGAAGCCTGCCGCCGGCGTGAAGGTGTAGGTGCCATCGGCATTGACCGTGGCTATGCCCTGCGCCGCGTGCGGGACAATCCTGAGCTTGTAGGTCGCGCCAGCTGGCACTGTGTCGTTGTCCTTCAGGTTGCCGTTGGCTGGCTGGCCCATTGTGGTTGTGGCTTCGTCCGGCTGTGCATTGGGGCCCACGATGACGGTAGCCAAGGCCGTCTTGCAGTTGGCCGGGTTGGTGGCTGGCTGGTTGCAGACCTGGTAGGTGAAGCTGGCTTCGCCAACAAAATCGGCCGCAGGCTCAAAGCGGAAGCTGCCATCGGCATTGACGGTGGCAGTGCCACCGGTTGCCTGGCCCTGCAGCGAGTACACGGCCCCAGGCATGATGCCCAAGTCGTTGGCGCCCAGGGCATTGGGGGCGTCGGCAGCCACGTTCAGGGCTTGCCCGTGGGGCGTGCTGTAGCTGTCGGGCGTTGCCTCCAGCTGCGCCTGGCGCACCGTCAGGTTGCGGATTTCATGGTGGTTGATGGCCCCGCCGGTGCTGGAGCTAAAGCCCATTTTGAAGGTGGCTGGCAAAGCAGCCATGCCATCGACGGGGTTGCCATTGGCTTGGGTCAGCGGCAACTGATCGACGATGGTCTGCCCTTCGAGGATGACCGTCAGCTTGACCTCTGGGGCTGGCGTGATGACGATGCGCACGTTTTTGGCGCCATCGCGGTTGCCCGTGAAGATCGTCGTATCGGGCGGCGGCATCGTCGGCATCTTGTTGTGCAGCAGCTTGAAGCCGGTGGTTTGGTCCTGCGCATCGCCAGGCGCAAAGCCCTTCAGGTGCCCGGAGCCGCGCACAGCAACCCGATGCTGCAGGCGCTCACATGCCGTCACATTCGGCCCCACCTCACAAACACCATATGTGGGATGGGAGAAGTTGCCGTATTCGTCAAAGCCAATGCCGACGTAACCGCTTTTGACCCCTGCCCCGTAATTTCCCCAGGAATAGCCCAGGCTGCCGCCGCGAGCGCCGACCACCGGGTCAGCCTCTGCGCCGTCGATCAGGTAGAAGGTGAAGCCGTCCCCGCCAACACCACTGTTCGTGCCCCAGGTGGCGTACTGGAAGCTCACATCCACGCCTTTGCTGGAGCTGAATGCTTGTTTGTACAACGCCGTTCCTGCTTGCGCCTGCGCCGCCTTGGTCAGGCGCAACCAGCCTTCGCCTGGCGCATCTATGCCGCCAGGTGCGGCCGTCAGCACGGCGGGGTCGGACGCATTGCCTCCAACAGGCCCCAGCAGGTTCCAGTCGGGCGCTGTTGCATTGCGAAAGGTTTCATCAATGCTCAGCGGCGGCGTTTGTGCCTGCACAGCGCCCGCCACGCCCAGCAAGGCCAGGGCAGCGCCCCAGTGCCAGTGCATGGGCCGCTGCCCTGTAGGTTCTGATGTTTCGGCAAAAGGCATGGCTGCTCTCCTCATAAAAATGCAAGTTGCAAACAGATGGCACTGCACGTTGTGCAGTGCCTTAGAGCCTGTTCAAAATCTCGGCGCGAGTGGGCAAAAAGCGGTTTGGGGTGGGCTGCAAGGCGCAAAACGCAGCCATAGCTGGGGCTATGGCGAGGCTTTGCGGGCGCAGCAGAGCTGCCCAAATCCGCTCTCTTGACCGCCGTGCAAAGATTTTGAACAGGCTCTTAGATACGTTCGGACACCGATTGTATTTCTAGAATCGCAATTCAGTTTGTTGTGCAAGTATTTGTTTTAGAAAGGCACGATTATTTTCGTGGTGCTGATGCAGGCTGATCAGCGCAGTTTGCGCAAGCGGCTGTAGAGCGTGGAGCGCGCAATGCCCAGCTGGCGCGCTGCAGCCGAGAGATTGCCTTGGCATTGGGCGATGACGCGCTGCATGGTCTGTATCTCCAGAGTTTGCAGATCGTCTGGCGGCGCAGCGGCCGGGCCGCCATGGGGTGCGCCGAGTATGGCCTGGCCCTGCGCGTCCGCACGAGCGGGCCAGGCTGACGCCAGCCCCGGCTCACAGCGCAAATCGGCGGCGTCGATCCAGCCGCTGCAGCCCTGCTGCGGGCTGCAAAGCAGCAGGTTTTCCACCGTGTTGCGCAGCTGGCGGATGTTGCCGGGCCAGCTCCAAGTCTGTAGCTGCTGCAGGGCCACAGGCGTGAACTGTGGCAGTGTGCGCCCAGTTTTTTCAGCGCAGCGCTGTGCGAAATGGGCTACCAACGCGGGGATGTCCTCGGCGCGTTCGCGCAAAGGCGGAATGCGCAGGCGCGTGACGGCAATGCGGTAGAACAGATCCTGGCGGAAGTGTCCAGCCTGGATTTGCGTCTCCAAGTCGCGGTTGGTCATGGCAATGAGTTGCACGTCCACGGCGCGGCCGCTGTGACTGCCAATGCGCCAAACCTGACGGTCTTCCAACACGCGCAGCAAGTAGGGCTGCAGGTTCAGTGGCATTTCGCCGATTTCGTCCAGGCACAGCGTGCCGCCATGGGCCGCTTCGAGTTTGCCAGCGCGGCCCGTGGGCGCAGCGCCGGTGAAGGCGCCGCGCTCGTAGCCAAAGATTTCGCTGCCGATCAGCTCCTGCGGCAAGCCGCCACAGTTGACGGGCACGAAGGGCGATTGCTCGCCCCGGCTGGCAGCGTGGATGGCCTGGGCGAACAGCTCTTTGCCGGCGCCTGTCTCGCCTTCGATCAGCACCGGCAGGCCGGCCTGGGCGATTTGCACGGCCTGCTCAATGGCGCGGCGCAGCGCTGCACTGTGGCCCACCAGGGCATCGAAGGCTGGCGGGCGCTGCCAGCTTGCTGGGGCGCAGCGCACAGCGGGGGCTGCGACGCTGGGCTGCAATGCAACAGCGCCGGCGGCGGACTCTGCCTCTGGCGCGGCAGCTTCCTGCAAGCCCGGCGGCTGAATGCGGCGCAGGCGCTGGGGCAGCGCAGCCCAGACGCCAATGGGCTCATGCCCGCTGTGCACGATGTGCCAATGCGCCTCGGGCCAGAGTGTGTGCAATGCCAACAGCCATTGCGCAGGCGGGGTACGCGCCAAAAGCGCCAGCCGCCCCTGGGCATCGGCGGCCAGCTGCGCTTGCATGGGCGTGTCGCGCAGTGCATGCGGCGCATTGCTGTGGATGAGCTGGCCCAGATGATCAAACGCGACGATGGTACGGCCCTGCCAATGCATCAGTTGATCAAGCAGGTGCTGCAGGATGCACTGGTGCTGCTCTTGGCGCAGCTGGCGCAATTGGCCATGGATTTGCTGCGCCAGCACGGTGGCATAAGCCAGGCTGTTCTCATTGGCGAAGCTGGCTGCGCTGGAGATATCGACCACGCCCAGCAAACGCCCGCCATCGGGGTCGCGCACTGGCGCTGCGGCGCAACTCCAAGGCTGCACGTGCTGGCAGAAGTGCTCAAAGGCATGGATGCGCACTGGCGCATTGACGGCCAGCGCCGTGCCGATGGCATTGGTGCCGATGTCGCGCTCACGCCAGCAGCCGCCTTGTTGCAGGCCGATCTCCTGCCCCTGCAGCAAGGTTCGGCTGTCACCGGTGGCGCGCAACACTGCCCCTTGCATGTCAGAGAGGATGAGCATGGACTGGCTGCTGGCCAGCCATTTCTGCGCTTGCTTGAGCACCGGGTCGGCCACGCGCAGCAGTTCCGCACTTTGCAATGAAAGCGCGCGCCTGGCCTGCAGATCCAGTACCTGGGTGCGGGCCGATTGCACTGGAGCCTGCTGTGCGCGCGAACGCTTCCACGACGCCAGCACCACGGGGCGCACTGCCGTGCTGATGGGGCCATCGCTCATGAAGTCTTCCCACGCCGAGCGCACGCTGGTCTGGGGGTTGTGCATAGGGTTCTCCCGCTCAGAACACGGCTTTGGCGCTGGAAGCTGAGCGCACAGGCCGCTGTAGCGGATGCATGGCCTGCGTGCGCCCTCACCGTGTCTGGCTTTTTTGGCGGCCTGCCGCGGCCGCCTTTGCCTCTCTTGGCCCATCAGTCTGCCCAGCGGGCTGCGCGCGGGCAATGGGGTTTTCACCTGTCGGCCGACGCCGGCCCGGCTGACGAAAGTGTTCGGAAACCGGACAGCTGTCTGGCGAAATCCGTACAGCAAGACATCCCCAGCCACGCCTCGGGCCAATCTGCGCGCCCTGCCCGCCATTGGGAGGGCCTGGGACTTTCCCTGAGCCGCGCAGCGGGTGGCACAGCGCTTGCAGGTTCAACCGCAGCCGCAGGCGCCGCGCGTTCCGCAAGGAGGGCCGCGCCAACGGCCAACGATCTGCCAGCGGCCTGTCTGGCTGCGGCAGGTGGCGCCAGGCCCGGGCCTGGTGCGCTCCACCACTTCGCTATCAGGAGACAACATGAGCAAAACCGCCAATCCATCACGGCAGGTGCAGGTGCTGGGCATCGACGCCGGCGGCACCATGACCGATACCTTTTTCGTCGACAGCAAGGGCGAGTTCGTCGTGGGCAAGGCCCAGAGCACGCCGGACAACGAGGCGCGCGGGCTGATCGAGTCCAGCATCGACGCGCTGGGGCTGTGGGGCATGCAGCTGGAGAATGCGCTGCCGCAGTTGCAGACAGGCGTGTACTCGGGCACGGCCATGCTCAACCGCGTGGTGCAGCGCAAGGGGCTGAAGACCGGGCTGATCGTCAATGCGGGGTGTGAGGACTTTCACCGCATGGGCCGCGCCGTGCAGGCCTACCTGGGATTTGCCTATGAGGACAGGCTGCACCTGAACACGCACTACTACGACGAGCCGCTGGTGCCCCGGCGCCTGACGCGCGGCGTGGTCGAGCGCGTGGACATGTTCGGCACGGTGGTGATCCCGCTCGATGAAGACAGCGCCCGCAAGGCCGCCAAGGAGCTGATCGAGCAGGAGGTGCAGGGCATCGTCATCAGCCTGCTGCACTCGTACAAGAACCCCGCGCACGAGCGGCGCGTGCGCGACATCGTGCAGGAGGAGGTGAAGAAAAGCGGCAAGAACATTCCGGTGTTCGCCTCCACCGACTACTACCCGGTGCGCAAGGAGTCGCACCGCACCAACACCACCATCCTGGAGGCGTTCGCGGCCGAGCCTTCGCGCCAGACGCTCAACAAGATCACCACCGCCTTCAAGGACAAGGGCTCGAAGTTCGATTTCCGCGTCATGGCCACGCACGGCGGCACGATTTCCTGGAAGGCCAAGGAGCTGGCGCGCACCATCGTCTCTGGCCCGATCGGCGGCGTGATTGGCGCCAAGTACCTGGGCGAGGTGCTGGGCTACAAGAACATCGCCTGCTCGGACATTGGCGGCACCTCGTTCGACGTGGCGCTGATCACGCAAGGCGAGATGACCATCAAGAACGACCCGGACATGGCGCGCCTGGTGCTGTCGCTGCCGCTGGTGGCCATGGACTCGGTGGGCGCGGGCGCGGGCAGCTTCATCCGCATCGACCCCTACACCAAGGCCATCAAGCTGGGGCCCGATTCGGCCGGCTACCGAGTGGGCGTGTGCTGGGCCGACAGCGGCATCGACACCATCACCGTGTCGGACTGCCACATGGTGCTGGGCTATCTGAACCCGGACAACTTCCTGGGCGGGGCGCTGAAGCTGGACAAGCAGCGCGCCTATGACGCCATCAAGAAGCAGCTGGCCGACCCGCTGGGCCTGAGCGTGGAGGACGCGGCCGCCGGCGTGATCGAGCTGCTCGACGCGGAGCTGCGCGATTACCTGCGCTCGATGATTTCGGGCAAGGGCTACAACCCGGGCAGCTTCGTGTGCTTCTCCTACGGCGGCGCAGGCCCGGTGCACACCTATGGCTACACCGAGGGGCTGGGCTTCGAGGACGTGATCGTGCCGGCCTGGGCGGCTGGCTTCTCGGCCTTTGGCTGCGCGGCGGCCGATTTCGAGTACCGCTACGACAAGAGCCTGGACATCAACCTGGCCACCGACGCCAGCGAGGCCGAACGCATTGCAGCGGCCAAGACCTTGCAGGATGCCTGGGCCGAGCTGACCGAGCGCGTGCTCGAAGAGTTCAAGCTCAACGGCTACACGCCCGATCAGGTCGAGCTCACGCCCGGCTACCGCATGCAGTACCGCGGCCAGCTCAACGACCTGGAGATCGAGTCGCCCATCAAGAAGGCCGCCACCGAGAACGATTGGCTGGCGCTGGAGGAAGCCTTCAACGACACCTATGGCCGCGTGTATTCGGAGTCGGCGCGCTCGCCCGAGCTGGGCTACTCGGTCACCGGCGCCATCATGCGCGGCACCGTGCCCATTCCCAAGCCGCGCATCCCCAAGGAGGAGCTGGGCAGCGAGATTCCCGAGAAGAGCGCCTACCTGGGCACGCGCAAGTTCTATCGCAAGAAGAAGTGGGTGGATGCGCAGCTCTACAAGATGGAATCGCTCAAGCCCGGCAACCGCATCACCGGCCCGGCGGTGATCGAGTCCGACGCCACCACCTTCGTGGTGCCCGATGGCTTCGAGACCTGGCTGGACGGCCACCGCCTGTTCCACCTCAAGGAAGTCTGAACCCGCATCTGGACCGCATTCGACAAGGAGTTTTCACCATGACAAAGATCAAACCCAATGAAGCGATGCGCGGCATCGTGCGCGGCGGCGAAACCCTCAAACAGCACCGCGACCGCATCATGGCCGCCACCCGCAAGACCGGCCATTACGCCGGGCTGGAGCAAATGAGCCTGCGCGACAAGGAGCCCATCCTCTACAACAAGCTGTTCTCGCGCCTGCGCGCTGGCGTGGTCGATGCGCGCGAGACGGCCAAGAAGATTGCGGCTTCGCCCATCGTGGAGCAGGAAGGCGAGCTGTGCTTTACGCTCTACAACGCCGCTGGCGATTCGCTGCTGACCTCCACGGGCATCATCATCCACGTGGGCACCATGGGCGCGGCCATCAAGTACATGATCGAGAACGACTGGGAGTCCAACCCAGGCATCCAGGACAAGGACATCTTCTGCAACAACGATTCGCTGATCGGCAACGTCCACCCCTGCGACATCCACACGATCGTGCCCATCTTCTGGGAGGGCGAGCTGGTGGGTTGGGTTGGCGGTGTGACGCACGTGATCGACACGGGTTCGGTGGGACCCGGCTCGATGTCCACCGGCCAGGTGCAGCGCTTCGGTGACGGCTATTCGATCACCTGCCGCAAGATCGGCGCCAACGACGAGCTGTTCCGCGATTGGCTGCACGAGAGCCAGCGGATGGTGCGCACCACGCGCTACTGGATGCTGGATGAGCGCACCCGCGTGGCCGGCTGCCACATGATCCGCAAGCTGGTCGAGGAAGTGATCGAACAGGAAGGCATCGAGAACTACTGGAAGTTTGCCTACGAGGCGGTCGAGCACGGCCGCATCAGCCTGCAAAACCGCATCAAGGCCATGACGGTGCCCGGCACCTATCGCCAGGTCGGCTTCGTGGACGTGCCCTACAACCACGAGGATGTGCGCGTGCCCTCGGACTTCGCCAAGGTAGACACCATCATGCACTCGCCCTCGGAGATGACCATCCGCGCCGATGGCACTTGGCGGCTGGACTTCGAAGGCTCCAGCCGCTGGGGCTGGCACACCTACAACGCCCATCAGGTCAGCTTCACCTCAGGCATCTGGGTGATGATGACGCAGACGCTGATTCCGTCAGAGATGATCAACGACGGAGCGGCCTACGGCACCGAGTTCCGTCTGCCCAAGGGCACCTGGATGAACCCTGACGACCGGCGCGTGGCGTTTTCGTATGCCTGGCACTTCCTGGTCTCGACCTGGACCTCGCTGTGGCGCGGCCTGTCGCGTTCGTACTTCAGCCGTGGCTACCTGGAAGAAGTCAACGCCGGCAACGCCAACACCTCCAACTGGCTGCAGGGCGGGGGCTTCAACCAGTACAACGAAATCCACGCCGTCAACAGCTTCGAGTGCGCGGCCAACGGCATTGGCGCCTCGGCCTACGCCGATGGCCTGAGCCACGCCGCCGCCATCTGGAACCCGGAAGGCGATATGGGCGACATGGAGATCTGGGAGCTGGCCGAGCCGCTGGTCTATCTGGGCCGCCAGATCAAGGCTTCATCGGGTGGTTCCGGCAAGTACCGCGGCGGCTGCGGCTGGGAGAGCCTGCGCCTGGTCTGGAATGCCAAGGACTGGACGATGTTCTTCATGGGCAATGGCAACATGAGCAGCGACTGGGGCCTGATGGGGGGCTTTCCGGCCGCATCGGGCTACCGTTTCGAGGCGCATGACACCGGCCTCAAGCAAATCATTGCCGATGGCAAGCCCATCCCGCTGGGCGGCGACATCGATCCGGGCGAGCGCAGCTATGAAAAGCTCATCCCCGGCGCCAAGGTCAAGCGCGACAAGCAAGCCATCACCACCGAGGCCATGTTCAAGGACTACGACCTGTACCTGAACACCATGAAAGGCGGCCCAGGCTTTGGCGACCCGCTGGACCGTGACCCGCAGGCGGTGGTGGCCGATCTGGAAGGCGGCTACATCCTGCCGCGCTTTGCCGAGAGCATCTACGGCGTGATCGCCAAGGAAAACGCCGACGGCACCTGGAGCTGCGACGAAAAAGCCACCCAAGCCAAGCGCAAGGACATCCTCAAGCAGCGCCTGGCGCGCGCCGTGCCCACGCGCGAGTGGATGAAAACCGAGCGCGAAAAAATCCTCGCCAAGGATGCAGGCACGCAAGTGCAGCAGATGTATGCCTCGTCCTTCAAGCTCGGCCCGCGCTTTGAGGAGTCGTTCCGCAAGTTCTGGGATCTGCCCAAGGACTGGCAGCTGCGCGAGGAGGACATCGGCATCCCGCACTACGGCTCCACACACCACATGGACATCTCCGAACTGCCGGACGTGCACATCGTGCAATTCGTGGAGGAATAAGCCTCGCCCCATGCGCAAGAGGCCGCTGCTGCCCTATTCGGGGCGGCAGCCCATCCAACCCCATCAATTGGAAAAAGACAGGAGACCAACATGGCATACGAACGCGCCAAAATTGCCGACCTCATCGACGGCACCATCGACCGCGACACCCTGCACCAGATGCAGTCCACCCCCAAAGACCCGGAGCGCTTTGAGACCTACATCTCCATCCTGCAGGAGCGGGTGGAGTGGGACGACAAAATCATCCTGCCGCTGGGCCCCAAGCTCTACGTCGTGCAGGAAAAAGGCAGCAACCGTTGGGTCATCAAATCCGAGGCCGGCCACGTGTTCTGCGACTGGAAGGAGAACTGGAAGCTGCACGCCGTGGTCTACGTGCGCGATACGCAAGACAAACTCGATGAGCTCTACCCCAAGCTCATGTCGCCCACGCAGGGCTGGCAGGTTATCCGCGAGTACTACTGCCCCAAGAGTGGCGCACTGCTGGACGTGGAAGCGCCCACACCGTGGTACCCGGTGATCCACGACTTCGAGCCCGACATCGAAGCCTTCTACTCCGAAACCCTGGGCCTGCCCGTGCCTGAGTGCAGCAACCCTTAAGGCGTGAGCGCAAGCGAGGCAGGCCATGTCCTGCCTCGCCGCTTCTGCATGTGCCCGCTGCCCATGCCGCGCGGCAGCCTCAAGCGGTATAGCGGCAGCTATATTAGAATGGATTAGCACTGGCTATACAGTGCCACAGCCAGCCACAAGCCAGCCATGCACAGCGCCGTTGTGCGCTTGTTTGTCCACCCCTTTCTCAAGAGCTGCCCATGTCTGAACCCCTTGCTCTCCCTGTCTTGCCCCGTGGCCTGCATGGCCTGTTGCAGCGCCTGCGCCGCATGCCCTGGCTGCTGGCTGCCCTGTTGCTGAGCTGCCTGTGCGCCAACAGCGTCGCGCTGGCGCAATCGGCGGCAACGCCAGGCAAGAAGCTCAAGGTCGTCACCACCTTCACCATCATTGCCGACATGGCCCGCAACGTCGCTGGCGATGCGGCCACGGTCGAATCCATCACCAAGCCAGGCGCGGAAATCCACGGTTATCAGCCCACACCGGGCGATCTGGTGCGGGCCCAAGGCGCGCAGCTGATTCTGTGGAACGGGCTGAACCTGGAGTCCTGGTTCGAGCGCTTCTACCAGCGCCTCGATGGCGTGCCCAGCGCCGTCGTCTCCAAGGGCGTGACGCCGATCGACATCGCCCAGGGCCCGTACGCTGGCAAGCCCAACCCGCACGCCTGGATGTCGCCAGCGGCAGCCATGGTCTATGTGGACAACATCCGCGATGCGCTGGTGCAGCACGACCCGGCCCATGCCGCCACTTACACGGCCAATGCCCAAGCCTACAAACAGCGCATCGAGGCGGCCATCGCCCCGATCCGCAGCACGCTGGAGCAGCTGCCTCAAGAACGCCGCTGGCTGGTCAGCAGCGAAGGCGCGTTCAGCTATCTGGCGCGCGATTTCGGTCTGCGCGAGCTGTACCTTTGGCCCATCAACGCCGATCAGCAGGGCACGCCACAGCAGGTGCGCCGCGTCATCGACGCCGTGCGCGAGCACAAGATCCCTGCCATCTTCAGCGAGAGCACCATCTCCCCAGCCCCTGCGCAGCAGGTGGCGCGCGAGGCCGGCATCCACTACGGCGGCGTGCTGTACGTGGATTCGCTGACCGAGGCCGACGGCCCGGTGCCCACTTACCTGGATCTGCTGCGCGTGACCAGTGAAACCATTGCCAAGGGCCTGACGCCGTGAGCGCGCAACGCCAGCCCATGCCTGCCGCCGAGACTGCAACCGTTGCAACCGTTGTAGCGGCTGCGCCGGCCGCCGCTGCCGCGCCTGGTAGCGGCATTGCCGTGCATGGGCTGCGCATCACCTACCGCAACGGCACCACAGCACTGCACGATGCCAGCTTCGAGACCCCCACCGGCAGCATCACCGCGCTGGTGGGCGTCAACGGCAGCGGCAAATCCACGCTGTTCAAGGCCATCATGGGCTTTCTGCGCCCGGCGCAAGGCCAGGTGCGGGTGCTGGGCATGCCGGTGCAGCAGGCGCTGCGCCGCAACCTCATTGCCTACGTGCCGCAAAGCGAGGAGCTGGATTGGAACTTCCCGGTACTGGTCGAGGACGTGGTCATGATGGGCCGCTACGGCCACATGGGCTTTTTGCGCCGCCCCAGCTCCGCCGACCGCGCCGCAGTGCATGAGGCACTTGCGCGCGTGGATCTGTTGGCACAGCGCAAGCGTCAGATCGGCGAGCTCTCCGGCGGGCAAAAAAAGCGCGTCTTCCTGGCTAGGGCACTGGCCCAACAGGCGCGCGTCATCCTGCTGGACGAGCCCTTCACCGGCGTGGATGTCAAAACCGAAGAGGCCATCATTGCGCTGCTGCGCACGCTGCAGCGCGAGGGCCGGGTGATGCTGGTGTCCACGCACAACCTGGGCAGCGTGCCCGAGTTCTGCGACCGCACCGTGCTCGTCAAAGGCACGGTGCTGGCCTCAGGCCCCACGGCCGAGGTTTTCACCCATGACAACCTGGCGCGCGCCTTTGGCGGCTTGTTGCGCCATTTCGATCTGCCGCAGGCGCACGGCAGCGGCAAAGGCGCCGTGGTCGGCATCATGACCGATGACGAGCGCCCGCTGGTGCTGCTCGACGGCCGCTCCAGCGTGCGCGGCAGGCCCCAGCCCGGCGGCGAAAGCCAGGCCAAGGCCCAGGAGCCGCAGCCATGAGCGACGCTGCCGGTCTGCTGCCACTGCTGCTCGAGCCCTTTGGCTACGCCTATATGCGAAACGCCATGCTGGTCACGACGCTGATCGGTGCGGTCTGCGCCTTTTTGTCCTGCTTTCTGATGCTCAAGGGCTGGTCGCTGATCGGCGACGCGCTTTCGCACGCCATCGTGCCCGGCGTGGCCGGCGCCTATCTGCTGGGCCTGCCTTTTTCACTGGGGGCGTTCTTTTCCGGCGCGCTGGCCGCTGGCGCCATGGTGCTGCTGCGCCAGCGCACAGCCCTCAAGGAGGACGTGGTCATCGGCCTGGTCTTCACACTGTTCTTCGGCCTGGGGCTGTTCATGATCTCGCTCTGGCCCAGCCGCGTGGATCTGCAAAGCATTGCGCTGGGCAATGTGCTGGCCATCACCTGGGGCGATACCGTGCAGATTCTGCTCATCGGCTGCGTCACGCTGCTGGTGCTGCTGCTCAAGTGGAAGGACTGGATGCTGCTGTTCTTCGACGAGGGCCATGCGCGCAGCGTGGGCCTGCGCCCGGGGCCGCTCAAGCTGCTGTTCTTCGCGCTGCTGGCCGCCAGCAGTGTGGCCGCCATGCAGGCCGTAGGGGCGCTGCTGGTGATCGCGCTGATCGTCACCCCCGGCGCCACGGCCTACCTGCTCAGCGACCGCTTCGGCCGCGTCATCGCCATCGCCGTGGCGCTGGGCGCTGGCAGCAGCCTGGCCGGGGCCTATGCCAGCTACTTCCTCGACGGCGCTACCGGCGCCGTCATCGTGCTGCTGCAAACGAGCCTGTTCTTGCTCGCCTTCGTCTTTGCGCCCAAGCACAGCCTGCTGGCCGCCCGGCAACGCAGGCAGCATCCGCCGCCCAATGCGCTACAAGGGGGGCAGCCATGACTTTGGAGCAGTTACTGCAGCCGCTGCAGTTCGACTTCATGCGCCAGGCACTGCTGATTGCGACCATCGTCGCCGTGCCCACGGCGCTGCTGTCCTGTCTGCTGGTCGTCAAGGGCTGGGCGCTGCTGGGCGATGCCATTGCCCATGCCGTGTTTCCAGGCGTGGTCTTGGCCTACCTGCTGGGCCTGCCGCTGGCCGCCGGCGCTTTTGCCGCCGGGCTGTTCTGCGCCGCCGCCACGGGCTACGTACACCGCAACAGCCGCATCAAGCAGGACACGGTCATGGGTGTGGTGTTCTCCGGCCTGTTCGCGCTGGGGCTGCTGCTGCACGGCTGGGTGCGCAGCAACGTGCACCTGGAGCACATCCTGTTTGGCGACCCGCTGGGCGTACTGCCTGCCGACCTGTGGCAGGCGGCCGCTATTGCCCTGGGCATCAGCGCTTGGATGGCACTGAAATGGCGCGACCTGCTGCTGCATGCCTTCGATCCAGTTCAGGCGCACACCATGGGTCTGCGTTGCACGCTGCTGCACTACAGCCTGCTGATGGCCGTCTCGCTGGCGGTGGTGGCCAGCCTCAAAGCCGTGGGGCTGGTGCTGGCCATTGCGCTGCTGATCGCGCCAGGCGCCACTGCCTTGCTGTTGGTGCGCACCTTTGGCCGCATGTTGCTGCTGGCCTGCGTCATCGCCGTTACGGCCGCGCTGCTGGGCGTGTACCTGAGCTTCTTGCTCGACAGCGCCCCTGCGCCTACCATCGTGCTTTTGCTGGGAATCTTCTTCCTCATTGCGCTGGGCTTTTCAGCCTGGCGGGGTGGGCGCAAGCAGCGAGCCTGAGAGCCTGTCCATGCATGCACGCAGGCTTCCAAGAGACCTCAAGCCCTGCGCGCATCTCCCATACCTCTCTGCCACACCCAGACACGAGTGCCGCCGCCCTTGTGCCTCATGCCATGACACCAGACCTGATCGTCTACAAAACCATGCCTGAATGGACACACAGCACCATTCCCACGGGCTTCATGCGCAACCACAACACCAAGGAGGGCACCTGGGCGCAGCTGCAAGTGCTGCAAGGCTCACTGGACTTTGCCCTGACCAGCGCCAGCGGCGAGGAGCTGCAGAGCTTCACATTCACGCCACAACAGCAGCCGCCGCTGATTGCGCCACAGCAATGGCACCGCATCGTCGCAGCCAGCGCCGATGTGCGCTGCCAACTGCGCTTTCTCTGCACGCGCGAGGACTATTTCGCCAAGAAGCACCGGCTCACCCGCACCCATTCGGAGCTGATCGAAGCCTTTGGGCAGCTGCAATTGCCCGCGCAGGCGCGCGCCCTGGATGTGGGCTGCGGCCGGGGGCGCAACAGCCTGTACCTGGCCTTACAAGGCCTGCAGGTGCAGGCGCTGGACCACGACGCCGAGGCGCTGCAGCAACTGGCCGCGCTGGCCCGCGAAGAAGGCCTGCAGGCTCAATTGCAATGGCAACATATCGATCTGAACCAGGCCGCCAGCCAATCGCTGATCGACCGCGCTGGCCAGTACGACCTCGTGCTCTGCACCGTGGTGCTGATGTTCCTGCAGCCACAGGCCGTGCCTGCGCTACTGGCTCAGATGCAGGCTGCCACGGCCCCAGGGGGTTACCACCTCATCGTCTGCGCCATGGACAGCGCCGACTATCCCTGCACACAGCCATTTCCCTTCACCTTTCGCGCTGGTGAGCTGCGCGCCCACTACGCCGGCTGGCAGCTGCTCAAGTACAACGAAGACTTGGGTCATCTGCACAAGACCGATGCCAACGGCCAGCCCATTGCCATGCGCTTTGCTACCCTGCTGGCGCGCAAGCCGAACGACCCGCCCACAGCAGGAGCCGCTGAACACAAACATGATGCTTGAGAGCGTTTAGGGCCTGTTCAAACTCTCTGCTGAGTCACCCAGAAGCTTTGGGAGCAACCTGCAGCCTTGCAAAGGCCCACCGGCCATCAAGTCCGGCGGGCCTTTGCAACTTTTTGTATTCCGCCCAAGCCGCCGCAAGTCGCCCCGCCGAGATTGTGTATAAGTTCTTAGCAACGCTGGACACGGCCCTGCCATCACAACAAGGTCGGAACTTTGCTCAATCTACCGAATCAACCGCCGTCCCAGAGCTGCTCTCTGACAGGCTTTATTACAAACACTGCGACTGCGTTGCCCCAACGCGCACTCTCTCCCCCACCATGCCCCCTGATCCCACACGATATTCCCGCCCCGCCATATGGCTGCACTGGTTGATGGCAGTGTCCATCATTGCTGTATTTGGCCTTGGGCTGTACATGGTCCAACTGCCCTTCTCGCCACAGAAGCTCAAACTCATCAATTGGCACAAATGGGCCGGCATAGTGATTCTTTTGCTGGCGGCCTTGCGCTTGCTGGTGCGCTTGCTGCGACGCCCTCCAGCGTTGCCGCCCGCCATGCTGCGCCACATGCCTGGCTGGCAGCAGTTCGCCCACCATGCTGTGCACCACTCCCTTTATGTGCTGTTTTTTGCCGTGCCCTTGCTGGGCTGGGCCTATAGCTCTGCGGCGGGCTTTCCCATCGTGTTGTTCGGCCAACTGCCGCTGCCCGACTGGATTGCAGCAGACCCGCAGTTGGCGCAGCGCATCAAGCCATGGCATCAATGGTCGGCGTTTGCACTGATCGGCCTGGCCAGCCTTCACATCCTGGCAGCCCTCAAGCACCAATTCATTGACCGAGATGGCCTGCTAAGGCGCATGTGGCCGGGCAAAGCCTCTTCCTGAAAATGGCCGTGTGGCGCAGGTCACTGCAGCCTGCCGCAAGACACGACATTTCCAATACAACGTCTTTTCCACAGGAGTTCACCATATGACCAAAACCCTTGCACTGGCCGCCGTGGCACTGGGCTGCAGCCTCGCGCCTGCCGCCTGGGCGCAGCAAAGCCTGCTGGCCCAACACAGCCGCATCGAATTCACTTTCGAGCAATTGGGAGTGCCCGTGACCGGGCATTTCAAAGCCTTTGAAGGCGACATCGCACTCAAGCTCGACGACTTGCCCGCAAGCCGCCTGCGCCTTGATGTGGACACCGGCAGCGCCACGCTGGGCAATGCCCAAACCGATGAAGAGATGCGCAAGCCCGCCTGGTTCAACACCGCCGCATTCCCCAAAGCCAGCTTCGTACTCAATCAACTGCAGTCGACCGGAAAGAACGAATACCAAGCCAATGGCACGCTGACCATCAAAAACGTCAGCCACCCTGTGCAAGTGCCAGTGCGCCTGGAGGCAGCCAACGGCCATTCCGTGGCCCGGGGCAACTTCACCATCGAGCGTCTGCCCTATCAAGTCGGCTCAGGGGAATGGAGCGACACCTCCCTAGTCGCCAATCCCGTTCGCGTGCAATTTCAGCTGGCCATCCAAGGCCTGGCCTCTGCCCAATAAGCATCAAGCCTGCAGCCGCAGGCGGCCTATGCACATACGGGCAAGTGTTGGCATCGCCCCTTGGCGAAGTGGCGTTCTGAGGCAAAGCCCAGTTGCTGCGTTTTGCCTGAAAACACCACGGCAGCACCGATTACCAGCAGCCCCTACATTACTGTTTTTTTACCCCCAACAGAGGAGATTCCTATGCGTTTCATCACACTTGCAGCAGCCAGTGCTGCGGCCATGCTGTCCGTGACAGCGCCGGCTCAGGCTGCCAGCTACACCATCGACCCCAGCCACACCTTCGTGACTTTTGAGATCGACCACAACGGCACCTCCACCAATCGCGGTCGCTTCGACAAAGTGCAAGGCAGCATCGAATTTGATCGCGACGCCAAGACCGGCCAGGCCGACATCAGCGTCGACATGAGCTCCATCAGCACAGGCACTCCTGGCTTTGACAAGCACCTGCAATCGGCCGACATTTTCAACGCCGAGAAATTCGCCACAGCGCGTTTCGTCAGTGAACGCTTCGTCTTCGAAGACGGGAAAATCGACGAAATCCATGGTCAGCTCACCCTGCTGGGCCAGACGCATCCCGTGACCATCGAGGCGGAAAAATTCAACTGCTATGCCAACCGCATGCTGCAAGGCCGCGAAACCTGCGGCGGAGACTTTGAGCTGACCATCGACCGCTCCCGCTGGGGCATGGATTACGCCATCCAACACGGCGCCGCCAAGGAAGTGAAGATCGTCATTCAGATCGAGGCCGCCAAAGCGCAATAACGCCCCCTTGCGGCGTTCTTATCTAGAGACTGTCCTCAAATTCGCCGCAAATGCGTTCACCCCTGGCGGGATGTGCGACGCGAGAATTTTGAGGACAGGCGCTTAAAAGCAGCCGCGCCCAATCGCGCAGCTGCTTTTTTATCTATAGCCCTTGACATGGGCTCTGCGCATCAAGCTGCGAGCGGGGCAGATGCAGGCATGCTCAGGGCCGCCCGCCAAGCCTGTGTGTGCAGGCCATACAACGCCAGCACATGGCTATCGATGCGCTCTCTTTGGCAACGGATGCCCAGCACCGTTCGAGCAAACAAACGGGCCTTTTGTTGATCGACACGCGCCACACGCACACCCACGACACGCAAAGCCAACTCCAAAGCCTCATTGGCTCTGGCTTCACCCGACAGGGTCACATGCATTTTGCTGAAAGCCATGGCAGGCCAGTTTTGTCGCAACCAGCCCAGCAAGTGATCAGCCCCGCGCACTTGGCCACTCACCGCTTTGGGATGTTGCTCGGCTTGGTCAGGCAAATGCTGTACGGCGCAACAGTCCAGGCCTGCATCGGCCGCATCAATTCCCAGGTACAACATGACAGCGCATCCTTTCACCGGAGCCTGCCAGCAATCTCTGCATAGGCTCTCGGACTGACTCTGGATGCCTGCATCACACTGTGTGCAAGCATCCCACTTCCTGATACGCCAGAGCCGCAACCATCGCCCCCTGCAACAAGATCTGCAAACCAATGCAGTCCTTCGCTGACGCGCCCAACCACGGCACCGGCACCCTGTCCCTGCAGGCTGCGTACGTCACAACCTGCGGAGCCACGGAGTGTGGCGAGGCCGTAGTTTGCATTTTTTTTAAATTATTTTGCGATTAATTGACATTCCACTAGGGCTTTCATCTGATGAACGCATCTATACAGTAGGAGTTGTTTGAGAACAGCCTGCGTCGCCCATCAAGCCTCGCCAGGCCCGTCGCCTGCTGTGTTCTACACCTCTATCAGGCCACCCCAAGCCGCTTTGTTGTGTGTACTCGCACCGCGAACTTGAACAGGTCTTAGAGCGTTTTGCCCCTGCCCATGACGGGCCCGCCCAGTGGTACCACGCGCGTGGCGCCTGGTGCGCCACCATCGCTGAAGTGGGTGTTCAGATCCACCTCCAGCGCGCCCAGAAGACTGTCCTGGTTTCCTGATGCGTTGAGCCCAGTTGCAGCCGCCGCTTGCGGCAAAGCCTTGGGCGGCAGGGGGGAGTGCACCGTCAGCAGATCTTCTGGCGGCTGGTATTGCGTCAAGGCAATGCGGGTGGCGCGCAGCATCAGGCCTTCATGATCGATGGGCACCAAAAGGCCCGCATCAAAATATGCAGCCAGTGTGCAAAGCTTCAGCAGACAGCTTCGGCCATCGGCTGCCAGGAGTACATGCAGATGCCTTTGCTTGCTGTGCCAGACGTATTGCATACGCACGGCCACAGGGTCTGTATCCGGCGTGCGCTGTGTCATCAGTTCGAAGTATTCACCCACTGTGCGCGTGCGCGCCCATTCGAGCACTTCTGGACTCAATGCTCGCCGCTGCGCCGGCTCCTCCAGCACGATCAGGCCAGCCAACTCCACGCCCAGCATCAACTCGACGTTCTCGCGGCTGAGGGGGATGTCGTCCACCTCGTCATGGCCAATGAAATTCTCCAGATTTTCCAGACGTGCCGATACCTGCTTGAGCTGATCGGCAGGGATGGCCTTGGAGCGGGCAAGAAAGGCCTCTTGAACCCAAGCATTGATTTGCTGAATCATGGCCTGCTGCGCCATATCCACTACCCCCACCAAGGTCAAGCCATGGCGCAGTCGCTGCAGCAACGCCGGCAGAGCCTGTGCCACGCGCCGGCGCTCGGTTCTGCTGGATTTGGCACTGCAGGCCCACATCAGCAAGGCTGCCGCGCGCTTGAAGCGCAGGGTTTCCTGACCTTTGACGCCTTCGCGCACGGCGCAAACAGCCAGCACCTCGGCCCAGGTCTTGAAGAGAAAGCTGCGCACTTCCTCTCGGATGGGCAGGTCCTGCAGCATCTTGCGCAGCTCAATGGTGAACTTGACCAGCAGCGTTTCCTTCTCCTCCACCTGCTGCGCCACGGACATGGCCTTGCCAGCCAGTTGGTTCTCGGAGAGGAATTTCTGCAGAAAGCGCTCGAACTCGGTCAAAGCCAGCTGAAACACTTTCACGCCCATGTCCGGGTACTGCTCAATGGTCTGCACGATGCGGCGCAGCTCCTGTTCCAACGCACTGCCCTGAAAGTTAGCGCCGTCAAACCCCATGGCCGCACTGCCCATGCGGTCGATGAGCCGCCGCACGGTGTGGTCCATGTCGGTAAAAAAGCTCGGATCGGCCAGCGCGATGCGCAACACCGGCACTTGCAAGCGGGCAAACAGTACGCGCACGGCCGATGGCACGCGATCTTCGGACAGCACACTCTGGAACATCAAGGCCACCAGCTCGATGGTGGCTTTCTCGTTGGGCTGCTCAGCCCCTTCCTTGATGACCTGAGACTGCTGCAGCGCCAACTGTGCCACTTGGGCGCTGGCCTCAGGCGAGGACTGCTGGAATGCAGTCTGTGCTTGCACGTCCTTGAGCTGCTCGACGACCTGGGCCTGCTGCACCTGCATAACTTGCATCAGCCGGGGCGTCAACACGGTCGGTTGGGTCTCCGGCACATCGCCATTGGCCGTCACGCCAGGTGAAGCCTGCACCGCATCCCCAACGACGTAGGCCATGCGCGTGAGCACATCGTGCTGCAAAGCCTGCACTTGCTGCAGTGCCGGTTGGCCAAAGCGCGCCTGCGGCGCTTGCAACATCGGCCCCGCAGGCAGCGGAGCGCCGGGCACGAGGATCTGCGGCGCCAAGAACTCCGCCGTTGGCGCTGCCTCGCCAGCAACCACGGCCGAGCCAGCAGCTAAGGCTTGGCCGCCCGCCACAACCTGGGTCACGATACCGCCTGCGCCCATCCCTGGCGCATACGCCATAGCCCCTGAAGGCACCATGTGCGGCGAGGCTGGTGCACTGACCATGACAGCGCCCGGCGCCATGGGCATGACCACTGGCGTCGGAGTGGCTGCGAGTTGGGGGGCAACAGGCTCCTGACCTCTGAGTGCGGCCGAATCCCGCAAGGGGGCAGGAGCAGAGGTTGGCTTTGGGCTGATGCCTCTCTCTTCCAGAAATGCATTACTCGCTTGATAGGCTTTCAGCAGCAGATCTGCCCATTCCTTTGTGATGCCCTCCATGACCCAGGTGAAGCAGGCCTGGGGCAGGCCAGCACGGCGCCAAGCATCAACCAGGTTCTCGGCCACCTGTGTTGGCTGCACCGGGTCGTTGGGATCCAGGCGCTGGTACTCCAGCTGCAGCAGGCGCTTGCGCAATTCAGTAAAGCCTGGATCCACCTTTTCGGCCACCTGCATGCTCATGCGCGAAGAGGCAATCAAGCCTTCGATGGCGTCGTCGCTGATGAGCTGCAAATCATCAATGTCGGCCAGGCCTTCCAGTGAGCGGCGCTTTTTCACTGGTATGGGATCAGCAAAGGCCGTGCGCCAGATGTCCAACAAGCCCTGCGCCCAGCTGCGCCGCTGCAGCACATAGTCCTGATACCAGGTCTGAATGGGCACGGAGGGCGCGTTCAGATCGCGGAAATCGCTGTCGCTGAAGGCTTCGAAGCGCTGCACCACCAGCCGGTCCAGCTCAGGAATGCTGGTGCACAGGCTTTGCAGGAAGTGCTGCCTGGCCATTTTGGCCAGGGTTTCGGAGTCGTTCGGATTGGGGGTATCCATGCCACGATCCCTCAGGAAGTTCAAAGACAGCTGCGACTGCCCTGTACATGCAATCCCGCCCCACTCACTGCCGCCACTAAAAAGCCAAAAATCTTGGACAAATCCCTGGCGGGGCAAGACGGGTGGTGGCGACTTTACACCACGGCGCCGGCATTGGGGTCGTTGGGATTGGCGCTACTCTTGCCCGGCTTGATCAAATCTTCACGCTTGACGCCCATCCACAGCACCAAGCCAGAGCCAACGAAGATCGACGAGTACACGCCAAACACGATGCCAATGGTCAGGGCCAGCGCAAAGTAATGCAGACTGGGGCCGCCAAAGAACAGCATGCACAGCACCATGGCCTCAGTAGAGGCGTGGGTGATGACCGTGCGGCTCATGGTGCTGGTGATGGCGTGGTCCAGCACCTGCTGTGTCGTCATCTTGCGATGTTTGCGGAACATCTCTCGCACCCGGTCGAAGATCACCACCACCTCGTTGACGGAATAGCCAAAGACGGCCAGCACGCCCGCCAACACAGCCAGCGAGAACTCCCACTGGAAAAACGAGAAGAAGCCCAGGATGATCACCACGTCATGCAGGTTGGCAATGATGGCAGCCAGGCCGAACTTCCACTCAAAGCGCAGCGCCAGGTAAATGGTGATGCCCAGCGCCACGAACAGCAGCGCCAGCAGGCCCTTTTCGGTGAGCTCGTCGCCGATTTGTGGGCCAACGAATTCGTTGCGCAGCAATTGCACGCCTGGTTCGGTCTTTTGCAGCTCCGCCAGCACTTGCGCGCTTTGCTGATCGGCGCTGGCGCCAGGCAGCACCGGCAGGCGAATCAACACATCGCGCGCCGTGCCAATGTTCTGCACCTGCACATCGCTGTAGCCCATGCCGCCCACGCGGGAGCGCACCTGCTCCAGGTCGGCCGCCTGCGGATATTGCACCTGCATTACGGTACCGCCGGTGAACTCGACGGACAGGTTCAAGCCCTTGGTGAACAGGAAAAACACCGAAAGCACGAACAGCACGATGGACACGACGTTGAACACCAACACGTGCCGCATGAAGGGGATGTCCCGTTTGATCTTGAAGAATTCCATGCTGCGCTCTCCCTCAGACGCGCTGTTCAGGTTGCTTGGGGGCCGACGACGCCAGCGCCACCGCGCCTGCACTAGCGGCAGGCACTGCAGAGGCATCCGCCTCGGGTCGCCAGACCTGGCCGATAGAGATGGACTTCAGGCGCTTGCGCCGGCCATACCAGAGGTTGACCAGACCGCGCGAGAAGAACACCGCCGAGAACATGCTGGTGAGCACGCCGATGCAGTGCACCACGGCAAAGCCGCGCACTGGGCCATGGCCGAAGGCCAGCAACGCAAAGCCCGCAATCAGCGTGGTGACGTTGGAGTCCAAAATCGTCGCCCAGGCGCGCTCATAGCCGGCATGGATGGCCGCCTGCGGCGAGGCGCCGGCGCGCAGCTCCTCACGGATACGCTCATTGATCAGCACATTCGAATCAATCGCCACGCCCAGTGCCAGGGCCATCGCGGCAATGCCCGGCAGCGTCAAGGTGGCTTGCAGCATGGACAGCACGGCCAGCAGCAACAGGATGTTGACCGCCAGAGACAATGACGAGAACACGCCAAACATCATGTAGTAGGCACACATGAAGGCCACGATCAGCAGCATGCCCCACAGCACGCTTTTCTGGCCGCGCTCGATGTTCTCCTGCCCCAGGCTGGGGCCGATGGTGTATTCCTCGATGATCTCCATTGGCGCCGCCAACGCACCCGAACGCAGCAGCACGGCCACCTCGTTGGCCTCGCGTGTGGTCATGGAGCCGGAGATCTGCACGCGCCCGCCTGCGATTTCCTGGCGGATCACCGGCGCGGTCACGACCGTGCCCCGGCCGCGCTCGAACAGGATGATGGCCATGCGCTTGCCCACGTTCTCGCGCGAGACATCGCGGAAGATGCGCGCTCCCGGCCCGTCGAACTCCAGATTGACCACTGGCATATTGCCGCGCTGGGTGTCAAAGCCCGGCTGGGCATCGATGAGGTTCTCGCCGGTGAGCACGACCTGGCGCTGCACGATGACGCGCTGACCCTGGGCATCGTTGAAAACCTCAGAGCCAAACGGCACCGGCCCAGAGCCGCTTTCGGCCGCGCGGCCTTCGGTGGACTCGTCCACCATGCGCACCTGCAGCGTGGCCGTGCGGCCAATCATGCGCTTGGCCTGGGCCACGTCCTGCACGCCCGGCAGCTGCACCACGATGCGGCTGCTGCCTTCCTGCTGAATCACCGGTTCGGCCACGCCCAGCTCGTTGACGCGGTTGTGCAGCGTGGTGATGTTCTGCTTGAGGGCCTGCTCCTGGATGTGCTTGACGGCCTCGGGTGCGAACACCAGGCGCAGCTTGGTATCGCTGGAGGCCACGGCATCGGGCATCAGATCACGGAAATGGTCGGCCACGATATTGCGGATCAACTCGCCATCCTGCGGATTGCGCAGCGTGATGTCGATGGCCTGGCCATCGCGACGCAGGCCGCCATGGCGGATGTTGCGCTCACGCAAGGCCGTGCGCAGACCGCTGAGCAAGGCCTCGCTGCGCTGCACCAGCGCCCCGTCCATGTCCACCTGCAGCGTGAAGTGCACCCCGCCGCGCAAATCCAGGCCCAAGTACATCGGCTTGGCATTGATCGCCTGCAGCCAGGCCGGCGTGCGCGAGAGCAGGTTCAACGCCACCGAATAGGCCGGCTGGTTCTCATCGGGCACCAGGGCCGCGGCAATGGCATCGCGCGCCGGCACTTGCGCATCCTGCGTATGCAGGCGCACGCGCAGCGATTGGGCGTCGCGCTCCATGCTCTTGGGCTCAATCTGGTGCTTTTGCAGCACGTTGAGCACGCGCGCCTGCAGCGCATCGTCAACGGGCATGTCATCACGCAACGAAGCGACCTGGACGGCGTAGTCCTCACCAAAAATGTTGGGCAGTGTGTAGAGCAGCCCAACGACCAACGCAATCGCCATGATTGCGTATTTCCATAAGGGATAGCGGTTCATGATCGTCCTATATCCAAGTCACAGACGCTGCAGGGCGCCAAACATGCACCCATCGCCTAGCGCGCAGTGTGTCGGCTCCAAGAGGCTGGTCACAATCTCTGCACGGTGCGCAATGGGGCGGTTGGGCGCGGTCTGTACACCCGCAAAACCTCGCCGATTCACTGAAGCCCAGCATCAGCACATATGAGGATGGCGCCTTGCAGCCCATCCAAAAACCGCCTCATTGCCCAATTGCGCCGCAGATCGTGAACAGGTTCTTATGCGGCGTTCTTGTCCCAGGTGCCCTTGGGCAGCACCTGACCCACGGCAGAGCGCTGCACTTGGATTTCCACGCCCTGGGCCACCTCCAGGTGAATCCATTGATCGCTCAGGCGGCTGACGCGACCGACGATGCCCCCAGCGGTAGTCACCTCATCGCCCTTGGCCAGCGCGTCGATCATCGCGCGGTGCTCTTTCTGGCGCTTCATCTGCGGGCGAATCATGATGAAGTACAGCACCACGAACATCAGCACCAAAGGCAGGATGCCCGACAGCAGAGACTGACCGCCTGCGGCAGGAGCCACCGCAGGGGCCGTTTGAGCGAAAGCAACAGAAATCATGGCAACAAACTCCAAAAAACAGCCAAAAAACAAACCTGCGGGCGCCAATACCTACGCCCCGCTGTGCCAGGGGCAGGCCCGACGCGCCTTGGACAGACAAGCCACATGCAGGGCCGCAGCAGAAAATGCAAGCCGCGCACATCGACAGTGCAAGAAAAAGGCGGCCCGAATCGGCGCGTCATGTGCACTGCAGCTCTGGAAGGAGGCAGCAGGCGGGGCCGACTCCGCAGCCATGGAGTGCCTGCACAGGCCGTCGCACGGCACAGCGCCCGCACTCCTCGCACTCCGATCGCCCAGGTGTGCAAGCCACAGCTGCCACAGCCACTCTGCCCAAAACCCGCCATTGTATGCGCCAGCACACTGGGGCAATGGGCAGGCCGCTCAGAGGGGCTGGCCCCACATGCAGGCCCTTATGCAAGGCACGCCCATGCGCGGCAGGGCATGCCTGCCATGGCCATTGGCGATGGCAGCGCGGCAGGCACACAGGCCCGCCAGGGTGCCTGACAGATGTTTGATAATGCGCCGCTTTGCACGGCCTGCCCCGGCTACAAAGCAGTGATGACATGCGGCAGTGGCCCACAGGCATCGAAAGAGAACAACACCATGCGAACAAGCAAGCAAAGCGAGAGCGCCGACACGCCAGCCGTTTTGCGCGGCGTGCGCGTCGTTGAAATGGGCCAGCTCATCGCCGGGCCATTTTGCGGCAAGACGCTGGGCGATTTTGGCGCAGAGGTCATCAAGATCGAGCCCCCCGGCAGTGGCGACCCCTTGCGCAATTGGCGCTTGATCAAGGACGGCACATCCGTCTGGTGGCAGGTGCAGTCGCGCAACAAGCGTTCGCTGGCGCTGGATCTGCGCCAACCCGAGGGGCAGGACATCGCCCGCCGCCTGATTGCCGAAGCCGATGTGCTGATCGAGAACTTCCGTCCAGGCACGCTGGAGGGCTGGGGCATGGCGCCCGAGCAGTTGCACGCACTCAACCCTGGGCTGGTAATTTTGCGCATCTCCGGCTATGGGCAAAGCGGGCCTTACCGCGACCGACCTGGCTTTGGCGTGATCGGCGAATCCATGGGCGGGCTGCGCCAGCTCACGGGCGAGCCCGGTCGCGTGCCGGTGCGCTGCGGCATCTCCATCGGCGATACGCTGGCCGCGCTGCACGGCACCATTGGCGTTCTGCTGGCGCTCTACCACCACAAGGTCCATGGCGGCCCAGGCCAAGTCATTGACGTGGCGCTGCACGAAGCCGTGTTCAACTGCATGGAAAGCCTGATCCCCGAGTACAGCGTGTTCGGCGCTGTACGCGAAGCCGCCGGCAGCGCACTGCCCGGCATTGCGCCATCAAATGCCTACCCCTGCCGCGATGGCTGGGTGCTGGTGGCCGGCAATGGCGACAGCATCTTCAAACGCCTGATGCAGGCCATCGGCCGCAGCGATCTGAGCGAGGATGCCGCACTGGCGCACAACGCCGGGCGCGTAGCGCGCGTGGCCGAGATCGACGAGGCCATCGGCGCCTGGACAACGATGCGCAGCGTGGCCGAAGTCCTGCAGGCGCTGGAGGCCGCCCAGGTGCCAGCCGGCAAGGTCTACACCGCCCGCGACATTGCCGAGGACCCGCACTACCGAGCGCGCGACATGCTGCTGGAGCAGACCACGCGCGATGGCTACACGCTGACAGTGCCCGGTATCGTGCCCAAACTCTCAGCCACGCCCGGCGGCATCCGCCACAGCGCGCCAAAGCTGGGCGACGACACCGACGCCGTGCTGCGCGAACTGGGCCTAACGCCCCAGCAGTGCACCGCGCTGCGGGAAAAGGGCATCGTGCAATAAACACCGCCGCCGACGCGGCCAGCCATGCCGCAGCGCACGCCCTGGCAAGGCATCATCGCTCTGGCCCCGACTTTTCTAGGGCCTGTTCACACTATGCAAGGAGACACCGCATGATCTCTTCCACAACAACAGCTGCCAGCCGCTGGCTGCTGGCCGGCGCTGCGCTGGGCCTGGCCACGCTGGGCCAAGTCTGGGCGCAGGACTATCCAAGCCGTCAACCCATCACGCTGGTGGTGCCCGCATCCCCCGGCGGCACCACTGATCTGGCCGGCCGCATGCTGGCCCAGCCACTGGGCCAAGTGTTGGGGCAATCCGTGGTGGTCGACAACAAGGCTGGTGGCAGTGGCGCCATTGCTGCCAATCTGGTGCGCCGCGCTGCGGCCGATGGTTACACACTGTTGATGCAGTATTCGGGCTTTCACGTCATCACCCCGCACGTGACCGCAGCGCCGCAATGGCAACAAAGCGACTTCATCCCCGTGGCCAGCGTGCTGGCAGCGCCGCAAATCGTCGTGGTGCGCGCTGATCTGCCGGTCAAGAGCCTGCAGGAGCTCATTGCCTATGCCAAGGCCAACCCAGGCAAGCTCAACTACGCATCCTCTGGCAATGGCTCATTGCAACACGTCACCGGCATGCAGTTGGAGCAACAGGCCGGCATCCAGATGGTGCATGTGCCTTACAAGGGCACGGGCCCGGCCTTGCAGGACCTGCTGGGCGGCCAGGTGGATCTGACCTTTGGTACAGCACCTCCTTTCGTGCCGCATGTGCAATCGGGCCGCCTGCGGGTACTGGCCGTGACCGGCAGTGAGCGCCTGCCCAGCCTGCCCAATGCGCCGACCACGGCAGAAGCAGGCTACCCAGGCGTGAACGCCTCCTCATGGTTTGGGGTATTCGCGCCAGCGGGCACGCCACAGCCCGTGATCGACAAGCTGGTCGCCAGCATCGAACAGGTAGTGTCCGAACCCACGTTTGCGCAAAGCGCTCTCCAGCAAGGGGCCAAAGCCGATTTCAGCGCCCCCGCTGCTTTTGCCCAACGGGTACAAAACGATTACGCCGCCTGGGCCGACATCGTCAAATCAGCAAGTATCACGGCCCAGTGACATCAGCGGACAAGGGGTCAAGCCAGAGCGCCCTATGACGTTGCCAAGGCTTGCCCCCTGCAACAGGGTCAGCTTGCTTCGACAGTCGGCCAGTGCACTGCATTCACAGAGCAGTCACTCAAGCTGTACCAGCACAGACCAAAAAACGATGGCTTTGGGTGCAAAGACGCACCCAAAGCCATCTTTTTTCAGGCCATATCCCTGCAAAAAGCCTTTTAGAAACCCAGCAGCCGGTTCAGCCAGCCATTCACACGCTCTGGCGTGCATACCAAAATCAGCAGGCCTGCGCCCCCCAAGAAAGGGCCATAAGGGATATAGCCACCTTCACGCAGGCCTTGACGCGCTTTGAGCACCAAGCCCACCACAGCGCCCAACAAGGACGAGGCCAGCACAATGGGCAACACCGCTCCAGCCCCCAGCCAAGCACCCATGGCAGCCAGCAGCTTGAAGTCGCCGTGGCCCATCCCCTCTTTCTTGGTCACCAGCTTAAACAACATGGCGACCGACCAAAGCGACAAATACCCCACTGCCGCCCCAAGCACCGATTGACGCAGCGGCACGGCAATCAGCCCCACCCAAGATGCCATCAATCCCGCCCACAACAATGGCAGCGTCAGGGTGTCTGGCAGTAAGGTTGTGTCCCAGTCGATCAGGATCAGCGCAATCAAGACTGCACAGAAAAACGCCCAGGCCGCAGCCGTCCAGCTCATGCCCCATTGATGGCCACAAAATGCAAACGCAGCCGCCGTCGCCAGCTCTACCAGTGGATAACGCAGACCAATCGGTGTCTGGCATGCCTTGCAACGCCCGCGCAGCACTAAATAGCTCAGCACCGGAACATTTTCCAGTGCAGAAACAGGGTGTCCGCAAGCCCGGCAACGCGAACGCGGCGTCACCAGATTGAATGGCGTCGTCTCCCCAGCAGCATCATCGGGCAACTCAATTCCCTGCTCGCGCAGAAAAGCCACGCTGTCATGCCGCCAGGCACGCTGCAGCATGACAGGCAGTCGGTACACCACCACATTGAGAAAACTGCCGATGAGCAAACCCAGCAGGGCAAAAATCAGTGCCGCCGCCCAAGCATCCAAAGCCATCAAACCACCTGCCCCAGCTTGAAGATTGGCAAATACATGGCCACCACAATGCCGCCAATCAAGGTACCCAGCACCACGATGATGATGGGTTCCATCAAAGAGGACAGGCCCTCCACCTTGGTGTCCACCTCGGCCTCGTAATAATCGGCCGCCTTGGACAGCATATGATCCAGCGAGCCCGACTCCTCGCCAATGGCCGTCATTTGCAGCACCATGGACGGGAACACATTGGCGTTCGTCATGGCCGCTGTCAGGCTAGTGCCCGTCGCCACTTCTTTCTGGATATCTTCCGTAGCCTTGCGATACACATAATTACCCGATGCGCCCCCCACGGCATCCAGCGATTCCACCAGAGGCACCCCAGCCGCAAACATGGTCGACAGTGTGCGAGTCCAGCGCGCAATACTGGACATGTTCACCAGTTCACCAAAGATGGGCAGCTTCAGCAAAGTGCGATCGACGAATATCTGCACTTTCTCATTGCGGCGCCAGGCCTGATAGGCGAAATAGCTTCCCGCCCCAATTACGATGGCAATCAACCAAAACCATTGCACAACAAAATCACTGATAGCCATCACAATCAGGGTTGGAGCCGGCAAATCGGCACCAAAATTGGTGAAAACTTCCTTGAAAGCCGGAATCACCCAAATCATGATCACCGTCAACACCACTGCTGCGACCACCAGCACTGCTATAGGGTACATCAGCGCTGATTTCACCTTGGATTTGACCGCCTCCATCTTTTCCATGTAGGTAGCCAAACGATCGAGCAGATCTTCGAGAATACCTGCTGCCTCACCTGCCTCCACCAAGTTGCAGTAGAGATTATCAAAATAAAGAGGATATTTTCTGAATGCCGCACTCAGCGGGCTACCACTTTCCACATCAGCCTTGATGTTGTTGAGCAGACGAGTGACATTGGGATTGGGGTTGCCTCTCGCCACAATATCGAAGGACTGCAGCAGCGGCACGCCAGCGCGCATCATGGTAGCCAATTGACGTGTGAAAACAGCAATATCACGGCCCTTGATCTTCTTGCCGGATTTCATGCGGCGCTTCTTGATCTTGGTCGCAAAAATCCCTTGACGACGCAAGGTGGCTCTCACCTGGTTCTCACCTGCGGCCGTCATCTCCCCGCGCACCAAGCGGGCATTGCGATCCTTGCCCTCCCATTCATAAAGAAATGTCTTGGTAGCGTTTTTGGTTTTTCCCTTGCTTGCTGCCGCAGTAGTGGTTGCCATGATTTCTAGCCCTCGTTGTTATGCAGAGAATTATTCGTTGGTCACAGCCAGCACTTCTTCCAAGGAAGTCACGCCCAGCTTGACTTTTTGCAGCCCTGACTGGCGAAGTGTGCGCACGCCTTCTTTTTCAGCCTGCTCCTGAATTTCGATTGCGGAACCATCATTGAGGATAATGCGCTGGATTTCCTCACTGATGGGCATCACCTGATAAATACCCACTCGACCTTTGTAGCCGTTGTTGCACGCCGAGCAACCCACTGGCTTATAAGGGACCCAGGAGCCATCCAGATCATCGTAATTAAAGCCCGCATCGATCAAAGCATCCACTGGGATATCGGTCTCTTCCTTGCACTGATTACAAAGACGACGCGCCAGGCGCTGCGCAGTGATCAGAATCACGCTGGAAGCAATATTGAAAGGAGCAATCCCCATGTTGCGCAAGCGAGTCAATGTGGTCGGGGCATCGTTGGTGTGCAGCGTGGACAAAACCAAATGCCCAGTTTGGGCGGCCTTGATGGCGATGTCCGCCGTTTCCAGATCACGGATCTCACCCACCATGATGATGTCGGGATCCTGGCGCAAAAACGATTTCAGGGCTGCAGCAAACGTCAAGCCAGCCTTTTCATTGACGTTGACCTGATTCACGCCCGGCAGGTTGATTTCCGAGGGGTCCTCAGCCGTGGAAATATTCACCCCTGGTTTGTTCAACAGATTCAGACAGGTGTACAAGGACACCGTTTTACCCGAGCCCGTTGGCCCAGTCACCAGCACCATGCCATATGGACGCTCAATGGCCGTGAGCAGACGCTCCTTCTCAATCGGTTCGTAGCCCAGCGCATCAATACCAATTTTTGCATTACTGGAATCCAGAATACGAATGACGATTTTCTCGCCAAACAATGTAGGCAAAGTACTGACACGAAAATCGATGGATTTTCCGCCAATGCGCATTTTGGTGCGACCATCCTGCGGGATGCGTTTCTCGGCGATATCCAATCGGGAGATCACTTTAATTCGAGATGCCAGGCGCTCCTTGATGGAAACAGGCGGTGCAGCATATTCACGCAACTCACCGTCAATGCGAAAACGCACACGATAATTGAATTCATACGGCTCGAAATGCAAGTCTGAAGCCCCCAGACGGTAGGCATCAATGATCATTTTCTGCAAAAACCGCACCACCGGCGCATCATCGGCATCGCTGGAGGCATCGCCAGCGTCATCATCTGACACCTCCTCTACGATGCCATCGAGCTCATCGAACTGGAAATCCGAAGACTGCCCATCGAGGGCATTGGCCTTGGCCAGCTCATCGAGCAAGGCTGCGACCTTGTCGTGCGCCGCCACCAGCCACTCGATGGAGGCCTGGGTGGCAAACTTCAGCTTCTCCGCCGTATCGCGATTGCTGGGGTCGGCGCTGGCGACGATCAGCCGGTTCTGGCGCTTGCCCAGCACAACCACTTTGTAGGACAGGCATAGCTTCAAATCCAACAGATCGGCTGGCAAACGCATGGCATCGACAGCTCCCAGGTCGATGTAGGGCACGGCAAAAACATCCGAAATGGTTTTGGCCGCCTGTGTAGCGGACAGGACATTGCCTTCGACCAATGCGCTGAGAAAGTCCCGCCCTTCGTTGCGAGCCCGCTGCAGCGTGGCATCCACCTGCTCCTGCGTCAGCTGCTTGGCAACCAGAAATGCCCTGGCAACGCTGGGCACGACCAGTTCGGCAGTGGCTTTTTTGGTGAGATCTTCAGTGGCCATTTGTCAGCGACACGGTGTGGGGTTTGAAAGTGAAAATGCGGCAGCAACAAGCACATTAGCTTGTGCAGTGTATCGGATTTCTGTACAAGTGGTTACGTTTATTCCAGGGTAATCCCCAGTAAACGTTAACTATTCCTATCCTGTTGTTTTTCAGCAGGTTTGCCCATCTGTTCATCAGACTGATGAACGCATGTTGTGCGCTTGATCGGCCCATGGGCCAGTAAAGAAGCCATCACCGCCAAGCAGCCACAATCAAGACAGCGCATACAGTCCAGAGGACCTGCCTACACTAGAGCGTGTTGCCGACCGTCACCCATACGCCTACCTTTCATATGCTGCTCCTGCGCCACATCCCCTCATTGATTCCTCGCTTGCAGCGCTACGCTGTCGCCGCCCCGCCACGCCCGCGCCGCTGGCTCACTGCCTGGCTGCTTGCAGTGCCACTATTGGGCGGCGCAGCGCTGGCGCAAACGCCTTCCACAGCCACAGGCACAGGGGTGCTGCGCTTTCCCGCCAGCGTTCAGCAAGGCTCCATGGTGATTGGGCGCGTGCCAGTTGACAGCCATGTGCAATACCGGGGCCGGGTGTTGCGTACGACCGGCTATGGCACGGTCGTATTCGGCGTGGGCCGCAATGAGCCAGGCCCAGCGATTGTGCAGGTGCGAACGCCCGACGGCCGCCAGCTGACGGCCACGGTCCAGGTCACGCCGCGCGACTGGCCCACTGAATACGTCAAGGGCGTGCCGCCCAAAACGGCCAGCCCAAAGGGGGAGCTTGCCGAGCGCATCAAACGCGAGCAGGCCCAGGTCACTGCCGCGCGCCAACGTGACGACGACCGCGCTGACTTTGCCCAGCCCTTCATCTGGCCCGTCAAGGGGCGCATCAGCGGGCGCTTCGGCAATGCGCGCGTCTACAACGGCATTCCCAGTGGCAGCGGTCACTCGGGCATGGACATCGCCGCCCCCACCGGCACACCGGTCAAAGCGCCCGCTGGCGGTATTGTCACCTTTGCCAACCCCAATCTGTTTCTGACTGGCGGCACGCTGCTCATCGACCATGGCTTTGGCATCAGCTCCAATTTCCTGCACCTCTCGCGTATCGACGTGCAGGTCGGCCAGCGCGTCGAACAAGGGCAGATCATCGCCGCCGTCGGCGCCACCGGGCGCGCCACCGGGCCGCATCTGCACTGGGGCATGAACTGGTTCGACGTGCGCCTGGATCCGCTCTTGGTACTGGAGCGCAAACCGTAATGCCCTCTGCCGCCACAGACCCCATGACCACCCCCTCGCCAGTGGCCGACTGCCACTGGCGCGCCATGGCCCTAGACGATCTGGATGCCGTACTGCCCATCGAAGAGGCCAGTCACAGCCATCCCTGGAGCCGAGGCAACTTCGCAGACTCCATCACTGCAGGTTTTTTCATGCCTTGCCTGTGGCAAGAGCAGCGCCTGCTGGGCTATCTGGTGGCCATGCCTGGGGTGGACGAGGCCCACCTGCTCAACATCACCGTTGCCCCAGCCTGCCGCGGCATGGGACTGGGCCAATTGCTGCTGCAGGCGCTGGAATTCTGGGCGCTGAAACAGCAGGCCACCCAGCTGTGGCTGGAAGTGCGACAAAGCAATGCCCGCGCCCAGGACGTTTATGTGGCGGCCGGCTACCAGACCATCGCCGTGCGCAAGCACTATTACCCGCTCGACGGCCAGCAGCGCGAGCACGCCATCGTGATGTGCAAGTCCTTGGCCATTGCGCCCGCCGCTGCGGCTGGATGCGATTGAGCAGCGCTTCGCCAAGACTTGGGGCCTGCTCAAAGGCTAGGCCGGAGCGAGCAAGAAGTGGTTTGAGATAGGCTTTGCGGGCGCTGCAAACCACCCCCAATCCGCTTCATTGCCTGCCATGCAGAGCCTTCGAACAGGCTCTTACAATCACCGCCAGCTTCAGCCGCCCTGCCCCATTGCTCCTTTTCCTTTGCTCTAGGCCATGCTCAGCCGCTCCGACAGCGCCAGCCCCCCCTGGCTGGATGCCCGACGCCACGCCATGCTGCAGGCCATGGGGGCCGATCCATGGTGGCTCGGGCCGGCACCGCATGCGCCTACAACAGATCGCCCCCCGGCAAATGCCGTTCCGCACAGGCCCAGCGACATGCCTGCGGCCGCTGCTGAACCGACCATGGCCGCGCGCAATCGACCCACGGCGCCGGGTAATGCCCCTCACGGCGCACTGTCCGGCCCCACTCGCCCAGGCCGTCCCCCTCTTGCGCGGGCTACCGCAGCGCCCCAAGCCCGGCCTCCGGCCACGGCCTCTGCCAGCCCCCTAAGCACCACAGTGCTGACGCCTGCTGCGCCACTGTTCCCGCCCGAAAGCCACCAAGCCGTCCATGCCAGCAACTGCCTGCTGGTCGTGGACGATTTGCGCCCACTAGGGCCTGAGCACGACGCCGCGCTACTGCTGCTACACAACATGGTGCGCGCCATGGGCCTGGCGCACAGCCCAGGGCTGTGGTGCAGCTGGGCGCAGCGCCCTGCAGACGACCAGCCCCGGCAGGGGCAAGACTGGTCCCTTCAGGCCTGGCTGGCGCAGCAGCGCCCGGCCCTCATCCTGGCCCTGGGCCGCGACAGCGCCCAGCACCTGCTGGGCGAATCACTGCCGCTGGGGGCGCTGCGCAAAACCCAACACCAGTTCGGCGGCACGGCATTGGTGGTCAGCTACAGCCCTGCCTACCTGCTGCGCGCCGCCCACGCCAAGCGCGATGCCTGGCGCGATCTGCAAGGCGCCATGCAACTGCTGCAGACACAGGAGCCGAGCTAAGGGGCCTGCCTCCAGTGCCATAATTGCCTGTTGCAGCGCAACACCCTTTGCCATGGCATGTGTCGCAAACCCATGCCGTTTTGTAGCGCCATTGAATTGGAGTCCTCGATGGAAGCCGACCCGAGTCGCTAGCTTTCAGCGCCCAGGCCGTGCCTGTCCGGGAAATTGCCCGGGGGCCATGGTGGCAGGCGCTGAAAGCCGCCCCAGCCCCTCTTCGCCCCTTTCCCGCAACCCGTCACGCCGCAATGGAGCGCCCCGATGCTCAATGTCTTCGTCCTGGTCAATGGCCGCCTGGTGCAAAAGGACATCGAAACCCTGCATGACCTGACCCAGCTCCAGCCCGTCTGGGTGGACATGGAATCGCCCACGCAGGAAGAAAAGCTCTGGATCAAGCAGCATTTCTCATTGCACATCCCGGACGATGCGGTGGATGACGACATCGAGGAATCGGCGCGCTTTTACGAGGAAGACAACGGCGAGCTGCACATTCGCAGCGACTTTCTCATCGATGACGACTCGCCGCGCTACGTGCGCGTGGCCTTCATCATGAATCTGCAGAACCGCGAGCTGCGCAGCCACAACGTGCTGTTCTCCATCCGCGAGGACGACGTGCCGGTGTTTCGCCTCTTTCGTCTGCGCGCGCGGCGCATCCCCGGCCTGATCGAGGACTGCAAAGAGGTGCTGCTGAGCCTGTTCGACACCGATGCGGAGTATTCGGCCGATTCGCTGGAGTGGATTTACGACGAGCTGGATGCGGCCAGCCAGCGCATCCTCTCGGGCGAGGTCAACGACGAGCAGGCCGGCGAGGTGCTGGGCAGCATCGCCCGCCACGAGGACTTGAACGGCAAGATCCGCCGCAACATGATGGACACGCGCCGCGCCGTGAGCTTTCTCATGCGCAGCAAAATCCTCAGCGCAGAGCAGTTCGAGGATGCGCGCCAGATCCTGCGCGACATCGAATCGCTGGACAACCACACGGCCTTTCTGTTCGACAAGATCAACTTCCTGATGGATGCCACCGTCGGCTTTATCAACATCAACCAGAACAAGATCATCAAGCTGTTCTCAGTGGCCAGCGTAGCCCTGCTGCCGCCCACACTGATTGCCAGCATCTACGGCATGAACTTCCAGTTCATGCCCGAGCTGAGCTGGAAGTACGGCTACCCCTTCGCGCTGGGGCTGATGATCGCCAGCGCCGCGCTGCCCATGCTGTACTTCCGCCGCAAGGGCTGGCTCAAATAAAAGTGCATCACACGCTCTAGGCAAAAAGCCTGGGCGCCTTGTCGGCCGCCCAGGCTTTTTTCATCGGCATCCGGCCTTGTTGCCATGGCCTGCGCGCCCAAGCGCGCTCACCAGCGCTCGCGGATACGCCCGTAAGCCCAGCTGCCAAACTGCTGGTGCACCGTGGGGGTCAGGTAAATGGCGTCGGCAAAGCCATAACGCTCGACCTGGGGCGAGACCAGCGTCGTGCTGTTGCACAGCGCGGAGTTGACCTGGCCTGCGCCAATGCCGATGCCGGCGCCGGCATCGACCGAGGTGCACACCGGACGGTCAATGTGCTCGATGCCGAAATACTGCGGGCCCGTCGTGATGTTGTTGAGGTAGTACTCAAAATCCACATACAGCGCGCGATTGCCAAAACCCTGCGCATGCATGGAGACCTTGAAGCCCTCGTTGAACTGGCGCGTCAGATCGCGCAGAAACGCCTGCTCCTGCAGGTTGCGCGCCCACACCGAGGTGCCCAGGTCGTAACTGCCGATGATGGCCACATGCTGCGCCCCGTTGGCCAGCAAGCGCTGCACTTGCTCGGTCAGGGCTTGGCCTGCGCGGCGCACTTGCTGGCCCGCGGCCTCGCGCGTGATCTGGCCCGCCAGCGCCGCACGAGCCTGCACGATGATGTCGGCCGTGCCGCCGCTGACCAGCACGAGATCGGTCTGGCCAAACTGCTGGGCGGCCAAGAAAGCGTCAATCTGCTCGGCCAGCGTCGGCGTGCTGGCCTCGCCAGCGGCGTCGGGTTTGGCGCTGACGCGCGCATTGCCTTGCGCAAAGGACAGGCCGCCTTGCGCCGAAGGCTTCAGGCTCAAGCCGTAGTCGCGTGCAACCTGCTCGCTCCAGTTCGAAATGCCCCCCGTGCCATTGACGGTGTAGCTCGAGCCTCTCTGGCCCAGGTCGCTGTGGCCATCGCCAAACGCAATGATGCGGCTGGGGGTGAGCGCCGACTCGACGGTGCTGCTTGAGCCGCAGGCGCTCAAAGCGACGGCGGTAATGCCTGCTGCCAGCGGAGCGATGCAGCGGCGCCATTGGTATGCCATGGTGGTGTTCTCCGGTTGCGTTGGGCCAGCGTCGCGGCCGGGCACTATGGGGCAGGCACCGTGCGCATCGCCATGGGCAGCGCTGGTGGCCCACAGGCCCGGGCATGCATGGGCCGGCGGGCGAAAGCCTGTGCCCATTTTTCTCGACCCGCAACAACACAGATCTGAAAAGCACACCCGCCTGCCAAGCACAAAGCGCAGCATTGCCAAACGCATCGCACGCATTGCTTTCGGGCGGCCGCCGCTTTTCCAAAACCGTCGCAACGGAGCCAAGAACGAAGGCACAACAGCGCGCTAGTTTATCCGCTGGCGCTGGCCGCCGCGCGCTCGATCCGGTCGCGCACACCATCCCAGGCCGGCTCATCGGGCACGGTCTCGATCCAAATGAGCTTCACGCCCTGGACATCAAAGCTGCGCAGCACCTGGAACAGCTCCTGTGCGGTGGCCTGCGGCGTGGCCGGCATGCGCCGCAGCACGATGTCACGCGATGGGCTGTGCATGGGCGTGCGCGCATACACGGCAATGTGCTTGCCTTGCGCGCCCAGAATGCCCAGCGCCGTCTGGATGGCGCTGGCATCCATCAGCCGCACCGTGGCATTGGGGGCATAGTGGGCGCTGAGCGTGCCTGGCGCCTGCGGCGCGCCGTCATCTTGGGCATCACGCGCTGCGCCGCTGCGGCCCACGGGCAGGCCAGTGACGCGGGCGATGTCCTGCGCCTGTACGTGACCGGGGCGCAGCAGCACGGGCTGGCCACGGCTGCAATCGACGATGGTGGATTCGATGCCGATTTCGCAGGCGCCGCCATCGAGCACCAGCAAATCGCCCTGGCCGCTGCCGGCCAGCTCCTCGATGACGTGCTCAGCCTGGGTCGGGCTGACGCGCCCAAAGCGGTTGGCGCTGGGCGCGGCCAGGCCACGGATCGGTGGGTCGGCCTGCAGCCCTTGTTGCAGCACTTGGCGCGCCACCGGATGGGCCGGACAGCGCAGCCCGATCGTGGCATGGCCGCCCGCGGCGCGCTCGGCCACGCCCGGGCGCCGCGGCAGGATCAGCGTCAGCGGGCCGGGCCAGAAAGCGGCCATCAGCGCGCGGGCGAAGTCCGGGACGGCTGCGGCAAAGTATTCGGCAGCAGCCGCATCGGCCACATGCACGATCAGCGGGTGCTGCGCCGGCCGGCCTTTGCGCAAGAAAATCTGCTGCACGGCCTGATCCTGGCAGGCATCGGCAGCCAGGCCATACACCGTCTCGGTCGGCAGCCCCAGCAACTGGCCTTGCTGCAACGCAGCAATGGCTTGGGCGATGGCGGATTCGCTGGGCGGCAGGATCATGGCAGGCGGGGGCGGCGGCGCTCAGGCGCTGCGCGCGGCAAGAAAGGGGTGGCGGCTGGGCGCGCGCGCCTGGCTGCCGAAATCACTAGGCAGGCCCAGCGCTGCGGCCACTTCAGCGGCAGTCTGCAGGGCGGCTTCCGTACCGCGCGCGGTGATGGTGACATGGCCCATCTTGCGCCCAGGGCGCGGCTGCGACTTGCCGTACAGGTGCAGGTGCACGCCAGGCAGGCCCAGAATGGCAGGCCAATCGGGCGTGACGGGCTCATCCTCGCCAGCCGGAAACCACAGATCGCCCAGCAGATTGAGCATGATGGCCGGGCTGTGCTGCTGCGGCATGGTCAGCGGCAAGCCGGCCATGGTGCGCACCTGCAGCTCGAACTGCGACACGTCGCAGGCGTCGATGCTGTAGTGCCCACTGTTGTGCGGCCGTGGCGCCATTTCATTGGCAACGACGCTGCCGTCCTTGAGCACAAAGAACTCCACGCACAGCACGCCCACGTATTCGGTGGCCACGGCAATGGCCTGGGCCGCCTGCAAGGCCTTGTCCTGCACGACAGCGTCGATAGTGCCCGGCAGCACCAACGTGGTGGCCAGAATGCCGTTGTGATGGATGTTGCGCTGCACGGGCAGATGCACCATGGCCCCGTCGAAGCCGCGCGCCAGGATCACCGAGCATTCGTAATCGAGCTCCAGGCGCTTTTCCAGCACGCAAGGCACGCGGCCCAGCGCATGCCAGGCGGCCTCCAGCTCCTGCGCATGGGCCACGGCCACCTGGCCTTTGCCGTCGTAGCCCAGGCGGGCCGTTTTCAGAATGCCCGGAAACAGCGTGGGCGCAGCCGCAATCAGCGATTGCGGCGAATCGATCACGGCAAACGGCGCCACCGGCACGCCATGGTGCTGGAAGTGGATTTTCTCGGCCGCCCGATCCTGGGCGATGGCCACGGCCACGGGCGGCGGCACGACGCGGTTGAGCTTGGCCAAGGCGGTCAGAGCATGCGCCGGTACGTTTTCGAATTCGGTGCTGATGGCTGCCGCCGACTTGGCCAGATCGGCCAGGCCGCGCGGATCGTCATAGGCGCAGACGATTTGCCGCTCACTGGCCTGCCCGGCCGAGCTGCCCGGCTGCGGATCGAGCACCACCGTGGCATAGCCCATGGCCTGGGCCGCATGCACAAACATGCGCCCCAGCTGGCCGGCGCCCATCACCCCCAGGGTGGCGCCGGGCGCAATGGGTTCGTACAGCGGCGGCTGGATGGACAGCGGCTCATGCATGAAAGAGGCCTTCTTTGGTGAGGTTGATCGATTCGGTGTGGCTGCTGGCCGCTAGGGCCTGGGGGATTGATTTGAACCAGCGCTGCCGCCTCAAGGGATATCAGGCAGTGGCAGGCGGCAATGCCATGCCGCGCGCCAGCTCGGTCTGGGCCGCGCGCCACTGCTGCAGCTGCTGGGCCAGCGACCGATTGTGCCGCGCCAGCATGGCCACGGCAAACAGCGCCGCATTGGCCGCGCCCGCAGCGCCAATGGCAAAGGTGGCCACCGGCACGCCCTTGGGCATTTGCACAATGCTGTGCAGCGAATCCACCCCCTGCAGATGGCGGCTGGCCACGGGCACGCCCAGCACGGGCACGATGGTTTTGGCCGCCAACATCCCGGGCAGGTGCGCTGCGCCGCCCGCGCCGGCGATGATGGCCTGCAGGCCGCGCTGCTCGGCCGCCTCGGCGTAGGCGAACATGTCATCGGGCATGCGATGCGCCGAAACCACCCGCGCCTCGTGCGCGATGGAGAACTCCTGAAGAATCGAAACTGCGTGCTGCATGGTCTCCCAGTCGCTGCTGGAGCCCATGACCACGCCCACCTGGATGTGCGCCTGCGTCATGCCGTCGTGTCCATGAAACAAAACGCGCGATTCTAGAGCGTGTCCTCAAACTCACCGCGAATCGCGCTCATCCCCAGGTCGGGACGGGCTGCAAAGCGCAAAACGCAACCAATCGCCCATGCGATTGCCACGTGTTGTAACTCAGCGGGCCGCCCCTATCTGGGGATGAACACAGCGCGAGGATTTTTGAGCACAGGCCCTATTGGCGGGAATGGCCGAAAAGTGCATAACACGCTCTAGGGGCATCCCTTACACTCGCGCGCTGATTCTGAATCGAACGAGGTTTGCATGATGGACGTCACGATCGAAAACTTTGAGGCCGAGGTCATCGAGGCCTCCATGCACACGCCCGTGCTGGTGGACTTCTGGGCCCCTTGGTGCGGTCCTTGTCGCTCGCTGGGGCCAGTGCTGGAGAAACTGGAGACGGCCTACCATGGCCGCTTCAAGCTGGCCAAGATCGACTCCGATCAAGAGCAGCAGCTCGCCGGCATGTTCGGTGTGCGCAGCATTCCCACCTGCGTGTTGATGGTGCAAGGCCAGCCGGTCGATGGCTTCATGGGCGCTCTGCCCGAGGCGCAGGTGCGCGCCTTCCTGGACAAGCATCTGCCCGAAGGCGCTCCGGCCATCGAGGACGAGGGCGCGGCGCTGGCGGCCGAGCCGGCCGTGGAGGAAGACCTGCAAACCCGCCTGGACAAGCTGCAGCAGGCCGTGCAGGACAAGCCCGAGGACGAGGCCGCACGCTTCGATTACGTCAAGCTGCTGCTGGAAATGGGCCTGGAAGACGAAGCCAAGGTGGCCTTTGCGCCCGTCATTGCGCAGGCCGGGACTTCACAGCGCTATGGCGCGCTCAAGACCTGGATGGACGCCCTCGACGCCGCGCACCGCGCAGGCGACGCCAATGCCCGACTCAAGGAACTGGACGCGACCATTGCCGCTGACAAGCGCAACTTCGAGGCCCGCCACCAGCGCGCACAAATCCTGTTGGCGCACAACCAATGGACGGCCGCCATGGATGAGCTGCTGGAAATCCTGATGCGCGATCGCCAATGGAACGACGGTCTGGCTCGCAAGACCTATGTGGCCATCCTGGATTTGATCGAGCCGCCCAAGCCGGCCGTGGCCGAAGGACAGATCCCGCCCGAGGACCCCACCGTGGCCAGCTACCGCCGCCGTCTCTCCAGCGTGGTGCTGAGTTGAGCGCCTGCTCAAGCCTTCTCTGATTTGGGCACGGGCCCGCCGGCGAACAGCCAGGGCTTGTCCATCAGATAAGCGCCCATCAGCCTGAGGGCGGCATCGCGCCCATGGCGCACCAAGCCTTGCGCATGGAAGATCCGGCCATTGCGCAACGCCTGTTTTTGCACCTTGGCCACGCGCCCGGCTCGCAGCCGGGCCCATTGGGCCAACGCTGCAGGGATGGCCTGGGCCGGCGCGTCGGCCTGCAGCCCTTGCAGGCATTGCCCCAGCTGCTGGGCATCTTCGATCGCCATGGCTGCGCCCTGGGCCAGGAACGGCACCATGGGATGGGCCGCATCGCCCAGCAAGGCCATGCGGCCCGATGCCAGGGCCCGGGGTGACGGCACGGGCCGGCGGATGCGCAGCGGCCATTCCGTCCAGCGATAGCCCAGCGTGTTCATGCCGTGGGCCTCGATGGCCAGAATCGTATCTTTCAGATCTTTGGCCAACGGGCCATGCCGCTCAATGCTGCCCAGCACCGCCTGGATATCTGCACTGCCGCGCCTCGTGCTGTGCGCCAACGCCGTGTCGTTGGCAATCAAGACCACATTGAGCCAGTCGTTGCCCCGCAAGGGATAAGTCACCGCATGCAGGTACTTGCCCAGCCAGGCGCTGACCTGCTGGCTTCTCAGGCAATGCGGCAGCGCAGATTGACGGATGATGCCGCGATAGGCGGTGTAGCCTGAGCGAGACAGCGGCTCTTGTGCTGCCTCCACATTTGTTTGCTGGCGCAATCGGCCGCCAGCGCCATCGGCGATCAACAGCAGCTCACCTTGAAGCTGCTGCGTCACACCATCGGCGCCCGCCATGCGCAGGGAAACAGCCTGCCCAGCGCAGTGGCTGTCAATGGCCTGTACCTGGCCGGCCATGCGCAGCGTCAGGCGCTCGGTCTGCCTGGCGCGCTGCGCCAGGCAATTGAGCAAATCGGCCCGCAGCACAGTGGCATAGGGGGCGCCATAGCGCTGCTCCGAGCTCAAACCCAGCGGCAGCGTGCCCAGAACGGCGCCTGTATGCAGGTTTTTGGCAACCATGGCATGGGGCAGGCTGGAGACGGCCAATACATCCCGCTCCAACCCCCAAGCGCGCAGGCAGCGCCAGGCATTCGGGCCGATTTGCAGGCCCGCGCCCACTTCAACGAACTGGGGGGTTTGCTCGATCAATGTGGTGGCAAAGCCTTGTTCGGCCAGCACGATGGCCGCACTCAGGCCCGCAATGCCGCCGCCCGCTACCAGTGCCTGTGATGTGGCCTGCATGTGTTCCTGATTTTTGAAGAGAAAAGCGCGCGCTACCGGCGCTGCTCAAGCTGCAGCAAGGCTCCAGCGCGCTGGGCCTGCGCGCGCAGTTGCGCCAGGGTGATGTCGCCATTGGCAATCACCAGATCGGCCGCGGCCAGCTTGGTGCGGCGCGGCGCCTGCTGGCCAAGGATGCGCTGCACTTCTTGCGCCGGCAATTGCGAGCGCTGCATGACGCGCTGCAGTTGCAGCTCGGCGCTGCAATCGACGATGACCACTGCGTCCAGCCGCGGGCGCCAGTGCGCGGATTCCACCAACAAGGGGATGTCCAGCACGATGGCCGTCTGCCGGCGCGCCTGCGCTTGCTGCACCAAATCCTGCAAGGCCTGAAAAATCAAGGGATGCAAAATGGCTTCCAGCGCCTTTTTGGCCTGCGCATCGGCAAACACGCGCTGGCGCATCCTGGCCCTGTCCATAGCGCCGTCTGCGCTGACGTATTCAGTACCGAAGTGCTGCGCGATGGCGGCCACAGCCGCGCCGCCGGGCTGCGTCAGCTGGCGCGAAATACCGTCGGCATCGGCCACGGGCACGCGAAACAGCTCCTGCCACAAAGCCGCCACCGTGCTTTTGCCACTGCCAATGCCGCCGCTCAGGCCAATCAGGCGTGGCGGTTTGCTGTCTGGCTCGCAATGCATGGCAAACAGGCGGTGCGGTTCAGCGTTGGGCCGTGGCTGCGGGCGCGGGCCGCATCACTGCGGCTGCGGGTTGCGCAGGCGAATGTGCAGCTCGCGCAATTGCTTTTCGTCCACCGCGGAGGGGGCCTGGGTGAGCAAGTCCTGGGCGCGCTGGGTCTTGGGGAAGGCGATCACATCGCGGATGGATTCGGCGCGCGTCATCAGGGTGATGAGGCGATCCAGGCCAAAGGCCAGGCCGCCGTGCGGCGGCGCGCCGTATTGCAGCGCATCAAGCAGGTAGCCGAACTTGGCGCGCGCTTCTTCCTCACCGATGTTAAGGGCGCTGAACACCTTGCTTTGCACGTCGGCGCGGTGGATACGCACCGAGCCGCCGCCCAGCTCCCAGCCGTTGAGCACCATGTCGTAGGCCTTGGCCACGCACTGGCCGGGGTCGGTGGCGAGCAATTCCTCGTGGCCGTCCTTGGGGCTGGTGAAGGGGTGGTGCATGGCCACCCAGCGCTTGTCTTCCTCGTCGTACTCGAACATGGGGAAGTCCACCACCCACAGCGGTGCCCAGCGGTCTTCGAACAGGCCATTGGCCTTGCCGAATTCGCTGTGGCCAATCTTCACGCGCAGCGCGCCCATGGCGTCGTTGACGATTTTTTCCTTGTCCGCGCCGAAGAAGATCAAGTCCCCATCCTGCGCGCCGGTGCGCGCCAGCAGCTCGGCAATGGCCTTGTCGTGCAGGTTCTTGACGATGGGCGATTGCAGGCCGTCGCGGCCCTTGGCGATGTCGTTGACCTTGATCCAGGCCAGGCCCTTGGCGCCGTAGATCTTGACGAACTCGGTGTAGGCGTCGATCTCGCTGCGCGGCATGGCGCCGCCGCCGGGCACGCGCAGCGCCACAACGCGCCCGCCGGGCATGGTGGCCGGACCGGAGAAGACTTTGAACTCCACATCGGCCATCACGTCCTTGAGGTCGGTAAAGGCCAGCTTGACGCGCAGATCGGGCTTGTCCGAGCCGTACAGGCGCATGGCCTCGGCAAAGGTCATGACAGGGAATTCGCCCAGATCCACGTCCATGGTCTTGGCAAACACCTCGCAAATCATGCGCTGGAACAGCTCGCGGATGTCCTGCTCGGTGAGGAAGGATGTTTCGATATCGATCTGCGTGAACTCGGGCTGGCGGTCGGCGCGCAAGTCCTCGTCGCGGAAGCACTTGGTGATCTGGTAGTAGCGGTCGTAACCGGCCACCATCAGCATTTGCTTGTAGAGCTGGGGCGATTGCGGCAGGGCGTAGAACTGGCCGTCGTGCACGCGGCTGGGCACGAGGTAGTCGCGCGCGCCTTCGGGCGTGCTCTTGCCCAGCATGGGCGTTTCGATGTCGATGAAGCCGTGCGCATCCAGGAACTGGCGCACCGCCATGCTGACGCGGTAGCGCAGCATCAGGTTCTTCTGCATGTAGGGGCGGCGCAGGTCCATCACGCGGTGCGTCAGGCGCGTGGTTTCGGACAGGCTGTCGTCGTCCATCTGGAACGGCGGCGTGACCGAGGGGTTGAGCACTTTGAGCTCATGGCACAGCACTTCGACCCGGCCGCTTTTGAGGTTGTCGTTGCTCGTGCCTTCGGGGCGCGCGCGCACCAGGCCGGTGATTTGCAGGCAGAACTCATTGCGCACCGTTTCGGCGGCGGCGAACATCTCGGGGCGATCGGGATCGCACACCACCTGCACATAGCCTTCGCGGTCGCGCAGGTCGATGAAGATCACGCCGCCATGGTCGCGGCGGCGGTTGACCCAGCCGCACAGGGTCACAGTCTGGCCAGTCAGGGCTTCGGTGACCAGGCCGCAGTATTCGGTGCGCATTGCCATAAAAAATGTCCGTTTCTGGCTGGTTTCAGCCGGGGTTGTTCTGGTGCAAGAAAAAGAAAGCGCCACTCAGGCGGCAGCCGGTGCGGCTGGCGCGGCCGGGCTGCCGCCACCGCTGCCGGCATCGGTCGAGGCGGCTGCGGGCGCGGCATCGCCGCTGCTGGGCGCTGGGCTGGGCGGCTTGCCGCTGTTTTTGAAATCCGTGGCGTACCAGCCCGTGCCCTTGAGCTGAAAGCTCGGCGCAGACAGCTGCTTGGCAAAGGCCTGGGCGCCGCAGTGCGGGCACAGCGTCAGCGGCGCATCAGAGAGCTTTTGCAACACATCTTTGCGAAAGCCGCATTGGCCGCACAGGTAGGCGTAGATCGGCATACAACAGCGCGATGAAAAATCCAGAAAAAGGCCCATGGTCAGCCCATGGCCTGTCTGCAGAAAAAACCGCTGATTATAAAAGCCGCGCCCAGCGCCTGGGCGGCGCCCGCAAAGCGCCTGCCAGGCAGGCCGCCGGGCGCGGCTGCCGCCCTGTCGGGCCTGGCAGTTAAGCAGTTAAACTCGCAGGCTTTGTCAGAGCCTGTCTTCAAAATTGCCGCACACAGCGCTCGCCCCAGGTCGGGTTGGGCAGCAAGTTTTTACGGGCGCCGTAGACCGCCCGAATCCGCTGGATTGCCCGCTGTGCAGGGATTGTGAGCAGGCGCTCAGCCCCTTCTCTTTCTGGATGGACACCGATGCCCAGCCAAAACCCCGCCCCAGCGCCTGCCGGCGCCAAGGTGCCTTTTGAACTCAAGAGCGCCACGCTGCCCGTGGTGGCGTTGCTGCTCAAGTCCACGGACACCTACGCCATCCGCAAGGCGCTGGCCGAGCGCTTTGCCGACGAGCCGGATTTCTTCGACAACGACGCCGTCATCATCGATCTGAGCGCCGTGCGCGACGACCCTGGCGCCATCGACTTCCGCGGGCTGATGGGCACATTGCGCAGCCTCAAGACCACGCCCGTGGCGGTGCGGGGCGGCAACGCGGTGCAGATCGAGTTTGCGCGCGCCGCCGGCCTGTCCGTAGCGCCCGACGCCCCGCCGCAGCGCGCCGCCCCCGAGCCCGCGCCGCCCTCGGTGGAAATCCGCGAAGTGGTGCGTGAGGTGGAGGTGGTGCGCGAGGCGCCCGCCAGCGAGACGGTGCTGATCGACAAACCCTTGCGCTCGGGCCAGCAGGTCTATGCCCGAGGCGCGGATCTGATCGTCATGACGGCCGTGAACTTCGGCGCCGAGGTGATCGCCGACGGCCATGTGCACGTGTATGCGCCGCTGCGCGGCCGCGCCATCGCCGGTGCGCGCGGCAACCCCAATGCCCGCATCCTGACCCTGTGCCTGGAGGCGCAGCTGGTTTCGGTAGCCGGCATTTACCGCACGGCGGAAAACGACTTGCCGCCAGAAGTCGCCGGCCGCCCGGCGCAGGTGCGCCTCGATGGCGAGCGCCTGCTCATCGAGCCGCTGGGCAAAGGCTGAGCAATGACACTCTGAAACACCGCCAGCTCATGACAGGCGCCAAGCGCCACGCACACCAAGGCAGAATACGCACACTTTGACCCGCTCCGCCCCGCAGCCACCGGGCCGGGTGCGACCAGAACCGTAACTTTCACAGGATGCATTCCATGGCCAAAATCATCGTCGTCACTTCCGGAAAAGGCGGGGTCGGTAAAACCACCACCAGTGCCAGCTTCTCATCGGGCCTGGCCATGCGCGGGCACAAAACGGCAGTGATCGATTTCGACGTGGGGCTGCGCAATCTGGACCTGATCATGGGCGCCGAGCGCCGCGTGGTCTACGACCTGATCAACGTCATCCAGGGCGAGGCCAACCTGAATCAAGCGCTGATCAAGGACAAGCAGCTGGAAAACCTCTACATCCTGGCCGCCTCGCAAACGCGCGACAAGGACGCGCTGACCGAGGAAGGCGTGGAAAAAGTGCTCAATGACCTGGCCGGCATGGGTTTCGAGTACATCATCTGCGACTCGCCCGCCGGCATTGAAAGCGGCGCGCTGCTGGCGATGAAGTTTGCCGATGAGGCCCTGGTCGTGACCAACCCGGAAGTCTCCTCGGTGCGCGACTCCGACCGCATCCTGGGCATGCTCTCGTCCAAGACCAAGCGCGCCATTGATGGCAAGGAGCCCGTCAAGGAGCATTTGCTCATCACGCGCTACAACCCCAATCGTGTGGAGGGCGGTCAGATGCTGTCGCTGACCGACATCCAGGAAATCCTGCGCATCCCGCTCATCGGCGTCATCCCCGAATCCGAGACCGTGCTGCAGGCCTCCAACCAGGGCCTGCCTGCCGTGCACATGAAGGGCTCGGACGTGGCCGAGGCTTATCAGGACGTGATCGCCCGCTTCCTCGGTGAGCAGCGGCCGCTGCGCTTTGTCGATGCCCAGAAAGGCGGTTTTCTCAAGCGCATCTTCGGCGGGAGGTAAGCCATGGCCTTGATCGACATGCTCTTTGGCGGGAAGAAAAAAACCGCCTCCGTGGCCAAGGAGCGCCTGCAAATCATCCTCGCGCACGAACGCAGCGACCGCACCACCAGCAAGCCGGACTTCCTCAACGACCTGCAAAAAGACCTGGTGCAGGTGATCTCCAAATACATCCAGATCCACCCCAACGACATCAAGGTCAACCTCGACCGGCAAGACAACCTGGAAGTGCTGGAAGTCAAGATCGAGATGCCGGAGTCGGAACTGCGCGCCAAGCCCGGCGGCCAATAAATCCAGCTTTCTGTCCGCCGCCCAGGCGAGCGCGGCACCTGCTCACGCGCCCTGCCCGGCGGGCAATGGCGTGCGGGCAAACACCATGGCGGAGACCGCCGCCACACCCGCATCACGCTGTAGCACCCGGGCCAGCGCCCACAACGTAGCGCCCGTGGTCATCACGTCATCGACCAGCAGCACGTGCTGCCCTTGCAAGCACGGGCCGGGCTGCTGCACTGCAAAGGCCCGGCGCAGATTGCGCCAGCGCGCCTGCCGCCCCATGCCAGCCTGCTGCGCCTGCATGCCGTGGCGCAGCACCACATCCTGGCGCAGCTTGTGCGCCTGCCCCGTTTGCGCAGCCAGTGCGCGCGCCAGCTCCCAGGCCTGGTTGTAGCCGCGCTGGCGCAAGCGCGCCGCAGCCAGCGGCACGGCCACGATGGCATCGGCGCCATGCAGCAATGCCGCACTGCCCGGCTGCCGCAGCAGCAGCTGCGAAAAGCCATGCGCCCAGGCCGGCGCAGCGTAGTACTTGAACTGGGCAATGAGCTGCTGCCAAGGGTAGGCGTAGTCCACCGCCGCCACGCAATGCTGCAACGGGCCGGGCCGCACCATACAAGCGCCGCAGACCAGGGCAGACCAAGGCAGCGCCCTGCTCTGCGCCTCATCACCCCACCCTTCGTCGTGTTCCCGCCCCCCATCCACAGGGGCCGAAAATGGCAAGGCACAGCGCGTGCAACGCGGCGCCTGCAGCCCATGGCGCGCCAGGCAATCGGCGCACAGGCCCGCCGGCCCATGCCACACCGGCCAGCGCCGGCACAGCGGGCACTGCGCCGGCAGACAACGGGCGGCCAGCAAGTCAAAACGCAACAAATGCAAAGGCATGGCAGGCTCCTGGACATTGGCAACCCTGCCTGGACCACCCGCGCTGGCAAGCCCAGGCACGGCCTGCTATCGCGCCCCATCATGCCATGGCAGCCCGCACCACCTATACTCGCGCGCTGGCTGCACCGCCCACCGACCACATGCCGCCCACCGACACGCCCCCCACCCTGGACCCCACCGCACTGGCGCGCTGGCAAGCCCACGCGCCGGCAGCCAGCCCCTGGCTGCACGAAGAAGTCGGCAGGCGCATGCAAGAGCGCCTGGCCTGGATGGCTCGCGCACCACAGACCTGGTGTGACTGGGAACCCGTGCGTGGCGGCATGCAAACCCACGACCTGATCGTGCAGCGCTACCCCAAAAGCAGCTGCTGGATCGTGCAGCAACAGCCCGAGCAGCAACGCGTGGCAGCCCAACGCTGGCGCACACCGCGCTGGGCCCGCTGGGCCGGCCGCGCCGCCGTGCACCTGCAAGAGCCTGCGCCGCAAAGCCTGGACATGCTCTGGGCCAACATGGCCCTGCACCAGCAAGCCCAGCCCCCCGCCGTACTGCGCCGCTGGGCGCAATGGCTCAAGCCCGATGGCATGGTGCTGTTCTCCTGCCTTGGGCCCGACACCCTGCGGCAACTGCGCAGCCTGTACCAGCAACTGGGCTGGCCACCACCTGCGCAGCAATTCACCGACATGCACGACCTGGGCGACATGCTGGTGGCCAACGGCTTTACCGAGCCCGTCATGGACATGGAATGCATCGAGCTGCAATACACCAGCACCGAGCGCCTGCTGCAAGAGCTGCGCGAACTGGGCCGCAACCTGCACCCACAACGCTTTGCCGCACTGCGCGGGCGCCAATGGCTGGCGCAATGGCACCAAGCCCTGCACAGCCTGGCCGACGCGCAAGGCCGCATCGGGCTGACATTTGAAATCGTCTACGGCCACGCCATCAAGGCCGCCCCCACCATGCCCGTGGCCGCCCAAACCCACATCAGCCTGGCAGACATGCGCCAAACCCTGCAAAAACACCGCCGCGAAACTTGAGCGCCTGTGCAAAGTCTCTGTACGACAGGCAATCAAGCCGATTGGTGCGGTGGTCTGGCATTGCAAATGCCTCGCCGGGCCACTGGGGTAGGACTTCGTTTTGCTGCTTGTATCCCATCCCAAACCGCTTCTTGCTCACTCGCGCCGAGGCTTTGAACAGGTTCTGAGCTGCAATACAGCCAGACCGCACGGCGCAGGCTCTGTTCACAATTGGGCTGCCAACAACCGCCAGCCAGGGACAACCACGTCGGGTATTGGCAAATCTTGGGGCCAGAAAAGCCTAAAGCCGGGCATGCCCGGCTTTCCATTTTTTGCATCTAGCTACAAAAGCATCAGCTTGTTAGCGGCCAGAGCACAAATCCCAGTGAACTAGTGGCGGCAATTGTAACCCCATCCGCTCTGCCTCTACATATCCATGCGCAATTATTTGGTCACGCACCCCAACACTGGCAATGCACTGGTGGCGTAATCCCCAATTCAAGAACTCCACGCACACAAGCCACAAAATGTTAAATTGCGCGCAAACAGTGTCTCGCGGATAGCCTGCGAAGGGCTTCTGAGAGGCACTTAACCTGAGGTCATAAAACAGCAAAGAGGGGCTACAGCAAGTAGAGAGGGCCTTCGAGCCGCCCCTGATGACAAACATGGATGCCGCACAGCATCCATCAATGCATGAATGTGTGGAAAGGGGCTGGTTTCGTGTCAAGAAAAAGAAACATCATTCGTTACCGACTGGCTTTGGATCTGGGATCCACCTCGCTGGGATGGGCCATTCTGCGCTTGAATGCCGAAAACGAGCCTACTGCCATCATCAAGGCCGGCGTGCGCATCTTCAGCGATGGCCGAAACCCAAAGGATGGCTCCTCTCTGGCCGTGACTCGCCGTACCGCCCGCTCCATGCGCCGCCGTCGCGACCGCCTGCTCAAGCGCAAGGCGCGCATGCTGGACAAGCTGATTGCGCATGGCTTCTTCCCACAGGACGAAGCCGCACGCAAGGCATTGGAGGCGCTCAATCCCTACCAGTTGCGCGCCGAGGGCTTGCAGCGCGCGCTGACGCCGGGTGAGTTCGCCCGCGCGCTGTTCCACATCAACCAGCGCCGGGGCTTCAAGAGCAACCGCAAGACCGACAAGAAAGACAACGACAGCGGCGCCCTCAAAACCGCCATCAGCCAACTGCGCCAGCAACTGCAAAACGAAAACGCCCGCACGGTAGGCGAATGGTTGTGGCAACGCCTGCAAGCCGGCCAAGGCACGCGTGCCCGCTACCGGGAAACACGCATCGCCACCGAGACAGGCAAGGGCAAGATCGACAAAAGCTACGACCTCTATATCGACCGCCAGATGGTGGCCGATGAGTTCGATGCGCTGTGGGCCGTGCAGGCGGCCTTCAACCCCGTACTGTTCAACGAGCAAGCACGGGCCGAACTGCGCGACACCCTGCTGCATCAACGCCCGTTGCGCCCGGTCAAGCCGGGGCGCTGCACTTTGCTGCCGGAAGAAGAGCGCGCCCCGCTGGCCCTGCCCAGTACGCAGCGCTTTCGCATCCTGCAAGAGGTGAATCACCTGCGAATCCTGCACCCGGACCTGCGTGAAGAAGCATTGAGGCTGGATCAGCGCGATGCCATCGTGGCCTTGCTGGAGGACAGGGGAAAAGTCACATTCCAGGCCATGCGCAGAACACTCGACTTGGGTGATGCCGTGCAATTCAATTTGGAAGATGCCAAGCGCCGTGAACTCAAGGGCAATGCCACCACGGCGGCACTGTCGAAAAAGGAACTGTTCGGCGCTGCGTGGCGCGAATTTGACGAAGCCTTGCAGGACGACATCGTGCTGCGCTTGGTCACGGAAGAAAGCGAAGCCGAACTGGTGCAATGGCTGATCGAAAACACCGGCGTGGATGAGGCACGCGCCACGGCCATTGCCAACACCGGCTTGCCTGAAGGCTACGGCAGCCTGTGTCGCAAGGCACTGGCGCGCATCGTGCCCGCGCTACGGGCCGAGGTCATCACCTACGACAGGGCCGTGCAAGCTGCGGGTTTTGCACATCACAGCGATCTGGGCTTTGGCTTTGAGCATGATGATGACGAGGTGACGCAAATTGGCGAGCGCGTCATCGCATCCACAGGCGAGATCAAGGCTGTGCTGACTTTCAAGCAACTGCCCTATTACGGTCGAGCCCTGCAACGTCATGTGGCCTTTGGCAGTGGCAAGCCCCAAGACCCGGAAGAAAAGCGCTACGGCAAGATCGCCAACCCCACGGTGCACATCGGCCTGAACCAGCTGCGGCGCGTGGTCAATGACCTGATTCGCCGCTATGGCCACCCCACCGAAATCGTGGTAGAGCTGGCACGTGACTTGAAACAAAGCCGCGAGCAGAAGCTGGAAACTCAAAAACGCCAGAATGAAAACCAGGAGCGCAGGCAAAGAATTCGCAAGGAAATTTCAGATGCCTTCGGCCAGCAGGGTAGAGAAATTTCCCCGGAACGTGTCAAAGACGCCGACATCCAGAAATGGATCCTCTGGGAAGAGCTGAGCTTTACGCCTACTGACCGCCGCTGCCCCTACAGCGGCGTGCAAATCAGCGCAGCCATGTTGCTCAGTGACGAGGTGGAGATCGAACACATCCTGCCGTTTTCACAAACCCTGGACGACAGCCTGAACAACAAGACCGTGGCAATGCGCCAGGCCAACCGCATCAAGCGCAACCGCACGCCCTGGCAGGCGCGGCAGGACTTCGAGGCGCAGGGTTGGTCATACGAAGGCATGCTGCAACGCGCCGAACGCATGCCCCGCGCCAAGCGCTACCGTTTTGCCGAGGATGGCTACGAACGTTGGCTGGGCGAGGACAAAGGCTTTCTGGCACGCGCGCTGAATGACACGCGGTACCTCTCACGCGTGGCCAAGGAATATCTCAAACTGATCTGCCCTGGCGGAGTGCGGGTGATTCCGGGGCAGCTCACGGGCATGCTGCGTCGGCATCTGGGCTTGAATGACGTACTGGGGCTCGATGGCAAAAAGAACCGCGACGACCATCGCCACCATGCTGTGGACGCCTGCGTGATCGGCGTTACCGACCAAGCACTCTTGCAACGCTTTGCCAACGCCAGCGAACTGCCCAAGATGCAGGGGCGCCACAAGTTGGCTCAGGACTTCGAGCCTCCTTGGCCTACGTATCGCGAACACGCGGCACGCGCCGTGAAAAACATCTGGGTCAGCCACCGCCCCGACCATGGGCATGAGGGCGGCATGATGGAAGAAACTTCCTACGGCATCAGCAAGGATGGGCGCATCAAGCAGCGGCGCAAGGCCGATGGCAGCCAAGGGCGCGAAGTCAGCAACCTGATCCGCATCAGCGAGCCAACCCAGCCCGAGCGCCACGGCCTGGACGCCGAAGGCCAGCCTTTGCCCTACAAAGGCTATGTCGGCGGCAGCAACTACTGCATCGAAATCACGTGCAATGACAAAGGCAAATGGGAGGGCGAAGTGATCTCGACTTTCCGCGCCTATCAAATCGTGCGCAAACATGGGGTGGCGCGCTTGCGGCATCCTGGACTGGCGCAGAACGGGAAAGCCTTAATCATGCGCTTGATGATTGATGATTGCGTGCGCCTGGAACTGGATGGGCGAGAGGAAACAATGCGTGTGGTGAAGATCGGCAGTAATGGGCAAGTATTCATGGCGCCACTGCACGAAGCCAATGTGGATGCCAGAAACCGGGACAAGAACAATCCGTTCTCCTATGTCTCGAAAATGGCTGGATCTTTCCAGCAGGCCAAAGCCCGCCGCGTCACCATCTCGCCCATCGGCGAGTTGCGCGACCCCGGCTTCAAGGGCTGAGCAAGGGGCGTGACATGATTGGCCGCATTGTCGAAATCGCAGACGACCGGCGGCACCTATTCGTCAACCGCGGCTTCATGGTGGTGCGCGACACTGCAGGCGAGCGCAAAGAACTGGGGCAGGTGCCACTGGACGACATCGCCGCCGTCATCGCCAATGCCCACGGCATCAGCTACACCAACAACCTCCTGGTGGCCCTGGCCGAGCGCGGCGCGCCCTTCGTGCTGTGCGCGGCCAACCACAATGCCGTGGGCATGCTGCTGACGCTGGACGGCCATCACGTACAGGCCAAGCGCATCGAAGCGCAAATCGCCGCCAGCCTGCCCACGCACAAGCGGCTGTGGGCGGCCATCGTCAAATCCAAACTGGAACAACAAGCCGCCGCACTGGAGGCCGCAGGCGCACCCACTGCACCCTTGACTGCATTGGTGCGCAAGGTCAAAAGCGGTGATCCGGAAAACGTCGAAGGCCAAGGCGCGCGGCGCTACTGGGGCTTGCTGTTCGGCAAGGACTTCCGTCGCGACCAAAACGCCGGCGGCCTCAACGCCCTGCTCAACTACGGCTACACCATCCTGCGCTCGGCCACCGCCCGCGCCGTGGTGGCCGCCGGCCTGCATCCCAGCATCGGCCTGCACCACAGCAATGATGGCAATGCCATGCGACTGGTGGATGACCTGATGGAACCCTTCCGCCCAGTCATCGACCTGAAAGTCTGGCAATTGCAGCGCGCCGGTGAAGAACAGGTCACGCCCGCAGCCAAACGCGCCTTGGTGCACACGCTTTACGACGACATGCAAAGCCGTGCCGGCGTCACCCCGGTGATGGTCTGCATGCAGAAACTGGCCGTCTCGCTGGCCCAGGTGTATCTGGGCGAACGCGACAAGTTGGAACTGCCGCTGCCAGGCTTGCCGCTCGCTCTGGCCAAAGGTCTGGACCAGGAATGACGCAATGCCATGCTTTCAGGATACCGACTGATGTGGATGCTGGTGATGTTCGACCTGCCCGTGCTGACCAAAGCCGAGCGCAAGGCTGCCACCGACTTCCGCAAATCGCTGCTCGACATGGGCTTCGAGATGAGCCAGCTCAGCGTCTATCTGCGCTTTTGCACCAGTCAGACTCAATTGGAAACTTACGCCAAAAGAGTCGAAGCTGTGCTGCCTTCAGGCGGTAAAGTCCACGTGCTGCAGTTCACCGACAAGCAGTACGAGCGGATCCTGACCTTTCACGGAAGAGCCAAGCAGCCGCCGTTGAAAGCACCCGAGCAGTTCACTCTTTTCTAGCTTGAAGCATGGTTCTCATCCCCCCCAAAAGCAGAAAACTCCTTGTAGAACAAGGAGTTACTGCAGAGGGATTTTAGATCACTGGGATTTGTGCTCTGACCGGAACTGCGGTTTACTACAATGGCCGTTTCGATCTATTTTAGATCACTGGGATTTGTGCTCTGACCGGAACTATTGCCGCGGCCATCTGGAAATGGCTGCGATTTTAGATCACTGGGATTTGTGCTCTGACCGGAACACGTGAAGGCTGCTCGCCGATAGCAGAAAGATTTTAGATCACTGGGATTTGTGCTCTGACCGGAACGCATGGGTACGTGCATTCATCGCCCGCCACATTTTAGATCACTGGGATTTGTGCTCTGACCGGAACTCACCAGGCAAATGCAAGTACCCCATCAAAATTTTAGATCACTGGGATTTGTGCTCTGACCGGAACCCAGGCTGCCTAGGGGAAGAAGGCCTGACAATTTTAGATCACTGGGATTTGTGCTCTGACCGGAACCGAATTCTACTCGGACAATGCCAACCACAAATTTTAGATCACTGGGATTTGTGCTCTGACCGGAACATGCGCGGGATTGAGTGTGTGAGCATGGGATTTTAGATCACTGGGATTTGTGCTCTGACCGGAACAGCCTCTACATCGGCAGCAAAGAAGCAGGCATTTTAGATCACTGGGATTTGTGCTCTGACCGGAACTTTCCCAAAGTCAATAACAATCTACCTGTCATTTTAGATCACTGGGATTTGTGCTCTGACCGGAACATGAGCGGGATTGAGTATGTTAGCATGGGCATTTTAGATCACTGGGATTTGTGCTCTGACCGGAACTGCGCTCGGTATGGTGAGCTATGAATTGTCATTTTAGATCACTGGGATTTGTGCTCTGACCGGAACAACAGAAGCCGTCTCACGAGGGTAGTCGGAATTTTAGATCACTGGGATTTGTGCTCTGACCGGAACGGCTCTGTGATTATCTATGATGAAGTTCAAATTTTAGATCACTGGGATTTGTGCTCTGACCGGAACTCTGGGCGAAACAACTTACAAGGCGCTTGCATTTTAGATCACTGGGATTTGTGCTCTGACCGGAACACCAGCCAGGTTTGGAAGCAAACCACACTCATTTTAGATCACTGGGATTTGTGCTCTGACCGGAACGCCCCAGATGCTGGCCGTGTTAGTCCGGTGATTTTAGATCACTGGGATTTGTGCTCTGACCGGAACGCCTGGAGTGACTACTATGTCTGTTCGTAAATTTTAGATCACTGGGATTTGTGCTCTGACCGGAACCGCCTAGGCGGCAGACAAATAAGCAAGCTTATTTTAGATCACTGGGATTTGTGCTCTGACCGGAACACCATGTATTACTACAAGGCTGGTGCCGCGATTTTAGATCACTGGGATTTGTGCTCTGACCGGAACGCCGCGCTGGGCGAGCTTGAGATCCTGATTATTTTAGATCACTGGGATTTGTGCTCTGACCGGAACGTAACATTGGTGCATCACCTGCATCACCTGCATCACCTGCATCACCTGCATCACCTGCATCACCTGCATCACCTGCATCACCTGCATTTTAGATCACTGGGATTTGTGCTCTGACCGGAACCAGGAAAAGCGTACATGGCCCAGAAAGGGAATTTTAGATCACTGGGATTTGTGCTCTGACCGGAACATCGGCGCTGAACTGCTGAAGCGCACAGCCATTTTAGATCACTGGGATTTGTGCTCTGACCGGAACCTGAGCATGTGCAGATCGCCCGGCTGCACCATTTTAGATCACTGGGATTTGTGCTCTGACCGGAACTGCCGTGCAGGACAGACTGAAAATCATTTGATTTTAGATCACTGGGATTTGTGCTCTGACCGGAACCGTCGGCTTCGTACAGGAAGAACTGCTCACATTTTAGATCACTGGGATTTGTGCTCTGACCGGAACCGATACGACAGTCCAACAGAACCTGATTTCATTTTAGATCACTGGGATTTGTGCTCTGACCGGAACTCGAATAGGCGCGTGCCGCATATATCGTCCATTTTAGATCACTGGGATTTGTGCTCTGACCGGAACATGGCACGCGCAGGGCGCGGATTGGATGGTATTTTAGATCACTGGGATTTGTGCTCTGACCGGAACGACGCGGGTGCGGAACGGGGGTTTCTGGGGATTTTAGATCACTGGGATTTGTGCTCTGACCGGAACCCCCCGGTACATCGGGCACAGGTACGCCTGATTTTAGATCACTGGGATTTGTGCTCTGACCGGAACCGCGTTTGACCTCCAGCGCCGCTGCGCCGTATTTTAGATCACTGGGATTTGTGCTCTGACCGGAACGCCTTGTGGTTCCACTGCGGCGGAGCCTTGATTTTAGATCACTGGGATTTGTGCTCTGACATGTGCGCACAACTCAAAAGAAAATCAGGTAATAGCCATTACTGCGTCAAAAAAATAGATTCCGCCTGAGATTATATCGGCGATTATTCTCGTTTGGCGTGGCTGATCAGGCCGCCGTGCATTGAAAGGGCTGAATTTTTGCCAGCTCGTCTGCGGCATTTTCTTTAGCGGTGCGCAGGTCATATTCAGACTGAAGGTTGACCCAGCTTCGCGCATCAGTGTTGAAGAACGCGGCCAGGCGCAGGGCGGTGTCTGCGGAGATGGAGCGTTTGCCATGCACGATCTCGTTGATCCGACGCGGCGGCACGCCGATGGCCTTGGCCAGGGCGTATTGGCTAATGCCCATGGGCGCCAAAAACTCCCCGTTCAGAATCTCGCCGGGGTGGGGCCATGTGAATTGGGTCATTGTTCCCTTTCAGCGGTCACTGACGATCTCTACATCGTCTGCGTTGTTGGTGGCTTCATTCCACTTGAAGCAGATGCGCCACTAATCGTTGATGCGAATGCTGCACTACTCCCCTGCGCTCACCTTTCAGGGCCTCCAGGCGATGGCTGGACGGTACACGCAAAAAATTAATGCTGCTTGCGGCGTGCAGCAATGCGAGTTCCCTCAGTGCTAATTTGCAATATTGGCAAATCGCTTTCTTCGCTATGTTTCACCTCCTCTGGCTGATGGGTTTGATCCAAGGATAAGGTACAGCTGGATTACTGCTTCAAAAATCACAATTCCTTTCATCTATACCAGCAGCTGCGCCGCCAGCTCCAGAACCGACAACGGCGCCGAGCCTTCAGCCTTGTTGTTGATGGTCACGTAAGCGTTTTGGCCTGCGCCGCAGGTGCCGTTGATGACGCGGGCCAGGTGCGCGCGGGTTTCGGGGTCGGGGTCTTGCAGGCGGTTGAATGGTGCGTATTCGGCCTTGGCGCTTTCGTAGCCGTAGGCGCCGTGGCGGCGGTGCAGGTTCCAGCGGCACACCAATGGGCCTGGCCACAGGGCGCGCAACAGCGGCAACTGCTCTTCAATGGGTGGCATTTTGGCGTGCAAGCCCAGGCAGTAGGTGATGGGGTTGCCGCGGGCCTGGCGCGCCGTGCGCAAGGCCTGGGCCAATTGCGGCGCATGGCCAGGGGCCAGAAAGGCGGCGTCACGCACTTCGAGCGCGAGGACGCCATCGGGCGCCGCGGGCGCCAGCGGCGGCATGGCCGCCAGCAAGGCGCCAATGCGTTCGATCAATGCGGGCAGCTCGGCCAGCTGTGCGCGGGGCAAGGGGCTGATCTGGAAGACCAACGCGCCCACTTTGTGGCCCAGGCCTTGCAATGCGGGCTGGATGAATTCACGCAGCGCCAGCTCCGGGCTGAGAAACAGCGGGTTGGGCGCGCGGCCGCGGCCGTCTTCAGCGCGCACCAGCGCATCGCAAACCAAGCTCGGGGCCTTGACGACGAAGCGAAAGTCATGGGGCACTTGCGCCGCATAGTGCGCGTATTGCTGGGCGCTCAGTGGGCGGTAGAAGGCCCGATCCAGGCTGACGCTGCGCAGCAGTGGGTGGGCAGCATAGGCGATCAGCCCCTGCCGGGAGAGCTGGCTTTCAGCGTAGTCGCCTTCCCACACCAGCCCGGCCCAACCGGGAAAGTGCCAGGAAGAGGTGCCCATGCGCAAGCGGGGCGGCAAGGCTGCAGCCAGTGCCTGTATGCGGGCATCGGCAGGCGCGGCGCGCACCGCTGCTGTACGGCTGCGCCCCAGCAGCGTACCCCGGGCTGGCACGGCCTTGCGCTGCGTGTGCGTGTGCGTGTGCGTGTGCGTGTGCTCGTCCTCGGCCAAAGGGCCTGCCTGGTCACTGGCCTGGCGGGCTTGCTGGGCATCTTGGGCGGCAGGCTCTGCGGGCAAGGGCAGGGCGTCGAACAGGGCTGTTTGCTGTGGTGGCGGGCTGGCGGGCATGGCAGCGATGATAGGGCTATGTGCCGAGACGACCCATGGCACGTCCCGCGTATTCAGCCCAGACGGCACAATGGCGCAAGCGCCACACTGTGGTGGCGCACGCATGCGCACAGACGCAATAGGGAGAGAACAAGGATGCGTTGGTTGGGATTTGCCGGGCTGTTGTTGGCCCTGCTCATCACGGGCCTGGTGGTCAAACAGCAGCTGCAGACCGCACGCCCTGCCCTGCCCCAATCGGGCGGAGGCGTGGCCTTACCAGAAGGGACAAAGCCGCCCATCACCAGGGCCACGACGCCAGAGGCCTACGGCGAGCAAGTCCGGCAGCAGTATCAAAAGACGCTGGATGCGGCCATGGAGCAGCAGCAACGCGCGCTGGAGGCCGCCACGCAGTGAGCGATGCGCTCTTGGTCAACGCGGCTTTGGCGGCGTGCCGGGCGCGGCCATCATGGAGAAGTCGCGCTCAAAGCGCATCAGGTGCTGGCCGCCATCGACCAGCAGCGTGGTGCCGGTCAGCGAGGCGTTGCTCAATGCGAAGTGCACGGCGGCGGCCACATCCTCAGGGGTGGACGAGCGCCCCAGCGGGCTGAGTTGGTGCAGGCGCGCAAAACTGCTGGCGTCGAGGAATTCGCTGGTCAGCGTCAGCCCCGGCGCAACGCCGACGACACGCACCCAAGGAGCCAAAGCCAACGCCAACATGGTGCCGGCCGCTTCCAGCGCCGCCTTGGAGAGGGTGTAGCTGAGAAAGTCTGGGTTCTGGTTCCAGAGCTTCTGGTCCAGCAGGTTCACGACCACGCCCTGCGGCTTGGCCGCAGCCGCCGCATCATCGCCATCGGCGGTAGCAACAGCCGCGGCGCGCGCCTGCAGGTGGGCCTGCAGGGCCTGCGCCAGCACAATGGGCGCGGCCGTGTTGCTGCGCAGATGCCGCTCCAGGCTGGCGTAGCTGAAGTCGCTGGCATCGTCAAATTCGAAGCGCGAGGCACTGTTGACGATGGCATCGACGCGGCCAAAGCGCGCCAACGCTGCAGGCAGCAGCGCGCGGGTTTGCGCCTCGTCGTCAAAGTCGGCGGCCAGCGCATGGCTGTCGGCACCGGCGGCGCGGCAAGCCTGCACCGTGGCCTGCGCGGCGGCGCTGGAGTGGCGGTAGTGCACGGCCACATTCCAGCCCTGCTGCGCCAGATGCACGGCGATGGCCGCCCCCAGGCGCAAGCCGGCCCCGGTGACCAGCACGGTGGGCCTGGCGTGGCCGGCGGGCAAAGCGGTGGCAGGGCTGGGGTTGGGGGGCATGAAGGGCTGCGACAATCGCGGCATGGACGATGAAACACACGCAAACGCGCCGAGTGTAACCGGCCCCTTGTCGGCCAAACTGCGCCAGGCCATCGCCGCCCAGCAGGGCTGGCTGGGCTTTGATGCCTTCATGCAAATGGCCTTGTACGAGCCTGGCCTGGGCTATTACAGCAATGCGCGGCGCAAGATCGGGGCCATGCCTGCCACCGCCACATCCGTTGGGGCTGGCGAAGGCAGCGATTTCGTCACCGCGCCGGAGCTCTCGCCGCTGTTCGGCCGCTGCGTGGCCGTGCAGTTGGCGCAAGCGCTGCACGTGAGCGGCACCGACACGGTGTACGAGTTCGGCGCAGGCCACGGCAGCCTGGCGCGCGAGGTGCTGGGCACGCTGCAGGCCATGGGCGCGCCGCTGCGGCGCTACTGCATCATCGACGTCTCCGGCGCGCTGCGCGCGCGCCAGGCTCAAACCCTGGCGGCATTTGGCGCGCAGGTGCAATGGCTGGACGAGCTGCCGCAAACCCTCGAAGGCGTACTGCTGGGCAACGAGGTGCTGGACGCCATGCCCGTGAAGCTGTTGGCCTGCAAGCAGGGCCAGTGGCACGAGCGGGGCGTGGCGCTCGATCCCGCCGGCGCCTTCACCTGGGCCGACCGCCCCAGCGCGCTGCGCCCGCCCTGCGAGCCCAGCGCCAGCGAGCTGGCCGCCCAGGCCTGGCCAGGCGATGCGCTGCCGCTGCAGGGGCCGGGCGATGCCTGCGACTACCTGACCGAAATCCACCCCTGGGCCGAAGCCTTTGTACGCACCTGCGCCGAGCGCCTGCGCAAGGGCGCCATGCTGTGGATCGATTACGGCTTTGGCGAGCGCGAGTACTACCACCCGCAGCGCCGCAGCGGCACGCTGGCCTGCCACTTCCAGCACCGCATGGACGACCAGCCTCTGCACGACGTAGGCCAGAAGGACATCACCAGCCACGTCAACTTCACCGGCATTGCCGTGGCCGCACAGGAAGCCGGCCTGGAAGTGCTGGGCTACACCTCGCAGGCGCGCTTTTTGATCAACTGCGGCATCCAAGCGCTGCTGGACGCGGCCAGCCTGCCTGAGCGCGCCATGGCCGCCAAGCTGCTGCACGAGCACGAAATGGGCGAGCTGTTCAAGGTGATGATGCTGGGCAAAGGCCCATTCTGGGAGCCGCAAGGCTTTGCCACCGGGGATCGCACGCATACGCTGTAGCAGCGCCCAGCGACGCGCCGCATCAAACATCCAGAGGATGCAGCAAAAAGCCCTTGCGGCAGGCCATGCAGCAAGGGCTTGAAATGTCTGGAGGCGCGGCCCGGAATCGAACCGGGGTAAACGGATTTGCAATCCGGTGCATAACCACTTTGCTACCGCGCCAGAAACGATGCATTCTACACGAGTTGCAAGGCCCGCGCAGAGAGCGCGGGCCTTGCGCGGGCAGGCTCAGGCCTGCTTGGCCTCCTCACGGTAGATCAACAGCGGCGGCGCGCCTTCGGTAATGGTGGCCTCCTCGACGACAACTTTCTGCACATCGTGCATCGACGGCAGTTCGTACATCGTGGTCAGCAGCGCCTGCTCCAGGATGGAGCGCAGGCCGCGCGCACCGGTCTTGCGCGCAATGGCCTTGCGGGCGATGGCCTGCAAGGCTTCGGGGCGGATTTCCAGCTCGACGTTTTCCATACCCAGCAGCTTGGCGTACTGCTTGACCAACGCATTGCGCGGCTCGGTGAGGATTTGCACCAGCGCGGCCTCGTCGAGTTCGGCCAGCGCAGTGACCACTGGCAGGCGACCGATCAGCTCGGGGATGATGCCGTACTTGATGAGGTCTTCAGGCTCGATCTCGGCAAACAGCTCGCTGACGCTGCGGCCGGCCTTGGACTGCACCGCCGCGCCAAAGCCGATGCCCGAGGCCTCGGTGCGGTTCTCGATGACTTTTTCCAGCCCGGCAAAGGCGCCGCCGCAAATGAACAGGATGTTGGAGGTATCAACCTGCAGAAAGTCCTGGTTGGGGTGCTTGCGCCCGCCTTGTGGCGGAATGCTGGCCATGGTGCCTTCAATGAGCTTGAGCAGGGCCTGCTGCACCCCCTCGCCAGAGACATCGCGCGTGATCGAGGGGTTGTCGGCCTTGCGGCTGATCTTGTCGATCTCGTCGATGTAGACGATGCCGCGCTGGGCCTGCTCGACCTTATAGTCGCAGCTTTGCAGCAGCTTCTGGATGATGTTTTCCACGTCTTCGCCAACGTAGCCGGCCTCGGTCAGCGTGGTGGCATCTGCCATGACGAAGGGCACGTTGAGCATCTTGGCCAGGGTCTGCGCCAGCAGGGTCTTGCCCGAGCCGGTCGGGCCGATGAGCAGGATGTTGCTCTTGGAGAGCTCAACCCCATCGTCGGCCGCGCCAGCGCCTTGCTGGTCGCGGTGCCACAGGCGCTTGTAGTGGTTATAGACTGCCACGGCCAGGGCCTGCTTGGCCTTGTCCTGGCCGATGACGTACTGATCCAGGTTGGCCTTGATCTGTGCGGGCGTGGGCAGATCCGGGCGGGCCTCGGCGCCATCGGCACTGGCACCCGCTTCACTGGCTTCGCTGTGAACCAATTCATTGCACATGGCCAGGCATTCATCGCAGATGAAGCCATTGAGCCCGGCAATCAGCTGCTTGACCTCGTGTTGGTTCTTGCCACAAAAGGAGCAGTACAGGGTTTTTTCGCCATTGGCGCGGTGTTTGTCAGCCATTCGCGCAGTGCCTTTGAATGAGGGGAAAGGGCGGTCGGCGCAGCCTGGGCAGGCGTGCGCCATGCAGAGGCGCCAAGAGCCTGTTCAGCCGCCGCGCTTTTCGACGACGCTATCGACCAGGCCGTAGTCCTTGGCCTCGTCGGCGGTCATGAAGTAGTCGCGCTCGGTGTCGCGCTGGATTTTCTCGTAGGGCTGGCCAGTGCGCTCGGCCAGGATGCGGTTCATCTGCTCCTTGGTGCGCAGGATGTCGCGGGCGTGGATCTCGATGTCGGTAGCCTGGCCGCGCGCGCCGCCGAGCACCTGGTGGATCATGACCTTGCTGTTGGGCAGCGAGTAGCGCTTGCCCTTGGCGCCAGCGGCCAGCAAGAAGGCGCCCATGCTGGCGGCAAAGCCCAGGCACATGGTGGAAACGTCAGGCTTGATGAACTGCATGGTGTCGTAGATCGACATGCCGGCCGTGACGCTGCCGCCCGGGCTGTTGATGTACAGCGAGATGTCCTTGTCCGGGTTCTCGCTTTCCAGAAACAGCAGCTGCGCCACCACCAGGTTGGCGGTCTGGTCGTTGACTTCACCGACAAGAAAGACCACGCGCTCCTTGAGCAGGCGCGAGTAGATGTCAAAGGCACGCTCGCCCCGGCCCGATTGTTCGATCACGGTGGGGATCAGCCCCAGATTGCGGCTGGGTTCGCGGCTGGATTCGAAAAGGGTCATGGTGGCTCCTGGAAAAAAGGGCTTGTGCACAGCATGCGCGCCTGGCGCAGGCAGTGCAATCAGCGGGCATGGTACACGATGGCCCATGCGCCAATGGCCAGCATAGGCCTGAGGCCCACGACGGCTGTTGCCCCAATAGATAAGGGCCTGTGCGGCAAGACACAAGCCCTTGGGATGAATGGCGCCAACGCCATGGCGGCGCTGGCGTGCACGCCCGGCAGGGGCGGCATGGCAATAGGCTCCTCAGGCCTTTTCGGCCTCACCCTGCTCGGCAGCCGGCTCGGGCTGGCTGGGGTTCATCAGCTCGTCAAAGCCAATGGTCTTGTCCACCGTCTTGGCCTGTTGCAGCACGTAGTCAGTGACGTTGTTCTCAATCACCACGGCCTCGACGTCGGCCAGGCGCTGGCGATCGGCGTAGTACCACTTGACCACTTCCTCGGGCTTTTCATAGCTGGCGGCCAGCTCCTCAATGTGGGCGCGCAGCTGTTCTGGCTTGGCCTGCAGGTCGTTGGCGCGCACCAGCTCGGCCACCACCAGGCCCAGACGCACGCGGCGCTCGGCCTGCGGGCGGAAGATCTCGGCGGGGATCGGCGATTGGCCAACATCCTTGATGCCGCGCATGCGCAGCTCCTCACGCGCGCCCTGCTCCAGACGGGCAATTTCGTTTTGCACGCTGGCGTTGGGCAGATCCAATTCGGCCTTGGTCAACAGGGCATCGAGCACGGCCTGCTTGTTGCGGGCACGCACGCGGAATTTGACTTCGCGCTCCAGGTTTTTGCGGATGTCGTCCTGCAGGGCGGCCACGGTGGCAGCCTCAACGCCCAGAGACTTGGCGAATTCATCGGTCACCTCGGGCAGGTTGGCGGCCTCGACCTTGTGTACGGTGACGAGGAAATCGGCCGTCTTGCCGGCCACATCGGCGCCGTGGTAGTCGGCCGGGAAGGCCAGCGGGAAGGTCTTGCTCTCGCCGACCTTCATGCCACGCACGGCGTCCTCAAACTCCTTGAGCATCTGGCCTTCGCCCACCATGAAGGCAAAGCCTTCGGCCTTGCCGCCGGGGAAGGGGTCGCCATCGATTTTGCCCTCGAAGTCGACGGTAACGCGATCGCCGTCCTGCACGGCATCGTCCTTGCCGCGCTGGGCGAAGGTGCGGCGCTGCTTGCGCAGGATGTCCAAAGTGCGCTCAATGGCCGCTTCATCCACTTCCACGTTGACGCGTTCGATCTCCAGATCACCCAGGCCATCAATCTTCACATCGGGGAAGACTTCAAACACTGCTTCGAAGTCAATGAAGCCTTCGGCTGCGCCTTCCTTTTCCGTGATGCGCGGCTGGCCAGCAACACGCAGCTGGGCCTCGTTGGCGGCCTGGTTGAAGGCCTCGCTGACCTTGTCGTTGAGCACTTCGTACTGCACGGAGCCGCCGTAGCGCTGCGCCACCACGGACAGCGGCACCTTGCCGGGGCGGAAGCCGTCCATCTTGACGGAACGCGCCAGACGCTTGAGGCGCGCCTGCACCTCTTGCTCGATGGTGCTGACAGGCACGTTCAGCACGATCTTGCGCTCGAGTTTCTCCAGTACTTCAACATTCACAGCCATGGGAATCGTCCTATAAGGGGATACAGGTGCAGGCGGCCGGGCGCAATCGCATTGCCTTGCCTGCACAACAGGATTTCGTGGATGTCTGCAGCTTGCCAATGCTGCAATCCATCGGTGGTGCGCGGGGGGGGACTCGAACCCCCACACCATCAACTGGCGTCAGGACCTAAACCTGGTGCGTCTACCAATTTCGCCACCCGCGCACGGTGTTTCGCCGCCGCCCAGGGAAAAGCCCCCAAGGCAAGGCCCGCCTTGCTCGCGGTAAAACCGCAAGATTCTACAGAGGTTTGACTGTGCCCGCGCCAAAGCCCCTGGAGCAGGCCATTCTCAGGACATGAAAAAAACCGCCACCAGGCACATGCCAGATGGCGGTTTCAAGGCGCCAAGCCGCACGGCGCACGGCTCAGCCCAGCCCGAAGAAGAAGCAGGGCTCATTCCTCCAGCGTGATGCGCTTGGCGGTATAGACGTTGCTGCCCGAGCGGTCGAACTCGACGCTGACTTTTTGGCCCTGCTTCAGATTGGCGAAGGCCTGCAGCTCTTCGCTGTAATCGGTCTCGGCATTGGTTTGGAAGGTGATGCCTGCCACCACCAATGTCTTGTTGCTCTGGTTGGCCACGTCAATGCGCCCTTTGAGCGTTTCCGCAAACGAGCTGGTGGCGCAGGCCGCCAGCGCGACGCTGGCCAGTACGGCCAGATGGGTTTTGTTCAAGATGGATTTCATGTCACCCCCTTTTTGGATTGGGTACTGCTGCGCACGCCATACCCGGCGCGCTGCGTGCTTCACTTGGAGACGGCCTGCACCACGTACTGGGCCCCATCGCGCGAGAACTCGATCGTGATCCGATCGCCTGGCTTGAGCTGACCCAGCCCCGCCACGCCCTGGTACTGCGTAGCCTGAGTGGTTTGAAAGGTAATGCCATTGAGCTGGATGGTTTGCGCACCCGGATCAATGGCATCGACGCGGCCCTTCATGGTTTCGGCCGCAGCAGCGCCTGCGGCCACCGTCAGAGCGGCCAATGTCGCGGCGCGGACTTTTTGCATCGTGCTGGGCATGGTGGACTCTCCTTTCCTCAGCAATGGAAGGCTGCGGCAGGCAGGCCGCCTGCCGCACAAGCGGTGAAATTGTAGTCACTTGCCCGCGCCCTGGCGCAGCAGCGATGGCCCATCAGGTATTGAGGCGCTGGCTGACCAGGGAATCGACCACCGACGGATCGGCCAACGTGCTGGTGTCGCCCAGTTGCTCGGGCGCGTTTTCGGCGATCTTGCGCAGGATGCGGCGCATGATCTTGCCCGAGCGCGTCTTGGGCAGGGCAGGCGCCCATTGCAGGTGGTCGGGCGTGGCGATGGGGCCGATGACCTTGCGCACGTGGGCGATGAGCTCTTTTTTCAGCTCGTCCGTGCCCTCCACACCCGCCACCAGGGTGACGTAGACGTAAATGCCCTGGCCCTTGAGGTCGTGCGGGTAGCCCACGGCGGCGGCTTCGGCCACCTTGTCGTGCAGCACCAGGGCGCTTTCCAGCTCGGCGGTGCCGATGCGGTGGCCGCTGACGTTGATGACGTCGTCCACCCGGCCGGTGATCCAGTAGTAGCCATCGGCATCGCGGCGGCAGCCGTCGCCGGTGAAGTACATGCCGGGGTAGGCCTTGAAGTAGGTGTCGATGAAGCGCTGGTGGTCGCCGAACACGGTGCGCGCCTGGCCGGGCCAGGAGTCGAGGATGACCAGGTTGCCCTCGCCCTCGCCTTCGATGAACTGGCCTTCGGCATCGACCAACGCGGGCTGCACGCCAAAGAAGGGCTTGGTGGCCGAGCCAGGCTTGAGGGCGGTGGCGCCGGGCAGCGGCGCGATCATGAAGCCGCCGGTCTCGGTCTGCCACCAGGTATCGACGATGGGCAGCTTGCCGTTGCCGACCACGTCGTGGTACCAGCGCCAGGCTTCGGGGTTGATCGGCTCGCCCACGGAGCCCAGCAGGCGCAGGCTTTGGCGCGAGGTTTTCTTCACCAGCTCGTCGCCGTCGCGCATCAGGGCGCGGATGGCCGTGGGCGCGGTGTAGAAGATGGTGACCTGGTGCTTGTCCACCACTTGCCAGAAGCGCGAGCCGTCCGGGTAGCTGGGCACGCCCTCGAAAATCAGCGAGGTGGCGCCGTTGGCCAGCGGGCCATAGACGATGTAGCTGTGGCCGGTGACCCAGCCCACATCGGCGGTGCACCAGTAGATGTCGTCCTCGCGCAGGTCGAAGACGGCCTCGTGGCTGAGGCTGGCATGCACCAGGTAGCCGCCGGTGGAGTGCACCACGCCCTTGGGCTTGCCGGTGGAGCCGGAGGTGTAGAGGATGAACAGCGGGTCTTCGGCGTTCATGCGCTCGGGCTCGCACTCGGCGCTCTCGCTGGCGGTGATCTCGTGCAGCCAGAGGTCGCGTCCGGCCTGCATGGTCACGTCGCCGCCGGTGTGCTGGAGCACGATGACTTTTTCCACCGTATCCGTGCCTTCTTGCTGCAAGGCGGCATCCACGTTGGCCTTGAGCGGCACCTTGCGCCCGGCGCGCAGGCCCTCATCGGCGGTAATGATGACTTTGGCGCTGCTGTCGCGCACGCGGTCGGCCACGGAGCCGGGCGAGAAGCCGCCGAACACCACGTTGTGGATGGCGCCAATGCGCGCACAGGCCAGCAGGGCCACGGCGGCATCGGGCACCATGGGCAGGTAGATGGTGACGCGGTCGCCCTTTTGCACGCCCAGCTTGCGCAGCGCGTTGCCCAGCTTGCACACGCGCTCGTAGAGCTGGCGGTAGGTGATTTTCTGCGCTGGGGTGTCGGGGCTGTCAGGCTCCCAGATGATGGCGACCTTGTCGCCGCGCTCGGCCAGGTGGCGGTCCAGGCAGTTGACGCTGACGTTGAGCTCGCCATCGGCAAACCAGCGGGTGTGGAAGTGATTCGGGTCGAAGCTGGTGTCCTTGATGACGGTGGGCTCCTTGAACCAGGTCAGGCGCTTGGCCATCCTGCCCCAAAAAGCCGCAGGGTCGTTGACGGATTCGTCATACATCTGCTGGTATTTCTCAGCGGTGATGGTGCCCGGGCCCGCCAGGGCCGGGTTGACGGGGTACAGGTCTTGTGGACTCATGGCAATACCTCTCTCAATCGTTGACATCATTAAAAAATCACATGCCACAGTCCGGCGGGGCTGCTGGCCCACGCCGGACTGCGTGCGCTGGCAAGGCCCAGCGCTTTTCATCTCATTGCGGCCTCAGTGCGAGGCAGCCTTGGCAGCCCCCAGACCCGTTTCCGAGCGCACCTGCTGCGCCGGGAAGGCGGCGCGCTCAGCCTGGGCATTGCGGCTCTTGTCCGTGATGGAGAACAGCCAGATGCCGATGAAGGCCAGCGTCATCGAGAACAACGCAGGTGAAGCATAGGGGAAGGGCGCGGAGCCTTTGGCGTTACCCAGCACAGCCTCCCACACCGAGGGGGAGAGCACCGTCAACACCACCGAGGAGATCAGCCCCAAGAAGCCGCCGAGCACCGCGCCGCGCGTGGTCATGTCCTTCCACAGGATGGAGAGAAACAGCACCGGGAAATTGGCCGAGGCCGCCACCGCAAAGGCCAGCGAAACCATGAAGGCGATGTTTTGCTTCTCGAACACGATGCCCAGCAGCACCGCCACCACGCCCAGCACCAAGGTGGTGATGCGCGAGACCTTGAGTTCCGCCGCGCTGTCGGCCTTGCCCTGCTTGAACACCGTGGCATACAAATCGTGCGAGACCGCCGAAGCGCCCGAGAGCGTCAACCCCGCCACCACGGCCAGGATGGTGGCAAAGGCCACGGCCGAGATAAAGCCCAGGAACACGTTGCCGCCCACGGCATTGGCCAGGTGCACCGCCGCCATGTTGCTGCCGCCGATCAGGCCGCCCTTGGCATCGAGGAACTGCGGATTGGCACTGACCAGCACGATGGCGCCAAAGCCGATGATGAAGGTCAGGATGTAGAAGTAGCCAATCCAGGTTGTGGCCCAGAACACGCTCTTGCGCGCCTCCTTGGCGTTGGGCACGGTGAAAAAGCGCATCAGCACGTGCGGCAGGCCCGCGGTGCCGAACATCAGTGCCATGCCGAAGCTGATGGCCGAGATCGGATCCTTGATGAAATTGCCCGGCCCCATGATGGAGTTCGAGCCCTTGACCTCGACCGAGGCCTTGAACAGGTTTTCAAAGCTGAAGCCATAAGCCTGCATCACCATGAAGGCCATGAAGCTCGCGCCCGCCAGCAGCAGGCAGGCCTTGATGATTTGCACCCAGGTCGTGGCCGTCATGCCGCCAAACAGCACGTACACCATCATCAAAATGCCCACGATGATGACGGCGTAGATGTAATCCAGCCCGAACAGCAGCTTGATGAGCTGGCCCGCGCCCACCATTTGCGCAATCAGGTAGAAGGCCACCACCACCAGCGTGCCGCTGGCGGCAAAGGCGCGGATCGGCCCCTGCTGGAAGCGATAGCCCGCCACATCGGCAAAGGTGAACTTGCCCAGGTTGCGCAGCTTCTCGGCCATCAAAAAGGTAATGACCGGCCAGCCCACCAAAAAGCCGATGGAGTAAATCAGCCCGTCATAGCCATTGGCCATCACCGCCGCCGAAATGCCCAGAAAGGAAGCGGCCGACATGTAATCGCCCGCAATCGCCAGGCCATTCTGAAAGCCCGTGATGCCGCCGCCTGCGGTGTAGAAATCGGCCGCCGATTTGGTGCGCGCCGCCGCCCACTTGGTGATCCACAGCGTGCCTGCAACAAACAAGCCGAACATGACGATCGCCGTCCAGTTGGTGGACTGCTTTTGCAGCTCGCCCAGATCGCCGCCAGCGGCCCAGGCCGCTGCAGAGGCCGCAGCCAGCACCACACCCAGCGCGGCCTGGCGGGCCTGCGCAGCTGTCAAGCTAAAACCCAGTGCATTCATTGGCGCGCCTCCTCCAGAACCTTGCGGGTGAGCGCATCGAACTCTGTATTGGCGCGGTACACGTAAATGCCCGTGATCACAATCGTGAACACGATCACCCCCAGGCCGATGGGAATGCCCACCGTCGTCACCCCCGTGCCCAGGGGCTTGGCCAGGAAAGACTTGTCGAACGCAATCAGGCCGATGTAGCCGTAATAGACCAGCAACATCAGAATCGTCAGCGTCCAGCCAAAGCCATTGCGCTTGCGGCGCAGCAGCTGGTAGTTGGGGTTGTTCTCGATGCGTTGGACCATCGGGTCCGCAGCGTGGCTGTGCAAGGCACTCATGGCAGTCTCCAATCTCATCGTTGTCAGACCGAATGCCGCCAAACAGCGCCGCCCTGGATCCCAGACACACAGTGCCGGCGCAGCATTCGGGCAAGCACCAATTTAGCGGCCTACCCCCTGGGGCCGCCAGACGACTTTAGTCTTAAGGGATTACCCAAATCACGCCAAACGGCGCAGCCAGGACTGCGCCAGCCTGGAGCCGCGCTTTGCCACTACACTACTTCGCCCCCTGATACCCCCATCGCCCGCCGCCCGCCCACAAGGAGCCCGCGTCCGTGATCACCGAACTGGAATTCCAAAGCCTGGCCCGCGAGGGCTACAACCGCATCCCGCTGATGGCGCAGGCCTTTGCCGACCTGGAAACGCCGCTGTCGCTGTATCTGAAGCTGGCCCACGCGCAAGATGGCGGGCGCAACAGCTTCTTGCTCGAATCGGTGGTCGGCGGCGAGCGCTTTGGCCGCTACAGCTTCATTGGCCTGCCCGCGCGCACGGTGTTGCGCGCCAGCGGCTTTGGCGCGCAGGCGCGCACCGAGGTCATCACCGATGGCCAGGTGGTCGAGACCGACCACGGCAACCCGCTGGATTTCATCGCCCGCTACCAGGCGCGCTTCAAAGTGGCGCTGCGCCCGGGCATGCCGCGCTTTTCCGGCGGCCTGGCCGGTTATTTCGGTTATGACACGGTGCGCCACATCGAGCGCAAGCTGCAAGCCAGCTGCCCGCCCGATGACCTGCAACTGCCAGACATCCTGCTGCTGCACACCGAGGAGGTGGCGGTGATCGACAACCTCTCGGGCCGGCTGTATCTGCTGGTCTGGGCCGACCCAGCCCAGCCCGAGGCCTACAGCCGCGCCAAGCGTCGCCTGCGCCAGCTGCGCGAGCTGCTGGCGTGCAGCGTGACCGCACCGCCCTTGGCGCCCTGCGCCAGCCATGCGCCGCTGCGGCGCTTTGCCAAGGACGATTATTTGGCCGCCGTGGCGCGCGCCAAGGAGATGATCGCCGCAGGCGAGTTCATGCAGGTGCAGATCGGCCAGCGCATCGAGCAGCCCTACACGCAAAGCCCGCTGGCGCTGTACCGCGCGCTGCGCTCGCTCAACCCCAGCCCCTACATGTACTACTACCACTTCGGCAGCGCCGCCACGGATGCGCCGCCGGGCCAGGCCGACGATGGCCTGCACGTGGTGGGCGCCAGCCCGGAGATCCTGGTGCGCAAGGAGCGCTGCGAGGACGGGCAGAAAATCACCATCCGTCCGCTGGCGGGCACGCGCCCGCGCGGCGCCACGCCAGAGCTGGACAAGGCCGCCGAGCAAGAGCTGGTGGCCGACCCCAAGGAGCGCGCCGAACACGTCATGCTCATCGACCTGGCGCGCAACGACATCGGCCGCATTGCCGAAGTCGGCAGCGTGCAGGTGACCGAGGCCTTCGTGGTCGAACGCTACAGCCACGTCATGCACATCGTCAGCAATGTCGAGGGGCGGCTGCGGCCCGGCCTGGGGCCGATCGACGTGCTCAAGGCCTGCTTTCCGGCCGGCACCCTCACTGGCGCGCCCAAGGTGCATGCCATGGAGTTGATCGACCAGCTCGAGCCCGTCAAGCGCGGCCTGTACGGCGGCGCCTGCGGCTACCTCAGCTACGCTGGCGACATGGATGTGGCCATCGCCATCCGCACCGGCCTGGTCAAGAACCAGACCCTGTATGTGCAGGCCGCCGCCGGGGTCGTGGCCGACTCCGTGCCCGAGATGGAATGGCGCGAAACCGAACACAAGGCCCGCGCCCTGCTGCGCGCGGCCGAACTGGTAGAAGAAGGATTTGACACATGAACAGCCCCTGCCCGGCCCCCGGCCCCGCAGCCGCCGACGCGCGCCCGGCCATCGAGCGCACCGCCCACTGCACCGACATGGCCCAGGTGCGCGCGCGCATCGACGCGCTGGACGACATCCTCGTGCCGCTGCTGGTCGAGCGCGGCGGCTACATGACCCAGGCCGCGCGCATCAAGGCCACGCAGGAGCAGGTGCGCGATGAAGATCGCATCGCCTTCATCGTCGCGCGTGTGCGCGAACGCGCACTGGCCGAAGGCGGCCAGCCCGATCTGATCGAAGCCATCTACCGCAGCATGATGGAGGCCTACATCGCCTACGAGCACCGCGAGTTCGAGCGCCTGCGCGCGCCCGCCTCTGCCGCCCCCCATGCCCAGGGCTGAGCCGCCCTGCCCCAGCGCCTTCGGCCCGCGGCCATGAAGCTGCTGCACACCTCGGACTGGCACCTGGGCCGCAACCTGTTCGGGCGGCGGCGCCACGAGGAATTTGCCGCCTGGCTGGACTGGCTGGCCGGCACCGTCGAGCGCGAAGCCATCGACGTGCTGCTGGTGGCCGGCGACGTGTTCGACACCGGCACGCCCAGCAACGCCACCCAGGCGCTGTACTACCGCTTTTTGCACCGCGTGGCCGCCGCGCGCTGCCGCCATGCCGTGGTCATCGCCGGCAACCACGACTCGCCCTCGCTGCTGGACGCGCCGCGCGAGCTGCTGCAGGCGCTGCAGGTGCACGTCGTCGGCCAGGCCCGCGCCAGCGCCGAGCAGGAAGTGCTCACGCTGCACGACGCGCAGGGCCAGGCGCAGCTGATCGTCTGCGCCGTGCCCTATCTGCGCGAGCGTGATCTGCGCAGCGCCGAGCCAGGCGAAAGCCCGCAGGACAAGGAACGCAAGCTGCTGCAGGGCCTGGCCGAGCACTACGCCGCCGTGGCCCAGGCCGCGCTGGCGCGCCGCGCCGCGCTGGGCCGGCCCGTGCCCATCGTCGCCATGGGCCACCTGTTTGCCAGCGGCGGCCAGACTTTGGACGGCGACGGCGTGCGCGATCTGTACGTTGGCAGCCTGGCCCAAGTTGACGCAGACCTGTTCTCGCCCGCCTTCGACTACGTGGCGCTGGGCCATTTGCACGTGCCGCAGACCGTGGGCGGCCAGGCCCACATCCGCTACAGCGGCGCGCCGCTGGCCATGGGCTTTGGCGAGGCCGCGCACAGCAAAAGCGTCTGCCTGGTGCAATGGGCCAGCGCCGGTGGTGATGCGCCACCCAGCACCGCGCCCAGCGCCATCACGCTGCTGCCCGTGCCGCGCTTTCAGCCGCTAGCGCGCGTGCGCGGCGACTGGCCTGCCATCGCCCAGCAACTGCAGGCGCTGGGCGCGCAACATCCCCTGCCAGCCCCACGGCCAGCCCCGGCGCAGCAGGCCGCCGATACCACCGCCGACGCCGAAGCACCGCCCGGCGCGCGCCTGTGGCTGGAAGTGCTCTACGAAGGCCAGGAGCTGCTGCCCGACCTGCGCCAGCGCGTGGCCGCCGCCACCGCCGACGCGGCCATCGACGTGCTGCGCATCGCCCAGCCGCGCCTGAGCGCGCAGCTGCTGGCGCACAGCCAGGCCGACGAGAGCCTGCAGACGCTGGACGTGCACGAGGTGTTCGAGCGCTGCCTGGCCGCGCACCAAATCCCCGATGCGCAGCGCGCGGCACTGCGCCAGACCTATGCCCAGGCCCTGCACGAACTGCAGCAGGCCGACCCGCAGGCGCAATGAGCGCCCGCAGCCTTGCCACACCGCCCCCATGCGCATCCTGCACATCCGCCTGAGCAACCTCAACGCCTTGAGCGGCCAGTGGCACATCGACCTCACGCACCCGGCCTACGCCAGTGAGGGCCTGTTTGCCATCACCGGCCCGACCGGCTCGGGCAAGAGCACGCTGCTGGACGCCATCTGCCTGGCGCTGTACGGCCGCACGCCGCGCCTGGCCAAAATCGGCAAGAGCGGCAACGACATCATGTCGCGCCAAAGCGGCGAATGCTTTGCCGAAGTCGTCTTCGAAACCCCGGCCGGGCGCTGGCGCTGCCACTGGAGCCAGCGCCGCGCCCGCAAGCAGCCCGAGGGCGAGCTGCAAGCGCCGCGCCACGAAATCGCCAACGCCGACACCGGGCAAATTCTGCAAAGCAGCCTGCGCGGCGTGGCCGAGCGTGTCGAAGCCCTCACCGGGCTGGACTTCATGCGCTTTACCCGCTCCATGCTGCTGGCCCAGGGCGGTTTTGCCGCCTTTTTGCAAGCCGGGCCCGAGGAGCGCGCGCCGCTGCTCGAACACCTCACCGGCAGCGGCATCTACAGCCAGATCTCCATGCACGTGCACGCGCGCCACAGCCAAGAGCAGCAGCAACTGCAGGCCTTGCGCGCCGCGCTGCAGGGCGTGCAGCCGCTGCCGGCCCAGGAGCTGGCCCAGCTGCAACAGGAACTGGTCGCCCAACAGGCCCATGAAGCCCAGCTGCAGGCCCAGCTGGCCGAGCAGGCCCAGGCCATTGCCTGGCGCGAGCGCCTGCAGCAGCTGCAGCAACAACACGCGCAATGGCTGGCCGCCCAGCAAGCCCTGGAGGCCGAGCAGGCGCGCTTTGCGCCCGAGCAGGCCCGGCTCGACGCCGCGCAGCGCGCGCTGGAGCTGGCCGCCGCCGACGCCGCGCTGCAGGCGCTGCGCCAGGCCCAAGCCAGCGATGCCCGGCAGCTGCAGAGCCTGCAGGCGCACAGCGCCGCGCAGCAGCAGGCACTGGCGCAGGCCCAGGCCGATCAACAGGCCGCCGAGCAACGCCTGCAGCAGGCCCAACAGACCCAAGCCCAAAGCCAGGAACTGCTGCAACAAGTGCAAGCGCTGGACTGGCAGCGCCAGCAGCAGCAGCTCCAGCTCAGCGAGCGGCAACAAGCCCTGCAAGCGCTGCATGAACGCCTGCAGCAACAACAGGCGCAACACCGGCACAGCCTGCAAGAGCAAGCCCAGGCCGAGCAGCAGCTGCAGGCCCTGCAGGCGCAACAGCAGCGGCGCGCCGGCGATGCCCGGCTCGTCGAGGAGCTCTCCGCCCTGCGCGAGCGTATTGCCGCGCTGCAGCAAGGCGCGCAGCAGGCCGCCGCCCTGCGCCACGATCTGACCCAGGCTGAACAGGCCCAGGCCCAGGCCGAAGCGCACCGGCAAGCGAAACAGCAGCAAGCGCAGGCCTGCCAGGCTGGGCTGCAGGCGCAGCAGCAGCAACTGGCCCGGCAGCAGGCACAGCTGGCCCAGCTGCTGGGCCAGCAATCGCTGGGCCACTGGCGCACCCACCACAGCGCCCTGCAAGCCCGCCTGGAGCAACTGGCCCAAGCCCAGGCCGCTGCCAACGAAGCCCGCCAGGCCCAGCAGGCCGCCGCCAACGGGCTGACCCAAGCACAGCACTGCCAGGCCCAGGCCCATGAGGCGCAACAGCGCCAGCAGCAACTGGCCCAACAGCTGCAGGCGCTGGAGCGCGAGCACCAGCTGCTGGAGCAGCAACACCAGCTGGAGCTGCGCATCCAAAGCCTGGAGCAAGCGCGCCACACCTTGCAGGACGGTCAGCCCTGCCCGCTGTGCGGCGCGCTCGAACACCCCTTCGCCCAGAGCCAGCCGCAGCCCAAGCCACAGGCCACGGCCCAGCGCATCCAGGCCGCGCGCGCGCAACTGCAGCAATGCCGCGCCGAGCACACCCAGCAGCAACTGCGGCACAGCCAAAGCCATGAACAGGCCCAGCAGGCCCGGCAGCACAGCCAGCAGCAGCAGCGCGCCCAGGCTGCGCTGGCCAGGCTGCAGGCATTGCACGAGGCCCTGGCCCAGCCGCCCGCCCCAGCGCCCGCTGCCGCGCCTGCCGCACTGCCGCCGCCAACCTGCGAGGTGCAGCAGGCCGCCACCGCCCTGCTGCAGCGCCTGGCCCAATGGCCGGCCGACGCCCAGGGGCCGGAGCACAGCGCCGCACTCGATGCCCTGGCCCAGGCCCTGCACGCCGCGCAGACCGAGCAGGCCGCGCAATACCAGGCCAGCGCACAGCGTCTGGCCGAAGCCGAAGAACTGGCGCAGGCCATCGCCCAAAGCCACGCCCAGCTGGAGCAGCAGCGCCAGGCCGCCGATCTGGCCATGCAGGCCAGCCATGCCGCAGCCGAGCAGCTGGCCAAGGCCCAGCACGCCTTGCAACAACGGCAGCAGGCCCTGCACACCCTGCAGGCGGCGCAGGCCGCGCAGCAGCAGGCATTGCGGCAGGCTCTGCAGGGCCTGCCAGACCAACACGCCCTGCCCTGCTGGGCCGCCGCACCCCACCCTGCGGCCCAAGACCACACCGAGGCCTTGGCCGACGCGGACGAAGTCGATCAACAAAACCTGCAGGCACTGTTGCAGGCGCTGGAGCAGCGCCGCGCGCAATGGCTGCTGCTGCAACAACAACATGGCGCGCTGCAGCAGCAGCTCGCCGCCCTGGACCAGCGCATTGCGCAGCAGGCCCAGCATGCCGAGCAATTGCAGGCGCAATGGGCCGAGCAGCGCAACCAGTGCCAGGCTCTGCAACAGGCCACCGAGCAACTGCAGGCGCAGCGTCAGGCCTTGTTCGGCACGCAGGATCCAACGGCCCAGGCCGAGCGTTTGCAGGCCGATTGCCAAGCCGCCGCCCAGGCGCTGCAACAGGCCCAGCGGCACTGGCAGCAGGCCCAGGCCGCACAGCTCGAACACCAAAGCCGCTGCCAGGCGCTGCAGCAGGCCCAGGCCGATCGCGCACCGCAGCTGCTCGCACAGGCGGCCGAGTTCGCCGCGCAGCTGCAGGCGCGCGGCTTTGCCGATGAGGCCGCCTACCGCGCCGCCACGCTGCCGCCCGCCCAGCGCCAGCAGCTGGCCCAGCAGGCCGAGCGGCTGCGCATCGAACAGGCCCGCCTGCACAGCCAGCAGCAGGCGCTGCAAGCGCAGCGCAGCGCCCTGCAGGCCGAGCGCCCCGACGAGCCCCCGCCGCTGCCCAGCCTGCAGCAGGCCCAGGCCGAGCTGGCCGCGCAGCAGCGCCAGGCGCTGGAGGCGCTGGGCACGCTCAAATCCCGCCTGGCCGAGCAGCAACGCCTGGCCGATCAGCAGCAGGCGCAGCGCCAGGCCATCGAGGCGCAGCAGCGCGAATGCCAGCGCTGGGAGGCGCTGCACGCGCTGATTGGCTCTGCCGATGGCAAGAAGTACCGCCACTTCGTGCAGGGCCTGAGCCTGGCCATGGTGGTGGCCCAGGCCAATCGCCAGCTGCAGAAAATGAGCGGGCGCTACCTGCTGGTGTGCGACCCGGCGCAGCCGCTGGAGCTGAACGTGATCGACAACGACCAGGCTGGCCTGGTGCGCACGACCAAGAACCTCTCGGGCGGCGAGAGCTTCATCGTCAGCCTGGCGCTGGCGCTGGGCCTGTCGCACATGGCCAGCCAGAACGTGCGCGTGGACGCGCTGTTTCTCGACGAAGGCTTTGGCACGCTGGACGACGAGGCGCTGGAGACGGCGCTGGACACGCTGGCCAGCCTGCGCCTGGAGGGCAAGCTCATCGGCGTGATCTCGCACGTGCCGGCCCTCAAGGAGCGCATCGCCACGCAAATCGTGCTCACGCCCCTGCCCGGCGGCCACAGCCGCCTCAGCGGCCCAGGCTGCTCGGCCGTGGCTGCGCCGCCGCCCGCCCCATCCAGCAAACGCCGTGCGGCGCAGTGATGCACACGCCAGCCCGCTGCGCGCCATGGGTCACTGGCCGACCCGCGCCTTGTTCACATTTTCAGCAGGCTGCCGAAATACCTCCGCAAAGAGGTCCTCACCCCCTATCAAGGGACGCCCAACCCCTACCCCGGGCCAAAAGATCGCTTGTAGCGCGTTTAAAGAGGTCACAGTTTCAGCAGTCAGCAGGGCAAAACAGTATTGGCTCTCGTAGCCACCGCCTGCGCCAGTGTTGCGTGCCGAGGCCGGGATGTGCGCCCGGCGGCGCACCTCCTTTTCTTGTCTCGCCAAGAAAAGGAGGCAAAAGAAGGCGACCCCACTGCCCGCGACCCCGGCGCTGCGCGCCGGGGCAACCTGTGCCGATGACCTGCCAGGGCGGATGCTGCGGAAACTCGCTGCGCGGCTGCGCCGCTACGCTCAAACAGCCGCAGCAAAGCATGATGAACAAAGCAGGCCCACTGTGTGTGGGCCTGCCCGCCCTGTCAGGCCAACGGCCCAGGCGCTGGCAGAAGGGGGCTCTGTTCGGGCCATCGCTGCGCTCGGCCCTTGGCTGGGCTGCTTGCCCCCATTTGCCGGCCCCAAAAACAGGCTGTCGATCACCGCACCCGATGGTTGCCAGCCACTGCACGGCACAGCGCGGCCACGGCCTGCTGGCCGCTGCGCACTGCGCCTTCCAGCGTGGCTGGGTAGGGGCCGTGCACGTAGTCGCCGCAGACCAGCAGCCGGGGCCAGGCGCTGCAAGGCTGCTGACCGGGGCGCTGCAGGCCTGCCGTGCAGGCGAAAGTGGCGCGCTTTTCGATGATGCTGGCCACGGGCTGCCAACGGCGCCCCGCCAGGCCGGGCAGGGCCTGGGCCTGGGCCAGCACGCGCTGCGTCAGCGCGGCCTTGTCCAGCGCCGCATCCAGGGTGCTGGCCACCCAGGCCAGCAGGCCGGGCTCGCCCGTCAATTGCTGGCGGTCGAACACATACTGCGCCACGCCGCCAGGCGCCAGCGCCAGCATGGGCCGCGTCAGCACGCTGGGCGATGGCGGGGTCGTATCCACATCTGCTGCGCGCAGGAACACCGTGCCAATGGCCTCGTGGCGCAGCGCCTCGGCCTGTTGCAGCCAGCTGCGCAAATCGGCGCTGGCCGCAGCCCCGGCCCCGGCCGCAGTTTCGATTTCGGCGGCCAGCGGGCGCAGCAGGCGCAGGGCCTCGCCCGCCGGGGTGGCCAGCAGCACGGCGTCGAAATGCTGGCCGTCCAGCAGCCAGCCTGCGCCTGTTTGACCGTCTGCCACAGGCTGCAACTGGTTGATGCGCTGGCCCAGGCGCAGCTGCGCGCCCTGCGCCTGCAGCCAGCGCCATGCAGGCTCGGCCAGCAAGTCGCCCAGCGGCACTGTGGGCAGCAGCAGATCGGCGCTGCCTGGCCCGCCGGCCACGCTGTCTTGCAGCACGCGCAAGAACACCGCGCCGCTGGCCTGGGCCAGTGGCGTGTTCAGCGCGGCGGTGCACAGCGGTTCGATGAGCTGCTGCACCACCGCCTGCGGCAGGCCGGCGCACAGCTGGGCCACGCTGGCCGTGGGCGCACAGGCAAAGCCGGCGCGCTGCCAGGCCTGCAGGCGGCGCAATAGGGCCAGGCGCTCGCCCCAGCTCCAGCCTTGCGCGCGCAGCAGCGCCCAGGCCGTACCCAAGGCCTGGGCCGACGCCTGCAGCGCCGCAGGCAACCGGCTGGGCCAGGCGGGCAGGGCCAGGCCCTGGCCCTGGGCATCGCGCAAATCCAGCGGCAGGCGTTGCAGGCAGCGCGCGGCGTCCAGCCCCAGGGTGCGCATCAGGCTCAGGCTGGCGCGGTAGGCGCCGATCAGAATGTGCTGGCCGTTGTCCAGCCGCAAGGCGGGCTGCCCGCCCGCGCCAGCCAGCGCCACATTGCGCGCCCGCCCGCCAGGCTGGCGGCTGGCTTCGAACAGCGTCAGCTGCGCGCCGGCCTGGCTGGCCGCCACGGCGGCGGCCAGGCCGGCCCAGCCCGCGCCGACCACGGCCAGGCGCAGCCCTGCCAACGTCCCGGCCTGCGCTGTTGCTGCCCCCGCCATTGGCCTGCCTTGCTTGCGCCTTGCGCCGCGCGGCTCAGCGCGGCATGCGCCCCAGCGCCTGCACCTGCCAGGCCAGCCAGAGCTTGCGCAGCGGCGTGAGCTGGATGCGCTGGTGCAGCACCTGGAATTGGTCGCGCTCGATCTCGCGCAGCAAGGTGCGGTAGATGTGCGCCATCATCAGCCCGGGCTTTTGGCTGCGCCGGTCCTGCTCGGGCAGCAGCGCCAGCGCCTGGTCGTAGAGGCGGTGCGCGCGCTCGGCCTGAAAGCGCATCAGCGCGGCAAAGCGCTCCGAGTAGCTGCGCTGGGTGATTTCGTGCGCGCGCACCTCGAACTGCTGCAGCTCGGCCACGGGCAGGTAGATGCGCCCGCGCATGGCGTCCTCGCCCACGTCGCGGATGATGTTGGTCAGCTGAAAGGCCAGGCCCAGGGTGTGCGCATACTGCGTGGTCTGCGCCTGGGTCTGGCCGAAGATGCGCGCGGCGACCTCGCCCACCACGCCGGCCACCAGGTGGCAGTAGCGCTGCAGGCCGGCAAAGTCCAGGTAACGGGTTTGCTGCAGGTCCATCTCGCAGCCTTCGATGATGGCCAGCAGGTGTGCGGCCTCAATGCCCCAGTCCTGCGCGGCGGGCATCAGCGCCTGCATGACCGGGTGGCTGGGCCGGCCGGCGTAGGCATTGGCCACTTCGGAGCGCCACCAGGCCAGCTTGCTGGCGGCCACGCCGGCGTCGCTGACTTCATCGACCACGTCGTCCACTTCGCGGCAGAACGCATAGAAGGCCGTGATGGCCGCGCGGCGCGGTGCCGGGAGAAAACGGAACGCGTAATAAAAGCTGCTGCCCGATGCGGCGGCCTTGTGCGCGACGTACTGCTGTGGACTCATGGGGCGCGATTGTCACACGATGGCTGTGGCGCCAAGGGCTGAGTGGGGCTGGCAGGGGGCTGGTCGCGCGCTTGGCACAGCCGACTGTGCAGGCTTGGAGCGTCGAGGCCGGGATATGCGCCCGGCGGCGCACCTCCTTTTCTTGTCTGGCCAAGAAAAGGAGACAAAAGAAGGCGACCCTGCTGCCTACGTGCCGGGACAGCAGGCAGTAGGGGGCTCTACTCAGCCCGCAGGGGCCAGCAGCAGGCGGTGGATGCGCTGCACGTAGGCGGCCGGGTCGTCTGGCAGGCCGCCTTCGGCCAGCAGGGCCTGGTCGAACAGCACGTGCGCCAGGTCTTCGAAGTCGCCGCCTTCGGCCTGGGCGTCCTGCGCAGCCTGCAGGCGCTGCACCAGCGCGTGGCTGGGGTTGACTTCCAGCACCGGCAGGGTCTCGGGCAGGGCCTGGCCGGCCTGCTTGAGCAGGCGCGCGAACTGGTTGCTGATCTGGCCGTCCTGCACGACCAGGCAGGCGGGCGAATCGACCAGGCGGGTGGTCACGCGCACGTCTTCGGCCTTGCCCTTGAGCACGGTCTTGAGACGCTCGACCAGGGGCTGGTACTGCTCGGCCGCGGCCTGGGCGGCCTGGCGTTCGGCTTCGTCCTGCAGCTCGCCCAGATCCACCGCGCCTTTGGCAATGGATTGCAGCGGCGTGCCGTCGAACTCGTGCACAAAGCCCATGGCCCATTCGTCCACGCGGTCGGTCATGAACAGCACTTCAATGCCTTTTTTGCGGAACAGCTCCAGCTGCGGGCTGCTCTTGGCGGCGGCCAGGCTGTCGGCGGTGATGTAGTAGATGGCCTTTTGCCCGTCCTTCATGCGCGCCTTGTAGTCGGCCAGGCCGACGCTGGGGCTGTCGCTGTGGGTCGAGGCGTAGCGCAGCAGGCGGGCAATGCGTTCGCGGTGCGCGAAGTCTTCGCCCAGGCCCTCCTTGAGCACGGCGCCAAACTGGGCGTAAAAGCGCGCGTATTTGCCTTCGCCCTGGGGCTGGGCAGCATCGGCGGCCGGGGCGTTCTTATCGACCACGTCGGTCACGTCGCCGGCCTGCTCGGCCTGATCGGCGGCGGGCTGCGCGGGCGCTGCGGCTGCATCCTCCTCGGCCAGGCTTTCGAGCATGCCCAGCACGCGGCGCGTGTTGCCGTCGCGGATGGCGCGCACGTCGCGGCTTTCCTGCAGGATTTCACGGCTGACGTTCAGCGGCAGATCGGCCGCGTCGATCACGCCGCTGACAAAGCGCAGGTAAGAGGGCAGCAGCGCATCGGCCTCGTTCATGATGAAGACGCGCTTGACGTAGAGCTTCAGGCCGGCCTGCTTGTCGCGGTTCCACAGGTCGTGCGGGGCCTTGGCCGGCAGGTACAGCAGCTGGGTGTATTCGGTCGCGCCTTCAACCTTGTTGTGGCTCCAGGCCAGCGGCGCCTCGAAGTCGTGGCTGAGGTTTTTGTAGAACTCGATGTACTGCTCGGCGCTGATGTCCTTCTTGGGCCGCGCCCACAGCGCGCTGGCCTGGTTGACGGTCTCCCATTCGCCGGTCTTGACCATGGCGCCGGGCTGGCCTTCCTGCTCGGCCTCCTGCCATTGCTCCTGCTGCATTTGCACGGGCAGGCTGATGTGGTCGGAGTATTTGTTGATGAGCGAGCGCAGCTTCCAGCCGTTGAGGAACTCGCTGGCGCTGTCGCGCAGGTGCAAGGTGATGCTGGTGCCGCGCTGGGCGCGCTCGATGGTCTCGACCTCGAAATCGCCCGTGCCCTGGCTGCTCCAGCGCACGCCCTCGCTGGCGGGCAGGCCGGCGCGGCGCGTTTGCACCACCACCTGCTCGGCCACGATGAAGGCCGAGTAAAAGCCCACGCCAAACTGGCCGATGAGCTGCGCGTCGGCCTGCGCATCGCCGCTGAGGCGGCTGGCAAAGTCGCGCGTGCCGCTCTTGGCGATGGTGCCCAGGTTGTCGATGGCCTCCTGCAGGCTCATGCCGATGCCGTTGTCCTCGATGGTCAGGGTCTTGGCCTGCTCATCGAAGTGGATGCGCACGCGCAGCTCGGCGTCGCCCTCGTACAGCGCGCTGTCGTTCAGCGCCTCAAAGCGCAGCTTGTCGCAGGCATCGGCGGCGTTGGAGATCAGCTCGCGCAGGAAGATTTCAGGGTTCGAGTACAGCGAGTGCGTCACCAGGTGCAGCACCTGGGCCACCTCGGCCTGGAAAGCATGTTTTTTCGTGCTCATGGCGTCACAAGGAATCGATGGGGGAAGAAATGGGGAAATGGGCGGCAGCGCGCAGCGCACGCCACGACCGTGGCCATCTGAGGCCAAGCGCAGGCTTTTCAAGGCGGGAGCCAGGCCCGGTGACACCAGGGCCAATTCAAAGACCTTGATGCCAGCACAAGACAATTGTTTGAATTTGTATCGCCAGCGCAGGGCTGCGCCACTAGAATGCCCAGCACGAGCATGAGAGCAATCCCGCACCCAAGGAGGAACATCTATGTCAAAAACACCATCGCATCGCCTGACCCGCTCGGCCGCCGGCCTGTTGCTGGGCACGCTGCTGTGCGCAGCCTGGAGCCAGCCCGCGCTGGCGCGCACGCCTTCGGACAGCCAGCTGCAGGCCAACGCGCTGCAGCGCTGCGACGCCCACACCGACCCGCGCTTTTGCGAGGCGCGCGTGCGCGGCGGCAACGGTGTGCGCATCACCGGCAGCGTGCGTGGCGGCGGCCTGTTCCGTGAAAACCTGCTCGGCGCGGCCATGGCGCAGCGCGGCAAGCCGGTGCTGATGACCTGGCAACAGCGCGGCGTGCTGACCACCTACGAGCGCATGCCCGCCCCGCCCAGCAGCCAGCACTACACGCGCGACCCGCAGCGCTGGTACAACTGAGCGCAGCCGCTCTGCGGCGCACCCGGCCCCTGGCCTGCCTGCACCCCCTGCACGGCGGCCCGGGGCTTTTGCATGGCCGCCGCGCCGCTATCATGCGCAGCGGCCCGCGCTGGCCGCACGCTCAAGCATTCTGTTCTCACACCCGCACTTGCCCATGCACGTTGACATTGCCATCGTAGGGGCCGGCCCGGTGGGCCTGGCATTCGCCCAATCCATGCAAGGCAGCGGCCTGCGCCTGGCCGTGCTCGACCGCCAGCCGCTGACGGCCCTGGCCGAGCCGGCCTTCGATGGCCGCGAGATCGCCCTGACCCACGCCTCGCAGCGCATCCTGCAGGATCTGGGCGCCTGGCAGCGCATCGACCCGGCGCAGATCAGCGCCCTGCGCGATGCCCAGGTGTTCAACGGCCCATCGCTGTTTGCGCTGCGCATCGACGCGCAGGTCGCGGGCGTGGCGCAGCTGGGCTATTTCGTGCCCAACCACCTGATCCGCAAGGCCTTGTTCGAGGCCGTGCAGGCGCGCAGCGAGGTGCAGCTCATCGGCGGCGTGGGCGTCAGCGGCCTGCACTGCGGGGCCGAGCGCCACACACTGCAGCTCGACGATGGCCGCAGCCTGACGGCGCGCCTGGTGGTGGCCGCTGACAGCCGCTTTTCGCAAACCCGCCGCATGATGGGCATTGCCGCGGCCACGCACGATTTCGCGCGCACCATGATGGTGTGCCGCTTCAGCCACGAGCTGCCGCACCAGCACGTGGCCTGGCAATGGTTCGACCAGGGCCAGACGCTGGCGCTGCTGCCGCTCAACGGCCAGCGCAGCAATGTGGTGCTCACGCTCAAGCCCGAGGCCATGCAGGCCGAGCTGGCGCTGGACGATGCAGCCTTCTCCGCCAGCATCACGCGGCGCTTTGCGCACCGCCTGGGCGCAATGCACAAGGAGGGCGAGCCCCACACCTACCCGCTGGTGGGCGTGTACGCGCAGCGCTTCGTGGCGCCGCGTTTTGCGCTGATTGGCGATGCGGCCGTGGGCATGCACCCCATCACCGCGCACGGCTTCAACTTCGGCCTGCAAAGCCAGCAGCGCCTGGCCGAGCAGCTGTGGCTGGCCAAGCGCCGCAACCGCGATCTGGCCGATCAGGAGTTTCTGCAGGCCTACGAGCGCCGCCACCTGGCCGCCACCTGGCCGCTGTACCAGGCCACCAATGCCATCGCCCGGCTCTACACCAACGATGCCGCACCGGCCCAGTGGCTGCGCGGCGGCGCGCTGCGCATGGCCCAGGCCGTGCAGCCATTTCGCAAGGCCCTGGCGCGGCACCTGACGCAGACCTGAACGGCCTGTTGGAAGGCCTGTTGGGGCATTTCAGCGCGCCATCACGCGGCGGATAGCAAAGGAGCTGCCATCGACCACGGCCACCAGCAGCAGCATGGCCAGCAGCACGGTGCCGGTCTCGCGCATGTGAAACAGCCCCAGGTGGTAGCTGAGCATCTGCCCCAGGCCGCCCGCGCCGACGATGCCCAGCACGGTAGCGGCGCGGATGTTGTTCTCCCAGCGGTACAGGGTGTAGGACAGCAGCTGCGGCGCGATCTGCGGCCAGGTCGCCCAGGCGAAGGTCTGCAGCGCGCCCGCGCCGCGCAGGCGCAAGGCCTGCGCCACTTCCGGGGCGGCGCTCTCCAGGCTTTGCGCAAACAGCCGCCCGAGCACGCCGCTGGTGTGCAGTGCCAGCGCCAGCGTGCCGGCCATGGGCCCCAGGCCGGCGGCGATGAGCAGCAGCACGGCCCAGATCAGCTCGGGCACGGCGCGCAATAGGTTCAAGATGGCAAGCGCCAGGCCGCGCAAGGCCGTGCGCCACGCACGCTGGCGGTGCGCCTGCATGGGCGCAGCGCTGGCGAGCAAGGCCAGCGCCAGACCGCCCACTGCGGCCAGGGCCGTGCCCAAGAGGGACATGGCCAACGTCTCCAGCGCCGCGCGCGCCGTGGCCTGCAAAAAGCCCGGCCCAGTCTCGGGCGGGAAGAAGCCGCGCACGAATTGCGCCATCGCGCCCAGGCCCTGCGCCGAAAACAGATCGCGCCACTGCAAGTCCAACGTCACAAAGCTGGCCACGACCAGGGCCGCCAGGGCCAGCAGCGCCAGGATCGTCCATAGGCTGCGCCGCGGCCGGGGCGGCAGCGGCAGCTCGACGCCAGTCTGGCCCGGCGCGGCTGCGTCATGCGGTCTGGATGCAAAGCCCATGCGCCTGCCTCGATTCAAGCCAGCCGCCGGCGCAGCCAGGCGCTCAGGCCGTCGCTGAGCCAGACCAGCCCAATGAACACCAACAGCGTGGCGCTGACCTCGTTGCCGGCAAACATCTTGGCGGCGCTGTCGAGCAACTGGCCCAGGCCCCCGGCGCCGACAAAGCCCAGCACCACGGACGAGCGCACGGCGCACTCCCAGCGGTAGACGGTGTAGCCGGCCAGCTCCTGCGCGCATTGCGGCAGCGTGCCGCAGAAAAACGCCTGCAGACGCCCGCAGCCGGCGCGCAGCAGCGCCTGGGTCGGGGCCGGATCGGCGCTTTCCAGGATTTCCGCATAGACCTTGCCCAGCATGCCGCCGTAGGCAATGGCGATGGCCAGCACGCCGGCCGTAGGCCCCAGCCCGGTCACGCGCACCAGCAGCAAGGCATAGACCAGCTCGGGGATGGAGCGCAGGGCCACCAGCAGCCAGCGCAGCAGCTGGCGCAGCAACCGCGGCAGCGCGGCCATGCGGCCCGCGCCCTCGCTGGCGCTGATGGACAGGCTGGCGCTGGCCATCAGCGCCAGCGGCGCGCCGATGAGCCAGGCCAGCGCCAGGCCCGCCGTGGCGATGGCGATGGTGCGCCAGGCCTCCTTGGCCAGCAGCCAGACAAACGCCCAATCGTGGCGCGGCGGCACGAAGCTGGCCAAAAAGCTGGCCGTGGCCTGCAGGCTGTGCGCATCCAGCATCTGCCAGGGTCGAAATTCCGTCAGCCGCAGCACGGGCCAGAGCACGGCCAGCGCCAGCAGCAGCGCAGCCCAGCGCCGCAGCCAGGCCGGGTCGCGCCCGGCATCGGCAGCTGCCGGGGATGCGCCACGGGGCGCGGCCTGGGCAGCGCGGGCCGTGCGGGCAGTGTGGGCCTGCTCAGTCATCACGGGCTTTGCTGGCTCAACCACAGGGCGCAGGGCCGGCCCAGACGGATGCGGGCGAGGGCGCGGCTTGGGCCTGTACGGCGGCCTGCACATCGGCCGGGGCATCGTCCAGCGCCGTGCTGCCATAGAGTTGCAGCAGCAGCGCATCGCTCAGGCCGCTGCCTGGGCCATCGTAGGCAATGGCCCCGTCCTTGAGGGCCAACACGCGCGCAAAGCGCCGCGCCGCGTCCACCTGGTGCAGGCTGCACAGCAGCGTATTGCCGCGCTGGCGGGCCGTCTGCCGCAGCACCTGCATGACCTGCTGCGCGCGGCTGGGGTCAAGCGCGGAGAGCGGCTCATCGACCAGCCAGCAGCGCGCCTGCGATGCCAGCAGCCGCGCCAGCCCGACGCGCTGGCGCTCGCCGCCGGAGAGCCGGTCCACGCGCTGCCAGAGCTTGTCGGGCAGATCCAACGCCAGCAGCGCCTGCTGCGCCCATTGCGCATCGGCCCGGCGCGGGTGCCACAGCGTGCGCAAGCTGGCCACCAGCCCCATGTGCGGCAGGCGCCCGGCCAGCACCGCTGCAACCACCCGCTGGCGCGGCGGTAGCGGCGGCACCTGGGGGGCATAAAACATCTCGCGCCGCAGCCGCTGGCGCTGGCTGCGCGGCAGCTGCCAGGGGTCTTGCCCATGCCAGTGCAGCGCACCGGCCTGCAGTGGCCAAGCCCCTGCCAGCGCCAGCATCAGCGTGCTCTTGCCCGAGCCGCTGGCGCCAATCAGGGCCACCTGCTCGCCAGGCGCGATCTGCAGCCGCAGGCCGCACAGCAAGGGCTGGGCCGCGCCAGCGGGCGCAATGCTGGCATCGCGCAAGGCCAGGGCCAGGGCCGGGGCCTGTGCCTGTGCTGCTGGTGCCTGTGGGGCGGCGGTCATGGCAGCGGCAGTGGCGTCGTGCACAGCTCAGCGCAGCAGGCCGGCGCTTTGCGCTGCGGCGCGGATGCCGTCGTAATTGGCCGCCTCGGTGGGGATGAAGCGCGTGGCGCGCTGCAGCTGCAAGATGGCCTTGCCCGCCGGCTCGGCCGCATCGAGCTTGAGAAAGGCCTGGCGGATTTTTTCCTGCAGCTCGGCCGGCATTTCGGCGTGCACCGTCCAGTTGTAGTCGTGGTAGGCGGGCGTGGTGTAGAGGACGCGCACCTGTTTGGCATCGACCCGGCCCTCGGCCACGAATTTCTCCCACACCGAGATGTTCAGCGCCCCGGCATCGACCTTGCCGCTGGCCACGGCGGCGATGGTGGCGTCGTGCGCGCCGGAGAAGCTCACGCGCTTGAGATCGGCATCGGGGTTGATGCCCTGCGCCAGCAGGTAGTGGCGCGGCATCAGATGGCCGGAGGTGGAGCTTTGCGAGCCAAAGGCCAGCGTGCGGCCCTTGAGATCGGCCAGCGACTCGATGCCGCTGCCCGCGCGCGTGATGAACACCGAGCGGAACTGCGCGTCCTCCTGGCGCTGCACCAGCGGCACGGCCTTGCCCTGCGAGCGCTGCTGCGCTTGCACGAAGGTAAAGCCGCCAAACCAGGCCAGATCCACCTTGCGATTGGCCAGGGTCTCCACGGCGGCGGCGTAATCGGTCACCGGCGTCCACTGCACCGCCATGCCCAGCTCCTGCTGCAGGTATTGGCCCAGGGGCTCGAACTTGCGCGCCAGCTCGGTGGGCGACTCGTCGGGAATGGCCGTCACGCGCAACACCTGCTGCGCATGTGCGCCCACTGCCGCCAAGCCCAGCACGGCCGCCAGGCCCAGGCCACGCACCCAGCCACCCAGCGCACGACTGGCGCGACGCGCCAGGCCGGCACGGGTTGCGGAAAAGTGAAAAACAGACCCAGACGCAGCTGGGTTTGGCGCTTGCTCAGCCATCTGCACACCCCTTCAAAAATGGCAAGACAAGGCCGACACGAAACCACGCGGCGATTCGTGCAGCCCCTCCGAAAGGGCGCGATTGTAGCTGCGCCCTTTCGGCGCTTTGGCGCCTTCCACAGGGGCTGTGGCTGTGCGCTGGCCTGCGGGTTTTCGGCATTGGCAGCGCAGCACAGACGGCGGCATGGTGGCAGCCTTGCCGTATGAAACCCACAGAGAAATCCTGCCCATGCCCTACTACCTTTTGCTGTCACTGGCCGCCGTGTTCTGGGGCGGCAACTACGTCGTGGGCCGGGTGCTGGTGGCGGGCATCGACCCCATGCTGCTCTCGGCCCTGCGCTGGGCTGGCACGGCGCTGCTGCTCAGCCTGGTGTTCGGGCGGCGCGTGCTGGCCGAGTGGCCGCGCAGCGCCAGCGATTGGGGGCGTCTGGCCTTTCTGGCGGCGCTGGGGCAGATCGCCTTTCCGGTCACGCTGTACCTGGCCTTGCAGACTGTGACCTCCGTGCGCAGCGCCATCTACATGGCCGCCTCGCCCTGCATCGTGATGCTGCTGGGCCGGCTGTTCTTCGGCGATGCGTTGCGCCCGCGCGCGCTGCTGGGCATTGCCGTGAGCACGCTGGGCGTGCTGCTGATTCTCTCCAAAGGCCATCTGCCCAGCCTGCTGGCGCAAGGGGCGCTGGCGCGCGGCGACCTGTGGGCCATGGCGGCGGTGCTGAGCTGGGCGGTGTACTGCACCTTTTTGCGCATCCGGCCCAAGGCGCTGTCCAGCGAGAGCTTCGTCACCCTCTCATCCTGGCTGGGGGCGCTGGCGCTGCTGCCCGCCGCCTGGCCGGCGCTGCTGGCGGCCTGGCAGCCCGGCGGCGGCTGGCCCTGGGGCGCGGCGCAGGCGCTGGGCCTGGCCTATCTGGTGATCTTCCCCTCCTGGCTGGCCTATGTGTTCTGGAGCCGGGGCGTGGCCGCCGTGGGCGCAGCGCGCGCCGACGTGTTCACGCACCTCATCCCCCTGAGCGGCGGGCTGATGGGCATCGCCCTCCTGAACGAGCCCTTCATGCACTACCACCTGGCCGCCGCACTGTGCATTCTGGCCGGGCTCGCACTGTGCCAATGGGACAAGGCAAGGCACACGCCTTGAAAGCCAGCCAGGCAGCCATCGCAGCGATGGCCCGCCGGACAGAGCCCCCCCCTTCTGCCTGTGCCGGCGCTGGGCCTGCGCACCGACCCAAAACACCCAAAGCAAAAGGCCCGCAGGGCTTGCCATGCGGGCCTGTGCAAGCAACCAGAATCGACACTCAGTGCGAGACGATGTCGATCATCCCGCCGCCGGCCGCGCCCTGCTCGGCCGCCGCGCTGGCCGTGGCTGGCAATGCGGCGGCGGCGGCCACCTCGTCCTCGGACAGCGGCGTGGGCTGGCGCACCAGGGCGTGCTGCAACACCTGATCGAACCACTTGACCGGGATGATCTCCAGGCCGTTCTTCACGTTCTCGGGGATTTCCTGCAAATCCTTGACGTTCTCCTCGGGGATCAGCACCGTCTTGATGCCGCCGCGCAGCGCAGCCAGCAGCTTTTCCTTCAAGCCGCCGATGATGGTGACCTCGCCGCGCAGCGTGATCTCACCGGTCATGGCCACGTCGGCGCGCACCGGGATGCCCGTCAGCGCCGAGACGAAGGCCGTGGCCATGGCCGCGCCAGCGCTGGGGCCATCCTTGGGCGTGGCGCCATCGGGCACGTGGATGTGGATGTCCTTTTTCTCGAACACCTGCGGCGCAATGCCCAGCTGCAGCGCGCGGCTGCGCACCACGGTGCGCGCGGCCTCGACCGATTCCTTCATCACGTCGCCCAGTGAACCGGTGCGCGTGACGTTGCCCTTGCCGGGCATGGTCTGGGCCTCGATGGTCAGCAAGTCGCCGCCGACTTCGGTCCAGGCCAGACCGACGACCTGGCCGATCTGGTCGTCCTTCTCGGCGCGGCCGTAGGTGAACTTGCGCACGCCCAGGAACTCGGCCAGGTTCTGTGCCGTGACCTGCACGGGCGCTTGCATCTGCTTGAGCTGGATGCCTTTGACGGCCTTGCGGCAAATGCGCGAGATTTCGCGTTCGAGCGAACGCACGCCGGCCTCGCGCGTGTAGTAGCGCACGATGTCGCGGATGGCGGCTTCGCTCACCTCCAGCTCGCCGGGCTGGATGCCGTTGTTCTTGACCTGCTTGGGCAGCAGGTAGCGCTGGGCGATGTGGAATTTCTCGTCCTCGGTGTAGCCCGAGAGGCGGATGACTTCCATGCGGTCGAGCAGCGCCGGCGGGATGTTCATGCTGTTGGAGGTGGCCACGAACATCACGTCCGAGAGGTCGAAATCGACCTCGGCGTAGTGGTCGGAGAAGCTGTTGTTCTGCTCCGGATCGAGCACTTCCAGCAGCGCGCTGGAGGGATCGCCGCGGAAGTCGGCGCCGAGCTTGTCGATCTCGTCGAGCAAAAACAGCGGGTTGCGCGTGCCGACCTTGCTGAGGTTTTGCAGGATCTTGCCGGGCATGGCGCCGATGTAGGTGCGGCGGTGGCCGCGGATTTCGGCCTCGTCGCGCATGCCGCCCAGGGCCATGCGCACGTACTTGCGGCCCGTGGCCTTGGCGATGGACTGGCCCAGCGAGGTTTTGCCCACGCCGGGCGGGCCCACCAGGCAGAGAATGGGCGACTTGACCTTGTCCACGCGCTGCTGCACGGCCAGGTGCTCCAGGATGCGCTCCTTGACCTTCTCCAGGCCGTAGTGGTCCTCGTTGAGGATCTTCTCGGCCAGCTGCAGGTTTTTCTTGATCTTGGTCTTCTTGGACCAGGGCAGGCCAGCGAGCACGTCCAGGTAATTGCGCACCACCGAGGCCTCGGCCGACATGGGCGACATGAGCTTGAGCTTTTTCAGCTCGGCCTCGGCCTTCTTGCGCGCCTCGGCGCTCATCTTGGCGCTGTCGAGTTTCTTCTCCAGCTCCTCGATGTCGGCTCCGTCCTCGCCCTCGCCCAGCTCCTTCTGGATGGCCTTGACCTGCTCGTTGAGGTAGAAGTCGCGCTGGTTCTTCTCCATCTGGCGCTTGACGCGGCTGCGGATGCGCTTGTCGATCTGCAGGATGTCCACTTCGGCATTGAGCTGCTGCAGCAGCGCCTCCAGGCGCTGGCCCACGTCCAGGGTTTCGAGCAGGGCCTGCTTGGCTTCGAGCTTGGCCGGCAGGTGCGCCATGATGGTGTCGGCCAGGCGGCTGGCGTCGTCGATTCCGGCGATGGAGGCGGCAATGTCCTGCGGGATTTTCTTGTTGAGCTTGGCGTACTGCTCGAACTGCTGCATCACGGCGCGGCGCAGGGCTTCGAGCTCCTGCTGCGGCGCCTGGGGCGCATCGGCGCGCAGCACGCTGGCCTGGGCCTGGAAGTGCGATTCGAGCTCGGTCACGTCGTGCAGGCGCACGCGCTCCTGCCCCTCGACCAGCACCTTCACGGTGCCATCGGGCAGCTTGAGCATTTGCACGATGCCCGCAGTGCAGCCAATCTCGAACAGGTCTTCGGCCTTGGGCTCATCCAGCGAGGCCGATTTCTGCGACACCAGCACGATGCGCCGCTGCTGGCCCATGGCCAGCTCCAGCGCCTTGATGCTCTTGGCCCGGCCAACGAACAGCGGCACCACCATGCCGGGGAACACGACCACATCCCGCAGCGGCAGCAGCGGCAGGGTGTCTTCACCAGGGGTCTGGTCGTCAACGGACAGGGGATTGGTTTGGTCGGTCATGGCATTCCTTCACGCAGCCCAAAGGGCAAGTGGGCTGCACATAAGGGCATTGTGGCCTGTTTCAAGCGCTTTGCGGCGGCTGGCCCGGTCGGTTCAGCCTGGGGTCTGCGCGGCCTCGCAGCGCACCTGCAGCAGCTCGCGCTGCGCCAGGCTGGCGCAGCCAAAGCGCATGGCGCTCAGGCAGCCGCCCCAGACGCAGCCGGTATCCAGCGCCAGCACCTTGTCGCGGTCCTGCAGGCCCAGCGTGGACCAGTGGCCAAAGGCGATCATGGTATCGGCGCTGGCGCGCCAGGGCACGTCGAACCAGGGCACGCAGTCCTCGGGCGCGTGGGCGGCGCTTTCGCTGCTGCTGAAGTCCATGCGCCCCTCGCGCAGCGTGCAAAAGCGCAACCGCGTCAGCGCATTGACGATGGCGCGCAGCCGGTCGGCGCCTTGCAGGGCATCGTCCCACACATCGGGGGTGTTGCCATACATGCTGTGCATGAAGTCGATGCAGCGGGGCTCGTCGCGCAGCACGGCCTCGACCTCGGCGGCCAGCGCCAGCGCCTGCCGGGCCGTCCACTGCGGCAGCACGCCGGCGTGCACCAGCAGCAACGGCTCGTCCAGGCTGTCCACCCAGCGCGCCAGCGGCTGGTGGCGCAGCCAGTGCAGCATGGCCTGGGCATCGGGGGCCTTGAGCACCTGGCCCAGGGTGTCGCGCTTGTTTTTCTTGCGCGCCTTGTAGTGCCGCGCCAGCAGGTGCAGGTCGTGGTTGCCGAGGATGGCCGAGATGGCCCCATCGGCGGCCATGCAGCGGCGCAGCACGGCGGCCGATTCGGGGCCACGGTTGACCAGATCGCCCAGCAGATAGGCATGGTCGCGGCTGGGGGAAAAGCCGGCCTGATCCAGCAGCCGCTGCAGGGCGCTGTCGCAGCCCTGGATGTCACCGATGCAATAAATCGCCATGGGCTCGTGTCCTTATTGATTGGGCAGATCAGGCCCTCAGAACCTGTTCAAAGTCTCAGTGCGAGTGGGCAAGAAGCGGTTTGGGATGGGCTGCAAGGCGCAAAACGCAGCCATAGCTGGGGCTATGGCGAGGCTTTGCAACGCGGCAGACCGCCCAAATCCGCTTGATTGCACACCGCGCAGAGATTTTGAACAGGTTCTCAGGCCTTCCAGCCGTCCTTGAGGCCGCAGGCGCGGTTGAGCACCAGCACGGGCGCATCGGCCGGGCTGTGGCGATCGCGCACGAAGTAGCCCAGGCGCTCGAACTGCCAGGGCCGGGGCTCGGCGCCTTCGGCCTGCAGGGCCTGGCGCAACCCGGCTTCCACGTAGCCGTGGGCCACGTGCAGGCTGTGCGGGTTGAGCTCCTCGGCCAGCTCGGCCTGGCCGGGGTGCTCGGCCTGGAACAGGCGCTCGTACAGGCGGAACTCGGCCGCTGCGCCGTCGTGCGCACCCACCCAGCCGATCACGCCCTTGACCTTGACGCTGTCCGCGCCGGGCGTGCCGCTCTTGGTGTCGGGGATGACTTCGGCCAGCACTTTGGTGACGCGGCCATTGGCGTCTTGCTCAAAGCCGGTGCATTGCACGACGTAGCCGTATTTGAGGCGCACTTTGTTGCCTTCCTTGGGCTGGCCGTCGCCGCCGGTGTGCGGCGGGTACAGGCGGCGAAAGCCTTTGCTGGGCACGGCCATGAAGTCTTCGCGCTCGATCCAGCTCTCGCGCCCGAGGGTGAACTGGCGCTGGCCAGCGGCCTCGTCGTGCGGGTTCAGCGGGGCCTGGCAAGGCTCCAGGTGGCCCGCGCCAAAGAGGGCGTCCCAGTTGGTGAGTTCGAGCTTGAGCGGATCGAGCACGGCCAGGGCGCGCGGGGCGATGGGGTCGAGCACATCGCGCAGCGCGCCTTCCAGCGCGGAGTAGTCGATCCAGCCGCCGGCCTTGGAGATGCCCGAGCGCTCGCAAAAGAGCTTGAGCGCCTCGGGCGTGTAGCCGCGCCGGCGCAGCCCGGCCAGGGTGGGCATGCGCGGGTCGTCCCAGCCGTCCACGTGGCCTTCTTCCACCAACTGGCGCAGGCGGCGCTTGCTGGTGATGACGTGGGTGAGGTTCAGGCGCGCAAATTCGTACTGGCGCGGCGGGGGACTTTGCAGCAGGCCGCCTTCACAGAGGCGCTCAAGCAGCCAGTCGTAGAACGGGCGCTGGTCTTCAAACTCCAGCGTGCAAAAGCTGTGGGTGATTTGCTCCAGCGCGTCCTCGATGGGGTGGGCAAAGGTGTACATGGGGTAAATGCACCATTTGTCGCCCGTGTTGTGGTGGGTGGCGCGGCGGATGCGGTAGATGGCCGGGTCGCGCATGTTGATGTTGGGGCTGGCCATGTCGATCTTGGCGCGCAGCACCATGCTGCCATCGGGGTGCTGGCCATTGCGCATCTCGCGAAAGCGCGCCAGGTTCTCGGCCGGGCTGCGGTCGCGCCAGGGGCTGTTGACGCCAGGCGTGCCAAAGTCGCCGCGGTTGGCGCGCATTTGCTCGGGCGTTTGCTCGTCCACGTAGGCGTGCCCGGCTTCGATCAGGTACTCGGCGGCACGGTACATGAAGTCGAAATAATCGCTGGCGTAATACACATGCGGCTGCACCACGCCGGGCTGGCCGGGCACGTCGGCATAGCCGGTGTCGTAGCCCAGCCACTGCACCAGCTCGCGGATGGAATCGACGTATTCCTGCTCTTCCTTCTCGGGGTTGGTGTCGTCAAAGCGCAGGTGGCAAGCGCCGCCGTAGGCCTGTGCCAGCGAGAAGTTCAGCCAGATGCTTTTGGCATGGCCCAGGTGCAAATAGCCGTTGGGCTCGGGCGGAAAGCGCATGCGCACCGGCGCTGGATCGGCCATGCCTGCCGCATGGTGCGCGCCATCGCCCGGGCTGCCGCCCCAGCGGCGCTGGGCGTAGGTGCCTTGCGCCAGATCGTGCTCAATGGCCTGGCGCAGAAAGTTGCTGGGTTTGGCCTCTGCGCCCTCGTTCTGCACGGGCGCAGCGCTTTCAGGGGTAGTGGATGTGTTCATAGGCGCCGATTGTAGGGACGGCGCCCGCGTTGCCGCGCCTGGCGAGGGAGCGAAATTTCGCCCAGGCACCAGGCCGTGGCGCTGCTCGCCGCCAGGCGCCATGCCGGCTTTTCATGGCCCGCTGCCGGTCGTCCAGGCCACCAGCTTCACCACCAGCGGGCGCACCGCCAGCAGGCTGATGAAGGCAATCGGCCAGGTGATGAGGTAGGAGCGGCCCAGGCGCGCCAGATAGGCCGCATCCACGCCGGTGTTGAGCGCCACCAGCACGCCGCTGACGATCAGCACCATGATGGCCGAGGCGTAGAAGGAAAAGGCAATGCCTGCGTAATTCTTCGGCAACTTCTTCATGGCTGCCCCCGCTGCGACAGCCAATCGTCATGCAGCCATTTTTCCGTTTGTCGCTTGCCGGGGAAATTCAGCCACACGATGTCGCGCTCGAACACAATGGGCCGGCCCTGCGCACCGACGATGACCCAGAACCAGCGCCCATCGCTGCGGTTGCGCATCTTCACCTTCATGCCGCGCAGCTTGTGCGGCTGGCCGCCCTTGAGCACGGTTTCATCGTGCGGCCTGATCCAGTGCAGCTCGCGCTTGCCCAGTAAATCAGGGGCATGGGCCTGCAAAAAAGCCTCGGCCACCGCCTGGGCCTGAGCCCTGCCGGGCAATGGGGCATCGGCGTCTGGCAGGCGCATGTCGGCAAAGCCTTGCAGATGGCCCTTGGGCGACCACAGCAGGCTGACATGCTCGCCGCCCAGTGCAAGGGACGGCTGTGCCTGCCAGCGAATCAGCTCGGCGCTTTCACCATCGACCGACACGCAGCGCCGCAGCACTTCGTGATGGCCCTCAGGCACAAAGGACGCCACAAATCCTTGCATGGCCGGTGTGTAGGCATCGGGCACGGCATGCAGGCCGCAAGCCACGGGGCTTGCGGGCGCATCTGCCGCCACTTGGCAGGCCAGGCACAGGCCCGCCGCCCAACAAAACCAAGGTTTTTTCATCGTTCAGCCTCCGCAGTCATGAAACACGCAGGGCAGTGTGCAGTGATCGTTTTTCAAATAAAACAAGTTAAATTGGCAATCGTTGATGATTTTTTCGCAGTGAACCACATGCCCGCCGATTTGCCCACCACTGGGCTGGACTGGAACGATGTCCGGCATTTCGTCACCCTGGTGGAGCAGGAAACCCTCACGGCCGCCGCAGAGGCCTTGGATGTGCAGCACAGCACGGTGTCGCGCCGGGTGGCGCAGCTGGAGGCCTGCCTGGGCCTGCGCTTGTTCGACCGCATCGGCAAGCGCTATTGGCTCACCGAAGAAGGCCAGCGCCTGTACGCCCATGCGCGGGAGCTGGCCAAGGACATGCGGGCCTTGCAGCGCCTGGCGCATGGGCAGCGGCAAGCCATCACCAAAGTGACCGTGACGGCGCCGCCGGTGGTGCTGCGCTGGCTGCTGCTGCCAAGGCTGGCGCGCTTTTACGCCACGCAGCCAGGCATTGCCCTGCAGCTGCAAAGCAGCGCCGAGCTGCACGATCTGCACCAGCGCCAGGCCGATATCGCGCTGCGCCTGCAACGCCCCGAAGCCCCTGACCTGGTGGTGCGCCGCCTGCGTCAGTTGCATTTCGGCTTTTATGCCAGCGCCGCCTATCTGCACCGCACGGCGCGAGGCGATTGGCGCTTTCTCACGCTCTCCACCCACAACCGCCTGAGCCGTTGGGCGCAGGACACCATCGGCAACGGCCAGGTGCTGCTGGCCTGCAATGATTTCGAACTGATTGGGCAAGGCATTGCCGCCGGTCTGGGCGTTGGCCTGCTGCCCGTGGACAGCGTGGCCGAAGATCGGGATCTGACCGCCGTCGCCCTGCATGCCGCGCAGCCGGAAAGGTATGAACAAGCCCTGTACCTCGTCATGCATGAGGATGTGCGCCGCTCGCCCAAGGTGCGCGCCGTGGCGGATTTTCTGGTGCAGGCGCTCTCCAGCAGCAATCTTGAGGGGTAAGCCATGGATGCACAGGCCATGGCGCCAGCGGCGGCGGCTTGGTGGACTCTGGCTCGCCACTCGGGCCAGCCGGGCAGCGCTTCTGCCAGATAATGGCCACTTTGCCAGATCAATGGCGGTTTTTCTTGATGAGGTAAGCCCTGTGCCCGTGAATTTGAATGTCCCCCAGGCCGATGATCTGCTGGCCATTGCCGGCGTGCGCATTGCCGTGACCGAGGCTGGCATCCGCAAGGCGCAGCGCAAGGATTTGACGGCCTTTGTGCTGCACGAGGCCAGCAGCGTGGCCGGCGTGTTCACGCAGAACCGCTACTGCGCCGCGCCGGTGCAGGTCTGCCAGCAGCACCTGGCGGCGGGCCAGCCGATTCGCGCCTTCATCATCAACACCGGCAATGCCAACGCCGGCACGGGCGCGCCCGGCCTCGCAGCGGCGCAGGCCACGGCGGCGGCGGCGGCGCAATTGCTGGGCGTCGCGCCCGAGCAGGTGCTGCCGTTTTCCACCGGCGTCATCATGGAGCCGCTGCCGCTGCCGCGCATTGAGGCCGCGCTGCCAGCGCTGCTGGAAAAAACCCGCCAGCCCGAGGCTGCCAGCCCCGCGGCCTGGCTGGAGGCGGCGCAAGGCATCATGACCACCGACACCGTGCCCAAGGCCGCCAGCGCCAAGGCCGTGGTGGGTGGCAAGACCATCCACGTCACCGGCATCAGCAAGGGCGCGGGCATGATCCGCCCGAACATGGCCACCATGCTGGGCTTCATCGCCACCGATGCCGCCATCGCCCCGGCGCTGCTGCAGCCGCTGGCGCGGCAGCTGGCCGACGAGTCATTCAACCGCATCACCGTCGATGGCGACACCTCCACCAACGACAGCATGATGCTGGTGGCCACGCACCAGGCGGACAACACGCCGGTGCAGACGCTGGACGACGCCGACGGCCAGGCCCTGTATGCAGCGCTGCGCAGCGTAGCCCAGCAGCTGGCGCAAGCCATCGTGCGCGATGGCGAGGGCGCCACCAAGTTCATCACCGTGCGCGTGAGCGGCGGCAAGACCCGCGCCGAGTGCGCACAGGTGGCCTATGCCATTGCCCATTCGCCCCTGGTGAAGACGGCCTTCTTCGCCAGCGACCCGAACCTGGGTCGCATCCTGGCGGCAGTGGGCTACGCCGGCATTGCCGACCTGGATCAAAACCGCATCGCCATGCACCTGGGCGATGTGCACGTGGTGCAGGACGGCGGGCGCCGCGCCGAATACCGCGAGGAAGATGGCCAGCGCGTCATGCAGCAAAGCGACATCACCGTGCACGTGGATCTGGGCCGCGGCCAGGCCGAAGACACGGTCTGGACCTGCGACTTCAGTCACGACTACGTCAGCATCAACGCCGACTACCGCTCATGAACGAACAATTCCTGCACGTGCTGCAAAAGGCCGAGCGCTTGCTCGACCGGCTCGACGCCATCCTGCCCCGCCCGCTGCAAGCGCCCGAGGATTGGGGCAGCGCCCTGGCCTGGCGCTACCGCCGTCAGGCCAGCGGCGGCGGCGTGCTCGAGGCCGTGCAGCACCTGGCGCTGATGCGCTTTGACGATCTGTTGGAAGTGGGCGATCAGAAAGAGCGCCTGCTGGCCAACACGCGCCAGTTCATGGCCGGCCAGCCGGCCAACAATGTCTTGCTCACCGGCGCGCGCGGCACCGGCAAATCCTCGCTGGTGCGCGCCTGCCTGGCGCAATTTGCCCAGCAGGGGCTGCGCCTGGTCGAGGTGGACAAAAGCGATCTGGTCGATCTGCCCGACATCGTGGCCATCCTGGCTGCAGCGCCCTGGCGCTTCATCGTCTATTGCGACGACCTGAGCTTCGACGAAGGCGAGCGCGGCTACAAGGAGCTCAAGTCCATCCTGGACGGCTCCATCGCCGCAGCCACGCCCAATGTGCTGGTCTACGCCACCAGCAACCGCCGACACCTGCTGCCCGAAACCATGGCCGACAACCTGCGCGGCCAACGCAGCGAGGACGGCGAAATCCACCCCGGCGAGGCCGTGGAGGAAAAAATATCCCTCTCCGAGCGCTTTGGCCTGTGGCTGAGCTTCTACCCCTTCAGCCAGGACGAATACCTGGCCATTGCCGAGCTGTGGCTGCGCCAACTGGGTTGCCCGGCCAAACAATTGCCCCAGGCGCGCCAGCAGGCCCTGGTCTGGGCGCTGGAGCGCGGCTCGCGCAGCGGCCGCGTGGCCTGGCAATTCGCCCGCGACTACGTTGGCCGCCACGGCCTGGCCAAGCCCAAGCGCAAAGCCGCCCCCAAAAGCCAGAGCGCCAAAGTCGGGCGCAGCGCCTCGAACACCCAGAGCGCGCCAAGCGCCAAGCCGGCCCGGCGCGCCAGCAGCCAAAAGCCACGCTGATGCACGACAACCGCCCAACACACAACCCTGCGCCTGCGCCCCAACCTGCCGCCCGCGTCGAAGTGGCCGTCGGCATCCTGCTGCAAGGCCAGGGCGCCAACCAACGCTTTTTGCTCGGCACCCGCCCGGCCGGCAAGCCCTATGCCGGATATTGGGAATTCCCTGGCGGAAAAATCGAACCTGGCGAAAGCGTCGAACAGGCATTGCGGCGCGAATTCGAGGAAGAGCTGGGCATCCACATCGGCCCAGTGCAAATCTGGCGCACCACGGAGCACGACTACGAACACGCGCAGGTGCGCCTGCACTGGTGCAAAGTGCGCCAATGGCGCGGCCAATTCCAGATGCGCGAAGGCCAGCAAATTGCCTGGCAATCGCTGCCGCCCAGCGTTGCGCCCATCCTGCCCGGCGCCTATCCGGTGCTCGATGCGCTGGCGCAAGAAACCAGCTGAACACCTGCAACGCCGCCACGCACCCGCAAAGCCATGGCCCGCATGCCCACCCAAAACCCTCCACCTGAGCTCGGCAGGCCGCCGCGCAGCGCCCCGGCGCGGCTACGGCCCTGGATGATCTGGCTGGCGTGGATGCTCGTCATCGGCGCCATGTACCTGCTGATGGACAGGCTGCTGGCGCCAGCCCCGTCCGTCCAGATCACAAGCGCCGATGGCGGCGCTGCCCTGCAGCTGCCCCGGCACCGCGATGGCCACTTCTACATACAAGGCTCCATCAACGGCGCGCCAGTCCAATTCATGGTCGACACCGGCGCCAGCCTGGTCTCAGTCAGCGACGCGCTGGCCGAAGCCGCCCAACTGCACGGCGGGCGCCAGACCACCTTCAGCACCGCCAACGGCACCCGGCAAGGGCGCGTGGTGCGCGCCGCCAGCCTGCGCCTGGGCCACTTCACGCTGGAAAACGTCGAAATCGGCACCGGCCTGAACATGGGCCGGGGCGAGGCGGCCCTGCTCGGCCAGAACGCGCTGCGGCATTTCCACGTCACCATGGAGGGCAGCACCATGGTGCTGCGCCCGCGCCAGCCGGCGCCGTAGCAGCAGGCTTGCGTTGCAGTTTGCGCCCAGCAGGCTGGTATGTCACGCCGCTGGCGGCACCAGCAAAATCCGCTCTACCGCGCTGCGCCGCTCGGCCCGCACGCTTTCCGGAAGATTTGCGCCCACATTCGACTCGGCCAGGATATAGCTGTAGGAAGCTGCCCTGCTGGGCCTGGCCGCCTGGCAAATCCAGCGCGTGGGCCTGCAAGACGTGATGCACCAAAGCGCGGGCAGCCTGGCCCTGGGCCAGCAACGCATTGTGGAAATCGCCCGCGCCCTGTGCACCGACCCCATGCTGTTGCTGCTGGACGAGCCTGCCGCCGGCCTGCGCCTGCAAGAAAAGCAAGCCCTGGCGCGGCTGCTGACGCAGTTGCGCAGCGAAGGCATGGCCGTGCTCATCGTCGAGCACGACATGGACTTCATCATGGGCCTGATGGACCGCATCGTCGTCATGGAATTCGGCAGCCGCATCGCCCAAGGCAAGCCCGAGGAGATCCGCAACGACCCCGCCGTGCTGCGCGCCTACCTCGGCGGCGTGGAGATCGACGGGGAAACCGCCCCGGAAAGCCCCCAAGCCGACGCAGCAGCCACCGCCACCCCAACCGCCAGCCGCCCAGAAGGAGCCAGCGCATGAGCCACGCCCACCAAGCCCCCACACCCGCCGCGCCAGCCGTATCCGCCGCGCCGTTGCTGGCCGTGGAGAACCTGCACGTGCGCTACGGCAAAAGCGCCGCCTTGTTGGGCGCCCAGCTGCAACTGGGCCAGGGCGAGCTGGTGTGTGTCATCGGCCCCAACGGCGCGGGCAAATCCTCGCTGCTCAACGCCCTCATGGGCTGCCTGCCCGCCAACGGCAACGCCAGCGGCACGGTGCGCATTGCCGGGCAGGATGTCTCGGCCCTGCCGCTGGAGCAGCGCGTCAAACGCGGCCTGGCGCTGGTGCCCGAGACGCGCGAGCTGTTTGCCAGCATGAGCGTGGAGGACAACCTCATCCTCGGCAGCTACCTGCTGCGCCACCAGGGCGCGGCCCAGCGCCAAGCCCTGCTGCAAGAGATCTTTGCCCTGTTCCCGCGCCTGAAAGAGCGGCGCAAGCAGCCTGCGGGCACCATGTCCGGCGGCGAGCGGCAAATGCTCGTCATCGGCCGCGCGCTCATGAGCCGCCCGCGCGCGCTCATGCTCGACGAGCCATCGCTGGGCCTGGCGCCCAAAATCATGAACGAAGTCTTTGCCATCATCGAAGACCTGCGCGCCCAGGGCCTGGGCATCTTGCTGGTGGAACAAAACTCCCGCGCCGCCCTGCGCGCCGCCCGCTACGCCTACGTGCTGGAGCTGGGCGCCATCACCCTGCACGGCCCGGCGCAGGAAGTGGCCAACCACCCGCAAGTCATCGAAGCCTATCTGGGCAAAAAGCAAGTCTCGGCCGCCAGCATCGGCCAGCCTGCCGCTCTTTGAATAGCGAGCGTGTGGGCCCGCCAAGCATGGCAAGCCACAACCGATCAGGACAAGAGCTACGCCCCAAAGAGCGCCCTTTGACTACAGCTCGTAATCGCTCTCGCGCCCACTCATGGCCAGCTGGACCTGCTCACGACTCAAGCGTGGGCTGATGAGCTCGGCAAAGCGATAAACGAATTGGCGCAAGTATGCCCCCTTTTTGAATGCCACCCGCGCCATGTTCATGCCAAGCAAATCCCCCATCGGCCGGGCTTGCAGGTGTCCCAGCAACTCACCCTGTACGGCCATTTCTGCCACGATGCCCACGCCCAAACCCAGGCTAACATAGGTGCGAATCACATCCGAATCAATGGCCTCTAACACAATGTTGGGCTTGAGATTGCGGCGCGCAAATGCGCGGTCAATGCGACCACGACCGGTAAATGATGGGTGATAGGTAATCAATGGTTCACTGGCAATATCTTCCAGCGTGATGCGCGGCTTATGCGCCAACGGGTGCTGGGGCGGAAAAATCAGCACATGCTGCCACTCATAACAGGGCATAGTGACCAAATCTTCATAATCGGCCAGCGATTCGGTTGCCATGCCGATGTCCACCGCTTCATTCAAGATCAGGCTGGCCACTTCGTGCGGCGTAGCCTGGTGCAGACTGATGTTGACTTTGGGAAATTGCGCACGGAAGCGCGCCACTGGCTCAGGCAAAACGTAGCGCGCCTGCGTATGGGTGGTGGCAATGCGCAGCGTGCCCGAGTCTTGCGTGCTGAAATCCTTACCGATACGTTTGAGATTGCCCACCTCACGCAAAATGATCTCGATGCTGGCAAGCACATGCCGGCCAGGCTCAGTCACACGCTTGAGTCGCTTGCCATGGCGCGCGAATATCTCAATCCCAAGTTCATCTTCCAACTCGATGATGGCCTTGGAAACACCGGGCTGCGAAGTGTGCAAAGCCTTGGCCGCTTCAGTCAGATTCAAATTGCGCCGAACCGCTTCTTGAACAAAACGAAATTGGTGGAGATTCATACGCAAGCCCTACACGTCGTGTGCCAAGAATGAAAGCTGTACTCAAAGCGCCCAATTCAAGCGAGGCGCATGCGACTGATTTCAGGCTGTGCGCCGCGTGAAGACCATTTCAGGGCTTGTGACCTCAGTTTTTCAACAAAAATGGCAGACGCAGTGAACACAGACATCGGCTGCCAAGGCCGGCATGTATGACGGTCGCAATGCTTTGATTGAGAGATGCAATGGTAGTGCGTGCAAACCCTTGCCACAGACAGCGCAGGCACAAAAAAGCGCGCTCGAAAGCGCGCTCAACGGAAAAGAAAAGGCTGCGAGGCTACCCAGGGTGAAGATAGAGAGTGAGGGAGGAGAAGCACCAAGGGAGTCGTCAGCCAGGCGTTGCCTGGAAGCCTCGCAGCCAAAAACAATCATCGAAAGCCTGCCGCTTTCCATCGACTCCGTACAGAACTTAAAGTTCCGCTACCGATGAGGGCAGAGCAGACAAGCCTTGTCGATTCGTATCGAAGCGCCTTCTTAGCTAAGGGAACACACTTCAAACCCGTTCGAGTGATTCTTGCAGAACAACAACAAATTGTCAACTGTTCAACAAAATCCTTTTTTTGTATGAGGATAAATGCATCGTGTTGAACATTCCGCCATTGCTTTTGCTGCGCCTGAACGCTGGCCGGGCCGGCAGGGGCCGCTGCTTGGTTCATGCCGCCGCCAACCGATGTGCAATGCGGCTTTTGTATGGGTGGGCTCTCAGCCTGGCAGCGCACGATGGCATTTGGCACTGGCAATTTAAGGTGATGCACAGCCATTGGCTGTCGGCTAAGGCCCTTGTTCTAACGTGGAAGATTCTGCCCGAGCCGGCGCGTCGCGCGCCGCTGAACGGCTTGTACATAGGCTGCGGCGTCTGGAGGTAGGCGACTGACTTGGCTTTGCCACAGCATGTCCTGCAAGCAATCCATGACTTCGTGATGGGCCTCGTGCAAGGAGTCCATGCGGCTGGCCAGCAGCTCTACAGCCTGGCGAATGCCTGCGGGCTGGTCGATGCTGCATTGCTCGCTGATGGACAGGTGCATGGACAGGTGCAGAAAGGGGTTGCTGCGCCCGTCGCGGGCCACGTCGTAGCTGCGCGCGATGGCGACCTCGACATCGGCCAGGTCTGCGTGGTACTCGGGATGCTCGGCAATCCACAGGGCAGCCAGGGTTTCGATGGCCTCCAGGGGCTCACCAGCCTGGCTTTTGGCGTACACGCCGCAGAAAAAGCGGCGCACCTGCTCCTGCGTGGGATTGAACAGCATGGCGGTGCTCAGCTTTGCATTTGCATGGCATCCGCATACTGGCCCACCAGGGCGAGCAGTTCGGCATCCGAATAGGGCTTGCCCAGGTAGTGGTTGGCGCCCAATTCAATGGCATGTTCGCGGTGTTTTTGTGCCGTACGCGAAGTGATGATGATGACTGGCAGATCGGCAATGCGGGCATCGGCACGGATGTGCTCCAGCAGCTCGAAGCCGTCCATCTGTGGCATTTCAATGTCCGACAGCACGACGATGGGCCGCTCGCCTTGCAGCATTTCCAGTGCCTGCGCACCATTGGCGGCCAGGGCCACGCGGTAGCCTTCGCGCTTGAGCAGGCGCTGGGTGACGCGGCGCACTGTGATGGAGTCGTCCACCACCAGCACCAGCGGGGTTTGCGCCTCACCATCTTGCTCGCTGTGCAACAGGCCTGCGCCTGCCAGTTGCTGCTCGGCAGCTTGCGCATCCTCACGCTGCAGCGCTTGCGCAGCCGCGCCGTATACGCTGGCCAAGGCGATGAAGTTGTAGATCAGCAGCACGGCGCCCGAGGCCAGCACCGACATGCCCGCCAAGCCCGGCAGGGCCGAGAGCTGCGGCCCCAAGTTCTTCACCACCACTTCCTGGTTGCCCAGCACCTCGTCCACGTGCACGGCCACCACCTGCGCGGCGCTGCGCACCAGCACCACGGGGTAGACCTTGTTGTCCAGCTCCTTGGAGCGTGGGCTGTAATGCAGCATGGCGCCAGACCAGTAGAACTGCACGCGCTTGCCATCAATCTCGATCTTGCCGCGCTGGTAGCCGCGCATCAGTTCGTCGTGGCGCACGCGCTCGATGCCATCCACCAGGTTGGCGGGCATGCCCACCGTCATCGTGCCAGCGCGTACCAGCATGACCTGGGTAACGGCGGTCGTCAGCGGCATGATCAGGCGGAAGGTCGTGCCCTGGCCTTGCTCGGTGCTGGTTTCGATGCGCCCCCCCAGGGAGCTGACATCCACACGCACCACGTCCATGCCGATGCCCCGGCCGGAAATGCCCGTCAGCCCTTGCGCCGTGGTCAGGCCGGGCATGAAGATCAGGCCGGCAATTTCCTTGTCCGAGATGATTTGGCCCTGGCCCAGCAGGCCGCGTTCAATGGCCTTGCGCTGAATGGCTTTCAGATCCAGACCCGCGCCATCGTCCTTGAAGGTGATCGCCACGTCGTTGCCTTCGTGGCTGACCGTCAGGGTCACTCGCCCCATGCGCGCCTTGCCGCGCTGCTCACGCTCGGCCGGCGCCTCAATGCCGTGGTCCACGCAGTTGCGCAGAATGTGCTCGAAGCTGCCCATCATGCGCTCGAGCAGCACGCGGTCCATTTCAATGGAGCCGTTTTCAATCACCAGCTCGGCCTGTTTTCCGGTATCGGCGCTGGCCTGGCGCACCACGGCGTGCAGGCGTTCGGCCACGCTGTCGAACTCCACCATGCGCGTGTGCAGCAAGTCGCGCTGCAGCTCGCGGCCCTTGCGCTCTTGCGCCACCAGGTCGTCCTCGGTGCCGACCATGGCCGCCTGCAAAGTGCGCTGCACGGTGGCCACGTCGTTGACGGTTTCAGCCATCATGCGCGTGAGCTCCTGCACGCGGGTGAAGCGGTCAAGCTCCAGCGGGTCAAAGTTGGCGCTTTCCTTGCCCAGCGCCAGGCGCGATTGCATTTGCGACTCGGTCTGGCCCTCAAGCTCACGCAACTGCTGGCGCAGGCGATCGAGATCCACCGTCATGCCTTCCAGCGCTGCGTTGAGTTGGCGCAGGCGCGATTCGGCCCGGCTGCGCGAGATCTGGATTTCACCGGCTTGGTTGATGAGCCGGTCGATGTGCGTGCTGCGCACGCGCACCAACTGATGGCGCTTGGTGTTGGGCTGAATGACCAGCGGCGTGGGCCCAGGCAGGCGATCACCGAAGGAGGCGCCCAGCGTCAGCGCATAGGGTGCCGCCAGGCGTTCGCTGGCAGCGGGCCGGCCCGCTGATGGCTGCCCTTGGGCCGCCGCCTTGTCCTGCGCGCTTGCGGGCAGCGCGCCATGCTCCGAGGCCTGCCAAGAGGGGATTGCCGGGCTTTGGGGATCGGCAATGCGGTGCTCTGGTCCGGTCACATCCTCGACCTTGCCCGCTGCCGGCTGCACCGGCTGGGCCACCACCGCAGCGGGCGTGCCAGTCCCATGCAACTGGCCCATGGCCGACTGGCGCAGCACATCGAACGCGTCCTGCAATTCATCGTAGCGCGCCAGCAGCGCGACGATGGCCTCAGCGCTCTCAGCGCGGGCTTCCAGCACTTCGATTTCCGACTCGAAGCGGTGCGCCATTTCACCGATCTGGCGCGCCCCGGCCAGGCGTGAGCTGCCTTTGAGGGTGTGCAGCACGCGCAAGGCCTCACTGCGCGCCTCGAACGATTGCGGCTCGCCCGACCAACGGCGCAGTGCGCCAATCAGGCGCGGCAGCAATTCGATGGCTTCTTCCTCGAAGATCGGGAAAAGATCCGGATCCACGCGGTCAGCCATTGGCGCTGGCGTTTCGACCGGCTGAGGCGCAGGCTGCATGGCGGCAGGCTCGGAAGTCGGGGCTGCGGCCGGCGCGCTCCGCGCAGTGTCACCGCCCCACTCCAGTTCATCGAGGCGCTCAAACTCTTGCGGCGCTATCGTGCCATTGCCCACGCCTGCGGCAATTTCATCCAGTGCAACCTGCACGGCCTGCAAGCTATTGGAAAGCACACTGCGCACCCATTCCCGGTTGGGGGCGCCATGCACACTCAACTGGGCCAGATGCGTTGCAATCTGCTGCAGCAGCTGACCGAAGCTGGCATCGGTCTTGAACAGGGAGCCCGTGGCCGCCAGGCGGTTGCCTTTGCCCACCACGCGCGGAGACAACAGGTGCCCCCCTGGATGGCTTGCCCAAGCGGCCAACTCCGCATCCAGTTCCTGGGTCAGCTGCAGGGCCTGCAGCATCCAGTGCGTGGCCTCATTCTGCTGGCCCAAATCGATGTATTCCTTGGCGGTACGGGCCATTTGCTGCACCGAGGCTGCAGGCGCTGCGGCGGGCAGGGCCGCCTCCTGGCTTTGCTCGGGTACGCTCGACTCGCCAGGCTGCTGCAGCATCGGCTGCACTGGCTCCAACTGCGGCAGCTCTTGCATGGAGGTAACCAGGGCATCCAGATCGCTCAGCAGTGCGGCATCGCCGCTGAAGTCAATGTGCTGCACGTGCTCATCGGCCTTTTCGTCGGCCAGGTTGCGCGCGTTCTGGGCGGGATCGACGATTTCTGTGTCCTTGAAGCCGATGCCCCAGCGCTCGGCATCCTCCTGCGAGACGGATATGCTGCTGTCGAGCTCATCGAGCAGGGTTTCCGTAGCCTGCAAGTCACCGGGCTGTTGCGTTGGCGCCTCGGTGGCTTCGATGTCCTCCTCGCCGGCGGCGCTGCTATCGGCCACGGGCTCGGCGGAGGGCTCGGCAGCAGGGGCTTGCCAATCCAGCGGCGCATCGAACACCATGCTGGCCAACGATTCGGCCTGTGCCTCATCGGGGATGTCAAGCTCTGGCGGCGCGTCTACCGCCCGCTGCGCCTCAAGCGGCGCATCCTGCTGCACCAGGGCCGCGAGCAAGGCTTCATCGTCCTGGGCCAGCGACTCCTGCGCCACTTGCTCCGGTTGTTGCAGTGGCTGCTCGATTTTCTCTTCTTCGAGTTCTGGCAAACCTTGCCGGCATGTTTCGCTGCCGACCTGGTCTAGTGATGCCTCGTCAACATCCCACGAGAGTTCTTCCGACTGCGACGGCTCCACGCCATCCAGGGCCAGGATGGCGTTGACCAGGTGATTGTCGTCCTCGGCGCTGAAGTCCGGTGCGGCGCTGGCTTGCACAGCTTCGGCCTCAGGCTCGGCCTTGGGCTCCAGCGAAGCCCAATCCTTGTCCAGCTCCATGAAGGCCTCAGCCAAGCGGGAATCACTGATTTCCTGGGCCACAGCAGCGTCTTCACCTGCCTGAGCTTGGGGCGCCTGCGCATCGTCTGCCATCGGGCTGGCCTCGATGGGCTGCAGCTCTGATTGCAGGCCCGATGTCCAGTCGCTCTCTTCGGCACCCACCTCTGCAAACGCTGGGGTTTTGGCATCTCCCTGGGCGCTGTCAACGGCACTAGCGGCCGCATCATCGAAAGGCTGCAGATCCAGGGCCAACGCATCCATGTCCCATTCCATGGTCTTGGCAGGCGCTTGAGCGTCCTCGGAAACAGCCTGCTGGGCTGGCTCAAGCTGCTCGGCCACAGCCTCTGGCTGGTCGGCCATATCCAGGGCTTCGGCCAGGCCCATGTCTGGCTGCGCCTGCGGCGCTTCAGCCGTGCTCGAATCGGCAGCAGGCAGCGCTTGGGCTTGTGTGGCGCCTTCCTGCGCCAGGCCGGCCGGCTGCAATGGGACGTAAGCGCCGGTGCTGCGCATGGCCTGGGCCGATTGCTCGAACGCCGTCGAATGCCATGCCGAGGTATCGGCGCGCGCAGCAATGGCCTGCACCCACTGGGCCATGACCTCCAACGCTTCAGAACAAAGCTGGTGCAGCTCCGGATTGAAGGGCTTCTGCTCGGCCAGCCAGCCGTTCATGACCTGTTCCATGGCCCAGGCGGCTTCGCCAAATGTCTCCAGCCCGACCATGCGCGAGCTGCCCTTGAGGGTGTGGAAGGCGCGACGCAAAATGGTTTGCTGCTCCACGTCCTGCGGAGCATTGGCCAGCTGCGCCAACGATTGACGGCCGTTGTCCAGCACCTCGTGCGCTTCTTCCAGGAACACGTCCAGCAGCTCGTCGTCAATGGCGTTGTCCGGCTGTGACTGGGCCGGGGCCGCCTGGGTGGCGCCCAGCCCCTCCAGCGGGGCATCCGTCAGCGGCCCGGGCTGCTGGGGCGCGGTGGTCGCTTCTGGTGCTGCCTCGGGCATGGCCGAGGCCAGTTCAGTGGGGCTGGCAAAGGCGTCGCGCAGATCCAGCTCGGTGTCAGGGCCGGACGAGGGGCCTTGCACCTGCTCCTCCTGCGGTGCATCGCCCTCGGTGGCCACGGTGCCCGCAGCGGCGGCGGCTCGGGCCGATTCCTGCACATGCTCGAAAATGTCGCGCCCGCCGATTTCGTACACCTTGAGGCGCCCCATGAGCGGTTGTAGGCGCTGGGCCTTCTCGTCGAAGACGAACAATTCCTTGGCCAGCGTGGGCTGGTAGGCCAGCATGTCCACCTGCAGACTCAAGGCCCCCAGGTTGCTACCGATCTTTTCAAAGCGTTCATCAGATGCATTCGACGCAAGCACACCGTCTTGCTCGGATGCCTCCATCAATTGCTGGATGTCCTTGTTGATTTGCTGGATGGCCTTGGTCGCTGGCGTCAGCCCCAGCACAGCCAGCACCCCGCGGGCGCGCGAGAGAATGCCCGGCGCATCTTTGAGCGGGGTGGTGTTGCTGGGATCACGGAAGAATTGGTCAATGTAATTTTCAGCTTCCGTCAAGTGCGCGCGCAGCTCGCCTACGACGCTACCGATGGTTTCGCCATCGCTGACGCGCGTGTACAAGTCTTCCATCCACGCCGGCAGCGGCTCACTGTGACCCTGGCTGGCCGCATTGCGCAGCCGCTGCGTCAGCTCCTGCATGCGCTCGGGCAATTGCGTGGCGCGAATGCGCACATCCTCCAGCATGGCCTGCAGGTAGAGGATGGTGGTGGCCACCTCCATGGCCAGCTCCGGCGCCGGCTTGCGCTGCTTGGCAATCAGCGCTGCAACGATTTGCTGCAGCGTCTGCAACAGGCCCGACATCTCCGGCAAATACTCCAGCATTTGCTGACTGAAGGCCTGCAAATGGGCTGCGGTGGCCTGCAAAGGATTGTCCCCACCCTCGACCACTGCGCTCCAGTCCTCGGCCAGCGCCTTGAGTTGCTGCACCAGCTCTTTTTTCTGTTGCGGCGACAGCAGGCTGAAGACATTGTTGGCGTAATCCACATGCGCTTGCTCGGCCAGCCCAAAGGCCTCGCGCACGGCATACAGTACCGGAGATTTGTCTTGCTGCACGTTCTGCGCCTGGGCGCAGAAGAACAGCAGATCCTGCATCCAGCGCGCCGTGATCTGGGTATCGCTCTTGCTGGCCAGCGAGGCGTACTGCACCAGCACCCGGGTGGCTGCACGACGCACGTAGACGTCGTTGTTGATCAGGCGCTGCTCCAGCCCCTCGAAAAAGCCTGCAGCCACCTTCCAGAAGGTGCGCTCGCGAAAATCGTGATTGTTCGCCGCCAGCCCCAGGCACAGCTGCACCAGATCATGGCCGCTTTGCCGCAGGCGCTGGTTCTGCACCAGCGACAAGATGGCGCGGTCCAAGCGCTGGCGCACCTGCGCGCTGGGCTCAATTGCCTTGGCTGGCAAGGGCAGCTCTGGCTCGCGCAAGTCGCCTTCCAGATGCCACAGATCGGCCGGGCTGGCCGGCGGCGTGGCGCCGGTGAGTGCATGCACATCGCGATAGGCTGGAAACAGCAGCACAGGGGAAAGACTGGCATCGAGCAGCAGGCTTTCCAGATACTCGCCCACGGCCATGCCTGCGCGATGCAGTGCGGCCACGGCCTGCGGCGAGCACGATTCAGGGCGCTGCACCATTTTGGCCACGGCATATTCGCACTGGCGCAACACGAAGGCGGGGATAAAGGCGCCCACCATTTCCAGGGCGCCACAGGTCTGGTGGATCAGATTCTTGGCCTGCGCCAGATCGCCCACCTGCTCGGCCAAGGCCTCGCTCTGCGCCGGGTCACCCACGCGCGTTGCAAAGCCCTGCAGGTATTCAATGGCCTGCCCATATGTTTGACGCAGCTCCGTCAGCACCCACGCCAATGGTCCCAGATCCTGCCCTTTGATGGCGGTATCGGTGTGTTGCGTTGTCGTGTTCATGGTCTGTCCCTAAATACTGATCTGCTATGCGGCCTGCGACGCATCAGCCCGGAGCCACTACCCTGCGGTGGTGTTCCGCCTCCCCCCAGTCCGCTGCGGCTGATACAGCGTCAACATGGATGTAGCCTGTGCACAGCATCCATGCTGATATGGCAAAGGTTTATTGAATTTTGAAGCGCGCAATGGACTGCAGCAGCTCCTGCGCCGTATGCGCCAATGCCCGCACCTGCTGGGCCGTGGAGCGCGTACCGTCACTGGTCTGCTCCGTCACGGCCAGAATGTGCTGGATGTTTTCAGTCACCTGGTTGGCCAGCGCCGCTTCTTGCAAGGCCGCGCTGGAGATTTCCTCCACCTTCATGGAGAGCTGGCGCGAAACCTCGTCGATGGCCGTCAGCTGGGTGCCGGCGCGGTCGGCCAGCATGGCCCCCTCGACCACCCCTTGCGTGGAGCGTTCCATGGCCGCCACCGCATCCTGAGTATCGCTCTGGATGGCGTGCACCAGCTCGGCAATCTTGCGCGTTGCATCGGCAGAGCGCTCGGCCAGGCGCTGCACCTCCTCGGCCACGATCGAGAAGCCGCGCCCGGCCTCTCCGGCCGAGGCCGCCTGAATAGCCGCATTGAGCGCCAGCACGTTGGTCTGCTCGGTAATGTCGGAAATCAGCTCAATGATCTCGCTGATCTCTTGCGAGGACTCGCCCAGACGCTTGATGCGTTTGGAGGATTCCTGAATCTGCGCCCGGATGGCATTCATGCCAGTGATCGAATCCTGCACGGCGCGCAGGCCCGATTCGGCCGCATTGCGCGACTGCAACGCCACCTGCGCCGAGTCTTGCGCATTGCCCGAGATGGTGTTGATACGCTGGGCCATCTCCAGCACGGCGCGCCCAGTCTCGCGGATCTCGCGCAGCTGCTCGGTGGAAGCGGCCAGCAGCTCGGTCGATGTGGCATCCACCGACAGCGTCGTCTTGGTCACCTTGTCGGCCGACTGGTGCACGTTCTGCACCAGGTGGCGCAGCTCCTCAATGGTGTAGTTCACCGAGTCGGCAATGGCCCCGGTGATATCCTCGGTCACTGTGGCTTCCTGAGTCAAGTCGCCCTCGGCCACCAACAGCAGCTCATTCATCAGGCGCAAAATCGCCGCCTGGTTGGCATCGTTCAGACGCTTGGCATCCTGCTCGCTCAACAAGGTGGCCTCGTGCACACGGGCCGCATCCAGCAAGCGCCGCCGGCCTGCGCGAATGTAGGCCAAGGCCATGGTCCAGCCGCCCAGGGCTGTCAACAGCCCCCCAAGCAGGATCAGCGCAATCTGCCACCACTGCCAGCCCACCTCAGCCGCCAGGCTGTTCTTGATGATCTCCAGCGGTTGCAACACCGCGTTGGACTGGTGATAAAGCTTGCGCAGCGAATCGCGTGCCGAGTTCACCGCCGGTAGAGCCTCCTGCAAGGACTGCAGCGCAGTCTGGCTGTCTTGCAGCTGGTAATTGAGCGTCTGCAGGATATTGCCCAGCTGCGCATTGCCTGTGACGGCGCGCAGCTGCTGTGCATAGCCCTCGGCCATCATCAGGCTATGGCTCAACAGGGCAAAATTCCCAGCATCGAGCACATCGGTATCCTGCACGTCATGCGCCGTACCGGAAATCGCCTGCAACGCCAGCATCAGTTGCTGCGCCAATTCACGCTCGCGCAGCGGCGCTTGTCCAGATTGGGCAACGGGCAGCAGCACCCCCTGGTTGCTGGTCGATAGCTTCACCATCGAGTTGAATGCCGTATCGCGCGCGCGCAGCACAGGCCGCCCTTCCTGCAGCAGCTCCGCCGAAGCACGAATTTGCTCACCACGCTGGGCAATGGCCGGGAAAAAAGCGTATTTGTTGGCAACCCGGCTACCGCCCATGGTGCTGATCTGGTCAGCCAGCGATTGCGCACTGCTGACTGCATCTTGCAAGGCCGATGCCTCGCCCGTCAGCGCCAGCGACGACACCATGCCCAGGCGTCTGGTCAGCTCCGTGGCGTCACTGCTGGCGCTATACAAAGAACCGGCGCGCTGCGAATGCCAGACCCCTTGCACAACGCCCAGCGTGAAGAGCAGGAGCCCAAGGCCCAGCAGCAGGCGCGAATACAGCAGATGGCGCGCAAGCTTGCCCTTGCCCAGCAAAGGCAACTCAATCGTTGGGTTGCCCAATGGGCTGGTGAATTTCTTTTTCTTGGCCTGGTCTTTGCCCTTGGCGGCACCATCGGCGCCGGCCTCGCTGCCAGGGGCCTTGGTAGCCTGCTCCTCACTGCTGGGGACCGCTTCCATCACGGTGGAGCTCCACGCGGTTGAGGGCGCATTGGCGGTGTGCTGCTCGGCAGGCTCGCTCGTTGTTTGTTTGGTCATGGTGTCGTTGTACTGTGCACTCGGTCAAAGGCCCTGATTCAAAGGCTCTCATTCAAAGGCCAATGGCAAGAAACTGGCTGTCCTGGGCCAGGCGCTGCAGATTCAGCTCCTGCCAATGCCTGCCTTCTGCATCGGCATAAATATTGCCCAGGAATGGGGCGGCAGCGGTACTGCCCGGCGCCGGCGCATAGGCCGATGTGAAGTCCGTCAGGCTTTTCAAACCAGCCATGTGATCAATCAATAAAGCGGTGTTGACTTCCAGCACCGGGTTGAGTGTCAACAGCATGCACTCCGCCAGCGCCTGCTCGCTGCGCGGCGCCGCATTGGCGTCCAGATAAGAGGCCACATCCACCACCCCGGACAGGGAGCCGCGCCAGTTGATCACCCCGAGAAACCAGGGCTTGGTATAGGGCACTGGGGCCGGCCTTTGCCAAGGCAGAATCTCGAACGCGTGGCTGAGCGGAATCAGAAAGAAGCGCCCGCCGATCTGCACGGCCATCCAAGCCGATACTGCGCGCTCGCCCGCATCCACCTGGCGCAAGCGCCGCGCCAAGCGAGCCTGCAAGTCATCCTGGCCGACCTGCTCTTGTGCGGCGCTCATGAAACCTCCTTGCGCAAGGCATCGATGGCCTCTTCCAGTTCCTTGGGATCGACTGGCTTGACCAGATAGGCCCGCGCACCCTGGCGCAAGCCCCAGACCTTGTCGGTGCTCTGACCCTTGCTGGTGCACAAAATGATGGGCAAGTTGGCGTAGGCTGGATCCTTGGTGATGCTGCGGGTGAGTTGAAAGCCGTTCTTGCCGGGCATGACCACATCCATCAGGATCAGGTCGGGACGCTCCTCGGCCATTTTCTGCAATGCTTCATCGGCATTGCTGGCGGTACGCACAGCAATGCCCTGCTTTTGCAGCAGATCAGACAAATAAGCTTGCTCCGTGCGCGAGTCGTCCACCACCAGCACTTTTTGAATCAACATGATCGCTTCCTCTTGTTCTGTTTGTTTTGTTTTGATTAATTTGCGGCGCTGAAATCTCGCACTGCCTTGAGCAACTGGTCCTTCGTGAATGGCTTGGTCAGATAGTCCTCACTGCCTACCATGCGCCCGCGCGCCTTGTCGAAAAAGCCGTCCTTGGAAGAGAGCATGATGACGGGCGTGGCCGTGAATTTGGGGTTGCGCTTGATGATGGCGCATGTTTGGTAGCCGTCGAGCTTGGGCATCATGATGTCGCAGAAAATCAGATCCGGCTCGTAATCGTTGACCTTTGCGAGCGCATCAAAGCCATCTTCGGCCAACAGCACTTCATGGCCGCCCTGCTTGAGGAAAATCTCGGCGCTGCGTCGAATCGTGTTGCTGTCATCGACCACCAGCACTTTGGTCACACTTGCTTGATCGCTCATAGGTTCACCATTGTTTTGTCTGTTGCCTGTGGCACGTAGCACGCATACCTGCTTGATTCGCGCGGTATGTCGTCTGGCCGGCCTCAAATACATGTTCGCGGGCCTGCGTCCAAGCGCCTTCCCACATGGGGCCGCACACCCTTTTTCCGAGGCGCCCTGCGTCTTTTAGAAAAGGCCGGCACAGGCCACAACATTCCGCTGCGGCACGAGCACAGGCGCTGGCGACCCATGATGGGCCGCCTCGTCGTTGGGCCCGATTGTATTCATTTGTATCAGGGGCAACAGACGCAGAGCCCTTTTTGTTTCGTCCACATCGCCGGGTGTGCCTTTTTTGCTGCGCCCAACACAGAGCGCGGCCTGAACCCTTAGGGCGTGTTATGCACTTCTCGCCCCCCCCCCGCGAGAGTCCCCCACTGCAATGCACGACAGGTGTTGCCACGTGAAAATCGTGAAAAAAAACGAAAAATGGCCCCGTGCGCCCTCAATGCCAACAAGTTGTATTTCGGATTTCACGTAAATTCTGCATCGTAGCCACTTTTTCACCACTGACAGGAATTCCACCATGGCCCAATCGAGCTTCTTCGGCAAACGCAACAGCGACTCCAGCAAGACCGAAACCCCCGCCAGCACGCCTGCAGCGCCAGCTGCCAGCGCCCCTGCAGCAACACCGGCCGCGCGCCCGGCAGGCTTTTTCGGCAGCGCTCCTGGCGGCGCCAGCCCAGCCGTGGGGGCGCCCCCGTCCTTTGCCAGCAGCGAAAACCAGGACAGCGCAGGCGATGCCAAGGAAAGCAAGCTGACGGTGGGCCCCAACATCAAGCTCAAGGGTGTGGAAATCACCGACTGTGATGTGCTGTTCATCGACGGCGTGGTCGAAGCCACGCTGGACTCCAAGCTCATCCAGATCTCCGAGCAGGGCTCCTTCAATGGCACAGCCAACATCGACGTGGCCGAAATCCGCGGCACCTTCGACGGCGACCTGACTGTGCGCAACAAGCTCACGGTCTTCGCCACGGGCAAGGTCACCGGCAAGATCCGCTACGGCAAGCTGGTGGTCGAGGAAGGCGCCAACATCAGCGGCGAGATCCAGTCCATCGCCGCATCGTCCTGAAGGCCACGCCCGGCATCCAAAGGCATCCCATAGGGCGCTGCCCAACGAAAAACGCTGCCATTGGGCAGCGTTTTTCGTTTTCAGGCATGCGGCCATGCGCAGTGCCCGAAGTGCGCATCAAAAATGCATTTCCACGCTGGCGCCAATCGCCCAGGAGCGCTCGCGCGAGTGTTTTTCCTCCTTGGGCCAGAAATGCCCCAGCGTGACCTTGCCAAACAGCCAATCCTTGTAGATGGGCTGGCGCCATGATGTTCTGACACCATAGTTCGAGAGCTTGACCGAGCTGGTGCGCCCTTGCAGCAAAGCCTCGACACTGGCGGTGCGAATGCCGGGCAACTCCTTGATCAAGCCCACGGAGCTTTGCCACTCAAAACCATCGCTGCGGCGCGTGATCTTGCCCACATTGCCCCAGCGCAGCATCAGGCTAGGGCTCAAGGCGTGCTCATAATCGAGCACGGTGGTCGAGCCCAGGCTGTCCTCGGAAGACCAGTACAGGCTTTCGCGGAAATACACCACATCGCGCGGCGACAAGGCCCATTGCGTCTTGTAGCGCACCTGGGCATAGGGATTCAGGCCGCCACGAAAGCCAATGCGGAAGTCCACATCGTCCATGAAGCCATAGCCCAGGCCGGCGAAGAACGACTGGTCATCGCGGCGGTTTTCACGCAGCAGCAACTCCTCGCGCGTGAAGCCCGCAGGCACGTCGCTCACCACTTCATCACGGTTGTCCTGGCCGAAGAAGGCGTAGGCGCGCCGCTCCAGATTGGGCAGATCGGCGCGCAGCCGAAAACGCACATTGGCCTGCGTGCCAGCGTGTTGCTCCCACAATGTATTGATGCGCACGTAGCCCGAGACCTTGCCGCTGTTTTCAAACGGCTCGTCGCCAAACCAGCCATCGACGGTGTGCGCCAGCCAGTGCGAGGCGCGATAGGTGTAATCGCGCGCGCCATCCAACCAGGCAATGCGGCGCCCATCCTGCAAAGCAGGCGCACCCGCCGGGGCCGATTGCTGCTGTGCATGCGCCAGACCAGCGCCCAGGCATAGGGCGCCCAGCCACACAACACGGCACGGGCGCCGAGCCGCACCCGCCTTCAAAGGGGAAGCAAACAACATATACGCTGCCATCACAAAAAGAATCTAGAGAGCCCGCAAGGATAAAGGAAGAACAGCCATCCAAGGCTTGGGCGCGCCTGCGCCCAGCATTGCGCTGCGAATGTGCGCAGCATTCCTGCCCCCAGCGCATCAAGGCGATGGCGGCGCCTCCTGCCCAGGCGATGCTGGCCCGGCCAACAGCCATTGCTTTAACAGCGCCGCCGTGGCTCCAACGCCTTGCTTTTTCAAGGCCGAAAACAGCTGCACCTGCCCGCCGCCCGCATTCAGCCGCATGATTTGCAGGGCTTTTTGCTGCTCGGCGCGGTTGAGCTTGTCGGCCTTGGTCAGCAAGATGAGAAAGTCCAGACCTTGCTCTACGCGCGGGCGCAGCATCTCCAGCAATGCCTCGTCGAGCTCCGTCAGGCCCAGGCGCGCATCGCATAACAGCACCACCGCGCGCAACGTATCGCGGCTGAGCAGGTAATTGGCCATGACGCGCTGCCAGCGCAGCTTGTCCTGCTGCGGCACAGCGGCATAGCCATAGCCGGGCAAATCGGCCAGCACCGCCTGCGGGCTTTGCTTGGGGCCCAGCACGAACAAGTTGATGTGCTGGGTACGGCCCGGCGTCTTGGAGGCAAACGCCAATTGACGCTGCTGCGTCAAGGTATTGATGCAGGTGGACTTGCCCGCATTGGAGCGCCCAACGAAGGCCACCTCCGGCAAGCCCGTTTGCGGCAGCTGATTGAGCTGCGCGGCCGTGCTCAGAAAACGCGCCGTATGCCACCAGCGCAAAGCCTGCTGGGCAGCGGCTTCGCCCTCGCTGGAAGGCCGCGCGCTGCAATCAGAAGAATGCATGGAATCAGAAGTCATGGTGGCGCAGTATGCCCTGCCAGCAGCGCGCCGATACACTATTAATTGTGTATGCAGTCTGCTCCCCGGCAAGGGCGCAGACTGCATCGCGCGCTCTGACTGGCCAGCCATGCCAACGCTCCCTGCCCCCCTGCCTTCCCCGCCTCCCGCCACGCCACGTCCCAGGCTTGCGCCGCTGCTGCAAGTGCTGGCCTGGCTGCTGCTGGGCGCGGTGCTGCTGCCATTGATCGGCATCGCTGCCTTGCTGGACAGGTGGCTGCCACAGCGCCTGCGCACGCTGCGCCAACGTCTTTGGGCCGAGCTGACCTCGATGCGCTTTGCCGTTGCACTGCTGCCCTTCATCGGCCTGGCCGCACTGCTGGGCACGCTGCTGCCGCAACGCGAATCGGCAGAACACTACCTGCACAGCTGGGGCCCCTTCTGGGGGACGCTGCTGATGCGCCTGCAATTGCACGACGTGTACGGCGCCTGGTGGTTCATGGGCTTGCTGGGCCTGCTGCTGCTCAGCACCAGCGCCTGCGTGCTGCGCAATGCCCGCCCTTACCTGGCCGCCATGGGCGACTACCGATTGCCGCTGCGTCCGCAACAACTGCGCAGCCTGCCCTGGAGCGCCCAAGCCATGTGCGCCGGCCATCCCAGCGATCTGGCACAGCACATGCGCAACAGCCTGCGCCAGCGCGGCTGGCAGGTGCAAGTGCAACAGCGCCCAGCCCAGCCACACCCACATCAGGCCGAGGCCCCGGCCGAAACCGACTACTGGCTGCTGGCAGCCAAGCAGGGCGCTGCAGGCCACCGGTTGGGTTACCTGGCCACACATTGCGCCATCGTGCTGATCTGCCTGGGCGCGCTGCAGGACAGCAGCCTGGCGCTGCGCACCCACGCCTGGCGGCAAGGCCAAAGCCCTTGGCCCGGCCCGGTAGGCCTGCAGCCCGAGCAGCTGCAGGCCATTGCCAGCCCGCACCGCCTGCCCGCCGCCAGCCATGCGTTTCGCGGCCATCTGCGCCTGGCCGAGGGCGAGCGCAGCGCGCTGGCCCTGCTCGAAAGGCAGGCCGCCGGTTATTTCGTGCAGCAACTGCCCTTTGCCATTGAGCTGGAGCATTTCGAGATCGCACGCCATGCCAACGGCCAGCCGAGCATGTTCAGCAGCCTGGTGCGCATCCACCGGCCAGGCAGCGCGGCCAGCAGCCAACATCGCATTGCCGTGAACCAGCCCTTGCGCCTGCAAGGCATCGACGTCTACCAGACCGGCTTTGAAGAACACCGCTCCGAGCTGCGCCTGCGCCCGCTGGGCCTGCAACGGCCCGTGCCCGCCGCCCCGCTCAGCGCCCACAGCGGCGATGCCCTGGCGCTGCCAGCCTGGCCTGGGCTGGCTGGCCACCGCCTGGAGCAACTGCGGCTGCACACTGGCCTGGAGGACGAGCCGAACCAGCCCCAGACGCCGCCACCCGGCCCGGCCATCCAATACCGCCTGCGCAATGCGGCAGGTCAGGCCATTGAAGGCCGCAACACCATGCAGGCCCTTGAGCTGGACGATGGCGTGCCGGTGTATCTGCTGGGCGTGCGCCGCGCTCCAGATCAGCCCTTTGCCTACCTGCGCCTGCCACAGGACGAGCTGGGCGGCCTGGACAGCATCCTGGGTCTGTTGCACGGCCTGCACGATCCCGAGCAGCGCCAGCGCGCCGCGCAGCGCCATGCCCAGCACCACCTGCCCCAACAGGCCAACGCCCAGACGCGCGCTGAGCTGCAGCGCTCAGCCAGTCATGTGCTGGCCTTGTTTGCCGGGCAAAGCGCTGACGGCGCGGCCAGCGTGGCCGGCCTGACCGCACTGGCCCAGCTGACGCAGCGCCAGACTGGGCCAGCGCAGCAAGAGGCTGCCAGCCAGGGCCTGCTGCAACTGCTGTCGCAACTGCTGTTGAGCATGCTGCAGCAGCAACGCCAGGCCGCAGGGCTGCCGCCCATGCCGCCTGACAGCGCCTATACCGACGCCTTTCTGCGCAGCGCCATACTGGCTTTGGACGCCGCTCAGGACTACCCCGCGCCGCTGTTTTTCATGCTGGAGGATTTCACGCCCCAATACGCCACCATCCTGCAGGTGAGCCAGGCGCCAGGCCGCGGCCTGGTCTACGCCGGCTGCCTGCTGCTGGTGCTGGGCCTGGGGCTGCTGCTGTTTGTGCACGAGCGGCGGCTGTGGGTCTGGCTGCAGGCCGCGCCTGCAGGGCGCAGCCAGGCTACTCTGGGCCTGAGCTGCCCGCGCGCCGGCCCACGCACCGGGCAGGACTTCGACCAGCTGCGCCGCCTGCTGCTGCAAGCCTCTGCCGGCCCGACCACGACCGAACCCGAATGACCCCTGCCGATCCCACCCCCAATCGCCCATCCAGGCCGATGGCACAGGCCCGCTGGCGCAGCGCCCTGTTCGCGCTGTGCGTGGGCGCTGCCTGCGCGGTCATCTGGCTGCAGCACGGCCGCCAGATGGCGCTGGCCGGGCACGCCCTGCTGCTGGGACTGGCAGTGCTGGTCTTTGCCCTGGGCCAGCACTGGCGCAGCTTGCAGGCCTTGGCGCTGGCCGTGGCCGTACTGGTTCTGCCAGCCATGGCCTTGCTGGGCAGCGACGATCCGCTGCTGCACCAACTGGCGGGCAACCAGCGCTACGTGGCCGGCATGTGCCTGCTGCTGGGCCTGGCCACGCTGCTGCACTGGCTGGCCCTGTGGGCGCGGCGCGGCAACGCCGCCCTGCAGCGCTGGGGCTCGCGCCTGGCCTGGGGGGCGTGCGCCCTGGGCATGAGCGCCAGCCTGCTGCGCTGGCATGAAAGCCACGGGCTGGGCCCCGGCATGGGCCATCTGCCCATCGCCAACCTCTATGACGTACTGCTGCTGTTTTGCTGGCTGACCACGGCGCTGTACCTCTATGGCGAAAGCCGCTATGGCAGCCTGCGCCAAATCGGGGCCCTGGCGCTGAGCCTGGTCTGCGCTGCCGCCGGCCTAATGTTGTGGCATGGAGCGACCCACCAAGGCCATGCCATCGGCCCGCTGGTGCCGGCCCTGCAAAGCCATTGGATGGCCTTGCACGTGCCCGCCAACTTCATCGGCTACGGCTGCTTCACGCTGGCCGCTGCGCTGGCTTTTGCCTGGCTGCTCAAACACCATGCCCAGCAGCGCCCCAGCTCTGCGGCGCAAGCGTTGCTGTGGCTGCTGGGCATGGCCCTGTGCCTGGTGCCACTGCTGCTGGGCAGTATGCGCTCCATGGGCTTTGACCAGCCCCACTTCTGGCTGCTGTGCCTGGGCTTGGCCATCGTGCCGGCCAGCGCCATCATGGCCTTGCGCGGCCCCGTGGCGCAGCGCCTGCCCAGCCTGGCCTTGCTGGACACTTTGCTCTATCAAAGCATTGCCTTGGGCTTTGCTTTCTTCACGCTGGCCACTGTGCTGGGCGCGATCTGGGCCGACCAGGCCTGGGGGCGCTACTGGAGCTGGGACCCCAAGGAAACCTGGGCGCTGATTGTCTGGCTCAACTACGCCAGCTGGCTGCACAGCCGCATGCTCAAAGGCTGGCGCGGCCCCTGGCTGGCCTGGTGGGCGCTGCTGAGCCTGGCGCTGACGGGCTTTGCCTTTCTGGGCGTCAACCTGCTCATGGGCGGGCTGCACAGCTACGGGCGGCTGTAGCGATCAGCAGGCGGCGCTACCCCGGCTGACCGCGCGCCACGAACAGCAGCGACACCCCCAGCAGCAACAGCAGTGCGCCGATCACGCCATCGACCCAGCGCTGGCGCGCCAGCAGCGCGCGGCGCATGGCTGGGGCGGAGAAAAACAGCGCCACCACGCTGAACCAGACGATGTGCGCCACATAGGAAGCTCCTTTCTATGATGGTACTTGTTGAGGGCCTTGAGAGACCTGCTCCGGTGAGTGCTTTCGGGGTGGACGATCAGGACGGCGGGGACAGCCGACACAAAGGGTTTTCGGCATGGAGACCACACGCGGAGCGCAGTCCGCAGGACGAGCGCCGAACAGGCGACACCCCCTTTGGGCTGACTGAAGCTGTCATACATTCCACAAAACCCGAAAGCAACCGGGGCAGGGCTAGCCTTTATCAAGTGGCACCACAGTAAGCCATGCACTGACACCGCGGCAGCCTCAGGCCCGCCAGGGCCGCAACCAGCAACCCAAAACTCTTTCTGGGCTGGCCTCTGCCCAGGCCAGCACTAACTGAGCAAGTAATGCCGCCAGGCGCCCCCCCAAGGCGGTGGGGAAAGGGCCTGCTCTCTCCCAGGAGGTCGAGTTCGAGCCGCGTAACGGCGGACAGGGGGCGGGCACGCCCCCGCGAATAAGGCCGAGGCATAGGCCATCTGTCACGAGAGGAAGCGACTTTGTGAATAAATCGAAGGGGATTTGTCACAGTGAGACTCCTATTTGTGGATAATTGCAGCGTTGTTCGCTCAGACCTTCATTCTTCATCGAGTTCTGGGCATCTTATCCACAAGAAAGTGTCTTTGGCTTCCTGTTGACTTTGACATATGATCTTGACTCCATTGAACCATCTAGGTCATCTGCCACATAACGAGTTGGTTTATGGGCAAGTGCTTTTGCCAGCATAATATTTGACCTATGTACTACGGTCGGGACTTTATTAAAAATAAAGAAAGCACTCGCCACCTGTCTGGGCACGTCAACACAGAGTGATAAATTTCCTAGAAAAACTTATCTAGACATCAATTATGCGCAACAGTTTTTCTTTCTGCGATGACATGCTCATTGCTCCATTTATTTCAACGGCGTTTATTGAGAAAAATGACCAAAAAATATGACATCATCATCGTAGGGGCTGGAGCGGCTGGGTTGATGGCAGCTCTTAAATTGAGTCAACTTGGCCTTTCTGTTGTTGTGTTAGAACAAAAGTCTTTACTTGCATCAGGCCCATCCACACGAAATGAAGGATGGTTACATAGAGGCTCTTATCACGCAATATCAATTCGCGATCGGATAAATGCGTTACAGGTTGCTCAGCGCTGTATATACGGACACGAGCAATTGAGAAGGTTTGCTCCAGAGGCCATTGAAGATGCTGATAAAAATCCTATAGCTTTACTCAGGGATGGAAATCGCTTAAATGATGTAATCAGCCGCTGGGAAGAAGCTGACGTCGCTTTCAAGCAAATATCTTCAGAAAAAGCAACACATCTTGTACCAAGCGGAGACTTTTCCAGAGCCGCTGCCTTATTCGAGGTGAAAGATGTTTCGATTAATACCAGACTTCTTTATAGAAAGCTATTCTCAATGGCTAAGGCCATAGGTTGCAAATTTCTTATAAACCATACAATAGTTCGAAGCGAGGGATTAACTCTTGACGTAGAAGACCCCTTCGGAGAACGCCTATCTTTAAGCGGTCAGCGTATCATTTATACAACAGGCGCAGGAACCAAGTCTATATATTCCAAACTTCATAATTTCGAGATACCAATGCGTTATTGGAAAAGTCATCTAGTAGTTACTAGGCGACTTGCTCCAATGGGCATTTTTTATCTTGACCCACAAGAAGCAGCAATGATGCACCATGGCGAATTTTCCGTCATAGGATTCAACGAGGACGCAATTCTCTGCGAAAGTCCTAGCTACGATGTTATTCTTAGTAGGGCAAAAAATTTGCGCCAAGGAATCAGCCGCATTTTCCCAAGTTGGAACGACCCATCATCAATGGATATATCCTGCGTCAAAGTTGACCTTCTCGATCATGAAAATACCGCTCGATCTTTAAATGTAGCGATTCAAGAGCCAATTCCAGGTCATATCATCGCATTACCCGGAAAGCTCACAGAAACACCGTATTTAACTGATGTTTTGGTTTCTATGATTCATCATGAAATAGATGATAACCAAATATCTCCGAGGCCTTGTGATAATTACTCCCAAACCACACCCTAGCATAGGAGTTTCATGATGGCTATTAATCTCCATATACTGGATAAGGCGCGGATAGCTTCTGGTTTGCTTTCATTTGATGAAATTATAGCCTTATCATCTCATAACACAATTTATGACCCATTCTCCACCCTGATATCTAAGGGGATTTCCATAGGAAGTGGCAATGTGATCTACCCTTCTACATGCCTCTTACTCGAAGGGGATGCCGTGTTTAAAGTAGGAGAGAAAAATATATTCTATCCAGGCACATCAATATCTGCCACTTATGGCGACATCATCATTGGGGACGGCAATCAGTTTGGTGAAGGTGGATTTGTTGCTAAAACGAATCGAGCAAAATCGCATATCACTATTGGATGCCATGGCCGCTATCTTGGCGGTGTATCCGTCTTTGGAGAGAGTCAGCTTGGAAATGGTTCACAAATACTCGGAGCCATTACCGTCGACAACTGTTATCTTGAGGCAGGAGGATCTTTTAATGACAAAAGGCCAGATCAACGTGCTGGTGTGCTGAAAGGCCAGGGTTATGCACGCAATTTATTCGTCCCCAAGGGGCATGTAATCTTTGCCCAAGGCGATTTCGAAGCCGCCTCAATGAAATCTCAACTTTTCTACCACCCAAACACAGCATGAGTCCGACAAGCATAGAGTTAGGGCTTGGGTTACTCTCTATAGGCCGTCATTGGGGGGTACGCAATGCACCTCCACCACCACATGAGGTAGCGCTACGGCTTCTACAGAGAGCCATAGCATCGAATATTCGCTATTTCGATACAGCTCCTGCTTATGGAGATAGTGAGAAGATTCTCGGCACATTTCTATCAGAGCTTCCCAAGAAAGAGCGTAATCAGATTATCATTTTAACCAAAGTTGGTGAACTATGGCAATCTGAAAACCGGACAACTCAGGTCTGTCACAAAGCAGATAAAATGCGCCGCAGCATCGACTTGAGTTTGGAACGACTAACGAAAATTGACGTCCTGCAAATTCACAAAACCAATCCTGAAGTTCTACGCTCAACGGATTTATTAAAATCTATACAATATGCAAAAGACCTTGGAATTTCATCGTTTGGAGCTTCCGTTTCAGATTTGCCAACTGCAGAACTAGCCATTCAGACTGGATTATTCGAATGGCTTCAATTTCCTTTTAACGCAAACAATATCATATTCTCAAACATCTTCCATAAACTCGCCAAGAACAATATGAAGGCATTGATAAATCGCCCGCTTGCCATGGGGCAATTAGCCGCCCCCGATCAAATTAAAAGAGCCTTCGCATTCATATTGAATTCACCCCTCCCTACAGGAAGCGTCATATTAACAGGAACAGGATCTCCTATGCATCTACAAGAAAATATAGATGCTTTTTCTCGTTTGACATCGTGAATTGGATAGGTTTTGGCATTCTCGCCGGCGTGGTTCTTGGTCTGTACGATTATTGGACAAAGAAAGCAATGACCGGAAATATGGTAATAACGATCGTTTTTTGGTCGTCACTATTCGGCGCGCTAGCTTGGCTAGTCGCATTTTTACCAATTACTGAAGGAACAAAATTCCATATCCTATTATCTGACACCAGCATAAATGATCAAATAATAATTCTTCTAAAAGGAATCATGATGACGGGTAGTTGGCTACTCGCTTACTATTCTGTACGTGAGCTGCCAATGTCTTTTTCAGGAGCGATGCGCGCCTCAGGCCCCTTATGGACAATGATAGGTGGAGCAATCGTCTTTCAAGAATTCTTGACGATTTTTCAGCTTTCTATTATCTCAATTACTATTGCAGCCTACTTTTTTCTTTCGCAGCTTGGCCAAGCTGAGGGCATTCGAATAATGCGTTCTGGGCCTGTGTTGATGATGCTTCTGGCCACAATACTCTCTGCAATGACGACAGTATATGACAAATTTATTATCCATGAACTTGGAATATCATCAGTAACCGTTCAAGCATGGTCTGCTATTCACCGCCTTCTTTTGTCGGGACTGCTTCTTGTATGGGCCGGCCATAATAACCCGGAAATTTATAATCCTAAATGGTCTTTTTGGATTCCACTCGTTGGCTTGTCATGGGTAGCTGCAGAGTGGATATACTTTTTAGCAATTAATGACCCAAACTCCAACGTCACCTATTTATCAGTTTTTCGCAGAATCAGCCTAGTTATTGGATTTCTGCTTTCCGCAATTCTAATTGGAGAAAAAAATGTAAAACAAAAATTTTTCGTTGTGGGGATTCTTTTTCTCTCCACTGTAGCCCTAGCTCTCCTGGCCTAAAATAATTATTCGCAAATTTGATTTGGTCATCTTTTGACAGAAACGCAACCTTGACAATCTGCGCTGCTTGCACCTCAGCGCATGCTTTTTAACGGTCTGCCACCAGCTTGAAGCTCTCGCATCCGTCGATCCGCACATCTCTTTGAACTTGTCAAGCTCCAATGGGAAAGGGTTACGGTGACTCGATGTAGTCAGCCTGGCGTCGCGCCACAAGAGAAAGATTGTGGTATGCATCCCATACGTGACTGGTAAAAGTGTTGCCTGCAAACAGCACAATCAGGCTCGGGTTAACCCAAACTCGATAGTTGTCGTATCCCGGACTCTTGGATGCTCTGGGTTGCCTGTGAAACAGCTCAGGCTCTTCACTGTACCAAGCCTTTATGGCCTACATGGGTGGCTCTTGAATGCAACGCCGACGCGGCAGCTGGTGGTTGTTCGATGCACATAGCGCTCAACCGACTGGAGCATGTCCTGTCCATCGGTGAAGCGGTGCTCCTGAATACATCCGAGATGCGTCCACCATCCCGTTGGTCTGAGGCGTTCTGGGCCTGCTCAGGCGGTACTCAATGCCCAGCTGCTTGTATTGACCCAGTGAAAACCTGCTCATGGGCGGGCTGCACAGCTACGGGCGGCTGTAGCGATCGGCTGGCTGCGCTAACCCGGCTGGCCACGCGCCACGAACAGCAGCGAAACGCCCAGCAGCAACAGCAGCGCGCCGATCACGCCATCGACCCAGCGCTGGCGCGCCAGCAGCGCGCGGCGCATGGCTGGGGCGGAGAAAAACAGCGCCACCACGCTGAACCAGACGATGTGCGCCAGCGACATGAACAGCCCATAGCCCAGGCTGCGCGCCAGCGGCGTATCGGCATGCACCACCTGGGTATAGACCGCCACGACGAACAGCATGGTCTTGGGGTTGAGGGCGTTGGTGAAAAAGCCCATGCGCCACGCTGCGACAGCGCTCAGCGCCTGATCGGCTGGGGCCTGGCGCTGCTCCTCGGCCGCCTGTGCTGGTGCCGCAGCGCGCCAACTGCTGCGCAGCGCCTGCAGCCCCATGAACACCAGATAGGCCGCGCCCAGCAGCTTCAGCAATGCAAACAGCCAGGGCGAGCGCAGCACCAGCAGCGCCACGCCCAACACCGTGTAACACACGTGCACCTGCACGCCAGCGCCAATGCCCAGCGCCCCGATCACGCCAGTGCGCGGGCCGAAGAGGTAGCTGGTGCGCGCAATCATGGCGAAGTCCGGCCCCGGGCTGATCACCGCCAGCACCGTGATGCCAATCACGGCCAACCATTCATGCATGGCTCGCCCCCTGCCCGCCGCAGCGCGGCGCGGCGTGCGGCGGCTGGCACAATCGCCGCCCGGGCAGCGCCCCAATCCGCTCTTTTTGCCCATTGGGCCGAGACTGTGAACAGGCTCTCATGCTTGCCTGCATTGCGATTCCTCCAGTGATACGAAGGCGCGCAGTATCTGCAGCCCGAGCGCGGAGGAAAAGCGATTTTTACGCCCCTTGATCCGTGCATTTTCATCGTGCTTGGCCCTGCAGACTCCCCGCTCTCGCGCATCCCTCTGGCGGCGCTGCGCTATTTCGATGCTGCCGCGCAGACCGGCAGCTTTGCCCAGGCCGCCCAGCGGCTGCACGTCACCCACAGCGCCGTCAGCCGGCAGATCCGCCAGCTGGAGCAGGCCCTGGGCGTGGCACTGTTCGAGCGGCGCAACCGGGCCGTGTTTCTCACCGCCCAGGGGCGCTTGTTGCATGCCACGACCTCAGCGGCATTCGCGCAACTGGATGGCGCCTTGCAGCAGCTGCGGCAGCGCCCGGACAGCCAGCGCCTGGCGCTCTCCTGCGAGCCCACGCTGGCCATGAACTGGCTCATCCCCAGGCTGCCCTCGTTTCAGCGCCGATACCCGCACATCTCGCTGCATTTGCTGGCCGCAGGCGGGCCCATTGACCTGCAGCGCAGCGGAGTCGATCTGGCGCTGCGTCGCAACGACTTCGCGTGGGACAGCGCCAGCGTGCATGCCAGCAAGATCTGCGATGAATGGATTGGCCCGGTCTGCCGCGGCGGCCTGGCCCAGGCGCGGCGCCTGCACACGGCCACGCGCCCCGATGCCTGGGCCGCCTGGCAGCGTCTGCACACCAGCGGCAGCCACGCGGCAAAGGCAGCACCAACAGCATCAGGGACGACACCCAGCACGCGCCGCGCGCTGCGCCAGGCCTCAAATCCAGCAGACCAAGCGGGCCAGGCGCAGCACTATGAACACTTTTATCTGAGCATCCAGGCCGCTGCAGCAGGCCTGGGGGTGGCCATGGCCTCGGTGCTGATGGTGCACGACGCGCTGGCCAGCGGGCAATTGCATGCACCGCAAGGGTTTGTTCGCGATGGCTCCAGCTACCACCTGCTCAGCCGCGTGCCCTGGGCAGAGGCCAGCACGGCCTGCCTGCAATTGCGGCAATGGCTGCAGTCCGAGGCAGCCGCCTGCTGCCCACAGCCCACATGAGCGCCTGTTCACGCGCTCCGGCGCCAACCGAAAGCGCACGGCCACACGCGGATTCTGTACAGGCGCGCGCAGCGGCCTTCACGGCAAAGGCACGCCCTTGGGCCACAGCGCCCACAGGTAAAGATCCTGCTTGACGCGCCCGGCCAGCTCACCGGCCTCGGGGCCCCGGCCAGCGAAATAATCGGCGCGCACCGCACCGACGATGGCGCTGCCCGTATCCTGCGCCAGCACCAGGCGCTTTTCGTTGAGCACCGGCCCGGCCGTCATCAGCCAAACCGGCGTGCCATAAGGAATGCTGCGCTTGTCCACAGCGATGGAGCGCCCCGGCGTCAACGGCACGCCCTGGGCGCCACGCGGGCCCAGCTCCTGCGCCTCGGGCGGCAGCGGCTCTTCCTTGAAAAACACGTAGCGCGGGTTGCTCCAGAGCATCTCCTGCACCCGATGCGGGTTGGCCTGCACCCAGGCCTTGATGCCCGGCCAGCTGGCATCGCTGATCAGGCGACGCTCGAGCAGCCAGCGGCCCACGCTCTTGTACGGATGGTTGTTCGTGCCCGCATAGGCCAGCCGCACATGGCGGATGGCGCCATCGGGCTCCTGCAGGATCAAACGGCCCGAGCCCTGGATGTGCAGCACCAGCGCATCCACCGGGTCTTCCAACCAGGCGATTTCGCGACCGGCCAGGGCCGTGGCCGCGCCCGGATGGCCCGTCTCGATCTGCTGGCGACTGAACCACGGCCCTTGGTTGGCATAGCCCGAGGGCAAGGCATACAGCGGCACGCCAAAGCCACCGCCGGCCATGCGCCGCGCGCGCATCACAGGCTCGTAATAAGCCGTGAGCATGCCCCGATCGCGGCCATCGGGCGTGCGCACCAAGTAGGGCTGCAGGCTGCGCCGCATCCAGGCGCGGCGCAGCGCATCGTCGGCCGTGCGCAAGGCCTGCACCTCGCTGCAAGCCTGGCGCCAACTGGGCGCGGGCACGCTGCAGCTGTGCAGCCAAGCCGCCCAGGCCTGCTCCAGCGCATCCTGCTCAAAACCGGGCAAATCGCCCCATGGCACCGGCGTCCACAATGCGCCAGGGCGATGCACGCTGGGGCCTATGGGGTGGGGCATCAGCACTGGCAGCGCACTGGGCTGGGCCTGCGCGCCAGATTGGGCCGGCACCACCGGCGCCGGCGCCGGCTTGGGGGCGGCGCAGCCAGCCAGCCAGGCAGCCAGGCCCATTGCCAAAATGCCGGAAAAAAAACGTACGGACATGAACAACAACCTGGGCCATCAAGGCCCTCAAATAACGCATGAACTGTGCACCAGCAGCGCCACAGCGCAACGCGCACCAGCCCAAAGCAAGTTTTTTGCCCGCCGGGCAAAGATTTTGCACAGACTCTGACAACCGTTGACGACACTGGCGCGTTCACGGCATGCTGCGCATACCCAGCGCCCATGGCCTGGGATCGCCACCAAATAGCAGGCGGATTATCCATAAGAGCCTGCTGGCCATTTCGGCACAAACCAAAATTTGTGCCGCGCTGGGCAACAAGGCTTTATGGGCAAAGCCCATCCCCGGGCCGTTGCCCCTGCACCTAAGAACCTGTTCCAACCACACGCCAATCCGCATCACTTTCTCTGGAGGGAAAACATGACCCCAACCACCACCGCACTGCGCGCCACCCGCCCCCTGCTGGCTGCCGCCGCAGCCGCTAGCCTGCTGCTGGCTGGCTGCGCCAACATGAGCGACAACCAACGCTACACCGCCACCAGCGTCGGCATCGGCACCGCTGCGGGCGCCGTCGTCGGCGGCATTGCGGGCGATGGGCGCGGCGCAGCCATCGGCGCCACGCTGGGGGGGCTGGGCGGCTATGTCTGGTCGCAACGCATGGAGCGCCAGCGCGCCGAAATGGATCGTGCCATGGCCGACTCTGGCGTGGTCGTCACCCAGACGCAGGACAACCGGCTCAAGCTCAACATTCCCAGCGACATCTCGTTTGACACCAATCGCGCCGAGATCAAACCGCAGTTTGCCCCGCTGCTGGACCAATTCGCCTTCAGCCTGCAGAACAACCCGGGCACGGACATCGTCATCGTCGGCCACACCGACAGCACCGGCAACGACGCCATCAACAACCCGCTGTCGTTCAACCGCGCCGAAAGCACCCGGCAATACCTGATCGCGCGCGGCGTGGCGGCCCAGCGCATCCAGATCGATGGCCGCGGCTCGCACGAGCCAGTGGCCACCAACGCCACGGCCGAAGGCCGCTCGCGCAACCGCCGCGTGGAAATCTACGTCGGCGAGCCAGCCCAGGCCCAGCCCCAGCAGCCACAGCCGCCGCAGTACCAGCAGCCGCAATACCAGCCGCAGCCCTACCCGCAACAGCCGCAATACCAGCAGCCGCCCCAGCAGTACCCGCAGTACCAACCACAGCCGTACCCGCAGTACCGCCGCTGATCGGCCTGCAGCCACCCCAAAGCCCGCCAGAGCCGTCTGGCGGGTTTTTTCATGGTCGCGGCACGGCGCGCCAGCCGCACAACAAGCACCTGTGCCTCAGAGCCTGTGCACAATCTCGGCGCGAGTGGGCAAGAAGCGCTTTGGGAGGGCTGCAAGGCGCAAAACACAGCCACAGCCCCCTGCTATGGCGAGGCTTTGCAACGCGCCGCAGACCACCCAAATCCGCCCTCTTGACCGCCGTGTAGAGATTGTGCGCAGGCTTTCAAGGCGCATCGCCCGACTCCGGCTGTGGTTGCGCCGCAGCAGCCGGGCGGGCCAGGCGTTGGACCTGGGGCTCGCTCCAAGTGCCGTGGATGTGAAACTGCCGCGCAGCCGATTCGGCCAGCGGCTTGCTCAGGAAGAACTGCGCCAGGAAGGTGCCTGCGCCCACGGCTGGGTTGATGGCCGTGGCCACGAGCGAGGCGGTCATGGCGTCGAGCTCGGGCACGACCACGACCTGGATGTCCTGCGTTTCGGCCACGAGGTCGGCCACGCCCTCGAGCAGCACGCCGGCATTGACGCCCTTCATCTGCAGGTTGTTGGTGCGCGCCTGGCCGCCCTCCAGCCGCACGTCGCCCTGTATGAAGTCGAAAGCGAAGCCGCTGCTGAACACGTCTCGGAAGTCCAGACTCAAGCGCCGCGGCAAGGCCTGCAGGCTGAGCACGCCCAGCAGCCGCGCCGCGCCGGCGCTGGCCTGCAGGAACTGCCCACGACGCACCTGCAGGTGCAGCGCGCCGCCCAGGCTGGGCAGATCCAGTTTCAGCGGCGAGCCGCTCCAGGAGAGCCGGCCGTCGAGCTGGCCCTGTCCGCCCTGCAGCACGCCAGGCATGCCCAGGCGCGCCAGCAGGCCGCCGGCGTCGAACATCTCCAGCGTGAAGCGCATGTCCATTTGCTTGCGGCCGCTGAGCAAGGCGCTGGGCTGGCCCTGGCGCGTTGCATCGCGCCAGCTGCCCTTGGCGGTCAGCCGCGCCTGGGGGGTGGTCATGGTCAGGTAGTTGATGCGCCATTCACTGGGCGCTCCGGCCTGTACTTGGTTGACAGCCTGCAGGGCTACGCGGCCCCAATCGCGCCGGGCAAACAACAGGCGTTCGATTTCCAAATCCACGGTCGGCAGGTGCGTCACATCGGCCCAGTTGGGCGTTGCGCCGCTGGGCTGCGTGGGCTGAGGGGCCTGCAGCGTGGCGGGCTTGCCATCGCCCTGTTGCTCGGCCAGCGTGGCGGGCAGCTCCAGATAGGCCACTTTGCCGCGCAACAGGCCGGTGCCTTCAAGGTAGTCCGGGTGGTATTCCAGCGTGCCCTGGGCCTGGCGCGCCTTGAGTCTGGCCACCCAGTGGCGGCGCTCGCCATCGCTGCGGTAGATCTGCGCCTGCACGGCGTCAAAGCCCACCGCCCCCAATTGCAGGCGTGGCAGCTTGGCATACCAAACGTCGGGCACGAATGCCTGCCAGGCTGGTGGCGTAGATGGCGTAGATGGCGTAGATGGCGTAGATGGCGTAGATGGCGCGGATGGCGCCATGGCTACGGCGTCAAGGCCAGGCGGCGGCGCATTGGCAGGCGCGGCCTGCGGCTGCGCCAGCGCATGCAGCCAGGGCAGCCAGGCCGAGGCATTCCACTGCGGCCAGGCAATGGTGGCGCGCACCCGCGGGCTGATGGGTGCGGGCGCAAAGCTGTTGGGGATGAAGGCCGCCAGACGGCGTTCATCGGCGCTGAAGGCGCCGATCAGCACCTCGCCGCCCAGCACGCGCCAGGCGCTGGCTGGGCTGGCGACCTTGGCCGCTGGGCCGCTGGCCTGCTGGGACGCGCTGCTGCCTGCTGGCGCGCTGGCGGCATTGGCTGCGCTGGCCACATGGGCTGGGGCGGCCAGGCGGTAGCGGGCGTACAGGCGCTGGCCCCATTGCAGTTGCAGGCTTTCTTCGCCCTGCGCCTGGGCCGCTGGCGCATGCCACAGGCGCAGCGGCTCGGCGCTGGCGGCGGGCTTGTCCAGCGGCGCAGGCAAATGGCTGCCCAGGCCTTGCAGATCGCTGGACAGGTCAATGTAGGCGCGCTCGCCCACGGTCTGCACCTGCAACTGGTAGCTGCTCTGGCCGTGCAGCGGCGCCAGCCAGGCCTGGGCGGCGCCCTGGCCCAGCGCCTGGGCGGCGTACTGGCGCAGGCCGTCGGCGCTGAGCTGCCCTTGCGCCTCAATGCGTGTGCGAAAGGGCTGACCGGGCTGCAGCGGCTGTGAGGCCAGCGTCAGTCGCAGCGGCCCGCCCAAGGCCTGGGCCTGCAAATCCTGTGCCGCAAAGCCCTGGTGGGAAAACTGCACGCTGCCTTGCACCTGTTGCAGCTGCGGCACCTGGGGCCACCAGCGCAGCTGGTTGCCCTGCAGGTGCACACGGCCTTGCACGCTGGGCTGCGCCCCGGCCCGCGTGGCCGCGGCCTCCAGCGGGATGTCCAGCTGCAGCTCCAGGCGCGCCGCGCCATCGCCTTGCAGCGTGTCCAGCACATGGCCGGTCATGCGCGCCGCCGGGGTGCTGGCCAGCACGTTGAGCTGGGCCTGCAGCGGCCCTTGGGCCCGCGCCTGCACCTGCAGATGGGCATGCGTCAAGTCGTCGATGCGCGCCTGGCCTTCGAGCAGGCGCACCTGTGGCGCAGCCTGCAGCTGGCCTTGCCGCACCTGCAGTCGCATTTGCTGCCCTTCGAACACCAGCGTGCCGGCCAGGGCCTGCAAATCCGGCCAGGCCAGCGGCAGCGTGCCCGGCGGCAACAGCGCGTGGGGCAGGTAGCGCAGACCCACGTCTTCCAGCTCGGCCTGGATGCGAAACAGCGCACTGTCGGCCCTGGCGGCGGTGACCGACCTTGATGCGGCAGCCGCAAAGGGGAATTCGTGCAGCGGGCCGCGCACCTCGAACTGCACCTGGCGCGATCGGCCCTGACGCACGGCCTCGCGCACGTAGTGGCGCACGGGCTGCGGGATGCTGCGCGGCAGGTAGCGCCACACGGCGGAGGCATCGGCCTGGCTGAGGCTGGCGCGCAGGTCCAGATGCCCAGGCCAGGGCCCCGGCTGGCGGCCTTTGCGCGGTTTCATCCGTGCCACCTCCTGCGCCGTGGAGTTGCGCCAGTGCAGGTGCAGTTGGCCGCGGGCATGGGCATTGGCCAGCTGCGGCGCTTGCAGCTGCAGCTGCCACAGGCCCTGTGCGTCGCGCTGCCAGTGCAGCTGCGCCTGCAGTTGCTCAATGGGGATGTGGGGCGGCTCAAACAGCCTGGGCAGGCGCACAGCGCCCGAGGCCATGCTCAAGGTGGCCTGGCCTTGCCGGGCATCGGCCTGCAGCGTGCCGCTCAGGCCGGCCACTGCGGCCGGCAGGCGCTCGTCCTGCATGCCCAGCTGCAGCTGCTGCCATTGCGCGCGCAGTTGCCAGTGCCGGGGCCAGTGCTGGGGCGCATTTGCCAGCCAGGCTGGCGCTGCTGGCGGGGATAGCTGTTGGGACTGCTGTTGGGGTGTGGATTGCGCTGCGTTGCCTTGCCAGCTCAGCTCCAGCTCTTGCAGCCGGCCTGCGGGCTGCCAGCGCGCCAGCGCATGCTGCATGGCCTGCCAGCGCTGCCGCCAGGCCGGCGCGGTACGCGCAGCTGTGGGCTGCGGCGGCTGCAGCAGGGCCGCCAGCGGCGCCAGATCCACTTCAGACCATTGCAGCTGGCCCTGGGCGCTGCGCCAGTCCGACCAGTGCTGCCCGGGCGCCAGTTGCAGCGACAGCTGCATGGGGCCGCTGCGCCACTGCCAGCGGCCGCGCGCCAGTTGCATGGGCTCCAGCGTCACATGCCATTGCATGCCCGGTCCGCCTTCCTGGCGCAGCAGCGTCAAGCTGGCCTGGGCCTGCTCCCAATGCAGCCACGGCGGCGCGGCCGGCGCGTCGGCATCGCGCAACTGCCACTGGCCAAGCTGTACGCTGGCATCGGCGCGCGCCAGCTGGCCCTGGCGCAAGCGCAACTGCAGCTGTGCATCGACCTGACCGCTGGCGGCCTGCGGCTGCGCCAGGGCCGCCCAGGCCTGCGGCCATGGCCGGCCCGTTTGCTGGGCCCATTGTTCGGCCCACTGCAAGGCAGTCTGCAAGATGGGTTGCAACTGCTGCACCGGCACGGCCTGCAATTGCAGCTGCCAGCGCCCATCGGGCAGGCCGGGCTGTGCGCCGCCCCAGCTGCCACGCCACTGGCCCTCAATGCGCACGGCCGCCGCGGGCGCATCTTCGGCAGCGTCATGCTCTGCGGGCTGCGGGGCCAGCGACAGTTGCAGCTGGTGCCTGCCCAGCGCCGTGTGACGCAGCTGCCAGTCGATGTGGTGCAGCGCCCAGAGTGCCTGGGCCGGGCCAACCTGGCCTGCGGGTTGCTGCTGCCAGATCAGGCTGCCCTGCTCCACGCGCAATTCGGGCTGGCGCTGCAGCCAACGCCATACGGCCGCCCCGGCTGCTTCGGTGGTGGAGCCAGACACCGGCTGCGCCGCCGGGGCGGCGTCATCGGGGGCCAGCGCCGGGGCCGCCGCGCTGGCCGGGCTGGCGGCCGCGCTCAGGTACAGCGTCGGGCGGTGCAGCACCAGCGCCGCCACACTCTGACGCCACAGCATCTGCCAGGACAGCTCCACCCTGGCCTGGGGCACATGCAACGCCATGCGGCCGTCGCGCGCGCGGGCCTGCACATCCCACGCCACCAGGCTGGGCAGCAGCCCGGCGGTCTGGGCCTGCAAGCGGCCCAGTTGCAGCTGCAGGCCGGTGGCCTGGCTGGCGTAGCGCTCCAGCGCCGGGCGCCATTGGTCGATGCGCGGCAGCAGCCACCAGTGCAGCAAGGCCAATGTCAACGTCAGGCTCAATAACAGCCCCAGCAAGGCCCACCGCAGCCAGCGCAAGCCCTGGCGCCAGAGCCTACGCCCGCCCCGTTGGGCCGGGCCGGGCGCGCCGGGGCTGGTCGCATCCAAGGGGGGACGATTCATGGGGGGCGATTATCAGCCCAGGTCCTGGGCGCGCCAGTGCACCAGTGCGTCGGTGCGCTGGCCGACAATACGGGCCATCTTCCGCACCCATCTGCACGATCGCCATGAATCTCTGCACCACGCCGCCGCCCCACCCCAGCAGCCCCGCCTGGCAAGGCCTGCCCGGCGGGGCAGGCCATTCGCGCTTCGTGCAACGCATCCGGCGCCGCTACGCGCAGGAGCTGCCCTGCCTGCCGCCGGGCCAGGTCACGCGTGCGGGCATGCAGCAGGCCCTGCAGGCGCTGCTGCACACTCAGCCGCTGGGCGCGGCGCTGCGCATCCTGCGCCAGTTGGTGCTGCTGCGGCTGGTCGAGCGCGATGTGGAGCAGGCCGCGCCGATGCAGGAGATCACCCAGGCCATGACGGAGCTGGCCGAGCTGGCGCTGGACCAAGCCTTCGGCCACGCCCAAGCGCAGCTGCAGCAGCGCCACGGCCAGCCGCTGGACGCGCAGGGCCAGGCAGTGCAGTTCTGGATCGTGGGCATGGGCAAGCTGGGCGCGCGCGAGCTCAACGTCTCCAGCGACATCGACCTGATCTACGTGTACGAGCGCGATGGCGAGACCAGCGGCGACGCAGCCGGGCGCGGCGTCATCAGCAACCACGAGTACTTCAGCCGGCTGGCGCGCCAGCTGCAAACCCTGGTGGGCGAGACCACCGAGCACGGCCTGGTTTTTCGCATGGATCTGGCGCTGCGCCCGCACGGCAAGTCCGGCCCGCCGGTGAGCTCGCTGCCTGCGCTGCACCAGTACTTCCTGACCCACGGCCGCGAATGGGAGCGCTTTGCCTGGCTCAAAAGCCGCGTCGTCGCGCCTGCGGCGGCTGTGCGCTCGCCCAACGTGCGCAAGCTGCGCGAGGCGGTGCTGCCGTTCGTGTTCCGCCGCTACCTGGACTACCCGGTGTTCGATGCCTTGCGCGAGCTGCATTGCCAGATCCGCGAACATGCCAATGCGCGCTGCGCAGGCCGCCCCGAGCGCGCCAATGATGTCAAGATCGCGCGCGGCGGCATCCGCGAGATCGAATTCACCGTACAGCTGCTGCAAGTGGTGCGCGGCGGCAGCTTCCCCGAGCTGCGCTGCCGCCCTACGCTGGAGGCATTGCATCGCCTCAGCCGCGCCGAGCTGATGGCGCCACAGACAGCCCAGCGGCTGCACGATGCCTACGTCTTCCTGCGCCAGAGCGAGCACCGCATCCAGTACCTGGACGATCAGCAGACCCATGTGCTGCCCACCGATGCGGTGGATCTGCAATGGATTGCCCACAGCATGGGCTTTGAGGGCAGCGACAGCTACCTGCAAGCGCTGGCCGCGCACCGCGAGTGCGTGGCGCAGGAGTTCGAGGCGCTTCTGGGCACGAACAAAAAGTCGCGCCGGCGGCTCGGCCCTGCGGGCAACGCGCAGGCCAAGCCCGCCCCCGATGCCGCCAACGACCAGCCGCCACCGCACGGCAGCCAGGCCAGCGCCGCGCCCAGCTCCTGGCCCCAGCTGCTGCGCCAGCTGCCCCCAGCCATGGCAGAGCACCTCGCATCCTGGCCAGAGCTGCCGCGCTTTGAGGCACTGCGCCATGGCTCCATGACCCGGGTGCTGGCACTGCTGCACACCACCGGCGAACAATTGGCCAGCGGCGCCATCACGCAGGATGCGGCGCTGCGCTTTTGCGACTGGATGGAGTCGCTGCTCGGGCGCGACAGCTACTTTGCGCTGCTGATGGAATGCCCCGGCATCCACAACCGCCTGCTGCAGCTGCTGGGCTCGACCAAATGGCCATTGCGCTACATGCTGCGCCACCCTGGCGTGGTCGATGAGCTGGCCAGCGGCACCATGCTCAGCGAACGCTTCGACGCAGACTACTTCGCCAAGGAGCTGCAATGGCGCCACGATGCGCTGCGCAGCACCGGCGAGGACGACGACGAGGCCCTGATGGACGTGCTGCGCCGTGGCATGCACGCCGAAACCTTCCGAACGCTGGCGCGCGACGTGGAGCAGCGCATCTCGGTCGAGGCCGTGGCCGACGATCTCAGCGCGCTGGCCGACACCATCTTGCAAGTCACCACCGACTGGTGCTGGCAGCGGCTGCGCAAAAAGCACCGCGACACGCCGCAATTTGCCATCATCGGCTACGGCAAGCTCGGCGGCAAAGAGCTGGGCTACGGCAGCGACCTGGACATCGTCTTCGTCTACGACGACGAGCACGAGGACGCCCCGCTGGTCTACGCCAACCTGGTGCGCAAGCTCATCGCCTGGCTCAGCAGCAAGACCGCCGAAGGCGACCTCTACGCCATCGACACCGCGCTGCGCCCCAACGGCAACTCCGGCCTGCTGGTCACCAGCTTCCAGGCCTATGCCGACTACCAGCAACAGCGCGGCAGCAACACCGCCTGGACCTGGGAGCACCAGGCCATGACGCGCGCGCGCTTCGTGCTCGGCTCGCCCGCGCTGCGCGCGCGCTTTGACGAAGTGCGCCGCGCCGTCATCCAGGCCCCGCGCGAGCACGCCGCGCTGCGCGCGCAAATCCTGGCCATGCGCGAGAAAATGCGCCAGGCCCACCCCATCGCCAACGACTGCTTCGACCTCAAGCACAGCCCCGGCGGCATGATCGACATCGAATTCGCCACCCAGTACCTGGTGCTGGCGCATTCCGGCCAGCACCCCGAGCTGGTGCGCAATGCCGGCAACATCGCCCTGCTGCAAATTGCCCAGGAGCAAGGCCTGCTGCCCGCCCCCATGGGCCAGGCCGCAGCCGATGCCTACCGCACCATGCGGCGCAGCCAGCACATAGCCCGTCTCAACGAAGAACACGGCCACATGCCGCTGCCGCAGGCCCAGGCCATGCAGCAGGCCAGCCTGGCGCTGTGGCAGCATCTGTTCGGCGCGGACGAGCAAGCACAGGCGCAGGCCACGCGCCTGCACTAGAGCGTGTTATGCACTTTGCGCCCGGTGGGCAAAAAAAACGCGGCCATGGGTTTTGCCCATGGCCGCGTTCTTCGTTCTTATTTGAGCTGGCAGCTGCCAGTCGGTGCCTTATTGCAGAGCCTGCAGGCCAGCGACCAGCCAGCCTGAGCCGCCGTTCTTGGGCTTGGTCATGTTCCAGACCTCACGGAACGGATTCGGGCCTGCGGCCGCATCCTCGCGGATCATGCCGGAGAACTCGACGCTGGCCATGTAGACATCGTCCAGCTCTTCAATGCCCAGCAGCTGGGCGTCGAGGGTGATGACCTCGGTGTGGTTGGGCTTGCCACCGCTGTTGGCATCGCGCTCGGCCAGTTGCTGGCGGATCTCGGCCAGCATCTCGTCGGTCATCATGGCGCGCAGCGCCAGCAGGTCGCTGTCGTCCCAGGCCTTTTGCAGGCTGACGAAATTGCGCTTGGCCGCGCTCAGAAAGCCCTCGGTGTCAAAACCTTGCGGAATGCCCCAGGTCTGCGAGCCGGCCAGCGCCGAGCCGATCATCGAGCCGCCTTGCTCAAACGGGCGGGCCGAGGCGTCGTTGCCGACGTTGCGCGGGTTGTAAGGCTGGGCGCTGCGCTGGCTGGCATTGCCAGCCATGCCGGCAAACGGGTTGCCGCCGGCGGCCGCGCCCTGCATGGCTGGGCGGTTGCGCGAGCGCATGATGGCGCCGATCACAGCCATGGCCAGCAGGCCCAGCAGCAGCAACATCAGCACCGTGCCGAATTCCTCACCCAGGCCCAGGGCGCTGGCCAGCCAGGCCAGACCCAGGCCAGCGGCCAGACCGCCAAGCAAGCCCATCATGGGGCTGCGCGGACGCGCCTGGGCATTGGCTGCAGCGCCACGCTGCGCCGCTGGCGGCGTGGTGGCCTGGCGCTGCGTCACATTGCTGGATTGGCGCCCGATGGAGCTGCCGCCGCCCATGCGGCGCGCTTCGGCATCGGCATGCACCAGCATCAGCAGGGCGAGAAAAAAGGCTGCCAGCACGGAGCCGAGCTTTTTCATCGTCAAGGTCATTGTTTCTCCTGAATCATTGAATGGCAGTCGCATGGCCGCCGTTGGGATTTACCTGGGCGCGATTCTTCCAAATTGCGAATACCCTTTCCGGTTTTCGGTTTCCTGCCGCAATAGGGGCGTTGTCTTCAACGAAAAGCGAACGCTTTGATGCGCGCAGCCCTTGCCAAGACCTTGCCCGCGCGCAGCGCATCGCACACGCCATGGCGATAATGCCCCGGCATCTGCGGCCTTGGGCCGCTGCCGACCTGGCTTGGGCCAGCACAAAGGAGCTTCCACATGCCGCATTCCCCTCTTCACCCAGCGCCTGGTCTGCAACACACGCTGACCAGGGCATGGCCCCAGGTATTGACCCGAGCATTGGCCACAGGGGCATTGCTGGGCGCTGCCAGCTGGGCCCTGGCCCAGAGCCCGACCAGCCCGGCCAGCCCGGAGCAGCTGTGCGACACCGTGGCCTCGCCACTGGACCCGCAGCGCCCGCCCGAGGTCAAGCCCCGGACGTTCACAGCCGGCCGGGCACTGCAGGACACGATCGCCGCCTGCCTCAAGGCCATCGAAAAGCACCCGAAGCAGGCGCGCTATGCCTACCAGCTGGGCAACGCCTACTTCCTGCAATTGCAGGAGTACGAGCTGCAAAACCTGTTCAACCACAAAGGCCAGGGCGCATCGCGCCGTGACATGGCCAAGGCATGGCAGCTCAAGGCCCTGGCCAGCGGCGCGCGCCAGCAATACCGCCGCGCCGCCGATGCGGGCTATCTGGCCGGGCACTACGGACTGGCGCTCATGCAGCTCCACGAGCTGCAGCCAGTGCCATGGCCTGCCCTGCAGGAGCACCACCAGGCCCTGCAGGCCAAGGCCCCGGCGCTGGCCCATGTGCTGCAGGGCCGCTGGCACAGCCACCAATTCCTTGAGGTGCAGGACAAGCCGCAAGCCCAGGAGCACCTGACCCAGTCCCGCCAGCATTACCAGCAGGCCATCGACCTGGGCCTGCCCCAGGCTTTGCTGGCCCTGGCCAGCAGCTACCAGCAGCCCAACAAGGGCCAGGATGGCGAAAAATACCTGCAGACATTGGCCAAGGCCGCGCAGCTGGACATTGGCATGGCCCGCAGCCTATATGCCCGTGCGCTGTACCGGCTGGGCCGCAATGAGGAGGCCGACGCCCTGCTGGCCGAGCTGGAGCAGGCCGCAGCCACCGATGCCGATGCCCGTGTGGAAATGCACTATCTGCAGGCACAGCGCCTGATCAATGGCCACAGTGGCGTGCGCGTGAACATACCGCAGGCCATGGAGTTGCTCAAGCAGGCCGCACAAGCGGGGCATGTGCTGGCCAGGCACGAGTTGCTGGACCTGCACGGGCGCTGGCAGTGAGATCCCCCTGGCTGGGGCAGGCACGCACACGCCACCAGCGCACGCTGGGCCATGGGATAAGCCCACGGATGGATCTCTGAAAGGCTGCTGCAAAGGCCTCTGGATTCGCGCAGACCTGCCCTGGCAGGCAGTTGGCCGATAATTGGCCGTTTCGATTCCGGCGCGGCCTGCCACCGCGCTCTGACACTGCACCCATGAGCAAACCTTTTTCCACCCTGATGCTGGCCGAGCCGATTCAGCGCGCCATCGCGCAAATGGGCTACCAGGACATGACGCCGATCCAGGAGCAGGCCATCCCCGTGGTGCTGGCTGGCCAGGATGTCATGGGCGCGGCGCAGACCGGCACCGGCAAAACCGCCGCCTTCTCGCTGCCGCTGCTGCAGCGCATGCTGCGGCATGAGAACAGCTCGGCCTCGCCCGCGCGCCACCCGACCCGCGCGCTGGTGCTGCTGCCCACGCGCGAGCTGGCCGATCAGGTGGCCAGCCAGATCGCCCAGTTTGCCCAGCACACCCAGCTGCGCAGCGCCGTGGTCTTTGGCGGCATGGACATGAAGCCCCAGGTGGCCGAGCTGAAAAAAGGCGTGGAAATCCTCGTGGCCACCCCCGGGCGCTTGCTGGACCATCTGGAGGCGCGCTCGGTCTCGCTGGGCCAGGTCGAGTACGTGGTGCTCGACGAGGCCGACCGCATGCTGGACATCGGCTTTCTGCCCGATCTGCAGCGCATCCTCTCGCACCTGCCGGCCAAGCGCACCACCTTGCTCTTCTCGGCCACTTTCTCACCAGAAATCAAACGCCTGGCCGAGAGCTACCTGCACAACCCGGTGCTGATTGAGGTCGCGCGCCCCAATGCCACGGCTTCGAGCATCGAACAGCAATTCTTCCACCTGGCCGAAGCCGACAAACGCCGCGCACTGCTGCACCTGTTCCGTGAGAACGGCAAGCAGCAGGCCTTCGTGTTCGTCAACAGCCGCCTGGGCTGCGCCCGCCTGGCGCGCGCACTGGAGCGAGACGGCGTGCGCACCGCCGCCCTGCACGGCGACAAAAGCCAGGACGAGCGCCTCAAGGCGCTGGACGCCTTCAAGGCTGGCGAGGTCGATCTGCTGGTCTGCACCGACGTGGCCGCACGCGGGCTGGACATCAAGAACGTGCCGGCGGTGTTCAACTTCGACGTGCCCTTCCACGCCGAGGACTACGTGCACCGCATCGGCCGCACGGGCCGCGGCGGCGCCTCGGGCCTGGCCATGACGCTGGTCACGCCCGAGCAGGATCGCCAGCTGGCCGAGATCGGCAAGCTCATCGGCAAGAAAATCAGCGCCGAGCCGCTGCCGCTGCCGCGCGGCATGGAGCGCAGCGAACGGCGCAACCGCCGCGACGAAGCGCTGGAGCGCCGCAGCGCGCGCGAAGCCCGCGAGGATCGCCCGCCCCGCAGGCCCGCCGCGCCGCAGGATCCGCTGTTCGACACGCCCTATCTGCCGCCCGAAGGCGATGCGCGCCCAGCCTGGGAGCCCAGCGCCAAGCCCGCTGGCGGCCATCGCCGCTCAGCCAACATCAAGCCCAAGGCCAAGGTCGCCGCGCTGCTCAGAGCCAGCCCGCAAAGTTCTCGTGAATAGCAATCGCCGCCGCCCATCCGATGCTCAGTCAGATCAGCGCGGCGCGAGGACTTCCATCAAAAGACAAACCCTCAGGGCCACGAAGCACCAAGAGCCTGTGCGCGATCTCCATGAAGGCGATTGCGCACAGGCTCTTGGCATTGGCGGCGGCCAGATTCGGCAGCCGCTTTTTTGTCGGGCATCAGCCCATCTGCTTGCGCTCCTGCTCAACCAGATAGTCGACCACTTCCAGCGCGCGCGGCAGGCTGCTGGACATGGTGCCATCGGTGTAGTACTTGCCAGCCACGCCCAGCGAGGGCACACCTTGCACGCCAAAGTCGTTTTGCAGCTGCGTGGCGCGGCGCACGGCGCTGGCCACCGAGAAGGAGCCGTAGAGCTTCTTGAACTCCTCCAGATCGACGCCCGATTGCGCTTTGACCCATTCAAACACGGCCTCATCGGAAGTCAGGCGGCGGCGTTCGTTCTGGATGGCGCCAAACACCGCCACATGCAGCTTGTCCAGCAGCTTCATGCCCTCCAGGGCGTAGAACAGCTTTTGCTGCGGCACGAAGTTGCCGTTTTGCTGGAAGGCAATGGGTACGCGGCGCACCAATACGTGCTCGGGCTGGGCCTTGACCCAGTTGGCGAACATGGGCTCGAAGGTGAAGCAGTGCGGGCAGGAATACCAGAAGAACTCCAGCACTTCCACCTTGCCCGGGGGGGTGTCCAGATTCACCGGCGTGCCCAGCTTCACGTAGTCCTTGCCCTCCTGGGGCGGCGTCTTGGCCTGCTGCGCCCAGGCAGGCAGGCTGCCCAGCGCGCCGGCTGTGCCCAGCAGTGCGGTGGTCAGGGAAAAATCACGGCGATTCATGGACACCTTGTGGCTCCTCATTCAATGGACAAATCAAAACGGGGGTGGGATCGACCGCCCTTGGTAGGGCGGCATGGGGATGCATCAATCAGCGATGCCTGTGAATCAGACCGCGCAGCGAAAGTTCCCACAGGCGTCCCAAGCGGCGCGCCATTGTCCCACCAAATGCCATCATCGCCCTGGCAACGGGCGAAGGCTGATTTACCATCGCGCCCTCGCGACCCAGAGCGGCCGCACTGTCCACAAGACGACGTTCCCCCGCCAGCGCATGCCCCTACGCCCATGAACAGCAACCTGACACCCCATCACGACACCCCGGCCGCGCGCAATGCCAGCGCCGCTTTGCTCGATGCCCTGCGCCAGCGCTTTGGCGAGCAATTGAGCACGGCCAGCGCCGTGCGCGAACAGCACGGCCGTGACGAAGGCTCGATCCAGGCGCCGCCGCCCGATGCGGTGGTGTTCGCACAAAGCCGCCAGGACGTGGCCGATGCCGTGCGTCTGGCCCATGCGCACGACACGCCCGTGATCGCCTATGGCGCAGGCTCTTCGCTGGAAGGCCATTTGCTGGCCATACAAGGCGGCATCAGCATCGACGTCAGCCGCATGAACCAGATCGTCTCGATCGATGCCGAGGACCTGACCGTCACCGTGCAGCCGGGCATCACACGCAAGCAGCTCAACGAGGCCATCAAGCACACCGGGCTGTTCTTCCCGATCGACCCAGGCGCCGATGCCAGCATCGGCGGCATGGCCGCCACGCGCGCCTCGGGCACGAATGCGGTGCGCTACGGCACGCTGCGCGAAAACGTGCTGGCGCTGGAGGTGGTGCTGGCCAACGGCGAGATCATCCGCACCGGCACGCGCGCCAAGAAGTCCAGCGCCGGATACGACCTCACGCGGCTGTTCGTCGGCAGCGAAGGCACGCTGGGCATCTTCACCGAGGTCACGCTCAAGCTCTACCCACTGCCCGAGGCGGTTTCCGCCGCCATCTGCTCCTTCCCGGGCATCGAGCAGGCCGTGCGCACCGTCATCAGCACCATCCAGCTGGGCGTGCCGATCGCGCGCGTGGAGCTGCTCGACGGCCCCACCGTGGCCCTGGTCAACCAGCACAGCAAGCTGACATTGCGCGAAGAGCCCATGCTGTTGATGGAGTTCCACGGCTCGCCCGGCAGCGTGCAGGAGCAGGCGCAGACGGTGCAGGAGATCGCTCAGGAATATGGCGGCCAGGCCTTCGAATGGGCCAACACGCCCGAAGAACGCACCCGGCTGTGGACTGCGCGGCACAACGCCTATTTCGCAGGCGTGCAGTCGCGCCCTGGCTGTCGCGTCATCACCACCGATGCCTGCGTGCCCATCAGCCGCCTGGCCGATTGCCTGCTGGCCTCCGTGCAAGAGGCCCAGGAGTCGGGCATGCGCTACTTCCTGGTCGGCCACGTGGGCGATGGCAACTTCCACTTCGGCTACCTGATCGACCCCAACGACCCCGAGGAGCGCGCCCGTGGCGAAGCCCTGAACCACAAGCTGGTGGCGCGCGCCCTGTCCATGGACGGCACCTGCACCGGCGAGCACGGCATTGGCATCCACAAGATGGACTTTCTGAGCGAGGAGACTGGCGCCGGCGCCGTGGCCGTGATGCGCAGCATCAAGCAGGCGCTGGATCCGAAGAACATCCTCAACCCCGGCAAGATCTTCCCATGGCAAGCGTGATGCAAGGCGACCCAACAACGGCTGGCGCAGCCGCCATGCGCCCGCTGGCCGATTGGCCGCAACCGGCGCGCCACGGCATTCGCGGCGTCATGACCGACATCGACGACACGCTCACCGCCGATGGCCACATCGTGCCCGCCGCGCTGCAGGCCCTGCATGCGCTGCACGCCCACGGCTACCGCCTCATCGCGATCACCGGCCGGCCCGCCGGCTGGTGCGAGCCTTACGCGGCGCACTGGCCAGTGGATGCCATCGTGGCCGAGAACGGCGCCATGGCCTTCGTGCGTCAGGCCGGCGATGCCCCGCCCGCGCGCCTGTACCAGCAGCCGCAGGCACAGCGCGAGGCCAACTACCAGAAGATGCAGGCCGTGGCCCAGCACATCCTGCAGCAGGTGCCGCGCGCGCGGCTGGCCAGCGACTCAGCCGGGCGCGAGTGCGACATTGCCATCGACCACAGCGAGCATCACCAGCTTGATGCGGCCGAAATCGCCCAAGTCGTGGCCTGCATGCGCCAGGCTGGCATGCAGGCCACGGTCAGCTCCATCCACATCAATGGCTGGTATGGCGAGCACAACAAGTGGCAAGGGGCCAACTGGATCGTGCACACGCTGCTGCAGCGCAGCCTGCAAGACGAACTCGATCAATGGGTCTACGTGGGCGACTCCACCAATGATGAGCGCATGTTCGAGCACTTCAAGCACTCCGTGGGCGTGGCCAACATCGCCCGCTTTGCCCCGCTGCTCAAGCATTTGCCGCAGTACGTGGCCGAGCGCGAGCGCGGCGCCGGCTTTGCGGAAATGGCGCAGGCCCTGCTGGATGCAGCGCCGCAGCGCGTCTGATGATCTGCGCTGATCGCCTGCGCTCAGCGCAAGCCCAGCACGTCGAACATGTCGAACAGGCCCGTCTGTCGGGTGGCCAGGAACTCGGCCGCCCGCAGGCTACCCTGTGCATAGCCGGCGCGGCTGGTGGCGCGGTGGCTGATCTCGATGCGCTCGCCCGTGCCGGCAAACAGCACCGTGTGCTCGCCCACGATGTCGCCGCCGCGCACCGTGGCAAAGCCGATGCTGGACGGATCGCGCTCGCCGGTGTGGCCCTCGCGCGCATAGACGGCGCAATCGGCCAGCTCACGCCCCAGCGCCTGGGCCACGACCTCGCCCATCTTCAGCGCCGTGCCGCTGGGAGCATCGACCTTGTGGCGGTGGTGCGCCTCAATGATCTCGATGTCGTAGCCCGTGGCCAGCGCCCTGGCGGCCATCTCCAGCAGCTTGAAGGTCACGTTCACGCCCACGCTCATGTTGGGCGAGAACACCATCGCATGGCGGCTGGCGTACTGCGCCAGCTGGGCCTTCTGCGCCGCATCGAAGCCCGTGGTGCCGATCACCGTTTTGACGCCACGGGCATCGCATTCGGCCAGGTGCGCCAGCGTGCCCTCTGGACGGGTGAAATCGATCAGCACATCAGCGCCCTGCAGGCCCTCGGCCACGCTGTCGGTGATGCGCACGCCGGTGGCATGGCCTGCAAACGCGCCTGCATCTTGGCCGATGCCAGCGCTGCCCGGGCGATCGAATGCGCCGCTGAGGCGGTGCCGCCCATCGCGCACGATGGCATCAATCAGCATCTGGCCCATGCGCCCACCGGCGCCGGCAACGGCAATGTGAAGAGCTTGTTCAGCAGACATTGAAAAGTCGGGACAGCAAAGAGGAATGAAAGCGGCCTGCCAAAGGCAGGCCAGGGTCAGCGGCGCCTGTGGCCCCTGCTCTGTATTTATTGCTCCAAGGCTGGGTAGCTGCCGCGCGGCCGGGGTTGCGGCTTCGCATCGCCAGCGCCTTGTGCTCCATCGTCGGCGCTTTGCGCCGCATCGGCCTGCCCAGCGGCTGCCGGGCGCTTGGGGGCATAGCGTTCGAGTTGCTCGGGCGTTGCCTCCAGCTTGGGCACGCGCGGCTTGCGGTTGCCCTGGGCCAGCATGGCAACAAACTCGTTCTCGCTGGGCATCTCATCGCCCTCGACGCGCTCGAGCACAAAACCGCTGAAGAACACCGTCAGCTTTTTTTCCTCAAACGCCAGGCCACGGCGCTTGATGCTGAACACGTAATCCCAGCGGTCGGCGTGGAACACACTGGCCAGCAATGGCGAGCCCAGAATGTCGCGCACCTGCTCGCGCGACATGCCCGGGCGCAGCGCCTGCACCTGCTCGCGTGAGACGAAGTTGCCCTGAACCACCTCGATGCGGTAGGGTGTGATCGCCTCCACCATGCGGTGGCTGGTGCGGTTGATGCTGCCGCAGCCGCCCAATGCCACGGCCATCAGCACACCCAGCAGCAGGGCGCGCAGCGGCAGCGGGAGGGGGGGACTTTGGTACATTGCTCGGGTCATCGCCGCGATAAAAAGTTATGATCGGCGCATTGTATAGCGGCAGTGCATGCAGCCAGATTGGGCCGCCTGGAAAGGCTCTGCACGAATCGCAGCGCCGTATGTGTCTGTGGATTCATAAAGACCTTGCCCAGGGGTTGTTGAGATTAGTGTTGCGGCGGTGTTTTCGGTCAAAACTGCAGCAACCGCTGCGTTGAAAATGCCTTGCAAGGCATACGACCTTGCGCACATTTTCGCCTTGCATCTGCGGCTTTTGCCTCGAAAAAACCGCTTCGCAAACCCGGGCTCAACAACCGCTGCCCTCTTGAGGATGGACAAACCATGACCAACAACATCGAAGAACTCAAAAGCACAGGCCTCAAGGCCACCCTGCCACGCCTGAAGATTTTGGAGATCTTTCAAAAGGCCAAAGAGCGTCACATGACCGCTGAGGATGTATATCGGGTCTTGCTGGACGAACGCTCGGACATTGGCCTGGCCACGGTGTACCGCGTGCTGACCCAGTTCGAGCAGGCCGGCATTCTCGATCGCCGCAATTTCGAGAGTGGCAAGGCCGTCTATGAGCTCAATGAAGGCCAGCCGCACGACCACATGGTCTGCACCGCCACCGGCAAGGTGGAAGAGTTCTACGATGCCGAGATCGAAAAGCGTCTGAAGAAAATCGCCGCCGAACGCGGCTGGACCATCCACGACCATGCCATCACGGTCTATGGCCTCAGCCCTGCCGCTGGCCAAGGCCACAAATAAGGCCCAGCGCTCGCGGCGGCCCGTCGCCCGGCAGCGCAATCGGCCCACAATTGCCCATATGCCAACGGCTGGTGGATGTGACTCCACCAGCCGTTTTTTTCGTCTGCGTCATCAGCTGCGGCCGCTGCGCCGGCCATCAGCAGGGCTGCAGGCTGCGACCGCCCATGTGACGCCCCATGTCGCGGCGCACAACTTCGCGGATGGCGTTGTAGTCCGGGAACTCGATGGTGTAGACCGTGGCCGGCTGGCGCTCGACCAGCACCTGCGTGCCGCCGATGCCGCGCTGCTCCAGATTGCGCTTTTGCTGCTCGGCGGCGCCCTCGGTGGAAAAACGCCCCAGCGAGAAGCCAGGCCCAGCAGAGGTGCTGCGCAGTCGCTCATAAGAGACGCCCTTGTTCTGCAGCTCACTGCGGCGCGCGCTGAGCACCAGCTCATCATTGACGCCGCCCCAGAACACCATCCAGCGCCCGCTTTGCGTGCTTTGCGTCAGCCGCCAATAACTTTGCGGCCAGCGCGCCAGCACGCCGCGCACGGGTTCAAGCTGCTCACTGCTGAACGGCCCCAGCGCCATGCATTGCTTGGGCGGCGGGGGCTCGGCTGGTTTGTCCTGAGGCCGCTCTGGTGGTTTTTCTGGCGGCTTTTCCTGGGCGGGCTCGGCGGGCGGCTCAGGGGTTTGCACAGGAGCATCTGCCTGCGCTGCAGGCTCGGCAGCGGCGGGCTGCGGCTCAGCCTGGGCCACGGTCAGGGCCGGCGCTGGTTGAGGTGCAACGGCAGGCTTCTTCGGCGGCGGCGCCTGCAGCAACGCCACCGCATCGGCCCGGACTGTGGCGGCGGGCCCGGCGACGCCATCCTCTGCCACAGGCTTGGACCGATGGAGTTGCGCCCAGCCAAAGTAGGTCAGGTTGGCCACAAGCAAAAAAACGATCAATGCGCGCAACATGGTCTCAGCGGCCAGCACAGGGCCGGGCCGGGGTGTCAGTGGGATTGGAAACGGGGGGCACAGACAGGCCTTGAGCCTGTGCCGGCACGGGGCGCACGCTGACTTCGCCGCTGCCCACTTCGAGCACCTGGCCCTGGCAATCGAGCAGCAGTTCGCCGGTGGCGCTCACACCCAAGCAAGTGCCGCTGCGGCCATCGCTGAGCGCCACCTGCCGCCCGGCCAGCAAGTCCCAGGCGGCAAAGGCCTGCCAGAAAGCGCCAAAGCCCTGCTGGTGGAATTGCTGCACCGCCGCCAGCAGCGCCGGCAGCAGCTGGCACAGCAGCGCCGGGCCATGCGCAATCGGGCCCAGCCCAGGCAGCCATTGCGCCACGCCCACGGGGGGCACGGCGGCCTCAGGCACAGGCGGCGCCTGCAGATTCAGGCCGATGCCGATCACGGCGTAGCGCGCGCCAGGAACAGTCGTCGCGCCAGGCGCAGCGCCGCCAGCCTGGGCGGCGGTTTCAATCAGAATGCCTGCCATCTTGCTACCCTGGCCAGCGGCATCGAGCAGCCAGACGTCGTTGGGCCACTTCAAGCCCAGGCGCAGTTGTGGCGCTGGCAGCGCGCCGTTTTGGCGCGCCCAATCGCTCAAGGCCGAGACCACGGCAATGCCCACGGCCAGCGACAGGCCCGACCAATCGCGCGGCGCCAACGGCAGGCCCAGGCTGAAGGTCAGCGCAGCGCCGGCCTGCGCCCCATCCTGCGGGGTGTGCCAGCGCTTGCCCATGCGACCGCGCCCAGCAGTTTGCTGCCCGGCCACCAGCACGCAAGGCGTGTGTTGGCCTTGCGCAGCGCGGCGCATCAATTCGGAGTTGGTGGAATCGATGCTGGGCAACCACTGCAGCTGCAGACCCGGCCAAGCGGCCTGGGCCACGTTGCGGGCATGGGCCAAGCTGCGGGCGTCCCAGTCGCGCAATGCGGCGGTACTGCTCTGGCTCATGCGCGCCCCTCCGTGCTGCGGCGCTGGCGCTTCGGCTGCGGTTTGGCCTTGGCGCGCGCGCGGCGCGTCTTGAGCAGCGTGCCCCGGCACTGGGCGCTGCCGCACAGGCAGGCGTAGTCTTTCTTCAGCTCGGCCGTGAGCGGCTCGTCGATCTCCAGCGCGTAGTCGTAGAACAGTTCCTGCCCGGCCTCGATGGGCACGATGGCGACGATGAACACCCGGCCCTGCTCGTCCTCCTCGGTCTCGCAGTTGGGCTCGCAGGAGTGGTTGATCCAGCGCGCCGAGTTGCCCTGCACGCCGCCGTCGATGACCGGGCCTTGCTCGGTCTGGAAGTAAAAAGTGTGGCAAGGGTCGCCATCCTTGCGCGCATGGCGGCGCTGGGCTTCGCGCCAGCTGATGCGCTCGCCTTTGTATTCAAGGATGCGCTCGCCCGGCTCCAGATCGCGCAGCGCGTACACGCCCTTGCCATGAATGCCCGAGCGGCGCACCTGAGTTTTGCGCCCGCTGTGGCGGGGCGCGTCAGCGGCCGCCTCGGCACTGGCAGCGGCTGCGGCGCCAGCACGGGCGCGGCGCGGCGCGCGGGCCTGTGGTGCATGGGGCGCTGGGCCTGGCGCGGATTGGGCCATGGTGCGTAAAAACTCTGTTACCGTATAAAAAAGATCGGGCGATGCAGCAGCATTGCCGGCTTGGCTGCCCGCCATGGGCGCTGCGCCGCAGCCATTGCCCGCCGACTCCGACGCGCGATTGTAGAGGGGCTGGGCTGGTGCCAGCCAAGGCACAGGCCCTGCCCCGCCAAGCCCTAGCTCTATGCCGCCATTGGCGCCGCACCTGAGCGCCGTGTGCGCCGTCGCCCGCCAGCCCCTTGCCGCCTGCCCACCGATCACAAGAGACCAAATGTCCAAATCCCTGGTCATTGCCGAGAAACCTTCCGTCGCCCAAGACATCGTGCGCGCCCTCACCCCGGTGGCGGGCGCTTTTGCCAAGCACGAGGACTATTTCGAGAACGATCGCTACATCGTCACCAGCGCCGTGGGCCATCTGGTGGAAATCCAGGCGCCCGAGGAGTACGACGTCAAGCGCGGCAAATGGAGCTTTGCCCACCTGCCGGTGATTCCGCCGCACTTTGACCTCAAGCCGGTGGAAAAGACCAAGGCGCGCCTGAACGCCGTCACCCGCCTGGCCAAGCGCGCCGACGTGAGCGAGCTGATCAACGCCTGCGACGCGGGCCGCGAGGGCGAGCTGATCTTTCGCCTCATCGAGCAATACGCCGGCCCCGTCAAGGGCGGGCAGCGCCAAAGCCTGGGCAAGCCGGTGCAGCGCCTGTGGCTGCAATCGATGACACCGCAGGCCATCCGCGAGGGCTTTCAGAACCTGCGCAGCGACGCGCAAATGCGCGGCCTGGCCGATGCGGCGCGCAGCCGCTCCGAGGCCGACTGGCTGGTGGGCATCAACGGCACGCGCGCCATGACGGCCTTCAACTCGCGCGATGGCGGCTTCTTCCTCACCACCGTGGGCCGGGTGCAAACGCCCACGCTGTCGCTGGTGGTCGAGCGCGAGGAGCAAATCCGCAAATTCATCAGCCGCGACTATTGGGAAATCCACGGCGACTTCGCCGCCCAGGCCGGGCACTACCTGGGCAAATGGTTCGACCCGCAATTCAAGAAAAGCGCCGACGAGCACGCCCGCGCCGACCGCCTGTGGGACGAAGCCCGCGCACGCGCCATCGCCGATGCCGTGCGCGGCCAAAACGCCACGGTGCAGGAGCAAAGCAAGCCCACCACCCAGGCCAGCCCGCTGCTGTTTGACCTCACCAGCCTGCAACGCGAGGCCAACGGCAAGTTCGGCTTCTCGGCCAAGACCACGCTGGCGCTGGCCCAGGCCCTGTACGAGCGCCACAAGGCGCTGACCTACCCGCGTACCGACTCGCGCTACCTGCCGCAGGACTACCTGAACGTGGCGCGCGACACCTTCCAGGCGCTGGCGGGCAGTCGCCTCTCGCACCTGGCGCCGCACGCCGCGCACGCGCTGGAGCAGGGCTACGTCAAGCCCAGCCGCCGCATTTTTGACGACAGCAAGGTCAGCGACCACTTCGCCATCATCCCCACCACGCAGCCGCCCTCGGGCCTGTCCGAAGCCGAGCAGAAAATCTACGATCTGGTGGCGCGCCGCTTCATGGCCGTGTTCTACCCCAGCGCCGAATACCTGGTGACCACCCGCATCAGCACTGTCGCTACCCCCGCGCTGCCCGAGCCGGCGCAGCACTTCAAATCCGAAGGCCGCGTGCTGGTCAACCCCGGCTGGCTGGCCATCTACGGTAAAGAGGCCGACAGCGAGCTGGGCGCAGAAGGCAAAAAAGACGGCAAGGACGAAGGCAAAGGCGGCGAGAGCAAATCCCTCGTGCCCGTGCAACCGGGCGAGACCGTGCGCGCCGACGAAGCCGACATCAAAGCCCTCAAAACCAAGCCCCCCGCGCGCTACAGCGAAGCCACGCTGCTCTCGGCCATGGAAAGCGCGGGCAAGCAAGTCGAGGACGAAGAACTGCGCGCCGCCATGCAGGAAAAAGGCCTGGGCACGCCCGCCACGCGCGCGGCCATCATCGAAGGGCTGCTGACCGAGAAATACATGCTGCGCGAAGGGCGCGAGCTCATCCCCACCGCCAAAGCCTTCCAGCTCATGACCCTGCTGCGCGGCCTGCAAGTGCAGGAGCTCTCGCGCGCCGAACTCACCGGCGATTGGGAATACAAGCTCAGCCAGATCGAAAAAGGCGAACTCTCGCGCGCCCAATTCATGGCCGACATCGCCGCCATGACCGAGCGCATCGTCAAAAAAGCCAAGGAATACGACCGCGACACCATCCCCGGCGACTACGCCACCCTCAGCGCGCCCTGCCCACACTGCGGCGGCGTGGTCAAGGAAAACTACCGCCGCTTCGCCTGCACCGGCGCAGGTGGGCAGGGCGAAGGCTGCGGCTTCTCCTTTGGCAAATCGCCCGGCGGGCGCACCTTCGAGCTGGCCGAAGCCGAGCAACTGCTGCGCGAGCGCCGCATCGGCCCGCTGGAGGGCTTTCGCTCCAAGGCGGGCTGGCCCTTCACCGCCGAACTGGCCCTGGTGCCCGACACCGAGCGCAACACCCTCAAGCTGGAATTCGACTTCGGCAACGACGCCCAGGACGAAGCCGACGGCGAACTGGCCGACTTCAGCGGCCAGCAGCCCCTGGGCCCCTCCCCCGCCGACGCAGGCCAAGTCTATGAATGGGGCAACCAATACGTCAGCGAACTGGCCGTGCCCACGGCGCAAAACCCAAAGCCCAGCAGCCGCTTCAAAGTCGGCAAGATCATCCTGCAACAGCCCATCGAGCCCGAGCAAATGCGCAAGCTGCTGCATGAAGGCCAAACCGACGTGCTGGACAAATTCATCTCCAACCGCACGCGCCGCCCCTTCAAAGCCCGCCTGGTGTGGGACGGGGCCGCCGGCAAAGTCGGCTTCGCCTTCGAGCCGCGCGAAGGCGGCAAAGGCGGCGGCGCAGCGGCCAAAACGGGCTTAAGAGCCGCCGCGAAAACCGCGACCAAGGCCGCTGCAGCAAAAACCACGGCGAAAAAAGCGGCCACCAAAACCCCGCGCAAAACCGCCGCAGGCAAGCCCCCCAGCCCCGCCCTGGCCGCCCTCATCGGCCCCGAGCCCGTCTCCCGCCCCGAGGCGCTGAAAAAACTCTGGGACTACATCAAGGCCCACAACCTGCAAGACCCGCAGGACAAGCGCACCATCGTCGCCGACGACAAACTGCGCGCCGTGCTCGGCCAGGACCGCATCGGCATGTTCGAGCTCACCGGCAAGCTGGGGCCGCATCTGGGCTGAGGCGCGCTGACGCCACCGCCATCAATCCGCCATGCAACGCCGCTGCCCGTGCTGTACTGCCATAGTGGGTGAGGCGGCTTCGCACAGAGGTTCTGCCATGACGCCTATTTGCGAGCCTTGATTGGTTCGGGCCATAGACAGCCCGATGCGAAGCACGCCCAGAAATCTCAACATGCCATCAGGAGTCGGCGGTAAAACCGATTTTTTTGACCAGCGGCCCCCAACGTTCACTTTGAGAGCGTTGGGACTGCGCCATTTCCTCTGGGGATGAGGGCGTAGGCAACAAGCCCATGCCAGCCAGTGACTCCACAACGCTGGCACTTTGCAACGCTTGACGCAATGCCTGATTTGCGGACTGGATCAAACGCGCGGGGGTATTGGCCGGGGCGTAAAAGCCAAACCACTCTTCGCTGACCAATGTGGGAAACCCTTGCTCGGCAAACGTGGGGACCTCAGGCGCGAATACGCTGCGCTGTGTGCCAGAGGTGGCCAGCAAACGCAGCTTGCCTGCCTTGTAGTTGGGCAGCAAATCACCAGTGGTGGTGAACATGACGGGGATTTGCCCTGCCACGACATCCGCAATGCCAGGCACTGCACCACGATAGGGCAACTGCACCAGGGGCAGATTGTTTTCCAGCCCCAGCAAGGCGCCCAGAAAGTGTGATGTGGAACCGGCTGCAGGCGAGCCGTAGCTGTTGTGTTGCGGATTGGCGCGTACCCAAGCCAAATAATCCGCAACGGTTTTAACACTCTGGGGCACCAATGGCCCCACTGCCATAGCTTGCGTAGTGGTAGCGGCAATTCCTACAGGGCTGAAATCGGCCACGGGGTCATATCCCAGTTTCTTATAGACAAAGGGGAAGATGACCATGCACGAATAGGGTGTGCATAACAGGGTCTGCCCATCCGGAGGCGCATTTTTGACGTTGACACAGGCAATTTGCCCGCTGGCACCGGAGCGGTTATCCACAATGGCCGTTTCGGCAAAGTCACCGCCCATGCGCTCGGCAATACGGCGGCCAACCAAATCAGTGGTGCCGCCTGGTGCAAAACCCACTACCACTTTGACGGTCTTGAGCTTTTGCGCCCAGGCTAAAGGCGTGAGCGGCAAAAAAGCGGCAGCGGCGCTGGCGGCCAGCAGGCGGCGACGTGTGTGCATGGCTGTCTCCTTGTTGGTTTTGGTGCGTGATGAAAGCTTAGATGGTGACGGGCGTGTGTCTTTCGCTTTGGTCGCTTCACGTGGCGCAATAGCCGCCGTCGACTGGCAAGGTGATGCCCGTGATGCATGCGGCCTCAGGCGATGCCAAGAAGCGCACAGCGTGGGCTACGGCTTCAGGTGGTATGGCACAGCCCAGAGGAACGCGGCTCAAATAAGTCGCCAGCGCAGTGGGCGCTTGACGTGTGCCCTGGGTCATGTCGGTGGCGGTCAAGCCAGGGGCTACGGCGTTGACGCGCACCTTGCTCGGCCCCAGCTCCAGTGCCAAGGCTTGGGTCAGTTGTTTCAGACCACCTTTGGATGCGGTGTAAGCGGCCGAATTGCGCACTGCCACGAAAGCATGGATAGATGCCATGTTGACGATGCAGCCCTGAGTACGGCGTAACTGGGGCGCCCAGGCATGGGCGGCATAAAAGCAGCCATCCAAATTCACAGCCAGGGTGCGACGCCATTGCGTCAGCGCATCAGGCCCATCGAGTGGGCCACGCAACAAGACGCCAGCGTTGCTGACCAGCACATCGCACGGCCCCAACTCTTGTTCAGCCTGGGAAGCGACGTCCCGCAGTGCCTGTGCATTGCTGACATCTGCCTCGTACGCATGGACGCGCGCACCTTGCTGGCGTAGGGCCTCGCAGGCGGCACGCAAGCGCGTAGCGTCCACATCCAGAAGCGCAAGGTGCGCGCCTTCTTGCGCGAACCGCCGGGCTACGGCCAGCCCAATTCCTTGTGCTGCACCAGTGATGACGACGGCTTTGTTTTTGAACATGTTCACGTGCCGTCCTGCGTTTGCGCTGCTACGTGCTCAACCGCGCAAAAAATCCAACGTGCGCTGACGCGCCAGATCTGCGGCCTGGGCATCGAAATGCTCACCGTCTGGGCGTGCAAAGGCATGGTCGCAGCCTTCATACACATAAGCCGGCATATTTGCTTGCAAGGCGGCACGCTCCAGAATGGTTTGGCGCGCCGGCGGAGGAACAAAAGTGTCACGCTCGGCAATGTGCAACAGGCAGGGGGCCATGTTGATGCGTTCGGCGGGCAACAAATCCTCCAGTCCCACACCGTAATAACTGACAGTGGCGCTGATGGGAGTTGACAAGGCCATCATCACGGCCAGCCGCCCACCCAGACAATAGCCCAGGGCTGTGACTTTATCGCCCCGGCCCTGGTCCACAAACCACTGGCGGGCCACATTCAGGTCTTTCACGGCACGCTCAGGGTCCATGCCTTGCATGAGGGCCACGCCACGCTGAAATTGCTCGGGCACGCGCGGCTCCAGCACCACGCCTGCTTCCTGCCGGGCAAACAGATCGGGACACAGAACTTCAAAGCCATCCTGCGCCCAGGCCTGGGCGGCAGCGCGCATGGCATCGTTGATGCCAAAGATCTCTTGAATCAAGACCATCGGGGTACCTTGCCCCTGGGCGCTGGGCATATGCAACGCGGGCAACGAGAAGCCGTCGTCGGTTTGCAAGGTAATGAAATTCATGACGCTTTTCCTTTCTGAAGGGCTGAAAAACAAAGTGCTCAGGTATTGCGATCGCTGCTCAACTCAATGCAAATCAAAGCTGGGTTATGCACTGAGCGTACGTACTCAATCAGGCTACCGTCCTGGGCATGCAGCCAAGCTTGCACCTGCAGGCCTGCCGCGCCGAGTGGCAAAGACAGTGTGCGGGCTTGATCGGGCTGCAACACACAAGCGCTGATGCGATGGCGGATGCTATGCACAGGCATGGCGTACACACGCTCGACCAGGCCGCACACCGAATCGACTTCGCCCTGCAGCAACGGGACAATGCCAGCGTACTTGTGATCGAGGTAAACCGTGCTGCAGGTACACGGCTCGCTACTGCCTTGCAAACGTCGCACACCCGCCACTGCCAGCCAATGCCCCGTCACACTGACAAAGCCATGCAAACCTTGGTCAGGAAGGTCTTGCAGGGTGCGCACATCGTCAATGCGCATGGCTGTTTGCCCTGCCAAGCGCAAGCTGCTACTCAACCCGTCCATGTGCTGCACGAAGCTGACCACTGGGCGTTCAGAAATGACCCGGGTACCCACTTTTTTCTGACGCTGCACCACACCGTTTTTTTCCAGGATGTGCAGCGCTTGTCGCAAGGTCATGCGGCTAATGCCCAAGGCTTTGGCCAAGTCCACCTCTTTGGGCAACACAGTGCCCACAGCCCACTCCCCAGCCTGGATGCGTTGCAGCAAACCTTGGCTGACTTGACGATATAGGGGCTCGGAACTGGTAGCAGACATCGCTCTCAATAAGTTCGAACTTAATTTTAAAGATCGAACTTGATTGATGTGCTGGGGAAAACACTATGCAGTTCAGCAGTGCCAGCAGCGCTGGTACTGCTGTCAGAGAAAGAAGCCTGGCAGGGCAAACAACGTCCAGAGGCATAAGGACTCTGCCTCTCAATCATTCAGCTCAACTGCATGGCAGCCAATGCTTTGAGTTTGAGTCCCGAGCAGGCAACGGATGAAAGGCCGTGAAACAACATCTCGCTCAGGATGGCACTATCGAGGGCGACCATGCATGCATGGTTACGAAATGCCCTCTCGCGCAAAAGCTTTGTAGAGAACAGCGCCCACCTCCAAGCCTGGCGCATTGGCACAGCGCCGCCAAGCCGAAATGTCCTGGGGGACGATGGGAAATATGGGGAAATGGAGCGGGCGATGGGAATCGAACCCACGTCTTGAGCTTGGGAAGCTCAGGTCCTACCATTGAACGACGCCCGCATGGGCCGCCCTGCGCGAGCGGCAAAGACTTGCGCTTTGTGGTTTACGGCCCGCCTTGGGCCCAAAGCGATCTGGCCGCCGTGGCAGCGGCCAGCACGGCGCGCATTATAGATAGAGTGCGCGGCAAAGCAGGCCAATCTTGCACCTGCCCACAGGCGCTGCGCACAAGCTGGGGCTGGCTGCATGGGGCCGCGCAACGCACACTGTGGGCCTGGGGTAACCGGACTCGTACAGGCATGCCCTGGGCGCCACAGGCTAAAATCTGGTCGATTCAACCAGTCTTCAGGAGCTTTGCCATGACCGCCGCCGTTGGCCTGTTCGAGGCCAAGACCCACCTGAGCGAATACGTCGCCCGCGCCGAGCGGGGCGAGGAAGTCATCATCACCCGCCACAACAAGCCCGTGGCCAAGCTGGTGCCGCTGCACGCCCCGGCGCAGGCTGCCGCGCCCGAGGCGCCACCCTTCGTGCAGCGCACCTTCCACACCGGCGTGCCGCTGGTGGATCTGACCAAGGCCAACCAGCTCGCTGGCGAGCTGGAGGACGAGGAGCTGATCGAAAAAATGCGCCGCATCGAGCAGGCATACCAGGAGCGCCATGCTGCTTCCTGACACCAATGTGCTGCTCAACGCCGTTCATGCCGACAGCCCCCAGCACGCACAGGCCAAGCAGGCGCTGGAGGCCGCGATGCTGGACACGCGCGGCATGGCGCTGGCCTGGGTGGTGCTGATCGGCTTTGTGCGCCTGTCCACCAAGCGCGGCATCCTGCCTGCGCCGCTGGACGTGGCCGATGCGCTGGGCGTGGTCGATGAATGGCTGGCCCACCCGCGCACCCGCGTGCTGGAGCCTGGGCCGCTGCACGCGGGCATCTTCGGCCGCCTGCTGCTCTCGGCTGGCACGGCGGGCAACCTCACCAACGACGCCCACATCGCCGCACTGGCCATCGAGCACCAGGCCGAGGTGCTCACTTTTGACAAGGATTTCGCCCGCTTCAGCGGGCTGCGCTATCAACTGCTTGCATGAAACGGCTTGCATGACACCGACCGCGCCGGCCCTGGGGCCGCGCTTGCTTTTCACACCATGACCACCGACAAACCCACCACCCCCACCTCCGTCGCCGAAATCCGCCAGAGCTTTCTGGACTTCTTCGCCGCCAAGGGCCACACCATCGTGCCCTCGTCCTCGCTCGTGCCTGCCAATGACCCCACGCTGATGTTCACCAACAGCGGCATGGTGCAGTTCAAGGACGTGTTCCTGGGCACTGACAAGCGCCCCTACGTGCGCGCCACCAGCGTGCAGGCCAGCCTGCGTGCCGGCGGCAAGCACAACGATCTGGAAAACGTGGGCTACACCGCGCGCCACCACACCTTTTTCGAAATGCTGGGCAACTGGAGCTTTGGCGACTATTTCAAGAAGGAATCCATCCTCTGGGGCTGGGAGCTGTTGACCAAGGTCTACGGCCTGCCGCCCGAAAAGCTGCTGGCCACTGTCTATCACGAGGACGACGAGGCCTACGACATCTGGACGCAAGTCATCGGCCTGCCGCCCGAGCGCGTGATCCGCATTGGCGACAACAAGGGCGGCAAGTACAAGAGCGACAACTTCTGGATGATGGCCGACACCGGCCCCTGCGGCCCCTGCTCGGAAATCTTTTACGACCACGGCCCGCATATCCCCGGCGGCCCCCCGGGCAGCCCCGATGAAGACGGCGACCGCTTCATCGAAATCTGGAACCACGTGTTCATGCAGTTCGAAATGCATGAAGACGGCAGCGTGACTAAACTGCCCGCGCCCTGCGTGGATACCGGCATGGGCCTTGAGCGCCTGGCAGCCATCCTGCAAGGCGTGCACAGCAATTACGAAATCGACCTGTTTCAGGCGCTCATCCAAGCGGCCGCGCGCGAAACGGGCTGCACCGATTTGAACCATCCCTCACTCAAGGTGATTGCTGACCACATCCGCGCCACCGCATTTTTGGTCAGCGACGGCGTGATTCCGAGCAACGAAGGCCGTGGCTACGTGCAGCGCCGCATCATCCGCCGCGCCATTCGCCACGGCTACAAGCTGGGGCAGAAAAAGCCCTTCTTCCACAAGCTGGTGCGCGATCTGGTGCAGCAAATGGGTGCGGCCTACCCGCGCCTGGCCGAGCAGGAAGCGCGCATCACCGAAGCGCTCAAGACCGAGGAAGAACGCTTCTTCGAAACGCTGGCCAATGGCATGGAAATTCTTTTGGATTGGGTCTTTGACCTGCGAAAGCTGATGCTGGATGCATGGTGCCGGGAAACTGGGAAAGATCGTAGCCTGTTATTCACAATACCATCGGAAACCACCAGACCTTTTTGGTGGGGGAAGGATTCGCTGGATAACGAAAAAATCCAACTAGTTCCTTATCTTCCTTCTAGCCATAAGGATGGCCCATCTTTGGGATGTTCAAGCGCGTTGAAAACGGTCGTTATATTGCCTGATGAGATATACAAATCGCGAGACCTCTTGGATCTTTGTAAAGCACCCGGGTGTGATGTTCATGTTCTGACAGAGTCATGGCGACAGTTGCCAGGGGAGATTGCCTTCAAACTGCACGACACCTATGGCTTCCCGCTTGACCTCACGCAAGACGTGTGCCGCGAGCTCGGCGTGACGGTGGACGTGGCGGGCTTCGACGCCGCCATGCAGCACCAGAAAGACACGGCCCGCGCCGCCGGCAAGTTCAAGATGGACAAGCAGCTCGCCTACGACGGCGTGCCCAGCCGCTTCACCGGCTACACCAGCCTGCAAGAGCAGGCTACCGTGCTCGCCCTGTATGCCGACGGTGCGCCCGTGCAGCAACTGCAAGCCGGGCAGCACGGTGTGGTCGTGCTCGACACCACGCCCTTCTACGCCGAAAGCGGTGGCCAGGTGGGCGATCGCGGCCAAATCACCACCGCCAGCGGCGCGGTGTTTGAGGTGCAGGACACGCAGAAAATCAAGGCCGACGTGTTCGGCCAGCACGGCGTGCTGCAAAGCGGCAGCCTCAAAGTGGGCGATGCGGTGCAGGCCGCGGTCAATGCCGAGCTGCGCGCCGCCACCACGCGCAACCACAGCGTGACGCACCTGATGCACAAGGCCTTGCGCGAAACCCTGGGCGAGCACGTGCAGCAAAAAGGCTCGCTGGTCGATGAGGACAAGACCCGCTTCGACTTCGTGCAAAACGCCCCCGTCACGCAAGAGCAATTGCACCGCATCGAGCAATTGGTCAACGCCGAAATCGTGCAGGACGCGCCCACCGTCATCCGCGAAATGGGCATCGAGGACGCCAAAGCCAGCGGCGCCATGATGCTGTTTGGCGAGAAATACGGCGACGTGGTGCGCGTGGTGGACATTGGCGAGAGCCGCGAACTCTGCGGCGGCACGCACGTGCAGCGTGCCGGGGAAATCGGCCTGTTCAAGCTCGTCATGGAAGGCGGCGTGGCCGCTGGCGTGCGCCGCGTGGAGGCCATCACCGGCGCCAAGGCCCTGGCCTATGTGCAGCAGCTCGAAAGCACCGTGGCCCAGGCCGCGCGCACCCTCAAGGCCCCCGTGCATGAGCTGCAAGCCAAGCTGGAGCAGCAGCTCGAGCATGCCAAGGCGCTGGAAAAGGAAATCGCCGCCCTCAAGGGCAAGCTCGCCTCATCCCAAGGCGACGAGCTGGCCGCCCAGGCCATCGACGTGGGCGGCCTGAAAGTGCTGGCCGCCCAGCTCGACGGCGCCGATGCCAAGACCCTGCGCGACACGCTGGACAAGCTCAAGGACAAACTCAAGAGCGCCGCCATCGTGCTCGCCGCGGTGGATGGCGACAAGGTGCAACTGGCCGCAGGCGTCACCAAAGACGCCGTGGGCCAGCTCAAGGCCGGCGAGCTGGTCAACTTCGTCGCCCAACAAGTGGGCGGCAAAGGCGGCGGCAAGCCCGACATGGCCATGGCCGGCGGCACCGACGCCGCCGCCCTGCCCGCCGCGCTACACAGCGTGCAGGGCTGGGTGGCGGAGAAGCTGGCCTGAGCCTGCACAGCTTGAAGCGGCCAAGCCGTGCACCCCATGGCTTGGCCGCGCTGTTCGCACTGCCCACTTCCAGCCCCGCCCACGCATGACTGCTGTGCCCGCCACCGCCTACCCCCTGCCGCCCGGCTGCGGCGGCCAGGCCGTGGCCCTGCTCTACCAGCAGCACCAGCGCTGGCTGCAAAACTGGCTGCGCCTGCGGCTGGGCCACGACGGCGACGCCGCCGACCTGGCGCAAGACGTGTTCGTGCGCCTGCTGCGCAAGAGCGAGCCGCCCGCCCTCGAAGGCCCGGCCCAGGCCCGCGCCTACCTGGGCAAGATTGCCAGCGACCTGTGCGCCAATCTCTGGCGCCGCCGCGCGCTGGAGCAGGCCTGGCTCGACGCCCTGGCCGCCCAGCCGCCCGCGCTGGCGCCCTCACCCGAGCAACAGGCCATCGTGCTCGAAACCTTGCGTGAAATCGGCAGCGCCATCCTCAGCCTGCCGGGCCGGGGCGCGCCCGCCTTCATCCTGGCCTGCGTGCACGGCATGAGCGAGCAGGAGGCCGCCCAGGCGCTGGGCCTGTCCACCCGCACCGTGCGCAAGCACGTCGCGCGCGGCGTGCTCGCCTGCATGCAACTCAAGGCCCGCTACCACGCCCAGGGGCTGTGGCCGGGCGTTTGAGCGCCCACACCGCCGCCGCTGGCACAGCCCATGAACGCTCGCGACCTGCCCCCTGCCGATGCCGCCGCGCCGCCCTGCCCTGCGGCGATGGAGCAGGCCGCCCAATGGTTTGCCCTGTTGCAATCGGGCCAGGCCAGCGCAGCGGATCGCCAACGCTGGCAGGACTGGCTGGCCGCCAACGCCGAGCACCGCCGCGCCTGGGCCTATGCCGAGGCCGTGGGGCAAGACTTGGCCCAGCTGCGCGCCAGCGCCCACCCGCCCACGCTGGCCGAGCACCTGCTGAGCGCCCAACGCCGCCTGGCGCGCCGCCGCACTCTGCTGGGCCTGGCCCTGATGGCTGGCAGCGGCAGCCTGGGCTGGGCGCTGTGGCGCCACACCAGCCTGCCGCAAACCGTACTGGCCTGGCAGGCCGACGAACGCACGGCCACCGGCCAAATCCGCGCCCTGACCTTGCCCGATGGCACCCGCCTGTGGCTCAACACCGCCAGCGCCGTCAACCTGCGCTACGGCCCGGCCGAGCGCCGCGTCGAACTGCTGCGCGGCGAAGTGCTGATCGCCACCGCGCCCGATGCCGCCCCGGCACAGGCTCCAGCCCGCGCGCGGCCATTTGTGCTCGATACCCCCCACGGCCGCCTGCACGCGCTGGGCACGCGCTTTGCCGCCCGCTTGCTGGATGACGACGCTCAGACTTTGGCCAGCGTCAGCGAAGGCGCGGTGCAGCTGCTGGCCCCTGGCGCAACGCCAGCGGATGCCACCGCCGTTGCGCCCGCCCCCATCCTGCGCGCCGGGCAGCAGGCCCGCCTGGGGCCACAGGGCGTGCAGCACATCGCCACAGCCGACCCGCTGGCGCAAAGCTGGGCCAGCGGCACGCTGCAAGCGCAAGGCATGGCCTTGCAAGCCCTGGCCGATGAGCTGGGCCGCTACTGGAGCGGCCACATCAGCGTGCATGAGGCCGTGGCCCAGCGCACCGTTTTCGGCAGCTTCGATGTGCGTGACGTGCCACGCTCGCTGCACGCGCTGCAGGCAGCCCTGCCCGTGCGCGTCAGCCAGCCGCTGCCGTGGTGGATTCGCATCCAGCCCCGCTGAGCAACCGCCACCGCTCTTGGGCAATGCAGGGGCGCCTTGTTGCAAAAAATTACAAACAAAGTACGACCCAGGCTTCCGGTTTTCCCCCTCTGGCGTGGTTGACCGAATGAGAGACAGATCAACGACAGCGGTGCGATGCACACGCGCCGCTCACGTTCCGCGCCTCCCCCAGCCAGCCGCCAAGCCAGCCAGTCCGCCGCCCTCGTGGCGCAAGGGCAGGACCCGGTCTCTCGTCCCTTCGTCCGGGCAGATGCCGAATGCGCATGCCCGGTGTTCTGATTGGTCGAAACAAGAGGCTTTTTCCTATGAACCGACACCCTCGCCCCTTCGCAGCTCACAGCGCTCAGGCTGCTGGCCGGGCGCTTTCCTACCTATCCGCGGGCGCTGTGCCCGCTGCGCGCGTGCATGCACTGGCCTGGGCCGCCGCACTGGCCAGCGGCCTGCTGCTGGCCGCCGGGCCGCAAACGGGCTGGGCGCAAGCCCATCCTGGCACGGCCCAAAGTGCAGCGCGCAACTACCAAATACCGGCCGGGCCGCTGGGCGCGGCGCTGGCGCGCTTCGGGGCCGAGGCCGGGCTGATCCTGGCCGCTGACGGCCAACTCGTGCAAGGCAGGCAAAGCCCTGGCCTGAACGGCCGCTTTGATGCCGCCAGCGGCCTGGCCGAGCTGTTGCGTGGCACTGGCCTGCATGCCGTGCGCCGCGCCGATGGCAGCTACGCCATTGCGCCCGCGCCCGCATCGGCGCAGGCCCAAGCGCCGGCAGCACCGGCTCGGCCAGCCGCCCCCGCCAGCGCCCAAACCCTGCCGGCCGTCACCGTCACCGCCGCGCCCGATTTGAGCGGCACAACCGAAGGCACGCGCTCCTTCACCACCCGCGCCATGGCCAGCGCCACCGGCCTGGCCCTCTCGCCGCGCCAGACGCCGCAGTCGGTCAGCGTCATCACGCGCGAGCGCATCGAGGCGCAGGGCATGAGCAGCCTGAGCGATGCCGTGGCGGCCACGCCAGGCGTCTATACCGCGCCGTATGACGGACGCGGCGAGGAGTTCAGCGCGCGCGGCTTTTTCATTCACAGCATCCAAGTGGACGGTGTATCCATGGAGTGGGAAAGTGGTTGGTCTGCGGGTGAAACCCGCAACAACCTGGCCATGTACGACCGGGTGGAAGTGGTGCGCGGCGCGGGTGGCCTGATGACCGGTACGGGTGAACCGTCCGCCTCCGTCAACATGATTCGCAAGCGTGCCGATTCGGACGTGTTCACCGGCCAAGTGCAAGGTGAGCTGGGCTCTTGGAAAAACCGCAGCGGCATGGTGGATCTGTCCGCCCCGCTCAACGCCAGCCGCAGCGTGCGCGCCCGCGTGGTGGCGCAGGCGGGCAGCCGCGACACCTTCCGGGACCGCGAGCATTTCAGCAACAGCCTGCTCTATGGCACGGTGGAGGCCGATCTCTCCGACGCCACCCGCCTGACCGTTGGCGCCGACTGGAAACGCAACCGGCCGCGTGGCATTCCTTGGGGCGGGCTGATCCCGTGGTACAGCGATGGCAGCCGCATCGACTGGCAGCGCGGCTACAGTCTGGCACCCCACTGGTCGCAATGGCATTCCTCGCAAAACACGGTGTTTGCCAAGCTCAGCCACAACTTCAACAGCCGCTGGAAGCTGGAGGTAGATGCTCAAAAAAGCCGCAGCACTGCCGACGTCAAAGTTTTATGGCCCGAGGGCTGGCCCGATCGCGCCACGGGCCTGGGCTTGGAAACCGAACGTGACCAGTACGATGCCACGAACACTTACAGCAACATCAACTTGCGCATCCAAGGCGGCTTCGACGCCTGGGGGCGGCAGCACGAGCTCACGGCGGGCCTGTCCAGCGCGCGCCACAAGCTGGTGGGATTCCGTTTCAAGCCCGGTTACGGCGTTCTGGGCAGCATTTGGGATTTCGATGGCCAATACCCCGAGCCTGACACCACCGTGGGCATTGAGCCGCTGCACCATACAACCACGCGCCAGCGGGCCATCCACGCCGCCACGCGCCTGCACCTGGCCGAGCCGCTCAAGCTCATCGTCGGCGCGCGCCTGACGAGCTGGGAGCGCCAGGGCGAGGACACCACCTTCGAGCCCGCCTTCCGCCAGCGCCACAGCGCGGTGATGACGCCCTACATCGGCGCGGTGTACGACATCAATGACAGCTACTCGGCCTACGCCAGCGCCACGCGCATCTTCAACCCGCAGAAAAAACGCGACCGCCACGGCGGCTACCTCGACCCGCTCAAAGGCCAGAACCTGGAAGCGGGCCTGAAGGCCGAATGGCTGGACGGCCAGCTCAACGGCAGCCTGGCCGTGTTCCAGACCACGCAAGACAACTTCGGCGTGGAAGACGGCAACCTGCGCGTGCCCGGCAGCGCCGACGAGCAAGCCTGGCGCGCCGCCAAAGGCGTGAAAACGCGCGGCTACGAGCTGGAGCTGGCCGGCCGCCTGGCCCCCGGCTGGGACGTGGGCCTGGGCTGGACGCAGTTCAGCAGCAAGGACGCGAGCGGCGAGCGCGTGGGCACCACCCGCCCCGGCCGCATGCTCAAGCTGCACACGCAATACCGCCTGGGCGGCGCGTGGAACAAGCTCACGCTCGGCGGCGGCCTGTACTGGCAGGGCCGCATCTACAAGGACGTGCCAAACCCCGTCACCGGCGCGCCCGAGCAATTGCGCCAGAACGCCTACGCACTGCTGAACCTGAGCGCGCGCTACCAGTTCACCCCGCAACTGGCCGCGCGCCTGGCCGTGAACAACGTGTTGGACAAGAAGTACTGGGCCAACGTGGGCTTTTTCGACCGCATGACCTATGGCGCGCCGCGCAGCGTGATGCTGACGGTGGATTACCGCTGGTAAAGCCCCAGGGCCGTGCGCGCCACGGCCCCTTCACAAAAACAGCCCATGGCCTGCATCCCTTGCAGACCATGGGCTGTGTTGGTTTTCAAGCCGCCCGCGCGGGGCTTGGGCTCAACCCTTGCGGCGGTTCTTCGCGCCGCCTTGGCGGGCCTTGAAGCGCGGGTTGCTCTTGCAGATGACGTAGATGCGGCCACGGCGGCGCACGACCTGACAGTCGCGGCTGCGCTTTTTGGCTTCCTTGAGCGATGACAGTACTTGCATGGTGTTTCCTGATGGTGTGAAAAAGCGGCTCGGGGCAGCGGCAAAGGTTGGCTGCATGCCGCGCCCAAAACCGAGACGAGAATCATTCTAGATGATATTTGTTTATTGAAAAGACTGCGGCCTGCTGCGCCTGGGGCCAGCAGCAAGGCATCAGGGCTGCACCTACAATGCTTGGCCGTTGTTTCTGCGCCGCAGGCGCATGGCTGCCATGCGGCTTGCCTGCGGCGCAATTGTTGGATTGCTGGATTTCTGGAGCTTTGATGCCTGACCACCCTGTTGCCCCGCCCGCTGGGGCCCCTGCCGACAAGCGCGCGCTGCTGCGCGAGGCGGCGCTCGAATACCACGAGAAGCCCGTGCCGGGCAAGATTTCCGTCACGCCGACCAAGCAGCTGATGAACCAGTACGAGCTGTCGCTGGCCTATTCGCCCGGCGTGGCCGCGCCCTGTGAGGAGATCCAGAAAGACCCGGCCGCCGCTGCGCGCTACACCAGCCGCGCCAATTTGGTGGGCGTCATCAGCAATGGCACGGCGGTGCTGGGCCTGGGCGATATTGGCGCGCTGGCCTCCAAGCCGGTGATGGAAGGCAAGGGGGTGCTGTTCAAGAAGTTCTCGGGCATCGACGTGTTCGACATCGAGATCGACGAGAAGGACCCGCAGAAGCTGGTGGACATCATCGCCGCGCTGGAGCCGACCTTTGGCGGCATCAATTTGGAGGACATCAAGGCCCCCGAGTGCTTTTTCGTCGAGCGCGAGCTGCGCAAGCGCATGAAGATCCCGGTGTTTCACGACGACCAGCACGGCACGGCCATCGTGGTGGGCGCGGCCGTGATCGGCGGGCTGAAGGTGCTGGGCAAGCGCATTGAGGAGGTCAAGCTGGTGACTTCGGGCGCAGGCGCGGCGGCGCTGGCCTGCCTGGGGCTGCTGCTCAAGCTGGGTTTGAAGAAAGAAAACGTCTGGGTCACCGATATTGAAGGCCTGGTCTATGAAGGCAGAACGGCGCTGATGGACGAGATCAAGGCCCAGTACGCGCAGCAGACAGACAAGCGCACGCTGGCCGAAGCGATCGAGGGCGCGGACGTGTTCCTGGGGCTGTCGGCCGGCGGCGTGCTCAAGCCCGAGATGGTGGCGCGCATGGCCGACAAGCCGCTGGTGCTGGCGCTGGCCAACCCGACGCCGGAAATCCTGCCCGATGAGGTCAAGGCCGTGCGCAGCGATGCAGTGATTGCCACGGGGCGCAGCGATTACCCCAACCAGGTCAACAACGTGCTGTGCTTCCCGTACCTGTTCCGTGGCGCGCTGGACTGCGGCGCCACGGCCATCACCGATGAGATGGAGGTGGCGGCCGTACATGCCATTGCCGAGCTGGCCCAGGCCGAGCAAAGCGAGGAGGTGGCGCGCGCCTATGTGGGCGAAAAGCTGATGTTCGGGCCAGAGTACGTCATCCCCAAGCCGTTCGACCCCCGCCTGATGATCAAGATCGCGCCGGCCGTGGCGCGCGCGGCCCAGGCCAGCGGCGTGGCCTCGCGCCCGATCGAGGACATGGACGCCTACGTGCAGCGGCTGCAGAACTTCGTCTACACCTCGGGCACGATGATGAAGCCCATCATCCTGGCGGCCAAGGCGGCGCAGAAAAAGCGCATCGCCTACAGCGAGGGCGAGGAAGAGCGCGTGCTGCGCGCAGCGCAGATCGTGGTGGACGAGCGCATCGCCCGCCCGACGCTGATCGGCCGCCCGGCCGTGATCGCCCAGCGCATCGAGAAGTTCGGCCTGCGCCTGCAGCAGGGGCGCGACTACGATGTGGTCAACGTCGAGCAGGACGAGCGCTACCAGGACTTCTGGACCAGCTACCACCGCATGACCGAGCGCAAGGGCGTCACAGCCCCCGTGGCCAAGATCGAGATGCGCCGGCGCCTGTCGCTGATCGGCAGCATGCTGCTGCACAAGGGCCACGTCGAGGGGCTGATCTGCGGCACCTGGGGCGGCTACCACAACCACCTGCACTACATCGACCAGGTCATCGGCAAACAGCCCCAGGCGCGCACCTATGCGGCCATGAACGCGCTGATCCTGCCTGGGCGGCAGGTCTTTCTGGTGGACACGCACGTGAACTACGACCCCAGCGCCGAGCAGCTGGCCGAAATCACCATCGCCGCCGCCGCCGAGATGCAGCGCTTTGGCATCCAGCCCAAGGTGGCGCTGCTGTCGCATTCGAGCTTTGGCAGCAGCGACACGCCCAGCGCCGTGAAGATGCGCCAGACCCTGGCGCTGCTGCGCGAGCAAGCGCCCTGGCTGGACGTGGACGGCGAAATGCACGGCGACGTGGCGCTCGACGAACAGGCCCGCCGCGCGCTGATGCCCAGCACCACGCTGCAGGGCGACGCCAACCTGCTGGTGCTGCCCAATATCGACGCGGCCAACATCGCCTACAACCTGCTCAAGACCGCTGCCGGCCACAACATCGCCATCGGCCCCATGCTGCTGGGCGCGGCCAAGGCGGTGCACGTGCTCACGCCCAGCACCACGGTGCGCCGCATCGTCAACATGACGGCGCTGGCCGTGGTCGATGCCAACTCCCGGCACGGCGAGGCCGCGCAGCCATGAGGCCCGCGCCTGGCCTGGGCCGCCAGCAGACACGCCAGGCCCCAAGCGCCCTGGCGGCGGCCCCAGCAACAACCATGGCATCGGGCGCAGCCACAATGCAGCGGCTGCGCCACCGCGCCCGGCCAGTGGTGCGCGCCACCAGCGCTGCTTTGCTGACGGCCTGGGCAGGCTGCGCCATGGCCATGGGCGTGATGCTCTCGCCCGCCGACCCGGCCCCGACGCACGCCGCGCCCACCGAGCAAACGCAAGCGGCCCAGCCACCGTCCCGCGCCGATCGCCAGGCCAAAGCCGACGCCGATGCGCCACGCATGGCCACCATCGGCTGGCGTCAACTGCCGCAGAAAGCGCGCGACACCTATGCGCTGATCTTGCAGGGCGGCCCCTTCCCCTACGACAAGGACGGCAGCGTCTTCGGCAACCGCGAGCGCCTGCTGCCCGTGCAGGCGCGCGGCTACTACCGCGAATACACCGTGCCCACGCCCGGCGTGCGCCACCGCGGCGCGCGGCGCATCGTTTGTGGCGGCCGGCAAGCCACTGCGCCCGAGCATTGCTATTACACGGCCGACCACTACGCCAGCTTCCGTCGCATGCTGTTGCCGTAGTTGCAGGCCACACTGGCGCAACCCCAGGCGGCCCCTGGCATTGCCAAGGCATTGCACACCTTGCCGCCCAAAACCCCAACAGATGCACAGGCGCCCGCCAGGCTGGCGGCGTGCCGCTACCATTGCACGCCATGAAGACTCTTTCGATGCTGTCAGGCTACGACTGGTTGGCCCTGGCCTGCTTTCTGGGCGTATGGTGGGGCTACATGGGCATGACCAAATACAGCCGGATGCGCCACCGCTCGCTGCTGGCCACCACCAACCGCTACCGCCGCTACTGGATGAAGCAGGCCACGATGCGCGACCCGCGCATGCTCGATGGTCTGATCACGCAAAACCTCTCCAGCACGCCCACCTTCTTCAGCTCGACCACCATCATCGTCATCGGCGGTCTGTTTGCGCTGCTGGGCACCACGGACAAGGCCGCCGAGCTGATGCGCGCCTTCCCCTTCGCCCAGCCCGCGCCGCCAGAGGTGTTCGAGCTGAAGATCCTGCTGCTGATCTCCATCTTCGTGTACGCGTTCTTCCGCTTCTCGTGGTCCATGCGGCAGTACACCTTCGTGGCGCTGGCCATTGGCGGCATGCCCCCCGTCGATGAGTTCAAGGCTGGGCGCTTTGACCCCAATTACTACGCCGAGCGCGCCGGCAAGCTGGTGGGCCGCGCCGCCGAGGCATTCAACGACGGGCTGCGCGCCTACTACTTCTCCTTTGCCGCCCTGGCCTGGTTCTTCTCGCCCCTGGCGCTGATGGCCGCCACGGCACTGGTGGTGTTCATCCTGTACTCGCGCGAATTCCACTCCGACGTGCTCAAGATCCTGGCCGAGTAGCCCAGCTCCTGCGCAAAAGCCGACACATTGGCCTGCAATGTGTTGCAGAATGACACGCTTACCGCCTGCTCAAACGGCCGGCGGTTGAAGATCATCCCCCGGCAGGCTTAGCAGCCTCGGCAGGGCTGTCTCAACAAATGCAACAACCACAGCATGCAAGAGTACCGGCAAGTGCTGGCGCGGGCGGAGCAACTGATGCGCGCAGGCGATTACCAGGCGGCGTTGGCCATCCTGGAGTTCCTGCTGCCCAGGCACCCCAACGTCGTGGCCTTGCATTGGTACCGCAGCCGCTGCCTGGTGCGGCTGGGGCAGCGCGACAAGGCCCGCATTGCGCTGACGGCTGTGCTGCGCGCGCGGCCCAACTTCGTGCCAGCGCTGATGATCCGCGTCAAGCTCGCACGCGACGATGCGGAGGACTTCGACGTCGAGCCGCTGCTGCGGCGCATTTTGCTGCTCGAGCCCGAGCGCGCCCGCGCCATGTACTGGCTGGCCGATACGCTGCTGCAGCGCGGCCCCGAGCACCAGCGCGAAGCCCTGCAGCTGCTCGACCAAAGCATCGCTCTGTCCCCGGATCTGCTCAAGGCACGGTTGCGCCGCGCTGATTTGCTGATCGAGCAAAGCGAAGACCCCGAGCAGCTGCCGCAAGACGCTCAGCTGCACACCGACGCCCTGGGCGTAGGCCTGGACCGCAGCAAGCTGGAGGCCGCGCTGGCCGATCTGCAATACGTGGCCGATCGCCGCCACCATGAAAAAGCCGACATCCGCGCCGCGCACATCCTGCTGCGCCTGGGCCGCCAGCAGGAAGCCCTGGGGCATTTCGACCGCATGTTGGCGCGCCTTGCTTCAAACGATCCCCGGCGCGCCGCGTTGCAGCTGCTGCGCCAGCAGGCCCTGCAACGCCCCCTGCCAGATGCTGGGTTCACCACCAGCGGCGCCGCCACAGCCAGCGCGCCCGATCACGGCATGGGCAACGCCACTGGCAGCGCGCAAGCTGCGGCACAATAGCCTGCCCTTGCTGGCACCAACGGCTGCCCGGGCCTTATCCGCACACCCCCAGGCGCGCTTTGCGCGGGCCGCCACGAACGACGCGGACAGGGCCAGCGCCGACAACCGCTGCCAGTCATTTGTCCCGTCTTGAAAGAAAACGCACCATGGCCTCAGTCAATAAAGTCATCCTCGTCGGCAACCTCGGACGCGACCCCGAGTTGCGCATGTTCCCCAGCGGCGGCCAGGTGGCCAACGTCAGCGTGGCCACGACCGAACAATGGCGCGACAAGCAAACCGGCGAGCGGCGCGAGCTGACCGAATGGCACAACGTGGTCTTCAATGACCGCCTGGCCGAAATCGCTGCGCAGTACCTGCGCAAAGGCTCGTCCGTCTACATCGAAGGGCGCATCCGCACGCGCAAATGGCAAGACCAATCCGGCCAGGATCGCTACACCACCGAAATCCGCGCCGACGTCATGCAAATGCTCGGCGGCCGGGGCAGCGGCGGTGGGGACGGCGGCTACGACGGTGGCGGCTACAGCAGCGGCGGTTATGGCGGCGGCGCCCCGGCCCGCCAGCAGCCCGAGCGCCCGCCCCAAGCCGCCCCCGCAGCCCAGCGCCCCGCTGCCCCGCCGCCGCCGGCACAGAGCTTCGACCAGTTCGAGGACGACGACATTCCGTTCTGAGAACAGTCCTCAACCAAGGGCTGAGCAAAGCAAAATGGCCCAGGCAATGCCTCTTTCTGCCCCCCTGGGCCAGCAGTGGCACAGGTTGCCCCGATGCGCAGCAAAGGGGCCCAAGCATCCCGGCCCCTGCCCCCACACGGGCGGCAACTACCGAGCCAATCTCACCAAGACTTTGAACGCTCTTAGAGCCTGTTCAAAATCTCGGCGCGAGTGGGCAAGAAGCAGTTTGGGGTGGGCGGCAAGGCGCAAAACGCAGCCATAGCTGGGGCTATGGCGAGGCTTTGCAACGCAGCAGAGCGCCCAAATCCGCTCTCTTGACCGCCGTGCAAAGATTTGGAACAGGCTCTTACGCCGGCACTGCCGCGTTGAGCTCGTCGCGCGTGCGCAATGCCTGGGCGCGCGCGGCCTGGGCAAAATCGGCCCCCTGGCTGGCGTAGAGGATGGCGCGCGAGGAGTTGATGGCCACGCTGCCTGGGCCGGTATAAGCGGCGCGCACCGTGGCCACGGCATCGCCGCCCTGCGCGCCCACGCCCGGGATCAGCAGCGGCAGGCTGGGGGCGCAGCGGCGCACGGCCGCCACGTCCTCGGGGTAGGTCGCGCCCACCACCAGGCCCAGCTGGCCATTGCTGTTCCAGCCCCCCTGGGCCTGGGCGGCCAGGTGCTCGAACAGACGCGGCTGACCCGGCACGTCAGCCAGGCGCTGTGCCTGAAAGTCATTGCCGCCAGGGTTGGATGTGCGGCACAGCAGGAATACGCCCTTGTCCGGATATTGCAGATAGGGCTGCACCGTGTCTTGCCCCATGAAGGGCGAGACCGTGACGGCATCGGCCCCATAGCGCTCAAAGGCTTCGCGCGCGTACTGCACGGCAGTGGCGCCAATGTCGCCGCGCTTGGCGTCGAGGATGACCGGCACGCCGGGCGCGGCTTTGCGGATGTGGGCGATCAGGCGCTCGAGCTGCGCCTCCGCGCCTTGCGCGGCAAAGTAGGCAATCTGCGGCTTGAAGGCACAGGCCAGATCGGCCGTGGCATCGACGATGGCCGCGCAAAAATCGTAAATGCCTGCCGCGCCCTGGGGCAGGTGGGAGGGGAAGCGGGCCGGCTCGGGATCCAGCCCGACGCACAGCATGGTGTGCTGGCTGCGCGATGCAGCCGTCAGTTGATCGGTAAAACGCATGGCGCGAGATTGTGGCACAGCGCCTGCCGGCCCAATGCAGAGCCAGCGGCCCGGGCAGTGCGACGGCGCCAAGCGCTGTGAACCTCAGCGCCGCACCGCGCAACTCAAGTCAGCTGGCCGTGGCAGTGCTTGTACTTCTTGCCGCTGCCGCAGGGGCAGGGGTCGTTGCGGCCCACGCGCGGCAACGGCTGACCATCCTCGGCAAAAGCGGCCTGGGCGTTGGTCTGGTCGATGGCGCGCTGGGCAATGTCCTCTGCGGCTTGCTCCATGTTCTCGGCGGCCTGCTCGACCTGCTCCGGATCCTGGATGCGCACGCGCATGATGATGCGCGTGACTTCGGCGCTGGAGTTGCTCAGCATCAGGCGGAACAGCTCGAAGGCCTCGCGCTTGTATTCCTGCTTGGGCTGCTTTTGCGCAAAGCCGCGCAGGTGAATGCCCTGGCGCAGGTAGTCCAGCGCGCTGAGGTGGTCGCGCCAGGCGGTGTCGAAAGTTTGCAGCAACACCACACGCTCGAAGTGCCCGAACTGGGCCGCGCCCACGCGCTCGACCTTCTCGGCATAGGCCGCATCGGCCGCCTGCAGCACCTGCTCCAGGATGTCCTCGGCGGCGATGGTGTCGGCCGCCTGGGCCTTTTCAACCAGGTTCAGGTGCAGATCCCATTCCTGGGCCAGCTCGGCCTCCAACGCGGGCAGATCCCACTGCTCCTCCATCGAATCGGGCGGCACATGGCGTTGCACCAGCTCGGTGAAGGTGTCCTGGCGCATGTTGGCGATGAACTCGCTCACATGCTCGGCGTCGAGGATTTCGTTGCGCTGCGCGTAGATGACCTTGCGCTGCTCGTTGGAGACGTCGTCGTAGTCCAGCAGTTGCTTGCGGATGTCGAAGTTGCGCGCCTCGACCTTGCGCTGGGCCGATTCGATGCTGCGCGTGACCATGCCCGCCTCGATGGCTTCGCCCTCGGGCATCTTCAGGCGCTCCATGATGGCGCGCACGCGGTCACCGGCGAAGATGCGCATCAACGGGTCGTCCAGCCCCAGGTAGAAGCGCGAGGAGCCCGGATCGCCCTGGCGGCCCGAGCGGCCGCGCAGCTGGTTGTCGATGCGGCGCGATTCATGGCGCTCGGTGGCGATGATGCGCAGCCCGCCCAAGCCCTTGATCTTGGCGTTGTCGGCCTTCCATTGCTCGCGCAGGGCCTCGATTTGCTGCTGACGCGCGGCCTCGTCCAATGCCTCGTCAGCCTCCAGCACGGCCAGTTGCTTTTCGATGTTGCCGCCCAGCACGATGTCGGTGCCGCGCCCGGCCATGTTGGTGGCGATGGTGATCATGCCCTCGCGCCCGGCCTGGGCAATGATGTCGGCCTCGCGCTCGTGCTGCTTGGCGTTGAGCACCTGGTGCGGCAGGCCGGCCTGCTCCAGCAGGCCGGAGATGATTTCGGAGTTCTCGATCGAGCTGGTGCCCACCAGCACCGGCTGGCCGCGCTCGTGGCACTCGCGGATGTCGGCAATGGCCGCTTGGTATTTTTCCTTGGTGGTCTTGTAGACGCGGTCGAGCTGATCCTCGCGCTGGCTCTTGCGGTTGGGCGGGATGATGACCGTCTCCAGCCCGTAGATTTCCTGGAACTCATAGGCCTCGGTGTCGGCCGTGCCCGTCATGCCCGCCAGCTTCTCGTACATGCGGAAGTAGTTCTGGAAGGTGATCGAGGCCATGGTGGTGTTCTCGGCCTGCACGCGCACGCCTTCCTTGGCCTCGACGGCCTGGTGCAGGCCATCGCTCCAGCGGCGCCCAGCCATCAGGCGGCCGGTGAACTCATCGACGATGATGACCTCGTCGTTCTGCACCACGTAATGCTCGTCGCGGTTGAAGAGCGTGTGCGCGCGCAGCGCAGCGTACAGGTGATGCACCAGCATGATGTTGCTGGGGTCGTAGAGCGAGCCGCCCTCGGCCAGCAGGCCCTGCTCGGCCAGGATGCGCTCGGCGCTCTCATAGCCCTGGTCGGTCAGGTGCACCTGGCGCGATTTCTCGTCCACCGTGTAATCGCCCGGGGTGATCACGCCCTCGCCGGTGCGCGGGTCGGCCTCGCCCTCCTGGCGCACCAGCTGCGGCGCGATGGTGTTCATCACCTGGTAGACCTTGGTGTTGTCCTCGGCCGGGCCGCTGATGATCAGCGGCGTGCGCGCCTCGTCGATCAGGATGGAGTCCACCTCATCGACGATGGCAAAGTGCAGGCTGCGCTGCACGCGCTCGCCGGCCTCGTAGACCATGTTGTCGCGCAGGTAGTCGAAGCCGTATTCGTTGTTCGTGCCGTAGGTAATGTCGGCGTTGTAGGCGGCCTGCTTGGCCTCCTTGGGCAGCATGGCCAGGTTGATGCCCACCGTCAGGCCCAGGAAGCGGTACAGCCGCCCCATCCACTCCGCATCGCGGCGCGCCAGGTAGTCGTTGACCGTGACCACGTGCACGCCCTTGCCCTGCAGTGCATTGAGGTACACCGGCAGCGTCGAGGTCAGCGTCTTGCCCTCGCCAGTGCGCATCTCGGCGATCTTGCCGTAGTGCAAGGCCATGCCGCCGATGAGCTGCACATCAAAGTGGCGCATCTTCATCACGCGCTTGGAGGCCTCGCGCACCACGGCAAAGGCCTCGGGCAGCAGTGCATCCAGGCCCTCGCCCGCAGCCAGGCGCTGCTTGAACTGCGCAGTCTTGCCTGCCAACTCCTCATCGCTGAGCTTTTCCAGCTCGGGCTCCATCGCGTTGATGCGGTTGACCGTCTTGCGGTATTGCTTGAGCAGGCGGTCATTGCGGCTGCCAAACAGCTTGGTGAGGAAATTGGTGGCCATGAAAAATCACCACCTCGCAACACCCGGGGCGCAGCCCAGGCCGAGGGGCCTTCAAATATCAATTGCAAATCAAAAGTCCGCCACGCGCCTGAGCCCAAAAAGCCAAGCCAGCCAATGCCGAACTCGCGGTGAAAACCGCCGCGCATTCTACCTACCGCGCGACCAGCCAGCGCCATGCCCGCTGGCCATGCAGGCATCTGGGGCTGTCGGCGGCCTTTTCAAGCCCGCTCCTGCCCACGCAGCGCGATCCGCAACGGTTGCGCCGCCGCCACGGATGCGCTCTTGGGATGGTCTGTGGGCTCACTACAATAGCCCGCCGATTGGAAGTGACATGCCCGCCCTGATTCTCGAAGCCCCCTCGCACCTGCTGCCCGCGCAAAGCCCGTGGGCCTTCGTGCGCAGCGCCGATGGCCAGACCATCAGCGACAGCGGGCACAGCCCCGTGGGCCTGCTGCCTGTGCCGGGCAAAGGCACGGAGGTGGTGCTGGTGCTGCCGGTGCAGGATGTGTCCTGGCACTGGGTGCGGCTGCCGCAGATCGCCCTCAAGGATCGCGCCCGGCTGCGCGCCGTGCTGCAGGGCCTGCTGGAAGACCAGCTGCTCGACGAGCCCGAGCAACTGCACTTTGCGCTGGCGCCACAGGCGCGCGCTGGCGCACCTTGCTGGGTGGCGGTGTGCCAGACCGGGCGCCTGCAAGCCCATGTGACCGCCCTGGCCCAGCAGGGCCTGCAGGTACAACGCATCGTGCCGGCCTTTGCCCCGCCGCCGCACGAGCCCACCGCTGCAGCCGATGCCAGCGACGCCGCGCCGGCGACCGCCAGCCTGTATGCCATCGGCACCGAGGACGATCCCTGGCTGGTGGCCGTAGGCGCCGGCCAGGGCGGTAGCGCGCCAACGCCACAGGCCGGCGTACTGGCCCTGCCGCTGACGGCCAGCGCCGCCGCGCTGGACTGCGTGGCCCAACCCGGCGCAGCCGTGCAGGCCGAGCCGGCCCTGTACCAGCTGGCCCAGCAGCGCCTGGGCCGCCCGGTGCAGTTGCTGGAGCCACCCCAGCGCCTGCTGCAGGCGGCCCAGTCGCCGTGGAACCTGGCGCAGTTCCAGTTTGCCAACAGCGGGCGCGACCGCCTGGGGCAAAACCTGAACAAAGGGCTGCAGAATTTTCTGCGCGCCCCGGCCTGGCGCTGGGCACGCTGGGGCGCAGCCCTGCTGGTGCTGGTGCAGCTGGCCGGCGTCCAACTCTGGGCCTGGCAGGCGCGCCGCGATTTACAGCAGCTGCACGCCCAGGTCGATACGGTGTTTCGCAGCACCTTCCCAAAAGTGGCGGTGGTGGTCGATGCGCCACGGCAAATGCGCCAGGAGCTGCAGCGCCTGCAACAGCAAAGCGGCGCGCTGACGCCCGGCTCCTTCGAGGTGTTGGCCGGCGCGGCCGGCCTGGGCCTGCCCGAGGACATGCGCCCGCAGGAGCTGCACTATGAAAACGCCCAGTTGCGTCTGGGCGGCCTGCCGCATGGCAGCGAATTACTGCAGCAATGGGAGGACGGCCTGGCCGCACAAGGCCTGCTGGCGCAGTGGCACGAAGGCCGCCTGCAGATCGAGCCGGCGCCGACCACCCCAACAAGGGGCCAGCCATGAACCGCCCTGCACAGCCCCCCGCCAAAGCCTCCGGTCATGGGCCGAGCCGCGTCGGCGCGACGCTGGCGCCGCTGCGCCAACGCTGGCACAACCTGCAGGCGCGCGAGCGCAGCATGCTGGCGCTGGCCGCGGCCGTGGTGGCTGGCGGGCTGCTGTGGGCACTGGCGCTGCAACCGGCTTGGCGCACCTGGCAAGGCTACGAGCCCCGGCGCCTGGCGTTGGAGCAACAGCTGCAACACATGCAGGCCATGCGCCAGCAAGCGCAGCAATTGCAGCAGCAGCTGGCCAGCAGCGCCACGGCCAGCAGCACGCCAGCGGCGCTGGCCGCCGCCGTGGAGGCCAGCGCCAAACGCCTGCTGGCCGCGCCCGGCCAGAGCGCCGATGCCGCGCCGCAGCTGACCGTGGCCGGCGACCGCGCCACCGTGCGCCTGCGCGCCGTGCCCGCAGCCCAGCTGCTGCAATGGCTGCGCGAAGTGCGCGAGACCACGCGCAGCCAGCCCGTGCAAGTGCAGCTCAGCCGCGACGCGGGCAATGGCACGCCACGCTGGAGCGGGCACATCGTCCTGGCGCTGCCCAGCGGCGCCCAGCCTTGAGCAGCACGGCCATGGTCATGCATTGCCACAGCCAGCCGATGATCGCCACCAGGCCACCTGCTGCGGCCTGGCCCTGGCTGCGCCGCGCCACGGCCGGGAGCAGACCGCGATGAGCCAGCGCCAACGCAACCCACGTACAGCGCCCGCACCGGCCCGCATGGGGCGCTGGGCGCTGCTGGGCGCGCTGCTGGGCATGCTGTGGGCGCTGGCCCTGTATGCACCGGCGCGCTGGATGGCCCAGGCGCTGGAGCATGCCAGCCAGGGGCAGGTGCAGCTGCAACAGGCGCGCGGCACGCTCTGGAATGGCTCGGCCGTGCTGGTGCTCACCGGCGGCGCGGGCAGCCAAGACCGCATGCGCCTGCCCGGCCGCCTGAGCTGGGCGCTGCGCCCGGCCTGGCTGGGCGCCCGGCTGCAGCTGCTGCCCGATTGCTGCGCCGCCGAACCTGCCCAGCTGCGGCTGCGCCTGGGCTGGCAGCGCGCCGAGCTGCACATAGCCACGCACCAAAGCCAATGGCCGTCGAGCCTGCTGCAGGGCCTGGGCGCGCCGTGGAACACCTTGCAACTTGACGGCCAGCTGAGCCTGCACATAGAGAATTTGCGCCTGCAATGGGCAGCTGGCCGCAGCCTGGTGCAAGGCACGCTGGAGGCCTCGCTGAAAAACGCCACGTCGCGGCTGAGCACCATCCGGCCCCTGGGCAGCTATCGCCTTATCATGCACGGCGGCGAGGCCCTGGGCCTGCAGCTGTTGACCGATGCCGGGCCGCTGCAGCTCAGCGGCCAGGGGCACTGGCAAGCCCAGCGGCTGCGCTTTGCCGGCCAGGCCAGCGCCACGCCGGAGCATCTGCCCGCCTTGTCCAATCTGCTGAGTTTGCTCGGTCGCCGCGATGGCGATCGCGCCATTTTGAATTTCTAGATGGTCCGCATGGATTTCCTACACACCGCCCAGGCGGCTGACCGCACTGGCGCCGCACCCTTCCCCAAGGCCAAGACCGCACTGGCCAGCGGCGCGCTGGCATTGGCCCTGGCGCTGGCTGGCCAGGGCATGGCCTGGGCCCAGGCCGGCCAGCCCAGCGTGCGCCGCGGCGAGCCGGTGACGCTGAATTTCGAGAACGCCGAGATCGAGGCCGTGGCGCGCACCATGGCCACCATCACCGGCCGCAACGTGGTGGTCGATCCGCGCGTGCGCGGCACGCTGAATTTGGTCACCGAGCACCCGGTGTCGGCGCAGGCGGCCTTTGACCAGTTCCTGGTGGCGCTGCGCCTGCAGGGTTTTACGGTGGTGGAGGCCGCCGGCCTGTACAAGGTGGTGCCCGAAGCCGATGCCAAGCTGCAAAGCGGCGGCGTGCACGTCTCGCAAGGGGCCTTCCCGGCGCGCGGGCCGCGCGGCGGGCAGATCGTCACACAGATCTTCCGCCTCAACTATGAAAGCGCGGCCAATCTGGTGCCGACGCTGCGCCCGCTGATCAGCCCCAACAACACCATCAACGTCAACCCCGGCACGAATGCGCTGGTGATCACCGATTACGCCGACAACCTGGCGCGCATCGCCAAGATCATTGCCGCACTGGACGTGGCCGAGGGCACGGATCTGGAGGTCATCCCCCTCAAGCACGCGGTGGCCAGCGAGATGGTGCCACTGCTCACGCGCCTGCTGGGCAGCGACGGGGGCGCGGCCGTGGTGGCCAACGGCGGCGGCCAGGCGGCAGCGGCCGTGCCGGGCGGCGGGCAGGGCTTTCGCGCCACCATCCTCTCGGACATGCGCAGCAACAGCATCATCGTGCGCGCGGCCAACCCGGCGCGGCTGGCGCAAATCCGCAAGCTGGTGCAGCACCTGGACCAGCCGCCCGCGCCCGGCAGCTCGGCCGAGCACGGCAACATCCACGTGGTGTTCCTGAAAAACGCCGAGGCCAAGCAGCTGGCGCAAACCCTGCGCGCCGCGCTGGCTGCCGGGCGGCTGGGCGGCAGCCAGGGCAGCGCCGACGAGGGCCGCAGCAGCAGCGCCGGCACAGGCCGCAGCGAGGGCACTGCCGCCGCCGGCGCCACGGGCGCAGGCCTGAGCAGCAGCGCGGCCCTGGGCGAGGGCGGCAGCGCCCACTTCGGTCAGAGCCAGGCCGTCTCCACCGGCGGCATCATCCAGGCCGACCCGGCCACCAATTCGCTCATCATCACCGCGCCCGATCCGCTGTACCGCCAACTGCGCGCCGTGATCGACAAGCTCGACAGCCGCCGCGCCCAGGTGCTGATCGAGAGCATGGTGGTGGAGGTGCGCGCCGACAAGGCGGCCGAGTTCGGCATCCAGTGGCAAGGCGGCATCGGCCGCCAGGGCGACTCCAACGTGGGCGCCATCGGCACCAACTTCCGAGGAACGGGCAACATCATCGACCTGGCCGTGGCCGCAGAGGCGGCGCGGCGCGGCCGCGGCGGCCTGGGCAGCTTGTCATCGGACATGCTGGGCAACGGCATCAACCTGGGCTTGGCGCACAACTACGGCGGCACCTACGTGCTGGGCCTGCTGGCGCGCTTTCTGGAAGACACGGGCGATGCCAACGTGCTGTCCACGCCCAACATCCTGACGCTGGACAACGAGGAGGCGCGCATCATGATCGGCTCGAACGTGCCCTTCGTCACCGGCCGCTACACCAACAACAACAGCATTGGCAGCGGCTCGGTCAACCCCTTCCAGACCATCGAGCGCCAGGACGTGGGCCTGTCGCTGCGCGTCAAGCCGCAGATCAACGAGAACGGCACCGTCAAGCTGGCCGTGGTGCAGGAAATCTCCGACGTGCTGGCCAGCACCATCAACAACGCCAGCGGCCCCAGCACCAGCAAGCGCCTGATCGAAACCAACATCCTGGTCGAGGACGGCGGCATCATCGTGCTCGGCGGCCTGCTGGAAGACCGCTACGGCCAGCGCCAGGAAAAAGTGCCGCTGCTGGGCGACATCCCCGTGCTGGGCAATGCCTTTCGCAGCGAGCGCCGCACCCGCGACAAGGTCAACCTGATGGTGTTCCTGCGCCCCACCGTGATCTACGACAGCGCCGGCAGCGACGCCATGGCCATGGAACGCTACGACATGATCCGAGGCGACCAAAGCATCGTGCAGCCAGGCCGCCATCTGATTCTGGACAGCATCAACGCCGCGCCGCAACTGCCGCAGTTGCCGCAACTGCCCTCGCCCCCGGCGCAGGAGTCGGACAAGGAGCGTCAAGCCCGTCAGGCGCGGCGCACGCCGCCGCTCTCCAGCCTGACGCGCGACTCCCTGCATGCGCCGCCCGCTGGCGGCCGCCAGGTCGATGCGCGCCAGCTGCGCAGCGGCGAATCCGACGGCTGGGCCGATTGACGCGGCCAACGCCCAATCTTATTGCTGCTGCGCCGCCCATTCAGTCGCCCATGGCCGCCTTGCACTACCCCCTGCCCTATGCCTTTGCCCGCAGCGCCCAGCTGCTGCTGGAGGACGATGGCACCCGCCTGACGCTGTGGCACGGGCCCAGCCCCAATGCCAGCGCGCTGGGCGAAGTGCTGCGCAACTACCCGCAATTCGAGCCCCAGCCGCTGGACGCCGCCGCCCTGGCGCAGCGCATCAGCGCCGCCTATTCCGGCGGTGACTCCGACGCCGCGCTGGTGGTCAGCGAAGTCGAAGGCGTGGCCGACCTGACCCGCATGATGCAGGAGCTGCCCGCCGTGGAAGACCTGCTCGAAGCCGCCGACGACGCGCCCATCATCCGCATGCTCAACGCCCTGCTGACCCAGGCCGCGCGCGATGGCGCCAGCGACATCCACATCGAGCCTTATGAGCGCCACTCCAGCGTGCGGCTGCGCGTCGATGGCAGCCTGCGCGAGATCGTGCAGCCCAACCGTGCGCTGCACGGCGCGCTGATCTCGCGCCTGAAGATCATGGCCGATCTGGACATCGCCGAAAAACGCCTGCCGCAGGACGGCCGCATCGCCCTGCGCCTGGGCACGCGCGCCATTGACGTGCGCGTCTCCACCCTGCCCAGCGCGCATGGCGAGCGCGCCGTGCTGCGCCTGCTGGACAAAAGCGAAGGCCGCCTGAGCCTGGAAGCCGTGGGCATGCAGGGCCAGACCCTGGCGCAGTTCGAGCGCCTCATCCACCAGCCGCACGGCATCCTGCTCGTCACCGGCCCCACCGGCTCGGGCAAGACCACCACGCTTTACGCCGCGCTGCACCGGCTGGACGCGCGCGCGCAAAACATCATGACGGTGGAAGACCCCATCGAATACGAGCTGCCCGGCGTGGGCCAGACCCAGGTCAACAGCAAGATCGACCTCACCTTCGCCACCGCGCTGCGCGCCATCCTGCGCCAGGACCCGGACGTCATCATGATCGGCGAGATCCGCGACTTCGAAACCGCGCAAATCGCCATCCAGGCCTCGCTGACCGGCCACCTGGTGCTGGCCACGCTGCACACCAACGACGCCGCCAGCGCCGTCACGCGCCTGATCGACATGGGCGTGGAGCCGTTCTTGCTTTCCTCCTCGCTGCTGGGCGTGCTGGCCCAGCGCCTGGTGCGCAAATACTGCACGCACTGCCACGGCAAAGGCTGCGGGCACTGCAACCAAAACGGCTACCACGGCCGCACCGGTCTGTTCGAACTGCTGGTGGTGGACGAGGCCATCCGCGCCCTCATCCACGGCGAGCAGGCCGAAGCCGCCATCCGCGAGCACGCCCTGGCCCACGGCATGCAACTGATGCGCGAGGACGGCCAGCGCCTGGTGCAAGCGGGCATCACCAGCTTCGAGGAAGTGCTGCGCGTCACGCGCGATTGATGCTTCAAAGGTTTGCACGAAAGGCCCAAGGCCGCTACAATGCGCGGTTCATTTGCCCGGCTTGGCGCTGCCTGGTGCTTTTTGCCATTGTGCTGCTGGCCAAACGCAGCAGCGCGTAGGGCAGGTGCAAATCCCGTCATTGCGTTTTTTCCTTTCTTGGCCGGCAGCGGCCAGGCAGGGCAAGAACCTCGTTTTTTGGATGAATCACATGTACGCAGTCATAAAAACCGGCGGCAAGCAGTATCGCGTTGCAGCCGGCGACAAAATCAAGGTAGAACAGATCGCTGCGGACGTGGGCCAGGAAATCGTGCTCGATCAAGTGCTTGCCATCGGCAACGGCGCTGATCTGAAAATCGGCACGCCATTGGTTTCCGGTGCCAGCGTCAAGGCGACTGTGCTCTCGCAGGGCAAGCACGACAAAGTGCGCATCTTCAAGCTGCGCCGTCGCAAGCACTACCAGAAGCATCAAGGCCATCGCCAGCGCTACACCGAGCTGCAGATTGGCGATATCGCTGCATAACACAGCACCTCACGCAGCAGGAAAGGATTAAGACATGGCACAGAAAAAAGGCGGCGGCTCTACGCGCAACGGTCGCGACTCCAAGCCCAAGATGCTGGGTGTCAAGGCCTATGGTGGCGAGCTGGTCAGCGCCGGCTCGATCATCGTTCGTCAGCGTGGCACTCGCATGCACGCTGGCACCAATGTCGGCATGGGCAAGGACCACACGCTGTATGCACTGGTCGATGGGCACGTGGTATTCCGCAACAAGGGTGCGCTGAACAAGCACACCGTGGAAATCGCCCCTGCGGCCTGATCGGTCTGCGCCCGTAGCAAACGCTGCGGGCGGCAGCAGTGGTTTTGACAAAAGCCCCGCCCTGCGGGGCTTTTGTCGTTGGTGAATGACTTCAGTTCAAGAGGGCGCATCATGAAATTTGTTGACGAAGCCTATATCGATGTGGCGGCAGGCGATGGCGGCAATGGCTGCGCCTCATTCCGCCATGAAAAGTTCAAGGAGTTTGGCGGGCCCGATGGCGGCGATGGCGGGCGCGGCGGCCATGTCTACATCGTGGCCGACACCAACCTCAACACGCTGGTGGATTTCCGCTACGCGCGCCGCCATGAGGCCAAGCGCGGCCAGCACGGCATGGGCTCGGACATGTTCGGTGCCGCCGGCGCCGACCTGACGCTGCGCGTGCCGGTGGGCACCATCGTCAGCAATGCCGACAGCGGCGACGTGCTGATGGAGCTGCTGGTGCCAGGCGAAAAGCGCATCCTGGCCAAGGGCGGCGATGGCGGCTTTGGCAACCTGCACTACAAGAGCTCGACCAATCGCGCCCCGCGCCAGAAGACCCTGGGCCGGCCAGGCGAGCGCAAAAGCATCAAGCTGGAGCTGAAGGTGCTGGCCGACGTCGGGCTGCTGGGCCTGCCCAATGCGGGCAAGTCCACCTTCATCACGGCGGTTTCGAACGCCCGGCCCAAGGTGGCCGACTACCCGTTCACGACGCTGCACCCCAACCTGGGCGTGGTGCGCGTAGGGCCGGAGCAAAGCTTCGTCGTGGCCGACATCCCCGGTCTGATCGAGGGCGCTTCCGAAGGCGCAGGCCTGGGCCACCAGTTCCTGCGCCACCTGCAGCGCACCGGCTTGCTGCTGCACATCGTGGACGTGGCGCCGTTTGACGACAGCGTCGATCCCGTGGCCCAGGTGCAGGCCATTGCCGAGGAGCTGCGCAAATACGACCCGCAGCTGTACGACAAGCCGCGCTGGCTGGTGCTCAACAAGGTGGACATGCTCGACAACGCTGCGCGCAGCGCCATGCTCGACAAAATGCGCCAGGGCCTGCAATGGCAGGGGCCGATCTACGAGATCTCGGCACTGGCGCGCGAGGGCTGCGAGCGCCTGGTGCGCGACATCTACCAGTACCTGCAGGCTCAGAAGCCCCCCACCGAACAGGAGCAGGCCGAGCGCTTCGATCCGCGCTTTGATCGTTGAGAGCCTCTGTTCACGGTCTCGGTACGCGTGGGCAAGAAGCGGTTTGGACTGGGCTGCAAAACGCAAAACACCGCCATATGGCCCCCCAGCCATGGCGAGGCTTTGCCAGACCAAAGCCGCCCCAATCCACTTCCATTGCCTGCCCTGCAGGGGCTTTGAGCAGGTTCTAAGCCTCTGCCGCGATTACGGCGCAGCGTCGTCGTCGCCCGGCGGGCGCGAGCTGCGCCAGCGCATGTAGGCTGGCACCTTGAAGCGCACGATGGTGATGTAGGCAAAGGTGTAGAGGCCGGCAAACAGCACGCAACAGGCCAACAGCACCCAGGTGGTGTGCCAGAACAGAATGGCCGGCAGCACCGTCAGCACGGTAAAGCCCCACAAATAGGGCGAGGTGCGGTTGTTGCGCATCAGCATGTCGCGCGCCTCGTTGTCGTCATCGAAGACGCGGTGCACGATGCGGCGGTAAATCAGCTGGTGGATGTGCAGTGCATCGGCCACGCCCGGCGAGCTACCCCGCACCCATTTGCGGTACATGGAAAACAGCGTCTCCCACACTGGGTAGATCAGCAGCAGCAACGGGAACCAGGGCGAGACCATCGGGTGGCGCTGCACCAGCAAAATGCTGCCGATGGACAGCACGCTGCCCCACAGGTAGGCGCCGCCGTCGCCCGCAAACAGCAGCCCGCGCGGGTAGTTCCAGATCAAAAAGCCGCCGCTGGCCGCTGCCGTGACCAGAAACACCACGGCCAGCGTGCGGTCCTGCACCTGGATGCTCACGTGCGCCAGCGCCAGCGCCACGATGATGGCCACCATGCCGGCCAAGCCGTTGTAGCCGTCGATGATGTTGAAGGCGTGCGGCAAGCCCGCAATGGCCAGCAGCGCAATGGCCACGCCCAGCCAGGGCCACAGCCCGGGGGCGGCATCCAGCCAGGCAATGTCCAGTCGCGGCACGCTCACCCCCAGCCAGGCCACGGCCAGCAAAGCGCTGGCCAAAGTCAGCGCAAAGCGCCAGCGCACGGCCATGCGCTGGCTCAGATCTTCGAGCACGCCGCCCAGCACCGCCGGCACCATGCACAGGCCCCAGCACAGCACCCACCAACCCAGCTGCAGGCCAGCGGCGTCACCCCGCAGGGTTTGCAACACACCCACGCAAATGGCCACGCCCATGCCTGCGGCCAGCGCCACGCCGCCCAGGCGCGGCACATCGCCCATATGGAAGCGCTGCGGCATATCGCCCGGATAGCGCCTGGCATGGCGACGCGCACTGCGCACCAACAGTCCGGCAGTGATGGCGGTGACAAAGAACGCACAGACGCACAGCAACAGCATCGCTTAGACCTTGTACAAAAAATCACTGCAATGCACGGCGCTGGGCGCTGGGGTGGTGGCGGGCCCAGCGGAAGCTGGGCAGGCGCCACAGCCGCAGCAGGCTGTGCACATGCCACAGCAGCGGCCGCAGCTGGCGGCGGCTGGCGCGCTGCGCCAGATGCTGCATGCGGGTCTGGGCGCGCACCAAGGCGCCAATGTCGCGCCGCACACGCAGGCTCAGGTCCACATCCTCGCAGTACATGTGAAAGCCTTCGTCGAAGCCGCCCAGGCGCTGCCAATCGCGCAGTCGCAGCACCATGCAGGCGCCGCTGACCCAATCCACCACCTGCTCCTGACGCCCCAGCACGCGCCGACGCCACAGATTGCCCAGGCTGGGCAGGGCGCGCTCGTTGTCCTGCACCTGACCTTGGGCATCGAGCAGCCGCGGATAGGCCAGGCCAGTGCCCGGCGCGCGCAACGCCGCCACCAGCTGTGCCAGCGGCTGGGCATCGAGCAGCTGAACGTCAGGGTTGAGAATGCAAATGTGCGTGGGCATGTCGGCACAGGCGGCGAGAGTGGCGATGGCGGCATTGTGATTGCGGCCAAAGCCAGCGGGCGCGCTATTACAAACGATTTCCAGTGTGAAAGGCAGCGCGCCCTGGGCCTGCAGGGCCTGCAGGGCCTGTTGCAGCGCTGGCTCCGGAACATTCAGTGTCACAATCACGCGGCCCAGGCAGGGCTCTGCCTGCTGCTGCAGTTGCCGCACCAGCGCCTCGATCCACTGGCCGTGGCCGTGGCTGACGATGGATACGGCCACGCACTCGCGCTCCGGGCTGGGCGATGCCGCAGACCGCTGCGCACCAGCAAACACCGCGTTCGAATCAGGCATGGGCAGTTGCAGAGCTGGCCCGGCAATGCCCAGGCCAATGGTTGACAAGAGACGATGACACTTTCCACGAACGAACTGCACATCTACCTGCGCAATATCGACGACGGCGAGCGCACTTCCCTGTCCGTGCTGGTACAGGAAATCGCCCCGGGCAGCCAGGTGCTGGACCTGGGCTGCGGCAGCGGCGCGCTGGGCCAGTACCTGCACACGAAAAAGCAATGCACCGTCGATGGCGTGACCTTCAACGATGCCGAGGCGGAACTGGCCAGACCCTATTATCGTCAGGTCGCCGTCGCCAATCTGGAGCTGACGCTGCCCAGCGCACTGTTTGGCGAGCAGCGCTACGACGCCATCGTCTGCGCCGACATCCTGGAGCACCTGCGCCAGCCCCAGGCCGTGCTGGCCGACCTGCGCCAGCTGCTGAAGCCAGCCGGGCAGCTGCTGATCTCCATCCCCAACAGCAGCTATGCGGGGCTGGTCGCCGAGCTGGTCGAGGGCGAGTTCCGCTACCGCGAAGAAGGTCTGCTCGATGCCACGCATGTGCGCCACTTCACGCGCCGCTCGCTGCTGCGCCTGCTGCAAGAGCAAGGCTGGCAGGTGCAGCAATTGCAGGCCATCGAGCGGCCACTGCAGGAGTCGGAGTTCAAGCAGGCCTTCGACGCCCTGCCGCCCGCCGCGGCGCGCTACCTCTTGGCCGCGCCCGATGCGCTGACCTACCAGTTCATCGTCAGCGCCTCAGCGCATGAGGGCCAGGCGCCGGACAACACGCCCTGGCTGCTGCCACAGGCCGAGGCACTGCCCGGCCAGACGCTGGCGCGCCAGGCCCATTTCTCGGCCCAGCTGTACTGGGACGAGGGCCAGGGCTTTGCCGAAGAACGCAAGCTGGTGCAGCCCGGCGCCATAGGCCAGCCACGGCAAACCCTGCGCTTTGCGCTGCCCGTACCAGCGGCGCAGCTGCATGGGCTGCGGCTGGACCCCGCCGACCGGCCTGGCATCCTCTACCTGCACGCGCTGCGCCTGTTCGATGCGCAGCAGCGCCCGCTGTGGCAGTGGCAGCCCGATGCCGACGGCCAGCCGCTGCTGCAAGCCGCGCCCTCACAACAAATCGCCTGGGGCGGCGCCCTGCTGGGCCAGGCGCAAGCCATGCCACTGATACTGACCGGTGACGACCCCTGGCTGCAGCTTCCGCTGGACCTGGCCCGGCTGCAGCAGGCCGAATCCCCAGGCCCGCTGACGCTGGAAGTGGAGCTGGGCTGGCCCATGTCGGCCGATTACCTCAGCCTGGTGGGCCAGGTGCAACCACTGGAGCGCGCGCAGCGCCAACTGCACGAGCAGCTGCAGGCCCAGGGCGAGCGCCTGGCGCAGATCTGGCGCGACCATGAGCAACTGGCCCAGGCCCATGCCCAACTGCAGGGCGAACGCGCCCAGCTGCACACCGCACACGAAGCGCTGCAGGCCCGGTGGCAGCACACCGAGCAGGAAGCGCGGCAAGTGTTTGCCGAGCGCGCCCAGGCCCAGGCCGAAGTGGCCGATCTGCACCAGCAACTGCGCGGCATGGCCGAGCACCTGCAAAACATGCGCAATTCGCGCCCATTCCGCTACACCAGGCCGCTGGTGCGCATGCGCGACTGGGGCCGCCAGCTGCTGCAAGGCCCAGGCCAGACCGCTGCCAACCCCGCAGCCCCCCCGCCACCGGCACCGGCTGGCCTGGCCAATGCCACGGCAGGCGCCCCTGCCCAAGACCCAGCCGCCAGCGCCCCCGTGCCCGCGCCGCTGGGCGAGACCGTGGACATCGTCGTGCCGGTTTACCGCGGCCTGGCCGACACCCAGCTGTGCGTCGAATCGGTGCTGGCCAGCCCGGTGCGCGCGCCCTACCGGCTGATCGTCATCAACGACTGCAGCCCCGAGCCCGAAGTCACCGAGTGGCTGCGCCAGAAGGCCGCGGCCGAGCCGCGCATCACGCTGCTGGAAAACGAGCAGAACCTGGGCTTCGTGGGCACCGTCAACCGGGGCATGCAGGCCTCGCAAAGCCACGACGTGCTGCTGCTCAACAGCGATACCGAAGTGGCCAACGACTGGCTGGACCGGCTGCGCCGCACGGCCTACGCCGCTGCCAACGTTGGCACGGTCACGCCCTTTTCCAGCAATGCGACGATCTGCAGCTACCCGGTGTTCTGCGCCGCCAACCCCCTGCCGCCAGGGCAGACCACAGCTTCGCTGGACCAACTCTTTGCCCAGGCCAATGCCGGCGCCCATGTGGACGTGCCCACCGGCGTGGGCTTTTGCATGTACATCCGCCGCGACTGCCTGCAGGACGTGGGCCTGTTCGACGAGGAGCACTTCGGCAAGGGCTACGGCGAGGAAAACGACTTCTGCCAACGCGCCATCGCCAAGGGCTGGCGCAACCTGCATGCGCTGGACACCTACGTGCTGCACACCGGCGGCGTGAGCTTTGGCGAGAGCAAAAGCCCGCGCGAGCAGGCCGCCATGCAAACCCTGCGCCAGCTGCACCCCAGCTACGAGCTGCAGGTGCATGAATTCCTGGCGCGCGACCCGGCCCGGCCTGCGCGGCTGGCCGTGGACTGGCTGCGCCACACCGACGCAGGGCGCAAGCCCATCGTGCTGGCCGTGCAGCACCAGCGCGGCGGCGGCACCGAGCGCCATGTGCTGGAGCTGGCGCAAAGCCTGGCCGAGCAAGCCGTGTTCCTGTCGCTGCGCCCGGCGGGCGCGCAGCGCGTGCAGCTGCAGCTCATCGAATGCGCCCCGGCGGCACAGGCAAAGGCAGAAGCTGAGGCCGACGCCAATCCCGATACCCACATCAGCGCCGCCGCCCAGCCACAGGCCCGGCTTTCCAAACAATGGTCGCTGCTGTTCGATCTGGGTACGCAGCGCGATGAGCTGCTGCAATGGCTCAAGGCCCTGCCCGTGGCCCACATCCACTACCACCACCTGCTGGGCCATGAACGCCTGATCTGGGAGCTGCCGCAGCTGCTGGGCATGGAGTACGACTTCACCGTGCACGACTTCTACAGCTTCTGCACCAACATCAGCATGACTGGGCGCAGCGGCCGCTACGAAGTCGATGCCCAGGGCGAATGCTGCGGCGGCCAGCACCCGGCGCCCATCCCCGCCGTCGAGCAGGACATCGCCGGCTGGCGCCTGCGCAACCGGCTGCTGCTCGAAGGCGCGCGCCAGGTACTGGCCCCCAGCCTGGACGCGGCTGTACGCATCCAGCGCTTTGCGCCTCAGGCGCGGGTGCGCTTGGCGCCGCACACCGATGTGCAGGCCAGCGCCCTGCCCCAACCCGCACCGCGTCCCCTGCCAGCCCAACGGCCGCTGCGCATTGCCGTCATCGGTGCGCTCAGCGTCATCAAAGGCGCCGACGTGCTCGAAGCCGTGGCGCGCCTGGCCAAACAGCAGGGCGCGGCGCTGGAATTTCACCTCATCGGCTTTGCCTACCGCCATCTGCAAACCGCCCCGGCCAGCGCGCTGCACGTGCATGGCCAATACGACGAGCAAGACCTGCCGGCCATCCTGCAGCGCCTGGCGCCCGATCTGGTCTGGCTGCCCGCGCAGTGGCCCGAGACCTACAGCTATACCCTCAGCGCGGCGCTGCAGCAAGGCCTGCCCGTGGTTGTGCCCGACCTGGGCGCCTTTGCCGAGCGCGTTGCAGGCCGGCCCTGGAGCTGGGTTCTGCCCTGGGACTGCACGCCCGCGCAATGGCTGGAACATCTGCTGGCCCTGCGCGAGCGGCATTTCCTCACCGGCAATGCGCCCACACCGCCCGAGCTGCCCACGGCACTGGCGCAGTACCCAGCCCAGAACACCGCCGAGCACACGCCAAGCTGGGACTATGCACAGCACTACCTGCCCCCAGCCAACAACGACGGCGCACCCGCCGCCAGCTCCCAGGCCACAGCCCAGGCCGTGGCTGGTGCCCATGCCTTCGCGCGGGCCTTGCAGGCCGCCCCAGCCCACCAGCAAACAGGCTTGCATGGCGGCGCACAGGGCCTGCGCAGCACCATCCTGACGCAACTTGTGCGGCTGCGCGCCATGCCTGCGCTGCGCCCCGTGGCCCGCGCCATCCCGCCCCGGCTGCAAACCCGCGTCAAGAGCTGGCTGCAGCGCTGAAAGCCGAGACTCAAAGCCTGTTCACGATTTCGGCGCGAATAGGCCACAGATGGACGTACTGAAAGCCCGCTCCTTTGCAGGAAGCGGGCTTTTCACAGCGCGGTGCGGCAAACCGCTGCCTCAGGCGGCCGCCTTGCGACGCAGGCGCCAGGCGTGCAGCAGGGGCTCGGTGTAGCCGCTGGGCTGCTGCACCCCTTTGAACACCAGGTCGGTGGCGGCGCGGTAGGCGTAGGAGTCGGCAAAGCGCCCAGCCATGTTCTGATAAAGCGGGTCGCCCGCGTTTTGTGCGTCAACGACGGCGGCCATGCGCTCGAAGGTCTCGCGCACCTGCTGCTCGCTGACCACGCCATGGGCCAGCCAGTTGGCGATGTGCTGGCTGGAGATGCGCAGCGTGGCGCGGTCTTCCATCAGGCCGATGTTGTTGATGTCGGGCACCTTGGAGCAGCCCACGCCCTGGTCGATCCAGCGCACCACGTAGCCGAGGATGCCCTGGATGTTGTTGTCCAGCTCCTGCTGTTTTTCTTCCTCGCTCCACTTGGCCGCCTGCACCACGGGGATGTGCAGCAAATCGGCCAGCAGGCCATCGCGCACGCTTTCGTAGTCCGTCTGGCCCAGCTCGGCCTGGATGCTGGGCACGTCCACCTGGTGGTAGTGCAGCGCGTGCAGGGTAGCGGCCGTGGGCGAGGGCACCCAGGCGGTGTTGGCGCCAGCCTTGGGGTGGCCGATTTTCTGCTCCAGCATCTGCGCCATCAGATCGGGCATGGCCCACATGCCCTTGCCGATCTGCGCACGGCCGCGCAGTCCGCAGGACAGGCCCACCAGCACGTTGTTCTTCTCGTAGGCGGCGATCCAGGCGCTGGTCTTCATGTCGCCCTTGCGGAACACCGGGCCGGCCTGCATGACGCTGTGGATTTCATCGCCGGTGCGGTCCAGGAATCCGGTGTTGATGAAAGCCACGCGCGCCGGGGCGGCGGCGATGCAGGCCTTGAGGTTGACGGAAGTGCGGCGCTCCTCGTCCATGATGCCGAGCTTGACGGTGTGCTCGGGCAGGCCCAGCAGCTTTTCCACGGCGCCAAACAAGGCGTTAGCAAAGGCCACTTCGGCCGGGCCATGCATCTTGGGCTTGACGATGTAGACCGAGCCCTTGCGCGAGTTGCGGATACCGTTCTGGCCGTGGCCTTGCAGGTCGTGCATGGCAATGGCCGTGGTGATGGCCGCGTCCATGATGCCCTCGGGGATTTCCTGGCCCTGCTCGCCCCAGAGGATGGCCGGGTTGGTCATCAAGTGGCCAACATTGCGCACGAACATCAGCGAGCGGCCATGCAGGCGCAGGGGCTGACCATCGACGCCGGTGTATTCGCGGTCCGGGTTCAGGCTCCGCGTGAAGCTGCGCCCGCCCTTGCTGACCTGCTCAGTCAGCGTGCCCTTGAGGATACCCAGCCAGTTGGCGTAGCCGGCGATTTTGTCCTCAGCATCGACGGCGGCCACGGAATCTTCCAAATCGAGGATGGTGGACAGCGCCGCCTCCAACACCACGTCGCTGATGCCGGCCGCGTCGCCCTGCCCGATGGGGGTGCTGCGGTCGATCTGGATGTCGATGTGCAGGCCGTTGTGCACCAACAGCACCGACGAGGGCGCATCGGCCTGGCCCTGGTAACCCACCAGCTGCGCTGCATCCTGCAGGCCGGTGCTCAGGCCATTGCCCAACGAGACCACCAGCTTGCCGCCCTCGATGGCCAGGCCCGTGGCCTGCTGGTAGGAGCCATTGGCCAGCGGCGCAGCCGCATCCAGGAACTGGCGCACATAGGCAATCACCTTGGCGCCGCGCACTGGGTTGTAACCGGCGCCAGCCTCGGCGCCGCCATCGCTGGGGATGGCGTCCGTGCCGTACAGCGCGTCGTACAGCGAACCCCAGCGCGCATTGGCCGCGTTGAGCGCATAGCGCGCGTTCAGAATGGGCACCACCAGCTGCGGCCCGGCCAGCTTGGCCAGCTCGTCGTCCACCTGCTCGGTAGTGGCCTGGGCGTCGGCCGGGTTGGGCACGATGTAGCCAATGCCTTCCAGAAAGCTGCGGTAGGCGCCAATGTCCTGAATCGGGCCGGGGTGGGCACGGTGCCACTTGTCCAGCTCGGCCTGCAGCCGCTCGCGCTCAGCCAGCAATGCAGCATTCTTGGGCGCGAACTCATGCACGATGGCAGCAAAGCCCTTCCAGAACACTTCGCTGTCGATGCCAGTGCCAGGCAGCACCTGCTCGTCCACAAAGGACTTCAGCGCCGGGGCCACTTGCAGGCCATGCACAGGGGTGCGGGTGGAACTCATGAAAACACTCCGGTAAAAATGATCGAGAGGGCGTACTGTATGCAATCTTTCAGTCCGTATCAGACAAGCAAAAATACAATCGCCATTGACGAAAAGTAAAAAATTAGCCCGCGCAACGCGGTTATGCAGCACACAGCAGTAGTAAAAGACAGCCCAGCCCTCAGGGGTTTTGAGATTGGGTTTGCGAAGCGGTTTTTCCGAGGCAAAAGCCGCAGATGCCAGGCCAGAACTCCGCCGTAACATTCCATCTCAGCCCCCAGCGCAGCCCCCATGGACAAGTTCAAAGCCATCGAAACCTTTGTGCGCGTGGCCAGCCAGGGCAGCCTCAGCGCTGCGGCCAGGTCGGAGCAGGTGGTGCCGGCCATCGTCGGCCGCCGGCTCGACGCGCTGGAGGCGCACCTGGGCGTCAAGCTGCTGGTGCGCACCACGCGCCGCATCACCCTGACGCGTGAAGGCGCAGCTTTTTTAGAAGACTGCCAGCGCCTGCTGGCCGACTGGGCGGACGCCGAGGCCAGCGTCTCGGCCGGCAATGTGCGCGCCAGCGGCTCGCTGCGCATCACCGCACCGGCTGGCTTCGGCCGCCGCCATGTGGCGCCGCTGGTGCCACAGTTCCAGGCCCAACACCCGCAGCTGCGCATCTCGCTGAACCTCAGCGACCGCCTGGTGGACCTGACCGGCGAAGGCTACGACTGCGCGGTGCGCGTGGGCGATCTGCCCGACTCCAGCCTGGTGAGCATCCGCCTGGCCGACAACCGCCGCCTGTGCGTGGCCGCGCCCAATTACATCGCCCAGCACGGCCAGCCGCGCCACCCGACCGAGCTGGCGCAACACAACTGCCTGGGCCTGTCCAGCGAAGCCTCGCAAAGCCGGGGCTGGGCCTTTTCCGTACCGGATGACCAAAGCCAGCCATCTGGTGGCAAGGGGCGGCCGCGCCATTCAAGCGCGCCACGCGAGCCAGCGCGGCACATTGTCTACATCAAACCGCGCGGCTGGCTGGACTGCAGCGACGGCCAGGTGCTGCACGACTGGTGCCTGGCCGGGCACGGCGTGGCCTGGCGCAGCCTCTGGGAGGTGCAAGACGACTTGGCACAAGGCCGCCTGGTGCAGCTGCTGGAAGCCTTTGCCGCACCGCCCAACGGCATCTACGCCGTACTGCCCGAGCGCCGCCACGTGCCGCTGCGCGTGCGGCTGTGGATCGACTTCCTGCGCCAGCACTACGGCCAGCCGCACTTCTGGCTGCGCCCCAAGGATGCGCTCTATACCCCTATGAGCGCCAACAACAGGGCCAGCAAAACTGTCAATCAATCCTGATTCAGCATTTTGCGATAATGCCCCGCTTTAGAACCCGTTCAGAGTTTCGGTGCGACTGCGCAAAAAGCGGTTTTGGATGGACTGCAAAAGGCACAAAAACACTGCCATAGCCCCGGCTAGGGCAAGGCTTTGTGCAACGCTGCAGACCGCCCTCATCCGCTTCCCTTGCCTAGCGTGCGGAGGCTTTGAACTGGCTCTTACGCCGCTGATGTACAAAGGCGGCTCTGCATTCATTCCATCAAAGGAGCACGTGATGAAAAAACAAGTTTTTGCCCTGGCCATTCTGGCCGCCGCTGCCACGGCCACCGTGGCCCAAGCCGATACGCTGGAGAAGATCAAAAACTCCGGCGAGGTGACGCTGGGCGTGCGTGAGTCCTCCGGCCTGGGCTACACGCTGGGCAATGGCGTGTACGTGGGCTTCCACACCGAGATGGCAGAAAACATCATCAAGGATTTGGAAAAAGACCTGGGCAAACCGCTGAAGATCAAGTACCAGCCCATCACCTCGCAAAACCGCATCCCGCTGGTGACCAACGGCACCGTCGATTTCGAATGCGGCTCGACCACCAACAACCGCGCTCGCCAGAAGGAAGTGGACTTTGCCCACACCACCTACGTGGAAGAAGTGCGCATGGCCACCAAGAAGGACTCGGGCATCCAGTCTGTGGCTGATCTGAACAACAAGACCATTGCCGTCACCACCGGCACGACTTCGGTGCAAACGCTGCGCAAGCACCGCCGCGCCGAGGGCGTGAGCTTCAAGGAAGTCATGGGCAAGGACCACGCCGACAGCTTCCTGCTGCTGGAGACCGGCCGCGCCGATGTGTTCGTGATGGACGGCTCCATCCTGGCGGCCAATATCTCCAAATCGCGCACACCGGACAACTATCGCATCGTCGGCGAAGTCCTCAGCGTCGAGCCCATCGCCTGCATGCTGCGCAAGAACGACGACGCCTTCAAGGCCGCGATCAACAAGAGCATCGAGCGCCAAATGAAGGACGGCACGCTGGAGAAACTGTGGGACAAGTGGTTCCTGCAGCCCACGCCGCCAGCCAACACCGTGGTCAATCTGCAGCTGTCGGAAAGCACCAAAAAAGCCTGGGCCGACCCCAACAGCAAGCCGATGGAAGACTACCAGGTGGAATAAACGCCTGGAAACAATAGCCCGGGGCCGCAGGCCTGCTGCCCCGTCAAACGCTCCGTTGGCAGGACGCCGCTCCCGCCGACGGGGCGTTTTTGAATCTGGCTGCGGCAGGGCTTGCTGAGATTTGGTTTGCAAAGCGGTTTTTCGAGGCAGAAGCCGCAGATGCAAGGCGAAAATGCGCGCAGGCTTACACACCTTGCAAGCATTTTCCAACGCAGCATGCGGCGTTTTGACCGAAAAGGCCGCCCGCAATACTGAATCTCAACAGCGCCTAGGCCGCCCGAATCCGCAGTGCATACGGCGCTGCATTGGGCGCAGACCTGGCTTGGTCATCAGGAGGACGCAATGAACTGGGATTGGCAAGTCTTTTGCCAGGACAACATCAGCAACGAAGTGGTGCAAGGCTGCTTTGGCAAAGGCGGAGACATCACGTACCTGGACTGGATGCTCTCGGCCTGGGGTTGGACCCTGGCCGTGGCCGGGCCGTCGCTGCTGCTGGCACTGCTGGTGGGCTCGGTCATCGGCACCATCCGCACCTTGCCCAACAGCCCCTGGCTGGTGCGCCTGGGCAATGCCTGGGTGGAGCTGTTTCGCAATATCCCGCTGCTGGTGCAGATCTTCCTCTGGTACCACGTCGTGCCCAGCCTGTTTCCCGCCATGCGCGCCCTGCCCGGCTTTGTGCTGGTGGTGCTGGCGCTGGGCTTTTTCACCTCGGCGCGCATTGCCGAGCAGGTGCGCGCTGGCATCCAATCGCTGCCGCGCGGCCAGCGCTATGCCGGCATGGCGCTGGGCCTGACCACGCTGCAGTGCTACCGCTACGTGCTGCTGCCCATGGCCTTTCGCATCATCATCCCGCCACTGACCAGCGAGACGATGAACATCCTCAAAAACACCTCGGTGGCCTTCGCCGTATCCATTGCCGAACTGACCATGTTCGCCATGCAGGCACAAGAGGAAACCGCCCGCGGTGTGGAAATCTACCTGGCGGTCACGGCGCTCTACGCCTTGTCGGCCTTTGCCGTCAACCGCATCATGGCATTCATCGAACAGCGCGTGCGCGTGCCTGGCTTCATCGCCGGCGCTGCCGCAGGGGGGCATTGAGATGGGCTTTGACTGGAGCTTCTACAACTGGGACATCGTCAGCCAGTACATCCTCAAGGGGCTGTACTTCAGCCTGTACTTGACGGTGATTGCCACACTGGGCGGCATCTTCTTTGGCACGCTGCTGGCCATGATGCGCCTGTCGGGCAGCAAATGGCTGCAAGTGCCTGCCACCATCTACGTCAACGGCATGCGCAGCATCCCGCTGGTGATGGTCATCCTGTGGTTCTTCCTGCTCGTGCCACTGATCACCGGCCGCTCGGTTGGGGCCGAGCTCTCGGCCATCATCACTTTCATCGCCTTCGAGGCGGCGTACTTCAGCGAAATCATGCGCGCGGGCATCCAGTCGATCCCGCGCGGCCAGATCCATGCAGGCCAGGCGCTGGGCATGAGCTACGCGCAAAACATGCGCCTGGTGATCCTGCCGCAAGCCTTTCGCAACATGCTGCCGGTGCTGCTGACGCAGACCATCATCCTGTTTCAGGACACCTCGCTGGTCTACGCCATCGGTGCCTACGACATGCTCAAGGGCTTCGAGACCGCCGGGCGCAACTTTGGCCGCATGGTCGAGGCCTACATCGGCGCCGCTGCGGTGTACTTCATCATCTGCTTCTCCCTCTCCAGGCTGGTTAAACACCTGAACCAGAAAATCGCCATCATCCGTTGAGGCCGCCCCCGCGCGGCTCAGCCCCAGCAAAGGTTTTCCATGATCGAACTGAAAAACGTCTCCAAGTGGTATGGCGAGGTGCAAGTGCTCAACAACTGCACCACGCGCATCGAGAAAAGCGAAGTCGTCGTCGTGGCCGGGCCCTCGGGCTCGGGCAAATCCACCCTCATCAAAACCATCAACGCGCTCGAACCCTTCCAAAAAGGGGAAATCTGGGTGGACGGCGTGCCCGTGCACGACCCCAAGACCGACCTGCCCAAGCTGCGCAGCCGCGTGGGCATGGTGTTCCAGCACTTCGAGCTGTTCCCGCACCTGTCCGTGCAGGACAACCTGACCCTGGCGCAAATCAAGGTATTGGGGCGCAACCCCAGCGACGCCAAGGCCCACGGCCTCAAATACCTCGACCGCGTAGGCCTGATGGCGCACAAGGACAAATTTCCCGGCCAACTCTCGGGCGGCCAGCAACAGCGCGTGGCCATTGCACGCGCCCTGTCCATGGACCCCATCGTCATGCTGTTTGACGAACCGACCTCGGCGCTGGATCCGGAAATGGTCGGCGAAGTGCTCGACGTCATGGTCGGCCTGGCCAACGAAGGCATGACCATGATGGTCGTGACCCACGAAATGGGCTTTGCCCGCAAAGTCGGCAGCCGCGTGATCTTCATGGACGTGGGCGGCAAAATCCTCGAAGACTGCAGCACCCAGGAATTCTTCGGCAACCCCGAAGCGCGCCAGCCCCGCACCAAGGACTTCCTGCAGAAAATCCTGTCGCACTGAGCGCCTGCTCACGTTCTCGATACGATTGCCCGCCATCAGGCTCAGGGTTTGTACGACTGTTCAATGACATTGAACGATCGTTCAATGTCTGGCATGCTCACACCGTCCGCCCCTGCATCCCATTCAAAAGACCCTGTACTTGGCCGCCCCCGAGCCACTGATGCTGCGCGGCGTGACCGGCGCGCCGACATCCTGCTGGCCGCCGAGCGGCTATTTGCCCAGCGGGGCTACCACGCTGTTTCGCTGCGTCAGATTGCCGCCGAGGCCAGCGTGCCTCTGGCATTGGTGAGCTACCACCATGGCAGCAAGCAAGAGTTGTTTCACGCCATCTTCGCGCACTGGAAGCCAACCCTGGATGCCCGCCTGCAACGCCTAGCCGCGGTGCGCCACCAGGCCGACGGTGGCAGCGATGCGCTGCCACGCATCGTGCAGGCCTTTGTCGAACCAGTCTTGCAGCTGCGCTCCAGCGCTGAGGGCGAGTACTACGCCATGCTCGTGGCCCGTGAGGTGGCACTGGGCTCCAGCGATCTGGGCAGCGTGCTGCACGATTTTTTCGATCCCCTAGCCAATGCCTTCATCGATGCATTGCATGCCGCACGCCCCCAGGCCACACGCACCCAGGCCGCCTGGGCCTACCAATTCGCGCTGGGCGCGCTGCTGCACCACTTGTGCGACAAGCGCATCGGGCCTCTCTCCCACGGCCAAGCATTGCCCAACGATGCGCAGGCCGCACCCCTGTTGCAACGCTTCATTTGCTGTGGCATCGATGCCGTGCTGAACCCACCATCCTCCCTGCCCGTTTCCGAAGGAGATACACCATGAAACGACGAACCACGCTGTTGCTCTGGGCTGCTCTGCTGGCCTGGCTGGGATTGACCGGCCACGCTGCGCACGCGCAGCAAACCATTCGCCTGACCGCCGCTGGCGGCCATCCGCCAGTATTCCTATGGGTCAAGCTGATCGACGAATTCTTCATCCCCGAAGTAGACCGGCGCTTGGCCGATGCGGGCAATCAGCACCGCATCGAATGGACCCGCGCCTGGGGCGGCACGCTGATCAAGATTGGCGCTGAATCCAAGGGCATTGCCGACGGCGTGGCCGATCTGGGCTTCGTTGGCACCCTGTTCGAGGCATCGCGCTTTCCGCTGCAAAACGTCAGCTATTACGCGCCTTTTGGCACCGAGAACATCGCCACCGTCACCCAGGTGGTGGACGACATGCAAGACAGCATCGCCGCCATGGGACAGGCCTGGACAAAAAACGGCCTAGTCTACCTAGGCGGCGCGGCATTGGACACATACCACATCTGGACAAACTTCCCCATCCGCTCCGTGGACGACTTGAAGGGCAAAAAAATCACCGCGCCCGGCTCATCGGCCAACTGGATTGCCGGCACGGGCGCAATCGCTGTGGCGGGCAACCTGAACACCTATTACGAGGACATCAAGTCCGGGGTTTCCAGTGGCGTCATCACCTTTGCCACGGGCGCCTGGGGCGCCAAGGTGCATGAAGTGGCGCCCTACATCACCCAGGTCAACTTTGGCTCGCAATACGCGGGCGGCGTGGTCATGAACAAGCGCCGCTTCGAGCGCCTGCCGCCCGAGGTGCAGCAAATCTTGCGCGAGGTGGGCGCCGAGTATCAGCAGCGCTTTGCCGCCGCACAAACCCAGGCGGCTGCCAGCGTGCTGCAAAAAATGGAGGCAGCCGGGGCCAAGATGAGCGTACTCCCAGCCGAAGAACGCAAACGCTGGGCCGATACGCTGGCACCTGTGGCCCAGACTTGGGCCACCGAGCTACAGGCCAAGGGCCTGCCCGGCAGCCAGGTGCTGCAAAGCTTCATGGAGGGTCTGAAAAAAGCCGGCGTGCAGCCAGCGCGCGACTGGTCACAGCAATAACCTGGGCTGCCGCTGCCTGGAGGGCACATGAGCATGCACACGCACGGCACCACAGACACTAATCAACCGCTGCCTGCAGGCTGGCAGCGGCTCACACAGGCGCTCAATGCGCTGGGCACACTGTGGATCGTGGCCCTGATGCTGCTGATCAATGCCGATGTGATCGGTCGAGGCTGGCTCGACATGCCCGTGCGTGGCGTCACCGAGCTGGTCTCGCTGTCCATCGTCGGCATCGTGTTCCTGCAGCTGGCCGATACGCTGGCAGCTGGGCGCATGACGCGCGCTGACATCCTGCTCGGGCGCCTGCAGCGCTCGCGACCTGCGTGGGCAGCCATTCTGCAGGCCGTGTACCACCTGGCTGGAGCCCTGCTGATGGGCATCATTGTGTGGGCGGCCTGGCAACCATTGGTGGAGTCGATCCGCATCCAGGAGCACATCGGCGCCGTCGGCGATTTCACTGCACCGGTCTGGCCAGTGCGTCTGATCATGCTGATCGGCATGGGTACAACGCTGCTCACATTCCTGCTGCTGGCACTGCAGGACATGCGCAGCATAGGCAAAGTGCCAAGGAGCATGGCATGAGCGCCATCACGGTAGCCGCCCTGTCGCTGCTGTGCATGCTGGCATTGATCTGGGCCGGCATGCATGTGGCCGTGGCGCTGGGCCTGATCTCCTTCATCGGCGTATGGCTGATCCGAGGTGACCCGGCCATCGCCGCCAACCTGTTGGCGCAGGCCAGCCAGGATGCCATTGCCAGCCACATTTTCGGCGTCGTTCCACTGTTCGTGTTGACGGGGCTGCTGGTGGCGCGCGCCGATGTCGGCAAGGATGCCTTCGAGGTGGCCAACCAGCTGCTGCGCCGCGTGCGCGGTGGGCTGGGCATTGCCACCGTGGCCTCCAACGCGGTGTTTGCCGCCATCACGGGCATTTCCATTGCCTCGGCCGCGGTTTTTACGCGCGTGGCCGTGCCGCAAATGTTGCGCTTTGGCTATCAGCCACGCTTTGCGGTCGGCGTCGTAGCCGGTTCATCGGTGCTGGGCATGCTGATCCCGCCAAGCCTGCTGATGATCCTCTACGGTTTCCTGTCCAACCAATCGGTAGGCGATTTGTTCACGGCCGGCATTGTTCCGGGACTGCTGCTGGCATTGGCCTATGCAGTGGGCATTGTGCTCATGGCAAGGTTCTGGCCACACGCCGTCTACGCCGCCCGCTCAGAGGCCGCCGATGCCGAAAACCTGCTCTCGCCCACCGCCATGGCCGCCAAGCTGCTGCCCAGCATCGTGCTCATCGCCACCGTGCTGGGGGGGCTGTATGCCGGCTACTTCACCGCCACCGAGGCAGGCGCCGTCGGCGCAGCTCTGGCGCTGCTCATTGCCCTGGTGCGCCGCAAGCTCACATTCAACGCACTGTGGGGCGTGCTGACCGAAACAGGCCACGTCACCGTCTCTGTCAGTTTTCTCATCATCTGTGCCAGCATCTACACACGCATGCTGGCCATGTCTGGCTTACCGCAGTTTCTGGTCGAGTACATGGCGCAAATGGGGCTGGGGCCCAAGGGGTTTCTGCTGCTTTACGTGGCCATCGTCATCGCCCTGGGCATGGTGATCGATTCTTCCTCGATCCTGCTGATCGTGCTGCCACTGATGCTGCCCATCGCCGAGCAGTTCGGCATGAACCTGATCTGGTTTGGCGTGGTGACCGTGGTCGCGGTAGAAATCGGCCTGCTCACACCGCCATTTGGCCTGTCGGTCTACGTCATCAAAAGCACTCTGCGTGAGCCATCCATCGCCTTGGGCGAGATCTTTCGCGGCACCCTGCCGTTCACGCTGATGATGTTGGCCGTATTGTTGGTGCTCATCTTTGTGCCACAGCTGAGCCTGCTGCTGCTCAAGACGCCCGGAGGATGAAACCCTTTTGCACCTTGCACGCACAGGCCACACTGGGCAGAGCCATGCTGGCGCCCACCCCAGCCGCCATGATTCATTGACAACAAAGGAACATCACCATGCCCCGCCGCTTCGTCGACCTGTCCATCTACCTCGAAAACGATGTCGTCTCGGATCCGCCGGCCTTCGCGCCGCGCATCGAGTATTTCGACCACCAGAACTCATTTGGGCAAATGGCGCCTTTCTTTCCCGGCCTGCAGCAACAGGACCTACCCGATGGCGAGGTATGGGCCGTGGAAATGGTGCAGCTGTCCACCCACAACGGCACGCATCTGGACGCCCCCTACCACTTCCACAGCACCATGGACAAGGCGCTGGGCGAGAAAAAACGCTCCTGGACCATTGATGAAGTACCGCTGGAGTGGTGCTTCCAGCCAGGCGTGAAGCTCGACTTTCGACACTTCGACGATGGTTACGTGGTCAGCGCAGCCGACGTGCAGGCCGAGTTGCAGCGCATCGGCCACACCCTCAAGCCGCTGGAGATCGTCGTTGTCAACACGCGCGCGGGCAGCCGCTACGGCCAGCCCGACTACGTCAGCAGCGGTTGCGGCATGGGCTACGAAGCCACCATGTACCTGCTCGAGCAGGGCGTGCGCTTGACCGGCACCGACGCCTGGAGCTGGGACGCGCCCTTCATCCACACCGCGCGCAAGTATGCGGCCACTGGCGACGCCAACCTGATCTGGGAAGGTCACAAGGCCGGCCGCGACATTGGCTACTGCCATCTGGAAAAACTGCACAACCTGGAGGCATTGCCGCCCACTGGCTTTTTCATCAGTTGCTTCCCACACAAGATCCGTGGCGCATCGGCCGGCTGGACCCGCGCAGTGGCCATTTTTGACGACGCACTGCAGGAGACGACCGATGGCGCTTGACTTCACACACGACCCGGCAGCGCGCAGCTGGCTGGCCAGCGCCAACGACTGCCACAGCGACTTCCCGCTGCAAAACCTGCCCTTTGCCGTGTTGCGCCCGCGCGGCACCGATGGCCCCTGGCGCGGTGCCGTCGCCATCGGCGACCAGGCATTGGATCTGGCCGCGCTGGTGCGCACTGGGCAGTGCACTGGCGCTGCAGCCGACGCCTTGCAACTGGCTGCGCGCCCAGCGCTGAACGACTTCATGGCCGCTGGCACCGATGCTTGGCGCACATTGCGCCAGACACTTTTCACACTGCTGGAAGCCAGCGCCCCGCACGCCAGTATCGCCATGCTGCGCAGCTGCCTGCTGCCCCTTGATGACGTGGAGTACACCCTGCCCAGCCAGATTGGCGACTACACAGACTTCTACACTTCCATCCATCACGCGCGCAACGTGGGCCGCGTCATTCGCCCACACGATCCGCTCACTCCCAACTTCCAATGGCTGCCCATCGCCTACCACGGTCGCGCCTCCAGCGTGGTCATCAGCGGCACGCCATTTCATCGCCCCCATGGCCAGGCCCGCGCAGCCGGTGCAGCCACCCCCATCTACACGCCCTGCACGCGCTTGGATTACGAGTTGGAAATGGGGTTTTTCATCGGCCCAGGCAACCCTCTGGGCCGCCGCGTGCCTTTGGCCGAGGCGGAGCGGCACATCTTCGGCATGTGCCTGCTCAACGACTGGTCGGCGCGTGACCACCAGTTTTGGGAAATGGATCCGCTGGGGCCCTTTCTCGGCAAGAACTTCTGCACCAGCCTGTCGCCATGGGTGGTGACCATGGACGCTCTGGCGCCTTACCGCACGCCGCTGCCTCGTAGCACCGAAGACCCGCCAGCGCTGGCCTATCTGGACTCGGCCGAAAACCGCGTCCAAGGCGGCATCGACGTGCAACTGGCCGTGCACATCGAAACCGCCCAGCACCGCGCCCAGGGCTTACCGCCCGCGCCCGTCTCACGCACCAGCCTGCGCCACCAATATTGGACGGTGGCACAGATGCTGACTCAGCACAGCGTAGGCGGATGCAATCTGCGCCCTGGAGACCTGTGCGGCACCGGCACAGTCAGCGGGCCGCTGCCGGAGGAAGCCGGCGCGCTGGTCGAACTAAGCCTGGGTGGCACGCAGCCCATCACTCTGGCCGGAACGGGCGAGACCCGCACCTTCCTGACCGATGGCGATGCCGTAATCCTCTCTGGATGGTGCGAAAAGCCCGGTGCAGCCCGCATCGGCTTCGGCAACTGCCGGGGCGAGGTGCTGGCCGCCATCTGAAATTTGCAGTGAGCCCCTATCTGGCATTCATTCTTGCCAGCTACCAGCCACGCGCGCGCAAGCACTGGCAGACCCAGCTCACCACACAACTCAATCTTTCTGCGTCAGCAGCGCGCGGCGGTATTGCACGGCTTCGGCCACGTGGGCGGGCTCGATGGGGCTGGGCGTGGGCGCGTTGGGTTCGGCCTGGTTGGCCTGCTGCAGATCGGCGATGGTGCGCGCCACGCGCAGTACGCGGTGCATGGCGCGGGCCGACCATTGCATTTGCTGCGCAGCCGCCTGCAGCAGCTGGCGCGCGGCATCGCTCAGTGGGGCATGTTGCTGCAGGGCCTTGCCTTCCAACGCCTGGTTGGTGTGGCCTTGCCGGGCCTGGGCGTACTGCACGGCGCGCACCACGCGCTGTTGGATAGTGGCGCTGGGCTCGCCTCCGCCGGCCTGCATCAGCTCCTGCACGGGCAAGGCCTGCACTTCGATGTGCAGGTCGATGCGGTCCAGCAAGGGGCCGCTGAGCCGCCCCTGGTAGCGGGCCACCTGTTCAGGCGTGCAGCGGCAGGCGCGCGCCGTGGAGCCCCAATGGCCACAAGGGCAGGGGTTCATCGCGGCGATGAGCTGAAAGCGCGCCGGGAATTGGGCGTGGCGCCCGGCGCGGGCGATGTGGATGGTGCCGGTCTCCAGCGGCTCGCGCAGCGCCTCCAATGCCGCGCGCGGGAATTCCGGCAGTTCATCGAGGAACAGTACGCCCTGGTGCGCCAAGGAGATTTCTCCAGGCTTGGGGGGCGAGCCGCCGCCCACCAGCGCCACGGCGCTGGCCGTGTGGTGCGGGCTGCGCACTGGGCGCACGCCCCATTGCTCCCAACGCAATGGCCCGGTCAGGCTGGCCATGGCGGCGCTTTGCAGCGCATCGGCCGGCGTCAGCGGCGGCAGCAGGCCGGCCAGGCGCTGCGCCAACATGGATTTGCCCGCCCCAGGCGGCCCGACCATGAGCAGGTGATGACCGCCAGCAGCGGCAATTTCCAGCGCCCGGCGCGCAGCCAGCTGGCCTTTGACGTCGGCCATGTCCGGGTAGCGCGGCGGCGGATGGCGGGCATCGCCGGGTTGCAGGCGCACCAGGCCGTGGCCGGGCTCGGCATCGGCTGCGGCAGCGTCCGGCCCCGAGCCGCCCTGGCGGAAGAAAGCCACCGCATCCAGCAGATGCGCAGCACGGTAAACGGTGCAATCGGGGGCCAGCACGGCTTCTTCGGCGCTACCCGGCGGCAGCACCCATTGCAGAGGCACGGCGGCCGCTGCGCTCGCATCCGCACCGGGGCTGGGCATGGCCGGCGTTGGTCGTGCCAGCACCATGGGCAGGGCGCCGCGCACTGGCCGCAACGCGCCCGAGAGCGAGAGCTCCCCGGCAAAAGCAAAGCCTGCCAGGCGCTGCGCATCGAGCAGGCCGCTGGCGGCCAGAATGCCCAGCGCAATGGGCAGGTCGAACCGGCCTGAATCCTTGGGCAGATCGGCCGGCGCCAGGTTGACGGTGATGCGCTTGTTGCTGGGAAATTCCAGCCCGCTGTTGAGAATGGCCGAGCGCACGCGCTCGCGCGCCTCGCGCACTTCCACGTCCGCCAGCCCGACCAACGTGAAGCTGGGCAGGCCATTGGCCAGGTGCACTTCCACCGTCACGCCAGGGGCCTCCAGACCCAGCAACGCCCGGCTTTGCAGTTGCGCCAGTCCCATGTGTTCTCCTCCTTGCCGGCTTGCCCCTTTGCCCGCCATCCTGCCCCCGCCAAAACGCTGGATGCAGGATGGCCCCTGCAGAAAATTATCCTGCCCTTGGCAGCACGCGGCCAGTGTGCACGCCATGCGCGGCGGGCGCACTGCGCCGGGCGACAATCACGCCATGAACCGCCCGACTCCCTCCCCTTCATCCCCCGGCCAGCAGGGCGCTGCCCTGCGGCTGATCCTGGCCTCAACCTCACGCTACCGGCAGGAATTGCTCTCCCGCCTGGGCCTGCCCTTCGAGGCCATCGCCCCAGACGTGGACGAAACCCCGCTGCCGGGCGAGGCCCCGCAGGCGCTGGCCCAGCGCCTGGCGCTGGCCAAGGCGCACAGCGTGGCCGCGCGCCACCCCGAGGCGCTGGTCATTGGCTCCGACCAGGTGGCCGAACTCGACGGCCAGGCGCTGGGCAAGCCACTGCAGCACGCACGCGCCGTGGCCCAGCTCACGCAGATGAGCGGCCGCACCGTGGTGTTCCACACCGCCGTGGCCGTGGTCTGCCAGGCGCGCGGCCTGGCGCTGCAGGAGCTGGCGCCGGTGCGCACGCGCTTTCGCCCGCTGGACGCCGCCACCATCGAACGCTACCTGCTTGCCGAGCAGCCCTACGACTGCGCCGGCAGCGCCAAGAGCGAGGGCCTGGGCATTGCACTGCTGGACGAAATCGCCAGCGACGACCCCACGGCCCTGATCGGCCTGCCGCTGATCCGCACCTGCCGCCTGCTGCGCCAGGCCGGGCTGGCCATCCCATGAGCGCGCCGACCACCACCGCTGCGGCCACCGCGCCGCGCGGGCGCCTGCTGCTGGTGCCCGCGCCGCTGGACTTCGGCTGCGCCGAACAAGTGCCGCTGGAGCAGGTGCTGCCCGTGCACACGCTGCGCGAGGCGGCACAGCTGCGCCACTGGATTGCTGAGAGCGCCAAAAGCGCACGCGCCTACCTCAAGCGCATCGACGCGCTGTACCCACTGGCGGCCCCCCTGCAAGAACTGCACATCGCCGAGCTGCCGCGCCACATCCACAAACAAGGCGACCACGCCGGCGCCACACGGTCCAGGGCCAGCCGCAACGCGGCCGCCCGCCAGCGGCCCGAACGCCACGGCGCCCACGCCACCCGCAGCGCCAGCGATGGCGACGCTGCGGCCTTTGAGCCGCGCGCGCTGCTGCAACCGGCACTGGCCGGGCACGACATCGGCCTGGTCAGCGAGGCAGGTATGCCCGGCGTGGCCGATCCAGGTTCCTCCATCGTGCGCGCCGCGCACCAGCTTGGGCTGGCCGTGCTGCCCTTGGTTGGCCCGGTGTCGCTGCTGCTGGCTCTGGCCGCCTCTGGCCTCAATGGCCAGAGCTTTGCCTTCGTCGGCTACCTGCCGCAAGACGACGCGGCCCGCGCTGCCGCCATCGGCCAGCTCGAAGCCCAGGCCCGCCGCAGCGGCCAGGCGCAAATCCTGATCGAAACCCCCTACCGCAACGCGCGCCTGTGGCAGGCGCTGCTGCAACAGCTGCGGCCCGATACCTGGCTGTCCATCAGCGCTGGACTGAGCCTGCCGGGCGCCATCAGCCAAAGCCGTCCGGTGCAGCAATGGCGCAGCCTGGGCGGCGCCTGCCCGGTCGATGGCAAGACCCCGGCGGTTTTCACGCTGGGCTGTTGAGGGCCTGGCGTTGCCGGTGATGCAAGTCGCTGCTGACGACGCTTCACCCTGCCCCCCATCAGTGCCGCTTTCTCCTCAGATGCAGACGCGGGCCTGCACGCCATCAAAAACCAAGGCCCCTACTATGCATGGATGCTCAATGCCATCATGACCTTGCGCCCTGCGTCCCCCAGCAAGCTCACACCGCCTCAAGGCACCTGCCAAAAGCCATTGCCTGGCCAGAGACGCGGCAATACCCCACAGGGTTTGCCCCAGTGCCATGTTTATCAAGTGAACAGCTCGCTATTTCTGATTGATTGCAGGACGGTGTCTGTGTTTAATTCGGCAGCCTATCTTGCCGATAGGCGATAAGGATGGTTCTTAATGGAGAAAAACGATGAAAATGGTTTTCAAGGCATTCGCACTTTCCATTTCTCTGGCCTGCGGCGCTGCCTTGGCCCAGAGCAAACCAGTGACGTTCAAATTTGCCAATTTTGCAGGACCCACCGCCTACCTCACCAAAGGCATGTATGAGCCATTGGCAAAAGATATTGAAAAAGACTCTCAGGGGACTTTAAAAATCAAGATTTACTCTGGCGCCTCATTGGCCAAGGCAGATGAAGTTTTCGATGCGGTACGACGCGGCTTGGTGGATATGGGATGGGGCGTTACTGGATACATGCCGGGCCGATTCAAAGCCGCAGACATTCCAGAAATTCCATTCCAGGCGCGCACTATCAAAGAAGCATCGACTGGAATTTGGAGCCTATACGAAGCCGGACTGATGGATGGGTTTGAGGATGTCAAAGTTTTTGCCTTGGCGTCCTCCGGAATTTTGACTGCCCATTCAACAGAGAAAATCGAGTCGCTGGACGATCTAAAAGGCCAGCGCATACGTGCAGCAGGGCCACTGGCCAGCGCCTCTGTGGAAGCGCTGGGCATCATCCCGGTTGGTTTACCCGTGACCCAGACGGCTGAGAACCTTTCCAAGAAAATTCTTCGCGGCAGCCTCAATGACTGGAATGCCCTCTATACGTGGCAGGTGCTTGATTTCGTGCCTTGGCATGTTGACGCACCTATGGGGTCTGGCACAGTTTTTCTCGTCATCAACAAACGCTCCTTCGACAAGCTTCCAGAGGCAGCGAAATCTGCCCTAGAGAAGCATGGCGGAGTCAATTTCATTGATCGTTGGTCAAATGGCTTGGAAAATGAAAACCAGCGCCTTAGGAAAATGCTTGAGGACAATCCTGCACACACCATCATTACACCAAGTGATGCCGATATCGAGCGTTGGTCAAAAATGGTTCAACCTGTCATTGATCATTGGACAGGATCCATTGAAAATGGCCCAAAGATATGGCAAGTGTATTCAGATGCAATACAGGAAGTCCGCAAGGCTGAGTAACCATGAGTTCCTCTGCCCATGCAGCACCCATCCCCAGAGAAGGATGGGTTGAAAAGTTTTGCAAAAACCTGGCTCTGGCATCTTTGATTGGCCTTTTGCTGATTGCGGCGGGAACGGTCGTCGACATCCTGCTGCGCACTCTGACGCCGTACAGCGTCAGAGGACTTTACGAGCTCAATGGCCTGTTTATTTGTATTTGCGTGGCGGGTCTTGCCGGGCTGGTGTTCGTGCGCCATCTCAATATCCGCATGGACATGATGCGGGCTTTGGCCGGACGCAATCAAACCGCCGTGCGCCTGGTGTGTGATCTGGCCGAAGCCATAGTGCTGGGCTGGTTTGCTGGCGCACTGGCGTTTCGGGCTCAGGACGCGCTGGCTTATGACGAAAAAACCATGGTGCTGGGCTGGGCAACTGCCAAATGGTGGGGCCTGGCCGCAGCCGTGCTGGCCTTGGCCGCCGCTGCGGTATTGCTCAAGGCGCTGTGGGCCTGGTGGCTGGCATTGCGCGACCGAGCGTATGGTCAGCCTGGTTTCTGGCGCGCTGCTGCCGTGGTGTTGGGCTCCGTGGCACTCTGTGTCTGGCTGAGCTTGACTTGGGTCGATACAGACGCCCCTGCCGGCATGCAGGCTGGTATGGCATTTTTGGTGCTGTATCTGCTGATTGCCGTGCAAGTGCCCATTGGGGTGGCGCTGGCCATTGTGGGCGCAGGCTATCTGGCCCTCACGCTGGGTGCTGAGCAAGCGCTGGTCGTGTCCCAGAACGAGGTGGCCCGGGCCTTGAGCAGTATCGACATGGTGGCCATTCCGCTGTTCCTGCTCATGGGCAACTTTGCCACGTGGGCTGGATTGTCCGGAGACATTTTCAAATCGGGATCGGCATGGCTGAGCTCGCGCCGTGGCGGGCTGGCTGTGGCATCGGTACTGGGCTGCGGCGGCTTCGGCGCCATTTGCGGCTCTTCCATTGCCACGACAGCGACATTCGGCAAAGTGGCCTTTGTCGAAATGGAGCGCCGCAACTACGCCCTGAGCTTGGCTGCCGGCTGCATTGCCGCTGGAGGGACTCTGGGAGCGTTGATTCCCCCTTCAGTGGTCCTGATTGTGTACTGCCTGGTAGTCGAACAGTCCATCCAAGTCGCTTTCCAGGCTGCCTTGCTTCCAGGACTTTTGGCCGTGCTTATGTATGTGCTAGCCGTTGCCGCGGCGGTACGTCTCAAGCCAGACATTGCGCCAGCGCCAGAGTCCTTCGACTGGACCTTGGCATACAGGAGCACGCTACAGGCTTGGCGGCCGGTGGTGTTGTTTGCACTGGTTCTGGGCGGCCTGTATGGCGGTTTCTTCACCACACAAGAGGCGGCCTCGGTCGGTGTGCTGCTGGCACTGGCTTTTGCCATCACGACCAAGGGCTTCACATGGGTACAGTTCCGTGCTTCGCTGCTGGATACGGCCTTGAATGCTGGCGCCATTTATGTGATTTTCATTGGCGCCAATATCTTTGCCAGCTTCATGAGCTTTACCGACACGACGCAGCTGGTACTCAGCCTGGTGGACCTCGACACCATGCCCCATTGGCTGATTCTGCTGATGCTGGCAATGTTCTACCTGCTGCTGGGCACGGTATTCGACACTCTGGCAGCCGTGCTGGTCACGACACCCTTGGTGGTGCCTTTGATTGTGGGCATGGGTCATGACCTAGTCTGGTGGGGGATTGTGACCCTGTCCTTAGTGGAAATCGGCATGATTACCCCGCCTCTGGGCATGAATGTCTTCGTGATGCGCAGCGTAGTGGGTGAACGCTTGCCCTTGCTCACCATTTTCAAGGGGGTGACGCCGTTTCTGGCAGCCGACCTGATTCGCCTGACTTTGCTGATCGCATTCCCTGCCATTGCACTGTGGCTGCCCAAGATCTTGGGCGATTGATCCAGACCCAGCCAACGCTAGGAGGCAAGCATGGAAACAAGAACCGCGCTGGTGACAGGCGCAGCCGGTGGCATTGGGCAGGCAGTATGCCGAGCATTGGCACAGCAGGAGCTGCGAATCGTCTTGGCCGATTGCAAAGAGGTGGTGGCCTTGCAGGCTCTGGCCGATACATTGCCAGGGCAGCGGCATGCGGTAGTCCAAGTGGATATTGGCGAGCTGGAATCGATCGAGCGGATGTATGCCCGATTGCAATCGCAAGGCATCGGACTGTCCGTTCTGGTCAATGTGGCAGCCATCTCGCCAGTGGGTGACGGTGGGGCGCGCATTGACGTGAAGGCAACTTCACCGCAACTGTGGAACCGGGTATTTGCTGTGAATGCCTTTGGCACCTATGCCATGTGCCGAGGCTTTCTGATGCAATTGCCGCCCGACATTGCGCATGGGCGCATCGTCAATTTCGCATCGACGGCTGCGCAGCTGGGGGGCTACCAGTCCTGCGCCGCCTACGTCGCCAGCAAGGCTGCGGTCATCGCCTTTACCAAGGCCCTGGCCCGCGAAGTAGCGCCACAAGGAATCACGGCCAACGTCGTTTCACCAGGTCTGATCGACACGCCCATGCTGCGCGCCCGTTTGCGCCCTGGTGATGAGCGCGCAGCCCTGGGCTTGGTGCCTCTGGAGCGCATTGGCCTGCCCGAGGAGGTGGCCGCTGCCGTGTCGTACCTGATCCGGCCTGAGGCGAGCTACGTAACGGGCAGCACACTGGATGTCAATGGCGGCTATTACATGGCCTGAGCAAGGTGCAACAACCAGCCACTGTTAAGAGTCTGTCGAAGGAAAACATCTTGTCAGATACCGAAACCTACCCTCGCGTCAGAGCGCTGGAGCGCGGACTGGATCTGCTGGCCGCATTGAGTGACCTGGGTTGGTCCAACCCTGGTGAGCTGACCAGGCGCACAGGGATCAACCGCGCCACGACCTACCGACTGCTGTTCACGCTGGAACAGTCTGGCTACATCTACCGGCGCCCTGGTGATGGGCGTTTTTTCCTGACAAAAAAAATCCAGCAGCTCTCCGATGGCGTCAAGGATGAGGACCAGATCGTGCAAGTCATAGGACCACACATGGGCCGATTGCTGGCCAAAGTGCAGTGGCCCAGCGATTTTGCAACCTTTACTGCAGGGCAACTGGAGATCAAGGAGTCCACACACCGATTCAGCCCTCTGTCCGTACATCGGGCCATGATCGGCAAGACCCGCCCTTTGTTGCATTCCGCCCTGGGAGTGGCCATCCTCAGCGCCGTATCAGACGCCAGCATGCAGCAAATGCTGGCGGTGGCCGACGCGCTGGGAGACGATGGCGCATCACGCGAACAGCAACTGCATGCACTGATGCACAGTCAGCAACAAGCGCGTGAGCGCGGCTATGCAGACTCCACCGGCGGCACCGACCCCAACATCAGTGCCATTGCCTGTCCAGTGTGTTGGCGCAACCGTGTGCTGGGGGCCATCAACATCATGTTCTTTCGCCGGGTCATGACCACGGACCAAGCCGCCGAACGTTATCTGGGCTCGTTGCGCCAGTGCGTGCAAGACATTGAGCGCGAGCTCGATACCTTGATTCTTGGGGAATACGGCTGGCCACGCCGTTGCACGAAAAAAGAAACACCACCATGGTCCACAGATCCAACAGGCAGATCTGTGTCAACCAACTAACCCCTACAGAGGGTGTATCGCACTATGTAGGAGAAGCCGTCAGGCATGAAACATCATACCGATCAAGGTGCCCGTCACAGGACCTATGTCAACCTTTACAAGGCGAGCAACTCCCAATGGAAGGACTTTCCATGCCTTCCAGAAGACCTGGGGTTGGAAAAGGCCATACGCCATCCTCGCGCAGCGCCCGATTTTTCTTCGGCGGCCAGTCTGTCCCCCGCTGTGCCTGAAGTCAATGCGGAGGCCTCCAACATTGAGGGCAGCGCCTACAAGCCCGTCGAGAGCTTGCGGCGTGGGCTGGCTATCCTGCAAAGCCTGAATCAGGAGCCCTCCGGACGGGCATCCATCTCAAAAATTAGCCGAGAAACAGGGCTGCACCGCACCACAGTGCGGCGCATGCTGGAAACCCTGCAATCCGAAGGCTATGTGCGGCGCAACCAATCTAACGAGCACTACAGCTTGAATCGGAAAGTGCGTCTGCTCAGCGATGGCTTCACCGATGGGGACTGGGTTTGCGAAGTGGCGGGCAAAGCCCTAGAGCGCTTGCAACAAAAGGCGATCTGGCCTTCGGACTTCTGCGTGCTGGAGGGCGGGCACATGGTGGTACGCGAGTCCACACACCACACCAGCCCGCTGTCGCTGCATCGTGCGGTCATTGACCAGCGCATGCCTGTGCTGTTCACCGCCGTTGGACGAGCCTATCTAAGCGCCTGCCCAGATACGGAACGGCAAGAAATCCTGCGCTTTCTGCGCCAGGGGCATGATGCGCAGGCACGCCTGGCACGCAATGCTCGCCTAGTCGATGCATTGCTGAAAAAAACTCGATCTCAGGGCTTTGGCGCCAACGACGGAGACTGGCTGCATCAAGAAAAAGTGCGCGCCCTTGCCCTGCCTGTGCGCGCAGGCACGCGGGTGCTGGGGTGTGTCAACATCATTTTCTTCAAACGGGCCATGTGCATTGAAGACGCCGTGCCCCGCCTACTGCCCCTGCTGCAGGAAGCCGTGCACGACATTGAACATGCACTTGCTCAGTGCTGAAGAAAATCCAGCACCAAGCGGTTGAAAGCGTCGGCATGCTCCCACTGCGCCCAGTGTCCGCATTGGCTGAAGATATGCAGCCGGGCGTTGCCCAGGCCCCAAAGCAGGCGCAGACCAATGTCCATGGGCACGAAACGATCATCACGCCCCCAAATGATGAGCGCAGGCGCCTGGATTTCTCCCAGCCGTGGCCCAAAGTCGGGAAATTGGCGCGGATTGGCCTGCAGGCTTTTGACGAAGTTTTCCAAATGATCGCGCCGCGCCAGCATATTGGCCAAGCGGGCCTGGAACAGCTCTTCCGTGAGATGGCTGGTGTCATAGACGAAGACCTGCATCATGCGACGCAGGTTTTCGATGCTCGGCTCACGATAGAGCTGTTGCAGCAACTTGATGCCTTCGGCCGGCATGGGCACAAATTGACTGAGCCCCCCTGTCCCTCCACCCATCAACACCAGCTTGCCCACCCGCGTGGGATTGGACAGTGCGAATGCCACTGCACTGTGCCCCCCCATGGAGTTGCCAATGACATGCACCTTCTCCAACTGAAGCACATCCAGCAGGCCCTTGAGCGCCGAGGCGTTCAAGTCAGAGCGTGAGCCGGTACAGACAATGGGATCGCTTTTGCTCCAGCCCGGGAAGTCCAGCAAGATGACCCGATAGCCTGCATCCGCCAGAGGCTGCACATTGCGATTGAAATTGGCCCAACCACTGGCGCCAGGGCCAGAGCCATGCAGCATGACGACCGTTTCGTTGCCGCTGCCCGTATCGTTGTAATGCACTTGTAGATCCAGCGACTGCTCTTGGATGCGGGCAAAACGGCTAGTGTCGGCTTCGGTGTAGGCAGTGCTCATGGCATTTCTCCTTATTCATCAGGGCTTGTGGGTTTGATTTCGCGCGGCCCGACTGGGATAGCCGGCCCTATGCCAATCAGGCGCTGGCAGGCTCGGCGCTGACCACACCGTAGCCAGCAATCCATTCGTTGATGGGGCGGTAGTAATCACACCGGCCTGTATAGGCACCTTGCACGGCCATGGCGGCAAAAGCGGCCACCCAGGTGCGGATCTCATGGGTGGATCGGCCAGCCGTGCGGGAGATGGCGTCAATCTCAAAGTGATCGGCTTCTTGCAGGCGGCCGTGAATCAGCATGTCCACGAAAGCCTTGTCCCACTCGGCGTTCAGCGGCGTCAGGGAGCAGTCGGGGGTACCAAAAATCTTGCCGGCAGCCACGGTGCGCGCCTGCCTGGCAGCCCGCGCCTCTGGCGTGGGGTTGCGGCCCGCAATCAGGAACTCACTGACCTCCTGGCTGGCCCCGGAGAGCAACGGCACAGGCGGCTCGTGCGAAAGCCCCCCCGAACCCAGGATCAGCACGCGCTTGCCCAGCGAGGCAATGAAACGCCCCACGGCCTCACCGAGCAGGCGCACACGACGATACGGCGTGAACGGCGGCGCGACCGAGTTGATGATGATGGGAATCACTGGATAGCGCGTCAGGCTGCCCGTCATTTCTTCCAGAATCTGCGTGCAGCCGTGATCGACCTGCAAACGGTGCGACAGCGCAACGTCGATATCGCTGTCCATCACATGCCGCACCAAATCCAGCGCCATATCGGCAGGGATGGCCAGCGGGCCAGGCAAAGTGTCATAGTCTTGCACGGAAACGGCGTGAGTCGCAATGACAAAAGGCGGCATCAAGTCATAGAACAGGCCGTTGTAATGATCGGGCGCGAACACGATGATCAGCTCTGGGTCGAACTGCTCCACATCAGCACGAACCGAGGCAATGACCTGATTGACCTCTGCCACGATATTTGGCGAAGGGTCATTCAAGCCCCGCAGCGGGGTGTGCGACAAGCATTTGAGTTGGACGATGCTGGCACCCATGGGCAATTTCTCCGAATAAAAAAACCAAAGCCGCAGCTGACCTGCGCTTATGGCGGCGAATGAATGCCGGAGATTTTGCGAAACTAGGCCACGAAACAGCAAAAAAATTCATCTGACGTGCACATAGCGCACATTCCATCAAGGACATCGTCTAGATAAATTCTGCACGAGCTGCACCCTCCAAAAGCTTCAACACCCGTCTATGTCGTTCATGCAGTGAACGAACTTAAATTTCCTGCTTTATTCCTGTTTTTTATGAATACAGGCAGGTCATTTGTCTGCCTGCACTCGATATCCTTTCGCCCCACTTGCACCAATCAGCAGCAGAACGCCCAGCATGCACGCCGACATTGACCTGCTCTGACCAATGAATGCGGCAAATGCGTGCGTTCGTTGATGGCACTGACGTTTCTAGCGGCCCATTGACGGCCCTGTTCCAACAAGGAGAGACATGACCAGCATCCAGCGCATAGCCGATCGGCTCTGGCAAGCCCATATCAGCGGCACTTGCACGCACCCGGTGCGCGAGGAGCTCGCCCGGCTGGGCGATGCACGCCAGACCCTGCATCTGGCCTATCAAGTGCAACAAGAGCTGACCCACCGGCGCCTGCAAAGTGGCGCCCGCTTGGTGGGCCGCAAGATTGGCC
>NZ_NSJF01000005.1 GCF_002285285.1 Vandammella animalimorsus
ATCCCGAACAGGACAGTGAAACGGACTAGCGCCAATGATAGTGCGGATTCCCGTGTGAAAGTAGGTCATCGTCAGGCTTCTATGCCCTAAACCCCCCTCTTCCTCTCGGAATTGGGGGGTTTGTTTTATGCGTTCGTTTCATTGTGCAGAATGCCGACCGTTTCGAAAGTGCATACGTCACAATGCATGCCTATTGAGAATTTCCACCATGCCCAATACTTCTGCTTCTCCAGCCCCCAAGATTGGTTTTGTCAGCTTGGGTTGTCCGAAGGCATTAACCGATTCCGAGCTGATACTTACCCAACTCAGTGCCGAGGGCTACCGCACAGCCAAAACATTCGAAGGGGCGGATTTGGTCATCGTCAATACATGCGGTTTTATCGACGATGCAGTAAAAGAAAGTCTGGATACGATTGGTGAGGCATTGGCAGCCAATGGCAAAGTCATTGTCACGGGCTGTCTGGGCGCTCGCCAGGCCGATGATGGTGAAAACCTGGTGCAGCAAATGCATCCTAGCGTGCTGGCCGTCACAGGGCCGCATGCTACGCAGGAGGTCATGGATGCGGTACATGCACACTTGCCAAAGCCGCACGATCCTTTTTTGGATCTTGTTCCGGGAGGATTTGGCGAGGCTGGTCTCAAGCTGACCCCCAAGCATTACGCGTATCTGAAGATCAGCGAAGGCTGCAACCACCGCTGCACCTTTTGCATCATTCCGTCGATGCGTGGCGATCTGGTATCTCGTCCGGTAGGTGATGTGCTCCGGGAAGCGCAAGCCTTGTTTGAGGGTGGGGTCAGGGAGTTGCTGATCATCAGTCAGGACACTTCGGCCTATGGGGTGGATTTGAAATACCGCACAGGCTTTTGGGATGGCAAGCCTGTCAAGACGCGCTTGCTGGAGCTGGTTCAGGCCCTGGGTGATTTGGCCGCGCAGTACAAGGCGTGGGTGCGACTGCACTATGTGTATCCCTATCCCAGCGTGGATGCCGTGGTTGAGCTGATGGCCCAGGGCAAGGTCTTGCCCTATCTGGATGTGCCCTTCCAGCACAGTCACCCGGATGTGCTCAAGCGCATGAAGCGCCCGGCCGATGGTGAAAAGAATCTGGAGCGCATCCAGCGCTGGCGCGAACTTTGCCCCGAGCTGGTGCTGCGCAGCACCTTCATTGCCGGCTTCCCGGGTGAGACGGAGGAAGAGTTCCAGCATCTGCTGGACTTCATGGAGCAGGCGCAAATCGATCGCGCCGGTTGCTTTGCCTACAGCGACGTGCAGGGTGCAGCGGCCAATGACTTGCCCGGGATGCTGCCGCAGGCGCTGCGTGAGGAGCGCCGGGCGCGCTTCATGGCGGTGGCCGAGCGCATTTCCAGCCAGCGGCTGCAGCGCCGCGTCGGGCATGTGATGCAGGTGCTGGTTGATCACGCACCTGCCTTGGGGCGCAAGGGTGGGCGTGGGCGCAGCTACGCCGATGCGCCGGAAATCGATGGCATCGTGCATCTGCTGCCGCCCCAGAAGGTGAGCAAAACCTTGAAGGTGGGCGAATTCACCAAGGCAAAAATCGTGCAGGCCCAAGGGCATGACTTGATTGCCCAGCCGATTTGAGGCCGGGCGCAGGGCAAGAGCGGCAAGCGAAGAGAGGATTGACGATGCGTAAGGCTTTGCTGGGCTGGTTCGAGCGTCTGCTGGAGCCCTTTCCTGAAGCGGCGCCCCAACCACTGCCCGGCGGCGGCGTGGCGCGGTTCATCTGGGCCTGCACCCAAGGCATGCGCAAGTACATCGTTCTGCTGATTGTCTTGCGTGCGGCCGTGTCCATTTACGAGGCCTGGCTGTTTGCCTTTCTGGGCCAGGTGGTGGATTTGCTCGCAGCCTGGCAGTCGAACGCCGTGGGCGAGGCCCAGCAGCGGCGGGTGCTGTTGGGCATTGCCCTGGTGATGTTGGGCAGTATTGCGCTGGTGGGCTGGCGCAGCTTGGTGCAAAACCAGACGCTGGCCATCAACCTGCCGCTGCGTCTGCGCTGGCATTTCCATCGGCTGATGTTGCAGCAAAGCCTGGGCTTTTTCGCCGATGAGTTTGCCGGTCGGGTGACGACCAAGGTCATGCAGACGGCGCTGGCCGTGCGCGAGGTGCTGATGGTCGTGGCCGAGATCGTGCTGGGCATCGGCGTGTATTTCTTCTCCATCATTGTGCTGGCCGGCAGTTTCGATGTGCGCCTGATGTTGCCTTTCGTGGTCTGGGTGCTGCTGTTTGGCGCAGCCATGGGATTTTTCGTGCCTCGGCTGGGCAAGGTCGGTCAGGAGCAGGCCGATGCCCGCTCGCTGATGACCGGGCGTGTGACGGATGCCTACACCAACATCACGACTGTCAAGCTGTTCTCCCACACGCAGCGCGAAGCCCACTTCGCCCGTGCAGCGATGGAGGAGTTCATGGATACGGGCTACCGCCAGATGCGCCTGGTCAGTGGCTTCGAGCTCACCAATCAGGCGCTGAGCGTAGGCCTGATGCTCTCGACCGGCGCATTGGCGCTTTGGCTGTGGCAGGCCGGTGAAGTCGGCCTGGGCGCCGTGGCCGCCGTGATGGCCATGGCCCTGCGCGTCAACAGCCTGTCGTACTGGATCATGTGGGAGCTGACCTCGCTGTTCGAGAGCATCGGCACGGTGCAGGACGGCATGGCCACACTGACCAAGCGGGCCCAGGTGCAGGATGCGCCGCAGGCGTCTGCGCTGCATGTCTCACGCGGCTTGGTGGAGTTCGACTCCATCCGCTTTCGCTACGGGCCGCAGCGCCAAGTGTTCGACGGCCTGAGCCTGACGGTGCAGCCGGGTGAGAAGATCGGCTTGGTGGGGCGCTCGGGCGCGGGCAAGTCCAGCCTGCTCAATGTGCTGCTGCGCTTTTACGATCTGGAAGGCGGGCAGATCCGCATCGACGGGCAAGACATCAGCCAAGTGACACAGGACAGCCTGCGTGCAGCCATCGGCATGGTCACGCAGGACACCTCCTTGCTGCACCGCTCGGTGCGCGACAACATCGCCTACGGCCTGCCCGATGCCACCGAGGCGCAAATCCTGTCTGCGGTGCAGCGCGCCCAGGCCGACTTCATTGAGCAACTCAGCGACCCGCAAGGGCGCCGTGGCTTGGACACCATGGTCGGCGAGCGCGGCGTGAAGCTCTCGGGCGGGCAGCGCCAGCGTATTGCCATTGCACGCGTCATGCTCAAGAACGCGCCGATTCTGTTGCTCGACGAAGCCACCAGCGCGCTGGATTCGGAAGTGGAAGCGGCCATCCAGCACAGCCTGGACGCCATGATGCAGGGCAAGACCGTGATCGCCATTGCGCATCGGCTGTCCACCATCGCTGCGATGGATCGCCTGATCGTCATCGACGAAGGCCGTATCGTCGAACAAGGCAGCCATGCCCAGCTGCTGGCCCAAGACGGCATTTATGCGCGGCTGTGGCGGCACCAAAGCGGCGGCTTTCTTGGGCAGGAGGAGTAAACCTCTATCCAGTATCCCGGCACAGTGGGCGATGCAGCGGATTGGGTCGGTTTGGTTTGTAGCAAAGCCTTGCCGTGTCACCCGGTTCGGCCGCGGGACACACACATCAGGCGTTGCCTTGCGGTCCTCGCAACTCGCTTCCTGCCATCCGTGTCGAGGGCCTTGGACAGATTCTGGGAGCCTGTTCAGCGGGTCATAGCGTCATTGCGGGGGCTGCTGCTGCGGGCGGCAAAGCGTTGGCGGGCCAGTGCCAGCACGGCTGCAGGAAGCGCTGCGGGCAATTGCAACTGCAAGGGCACGGCCCAGGCCTCGGGCCAGTGAGGCCAGAGTTTGACGGCATCTTTTTCCGTGCACAGCAAAGGCGCGTGGCGGGGCCAATGCGCCAGCGCGGTGGGCAGGGGGGCGAAGTGTGCATGGTCCGGCAGGGCAATGCAGTGGCTGGGTTTTAGACCATGGGCGCGCAGCATGGCGAAAAAGGCCTCTGGCTGAGCAATGCCGGCGACAGCCGCCAGCGGTGGCGGGTCAGCATCTTGCGCAGGGGGTGTTTGCCAGTGATGCAGTGGCAGGCGCTGGCCACGGCCATTGATGGCGTGGCCGGCCAGCTGGCGCACGATGGGCCAGACAGTGTGTGGTGAATGCCGATTGCCCGCAACGGGCAGCGCTGTTGGGGTGGTTTGCAGCACGAAATCCGCTGGCCTGGGCCAGGGCTCGCGCAGCGGGCCAGCAGGCAGCAGCCGGCCATTGCCTGCGCCCCAGTCGGGGAACACGCACAACTCGACATCGCGCTGCAAGGCCAGGTGCTGCAGGCCATCGTCGCACAGCAGCAGTTCGGTGTCCGGATAGGCCGCCAGCAGGGCCAGGCCGGCCGCATGGCGTTGGCTGGCAACGAAGACCGGCGCCTGTGTACGTTGCTGGATCAGCAGGGGCTCATCACCCACGGTCTGGGCGCTGCTGTCGGGCAAGACTTGCAGGCAGTCCGGGCCCTGGGGCGGGCGTTGCCGGCCGTGGCCGCGCGAGATCACGCCCACGCGCACGCCCTGGGCCTGTAGGGCCTGCACCAAGGCGATGGTCAAAGGGGTTTTTCCCGCGCCACCGGCGATGACGTTGCCGATGACGACCGTAGGCACGGGCAAGGCATGGGTGGCCAGCAGGCCCTGTGCATACAGCCAGCGCCGGGTGCGCATGGCGCTGCCATACAGCCAGGACAGCGGGCGCAACAGCACATCGGCCGGGTGGCAGCGCGGCGCTGCCTGCCGCCAGCGGTGTTCGATCCAGGGCTGCAGCGGCATGGGGGCGCGTGGCGTGGGGGAGGTCAGGCGAAGCTCAGCAGAGGGAGGTGGCCTGCGCTTGGGCGCGCTGTGCGCCGCCGCGTACCACCCGTACTGGGGCCAGCGCCATCACTGCCCGCCTGAGGCCTGGGTGGCGAAGGTCACGCGGGCCAGGCCGACGTTGCGCGCGGCTTCCATGACGGTGATGACCGATTGGTGCGAGGCCAGGCCATCGGCGCTGATGATGAGCATGGCCTCGGGCTTGGCGGCGGCGGCCTGGCGCAGTGCCTGGGTCAGTTGCGCAGGGGTGGCCTGGCCCAGCACCTGCCCGTCCACGGCCACGTTGCCGCCGGAGTCCAGCGACACGCTCACTTCGTGCGGGCGCTGCTGCAACTGCTCGGCATTGGCCAGTGGCAGGTTCAGCCGCAGCTCGTTGAAGCGGCTGTAGGTCGTGGTCAGCATCAGAAAGATCAGGATGACCAGCAGCACGTCAATGAAGGGGATGAGGTTGATCTCCGGCTCGCTGCTGGCATGGCCAAAGCCGCTGGAGTGGGGCGCTTGGAAGTTCATTGCTGCAGGGATTTGAGGTGCTTGAGGAAGGCCTCCGCAGCCACTTCCATCTCCAGCACATAGGCATCGACGCGGCTGCGGAAATAACGCCAGAAGATCAGCGCAGGGATGGCCACGATCAGGCCAAAAGCGGTGTTGTACAGCGCCACGGAAATGCCGTGCGCCAGGCGTCCGGGGTCACCCTGGATCACGCCCGAGTCGATCGAGCCTTGCGAGGCAAAAATCTCGATCATGCCGATGACCGTGCCCAGCAGACCCAGCAGTGGCGCGGCCGAGGCAATGGTGGCCAGGGCCTGCAGGAATTTGCTGATGCGCCCCACCACCACGCGCCCGCGGCTTTGCATGGCCTGGCGCAGCTCATCTTCGCTGGCGCGCGGGTTGGCCTTGAGTGCACGCAGGCCTGCCGCAAGGATTTCGCCCAGCGCGCTGCTGTTTTCCAGCTTGTCGATCACGTCGCCCGGCGGGATGTACTTTGCCGATGCGGTCTTCGCCTCATTGACCAGGCCCAAAGGGGCGATGCCTGGCCGCCGCAAACTGTAGAAGCGTTCGGCGATGATGGCCAGGGCGATGATGGAGCAAAAGATCAGGGGCCAGATGGGCCAGCCAGCGGCTTGGATGATGGAAAACAAGGGTCACTCTCCCGAATCGATGAAAAAGGCCGGGCTTGGGGCGCAGCCCCGGTCAGCCAGCCACTGCGTGTCTGCATCGTCGGCCTGCAGCGCGCGATGACCGGGCGCGATTATCGCCGAGGCGTTCGGCCAGAAAATCCAGTGCGGTTGCGTTTTGGCAACCATCGCCACCATACCCGTTCAGTCATTGGCCACCCAGTCGATCAGCGCATCGAAGACTGGGCCGCGAGCGGCTGCGGCGTTGGCGTGGTTGATCATGACCACCAGTGCGTAGCGCTTGCCGCTGTGGCCGTGTACGTAGCCGGCCAGCGCATTGACGTCGCGCAGCGAGCCCGTCTTCAGGTGTGCGGCTGCGGCGCGGCTGCGGCGCATGGTGCCATCCACGCCGGTGGCCGGCAGCGAGGCCACCAGCTCCGGCATCACCGGCGAATGCCAGGCATGGCGCAGCATCTGGCCCATGGCCTGGGCGGTGATGCGCGCATCGCGGCTCAGGCCCGAGCCGTTGTCGATGTGCAGCGTCCCTGGCGGGTTGCCGATGCGGCTGTGCCACCACTGGCCTATGGCGCGCTGCGCGCTGGCAAAGTCCATGGCCTGGCCGGCTGGCGCGCCCGCGTGGCCCAGCGCCAGGAAGACGTGGTCGGCCATGACGTTGTTGCTGTACTTGTTGACGTCGCGCACGATCTCGGCCAGCGACAGCGAGGGCTCGGTGATCCTGGGCTGCAGGCCGCCAGGGGTGCGGCCGCTGCGCACCTGGCCGGTGATGCTGCCGCCAAGCTCGCGCCACATGCCTTCAATGGCCTTGTTGGCAAAGCCCTCAGGGTCCGGGTAGGCCACGGCCCAGTTCAGTGCGCCGCAGGCCGAGGGATAGCTGCCGCCCATGCGCCAGCGCCCGGGCTGGCTGACGTCCAGCTGCAGCTGCGCGCGCCAGTTGCTGGGGCAATGGCGCGCCGAGGGGTTCAGCGGCACGCTGGCGGGCAGCTCCAGCTGGGCCATGGGCGGCGAGAGTTGCACTTGCGCGCGGCCACTGGCCGGGTCGGGCACGAAGCGCAGGATGACGGATTTGAAGTTCAGCAGCAGCGCATCGGGCGCGGCGTTGTAGGGGCGCAGCGGCTCGTCGTCGAAGGCCGCGGCATTGTGCGGCGGCAGTGCGAAGGCGCTGCGGTCGAGCACGATGTCGCCCAGCACGACGCGCACGCCGTGCTGTTGCAGCTGGCGCAGCAGCAGCCACAGGCGCTCCATGACGAGCTTTGGGTCGCCGCCACCTTGGATGTAGACGTTGCCGCTCAGGCTGCCGTTGTCAAGCTGGCCATCGGTGTAGATGCGGGTCTTCCAGGTGTAGGCCGGGCCCAGCCGATCCAAGGCGGCATAGGTGGTGACCAGCTTCATGGTCGAGGCCGGGCTCATGGGCTGGGCGGCGCGGTGCGCCGCGCGCGGCGTGGCCTGGCCGTCCACGGCCTGCACCCACAGGGCCACGGCCTCGGGCGGAATCTGGGCTTTGCGCAGCGCGGCGGCGAAGGGGGCGGGCAGGCTGGTCGCCGGCGCTGCGGCGTTGTTCTGGTGCTGCTTCTGATGGCTGGCCTGCGCCTGTGCTGGTAGCGTGGCGAGCAAGGCCAAGCCTAGGGCCAGTGCGGCGGCGCTGCGCAAGCGGGCTGGGCCGTGGCGCAGCGTCTGGAGCGAGAGGCTGGGCGATGAAGGGTGTTGCGGCATGGCTCGTGCAGAGGGTCAGTCTTTGTACGGGGCCAGCTTGGCCGCCTGCAGGCTGTAGCCGCTGACGCCCATGTCCGATTGGTTGCGCGTGACCTTCAGCGTGCCGGTGGCCCAGACGGCGTCGAGCGAGCTGAAGCCCTTGACGGGCTGGGCCAGCTTGATGTGGATGATCTGGTTGGCCGGCGGCGGCGGCGTGTGGATGCAAGCGCCGAAGTTGGGCACCAGCAGCAGCTCGCTCAGGCCGTCCTTGCCTTCTTCCAGGGCGACGACGTAGCCCGGCAGGCGCACGGTCTTTCCGTCGAAGCGGTCGACGGTGGGGGCCGCATCCCAGACCTTGCGCATGCGCTCGTAGAGCTTTTGCGCGCGCGGGTCGCTGTCCTCCCAGGTGTCGGCGCCCTGTTCGAACAGGTCGGTGAACTCGGCGCTGGGGTCCCAGTCCTTGGGCACCAGCTCGTCCCAGCTCAGGGCAATGGGCTTGTCGCCCTTGGCCAGCAGTGGGGCTGCGGGCAGCGCGCAGGCGGCCAGGCCGGCAGCGGCAAAACGAAGGCAGGTGCGGCGAAGCATAGTCATGGCAGCAGCAAAAAGAGGTGAATGCAATGAGGCGGCATTTGCCGCCATCGGCTCGTGGATCGGTGCTTTGAACAGAGGTTCTTACACGGGCGCTTACACCGGCGGGGCCAGGCCATCGACCAGCGACAGCCGGTAGGCCCGCCAGCCGGGGATCAGGCTGGCGGCAAAGCCCGTACACAGCAGGCCCAGCAGTATCCACCATTGCAGCGGCGTGACTTGCCACCAGTGGATGTGCAGGCCGAATTGGTTCAGCAACCAGGGGGCGGCCGCGGCGGCGCTCAGGCCCAGGGCCAAGATGCCCAGCAATACGCCCAGGCCGGTGGCCAGCGCCCCTTCGAGCGCTAGTAGCCAGATGATGTGCGCCGGCCGTGCGCCCACGGCGCGCAGCACGGCCAGCTCTCGGCGGCGCTCGTTCAGGCCGGCCAGCACCACCGCCACCATGCCCAGCAGGCTGACGAAGGCCACCAGGGCCGACATCAGCAGCAAGGCGCGCTCGCCGGTGCCGATCACGCCCCAGAGCTCGTCCATGGCCACGCCTGGAAGCACCGCCATCAGCGGCTCGCCGCGGTATTGGTTGATCTGGCGCTGCAGCGAAAAGACCTGCGCGCGCGATTGCAGGCCGATCAGTACGGCCGTGACGTTGCGTGGGCTCAAGTCCATGTCGCGCACGGCCTGGGCGCTGACGCTTCTGCCGGGCAGGCGCACGCCATTGCTCCAGTCCACGTGCAGGGCCTGCATGGCCTGCAGGCTAATGTGCACAGTGCGATCCACCGGCGTGCCCGTGGGGGCCAGGATGCCGCTGACGACGAAGGGTTTGTCGTCGTGCTCGACGGTGTTGATTGGGCCGCCAGCGCCGTGGGTGAGGGTGATCTTGTCGCCCAGCCGGTAGCCCAGCTGCCGCGCTACGTCGGCGCCCAGCACGGCGTCGAACAAGTCCTCGAACGGCTTGCCGCTGCGCAGCTGCAGCGACTGCTTCTGGCCGTAGCGGAAATGCGTGAAGTAATCGGCGCTGGTGCCCAGCACCGGGTAGCCGCGGTGCGAGTCACCCAGTGACAGCGGGATCACCCAACGCACGCCGCGCATGCGTTCGATGTCCTGCACGCTTTGCCAGCGGATGTTGTTGGTAGCCGCGCCGATGCGGAACACCGAATACAGCAACAGCTGCACCGAGCCGGTGCGGGCGCCGACGATCAAGTCCGTGCCCGAGACGGCCGAGCCAAAGCCCTCGCGCACATCGCTGCGGATGCGCTCCACGCCCAGCAGCATGAAGGTCGAGAGGGCAATGGAAAACATCGTCAGCGCCAGCGTGAAGCGGCGGTTCCAGGCGCTTTGCCAGGCCAGGCGAAACAAGGCGTGCATGGGCAGAACGGGGGGCGCTCAAGCAGCGGCGGCTGCGCGGTTGATGGACTCCAGCGCCACCTGGCGCATGAAGCGCGGGGCCAGGCGCTGGTCGTGGCTGACAAAGATCACGCTGCTGCCGGCCTGGGCGCAGGCGGCCAGCAGCAGGTTCATGAAGGCATCGCGGCGGTCTTCGTCGAGCGCCGAGGTCGGCTCATCGGCAATAACCAGCGGCGGCATGCCCATCAGGGCGCGGGCGGCGGCCACGCGCTGCTGCTGGCCGACCGACAGCGAGCGCGCCGGGCTGTGCCACAGGCTGGCGGGCAGGTCCATGGCCTGCAGCCAGTGGCGGGCGCCAGCCTCCAGGCTGCCGTGCTGGCGCTGTGCGGTCTGTGCGCGCTCGGGCGCGAAGCGGCAAGGCAGCAGCACGTTGTCCTGCACGCTCAGGTAGGGCAACAGGTTGAACTGCTGGAAGATGTAGCCCAGCTGCCGGGCGCGCCAGGCATCGCGCTGTGAGCGCCCCAGGCTGGCCCAGTCGCGCCCGTCCAGCAATACCTGACCCTGCTGCGGCAGAAACACCCCGGCCAGCAGCGACAGCAGTGTGCTCTTGCCGCTGCCGCTGGGGCCGTGCAGGAACACCGTTTCGCCGTGGCGGACGCTGAACTCCTCGATCTCCAGGCAAGGCCGCGCCTGCCCTGGCCATTGATAGCGCAGCTGCCGCACCTGCACCATGGCCGGCGTGGCGGCTGTTGCTGCTGCGGGCTGCGGCGCTGCTGCGGCCAGCGGGATCATTTCCAGCTCAGGCGCGTTTGCCCGTTCTTGAGCGTGCGCTGGAACTGGCCCTGAGGCATGGCCAGCTGCACCTCAATGGTGTGCAGGCTGGCGAAGGTCTTGGCCAGCTGCACCTCGATGGCTTCGAGCGCCTCGGGCCGGGCGCAGTCGAAGCGGTAGCTGACCTCGACGTCGGCGTGCTCATGCTTGTCGTCATGATCATGGTCGTGCTTTTTGCCGTGTGGGTGGTCGTCGTGGTCGTGCTCTTCCTCCAGGCCGTCGATGTCCACCTTTTTCAGCTCACAAGCGGCTGCGGCCGAGGGGCTGAACAGGCTGGCGGCCTGTTTCAGCTGTTGGCGGGCTTTGCGCAGCGCCTCCTTATCCTGCTTGGAGCGCGCCTCATGCTCGAAGCCGGTGATGTCGGCCTGCGGCGAGGTCAGCTCCAGCAGCAGCTGCTTGCCTTCCAGCGCCACATCCAGGTGCGCCACGCCATGCACGTGCGGGCGCTGTGCGTGATCGTCGTCATGGTCATGGTCGTCGTGCTTTCCATGTGCATGGGCGGCTCCCAGCAGGCAGCTGCTGAGCAACAGGGCGGCGCACACGGTGCGGTGGGAGGAGAAGCGTTGCATGGCAATGGCCTTTCAATCACAAGAGAGAGGAAACACAGGCGCCGATGCGCCAGCGTGCAGCGCGGCAGCCATGGCTGCCGCAGCGATGGCGGCGATCATAAGTGGTAACGTGAAATCAATAGCTGCCAGATGCACTTTTCCTAACCGGGCTGAAGGGCTGTTGCCGGGGCTTTGTGCAAGGCCTTGCCGCCATGGCTGCACTTACAATCGCTGGCGATTTGCAATCACCCATCGGAGCCAGCCCATGAGCGAACCCTCATCCTCTGTTGCCACGCGCAGCCAGCGTCTCAAGGCGGCCACCCATGATGTGCATGACACACTGGACAAAAGCATCATGGCGGCCGACATCTTTGCCAGTCGCGAGCAGTTCGGGCGCTTTCTGCGCGTGCAGTACCGCTTTCACCGCGACATCGAGGCCTTGTACGCCCAGCCTGCGGTAGCGGCATTGGTGCCCGATTTGGCGCAGCGCTGCCGCCTGCCGGAGATCGCCGCCGATCTGCAGGATCTGCAGCAGCCGCAGCCCGCGGACGAGCCCGCCCGCCTGGGGTCTGACACGCCGCTGCCCACGGCGCTGGGCTGGCTGTACGTGGCCGAGGGCTCGAACCTGGGCGGCACCATCCTGTTCAAGATCGCCAGCGAGAAGCTGGGCCTGGGGCGGGATTTTGGCGCGCGCCACCTGGCCGCGCACCCCGATGGCGCCGCCCGGCACTGGCGCGCCTTCACCGCGGCGCTGGACGCCGCGCCGCTCTCGCCCGAGGAAGAAAGCCAGATGATGCAGGCGGCCGAGGAGGCTTTTGCCACCGTGCAGGCCTACGCCCGTGAAGAATTGGCGCCGCCCGCGCTGGCTTGAGCTTCGCCTCTTGAAAATAGTCGCTTTGCCAATAGATGGATGACAAGCCGCTGGCGCCATGCGCCAGCCCATCCACAAAGCAAGGAGGACTTCATGAGCAACCAACTCAGCCGTATGCGTGGCAGCCTGTTCGACGATTTGTTCAAGGAAATCGCGCCGGGCTTTTTCATCAAGCCGCTGCACGGTGACCCGCTGCCCAGCGCCGCGCAGATCAAGATCGACGTCAGCGAGAGCGATGGCGCCTACAAAGTGCTGGCCGAAGTGCCAGGCGTAGGCAAGGAGGACATCCATGTCTCCATTGATGGCAGCGTCGTCACGCTCAGCGCCGAGATCAAGCAGCACGACAGCCAGCAGGGCGAGGGCGAAAAGGTGTTGCGCAGCGAGCGCTACTACGGTTCCGTCTCGCGCAGCTTCCAGCTGCCGCAGGACATCGACGCTGCCGCCGCCAAGGCCAAGTACGACAACGGCGTGCTGGTGCTGACCCTGCCCAAGAAGCAGGCCAGCGCTTCGCAGCGCCTGATGGTGGAGTAATCCCGCCGCAGGGGGGGGAGGAAGAATCCCCCGCAGCAATCAACAGCAATCAATCTCGCTGGGCCGCCTTCGGGCGGCCCTTGTCGTGTCTGGCACGTTTGCTTGGGGCGCATTCTTTGCATCCCTGTCCCCTGTGAGATTGTGGCGCGGCGCGCAACTCCCGTAGAATGCGCGGCGGAAATAGCACGACCGTTCTATTTTTATCAATCGTTTCTAAGGAGACTTCATGACGGCTGAATACAAGGTGCTCGACGGCGTGGCACTGATTACGCTGGACAACCCGCCCGTCAACGGGCTGAGCCATGCCACGCGCCAAGGCATCGTCGATGGCATGAACCAGGCCCTGGCCGACGATGGCGTGCAGGCCATCGTGATCACCGGGGCGGGCAAGGCCTTCAGCGGCGGCGCCGACATCACGGAGTTCGGCAAGGAAGCCGCCATGCGCGAGCCCAACCTGCACAGCGTGATCGGCGTGGTGGAAAACGCCAGCAAGCCGGTGGTGGCGGCCATCCACACGGTGGTCATGGGCGGCGGCCTGGAGCTGGCACTGGCCTGCCATTACCGCGTGGTGGCATCGGGCACCAAGGTGGCCCTGCCCGAGGTCAAGCTGGGCCTGTTGCCCGGCGCGGGCGGCACGCAGCGCCTGCCCCGCGCCATCGGCGTGGAGGCCGCGCTGAACATGATCGTCAGCGGCGAGAGCGTCGATGCCGATCTGCTGGCCAGCATGCCGGGGCAAAAACTGTTCGACGAAGTGGTGCAGCAGCCCGAACAGCTGCTGGAGGAGGCGCTGGCCTTTGCCAAATCCGTGGCCAAGGTCAAGGATCTGCCCAAGGTGCGCGACCTGCCGGCCAAGCACCCGCAGGGCGAGGCCTTCTTCCAGTTCGCGCGCAACACCGTGGGCGCCGTGGCCAAGAATCTGCCCGCGCCGCTCAAGTGCGTGGAGGCTGTGGAAGCGGCCACCAAGATGAAGTTCAACGACGGCCTGGCCAAGGAGCGTGAGCTGTTCATCAACCTGATGTGGACGCCCGAGTCGCGCGCGCTGCGCCACCTGTTCTTTGCCGAGCGCGCGGCCTCCAAGATCAACGACGTGCCGGCCGATACGCCCAAGCGCGACATCAAGGCGGTGGGCGTGATCGGCGCGGGCACCATGGGCGGCGGCATTGCGATGAACTTCCTCAACGCCGGCATTCCCGTCACCATCCTGGAGACCAAGCAGGAGGCGCTCGATCGCGGCCTGGCCACGATCCGCAAGAACTACGAGGCACAGGTCAAGAAGGGCAAGCTCGCGCAGGACAAGTACGAGGCGCGCATGGCGCTGCTCAAGCCCACGCTGAGCTACGACGACCTCAAGGACGTGGACCTGGTCATCGAGGCCGTGTTCGAGGACATGGGCGTGAAGGAGCAGGTGTTCAAGAAGCTCGACGAAGTGCTCAAGCCCGGCGCCATCCTGGCTTCGAACACCTCGACGCTGGACCTGAACCAGATTGCCGCCTTCACCAAGCGCCCGCAAGACGTGGTGGGCCTGCACTTCTTCAGCCCGGCCAACGTCATGAAGCTGCTTGAAGTGGTGCGCGGCGAGAAAACCGCGCACGACGTGCTGGCCACGGTGATGGCGCTGGCCAAGAAGATCCGCAAGGTGGCGGTGGTGGCCGGCGTGACGGACGGCTTCATCGGCAACCGCATGATCGAGCAGTACGGCCGCCAGGCGGGCTTCTTGCTCGACGAGGGCGCCACGCCGCAGCAGGTGGACAAGGCCATCGAGAAATTCGGCTTTGCCATGGGGCCATTCCGCATGGGCGATCTGGCCGGCAACGACATTGGCTGGGCGATCCGCAAGCGCCGCGCCGTGGAAAAGCCGGACATGCGCTACAGCAAGACCGCCGACCTGTTGTGCGAGAAGGGCCGCTTTGGCCAGAAGACCGGCGCTGGCTGGTACGACTACGAGCCTGGCAAGCGCGAGCCCATCGTCAATCAGGAGGTGCTGGACATGATCGAGCAGCACCGCAAGGACATCGGCATCACGCCGCGCAAGATCAGCGATGAAGAAATCGTGCAGCGCCTGGTGCTGTCGCTGGTCAACGAGGGCGCGCGCATCGTCGAGGAGGGCTTCGCCCAGCGCGCCAGCGACATCGACATCGTTTACCTGTATGGCTACGGCTTCCCGTTCTGGCGCGGCGGCCCGATGAACTATGCCAACGAGCTGGGGCTGTTCAACGTCGTCGAAACCATGAAGCACTTTGCCCAGAACCCGCACGACGATGCGCAGTTCTGGCAACCGGCCGCGCTGCTGGCGCAATTGGCCAAAGAAGGCAAGCAGTTCAAGTAAAAGGATTACCGACATGACCAATGCAGTGATTGTTTCCACCGCACGCACGCCTCTGGCCAAGAGCTTCAAGGGCTCGTTCAACCTCACGCACGGCGCCACGCTGGGCGCGCACGCCGTCAAGCACGCCGTCGAGCGCGCCGGCATCGAGGCGGCCGACATCGAGGACGTGCTCATGGGCTGCGCCACGCCCGAAGGCGCCACCGGCGCCAATATCGCGCGCCAGATCGCCCTGCTCGCCGGCCTGCCCATCAGCGTCTCGGGCCAGACCATCAACCGTTTCTGCTCCTCGGGCCTGCAAACCATCGCCACGGCTGCGCAGCGCATCATCGCTGGCGAGGGCGATGTGTTCGTCGCCGGTGGCGTGGAGAGCATCTCCTGCGTCGCGCCGGTGATGAACCAGCACATGCTGATGGACCCGGAGCTGGCCAAGCTCAAGCCGGAAATCTATTGGTCCATGCTGCAAACGGCCGAGCAGGTGGCCAAGCGCTACAACATCACGCGCGAGCAGATGGACGAATACGGCGCAGCCAGCCAGCAAAAAGCCACGGCGGCGCAGGAAGCTGGGCTGTTCAACGAGGAGATCGCCCCCATCACCGTGATCGCCGGCGTGGCCGACCCCAAGACCGGCATGCGCACCAAGCGCGTGACCGTCTCGCAGGACGAGGGCATTCGCCCCGGCACGACGGTGGACGCCATCAAGAACATCAAGCCGGCCCTGCCCGGCGGCACCATCGCCGCTGGCAATGCCAGCCAGTTCTCCGATGGCGCGGGCGCTTGCGTGCTGGTCAGCGAGGACTACGCGGGTCGCCATGGCCTCAAGCCGCTGGGGCGTTTCCTGGGCTTTGCCGTGGCCGGCTGCGAGCCCGATGAAATGGGCATCGGCCCGGTCTTTGCCGTGCCCAAGGTGCTCAAGAAGCTGGGCCTGAAGGTCGAGGACATCGACCTGTGGGAGCTCAACGAAGCCTTTGCCGTGCAGGTCATCTACTGCCGCGACAAGCTGGGCATCCCGCCCGAGAAGCTCAACGTCAACGGCGGCGCCATCGCCGTGGGCCACCCCTATGGCGTCTCCGGCCAGCGCCTGACCGGCCACGCGCTGATCGAAGGCAAGCGCCGTGGCGCCAAGAAAGTCATGGTGACCATGTGCATCGGCGGCGGCATGGGCGCTGCCGGCGTGTTCGAAGTGCTTTGAGCCATGCGCTGCATGCCGCGCCAGCGGCCGGCATGCACAGCCGCAACAAGACCAAAGGCGCAGCCTGTCACAGGGCTGCGCCTTTTGCACTCTGGCGATTTGTGTTCTGCCGTTTGTGTTCTGTCGGGTGCCAGAACCTGCTCAAAACTCGGCGGGCGATTCAAAGAACATGGGCTTGCCGCTGATGGGGTGCTCAAAGCCCAGCTCGCGCGCGTGCAGCAGCAGGCGCGGCGCGGCGCCTAGGGCTGCGCCCTGGGCGTAGAGCGGGTCGCCCAGGATGGGGTGGCCAATGCTTTGCAGGTGCACGCGCAGCTGGTGCGTGCGGCCGGTGATGGGCTCCAGATCCAGCCGGGTGTGGGCGATGGGGTAGTGCGGCGCACCGGGCGGGGCGGGCAGCACGCGCCAGCGCGTCTGGCTGGGCTTGCCCTGCACTTCATCGACGATGTGCAGCGGTCGGCGCTCCCAATCGAGGGCCAGCGGCTTGTCGATCAGGCCCCAGCCGGGCTCAGCGGCGTTGCCATCGCCGGGGTTGGACGGCGGCGCGGCCAGCTGCCCGGCCACGACGGCGGTGTAGCGCTTGTGCACCTGCCGCTGCGCAAAGGCGATGGACAGCAGGCGGTGCACCTGCGGGCTGCGCGCCATGACCAGCAGCCCGGAGGTGGACATGTCCAGCCGATGCACGATCAGCGCATTGCGCCAGTACTGCTGCGCGCGCCAGGCCAGCGAGTCGCGCTTGTGCTCGCCGCGCCCGGGCACGCTGAGCAGCTCGTGGGGCTTGAACAGCACCAGAAGGTGCTTGTCCTCATACAGCGCGCGGGGCTTGCTCCAGGCGCTGCTGCTGGGCGGGGCATCGTCGGGGGCGAGAGGGTCGTCGAAATCTGTGGCAGGCATGGGTAGGCAAGAAATCAGCTGACGCACGGCAGCCGTGCGCGGGGCGCGCAGCGTAACAGAAAGCCAATGCCGTGGCGCTTGCGGTGGCAGGGCATGTCATACAGACGTCACAAAGCTTTTTTAAAGTGCGTGGCGTCAGGGCCGGCACAGGCGCGCTGATGACTTCTTTCACCATCCCCCGATCTGTTCATGAGGAATCCAATGAGCAAGTTTGTTTTCCGTACAGTGGCTGCATGCGGCCTGGCCTTGTCCGTGGCTGGCAGCGCCTGGGCGCAGGACGTCAATGGCGCGGGCGCCAGTTTCCCGGCGCCGGTGTATGCCAAGTGGGCTTCGGACTACCACGCGGCCACGCAGCTGCGCATCAATTACCAGTCGGTAGGCTCCAGCGCGGGGCTGCGCCAGATCGAGGCGCGCACGGTGGATTTCGGTGCCTCCGATGCGCCGCTCAAGGATGATGTGCTGAAGGAGAAGGGGTTGGTGCAGTTTCCCACCGTGATCGGCGGCATTGTGCCGGTGGTCAACATCAAGGGGGTGGAGCCGGGCCAGCTGCGCCTGACGGGGCCGGTGCTGGCCGACATCTACCTGGGCAAGGTGCGCAAGTGGAACGATGCGGCGATCCAGTCGCTCAACCCCGAGCTGAAGCTGCCCGATGACCAGATCGCCGTGGTGCGCCGCGCCGATGGCTCGGGCACGACGTTTGGTTTTACCAATTACCTCAGCCAGGTCAGCCAGGCCTGGAAGGAGCAGGTGGGCGAGGGCTCGGCCGTGAAGTGGCCCACCGGCTCGGGCGGCAAGGGCAACGAGGGCGTGGCGGCCTTCGTCAGCCGCCTGCCCAGCTCCATCGGCTATGTGGAATACGCCTACGCCAAGCAGAACAAGATTGCCTATGCGCAATTGCAGAACCAGGACGGGCAGTTCGTGCACCCGGGCGAGGCGTCCTTCAAGGCCGCCGCCGAAGGCGCTGATTGGCAAAGCAGCTTCTACCAGGTGCTCAACAACAAGCCGGGCGCGGCCGCTTGGCCCATCACCACGACGACCTACATCCTGATGCACGCCAAGCAGGACAATGCCGGCAAGGCTGTGGCCACGCTGAAGTTCTTTGATTGGGCCTATCAGCATGGCGATGCGCCGGCGGCCTCGCTGGACTATGTGGCGCTGCCCGCCAGCGTCAAGGACATGGTGCGCAAGCAGTGGGTTGAGGGCATCCGCGATGCGGACGGCCGGCCCATTGCCTGGAAGTGATAGGACGGCTGCGGCACGCTGCTGCAGCGTGAACCATGCGAAGCAACACACAAGAGGCGGCCATGTCTGATGCCTTGACCATGCCTGCGATGAACCCCGCTGGCTCCGATGCCCAGGTCCGCCAGCGGCCGCTGCGGCAAGAGGGGTCCAAGCCCCCGCAGCGCAGGGTGGGCAAGTTGCCCGATCTGCTGTTTGGCCTGCTCACGCGCGGCGCGGCCGTGCTGACGCTGGCCGTGCTGGCGGGCATCATGGTGTCGCTGCTGGCGGCGGCCTGGCCGGCGATCCAGGCCTTTGGCCTGGGCTTTGCTCTCGACGCCGAATGGGATCCGGTGCTGGAGGAGTTCGGCGGCCTGTCGATGATCTACGGCACTTTGGCCACGTCGCTGATCGCGCTGCTGATCGCGGTGCCAGTGAGCTTTGGCATCGCGCTGTTTTTGACCGAGCTGGCCCCGCCCTGGCTCAAGCGCCCGCTGGGTACGGCCATCGAACTGCTGGCGGCCGTGCCCTCGATCGTCTATGGCATGTGGGGTCTGATGGTGTTCGGGCCGGTGCTGGTGGAGTATTTCCAGAAGCCGCTGCAAACCCTGCTGGGCGATGTGCCAGTGCTGGGGGCGCTGTTTGGCGGCGTGCCCATGGGCATTGGCCTGCTGCCGGCGGGCATCATCCTGGCGATCATGATCATTCCCTACATCGCGGCGGTGATGCGCGATGTGTTCGAGGTCACGCCGGCGTTGCTCAAGGAGTCGGCCTACGGCCTGGGCGCGACGACCTGGGAGGTGGTCTGGAAGGTGGTGCTGCCCTACACCAAGGCCGGCGTGGTCGGCGGCATCATGCTGGGGCTGGGGCGCGCGCTGGGCGAGACCATGGCCGTGACTTTCGTGATCGGCAATGTGGCGCAGCTTTCGGCCTCGCTGTTCGATCCGGCCAGCAGCATCACCGCCACGTTGGCCAATGAATTTGCCGAGGCCAGCGCCGGGCTGCACCAGGCCTCGCTGTTCTACCTGGGCGCGTTGCTGTTTTTCATCACCTTCGTGGTGCTGGCGCTGTCCAAGCTGTTGCTGCTGCACCTGCAAAAGGGAGAAGGGAGGAAGTCATGAACCAGTCGCCCAAGCAGGCCAGGCCGATGGCCAAACAGGGCAGCGCCGAGCAGCGGGCGCTGCTCTTCAATCGCCGCAAGCGCGTCAATGCGCTGGCCATTGCGCTGTCGCTGCTGGCCATGCTGCTGGGCCTGTTCTGGCTGCTGTGGATTTTGTGGGAGACGCTGCGCCAGGGCCTGGGCGGGTTGAGCTGGGCGCTGTTCACGCAATCAACCCCGGCGCCCAACACGCCCGGCGGCCTGGCCAATGCGCTGTATGGCTCCTTCGTGATGGTGTTGCTGGCCACCTTCGTGGCCACGCCCATCGGCATTTTGGCGGGCATCAGCTTGGCGGAGTTCAACCCCAGGGGCTGGCTGGCCTCGACCACGCGCTTCGTCAACGACATCCTGCTCTCGGCGCCCAGCATCGTCATCGGCCTGTTCGTTTACGCCATCGTCGTGGCTAGGTTCAAGGGCTTTTCTGCCTATGCCGGGGCCTTTGCGCTGGGGCTGCTGGTGGTGCCGGTGGTGCTGCGCACCACCGAGAACATGCTGATGCTGGTGCCCAATGGCCTGCGCGAGGCGGCCTATGCGCTGGGCGCGCCCAAGTGGAAGGTGGTCTGCATGGTCACATTGCGTGCGGCGCGCTCGGGCGTCATTACCGGCATGCTGCTGGCCGTGGCCCGCATCTCCGGCGAGACCGCGCCGCTGCTGTTCACCTCGCTGAACAATCAGTTCTGGAACACCGACATGGGCCAGCCCATGGCCAGCCTGCCGGTGGTGATCTTCCAGTTCGCCATGAGCCCCTACGAGAACTGGCAGCAACTGGCCTGGGCTGGGGTGTTTCTCATCACGCTGGCGGTGCTGGGCCTGAATGTGCTGGCCCGCTACGTGACGCGCCAGAAGCGTTGAGCGCATCTGCCCCACCAATCAACCCCGAAGACATCTGCCCATGAATACGGCAATGAGCAAACCGCAGGAGCGGGCCAAGATTGCAGTGCGCAATCTGAATTTCTATTACGGCAAGTTCCATGCGCTCAAGAACATCAGCATGGAAATCCCGGAGAAGAAGGTCACGGCCTTCATCGGCCCTTCGGGCTGTGGCAAGTCCACGCTGCTGCGCACCTTCAATCGCATGTTCGAGCTCTACCCCGAGCAGCGCGCCGAGGGCGAGATCATGCTCGATGGCGAGAACCTGCTCTCGCGCAACCTGGATGTGGCGCTGGTGCGCGCGCGCGTGGGCATGGTGTTCCAGAAGCCCACGCCGTTCCCGATGTCGGTGTACGACAACGTGGCCTTTGGCGTGCGTCTGTTCGAGCGCCTGTCCAAGTCCGAGATGGACGACCGCGTCGAGAATGCGCTGCGCAAGGCAGCCCTGTGGAACGAGGTCAAGGACAAGCTGCACCAAAGCGGCTCGGGCCTCTCGGGCGGGCAGCAGCAGCGCCTGTGCATTGCGCGCGGCATTGCCGTGATGCCCGAGGTGTTGCTGCTTGACGAGCCTTGCTCAGCGCTCGATCCACTCTCGACCAGCAAGATCGAGGAGCTGATCGAGGAGCTCAAGGACGAGTACACCGTGGTCATCGTCACGCACAACATGCAGCAGGCCGCGCGCTGCAGCGATTACACCGCCTACATGTATCTGGGCGATCTGATGGAGTTCGGCCCCACCAAGGAGCTGTTCATCAAGCCCCAGCGCAAGGAAACCGAGGATTACATCACCGGCCGTTTCGGCTGAGGCGCCCCGCAGCGCCGCAGTAAGAACCTGTTCAAAATCTCTGCACGGTGGTCAAGAGAGCGGATTTGAGCGGTCTGCGGCGTTGCAAAGCCTCGCCATAGCTGGGGCTATGGCTGCGTTTTGCGCCTTGCATTCCATCCCAAACCGCTTCTTGCCCACTCGCACCGAGAATTTGAACAGGTTCTAAGGAGATTTCCCCATGCCCGACCAACATTCTTCATCGCAGTTCGATGCCGAGCTCAAGTCCATTTCCGCACGCATCATGGAAATGGGCGGCTTGGTTGAAGCGCAGATCAAAAACGCCATCGAGGCCCTGAGCCATTTCGACCTGCAGGCCGTCGAGCTGATTGCGCGCCTGGAAGACCGCGTCAACGCGCTGGAGGTGGACATCGACGCCGACCTCTCGACCATCATCGCCACGCGCCAGCCCACGGCCAAGGACTTGCGCATGCTGCTGTCCATCTCCAAGGCCACCTCCAACCTGGAGCGCATCGGCGATGAGTCCAGCAAGATGGGCCGCATGATCAAGACCTTGATCGACAGCAGCACGCCGCTGAACCTGCCGATCATGGACTTGAAGTATTCGGGCGAGTTGGCCGCTGCGCAGCTGCGCCGCGCGCTCGATGCGTTTGCGCGCCACGATGTGGGCGACGTGGTGGGCATCTTGCGCCAGGACGACGTGATCGACCGCGAGTTCGAGGGCTATGTGCGCAAGCTGGTGACTTACATGATGGAAGACCCGCGCAAGATCACCCTGAGCATGGAGTTGCTGTTGCTGGCCAAGTCCATCGAGCGCATTGGCGATCACTCCAAAAATCTGGCCGAGCTGATCGTCTTCATGGTCAAGGGCAAGGATGTGCGCCACACCCCGGTGGAGCAGGTGCAGTCCGCGCTGCAATGACGGCATGCCGCATCACTCAACCACACAGCAAAAGGGAAGGCCGATGAGTACGCCAGGCAATGCAGTGCGTGTCTTGATTGTGGAGGACGAGGAGGACATTAGCGAGCTGATCGCCGTCAACTTGCGCCACCATGGATACGAGCCCGTGTGTGTCAGCGATGGGGAGGCCGCGCAGTGTGAGATCAATCGCGTCCTGCCCGACATCATCCTGCTGGATTGGATGCTGCCGGGCCAGAGCGGATTGGCGCTGGCACGCCAGTGGCGCACTCAGTCACGCACCAAAACCGTGCCGATTCTGATGCTGACCGCGCGCGGCGATGAGCCAGACAAGATCGCTGGACTTGATGCTGGCGCCGACGACTATCTCACCAAGCCATTCTCGATCCAGGAGCTGCTCGCGCGCATCCGCGCCGTGTTGCGCCGCCGTGCGCCGGAGCAGGCTGGCGATGCCGTGCAGATTGGCAAGTTGCACCTGGACGCCGCTGCCCACCGTGTCATGCTGGGCGGGCGGCCTTTAAAGATGGGGCCCACCGAATTTCGGCTGCTCAATTACCTGATGCAATACCCCGAGCGCGTGCACAGCCGCGCCGCGCTGCTGGACAAGGTCTGGGGCGATCACGTCTTCATTGAGGAGCGCACCGTTGACGTACACATCAAGCGCCTGCGCGAAGCACTGGCCGAGGCTGGCAGGATGATCGAAACAGTGCGTGGGGTGGGCTACCGCCTGACGGCCAACCCAGGGGCAGACATTTGAGGCGTCTGCCGCCCTGATGCGCACAGGCGCAGCCTTGAGCAGGTCTGTCTTCAGGCTTGGCTCAAGCCGGCGGCATGGGCCTGCTCGTCGGCGTGGTAGGAGCTGCGCACCAACGCGCCGACGGCAGCGTGCGTGAAGCCCATTTTGTAGGCTTCGTCCTCGAACATGCGGAAGGTGTCCGGGTGCACATAGCGCTTGACAGGCAGGTGGCTACCCGACGGGGCCAGGTACTGGCCAATGGTCAGCATATCGATGTCGTGCGCGCGCATGTCGCGCATGACCTGCAGGATTTCCTCGTCTGTCTCGCCCAGGCCTACCATCAGGCCGCTCTTGGTCGGCACGGTCGGGTTCAGGGCCTTGAATTTTTTCAGCAGGTTGAGGCTGAATTGGTAGTCAGAGCCGGGGCGGGCCTGCTTGTAAAGGCGCGGCACAGTCTCCAGGTTGTGATTCATCACATCAGGCGGTGCGGCCAGCAGGATTTGCAGTGCGCGGTCGTCGCGGCCACGAAAGTCGGGCACCAGGATTTCGATCTGCGTCTGTGGTGAGAGCTGCCGCGTGCGCTCGATGCAGGCCACGAAATGGCCACTGCCGCCGTCGCGCAGGTCGTCGCGGTCCACGCTGGTGATGACCACGTAGCGCAGCTTCAGCGCTGCAATGGTCTTGGCCAGGTTCAGTGGCTCGTCTGGATCCAGCGGATCGGGGCGGCCATGGCCCACGTCGCAGAATGGGCAGCGGCGCGTGCACTTGTCACCCATGATCATGAAGGTGGCCGTGCCTTTGCCAAAGCACTCGCCAATATTGGGGCAGCTGGCCTCCTCGCACACGGTGTGCAGCCGGTGCTCGCGCAGGATTTGCTTGATTTCGTAGAAGCGCGTAGAGGGCGAGGCAGCCTTGACTCGGATCCAGTCGGGCTTTTTCAGTACCTCGCCGTGCTCGACCTTGATTGGAATGCGCGCCAGCTTGGCAGCGGCCTTTTGCTTGATCGTGGGGTCGTAGGCGGGCGCCGATGGGGCTGCCGGATGGACGGTGGGCGGTGTGCTCATGATGGGGGGGCGTGTGGCGGGGCCTCTGCCAGCGGCTGTAATTGCTGGCGTAACTGCGCCACCAGCGTGGCGCTGACGCGCTGCGGATGCGCGGGCACGCCGATTGTATGCATGTCGGTGGTTGCCAGCGCCTGGTAGCCGCAGGGGTTGATGCGCTGATAGGGGCTCAGATCCATGGCCACGTTCAATGCCAGGCCGTGGTAGCTGCGACCCTGGCTGATTTTGACGCCCAGCGCGGCGATCTTGGCCAGGCCATGGAAGGTCGGCGGCGTGCCTGATGCTTGTGCCGGCAGCGGCGAGGTATCGCCAGGCGCCTGGGGCCGTACGTACACGCCCGGGGCGCCAGCCACCCTGTGCCCGGCAATGCCAAAGGCCTGTAGCGTGCCGATGATGGCCGCTTCGAGCCGGGTCACGTACTCCTTGACGAACAGGCCTTGGCGCTTGAGGTCGACGAGCGGGTAGGCCACGATCTGTCCTGGGCCGTGGTAGGTGACCTGGCCGCCGCGCGTCGTGGGCACGACGGGGATGGCGCCGGCATCGAGCACATGGCCCGTATCGGCCGCAATGCCCAGCGTGAACACGGGCCGATGCTGGCAAATCCAAAGCTCATCGCACTGCGTGGCCGTGCGCGCAGCCGTCCACTGCTGCATGGCTGCGGCAGTGGGAGGGTAGTCGACGAGGCCGAGGTGGCGGACGATCACGGCAAGCAGGAGTCAGAGCACCATCTTGGACAGCGGATGCGCCGTCAACTCTCGATAGATGTTATCGAGCTGCTCGCGACTGGTGGCCAACACCGTGATGGTGATGCCCAGGTATTTGCCCTGGGCGCTTTCGCGCAATTCGATGGTGGCTGCGTCGAACTGTGGGTCGTGACGGGCTGCGATGGCTTTGATGGCTTCCAGGAAGGCGGAGCTGTTCTCGCCCATAACCTTGATGGGAAATGGCGCCGGAAAATCAATCAGGGAGTCTTGCTGGGATGGGGGAGGGCTGGGGTCCTGTTGGGTCATGGCTGACAACTTCGTTTGCAAGGAGAAGATGGAAGGGATGTGAAGAAGGCCTGGCTGCAAAGCGGCCTGGCGATTGGATTGTAGAGATCGCTGCTGCGTACATGAGGGCGCTCAAGGTCAGTGCAAGGGCATTCCTATAATCGCTCGACTCGGTCCTGGCGCTGGCGTTCAGCGGGGGTGTCCCGGGTCAGCAGGGAGAGCTAAGACATGGTTGATGGGCAACAGCCGCCAGCGCGCGCGCAGATAGGGAAAGGCTCGGTGTGGGATGCTCAGGAGTCGGGCGAGGACGAGCAAGCCCCGCCGCTGGATGCCGAGCAGGCCGCGCAATGGCGGCAGCGACATCGCACCATTTCTCCTTGGAAAGTTTTGCTCTGGCAGGGACTGGCTGCGCTGCTGGGAGGCGGCGCCCTTTGGCTGGTTTTGCAAGAAAGTGTGGCTATAATCTCGTGGTTTTACGGGTACCTGGCGATCGCGCTGCCCGCTGCGCTGTACGCCAAGGTGGTTGTCAGCCAGCCTGGGCTGACAGCTCTGGTTGCGCATGAAATGCTCAAGCTGCTTTTGACGGTGGTGTTGATGGCGCTGGCGCCCGTTGTGCTCGGCAAGGTGAGTTGGCTGGCATTGCTGCTGGCGGTGGTGCTGAGCGTCAATATGTACTGGATCGCCCCGGTTTGGATGGCGCGCTCTGGTGGAATCCGCAACGATTGAAAAGAGTTGGCTTATGGCTGCGAATGCTGAAGGACAGACGGCAAGCGAGTACATCGTTCACCACTTGGGTCATTGGACCAACCTCAAGCAAGGTTTCATCGTTGATTTCTCTGTTGTCAATTACGACTCGATTCTGATTGCGCTGGGTTTGGGTCTGCTTGGCGTCTATGTGCTGTACCGGGCTGCCAAGAAGGCCACCTCCGGCGTGCCGGGTCGTTTTCAGGCGGCGGTGGAGCTGTTGGTTGAAATGGTTGATGGTCAGGCCAAGGCCAATATCCACAATGCCGAAAGCCGCAAGTTCATTGCGCCTCTGGCATTGACTGTGTTTGTTTGGATTTTCCTGATGAACGCCATGGATTTGTTGCCCGTGGACTTGTTGCCTCACCTGTGGGCCAAAGGTTATGAGGCCGTGGGTGCTGATCCGCATCATGCCTATCTGCGCGTCGTGCCTACGGCCGATCTGTCGACTACTTTTGGTCTGTCGATTGCGGTGCTGCTGCTGTGTCTGTACTACTCGGTAAAGATCAAAGGCTGGGGTGGCTGGGCCCATGAGTTGGTGACTGCGCCCTTTGGTACCTCCAAGAATCCCATCTTTGCTGTCATTCTGGGAGTGGTGAACTTCCTGATGCAAATCATTGAGTATGTCTCCAAGACTGTGTCGCACGGCATGCGATTGTTTGGCAACATGTATGCGGGCGAACTGGTGTTCATGCTGATTGCTTTGATGGGCGGTTATGCAGCTCTGTCCATGGGTGGTGCGCTGCTGGGATTGGGGCATGTGATTGCCGGTACGATCTGGGCGGTGTTCCATATTCTGGTGATTACTCTGCAAGCATTCATTTTCATGATGCTTGCGCTGATTTACCTGGGTCAGGCGCACAGCGCGCACTGATGGGTATTGGCGGCGGCGCTCTGTCAACGTTCAATGGTTGATGGGGCGCTGTTGCTGTGGCTTTGTTTCTTTTTCTCAACCTCCACTAACTGAAGGAAAAATCATGGAAATCATTGGCAACATCAACGGTCTGGTTGCTCTGGCTTGTGGTCTGATCGTGGGCCTGGGTGCCATTGGTGCCTCGATCGGTATCGCACTGATGGGCGGCAAGTTCCTGGAGTCTTCGGCACGTCAGCCTGAGCTGATCAACGATCTGCAAACCAAGATGTTCATTCTGGCTGGTCTGATCGATGCTGCCTTCCTGATCGGTGTGGCCATTGCTCTGCTGTTCGCATTCGCAAACCCCTTCGTTCCGACGGTCTGATTTCGTTCAACGCCACGTTAAGGAGGTGTTGCAATGAATATCAATTCGACACTGTTCTTTCAGGCCATTGTTTTCTTGATCTTGGTGTGGTTCACGATGAAGTTCGTGTGGCCGCCCATTGTCAAGGCCTTGGATGAAAGGGCGCAAAAAATCGCCGATGGCTTGGCTGCGGCTGACAAGGCCAAGTCTGATCTGGCGGCGGCAAACCAGCGCGTGGAGCAGCAACTTGCCCAATCGCGCGATGAGACGGCCTCCCTGTTGGCTGATGCTGAGCGTCGCGCGCAGGCCATCGTCAATGAGGCCAAGTCCCGAGCCACGCAAGAGGCCGAAAAGATTCTGGCTCAAGCCAAGTCCGATGCCGATCAGCAGCTGGCCCAGGCGCGCGAGTCCCTGCGCGATCAGGTGGCTGTGCTGGCCGTTAAGGGTGCGGAGCAAATTCTTCGCAAAGAGGTGAATGCGGGCGTGCACGCGGACCTGCTCAATCGCCTCAAGGCTGAGCTGTAAAGGGGGTGCGACATGGCGGAATTGGCCACGATTGCTCGCCCTTATGCTGAAGCCTTGTACAAGGCTGTGGGTGATGTCGATGCGGCGCAAACACAGCAATGGTTGGATGTGTTTGCGGCCGTCGCGGCAGATGCAGAGGTCTTGCGCGTTGCGCAAAGCCCCAAGGTCAGCCAGGACGATGTAATGGCATTGTTCGGCGGCGTCAGTCGGCAGGAGTTGCCTGCGCTGGCACGCAATTTTTTGAAGGTGGTGGTCGACAACGGTCGTCTGGCCGCGCTGCCGCAGGTCGCCCAGCAATTCCGTGCCTTGAGTAATGCGCGCCTGGGTGTGGCCGATGCCGTGGTTTACAGTGCGTTTCCCTTGTCTGAGGTGCAATTGCAGGAGCTGCGGCCGTCGCTGGAGCAGCGCTTTGGGCGCAAGCTCAATCTATCGGTCGAACTCGACGAGTCATTGATTGGCGGTGTTCGAGTGGTTGTGGGCGATGAAGAGTTCGACGCTTCAGTCAAGGCCCGTCTGGAACAAATGAAAGCAGTGTTGACCGCCTGATCGGTACGTAAGTACGGAACTCGCAAGTGCGTGTGACCCTGTAGTCAAAATCAAGCAACAAGGAACGAGTCATGCAACTCAATCCAGCAGAAATTTCCGAGCTGATCAAAAGCCGCATCGAAGGGCTGGAATCCAGTGCCGATGTGCGCAATCAAGGGACCGTGGTGTCGGTCACTGATGGCATTGTCCGCGTTCATGGCCTGTCCGAGGTGATGCAGGGTGAAATGCTGGAGTTCCCGGCAGACAAGAGCGGCAACCCCACGTATGGCCTGGCGCTGAACCTGGAGCGCGACTCCGTCGGTGCCGTGATTTTGGGTGAGTATGAGCACATCTCCGAAGGCGATGTGGTCAAGACCACAGGTCGCATTCTGGAAGTGCCCGTTGGCCCCGAGCTGGTGGGGCGCGTGGTCAATGCGCTGGGTCAGCCCATTGACGGCAAGGGCCCGATCAACGCCAAGCAGACCGACGTGATCGAAAAGGTTGCGCCCGGCGTGATTGCCCGCCAGTCTGTGGACCAGCCGCTGCAGACCGGTCTGAAGTCCATCGACTCCATGGTGCCGATCGGCCGTGGCCAGCGTGAGCTGATCATTGGTGACCGCCAGACCGGCAAGACGGCCGTGGCCATCGATGCCATCATCAACCAAAAAGGTCAGGGTGTTACCTGTATTTACGTGGCCATCGGTCAGAAGGCCTCGTCGGTGAAGAACGTGGTGCGCGCTCTGGAGCAGGCCGGCGCCATGGAATACACCATCGTCGTGGCGGCCACGGCTTCGGAGTCGGCCGCGATGCAGTACGTCTCGGCCTATTCGGGCTGCACCATGGGCGAGTACTTCCGTGACCGTGGTCAGGATGCGCTGATCGTTTATGACGATCTGTCCAAGCAGGCCGTGGCCTACCGTCAGGTATCGCTGCTGCTGCGCCGCCCGCCCGGTCGCGAAGCATTCCCTGGCGACGTGTTCTACCTGCACAGCCGCCTGCTGGAGCGCGCTGCCCGCGTGAATGCCGACTACGTCGAGGAATTCACCAAGGGCGAGGTCAAGGGCAAGACCGGCTCGTTGACTGCGCTGCCCATCATCGAAACCCAGGCCGGTGACGTCTCTGCCTTCGTGCCCACCAACGTGATCTCCATCACGGACGGCCAGATCTTCCTGGAAACCAACCTGTTCAACGCAGGCATCCGTCCTGCCATCAACGCTGGTATTTCCGTCTCGCGCGTCGGTGGTGCGGCACAAACCAAGCTGATCAAAGGCCTGTCCGGTGGTATCCGTACCGACTTGGCGCAGTACCGTGAACTGGCAGCGTTCGCCCAGTTCGCCTCTGATCTGGACGAGGCCACACGCAAGCAGCTCGACCGTGGCGCGCGCGTGACCGAACTGCTCAAGCAGCCGCAGTACTCGCCGCTGAACATCGCCTTGATGGCCGCTTCGCTGTTTGCAGTTAACAAGGGCTACCTGGACGACGTCGAGGTCAAGCGCGTGCTGGACTTCGAAAAAGGCCTGCACCAATACCTGCAGACATCGCATGGCGCGTTGCTCGACAAGCTGCTGAGCAACAAGGCGATGGACAAGGATGCGGAAGCCGAGCTGACCTCTGCCATTGAATCCTTCAAGAGATCGTTCGCCTGATTTCAGCGCACTGACCTCAAGTACAGGAGTTTTCTATGGCAGCAGGAAAGGAAATACGCGGCAAGATCAAGTCGGTGGAAAACACCAAGAAGATCACCAAGGCCATGGAAATGGTGGCCGCGTCCAAGATGCGCAAGGCACAGGAGCGCATGCAGGCTGCACGCCCTTATAGCGACAAAATCCGTACCATTGCTGCCCACTTGGCAGCAGCCAACCCTGAGTATCGTCACCCCTTCATGGTGCAAAACGATGCCAAGGCGGCCGGGGTGATTGTCGTGACCACCGACAAGGGGCTGTGTGGCGGCATGAACACCAACGTGTTGCGCGCCGTAACCAACAAGATTGGCGAGTTGCAGAAAAAAGGCGATGCCATCCGTGCGGTGGCCATCGGCGGCAAGGGCTTGGGCTTCCTCAACCGCATCGGCGCGCCGGTGGTGGCTGAAGCCACGGCGCTGGGCGATACCCCGCGCATCGATGCGCTGATCGGCCCCGTCAAGGTGCTGCTCGATGCCTATGTGGCCGGTGAGATCAATGCCGTTTATCTGAGCTACACCCGCTTCATCAACACCATGCGTCAGGAGTCGGTGATTGAGCAGCTTCTGCCGCTGCAGCCGGAACATTTGGCCGCGCAGCCCGGGCAGAAGAAGGCCGCTGACTGGGACTACATCTACGAGCCAGATGCGCAGACGGTCATTGATGAGCTGCTGGTGCGCTACATTGAGTCGTTGATCTACCAAGCGGTAGCCGACAACATGGCTTCGGAGCAATCTGCCCGCATGGTGGCCATGAAGGCCGCCACCGACAACGCAGGCAACGTGATCGACGAACTCAAACTGGTCTACAACAAAACCCGCCAGGCGGCCATTACGACCGAACTGTCGGAAATCGTCGCAGGCGCGGCTGCCGTTTAAACATATTTGATTGGGAATGGAAATGGCTCAAGCTGAAGGAAAAATTGTTCAAGTGATCGGCGCCGTGGTGGACGTGGAGTTTGCGCAGGATGCCGTGCCCCATGTGTTCGATGCGCTGAAGCTGGAAGGCTCTGCGCTGACGCTGGAAGTGCAGCAGCAGCTCGGTGACGGCGTGGTTCGTACCATTGCGCTGGGCTCGTCCGACGGTCTGCGCCGCGGCCTGAAAGTGGTCAACACTGGTAACCCCATCACCGTGCCCGTGGGCCCGGCCACGCTGGGCCGCATCATGGACGTGCTGGGCAACCCCATCGACGAGCGTGGCCCAGTGGACCAGACGCAGACCGCGTCCATCCACCGCAAGCCGCCTGCCTATGACGAGCTCTCTCCATCGCAGGAGCTGTTGGAGACCGGCATCAAGGTGATCGACTTGGTGTGCCCGTTTGCCAAGGGCGGCAAGGTGGGTCTGTTCGGTGGTGCCGGCGTGGGCAAGACCGTAAACATGATGGAGCTCATCAACAACATCGCCAAGGCGCACTCGGGTCTGTCGGTGTTTGCCGGTGTGGGTGAGCGCACCCGTGAGGGCAACGACTTCTACCACGAAATGTCGGATGCCAAGGTGGTCAACCAGGAAAACCTGGCGGATTCCAAGGTGTCCATGGTCTATGGCCAGATGAACGAGCCGCCGGGCAACCGTCTGCGCGTGGCGCTGACCGGCCTGACGATTGCCGAATCCTTCCGTGACGAAGGTCGCGACGTGCTGTTCTTCGTGGACAACATCTACCGCTACACGCTGGCCGGTACCGAGGTGTCCGCGTTGCTGGGCCGTATGCCTTCGGCTGTGGGCTACCAGCCTACGCTGGCCGAGGAGATGGGCCGCCTGCAGGAGCGCATCACCTCGACCAAGGTGGGCTCGATCACCTCGATCCAGGCCGTGTACGTGCCGGCCGATGACTTGACCGATCCTTCACCCGCAACAACGTTTGCGCACTTGGACTCGACAGTGGTGCTCTCGCGTGACATCGCTGCCCTGGGTATTTATCCGGCCGTGGATCCGCTGGACTCGACCAGCCGCCAGCTTGACCCTCAAGTCGTCGGTGAGGAGCACTACCAGGTGGCACGTGCTGTGCAAGGCACGCTGCAGCGCTACAAGGAGCTGCGCGACATCATCGCCATTCTGGGCATGGACGAACTGGCACCGGAAGACAAGCTGGTTGTGGCCCGCGCGCGCAAGATTCAGCGTTTCCTGTCGCAGCCTTTCCACGTGGCCGAAGTCTTCACCGGCTCGCCTGGCAAGTACGTGCCGCTGTCGGAGACCATCCGTGGCTTCAAGATGATCACCAATGGCGAGGTCGATCACCTGCCCGAGCAGGCCTTCTACATGGTGGGCACGATCGACGAAGCCATCGAGAAAGCCAAGAAGCTGGCCTGATTGGCCTGAGGCCATGCGGCCTCGGCCCGCAGGCCCGGAAGCGCGGCTTACCAGTCTGCGTCTGCCCGGGCCTTGCAGGGCTTTGGCACATGGCCTGCCCGGAAACTGTTGCAAGGAACGCCAATGAACACCATTCACGTCGACGTGGTCAGTGCCGAGGAATCCATCTTCTCGGGCGAAGCCAAGTTTGTCGCACTGCCGGGTGAGTCCGGCGAGCTGGGCATTCTGCCGCGCCACGTGCCGCTGATTACCCGCATCAAGCCGGGCTCAGTGCGCATCGAGTTGCCCGATGGCAAGGAAGAGTTCGTTTTCGTGGCCGGTGGCATTCTGGAGGTGCAGCCCGATCGGGTAACCGTGCTGTCCGATACGGCTGTGCGCGGCGCAGATCTGGACGAGGAAAAGGCCAATCGCGCCAAGCAGGCTGCCGAGGATGCGCTGCGCAACGCCAAGAGCGATATTGATCTGGCCGCTGCCCAGTCCGAGTTGGCAGTGTTGGCCGCACAGATTGCGGCATTGCGCAAGTACCGCCAGAAGCGCTGATTGCGCCGCGCTGCGCCTCTTACAGGGCCCAGTCGCTTTCTTGTGCCTGGTTGTTGCGGGCGCAAGCCCTACGGGGCAAAAATTCCAGAAACCGCCAGCAGCAGGCTGCTGGCGGTTTTGTTTTGTGCGCTTGTTTGCATTCGGACGTGTGCGGCAATGAAAAGGCATGGGCCAGCAAAGAGGCTCATGCCTTTTGTGCAACCGGGGCGCGGGGCGGCAGTGGCCCTTTTTTCTTGCGCCCACTTGTGGCTTTTATGGTTTCTTCGCGGCGGCCTTGGCCTGCTCGATCCAGCCGTCGAAGGTGGCTTGGTTGGCGGCAATCCAGCCGTCGACGTGGCGGGCCACCTGGGCGGCGCTGTTTTCGCCTTGCTGCATGCGCAGGTTCTGGGCGTTGACGTCGGCGATGGGCAGCTGCATCAGTGCGAACAGCTTGGCCGCAGCGGGGTTTTGCTGGGCAAACTGCTTGTTGGCTACGATGTGCTGGGTGTTGACCGGGAAGCCGTAGTTCGAGCCATCGGGCAGCTTGGTTTCGACCTTGGCCTGCTCGCCCGGCAGCGAGGTGAAGGGCACTTGCAGCCAGACCACATCGCTGCCGGGTTTGAGCACGCCCGAGACCCAGTACGGCGTCCAGGTGTAATAGAGCACCGGCTGCCCCTGCTTGTAGCGGGCGATGGTGTCGGCGATCAGGGCGGAGTAGCTGCCCTGGTTGTGCGTCACGCTGCCAGCCAGATCGTAGGCCTTGAGGTGGTGCTCGATCACGGCCTCGCAGCCCCAGCCGGGATTGCAGCCGGTCAGGTCGGCCTTGCCGTCCCCATTGGTGTCGAACAGCTTGGCAATCTCGGGCTTCTTGAGCTGCTCCAGATTGTTGATGCCGTGGGCATCGGCGGTTTTCTTGTCGATCAAGTAGCCCTGCAGCGAGTTGGTGACGTAGGTGCCCTCGCGGTAGAACTTGGCATCGCCGCCGGCGTTCTTGTAGAAGTCGTCGTGCAGCGGCTTCCAGTTCACGGCCATGAAGGTGGCGTCGCCATTGGCGATGGCGACGAAGCCGGTGGCGTACTCGGTCTCCTTGATGTCGGCCACTTCATAGCCAAGCTTTTCCAGGGCGCGCGACACCAGCAGGGTCTGGAAGGTTTCCTCGGCGATCGAGCTTTTGATGGGGGTGACGCGCACGCCCTGGCCCGGCAGCTCCTGCGCCTGGGCCGCAGCGCCCAGCCCCAGGCTGAGCAAGGCGGCCATGGTCAGTGGGCGCAGGCCGATGGTGTGCAGGTGTTTCATGGTTCTTCCTTTCGTGTGCGTGGATGAGAAATGACGCCAGCGCGGCGCTGGCGATGCGAAGGGGGCTTTGCACGCTGTGGCGCTGGCACATGCCGGGCCAAGTGCGCTGCTGCCAAGCCTGCAGGCCGTCCTTCAGCAGGGCAGCGCGTTGGGGGCTCATGGCCGCTGGCGCTGCGCGGGAGCCTTCTGGGCCTGTGCGGCCCTGGCTTGTTGCAGCCAGCCGTCGAAGGTAGAGCGGTTGGCCTGAATCCAGGCCTCGGTGTGGCGCTCCAGATCGGCGGGGCTGTTTTCGCCCTGCTGCATGCGCAGATTTTGGGCGTTGATGTCGGCAATGGGGATGCGGGCGATCTCAAACAATTTGGCGGCTGCCGGGTGCTGTTGGGCAAAGCGGCGGTTGGCCACGATGTGTTCGCGGGCAATCGGGAAGCCATAGTTCTTGCCATCGGGCAGCGTGGTTTGGGCCTGCTTGACGTCGCCGCTCAAATCGGGCAGGGCGGTGAAGGGCACCTCCAGCCAGCTCACTTCCTGGCCGGGGCGCAGCACGCCGCTGACCCAATAGGGCGTCCAGGTGTAGTAGAGGATGGGCCGGCCAGCGCGGAAGCGCTCCAGTGTATCGGCCATCAGCGCGTTGTAATTGCCTTGGCGGTGCTCGACGGTCTCGCGCAGCCCATAGGCGCTGAGTTGGTGCTCGATGGCCAGCTCGCAGCCCCAGCCCGGGTTGCAGCCGGTCAGGTCGGCCTTGCCGTTGCCATCGTGGTCGAACAGCCGGGCGATGGCCGGGTCCTTGAGCTGGGCCAGATTGGTGATGCGGTGCTCGGTGGCGGTCTTGCGGTCGATCAGATAGCCTTGCGCGCCGCCGTCGATGAACACGCCCTGGCGGAAGAAGACCCGGTCGCCGCCAGCCTTTTCGTACATGCCTTGGTGCAAGGGCCACCAATTGATGGCGGTGTATGTGGCATCGCCATTGGCAATGGCCAGGTAGGCGGCAGTCAGGTCGGCTTCCAGAATGGGCTGCACGGCAAAGCCCAGCTCTTGCAATGCACGGTTGACTACCATGGTCTGAAAGCTCTCCTCGGCCAGATTGGTTTTGATGGCCTTGACTGGCACGGCCGCAGCTTGAGACTGGGCTGGGGCTGCCGGCAGCAAGGCGGCGCTCAGTAAAACGGCGGCGGTCAAGGGTTGAATCAGGCGGGGCAGGGACATTGACACGGGCCTTCTCCTACAAGAAAAAAGTGTGGGCAGCGCAACACTCAATGGCCATGCGCTGGGCGCGATGCGGCAGCCGCTTTGACTGGTTTTGCGACTGGGTCATGCCTGGCAACGGGTGCTGCAGGGGGACGCTGCACTAATCGCCTCAGCAGACCTAACGGGCCTTGTTGACGCCAGGACTGCCCGGCTCGCCGGGGTTGGCCCATGGTTTGGGTGATGCGGTCGAGCGTGATGGCCAGCAGTACGATGCCCAAGCCGCCTACGGTCGCCAAGCCCATGTCCAGGCGACCGATGCCGCGCAGCACCATCTGCCCCAGGCCGCCGACAGCGATCATCGAAGCAATCACCACCATGGACAGCGACAGCATCAGCGCCTGATTGACGCCAGCCATGATGGAGGGCATGGCCAATGGCAGCTGCACTTTGGCCAGCAGCTGCAGCGGCGAGGCGCCGTAGGCGCGGGCGGCCTCCACCAGATCGGGGCGTACCTGGCGGATCCCGAGATTGGTCAGCCGCACCAGTGGCGGCAGCGCGAACACGATGGTCACGATCACGCCGGGCACGTTGCCGATGCCAAACAGCATTACCACGGGCACCAGGTACACGAAGGCAGGGGTGGTTTGCATGGCGTCGAGCACAGGGCGTGCGATGCGCTGGGCGCGGTCGCTGCTGGCCAGCAAAATACCCATGGGCAATCCGATCAGCAGGCAGAACACCAGTGAGGTGAGCACCAGCGCCAGTGTGACCATGGCCTCGGGCCAGACGCCGAGCATGGCAATGGTCAGCAGCGACAGCAAGGCGCCAATGGCAACGCGCCGCCCAGCAAACTGCCAGGCCAGCAGCGCCAGGATGGCAATCATGCCCAGCGTGGGTACGCTCAGCAGCCCCTGCTCAATGCCGCTGAGCGTGGTGTCGATGGGAGTGCGAATGGTCTGGAAAAAGGGCCGGAAGTGTGCGACGAACCAATTCAGCCCTTGGTTGATCCAGTCCTGCACGGGCAGGCTGCCATCCCAGAGCTGGTGAAGGGCAAATCCATCGGCTGCCGTGCTGGCGTCGGCGTTTGCGCTACTGGAGAGCCAGTCTGCATTGGCGCTGGTGCCGCCACCGCCCCAGGGGTTGGCCGGGCTTGCCGGGGCAGTGGATGGGGCGGGGGCGGCGGAAGCCCAGGGATTGTCCGCTGCTGCTGCGGCCGGGGATGCGGACTGGGAGCTGGCGGTTGGGGCGGCCGTGGCGGCCCAAGGGTTGTCGTGGTGCGTGGAACTCATGCGATACGGGCGATACGGGCGATACGGGAAGAGTGGTGCAGGGGCAGGCTCAGGGTGCGGCGGCGCTGTCGGCGGGCTGGGCCGTGGCGGGCTCGCTGGGCAGCGGCGGGGTTTCCCGATCGAGAAAGCGCAGCAGCCTGGTGCGGCTGACCATGCCCAGCAGCTGCCCGTCCTCGCCCAGCACGGGCAGCGGGTAGCGCGGCTCGGCGGCGCGGCCTACGACATCGGCCACCAGCTCATCGCCACGCACGCTGATGACCTGGGGCAAAAAGGCATCGGACAGTGGCTGCAGCTCGTTGCTGCCATCGCGCGCTTCGCGCAGCGAGTCGATCGAGACGATGCCCTCGAAACGTTGGCCGCGCGAGACCACATAGCCGAACTCGCGGTCCTGCTCTTGCAGAATGCGCAGCGCTGCGCGCAGGCCCTTGCCTGGCTTGATCTCCAGCACGGGCTGCGACAGGCGCGCGATGTCGCTGGCCTTGAACACCATGGATGCATCGACCCCCTTGGTGAAGCTGCGCACGTAGTCATTGGCGGGGTTGCGCAGAATCTGCTCGGGCGTGCCCACTTGCACCACCTGACCGTCTTTCATGATGGCAATGCGGTTGCCAATGCGCATGGCCTCATCCAGATCGTGCGAGATGAAAACAATGGTGCGCGGCTTGGCCTCCTGCAGGCGCAGTAGTTCAGACTGCATGTCTGTGCGGATGATCGGATCCAGCGCCGAAAAGGCCTCGTCCATCAGCAAAATGGACGGATCGGCCGCCAGCGCGCGCGCCAGCCCCACACGCTGCTGCATGCCGCCGGAGAGCTCGTCCGGATAGCTGGCGCCCCAACTGCCCAGGCCGACTTGCTCCAGGGCATCCTGAGCGGCGCGCTGGCGCGTGGGCTTGTCCACGCCGGCCAGCTCCAGGCCCAGGGCCGTGTTGTCCAGCACGCTCATGTGCGGCATCAGCGCAAAGGATTGGAACACCATGCTGATGTCCTTGCGGCGCAAGGCGCGTAGTGCGTTTTCGCTGAGCGCGTTGATGTCCTGCCCGTCCACCAGAATCCGGCCGCTGCTGGGCTCGATCAGCCGGTTGAGCATGCGCACCAGAGTGCTTTTGCCAGAGCCCGACAGGCCCATGATGACGAAAATCTCCCCGGCTTCGATGTCAAAGTGGGCGTCGAATACGCCGATGGATTGGCCGGTGCGCTCCAGAATGGTCTGCTTGTCCAGGCCTTGCCGGGCCAGTGCAATGGCCTGCTCGGGTTTGTCGCCAAAGACTTTGAATACATGTTCGATCTGGATGCTTTTGGCCATCAGGGAGGGGGTCCTTCGTCATTGGTTGGGGGAAAGCAGGCTGGTCTGTCCACCGGGTGCCTGTGGGTGTGCAAGATGCACAAAGGTACGGCTCGTCACAGTGTGGCCCCGGCACCAGCCGCCTGGCAGGCAACGGCATTGCACCGTGCAGGCCATGGGAAATGCGTGGCGGCGCCCCAGCCAGTGTGCGATTTGGCGCCAGCTAGGTTATGGGGGGTAGACAGGCCTGTGCGGTCGAGAGGGCTGGCAGGCCGCAGAGGCAGCATGACAGCCAGAATCGCTCTTGGGGCGTTGGGGTGGCGAAGCCCCCGGTGTTCAGGGGCGCTGGGCGGCTGCCGCACCCGTGCCCGGCGGATTGGCCTTCCTGGCCGCGAAAAGGAAACGAGGTTTGAGATCGGAAGCAAAGTGCTGAGCGGTAAGCAATCCATTATAACTTTAAGGTTTTTACGAGGCAAAAACTATGGTCTTACCGATATTAAGCCAAGTAAAAGACCTGCGATGCGATGGTTTACCCGTAAATGCGCTGTGCAGCGGCCATTGGCTTGCGCGAGAGCGTTTTTGACGCACTAGAATCGCACGTATGTGGCCGGTGCTTTGCAGGCATGGGCGGTGGCAATGCTGCATTTTTGCGGTGGGCCATTGCCGATGCAGACTTACCCGGCGTGATTTGGACTGGCCGGGGGCGGGCGCCATTGCCCCGCCCGGCATTGCCTTCTCAGGATGGATCATGATGAAAAAACGACTCCTTGGCGCTGCTGTCGCCGCTGCCTTGGCGATGGGCTCTTCGATGGCCTGGGCGCAGGATTTGCGCGTGGCCGTGGATCCGACTTATGAGCCCATGGTCTACAAGAATGCCAAGGGCGAGTTGGTAGGCTTCAATATCGACTTCGCCAATGCGCTGTGCGAGGAACTCAAGCGCAAATGCGTGTTTGTTGAGCAGGTTTGGGATGCCATGATTCCTGGCCTGCAAAGTCGCCGCTACGACGTGATCATCAGCGATATGAACATCACTGAAGAGCGCAAGCGCGTGATCGATTTCACTGGCCGTTACTACAAGACGCCCAGCGTCATCGTGGTCAAAAACTCGGTGGACTTCAAGGATCTGGACTCTCTCAAGGGCCTGACCCTGGGCGTGCTCAAGGGCAGCACCATGCAGCGCTATGCCGAGGGCGAGCTGGCCCCCCGTGGCGTGAAACTGATGGGCTATGAGGCGCAGGATCAGGTGTACCTGGACATCAAGTCTGGGCGCCTTGATGGGACGGTGGCCGACAAGATGGAGGTCGATGGCGCCTTCCTGGGCAAGCCTGAAGGCAAGGATTTCAAGGTCGTCGGCCCTGACCTGCTGGACGAGAAGTACTTTGGCGAAGGTATGGGTATTGCACTGCGCAAGGGCCAGCCCGAGCTCAAGGAGCAGCTCAACAAGGGCATCAAGACCCTGCGTGAAAACGGCAAATACCAGGAAATTGCCAAGAAATATTTCGATTTCGACCCGTACGGGGCGGATTGATTGAACGGGCGCGCGCAAAGCATGCCCTTGGGTTTGCTGCCCAGGGCGCAGGCTCGGTGCAGCCACATTCGGCCGATTGGCGCAAAGGAAGGTCTGGCTGGGGCGTTCGCCATGACGCCTCATCCAGGCTTTTGCCGTTGGGCGCTTGGCGTGTGTGCTGACATTGAGTGTGCGGCTGGTGCGTTGGGCGCGTGAACAGGTCTGGTCATGACTGGCTACTATCTTTCCATCCTGCAAGGGGCGCTGCTGACGGTGGCGCTGTCGTTGGCTTCGCTGCTGGTGGCCATCGTGCTGGGGCTGCTGGGGGCGGGGGCCAAGCTCTCGCGCAATCGCTTGGCGATGGCGCTGGGGCAGGTCTACACCACGGTGGTGCGTGGCGTGCCTGAATTGCTGCTGCTGCTCTTGGTGTTCTATGGCGGCACCACGCTGCTCAATCTGCTGCTGGAGCGCCTGGGCTACACGCAGGGCATCTCCATCAATCCGTTCATGGCCGGGGTGCTGACCATTGGCTTCATCTACGGGGCCTATATGACGGAGAACTTCCGTGGCGCCATCAAGGCCATTCCCATCGGCCAGCGCGAGGCCGCCCTGGCGTTTGGCATGCAGCGCTGGCAGGTGTTTCGCCGCATCACGCTGCCGCAGATGATCCGCTACGTGGTGCCCAGCTTCACCAACAGCTGGATGGCGCTGATCAAGGCCACGGCTTTGGTCAGCCTGATCAATCTGCAAGACATGACCTATCTGGCCACGCAGGCTGGTCGCGCCACGCGCGAGCCCTTCCTGTTCATTTTGCTGGTGGCGGGCATTTATTTGCTGTTCACCAGCCTGTCGCTGTGGGTGCTGCGCAAGATCCATGCGCGCTACAGTTTGGGCAGCGAGACCATCAGCCTATGAGTGGGAGTGACGCATGCAATGGGCTGTGATTTTTGAGCCTGCAACCCTGCAGCTGTATTTCAAGGGCTTGTGGAGCACGTTTGCTATGCTGGCCGGCTTGCTGCTGGCAGGTGGCATTGCCGGCGTGGTGTTTGCGCTGATGCTGGTGTCACGCTCTTGGATACTGCAGCGCATAGCCTCGACCTTCACCTACTTTGTGCGTGGCACGCCGCTGCTGATCCAGATTTACCTGATCTATTTCGGTATCGCCCAGCTGCAGTGGGTACAGGCGCTGTGGGACACGGTCTGGCCGCTGACGCATTTCAAGAATCCGCTGTTTTGCGCCATGCTGGCTTTCAGCATCAACCACGCGGGCTATTTGGCGGAAATCCTGGCCGGGGCGATTCGCGATACCAGCCGTGGCGAGGTGGAGGCCGCCTACGCCATGGGCATGGGGCGTTGGCAAGTCATGCGGCGCATTGTCCTGCCCAGCGCCATGCGCCGTGCGCTGCCGCCCTACAGCAATGAAGTAATGCAGATGATGCACGGCACGAGTCTGGCCAGTTCAGTGCCAGGGCTGTTCGAGTTGACCTCGGCAGCCAGCAAGGTCAACCGCGATTACTATCTGACTTTCGAGGCGTATCTGTTTGCTGCCGCGCTGTACTTGGTCGTCACTTTCACGATGATGGGCCTGTTCCGCCTGGCCGAGAAGCGCTATACGGCCTATCTACAGCCCCATTCGCACTGAACCCACGAGGCAACCAGGCATGACCATGACAGAGCACGCACCCGCCGACATCCAGCTCCAGGTGCTGGACATCCACAAGAATTATGGCGAGCATCAGGTGCTGCGCGGCGTGTCACTGTCGGCTCGCGCAGGCGATGTGATCAGCATCATCGGCAGCTCGGGCTCGGGCAAAAGCACCTTTTTGCGCTGCATGAACCTGCTTGAACGCCCCAACCAGGGGCGCATTTTGCTCAAGGGCGAAGAGCTGGGCCTGCGCAAGCAGGCCGATGGCGAGCTTCATGCCGCAGACATGGCCCAGCTGCAGCGCTTTCGCACCAAGCTGGCCATGGTGTTCCAGCACTTCAATCTGTGGGCCCACATGACCGTGCTGCAAAACATCATCGAGGCGCCAGTGCACGTGCTCAAGCAGCCCAAGGCCCAGGCGCTGGAGGCTGCTGCGCGTTATTTGGACATGGTAGGGCTGACAGGCCAGGGCGACAAATACCCCAGCCAACTCTCGGGCGGGCAGCAGCAACGCGTGGCGATCGCCCGCGCCCTGGCCGTGGAGCCTGAGGTGCTGCTGTTTGACGAGCCCACCAGCGCGCTCGATCCGGAGCTGGTGGGTGAGGTGCTGCGCATCATGCAGTTACTGGCTCAGCAAGGGCGCACCATGGTGGTCGTGACGCACGAGATGGGCTTTGCGCGCGAGGTCTCCAACCATCTGGTGTTCCTGCACCAAGGCCGCATCGAAGAGCAGGGTGATCCGCGCCAGGTACTGGCCAACCCCAGCAGCGAGCGGCTGGCCAAGTTCCTCTCCGGCAATCTCAAGTGAGGTTGCAGACAGGTACTCAGAAACCCGCCCGAAAAGTCCTCGCAGATGCGAGGACTTTTTTGATTGTGGAGGTCAGAACTGCGTGGGTGGGGAGGCGTTGCGCTTGACCTTGGGCCGCTGCAGGCGTTGCTCGTCCTTCCACTGCGCATTGCTGGGCGCCTGATCGAGGCGGATGTGCGCCACCAGACCGCCGCTGCTGGCATTGGTCAGGGAAAAGCGCCCGCCCATGCGCTGCACTGTCTTGTCCACGATGGACAGGCCCAGGCCGGCACCGGCTGCGGCCGTGCGGGCGCTGTCGCCACGGAAGAAGGGCTTGAGCAGATTGCCCAGCTCCGCCTCAGGCACGCCGGCGCCGTGGTCGCGGATTTTGAGCAGCACGTATTTGGAGCCTGAAAATTCGCTGGCGACGATCTCCACCTGCGCGATGCCTGTCTCTGGCGTCTTGCCGTAACGGCGAGCGTTCTCGAGCAAATTGGTGACGACACGCGAGAGCTCGATTTCATCGGCGTAGACGTACAAATCGCCCGGCACGCGGGTGCTGATCTCCATCTCGCCCAACTCCTGGATGGAGAACACGCAGTTGGAGACGATGCTTTGCAGGTTGACGCTGTTGCGCTTGCCGGACACCGGGCGGGCGTAATCCATGAACTTGTCGATGATGGCATCGAGCTGCACGATGTCGGCCACCATGTGCTCGCGCGCCAGCTCGTCGGCCACGCTCATCTCCGTCTCCAGCCGCAACCGCGCCAGCGGCGTGCGCAGGTCGTGCGAAATGCCCGCCAGCATCACGGCGCGATCCTGCTCGACCTTGGAGAGCTGTTCGGCCATGCGGTTGAAGCCGATGTTCACTGCGCGGATCTCGCTGGTGGCCACCTCCTCGTTGAGCTGGCTGTTGCCGAAATCGCCTGAGCCCAGGCGGAAGGTGGCATTGGACAGCTCCTTGATCGGCTTGTTGAGCAGCCGCGTGATGACCGCCGCGCCAGCCAGCGAGATGCCCACCGCCGCCATCAGCCACAACAGCACGGTGCGCCCGCCCACCGGGCTCAGGCGCGAGCTGTCCATCAACAGCCAGGTGTAGTCGTCGCCCAGGCGAAAGCTCACCCACAGCCCGGGGGTGCCATTGACCTTCTTGGCCACCAGGGTCTCCATGCCCAGGCGGTTGCGCAATTCGGCGCTGAGCTTGTTACCCAATGCCGAATCGGTCATCAGCTCATAGGTGTCTGCCGGCTCATGTGGCTGAATGCGCATACCCTCCTGCTCTGACAGCGTCTTGAGCAGTGAGACGCGTGCGATCGCGTCCGAGTGCGTCAACCCGGCACGGCTGAGATTGACCATGGTGGCAATCTGCTTTGCCGTGTGCAGCGTGCGTGGCTCGAATTCCAGGGCGCGAAATGATTGAATCCAGACCACGATGGTGGCCACCAGCAGCAGCGACAGCAGGATGAAGGTGCGCCAGAACAGGCTGAGGTGGATGCGGCGCTGGCGCGCTCCATGGGTTTCTTCAAGCGGCGCATCGTCGTCATCGGTGGAAGCGAGGGTTTTCATGGTGGCAGTGTAAAAACGGTGCGACACAGCGGCGTGAGGCACCCTTGTTCTACGTAAAAGCGGCCGGGGCCAAGGCATTCACTGCTTCAGGCAAGCGGTTGCATGGCCGCATGCGCACAGCAAAACCGGGCCATTGTGGCCCGGTTCATGGTTGCAAGCGGCACTCTGTCTGACTATGGTGCAGCGGTCTCTTGACCATGTGTGCGAACTTGACAAGTTCAGGGCGGAGGCGCGGCGGCTTGCCCACACAAGGATTTCCTCTTTCTTTGTCAGTGGGTCAGTGGTTTCCGTCAGGCACGAACACGTAGCCCACGCCCCAGACCGTCTGGATGTAACGCGGCGAGGTCGCGTCCTCCTCAATCAGCTTGCGCAGTCGCGAGACTTGCACATCCAGGCTGCGGTCAAAGGGCTCAAACTCGCGCCCGCGGGCCAGCAGGGCCAGCTTCTCGCGCGAGAGCGGCTGGCGCGGGTGGCGCACCAGGGCCTTGAGCATGGCGAACTCGCCCGTGGTCAGCGGCAATTCTTCACCATTCTTGTGCAGCGTGCGGGCGCCCATGTCGAAGCGGAAGGCGCCGAAATTGACGATGGCGTTGTCGCCTGCTGGCGCACCCGGCGCCTCCATGGTTGGGCGGCGACGCAGTACAGCGTGGATGCGAGCCAACAGCTCTCGTGGGTTGAAGGGCTTGCCCACATAGTCGTCAGCGCCTACTTCCAGGCCAACGATGCGGTCCACGTCTTCGCTCTTGGCCGTGAGCATGATGATCGGGGTGCGGTCGTTGTTGCCGCGCAGACGCCGACAAATGGACAGACCGTCTTCACCCGGCAGCATCAAATCGAGCACCAGTAAATCAAACGTCTCGCGCAGCATGATGCGATTGAGCGCCTTGCCATCTTCGGCCACCATGACCTCGAAACCTTCCTGAGCCAGGTAGCGGCGCAGCAGATCACGGATGCGCGCATCGTCATCAACCACCAGAATCTTGTCGCCACGCCCTGCCGTCGTTGGCTGTGTGGCGACATGTTCGGGCAGGGTGTCGTTTTCGGTGTTCATAAATTCACTGTTCAAAAAGGTGATGCCATGCGCGAAAGCCGGAAATGTCGACCAGGGGACAGTGTGAGCCTTTGAGCCCGCACCAGAGTCATCCGCCTTTGCGCAGCGCTGTGTCGGATATTGTGACAAGCTAAAAATTTCATGGGCAGCGCTAACCCATTGATTTGAATAATTGTTACATTTCTTTCCGCTGAGGGGCAAAACCAGTTGAGGGCTTGCCCGGCAGTGGAAACAGGCTCTAGAGCGTGTTATGCACTTTGCACCTCCCGCGAGAGCGCCCCGGCGTGTGCAGTGCAAGGCGCCGTTTGCGCCGCAGCCTGACGGGCTGCAAGGAAACGGCAACGCCGCAATGCGCGTGCCGGGGCGCTCTCCCTTAGGGCTGGCCCCAAAACCATGCACTCGCCGCGTTGGCACGCTTGCCAAGGCAGCCAGCCTTGGCGGCGCGCGCCGCCTTGCGATGACACGGTTTTGGGGCCAGCGCGGGGGGCGAAAAGTGCATCACACGCTCTAAATCGCAACAACCCTTGGAACGAACGCATATCCGATAGGCACTTCCCCCACCCATTGAGCGTTGTATGCAGTGCCGCCCGAGCTGGGGCGGTGGGTACGATGGCGTCACGCGGGTTTTGGGTTTTGGGGCCAGCGGTGGGTTTGTTCCCAGGCCCAGGCATGCGCGATGATGGTGTGCAAGTCGGCATAGCGCGGTTGCCAGCCCAGCAGCTCGCGCGCCAGACGGCTATCGGCCACCAGGCGCGCCGGGTCGCCCGGCCGGCGTGGCTCCAGACGCACGGTGATGTCGCGACCGGTGACCTGGCGTGCAGCCTCGATCACCTCTAGAACCGAAAAGCCCTGGCCATTGCCCAGGTTCAGGCGCAGGCTGGGGCCGCCTGCGAGCAGGTGTTGCAGCGCCAGGGCATGGGCCTGGCACAGGTCGTCGATGTGGATGTAGTCGCGGATGCAGCTGCCATCGGGCGTGTCGTAGTCCGTGCCGAACACCGAGATGGCCGCGCGCCGTCCGGCAGCGGCCTGCAGCACCAGCGGGATCAGGTGTGTCTCGGGCACATGGCGCTCGCCCAACTCGCCCTCGGGGTCAGCGCCGGCCGCATTGAAATAGCGCAGGCAGACCGACTTCAGCCCATAGGCCTGGTCAAAATCCTCTAGCATCTGCTCGGCCATCCACTTGCTGCGCCCATAAGGGTTGATGGGTTGCTTGGGATGCTCTTCGTCGATGGGCACTTGCTGTGGGTTGCCATAAACGGCCGCCGTCGAAGAGAAGATGAAGCGCTGCACGCCAGCCGTGCGCATGGTCTGCAGCAACGTCAGCGTGGCGGCCACATTGTTGGCGTAGTACTTGGCAGGCTCCGTCACCGACTCGCCGACCTGGATGAAAGAGGCAAAGTGCATCACCGCATCGAAGCGGTGCCGCGCGAACAATTGCGCCAGCAGGCCAGCGTCGGCTGCCGAGCCAACGACCAGCTCGGCGCTGGCCACGACCGCATCGGCGTAGCCGGCCGAGAGGTCATCGAGCACGACCACGGCCAAGCCTTGTTGGCACAAATGTTTCACCATGTGCGAACCGATGTAGCCGGCGCCGCCGACGACGAGAATCTTGTGGGCAGAAGCTGGAGTGGGCATGGCTGGTGTTCGTCGTGATGGGGTGATGGCCGTAGAAAGAAATAAGTCCCGCCTTGGGGTTGGTTGAGATTGCGTGCTGCAGCAGTGCTTGCGGTCAAAAACAGCAATTGCTGCGTTTTCGGCGTCTTCGCCTTGCATTTGCGGCTTTTGCCTCGAAAAACCGCTTTGCAAACCCAATCTCAGCAATTCCTAGGCTTGTGTGCACAGGCGCGCAGCACAAGTGCTGCGAGGCGGGCTGTGCATAAGGGCGCATGGGCATGCAAGCGTAGCAAAGCCAGGCGCGCGAGACGCGCAAAAAATTTGCGAAGCAGTCCCTTGAAATGGCTTTTTTCGTCCGTATCATTAGCACTCGTTGCGGGTGAGTGCTAGCAGTTGTTTTGCTGTGACTTGCCCAGCCAATGGGGTCTGCAATCCTCAGCACGCCGCGTATCAGTGGATGCGACAGACCCGCCGTTCAATTTTTTGCAATTCTCAGGAGAGAACACATGGCTCTGCGTCCTTTGCACGATCGCGTGATCGTCAAGCGTCTGGAAAACGAAACCACCACTGCTTCGGGCATCGTCATCCCCGATAACGCCGCTGAAAAGCCCGATCAGGGCGAAGTGCTGGCTGTGGGCCCTGGCAAGCGCGACGACGATGGCGACCGCCTGTCCATGGACGTGAAAGTCGGCGACCGCGTGCTGTTCGGCAAGTACAGTGGCCAGTCCGTCAAGGTTGACGGCCAGGAAGTGCTGGTGCTCAAGGAAGACGACATCTTCGCCGTCGTCGAGAAGTAATCCCGCGCCCGCCGCACCCATTCATTTTTTTGAGCCTGGCTCCGCCCCAGCAGTGCGGTCAGCGCTCATTCCCACTGGAGATTTTTCAAAATGGCAGCAAAAGACGTAGTTTTCGGCACCGATGCACGCACTCGCATCGTCGAAGGTGTCAACATCCTGGCCAACGCCGTCAAGGTCACCCTGGGCCCCAAGGGCCGCAACGTGGTGCTGGAGCGCTCCTTCGGCGCCCCCACTGTGACCAAGGACGGTGTGTCCGTGGCCAAGGAAATCGAGCTCAAGGACAAGCTGCAGAACATCGGCGCTCAGCTGGTCAAGGAAGTGGCTTCCAAGACCAACGACATCGCCGGTGACGGCACTACCACCGCCACCGTGCTGGCCCAGTCCATCGTGCGCGAAGGCCTGAAGTACGTGGCCGCTGGCCACAGCCCGATCGAAGTCAAGCGCGGCATCGACAAGGCCGTGGCCGAGCTGGTCGAGCAGCTGAAGAAGCAATCCAAGCAAATCACCACTTCCAAGGAAATCGCCCAGGTTGGCTCCATCTCCGCCAACAGCGATGAGGACGTGGGCAAGATCATTGCCGAAGCCATGGACAAAGTGGGCAAGGAAGGCGTGATCACCGTGGAAGAAGGCAAGAGCCTGAACAATGAGCTGGACGTCGTCGAAGGCATGCAATTCGACCGCGGCTACCTCAGCCCCTACTTCATCAACAACCCCGACAAGCAAGTGGCGGTGCTGGACAACCCCTTCGTGCTGCTGTTCGACAAGAAGATCAGCAACATCCGCGACCTGCTGCCCACGCTGGAAGCCGTCGCTAAGGCCAGCCGTCCGCTGCTGATCATTGCTGAGGACGTTGAGGGTGAGGCCCTGGCCACGCTGGTGGTCAACACCATCCGCGGCATCCTGAAAGTCGTGGCCGTCAAGGCCCCCGGCTTTGGCGACCGCCGCAAGGCCATCCTGGAAGACATCGCCATCCTGACGGGCGGCAAGGTCATCGCTGAGGAAGTGGGCCTGAGCCTGGAGAAGGTGACCCTGGCCGACCTGGGCCAAGCCAAGCGCATCGAAGTGGGCAAGGAAAACACCACCATCATCGACGGCGAAGGCAAGGCCGACGACATCGAGGCGCGCGTCAAGCAAATCCGCATCCAGATCGAAGAAGCCACCAGCGACTACGACCGTGAGAAGCTGCAAGAGCGCGTGGCCAAGCTCGCTGGCGGCGTGGCCGTGATCAAGGTCGGCGCAGCCACCGAAGTGGAAATGAAGGAGAAGAAGGCCCGCGTCGAAGACGCCCTGCACGCCACCCGCGCTGCCGTGGAAGAAGGTATCGTCGCTGGCGGCGGCGTGGCTCTGCTGCGCGCCAAGTCTGCCGTGGAAGGCAAACTCAAGGGCGACAACGCAGAGCAGGAAGCGGGCATCCGCCTGATCCTCAAGGCCATCGAGGCGCCGCTGCGTGAAATCGTCGCCAACGCCGGTGGCGAGCCCTCCGTGGTGGTCAACAAGGTGCTGGAAGGCCAGGGCAACTTCGGCTTCAACGCCGCCAACGACAGCTATGGCGACATGCTGGAGCTGGGCATTCTGGACCCCACCAAGGTCACCCGCACTGCGCTGCAAAACGCCGCTTCCGTGGCCTCGCTGCTCCTCACGACCGAAGCCGTGATCGCCGAAGCCCCGAAGGAGGACGCGCCGGCAGCCCCCGCCATGCCCGACATGGGCGGCATGGGCGGCTTCTGATGCGCCATTGACGACACCGGCCTGATCTGCCTGATCGGCCGGTCTGTCAAGCGGCGCCCTGGCCCACACCCTTGTACAAGAGAGGTGGCGGCCAGGCGCCATTTCCATCCAACCCGGCCCATGGCCGGGTTTTGTTTTTGCGCTCGTCGCTGCAAACGATTTTTAGTTGCTGGAATAATGCGCGCCCGTACCTGTATCCAAGCGCCTCGAAAAGTGCGCGGTGCGGGGCAGACCTTCCCTCGCATTTGTCCACCATGCCGACCGCACCATCCCCTGCCATTGCCACCCCGGCAGCTCCCAGTCCTGCGCCGTCCATGGCTTCGGGCTTGTTACTGGCGGCGCTGGGAGCCGTGGCCTTCAGCGGCAAGGCCATCATCGTCAAGCTGGCCTATCGGCATGGCGTCGATGCGGTCACGCTCATCATGTACCGCATGCTGTTTGCGCTGCCGTTTTTCATCGCCATGGCCTGGTGGGGCGGGCGCGGCAAGCCGCCTCTGACGCGGCGCGACATGCTGGCCGTCATGGGCCTGGGCATCTCGGGCTACTACCTGGCCAGCCTGCTGGACTTCATGGGCCTGCAATACATCAGCGCCGGGCTGGAGCGGCTCATCCTCTACCTGACGCCCACCCTGGTCATGTTGCTGGGCTGGTTGCTGCGCGGCGCGCGTCTGAGCCGTAGCCACTGGCTGGCCGTGCTTGTGAGCTACAGCGGCGCGCTGCTGGTCTTCGGGCGAGAGATGCAACTGCCGGGCACGGCCGACACCGCCCTGGGGGCGGCCCTGGTCTTTGGCGGCACCGTCAGCTATGCCCTGTACCTGTTTTTCAGCGGCGAATACGTGCAGCGCCTGGGGGCTTTGCGCCTGGTCGGGCTGGCCACCAGCTTTGCCTGTCTGTGCTGTATTGCACAGTTCCTGCTGACCCGCCCATTGAGCGCTGCGCAGCAGGTGGCCACGCCGGTGCTGTGGCTGAGCCTGCTCAACGCCACGGCCTGTACCGTGGCGCCCGTGCTGATGGTGATGATGGCCATGGAGCGCATCGGCGCCAGCCTGACGGCGCTGATCGGCATGATCGGTCCGCTGTCAACCATTGCCATGGGCGTCTGGCTGCTGGGCGAGCCATTTACCCCATGGCTGGCCGCCGGCACGGCGCTGGTCGTGGCCGGCATCTGGCTGTTCAGCCGCGCCGGGCGGCGCTGAACGGCTGTGCCGACTTCAGCGGCGGGGTTGCATAGGCGCAGCGGCGCCCCTTTGCGTGTGCCGCCTCACACATCGTCCAGGATCGGGTAGGGCATGGGATGGATCTGCAGCGGCGTGGCGCTGCTGCCGGGGGCTGCCATTTGCAGTGGCTGGCTGGCGCAGTCCGTTTTCAGCGAGACGATGGCGGCAAAGGGGCGCGGGTTGCTGCCGCTGACTTCTGCCTGGCTGTGCCAGGCCGATTGCACGATGACGCCACAGGGCTGGTCGGGGTCGCTGGCGCTGAAGACTTCCGTGCCGGGCTCGGGCAGTTGGCTGGCCTGGCCGCTGGCCAGAAAGGCGCGGCGCTTGATGGCGCCGCGAAACTGGCTGCGCGCCACCACTTCCTGGCCGGGATAGCAGCCTTTCTTGAAGCTGACGCCGCCCACCGACTCGTAGTTGAGCATTTGCGGCACGAACAGCTCGACCACGGGGGCGCTGATGGTGGCCACGCCAGCCAGTACCTCTGAATACGCCCAGGCGGTGCAGGCCTGCGGCGGTAATGTGGCGGGTAGGCCGGCGGCGCTGCCGCTGGGGGCGATGTGCAGCGCCCGGGGCAGGCCGGCGGCCGGGTACAGGCCGATGACCCAGGCCGGCGCGGCATCGGCCGTTGCGCCACTGCGCGCAGCGGCGTTGGCCACGGTTTGCCAGGGGGCCAGCGGGGCTGGCGCAGCGTTGGCATCGCCAGCGTCTTCGGCCAACGTGGCTGAGATGGCCTGGTCAATGGCGGCCTGGCCCAGCAGCCCGTGCAGCTGCCATTGCGCGCTGGCGTCGCTCAGGCGCGCTTTGGCGCGCAAGATGAACATGGACAGGCGTTTTTGCACGGCCGCCAGCAGGCTGCGGTGCACCAGCAGCAGCACGTCTGTGGGGCCCAGGCGCACGCCGATGAAGCTGGCCTGCATGCGGCCCTTGGCGCTCAGGTAGGCCGCCAGGCGCGCGCTGTCGTGGCCCAGCAGGGAGAAGTCGTTGCTCAGCTGGCTTTGCAAGAATTGCAACGCATCGTCATCGCTGCAGTGCAGCACGCCCAGCTCGGTGATGGGGCAAATAGTGGCGTCGGCATTGGGCAGGGCAGGGGCGGCAAGCGTAGACATGGGGTCGATCTGGGCGGTATGACGGGAAGGGGATGGGGCCGGCAGGGGCCGCAGGCGGGCGCGGATGGCGCGGGGTTTCGTGCTATCGTGCGCGGCTTTTCCGGCCCTGGCGCGATGGCGGCGCGGCCCGGTTTTTAACAGAAGGAAGCCCTCCCTTGCTGCGCAAGTTGTTTTTGTTCTTGTTAGTGATGCTGGCTTTGCTGGGCGCGGCGCTGGCCTATGGCCTGTGGTGGCGCGATCAGCCGCTGCACATTGAGCCTGCGCCGGCCGAGCTGACGATCGCACGCGGCGCCACGCCGCGCGGCGTGGCGCAGGCGCTGGTCGATGCCAAGGTGTTTCGGCTGCCGCCCGCGCTGCTGTATTGGGGGCTGCGCGCCAGCGGCCAGGGCCAGCGCATCAAGGCCGGTTACTACGAGTTCGAAAGCGGGGTCACGCCCCGGCAGGTGCTGGGGCGCCTGGTGCGTGGCGAGCAAACCTTGCAATCCATCACCTTCGTCGAAGGCTGGACCTTCAAGCAAATGCGCCAACTGCTGGCCCAACAGCCGCTGCAGCACCAGACAACGGGGCTGAGCGATGCGCAAATCATGGCCCAGCTCGGCCGCGAAGGGGTACACCCCGAGGGGCGTTTTTTCCCTGACACCTATTTCTTTGCCAAGGGCAGCAGCGATCTGGCCGTGCTCGAACAATCGCTGCAGGCCATGGACCGCATGCTGGAGGCCGCCTGGCAACAGCGCGACCGCAATCTGCCACTGAAAAAGCCCGATGAGGCGCTGATCCTGGCCAGCATCGTCGAAAAGGAAACCGGACGGCACAGCGACCGTGGCCGCATCGCCGGGGTGTTCATCAACCGGCTCAACAAAGGCATGCTGCTGCAGACCGACCCGAGCGTGATTTACGGCCTGGGCGATGCCTACGATGGCCGTCTGCGCCGCCGCCACCTGGAGGCCGATACGCCCTGGAACACCTACACCCGCGCCGGCCTGCCGCCCACACCCATTGCCATGCCCGGCAAGCAATCGCTGCTGGCGGCGGTGCAGCCGGAGAAAACCAGCGCGCTGTACTTTGTGGCCCGCGGCGATGGCTCCAGCGAATTCAGCGATACCCTGCAGCAGCACAACCGCGCGGTGGATCGCTACATCCGGGGCAAGCCATGAGTCAGGCCAGCACTCAGCCACAGGCGCAGCCCCCATCGCCCGCGCCGCTGCCCGCGCGACGCGGCTGGTTCATCAGCGTCGAAGGCATCGACGGCGCAGGCAAGTCCGCCCATCTGGACGCCATGGCCCAAGCCTTGCGCGCCCAGGGCCAGAGCGTGCTGTGTACGCGTGAGCCTGGCGGCACCCCGCTGGGCGAGCGACTGCGCGAGCTGCTGCTGCACGAGCGCATGGATGCGTTGAGCGAAACCCTGCTGGCCTTTGCCGCCCGGCGTGAGCACCTGCTGCAAGTCATTGCGCCGGCGCTGCGCCAGGGCACGACCGTGCTGTGCGACCGCTTCACCGACGCGACCTTCGCTTACCAGGGGGGCGGGCGCAGCCAGCCCTGGGCCTGGATCGAACAGCTGCAGGCCTGGGTGCAGGGCGGCCACGCGCTGCCGCCATCCCCGGCCAATGCCCACGCCCAGCAGGTCGATGCCGCCGATGCCGGCGCCTGTGGCCAAAGCGGCTTGCTGCAGCCGGACTGCACGCTGTGGTTCGACCTGCCGCCAGCCGTGGCCGCGCAGCGCCTGCGCCAGGCGCGCACGCCCGACCGCTTCGAGCAGGAGGCCCAGGCATTTTTCGAGCGCGTGGCGCAAGGCTATGCGCGCTGCGCTGCCGAGCATCCTGGGCGCTTCGTGCGCATCCATGCCGATGCGCCGCTGGCCCAGGTGCAGGCCGAGGTGTTGGCGGCGCTGCGCGCGCGTGGCTTGCTGGCGCCTGCCCCGCAGGCTTGACACTGGCGCGCACCACCATCGCAAACCCCAGCACCCAGGCAGGCACCCATGGCCAAACGTCCCACCGCCACCGCTTCAGCGCCCACCCCGGCGGTCGCACCGCCCATGCCCTGGCTGCAGCCGCAGCTGCAGGCGCTGCTGCGCCAAAGCGGCCATGCGTTGTTGCTCGAAGGGCCATCAGGACTGGGGCAGTTCGAGCTGGGCCTGGCCTGGGCGCAGGCCGTGCTGTGTGAAGCCCAGCCTGTAGGAAATGGCGCGGCGCTGCAGCCGGCCTGTGGCCAGTGCGAAAGCTGCCATGCCATGACCGTGCACACCCATCCGGATTTGCTGGTGCTGCTGCCCGAGGCGTTGCAGCTGCAATGGGGCTGGGCCACGCCAGAGGCCGAGGGCGATGCCAAGCGCAAGCCCAGCCGGGAGATCCGCGTCGAGGCCATGCGCCAGATGATCACCTTCAGCCAGCGTACCGATGCGCGCGGCCGTGGCAAGGTGGTGCTGGTCTATCCGGCAGAGAACATGAACCTGGTGACGGCCAACGCACTGCTCAAAACCCTGGAGGAGCCGCCAGGCAATACCCGCTTCGTGCTCGCCAGCCAGGCCGCGCACCGGCTGCTGCCCACCATTCGCAGCCGCTGCCACGCCTGGAAGATGCAATGGCCCGCCACCGAGCAGGTGCAGCAATGGCTGGCCGCTTCGGGCGCGGCGCCGCAGCAGATCGAGGCCGCGCTGGCCGCGGCCGGTGGCCGTCCGCAGGATGCGTTGGCCTTGCTGCAAGCGGGCTTCGACGCCCAGCAGTGGCTGGCCCTGCCCGGGCAATTGGCCCAGGGCCGGCCCGGCTGGCTGGCCGAGGCCACGCCCAGCCAGGCCATTGCCGTGCTGCAGCAGATTTGCCACGACGCCATGGCCCTGGTGGCTGGCGCCGCGCCGCGCTACTTCAGCCGCGCGGCCCTGGCCGCCTGCCTGCCAGGCTGGGCCGCGGCCGGGCCGCAGGCCGGGGCGGCGGAGGCAAGCGCCGCCGCAGCGCAGCGTCAGCGCGCCTTCGAGCGCCTGGGGCGCTGGTCGGCCGAGCTGACGCAGGCCGCTCGCACCAGTGAACACCCCTACGCGCAGGAGCTGATGCTGGCCGCGCTTGTGGAGCAGGCGCGCAGTGCCCTAAACTTACGCGCCTGATGCACGCAGACGTGCCCGCTGCTGCGGCAGCTCCTTGCCATCGAACCACGCCTTTTCACCATGAATGCCACCGCAGACGACACCAGCAAGAGCGCGCGCCCCAGCGTGATCCAGCTCAACATCAAGGAAAAGGCGGCGCTGTATGCCTCCTACATCCCTTTGTTCAAGGAGGGTGGCATCTTCGTGCCCACGCAGCGTGAGTACCAGATGGGCGACAGCATCTTCGTCATGCTGACGCTGCCCGATGACCCCAAGAAGTACGCCATTGCCGGCACCGTGGCCTGGATCACCCCGGCCGGGGCCTCGGGCGGGCGTACGCAAGGCGTGGGCGTGCGATTTCCGGCCGACGAAAAATCGGCCGAGTTGCGCACCAAGATCGAGAACCGCCTGGGCTCGGCGCTGAACTCCGACCGCCCCACGCACACGGTGTGAACAGGTTTTGAGGTCTCTCGCCACCCTGATCGCCCCGGCGCAGTACCGGCCCGCATGGGCCGGTTTTCCGTTGCCTGGCGTTGAAAGCAGCGGCTGCATCTTGATCACTCGGTTTGGCTGCCCTGGCGCGGGCAGTATTTGCATTTCTGTTTCATGTACATCGATTCGCATTGCCATTTGAGCTTCCCCGAGCTGTACCCGCAGCTGCCTGCCATTCGCGAGGCCATGCAGGCCGCGCAGGTGGACAAGGCGCTGTGCATCTGCACCACGCTGGAGGAATTCGAGCGCGTGCACGCGCTGGCGCTGCAGCACCCCAACATCTGGTGCACGGTGGGCGTGCACCCGGACAACGAGGGCGTGGCCGAGCCCGATCTGGACACGCTGCTGGCGCTGGGCGCGCGCGAGAAGGTCGTGGGCATTGGCGAGACCGGCCTGGACTATTACGACATGCCCGGCCGCAAGGGCGGGCGCAGCATCGCCGACATGCATTGGCAGCGCGAGCGCTTTCGCGTGCACATTCGCGCCGCGAGGGCCTTGCGCAAACCGCTGGTGATTCACACGCGCGACTCGGCGCTGGCCACGCTGGAGATCCTGCGCGAGGAGGGCGAGGATGGCCGCGGCAATCAGGCCGGCGGTGTGTTTCACTGCTTCGTCGAGGACGTTGCCATCGCACGCCAGGTATTGGAGCTGGGCTATTACATCTCCTTTGCCGGCATCGTCACCTTCAAGAACGCCAGGCAGGTGCAGGAGGTGGCGCGCTACGTGCCGCTCGATCGCTTGCTGATCGAGACCGACAGCCCGTATCTGGCCCCGGTGCCGCACCGCGGCAAGACCAACAGCCCGGCCTACGTGCCGCACGTGGCGCAGTGCATTGCTGCGCTGCGCGGCATCAGCGCCGAGGAGGTTGGCCAGGCCAGCAGCGAAAATTTCCACAGCCTTTTCCATGGAGTGACTGCCGCATGAAGCAAGCCCTGCAAACCCCTGGCCTTCAACGCCGCACGCTGGCCCAGGCCCTGGCTGGCGTGGCTGCCACACTGGCGCTGGGCCTGCTGGCCGCGCCAGAAGCCACTTGGGCGCAGCAGCCCCAACAGCCGGGCGCGAAGGCCGCGCAGGTTGCACGCCAGAATGAGCCCGGCGTCGAGCGCCTGTTCACCGCCGTCAAGCGCGACAACGGCTCGGCCATGCAGCGTCTGCTGGCCGAGGGCGCCAACCCCAATGTGCGCGATGCGGCCAGCGGCCAGACGCCGATGACGCTGGCGCTGCAGTTGGAGAGCCTGAACGTCTTCAACGCGCTGATGGGCTCGCGCAGCACCAACGTCGAATACCGCAATGCGCGCGACGAAAGCCCGCTGATGATGGCCGCCATCCGGGGCAATCTCGACGCCGTCACGCGGCTGGTGCGCCAGGGCGCGCACGTCAACAAGCCGCAGTGGACGCCGCTGCACTACGCCGCCTCGGGCACCTCTGAGGAGCACCAGGTGGCCATCACCGAGCTGCTGCTGGCGCAGCACGCCTATATCGATGCGCAATCGCCCAACGGCACCACGCCGCTGATGATGGCCGCCCAATACGGCACCGATGCCGTGGCGCGGCTGTTGATGCAGGAAGGGGCCGATCCGCTGATGAAAAACCAGCTGGGCATGACGGCGGTGGACTTTGCGCGCCGCGTCGGCCGCGAGACCCTGGCCAAGGAAATCATCCGCTACAGCCAGCAGGTGCAGCAGCGCCGCAGCCAGCCGCGCCCGACGCCCGCGCAGCCCGCCGCTCGTTGAGCCGCGCTGGGCCGGGCGCTTGACTGGGCGCTGGGCGCGTCGCGCACAAGGCCTGTCAGGTTTTGGGCCGCTGGCGCGACTATGGCAGTGTCCATCGACTGCAAAGGAGAGAAACCATGCCATCACACGCAATGCGCCAGCGCGGCTGGCTGGCGCTGTGCCTTCTTGCCGCAGCCATCGCTGCCGCCGTGCTGCTGCTGTTGCCGCTGGCGCGCGCCGACAAGCCCGCGCCCGCGCCGGCCTGGGCGACGCTGAGCGCGCTGCAGGACGTGCGCGGCCAGCCCGCCAGCGTGCACCTGAAGCCGGGCCGGCCCACGCTGGTCAAGTTCTGGGCCAGCTGGTGCCCGCTGTGCCTGTCGGAATTGCAGCAGACCAACGACTGGGTGCGCGACGGGCAGCTGGGCAACGTCAACCTGGTCAGCCTGGCCTCGCCCGGCCACCTGGGCGAGAAGGCCAGCGGCGCCTTTGAGCGCTGGTACTCGCGGCTCGAATACCCACAGCTGCCCGTGCTGCTGGACCACGGCGGCAGCATTACCCAGGCGCTGGGCATCCGCGTCTATCCTTCCTGGGCCTTGTTCGATGCCGATGGCCAGCTGCTGCGCAGCGTGCGCGGCAGCCTGAACGCAGCGCAACTGCAGGCCCTGCTGACCAATGCCCAGGCCCCGCTGGATGCCGCTGCGGCAGCCAGCCCCACCCCATCCCCCGCACCACAGGAGGAGCACACCATGAATCGCAAAACCATCTACCTGGCCGGCGGCTGCTTCTGGGGCCTGGAGGCCTACTTCCAGCGCGTGCCCGGCGTCGTCGATGCCGTCTCCGGCTACGCCAACGGCAAGACCGACAAGCCCAGCTATGAGGACGTGATCCACCGCGGCACCGGCCATGCCGAGACCGTGCGCGTGGACTACGACGCAGATCGCCTGAGCCTGGAAGACATCCTGGAGTACTACTTTCGCGTCATCGACCCCACCAGCCTGAACCGGCAGGGCAACGACCGCGGCACGCAGTACCGCACTGGCATCTACTACACCGACGCTGCCGAGCAACCGCTCATTGCCGCCGCGCTGGCCGCCGAGCAGCGCAAATACGGCCAGCCGCTGGTGGTGGAAAACCTGCCGCTGCGCCAGTTCCACCCGGCCGAGGAGTACCACCAGGACTACCTGCTGAAGAACCCGGGCGGCTATTGCCACATCGACATCCGCAAGGCCGATGAGCCGCTGCAGGGCCGCCAGCAACGCATGCAAGGCCAGCAGGCCCAGGCCGCCCAGGGCAGCAGCCAGGGCGCGGGTTTTGACGCGCAAGCCTGGCGCAAGCCCGACGACGCGGCGCTGCGCCAGCAGCTCACGCCCGAGCAGTACCGCATCACCCAGCAAAGCGGCACCGAGCGCGCCTTCAGCCATGCCTACGATCACCTGTTCGAGCCCGGCATCTATGTGGACGTGGTCAGCGGCGAGCCGCTGTTCAGCTCGGCCGACAAATTCGATTCCGGCTGCGGCTGGCCCAGCTTCACCCGCCCCATCGAGCAGGCTGCCGTCACCGAGCACGAAGACCTGAGCTACAACATGCGCCGCGTCGAAGTGCGCAGCCGCACGGCCGATTCGCACCTGGGCCACGTCTTCCCCGACGGCCCGCGCGACAAGGGCGGCCTGCGCTACTGCATCAACGGCGCCAGCCTGCGCTTCATCCCACTGGCGCAGATGGAGGAGCAGGGCTACGGCGCCTACAAGGCGCAGGTGCAGCGTTGAGGCTCATGCCCCTCTCTGGCCAATGCGCAGAGGGGGCATGAAAGCCGCTGCCTGTCAAAACCTTGAAAGGAGAGCGACGTGAGCGAGCGCGATGAACTGCTGCGGCAACTGTGCCATGCCGCCTTGCAGGAAGTGACACTGCCGTCGCAATGGCGCAGGCTCATCCTGGTGGGCGTGCGTGGCCAGGGCTTTGCCAGCATGAGCGGCTTTTGCTTCGATGCCGCAGGCCAGGCCCACCCCGTCGCGCCGCGTGGCCAGAGCGTGCGCGCCATGAAGCGCCTGGCCCAGGCCATGGCCGAGGCCGACGCCGCAGCGGCGGGCGCGGCTGAGCCGAGCCGCCTTTGGCTGTCCTGCCTGCTGCGCATCGGCAGCGATGGGCCATTCGATGCCGACTTCGAATACGCTGACGCCCAACGCTGGCAGATCACGCCCGCCAACATCGAGCAGCGCATCGCCGAGTTTGCCGCAATGCCGCCGCCGGGCGGGTAATGCCAAGGCTGGCGCGCGCTGCGCAAAGATGCGGCACGCGCGCTTAGAACCTGTTCAAAATCCCTGCGCGGTGTGCAATCAAGCGGATTTGGGCGGTCTGCCGCGTTGCAAAGCCTCGCCATAGCCCCAGCTATGGCTGTGTTTTGCGCCTTGCAGCCCATCCCAAACCGCTTCTTGCCCGCTCGCACCGAGATTTTGAACAGGTTCTCAGACCGTGCGCAAACCCTTCAGCTCAGGAGAGAGACATGGGCCATTCCGACGAACTGCTGCCCCAGGCCGGGGACTTGCTGACCCAGGTGCTGCGCAGCGCCTTGCAGGAAATCCAACTGCCGCCGCAGTGGAGCAAGCTGATCCTGATCGGCGAATACGACGGCTGCGGCGGCATGGGCGGCTTTGCCTTCGATGCCCAAGGCAAGACCCATGCCGTTGCACCGCGCGGCGGCCACACTTTGGAGCTGCTTGAGCAATTGGCCCAGGCCATGGCCCAGGACAGCCCCACTGGCAGCCCCTGGCTGGCCTGCCTGCTGCGCTTGGGCAGCGACGGCCGGTTTGGTGCGCAGTTCGAATACGAAGACAGCCGGCGCTGGGCCATCACCCCGGCCAACCACGCCCAGCGCGTGGCCGAGTTTGCCGCCATGCCGGTTTGAGGGGTGAGCCCGGCTCAGCGCGTGCCCGTGGAGCCGTAGCCGCCAGTGCCGCGGCTGCTGGGGGCAAATTGCTTGACTACGCGCAACTGCGCCTGCACCACGGGCACGATCACCAGCTGCGCGATGCGCTCCAGCGGGGCAATCTCGATGGGCTGCTGGCCGCGGTTCCAGGCGCTGACCATCAGCTGGCCCTGGTAATCGCTGTCGATCAGCCCCACCAGATTGCCCAGCACCAGCCCCTGCTTGTGGCCCAGGCCCGAGCGCGGCAGGATCAGCGCGGCATAGCCCGGGTCCTGCAGGTGCATGGCCAGCCCGGTGGGCACCAGCACCGCCGGCGAGCCGGGCGCCAGCGTCAGCGGCTCTTGCAGGCAGGCGCGCAGGTCCAGCCCGGCGCTGCCAGGGGTGGCGTAGGCGGGCGGTTGCTCGTGCAGGCGGGGGTCGAGGATTTGGATGTCGATTTGCATGGGGAAAACACCGTGGGCCATGCGCCGTGCGCGTGGCGGTTGCGATGGGGGATGAAGGGAGGCGATCAGCGCCCGGCAGGCGTTGCCGCTGCGGGCGCCGTGGCTTGGGGTGAGGGGCTGGCCAGCGCGCCCTGGCGCTGCACGATGGCAATGCGCAGCTCGGTCTGTGCCAGCAGCTCGTCCAAGCCCTGCGCGCGTGCGTACTGCGCCTGGCGCAGCAGCCAGGCCAGCAGCGGCCGGCGCCAGCCTTGGGCCGAGGCGGTGTCGATGGCCAGCGCCATCAGCTCGGGCGAGGCCTGGGCGCTGCGGCGCTGCAGCAAGGCCGCTGCCAGCAGGCGCGAGAGCGGATCTTCGATGGCCTGCAGCGCGCCCAGGCTGGCCGCGTCGATCTGCTGGTGCGCGGCAATGCGCTGCTGTGGCGCGGGCAGGGCGTTGCGCTGCGCCGCATCCAGCGCCTGGCCGCCCAGATAGGCCGCATAGGCGCGCGCCTGGGCCGAAGCGCCCGGCGCCAGCGGCGTGAAATCGGCGCAAGGCTGCCAGTCCAGGCTGGCCATTTGCACCGCGCACTGGCGCAGCACCAGCAGGGCCAGTGCCTCTGGGCTGCCGGTGCGCGCCACCTGCTGGCGCGCGCGCTGCCACTCCAGCTGTGCCACGCGCTCGTCGCCATCCAGGTAGGCGGCCTGGGCCAGTTCGGCCGAGGCCAGCGAGCGCACCTGCCACTGCGCCGGCGGCGGCTTGCTGCTGCAGGCCGCCAGCAGCCCCATGAGCCCCAACAAGCCACACAGCAGCGCCAAGCGCCAGCCATCGGGCCAGCGAGCGGGCCTACAGGCGGCAGTGGCCCGAGCCAACAGGCCGCAGGGCAGGGCGGGGGAGCAATCGGGTAAGTGGGGCGGGTTCAACGGCATGGCGGGCAATGATGGGCCTTGAGAAGAAACTGGCCAGCAGCCGCATGGCGCATGGCGCTTGGCACATGGGCTTGGGCTTGGGCTTGGGCTTGGGCTTGGGCTTGGGCTTGGGCCGGTATGATCGCGCAGCTTCTTCGGGGCCTATTCACGAGTTGGGCGCAGACGGCATGGCATTCAGCCGCGCTGCGCGCCAGCGCCGTGGGCAGGCCCCGAGCCGACGCAGCAAGGGCAGGCAGTATGCCTTGATTTGTCGCGGCGCAGCCCGCCCCAGCCAACCCGATGGCCCTCTTGGAGCCTGCTCAAAATCTCGGTGCGCGCGGGCAAGAAGCGGCTGGGGATGGACAGCCGGGCGCCACTTTGCGCATATCACGCCGCCATAGCCGAAACGATGGCCAGGCGTCTGCAGCGCAAGCAGGCCACCCCAATTCGCGCTCTTGCCAGCCGTGCAGAGATGTTGAACAGGTTCTTGTAATGAAAGGATTTTCATGTCACCCACCAGTGCCCCCGAGCAGCCAGGCAATGCCGCGCTGCAGCGCATGTTGCAGCGCCGCTCGGCCTGGCCCCTGGCCCAGCCCGGCCCGGACGAGGAGACCTTGCAGCGCATCCTCGGCGCGGCCGCGTGCGCGCCCGACCACGCCGGCCTGATGCCTTGGCGCTTCAAATACGTGCGCGATGGGCAGCGCCAGCAGCTGCTGCAGCAGGTGTTGGCCTGCCCCGAGGCGCAAACGCCGCAGGCGCAGGACATGCACGGCAAGTTCACCGCCAAGCTCACCACGGCGCCTGTGGTCATCGTGTTGGCCGAGCGGCAGGTGCCGCACCCCAAGGCGCCCGATTTCGAGCAAACCCTGGCCTGCGGCGCAGCGGTGATGAACATGCTCAATGCTGCGCACTTCCTGGGCTTTCATGGCTTTTGGTCCACCGCGCCTGGGGTGCTGCCCGATTTGCTCAAGCGCGTCATGGGCTTCGAGCCGGGCGATCGCATCCTCGGCCTGCTGAACCTGGGCACGCCGCCGCACACGCCCAGCACGCCGCCGCGCCCACAGGTCAGCGCTTACGCTGAGCCCTGGCCCACCCCTTGATGAGAAAGGCCCGCATCAATCCAGCGGCCTGTGTGCACGGTGATTCTTGCGGGCCAGCCATAGCCTCTTGCAGAGAGAACATGCCTGCAGCCACCCACCCCTGCACCCCAACCTGTGCTTGCCAGGCCCAGCATGACGGGCATGAGCCTGTGCCTGACCGTGCCCGCCAGGTCTATGTGTATTCGCCCAGCGGCGCCGTGCGCGACCGTGCCGCGCTGCGTCGTGGCATGCGCCGTTTGGAGAAGGCCGGCTTTGCCGTCACGCTCGATGAGGGCGCGCTGTGGCGCGACAGCCGCTTTGCCGGCACGCACGCCCAGCGCCTGGACGCGCTGCACCGTGCGGCGCGCAGCGGCGCCGATGTGGCCTTGATCAGCCGCGGCGGCTACGGCCTGAACCATCTGTTGCCGCACATTGATTACGCGCTGCTGGCGCGCGCCATCGCCCAGGGCACGCAGTTCATGGGCTTTAGCGACTTCACGGCGCTGCAGCTGGCGCTGCTGGCGCACACCGGCGCCATCAGCTGGGCCGGCGCCAGCCTGTGCGTCGACTTCGGCACTGCCGAGCCGCCCGATGAGATCACCCAGGCCTGCTTCGAGGACGTGGCCTATGGCATTGCCGAGGGCACAGGCTGGCGCATTGGCAAAGACTGCGCTGCGGCCTACCAGGGGCTGCACATCGACCAGGCCACGCTTTGGGGCGGCAATCTGGCCGTGCTGGCCTCGCTGATTGGCACGCCGCACCTGCCGGCCATCGAGGGCGGCATTCTGTTTCTGGAAGATGTGGGCGAGGCTCCGTACCGCGTCGAGCGCATGCTGGTGCAGCTGGAGCAGGCCGGCATCCTGGCGCGCCAGCAGGCGCTGCTGCTGGGCCACTTCACCGAAGCGCCGCCGGCCCCGCGCGAGCGCGGCTATCACCTGGGCAGCATCGTTGCCGCATTGCGTGAGCGCACCGGCCTGCCAGTGCTGACTGGCTTGCCCTTCGGGCACGTGCCCACCAAGGTCTGCCTGCCCGTGGGCGCCAAGGTGCAGTTGCAGGTGGGCGCGCGCGAGGCCATGCTGGTCTGGGGCCATCTTTAGAGCGTGCGTAACACGCTCTGAGAACAAAAGCCCTGCCCACCGCGCTGAAGTTTCAGTGCCGACTCTCCGACTCTCGACGGGTTTGGCAGCAGAAACTTGACGCTTCTGCAACGATTGTGACAAGCCAGCGCGGCTCTGGCCTAATTGTGAATAAATGCAATTTACAATGCGGCAATCCCTGTCGGCGCCGATGCCTGTGCAAGGCATCGGCGCCTTTTCCAAGACCCTGTTTCTCATCAAAGGACTGTGAGATGGCTCGTCGACTCTCTGCATTGGCTCTGCTTCCCGTCAGCCTGGCTGCCATGGCTTTGACACAACCTGCTCAGGCGCAGGACTATCCTGGCAGCAAGCCGATTACCATCATCGTTCCGTTCTCCGCAGGCGGCCCCACCGACAAGGTGGCGCGCGATTTCGCCGATGCACTGCGCAAGCACCTGGGCAATGCCTCGATCGTGATCGACAACGCCGCAGGCGCCGGCAGCACCATTGGCCTGGCCAAGGCCGCACGCGCCAAGCCCGATGGACACACCCTGCTGGTGGCGCACATCAGCATGTCCACCGTGCCTTCGCTCTATCGCAAGCTGTCCTTCAACGTCAAGGAAGACTTCGAGTACCTGGGCATCATCAATGATGTGCCGATGACGCTGATCAGCCGCCCGACGCTGGAAGCCAACAACTACTCCGAGCTGATGAGCTGGGTCAAGAGCCAGAAGGATGGCGTCAACCTGGGCAACGCCGGTCTGGGTTCGGCCTCGCACCTGTGCGGCCTGATGTTCCAGGATGCCACCAAGATCCAGATGGTGACCGTGCCCTACGGCGGCACCGCACCGGCCATTGCCGACCTGTTGGCTGGCCAGATCGACCTGCTGTGCGACCAGACCACCAACACCACGCCGCACGTCTCGGCCAAGAAGGTCAAGGCCTTTGCCGTGACCACGCCCAAGCGCCTGGAGGCCGAGGCCTACAAGGAGCTGCCGACGCTGGACGAGGCCGGCCTGAAGGACTTCAATGTCACGATCTGGCACGGTCTGTATGCGCCCAAGGGCACGCCCAAGGAAGTGGTGAGCAAGCTCAACGCCGCCCTGAAGGAAGCGCTCAAGGATCCCGAGTTCATCAAGCGCCAGAGCGATCTGGGTGCGGTTGTGGCCACAGACGAGCGCACCAATCCCGAGCAGCACAAGGCTTTTGTCGCTTCGGAAATCGAGAAATGGGGCGCTGTGATCAAGGCGGCTGGCCAGTACGCAGACTGATCTGCTCTCTTGATCCCTCGTCAAAAACGGCCCTGCGGGGCCGTTTTTGTTGCACTGTGTGCAGCGCCGCAGCGTAAACGTTGGCAATTGGCGACAGAGTAAACAACGTGATCAATTGCGCCTGCGCCGCTTGGCGAGGCATTGGATGAGGCCAGGCGGGCCCCCTTTCCCTAGGCAATGTGCGGCCCGGGCTGGGCGTCAACGCTGTGGATTGTGCTTTGGCAGGCGGTTGTGAGGCGGGGCGCGAATGGTGATAATCGCCTGCAATCGTATCGACTGATAGGAAATGTAAACGTGGACATCACCCAATTGCTGGCCTTCAGCGTCAAGAACAAGGCATCGGACTTGCACCTCTCGGCGGGCCTGCCGCCGATGATTCGCGTCAACGGCGACGTGCGACGCATCAACGTCGAGCCGCTGGATCACCGCACGGTGTTCTCGATGGTCTACGACATCATGAGCGATGCCCAACGCAAGACTTATGAGGAGTTCCTGGAGGTGGACTTCTCGTTCGAGATCGACGGCTTGGCGCGCTTTCGCGTCAACGCCTTCAACCAGAACCGTGGCGCGGCCGCGGTGTTCCGAACCATTCCCAGCAAGGTGCTGACACTGGAGCAGCTCAATGCGCCGCGCATCTTTGCCGATTTGGCGCTCAAGCCGCGTGGCCTGATTCTGGTGACCGGGCCGACCGGCTCTGGCAAGTCCACCACGCTGGCGGCGATGATCAACCACCTCAACGAGAGCGAGTACGGCCACATCCTGACGGTGGAGGACCCGATCGAATTCGTGCACGAGAGCAAGAAGTGCCTGATCAACCAACGCGAAGTCGGGCCGATGACGCACTCGTTCACGGCCGCGCTGCGCTCTGCGCTGCGCGAAGACCCGGACGCGATTCTGGTGGGCGAATTGCGCGACCTGGAGACCATCCGCCTGGCCCTGACGGCGGCCGAGACCGGCCACTTGGTGTTCGGCACGCTGCACACCTCCAGCGCGGCCAAGACCATCGACCGCGTGATCGACGTCTTCCCCGCCGAGGAAAAGGAGATGGTGCGCTCCATGCTGTCTGAATCGCTGGAGGCCGTGATCTCGCAGACGCTGCTCAAGACCAAGGATGGCAGCTCGCGTGTGGCCGCGCATGAGATCATGCTGGGCACGCCCGCGATCCGCAACCTGATCCGCGAAGCCAAGGTGGCGCAGATGTACTCAACCATCCAGACCAGCCAGAACCAGGGCATGCAGACCTTGGACCAGAATCTGGTGGAGCTGGTGCGGCGCAACGTCATCAGCGCACGCGACGCGCGCCTGAAGGCCAAGATGCCGGAAAACTTCCCCGTCTGATGGGCTGGAGAGTGGTCTGTGTGGTGGGGTAATAGAAAAAAAGAGAGGGAGCGCAGCGAGGGCACGATGCCATGGTCGCCAACAGGGGGCAATGGCCACTCGGCCATGGTGGTGCAGCCGGCCGAGCCGGCGCAACTGGCAAGGCCAGCAAATGAGTCGGAGTCGGTACTGTTTCAGTCGCTGATCCTGCCGCATGCCGGCAGCGCGCAGGTGATCGTGCCTTGGAGTGCCCGCGCCCAGGAGCTGGGCGCGCGGCGCATCGGCCAGGAGCGCGGCATCGGCCTGCTGCAAGCGGCCTGGGCGCGTCAAAGCCCCAGCCAACCGTTCAACCGCCAGGAGCTGGCGCTGCTGGGCAGCTTCTTCGAATACCACAGCCTGCCGGCTGACCGCGAGATCATCCAGCAGGATGAATACGGCGACTACATGATGGTGCAGCTCAATGGCGTGATGGCCGTGGAGCGCGCAGGCCCCAATGGCCAGCCGGTGCGCATGGCGGAGACCCATGTGGGTGACCTGATCGGCGAGATGTCGTTGCTCGATCAGGGGCTGCGCTTTTCATCCTGCGTCAGCCTCACGCCCTGCGAGCTGGCCGTGCTCACGCGCGATGGGCTCGATGAAATGATGCACAATCAAGCGCAGTTGGCAGCCCGTCTGGTGCTGCTGCTGGCTCGCAAGTTGTCGGTGCGGCTGCGCGCGGTGAGCTCCAAGCTCAAATGAAGAACAACGGGCCCTCTGGCCCATGCGGTCTGCGGCGCAGACCCAGCCCGATCATCAAGGGAGAAGACAATGGAACGCGATCAGGCCAGTAAATTCATCAACGACCTGCTGCGGCTGATGGTCAGCCGCAATGGCAGCGATTTGTTCATCACCGCCGACTTCCCGCCGGCCATCAAGGTCGACGGCAAGGTCTCCAAGGTCTCGCCGCAGCCGCTGACGCCGGCGCACACGCTGGCGCTGGCGCGCTCCATCATGAGCGACAAGCAGGCCGCCGAGTTCGAGCGCACCAAGGAGGCCAATTTCGCCATCTCGCCCGCGGGCGTGGGGCGTTTTCGCGTCAACGCCTTCGTGCAGCAAGGTCACGTGGGCTTGGTGCTGCGCGTCATCCCGCTGAATGTGCCCACCATCGATGGCCTGGGCCTGCCGCAGGTCCTCAAGGACGTGGCCATGAGCAAGCGCGGCCTGTGCATTTTGGTGGGCGCCACCGGCTCGGGCAAGTCCACCTCGCTGGCGGCCATGGTGGATTGGCGCAACGAGCATTCCTACGGTCACATCGTCACCATCGAGGATCCGGTGGAATTCGTGCATGCGCACAAGAACTGCGTCATCACCCAGCGCGAGATCGGCCTGGACACCGACAACTGGGAGGTGGCGCTGAAGAACTCGCTGCGCCAGGCGCCGGACGTGATCCTCATGGGCGAGATCCGCGACCGCGAGACCATGGAGCACGCCATCGCCTTTGCCGAAACCGGCCACCTGTGCCTGGCCACGCTGCACGCCAACAGCTCCAACCAGGCCATGGACCGCATCATCAACTTCTTCCCTGAGGAGCGCCGCGCCCAGCTGCTGATGGACGTGTCGCTGAACCTGCGCGCCATCATGTCGCAGCGTCTGATCCCGCGCCAGGACGGCAAGGGGCGCATCGCCGCGATCGAGGTGCTGCTCAACACCCCGCGCGTGGCCGATTTGATCTTCAAGGGCGAGGTGGCTGAGATCAAGGAGGCCATGAAGCTCAGCCGCAACCAGGGCATGCAGACCTTCGACCAGGCGCTGTTCGACCTGTTCGAGGCCAACGTCATCAGCTACGAAGATGCGCTGCGCAATGCCGACTCGCTCAATGATCTGCGCCTGCAGATCAAGCTGCACAGCACGCGCGCGCGCACCAAGGACTTGGCCGCTGGCACCGAACACCTCTCCGTGGTGTGATCGCCCATGCACGCCACCATGGCCGCACGCTGCGGCCTTTTTTCTTTGACCTGCAAGATGGACTCCCGCAATGAGCGCATCGATCCGCCCCAGAACCTATGACCCCGTCCCGCCCAAGCGCCTGGCCTTCATTGGCCTGGGCGTCATGGGCTACCCCATGGCCGGACACCTGGCTGCAGCCGGCCATGCGGTGACGGTTTACAACCGCACGGCCAGCAAGGCCGAGCAATGGCTGCAGGAGTTCTCTGCCCTGGGCCTGGCGCAGCCGCTGCGCCACGCGCCCACACCAGCCGAGGCGGCGCAGGGCGCCGACATCGTGCTGGGCTGCGTGGGCAACGACGACGACCTGCGCGCCGTCACCAGCGGCCCCGACGGCGCCTTCGAAGGCATGGCCGCTGGCGCGATCTATGTGGACCACACCACGGCCTCGGCCGATGTGGCACGCGAGCTGGCGCAGCTGGCGCAGCAGCGCGGGCTGCACTTTCTTGATGCGCCTGTCTCCGGCGGCCAGGCCGGGGCGCAAAATGGCCAGCTCACCGTCATGTGCGGTGGCCAGCAGGCTGTCTTCGATGCCGTCGCACCCGTAGCGGCGGCGTTTTCGCGCGCCTTCACGCTCATGGGCCCGGCTGGCGCCGGGCAGCTGACCAAGATGGTCAACCAGATCGCCATTGCCGGCCTGGTGCAGGGCCTGGCCGAAGCCGTGGCCTTTGGCCAGCAGGCCGGGCTGGACATTCCCAAGGTCATCGACGTCATCAGCAAGGGCGCAGCGCAAAGCTGGCAGATGGAAAACCGCGCCGTGACCATGGCCCAGGGCCAGTTCGACTTCGGCTTTGCCGTGGACTGGATGCGCAAGGACCTGGGGCTGGTGCTGGCCGAAGGCCGCCGCAATGGCGCCCACCTTCCGGTGACGGCGCTGGTGGACCAGTTCTATTCCGACGTGCAGGCCCTGGGCGGCGGGCGCTGGGACACTTCCAGCCTGATCGCCCGATTGCGCCGGTTCTAAGAACCTGTTCAAAGCCTGCCGGTTGGCAGGGCGTTCGCTGCCCCGGCCCCACTTCCATCCCCAACAAGCCTTGACCTGAACTCCTGAGCGTTTGTCCGCCATGACCGACACCACCGCAGCCCGCCGCATCGTCTTCGTCCTCAACGGTCCGAACCTGAACCTGCTGGGCACGCGCGAGCCCCAGGTCTATGGTCAGCAGACGCTGGCCGATGTGGAGGCGCTGTGCCAGCAGCGCGCCGCGCAGCATGGCTTGCAGGCGCGCTGTCACCAGAGCAACCACGAAGGCGCGCTGATCGACTGGATCCACGAAGCAGGACGCTTGCATCAGCAAGGGATGCTGGCTGGCGTGGTGCTCAACGCCGGCGCTTACACCCACACCAGCATCGCGCTGCACGACGCCATCAAGGGCACTGGCGTACCGCTGATCGAGCTGCACATCAGCAATGTTCACGCGCGCGAGCCCTTTCGCCATCACTCCTACATCGCCAGCGCGGCCAAGGCCGTGATGTGCGGCCTGGGCGTGGCCGGCTACGGCCTGGCCATCGACGCGATCGCGCAGTGGGGCCAGCCGCCGCAGTAAGCCCAGTCGGCGCCGAAACGGCCCGCCCTGCATCGCGGCCTTGCCCAGCGCGTTATAGTGTCAGCCCTGCGGCGCAGCGGGCCTGGGCCTGCTGCCGCGCACTTGAACCGAAGGCCTGCTATGACCAACGATAACGACTACCCATTTGAAATCCACGTGCATGGACAAGTCTTCGTGCGCCCCGATGTGGGCTTTGCCGCCATCGAGGAGGCCCTCAAGCCCATGTGGCGCTATGCCGGCGCGCGTTCGCTGGCGGCTGCGGCCGTGGGCTACTACGAAGAAGAGCCGGGCATTGAATTCATCGCCCGCGAGCACGCGCTGCAGATGTGCTGGACGGTGCGTGGAGACGAGGACTTTCGCCAAGTCATCGACGAGGTTTGCATGAACCTCAACGACCTGGCCGACCGCGGTTGCGTGATCGAAGTGACCTTCTACGACCGCGCGTTCGACGAGGCCGATGAGGAAGACGGCCCCGCCCACGAAGATGAAGCGCGCGATGACTTCTTCCTGCTGTTTGTCGGTCCCACGCCCTCGGCCATCATGCAAATCCAGCGCGACCTGCTGGTGCAGGATGTGGTGGCGCTGATGGAACGGCACTTCGAGGCCAGCGAGCTCACCGGCGTCGTGCAGGAAATCGACCGCCTGTTTACCGGGCGCTTCGATGCGCTGGTCAGCTCGCTGGAGTTGGGCCGCCCGCCGCGCGGCGGCTCAGGCCCAGGTGGTGGCCACGGCGGCGGACGCCGCCCGCGCCACCTGCATTGAGATCAAGAGCAGCCCCTGAGCTTTTGCGCAAACGCCCGGTATTTGCACAGCCCGCCAAATGCGGGCTGTGCTTTTTTACATGGTCATGGTTGCATGGTCATGGCCGCGGCTGTGGCCGGACAGCGCTCGTTCAATGCGGCGGCAAATGCCGTGCCGCCTGGCACTGCAGGAACTGCCAATCGCCGTTGCTGCGCAGCTCCAGCCAGGCCGTTGCAGGCTCGCCTGGCGAGGCAGGGCAGGGGGCGGCGGCGCTGGCCAGCAGCTGCGCCTGCTCCAGGCGGCGCTGCGTTTGCTGGGCCACAGCTGCCGCGCTGTCGATCAGGCTTACGCCTGCAGGCGCATGGCGCAGCAGTGCCGCGGCCGCCAGTGGGTAGTGGGTGCAGCCCAGCACGATGCAATCCACTGCCGTCTCCGTCGCATCTTCAGTCGCAGGGCGCAACGCCTGCGCCATGTAGCGGGCGCACAGTGCGTCGATCAGTGCCGTATCGTCCTGCTCAATCGCTGCGGCCAAGCCTGGGCAGGGTACATCGTGCACAGTCGCTTGCGTGGCCCACTGCTGCCGCAGCGCCTGGTACTTGCGGCTGCGCAGCGTGCGCTCGGTGGCCAGCACCGCCACCTGGCCGCTGCGGCTGGCCTGCACGGCCGGTTTGATGGCCGGCTCAACGCCGATGATGGGCAAATCGGCAAAGTGCTCGCGCAACTGGCCGATGGCCACGGTCGTGGCGGTGTTGCATGCCACCACCAGCAGCTTGATGCGCGCCTGCTCCAGCAATTGCTGCGTGATCTGCATGCAGCGCTGCGTGATGAAGGCATCGTCGCGCTCGCCATAAGGCGCATGCCTGGCGTCGGAGAAATACACAAAGCGCTCATGCGGCAGCGCTTGGCGCAGCGCCCGCAGAATACTCAGGCCGCCAATGCCGCTGTCGAAAACACCAATGGGGGATGTGGCGGACTGGGGCATGTGAAAGGGGCTAAAGACAAAGCGCCTGCGGCGCACAAGGGGCGGCAAAGTGCGCGATTGTATGCGCCGCACCATGGCCTGCTCATCCGATAGCATGGCGTGCACGACAGGGCTGCTGCTGTGCGCGCGACATTTTTGCGCTGCCGGGCCTTGGTAGAGATTTTCTGGATTGTTGGAATCGGTTTTTTGAGGAGATGGCCATGACCCTTCGCCCCCCTGTGCTGGAGCACCTGCAGCATTTGCCGCCTGGGCAGGCTGTGCGGGTGTTGATGGTGTGCATGGGCAATATTTGCCGCAGCCCAACGGCCCACGGCGTGTTGCAGGCCAAGGTGGCCGCGGCTGGTTTGCAGCAGGCGGTCGAGGTGGATTCGGCCGGCACGCACGATTACCACGTGGGCGAGCCGCCCGATGCGCGCGCCCAGCAGCATGCGCTGCGGCGTGGCTATGACCTCAGCGGCCAGCGTGCGCGGCAGCTGCAGGCGCGGGATTTTTCAGCGTTTGATCTGGTGCTGGTGATGGATGCAGCCAATGAGCGCCTGGCCCAGGCGCTGTGCCCGCCTGCGCAGCGCCACAAGCTGCAGCGGCTGGCGGCTTTTGCCAGCAGGCATACGGTCACGCAGGTGCCGGATCCCTACTATGGCGGGGCTGAGGGTTTCGAGCAGGTGCTGGATTTGGTGGAGGACGCTTGCGATGGCCTGCTGACGCAACTGCAGGCCAGCGGGCGTTGGTGAGCGCTGGCAAGATGCGCCTTTGCTGCCCCCGGCGCAGCACATGAAAAAGCGCCCGGTGAGGGCGCTTGGAATACAGGCATCGCAGGCGATGCCTGTGGCGGTTTTTATTGGTTCTTGAACTGCGCTGGGCGCTTGTTGACGAAGGCGTCCATGCCTTCCTTCTGGTCTTGCGTGGCAAACAGCGCGTGGAACAGGCGGCGCTCGAACATCACGCCGTCGGACAGACCGCTTTCAAAGGCGCGGTTGACGGCTTCCTTGGCGGCGATGGCGGCAATGAGCGAGTAGCTGCAGATCGTCAGCGCCGCGCCCAGGGCTTCTTCCATCAGCTTGTCGGTGGGCACCACGCGGCTGACCAGGCCGGAGCGCTCGGCTTCCTGCGCGTCCATCATGCGACCGGTGAGGTTCATGTCCATGGCCTTGGCCTTACCCACGGCGCGCGGCAGGCGCTGCGTGCCGCCTGCGCCGGCGATCACGCCCAGCTTGATTTCGGGCTGGCCGAACTTGGCGTTTTCGGCGGCGATGATGAAGTCGCACATCATGGCCAGCTCACAGCCGCCGCCCAGGGCGTAGCCGCTGACGGCGGCGATGACGGGCTTGCGCACGCTGCGGATGGTTTCCCAGTTGCGGGTGATGAAGTCGCCCTTGTAGGCGTCGATGAAGTTGTACTTGGCCATGGCCGTGATGTCGGCGCCGGCGGCAAAGGCTTTTTCGCTGCCGGTGACGATGATGCAGCCAATGCTGTCGTCGGCGTCAAAGGCCTTGAGCGCTTGGCCCAGCTCGGTCATGAGCTGGTCGTTCAAGGCGTTGAGGGCCTTTGGGCGGTTGAGGGTGATGATGCCGACTTTTTCCGCTTCGGTGCGCACTTCAATGGTTTCGTAGGCCATGGGTTGGGTCTCCTTGTTGAAAAAGTGAAAAAAGAATGGGGTTTTCGCTGCGCTGCCGGCGGGGCGCTTGGGGTAGGCGCATGCAAAACCGCATCACTATAAGTCCGATCGCAGGCGGCTCAGAGGCAAGCGCTGCACGAATCGCGGCGCTGCGCGCCCTTGCGGGTGGGTGATCTGCGGTTTGATTGGCAGCGGGCTCATCCGGCGCGGGTCTGCGGGGATGGGTGTGCGGTCGGGGGCGTGGCTGGGCCAAGCCAGCTGCGCAGCGTCTGGGCCTGCTGGGCGGTGGGCTCAGGCAGCGGCTGCAGCCGCACGTCGCCAGCGACCTCTTGCGTGGCGGGCAGCTGCAGTGTGCGCCAGAGCAGGCGGCCATCGCGCGCCAGCAGCACGCGCAGCGGCCCTTGGGCGGCGCTGGCATCGGGCAGCAGGCCGTCGAGCTCGTCGAGTTTTTTCAGACGCCAGCCTGCCGCATCGCTCGGTTGGGCCGCTGCGCCGCCAGCGCTTGCACCACCTGAATGACTGTGTGCCAGCCCCAGCCATTCGTCGCCCACGGCCATGCCGGCGCGTTCGGCAGCGCTGCCGCTGTGGATGCGGGCGATGGTCAGCGCACTGCCTTGGCCTTCGCGCAGCTGCAAGCCCAGGCGCTGCGCCCAGCTGGCGGGCTTGTGCTCCAGCGCCAGGCCGGCGCTGGCCAGGGTTTGGGCCAGCGGCAAGGCGGCCGTACTGTGCACCCACTGCTGCAGCTCGGCTTGCCAGTCGCGGCCACTGAGCTGGGCCAGCACGTCCAGCACGGCGGCCTCGTCGATGGGGCCGCCATTGGAGCGTTGCCACAGTGCGCGCATCACATCGTCAAGGCTGCAGCGGCCATGCTGGCGCAGTTGCAGATCCAGGCACAGGGCCACCAGCGCGCCTTTGGTGTAGTAGCTGACGGTGGCGTTGGCGGTGTTTTCGTCCTGTCGGTAGTACTTGATCCAGGCGTCAAAGCTGGCCTGGGCCACGCTTTGCACATGGCGGCCCGGGGTTTGCTCGACCTGTTGGATGGTCTTGCCCAGCAGCTTGAGGTAGTGGGCGTCGTCCAGCAGGCCGGCGCGGCGCAGCAGCAGGTCGTCGTAGTAGCTGGTAAAGCCTTCGAAGAACCAGAGCAGCTCGGTGTAGTTTTCTTGGTCGTAGTCGTAGCGCGCGAACTCGGCCGGGCGCAGGCGCTTGACGTTCCAGGTGTGGAAGTATTCGTGGCTGATCAGGCCCAGCAGCGTGGTGTAGCCCTCGGGCTGCTCGGCCGCGCCCTGGCGCGGCAGGTCGCTGCGCTGGCAGATCAGGGCCGTGCTGTGGCGATGCTCCAGTCCGCCATAGCCACTGCCTACGGCGTTGAGCAGGAACAGGTAGTGCCCGTGCGGTGGATGTTCGACGCTGCCCGAATGCCCTGCACCCGGTGGGTGCCAGAAGTCGATGGCGGCTTCGCAGATGCGCTGTGCGTCCTGCAGCAGGCGTTGCCCGTCAAAGGCCGGCGTGGCGCCGGCGACGACGAAGCGGTGCACGATGCCGCGCGCGCTGAACTGGCCCTGCCAGAACGCGCCCAGCTCCACAGGCGAATCGGCCAGCTCGTCGTAATCGGCGGCGCAGTACAGGCCAAAGCCGGCCTCGTCCACCTCGGCAGCCGGCAGCGCCGTGGCTACGCGCCAGTCGGGCGCGTGATCGGGGCGCGGCAGCTGCAGGCCGTGGGGCTGTGCTTCCTGGCCGTGCACGCGCAGGCACAGGCTGGTGGGATTGAAAAAAGCGCGCTCGCCATCGAGCCAGGCAGCGCGCACCGAGTGGTCGAAGGCGTAGACGCGGTAGCGCAGCGTCAGCGCGCTGCCAGGCTGAGCGGCGATGTGCCAGCGGTTCTTGCTCAGCGCGCGCACGGCCACGGGCGCGCCGCTCTGGCTGGCCTGCAGGCCGTGCAGGTGGCGGGCAAACTCCCGCACCAGATAGCTGCCGGGGATCCACACCGGCAGCGAGACGATTTGCTCTGCCGCAGGCGCGGCAATGTGCAGCGTGACGTGGAACTGGTGGCCGTGCGGGTCGCTGGGCTCGACGATGTATTGAACGGGCAATGCGGGCGGGGCAGGGGGCTTGGGCTGGCTGGGCATGGCGTATGAAGGGCGCGCGCCGCGCAGGCATGTCGCGGCGCGGGCGGAAAAGAAAAAGCCAGTCCGGGACTGGCTTGCAGGGCAGGGAGTGCGGTCAGGATTTTTTCTTGCTCTCGGCAATTTCCTTGAGCCTTTGCTCGATGCGCTCGGCGGGCACGGCGCCGGGCACGCGGGCATTGTCCTCGAAGAAGATCGTGGGCGTGCCGGTGATCTTGTACTGGCGGCCGAAGGCCAGGTTGCGCTGCAGCGCCTCGTGCTTGTCGCAGGAGGCCTGCGAGGCCGGGGTCTTGTTGTGGATCATCCAGCTGTTCCAGGCGGTGGCCTTGTCCTCGGCGCACCAGACATCGCGCGATTTCTCAAACGAGTCCGGGCTGAGGATGGGGTAGAGGAACACGTGCACGGTGATGTTGTCGACGTTGCGCAGATCGCGCTCGAAACGCTTGCAGTAGCCGCAGTTCGGGTCGGCAAAGACGGCGATCTTGCGGCTGCCGTCGCCGCGCACGATGGTGAAGGCGTCATCGAAGGGCAGCTTGCTGAACTCCACCGCCGTCAGCGCATTGATGCGGTCCTCGGTCAGGTTGCGCATGGCCTTGGTGTCGTAGAGCTCGCCCTGGATCAGGAAATCGCCCGAGGCATTGGTGTAGAACAAGTCCGTGCCCTTGCGCACTTCGAACAGCCCTTGCATGGGTGTGGCGCGCACCTCGTCGATGTCCTTGAGCTGGGTGATGCGCTCGCTGAGCGCCTTGCGGATGGCGTCGGCATCGGCGTGGGCTGTGCCGCTGAGGCTGCCCAGTGCCAGCAGCGCGCTGGCCGCCAGCGGTTTCCAGAGCGCAGCGCGGGCGCGGGTCGAGGTAGAAGCGGCCATGGGGGGAGTCAAAGCAGTGTGCATGGTTGGGAAACGGGTTGGAAAGAAGGTGTCGAAAGAAGGCATCAGCACAGCGCGCGCAGCATAGCAGGATCGCCTGCACTGGGGCGCGGGCATGGTCTTGGGGAGGTTTTTACGCAACGCGACCGCAATGCAATGCGGCGCTGCACGCAGGCCGCGCATCACGGGCGTGGCGGCTGCAGTGGTGTGTGGGCTGTGCCCAGGCCGGGCGGCATGGGCAGTGCGGCTGTGCCGCCCATGGCTTGCTGCATAACCCAGTGCTTGAGCGGCCCGCTGGCCGAAAAGCCGCGCATGCCCCAGTTGCGCAGGCCCTGCAGCCAGGGCTGCTGTTGCCAGAACAACCATTGCAGCCCGTCGGTAGCGGTCGCCATGGGCAGCAACGCAGCCTTGCGCTGGCGCGCGTACTGGCGCAGCAGGCGCTGGTCGGCCACGCTGCGCCAGGCCGGGCGCTGCAGCAGCGCATCGGCCAGCGCGGCCACATCGCCCAAGCCCAGGTTCAGGCCCGAGCCAGCCAGCGGGTGCACGGTGTGCGCCGCATCGCCCAGCAGCACCCAGGCGGCGTCGGGGGCGCTTGGCATGGGGCCGGCCCACTGGCGCGCTTGCGCCAGACGCAGCGGCCAGCGCGCGCGCGGCGCACTCAGTGTGAATTGCGTGTGCGGTGGCAGGCCCTGGCCGTGGGGCGTCGGGCCTGCGGCCGCAGCGCCGGTGGCAATGGCGTGCAGCTCGGCCACGAAGGTGGCCTCATCCAGCGCCACCAGGCGCTGGGCCTGCGCCACGCTGGTGGACCAGACGACGGCGTACTCGTCGCCCTGCGCGCCGCCCAGTGGCAGCAGCGCCAGGATGTGTTCGCCACAAAACCATTGGTGCGCCGTGCCGCCGTGCGGCTGGCTGCTGCGCAGCCGGGTGGCCACGGCATGCTGTGGGTAATCGAAGTGGTCGAACTCCACGCCCAGCTCGGCGCGCGAAGTGCTGGCCTTGCCCTCGCAAATGGCCGTCAGCGTCGCTGGCACGGCGTCGCTGACCAGCTCTACCCCAGGCTGAAAGCGCAGCGCGGTGCGCAGCACGTCCTCCAGCGCCGGTACGTCCACGATCCAGGCCAGCGCATCGGCGGCGGTCGCGGTCGTCTGGCCGGGCTGCTGTTTGATGGCTCGGCTGTGCGGCGCATCAAAGCGCACGGCGCCGCCGGCATCGCCGCGCACATGCATGTGCCGCACGGCGGTCACGGCATCGCCCTCGGGCCAGCAGCGCAGCTCCTGCAGCAGCTGGCGCGAGGCCTGGTTCAGCGCGTAGGCGCGCACATCGCGCGCGCGCTGCGCTGGCCCATCGGCGGGAGCGCCATCAACCAGCGCCACGCGCAGCTTGGCTTGGCCCAGGCGCAGGGCCAATGTCTGGCCCACGATGCCTGCGCCGCGAATGCATACATCAAAACCGCTTTTCGACATGGCGGCGATTGTAGGGGGCTTCGCTGGCCGGGCCGGGCCAGTGTCTTGGCCCTGCGCTTCATCATCCGCATTGCGCAAGGCAGGCAGGGCAGCCAAGCGCCATCGCCATCGCCATCGCCATCGCCATCGCCATCGCCATCGCCATCGCCATCGCCATCGCCATGGATGCCGCACTGTGCAGTCCAGTGGCGAGGGCGCAGCGCCGGCGGGTTATGGCGGCTACAAGCGCCGCAATGGCCTCTTGGCCCTGGATTTCTCCGGCTCTTGCGGTGCATGGCGCCCTGTGGCATTGTCTGGCTCTTGCCGGTTTCTGCGCCGCCCATCATCCCAGAGCAAAGGCTGCACCATGAGCCCCACCGCTGTTTTTCGCCTGCCTTGCGCCCGCCGTCTGCAGCGCCTGCCGCTGCTGCTGGGCGCCCTGTGCACAGCCCTGTCTGCCGTGTCTGCCCTGCCGGCCCGTGCCCAAAACAACCCCAACATGCCCGGCTACATCCCCCCGGCCATCCTGCACAACTTGCACATGTGTGGCTCGGCCAATTGCGCCACCGCCCCCTCGCCTGCCCAGCCCGCTCAGCCCCTGTCTTCGTTTGAGCAATATTGCCGGGACATTGGCGGTTGCCAGTTCAACAACACGACTGCCTGGCGACACCAGCTTGGCTTCGGTGTGGCGGTGGTCGGCTTTGACGCCCCCCAACTGCGCCGCGACCCCACACACAACCGGGGCTCGCTGTTCATGGCCACGGCCAACGACCCGCACAAAGCCGAGCAAAAGGCCATGGAGGACTGCATTTCGAGGCGCTTCAGCGATTGCCGTGTGATTGCCCGGGTGGCCAACGCCTGCACTGCCATTGTTGAGGCCAGCCGCTATCTGCCCAACGGCGGCGGCAGGGCCTACTCGCGCTTCTATGTCAGCCCCGCTGTGCCTCTGGGCAATCTGGGCGATCACCTCGACAAAGGCGGTCATGCGCACCAGGATTTTCGTAATGAAGCCGAAAAAAGCGCCATCGCGGCCTGCAAAAACGACCCTGGCGGCCAGGGCCAAAGCTGTAGCTCCTCCCCCAGTGTGCTGTGCGCCAGGGATCTGATTACTCCTTTCTGAGAGCCTGTTCAAAGTCTCTACACGGCGGTCAAGGAAGCGGATTTGGGCGGTCTGCGGCGTTGCAAAGCCTCGCCATAGCCCGGGCTATGGCTGCGTTTTGCGCCTTGCAGCCCATCCCAAACCGCTTCTTGCCCGCTCGTTCCGAGACTTTGAACAGGCTCTGAACCGCTATGAGAACACCCAACGCCATGAAATCTGCACTGATTCTGGCCGCCGCCTTGCTGCTGGGCGCCTGCGCCACATCGCAATCACCCGCCCACCAGCAGCAGCGCGGCAGCTTCATTGACCGTCAAGGCAACCGCGTCGTTCTGGACAAAAAGCGCCCGGCGGCATCGCCCTCCGTGGTGGAGGGCGCTGGCGGCGTCTATGAATGCCGCAACGGCCAATGCCAACCCCTGACCCCAGTCCAAATCCAATAAAAGCAATGCACCACCAAGCGCCTTGACAGGCCGGGCGCCATTGGGCAAGGGCTGCCGGGGTGAGGCGCTGGCGCAGAATGGGGCAGAGGCCGCCGCCGTCGGGTCGCCCATGCTGTGGCACGCCATCGGGCAGGGGCAGGCCGCATAAAATCGCCCATTTTTGTGCACCCCATCAGGAACAACACAGCATGAGTCTGCAATGCGGCATCGTGGGCCTGCCCAACGTGGGCAAGTCCACCCTTTTCAACGCCTTGACCAACGCCGGCATCGCCGCCGAGAACTACCCCTTTTGCACCATCGAGCCCAATGAGGGCGTGGTCGAGGTGCCCGATCCGCGCCTGGCGCAACTGTCGGAGATCGTCAAGCCCGAGCGCGTCGTGCCCGCCGTGGTGGAGTTCGTGGACATCGCAGGCCTGGTCGCTGGCGCCAGCAAGGGCGAGGGTCTGGGCAACCAGTTCCTGGCGCACATCCGCGAGACCAACGCCGTCGTCAACGTGGTGCGCTGCTTTGAGGATCCCAACGTCGTGCACGTGGCCGGCAAGGTCGATCCCATTGCCGACATTGAAGTCATCCAGACCGAGCTGTGCCTTGCCGACCTGGGCACGGTGGAAAAATCCATCCAGCGCTACGCCAAGCTGGCCAAGTCCGGCAACGACAAGGATGCGGCCAAGATGCTGGCGCTGCTGCAGCGCATCCAGCCCGCGCTGGACGAGGCCCGCCCCATCCGCACCCTGGGCCTGGACGCCGAGGAGCTGGCCCTGCTCAAGCCGCTGAGCCTGATCACCGCCAAGCCAGCCATGTTTGTCGGCAACGTCAGCGAGGATGGCTTCGAGAACAACCCGCTGCTGCAGCGCCTGCAGGATTACGCCGCCAGCCAGGGCGCGCCCGTGGTGGCGATCTCGGCCAAGATCGAATCCGAGCTGGCCGGCATGGAGCCTGAGGATCGCGCACTGTTCCTGCAGGAGCTGGGCCAGAGCGAGCCAGGCCTGAACCGCCTGATCCGCGCCGCCTATGAACTGCTGGGCCTGCAGACCTACTTCACCGCTGGCGTCAAGGAAGTGCGCGCCTGGACCATCAAGAAAGGCGCTACCGCGCCGCAGGCCGCTGGCGTGATCCACGGCGACTTCGAGCGTGGCTTCATCCGCGCCCAGACCATCGGCTTTGACGACTTCATTCAATACAAGGGCGAGCAAGGCGCCAAGGAAGCGGGCAAGATGCGCGCCGAAGGCAAGGACTACGTGGTGCAGGATGGGGATGTGATGAACTTCCTGTTCAACGTGTGAGAGGACGGTACAGAATCTCTTTTCACCCCTTCAAAAAAACACGGCCCACTGAGGGCCGTATTTTTTTATTGGCTGTGCACAGAGCGCCAACAAGCTCCTCGAGGGCATTGCCTCAAGCCGCAGCAGCGCAGCCTTGGACTGGGGTGGCGCCATTGGCGCTGCTGCCCTGTAAGTTGGGGCAGTACAGCGTGTGCAGCAGCTGCAGCAGCTGCAGGATTTCGGGTTGGGCGATGCTGTAGAAGATGCGCTTGCCGTCGCGCCGGGTGCTGACCACATTCTCGCTGCGCAAGATGGCCAGTTGCTGCGACAGCGAGGGCTGGCGAATGCCCAGGGCTGCGGCCAGATCGCTGACGCAGCTCTCGCCCTGTGCCAGATGGCACAGCAGCAGCAGGCGGTCTTCATTGGCCAGTAGTTTGAGTACGGTCACGGCTTGACCGGCGCCCGAGCGCATGAGCTCAGGCGTCAATACGGCAGTTTCAGCAGTTTCAGTCATGTGGGAGGGGGCGGGGGCCAGCATACAGTTCTTTTAAATATAAAATGTATTCCTGTTAATTGTATGGCAAGCTACAAGGAGTCGAGCATGAGCAAAAGCTACCGCGAAATTATCGAGCACACGTCGTCATGGCTGGCGCCGCTGCGCAAGGACATGCCGGACACCATGAAAGGTTTTGGCGCCTTGTCGCAGGCAGCGCTGGCCGATGGCGCGCTGGACAAGAAAACTAAGGAGCTGATTGCACTGGCGCTGGGCGTGGCAGCGCGTTGCGATCCTTGCCTGGGCTACCACGCCAAGGCGCTGGTGCAGTTGGGCTGCACGCGCGCTGAGCTGCTGCAGATGCTGGGCATGTGCGTGTACATGGGCGGTGGCCCATCGCTGATGTATGCTGCCAATGCGCTGGCCGCTTACGAGGAGTTTGGCGGAGAGAAGGCGCAGGATGCGGCGCAGTGATGCGCGCCACCGACTGGATATTGGATCGATGTTTTGCCGGCCCGGCTGTTGCAGGGCCTGGCAAGAGGAATGTGAAAAAGGAACGTGAAGGAGTTCTCGGATGAAATTCAATGTTGGCGGGATTGATCGCATTGCGCGCATCGTCGTGGGCTTGGTGCTGATTGCCTTGGCAGCCACGGGCACTGTGGGTTGGTGGGGCTGGCTGGGTGTGCTGCCTCTGGCCACCGGGTTGTTCCGTTTCTGCCCGGCCTATCCGCTGCTGGGTGTGAACACCTGCAAGCTGCCCAAGGATTCTTGAGAGCCTGTGCAAAGTCTCTGCACGGCTGGCAAGAAAGTGGATTTGGGCGGTCTGCTGCCATTGCAAAGCCTCGCCATAGCCCCAGCTATGGCTGCGTTTTGCGCCTTGCAGCCCATCCCAAACCACTTTTTGTCCGCTCGCGCCAAGACTTTGAACAGGCTCTGAGGCAGGCGGCTGACCATTGCGAAAAAAGCGCCCGCAAATGCGGGCGCTTTTGCTTTTGCCAGGCAGGATGGAAAGCTCCGCTCACGATCTTGCCCACTGTGTGGGCAAGATCGTGAACAGGTTCTCACATGACCTTGGCGATGGATTCGCAGACGTGGCCAATGTTGTTCTCGTTCAGCGCGGCTACGCAGATGCGACCGCTGTCCACGCCATAAACGCCGAACTCATTGCGCAGGCGCTCCATCTGTGCCTTGCTCAGGCCCGAGTAGCTGAACATGCCCACCTGGGTGGTGATGTAGGACAGGTCCTGCTGCACGCCTGCGGCTTTCAGGCCATCGACCAGTTTCTGGCGCATGGCCTTGATGCGGGTGCGCATCTGGGCCAGCTCCTGCTCCCACAGCGCGCGCAGCTCGGGTTTGCCCAGCACGTAGGCCACGACGGCGGCGCCGTGTGTGGGCGGGTTGGAGTAGTTGGTGCGGATGGCGATCTTGAGCTGGCTGAGCACGCGCGCGGCTTCATCCTTGTTGGCGGCCACGACCGACAGCGCGCCCACGCGCTCGCCATACAGGCTGAAGCTCTTGGAGAAAGAGGTCGAGACCAGGAAGGTCAGGCCGCTTTGCACGAACTTGCCCACCACGGCGCCGTCCTCGGCCAGGCCTTGCGAGAAGCCCTGGTAGGCCATGTCCAAAAAGGGCGTGAGCTTGCGGGCCTGCACGGCCTGCACGACGCGGTCCCACTGCTCGGGCGTGAGGTCGTAGCCTGTGGGGTTGTGGCAGCAAGCGTGCAGCACCACGATGGTGCCTTCGGCGGCGGCCTGCAAATCGGCCAGCAGGCCCTCGAAATCGATGCCGCGCTGAGCGGCGTTGTAGTAGCGGTAGGTGCCCACTTCAAAGCCCGCGTTTTGGAAGATGGCGCGGTGGTTTTCCCAGCTCGGGTCGGAGATCAAGACCTTGGCCTGCGGCAGCAGCTTCTTGAGGAAGTCCGCGCCGACCTTCAGCCCGCCCGTGCCGCCCAGGGCCTGCACGGTGGCCACGCGGCCCGATGTCACGGGCTCCGAATCCTTGCCAAACACCAGCTCCTTGACGGCCTGGTCGTAGGCCAGCAAGCCGTCGATGGGCAGGTAGCCGCGCGCCTTGGGCTCAGCTTGCAAGGCGGCCTCGGCCTGTTGCACTGCCTGCAGCAAGGGCAGCTTGCCGTTCTCGTCAAAGTACACGCCAACGCCCAAGTTCACTTTTTTGGGGTTGGTGTCGGTGGCAAATTGTTCGTTCAGGCCCAGAATGGGATCGCGAGGGGCCATCTCGACGGCGGAAAACAATGACATGAAGCGTCCTTGAAACGAAGGAAAAAGACAGGAAAAAACGCGAGCCGGCAATTGTAGGTGTTGTTGGTGTGCACTCTATGGCTCTGGTCGGTGGTTGCTGAACTGTGGTTGTTTGAGCCATTGGGCGAAAGTCTCTGCGCTCAGCGGGGGGGAGAACAAATAGCCCTGCCCGTAGGCCACGCCCAGGCTTTGCAGGAAGTCCCGTTGTGTGATGCGCTCCACGCCTTCGGCCACCAGGCCCAGGCCCAGGCCTTGGGCGATGGCTGCCACGGCCTGGCAAATGGCTGTGTCCGAGGCGTTGTAGGGCGCGCCTTGCAGGAACAGGCGCGAGAGCTTGAGGCCGTGGATGGGCAGGCGGCGCAGGTAGTTCAAGGCGCTGTAGCCTTCGCCGAAGTCGTCGATCGACAGCCGCACGCCCAAGGTTCGCAAATGCGAGATGGTGCGTGTGGTCAGCGGCTCGTCCTCGATCAGGACTCGTTCAGTGAACTCCAGCTCCAGCGCAGCGCCGGGCAGGTGGGCTTGCTGCAGGGCCTGCACCACGATGTGCGCCAGATCACCAGCGAGGAACTGGCGGTAGGAGACATTGACGGCAATGGGTACGGTGTTCAGCCCGGCGTTGCGCCAGCGGCGCACTTGTTGGCAGGCTTCGTTCAAAGCCCAGGCGCCCAGGCGCATGATTTCACCGTTGTGCTCGGCGTGGGCGATAAAGGTCTCCGGCGGCACTTCGCCCAACTGTGGGCTGCGCCATCGCAGCAGTGCCTCGGCGCCGATCAGCGTGCCGCTTTGTAGGTGTACCTGGGGCTGGTAGAGCAATTGCAGCTCTCCCTTGTCGATGGCGCTGCGCATCAGGTTGTCCATTTGCAGCCGGTCGTGCTGGCGCCGCGCCAGATCCTCGCTATAGAGCTGCCAGCTGCCGTGGCCCCGGCGCTTGCTCTCGTACATGGCGGCATCGGCGTTTTGCAGCAAGGTATCGCTGTCGCGGCCATCGCGCGGCGCAATGGCAATGCCAATGCTGGCGCCAATGCGGATGCTCTCGTGCTCAATCTGAAATGGCTCCAAGAGTTGCTGCAGGATGCGCTGCGCCAGCGCAATGGGCTGGCCTGGGGTGATCATTGGGCAAAGAAATACGAATTCGTCGCCGCCCATGCGCGCGCACAGGGCCTGCTCGCCCGCGGCGCTGCGCAGGCGCTGTGCGACTGCGCGCAGCAATTGGTCGCCGATGTAGTGGCCCAGCGCGTCGTTGATGACCTTGAAGCGGTTCAGATCGACATATAGCAGCGCCAGCAGGGGCGATTTGCCCAGCAGGCGCCTGTGCAGTTCCTCCAACAGCGCATCGCGGTTGAGCAGGCCGGTCAGCGGGTCGGTGCGGGCCTTGTGCAGCAGGTTTTGCTCCATGTGCTTGCTGCGGCTGATGTCCTCGAGCGTGCCACTGATGCGCACGGTAAAGGGGTCGAGCATGTCCGGCTCGCCCTGCATGCGCACCCAGTGCTCGGGCTCGTTGGGCTGCGGGTGGGGGCGCAGCTCCAGCGTGAAGGCTTTTTGTGAGCTCAGAGCTTGCTCCAGGGCTTGCTGTAGGCGCTGGCTGTCGGGCGGTATGAAGCAGGCCAGCAGCCCTGCCAGCGAAGCCGGTGGCCGCTCCAGCCGCAAAATGCGCAGCGCACCTTGCGTGAGAAAGCAACGGTCCGTGCCTCGCTCCCATTCCCAGGCGCCGGCAGTGGACAGGGCTTGCATCCGCGTGAACAGATGCTGATCGCGCCGCGACTCGGTGATGTCGCGGATCAGTGAAATGACCTGCACCGGTGCATCACCAGGCCGGGCCGTGCTGGCAAAGCGCGGGATGGCGCTGACTTGCAGCCAGCGGAAATGCCGCGCATGCACCTGGTACAGGCCCATGATGCGGTTGAGCACAGGCTTGCCACTGCGTTGAGCAATTGCCGCTGGCGTTTGCTCGCGCGGCAGGTGCATGCCATGCGCATCCACTGTGGTCCAACTGTTGGAGTGGAAAGTGGCGCGCCAGCTGTCGTCGCCTGGGGCATGGTTGAGGATGCGCATGGCGGCATCGTTGATGTGCTGCAAGGTGCCCTGCGCATCGTAGACGACTACGCCTTGATCGATGGCCTCGAACAGCTCGGCGTAGTGGTCGCTGCTGTGGCTGTGCAGGCGATGGGTCAATACCAGCCAGTGCGGCGGGGTATGGCTGGCCGCTTGCAGCATTGCCATGGGGTAGGGCAGGGGCATGGCGTACAAAGCCAGTGAGCGCTGGCCTGGCGCTTGCATGAAATAGGCCTGCCCTTGCCGCAGCGTTTGCAGCAGTTCCTCGTGCTGAGTGGCGCTCAATCCCTGCAGCAATTGCGGCAGTGGCTGTCCCCGAACTTGGGGGCGCGTTTGCTGAAACAGCGCGGCCGCAGCTGGGTTGACATCGATCACAAAGCCATCCGAAGCCAGAATGAACGCCGGCAGCGGCAAGCTGTCGAACAGCTGCAGATACAGCACGTCACCGCTTTGAATGCCCGGCGTTGATCGCGCTGCTGCGCTGCCTGGCAAGCCCGGCAACTGCGTAGCATTGGGTGCGGCATCGGGCGTTGCATCAGCCGCCGCCGCGCGGGCAGCAGCAGGTTCAGAATGGGAGGAAGCGGGCGTGGCCATGGCCGTTATCGTAATGGCGCTGGGGCTGAGCTGATGGCAGTCTTGCAGCGGCGCGCGCTGGAGGGTAGAGCATGTTCTTGCATGCGCTGACGTACAATTTTTCTATCTTGATACGTCATTCAGAGAGGCCGCCATGCAAACCAAGTTGACCCTACGTTTGGACGCCGAACTCATTCGCCAGGCCAAGGCCTATGCCGAGCGCGATGGCCGCTCCGTCTCGGAGCTGGTGGCCGCGTACTTCGCCCGCCTGACCCAACCACAGCCGCCCCAAGCCCCGCCAGCGGCCGCCGCGCCGCGCACCAGAGGCCTGCTGGGCGCGCTGCAGGGCAGCCCGCTGGATGAGGACGATTACCGCCAGCACCTGCTGCAAAAACACGGCTGATGCCCATGGCCGCCCGCCCCCGCGCCCCCGCCAGCGTGCAGGAGCCGCCCGCCCGCTACTTGCCGCCAGGCCAGACGGTGCTGCTGGATACCTGCGTCGTGCTCGACCTGCTGCTGTTGCGCCAGCCCTTTGCGGCCCAGGCCTGCGCCCTGTTCGAGCAGGCCGAGCGGGGCCAGTTGCAGGCCGTGCTGTGCGCCACCACCTTGACGACCATCGACTACCTGGCCTGCAAGCAAGTGGGGCGTGAGCGCTCGCGCGCCATGCTGCAAGACCTGCTGGCCCTGTGCGGCGTGGCCCCCGTCACCCGCGCCGTGCTGGACGCCGCGCTGCGCAGCCCCATGGCCGACTTTGAAGACGCCGTGCTCGCCGCCGCTGCACAGGCCTGCGGCGCGCAGGCCATCATCACGCGCAATGTGCGCGACTTCGCCCTCTGCAGCCTGCCAGTGCACACCCCGGCGCAGTGGCTGGCTGCGGGCTGATCCCCCAAAAAAAGACCAAGGCCCGCGCGCAAGCCGCGCCAGGCCGAACGCGGCGGCCCGGGCAGCAGGGCAGGCACAATCTGCGCTTTGTCTGGTTGCGCCATGCCCTGTGCTGCGCTTCTTCTCGCCGCAATGCGGTTGCATCCTTTGGCACCCATGTCCACAGCTACGCCGCCGGCCCCGCAGCAGGGCCAATTCGTCACCTTCCCCGATTCCCCCTTTCAGCTGTTCCAGCCCTATCCGCCCGCGGGTGACCAGCCCACGGCCATTGCCGAGCTGGTGGAAGGCGTGCAGGACGGCGAGGTGTTCCAGACCCTGCTGGGCGTGACCGGCTCGGGCAAGACCTTCACCATGGCCAACGTGATCGCGCGGCTGGGGCGGCCGGCGATCGTGTTCGCGCCCAACAAGACGCTGGCGGCGCAGCTTTACAGCGAGTTCCGCGAGTTCTTCCCCAAAAACGCGGTGGAGTACTTCGTCAGCTATTACGACTACTACCAGCCCGAGGCCTATGTGCCGCAGCGCGATCTGTTCATCGAGAAGGACTCGGCCATCAACGAGCAGATCGAGCAGATGCGCCTCTCGGCCACCAAGAGCGTGCTGGAGCGGCGCGACGTGGTGATCGTGGCCACCGTCAGCGCCATCTACGGCATTGGCGCGCCAGAGGATTACATGCAGATGCGGCTGATTCTGCGCGGTGGGGGCCTGGCCAATCAGCGCGACTTGATTGCGCAACTGGTGCGCATGCAGTACCGGCGCAGCGACATGGATTTTGCGCGCGGCACCTTCCGCGTGCGCGGTGACACCATCGACGTGTTCCCTTCGGAAAACTCCGAGCTGGCGCTGCGCATCGAGCTGTTCGACGATGAGGTGGAGGCGCTGCACCTGTTCGACCCGCTCACCGGCCGCGTGGTGCAAAAGGTGCCGCGCTTCGTGGTCTACCCCAGCAGCCACTACGCCACGCCGCGCGAGAAGGTGCTGGCCGCCATCGAGACCATCAAGATTGAGCTGCGTGAGCGCCTGCAGCAGCTGCATGAGATGGGCAAGCTGGTTGAGGCCCAGCGGCTGGAGCAGCGCACGCGCTTCGACCTGGAAATGCTCAGCGAAGTGGGCCACTGCAAGGGCATCGAGAACTACAGCCGCCACCTCTCAGGCGCGCAGCCTGGCGAGCCGCCGCCCACGCTCACCGATTACCTGCCCGCCGATGCGCTGATGTTCCTGGATGAGAGCCACCAGATGATCGGTCAGCTCAACGCCATGTACAACGGCGACCGCGCGCGCAAGCAAACCCTGGTCGATTACGGTTTTCGCCTGCCCAGCGCGCTGGACAACCGGCCGCTGAAGTTCGCCGAGTTCGAGCAGCGCATGCGCCAGGTGGTGTTCGTCTCGGCCACGCCCGCGGCCTATGAGCAAGAGCACGCCAGCAAGGTCGTCGAGCAAATCGTGCGCCCCACTGGCCTGGTGGACCCGGAAATCGAAGTGCGCCCGGCGGCCAGCCAGGTGGACGACGTGCTGCAGGAAATCCGCAGCCGCGTGCAGCAGGACGAGCGCGTGCTCATCACCACGCTGACCAAGCGCATGGCCGAGCAGCTGACCGACTACCTGACGGAAAACGGCGTCAGGGTGCGTTACCTGCACAGCGATGTGGACACGGTCGAGCGCGTGGAAATCATCCGCGACCTGCGCTTGGGCAGCTTCGACGTGCTGGTGGGCATCAACCTGCTGCGCGAGGGGCTGGACATCCCCGAGGTCAGCCTGGTAGCCATTCTGGACGCCGACAAGGAAGGCTTTCTGCGCGCCGAGCGCAGCCTGATCCAGACCATTGGCCGTGCCGCCCGCAACGCGCGTGGCAAGGCCATTCTGTACGCCGACCAGATGACCGACTCCATGCGCCGCGCCATTGGCGAGACCCAGCGGCGGCGCGACAAGCAAATGGCCCACAACCAGGCCCACGGCATCACGCCGCGCACCATCCGCAAGCAGGTGCGCGACCTCATCGACGGCGTTTACAGCGAAAAAGCCGATCGGCAGAAACAGGCCCAGGCCCAGCAGGCCGCCTACACCGGCGAGCTGCTGGAGATGAGCGAGAAAGACGCCTCGCGCGAGATCAAGCGGCTGGAAAAGCAAATGCACGAGCACGCCCGCAACCTGGAGTTCGAGCAGGCCGCCGCGCTGCGCGACAAGCTGGCCCAGCTCAGGCAGCACCTGTTCGGCGCGGGCTGAGCCGGCCCAAGCGGCCCAAGCGGCCCAAGCGGCCATGGCCGACGCGTACCGCCATCAATCGGTATGGCAACGGCGCGCGCGGCGCTGCAAATGGCGCTGCGCGGCCCACTGCATCGCCAACGCCAGGCGGCGCAGCCCGCGCGGCGCGCCAGGCGCTGTGGCTTGTGCCAGGCAAGGCAGTTGGCCGCTTGCCTGCAAGCTGCAGGCATCGGCAGGATGGGCAGGGGCGCCCGAAGGGGCGGGGGGCGTCAGGGCAAAGGCAAGCATGGTCGGCTTGGGTGGGTTGTGGATGACAAGCCCCAAGCATCCTTGCACTGTGTGAAATGCCTGCGCAGCCTCGGTGCGCTGCGCATGAAGCGCCGTGCCAGGCCTTTGCCAGTGGCACTGCGGGACAAGCCCTAGAATCCGGCGCTGATTGGGCTTGAAACAAGGCATTTTTGCGTCTGCATACACCGCTGTTGGCGTGGCTGAGCATCTGGCGCGTGCTGCTGGGCCATGCCTTGCCAACAGGGCGGCGCATCGCCACATGGCCTGGCGCACTTTGAGCACTTGGTGCGGCGCAGGCCCGCTTTCTTTTTTCTCAGGAGCTTTTCATGTCTTTTTCTTTGACTCGTCTGCCCCGCATGGCTGCGACTGTGCTGCTGGGCTTGGCTGCAGTTGGCGCTGGCGCTGGTCTGGCGCAAGCGCAGGAGTACCGCCTCAAGGAGCTGGAGATCAGCGCCCCGCACGCCCGCGCCAGCCGCCCGGGCGTGCCCAACAGCAGCGCCTACTTTGCCGTGACCAACCATGGCCAGCAGGCCGATCGCCTCGTCAGCGCCTCATCCCCAGTGGCCGAGCGCACCGAGCTGCACGACATGAAGATCGAGAACGATGTCATGCGCATGTTCCAGGTCGAAGGCATCGAGCTGCCCGCTGGCCAAAGCCTGACGCTGGGTCAGGGCAACAAGCTGCACGTCATGCTGATGCAGCTCAAGCAGCCGCTGCAAGCCGGGCAAACCATTTCGCTGACGCTGCAGTTCGAGAAGGTCGGCGCCATCGACATTCAGGTGCCGGTCAAGGAGCACAAAATGGGCGGGCACGAGCACCACGGGCACGGCCATGGCGACGGCCATGCCGAACACGGCAAGGGCCAGCAAGGTCATTCCGGCCATGAAGGCCACGGCAAGGCGCACTGATCAAGAGCAACAATCGGCCGGGTAACGGCCAACACAAAAAAGGGGCCTTGGATGGCCCCTTTTTTTTGGATCGTGGTGTGGCAGTGCTTATTGCACTTGCCGCACTTACTGCACTGCAGCCGGCACCAGTTTTTCCAGGCCAGCCAGCGGCGCGGTCACGTCCGCGGGCAGGTGGTGGCGCTGGCCCATGTAGCTGGCGGTGTTCATGGAGACGAACACATGGCCCTTGCCGTCTTCCCAGACCAGCACTTTGGAGGGCAGGTCGATGGCCAGCGTGGGGGCCTGCTGCATCATCGGCGTGCCCAGCTTGGGATTGCCGAACACGATGACGCTGGCCGCTGGCATGTCCAGTTGATGGTCCTTGGCGGCTTGTTGGTGGTCGATGACGGTGAAGATCGTCAGGCCCTTGGCCTTGAGCGCCTCTTCGATGCGCTTGACCGACTCTGCGGCCGAGTGCGCGCTTTGGACCGTCAGCAGGCCGTCCACTTCGGCCGGCTTCTTGGCCTCATCGGCGGCCATGGCCGTGCCGCCCAGCATGGCCAGGGCGAGCGCCAAGCTATGGAGTTTGGGGAGTTTCAGCAATTTCATGCTCCTTGTGTCAAAACAGGGCGGCAATGATAGGTGATACCGGCCAGCAGCGTGTGGCCGGTGTCGGCGCAGTGGGCTCAGAGCCTGTTCAAAATCTTTGCACGGCGGTCAAGAGAGCGGATTTGGGCGCTCTGCTGCGCCCGCAAAGCCTCGCCATAGCCCCAGCTATGGCTGAGTTTTGCGCCTTACAGCCCACCCCAAACCGCTTCTTGCCCACTCGCGCCGTGATTTTGAACAGGCTCTCAGAACTGGTAGCTCAGGCGCAGCATGGCGTTGCGCGGCGCGCCCCACTGGTATTGGGTGAACTGGCCATAGTTGGTGTAGTAATGCGCGTCGAACAGGTTGTTGATGTGCAGCGACAGCGCTGCGGCGCGGTTGACGTCGTAGCGCAGCATCAGGCTGGCGATCTGGTGCGCGCCTTGGCCGATGAGCACGTTCTGGCGCTGCGGGTTGCGCACCGTGCGTTGCGTGGCGCCGTACCAGTTCAGGCCAGCGCCAATTTGCAGCCCCGCCAGCGCGCTACTGAGGCGATAGGTAGTGAAGAGCTTGAAACTGCGGTTGGGCGTTTCGCGGCCGATGCGCTGGCCTTGCGCATCGCGCGCGACGAAGCTGCTCCAGCCAGCGTGCAGGTTCCAGCGCGGGCTGAGGGCGCCGGAGATTTCCAGCTCGACGCCGCGCGTCTTGGCGCCATTGACGGCGCGATACACGGGCTGGCCGCCGGGCAGGCGCTCGCCGGTAGCCACGGCCACGTTGTCGCGCCGGGTTTCGAAGGCGGCCAGCGCCAGATTGAGCTGGCCTTCGCGCAACCTGCTCTTGAAGCCCGCTTCGTAGTTGCGCCCGATCACCGGATCCAGGTAGCGCCCCTGCGCATCCAGCGTCGATTGGGGCTGGAAGATGTCTGTGTAGCTGGCGTACAGCGCATGCTGCGCACCGATTTTGTAGCTCAGGCCGAGGTAGTGCGAGGCGCGCTGCAGGCGGTTGCTGTAGGGCGTGAAGTAGGGGCCAAAGCTGTCGTCGTGCACACGGTAGCCGTTCATCCGCAGGCCCAGCGTCAGCGCCAGCGGCTCGGCCAGCGCCAGCTCGGTGATGCCGGAGATGGCGTTTTGCGTGCGGCGCCCGCGCAGCGCCGTAAAGCGCTCTGGTAGCCACTGCGGTTGGGGCAGATCAAAGTCCGGTCGGCTGAAATCGCCCCAGCTGGGCGGCAACTGCCCCGGCAGCGGGTTGTGGTAACCGTTGTCGTAGCGGTTGCGGTTGTGGTTGTAATTCAGGCGCAGCAAATGGGTGCGGCCCCAGGCGCGGTAGTGGCCGTGCAGCTTGGCATCGAGCGTGCGCTGCACGCGGCTGCCGCTGATGTGGTTGATGTAGCTGGTGGCCATGCCGGTGTTGCCCAGCGGCTCTGGATGGCCAGCGACGTAGCTGTTGTTGAAGTCCAGGCGGTTGTCGCTGTGCGTGTAGTTCAGCGTGGCCTGCCAGCCGCTGCCCAGGCGCTGCTCCAGCGTCAGATAGCTGTTGAGGCTGCGTGTGCGCGCATGCGCCCAGTGCGGCGCGGTGTTGACCGAGCGGCCGTAGCGGGTGAGGCTGCCGTCGCTGTGGAACAGCGGCAGTCCGCCGGACATGGTGCCGGTTGGGGTGCTGCGCTGCCAATCGGCGCCCAGGCGCAGCGTGCTGTATGGGCCAAGATCGGTCTCGGCCGTGGCGTAGAGGGTGCTGCGCGCTTCGCTGTAGCGATCGATGAAGGAATCGCGCGTTTGACGCACGCCCACGGCGCGTGCGCGCAGCGTGCCGGCCTGGTTCAGCGGGCCGGAGACATCGGCTTGGGCGCGGCGCAGGCCCCAGCTGCCCAGGCCCAGCGCTGCGCTGCCCTGGAGCTGACGCTGCGGGCGCTTGCGCACCAGGTTGATCGAGGCCGAGGGATTGCCTGGCCCGGTCATGAAGCCGGTGGCGCCGCGCACGATCTCGATGCGGTCGTACAAGGCCGTGTCCATCAGGTTGTCGCCGTAGTTGAAGCGCGTGTCGTAGTAGTTGGTCACGCCATCGTAGGAGACGCTGCCCACGTTCATGCCGCGCGCGGAAATGCTGAAGCGGTCAATGTCGTTTTGCTGCGAGCTCAGCCCCGTGGCGTTGTTGAGCACGTCGATCAGGCGGCCCAGCTCAGGCTGATCGAGCATGCGTTGGCTGGTGACGATGCTCACGGACTGGGTGCTGTCCTTGAGCTCTTGCGGGATGCCGGTGGTCGAGTTGCTCAGCCGCGCCGTGTAGTTGCCGGCGCCTTCGGTCTCCAGCAGCGCCTCGGGGCTGCTGCCGGTGACGGTGATGGCCTCCAGCTCGGCCCCAGATGTTGAAGGGGTGGGCGCAGCTTGCGCCCATGCGCTGGTCAGGCCCAGCAGGGCGCTGCCCACGCTCAAAAGGCGCAGGGCTTTGGCCAGGCCAGTGATGGGGTAGGGTGGGCGTGCAGGCGCAGAAGCGGCGCGGGGTGGGCAGATCGAGGCCATGGCAGTGCAGTGGGATGAAAAAGCAATGGGAAAACACCCGCTCTCAGAGCCTGTTCAAAATCTCGGTGCGAGTGGGCAAGAAGCGGTTTGGGGTGGGCTGCAAGGCGCAAAACGCAGCCATAGCTGGGGCTATGGCGAGGCTTTGCGGGCGCAGCAGAGCGCCCAAATCCGCTCTCTTGACCGCCGTGCAAAGATTTTGAACAGGCTCTCACAATCGCCGCGCATGGCGCTCGCCCACGGCTGGGGGCTGCAATGTGCACAACACGGCCCATGACTGGCGCCATGGGCGATTCTTCGGGCGCAGCAGATCGCCCGATGCCAGGGGGGCATGAGTGCGGAGCGAAGGATCCGAGAGCCGGTTTCTGAGAGCTGTTGCTCAGGCATGGCTTGGCCTGGGCTGCCGCGTTGGCAGGTAAGGGCCTGGCTGTGCGCGCCACAGTATCGGCAACGCCTGCTGCTGCCGGCTATGCGCAAACGCGGCAAGGCGATGCGCAATGACGCAATGCGACCGCGCACTGCGTAGGCTCAACGCTGGCGCAGCCAGGCGCTGGGGGCCAGGCCGAAATGCGCGCGGAAGGCGGCGGTGAAGTTGGTGGGGTGGGCGTAGCCGGCCAGCAGCGCTGCCTGGGCGATGCTGCTGCCCTGTTCGAGCTGCTGGCGCGCCTGCTCCAGGCGGCAGCTGCGCAGCCAGTCAAACACCGTGCAGCCGTAGGCGAGCTGGAACTTCACGCGCAGCACGCTGGGGCTCATGCAGGCCAGCTGCGCCAGCTCGTGCAGCGTGTAGGCTTGGCCGGGCGCGGCGCGCAATTGCTCATGCACGCGAGCCAGCAGGCGCCGGTCGCGCTCGCTCAGCCGTGTGGCGGCGTGTTGGCGCTTGACCTCGCTGGTGCTCGCTGCGCTGTCGCGGCGCTGGTCTGTGGCGGCCAGGGGCTGCAGCGCCTGGGCCAGCATTTGCAGCGCCAGGCCCTCGCGCAGCAACGCCTGCGCGGCCGGCAGCATGGCTGGGGCGAACAGCGCCTGCAGGGTCTGCAGCAAATGCCGATCAAGGGCCCAGCGCTGCAGTTGAGGCCGGCTTGGCCGCAGGGCCTGCTGCGCCCATTCGGCCAGTTGCGGGTCTGCGCCCAGCGCCTGGGCCTGCTCAAGCACCACGCTGACGCTGCGCAGTCGCTGGCCTGCGGCATGGTGGCCAGACAGCGCCGTGGCCTCGTCGTACACCATGCCGGCGCAGTGGCGCGCGCGCAGCGACACACTGCTGTCGGCTGCCCGCCCGCTGGCGTTGAGGCGCACCTCGGCCTGGCCCTGCAACAGCGCGCTGACCGACAAAGCAGCCGCATTGTGCGAATGCGATTGGTAGCTGTGCTGCACCTGCAGATCGGACAGCACCAGCTTCAGCCCTGGCCGCAGCACATGTTCTTGCACCTGGCCGCAGGCCACGCAGATGGCGCCGATGTCGCCGCGCTGCGCCTCCAGCTGCGGGAAGCGGTAGTCAAAACCGCTGCGCTGGCCCAGGCGCACCAGCTCGGCCACGGTCAGCTGCTGTGCCGTGGCTGACCTGGCAGGCTCGGCGGTGGATGCGGCGCAATCCATGGGCGGCGGCATGACGGGCTTTACTTCAGCGCGGCCAGGTGGCTGGTGAGTTGACGCAGCTTGGCGCCGGCCTGGCTGTCGTGGCCGTAGGTTTTTGTCACGGCGTCGATCTCGATTTGCAGCTGGCGGATCATGATGTGCTTGAGCGCGCTGGCGATTTCGTCGCGGTAGTCTTCCAGCGGATGCTCGCTGATGCGCTGGATGTGCGGCAGCAGCCGGGCCAGGGCGGCGGGCGGGGCCTGTTGCAGCGCCGGCTGTAGCTCGGCCCAGCTTTGCGCGCCGTACTGCTGGTAGTGGTCGTCGAGCCAGGCAAAGAGCTGCCCGTCCGGTGCGGGCAGGCGGCACAGCAGGCCCAGGTCTTGCTGGCTCAGGCTCTCCAGCAGGGGCATGTGGGCCAGCAGCACGCAGGCGGCGTGTTCCTCGCGCCGCAGCGGGCGCAGCCGCTGCGGCGTGCGCACCGCAGCGCCCAGGCCGCCCAACCCGCCGCCGTGCGTTGCGTTGCGCCGCCATGTGGGCGGCTGCCCGTCGCGCCGCGGCCAGGCATGGGGCGCGGGCTCGCCGGGCCAGGCCGCAGCAGGCGGGTATTGCGGCGCGCCGCCGTCGTGCATGCCGTCCAGTGGTGGCTCGTAGGGCAGGCCCTGGTGCGGGCCGTCGAATTCATCGGGCCAGGCCTGCATGGGCGGCTCGTGCAGCGGTGGCGGCATGGCGGCGGGGGCGTAGGCGCTGCCGAGCGCGCGCGCGCTGGCGGCGTCAGGCTGCGGATGCGGGCTACGCTGAGTGGGCTGAGGGCGCAAGGCAGCGGCCTGTTGTTGCCATAGCTGCTGCAAGTCTTCGCGCGCCAGTTGCGCGATGCGGGCCACCTCGTCACGGATTTGCAGCTTCAGCGCCCCCTCGGGCAGCATGGCCCACAGCGGCAGGGCGCGGTGCGCCATGCGCGCACGGCCCTCGGCGGTGGCCAGCTGACAATCCTGGCTGGCCACTTGCAGCAGATATTGGCTCAGCGGAATGGCCAGCTCGACCTGCTCGGCAAAGGCCTGCTCGCCGCGCTCGCGGATAAAGCTGTCTGGGTCGTGCTCCTTGGGCAGGAACAGAAAGCGCATGCTGCGGCGCTCGTCGGCAAAGGGCAGGGCGCATTCGAGCGCCTTGGCTGCGGCCTTGCGCCCGGCGCTGTCGCCGTCGAAGGCGAACACCAGCTGATCGGTGTGGCGCAGCAGCAGTTGCACGTGGTGCTCGGTGCAGGCCGTGCCCAGCGTGGCCACGGCGTTGGCAAAGCCCCACTGCGCCAGCGCCACCACATCCATATAGCCTTCGCAGACCAGCGCATAGCCCTGGCTGCGGATGGCCTGGCGCGCCTCGAACAGGCCATACAGCTCGCGGCCTTTGTGGAAGATGGGCGTCTCCGGCGAGTTCAGGTACTTGGGCTGGCCGTTGCCCATGATGCGCCCGCCAAAGCCGATGGTCTCGCCGCGCACATTGCGGATCGGGAACATCAGCCGGTCGCGGAAGCGATCGTAGCGGCGGCCGCTTTCAGCCTTGTAGATCACCAGGCCGGCGTCTTCGAGTTGCGGGTCGGCGTAGTCTGGGAACACGGCAGCCAGCGTATGCTCGCCCGGCGGCGCGTAGCCCAGCTGAAAGCGCGCCGCGATGGCGCCGCTCACGCCCCGGCCCTTCAGATACAAAATGGCCTCGCTGGCCTGCTTGAGGTGCTGCTTGTAGGCCGCAGCCGCCTGGGCGTTGAGTTCGACCAGCGTCTTTTGCTGCTGGCGGCGCTGCTGGCGCTCGGCCGCCTGCGTGGGCGATTCGCGCTCCTGGCGCGGCATGGGCAGGCCGGCGCGCTGCGCCAGCTCCTTGACGGCATCGACAAAGCCCAAGCCGGCATAGTCCATCAAAAAGCCAATGGCGTTGCCATGCTTGCCGCAGCCGAAGCAGTGATAGAACTGCTTGCTCGGGCTGACGGTGAAAGAGGGCGACTTTTCCTCGTGAAACGGGCACAGCCCCAGCAGATTGGCGCCGCCCTTTTTGAGCGTGACATAGCGCCCGACCACATCGACGATGTCGGTGCGCGCGTTCAACTCGTCCAGAAAATGCTGCGGAATGGCCACGGCGTGCGGGCAGGAAACTGCCTGGGGCAAAGGGCCGCATTATCGCCGTGGCGCAGCAGGGTGCAGCGGGGCTTCTTCAATACGCCCAGGTCACCGTCAGCCCCAGGCTTCTGCCCGGCGCCACTTGCGCAAAGCTGCCCAGCGGGCCGTAGGCAAAGCCATAGCTGCGGTAGCGTTTGTCCGTCAGGTTGTGCGCGTAAAGGCTCAGCTCCAGTTGGGGCGATGGGCTCCAGGCCAGTGCGGCGTCCACCAGGGTGTAGGCCTTTTGCTTGAGCGCATTGGCGCTGTCGAAATAGTGAGCGCCGGTGTGGCGCAGGCGCAGTTGTGGGCGCAGCGTGGTCTGGCCCAGTGGCACGCGGCCCGTGGCGCTCAGGCTCAGACCATGGCTGGGGGTGAAGGGGACGCGGTTGCGCCCGCAGCCTTGGCAACTGCTGGCGCTGTAGCGCCGAAAGCGCGCCTGGTTGACGAAGCCCGAGGCCGCCAGCGTCCAAGCCGGGCTGGCGCGCCACTGGGCCGATAGTTCCAGACCGCTGGAGCGGGTATCGCCGACGTTTTTCAGGGTTTGGGTGCCCATCTGGCTGTCGCCGTAGAGCTGGGCGTCGCGCGTGGCGATGCGGTAGAGCGCCAGTTGCAAACGCAGCCTGTCGGTGCTGTAGCGCGCGCCTGCTTCGATGCTGGTGGAGCGCTCGCGGTCAAAGCCTTCGGCATCGGCCAGGCTGGTGGGCGCGAGGTTGTAGCCCGCTGGCTTGTAGCCTTGCGCCAGGTTGAGGTAGCCGCGCCAGGCGCTGCTGAACTGGTAGCCCGCGGCCAGATGGCCCAAAGTGGTGTGCTCGCGCGTGCGGCGCTGGCCTGCGATGGGGCTGCCCATCATGTGCCCTTCGAAATGGGTGCGGGCGCTGTCGCGCGAGAAGCGCAGCCCGCCAGTGAGATCCAGCTTTGGGGTAAGGCGCCAGGTGATGTCGCCGTAGGCGGCCAGGGTTTCGCTGCGGTTGTGCGAGTGGCTTTGCAGCATGGGGCTGTGTACGGGCAAAACGAAGTCGATGGTGTAGTCGCGCTGCTGGCGCACGTCCTGCCGGTACAGGCCGAACACGCCATTCCAGCGCCGCGCAACGCCAGCCCGGGTGGCCAGGCGCAGTTCCTGCACGTTTTGCCGCCAGTGCTCGGGCTGCCAGGAATATTGCATGGCAAAGGGAAATTGCCGCGCATCCAGGTGCAGCCGCTGCGTGCTGGCAATGGCGCTGAGTTGCCAGTCCTGCCACTGGTACTGGCCTGAGCCGGTGAGGCTGTTGGTGCAGCGCTGCTGGCGCACTTCGCGCCAGGCTTCGGGCAGGCCGGGCATGGTATAGGCGGTGCGTGCGTCGATGGCGTCGAAAGGGGTGTAAACGTCTTGCTGGCCGCGCATGCAGTCGCGCGCGGCGGCAAGGCCCAGCTCCCAGGGGGCAGCGGCGGGCGCCAGCCGCAGCTTGAGCCGACCGGCGCGCGAGCGCGAGCCGCCCAGATCAGAGCCGAGCACGTCGCTGTGCAAAGGGCCGCTCGTGCGCTGGCTGGACAGCGAGGCGGCGCCGTAGAGCAGATCGCGCACCAGCGGGCCGGAGATGTTGGCCTGCGCCTGGTGCCCGCGGTGGCTGGCTACGCCAGCGCGCAGCAGCGCCTGCGCGCTGTTGTCCGGCTGGCGCGTGACGATGTTGAGCACGCCGCCCTGGGCGCTTTTGCCGTAGAGCGTGCCTTGCGGGCCTTTGAGCAGTTCCACCTGCTCGGCGTCCAGCAGCGATTGCAGCGCGGCGGTGGGCACCTGCGGCACGCCATCGACGTACACCGTCAGCGCCGGGTTGTAGAAGTCTTGCGCCGAGGTCACGCCGCGCAGCGTGATTTGCGGGTAGAGCTGGCTGCCGCTGTAGGCCATTTGCAGCTCGGGGAACACGCGCCCCAGCTCCTGCGTGCTGGCAACCTGGGCGTCCTCCAGCGCCCAACGGCTGGCGACGCTGGCGGCGCCGTTGAGTTGTTCCAGCTCGGCGTCGCGCTTGCTGGCCGAGACGACGACGGCGGGCAGCGTGGCCGCCTCGCGGTCTGGCTGCGCGCTGTCGCCCGCTTGCGTGGCATACGCTGGCAGCAGCGCCAGGCTGAGGCAGCACAAGACAAAAGGTGGATGAAGGCGCATGGTTCAGTCTCCTGTCGGTGAGGGGTTATGGGGGGATTGGCGGGATGGGCAAGATTCGGGCGCGCCGTGGGCGCTCCAGTGCTTGGCGCTTTCGCTGGCGCGCCACATGCGGGCGTAGCGCCCGTTGCCCGCGAGCAATTGCGCATGCCGGCCGCGCTCGGTGATGCGGCCGTCGTCCAGCACCAGAATCTGGTCGGCAGCGGCGATGGTGCTGAGGCGATGGGCGATCACGATCACGGTGCGGCTGCGCACCAGCGCGTCGATGGCGGCCTGGACGGCGATTTCGCTTTCGGTATCCAGCGCGGCGGTGGGTTCGTCGAGGATGACGATGGGCGCGTCCTTGAGCATGGCGCGGGCAATGCTGATGCGCTGGCGTTCGCCGCCCGAGAGCCGCGCGCCGATCTCGCCCACGCGGGTGTCATAGCCTTGCGGCAATCGGCTGATGAACTCGTGGCAGCAGGCCGCTTGCGCCGCAGCGCGCACCTGCGCGTCGCTCGCCTCGGGCCTGGCCATGCGGATGTTGGCCAGGATGCTGTCGTCAAACAGATACACCTCCTGGAACACCACGGAAATCATCCCGTTGAGCTGCTCTGGCGTCAGGGCGCGCAGATCGGCGCCGCCGATGGTGATGCGCCCGGCCTGTGGATCGGCATGGCGCAGCAGCAGGCGCGCCAGCGTGCTTTTGCCGCTGCCCGAGGGGCCAACCAGCGCGGTCAGGCTGCGCTCTGGCAATTGGGCGCTGATGCCGTGCAAGGTCTGCGCGCTGGCATTGGCATAGCGAAAGTCCACGTTTTCGATGGCGATGGCAAAGCCTTGCGGCTGGGCCGCTGGCGTGGCCTGTGGCAAGGCGGCGATGCGCAGCAGGGCGTCGATCTTGCCCAGCGCCGCTTCAATCAGGTCGATGACCTTGGCGTACAGCACGAAGTTGGCCAATGGCTCGCCAAAGCGCACGGCCAGCACCATCAGGGCCGCGAGAATGGCGGTATCGAGCGCGCCTGCGGTGACCAGCAGCGCGCCCGCGCACACCACCAGCAGCACGGCCAGCTCCATCACGGCGGCCAGCGCCAGATTGGGCCTGGCGCCTTTTTGCAGGCCGATGGTTTGCACGGCCTCCAGTTGCTCGATGCTGGCTTGCAGGCGTTGCGCGCCTTCGCCGGTGCAACAGGCCGCGCGCCAGGCGGGCAAGCCCTGGATGTATTCGAGCGCATCGGCGCTGGCGCGAGCGTCGGCCTCGGCCAACATGCGCATGCCGCGCCCGAAGGCCGGCCGCCGCCAGCGGTACAACGGCACGAGCAGCGGAAACACCAACAGCAACAGCAGGCCCATGCGCCAGTCGAAGTACAGCGCGGCCAGGGCCACGACCACGGGGGTCAACAGGGCGTTGGCCATCATCTGGGCCACGGTCAGCAGATAGCTGAGGTTTTCATCCACCCCGCCCAGCAGTGCAGCGTGGACTTCGCCCGCGCGGCGGCTTTGCAGCTCTTGCAGTGGGATACGGCGCAGTTGCTCGCCCAGGGCGGTGCGCAGCTCGTGGCTGTTTTGCACCATGTCGCCGCCGTAGTCGAAGGCCATGGCGCGCCAGCGCAATGCCATGCTGGCGATCATGGCCAGCGTCATGGCGACCAACCAGGGCCAGGCGGCACGCCAGTCGGGCGCGGGCATCAGGGCCTGGAACAAGGGCATCAGGCAGGCCAGGGCCAGCCCCTGGGTGGCGCTGGCCAGCGCCAGGGCGATCAGGCTGGCGCGCAGGCGCGGCGCGCGCGAGCGGGCGCTGTGCATCAGTTGCCGCCAGGTCTGGCGCAAGGGGGTGATGCGAGGGGCGGACGCGGCGCGGTTCATGCCTGCTCTCCTTGTCGGCGTGATGCATGGCTTGCCGCATGATTGCCCGACAAGGCCCAGTCGCGCGCCTGTTCATGGTTGCGCCACAGGCGGGCGTACAGGCCGCCCTGCGCCAGCAAGTCGTCATGGCGGCCTTGCTCGGCCAGCCGCCCTTGCTGGAACACCAGAATCTGATCGGCCGTGCGAATGGTGGGCAGGCGGTGCGCCACCATCAGCACGGTTTTGCCGCGCATGAGTTGCGCCAGCGCGGCCACTATGGCGGCTTCGTTTTCCGCATCGGCGTAGGCCGTGGCCTCGTCCAGCATCAGAATCGGGCGGTTCTGCAAAATGGCCCGCGCAATGGCGATGCGCTGGCGCTGCCCGCCAGAAAGGCGCACGCCGCGCTCGCCCGCCTGCGTGTCATAGCCCTGCGGCAAGGCCTCGATGAATGCGTGCGCCTGGGCGCAGCGGGCGGCGGCGATCACCTCCTCCATCGTGGCCTCTGGCACGCCCAGCCGGATGTTGTTGGCGATGCTGTCGGCCAGCAGAAAAACGTCCTGAAACACGAAGCCGACCTGACGCATCAGCACATCGGGTTGCATGTGGCGCACGTCCACGCCGCCGACCAGAATGCGCCCGGCGCTCACATCCCAGAAACGCGGGATGAGTTGCGCCACGGTGCTTTTGCCCGCGCCCGATGGGCCAACCAGCGCGGTGACGCTGCCCGGCGGCGCCCGAAAGCCCACGCCCTGCAAGGCCAGCGGGCCATCGTCGCCGTAGCGGAAATCGACCTGCTCGAACACCACGCTGGCGTCGCGCGGCGTTTGCGCCTGACCCGGCGCGGGCAAGGGCAGCGGCGGCAGTTGCAGGATTTCATGGATGCGTTGGATGCTCATCTGCGTCTTGCCGATCAGGTGGCGCAGCGCCATCAGCGGCATCAGCGCCTCGGCCATGCCCGTGCCGATCAGCAGCGCGGCCAGCCAGGGCGCGGCATCGAGCCTGCCTTGCGCCAGCAGCCATGCGCCCAGCCACAGCAGCGCCGCCAGGGTGGGCAAGGGGCTGAGGATGATTTGCGACAGACGCGAGGGCAGCCCTGCCATGCGGTACCAGCGCAGCAGCACGGCGCGGTAGTCCTCCAGGGCGCGCTGGTAGCGCCCAAAGGTGGTCGCGCCGGTGTCGAAGCTGCGCACCACCGGCATGGCCTGCACGTACTCCACCACCGCGCGGGCCACGCGCTCGCCAGCCGCGTGGTAGCGACGCATCATCTGGGCGCTGCCGCGCCAGGCCAGCGCTACGGTGGTCATGCCGATGCCCAGCACGGCCGTGGCAGCCAGCGCCAGCCGCCAATCCAGCGCGTACAGCAGCACGCCGGTCAACAGCGGCGCGGCATAGGCCCGCGCATACAGGGGCGTGGCATCGGCCACGAAAACATGCAGGGATTTGACGTCCTCCATCAGCACCTTGGTCAACGCGGCGCTGCCCAGTTGCTGCACCTGGCCCAGCGGCACCTGGGCCAGATGGCCCGCCAGCGTGGTGCGCAGCAACGCCTCCAGGCGAAAGGCCGCGCAGTGCGAGACATGCGAGGCCCGCAGGCGCAGCGTGAAGGCCAGCACCGTCAGCAGCAGGCAGACCAGCAACGGTTGCCACGGGTACTGCCGGGGCGTTTGCAGCAGGGCGTGCATGGCCCAGGCCAGGGCCGCCATCGCGCCCAGCACCGTGGCCGAAGCGATGGCGGACCAGGCCATGGCGCGGCGGATGCGGCCTTGCACCGGGCGCATGATGGCCCAGGCGCTGGGCCGGGTGGTGTTCTGGCTCATGGCGCGGCTCCTGCATTGGCGGCGCTGTCTTGGTTCTGGCGTGCTTGCTGCTTCACCTGATGGCTCACCCGCACCATGGCCAGCGCCGCCAGCAAGGCCGCCAGCGCAAAACAGGCGGCGTAGCCCAGGCGCTGCGACAGCCAGCCGCCCAGCACGCCGCCGGCCAGCGCCAGCAGCGCATCGGCGCTTTGGCACAGCGTGAAATCCACCCCCGGCTGCAAGGGCGAAGCCAAGCCCATCAAGGCCGCATACAACGCCACCCACAGGCAGGCCATGACGGTGAACATCAAGCCAATCAGCGCCACAAGAACCGCTGCGCTGGCGCTCGCCTCGGGCCGCGCCGCCAGCGTCAATGCCGCCAGCACGATGGCCTTGCAGCACATCGCCACAGCCACGGCGCGCCAGCCGGGGCAGCGCCGCACCAGCAAGCCGCCCACAATCGCGCCGCCCAGGCCAGCGCTCAGCTGCAGCGTGCCGAACACCCACCCCACCTGCTGCAAGTCCATGCCACGGTCGAGCAACAACGGCCCGAACATGCCCAGCGACAGCCGCACGCCCGCACTGCACAGCAACAACAGCATCAGGCCCGTGCGCAGCTCTGGGCGGCGCAGCGCGTGGGCGATGCCGGGGCGGTGCGCCAAGGTCTGGCAGGCAGGGCCGGCTGGCTCGCGCAGCATCAGCATGGGCAAGCTCAGCAACGCCATGAGCACGGCCGTCAGGCACAGCGCCATTGGCCAGCCCAGTCGGCCTGCGAGCAGCAAAAATCCGCCCGCGCCCAGCATCGCGCCCACATAACTGCCGCCCACCTGCACGGCATTGCCCCAGCCGCGCCAGCGCGCGCTGAGCTGCTCCACGGCAAAGCCGTCACAGGCCACGTCCGCCGTGGCGGCCAGCAGCGCGGCCAGCAGCAGTGCCGCCAGAATCCAGGGCGCGTGCGCACTCAACGTCAGTGGCAGCAGCAGGCCCGCCAGCCCCAACGCCGCCAGCACGGCGGCCATCAGCCATTGCCCGGTCAGCACCAGGGCGCGCGAGCGCCGTTGCGTTTGCCCGGCAGGCAGACGCCAGCGTTCAATGTGGGGCGCCCAGAAAAAACGCAGCCCCCAGGGCGCCCACAGCAAGGCCGTCAGCCCCGCCACGGTCAGCGAGGCCCCAGCATCGCGCAGCAGTGTGGGCAAGGCCTGCGTGACCAGCCCGGTGACGATGGTTTGCGTGACGTACACCGCGCCAATGGCGGCCAGCACATGCGGCCAGCCTGGCGGGATGCAGTGGGGTGAAGGGGAGGTGCCCATGGGCGAAAGCGGCGGCGGAACAACGGGAAACGGATCGGCCATTGCAAACCGCGGCTGCGCGCATGGCGCGGATGACCTGGATGCTGAACTGCCATCTGCACCTGCCGATGCGCCTGCGGGCCGCGCCAAGCCTGCCGGGGAGCGCGCCATACAATCGTTTGCAATTGCATGCGAATGCGTATCATCTTGCGAGCCATTCGGGCCGATGCGCGGTTTCGGGGCGGAATTTGTCGATTACGGAAAATGCCTATGCACACACGCAATGCACCAGTGCAAGACCCGGCCCGGCTGATGGATAGCGCCTTGGGCGGCGTGCCCCAGGCTTGGCGGCAGGCCATTTGGCTGGAGCGCCCCAACGAGGGCATCAACCTTTGCGGCATGAATGGGCGGCCTGGCGAGGACTGGGCCTTTGAGTCCGCCTCGGCGCCTGCGCTGGCCTTGAGCATCCTGCTCGAAGGCCAGATGGAGGCCGCATTCGAGGATGGTGCCGTCTTTGGCCTGGGCGCGGGCCAGGCCTTGCTGATGGCCGCTGGCCAGCACACCCGCGGCTGGAACGTGCTCTCTGGCGCCGGGCCGTTTCGCCTGCTCAATCTGCACTTGAGCCCGCAGGCGCTGCGGGGCCTGACCGGCATGGGCATGCAGGACATGCAGGCCCTGCTGCGCCAGGCCCGCCATGGCATGCGCCACCTCGATGCCTGTGCAGCCGTGCTGCCAGTGTTCAGCCAGTTGCAGCGCATCGCCGTGGAGCTGGCGCGCCAGCAGGGCTGCTTGCCCGATTGCAAGGCCAAGAGCGCCTTGCTGTGCGCCAAGGCCGCCGAGGCCCTGGCCGCCGTGCTCCAGCATTGCAGCATCGAGCAAGGCCACGGCCAATTGCGGCGCGCCGTACCGGCCGACCGGCCTCGGCTGCTGCGGGCCAATGCCCTGCTGGAGAGCGCCTGCGAGCAGCCCTGGAGCGTGGCCGCGCTGGCCCAGGCCGTGGGCCTGAACGAGAAACGCCTGCAAGCGGGTTTTCAGGCCCTATACGCATGCAGCGTGCACGAGCGCCTGACCGCCATCCGGCTGGATCTGGCCCAGAGCCTGCTGGCCCAGGGCCACTCCATCGCCCAGACCGCGCAGCGCTGCGGCTTTGGCAGCGCAAGCCATTTCAGCAAGGTCTTCAGCCGCCAGCTGGGAATGCCGCCCAGGCAGTGGGCCAGCGGCCAGCTGGGCCAATAGCCTCCTACACCGTCATTTCCATCACTGTGACGGCGCTCAATCGGCCATGGCTTCGACCAGAAAGCGCAGGCGTTTGCGGCCCATCCATTCGTCGGTCTCCAGCCGATAGGCCAGCTCGGCCTGTTCGGGCAGGCGTTCGGTGCGACCGAACCAGATGCCTTCGACCACCTGGCCGTGGTGCAGCACTTTCAGCGCCATGTGGCGGCTGGCGACCACGCGCTGCTCCAGCACGTGCAGCGGCTCCATGAACAGCGGGGCGGCAAAGCCCTGGCCCCAGACCTGGGTTTGCAGCAGTTCGGCCGTTTCGATGCTGCGGTATTGCGCCGGCAGCGGGCCGTCGCACCAGGTCTGGCCGTGCAGGGCGGCTTCGTCCAGCCATTCTTCGGCGATGCGTTGCAGCGCGTCCTGAAAGATGGGCAGGGCCTGGCTGCGCAGCGTGCAGCCGGCGGCCATGGCGTGGCCGCCGAATTTTTCCAGCACGCCGGGGTGGCGCTTGGCCAGCAGATCCAGCGCGTCGCGCAGGTGAAAGCCGGCGATGGAGCGACCCGAGCCTTTGAGCAGGCCGGCGCCGTCCTCGGCGGCGCTGGGGGCGAAGACGAAGGTGGGGCGGTGAAATTGCTCCTTGACGCGCGCGGCGACGATGCCAACCACGCCTTCGTGAAAGCCGCCGTCGCTGACGGTGATGGCCGCGGGCAGGCGGGGGGCGCGGGCCAGGTTTTGCAGCACGCTGCCGATGGCCACTTGCTTCATGTCCGCTTCCAGGTCGCGGCGCAGGCGGTTGATGTCGTCGAGCATCTGCGCCAGCTCGGCGGCGCGCTGGGCGTCGTCGGTGAGCAGGCATTCGATGCCGATGGTCATGTCGGTCAGGCGGCCGGCGGCATTCAGGCGCGGCGCCAGCGCAAAGCCCAGGTCGCTGGCGTGGGCGCGCGCCGGGTTGCGGCGGCTGAGCTCGAACAGCGCGGCCATGCCAGCGGGCATGTGCCCGGCGCGGATGCGCGCCAGCCCCTGGCTGGCCAGCAGGCGGTTGTTGGCGTCCAGCGGCACGACGTCGGCCACGGTGCCCAGCGCCACCAGCGGCAGCAGGCTGTCCAGCCGTGGCTGGTTGTGGGCCGTGAACTGGCCGCGCTCGCGCAGCAGGCTGCGCAGCGCCAGCAGGGTGTAGAACATCACGCCCACGCCGGCCAGGTGTTTGCTGGGGAAGCTGCAACCGGGCTGGTTGGGGTTGACCAGTGCGTCCGCCTGGGGCAGGGCCGGGCCGGGCAGGTGGTGGTCGGTGATCAGCACCTGCATGCCCAGCGCGCGTGCGCGGGCCACGCCTTCGATGCTGGCGATGCCGTTGTCCACCGTCACCAGCAGCTGCGTGCCGCTGGCGTGCATGCGTTCGGCCAGCCGGGGGGTGAGGCCGTAGCCGTCTTCGATGCGGTTGGGCACCAGGTAGTGCAGGTCTTGCGCGCCAAGCATGCGCAGCCCGCGCAGCGCCACGGCGCAGGCGGTGGCGCCGTCGCAGTCGTAGTCGGCCACGATGCCGATGCGCTGGCGCTGGGCGATGGCCTGGGCCAGCAGGGCGGCGGCGCTGGCCGCGCCCTTGAGCGTGGTCGGTGGCAGCAGGGCCTGCAGCCGGGTGTCCAGCTCGCGGGCATCGGCAATGCCGCGTGCGGCATAGAGTTGGGCCAGCAGCGGCGCAATGCCGGCTTGCTGCAGGGCCTGCTGGGCTTGCGGGGCTGTGGGGCGCTGGCGGTATTTCAAGGCGGGGCTGTCCTGTTGGGCTGTGCTGTGATCGAGGTGTTCGGGGCGCTGGCGGCCGATCTACAGTTGCTGCAGCAGCTGCATGGCAGCGTCGCGCGGGCGCAGGCCCAGGGCCTGGCGCAGGCGCTGGAGCCAGTGCGGCGCCTGCGGCCTGAGCCAGGCGGCGCGCCGCTCGCCGGCCAGCAGCAGTTGCCAGGCCGGGCCTTCGGCGCTGGGCGGCGTGGCCAGCAACTGTTGCAGCAGGCTGGCGTCCAGCGCCTGCCATTGCGCGGCCCAGGCGTGGAAGTTGCCCGCCAGCGCGGCGTCGCGCAGCGCCGTGTGCAGGTGGATGTGCGCCAGGCGCGGCTGCGCGGCGGCGGCCTGCGGCGGCACCACGCCCGTGCCGGAGAACCACAGCGCATTGACCGGGGCCTGGCCTTGCGCGGCGCGCTCGTCGTTGACGGGGTGGGTGTAGAGCAGCATTTGCGCCTCGGTCTGCAGGCGTTGCAAGGTGCTGGCCGGGCCGCGTGCGCCGCCCAGGCCGGGCAGCCAGTGGCGCACATCCTGGCCGATGACGCGCTCCAGCGAGGGCATGGCCAGAGTGGCCAGCCACGGCGCTTGCGCCAGCCACTGGCCATCGGGCAGCGGCCACAGTTGCAGGCCATCCTCGGCCTGGCCTTGTGCGTCGTCGCTCCACAGCGCGCGCAGCGCCGCCAGCAGCGCGGCGTTGTGCGCCGGGCTGAGCGCCAGCTGGGCTGGGTCGTGCAGCACGATGGCATCGGTGCGGATCTGCAAGTGGCAGGGGGTGACCAGCGCCCAGCCCTGGCCGGGCTGCACGGCCAGGCCATGCTGCAAGGCGCGCAGCGCCGCCAGCGCGGGCAGGCCCTGGGCGGCGCCGGGTGCGTTTGCCGCAGCCGTGGCGGCAGCGGCAGCGGCCTCGGCCGTATCGGGCCAGGCTGCCTGCAGCAGTGCCAGCTCGTGGGGCATGAGCGGGCTGTCGCTTGGCAGGTCCAGCCACTGCGGCGCAGCCACCTGGCCCAGCAGGGCCTGCAGCGCCGGCAGTTGCAGCTGCGCGCCGCTGGCCGAGAAAAAGGCCTGCATGCCATGCACGGCGGCAAAGGGCAGGATGTGGGTGACGATGGGCATGACGGCTGCGGGCATGGGCGTGTTGACGGGCGCGATTGTCGCGCAAGCTGGGTCGCAGCGGCCGGGGCTGTCGCTGCTTTTCGGCTGTTCTTGCACGGGCTCCTACAATGCCCGGCTTTCGATTGCACCAGGAGAGCCCATGTCCCCCATTGCTGCCATTGCTGAGCGCCATGACGAGTTGACGGCCATCCGCCGCGATCTGCATGCTCACCCGGAGCTGGGGTTCGAGGAATTTCGCACAGCCGGGCTGGTGGCCGACAGGCTGCGCAGCTGGGGTATTGAGGTGCACACGGGCCTGGCGCGCACCGGGGTGGTGGGGCTGATCGAGGGCCGGCATGTTGCGCCGCAGCCGCGCATGCTGGGGTTGCGCGCGGACATGGACGCGCTGCCGATGGACGAGCACAACCGCTTTGCCCACGCCAGCCGCATGCCCGGGCGCATGCACGCCTGCGGCCACGATGGGCACACGGCCATGTTGCTGGGCGCGGCGCAGTACTTGGCGCAGACGCGCGATTTCGCTGGCACGGTGGCGCTGATCTTCCAGCCGGCCGAGGAGTTCGGCGGCGGCGCGGACGTGATGCTGCGTGAGGGGCTGCTGCAGCGCTATCCGCTGGAGGCGGTGTTCGGCATGCACAACATGCCGGGCATTGCGGCGGGCTCGTTTGCGCTGTCCAGCGGGCCGGTGCTGGCTTCCAACAGCGAGTTCAAAATCACGCTGCAGGGCAAGGGCGGGCACGCGGCCATGCCGCATCTGGCGGTCGATCCCATCGTCGTGGCTGGGCAGTTGATCGGCGCGCTGCAAAGCATCGTCAGCCGCAGCAAGCCGCCGCTGGAGTCGGCCGTGGTTTCGGTGACGACACTGCAGGCCGGCGATACCTTCAACGTCATCCCGGAGCAATGCCGCATGGGCGGCACGGTGCGCGCCTACACCGAGCCGGTGCTGGACGTGATCGAACAGCGCATGCGCGAGCTGGTGGAGTTCACGGCCCGCGCCCACGGCGCCAATGGGCAGCTGGAGTTCAACCGCATCTACCCGGCAACCGTCAACCACGAAGCGCAGACGGCGTTCGCACAGGCCGTGCTGCAGGAGCTGGTCGGGCCGCAGCGCGTGCTGCGCCAGACGCCCATCATGGCCGCCGAGGACTTTGCCTTCATGCTGCAGAAAGTCCCGGGCTGCTATGCCTTCATCGGCAATGGCGATGGAGGCCATCGCCTTGACGGCCATGGCGATGGCCCTTGCCTGGTGCACAACCCGAGCTACGACTTCAACGATGCCATCCTGCCGCTGGGGGCCAGCTATCTGGCGCGGCTGGCCGAGCGCTGGCTGGCGCCTGCGGCGGCTTGATTGGCGGCTTGAGGGGCCGCCCCAGCCGCCGCGCGCAGCCGCAAGCGGCGCCCCAAATCAATCGGGCAGGATGCCGAGTTTTTGCAGCTGTGGGCCCCAGTGGCTGCGCTCCTGCTCAATGCGCTGCGCGAACGCGGCCGCGCTCTCGTGCAGCGGGATGGAGCCGTTGCGGCGCATGGTGTCGATAAAGCCTGGGTCGCGCAGGGCCTGGCCAATGGCCTGGTTGAGCTGCTCGACCACCGCCTGCGGCGTGCCCGCCGGGGCCGCCACGCCCAGCCAGACGGCGCTTTCAAAGCCGGGGTAGCCGGCCTGCTCCAGCGTGGGCGCGCCGGCAAAGCTGGGGCTGTCCACTTTGGGGCTGACGGCCAGCACCTTCAGGCGCTGTTGGCGCACCATGGGCTCGACCAGCGCCGTGCCGGCAAAGTACAGCTGCGTGTCGCCTGCCAGCGTGGCCGTCAGCGCGTCCGGGCCGGTCTTGAAGGGAATGTGCTGCAGCTCGATGCCCGCCTGGCGGCGCCAGAACTCGAACAGCACATGCGGCGGGCTGCCATTGCCCGAGCTGGCATAGTTCAGCACGCCGGGCTGCGCCTTGGCTTTTTCGACCAGCTCGGCCACGTTGGCCGCACCCAGGCCGGGGTGGGCCACCAGCGCCATGGGCAGCACGGCAATGGGGCTGACGGGCAGCAGATCGCGCGCAGGCTCATAGCTCAGCTTGGGGAAGATGTAGGGGCTCCAGACCGCATGGGCGTTGGTGATGATGGCCAGCGTGTGGCCGCTGGGCTCGCTCTCTTTGAGTTGCTTCATGGCCACCATGCCGCCTGCGCCGGGGCGGTTGTCCACCACCACGGGCTGGCCCAGCGTGGCGTGCAGCTTCTCGGCCAGCGGGCGGGCAAACAAATCGGGCAGGCTGCCGGCGCCGCCGTTGACGATCAGCGTCACCGTGCGGCTGGGGAATGGGACGGCTGCCTGCTGGGCCTGGGCAAGCGCCGGCATGGCCAGCAAAGCGGGCAGGGCAGCGCACAGGGCGCGCCGCAGCAGGCCAGGGCGGGTTGGTGATTTCAAAGGGCGAATAGGGCTCACAAAAACTCCTTAAAGGGGCAGGGTGGATGGGCCACCGGCCAGGTCGACCGGCGCGTTGCAATCAGGCCGCCACCATACATGAGCTGCAAGTGGTTTTGATGCTCAGTCTCAATCCTTTTTCTGGCGCTGCAAATTCCCTGGATGGCCAGGGCGCAAGTTCATCCCTGGTAACGCAGCCGCATAGAATGCGCGCTTTTGCCGCGTCTTTGGCGCGGCCAGCGTTTTGTTTTCCTTGCTGATATGCCCCCCGCCCTGAACGAGGTCACGATCTACACCGATGGCGCCTGCAAAGGCAACCCCGGCGCGGGCGGTTGGGGGGCGCTGCTGCAGTCGCAGGGGCACAGCAAGGAGATCTGGGGCGGCGAGCGCAGCACCACCAACAACCGCATGGAGCTGCGCGCCGTGATCGAGGCCCTGGCCTTGCTCAAGCGCCCCTGCCGCATCACGCTGTATCTGGACAGCGAGTACGTGCGCAAGGGCATCACCGAATGGATCCATGGCTGGAAGGCCAGGGGCTGGCAGACGGCGAGCAAGCAGCCGGTCAAGAATGCCGAGCTGTGGCGCGAGCTCGATGCGCTGGTGCACGAGCGCGGCCACCAGATCGACTGGCGCTGGGTCAAGGGCCATGCAGGCATTGCCGGCAACGAGCGCGCCGATGCGCTGGCCAACCGTGGCGTTGAGGAGCTGGCCTGAACCTGCCGCCAGGGTCTGGCAAGCCTGACGCTGGCGTGGCCTGGGCGGTGTGGGCGCGTTGGCCGCACAGGCCGCCCCATGATTCCCTCTGAATGCCCTTGATGAATGAGAGTAAGAAATGACGCATGAAGCCATGCCGCCGCAGCCGCCGCGGCCCCCTGGTCATGCCGATGCGGCCGTGGTGTTCGAGGGCGTGGGCAAGACCTACCAGTCCTCGGCCGGGCCCTTGCAGGCGCTGGCCGGCATTGACCTGGCCATTGCACGCGGCAGCGTGTTCGGCATCATTGGCCGCAGTGGCGCGGGCAAGTCCAGCCTGCTGCGCACCATCAACCGGCTCGAAGAGCCCACCGAGGGCCGCGTGCTGGTCGAGGGCGTGGATATTGGCCGTCTGTCGCAGCATGAGCTGGTGCGCCAGCGGCGGCGCATCGGCATGATCTTCCAGCACTTCAACCTGCTGGCCTTCAAGACCGTGTGGGACAACGTGGCGCTGCCCATGCAGGTGGCCGGCTGCAGTGCGGCGCAGACCCATGCGCGCGTGCAGGAGCTGCTGGAGCTGGTGGGCCTGGCCGACAAGAAATCCATGTACCCGCGCCAGCTCTCGGGCGGGCAAAAGCAGCGCGTGGGCATTGCCCGGGCGCTGGTGCACAACCCGCCGATCCTGCTGTGCGATGAGGCCACCTCGGCGCTGGATCCCGAGACCACGCAGGCCATTTTGCAGTTGCTGCGCGACATCAATCGCCGCCTGGGCATTACCGTCATCCTCATCACGCACGAGATGAGCGTGATCCGTGAGATTGCCGATCATGTGCTGGTGCTGGAGCAGGGCCGCATTGCCGAACTGGGCCCCGTTTGGCAGGTGTTTGGCGCGCCGCAGCACCCGGCCACGCAGGCGCTGCTGGCGCCGCTGCAGCAGCAGTTGCCCGATGAGTTGCGCGCGCGGCTGCTGCCCCAGGCCCCGGCCAATGGCGCAGGCCATGCGCGCGTGCTGCAGCTGGGCTACACCGGCGCGGGCGCTCTGGAGCCCGACCTGCTGCGCATTGCCCAGGCGCTGCCTGGCCCGGTGCGCCTGCTGCACGGCGGGGTCGATCGCATCCAGGGCCATGCCTACGGGCGCCTGCTGCTGGCCGTGGGCGGCAGCGCCCCCTTGCCCGATTTGCAGGCCCTGTGCCAGGGCGAGCAGGCCATCGCCCACAGCGCCCAGCTGCTGGGCCATATCGCGCTGGAGCACGTCGCGCTGGGCGATGCCGGCCTGGCCGCAATTTCAGGAGAGCGCCATGTTTGAACTCAGCATTCCGCTGGCCACTTACTGGCAGGCCCTGCTGGATACGCTGCTGATGGTGTCCGTCTCGGGCGCCATCGTGCTGCTGGGCGGCATCCCCATGGCCTTGCTGCTGATCCTCACGGCGCCGGGCGGGCTGCTGGCCTCGCCGGCGGTGCACCGCGTATTTGGCGCAGTCGTCAACGGCTTTCGCGCCGTGCCCTTCATCGTGCTGCTGGTGGCGCTCTTGCCAGTCACGCGCTATCTGGTGGGCACCTCCATCGGCGTGTGGGCCGCCATCGTGCCGCTGTCCATCAGCGCCACGCCGTTCTTTGCCCGCATTGCCGAAGTCAGCCTGCGTGAGGTGGACCGCGGCCTGGTCGAAGCGGCCCAGGCCATGGGCTGCCGCAAATGGCACATCGTGCGCCATGTCTATCTGCCCGAGGCCTTGCCCGGCATCATTGGCGGTTTTACCGTCACGCTGGTGGCGCTGATCAGCTACACCGCCATGGCTGGCGCGGTGGGCGCGGGCGGGCTGGGCGATCTGGCGATCCGCTACGGCTACCAGCGCTTTGACAACCAGGTCAGCCTGATCGTCATCGCCATCCTGATCGTTCTGGTGACGCTGGTGCAGTGGCTGGGCGATGCCTATGTGCACTGGCTCAAGCACCGCTGAGTCAGCATCTGCACAAAAACAAAGCCCGTGCCGCTCTCACTTGCCGGCACGGGCTTTGTCTTTTGTGGGTTGGCGCTTTGAACACGCTCTAGCTTGCCGCGTCCTCGAAGGCCATGGCGCGGCGGTACCACTCGTGGAAGTGCTGCATGCCATCTTCCATCGGGCTTTGGTAGGGGCCGACTTCGTTATCGCCGCGCGCGAACAAGGCCTTGCGCCCGGCGTCCATGCGCTCGCCGATTTCATCGTCCTCGATGGCTGTTTCCATGTAGGCCGCACGCTGCGCCTCGACGAATTCGCGCTCGAAGGCGACGATTTCCTCGGGGTAATAGAACTCCACCACGTTCATGGTCTTGTCCACGCTGATGGGGTGCAGCGTGGAGACCGTCAGCACGTGCGGGTACCACTCGATCATGATGTGCGGGTAATAGGTCAGCCAGATGGCGCCGTGCTCGGGCAGGCGGCCTTCGTTGTAGCGCAGCAGCACTTCGTGCCAGCGCTGGTAAACGGCGCTGCCCGATTGCTTGAGCGCATTGGCCACGCCCACGGTCTGCACGGAGTATTCCTGCCCGAACTCCCAGCGCAGATCGTCGCAGGTGACGAAGTTGCCCAGCCCAGGGTGGAAGGGGCCGACGTGGTAGTCCTCCAGATAGACCTCGATGAAGGTCTTCCAGTTGTAGTTGCACTCGTGCATTTCCACGTGGTCCAGCGCAAAGCCCTCGAAGCTCAGTGCGTGGCGCGGGCCCAGCCGGGCCAGGTCAGCGGCGATGTCGCGGCCGTTGTCCTCGAACAGCAGGCCGTTCCACTCGCGCAGCCGGTACTGGTTGAGGTTCAGGCACGGGTCTTGCGGGAAATGCGGCGCGCCCAGCAGCGTGCCGTTTTCGCTGTAGGTCCAGCGGTGCAGTGGGCAGACGATGTTGCCTGCCGCACTGCCCTTGGCGTTGTTTTGCAGATTGCCACGGCCTTGCAGCATCACGGCCTGGCGGTGGCGGCAGACATTGGAGATCAGCGCCACGGAGCCATCGCGCTGGCGCACCAGCGCACGGCCTTGCTGCTCTTGCGGCAGGGCAAAGTAGTCGCCGGGCTCGGGCACGGCCAGCTGGTGGCCCATGTAGCGCGGCCCGGCGGCAAACAGGGTTTGCAACTCACGCTGGAACAGCGCCTGGTCAAAATAGCTGGAGACGGGCAACTGGCTTTTGGCCTGCTGCAGGGGAAGACTCAAATCAGACATCGCATCCTGATCCATGGACGACTCGAACAAGCCCGGTGCGTCTGGGCCGGGCCGCTGGTGCCGCGCGCCACAGTGGGCCTGGCGCGGCCACCGTTGGCATGGGCTTTCGTCATTTCGAGCGGCGCGCCAAAGTGGGAAACTTCATTGAAGGCGCACGACGAAAAAACAAGCCGGTCAATGCAATGCACCGCCCGGCCCTGTTCAACGAGAGGCGATTCTATCAGTGCCCCCCAAGGAGGGAAAAGCGCGCTGAATGCTTGAGCAGCGCCTACGTGAATTGCCATTGCAGGCCAGGCTATGGCGCTCGCTGTAGAGCGCCGGTTCCAAGTCTTGGCGCACGGCAGGCAAAAAAGCAAATGGGGCGGCCTGCAGCGTTGAAAGCTTTGCCATGGCTGGGACCATGGCTGCGAGATGTGCGCAAGGCGGCGCCCTGCAACCCATCCCGAACCGCTTTTTGCCCGATTGCGCCAAGACTTTGAGCAAGCTCTTAAAATCCGCCGTTTTCGTTCGCTCGGCGTGCGTGCCCGCCCAAGGCCCGCCTGGTGTTTTCTTTTTCTGTGCCATGAACGCTGCCAAGTCCAAGAAGAATGAGCCCGCCAGCTACGAGGCGGCCATGCAAGAGCTGGAGCATTTGCTGGGCCAGATCGAATCGGGCGCCCTGCCACTGGAGCAGTTGCTGGCAGGCTACCAGCGCGGCGCGCAGCTGCTGGCCTTTTGCAGCGAACGGTTGCAGCAGGTGCAGGCGCAGGTGCAGATCCTGGACGGACAGCTGGTGCGCCCGTTGGGCGAGCAAGAGGACTGAGCCCGCCCCGCCGCCTAGGCGCAAGCGTTTTTCGGAGACCCATTGCCTTGACCTCATCCGCCCCCACGCCCCATGCCCGCCTGGCCGCTGCGCCAGGCCGGGCCGTCAGTGCTCAGCAGGACTTTCCTGAATGGCTGGCCCGGCATGCGCAATGGGTGGAGCAGGCTCTGGAGCATTTCGTGCCGCTGGCTGCGCCTACGGACTTGAGCCAGGCCATGCGCTATGCGGTGCTGGGCGGTGGCAAGCGCCTGCGCGCCTTGCTGGTGCTGGCCGCGCAGCAGGCCGTGGCGGCTGGCCGCGCCGATGAACAGCCCGCTTGGCAGGAGGCTGCGCTGCGCAGCGCCTGCGCCATCGAGCTGATCCACGCTTATTCGCTGGTGCACGACGACATGCCTTGCATGGACAACGACGTGCTGCGCCGTGGCAAGCCCACGGTGCACGTGCAGTTCGGCCAGGCCACGGCGCTGCTGGCAGGTGATGCCATGCAGGCCCTGGCCTTCGAGCTGCTCACCCCCCAGGCGGACGATGCCGTGAGCACGCCGCATGGCGCGGCCATTGCGCCAGCGGTGCAGGCGCGCCTGTGCGCGCTGCTGGCGCGTGCGGCTGGCCCGGCCGGCATGGCCGGCGGCCAGGCCATCGACCTGGCGCACGTGGGCAAGCCCATGGATCAGCAGCAATTGCAGCACATGCACGAGCTCAAGACTGGCGCGCTGCTACAGGCCAGCGTGCTGATGGGGGCGCACTGCGTGCCCGATGCCCCAGTGCAGGCTCTGCAGGCGCTGGGGCGCTATGGTCAGGCACTGGGTCTGGCCTTCCAAGTGGTGGACGACGTGCTCGATGCGACGGCCGACTCCAGCGTGTTGGGCAAGACCGCCGGCAAGGATGCGGCCGACAACAAGCCCACTTACGTGTCGCTGCTGGGCGTGCAGGCCGCGCAGGCCTTGGCGCGACAATTGCACGCGCAGGCCGAGGCCGCACTGGATGAGGCAGGTCTGCCCGATGTGGCTGCGCTGCGTGCACTGGCGGCTTGGGTGGTGCAGCGCAGCCACTGAGGTCAAGCTGCCCCGACGAACCGATGAGTGATTCCCCCGCCGCGCCGAGCGCAGCCCAGCAACGCAAGTACAACAAGAGCAAGACATCATGAGCGATACCGGCAGCCCCGCAAGCCCCTCCACTGCCTCAGAGCCAGGCAGCGCCGACAATCCCTATGCGCTGCTGCAAGGCATCGACAGCCCGGCCGCGCTGCGTCGCCTGCCGCGCGAGCAGCTCAAGGAGCTGGCTGGGCAGCTGCGCGCCTTCGTGCTCGAGAGCGTCTCCAAGACTGGCGGCCACCTCAGCTCCAACCTGGGCACGGTGGAGCTGACGATCGCGCTGCACTACGTGTTCAATACGCCCGAAGATCGGCTGGTCTGGGACGTGGGCCACCAGACCTATCCGCACAAGATCCTCACCGGCCGGCGCGAGCGCATGGCCACGCTGCGCCAGCTCGGCGGCCTGTCGGGCTTTCCGCTGCGCAGCGAAAGCGAGTACGACACCTTCGGCACGGCGCATTCGAGCACCAGCATCTCGGCGGCGCTGGGCATGGCGCAGGCCGCAGCCCTCAAGGGCGAGGACCGCTGGGCCGTGGCCGTGATCGGCGACGGCGCCATGACCGCCGGCATGGCCTTCGAGGCGCTGAACAACGCCGGCGTGGCCGAAGGCGGGCGGCTGCTGGTGGTGCTCAACGACAACGACATGAGCATCAGCCCGCCGGTGGGGGCGCTCAATCGCTACCTGGCCCAGTTGATGAGCGGGCAGTTCTACGCCGCCGCCAAGAACGTGGGCAAGACGGTGCTCAAGCCCGTGCCGCCGCTGCTGGAGCTGGCGCGGCGCTTTGAGCAGCAGGCCAAAGGCATGGTCGTGCCGGCCACGCTGTTCGAGAAATTCGGCTTCAACTACATCGGCCCCATCGACGGTCACGACCTGGATTCGCTGATCCCTACGCTGGAAAACCTGCGCCATCTGCAAGGCCCGCAGTTCTTGCACGTGGTCACCAAGAAAGGGCAGGGCTACAAACTGGCCGAGGCCGACCCCGTGGCCTACCACGGCCCCTCCAAGTTCGACCCCTCGGTGGGCATCGTCAAGCCGAAGACGCCGCCCAAGCCCACCTTCACGCAGATCTTTGGCCAGTGGCTGTGCGACATGGCCGAGCAAGACCAGCGCCTGATCGGCATCACGCCCGCCATGCGCGAAGGCTCGGGCATGGTGGAGTTCCACCAGCGCTTTCCCAAGCGCTATTACGACGTGGGCATTGCCGAGCAGCACGCCGTGACCTTCGCCGCCGGCTTGGCCACCGAGGGCCTCAAGCCCGTGGTGGCCATTTACTCCACCTTTCTGCAGCGCGCCTACGACCAGCTCATCCACGACGTGGCGTTGCAAAACCTGCCGGTGGTGTTCGCGCTGGACCGCGCCGGCTTGGTTGGCGCCGACGGCGCCACGCACGCTGGCGCCTACGACATTGCCTACGTGCGCTGCATCCCCAACATGGCCATGGCTTGCCCGGCCGACGAGCGCGAATGCCGCCAACTGTTGAGCACTGCTTACGCGCAGAATCACCCCGTATGCGTGCGCTACCCGCGCGGCGCTGGCGTGGGCGCCGAGCCCCTGGCCGACCTGCAGCCGCTGCCTTATGGCCAGGGCGAGCTGCGCCGCCAGGCCAGCGCCCAGGCCAAGCCTGGGCAGCGCATTGCCATCCTGGCCTTTGGCACGCTGCTGTACCCGGCGCTGGCTGCGGCCGAGCGCCTCGATGCCAGCGTGGCCAACATGCGCTGGGCCAAGCCGTTGGACGAAGCCCTGCTGTTGCAGCTGGCGCAAAGCCACGATGTGCTCGTTACAGTGGAAGAGGGCTGCATCATGGGCGGCGCAGGCAGCGCCGTGCTTGAAACCCTGCAACAAGCCGGTTTGCCGCGCCCAGTGCTGCAGCTGGGCCTGCCCGATCAATTCATCGCGCACGGCGATCCTGCCAGGCTGCTGGCGCAATGCGGTCTGGACGAGCACGGCATTGAACGCCAGATCCGCGCCTGGCTGGCCGCAGACCCTGCCGCCGCAGCCGTGGCGGCGGCATCGTGACGGCATAGTGATGGCCAGGGCCTGACACACGTTGCACACTGTGCATTGGTTGCCCAAACAAAAAGCCAGCATCGCGCTGGCTTTTTGTTTGGGTGGCGGGCGGGCATGATGCGCCCGCCGTGGTATGCGTCAGATCTTGACGCTGTTGATGTACTGGTTGTAGGGGAACTCCGAGGCCATGTTCCACAGGATCTGGTCGCGCTGGAAGGTGCGCAGATCCTGGTAGATCTTCTTGAACTCCTCGGATTTGGCCTCGTGCTCGGCAAACACTTCCATCGAGGCCTTGAAGCCAGCGTCCAGAATGTCCTTGCTGAAACGCTTGAGCTGCGTCTTCTCGGCCACCAGCTTCTTCAGCGCGCCAGCGCTCTTGGCCGAATACAGCGAAGTGGTCTCGGCCGCAGCCACGCGCATGGCGGCCTTGAGGATGGCCTTGAACTCGGGCGAGAGCTCGTTGAACTTCTTCAGGTTCACGAAGAACTCCAGCTCGGCGCTGGGCTCCCACCAGCCCGGTGCGTAGTAGTAGGGCGCGACCTTGTTCAGGCCCAGCTTCTCGTCGTCCAGCGGGCCGACGAACTCCACCGCATCGAGCGTGCCCTTCTCCAGCGCCGTGTAGATGTCACCAGCAGGAATGTTTTGCGCCACCACGCCCAGTTTGGCCATGGCCTCGCCGAACAGGCCACCGCCCAGGCGCATCTTCAGGCCCTTGAAATCCTCGACCGACTTGATCTCCTTGCGGTACCAGCCGCCCATTTGCGTGCCGGTGTTGCCAGAGCTGGCGGTGAAGAAGTTGTACTGCTCGAAGAAGGCATCGAGGTACTTGCGGCCATTGCCGTGGTCCTTCCAGGCGTTCATCTGCAGCGTGGTCAGGCCAAACGGAATGGCGCAGCTGAAGGCAAAAATGGGGCTCTTGCCGGTGAAGTAATACGCGGCGGTTTGCCCAATCTCAATGGTGTCGCCCTGCAGCGCATCGACCACGCCGAAGGCCGGCATCAGCTCGCCAGCGGGGTGGGTGGAAATCTCGAACTTGCCGCCCGAGAGGGCTTTGACCTCGGCGGCCATCTTCTCGGCCGCGCCAAACAGCGTCGTCAGCGACTTGGGAAAGCTCGAAGCCAGGCGCCAGCGCACAGTGCTTTGCGCGTGAACGGCAGGCGCCACGCCCGCAGCGAGCACGCCGGCAATGCCAGCGCCTTTGAGAATGGAACGACGATCCATGTGTTTTTCTCCGATCAGAGGTCAATGCCTGGTCAGCCAGGCGGGGTCACAAAAAAGCCTCTGGATTCTAGTGAAAAGCCGGCCGATTTCTGCTGAGGGAAAGCCCTGCTTTTTGGGTTTCAACACACGCAATAAAGAGCGTCAGGACTGCTGCACCAGGATGATCTTGGAGACCAGCTCAGCGGTGTTCTTGGCGCCGAGCTTTTTCATCAGCCGCGCGCGGTGCGCCTCTACGGTGCGGTGTGAGATTTTCAGTGCGGCGGCAATTTGCTTGCAGCTCATGCCGTTGACGACCTGGGCGGAGATTTCGCGCTCGCGCGGCGTCAGGTCGGTGGTGCGGGTGGCGTTGCGCAGTATGCCCTCGAAGCTCCAGATCATCAGCTCAAAAGGGGCTGCAGGGCTGAGGGTGACCCCTTTGGCTCGCGTCCAAAAAATCAGCCCGCTCTTGTGCTGCATGAAGCGCTCGTCCTCGTAGTAGACGTTGCGTTGCAGCGCTTGCAGGCAGCGCCTGCCGATCAGGTCGTAGTCGGCCAGCGATGGGTACAGCCGCAGAATGGGTTCGCCAATGAGCTCCTCGCGGTGGTAGCCGAACAGGCGCGCAAAGGCATGGTTGCAGTCGGCCATGACGCGGTTGCGCAGGATGAGCTGTGGGGCGGGCGACTCGTTGAAAGCCAGCAAGATGGTGTCGTTCTGGCGCATGGGCGCTTTATTGGAGCGTGTCATGAAAACTGATTTGTCCCTGCGCGGTCATGGCTGGCACTCAGATCCTGCCCCAAAGAGCCATCACGAATAGCGATGGCTTTGGGGCAGGCGTTCAGCCTTGCTGCAGCATGCTCTGGGGTAGAAGAGTCACCACGGCTGGAAAGAAAAACAAGAGCAAGATAGTAGCGAACTCCATGGCTACGAACCACCATGCGCCGTGGAAGATTTGTGTCAGTGGGGTGTCGCGGTCGATGCCGGCGATGACGAAGACGTTCAACCCCACTGGAGGGGTAATCAGCCCGATCTCACACATCTTGACGGCCAGGATGCCGAACCAAATCGGATCGAAGCCCAGCGACACCACGGTGGGAAACACGATGGGCAGAGTGATGACCAGCATGGAGAAGGCATCGAGGAACATGCCCAGCGGCAGGTAGATCAGCAGCAGCAGCGCCACCACCAGCATGGGCGGGATGTCCGAGTCGCTGACCAGCGCGGCCAGCTCCTGCGGCAGCTGTACCAGGCTGAGAAAGTAGCTGAAGATGCCAGCGCCGATCATGGTGAACATCACCATCACCGTGGTGGTGATGGCGCTGCGGCAGCTGGCGTTGAAGGCTTGCCGCAGGCGGCTGCGGGCCTGTCGTGCACACAGCAGCATGATGAGCGCAGCGCATGCGCCAATGGCTGCAGCCTCGGTGGGCGTGGCCAAGCCCAGGTAGATGCTGCCAAGCACAATGGAAAACAGCAATAGCACCTGCCAGCCGTGGCGCAGGCTGCGTACGCGCTGCCCCCAGGTGTGAGGCGCGAGCGTGGCCTGGCTGGCCATGCCGCTGCGGCAAATCAGCCAGATTCCAGCCATGAACACCAAGGTGGTCAGAAGGTCAGGGACGATGCCTGCGATCAGCATGGCGCCGGCGGAGACCTCGGTCAACGCGGCATAGAAGATCAGCAGCACGCTGGGCGGAATCAGCACCCCCAGTACGCCCCCTGCGGCAATGGAGCCTGCTGCCAGGCGCGGGTCATAGCCGGACTTTTTCATTTCTGGAATGGCCACAGCGCCCACTGTGGCGGCTGTGGCCACGCTGGAGCCGGAGGTACAGGCAAAGCCGGCGCTGGTGAGCACGCTGGCCATGGCCAGGCCCCCTGGCCAGTGGCCCACCCAGCTGCGCGCCACCTGAAACAGGCGTGCGCCAATGCCGGCATGGTGAGCAAAAGCACCCATCAGGATGAACAGCGGGATGACGGTCAGCAGGTAGGAGGCGCTTTGCGTATAGGAAAACGACTTGAGCCGGTTGAGCAAAAAGGGCAGGTCTTCGACCATGACGATGCCGGCCATGCCGGCCGCGCCCAATGCGGCAAAGACTGGCACGCCCAGCGCCATCAGCACGAAGATGAGCGCAATGGCTATCCAGGTGGCGATGTAAGGGTCCATGGAGGGCCTTTCACTTTCTTCACTTCAATGGGCGACGTCCGTGGCCTGGACCTGGGCGGGCAAATGCCAGCCGCGCAGGCGCCAGTAGGCGCAGCACAGCATTTGCAGCGTGCCAAACCACAGGCCCAGCGCCAACAGGGCCTTGGCCCACCAGATGGGCATTTCCACATAACCCCAGCGGAACTCTCGGATCTCGAACGACTCCAGGGCGCCTTGCGTTGCAGGCCAGGCCAGGGCCAGTAGCACCAGCGCGGCCATCAGCCAGGCCAGAGCATCGAGCAGGGCGCTGACGCGAGCGGGCAACCAACGCTGGATCAGGCTCACGCGGATGTGGGCTTGATCCAGCTGCGTCCAACCCAGGCCGAGAAAGACCAGCACCACCATGCTCAGCTCGGAGAGCTCGAATACCCCTGAGATTGGGTGTGAGAACAGCCCGCGCGAGAAGGCATCGAGTGTGGTGCCAAGCATCATGAACAGCAGCGCCAGCACGGCGCACAGGCCGCTGGCGTTCGAGAGCAGCCGCAACCCGCGCACCAGCCATTGCGGCTGGGGGTGCGGTTGTGGCGCTGTGTGCATGGGAGTGGTCATGGTCGTGGCCTGTGCTGTTTTCAGCCTTGTGCGGCCAGCTCGTCAAAGCGCAGCAAGCGACCGGCCGGATCGTGCTTGGCGATGGCCGCCTCGATGAGTTGCTGCATGGCCGAGCCGTCAATCTTGGCCGGCTTGGCCACGCGCTCGAGCCAGGCATTGACCTGCGCGGGCTGGATGAGCTGGCGGGCCATGGCTTGCTCGGCCTCGGGCAGTGTGCTGAAGATGGCGCCTTCCTTCTTGGCGGTGGCCACGTACTGGCGTGCGGCCTTGTCGAAGATTTCGGTGTACTTGCCGCCGTAGATCTCGCTGACGATCTGATCACACACGGCCTTGACCGGCTCCGGGAAGCCATCCCAGACGCGCTTGTTGATGATGGTGGCCGAGGGGCCATGCGGCCCATCGCCAATGGCGGTGAAGTGCGGCGCGATTTCGTGCAGCTTGTAGGCTACTGCAGTGATGAAGTCAAAGCCATACACGCCATCGAGCACGCCGCGCTCGAGCGCGGTGTACACCTCGGGTGCAGCCATGGGCACAGCCGTGCCGCCCAGGCGTTCAATCACGTCGTTGGCCACGCCATAGCCGCGAATGCGCTTGCCCTTGATGTCGGCAATGGATCGGATGGGTTCGCGCGTGACCAGGGGGGCGTAGTACCAGTTGGTCCAGTACATGACCTTGGCGCGGTAGCGCTCCTCCCATTCGCGGCGCAGCGGCTCGAATTGCTGGTACAGGTCGCGGCACACCAGTTGCAACGCATCGGCGCGGTTCATGCGGTAGTACCACTCCAGGCCGCGCGTGACGGGCAACTGGGCTTGATAGTAGCCAGGGGAGATGAGCGACATCTCCGAGGTGCGGTCACGCACGGCCGCGAGGTGTTCGCCCACTTTGTTGAGAGATTGGGCCCAGTAGCGGCGCACCTTGACCTCGCCATTGGTGCGTTGCTCCAGCTCTTTGAGGAACCACTCGTCCAACTGCGATGGACCGGCCGACTCCGAGATGTAGGAGTCGAACTTGAGCTGGATGGTCTTGGCCGCGCGGGCGCTGCCCCAGACGGCAGGAAATCCCAACGTAGCGGCAGCGGCCGATGAGGCGCGCAGGAACTGGCGGCGTTGCATGGTGGTGTCTCCTTGGATGAATGGTGCACCTTGGGGCGGTGCGTTGTGAGAAATGGTCTGTTCCTTGCTCTTTCAAAACCTGCAGGCGGTGCAGCGAAAGCGCTGCCGCAAAGGCCTGCTCAAAGCCAGTCCATGGGCTGCAAGCTGGGCAACTGTTCGCGCAGCTGTGTCTTGAGCACTTTGCCGTAACTGTTCTTGGGCAAGGCCTCGCACAGGTAGTAGCGCTTGGGCGCTTTGAAGGCGGCCAGGCTGGCACGACACCAGCGATCCAGCTCGGCCGGTTGCAGCGGCGCGCCCAGCTGCGGTACCACCATCGCGGCCACCTCCTCGCCCCATTCGGCGCTGCGGCAGCCGATGACGGAGACTTCTGCCACGCTGTCGTGGCGCAGCAGCACTTCCTCCACCTCGCGCGGGTAGATGTTGCTGCCGCCGGAGATGATCACGTCTTTGCTGCGATCAGTCAGAGTGAGAAAGCCATCGGCATCAAAACGACCAATGTCGCCCGTGCGCAGCCAGCCGTTTTGCAGCGCCTGTGCACTGGCCTGCGGATTGCGCCAGTAGCCCTGCATCACCGTGGCGCCGCGCACCAGCACCTCTCCGGCCTGCCCTGTGGGCAGGGCAGGCGGATCGCTTTGCGTGCCGTCAGCGCACCAGGCAGAATCGGTCACGCGCACCTGCACGCAGGCGTGCGGCACACCCACCGAGGAGCGCCGTGCAGCGGCATGCTCGTGTGCACCATCGGCCACGATGGACTTGGGCAATGCGGTGATGGTCATGGGTGTTTCTCCCTGGCCGTAGATTTGCGCCAGACATGGGCCCAGCACCTGCAGCGCCCGCTCCAGGTCGGCCAGGTACATGGGGCCGCCGCCATAAACCACAGTCTTCAACCCGACGCCAGTTTCCCCACGCTCGCTGGCGTGCGCCACCAGGCGGTTGACCATGGTGGGGGCGGCAAACAGCGACAGTGCGCCATGCGCGCGGGCCAACGCCAGGATTTCGCCCGCGTCAAAACCGCGCGAGGCGGGCACGATGTGCCGGGCCGCGTGGCGCACGAAGATGAAGTTGTACAGCCCGGCGCCGTGTGACATGGGCGCGGCGTACAGCAGGGCGTCGCGGTGGTCGATGGCGTCCACGTCCGTGGGGTAGCACAGCGACATGGCCACCAGGTTGTCGTGCGAGAGCATCACGCCCTTGGGGCGCCCGGTGGTGCCGGAGGTGTAGAACAGCCAGGCCAGCGCTTGGCCGGGCAGCGTGTGCGGCGCGTGCTCCGGGCCGGGCGGGGCATCGCCTGCGGCCTGTACGATCTGGCGGTATTCGGGCCCATCGACGGCAATACAAAGCGGCGGCGGCACGTCCTGCTCACTGCTGTCCGAGCCAGCCAGGGCCGTAGATTCGTCAGCAAACAGCAGCCGGGCCTGGGCATGGCTGGCAATCCATGCTGCCTCGCGGGGGTGCAGTTTGTAGTTGATGGGCACCACCACAGCGCCCAGCCACCAAGCGGCATAGGCGATTTCCAGATACTCGCAGCGGTTGGGCATGAACAGCGCAATGCGCTCGCCCGGCTGCACGCCGTAGGCCTGCGCCATCCAGCGTCCCAAGGCAGCGGCGCGGGCGGCGAACTGGCCATAGCTGGCGTGCAAGCTGTTGCCCATGTACAGCGCTGGCGCCTGCGGTTGCAGGCGCGCCGTCTGATACAGCCAATTGGCGATGTTCATGCGGTGGTGCTCCTTGTGTTTTCTTGTGGCGCAAGCAGGCTTTGGAGCGCACTCAGGCGCGGCCGGTTTGCAAAATCGTGGCGTAGCTGGCCACAGCCGCGCCGCCCATGTTGAACACCAGGCCCAGGTCGGCGCGGGGCAGTTGCATGTCGCCAGCCTGACCGGTCAGCTGACGGAAGGCCAGGGCGTGCATGGAAACGCCCGTGGCCCCAACAGGGTGGCCCTTGGCCTTGAGGCCGCCCGAGAGGTTCACCGGCAGGCGCCCGCCGCGCTCTGTGGCGCGCTCGGCCAGCAGTGCCGGAGCCTGGCCGGGGGCCGCCAGGCCCATGGCTTCGTAGATCAGCAGCTCGGCAATGGTGAAGCAGTCATGCACCTCGGCAAAGTTCAGCGCATCCAAGCCCACGCCGGCTTGTGCATAGGCCTGGGCGAAGGCACGCCGTGGGCCTTCGAAAGCCACCAGGTCGCGGCCTTTGAGCGGCAGGCGATCGCTCACATGCGCAGCGGCGCGAAACAGGGCGGAGCGCTTGGCCTGGGCGGCCACGTCCGGGGCGGCCAGAACGATGGCGGCAGCGCCATCGGTGATCAAGGAGCAATCCGTCATGCGCAGTGGCGGCGCAATCAGCGGGTTCTTGTCGGAGACGGTGTTGCAAAACGACTCGCTGAGCTCGCGCTGCATTTGCGCCAGCGGGTTGCGCAGCGCGTGGCGGTGGTTCTTGGCGGCGATGGCGGCCATGGCCGGCAGCGGGTCTTGCCAGCGCTGCCCATAGGCCTGGGCCGCCAGCGCGAACAGCTGTGGAAAGCTCAGACCGCGCTCGGCCGCATCGTGTTGGTAGCCAGCGCCAGCCAAGGCGGCAGTGACTTCCTCCGTGGTGCGGGAAGTCATTTTCTCAGCCCCAACCACCAGCACCACGCGCGCTGCGCCGCTGCGGATGGCATTCAGGCCTGCAAAGATGGCCGCTGCGCCCGAAGCGCAGGCGTTTTCGCAGCGGGCAGCGGGCTTGAAGCGCAAATCCTCATGCGCTTGCAGAACCAATGAGGAGGCAAAGCCATCGCTGACCATGCCGGAGTTGAAATGCCCCAGGTAAATCTGGTCCACGTCGGCTGGCGGAATGTCTGCATCAGTCAGCGCTTCGCGGGCGGCGGCCACGATCAGGCTTTCCAGATTGTCCGTGCCGAGCCGGCCGAAGGGGGTGTGGCCGCTGCCAATGATGGCCACGGGCTTGTCGTTGTGCATGCCATGCTCCTGTCAGTCAAATGCTTCTTGGGCTTGCCGACAAGTATGGCCAGCGCGACTACGCACATCCATTCGTAGTTCCACGCCATCAACCACGTAGTGGAAATCCCGCAATCGCCTGCGGTGCTGTGCCGTTGCGCAAGAGGAGGGCGCCTGGCCGGATGGCGGTTGCTTCCTGCAAAACTCCACTTGCCCCAGGCGCGAAGAGCATTGAGGATCGTGGTTGTGACGACAAAATCAGGAGCAGTTCATGCACCAGCGCGTTTCCCATCCGGCTGCTGATGCGGCCACCGATTCCGTGGCGGTCGCAGCCCGCTCGCCGGCCAGCCCGCGCGGGCTGTACATCACTTTGGCTGCGGCGCTGCTGGCGTTCGGGCTCTATCACGTGCTGCCCTACGAGGAGATGGCCAATCGTGGCCTGGCCATTCTGTGTTTTGTGACCGTGCTGTGGTTCACCGAGGCCTTGCACATCACCGTCACCGCGCTGATGGTGCCGCTGCTGGCGTTGCTGTTCAGGATTCCGGATATGAGCACGGGCTCGGTGCTGGCTCACTTTGCCGACCCGATCATCTTCGTCTTCTTCGGTGGCTTTGCCCTGGCCACGGCGCTGCACATCCAAAAACTCGATCGCAAGATTGCCCTGTGGGTCATCTCGCTCTCGCGCGGCAATATGCGTGTGGCTGTGCTGCTGCTTTTTGCTGTAACCGCCTTTCTCTCGATGTGGATCAGCAACACGGCCACCGTTGCCATGATGCTGCCGCTGGCCTTGGGCCTGATGGGACACATCGACCACGAAAGGCAGCGCAAGACATTTGTCTTCGTGCTGTTGGGCATTGCCTACTGCGCCAGCATCGGTGGCATGGGCACTTATGTGGGCTCGCCGCCCAACGGCATTGCGGCGCGGGCCCTGGGCCTGGACTTCTGGGGCTGGATGAGGCTGGGGCTGCCCATCATGCTGCTGTTGCTGCCCACCATTCTGTTGGCCTTGTATGCGGTGCTGCACCCCGATTTCAGCCAGCGCGTCGATGCCCGGCAGCAGGAGTGCATTGCCTGGACGGCGCAGCGAGTGCTCACCGTGATGGTGTTTCTCGTCACCGCCGCAGCCTGGATCATGGGCAGCGCCATCCAGCAGGCCACCGGCATTGCCTCGATCGACAGTTTCATTGCCCTGGCTGCGGCCGTGGCGGTCGTGCTGCTGGGCACGGTGCAATGGGGCGACGTGGTCGAGCACACCAACTGGAGCGTGCTCATGCTGTTTGGCGGCGGCATTGCGCTGAGCACGTTGATGAAAAATTCCGGCGCCTCTGCCGCGTTGGGCTAGACCGTGGCCATGACCTTTGGCCAGTCCCATCCGCTGGTGGTTGTGGCTGTGGTGGCCGTTTTCATCATTTTTCTGACGGAGTTCACCAGCAATACGGCCTCGGCAGCCTTGCTGGTGCCCGTCTTTGCTGGGGTTGCCGTTGAGCTGGGTATGCCCAGGCAGATGCTGGTCATGGTGATTGGTATTGGCGCTTCATGCGCTTTCATGCTCCCCGTGGCCACGCCGCCCAATGCCATCGTGTTTGGCTCGGGGCTGATCCGTCAGCAGGAAATGATGGGCGTTGGCTTAGTGCTGAACCTGCTGTCTGCGGCCGTCGTGTCGCTGTGGGCCTATTTCCTGTTGTGAGGGCCTGCCCCAAGGCCAGGTGCTGCGCGGCAGGCGTGAGCGTCTCAACCATTGCGAAGGATTGGGGTTAGGGCTTTCACGGTATCGCGCCTGCCGGGCGGCTCGGCCAGGGCGGGAGTTCGTACAATCGCGCCTCTTCAAAATGGCCGCCTGGCGCGCGGCCTGGCCGGTGCGGTGCTGGCCTGGCTTTTTCACACCACAGCCCATTACAGAGATGAACCTGCTGCTGCTTTTTTCACGGGGCGTTGATTGGCTCAATGCCTTCATTGGCCGCTATGCGATCTGGTTGATTTTCGTGGCCACGCTGATCAGCGCCGTCAATGCGCTGGTGCGCAAGTTGCTGGGGGTCAGCTCCAATGCGTTTTTGGAGATCCAGTGGTATTTGTTCGCCTGGTCGTTTCTGATTGCGGCCGGCTATACGCTGCTGCACCGTGAGCATGTGCGCATTGATGTGCTCAACAGCCGCTTGCCCAAGAAGGTGCAGGTTTGGATTGACATCGTGGGCTTTGCGTTGTTTCTCACGCCGCTGTGCCTGGTGATCATTTACCTGACTTGGCCGGTGGTGCTGCAGATGTACCAGTCGGGTGAGACTTCGGGCAATTCCGGCGGCCTGGTGCGCTGGCCAGTGTGGCTGGCCATTCCGGTGGGCGTGACGCTGCTGATGTTGCAGGGTTGGTCAGAGTTGATCAAGCGCATTGCCTTTTTGCGCGGCCAGGGCCCTGACCCGATGGGCCGCTTGAGTCAGGCCACGGCCGAACAGGAGCTGGCCGAGGCGCTGCGCCAGCAAACGCAAGAAGAGCAGGGGGCGCAGCCTGCAGCGGGCCAGCCCCAGTCCTGATTGCGCAGCCGGAGTACACGAGCATGGAATTCATTGCGAGCAATTACGCCCCGATCATGTTTGCGGGGCTGGTGGTGTTCTTGCTGCTGGGCTTTCCGGTGGCGTTCAGCCTGGGGGCCTGCGGGCTGTTGTTTGGCTTCATCGGTATCGAGCTGGGGGTGTTTCCGTCCTCGATCCTGGCCTGGCTGCCGCAGCGCCTGTTGGGCATTCTGGCCAACGATACTTTGCTGGCCGTGCCGTTCTTCACGCTGATGGGGCTGGTGATGGAGCGCAGCGGCATGGCCGAGGACTTGATCGAGACGGTCGGCCAGGTGTTCGGCCCGATCCGTGGCGGCTTGGCGCTGGCGGCGGTGTTCGTGGGCGCGCTGCTGGCGGCCACGACCGGGGTGGTGGCCGCCTCTGTGATTTCCATGGGCCTGATCTCGCTGCCCATCATGCTGCGCTACGGTTACGACCGGCGCTTGGCCAGCGGGGCCATTGCCGCCTCGGGCTCGCTGGCGCAGATCATTCCGCCCTCGCTGGTGCTGATTTTGATGGCCGACCAGCTCAATCGCAGCGTGGGCGATATGTACAAAGGCGCGATGATGCCGGCGCTGATGCTGGTGGGCTGCTATGTGGCCTGGGTGCTGTTTTTGGCGATCTTCAAGCCCGAGCGCGTGCCGGCGCTGCCGCCTGAGGCGCGCACCTACCGCGAGGCCAATGGCAGCTCTGGCTATCCCTCACTGATGGTGCTGCTGGGCCTGTCGACCGTGGTGTCGCTGCTGCTGGCCTCGCAGATGGCGCAGCTGCACACCTGGTGGAGCGGCCAGCCGGTGCAGGACGTGCCGCTGGACGAAAAAATCGTTACTGCGCTGTGTGGCGGCACCTTCGTGGCCTTCGTCATTGCCAGCGTCAACCGCTTGTTGGGCCTGGGCCTGCTGTCGCAACTGGCAGAGCGCGTGACTTTCGTGCTGATTCCGCCGCTGCTGCTGATCTTCCTGGTGCTGGGCACCATCTTCCTGGGCATTGCCACGCCCACCGAAGGCGGCGCCATGGGCGCCATGGCCGCCATCGTGCTGGGCGTGCTGCGCCGCCGCCTGGACATGGCGCTGTTCAAGCAGGCGCTGGCGGCCTCGACGCGGCTGACCAGCTTCGTGATGTTCATCCTGATCGGCGCAACCACGTTCAGCATGGTCTTCCAGGCTGCCGATGGCCCGCTGTGGGTGGAGCACCTGCTGTCTGCGCTGCCTGGCGGCCAGATGGGCTTTTTGATCGTGGTGAACGTGCTGGTGTTCTTCCTGGCGTTCTTTCTGGATTACTTCGAACTGTCTTTCATCGTCGTGCCGCTGCTGGCGCCGGTGGCCGAGTCCATGGGCATTGACCTGATTTGGTTTGGCGTGCTGCTGGCCATGAACATGCAGACCTCGTTCATGCACCCGCCCTTTGGCTTTGCGCTGTTCTTCCTGCGCTCGGTCGCGCCTGACAAACCCTATGTGGACCGCGTCACGCGCCAGGTGGTGGAGCCGGTGACGACCATGCAGATCTACCGCGGCGCCATCCCGTTCCTGTTCATCCAGTTGTTCATGGTCGGCATGTTGGTGGCCTTCCCTGGCCTGGTCACGGGCCGTTTGGACAAACCCGTTGAGGTGGATCTGGAAGCCGCTGGCGCGCAAATGCTCGACGCCCTCGGCACCGGGGGCTATGGCGATGGCGGCAGCGCCAACGACCCGTTCAGCCAGGGCTATGGCGACGGGGCCGGTGGAGCTAATGATCTTTTCAGCCCAAGCATCAACGACCCATTCAGCCAGAGCGCTGATACAGGCGCTGGCCAAGCAGACAACGGCGCCGCGGCGGACAGCGGCAGCGGCGATTTGTTGTTGCCTGGCTTGCAGCAGCCCCAGCCCGAGGCTGGCGCCGAACAGCCCAGGCCTGTTCAGGCCGAGCAGCCGCAGGCCGCCCCCAGCGATGAGGACGCGGCCGCCGATGCCGTGCGCAGGGCGATGGGTGGCTGACGGAGCAAGAGCCGATTCTCGAAATCCCTGCGCGCTCGGTAATGGAGCGTTAGGGCGGTCTGCAGCGCCCTCAAAGCCTTGCCATGCGCACCAGACGGGGCTGCAAGATGTGCGCAACGCAGGGCGTCTTGCAGCCCAAATCCCAACCGCGTCTTGCCCACTCGCACCAAGATCCTGAGCAGGCCCTGAGCGCATCGCCTCCAGGCTTTCCCCGCGCGCGCGCCATGACCTGCTGACAAGAACGAAAGCAACAACACCATGCCTTTGGAGCCCTGGTTCATTGCATCGCTGGCCTTGCTGGGCCTGGTGTCCGGTTTTCTTGCTGGCCTGCTGGGCATTGGCGGCGGCATGATCATGGTGCCGTTTCTCTCGGCACTGCTGGCCTCGCGCGGGGTAGAGCCTGGCCTGGCCCTGAAGATGGCCATTGCCACTGCCATGTCCGTCATCGTCTTCACCTCCATCAGCAGCCTGCGCGCGCACCACAAGCGCGGCGCGGTGCGCTGGGGCGTGGTGCGGCGCCTGGCGCCAGGCATTGTGCTGGGGGCCATGGTCGCCAGCCTGGGGGTGTTTGCCTTGCTCAAAGGGCCTGGCCTGGCGCTGATTTTTGCGGCTTTCGTGTTCTTCTCCGGCACGCAGATGTTGCTCGACCGCAAGCCGGCGGCCAGCCGGCAACTGCCCGGCACGGCCGGCCTGCTGGGGGCGGGCGGGATCATCGGCTTTCTCTCTGGTTTGGTGGGCGCGGGCGGCGGCTTTGTCAGCGTGCCGTTTCTGATCTGGTGCAACGTGGCCGTGCACAACGCCGTGGCCACCAGCGCTGCGCTGGGCTTTCCAATTGCGCTGGCCAACACCGTGGGCTATGTGCTGGGCGGCCAGGGCGTGCCGGGCCTGCCGCCGCTGTCGCTGGGCTATGTCTGGCTGCCGGCGCTGCTGGTCATTGCCTCTTGCAGCGTGCTGATGGCCCCGCTGGGCGCCAGGGCCGCCCATGCCCTGCCCGTGGCTCGACTCAAGCGCGTGCTGGCCGTGGTGTTGTACGGGCTGGGCGCGCACATGCTCTACAAGGCCTTGGCTTGACGGCCTGCCTGCACAGCCAGGCATGGGTTGGGTGATGACAGGGCGGGCGCAGGCGCTGCAAGCGCTGAGCGCGGGCCGTGTCGATGGCGACCGCGAGGCCGCATTCCCGCACTGGGCCGGCTTGGGCGTGTCCATGCGTGAATGGGCGTGAATGGGCGGCGTGCCACAATCTGCGCCAGCAATGGCCAGGCCGGGGCAGGCCAGCAATCAAAGAGGTGCAACAGCATGTGGGAAACAAACCGTGCAAGGGCCGGCCGTGTCGTGGCCGGATGTGGTGGGCAGGCCAGGCGCATCGTGGCTGCGCTGTCAGTGGCGCTGGCATTGGGCTTGGCCGGGGGCGTGGCGCTGGCCAAGCCGAGCACGCCCGATGCGCGCACGCCCGATGGCGGGCGCTACTACGGGCCACTGCGCCAAGGCCTGCTGCACGGTCAGGGGCGGCTGGAGTGGCCCAACGGCATGGTCTACACAGGCGCTTTCGAGCAAGGCCTGTTCGAGGGCCATGGCCAGCTGAGCTGGCCCGATGGCAGCAGCTACCAAGGGCAGTTTCGCGCTGGTATGTTGTCGGGCCATGGGCGCCTGCGTTATGCCGATGGCGAGGTGTATACGGGCGAGTTCGCCGATGACCTGCCGCATGGCCAGGGCGTGCTGGAGCTGGCAGGCGGGCAGCGCATCGAAGGGCGCTTCGAGAAGGGCAAGGCGCATGGCCCAGGCGCGCTGATCGACCAGAACGGCGTGCGCTACGAAGGCCAGATTGAGGAGGACATGCCCACCGGAGCAGGGCGCATCGTGCTGCCCGATGGCACGCGCATCGAAGGGCGCTTTGCCGAAGGGGGGCGCAGCATTCAGGGCCGTGGCGTGGTGCATTACCCGGACGGCGCGCACTACAAGGGCCAGCTGCATGCCAGTCTGCCGCACGGCAGCGGCACGCTGCGCCGCGCCGATGGCGCGGTCTATCGGGGCGAGTTCAGGCAGGGCCTGATGCACGGCCAGGGCACGTTGCGCCTGGCCAAGCCGCAGGCCGATGGCCAGCGCCAGCTCAAGGGCCAGTGGCGCGCCGGGCGCTGGCTGGGCGGGGAGCAGGGCGGCGATGCCGCGCCCAACACGCCCGAGCAGTGGCAGGCCAACATCGACACGGCGCTGTACAACCAGAATGCACTGCTGGCGCGCGCCTTCGCGCAGTTGCGCCCGCAGGATCCGCAGCAGGTCGATCTGTATGCGCTGGTGGTCGCAGGCGACGGCACAGAGGAAGTGTTCCGCCGCGAAGCGGCCTATGTGCGCGAGCTGCTGGACTCGCGCTATGGCACCCAGGGCCGCTCGCTGGCGCTGGTCAACAGCCGCACCGGCGTGGCGCAGACGCCGCTGGCCACGCAGGAAAGCCTGCGCCGCAGCCTCAAGGCGCTGGCCCAGGTCATGGACGTGCAACGCGACGTACTGCTGCTGTTTCTGACCAGCCACGGCTCGCGTGACCATGAGCTGAGCCTGCAGATGCGCGGCATGCCGCTGCGCGATCTGCCGGCGGCCACGCTGGGCCAGCTGCTGCGCGAATCGGGCATCCGCCACCGCGTGGTCATCGTCTCGGCATGCTACTCGGGCGGCTTCATCCCGGCGCTGCGCGATCCGCACACGCTGGTCATCACGGCCTCGCGCGCCGACCGCGCCTCGTTCGGCTGCGCCGATGAAAACGAGTTCACCTACTTTGGCCGGGCCTTGTTCAAGGAAGTGCTGGCCAAGCCCGCGGCGGCTGGCCTGGGCCTGAGCCAAGCCTTTGCGCAAGCCAGCGCGCTGGTGCAGCAATGGGAGCGCGCCCTGCAGTCGCAGCCGGGCGAAGGCCAGGCCGCCGCCACAGAGCTGCCACCCGAGGCGCGGCTGGATGCCATGCCGGCAGCCGTGCAGGCCCTGGCGCAGCGCAGCCAGGAGCGCATCGAGCACTCCGAGCCCATGCTCGACGCCAGCCCCGAATACCTACAGTGGCTGGACCAGCACTGGCAGCGCTGGCAGCGGCCAGCGCGCTGAACACTCGGCGCGAGTGTTTTCAGGCCATGGCGGCGCGGATGCGGCTGGCGTAGTCCTGCAGCACCTCGTGGCCGGGCTCCTGGCGCGGCCAGATCAGGCCCACGCCGTCGCCCTCGTGGCGGGGCACGACGTGCATGTGGAAGTGAAACACGGTCTGCCCGCCGCTGCGGCCATTGGCCTGCAGCAGTGTCATTCCGCTGGGCTGGAAGGCTTTTTGCACGGCGCGCGCCACGCGCTGGCTGGTCTGCATCACGGCGGCGCATTCCTCGGGTGTGAGCTCGAACAAGTCCACGGCGTGGCGCCGGCTGGCCACCAGCACATGGCCGGGCGTGACCTGGCCCAAGTCCATGAAAGCCAGGGTCAGCGCATCTTGATAGACGAGGGCGGCAGGGATTTCCCCAGCGGCGAGCTTGCAGAAGATGCAGACGCCGGGGGGCGAGGTGTCGACGAATTCAGGCATGGCAGGGATGTGGATGAGGGCCTGCCGCCAAATGTAGCGCAATGGTTGCGGCCTCGAAGCCACGGCAATGCTTCAAATTTGCGGTGAATGGCGCTCAATCCACCGCGCACACTGGCACTGGCCAGGGGAGATTCGCGCAGGCTTTCCCAAATTGCCACCTTTTGTGCGGACTAGGCCGCCCCAATTACCTTGCCGCGGGCGATGCTTTGCAATGTTTTGCGGGCGGCGCTGCGCTGCCGCCCAGGCCCATCGCCATGGCCATGGCATCAACCACCGAAGAAGCGTTTGAACTTGTCGGCAAAGGACTGGCTGCTGGGCGAATGCTTGCCGCCGCCTTTTTTCAGCGAGTCGTCCAGCTCCTTCAGGGTCTTGCGTTGGAATTCGGTGAGCTTGACCGGGATCTCCACCTGGATGTGGCAGTACAGATCGCCGGCAATGCTCGAGCGCAGGCCCTTGATGCCCTTGCCGCGCAGGCGGAATTGCTTGCCCGGCTGCGTGCCTTCGGGGATGTCGATGGCCGCCTTGCCTTCCAGCGTGGGCACTTCGATCTCGCCGCCCAGCGCGGCGGTGGTCATGCTCACGGGCACGGTGCAGTGCAGGTCGTCGCCGTCGCGCTCGAAGATGTCGTGCGGCTTGACGCGCACCTCGATGTACAGATCGCCCGGCGGGCCGCCGTGGCTGCCCGGCTCGCCATTGCCGCTGGAGCGGATGCGCATGCCGTCGTCGATGCCGGCGGGGATCTTGATTTCCAGGGTTTTCTGCGTCTTGAGTTTGCCCTGGCCGTGGCAGGCCGAGCAGGGCTCGGCAATGCGCTTGCCGCTGCCGTGGCAGCTGGGGCAGGTCTGCTGCACGCTGAAGAAGCCCTGGCGCATCTGCACCATGCCGCTGCCGTGGCAGGTCGAGCAGGTCTCGACTTTGGTGCCAGGGCGAGCGCCGCTGCCCTCGCAGGTGCTGCAGTCTTCCCACGAGGGGATTTTGATCTGCGCATCCTTGCCGCGGGCGGCTTCCTCCAGCGTGATTTCCATGGCGTAGCTCAGGTCGTTGCCTTTGTAGACCTGCCGCCCGCCGCCACGGCGCTGGTTGAAGATGTCGCCAAAGATGTCGCCAAAGGCCTCGGCAAAGCCGCCAAAGCCTTCGGCGCCGCCGCCAAAGCCGCCGCGCATGTTCGGGTCCACGCCGGCGTGGCCGTACTGGTCGTAGGCGGCGCGCTTTTGCGGATCGGAGAGGATTTCGTAGGCCTCCTTGCCCTTCTTGAAGCGGGCCTCGGCGCTGGCCTTGGCCTCATCGCCCTGGTGGCGATCCGGGTGGTACTTGGAGGACAGCTTGCGGTAAGCCTTTTTGATTTCGTCGTCGCTGGCGTTTTTGGGAACGCCCAGCACTTCGTAGTAATCGCGTTTGGACATGGGGATCGCAGGGGAGAAATCAAAGCGCGTCGTCGGGCAAGGGGCGATTGCCCTGTGCGCGGACGGCATCGAGCACGGCCTGGTATTGGTCTTCGCAGGCGCGTCGGCTGCGCGATTGGAGGTAATCCTCGGTCTTGAGGGCGGAGATTTTTTCGGCCAGCGCCAGGGCGATCAGGTGATCCACCGAAATGCCTTCTTCCGCCGCCAGCTGGCGCGCCATGGCGTGCAGGGATTCAGGCAGATGAACGTTCAGGGCAGACATGGCGGTTCCTCACTGAGCTGTTGCAGCCATTGCTGCGGGGTCAACACTTCGATGCCCAGCTGGGCGGCAGGCTGGAGATCGCGTGTGTTGAAAGTGACGATGGCTTGCGCCTGCGCCGCCAGGGCCACCTCCAGTACCAGATCGTCACTGGCATCCTTGGCATGGGGGCGCCAAAGATAGTGGATGGTGGTGTGCTGGCCGCGTGCACACAGGTAGTCGAGAAAAGCATGCAATTGCGCCTGGCTCAGACCCAACTGGGGCAGATGCCGCAGCAGCACGGCTTCGTATTCCAGCACCAGCGGTACAGAGACCGCAGGCCGCAAGCGGTTCTGCTGCAGCAGTTCCAACAAGCGGAACGACGCACCATGCGGCGAACGCAGCCCGGCCACCAAACGTTGGTGTCCAGAACCACGGGCGCTGCAGGTGCGTCGCGCATGGCAAAGCAGCCGAAGGGACTTGCCGCTCAGTCCTTCTTGACTTCCTTGACCTCGGCGTCGACGACATCGTCGTCCTGCGCCTTGGTGCCTGCGCCGGCTGCGCCCGCATCGGCGGTGGCACCTGCGCCGGCAGCGGCCTGGGCATCGGCGTAGATTTTCTCGCCCAGCTTCTGGCTGGCCGTCATCAGCGCGGCCGATTGGCTGGTGATGGCGTCCTTGTCGTCACCCTTGAGGGCTGCTTCCAGGTCGGCGGCGGCTTTCTCGATGGCCTCCTTGTCGGCGGCGTCGAGCTTGTCGCCATGCTCGGCCAGGGACTTGCGCACGCCGTGCAGCGCGGCTTCGCCTTCATTCTTGGCCTGCACCAGTTCGAGCTTTTTCTTGTCCTCGGCGGCGTTGAGCTCGGCGTCTTTCACCATTTGCTGGATTTCGTCCTCGGAGAGGCCGGAGTTGGCCTTGATGGTGATTTTGTTTTCCTTGCCCGTGCCCTTGTCCTTGGCCGAGACGTGCAGGATGCCGTTGGCGTCGATGTCGAAGCTCACCTCGATCTGCGGCGTGCCGCGCGGCGCGGGGGCAATGCCCTCCAGGTTGAATTCGCCCAGCAGCTTGTTGCCTGCGGCCATCTCGCGCTCGCCCTGGTAGACCTTGATGGTCACGGCCGGCTGGTTGTCGTCGGCGGTGGAGAAGGTCTGCGCGTGCTTGGTCGGGATGGTGGTGTTCTTGGTGATCATCTTGGTCATCACGCCGCCCAGGGTTTCAATGCCCAGCGACAGCGGGGTGACGTCCAGCAGCAGCACGTCGGAGCGGTCGCCCGAGAGCACCTGGCCCTGGATGGCTGCGCCCACGGCCACGGCTTCGTCGGGGTTGACGTCGCGGCGCGGCTCCTTGCCGAAGAACTCCTTGACCTTCTCCTGCACCTTGGGCATGCGGGTTTGGCCGCCCACCAGGATCACGTCGTCGATGTCCGAAACCTTCACGCCCGCATCCTTGATGGCCACGCGGCAAGGCTCGATGGAGCGCTCGATCAAATCGTCCACCAGCGACTCCAGCTTGGCGCGCGTGAGCTTGATGTTCAGGTGCTTGGGGCCAGAGGCGTCGGCGGTGATGTAGGGCAGGTTGATGTCGGTCTGCGTGCTGTTGGACAGCTCGATCTTGGCCTTCTCGGCCGCTTCCTTCAGGCGTTGCAGGGCCAGCACGTCCTTGGAGAGGTCAACGCCTTGCTCCTTTTTGAACTCATCGATGATGTAGTTGATGATGCGCTGGTCGAAGTCCTCGCCGCCCAGGAAGGTGTCGCCGTTGGTGGAGAGCACCTCGAACTGCTTCTCGCCATCGACGTCGGCGATTTCGATGATGGACACGTCAAACGTGCCGCCGCCCAGGTCGTACACGGCGATCTTGCGGTCGCCCTTGCCGGCCTTGTCCAGGCCGAAGGCCAGGGCCGCAGCGGTGGGTTCGTTGATGATGCGCTTGACTTCCAGCCCGGCGATGCGGCCGGCATCCTTGGTGGCCTGGCGCTGGGCGTCGTTGAAGTAGGCCGGCACGGTGATGACGGCTTCGGTCACAGGCTCGCCCAGGAAGTCCTCGGCGGTTTTCTTCATCTTGCGCAGGATTTCGGCGCTGACCTGCTGGGGCGCAAGCTTCTCGCCACGGGCTTCGACCCAGGCGTCGCCGTTGTCGGCCTTGACGATCTTGTAGGGCATCTTGTCGATGTCCTTTTGCACCTCGGCATCCTCAAAGCGGCGGCCGATCAGGCGCTTGACGGCGTAGATGGTGTTGGCCGCGTTGGTCACGGCCTGGCGCTTGGCCGATGCGCCCACGAGGATTTCGCCATCTTGCTGGTAGGCGACGATGGACGGCGTGGTGCGCGCGCCTTCGCTGTTCTCGATGACGCGGGTGCTGTTGCCTTCCATCACGGACACGCAGCTGTTGGTCGTGCCCAGGTCGATGCCAATGATTTTTGCCATGTGTTTGGACTCCTGTTGGATTGATTTTCGGGATCCGCAAAGGATCGCATTGAGCGCTATCTAGGGTCGGCCGCCCTGGCTTCAAGGGCCGGCCTGCAGAAAAATGTGCCCTGGGGCGGCCTGGCCTGGACGGTGGCCAGCTTCTTTGAACAGGCTTTTAGAGCCTGTTCAAAATCTTTGCACGGCGGTCAAGAGAGCGGATTTGGGCGCTCTGCTGCGTTGCAAAGCCTCGCCATAGCCCCAGCTATGGCTGCGTTTTGCGCCTTGCAGCCCATCCCAAACCGCTTCTTGCCCACTCGCGCCGGGATTTTTAACAGGCTCTTAGGCCGCAACGGTGACCAGGGCCGGGCGCAGGATGCGCTCGCCAATGGCATAGCCTTTTTGCAGCACGCTGACGATGGTGCCGCTTTCCTGCTCGGCCGGCACGGCGCTGATGGCCTGGTGCAGGTTGGGGTCGAACTTGCTGCCCAGCTCTGGCGCGATGGGGCTGAGCTTGTGGCGCTCGAACACCGACAGCAGCTGCTGCTGCGTGGCGCGCGTGCCTTCGAGCAATTGCTCGGCGCTGGCCGCTTCAATGGCCAGCGCAGCGTCCAGGCTGTCGGCCACGGCCAGCAAGTCCTGTGCAAACGATTCAATGCCGAACTTGCGCGCCTTGGCCACGTCGTCCTCGGCGCGGCGGCGGGCGTTGTCGGCATCGGCCTTGGCGCGCAGGTACTGGTCAGAGAGCTCAGCATTCTTGCTTTGCAGCGCCTGCAGCTGCTGGGCGTTGGACTTGAGCTGCTCGATCTCGGCGTACAGGCCGGCCAGCTCTTCGTTGACGTCGGCGGGCTCGCCCATGTCGCTTGGTTTGGCATTGTCTGCACCCTCGGGCAGATCGGCCTCGGGCTGGCCTGCATGGGAAGCAGAAAGGGGCGAATGGGGATCGTGTGGCATGGACATGGCAGACAAAAGAAAAACAGCGCACCGCATGCGGCGCGACAAGTCAAGAAAAATGGCTTGCAATGCACCACCGCCCTAGGGGCTGCATGCAGCAAGTTGGCAAATGATTTGCGCAGTCCCCATGCGTTTGGGGGCATTGGGGCGACTTTTCAAGGGCTGGGCGGCAAAAGTGGCCGCGCCTGGCTGGCAGCGCGGCGCGACTGGGGTGCGCCTGTGTCGGCGCGGCGGCTTACAGCCAGCCCAGCAGTGGCCAGTAGCTCATCGCCATGAGCAGCATCAGCAGGTAGCCGACGATGGTCAACACGATGCCGACCTTGGCGAACTCCTTGGCGGTGAAGGTCTCCGTGCCCAGGCAGACCATGTTCTGCGGCGCGTTGATGGGCAGGATGAAGCCATAACTGATGACGAAGCCCAGCAGCATCGACAGGCCCAGCTGCACCTGCGGCGTGAGGGCGGCGTTGTCCTGGCCGATGGTGTGGAACATGACGATCATGATTGGCATGAACAATGAGGCCATGGCCGTGGCGCTGGCAAAGCCCAGGTGGATGAGGATCAAAAACGCCGCCAGGATGGCAAAGATCATGAACGGCGAGAGGCTTTGCAGCCCTGCGGCGCGCACCACCCAGTCGCCCAGCCAGCGGCCAGCGCCCGTGTTGAGCAGCGCCGTGCCCAGGCTGATGCCCACGCCGAACACCAGGATCGTGCCCCAGGGCGCGCGCTTTTGCACCTCCTTCCAGTGGATCACGCCGATGCCCGGCAGCAACAGCAGCGTCAGGCCCACGGCGGTGACGGTCGTGGTGTCGATGCGGTGCAGCAATCCGCCGCCGGTGGCCCAGAAGAACAGCAGCGCCAGCATGGTCAGCAGCAGGCGCAGCTGGTTGCCGGGCATGGGGCCCAGGGCCTGCAGCTCGTGGGCGATGGCCTGCTTGCCGCCGGGGATCTCATCGGCCTCGGGCGGCATGAACTTGAGCACGGTGAAGTACAGCACCGCCGACATGGCGATCGACCAGGGCCCGCCGGCAATCAGCCAATCGAACCACGAGACCTGTTGGCCGATGTGCGTTTGCATGAAGCCAATGGTCAGCAGGTTTTGCGCCGCCGCCGTCTGGATGGCCACGTTCCAGACGCTGGTGGCCTGCGCCACCATGATGAAGATGCCCACGGCAATGCGCGAGCGCTTGTCCACCCCATAGGCGGCGACGATGCCGCTCATGATGGGCACGATGCAGGCCACGCGCGCCGTGGCGCTGGGCACGAGCAGGCTCAGCACGATGGTCACCGCGATCACGCCCAGCAAAATGCGCCGTGTGCTGGTGCCCACGATGTTGAGAATGAGCAAGGCAATGCGCCGATCCAGCCCGGTGTGGCTCATGGCCGCAGCCAGAAAGGTGGCGCCGGCCACCAACGCCCAGGCCGGGCTGGCAAAGCCCGCCAGCGCCATGCCCATGGCCTTGCTGGTGGTGATCAGCTGCGCCGGCGGATCCTGGGCGATGAAGGCCTTGGCCGCGTCGAGCTTGACCTGTGGCGAGAAGCCCACCAGCAGCGCAATCAGCGCCACGATGCCGATGCAGCTGACTTCGTAGCTCACGCTTTCGCTGACCCAGACCACCACGGCAAACAGCAACACGGCCAGCATGCGGTGCCCGGCAGTGGACAGCCCCTCGGGCGTGGGCAGGGCCAACACCAGCAGCAGCGCCGCCAGCGCGGCCAGCAGGCCAATGGGGATGGGGAATTTGCTGCCAGGCGGCGTAGGGGCAGGGGCCTGGGCGGCATGGGCTGTGGTCATGAATCCTCCTTGTCTGTGCCGGTGGCGCACGCTGCTGCCGGCTGCGCTGTTGTTGTGGGTGTGTGCATAACACACTCTAAGTGCCGGGCGTGGCCAGGGGCAGGGTTGTTGAGCGGGCTGCGCAGTTTCTGCGCGCAGCCATGCTCGTCAGGCAGGCAAAAAAATGCGCGGCCGCTGTGTGTTCAGTGGCCGCGCAGGCGGGTTCATGGCATTGGCTGATGCGTGTCACAGCCCGAGCTTGTCGGCCACGTAGTCGGCATCCTTGTCGCCGCGCCCGGAGAGGTTGACCAGGATGTGCCGATCGGCAGGCAGCGTGGCCGCACTGCGCATGGCCCAGGCCACTGCGTGCGCGCTTTCCAGCGCCGGGATGATGCCCTCGACGCGCGACAGGGTCATGAAGGCCTGCAGCGCTTCCTCATCGCTGGCGGTCTGGTACTGCACCCGGCCAATGTCCTTGAGGTAGCTGTGCTGCGGGCCGACGCCCGGATAGTCCAGCCCCGAGGCAATCGAATGCACCGCCGCCGGCACGCCTTCGGCCTCTTCCAGCACATAGCAGGCCATGCCGTGGATGTGCCCCGGATGGCCGCGCGTGAGCGTGGCCGAATGGCGGCCAGGCTTGTCCAGCCCCTCGCCAGCGGGCTCGACGCCCACCAACTGCACATCGGCATCGTCCAGAAAGGCGGTGAACATGCCGATGGCGTTGGAGCCGCCGCCCACGCAGGCGGTGACAAAGTCGGGCAGGCGGCCATGTTTGGCGAGGAACTGCGCGCGCGCCTCGCGGCCAATGATGGCCTGGAAATCGCGCACCATCTTCGGAAACGGATGCGGTCCGACCACCGAGCCGATGGCATACAGATAGTCCTGCGGGTTCTTCAGGTATTCCTCGAAGGCGCTGTCCACCGCCTCCTTCAAGGTGGCCGCGCCGCGCGTCACCGCCACCAGTTTGCAGCCCAGGATGCGCATCTTGGTGACGTTGGGATGCTCCTTTTCCACATCCACCTGCCCCATGTGGATCTCGCAGGGGATGCCGACCATGGCGCAGGCGGTGGCCAGCGCTACGCCATGCTGGCCGGCGCCGGTTTCGGCGATCACCTTCTTCTTGCCCATGAAGCGCGCCAGCAGCGCCTCGCCCAGGCAGTGGTTGATCTTGTGCGCGCCGGTGTGGTTGAGGTCTTCGCGCTTCAAGTGGATTTGCGCGCCGCCCAGCTGCGCCGACAGGCGCCTGGCGTGGAAGATGGGGCTGGGGCGGCCGACGTAATCGGCAAACAGCTCGGCCAGCTCCTGCTGGAAATCCTTGCGCTGTCGAATGTCTTCATAGGCCCGGTCGATCTCGTCCATCGCCTGTTTGAGTTCGGGCGGGATGAACTGGCCGCCGTAGGGGCCGAAGAAGCCCTGGGCATCGGGCATGGGGGCGAAGGTCGGGGTGGGCGAATTCATGGCCTGTTTGATGTCAGTCAATGCTTTGGATGGCACGGGAGAGCATCAAAGCATCGCGCTGGCACGCACACTGGGCGAGCTTGGCGTGCCAGGCGTATGGCTTTGACGGGGCGTTGGCTGGCGCTTACTCGAAGATGTCCTTGTGCCACTCGTGCAGCGAGGTTTCGAGCAAATCCAGCGCTTGCTCGGGCGTCAGGGGCGCGCCCTGGGCGTCGGTGCCGCCGATGTCGACGATTTCATCGTTTTGCGCCATGCCGCTGACGCTGCGCTGCGTGCCCGGCTCGCGCGCGAAGAAGGGCCCTTCGAGCAGGCCATCGCGCCAGCTGAACAGCGAGCGCTCGGAGCCATCGTTGTTGTAGTAGACATCGCGCCCGTGCAACTGGCCGCCGCGGTAGCCGGTGCGGCCGCGCACTTCGCCGCTGGGGCGGTAGTAGACGATCTCGCCCTCCTGGGCGATGACTTCCCACTCCTGCAGATTGGCGCTGGCCTCGACGGCGAAGGCATCTGTCTGCGCAGCGCCGTTGGACTGGTACATGTCCTGGATCAGGTGCTGGCCGGCGTTGTTCTTGCCCAGATAAATGCGGTAGAAGCCGCGCTCCTGCGGCGCTTGCATCAGCTGACCTTCCTGAGGCGTATCGGCTGCGCCAAAGTAGGCAATGATGGCCTGGCCCTTGGCGTCCAGCGCCAGCACCGGCACCGGTGACGCCAGCGCCTGGGTCTTGGCCGCCAGGTCTTGCGCTGTAGGCGTGGTCGGGGCGCTCTGGCAGGCCATCAGCAGCGGCAGGGCTGCGGCCACTACGGCTGCCAGGGCGGCGCGGGGTTTCATGGCATACACGCTTTTTTTCATGCTCGGTTCTCCCAAAAACAGTGAATGGCCCTGCCGCCGCGAGCGTTTTGCCAATGTCGGGCTAGCCAGCGGGCGAGCAGGGCGGGGGCTTATCGGCAAGCGCTATTCTGCACCGCTTGGGGCGCTTTGGCCGCCTTGTGAGGCCGTTGGCCAGGCCAGCACCTTGCCGGGGTTCATGAGTGCTTGCGGATCGAGCGCTTGCTTGATGGCCCGCATGAGCTGCAGCGCCACGGGGGATTTGTATTGGGGCAGCGTATCGCGCTTGAGGGCGCCGATGCCGTGCTCGGCCGAGATGGAGCCGCCAAAGCGCCGCACCAGCGCGTACACCGTCTCGGAAATCGCCTGGCCGTGGCGGGCATTGAACTGCGCTGGCGTCTGGCCCTGCGGGTGCTGCACGTTGTAGTGCAGGTTGCCGTCGCCCAGGTGGCCGTAGGTGAGGATGCGCACATCGGGCCAGGCCTGCAGCAGCGCGGCATTGGCCTGCTGCACGAACTGCGGGATGGCGGAGATGGCGATCGACACATCGTGCTTGAGGTTCTGCCCCTCCTGCGCTTGCGCCAGGGTGATGCCCTCGCGCACGTGCCACAGCTCCTGGGCCTGCTGCAAACTGGCGGCGACGATGGCGTCGCTGATCAGGCCCTGCTCAAGCGCCGCCTCCAGCAGCTGCTCGAAACGCGCGCGGGCGTGTTGCTCGGACTCGCTGTCCGAGAGTTCCAGCAGCACGCACCAAGGCTGGCTTTGCCACATTGGCGGGCGCAGCTGCGGCAGGTGCTTGGCCACCAGGCTCAGCGCAAACTGGTTCATGACCTCAAAGCCGCTCAGGCCCGCATCGAGCTGCTGGCGCGCCAGTTGCAGCAGGGCGCTGGCTTGCTGCAGGTCGGGCAGCGCCACCCAGGCCGTCAGCTGCGCCACCGGCTGCGGGTACAGGCGCAGCGTGGCGGCGGTGATGACGCCCAGCGTGCCTTCGCTGCCGATGAACAAATCGCGCAGGTCGTAGCCGGTGTTGTCCTTGCGCAGGCCCGAAAGCCCCTCCCAGACCTGCCCCTGGGCGGTGACGACTTCCAGACCCAGGCAGAGTTCGCGCGCATTGCCATAGCGCACCACCTGCGTGCCGCCAGCGTTGGTGGCCAGATTGCCGCCGATGGTGCAACTGCCCTCCGAGCCCAGGCTGAGCGGGAACAACAGGCCGGCTTGAGCGGCAGCCTGTTGCACCTGATGCAGCGTGCAGCCGGCCTCGACCGTCATGGTCATGTTGTGCGCATCGATGGCGCGCACTGCCTGCATGCGTTGCAGGCTCAACACCACTTGCGTGCCCGAGGCATCGGGCACGCCGCCTGCCACCAGCCCGGTGTTGCCGCCCTGGGGCACCACCGCCACCTGCGCTTGGGCGCAGGCAGCCAGCACGGCAGCCACCTCGGCCGTGCTGGCCGGGCGCACCACAGCCAGGGCCTTGCCATGCACGCGCTGCTGCCAGTCGCGCTCGTAGCGCTCCAGCCCGGTGCCGGTGAGCACGTGGGCCTCGCCCACGGTCTGGCGCAACAGCTGGAGCAGGGATTCGGTGGTCATGCGTGCGTGTCCTTTCTGTGCCGTGAAGCTGGGATCAGAGCCTGTGCAAAGGGCGCATTATTTCGTGATTCTTCGCCCCATCGGCCATGATCCGCGTGCGACAGCGACACGGGTCTGGGGCCGGCAGGCCAGGTGCCATGGCCGTGATAATCGCCGCCAGCGCAGCCACTGACTTCGCAGCCTGCGGAGAACCCGTTGAAAATCTCTGCACGGCAGGCGATCCAGGGGATTTAGGCGCTTTGCGGCGCCCGCAAAGCCGCTATAGGCCCCAGAGAGTCATGGCTGCGAGATGTGTGTAAGGCGGCGCTTTGCAGCCCAGCCCAAACCGCTTCTTGCCCACTCGCGCCGAGACTTTGAACAGGCTCTTACCGTGCCCGCCGCCGATCTTCTGCACCCCCCAGCGCCCACGACAACCGCAGCCCCACAGGCCACGGCCGAACAGGCCGATGGCCTGCCGCCAGTGCAGCGGCGCAAGGCCGTGGTCGTGATCCTGCTGGGCCTGGTGCTGGTGGTGCTCGATGGCTCCATCGTGACGCTGGCGCTGCCCAAGATCGCGCGCGCTTTTGATGTGCCAGCGGCCTCGGCCGTCTGGGTCGTCACGGGTTATCAGTTGGCCGTGCTGGGCCTGCTGCTGCCCATGGCCTCGCTGGGCGAGCGCCTGGGCTACCGCCGCGTGTATTTGTGGGGCATGGGCCTGTTTGCCTGCGCCGCGCTGCTGTGCGCGCTGGCGCCAGCGTTGTGGCTGTTGGTGCTGTGCCGCGCGGCGCAGGGCGTGGCCGGCGCGGCTGTCATGGGCGTCAATGCCGCGCTGGTGCGTCAGGTCTATCCCAGCGCCTTGCTGGGGCGTGGCATTGCCTTGAATGCCATGACCGTGGCCATGGCCGCCGTGGCAGGCCCGGCGCTGGCCTCGCTGGTGCTGTCGCTGCTGTCCTGGCATTGGCTGTTTGCGTTGGGCGTGCCGCTAGCGCTGGCCGTGGTGCTGCTGGGGCGGCGCCATCTGCCGGTGGGCCAGTGCAGCGGGCGCACGCCGTTTTCGGCGCTGGACTGGTTGCTCAACATCCTGGCCTTCGGTCTGCTGTTCTGGGCCGTGGATGCGCTGGCCGCGCATGGCTTGTCGCACTGGCTGGCGCATGGCCACTGGGGCTGGCATGGCCGCCTGGGCGCGGCTGTATTGGGCTTGAGTCTGCTGCTGTGGATCTGGCACGTGCGCCGCCAGCGCCGGCTGCCCGAGCCGCTGCTGCCGCTGGATTTGCTGCGCATTCCGGTGTTTGCGCTGTCCATGTGCGCCTCGGTGATGGCTTTTGCGGCGCAAATGCTCAGCTTCATTGCCCTGCCGTTTCTGAGCCTGAGCATCCTGCACCATGCGCCGTGGCAGACGGGTTTGTTGGTGAGCATGTGGCCCCTGGCCATTGCGTTGGTGGCGCCGTGGGCCGGGCGCAGCATCGGGCGCTTTCCCGGCGCGGTGTTGGGCGCGCTGGGCATGCTGGTGTTGGCGGCAGGGTTGCTGCTGCTGGCCTTGCTGCCGCTGCATGCGCCGTTGTGGGCACTGGGCTGCGCGGCTTGGCTGTGCGGCGCGGGCTTTGGCTTGTTCCAGTCGCCCAACAATCACATCATCCTCACGGCCGGCCCGCGCACGCGCAGCGGCGCCGCAGGCGGCATGCTGGGCACGGCCCGTCTGACGGGGCAATCGCTGGGCGCGGCGCTGGCCGCCGGCGTGTTCACGCTGTGGCCGCCGCCGCACTATCTGGGTGGGCCGCAAACCGCTTTTGCATTGGCTGCCGGCTGTGCATTGCTGGCTGCCCTGGCCAGCGTGCTGCGTCGCAGCCGCTTTTCCTGACCATCGTTTTCTTTTTCTCCTAGACCGACCATGCACACTGCCAGCACCCCTTCGCCTTCTTCAGCCTCTCGGCCTGAGCCTTTGCCGCGCAGCGCCTTTGCCGCTTTCGAGCGCATCGACACGCGCTGGAGCGACAACGACATTTATGGCCACGTCAACAACGTCGTCTACTACAGCTGGTTCGACACCGCCGTCAACCGTTACCTCATCAACCAGGGCGTGCTGGACATCCATGCAGGCAGCGTCATCGGCCTGGTGATTGAGACCCAGTGCAATTACTTCGCGCCGCTGGCCTTTCCGCAGGCCATTGACGTGGGCTTGCGCACCGCACACCTGGGGCGCTCCAGCGTGCGCTATGAACTGGGAATCTTTGCCGAAGGCCAGGCGCTGTGCGCCGCGCGCGGGCATTTCGTGCACGTTTATGTCGATCGCGACAGCCGCCGCCCCGTGCCTTTGCCCGAGCCGCTGCGCCAAACCCTGCAGCGCCTGCAATTGCCGCCTGAGACGCAGGCCCACAAGGCGGGTGCCGGGGGGTGAAATTTTTGGAGCCTGCTGCCGCCGATGGCGGGGATGCGCGCCTGCCGCTGCCAAGCACATAGGCGCCGATGAAAAACGGCCCCGTCCATGGCTTTGTGCCATGGACGGGGCCGTTTTGGGTTTCGCGCGCCTCAATGAGAATGAGGCGGCGGTTTTCCCGCTTCGCGCTGTCTGCTGCCAGCTGGCTTCACACCAGCTTGGCAGCGGGCAGGCCGCCTGGGCTCATGGCATTTTCATGCCTTGCGCCGCAGGCCACGCTGCAGCAGGCCGGTGGCGCCCAGGCCCAGCGAGAGCAGCAGCAGCAGCAGCGGTGCCAGCGCCGGCACGGGTGTTGCGCCCAGCGGCACGCCGCCACGCAGGCGCACGATGGTCGGGCTGCCTGCGGCATCGTGGCTGAAGTGCAGTTCAGCCTCTTGCAGGCCGGTGGCCGTGGGCTTGAACCGCACTTGCACCGTGCAGCTTGCACCGGGAGCCAGCGTTGCCACGTTGCAGCTGCCCACATCCAGCACGAAGGCTGTGGCATTGGGGCCTGTCAGCGAGGGCGGGCTCGTCAGGGTCAGCGGCGCCGTGCCACTGTTGGTGAAGGTGATGGAGGCCGGTGCAGATTCATTGCCCACGGCGAGCACGCCAAACCCCCAATGGCCGACCGAGACCTGCGCAGTGGGCGCTGGTGCAGCCTGGCCCGCGCCGCGCAGGGCCACGGTCGATGGGCTGCCTGCGGCATTGTGGGCAATGCTCAGCGTGCCGTTGGCTGGGCCAGCGGCCGTGGGCTTGAAGACCACGTCGATGGAGCAGCTGCCGCCTGCGGCGATGTTTGCGCCGGCGGTGCAGGTGCTGCCAGCAGCGATCTCGAAGGGACCGGATACGGTGGGTGCAGCGCTCAAGGTCAGCGGGCCTGTGCCGTTGTTGGTCAAGGTCACGGTTCGGACTGCCGAGCTCTCGCCCACTGTGGTGTTGCCAAGATCCAGCGTGGTGGGCGAGAGCTGCACATTGGGTGCTGGCGCAGCCTGGCCCGAGCCGCGCAGGGCCACGGTCGATGGGCTGCCTGCGGCATTGTGGGCAATGCTCAGCGTGCCGTTGGCTGGGCCAGCGGCCGTGGGCTTGAAGACCACGTCGATGGAGCAGCTGCCGCCTGCGGCGATGTTTGCGCCGGCGGTGCAGGTGCTGCCAGCGGCGATCTCGAAGGGACCGGATACGGTGGGTGCTGCCCCCAAGGTCAGCGGGCCTGTGCCGTTGTTGGTCAAGGTCACGGTCTGGACTGCCGAACTCTCGCCCACTGTGGTGTTGCCAAGATCCAGCGTGGTGGGCGAGAGCTGCACATTGGGCGCTGGCGCAGCCTGGCCCACGCCGCGCAGGGCCACGGTTGATGGGCTGCCGGCGGCATTGTGGGCAATGCTCAGCGAGCCATTGGCTGGGCCTGCGGTCGTGGGCTTGAAGACCACGCTGATGGTGCATCTGTCACCAGGGGCAATGTTCATGTTGGCTGTGCAGGTGCCGCCGGTGATCTGGAAGGGGGCGGCAACTGCAGGCGCTGCCCCCAAGCGCAGCGGAGCCGTGCCATTGTTGGTCAGCGTGACGGTTTGCGCTGGCGAGGTGCTGTTGAGCGCAATACCGCTGAAGTTGAGCGCGCTGGTGCTCAACTGCGCATTGGGGGCCGCGGCATTGACGCCCTGGCCTCTCAAAGACAATTCGCTGACATTGGGTGTGCCATTGTGCGTGATGCGCAGCAGCTCTTGTGCATTGCCTGCGCTGGCAGGCGTAAAGCGCAGCTGCACGGTGCAGGTGCTGCCTGCGGCCACGGGAGTGCCTACAGCGCAGCTGCCTCCGATGACGCTGAAGGGCGCTGGGGCAGTGATTTGCGTCAGGTTCAAGGGCGCGTTGCCGCTATTGCGCACCGTCACGTCTTGCTGGGCATTGCTCCCCACGGTGACGGCCCCGAAATTCACGGGATCGGGCGTCAGCTGCACGACTGGCGTTGGGGCAGCAACCCCAGTGCCGTTCAGTGGCACGGTGGTGGTTGCCGGCGAGGCATTGTGCTTGAAGGTCAGCGAGCCCGATGAGCCGCCCAGTGCCGTAGGCGTGTACGTCACGGCGACTGTGCAACTCTGGCTGGCTGCCAGGGTGGTGTTGGCCGCACAGGTCGTGCCGGTTGCGGCAATGGCAAAAGGCGCGGCTACGCTGGGCGCTTGCGTCAGCGTCAAATCGGCCGTGCCCTGATTAGTCAAGGTCACCGTTTGGGCGGCAGAAGTTTGCCCTTGCACCACATTGCCGAAATTCAGCACCGTGGGCGCCACTGCGGCAATCACCGTGCCAGTCGAGGGCGCGCCGTAGAGATGGTGGCAGGCTGCGATGTCGTCGGGCTGCAGAGTCTGGGATGGGTTTGGGGAGTAACTCGTCAGCGGCGGGCCGGACATCACGACACCATCCACATCGGAATGGGCAATGCCCATCATGTGGCCCAGTTCATGGATGATGGTTTTGTTGCTGGCCCGGTAGCGCGAAGACAGCCAGACATCGCCTTCTTTGGCCTGGCCGTTTGACGTACCCACGCCGCCTGTGCCCGCAACGCTGTTGTTGCCTGGGTCGTGCCAGCCGATCGTGCTTTGGCCATCAAATTTGCCATCGAGTGCCAGCCCCGGCAGATTGGTGGTCGTGCCTTTGTAGACGAAGCGCACATTGCACACCGTCTGCCATTGCTGCATGCCGTTTTGCAGCGCGGCAATGGCTTCGTTGGCAGAGGCATAGGCAGCGGGCCGGTTGGCATCGTTGTAGTACCACTGAATTTCCCCGCCAGCAAAGCCAGAGGTGACATGGTCGAACAGCTTGAACTTCTCCAGCAGGTCTTGCCAAGGGGCTTGATAGACCACGCGGAAATCGCCTTGCTCGTAGATGTGCGGGGGCAGTGGTGATGGGCTTTCCTGCCCATGGGCCCCTGTGATAGGGAGCAATGCAGCGCCAATGGCCAGCATGCCAAGTGCGCCAATATGTCTAGATGCCATGGATCTCCTCCGGCTGTTGCAGAAAAAAGCAATGGGCTGCAAGTGTAACAGTGGTCTTTGAATACCAGTCATCTTGGCGCCACTGGGATTTTGAAAAGTGCGCTCCTGGCGAATAGGCGCTGTGAGCTTTGTGTGATGGTAGTGTGTGACAAGAAAAAACGCCGCACAACAGGCATTGCGCGGCGTTTGGGTTGGGTGGAGGTTGAAGTTGCGGCGTTCAGGGGGCGAGCCGTACCTCGACGCGACGGGCTTCGGCGTTGTCGCCGCTGCCTGTGTGAGACTGAGGCTTCTCCAGGGTGATGCGCTCCTGGGGCACGCCCAGCTCAAGCAGCGTGCGCTGCACGGCCTGGGCGCGCTTCTTGGCCAGCTCTTCATTGAAGGCGGCATTGCCCGTGGGGTCGGTGTAGCCGGAAATCACTGCGCTTTGCCCTGCAGCCACGGCGGTGACCACTTCGGCCAGCGCCTGGGCAGCGCCATCGGCCAGAGCATCGCTGGCCACGCCAAAGTAGAACTTGACCACGCCGCCTTCGACGGCCACGCGCGGGCCATCCTGGGCCGTGCTGCTGGGCTGGGCCACAGGCGGCTGTACGGTAGGCGAGGGGGTCTGTACGTCGGCGATGGGCGCTGGCACAGGGTTTACGGGAGTGGGCGCAGGGGCGACAGGCGTTGCTGGGGAGTCGGCGCTGGCGGGGGCTGGCTGGGGCAGTACCACCACTTCCACGCGCTGGGCCTGCAGCCAGTCGGCGCTCAGGGGGTCGCTTTGCACTTCGGCCAGCAGCAGCTGCGATGCGGGCACGCCCAGGCTGCGCAGCAGCTCATACACCTGGTGGCCACGCTGCTTGGGCAGCAGGGCATTGGTTGCTGTGTGGGATTGGGTGCCATTGAACGGCAGGATGTGCAGCTTGCCGCCTGCGCGCAGGCGCTCCAGCAGCGGGGCCAGGATAGGCCCGGCCTGTGCGCTGCCAGGTGCGGCGGCGCTGTCTTGCGCGAACAGGAAGGTGGCCATGGAGCCAGTCAGCTCGACTCTTGGGGTATCTCCCGCAACGGCCACAGGGGCGCTGCCCGGGCTGACCGAAGCGAGGGTGCCTGGCACGACTGTTGCGCCGCCAGGGCCGACGGAGGCATGGGTGGCCTGCGGCTGAACCACAGGCTGCTCAACAACGGGTTTGCTGCGCTTGAGCGCGCCGGCCGTGGCAAACCACAGCACGCCCGCGACGATCAGGCCGATGAGGGTGAAGACGAGAAACAGTGCAATGCGCGAATCCTTGTCGTTTTCCTGGGTCATGGTGTTGTCCTTGGCGCTGCGGGCGGCAGGCGCTGAGCGCTGGTGAAAGTAATGAACAGGCCGGCGCACTGGCGCCAGGCGGCATGGCAGCGCGCATTGTATGCGCAGGGTGGGGGCCAGGCCTGTTCACACGATGTAAGGAGATCGCGTTGCATGGTGTGAACAAGCCTTGATTGGGGAGGGGCGTTATAGGGCAGGCGCGGCCACGGTCGCCCAGCTCTCGCCGGTGTCAAAGACCAGGGTTTTCTCCGGCCAGCGCAGGGCGGCGAGGTGAAAGCGGCTTTGACGCGGGTCGTGCTGGCCTTGCAGGCGCTCGCTCCAGCGCGCGCCGGCGGAGAAGTCCACGCAAAAGACGTTGCCGCGCTTGCCGTGCCAGGCGTTGCCGGGGATGCCGGCGAACAGCGCGCTTTCGGCGTGCGCGCCGGGGCCGGGGGCGTCAAAGAGCCGCCAGTAGTGGCCGATGACCACCGGCGTGGCCTCGTCGTAGGCGTTCCACCAGGGTTGGCGGTCGGTGAAGCGCCATTTGCCGCCTGCGTAAAAGGGCTGGGCGGCGGCTGCTTCGACGCCGGTGGTGAGGATTTTGAGGGGATTGTGGGTTTGCTTGAGCAGCTCGCGCTCGCCGTGCGCGCGCAGCAGCGGTGGCTGGTGCCGGCCATCTTCCAGGTCATGCGGCCAAGCGGCGCGCTCTTGCTGGATGCGGCGTTGCAGCGAGCCGCTGCGCGCCTGTTCGGCCGCTTGTTCTTCGAAACGGTCGTACTGGCGGCGCGCCGTGCCCAGGGCAAAGCCGCGCGCGGCGGCGATGGGCGCGGCCTGCCAGGCGGCGTGCACCACGCGCAGGTCTTCGCGCTCCAGCGCCACGGGCAGGCGGTTGCACAGCGCGGCGTGGCGCTCGCGCTGGGCGGGCGAGGCGATGACGAAGGGGGCGTATTTGGCGCGGTCGCGCTCGGTGCGCGCGTCGAAGTACCAGCCCGCGCCGTCCTTGGCGTCTTCGCGGATGAGGTTGACTTCGTGATTGCCCAGCACGGCGGCGCAGCGCCCGGCTTCATAAACCTCGCCAAACCAGTCGAGCACGGCCGGGGTGTTGGGGCCACGGTCGCACAAATCGCCCACGAACACGAGGGTGCGGCCTTGCGGGTGGCGGCCCTGGCGGTCGTAGCCCAGGTGCGTGAGCAGGGCTTGCAGGGCATCCCATTCGCCGTGCACGTCGCCAACGATGTCCAGCGGGCCACTTGGCAGGCGGCCCACCAGGCTGGGCGTTGGCGCGGCGGGGGCGGTTGGGGTGTCGATGGGGTTGGGGGTTGGGGCTTGGGCCATCAGGCGTGCTCCTCGACCAGGGCCTGGCCGCGCAGGGTGTAGGTCATGGCTTCGGTGATGCGCACGTCCAGCATTTGGCCGATGAGCGCGGCGCTGTCCACGCCCTGCGGGGCGGGGAAGTTGACGACGCGGTTGCATTCGGTGCGGCCCATCAGCTCGCTGGCGTCGCGCTTGGAGCGCCCTTCGATGAGCAGGCGCTGCACGCTGCCCACGCGCTCTTGGCTGATGCGCTGGATGTTGGCGTTGATGGCCGCCTGCACGGTTTGCAGGCGCTGGAGCTTGACTTCGTGCGGCGTGTCGTCGTGCAGATTGGCCGCGGGCGTGCCCGGGCGCGGGCTGTAGATGAAGGAGAAGCTGTTGTCAAAGCCGATGTCGTCGATGAGTTTCATCAGCTTGGCAAAGTCTTGCTCGGTTTCGCCGGGAAAGCCGACGATGAAGTCGCTGCTCATGGCCAGATCGGGGCGGATGGCGCGCAGCTTGCGCACGGTGCTTTTGTATTCCATGGCGGTGTAGCCGCGCTTCATGGCCATGAGGATGCGGTCCGAGCCGTGCTGCACGGGCAGGTGCAGGTGATCGACCAGCTTGTCGATTTTTTCGTAGGCGGCGATCAGCCGGGGCGTGAATTCGTTGGGGTGGCTGGTGGTGTAGCGGATGCGCTCGATGCCGGGGATTTCGGCCACGTATTCCAGCAGCAGGGCAAAGTCGGCGATCTCGCCGCTCTCGCCCATGGGGCCGCGGTAGGCGTTGACGTTCTGGCCCAGCAGGTTGATTTCTTTCACGCCCTGGCTGGCCAGATCGGCCACTTCGATCAGCACGTCCTCGAACGGGCGGCTGACTTCCTCGCCGCGCGTGTAGGGCACGACGCAGTAGCTGCAATATTTGCTGCACCCCTCCATGATGGAGACAAAGGCCGTGGCGCCTTCCACGCGCGCGGGCGGCAGGTGGTCGAACTTCTCGATTTCGGGGAAGGAAATATCCACCTGAGGGCGGGCCTGCACTTCGCGCTCGGCCAGCAGCTGCGGCAGGCGGTGCAGGGTTTGCGGGCCGAACACCACGTCCACATAGGGCGCGCGGCGGATGATTTCCTCGCCCTCCTGGCTGGCCACGCAGCCGCCCACGCCGATTTTGGCGCCAGGCTTTTTCAGCAGGCGTGCGCGGCCCAGGTCGCTAAAGACTTTCTCCTGCGCCTTCTCGCGCACCGAGCAGGTGTTGAACAGGATCAGATCGGCGTCTTCCATCCGATCGGTTTTTTCGTAGCCCTGGGCTTCGTGCATGACGTCGGCCATCTTGTCCGAGTCGTACTCGTTCATCTGGCAGCCAAAGGTTTTGATGAAGATTTTCTTTTTCATGGCAAGGCAATGGAACAGGTAATGAGCGCTTTTCCGATCGGGCGATCCCCCGAATGGGGGCTCTCAGCAGCGGGCCCAAGCCGCGAGCCTGGGCAATGAATGCGTCGGATGCGGAACGGGATCAGCCCCGGTGTCAGCGGGCGTGGATCGGGGGCGGCGATTTGGGGCAGGGCCAGGGTGGCGCTGTCAGACTGCTGAAGTCAGCGCCAGTCATCCATGAGGATGCGCGCGGCGCTTGACTGTGGGGCAGTGGATGGCCGGACGCTTGCGCGCAATGGGGCATGCGGGCTTTAGGCCGGGGGAAGGGGCGAGCCCGCCATGATGCCGCCCGGGAAGGGATGCGGCAAAGCGCTCGACCCTCAACAGGGTGCGCCAGCTGGCGTGCTCAGCGCATCGTGGCCGTGCCGTGGCCAGTGATGGTGCCGTAGCCGCTGTGCGCGCCACTGGCCGAGGCCGGGCGCAGCGCATTTTTGGCCGTGCCCACGCCCAGCGGCCCGGGCTGCACCTCGTGCGGATCCTGCGTGGCCGGCCCGAACAGGCCGAACAAGCGCCGGGGCGGCATCTCCGCATCGCGCAGCACCCAGGCAGTCTGCACCATGCCGGTGGCCACTTCCACCTGATAGCGCACGCGCAGGCGCTGACCGGCCAGTTGCGCTGCGGGCACGATGTGATGGTGCTGGTTGTAAAGGCGCAAGCCAGGGGCCAGGCCAATGCGCTTGCCATTGAGCCGCGCCGATGAGGCATCCATGATGACCAACGTGCCGTACAGCGCAGATTGGGGGAAGGTGCGGGCGGCTTGGGGGCTGTGCCCCGTTTGCAAAGGGGCATGCTGCGCCTGGGCCGCTGGGGCGGCCAGCAGGGCTGCGGCAGACAACAAGGACAGCGCAATCAGCCAAGACGCTGCGCGGGGGCTGCGGATGGCGTGGGGGCGGGAACAGCGGTTCATGGTGTGTATCCAGAGGCTGATGGGGGTGGGGCGGATATTGCTGGTGATGGGCCACAGGCCGGGCCACGTGGTGCGCGGCAATCACCGCCGGGCAGAACCAGTCGGGCGAGGCCTAGCGGCGCAATCAGCCTGTGATTGTAGGGGCAGGGGCCGGCGGCGTCACGGCCCTGGGGAGCGTGTTGGATAGGCGCAGCAGACGCTGCCTCGGTAGCTTGCTCCGGCAGCAGGCGTGGCCGTCATTCATCGCTCAGCCTGGCAGACCAGCGTGCATCCAGGGCTGCAGGCGTGCGCCCCCAATGCTGCTGCAGCTGGTCCAGCTCGCGCCGGCTTTTCTTGGTCGGCCGGCCATGGCGCAGCCCGCTGGCTGGCTCTGGCGCCAGCTGGCGCAACTGCGCCTGGCGCTCGCGCGCGGCAACGCTCTCGGCTGTTTCTTCATACAGCAGCTGCGCCTGGGGCGCAGGGCCGCGCTGCTGACTCAAGGCCAAAATGCGCACCACCCGCTGCTGTGGGCCATGGCCGATGCACAGCACATCATCAATATGCACCTCACGCGCCGGCTTGGCTGCCACGCCATTGACCATCACCCGCCCCTTGTCAATTTGCTCGACAGCCAAAGAGCGGGTCTTGAAAAAGCGCGCGCACCACAGCCACTTGTCCAGCCGCATACTCTGGCGGGGTTCGGCATCTTGGCCCCCTGCCTGCGAGCGCGGGCTGCCACTGTGCTGGCGGGCAAGTTTGGACGTGCGGGCGGTTTTCTGCTGGGCCATGGGGCGAAGAGACTTGGCAAGCCTTGAACAATGATTGTGAGGGTGCGTGCAGCGCTGCTTGCTGCGTGGCAGCGCTGAGGGTGTGCGCAATGTGCGCAGCGATGGTAGAGGCCCCAGATGCAGGCTCCACATGAAGGCGCGCATTGTGCGGCAGCTTGCCCGCCACGGCAAAAACCTGTGCTAGAATGCGCGCTTTCCGACAAAGCAAGCGCTTTAGAGGATTATGCGGGAATAGCTCAGTTGGTAGAGCGCAACCTTGCCAAGGTTGAGGTCGCCGGTTCGAGACCGGTTTCCCGCTCCAAATTTCAAAAATTTCATCTTGCGCGCCCCAGCAGGGCGCGCGATCTTATCAAGAAGGAGCCATTTGGCTCCTTTTTTTTCGCCTCCACTCCCTTGCGCATTTGGGCCACTGAATGCAATGCCTGCGCGCGGCGAGACTTCGTCATTGGGATGCGGGAAGCAACCACTGGCCCCACACCCGCTGCGCGACTGCGATTGACATACGGGCCACTACAGTCCAAGTGGTCCACCGGGTCTTTCCAATCGCATCGTCATCTACAACTATTCGTACCAGAGCTCTTGAGCTACAGTGGTCCGACGGGAGAAAATGATCCTGCCATTAATGACGCTGCCGCACGCTTCTACGATATAAAAATATATTTTTAACTCCGTGTGTCAGCATTCGCGCACGAATATTTTGGTTGATAATATGAATGTCGAGAAAATCATTGGCCCAGGCCCGCTGAAGATCAAATATAAAATAATAAGTAGCATGGATTTTCTTTGCGGGAATATTTGCTTTATGCATGACGGGGTGGAGATTGGCGACTATGATGATGTTGTCAACCTGAACGATGTGCACGACTGGCTGAATGACTTCTCGCAAAAAGGCAGCAAAAGATTCATTGGATTTTTGGATGGTGAGTCAAAAGAAAGCTTGCTCAATTTTATTTACTTCCAAATAATGACATTCATCACTCCAGATGGAAGGTGTGAAAGCTGCGAAAGCCCGCCATTACTCGATCTTTATCGTATGGGTAAGATATTTCATTTGGACGATCATCTGTCTTATTCTTTTTTGGATAAATTCTTTGGAATTTTATTCAATGATCTTTCAATGAAGAAGCAAAGATTTATTTGGGGTGCTTGGAGAGATAGGGTGCCGCACGAAATCTTGCTTGATTTTGGATATTTTGAAGAATTGATCTGCGATTTTTCCTCTTCTTTTGTTGAGTCCTTGCCATATAGGGCTTACAAAGAAAGTGAATCAATAAAAAAGGAAAGCATAAAAAAGACAAAAATAGAAAGAGAAATTGGGTTGGGTGATTTGAAGATCAAATATAAAATTGCCAGCAGGGATGGCGCTGTCGGAGGCTTTTGTATTAAATTTAGAGAAATTGAAATTGGTGATTATGGTAAGCGGGTGAGTTTGCTGGAGTTGGGGAGTAAATTAAATGAATTCTCGAAAAATAGAGATAAAAGAGTCATGGGTTTTTTGGATGGAAGTTCATCTTCGAAACTATTTGAATTTGTTTATGGAAGTGTGTCTAAAAACGAACAAAAAGGCGATGCTGCGGAGACTCTATCAGCTCTTCTTTATAAAATGAAGAAGCTCTTCCATCTCAATGAATGTTTTCCTTCGTCGTATTCTGAAAAATATCCTGCAATTTTATTTGACGATGGATTGGTTAAAAAACAAAGGCTTATATGCTTAAGTCCGATTGATGGTTTGCTGTATGATTTTTTGCTTGAGCCTGGCTATTTTGAAGGGCTGGTGGAAGAGTTTTCAAGATCGTTGCGTGAATCGCTAGGGAATTGATCGGTTTCTATTCAAGAGGAGTGAGGTAATGGCTCTGATTTTGAATGGGTTTCTAGAAATTTTGATTTGAGCCGGATGTCATGCAGGTTGAGGGTTTGACAAAGTATCTAGATGTCAGAGGCTGGGTTTTGTTGATAAGACTTTCAAAGGCGATGATGAAGAGATTTGCTGTTAAGGTGTGGGTTGATTCAGAGTATTTGGATGGGCCGGACGTAAGGTTTTCAATGATTTCTGAAAGCTGCTTGGAGGTTGAGGATTTTGTGGGGAAGGTGTTTGGGGGCAATCAACATTTTTGTTGTTATGACATTGATGCTCCTGAATTGGAAAGATTCTTGATTGATGTTTATGGGGTTGAAAATTATCCTTTTGGTATGAGGCAAAGACTGATTGTGGATGGCTTTGACGAAGAATTTCTGATTGAATATATATTTTCTTTGTATGAAAGAGATAAGGTCTATGTTGGAATTACTACGGAGCGCGCAGCGACTATGAAAAGAATGATTTCCTGATTGCTGTGAAAACTGCCTGCCCGGCTTTTCCTAAATTTTCTCAAAATTTTAATGCATGCTTGTTTTATGAATTATGTTTTTTTGGGGATTGTTTTAGAGATGAATAAAATAGCTCTGATAGATAAGCTGAGATACTTGGTTGGTTTCTTTTTGTGGAAAATCGGGTGGGGGGTTCTTATTGGTGTGGAGAGCTTTAGTCATTGAATATTTTTGCAAGGTAAGTAGTCATTGGGAGTGTGGGGATGAATGATTTCTTGGAGAGGTTTTGCTGTTTTTTATACGACGCACTTCAGGCGGAATATTTTTCATACAACGAAATTGTGTCATGGGCGGATGGTTTGATTCTTCAGTGCGAAGTTCCAAAACCATGGTTGGTTTGCCTGTCGTTGATAAAGAGCAAAGAGGGAAGGTATTCCTTGTTTGATGAAGTTAATGGCGATTTGGCAGAAGATTTGCAAAAAAATTGTTCTCGTGCTGAGTATAAAAGTTGCTTTGAGGGTTTTTTGTTTCTTAGATATATTGAAGGAAAGTTGACGAAAAATGATTTGCTGGATTTTTATATTGAGATGACAACCCATGAAGATGTACTATGGGAAGATCTTTTACCAGAAATGCAAAGGCAGGCTTCACAGGCTGTGGAATTTTTGTCATTGATGCAAAAAGCGGATATCTACTTGGCTGCCCCGTGGATTTTTGACTATGCCCCAATGCCGTAATGCAAAGTGTTTTCAGGTGGTGCGCCAGACGGACTTGTAAAGACAATCTATGTGTGCTGAATTGAGAGGCTGAGATTGGTTGAAGGGTTTCATTGGATAGAACGTTTGAGCGAACTCTTGGGGCGATCTTTGTGAAAAAAATACCTGAAGATTACTGTGATTGAATGCTATGAAAATTTTTATTTTTTAATAATTTTTATTGCCATTGCTGTTTTTCAGACAGCTGTGGATTTCTATGTTTGTGCTGCCATCCGCAGGGATTTTCCTGATCTTTATGTCAGGCTTGGCAAGCCTGGGCCGCTAGACGTGGGTTTGGATAGAAGCATGCATAAATTTCGATTGCTGTTGCAAAGGCGTTGTGAGAAATCTGAAATCATCATAATGATGATTAATCTTGTTTGGATATTGAAAATATTGATGATTTTTTGGATTGCGATGGCTTTTGTCTTGCTTTAATAAGGGTGCATAATTTCCAAAAAAATCAAGATGGGATAAGCGCCTTCTCGGGCTAAGGTGGATGGGGTTTCTCGCAGGCGTGTATCCTGTAGAGAAGTGACGAAGATCCTTCGTTACGATGCTGATATTGGTCTGCTTGAGAATTAATTGTGAGCAGCTGCTGACGATGGCGAAATTTCTTTCGAAGCAACATGAGCCTGAAATATGTCGGGGATTGCGATTTGAAATGTCTGGTTGGCTGGAGGATTTGTTTCTTGTAAGGGTGTGTGGATGATTTTATTTAAAATGGCTGGATTTTTTGTGGTCCTGAAATCTTTTTGGAATATGTGGGTTCCAGTCAGAGCTTATCTTTATCTGATGAGAAGCAAGAAGCATGCTCCTGCTGTGGATTTGCTTTTGTTTGTCGAGTGGTTCTTTCTCCTGTTGATGTTGGTTGTTTCATTCATTTTCCGACAAAAGGAGTTTTTTGTTTGCTTGTTGATTTGTCTTGCCTGTGTAGCCCTGTCTTATTTTGTTTTGCATGTGATGGCGGTGGTTGTATCGAGATTTGCAAAAAAGTATGATATCCAGTAGTTGCGCCTTATGATGGGAATGTTTGCTCATTAATAATTGATTGATTCAGAGAGAATGTTTCAGCGAGTCTGTGTTCATTTTTCGTTGAATGGGTGAGTTAAAAGTTAATAGTTGCTGGAATTTCATGGTTTTTGCAGTCGCTGTCAGGTTGATGTGAATAAAAAATGTTTAGTGATGGCTTTTTTCGAGATCTTGTATGCTTTTGACTGAATTGCTGTAAATCAGATTGTATTTTTGTGCGGTGCAATATTTGGTTTGTCGTTGATTTGCAAGGAGTAGTCGTGAATATTGAGTTTCTTGAACTTCTCGGGGTTCGAGAGTTGAATTTGAGTCGAGAGACGCTAAGGCTTTCTTGCGAATGCGACGTGCGTGAGGTTAGGTTGTGGGGAGATGGCATCCCGTTGAGTCATGAAGCATATTTTTGCGAGAAACAATTTGATTGTTTTTGTGGAGTTGGTACTGCATTTTTGGTTTTTCCTTTTATGCTTTATGATAATTCTGTCAATAGACGAAGCTGTTTTTCCAAGTTGATGGGGAGATATTTTGATATTGATGAATTTGAGGTGGTTGACGAATATATTTTTTCGGTTGATGGATGGCTGATTTTTGTCGCAAAGTGTCGATTTGATTCATCTGCTTGTATTGATGTTTTGAAGTTTTTTGTTTTGGGTGGGCAGGGACTTGTTTTTATTGGGGATGGGGAGTTTTTGGAGCTTGCTCAATTAGAAATTGGTAAGGGGAGGTCAACTGCATTGGTGTTTTCTCTGGCTGATAGGCTGATTGATTTGGGGTTTGAGGTGTTGTTGTTTGATTTTTTTGTGGAGGCCAAGGATTTTTCTGCATTTAGGCTAAAGAGGTCGGAGACGGGGTTGTAATGGGGTTTGGTTTTTGGGGTCATGTGGGTTGATTGGATGGATTGTGTTGTATCGATGAAAAATTGGATTGAACCTTCATGGGTTGGGATGGAGAGTATGAGAGATGCAAGATGGAATCAAGATCAGCGAATTGCGCGAAATGGCTAATAAGATATTCGATGAATTTGAGCAAATGGGTTGTTCTGAATTTGTTTTGAATGAGGATTTTTATTGGGATATTCATGAGAATGAGCGGTATGATCTTAAAAGGGAGCCTGAGGGGTGTGCTGTCGGTCAATTGTTTGATGATATTTATTTTTTAAGAAAAATGTTGGAGGGTGAGGAGGCGGTTTGCTCTATTATGTTTATCCATCTGGCTCCAATTCTTAGATACATGGCTTTGCATGTTGGGTTTTCTGAAAGTCGATCATGAGGTGATGTAGGGTGAGCGCTTTAAGATGCTGTCATAAAATAATTTTGTAATTTGAGAGGGGTAGATTATAAAAGTCAATTTCAATAAGGGGTGTTGATAGGGTGTGCGTTTGTTTTAAGTGGCGGAGGAGGTGCGAAGTGAGAAATAGAGCAAGGTTCATTGAGAATGAATTCATGTTGATGGGGCTTGATTCACTCAAACTTTACTCGGAATGGTTGAGTGGTGATTTTTATGATTTTGGGTTGGTTTATGGTGGTTATTGTAAGTATTTGGGCTTTTTTATGAATGCTGACGGCTTGATGTTTATTTATGTTGCTGATGATGGGTTGGTTTCAAGATATCCTGTGGTAGTTTTTGATCTGGCTGAGTCAAACAAGAGTTTATGCTGTAAGAAAAGCTGTGGTGGCATTGATTTTATTCCTGATAGATTGATTCGGCATCATAATTGGTTTGAGCGTTATTTGGATGAGGATGATGAGGTTGTGGCTGATGTGAACTTTTTGATTGATTTGGATGATTGATGGGTGTTGTTGATGAGGGTTGTATTTTTGCCAAGTGATGGATTTTTTGCTGGTGTGTTGTGAATTTTTAATCTCTGGGTTTTGGGTGATTGTGGATTGGTTTGCATCATGATTTGAGAGTTATCGTTGTGAGGCAAAAATGGATGAGGTTGGTTACAACAAAGAAATGGATTTGATCTATAGGATGATTGGTGATGGAAAGTACGCTTTGGCTGTTAAAAGCATGATGCTGGAAGAAGGGTTTGGGTTGAAGGGCGTTTATAGATTTGATGCAAATCATTCTTGGTATGTACTGGGTAGTATTTTTCTGAAGAGTGGAGATCATGCGCTGGCCATCAAAGCCTTTAAGCGGTCGCTGAAATCATGGCCTGGGGATGTCGATGCCTTGATGGCCGTTGGAAATGTGTATGGCGAAATGGGTAGGTGCAAGATGGCGGAGAGATTTTTCAGGAAGGGGCTCTTGATAAGACCTGAAAATAGTGGTCTTAGATTCAATCTTGCAAATGCGCTTTTTGATCAAGGAAAATTGGATTTGGCGCGTAAGGAATACGAGTTGATTGCCAAGAAGGGGGAGGGGCTTTCCGATAAGGCCAAGAAAATGATGAGCGTCATCACCCAGAAAATTGGGAAGGGCGCCCACCATCGACCATGAGTGAATGTTCAGGGCGGGCCATGACCATCGAGTGCAAGCCAGAGTCAGGCTGTGCTAGAACTTCGGACTCGATCCTGCCTGTTGGGGGTTTGCGGTTGTGGCGCTTGTGAGACTGGGCTGAGGCAGGTTGGCTGGCTCGTTGGTGCCTTGTATCTTGTGGGCACTGTGCAAGGCCCGGGCTGCGCGCCTGGCTGCGAGAGTTGGGGCTGATTCGCGCCAAAGCCCGGGCTGTGAGAGGACTGCTGGATTGCCTTTCCAACCCGCGAATGGACAATAAAAAAGGACTTGGAGAAAATCCAAGTCCTTTTTTGTTGAGATCGGGTGGGTGTTGGTGGGTGCTAACGGGGTCGAACCGCTGACCTACGCCTTGTAAGGGCGCCGCTCTACCAACTGAGCTAAGCACCCCACCGCAAAGCGCTCATTTTACAGCATCTTTGAGGGCTTTTCCGGCGCGGAACTTGGGCACTTTGGCGGCTTTGATCTTGATGCTCTCGCCGGTTTGCGGGTTGCGGCCTTTGCGGGCGGCGCGCTTGGAGACTTCGAAGGTGCCGAAGCCGATGACCGACACGGTGCCGCCTTTTTTCAGGGTGGTCTTGATGGCGCCGATGGTGGCTTCCAGCGCGCGGGCGGCGGCAGCTTTGGAGATGTCTGCCTGGGCGGCGATGTGTTCGACCAGTTCTGTTTTGTTCACGGTATGCCTCTCTGGATGAAATGAAAACCGCCGGGCCGGGTCGGATGGCGGACGTTGATTGATTGTGGCGCTGCACGCTGGTGCACTGGTTGCAGCGTGGCAAAGGCTCTCAGACGCGCGTGGCTTTTACATGCCATGCAGTGACCGCGCTGCCCGGCCGGATGCCGAAAGCGGCGATTAGAGCAATGCCCCTATCTCTGTGTCAAGCATGGGACGGGCCCGCCAGCCTGGGATTAACCCTGCCACATCGCAGTGTGATGGGCTGGCCTGCCCGGTTTGCGGGGCGGATTCTACTGCCCCAGGCGGGTGCGGATGGCCAAAGAGGCCTTGCGCATGTAGTAGACCATGGACCAGATGGTCAGGCCGGCGGCCATCCACAGCAGGATTTGGCCGGGCAGCCGGCTGTGCCAGCCCGGCGGCAGCAGGCCGTCGTAGAGCAGAAAGGGGATGGCCAGCATTTGCAGCGAGGTTTTGAGTTTGCCCAGCATATGCACGGCGACGCTGGCGGCCGCGCCGATCTGGGCCATCCATTCGCGCAGGGCGGAGATGGCGATCTCGCGGCCGATGATGATCAGGGCGACGAAGACGTCGATGCGCTGCAGGTGCACCAGCAGCAGCACGGTGGAGCAGACCAGGAACTTGTCGGCCACGGGGTCGAGAAAGGCGCCAAAGGCCGATGTCTGGCCCAGGCGGCGCGCCAGATAGCCGTCTAGCCAATCGGTCAGGGCAAAGAGCACGAACAGCGCGGCGGCGATGGTGTTGGCCTGCGTGATACCTGTGGGCAGGTAGAACACCAGCACGATGCCGGGGATTGCCGCGATCCGGCTCAAGGTCAGCAGGGTGGGGAGGGTCAATGACATGGTGAATGGGCGCGCCAATCGATCTTGAGCAGTGCTGTGGCATCGAATGGCTGCGTATTATCAGTGGCTTTGGTGCATGCGCTTGGCTTGCAGGCCCTGGGGCGGCCCGCTCTATCCGCGCAGCGTGTGGTAGATGCTTTGCGCCAGCTCGCTGGAAATGCCGTCGACGGTCATCAAGTCCTCCACGCTGGCCTGGGCCACGCCTTGCACGCCGCCAAAGCGTTGCAGCAGGCGGGCGCGGCGCTTGGGGCCGATGCCTGGGATGTCTTCCAGGCGGCTGCCGCCGGTGCGCACGCGGGCGCGCTGGGCGCGCATGCCGGTGATGGCGAAGCGGTGCGCCTCGTCGCGGATTTGCGCCACCAGCATCAGCGCGGCGCTGCTGGGCGGCAGGCTGAGCTTGGGGCGGCCATCGGCAAAGACCAGCTCTTCCAGGCCGACCTTGCGCCCGGCGCCTTTTTCCACGCCCACCAGCAGGCTGGGGTTCAGGCCCAGTTGCTCGAAGACTGTGCGCGCTGCGGCCACCTGGCCGCGGCCGCCGTCGATGAGTACCAGGTCGGGCAGGCGCGCCATGCCGGCGCTGGCGGCCGCGTCGGCATCGGCCGCCAGTGGCTGAGCCTGGGCCGGGGCGAGTTTGCCGTAGCGCCGCGTGAGCACCTGGCGCATGGCAGCGTAGTCGTCGCCGCCGGTGATGCCCTTGATGTGGTAGCGCCGGTAGGCGCTGCTTTGCATGCGATGCTGCTGGAAGACGACGCAGGAGGCTTGCGTGGCTTCGCCAGCGGTGTGCGAGATGTCAAAGCATTCGATGCGCCAGTCGTCGAGCTGGGCTTCGTCCAGCGCCAGCCCCAGGGCCTGCGCCAGGGCTCGGGTGCGGGCTTTTTGCGAGCCTTCCTCGCCCAGCAGGCGCGCCAGTTGCAGCTGGGCATTTTTTTGCGCCATTTCCAGCCAGGCCTTGCGCTGGCCGCGTGGCTGCACCACGTTGCGCAGCGTGCGCTGGCCTTGCTGGCGCAGCAGGGCCAGCAGCTGTGGCGCGACCGGGTGGCTGGTGATCAGCAGCGCTGGTGCCGGGTAGTTCAGATAGTGTTGGGCGATGAAGGCCGCGAGGATGGCTTGCTCGGCGCTGTCCGTTGCCAAGGCATCCACACTGGTTTCTGGAGCGGAGCCTGATGCGGCATCGTCGGCCGTGGCTGGGGGGGCAGTGTCTGGGGCTGCATTGTGAGGTGCGGCGCTCTCCGGCATGTCAATGTCGGCCGTTTCGGCGCCATCGGCATCGGCGTCATCGTGCAGAGCCAGCGCGGCCTCCAGCTGGGAGGGGAAGTAGGCGCGATCGCCCAGGTGGCGGCCGCCGCGCACCATGGCCAGGTTGACGCAGGCTTTGCCGCCCTGGCGTTGCACGGCGATGATGTCCACGTCGGCATCGCCCATGGTTTCCACGGCCTGTTGCTGCAGCACGGTCGAGAGCGAGGCGATGCGATCGCGCACGGCGGCCGCCTGCTCGTATTCGAGCTGCTGGGCGTGCTGCATCATGCGCTGCTGCAGTTGCTGCACCAGCGCATCGGCCTGGCCGCCCAGCAGGGCCTGGGCCTGCTGTACGTCGGCCTGGTAGGCCTGGGCGCTGATCAGGCCAACGCAGGGCGCTGAGCAGCGCTTGATCTGGTGCAACAGGCAGGGGCGGGTGCGGTGGGCGAACACCGTGTCCTCGCAGGTGCGCAGCAGGAACACGCGCTGCAGCAGCTCGATGGTTTCCTTGACGGCCCAGGCGTTGGGGTAGGGGCCGAAGTAGTGGTGCCGGCGATCCGTGCCGCCGCGGTAGTAGCTGATGCGCGGGAAGTCTTGCGCCTGCAGCGGTTGCGCTGCCTCCCCCTGCGCGCCTTGCGCAGCCGCGCTGCGCGTTTGGCCGCGCGCCTGGCTGTGCCCGGAAATTTTCAGATAGGGGTAGCTCTTGTCGTCACGAAACAGGATGTTGTACTTGGGGTGCTGCGTCTTGATGAGGTTGTTTTCCAGCAGCAGGGCCTCGGCCTCGGAACGCACCACGGTGGTTTGCAGCCTCGCAATCTGGCCCACCATGTGGCCGATGCGCGTGCCGCCATGCTCTTTCTGAAAGTAGCTGCTGACGCGCTTTTTCAGGCTTTTGGCCTTGCCCACGTACAGCAGCTGCTCGCGTGCATCGAAGAAACGGTACACGCCCGGCAGGCCCGGCAGGCTTTGAGCCTGCCGCAGCAGCGCCTGGCGCGTGGGCTGGGCGGCAGCCGCCTGGGGTTGGTCTGGCGGCGGTGCGGGTGTCTGGTCCATCGTATAGGGGTAATTGGAGCGTCGGCAGGCCAGTGTGTGCCCATGCGGGAAGGGCTGCAGGAGGGTTCGCACGGCCATGAATGGGCGAGCCGCTGCAATGGGCCGGGCGTTTCCTGCGGTTTCCTTTACACTGCGCGGCTCGCTCGGCCAGCGGCACTGGCCGGGGGCATTGTGCCCCGATTCGTTTTCCATTTCGAACTGGCGCAGCCAGTCTGGAGTGCCTCATGAAATTTCGCTTTCCCATCGTCATCATCGACGAGGACTACCGCTCCGACAACACCTCGGGCCTGGGTATCCGCGCCCTGGCCGAAGCCATCGAGAAAGAGGGCTTCGAGGTCGTCGGCGCCACCAGCTATGGCGATCTGCGCCAGTTCGCCCAGCAGCAAAGCCGCGCCAGCGCCTTTGTGCTGTCCATCGACGATGAGGAGCTGATCGAGAGCGAGGGCGATGAGGAGGCCGAGGTCATTGTCGAGCTGCGCGATTTCATCGGCGAGGTGCGCCGCCGCAATGATGAGGTGCCCATCTACATCCACGGCGAGACCAAGACCAGCCAGCACCTGCCCAACGACATCCTGCGCGAGCTGCACGGCTTCATCCACATGTTCGAGGACACGCCCGAGTTCGTCGCGCGCCATCTCATCCGCGAAGCCAAGAATTACCTGGAGAGCATCCAGCCGCCGTTCTTCAAGGCGCTGCTGGACTATGCCGAGGACGGCTCCTACTCCTGGCACTGCCCGGGGCACTCGGGCGGCGTGGCCTTTTTGAAGAGCCCCATCGGCCAGATGTACCACCAGTTCTACGGCGAGAACATGCTGCGCGCCGACGTGTGCAATGCCGTGGAGGAGCTGGGCCAGCTGCTGGACCACAACGGCGCCATTGGCGAGAGCGAGCGCAACGCTGCGCGCATCTTCAACGCCGACCACTGTTTTTTCGTCACCAACGGCACCAGCACGTCCAACAAGATCGTCTGGCACCACACGGTGGCGCCCGGCGACGTGGTGGTGGTCGATCGCAACTGCCACAAGTCCATCCTGCACAGCATCATCATGACCGGCGCGATCCCGGTGTTCCTCAAGCCCACGCGCAACCACTACGGCATCATCGGCCCCATTCCCAAGAGCGAGTTCGAGCCGGCCAGCATCCAGAAAAAGATCAAGGCGCATCCGCTGCTCAAGGGCGTGGATGCCAAGAAGGTGCGCCCGCGCGTGCTGACGCTGACGCAATCGACCTACGACGGCGTGCTCTACAACACCGAAACCATCAAGCAAATGCTCGATGGCTACGTGGACAACCTGCATTTTGACGAAGCCTGGCTGCCGCACGCGGCCTTCAACCCCTTCTACGGCACCTACCACGCCATGGGCCGCAAGCGCGCCCGGCCCAAGACCAGCGTGGTGTACTCCACCCAATCCATCCACAAGCTGCTGGCCGGCATCAGCCAGGCCAGCCACGTGCTGGTGCAGGACTCGCAGGAGCAAAAGCTCGATCGCGCGCTGTTCAACGAAGCCTATCTGATGCACACCAGCACCAGCCCGCAGTACAGCATCATCGCCAGCTGCGACGTGGCCGCCGCGATGATGGAGCTGCCCGGCGGCCAGGCGCTGGTGGAGGAGAGCCTGCAGGAAGCGCTGGACTTCCGCCGCGCCATGCGCAAAGTCGAGCAGGACTTTGGCAAGAACGACTGGTGGTTCAAAGTCTGGGGCCCCGAGGCGCTGGCCGAGCAGGGCGTGGGCCGCTCGGCCGACTGGATCATCCGCAGCAACGGCAGCAAGAGCCGCAAGGCATCGAGCAACTGGCACGGCTTTGGCAATCTGGCCGACGGCTTCAACATGCTCGATCCGATCAAGGCCACCATCGTCACGCCGGGGCTGGATCTGGATGGCAAGTTCGACAAGACCGGCATCCCCGCCGCCATCGTCACCAAGTTCCTGGCCGAGCACGGCGTGGTGGTGGAGAAGACGGGCCTGTACAGCTTTTTCGTCATGTTCACCATCGGCATCACCAAGGGCCGCTGGAACACGCTGCTCACCGCCCTGCAGCAGTTCAAGGACGACTACGACAAGAACCAGCCGCTGTGGCGCATCATGCCCGAGTTCAGCCACCAGCACCGCCGCTACGAGCGCATGGGCCTGCGCGATCTGTGCCAGCACGTGCACCAGCTCTACGCCAAGTACGACATTGCGCGCCTGACCACGGAGATCTATCTGTCGGACCTCAAGCCCGCCATGCGCCCGGCCGATGCCTACGCCCACATCGCGCACCGCAAGACCGAGCGCGTGCCCATCGACGAGCTCGAAGGCCGCATCACCGTGGGCCTGGTCACGCCGTACCCGCCGGGCATTCCGCTGCTCATTCCAGGCGAAGTCTTCAACCGCAAGATCGTCGATTACCTGAAGTTCGCGCGTGAATTCGCGCAGCAACTGCCAGGCTTTGAGACCGACATCCATGGCCTGGTCGTGCAGGTGCAGCCCGACGGCAGCAAGCAGTTCTTTGCCGATTGCGTGGCCCAGTGATGCTGTGCGGCGGGCTGCCTTGGCCTGCGCCCCATCCATGCGCCGCAGCCCTGGCTGCGGCGTTTTTTCCGCTGGGCGCTGACTGGGCGCTTTTTGACTCTTCCCGATCCGTGACCGCAAGGCCCACCCATGCCCCTGCCTGAGCTCACGCCTTTTGCCGGCTGCGCCGATTTTCAAAGCGTGCTGCAGCTGCTGGTGCAGCAGCTGCGCCGCAACGCCGAGCAGGCCGGCGATGCGCTGCGCGACTTCCTCGATGCGTTGCAGCAGCAGCCCGAGATCAACGAACACGTTGCCGGCCTGTTCCATCAGTGGCTGCAGAGCTCACGCCTGGCCACGGGCTTTGTGCAGACCGGCATTTATTCACGCCAGGATTTCGGGCGCGAGCTTCGGCGCCGCCTGTACGACCGCATCAACCCGCCGCCGCGCCAGCCCGACGTGCTCGAAGATGTGCTGCAGACCGTGCTTCGCCCCAGCGATCTGGACTGGCTCAACAGCATTGCGCCACGTCTTTGGCTGCGGCTGTACGAGCAGCTGGGCAGCGCGCAGCAGCGCGAGGCCAGCCAGCACTACGTGCGCGACCAGTTGCTGCGCGCGGCGGAAATGCTGGCGCTGTGGGTTGCGGGCGAAGACCTCAACCCGGATCTGATCCGTTTGAATCCGCGCCTGCTGGAGGTGGACTCGGCCTTTCTCAGCCTGCAGCGCGAAGTGCAGAACCTGGTCGAGGCCGAGCGCGCCGGGCGCGAGCTGCCCGACACAGCCCAGCTGGATGTGATGCTGGACCAGAGCCGCGAGCAGGTCGCCCACCTGCGCCGCTTGGGCAACCAAAGCGGCGCTTCGCTGAGCACGGCCCATTTGCTCGAACGCCTGGGTCAAAGCCTGGATCGGCTCGAAGGCATTCTCACCATGCTCACCAGCGAGCGTTCGGAGCGCAGCGCCCGCGCCTGGCTGGTGCAATTGGGGCAAATCATCAACAGCGGGCTGGAGCAGCGCAGCATCCGCGAATTCGTGCGCAACAGCGCCAGCATGCTCAGCAAGAGCATCAGCAGCAGCAAAAGCGAGCATGGCGAGCACTACATCACCACCACCGGGCAGGAGTATTGGCACATGCTGCGCTCGGCCGCTGGCGCGGGGGTGCTGATTGCCCTGATGGCCCTGCTGAAGATCGAGATTGGCCGCTGGCAACTCGCGCCGCTGTGGAGCACGCTGCTCATCAGCCTGAATTACGGCATCGGCTTTGCCATCGTGCACATGCTGGGCTTCACCATCGCCACCAAGCAGCCGGCCATGACGGCGGCCAGCATCGCTGAGAGCGTGCAGCAGGGCCAAAACAGCCGCAACCTGCCCAAGCACCTGGCCGAGCTGCTCATCAGCGTGCACCGCTCACAAAGCGTGGCCGTGCTGGGCAATGTGTGCCTGGCCATGCTCGTAGCCGCTGGCGTGGCATGGCTGTACCAGCGCCATGCAGGCCAGGCCCTGCTCACGGCCGATGAAGTGGCCTACCAGCTCAAGGCCCTCAAGCCCGTGCCTGCGCTGTGGTATGCGGCCATCGCCGCGCTGTGGCTGTTTTGCGCTGGCATCATCTCCGGCTATTACGACAATCGGGCCGATTACGTGCGGTTGCGCGAGCGCCTGGCGGCGCACCCTGCGCTGCGCTGGCTGGGGCCGGCGCGCCAGCAGCGCTTTGCCAATTACCTGCACGAGCATTTCGGCGCGTTGCACGGCAATTTCTACTTCGGTGTGCTGCTGGGCGTGACGCCCTACATCGGCCACTTGCTGCACCTGCCGCTGGACATCCGGCACATCGCCTTCTCATCGGCCAACCTCAGCTACGCGGCCAGCAGTGCCGAGCTGGGCGCCAAAGTCTTTGCGCTGGGCTTGTTGTATGTGCTGCTGATTGGCATGGTCAATCTGTGGCTGAGCTTCTTCCTGGCGCTGCGCGTGGCGTTGCGCGCTCGCGATACGGAAATCCCCAGCCTGGGCAAGCTGCTGCAGGCCTTGTTCAGGCAACTGCGCGCCGGCCCCATGGCGCTGCTGTGGCCGCCGGCCGCGCCGGCCGATGCGCAGCGCAAGCAGCCGCCCGATAGCGGGCATTGAGCGCGCGCCAGCCCTGTTTCCACGACGCGCTGGCCAGACGCAAGTCGGCGCGCGCCAGGCTTGCCTTGCGCGCGCCGGTGTTGTGCGCCCTGCAGCCCAGGCGCAGGGCCTGGGCTGCAGGCGGCTTTGAACAGGAGGTTCTTAGAAGCTCAGGCGCACCACGCTTTCGTTGCTGCCCTTGGCATCGTTCTTGCCGTTCTTGACGGTGGCGTACACAGCGCCGGTTTGCGCGTCCAGCGACAGGCTGTTGGGGTGCGAGGGCAGGTCAAAACGCTGCAGCGGCTGGAAGGTTTTCAGATGGAACACTTCCACGCTGGCGCCTTCGCGGGTGGTGACCCACAGGCGGCCGCGCTCGGCGTCGGCCAGCAAGGTGACGGGGCCTTTGCCCTTGGTGGGCTGGCTGGCCAGCAGCGAGCCGTTCTTGGGGTCCAGCGCGACGATGCGGTCGCCACGGCCGCGCGAGACGTAGTCCTTGAGGCCGGCGCGCTCACGCGATTGGTTGAAGGCGTCCAGGCCCTGATCGACGGCAAACAGGCGCTTGCTTTTCGCGTCGAAGGCCAGGTTCAGCGGCTGATCCAGGGCGATCTCGTGCTTTTTCTCCAGCTTGAGCGTGCGCGCATCAACGGTGAAGAGCTGGCCCTGCTGGTTGGAGACATAGACCTTGCCCGCAGCCTCATCCAGCGCAATGCCGGTGGCGGTAAAGCCCATGCCGGGGATGACTTTTTCCACCTTCAGCGCGCGCGTATCGACAACGTACAGGGCGCTGTTCTTGGAGTCCATGCCGGGCATGAACAAGCGGCCATTGGCTTTGTCCAGCACCAGTTGGCGGAAACGGTGCTCATAGCGCTCTTGCATCTTGCCGTCGCGGCCTGGGGCCTGGACTTTCTTGGCCAGCTGCACCACGCCCAAGGTCTTGCCGCTGGCGATGTCGATGACGGTGACGGAGGAGTCGATGGTGTTGCCGATGTAGAGGCGGCCAGCGTCTTCGTCCAGCGCCATGCCGAAGCCACGGCGCTGAAGCGGGATTTCGTCCAGCACGGCCAGGGTTTGCGGGTCCAGACGCAGCAGGCGCGAGGCCGGCGCATCCTTGCCAAAGCCGCCCGAGGAGTTGACGAACACGGCATTGAATTTGGGCGAGTAGGCCAGCTCATACAGGCCAGGGGCAATGGCCTGGCGCACGACTTGGGGCTGGGCCTTTGTGCCTGCTTGCGCGGCCTGGGCTTGGGTGGCTGGGGCCTGAGCCTGGTGTGCGCAGCCAGCCAGGGTAGCGGCCAGGGTGGCCGCAGCGGCGGTGGCAAGGAGGCGATGGGACAGTTTCATGGAGTGTTTCCTTGGGTAGTGGAGAAAAACAAAGAAAAGGTGTCAGCGCGGCGGGCGCAGACGTTGGTCAATCAGCAATGCCATGAATACGACGCCTGCTGCCATGCCGCTGTGGCCGCTGTAGTTCACCAGCCCCAGCCCCCAGCCCATGCCGCGCACGGCCAGCGCCAGCGCCAACAAGAGCAGCAGCGCGCCACTGCAGCGCAAGGCGCGGCTGGCACTGGCGGGCAGCTCATGGCCCAAGGCATCGAGCTGATGGCGCGGCATGGCCATCGCCAAGCAGGTAAAGCCCAGCAGGCTGGCGAGAAAAATCAGCGCGTGATTCATGCTTGGGCACTCCGGGGCGCAGCGCTTGCAGCGGCGCGGCTTGCCACAGGGCTGGGTTGGCGGCGCGCCGGCTTGCGCGCCAGGGCCCTTGACTGGTGGCGCGCCGTGCGCCAGGCCAACTGGGCGTGCAATGCAGCGAAGGCCAGCAGCGCGAGCTCGAGACCGGCAAAAACCCAATCGGCCTGCACCAGGCTGCGCAGAAGATGGCGTTCGGTGAGCAAGGCGTTCAACAGTGGCACTAGCGCCAGCAGCGCAGCAGCCAGGGCCAGCAGCTCGACCCAGGCGCGCTTGGCCGGGCGCAGGCAAGCGTAGAGCAGCGCCAGCGCCCAGACGATGAAAAAGCCGTGGATTTCCCACTGGGCGCGCTGCGCCAGCCCCAGCGGCAGCAGGCGGTTGAGCCAGAAGAAGCCGGCCATGGCCACGCTCAGGCCAGCAATGGCGGCGATGTTCAGCCGCTCCACCAAGGCAAAGCCGATGTGTGGCCGCGCAGGGTCAGGCAGGCGCGTGCGGCGCTTGACGGTCCACAGCACCAGACCGCTGCCCACCATGGCCGTGCCTGCCAGGCTGGTGAGGAAATACAGCCAGCGCAGCGTGCCATCGGCAAAACGGCCCATGTGCAGGCCGTAGAGCACGCCGCGCGTTTGCGCGGCTGGGGCGGCGCTGTCGTGGCTTTCCAGCAATCGCCCATCGCTGCCGTCGAACACCAGATAGCGCGGGTGGTCTGAGACGCGCCCGGCTGCGCTGCGCGAGACGATGATGCGGGCGTTGGCCTGGCCGGGGTTGTTCACCAGCACTTGTCCTGCCAGGCCTTGGGTCTGGTCCTCATCCTGGCCTTGGCCAGCCCAATGCTGCTGCGCCTGGGCCACCAAGGGCGCCAGCGGTACCGTAGGCACAGTGGCGGCATCGGGCTGTGGCGGTGCGGGCGGGCGCCAGGCGCTGAAGCTCTGCATGGCCTGGGCGCGCTCCTGCTCGTTCAGCGCCAGCTGCTCACCCCAAGGCATGTACAGCGTCATCAGCATCACCAGGCCGCTGTAGGTGATCATGAAATGAAAGGGCAGGCCCAGCACCGACAGGCCGTTGTGCGCATCCAGCCAGCTGCGCTGGCCCTTGCCCCATCGGAAGGTGAAAAAATCGGCGAAGATTTTCTTGTGTGTGATGACCCCGCTGACAATGGCCACCAGCATGAACATGGCGCAGAAACCCGCGATCCAGCGGCCCCACAGAATGGGCACGTAATGCAGGTTGAAGTGAAAACCGTAGAAGAAGTCGCCGCCTTCGGTCTGGCGCAGCGAGTGCGATTGGCCATGGGCATCGAACACCGCATTGCCCCAGTCGCCGCGCTGGCCGTTCGCAGGCATCCAGTAGGCTGAGGCGCCTGGGTTGCGCGCTGTGGGCAGGGTGATGCCAATTTGTGGCGTATCCGGCGCGCGCGCCAGCACGGCATCGAGCACCAGTTGCGCCGTCTGCCCTGGCGTGGGCGCGGCAGTTGCCCCGGCCACCCCGGGCGCTTGCAGCTCGGGGCGCAGGTACAGCGAAATCTCCTCGCGGAAATAGCTCACCGAGCCGGTGAGGAACATGGCATACAGCACCCAGCCCACCAGCAGCCCAGCCCAGGTATGCAAATCGGCCATGCTTTGCCGCAGCCCGCGAGACGATGCAGCTGGGGCTTTGCGGGCCTTGGATTGACTTGCCGCCGTGCATGCGTCAGGCGCCGCAGGCGCGCCAGGGCGTGCGGCAGCGTGCGCGCTCATGCCTGCGCCCCCTGCCACACCAGCCAGGCCAGCGCCAGCAGCGGCAGTGCCGCGGCCAGCAGACCGCCCCAGGCGCGCAGCGCCGAGCGCGCGGCAAACACCCAGACCACTGCGCAGGCATAGACCAAAAAGCTCAACAGCGTGCCAGTCATCACGCCCTCAGTCTTGGGCATGGGCAGGGCCGCCGCCGCTATGGACACCAGAGCTGCCAGCACATAGCCGCCAATGATGGCCGCGACAACGCGCGCCATCAGCCCAGCCCAACGCTGCCACCAGGCCAGCGCCTGCGCGGCGCTGCGGGCGGGCCGTAGCGCGAGGGCCGCGACAGTGGGCGCAGGCGTGGGGTTGGCGCGATGGGGCATCGGGCAGGGCAGTGGAGAAAGGCAGGCCTGTATAGATCAAAGCCTGCGCGCGCAACCTCTCCCCCCAGGGCAGGTTGTGAAACAGGCTGTCAAAAAGCCGCCCCATTCAAGGGCGGCGCAGCTCAGATCATGAGGCTGTCATTGTAGACAACAAAACTGCAAACAAGACTGATTCACATTGATGAATGGGCGCGCGCAAGCCTCAAGAGCGCAAAGAAAAACCGGCCTTCAGGCCGGTTGGTCGTGTGTTGGAGTAGGCCTGCACAAATTGCAGCCTCCGCAACTTGTGGAGATTCGGTTTGCGAAGCGCATTTTTCGAGGCAAAAGCCGCAGCAACTGCGCAGTTTTGACCGAGAACAGTGCCGCAATACTGGGTTTCAGCACCCCCTGGAGCGCGCCATGGCTTTGCGCTCTTGCGGGGGCAAAGTTCATCACACGCTCTGAGAGCCTGTTCAAAATCTTTGCACGGCGGTCAAGAGAGCGGATTTGGGCGCTCTGCTGCGTTGCAAAGCCTCACCATAGCCCCAGCTATGGCTGCGTTTTGCGCCTTGCAGCCCACCCCAAACCGCTTCTTGCCCACTCGCGCCGAGATTTTGAACAGGCTCTGAGGCGAAGGCATCAGCCACGTTGCCGCACTTTGCCAGCGTGGCGCTGATTGGGCTTGGCGCTGCCCAAGCCATGGCGTGCGCCGCTGCGCTCGCTGCGGTGGCGGGGGGCTGGTGCCGTTTGGGCGCTGGCATGGCCGTGGCCGTGCGTGCGCGGCTTGCCGCTGCGGCCAGCCCAGCCACTGCCAGTCATGCCACTGTTGCCAGGGCGGGCTGGGCGGCCGTTGCGTGCGCTGCGACCAGGGGCGCCACCTTTGCCGCCAGGCTTGCCGCGGCCTTGGGGTGCAGCGTTCCAGGCCGGGAAGCGCTGGCTGGGTTCCAGCCCGGGCAGGGTATCGACGACAAACGGCTGGCGCGTGAACTGCTCGATGTCGTGGATGCGGCGGCGGTCGCGCCATTGCGCGAAGCTGATGGCCAGGCCGTTGCGGCCGGCGCGGCCGGTGCGGCCGATGCGGTGGGTGTAGTCCTCGGCCTTCATGGGCAGGCCGTAGTTGAAGACGTGGCTGATGCCTGGCACGTCGATGCCGCGCGCGGCCACGTCGGTGGCCACGAGGATTTGCACGCGCCCGTCGCGCAACGCCGCCAGGCGTCGGTTGCGCAGGCCTTGGTGCAGCGCGCCGTGCAGCGCCACGGCGCTGAAGCCGGCCTGCTGTAGATCCTCGGCCAATGCGTCACATTCGAGCTGGGTGCTGGCAAAGACGATGGCCTGCTCGATCTGCGGGTCACGCAGCCAGGTGTCAAGCAAGGCGCGCTTGTGCGCATCGTCGTCGGCCCAGAAGAGTTTTTGCGCGATGTTGACGTGTTTTTGCTGCGCGGTGGCGATTTCCAGACGCTGCACATGCTGGCCGCCGTCGTGCATGACGCGCATGCCCAGCTGCTGGATGCGCGGCGCGAAGGTGGCGCTGAACATCATGGTTTGCTGGCGCTGTTCTGTCAGGCGGTGGATGGCTTCGAGGTCTTCGGCAAAGCCCAGGTCGAGCATGCGGTCGGCCTCATCGACGACCAGGAATTGCACCTGATCGAGCAGCAGCTGGCCGCTGCGCTGCAAATCCAACAGGCGGCCTGGCGTGGCCACGACCAAGTCGGCGTTTTGCAGCTGGGCGATTTGCTTGGGGTAGGGCAGGCCGCCGATGACGCTGGCAATGCGTACGCCACGGCAGAACTGCAACAGCGCAATGGCTTCGCGCGCCACCTGCATGGCCAGCTCGCGCGTGGGGCACAGCACCAGCGCGCCGGGGTGCACGGGCTCGAAGCGGCGCTGCAGCGGGTTTTTGCGCTTGGGTTTCTTGGGCGGCGGCAGGCCCTGGGCCAGGGCCTGGGCGACTTGTGCATCGAAGGCGGCCTGGGCGGCGGCCTTGCGCGCGGCGTGGGCCTGGATCAGGGTATGCAGCACCGGCAGCAAGAAGGCGGCGGTCTTGCCGCTGCCGGTCTGGCTGGAGACCATCAGATCGGTGAAGGAGCTGCCAGCCTGCGGCGCGCGCGGCAGCGCCAGCGGGATGGCGCGCAGCTGTACGGGCGTGGGGCTGGTGTAGCCCATTTGGGCGACAGCCTGTACCAGCGCATCGTCCAGGCCCAGCTGGGCGAATGGATTGAGGCTGTCAGCAGCAGGGGCTGCTGGTGTCGGGGTGGCCGCAGTGTGGGCCTCGGGCTGCGCAGAGGCGCTGGGCAAAGAATAGGAGGAGGACATGGGTCGAGCGGCCTTGGAAAGGCCTGGGGTAAAACAGCCGATGCCGAACGCAAGCCCGATTGGGATTGCGGGCTTGAACCTGTTGCAAAAAATCAAACAGGCGTGCAGGCACGCGGATGGGGTGAAAAAACCTCTCCATCCGACGACGCAGACGCTGCCGCGTTGCCATGGCAGCAGAGGGCTGCACAACAGGCGGCGGGGCAGGTCAGGGGGCTGTTTCTGGCGAGCTTGCAGATTGCGCGCGCAGGCGGCTTGGTCTGCAAGAGAAGTGCAAAAGTGCAGGGCAGGCGGCAGTGTGTGCGCTGCCGCTGCGGTGCCAACCCAATAGAGCCTGTTCAAAATCCCTGCTCGCGCCGAGATCTGGAACAGGTTCCGAGATAGAAAGATGCGATGGCCTGGCGCAATCAGCGATTGGTTGATCGCGCCAAGCGAAGCCGCGCATTATGCGCGTGGGCAGGCCTGGAGCCTGCAGGAAGCTGATACGGCCCAGGGCCGTGCAGGGTTATTCGTTGGCCGCGCCGAGATTTTGAACAGCGTCTCAGTGCTCTTTGGTTGCGGCGTGGCGCCGGGCGCGCTCCAGGTCTTCAGGGGTATCCACGCCGGGGGGCGGGGCCTGCTCGGCCAGATGTACGGCAATGGCGTGGCCATGCCAGAGCGCGCGCAGCTGCTCCAGCGCCTCGGTCTGTTCCGTGGGGGCGGGGGGCAGTTGCGGGAAGGCTTTGAGAAAGCCGGCGCGGTAGCTGTAGATGCCGATGTGGCGCAGCGGCGCGTGCAGCCGTGCAACGGGGCTGTAGGGCTGGTTGGCATCGGCCCACCAATGGGCCTGTTGGGCGTCGCGATAGTGCGGGATGGGGGCGCGGCTGAAATACTGCGCGCGTCCGCGCGCGTCCAGCACCAGTTTGACGACGTTGGGATTGAGAAAGTCCTGCACGTTGTCGATGGCGTGCGCGGCCGTGCCCATCACGGTGTCTGGGCCAGACTGGGCCAGGGTCTGGGCCACGGCGTCGATCAGCGCGGGCGGGATGAAGGGCTCATCGCCTTGCACGTTGACGACCAGCGCCTCGTCGGGCAGCTGCAGGGCCTGCACGGCCTCGGCCAGGCGGTCGCTGCCACTGGCGTGGTCGCGGCGGGTGGGCAGGCAGTCGATGCCGTGCGCGGCGCAGGCCTGGGCGATGCGGGGGTCATCGGCGGCGACGATCACGGCCTGGGCCTGGCTTTGCCTGGCCTGCAGAGCCACGCGCACCACCATGGGCAGGCCGCCGATGTCGGCCAGCGGCTTGTCGGGCAGGCGGTTGCTGGCCATGCGCGCCGGGATCAGCACGGTGAAGGCCGCTGTGGTCGGGCGCGGTGCGGCGGGGATGCTGTTCATGCGGCTGCGGCCAGCTCATCATCGCTGAGCGGGCGGGCTTCGTTTTCCAGCAGGATGGGGATGCCGTCGCGGATGGGGTAGGCCAGGCGCGCGCTGCGTGAGATCAGTTCGTTGCGCTCGCGATCCAGGCGCAGCGGGCCCTTGGTAACGGGGCAGACCAGCAGTTCGAGAAGTTTGGAATCCATGATGCGGGTTTCGGGGACGGGATGGGGTCGGGGATGGCGGGGCGAAATGCAAGGCACGCCCTTGCGGGCGTGCCTTTGAACAGGTTCTTGGAACTGCTTCCAAGAACAGGCGCTTACTGCTGCGCCGGGCCGACGCGCGTGGCGCGGTGCTCATACAGCATACCGCCGCCGAGCACGCTGCCCTGGTGCTCGGCATGCTGACCGCGCACGCGCTCTTCGCAGGCCTGGCGGGCGTCCAGATCCTTATGGGCCATGCAGCGTTGCAGAGCGTTGTTGCTGAAGTCCTCGTTCGGGTCTTGCGGCGCCTTCTGGCGGGCGGCGCCGAATTCGCGGCGGCAGGCCTGGCGATCCTGGCTGCCGTCGTCACAGACGGCAATGCCTGCGGACTGGGCGGCTACGTGGGCCGGTGCGCTGGCGAGCAACAGGCAGGCGCTGATGGAGCAGGCCGAGGCCAAGGTGCGGATCAGGGACATGCGATCTCCTTTCGTGACGGGATGAACGAAGCGCAATGGTAATGCGCCGCCGCCATTGCCTGGGGCGCTGTGCCCAGGCAAGTGTTTCAGTGCGCAACAGCCGCGCGGCGTGGCGCGGCGGCGGGCGGGGCTTTGCTGCTGGCATCGGGGCTGGCGTTGCCTGCGGGCTGGGGCGCTGCAGCGGGCGCATCTGCCGGGGGCGCCAGCAGGGCGTTGATGCGGCGCACAGTATCCAACCCCAGCGTGCCGCTGGCTTGCGCCAGGCGCAGCTGCGCCATCAGCACGCCGTAGCGCGCCTGGGCCAGCTCGCGCCGGGTCTGGTAGAGCTGGCTCTGGGCGTTGAGCACGTCGATGTTGATGCGCACACCAACCTGGTAGCCCAGTTGGTTGGCCTCCAGGGCGCTGAGGCTGGAGGCCTCGGCCGCCTGCAGCGCCTGCACCTGGCTCAGGCCCGATTGCAGGCCGAAGAAGGCCTCGCGCGTGGCCTGCACGGTCTGGCGCTGGGCCTGGTCGAGTTGGGCGCGGGCCTGTTCTTGCAGCGCCAGGGTCTCCTTGACGCGGTTTTGCACGGCAAAGCCGGCAAACAGCGGCATGTTCAGCGCCACGCCAATGCTGGCCTGCTGGTTGCGCGTGCCGGGGTGGGGGGCCGCTGGCGTGCCATTGGGGTTGTGTACCTGGGCCAGGCGCGCGCTGAGGTTGACGGTGGGCAGGTGGCCGGTCTTGGCCTTGTCGGTCTCCAGCCGGGCTTGCTCCAGCGCCAGGCGCGCGCGGCGGATCTGCGGCTGGTATTGCTCGGCGCGGGCCACCCAGTCTTGCAGGCCGGCGGCCGGCATGGCCTTGCCGGGTTGGTCGGAGGCAGTGCCAGTGGCAGCGTCGGATTCAAGGCTGGCTTCGCTGCTGGCTTTGCCATCGGGCGTGTGGCTGGCCGCGTTGCCAATGGGGGCGAGCGCGGCCAGCAGATCGGCCGGCAGCTTCAGCGGCCAGGGGCGCGTGCCGTGCTGGCCCACGGTCTGGTCCAGCGCCAGGCGGCGCACTTGCAGGCTGTTCTCGGCAGCGATTTCCTGCGCGCGGATCAGGTCGAAGCGGGCCTGGGCCTCGCGGGTGTCGGTGATGGTGGCGTTGCCCACGTCGAAGTTGCGCTGCGCGGCGGCGAGCTGCTCTTGCACGGCGACTTTTTGTGCGCGCACCACGGCCAGGGTGTCCTGCGCGGCCAGCACGTCGAAATAGGCTTGGGCGACGCGCACGATCAGGTCTTGCGCGCTGGCGTCGAGCTGGTGGGCTGCGTCCTCGATGGCCAGCTTGCTTTGTGCCAGCGTCAGCCGGTCGGCCGGGCGGTACAGGGGCTGGGCGGCCTGCAGCGCGACGGTGCGCGTTGTGCCGTCATGGCGCAGCCCCAAAGGCTGCACCCGGGTGTGGCTGCGCGCCAGCTCCGCACCCACGCCGACCTGGGGCAGCAATGCGGCACGGGCCTGGTCGCTGCGGCGCTCGGCAGCCTGCTTGTGCGCCAGCGCGGCGCGCCACTGGGCGTCGTAGCCGCTGGCCTGTTGCACCATCTCCAGCAGGCTTTGGGCCTGCAGGCTGGGGACAGCGCCCAACAGCGCCGCAGCCAGGGCGCAGACGACCAGCCGGCGCGGCTGTCGGCGGTGAAGAAGGGGGAGGGGTGAGGGCATACGCATGCGGTCAAAAAGGGGCGGGCATTGGGTGCGGCATCGTACACGCTGCATGTGCCGCCCTCAGCCCTCAGGTCAGCCCAGCTCAGCCCTCATCCAGCGTCCAGGCGAAGGCGTAGCCGTCGAGCTCTTCGCGGATGGCTTGCTGCGCCTGCGGCGAGGGCTGGCTCAGGCGCACCCGCACGTCCAGGCCGCGCTTGCCGCCTTCGCTGGCCTGCACCTGCAATTGGCCATCGCCGCTGAGCTCGCGCAGCGCCGGCTCCAGCAGGCGCACGGCGGCCTCGGCCCGCAGCGCGGGCTTGTAGGGCTTGCCCACGGCGGTCACGGGCAGGGCGTCGAGCACGTACATGGCCTTGGGCCAGGCCGGGCGCTCGGCGATGTGCTGCTGGGCGTAATCCTGCAGGGCGGCCAGGTCGGTCTGTGGCTCGCGCAGCACCAGGAAGACCACCGGCAGCTCGCCGGCGTAGCGGTCGGGCTGGCCAACGGCGGCGGCCGCTTCCACGGCCGGGTGGTTGGTGAAGGCCTGCTCGATCATGGCCGGGTCGATGTTGTGGCCGCTGCGGATGATCAAGTCTTTGCTGCGCCCGGCGATGAACAGCCGGCCCTGCTCGTCCAGGTAGGCCAGGTCGCCGGTGTTGAGCCCGCCTTCCTCGAACACGCCGGCGTTCTGGCTGGGGTCGCGGTAGCCGGGCGAGACGTTGGGCCCGGTGACGAACAGCACGCCCACCTCGCCGGGCGCGCAGTCCTCGCCCAGGCGCCCGTCGGCCAGGCGCTGGCGCACCCGGATCTGGCTGCCGGCGATGGCGCGGCCCACGGAGCCGGCCGTGGGCGGCACGCGGGCGTCGTCCGAGGCGGTGACGCCGCCGGTCTCGGTCATGCCCAGCAGCTCGTAGATGGGCTTGCCGGTGACCTGCGCAAAGCGTTGCGAGACCGCCGCCGGGCACAGCGCCGCGCCGGTGACGCCGCAGCGCAGCGTGTCGATGCGCGCATCGACGGGCACGGCCAGCACCGAGGCCATGGCCGTGGGCACGGCCCCCAGCACCGTGACCTGGTAGCGCTCGACCATGCGCCAGATGTTCTGCACCATGGCCGGGTTGCGAAAGCCCAGCGGCGAGAGCATCAGCACGTTGGCGCCGCGCAGGAAGAAGGCCAGGCTGCAGGCGATGCTGCCGCCGACGTGAAACAGCGGCATGCCGTTGGTGATGCAGTCCTGCGGGCGCACGTCCAGCAGCTCGGTGCCGCCGCGCGCGGCGCTGAGCTGGTTTTCGTGGGTGTGGGCCACCAGCTTGGGCAGGCCGGTGGTGCCGCCGGTGTGGAAGTAGGCGATGGGCTGCTGGGCATCGGCCACGGGGGTGAACTGCAGCTGCTCGCCGGGCTGCTGCGCCAGCGCCGCGCCCAGGTCCTGGATGACTGCGCCCTCTGCGGCCTCGTCCATCGGGCCTGCCGGGCCCAGGCACAGCAGTTGCAGGCCGGGGATGCGGCGCTGCACGTGCAGGCTTTTCTGCCAGACATCGGGCGCCAGCGCGCCGACGGTGACCAGAATGCGCGCGCCGCTGCCGCGCACCAGCTCCTCGATCTGCTCCTCGGTCAAAAAGGGGTTGAGCGGCACGGCGTAGCCAGCAGTCTCCGCGCCCCAGAGCACGAAGTGCGTCTCCACCACCGAGGGCAGCAGATAGGCCACGCCAACGCCCACCCCGCCGCATTGCACGAACAGGTTGGCCGCCTGGGTGATGCCGGCGAGCAACTCGCGGTAGGACACGACGCGCGCCTGCTCTTGCTCGCTGCCGTCGCGCACGAAAGTCAGCGCCGGGCGCTCGGGCATGCGCTGGGCAACGTCTTGCAGGGCGCTGTAGATGGTGGCGGGGGGAGGGGTTGCGGGCATATGTGTCTCCTTCTATTTCACGCAAAGGGGCGATTGTGCGGGAGTTCTGCGGCCTTGCCGGCAGCTGCGCCCGGGCGGGCTGTCGCCCATTTGCCGCCTTGGTGCGCCGATGGGCCAGTCCGATGGCGGTTTGCGCCCGGCCCGCAGCCAAGCCGCTACAATCGCCGCAACCGCCCAAAGCACAGAGAGTGGGCGCATTTTTTGCGATGGAATACGACACCGCTGGATGGCAACATCCGGCGGTGCATTTTTTTGGAAAGAGAACTGCCCAATGACGACGACCCTTCCCATCACCAAGCGCGGCGCTGAACTGCTCAAGGCAGAGCTGCACCAGCTCAAGACGGTGGACCGCCCGGCGGTCATCAACGCCATTGCCGAGGCGCGCGCGCAAGGCGACCTGAGCGAGAACGCCGAGTACGACGCGGCCAAGGACCGCCAAGGCTTCATCGAGGGACGCATCAAGGACATCGAGGGCAAGCTGGCCGCCGCCCAGGTCATCGACCCCAGCGCGCTGGACGCTGGCGGGCGCGTGGTGTTTGGCGCCACCGTCGAGCTGGAGGACGAGGACAGCGGCGAGCGCGTGCGCTACCAGATCGTGGGCGAGGACGAGGCCGACATCAAGCAAGGCCTGCTCAATGTCTCCAGCCCCATTGCCCGCGCGCTGATCGGCAAGTCCGAGGGCGAAGTGGCCGTGGTCAATGCCCCAGGCGGCGAGAAAAGCTACGAAATCGTCGCTGTGCACTATCAGTGAATGAGTGGCCCGGCCACACCGCTTCAAGGAGGAGTTCCATGTCCACATTGCGCCATGTGCTGCTGCAGCGCCTGCCGGTGATGGCCGCCGCCCTGTGGTGGGGCGGGCTGTCGGTGGTGGGCTTTCTCAGCGTGCCGCTGCTGTTTGCCAACCTGCCCGCAGCCCAGGCTGGGCAGGTGGCGGCCAAGCTGTTCACGGCCATGACTTGGTTGTCGGTGGCCTGCGGCATGCTGCTGGTGTTCTTGCTCAAGCCCGCACGGGGCGGTGATGGCGCGACGGCAGGCGCTGCAGCAGCGCCCGCGCCGCTGGCCTGGACGGGCTGGGCCCTGGCCGGTGTGGTGCTGGCGCTGCTGGTGGAGTTTGGCATTGCGCCGCGCATCGTCGCGCGCGAGAACCTGGCGTTGTGGCACAACCTGGCCACGGCCTTGTACGTACTGCAATGGCTGTGCGCGGCCGTGCTGCTGTGGCGCCTGGGCGGGCGTCGCTGATGCGGCCGCGTCTTGCAGGGATGAAAGCACTGGACTGAAACCAAAACCCTGAAACCAAAACCGCAGCGCCATGTCGTCGAGCCTGAATTCACTTTCCTCTCCAGCCCGTCTGCCCATGCAGCAGGTGCTGCTGTGCGGCGCGCTGGTGGTGACCCTGTCCATGGGGGTGCGCCACGGTTTTGGCCTGTGGCAGCTGCCCATCGTCACGGACATGGGTTGGTTGCGGCAGGACTTCTCCAACGCCTTGGCGATTCAAAACCTGGCCTGGGGCTTTTTCGGCATCTTCATCGGCATGGTGGCCGATCGCCTGGGCGCTTTGCGCGTGCTGCTGGCCGGCGCCGTGTGCTACGCGGCCGGGCTGCTGGGCATGGCCTATGCCAGCAGCCCCTGGATGTTCGCGCTGTTTGCGGGCATGCTGCTGGGCTTGGCGCAGGCCTGCACCACCTATGCCGTGGTGTATGGCGTCATCGGGCGGCAGATCCCGATGGAAAAGCGCTCCTGGGCCATGGGGGTGACGGCTGCGGCTGGCTCCTTCGGCCAGTTTCTGATGCTGCCGCTGGAGGGCTGGCTGATCACGCAGCTGGGCTGGCAACAGGCCCTGCTGGTGCTGGCCGTGGCCGTGCTGGGGATTGCGCCGTTGGCCCTGGGCCTGCGCGAGCCGGGCTTTCGCCGCCGTGGGCCAGCCCAGCCGGCGCTTGTGCCCGCGGCCCAGGGCGAGCCGCAAACCGTGGCCCAGGCCCTGCGCGAGGCGCTGTCGCTGCGCAGCTTTCAGCTGCTGACGCTGGGGTATTTCGTCTGCGGCTTTCAGGTGGTGTTCATCGGCGTGCACATGCCCAGCTATCTGAAGGATTTGTCCATGCCGGTGCATGTGGCCACGTATTCGCTGGCGCTGATTGGGCTGTTCAACGTCTTTGGCTCCTACCTGTCGGGCTGGCTGGGGCAAAGCATGCCCAGGCGGCACATCCTGGCCTTTATTTATTTCGCGCGCTCTGTGGTCATCAGCGTGTTTTTGCTGGCGCCGCTGAGCAGTGCCAGCGTGTATCTGTTCTCGGCCGTCATGGGGCTGCTGTGGCTCTCGACGGTGCCGCCCACGAACGCCACGGTGGCGCAGATCTTCGGCGTGCGCCACCTGTCCATGCTGGGCGGCGTGGTGTTCTTCAGCCATCAGGTGGGCAGCTTCATGGGCGTGTGGCTGGGCGGCTACCTGTATGACCGCACTGGCAGCTACGACATCGTTTGGTATATTGCCATCGCCCTGGGCGTGGTCGCCGGGCTGATCAATCTGGCCGTCGATGAGCGCCCCGTGGCGCGCCCTTTGCAAGCGGCGCCAGCAGGGGCGTGATGCCCCAGGGCCTGGCCGTCAAGACTTTTGAAACCTTTGCAGCAGAGCCCATGCGCAAACCCCGGCTTTCCCACTTACTGACCCTGGCGGGCCTGCTTGCATTGCTGGCCCTGGCGTTCTGGCTGTATGCCCGCCCTGGGCTGATGGTGTATTTGGCCGAGCAGCTGTGGGCCTGCTTCTGAACAGGTCGTTACCAAGGCGCTGATCCAGGCAGGCGGCGGCGCCCATCACGTTCGACCATCACGCTCTAGAATCGCGCTTTCTTTTTTTGCGCGCCTCCCAACAAGCAATTGACCTATGGCTTCTTCTTCCCCATCCGTGCTCTTGACGGGCAGCATCGTGGCCCTGATCACGCCTCTGAACGAGGATGGCAGCGTCGATTACCCCGGCCTGCGCAAGCTGATCGACTGGCACATCGAACAGGGCACGGACTGCATCGGTGTTGTGGGCACCACAGGCGAGTCGCCGACGCTGACTTTCGATGAGCACCACGAGGTCATCCGCGTAGCGGTCGAGCATGCGGCCGGGCGCGTGCCCATCATGGCCGGCTGCGGCGCCAACTCCACGGCCGAGGCCATTTCACTGGCGCGCTATGCGCAGCAGGTCGGCGCGCACAGCCAGCTGCAGGTCGTGCCCTACTACAACAAGCCTACGCAAGAGGGGCAGTACCAGCATTTCCGCGCCATTGCCGAGGCCACGCCTGAGTTGCCCATGTTCCTCTACAACGTGCCAGGGCGCTCGGTGGCCGATCTGCAGCATGAGACCGTGCTGCGCCTGGCGCAAATCCCCAGCATTGTCGGCATCAAGGAAGCCACCGGTGATCTGGCCCGGGCGCAATGGCTGATCCGCGATGTGCCCGAGGGCTTTGCCGTGTTCTCCGGCGACGACCTCACCGCCGTGGCGCTGATGCTGTGCGGCGGCCATGGCAACATCAGCGTGACGGCCAACGTCGCCCCTGCGCTGATGAGCCGCCTGTGCAAGGCCGCGCTGGCCGGCGACGTGCAGCAGGCCAATGCGCTGCAGCGCCAGCTGCTGCCGCTGCACAAGGCGTTGTTCCTGGAGGCCAACCCCATTCCCGTCAAATGGGCCATGCACCGCCTGGGCCTGTGCGGCCCGACGTTGCGCCTGCCCATGACCGAGCTGAGCCAGGCCTTGCAGCCCACCGTGCAAGAGGCCCTTCGCGCTGCGCAGCTGCTTTGAGTGGCCCTCGCGTGGCGGCGTTGCTGCCGCCTCTTTCTCTTCCTGAACCCATTGCTGGCATGACTCGCATGACCCGTTCGACCGCTTCGACCCCCCGGCCTCTGCAGGCCGCCTCGCTCAGTCTGGCCGCCGTGGCCTTGCTGCTGTCGGCTTGCTCTTCGCTGCAGGGCGACAAGATCGATTACAAGAGCGCCAAGCGCGGCACCTCGCTGGAAGTGCCGCCGGATTTGACCCAGCTGTCCACCGATACGCGTTATGCCGTGCCTGGCGGCCCTGTGTCGGCCAATGCGCTGCTGGCCTCCCAGGTGCGCCAGGGGCAGGGCGAGCGTGTTGCCGGCGACAGCGTGGCCGACGTGCGCATCCACCGCGATGGCAATGTGCGTTGGCTGAGCGTGCCGCGCACGCCCGATGCGCTGTGGGAGCCGGTGCGCCAGTTCTGGGTGGACAACGGCTTCGTGCTGACCATGGACCAGCCGGCGCTGGGCATCATGGAAACCGACTGGGCCGAAAACCGCGCCAAGCTGCCGCAGGACTTCATCCGCAACACCCTGGGCAAAGTGCTGGACTCGCTGTATTCAACCGGCGAGCGCGACAAATTCCGCACCCGCATGGAGCGCCGCGACGACGGTGGCACGGACATCTACATCACGCACCGCGGCATGGTCGAGGAATTCACCGACCGTTCGCAGGAGCGCACCATGTGGCAGCCGCGCCCCTCCGATCCAGAGCTGGAGACCGAATTCCTGCGCCGCCTGATGGTGCAGCTGGGCGTGAGCGAGGAGCAATCGCAAGCCATCGCCCAGCAAAGCCAGCAAGAGGGCGGCGTCACCGCTGGCAGCGCCGGTGGCGCAAGCCTGGTCGAGCTCGGCGGCGTGCCGGCCCTGCAGCTGGACGACGGCTTCGAGCGCGCCTGGCGCCGCGTCGGCGCGGCGCTGGATCGCACCGGCTTCACCGTCGAAGACCGCGACCGCTCCCAAGGCCTGTACTTCGTGCGCTACATCTCGCCCGAGGCGCGGCGCGACAAGCCTGGCTTCTTTGGCCGCATGCTGGGCCAATCGTCCAGCGTCCCGGCGCCGGTGCGTTACCGCATCCTGGTGCAAGGCCAGGGCCAGCGCTCGCACGCCATTGTGCAAAGCGAAGCCGGCGCCGCCATGGCCGCGGCCGAGGCTGGGCGCATCCTGCAATTGCTGCACGAAGACCTGCGTTGACGTTTTCAGCGCCGGCCTTGCCGTCATCGCCATCATCGCCCAGCCCGCGCCAGCCACTGCGCTTTCGCAGCCTGGCCAGCGGCAGCGCCGCCAATGCCACGCTGGTGCAAGGCTGCGATGGCCAGGGCGCGGCCATGACCGTGCTGATCGACTGCGGGCTGACGCAGCGCCAGCTTGCCGCCCGCTTGCAAGGTGACGGCTTGCAGCTGCGTGACATCCAGGCCATCTTCGTCACCCACGAACACTCCGACCATGTTGGCCCCAGCTTCGAGCTGGCGCGCAGCCTGGGCATTCCGATCTGGTCCAGCTATGGCACCTGGCAGGGCGCGGGCTGCCCCGATGCCGGCGACCTGTGGCGCGTGGCCTGCGATGGTCAGCCCATTGCCTGGGGCGCGATGCAGGCCACGCCCTTTACCGTGCCGCACGATGCGCGCGAACCGCTGCAGCTGTGCATCCGCCAAGGCCAGGCGCGCCTGGCCCTGCTGACCGACCTGGGCCACGTCACGCCCCATGCGCTGGCCCATGCCGCGCATTGCCAGGCCCTGCTGCTGGAATTCAATCACGAGCCCGAGCTGCTGCAGCAATCGCGCTACCCGCCTTTCCTCAAGCGCCGCATCGCCGGGCCGCGCGGCCACCTCTCCAACGCTGCGGCCGCGCAGCTGTTGGCCCAGGTGCTGCACGCTGGCCTGCGCCACGTGGTCGCAGGCCACCTGAGCCAGCAGAACAACTGCCCACAGCGCACGCTGCAATGGATGCGCCAGGCCGTGGGCGAACACCCAGTGGCCCTGCACATTGCCACCCAGGAGCAGGGCTGCGATTGGATCGAGCTGGACGCGGGCGGCGCGCAGCAGGAAGCTGCCGCCAGCATCCATGCCGAGCCCGCCGGTGTGCAAGCTTGAGGGCGGCCTCCGAGCACGCAGGGCCTATCACGCCTTGGCGCAATGCAAGCGCAGCATCAGCGTCATTGGGTGCTGGGGCGATTGCCGAAAGCCGTAATGCAGATAGAACTGTTTGGCGCGCTCGTGCAGCGCATGGACGAGCAGGGCGCGCACGCCCGCGTTTTGCGACACCACCATGGCCCTTTGCACGGCATCCTGCAGCAGAGCCGCACCGAGCTGCAGACCCTGGGCACGCCGGTCAACGGCCAGTCTGGCCAGCACCATCACGGGCACCGGGTCGGGCATGTTGCGACGCACGCTACTGGTGGCTGCCTGATGCGAGACCGCACCTGCGGCCATGGCGTAGTAGCCGCAAACGCGCCCGTGCGCATCGGTGCCGACAAAGCAGCGGCTTGCGCCGCTCAAATGATTGGCCAGTGCCCTGCGTTTGAGCCATGCATCCAGGCTGTCCTCGCCGCAGGCAAATTCGCCCAGGATGTGGTGCGCCGCAAGTGGTTGCGGTGCGCTCAATGCCATGCTCATGCCCAGTCTGTGTGCCAAGGCGCCTGGACTGCCATGAGGCGCTCCAGCCCTGGATTGGGCTCGGGCGGCGCATCGAGCATGTCAATGAACTGCTGGAACTGGTCGGCATCCAGGCTGAAGAACACCTGATCCAGGACAACGGCCTGGGCGCGTTCGCAGGCCGCTTCGAGCATGAAGTCCGAACGATTCTTACCCAGCAGCCGGGCCGCGTGATCGATCAAGTCGCGCTGTTCGGGCAAGGCTCGCAGATTGATGGCGGCGTCGCGCATGGCTCCCCCTCTTTTGCATACACAATGGCTATACGGATTGTGATTTGGCGTGTAGCTATTGTCAATGCGAAGCGGTGCCCTGTGCGCTCAGTGCGAACGCCAAAGGGCTGCTCACAACGGCCTCATGCCTTGCTGGTTTTGGATGCGCAAAGCACGCCTGTGTCGGCGCGCGCCATGTCCAGGGCTTCGCAGGCGGCAACGACGTTTTGCACCGTGTGCTGGCTTTCCCGCGAGAGGCGCAGATAGGTCTGGAGCATGCGCTGATCGGCCAGGCCGAGTTCATAGCCAACGGCAGCCTTGGTCGGCATGCGCGCAGTGCGTTGCATGGGCAAAAGCGCTGGTTCGGCCCCCAGCAGCAGGGCCTCGGGGGTGACGCGCAGCCAAGCCGCGAGAACACGCAGCTTGTCCTGCCGGGGCAGGGAAATGCCCATCAACCAGTTGCGCGCGGCATGCACGGAGATGCTGCGCCCCCAATAGCGCAAATTGAATTCGTGAGCGACCACAGTAGGAGAGGCGGGAATTCCCGCCTCTTCCAATGCCTGACGCAGCCTTTGTGCAAAGGCCTGCGCTTCTTCCGACTGACGCTTGTCATCGCTCTTCATCGAATCGATGTTAGCGAGAGCTGCAAAAGCAAATTTAAGTAATACTAGAAAAATTATCTAGTTAAAATACATTTCGCTCAAAGTTCAAAAGCCTTCCCATTCGCTTGGCAAGTCATTGAGCACATTGATTTTTCCATTCCGACCTTCAGGAGAACCGATGATCGCTTTGTCTTTTTCTTGCAAGCGCCTGATCGCAGGCGCAGCCTTGCTGAGCTGTGCCGGTGTGCACGCGCAGCTGGCGGTGACTTCGCCAGCCTTTGCTGCCGACACCGTCATTCCAGATCCATTCACATACAACCTTGCTGGCCAGTGCAATGGCAGCAACTGGTCGCCGCCGCTGGAGATCACGGGCATTCCCGCTGGAACGCAGCGCCTGGCCATCGAGATGCGCGACCAAACCGCTCCATGGCTGCACTGGAAGGTGTGGGACATTCCAGTACCGGCGGCGCAAACCAGCCTGACCCTGCCCCATGACGCTGCGAGCAACTACAACAGCAGCAGCGCCCAGAACGAATTTGGCACGTCTGGCTACGGCGGCCCCTGTCCGCCGACGAATGCGGAGCACACCTATGTGTTCAAGGTGTACGCGCTGACCACGGCCGTTGGCAGCGGCGAGCCCTCCAGCTCTGACCTGGCTGCGGTGCCAGCCAACCAGCAGGCGTCTTTGCAGGGCAAGCGGGCGCGCAACAGCAGCCAGCCCTGGGCGCCGCCAAGCCTGCCTGGTATGCCGCAAAACCTGCAGGCAGCGCCTGGCGATGGCCAGGTCGTGCTGTCTTGGGCAGCGCCGATCACGGGCAATCCCAGCAGCTATACCTATACGGTGTCAGTGGATGGCGCGGCTTACCCTGGCTGCACCGGCATTACGGCGCGGACCTGTACCGTGACGGGTTTGACCAATGGGACGGCTTATGACTTTGCTGTGACCGCGCGCAACACTGTGGGGGAGGGGCCGGCGGTTACCCGCAACGGCGTCCAGCCAGGCCAGGCAGCTGCTACGCCTGCCGGTGCCACGCCGGTGCCCACTCTGGGGCAATGGAGCGTGTTGCTGCTGGGATTGGCCTTGGCCAGCCTGAGCGCATCTTGGTTGCGCAGGCGTCCACATTGAGCATTTTTTAATTAAAGCGCGTCATGCACCTTGCGCTCCAGTCAGAGCGCAAAGTGCATAATCCCTAGTCTTACAGCCCCAAAGTCCTGCTGGCAAAGCCGATGCTGCTGCGGTTTTCCAGCCATTCCTGAGCCTGCTCGCCCACTTGCTGGGCCAGGGCCGGATCATTGCCGTAGATGCCGGTGAAGAAGTCGGGGTTGCTCAACCAGATGCTTTGCCTGCCCGCCAGCGCGAAGCTGGGGGTTTCGCGCGTGAATTGGCGCGCCACTTTGCGCCCTTGCACCACCGTATCCCAGCGGGTGCGCCAGGCCACAAAGCGCGGTTGCTGGCGGATCAGCGTGTCGAATTGGTTGGCGATCAGGATCAGTTGGCGCTGTGGGCGCAGCCAATCCTGCAGTGCGTCCAGCAGCGGGGCGCTGGACAGCGGCCAGCCGGAGAAGTCCGGGCTGCAGCAGATGATGCGCGGGCAGGCCTGCTGCTCGGCCGTGCGCAGGAATTTCTCCAGCGTTTGCTGCCATTGCGCAATGCCGCTGATGGCGTAACGCTCGGTGTGGGGGGCGCTGGCTGGGGTGGCGGCATCGGCGTTGGCGTTGGCGGCCTGGGCTGGCGCTGCTGCGCGGTGGTGTTGCTCGTGCTGCATGGTTTCCCTCTTTCTGCGTGATGCTGCGCTTGGGGACAAGTATCGCCCAGGGCCTGAGGCCTGTGCTCGAAATCCTTGCGCCGCGCTCCAGGGTTGGGCAGTCTGCTGCGCCTGCAAATTTGCGCCTTGCAGCCATCCCAAACTGGGCCGTGCGCCATTGACGATGTTGAGCACAGGCGCTTGGCACGCTCAAGGCATGAAGAACAGCCAGCCCTGTTCGGCCCATTCCTGCAGAACGCCCTGGGCGCCAGGGCTGAGGCGTTGGTATTGCGCCTGCGCCAGCCAGCGCGTGTCGGCCAGTTGACGCAGCAGCGCGGCGTCGCGCCCGCCGATGCGCCAGCTCTCGCCGTTGACGTAGAGAAAGCGCTCGTCGTAGAGCATGCGGCTCTTGCGCCCGAGGGCGATGCCGGCCTGCCCCTGGGCCGGCGGCAGCGGGGCGTCGTCGCCTTCAAAGACCACGCTGGGGTGCGGTTCGCTGAGGTATTCGCCCAGCAATTGCTCGATGGCATGGGGCTGCTGCAAGCGTCGTAGCATGGCGTCACGCGCAAATTGCTGCATGGCTGGCGGAATGGCGCCGGGTTGGGCCGTGGCCGGTTGCCCTGCATCACGGTAGAGCACGGCGGCGTGGGCGTTGCTGCTGGCGGGCGTGTCCTCATCCCAGTCGGGTTCGGCCAGGCGTTCGAGCAAGGTGGCGGCCAGCTCACGGCGGCCTGGTGAGCGAAAGCCGATCGAGTAGGTCATGCAGCCAGGGCCTTCGGCAATGCCATCGTGGGCGTAGCGCGGCGGCAAGTACAGCATGTCGCCGGGTTCGAGCAGCCATTCCTGCTCGGCCTCGAAATGCTCCAGCAGGCGCAGTGGCACGCCTTGTTGCAAGCGCAAGTCCTTTTGCTTGCCGATGCGCCAGCGCCGCCGCCCTTGTGCTTGCAGCAAAAAGACGTCGTAGCTGTCGAAATGGGGGCCGACGCCGCCGCCGTCACTGGCGTAGCTGATCATCAGGTCGTCCAGTCGGGCCTGCGGGATGAAAGCGAACTGCTGCTGCAGCGCGTGGGCTTGCGCGTCGTGCAGATCCACGCCTTGCACCAGCAACGTCCAGCCCGGACGCGATTGCGGCGGCAGCTGGCGCCGGCTGAAGGGGCCGTGGCGCAGGGCCCAGCCGCGCGCGGTCTGTGTGATCAGACGCGACTGCACGGCCTCGCTGGCGGCCAGGGCGAACAGCCGCTGGGCATCGACCGGGGGCGTGAAGGAGGTGATGGCCTGGCGGATCAGCAGCGGCTTGCGCTGCCAGTGGCTGCGCATGAAGCGCGCTGGCGTCAGGCCGCCAAGCAGGGCCAGAGGGGTATCAAGAGCAATCGGGGACATGGCAAAGAGACTGGGGAAGCGGTTCAAAATCCCTGCAAGATCTTGAACAGGCTTTCAGGAAGGTCTGGCAGGCAAGGGCGGCAAAACTGCGACAATCGCCCGCCATGGAAATCATGAACAACACCGTAGTGGCGCTGACCTGGACACTCAAGGACAGCCTGGGCGAAGTGCTGGACGAGCTGCGCGAGCCGGTCGAATTCTATGTGGGCGGGCAGGACTTGCTGCCCAGCATCGAGCAGGCTTTGCTGGGCCAACGGGCCGGCGCAGCGCTGAATCTGTATCTGGAGCCCGAGCACGCCTTTGGCGACTACGACGAGGCTCTGGTATATCTGGAAGCGCGCGCGCTGTTTCCAGCCGAGTTGGAGGAGGGCATGGTGCTCGAAGGCAACGCCCTGCCGCCGGGCGCGCAATCGGATGCCCCGGCCGATGCGCTGTTGACCGTGACCGAGCTGTACCCGGAGCACGTCGTGCTCGATGGCAACCACCCTCTGGCGGGCATTGCGCTGCAGCTGGCGCTGAAGGTGCACAGCGTGCGGCCCAGCACTGCCGATGAACAGCGCCTGCAATCGGCTGGCACGGGCTTTTTCCGCATCGCCCCGCAGGAGCCGCCCTTGCTGCACTGATTCCATTCACGGCTTGTCGCGCGATTGTGTGCACGTTTTTTTGTGTGGCAGTGGCGCAAAAAAATGCCAGCGGCCCTTGCGGGGCGCTGGCATTGTCGTTTCAGCGGGCTTTCTTGCTGGCGGGTATCAATCCTCGCCGCCGAAGATGCCCAGCAGGCCCAGCAGGCTTTGGAAGATGTTGTAGAGGCTCAGGTACAGCGACAGCGTGGCCGAGATGTAGTTGACCTCGCCGCCATCGACGATGCGCTTGAGGTCATACAGCAGCCAGAAGCTGAACAGAACGATGGCCACGGTGGAGGTGGCGGCATACAGCGCGGTGGACTGGAACACGAAGATGTTCAGCAGGCCGGAGATCAGCAGCACGATGGCGCCGACGAACAGCCACTTGCCTGCGCCGTCGAAGCTGCGCTTGGTCGTGCTGGCCACAGTGGCCATGGTGGCGAACACGCCTGCGGTGCCGGCAAAGGCGGTCATCACCAGTTGCGAGCCATTGCTCATGCCCAGCACCACGCCCAGCAGGCGCGAGAGCATCAGGCCCATGAAGAAGGTAAAGGCCAGCAGCAGCACCACGCCCAGGCCTGAGTTCTTGGTTTTCTCGATGGCGAACATGAAGCCGAACGCGCCTGCCAGGAACACGATCGCGCCCAGGCCGCCCGAGAGCGCCGCCGTCATATTGGTGGCCAGGCCAACGTAGGCACCCAGAACCGTCGGGATCATCGACAGTGCCAGCAGCCAATAGGTGTTGCGCATGACGCGGTTGCGCTGTTGCGTGGCCGCCTGGTAGTGGGCGCTGCCGTTGTAGGAATTGAAGGAGGGATTCATGCGGATGACCTTTCTGTCAAGCTGCAAGGGATGGAACGTGGGCTGCGACAATCCGCTGGCGCGCAAGGGGTGCGCGGGCGGTGCGAGCAGATTGCGGCGGATTCTAGCGGCAGCCCTGGCTGCTGGGCGCTCTGACAGCGCATTTCCCCGCAGATCGAATGCTTTTTGCAGGCATTGCCGCTGTTTTTGGCGGTTTTGATGGGTGTTTGCCTAAAGTGATTGATGGGCGAGGACAGTGGCAGGGGGCTGGCTGCTCATCGCGCTGCGCAAACGTCTGGCCCGGCAGGCGCTCGCCCCGCTTTGGCGGCTTGTGTGTTTGTTGCCAATGCTCGATCAATTGTGACAAATTGGGGCTGATCTGGAGTGCAGGCTGGCTCGAAGTAGGCACAATACCGCCCTCGCAATGTGGCCATTGCAACCCGACTCACCACGAAAGTGTGTTCAAGGAGATCTGGAGTGCTGATCAAAAGCCAGAAAGACTTTTTCTCGGGCCTGATGTTTTCCATCATCGGCGTGACGTTCGCAGTGGGCGCCAAGTCCTACTCGATTGGCACGGCTGCGCGCATGGGGCCAGGCTATTTTCCGCTGATGCTGGGCATTTTGCTTGCGGCCCTGGGGGCGCTGATCATGCTCAATTCCGTGCTGCGCCGCAACGGCCCGCCCGATGGCGATCCGGTGGGGCGCTGGGCCTGGAAGCCGCTGTTTTACGTGCTGGCGGCAAACTTTGCGTTCGGCATTTTCCTGGTGGGCCTGCCCAAGCTGGGCTTTCCCTCGTTCGGGCTGATGGTGGCAATCTACGTGCTGACCATCATCGCCAGCCGCGCGGCGCACCAGCCGTCATTCAAGACCAGCCTGATCCTGGCGACGGTGCTGGCGGCGGGCAGCTACTTTGTATTCATCAAAGGCCTGGGGCTGGTGCTGCCCGTATGGCCCAGCTTCATCGGTTGAGCCAGCGGGAGTGCATGCATGACTGAAATGATTGACCACCTGGCGCTGGGCTTCAGCGTCGCCTTCACCGCCCAGAACCTGCTGTATGCCTTCATCGGCTGCCTGATGGGCACCTTGATCGGCGTGCTGCCCGGCCTGGGCCCGGTGCCGACGATTGCCATGCTGCTGCCCATCACCTATGGGCTGGAGCCCGTCTCGGCGCTGATCATGCTGGCGGGCATTTACTACGGCGCGCAGTACGGCGGCTCGACCACGGCCATTCTCGTCAACCTGCCCGGTGAATCGGCGGCCGTGGTGACCGTGATCGACGGCTACCAGATGGCCAAGAAGGGCCGCGCCGGCCCGGCGCTGGCCGCCGCGGGCATCGGCTCGTTCATCGCCGGCTGCTTTGGCACGCTGTGGATTGCGGCCTTTGCCGTGCCGCTGACCAAGGTGGCCTTCATGTTCGGTCCGGCCGAATACTTCTCGCTGATGGTGCTGGGCCTGATCGGCGCTGTGGTGCTGGCCTCGGGCTCGCTGCTCAAGGCCATCGCCATGATCGTGCTGGGCCTGCTGCTGGGCATGATCGGCACCGACATCAACTCCGGCGTGGCCCGTTATTCGTTGGGCGTCCCGGAGCTGACCGATGGCATCGACTTCGTGGTCATCGCCATGGGCGTGTTCGGCTATGGCGAAATCATCGCCAACCTCTCGCGCCCGCCAGAGAACCGCAACATCATCACCACCAAGGTGCGCGGCCTGATGCCCACGGCCGAGGACTTCAAGCTGATGTTGCCGGCCATCCTGCGCGGCACCATGCTGGGCTCCATGCTGGGCATTCTGCCCGGCGGCGGCGCGCTGCTGTCCTCCTTTGCGTCCTACACGCTGGAGAAGAAAACCAAGCTCAAGCCCGGCGAGGTGCCCTTTGGCCAGGGCAACATCCGCGGCGTGGCAGCGCCTGAGTCGGCCAACAACGCCGGCTCGCAGGCTTCGTTCATCCCGCTGCTGACGCTGGGCATCCCGCCCAATGCCGTGATGGCGCTGATGGTTGGCGCCATGACCATCCACAACATCCAGCCCGGCCCCGAGGTCATGACCAGCAACCCCGAGCTGTTCTGGGGCCTGATCGCCTCGATGTGGATCGGCAACGCCATGCTCATCATCCTGAACCTGCCGATGATCGGCGTCTGGATCAAGTTGCTGACCGTGCCCTACAACTGGCTGTTTCCCTCCATCGTGCTGTTCTGTGCGCTGGGCGTGTACACCACCAACAACAACGTGTTCGACATCTGGATGGTGGGCATCTTCGGCTTCGTCGGCTATCTGTTCCACAAGCTCGCGGTCGAGCCCGCGCCGCTGCTGCTGGGCTTCATCCTCGGGCCGATGATGGAGGAGTACCTGCGCCGTGCGCTGCTGCTCTCGCGCGGCGACTGGTCCGTGCTGGTCACGCGCCCGATCTCCGCCGGCCTGCTGATTGCAGCTGCACTGCTGCTGATCATCGTGCTGCTGCCATCGATCCGCAGCAAGCGCGAGGAGGCCTTCGTCGAAGATTGATGCAATGCCGAACGCCATGCCCACCGCCCAGCCCGCTTCGTTGACGATCCTCACCGGCGCCTCGCGCGGCCTGGGCCTGGCCATGGCGCGGCAACTGCTGCAGCCCGGCCAGACCCTGTTGACCATGGCGCGCCAGCCCCATGCTGGCCTGGTTGCCGAGGCCCAGCGCGCTGGCGCCAGGCTGGAGCAATGGACCGTTGATCTGGGCGAGCCGCAGCAGGCCGCGCAGCGCCTGCAGGATTGGCTGCGCAGCCAGCCGGCGGGGGCTTTTGGCGTGGCCACGCTCATCAACAACGCTGGCGTGATCCCGCCCATTGCACCGCTGCGGCGCAGCCAGCCGGCGGCCATGGCGCAGGCGCTGCGCGTCGGGCTGGAGGCGCCCATGCTGCTGAGCGCAGCCTTCCTGGCCGCCACCCAGGGCTGGGCCGGGCAGCGCAAAATCCTCAACATCTCCTCCGGCCTGGGGCGCCGCCCCATGGCCTCGCAGGCCCCGTACTGCGCCGCCAAGGCCGGGCTGGACCACTTCACCCGCTGCCTGGCGCTGGAAGAGGCCGCCACGCCGCAGGGCGCGCAGGTCTGCGCCCTGGCGCCGGGCGTGATCGACACCGACATGCAAACCCACCTGCGCAGCGCCGCCGCGCAGGACTTCCCCGATCTGCCGCGCTTTGCAGCCCTGAAAAGCCAGGGCCAGCTCAGCAGCGCCGAGGACACGGCGCGCCGCATCCTGGCCTACCTGCAGCGCCCCGATTTCGGCCAGCAACCCATTGCCGACATCCGCGAAGTGGCCGCTGGCGGCGCAGGCTGAAGGCCGCTTTCACGATTCGTTTTGCAAAGAGGCGCTGCTGGCCGCGCCCGATGCGTCGCCGTGTGCATCGGTACACCTGGGGCAGTGAAGTCGAAGCGGACCTTGACGGTAACGCGCGTTATGTCAACAATGCCTCATGCTGCCCACCGTCATTGAAGCTGCCGAATACCAAGCCCGCGTCGTGAAGATCCTCTACGCCGAGGAACGCGAGCAATTCAATGTCTGGATCGCCCAAAATCCGCTGGCCGGTGATTTGGTCGTGGGCACGGGCGGAATGCGCAAAGTGCGCTGGGCTACCAGTGGCAAGGGCAAAAGTGGTGGCGCACGCATCATTTATTTTGAAATGCTGGCAAGCGGTGTGGTGGTGCTGTTGACGATTTATGCCAAATCAGGGCGTGAAAGCCTCTCGGCCGCTGAGATTGGCATCAAACGGAAAAAAGCGGGCATTTGATTTTCAATCAAGGAGTATGACCATGGGCCAAAACCGTGACGGCTTGCAGGTGGCCATGCAGGCGCTGAAAAAGCTCGATGTGGATGCGCTGGTTGCCGCCGCCGAGCGCGATGCAGGCCACCCCATCCCTGGCCTGCGCCAGGGATTGATGGATGCGCGCAGCGGCAATTTCGCCCAGGTGCATACCCCTGAACAGCTGCAAGCGGCCGCACGCAAGCATCAGGGCGCATACGAGCAACGCAAACTCCAGGCGGGCAGCATGCGCATTCCCGGTGGCCTGCTCTCTGCCGAGGCAGCCCGGGCCTTGCAAACCTTGCTCGATCGTGGCGCTCCATCGAAAGCGGCCGCCATCAATGCGGCGCTGATTGCCGCTGCGCAACGCGCTGCCCAGGTCTGAGTCTGTTCAGCACGGGCCTGGCCGTTGTAGCACCGGGGCCAGGGCCTGGCCAGTCGGGCTGCCTTGGGCGGCCACGTCCTCGGGCGTGCCTGCGGCGACGATCTGGCCGCCGGCCTGGCCGCCTTCGGGGCCCAGGTCGATGATCCAGTCGGCCTCGGCAATCAGATCCAGATCGTGCTCGATGACGACCACGCTGTGCCCGCCATCGACCAGGCGGTGCAGCACGCCGATGAGCTTTTCCACGTCGGCCATGTGCAGGCCGACGGTGGGCTCATCCAGCACGTACAGGGTGTGCGGGGCCTTGTTGCCGCGGCGGGTGATGTCGTCGCGCACCTTGGCCAGCTCGGTGACGAGCTTGATGCGCTGGGCTTCGCCGCCGCTCAGGGTGGGGCTGGGCTGGCCCAGGGTGAGGTAGCCCAGGCCCACGTCTTGCAGCAGTTGCAGCGGATGGGCGATGGCGGGCATGCTGGCGAAGAAGCCGATGGCCTCGTCCACCTCCATTTGCAGCACCTGGCCGATGTGCTTGCCGCGCCAGGTCACGGCCAGGGTTTCGGGGTTGAAGCGCGCGCCGTGGCAGAGCTCGCAGGGCACTTTCACATCGGGCAGAAAGCTCATTTCGATGGTGCGCATGCCCTGGCCTTCGCAGGCCGGGCAGCGGCCCTCGCCGGTGTTGAAGGAGAAGCGGCTGACGCTGTAGCCGCGCGCCTTGGCTTCGAGCGTGTCGGCAAAGAGCTTGCGCACCGTGTCCCAAAAGCCGATGTAGGTGGCCGGGCAGGAGCGCGGCGTCTTGCCGATGGGGGTTTGATCGACTTCGAGCACGCGGTCGATGCCCTCGAAGCCTTGCAGGCCGCGCAGGTGTTGCAACTGCCCGGCCGCGCCGCGCTCGCGCAGGGCTTCGCGCCCGGCCTTGCTGGCCTGCTGGCCGACCAGGCGCGCCACGTTGGCCAACAGCACTTCGCGCGCCAGCGTGGATTTGCCTGAGCCGGATACGCCAGTGATCGCCACCAGCCGCCCCAGCGGCACCCAGGCGTTGACGCCTTGCAGGTTGTGCAGGCTGGCGCCTTGCAGGCGCAGCGCGGGGCTGTCCGCGCCCACGGCGCGGCGCGGGCGAAACGGGTGACGCATGGCCTGGCGCAGGTAGCGGCCGGTGAGCGAGTCGGGGTGCTGCGCCACGGCATCGGGCCGCCCCTGGGCGACGATGCTGCCGCCGCGCACGCCCGCGCCGGGTCCGATGTCGATGAGGTGGTCGGCGCTGCGGATGGTGTCCTCATCGTGCTCGACCACCACCAGGGTGTTGCCCTTGTCGCTCAGGGCCTGCAGCGCGCCCAGCAGGATGCGGTTGTCGCGCGCGTGCAGGCCGATGGTGGGCTCGTCCAGCACGTAGCACACGCCTTGCAGGTTGCTGCCCAGTTGCGCGGCCAGGCGGATGCGCTGGGCCTCGCCGCCGCTGAGCGTGGGCGCGCCGCGATCCAGCGTGAGATAGCCCAGGCCGACTTGTTCCAGAAACTCCAGCCGGGAGCGGATCTCGGGCAGCAGGTCGCGGGCGATTTCGGCCTCGCGGAGGCTGAGTGCGTCGGCGGCGCTGCCCGCTTGCAGGCTTTGCACCCAGGCGCGCAGCTCGCTGACGGTTCGCTGCGCCAGGTCGGTAATGGCCATGCCGTGAAAGCGCACGGCGCGGGCGGTGGCGTTCAGGCGCGTGCCCTGGCAGGCGGGGCAGGCAGCGTCGTCCAGGCCTTCCACGTCTGGCTCGTCAAAGCTGCGCTCGCGCCCGCGCTCGTCCTGCGGGGCGGAGTCGTCCAGCGCCTGGCGCTGCTCGCGCGTCAGCGCCAGGCCCGTGCCCACGCAGTCGGGGCACCAGCCGTGCGCGCTGTTGTAGGAGAACAGGCGCGGGTCCAGCTCGGGGTACGAGGTATGGCATTGCGGGCAGGCGCGCAGCGTGGAATAGCTTTCGATCTGGCCCAGGCCGCGCGTGCCCTGGCCGCTGGGGTCGGCCGCCAGCGCGGCAGCCAGGCCGCCGGGGCCATCTGGCTGGCCGATGCCGCTGAGCACCTGCACCACGCCCTTGCCGTGTTGCAGCGCCAGCGCCAGTTGCTCGCGCAGCAGCGCCTCGTTGGCGGGCGTGGCATCCAGGCTGCACACGGGCAGCTCGATGTGGTGTTCCTTGTAGCGGTCCAGCTTTGGGAAGGGCGCGGTGGGCACAAACGCGCCATCGACGCGCAAATGCGTGTGGCCGCGCAGCCGCGCCCATTCGGCGATCTCGGTGTAAATGCCTTTGCGGCCCACCACCAGCGGCGCCAGCAGGCCGATGTGCTGGCCGCGGTGTTGGCGCAGCACGTGGGCGGCGATGGCGTCCAGCGATTGCGGCTGCACCGCCGCGCCGTCGTGCACGCAGTGCTGCACGCCCAGCTTGACGTACAGCAGGCGCAGGTAGTGCCAGACCTCGGTGGCCGTGCCGACGGTGGATTTGCGCCCGCCGCGCGAGAGCCGCTGCTCGATCGCCACCGTGGGCGGGATGCCGTGCACGGCGTCCACATCCGGGCGGCTGGCCGGCTGCACGATGGAGCGCGCGTAGGCGTTGAGCGATTCCAGATAGCGGCGCTGGCCCTCGCCAAACAGGATGTCGAAGGCCAGCGTGGATTTGCCCGAGCCGGACACGCCGGTGATGACGTTGAAGCGCCCGCGCGGGATGGAGACGCTGAGGTTTTTCAGGTTGTGCTCGCGGGCGTGGACGATGTCGATCGTGGCCGGACGCCGGGCCGCAGCCGTTTTTGCGCCGTACACGGCCTGCGGCTCAGCCACGTGCAGGCCCTGCGCGGCGTGGGTGGCGTGGGCTGCGGGCGGCTGGCCCAATACTTGCTCGTACTCGCGCAGCGCAGCGCCGGTCAGCGAATCGGGGTGCCGGGCCACTTCTTCTGGCGCGCCTTGCACCACGATGCGTCCGCCAGCTTCCCCGGCCTCGGGGCCCAGGTCGATGATCCAGTCGGCCGCGCGCATCACGTCCAGGTTGTGCTCGATCAGGATCAGCGAGTGCCCGGCATCGAGCAGCTTGCGCAGCGCGCGCATGAGCTTGGCGATGTCGTCGAAATGCAGGCCGGTGGTCGGCTCGTCAAATAAAAACAATGTCCCCTTGCGCGCCAGCGGCTGGCGGCTTTTGCTGGCCTGCTGCGCGGCTTCGGCCAGGTGCCCGGCGAGCTTGAGGCGCTGGGCCTCGCCGCCGCTGAGCGTGGGCACGCTCTGGCCCAGGCGCAGGTATTCCAGCCCCACGTCGGCCAGCGGTTGCAGGGCGCGCAGCACCTCGCGATCGGCGGTAAAGCACGCCAGCGCCTCGTCCACCGTCAGCGCCAGCACGTCGGCCACGTTCAGCGCCTGGCCGCCGCGCTCGATCTGCACCTCCAGCACCTCGGGGCGGTAGCGGCTGCCGTTGCACTCCTGGCAGCGCAGATAGACGTCGGAGAGGAACTGCATCTCCACATGCTCAAAACCGCTGCCGCCGCACACCGGGCAGCGCCCATCGCCGCTGTTGAAGCTGAACTTGGCCGCCGTGTAGCCGCGCTGGCGCGCCAGCGGCGCATCGGCAAAGAGCTTGCGGATGGCATCCCAAGCGCCCACGTAGCTGGCCGGGTTGGAGCGCGCCGTCTTGCCGATGGGCGATTGATCGACGAACACTGCATCGGCCAGGTGGTCGGCCCCCAGCAGCGCATCGTGCGCGCCGGGCGCTTCGCTGGCCTTGCCAAAGGCGCGCAGCAGCGCCGGGGCCAGCACGTCCTGGATCAGCGTGGACTTGCCCGAGCCGGACACGCCCGTGACGCACACCATGCGCTGCAAGGGGAACTCCACATCCATGCCTTGCAGGTTGTTGGCGCGCGCGCCCTGCAGCAGCAAACGCGGCGTGCCCGGCTGCACGGCGCGGCGCGCCGGGCTGTCGATGCGCAGCCGCCCGCCCAGGTATTGGCCGGTGAGCGTGTCGGCCTGGCGCAGCGCGGCAGGCGTGCCGTCGAACACGATGCGCCCGCCGCCGCTGCCTGGGCGCGGCCCCATGTCGATGATGCGGTCGGCCGCCAGCATCACCGCCGGGTCGTGCTCCACCACCACCAGCGTGTTACCCGCATCGCGCAAGCGCAGCATGGCCTGGTTGATGCGCTGCATGTCGCGCGGGTGCAGGCCAATGCTGGGCTCGTCGAGCACGAACAAGGTGTTGACCAGCGAGGTGCCCAGCGCCGTCGTCAGGTTGATGCGCTGCACCTCGCCGCCGCTCAAGGTGCGGCTTTGCCGATCCAACGTCAGATAGCCAATGCCGACCTCGTTGAGAAAGCGCAGCCGCGCGTTGATTTCTGCCAACAGCATGCGCGTGGCCTGGGCTTGGGCGCCGTCGTCATCCTCGGGCGGCGCCAGGGTGGCCATGAAGTGCGCCAGCCGCGCCAGCGGCAACTGCATCAGATCGTGCAGGCACAGGCCGGGCAGGGCCTCCAATTGCGCGCGGCTCCAGCCCACGCCTGCGGGCATGAAGCGCTGCGCAGCGGGCAGGGCCGCATCCGCCGCCACCTTGGTGCCCACGCGCCAGAGCAGGCTTTGCGTCTTCAGCCGCGCGCCTGCGCAGGCCGGGCAGGTGGTGTAGCTGCGGTATTTGGAGAGCAGCACGCGGATGTGCATCTTGTAGGCCTTGCTCTCCAGGTATTCGAAAAAGCGCGCAATGCCGTACCACTTCTGCGTCCACTTGCCGTTCCAGTCCGGCGCGCCGTGCAGCACCCAGTGCCGCTGCTCGGGCGTCAAGTCCCGCCAGGGCGTGTCGCGCGGGATGCTCCAGCTCTCGGCGTGGCGCAGCAAATCGTCCTGAATCTCCTTCCAGGCCGGGGTTTGGATGGCCTTGATGGCGCCCTGGCGCAAGCTCAAGCGCTCATCGGGGATCACCAGGCCCCAGTCCACGCCGATCACGCGGCCAAAGCCCCGGCAGGCCTCGCAGGCCCCGGCCGGGGAGTTGAAGGAAAACATCGAGGGCGTGGGCTCCTGATAGCGCAACTGGCTTTCGGGGCAGTGTAGGCCCTGGGAGAAGTGCAGGATTTCGGGCGCTGCGGCCTCGCCCTCGGCCTCAGCCTCGGGCAGCACATACACCGCCAGCCGCCCGTGGCCGCGCTGGAAGGCCGTCTCCAGCGCCTCGACCACCCGCGCTGGCTCGGCACGCGAGAGGCGAAAGCGATCGGCCACCACATCCAGCACCTTGCGCTGCGCCGGGGCGGGGCTTGCTTTGGCGGCCTTGCCCGTTTTCTTCACGGCCTTGGCCGTGGCTGCAGTGGCTGCGGCCTGCTCCACCTGCACCAGCCGCTGGGCCTGCACCTTGGTGTAGCCGCTGGCGGCCAGCCACTGCTGCATTTGCTCCTCGCTGGTGTCGGCGGGCAGCTCCACGGCAAAGGTCACCACCAGGCGCGGATCGCCTGCGCCCTGGCCATCCTCTTTGCCATCCCCCTTGCAGCCCTCCTTGCCGAAGCGCGCCTGCAAGGCCGCGTACACGCTTTGCGGCGTGTCGTGGCGCACCGGCAGGGCCGTTTGCCGGTCGTAGAGCTGGGCTGTGCGCGCAAACAGCAGCTTCAGGTGGTCGTTGAGCTCGGTCATCGTGCCCACGGTGGAGCGGCTGTTGCGCACCGGGTTGGTCTGGTCGATGGCGATGGCCGGCGGCACGCCCTCGATGCGGTCCACCGCGGGCTTGTCCATGCGGTCGAGGAATTGCCGCGCGTAGGCAGAGAACGTCTCCACATAGCGGCGCTGGCCCTCGGCGTAGAGCGTGTCGAACACCAGCGAGGACTTGCCGCTGCCGCTGGGGCCGGTGACCACCGTCAGCGTGCCGGGGGCGATGTCCACATCCAGATTCTGCAAATTGTGCTGGCGCGCGCCACGGATGCGGATGGCCTGTGGCTGCGGGGCCGCTGGGCTGGCTGGGCTGGTTTTTGGGGTGTCGGAGGAGGGGGCGTCGGAGCGGGGCATACGTGGGGCGTGCCAGGGGCGTGCGCGGGCCTGGGCAGGGCGAATTTGGAATGGAAATCGCGGGCGTTCTGCCAGATGCTGGGCAAAGTTTCGGCGAAGTGGTTGTGGATGGATTGGCCTTGTGTGCCAGGGCTTCAATGGTTTTCAAGCCCCTTCAGCGAGGGCGTGATGGATTCAAACGCTGTATCCCAGTCGAACTCGAAAGTCTGCCTGGAAAAGCCTGGGATGGTTTGGTCAATGTGCAGCAGCAAGCCGCGCTGGGTGTCGATGCTCAGACGCTGTTCCAACTGGAGCTGGCCGAGCTCGCTCTTGCTGTGCACTGTCAGTATCGGCGCGCCGGTGCGGCTGGTGCTGCGCTGCACCGCCAAGATGGCGTGCTGGGCCAGATAAGCCGCGCTGGGCGCTGGCCTGGGCAGTGGCTCTTGCCTCCAGACGCCATCCTGGGTCTTTTTCCATACCGTGTCTGCATCGAGGCGAATGTGAAGAAGCTCCAGGCCATCAGGGCCCGCTTTGTAGACGCGCTCACGCGGGCCGGGCTCGAACTGGGTGTGCGTGTGCACGGTGGGCTCAGACTGCGCGGCGTTTGCGTCCCAGGCCTTCCAAACCAATGTGTGGCGTTGCAAGCCAAGGCGCGCCAAAGGGGCATGCAAGGCTTGGACTGTGGCCTCGCGTGTTGCGGCATCAACCTTGTCCCCAGCTTGGGGCTTGCAGGCCTGGATGTACGCGGCTTGGGTTTGATGCGGGCTGCAAGGGGCCAGCTCTTTGACTGGTACGGCCCGTGCAGGCTGGGGTGTTGGCGCAGGGGCGGGGCCGGGGGCTTGGGCTGCAGTGCAGCCCAGCAGAGTCAGCGCGGCGCCCAGTGCCAAATAAGTACGGATGGCGCAGGTCATCGGTGCGGTGCTCCAAGTCGAGCAAAGCCAAGAGGCAGTGGCAAGAATGGCTTTGCTGATGCGGCGGCAGGAGAGTGCGCTCGTGCCAAGCCAGACGGGCCGTCATTATGGGAGCTCTGCGCGCATGGCAGCGCCGTGCGCATTTGCGGTGCATAACAGGCTCTACCGCAAGCGGCGTGCGCCGGTGCAGCGGATGTGGCCAGCCAGGTCTTGGCGGTGGGCCACTTCGCCATAGCCTGCCTGGGCCAGCAGCTGGGCGACCTGCTGATGCTGCTGCCAGCCGTGCTCGAGCAGCAGCCAGCCGCCGGGCGCCAGCGCGGGCAGGGCGTGGGCGATGATGTGGCGGATGTCGTCCAGCCCGTCGGCGCCGCTGGTCAGCGCCTGGCGCGGCTCGTGGCGCAGCGCGGGCAGGTGCGGGTCGTGCTCGGCGATGTAGGGCGGGTTGCTGACGATCATGTCCCAATCGCCCAGGCCGGCCTGGCGGGCTGGCTCCAGCCAGTGGCCGTGCAGCCAGTGCAGCGCCAGGCCCAGGCGCTGGGCGTTGCTCTGAGCCACTTGCAATGCGGCCAGGCTTTGCTCGCAGGCCCAGACCTGGGCATCGGGGTGCTGGCTTTTGAGCGCCAGCGCAATGGCGCCGCTGCCCGTGCCCAGATCCAGCAGGCGCGGCTGGCCCTGCTGGGGAAGCAGCTGCAGCGCCCATTCGACCAGGGTTTCGGTGTCCGGGCGCGGGTCGAGCACGGCTGGGGTGATGTGCAGCGGCAGGCCGAAGAATTCGCGTTGGCCGGTCAGGTAGGCCAGCGGTACGCCGTCGGCGCGGGCCTGCAGCAGCTGCGCCCAATGCGCAGCCTGGGCGGCACTCAGCGGCTGATCGTCGTGGGCCAGCAGCCAGGCGCGCTGGCTGGCCTGGCGCCCCAGCGCGTGCAGCAGCAGCAGCTGGGCGTCCAGCCGCGCCAGGCCTTGTGCGGCGGCCTGTTGCAGGGCCTGGGCGATGGTGGCGGGGGCGCTCATTCGGGTTGCAGCTGGGCCAGCAGCTCGGCTTCGCGCGCGGCCTGCAATGCGTCCAGCACCTCCTGCAGGTCGCCTTCGATGATGCTGGGCAGTTTGTAGAGCGTCAGGCCGATGCGGTGGTCGGTCAGGCGGCCCTGCGGGAAGTTGTAGGTGCGGATGCGGTCGGAGCGGTCGCCGCTGCCGATCAGGCCCTTACGCAGCGCGGCATCCTTGGCGGCCTGGGCGCTGCGCTCCTGCTCTTGCAGGCGCGCGGCCAGCACCTGCAGGGCTTTGGCCTTGTTGCGGTGCTGGCTGCGGTCGTCCTGGCATTCGGCCACCATGCCGGTGGGAATGTGAGTGATGCGCACGGCCGAGTCGGTTTTGTTGACGTGCTGGCCGCCGGCGCCGCTGGCGCGGAAGGTGTCGATGCGCAGCTCGGCCGGGTTGAGCTGCACGGCCACGGCCTCGTCCGGCTCGGGCAGCACGGCCACGGTGCAGGCGCTGGTGTGGATGCGGCCCTGGGTTTCGGTGGCGGGGATGCGCTGCACGCGGTGCCCGCCCGATTCGAAGCGCAGCCGCCCATAGACGCGCTCGCCCTCGATGCGCAGCACGGCTTCCTTGTAGCCGCCCAGCTCGCTGTCGCTGGCGCTGATGAGCTCGCACTTCCAGCCCTGGCTGTCGGCATAGCGCGTGTACATGCGCAGCAGGTCGCCGGCGAACAGCGCCGATTCGTCGCCGCCGGTGCCGGCGCGGATTTCCAGGAAGGCATTGCGCGCGTCGTCCGGGTCGCGCGGCAGCAGCAGGCGCTGCAGCTCGGCCTCCAACTGCTGCATTTGCTGCGTGGCGTGGGCGATTTCCTCCTGCGCCAGCGCCAGGGTGTCAGCGTCGCTGTGCGCGTCCTGCAGCAGCTCCTGGGCGGTTTGCAGGTCGGCGGCGTGGGCTTGGTAGCGGCTGTAGCGGCTGGCGATCTGCGTGACCTCGGCGTGCTCGCTGGCGATGCGGCGGTATTGCTGCATGTCGGCCAGGATGTCTTCGCGCGAGAGCAGGAAATCCAGCTCTGCAAGGCGTTGCACGTAGCGTTCGAGCTGGGGGCGGAGGTGGGCTTGCATGGGCCGGGCAGGAAAGTAGGGAATGGACGATCGGCCGGGGCGATGGCGCGGGGGGAGCCAGCGGGCGCAGCATGGCGCGATGGCGTGGGCGATGGCTGGCGGGTGAAGGCAGGGCAGCGTGGGTGTGGAGACCACGCCCCTGCCGTGCCAGGCGTGCTGGCGTGCGGTGTGGCTGGCCGACGCTAATGCTGGCGCGGCGCTTCGCCGCGCAGGAACAGGCGCGAAACCATGTGCGCGGTCTGCTGGCGTTCGTCCGCGTCGCCGTGGCCGTTGCGCAATTCGCTGACTGCGCCGTGCAGCATTTTCTTGCTCAGGTTGTGCGCCAGCGCCTGCAGCACGGCGTCCAGGTCCTCGCCGCGCGCCAGCATCTTGCGCGCGCGTGCCACTTCCTGGGCGTTCCAGCTCTGGGCCTGCTGCTGCAGCTGCTGGATCAGCGGCACCACGGCGCTTTGGCTGCTGCGCATCTCCAGCCAGCGGGCAAAGTGCTGCACGCCGCTGTCGATGATGGCCTCGGCCTGGGCCACAGCGGCCTCGCGCTGGGCCCTGCCGCTTTGCACCACGCTGGCCAGGTCGTCCACGGTGTAGAGGTAGACGTTGTCCTGGGCTTGCACTTCAGGTTCGATGTCGCGCGGCACGGCCAGATCGACCATGAACATGGGGCTGTTGCGGCGGCGCTTGAGCGCGCGCTCGACCGCGCCCAGGCCGATGATGGGCACGCTGCTGGCGGTGCAGGAGACGATGATGTCGAATTCGTGCAGGCGCTCGGGCAGCTCGCCGATGCGCAGCGTCTGCGCGCCCAGGCGCGCGGCCAGCTTCTCGCCGCGCTCGAGCGTGCGGTTGGCGATCACGATGCTCTGCGGGCGCTGTGCGGCAAAGTGCGTGCTGGCCAGTTCGATCATCTCGCCCGCGCCAATGAACAGCACCTTCAGGCGGGCAAAGTCCTCAAACAGTTGGCCGGCCAGGCGCACGGCGGCCGCGGCCATGCTGATGGAGTGCGCGCCGATGGCGGTGCTGCTGCGCACCTCCTTGGCCACGGCAAAGCTGCGCTGAAACAGCTGGTGCAACGTGCTGCCCAGCGCGCCGGCTTGCTCGGCCGCGCGCACGGCGCTCTTCATCTGGCCCAGGATTTGTGCCTCGCCCAGCACCATGGAGTCCAATCCGCTGGCGACGCGGAAGGCATGACGGGCGGCCAGATCCTGGTCGTGCGTGTAGGCGTACTGGGCCAGATCCTGCGCGGTCAGGCCGCCGCTGCGCGCCAGCCAATCCAGAGTGGCCTGCTGCAGCGCCAGCCGATCGGGCTGCGGCAGGGCGCTGGGCGCGGCGCAGTAGATCTCGGTGCGGTTGCAGGTCGAGAGAATGGCCGATTCCACCGGCTGCGGACCATGGCCTTGCAGCAGCGACTGGCGCAGCCCATGCAGCGCCGGGCCAATTTGCTCCAGCGCATAGGCAAAGCGGCCCCGCAAATCCAGCGGGGCTGTGTGGTGGTTGATCCCAAGCGTCCAGACGGCCATAACCGCGCATTATAAAAATTGTCACAAAAACTTGCAGGGCCCGATGGGGCTTGCCTGAGCAGCGCCATCGGGAATCTGCAGCCTTGCCGCCCGCAAGTGCTGTTTGACCATCGCGGCCCCCGATCTGGGGGCTTGGCTTTGCGCCTGTGCCGTGGGCGAGAACAAGGTCAAAAAAGGTGCTCCCATCGCAGCGTCGTGAGCCTCTGCGGATTCAGACGCCTAGAATGGCGCCGGGCGTACGGGCAAGGCTCTTGCATCCTGGGTGGTGGATCGCCATCCGCGTTGTTTGCTCTGTCATGCGTCACTGGCGCACTCTTCACTGTGCCGATGGCGCTACCCGCCGCTTTTGCCGTTTGACTTCCTTGAAGTCAAACAGCGGAGGGTAGCCCATCGGCGTCGAGTGGAGCGCGCAAGTCCGAAGGCTTCTTCGATGAGAACGCCCGTACGCCCCCCTTTACAGGCACAGCTCTTGGTTTTTTCTGACTGCGTGCGGCATCGTCACAGGCTCTGAAACACCATGATCCGCACCACCGACGACTCCGCCAACCTGCCCCCTGAGCAGCTCACGCGCGCGCAGCTGATAGAGCGCACCCAAGCCAGCAGCAAGCAGGCAGTGATCCTGCAGGACATGCAACGCCTGGGCTTTTGGCCCAGCGACCAGCCCCCGCCTGAGCGCTGGCGGGGACGATCCGCAGCAGGCGCTGCGCCTGATGCGCCGCCAGCGCCTTCAGGCTGCGCGCCAGCGCCGCGAGGCCACGCGCCAGGCCCGCGCCCAGGCCCGTTACGAGCGCGCCCGCAGCTGGCACGAACGCCGCCAACACAGCGTGCTGTATCTGGGGCAGGGCGTCTCCGGTGGCCTGCAACACAGCGACAACCAACCCGAGCGCTTGGCGCGCTGGCAATTGCCGCAGCCGGCCAACCCGCAGCAGCTGGCCCAGCTCATGGGCGTCTCGGTGGCCGAGCTGCGTTTTCTCGCCTACGACCGCGCCGTGGCCCGCGTCAGCCACTACCGCAGTTTTGACTTGCCCAAGAAAAGCGGCGGCCTGCGCCGCATCTCTGCGCCCATGCCGCGCCTCAAGCGCCTGCAGTACTGGCTGCTGGACAACATCCTCAGCAAAGTGCCGGTGCACGATGCGGCGCACGGCTTTCGCCCTGGGCGCTCCATTTGCAGCAACGCCCAGCCGCACGTGGGCAAGGCCGTGGTCATCAACCTGGATTTGCAGGACTTCTTCCCCTCCATTGCCTACCCGCGCATCAAGGGCGTGTTCCGCGCGCTGGGCTACAGCGAGCAACTGGCCAGCATCATGGGCCTGCTGTGCACCCAGCGTCCCACGCAGGCTGTGCAGCTCGACGGCCAGACCTACCACATCGCCACCGGCGCGCGCCACCTGCCGCAGGGCGCGCCCAGCAGCCCGGCGCTGACCAACATCCTCTGCCGCCGGCTGGATCGCCGCCTGCACGGCATGGCCGCCAAGCTCGGCTTTGCCTACACCCGCTATGCCGACGACCTGAGCTTCTCGGCCGATGCGCCGGCCCAGCATCTGGTGGGCAAGCTGCTGTGGCGCGCGCGCCAGATCATCGCCGACGAGGGCTTTACCCTGCACCCGGACAAGCTGCACGTCATGCGCAGCGCCCGGCGTCAGCAAGTCACTGGCTTGGTCGTCAACGCCAAGCCCTCGATTGATCGCAGCACCTTCAAGCGTTTTCGCGCCACCGTCTTTCAGGTCGAAAAAGACGGGCCGCAAGGCAAATCCTGGAACGGCAACGACAACGTGCTCGACGCGCTGCTGGGCTACGCCCACTTCCTGCACATGGTCGATCCGCAGCGCGGCCAGCCCTGGCTGCAGCGTGTGCAGGCCCTGCGCGTTGCAGCCCAGGCCCCGGCGCAATCGCAGCCATCGCCAGAACCTCAACAGATATTGGAATTGGAGAGCGCCGCCAAGGCCTCGCAAGCGGGCCGGGGGCGCAGCGCCTTTCGCCGCGCCAGCGCCCAGGGCCAGGCCCCCTGGGCGCATTGGTGGCAGCCGGCCCAGCCGCCAGCGCCTGTGCTTGAACCCACCGAAGCGCAACGCCAGGCACAGCGCCAGGCACAGCGCCGGCAGCAAGCCCAGGCCGCTTTGCCCACGGCCGCGCAGCCGCAGCGCCAAGGCGCGCTTGAACCCCAGCAGCCGCCCGAAGAGGCGCAGCACGCCAGCCAGCGCAACCCGCGCATGCTGCTGGAGCAAACCCTGGCCCTGCTGGTGCTGTTGTTCATGTTGCGCAAACCCTCGCTGCTGCTGTTGGGCCTGCTCATCCACCTGGCCTATCACCTGCTGCACCGCAGCAGCTGGTGGCTGTTCCTGCCCCTGCTGTTGGCGTCACTGCTGGTGCCGTTTTAGAGCGTGTTATGCACTTTTCGCCCCCCGCGCGGCGCTTGCGCAGCCAGATCATCACCCCCGTCACGCTGATGACGGCCACTGCCAGCCCCAGTAGGCTGACCAGCGCGCGGCCCGGCCAGCCCAGGATGCGGCCCGAGTGCAGCGGGTACTGCGCCGCCATGAACACCTCGCCCGCGCTGCGGCGCGCTGCGCTGCGCGTAGCCACGGGCGCGCCGGTGGCCGCATCCAGATACACCCAGTGCGGCCCGAGCGTCGGGCCGTAAGGCTCGCGCCCCGGCGCGGCAAAGGCCACGGCGTACAGCCCGTCTTCATCCTGCCAGTCGTACAGCCGCCAGGGCTGCAAGCCCAGCGCCTTGGCGGCGGGGACTGGCGTGGCGGACGAGGCTGGCGATGAGGGGGCTGCGCTCGGCGCATCGCCCAGCCAGCCCAACTGCCGCGCCTGGGCCAGCGCCAGTTGCAGCGCGCGCTCGCGCCCGATGGCCGCTTGCCCTGGGGGCAAGGGCTGGCGGCCCGCCCAAGGATCGGGCGGCACGGGTGAAAACCACGCCACCAGCGGTTGCATGACTTCCGTGCGCAGATTCAGGCCCACGCCGGTGATGGCCAGCACCAGAAGCAGCGGCCACAGCCACACGCTGCCCGAGCGGTGCAGATCGAACGTCAGCTTGTGCCCGCCCGCGCCCCAGCGAAACGCGAAGGACTTGCGCCAGGCCTTGCGGCTGGGGAAGGCCAGCGCCAGCGCCCACAGGCAGTCCAGCGCCCACAGCAAGGCCACGCCGCCTAGCAGCCAGGCGCCCCACACGCCGGGCAGGTGCAGGCTGTAGTGCAGTTTGTAGATGAAAGGCAGCAGGTCTTGCCGCGCCTGCGCCAATGAGCCGCCGCGCCACTGGCCCCATTGCCGCTGGCCCAGGATCTGACCGCTCGCCGGGTGCAAGAACAACTGGTCAAAGCCCAGTGGTGCGTTCTTGCCAGCGCTCGCATCCGCATCTGCATGGGGTTTGGCCGCCACGCGCAGCATGGCCGCCTGCCCCGGCTCCAGCGCCAGCGGCAGGCTGGTCACGCGCCACTGCGGCTGCGCGGCCTCCACCTGCGCGGCCAGCGCCAGCAACTGCGCCGCATCCTGCGCCGGCGTGCCGGGCGTGCGCAGCATGTGCGGGTTCAGCAGTGCGTCCAGCTCGTCCGTCCAGGCCATCACGGCCCCGGTCAGGCCGGTGAGCACCAGAAAGGCGGCCAAGGCCAAGCCCGCCCATCGGTGCAGCTTGAGCAAGGCCGGGCGCAGCAGGCGGGATGGTTTGGGGCGGGCTTGGGTGTGCGGCGGGGGCATAAGAAAAGAAGCGGAACAAAAGTCTGTTCAAAGAAATGGGGCAGAAAATGAGGAAGGCGCGATGCCGACGACGACATGGTGCTGGAATGCGCCGTGGCCTCGGCCAGCCGTTACATCATCACGCACAACACGCGGGATTTCCGGGGCGCATCGGCCTTCGGTATCCAAGCCCTTACACCTGCTGAATTCTTGAACCTTCTGGAGAGCGCCCCATGACCGCCTTGACGATTCGCCTGCCCGATTCCATCCACCGTAAAGTGAAAGAGCTGGCCGCGCGCGATGGCATTTCCGTCAACCAGTTCATAGCCAGTGCCACGGCGGAGAAGCTGGCCAGTTGGCTGACGCTGGAGCACCTGCGCGCCGAAGCGGCGCAGGGGCGGCGCGAGGATTTTCTGGCCGTGCTGGAGCGCGTGCCCGATGCCCCGCCCGCGCCGGGCGATGCGCGGTGAGCCAGCGCCGCGCCGCCACGGCGGTGGCGCGGCCTGCACCTCGCAAGCACCTCGCAAGCACCTCGCAAGCACCTCGCAAGCACCTCGCAAGCACCTCGCAGGCGCCTCGCAAGCGGGCCTGCCCGGCATGCAAGCGGGCAGGGCGTCTGCCGTCGGCGCTCGGCTTACCAGCGGTAGGTGGCTGTGATCGTCGCGCTGCGCTGCTCGCCGCGCCACCAGCCATCAAAGGCATTGCTGGTGAAGTACTTCTTGTTGAACAGGTTGTTCACGTTCAGCGCCAGGCGCCAGTTGGCGCCCAGGTCGTAGCGCAGGCTGGCGTCCACCAGCGTGTAGCCCGGCTGCGCGCGGGTGTTGGCCGCGTCGTCCCAGCGGCGGCCCACGTGGCGCGCGCCCAGGCCCAGGTGCAGGCCGCGCAGGCGGCCTTCGGCCAAGCGGTAGTCCAGCCACAGCGAAGCCATGTGTTTGGGCACCTGGATGGGGGCTTTGCCCGCTTCCACGCGCCAGGTGCTGCCCGCCAGGCCTTTGACGTCGTTGTAGCTGTAGGCGGCAGTGGCGTGCAGGCCGGGCAAGGCAGGCAGGGGGCGGCCCTTGGCCTCCAGCTCCAGCCCGCGCGAGCGCATGGCGCCCACCTGCTCATCGCGGTTGGTGATGGGGTTGCTCACGGTGATGTTGCGCTTGCGCAGGTCGTACACGGCGGCGGCGAGCAGCAGGCTTTGCCCCGGGGGCTGGTATTTGACGCCCAGCTCCCATTGCTTGCCGGTGGTGGGCTTGGCATCGAACGCGTCATAAGCGCCAAAGGCGGGCAGAAAGGAGGTGCCGTAGCTCACATAAGGCGCCCAGCCGCCGGGGGCCAGCCAGGTGAGCGCGGCGCGGCCGGTAAAGGCGCGGTCGGTGCGGCTTTGGCGTTGCCCGCGCGAGCTGGAGGCGTCTTCCCCCTTGGCCGTGTCGTGCCGGCCCGAAAGCGTCAGCAGCCATTGTTCGCCCAGGCGCATCTGGTTTTGCGCGTACAGCCCCAGCGCGCGCACCTTGTTCGGGCCGGCAATGTCATCCACCACGCTGGGCGGGGTGACGGGCTGGTACAGCGGGTTGTAGAGATCCAGATCCGGCGCTGGCCCCGTCTTTTCATATTCAGTGGCGCGCGCCTGGGTGAAGTCCAGCCCGGCAATCAGCTGGTGGCGCACCGCGCCGGTCTGCAAGCGCCCTTCCACGTAGGTGTCCAGCGAGGTTTGCGTCAGGTCGCCAAAGCCATGTACGGCCGTGCGCGCGAGCGTGCGGCCATCGTCTTGCAGCGAGGAGCGGATGTGGTACTTGTCCGCATCGCGCTTGGCGTGGCGGAAGTTTTGCCGCAGGCCCCATTGGGCGTTGAAGTCGTGACGCAGCTCATAGCCCAGCGACCAACTGTTTTGCCGGATGCGGCTGTAGCGCGGGTCGCCTTCGCGCACCTGCGTGGGCTGGCCGTTGCCGTCGGCCATGTAGCCCACGTCGTCACTCACGTCATGGCGCAGCACCGAGGCCAGCAGCGTCAGGCGCGTGGCGGCTGAAGGCTGCCACAGCAGCGAGGGGGCGAAGTATTGGCGCTTGCTCGTGTCCCACTCGCCGGTGGGGTAGCGGTCTTGCGTGCGGCTCTGGCGCGCCAGCCCCACCAGGCGGTAGGCGGCCTGCTCGCCCAGCTTGCCGCCGTAGTCGAAGGCCAGTTGCCGGTGCCGGTAATTGCCCAGTTGCGCTTGCACCTCGCGCACCGGCTCGTCCAGCGTGGGCCGCTTGCTGACGCGGTGGACGATGCCGCCCACGTCGGCCCGCCCAAAGGTGGCCGAGGCCGGGCCGCGCAGCACCTCGATGCGCTCCATGCCATAGACCTCGGTTTGCGCGCCAATGTCCAGAAAGCCCATTTGCGCGATGCCGTCGAGGAAGTTCTGGGCCTCCAGGTCGTCAAAGCCGCGCAGCATCATGTATTCGTAGCCCCGGCCATCGTGGCCCCACATGCGGGTGAACACCCCGGGCGTGTAGTTCAGCGTGTCCAGCACCTCGCGCATGCCCTTGGCCTCGATCTCCTCGGCGCCGATCACGCTGACGGACTGCGGCGTTTCCACCAGCGGCGTGTCTGTCTTGGTGGCCGTGGCGCTGCGGCGCGCGGCGTAGCCCAGCACCGGGCCGGTGGCGGTTTCGGGCGCGGCCTGCACGGTGACCGCAGGCAGGGTCTGGGCATCGCCCGCGCTGCTTGCGGCGGCGGCAGCCTGTGCAGGGGCCGGGGTGATGACCAGCGTCTGCCCCTGCACGCGGCCTTGCAGGCCGGTGCCGGCCAACAACGTGCGCAGCGCCTGCGGCAAATCGGCCGTGGGCGCAAGGGCCGGGGCTGCACGCTGGCCGATGCGGGCCGGGTCGGCCACCAGTTGCAGCCCGGCCTGGGTGGCCAGCGCGGCCAGGCTTTGGACCAGGGGCTGGGCTGGCAGCTGGTAGGTGCGCGCCGCGCTTTGGCCGGGCTTGGGCGCTTGCGCTGGCGTCTGTGTATGCCCATGCAGGGGCAAGGCGGCCAGACAGAGCGCGGCGGCTGCAGCCAGTGGGCAACGGGCTAGACGGGGGATGGCGGGTTGGGGCATGCAAGTCTCCATCAAAAGGGTTGGGGTGCGGCGCGCCATGCCACAGGGGGCGGCAGGCAGGCCGTGCATCAAGGCGGCGCTGTGGGCCACCATGAGATACAACACCGCAGCGCGGCAAATCCCTCATGGATGGAGAAAATTTTTTTTCGTGGCGCGGCTGGGCAGGCCCTTGGGCCGTCGTGCGTTGGGCGGCCCTGGCTGACCAACGGCTATTACATGGACTCTTCCAGCATCTGCCGGTAGTCCTGCTCGCTGGCTTCGATGGGGTTGGTGGCGTGGCAGTGGTCGCGCAGGGCGCGCTCGATGATCAGTGCGAAGTCGCCCTGCTTGACGCCCATGGCGGCCAGCCCGCTGGGCATGCCCAGCTCTTGGTTGCGCGCCTGCACGGCCTGGGCCAGTTGCGCGGCGGCTTGCGTGGCACTGGCCTGCTCGGGCAGGGCCAGGCCCATGGCCTGGGCCATGCGCTGCATGCGCTGCTCCTGCTGCACGCTGGGGGCCTGGGCGTTGAAACGCAGCACCGCCGGCAGGAAGACGGCATTGAGCGTGCCGTGGTGCAGTTGCGGATTGATGCCGCCCAGGCTGTGGCTGAGCGAGTGCACGCAGCCCAGGCCCTTCTGAAAGGCCATGGCGCCTTGCATGCTGGCGGCCATGAGGTTCAGGCGCGCTTGGCGATCCTGCCCGTGCTGTGTGGCCTGGGCGATGTGGGCCCAGCCGCGCGCCAGGCCATCGAGCGCGATGCCGTCGGCCGGCGGGTTGAAGGCGGCTGCCATGAAGGTTTCCATGCAATGGGCGATGGCGTCCATGCCGGTGGCGGCGGTCAGCCCAGGGGGCAGGCCCAGCGTCAGCTCGGGGTCGCAAATGGCCGCACGCGGCACCAGGTGCCAGGAGTGGAAGCCGAGCTTGCGGCCATCGTCAACGATGAGGATGGCGCCGCGCGCCACTTCGCTGCCGGTGCCGCTGGTGGTGGGGATGGCAATCAGCGGCGCAACGGCTTCGCTGATGCGCGGCGATCCGCCTTCGATGGTGGCGTAGCGCGTCAGCGGCCCATCGTGCGTGGCGGCAATGGCCACACCTTTGGCGCAGTCGATGGAGGAGCCGCCGCCCACGGCAATCAGCCCGTCGCAGCGCTGCTGGCGGTAGCGCTGCGCGGCCGCGCGCACGGCCGCCTCGGTGGGGTTGGGCGGCGTGGCGTCGAACACGGCGCAGTCCATGCCCTTGAGCTGGGCCAATACGCGGTCGAGGATGCCAGCGGCCTTGACGCCGGCATCGCTGACCAGCAGCGGACGGGTGATGCCGATGCGCTGGCACTCGCTGGCCAGCAGGGCGATGGCGCCAAAGTCGAACTGAATTTGCGTGACGTAGTTGATGAAAGCCATGTGGGCGTCTCCTGATGCTTGTTGTTGCGGGCCGTGTAGAGGTCTTGAACACGCTCTAGACGAGCAGCTCTTGAATCTGGCGCGCGCTGGCCTCGCAGGTCTGGATGTGGCCGGCCAGCCACTGTGGGTTGTAGTAGGTGGGCAGGTAGCGCTCGCCGGCATCGCACAGCAGCGAGAGGATGGAGCCTTGCTCGCCCTGGGCCTGCATGTGCTGGGCCAGGCGCAGCATGGCCACGAAGTTGGTGCCGGTGGACGGGCCCACGCGCCGCCCCAGCAGCTGCGACAGCGCGTGCATGGCGGCAATGGATTGCGCATCGCTGACCACTTCCATGCGGTCCACCAGCGTGCGCACAAAGCTGGGCTCCACGCGCGGGCGGCCAATGCCTTCGATGCGCGAGCCCGGCGCGCTCAGGCAGGCATCGCCGCAGCGGTGGTAATCGGCAAAGACCGAGCCTTCCGGGTCGGCCACGCACAGCTCGGTGGCGTAGCGCTGGTAGCGCACGTAGCGGCCAATGGTGGCGCTGGTGCCGCCGGTGCCTGCGCCTACGACGATCCAGCGCGGGATGGGGTGGCGCTCGCGCTGCATCTGCGTGAACATGCTTTGCGCGATGTTGTTGTTGCCGCGCCAGTCGGTGGCGCGCTCGGCGTAGGTGAACTGGTCCATGTAGTGGCCGCCGGTGTCGGCGGCGATCTGCCGCGCCGCGTCATACACCTCGCTGGCTTGTTGCACGAAATGGCAGCGCCCGCCGTAGAACTCGATCAGCGCGATCTTCTCGGGCGAGGTGCTGCGCGGCATCACGGCCACGAAGGGCAAGCCCAGCAGGCGCGCGAAATACGCTTCGCTGACAGCGGTGGAGCCGCTGGAGGCTTCGACGATGGTCGATTGCGGGCCGATCCAGCCATTGCACAGCGCGTACAGAAACAGCGAACGCGCCAGTCGGTGCTTGAGGCTGCCGGTGGGGTGGGTGGATTCGTCCTTGAGGTACAGATCAATGCCGATCTGGGCAAAGCGCGGCAGCGGCAGCGGGATCAGGTGCGTGTCGGCGCTGCGTTGGTAATCGGCCTCGATGCGGTCGATGGCCTGGTGCAGCCAGGCGCTGTGGCTGGCTGCGGTGGGGGAGGGGGGCGATGTGTGTTGTGGCATGGGGGCCGATTCTATTGACGGTGCCCGGCTTGCGCGGCCATGTCCAGCAGCGAGCGCGACTCCCACATGATCGGGTTGGCGCGCTATGGCCAATACGAGCGCAGGCCCTGGCTTGCCAGGGCCTGCGCAGAGGTGTTGCGCACTGCTGTTGGGGTACGGCGATGGAATCAGCTCTGCGCGTTCACTTTGCTGCTGGATGGCGCTGGGTTCGCGCTGGCCTTGCCTTGGCCAATCAGGCTGTACCAGTCGATGTGGCGTGTGCCCAGCATCAGCGCGGCCAGTGCGACGAACAGCAGCACGCTGCCCATCAGCAGGGCGTTGTCCTCGGAGCGCAGGATGCCGTAGAGAATGCCGTACAGCGCGGTGATGCCGGCGCCAAAGGCCAGGCCATGCAGGCGGTTGCGCAGCACTGCGCCCAGGTACAGCGTGATCAGGCTCACGCAGGCCAGCGCGGCAATGCCGTAGGAGAGCCAGAACGGCAGGTGCTCGGACAGCGCCACCAGCAGCAGGAAGAAGATCGACAGCGCCAGCCCGACCAGCAGGTATTGCAGCGGGTGGATGGCGATGCGCCGCGTGGTTTCGATCAGGAAGAAGGCGGCAAAGGTCAGCACGATGAACAGCAGGCCGTATTTGACGGCGCGCTCGGCCTGTACGTAGATGTTGACTGGGTCGATGAAGCTCACGCCCAGCACTTCGGCTTGCGCTGCGCTGTCATGGCCATAGCGGCCCGATGTGCTGGCGACCGCCTTGCCGGCCTTGAGGGTTTGCTCGAAGTCGCGCGCCAGGTGCGAGATTTGCCAGCTGGCGCTGTAGCCGTCGCTGCGCACTTCGCGCGTGTTGGGCAGAAAGCGCCCCTGGAAGCTCGGGTGCGGCCAGCTCGATTGCAGGTGCACGTTGGTCAGCTCGGCCGTGGGGGCGATGGACAGGTGCTGCGAGCCCATCAGTTGCAACGCCAGTGTGAAGGGCAGGCTGTGCGTTTGGCTCAGGTCCAGCTCGCCCAGATTGGCGTGGATGGCGGGGGTGGCCAGCACCTCGCGGCTGCCGACCTGAAAGGGCAGCTGGCGCCCGTCGATGTGCAGCAGCGGGTTGTTGGTGATGCCGCGCTGGTCGCTCACGCCCAGCACCAGATAGGCCTGGGCCGAGAGGATGCGGCCCTGGGGCTGGTGGCCCAGCCAGGCTGGCAGCGTGAACTGGCCGCTGAGCTTCCAGCTCGACTGGAACAGGTTGGCGTGGTAGATGCCGCGATGGCGGGTTTGCACATCGGCCTGGCCTTTCCAGTCCAGCTGCTGCGCGGGCAGCAAGTGGCGTTGCTGCCGCTGGCGCAGCTGGGTGCTGGTCTGGCCGGTCTGGGCGTCGTGCACTTGTTCCTCGAACTCTTCCTGGTATTCGATCAGCAGCACTGGGCCGATCAGGGTTTGCGCGCCAGCGGCCGATTGGGCGATGTCGTTTTGCACGTTGCGGTGCAGGCGCTGGCGATCCTGCACCTGGCCATAGATCATCATCAGTGCCATTTGCAGCACGATGACCAGGGCGCCGATGATGAATATCTTGGTTGCGAGCCGGTATTGCATGAGAGGGCCTTTCTTGTTGATGAGCACAGTGGCCGCAAGTGTCCTCAGCGCTTGAGAAATCCAGGTGAAGCGAAGATGAAGTGGCCGCGCCTGTCGTCAAAATCCCCCGCTGCGCCCATCACCAGGGCGAAAAAAAGCCACCGGCAAGGCGGTGGCTGTGGGGTGCGAGCTGGCGCTTGGGGCCTTATTGCAGCGCGGCCTTGGCGGCGGCGTAGTCGGGCTCGTTGGCGATCTCGCCCACCAGTTGGCTGTGCAGCACGCGGTCGTTTTCGTCGAGCACCACCACGGCGCGCGCGGTCAGGCCGGCCAGCGGGCCGCTGGCGATGGCCACGCCGTAGTCTTCATGGAAGCCGCGGCCGCGCAGGGTGGAGAGCATGACGACCTTGTCCAGGCCTTCTGCGCCGCAAAAGCGCGACTGGGCAAAGGGCAGATCGGCCGAGATGCACAGCACGACGGTGTTGGGCAGGGCGCTGGCCTCCTCATTGAAGTTGCGCACCGATTGCGCGCAGGTCGGGGTGTCGATGCTGGGGAAGATGTTGAGCACTTTGCGCTGGCCTTTGAAGTCGGCCAGGCTGCGCTCGGCCAGATCCTTGCCGACCAGCGAGAAGGCTGGTGCCTGCTGGCCGGGGGCGGGCAGGCTGCCCTTGAGTTCGACGGGGTTGCCTTTGAGGGTGACTTGGGTCATGAGGGTCTCCAAAAAAGAAGAGGGGCTGGGTAAAACCGCCTTGGCTGTGCCAGGGCGTGGGGGTGAGGGGCAAAGCCCGTGCATTGTCGCACCAGGCCGTGCGGGCGCTTGGCGCTGTCAGAACCTCTCACCTGAGCAGGCGCTGGCGGCGCGCTTCGTACAGGCACACGGCGCTGGCTACAGAGACGTTCAGGCTTTCCACCGCGCCCTGCATGGGGATGTGCAGCAGCGCGTCGCAGGTTTTGCGCGTGAGCTGGCGCATGCCCGGGCCTTCGGCGCCCAGCACCAGGGCCGTGGGGCCGGTGAGCTCTTGCTGGTAGAGCGATTGCGGCGCGTCGTCGCTGGTGCCCAGCACCCAGATGCCGCGCTCTTTGAGCTCGCCCAGGGTGCGCGCCAGGTTGGTGACCATGAAATAGGGCATGGTCTCGGCCGCGCCGCTGGCGACCTTGGCGACGGTGGCGTTGATGCCGGCGGCGTGGTCCTTGGGGGCGATGACGGCATGGGCGCCAGCGCCATCGGCCACGCGCAGGCAGGCGCCCAGGTTGTGCGGGTCGGTCACGCCGTCGAGCACCAGCAGCAGCGGCGGCTCGGTCAATGCGTCGAGCAGCTCATCGAGGCCGCGCGCCGGCGCCAGGGCCTGCACGCGCGCGGCCACGCCCTGGTGGCCGTGGCTGCCGGCCAGGCGGGCGATGCGCAGCGCATCGGCTTCGATCAGGCGCACGCCCGCCTCTTTGGCGCGGGCGATGAACTGGCGCATGCGCGCATCGCGGCGGCTGGGGTCGATCAGCACCTCGATGATGGAATCGGGCGCGGTCTTCAAGCGCACGGTGACGGCGTGAAAGCCGAACAGGACTTTTTTGGGCTCGGACATGGCAGATTGGGGCAGCACAGGGCTGCAAAGGGCTGGCAGTGGGGCGGGCTCGCCAAAGCGGGCGATTATCCCGCGCCTGTGCCCAAGTCTGGCGCTGCGCTGCGCCCGCTCTTGCTGGCGGGTTGGGCTTGGTCGAGCAGTTGCTGCACGCGCGCCTGCAGCAGCTCGGGCGTGGCGCTGGCGCTGTCCATGGCCGGGCCCACGTGCAGGCCCACGCGGTTGAGCCAGCCACGCCGCAGCGGCCGCACCATGGCCACGTTCTGGCCGCCTCGCACTTCGATGCGCGAGAAGAACGAGCCCCACAGGTTGGACAGCGCCATGGGGATGATGGGCACGTCCAGGCCCTGGGCGCGGGCATCGTCCGTGATCTTGTGGATGCCGCGCTTGAAGCGCTGCAGCTGGCCGTCGCGGGTGATGGCCCCTTCGGGGAAGATGCCCAGCAGGTCGCCCTCGCGCAGCACCTGGGCGGCGCGCTCGAAGGCGGCCTCGAAGGCCTGCGGATTGTCGCGCTGCGCGGCAATGGGGATGGCCTTGGCGAAGCGGAAGATCAGCCCCAGCAGGCGGTTGCGGAAGATGCGCTCGTCCATGATGAAATAGATTGGGCGCGGGCTGGCGGCCAGCAGCAAGATGGCATCGACGAAGCTGACGTGGTTGCAGGCCAGCACGGCCGGGCCTTCGCTGGGGATGTGCTCGCGCCCCTGGATGCGAAAGCGGTAGATCAGGTGGGTGAGCACCCAGGCCATGAAGCGCAGCAGGTACTCGGGCACCAGCAGGAAGATGTAGGCCGCGACGATGGCATTGCCAATGGCCAGCGCCAGAAAGATCTGCGGCATCGTCAGCCCCAGCTGCAGCAGTGAGGCGGTGAGCACGGCGCTGGCGATCATGAACAGCGCGTTGAGGATGTTGTTGGCGGCGATGATGCGCGCGCGGTGCGTGGGCTGTGAGCGCATTTGCACCAGTGCGTACATGGGCACGCTGTACAGCCCGGTGAACAGGCACAGCAGCAGCAGGTCGATGAGCACGCGCCAGTTGGCCGCCGCGCCCAGGAACTGCGACACCTCCAACAACTGGGCCGGCGCCGGCAGGTTGCGGGTGGCGAAGTACAGATCGAGCAGGAACACGCTCATGCCGATGGCGCCCACGGGCACCAGGCCGATCTCGACCTGTTTGCGCGAGAGCGCCTCGCACAGCAGCGAGCCGATGCCGATGCCCAGCGCAAACACCGTCAACAGCAGCGAGGCCACCTGGGCGTTGCCGTGCAGCACCTCTTTGGCAATGACGGGAAACTGGCTCATCAGCACTGAGCCGACGAACCACATCCAGCTGATGCCCAGCACGGAGCGGAACACCACAGCCTGGGCGTGGGCCAGGCGCAGGTTCTGCCAGGTCTCGCGCACGGGGTTCCAGTCGATGCGCAGCGCCGGGTCGGTGGGCGCGGCCTGCGGGATGGCGCGGCTGCTGGCCCAGCCCAGCACGGCCAGCGCCAGGCTGGCCAGCGCCACGTACTTGCGCCCGGGCTCGCCCAGGTCGATGAGCATGCCGCCGGCCAGGCTGCCCAGCACGATGGAGACGAAGGTGCCCATCTCCACCATGCCGTTGCCGCCGGTGAGCTCGGCCGCGTTCAGGTGCTGGGGCAGGTAGGCGTACTTGACCGGGCCGAACAGCGTCGATTGCAGGCCCATGGCGAACACGCAGGCCAGCAGCACGGCCACGGCCTCGAACCAGAAGGCCAGCGCAGCCACCAGCATGATGGCAATCTCCAGCAGCTTCAGGCGGCGAATCAGCAGCGCATGGGCGTACTTGTCGGCCAGCTGCCCGGCCGTGGCCGAAAACAGCAAATAGGGCAGGATGAATACTGCGCCGATCACCAGCCCGGCCATTTGCGGGTCGAGCCAGGCCACCTGCAGCTGGTACGTCACCAGCACCGTGAAGGCGAACTTGAACAGGTTGTCGTTGGCTGCGCCGATGAATTGCGTCCAGAAAAACGGCGCAAAGCGCCGCTGGCCCAGCAGCTTGAATTGGTTGACCTCATCGGCCTTGATGGGGTGGGTAGGGCGGTGTTGGCTCATGCGGCGTCAGGTGGGGGAGATTGCAAGGGGGGCAGCAGGCATGACTCAGAAACTGTGGACGAGCTCTCAACGGCGCATGGGAGTGGCGTTATACAGCATGCGGGCAATCGGCCAGCCGGCTGCGGCAGCCAGCACATGCTTGAGGCTGTGGCCCGAGATCAGCCCGGCGCTGGCCTCGAACAGCGCGTGATCGCCCAGCTCACACACCTTGCACAGCAGGTACCAGCCGATGATGGCCAGCAGGCCCAGCGCGGGCATGCCTGCGCTGCGCGGCAGCCCCAGGCGAGTGCCCAGACCAATGGCCAGCAGCAGCACCATGCCGCCGCCTTGCAGCACGCTCCAGGGCGTGAAATTGCCCGTGGCATGCCAGACGGCCAGGCTGGCGCAGCTGGCGGCAAAGGTCAGCGCCGTGGCCAGCAGCGCGCTGGCGTCGCAGGCGATCTGGCGCACCGCCAGGCCGACGATGGCGGCAAATACGATGCCCATGGCCAGGCGATCCCACAGCACGCCGGCATCGTTGGGCTGCAAGTGGTAAACGCCTGAGCCCAGCGCGGTGGCGGCAAAGCCCAGCGCCGCCAGGCCGCACAGGTGCCACCACAGCGGCATGCTGCGCACATGGGCGCGCTGCATGGCGCGGCGGTACTGCCGCATGGCCCGGGCGATGACAATGGCGGCGGCCAGAAAGCACAGATTGGTCAGCACGTCCATGGCGTTGGGCAGGCCAAGCAGGCCGCGCTGATCGGCAAAATCGTGGTAATGCGCCAGTTGCTGCACCGGCGGCAGCAGCGCCGCCAGCAGCGCCAGCAGTGCGGCAAAGGCCAGCAAGGCCCAGCGCGCCAGCTGCTGCGCCGAGCGCGCCCGGGCCGTGTAATGGCTGCCATCGACCATGGCAAACGAGGGGGAAAAGGATGCGGCAAGCACAAAGGATTTCTTGGCGGGCATGGCGTGGCTCCAAAACAATCGACAGGTCATGAATGGATGGGGTGACATGCACCCTGCGCCGCGAAGTATCGAAACCGGATGGCAAAAAGTGCCGTTATTTGCTTTTGATTGCGTATTAAATGTCTTAAAGTATCTTTTATTGATACCTTTTGCCGCTGGCAGCCCCGATCGACAGGCCAGCCGCAGCACATGAGAGGAGGAGCAAGCCCATGAGCACCACCCAAGACCTGGTGAGCGTCATCAAGCAGGAACTCAAGGCCAACCGCATGACCTACGCCGATCTGGCCCAGGCGCTGGAGATGGCCGAGTCCAGCGTCAAGCGCATGCTCTCGCGCGGAGAGATGCCGCTGTCGCGCATCGACGCCATCTGCCGTGCGCTGGGCACGGACTTTGCCGAGCTGGCGCGGCGCGTGGTCGATCAGCAGCCCGAGCTGGCGCAGTTGAGCGTGGAGCAGGAGCGCGCCGTGGTGGCCGACAAGAAGCTGCTGCTGGTGGCCGTCAACGCCATGAGCCTGTGGTCGGTCGAGCAAATGGTGGCCGCCTACCACCTCAGCGAGGCCGAGTGCGTCAAATACCTGGTGCAGCTCGACCGGCTGGGCATTCTGGAACTGCGGCCCATGAACCGCTACCGCCTCAAGCTGGCCAAGACTTTCAAGTGGCGGCCCAATGGCCCGGTGATGCAGTTCTTTCGCGAGCATGTGGCGCTGGATTACTTGGGCGGGGCCTTTGCGCACGACGACGAAGGGCTGTTCCTGGTGCATGGCAGCATCAGCCGCGCGGCCGCGCCCGCCCTGCTCGAGCGCATGCAGCGCCTGGGGCAGGATTTCTCCCAGCAGCACCTGAGCGACCAGAAAGTGCCGCCCGGCGAGCGCGAGGGCTACACCATGATCCTGGCGCTGCGCCGCTGGGAATATTCGGCCTTCAAGGCCTTGCGCCGCTGAGCGGTTGCGGCCTTTGCGCTGATGCCGGCGCTGACTCTGACGCTGCTGGCGCTGCGCGCCCCGGCAGCGGGATGGCCGTGCCGCGCTTGGGTTGCGCGGTGGCGAAATAGGCCTTGACGTTGCGCACATTGGCCTGCTGCGTGAACAGCGCGTGCGCCAGCGCCTGGTAGTGCTGCATGTCCAGGGTTTGCACCACCAGGATGAAATCCGGCCCGGCGCTCACGCGCCAGCATTGCTGCACCTCGGGGTGTTGCAGCAGCAGCTGCTCGAAGGCCGCCAGCGCCTGGGCGTCCTGCCGATCCAGGCTGAGTTCGACGATGCAGCACAGCCCCGGCGGCTGGCCGCTGGCGCGCGCCAGCGCCCATGGATCCACCAGCGCCACCTGGGCCGCCAGAATGCCCGCCTCGCGCAGGCGCTGCACGCGCCGCAGGCAAGTGGCCGGCGAGATGCCCACGCGCTCGGCCAGAACCTGTTGGCTGATTGAGGCATCGCGCTGCAGTAGCTCCAACAATTGAAGGTCGATTTCGTCAATGTTTTTCTTCATCTTTAAGCTTTTAATGAAATTAAATTTCGAGAAATCACATCCGTGAAATTTTGCTTGAAAAATAGATCAAAAACAAAAGCAAATTTCTTTTTGCCTTGGCTAGCATCCCGCCCATGTGTGGCCCTGGCCGCCCGCCGCTGCGGGCGGCGGGCGCGTTGCGCAGATTCTTGAGCAAGGTCTGCATCCAAATCACAGGGAGAGTTGCGTATGTGTGGAATCGTCGGCGGGGTATCGCAGCAGGATGTGGTGCCCGTGCTGCTGCAGGGCCTGCAGCGTCTGGAATACCGGGGCTATGACTCCTGCGGCCTGGCCGTGCACCGCGCCAGTTTTGCGCCCGATTCGGCGCAAGGCATCGAGCGCAGCCGCAGCACGGCGCGGGTGGCGCAGTTGCAGGCCCAGGCGGCCGAGCAGGCCTTGCAGGCTGGCACCGGCATCGCCCACACGCGCTGGGCCACGCACGGCGCGCCGTCGATGGACAACGCCCATCCGCATTTCAGTTTCGGCCCGCAGATCGACCCGGCCGCCGTGCCGCAGGCGGCCGCGCGCGTGGCGCTGGTGCACAACGGCATCATCGAGAACTACGAGGCGCTGCGCCGCGCGCTGGAGGCCAAGGGCTATCGCTTCGGCAGCGACACCGACACCGAGGTCGTGGCACACCTGATCGACAGCCTGTATGAGGGTGACCTGTTCGAGGCGCTGCGCCAGGCCGTGGCGCAGCTGCAGGGCGCCTATGCGCTGGCGGTGATGCACCGCGACGAGCCGCAGCGCCTGGTGGGCGCGCGCGCGGGCTCGCCGCTGGTGCTGGGCATCGTGCCCGGCCAGCCGGCCGCGCACTTTCTGGCCAGCGATGCCATGGCGCTCTCGGGCGTGAGCGACCAGATCGTGTACCTGGAAGAAGGCGATCTGGTGGACCTGCAAGCCGGGCGCTACTGGATCACCGACGCCCAGGGCCGCCCGCTGGATGCGGCGCAGCGCCCGGTGCAGACCGTGCAGGCCTTCGCCGCCGCCGCCGAGCTGGGGCCCTACCAGCACTACATGCAAAAGGAAATCTTCGAGCAGCCGCGCGCGCTGGCCGACACCCTCACGGATGTGCTCTCCATCGGCCCGGAGCTGTTTGGCGATGGCGCCGCAAGCGTCTTCAAGGAGATCGACTCACTGCTCATCCTGGCCTGCGGCACCAGCTACTACAGCGCGCTGGTGGCCAAATACTGGATCGAGGCCATGGCGCGCATCCCCGTGCAGGTGGAAATCGCCAGCGAATACCGCTACCGCAGCTCGGTGCCCAACCCGCGCGCGCTGGTGGTGGTCATCAGCCAGTCGGGCGAGACCGCCGACACCCTGGCAGCGCTGCGCCACGCCAAGTCGCTGGGCCAGCCGCACACGCTGACCATTTGCAACGTGGGCACCAGCACCATGGTGCGCGAATGCAGCCTGGCCTACATCACCCGCGCCGGGGTGGAGATCGGCGTGGCCTCCACCAAGGCCTTCACCACTCAGCTGGCCGGCCTGTACCTGCTGGCGCTGACGCTGGCGCAGGTCAAGGGCGTGATGGACGAGGCCGAGCTGGCCGCCGAGCTGCAGCAGCTGCGCCACATCCCGGCCGCCGTGCGGGCCGTGCTGGCGCTGGAGCCGCAGATCATCAGCTGGGCGCACGCCTTCACGCGCATGGACAACGCCCTGTTTCTCGGGCGCGGCAAGCACTACCCAATCGCCCTGGAAGGCGCGCTCAAGCTCAAGGAGATCAGCTACATCCACGCCGAGGGCTACCCGGCCGGCGAGCTCAAGCACGGCCCGCTGGCGCTGGTGACCAGCGCCATGCCCGTGGTGGTGGTGGCCCCCAATGATGAGCTGCTGGAAAAGCTCAAGAGCAACATGCAGGAAGTGCGCGCCCGCGGCGGCGTGCTGTATGTGCTGGCCGACGCCAGCACCCACATCGACAGCAGCGAAGGCATCCACGTCATCCGCATGCCCGGACACTACGGCCGGCTCAGCCCCATCGTGCACGTCATCCCGCTGCAGCTGCTGGCCTACCACACCGCCCTGGGCCGCGGCACCGACGTGGACAAACCGCGCAACCTGGCCAAGAGCGTGACGGTGGAATGAACGCCGACCCTGCGCCGAGCGGGGCAGGGTGTGGGGCACATTCCATGCGCAGGGGTGTGCCAAGGGGGCATCGGCAGGCCTCCTTGCCCGCTGCCTGCCTGGCTGGCTGATGGGGCTTGGCCCCAACCGCCCAGGCGCAGGCGGAAGAAACACCGCCTCTTGGGCCCATTCGCTGTGCCTGGCCATCCATCTGCGCCTGCGGTGGGCACAGACGGAGAAGACTTCCCCTCGCTGGGCGGAACTCGGGGCTTGAAAGACTGAGCCGACACAAGAGGGCGGCTTATTGACCTTTCAGCGGAGCGCCGCAATTCATGCAGCGGCACGCAAAATAATTTCTTTTGCCGAAAAGATCGCCATCATCCACAAACAAGGCTCTTTTCCCGCATGACTTGCATCTGAAATAATGACTTACCAATATGCCGCCAATAGAGCTTGAGCCTATGAGTAGGTAAAGCGCCCAAATTAGTAAATTTGGAAATCCTCCATCTGTCAAAAAGTTTAAAAGAATAGTCAATAATAAAATGGGAAAAGGAAGAAGGGTTAGGTTTCTGAGGAAAAACATGGCCAATCTCCGGGGGGTTATTGGACTATGAAATCAATTTTCTTTTGCAATGGGGTGTTGATTTGAGATTTTGGTGAAAGGTTGTTTTTGGTTTATGCGGTATAGCTGTTCAATAATATTTCGACATACTCTTTTCCGTATTCTCTGATCAGGCTGTTGTAGATGTAACCTCTTTTTTGAATGCTTTCGATGCTGAAGAACAGGTCGCGCGTGAAGATTTTTCTGTCAATCGACTGGTTCAGCCCTATGACGCCCAAGCCGACGGGGATGTTCTGAAACGCGGCCCATGCACCATCTGCTGAAAAAAGCGCGCCGCCTGAAAAAATGAGTTCGGACACCCTTCTTTTTTCGTCTTTTTCAATCAAGGACAGGAGCTTGCTGGTGGCAACTTCCTTGATGCTGGCCTCGTCTTCGTCAAATCTGTAGTAGTGGATGAAATTTTCGCCGAGTGATTCGGCCCATTGGATGATGGCCGAGAGGATGGGCTCCTCGGAAAACATGACGTGATCGAAGAAGATGTAATTGCGGTAATTCTGTTGGAAAACATGCCAGGGTAGATTGTTGCCGCTCAGGAATTGATTGGGCTGGTGGGGCATGGGTAGATAAAAAATCAAGAATCTTGCGAGACTGCAATGATTGGCATAAAGAAAATTTTGGGGTGCATGATGCAAGCGGTGTAACGCGCTGTCAAGAAAACGCTTGGGCTTGCCGCCGTGCGGGGACTTTGAGCACGCCCAAAGACAACGCCGGGCCAACTGGGGCCCGGCGTTGCTGATTGGCGCCGAGGTGTTGAACAGGCGCTGATGGGGGGCTGGCGGCTTATTGCAGTTGCAGGCTGCTGTAATGGTCCAGGCCCAGCGGGCCGATGCCCAGGCGGCTTTCGATGGTGTGCAGGTTGCGCAGGAACTCGGCCATGCTGTTGAAGATGGGCGCTACCCATTGCTGGTTTGCGTCGATGTCGGTTGCGCGCTCGGGCAGTTGCTCCTGGGCTTTGTGCAGATATTCCTCGTATCCCTGCTGCGAGATGCGCAGCAGGCCATCGCCCAGCAGGCTGCCGTAGTAGCGCAGCTGGAGCAGCGTGCCCTGTGACTGGGCCGGCTGCTGCATCAGTTGCTTGAGCGCAGGCAACGCGCTTGGGCCCACGGCCAGGCCGACGCCGCCCTGGCCCAGGCCCAGCCAGGCGGGCAGATGGGGCGCAGCGCTGAACGTGCCCGGCGGCAGTGGGCGCGGCTCGGCGCCCGCTTGCAGGGGCTGGCGGGCCAGCTCTTTGTCGATCAGGCTGGCGTAGGAGTGCAGGGCCTGCGGGTTGTCGCTGAGAAACAGCATGGCCACTTCGATCTCTGGCTGGGGCTGTTGTGATGGGCCCTGGCGCAGCATGCTTTCAAAGTCCATGCCTGTGAGCATGGCGTAAAAGCCATGGATATTGGGGCCGATGGCGTACAGCGGGGCCAGGGCGCGGGGCAGATCGGGTTGGCGCGCCAGTTGTTGCAGCGGCTGCAGCGCCAGGCAGTCGCTGCGGTAGGCGGCCAGGGCGCTGGACTGCAGCTGCAGCCAGCTGGCGAGCTTGTCCAGCCGCAAGCTCAGGCCGATTTCGAGCAGGGGCTTGACGGCGCTCTGCCCGGTTTGGGGTTGGGGCAGTTGGCCGGGCAGGGCGGCCAGGCCCTGGCGCAGGGCCTGCTCCAGCACTACGGTGCTGCGCCGCTCCTTGCGTTTGGCGTCCCAGTGGGTGATGCCGCTGGCCAGCTCGGGCAGTTTGGCGGCCAGCGCGGCGGCGTCGGCGGCGCAGCTGGGCGGCAGCGTGGTGATGCGGCGCTGCTGCGCCAGTTGGGCATCGCTGCCCAGGCCGAACAGCGGCAGCAGCCGCTCGCTGGCCATCCAGGCGGTGATGCCGTAGGGCAGGAAGCCGTGGCGCTGGTTGACTTCGTGCAGGGTCTTGGCCTGGTAGAGGTTTTGCGCAGGCTTTTCCAGCCCGAGCAGCCGGGCCGCAGGCAGGGCTGGGCCGTTGCCGGGCTCGATGGCCAGCACCAGGTGCTGGCCGATCAGCCCCAGCAGCAGCTGGGGCTGCAGTTCTTGCAGGGCCTGCTGCACAGCCTGGGCTTGCTCCTGCCCGGCGGGCAGCGGCAGGGGCGGCAGCGGCCGCTCGGACTGCGGCTGGCCGGACAGCGGGATGGCCCAGTAGCTGGCGTGCTGACCGAGTTGATGTTCTTGCGGGGTGAGCTCCAGCGCGGCCAGTAGCTGTTCAATCTGCGCGCGGGCGCGCGGTACGTCATGCAAGCTGAGGCGCAGCACTGGGCGCAGCTGCACTTCGTACAGGGCGAACAAGGCATCGGGGGCCAGGCCAAAGCCTTTGAGGCCTTGCTCCTTGGCGGTGCGGTCCACCTCGCGCAGCCATTGCAGCAGGCGCTGGGCGCGGGGCGATTCGGTGGTTTCCGGATCTTTGGCCAGCAGCTGCAGCAGGCTGTCCCACATGGGCTGCAGCGGGCGCAGCAGCTGCGCATCGAAGGCTTGCGCGGCCTCGGGCGGGGGCTCGAGGTTGGCCACGGCGTACAGGCTGTGCTGCGGCGCGTATTGCAGCGGGTGTTCGGTGCGCACGCTGCTGCAGGCGCTCAGCAGCGCCAGCGCGCTGGCGGCCAGGGCGCTGGCCAGCAGGCGCGGGCGGCGCAGACTGGGGCGAAGGTGGCAAGCTGGCATGGGAAGTCCTCCGAGGGGTGGTGATGGAAAAGCTTTTCGGGCCTGTTCAAAATCCCCGCACAGCGGGCAATGGAGCCCATCTGGGCGGCCTGCGGCGTTGCAAAGCATCGCCCTAGAGAGCTGGGCTGTGGTGGCTATGCAATGCGTGCAAAGCGGCGCCTTGCAGCCATTTCAAATCGCTTCTGGCCCGCTTGCACCGACGAGACTTTCAGCAGGCGTTCAGAAATCCAACAGGCTCAGGCCGATCGAGAGCGTGGTGCGCTTGAGGTTGTAGTCGATCAGGCTGTCGCCATAGCCGTGAAACAGGCTGGTGCGCAGGCGCAGGTTGCTTTTGCCGCCCATGAAGCCTTCGCCCAGCGTGCGGTACCACTCCAGCCGCGCCGAGCCGCCGTTTTGTCCGCGCAGCGGGTGGCGCAGCGTCAGCGCCAGGGTGTTGCGCTGGCTGAGCTCCCAGGTCGAGAGCAGCTCGGCGCGGCCGATGCGGCGGCTGATGCCGGGGTTGTCATCCTGGCCGGGCTTTTCCTCCAGGCGCTGCCAGAGCCGGGCCTGCAGCGTCCAGCGAGGGCCCAGCTCCATGCCGAACATGGCGTAGTAGCGGTTCCAGCTGCGCGAGAGCGGGTCGCTCTGGCCGTTGGATTGGTGGTTCAGCCCCAGGCCGGCGTAGCTGAGCTGCGCGCCGCCGGGCAGTTGCCACAGCAGCGGGTAGATGTAAATCAACTCGGGCTCGTGGTCGGTGTTGCGAAACGGGCGCGAGATCTGGCCGTTGAAGGCCTGCCACTGGGCATTGAGCGTGTAGCCGAACCACAGTGAATCGCGCTTGGTGGGGTGCCCGCGCGTGAGCAAGTGGCTGGCGAGCTTGGTGCGCACCGACAGTTGCAGCTGCGCCTCATGGTGCTGGTAGGGCTGGTGCGCTGGCGGCGTGTCGGCATGGGCGGGCGAATGCGGCTGGCGATTGACGGCGTCGCCGATGGCGATGCCAATGGTCAGCGGCCGATAGCCACGGAAGCGAAAGTTGCCGCAATCGGTGTCGGCGTCCAGCTCCCACATGCGCGCTGTGCGCCCAAAGGCGGGGTTGCGGCAGCCATCGTTGGCGCTGACGACGACGGTGGCCGGCGGCTGCAGCGCCACCGCATCGGCGCTGGCTGGCGCGCGCAGGCCGCTGCCGCTGGCCTGAGGCTGGGCGGTGGCATGGGTGCTGTCGCCGTGGGCCGTTACTGCCGTTGCTGTTGCCGTGGCGGCGCTGGGGGCGGATTTTTCGGGCGCGGCAGGCGCTGTGGCCAGGCCGGGCTGGCGCTGCTGCGCAGCCCATTGGTCGTAGCAGGCCAGGCGCGCGGCATCGCTGTGGCGAAGCTGGTCGCACTGCTGCCAGTGGTGCACGGTGAGGGTGGCCGCGGGCGGCGCGGCCTGCGCCGGCTGTTGTGCCGTGGCCGGGGCGCTGAGCGACAGGCCCAGGCCGGCGGCCAAGGCCCAGGGCAGGGGGCGGGGTGGGCGATGCAGGAGCATGGGATTGGCAGATGAAAACGCACTTGCCCAGGCAGGGCCTGGGCAAGCGTGGGTCGGATGCAGGTCGGTGGGGAGCTTACCTTTTCACGTCCTGACCGCCGAGCAAATCGAGCTGGTAGGTGAACTCCATGCCGCGCTCGGTCATCAGCCATTGCGATTCGAGGTAGTCCACTTCCGCATAGATGCTGCGCAGCGCGCCCATCAGCGGCCAGGTGATGTGATAGTAGGCCGCCTCCCAGTCCCAGGCGGCCAAGTCCTGCAAGTCCTCCTCGGAGAAGGCTTGCAGCAGCTGGCTGTAGAACGTGCCCGATGCGCCGATGACCATGAAGGGCGGCACGGCGGGCGTGGGAGCCTGCATCAGGGTTTCGAGCGTGGCCTTGTTCTCATCGCCCAGGGCCAGGCCGATGGCGCGCTGGCCTACCATGGCCCACAGGGAGTTGCCCATGCCCAGGTCTTCGATGAGCTCGTCGGGCAACTGCTTGGCCGGGCCGCCGGGCTGCAGGCCGACCCGACCCAGCTCGGGCATGAAGCCTTGCAGCATGCCCAGCATGGCGCTGGGGTTGGCGCTGGCCAGCAGCAAGGTGCCGCCCAGCTTGCCCATGTCCGTCGTCTCCTGCAGCATGTCGGCACTTTGCATCAGCAGGCTCAGGTCGCTGAAATCGACCCGGAAGCCATGGCCCCAGCTGGAGCCCGCGTGCAGCATGGCGATGAGGGCGCTGGCGTCTGCCGCCAGCTCATTCAATGGCGCCAGGTATTGGCACCGGTAGGGCGAGGCCTGGATGGACTGGGCCTGTTTTTGCAGCAGGTTGGCCACGGCGCTGGGGTTGGCGCTGATGCCGAGCGTGTAATTGCCGCGCACCGTGCCCAGGCCGGGCACTGGAGCGGGCAGGGCGCTGAAGTCCTTGGCCAGCTCTGCGTCCATCTCCAGCAGCATGTGGTAGTGCGCCTGCTTGTCGCTGAGCACCTTGGCGCCGCCGACCAGACGCGGGGTCTTGCTGACGGCGGCCTGCAGCTCGCTCTGGCAGCTGGCATCCAGGCGCACGCCAAAGTAGTTCAGCAGGCTGTCGCTCAGCCAGGTGGGCTGCGCTGCGGCGCTGGCCGTTCCGGCACCAGCAGCCTTGGCTCCGCTCAGCAACTCCACCAGGCGCTGCGCATCGACAAAGCCGGTGATGCCGCCTGGCAGGTATTCGTACTGCTTGTTGATGGCCTGCATGGTGCCCGCGCCGATGAGCGATTGCGCCGGCTTGTGCACGCCCAGCAGCTGCGCCAGCGGCGCCTCGGGGCGCTGCAGGTCGATGGTCAGCACCAAGTGCTTGCCTTGCACCGCAGCCACCAGGCGGGGCTTGAGGTAGGCGTCGGCTTCGGTCTCGGGCTGCAGATACCAGTAGGGCTGGCCGTCCACCTCGGCGCTGGAGAGCTTTTCGCCCGCGCGGGCCTCGGCCTCGGCGATGAAGGCCTTGAATTTGTCGGCATCGGCCAGCTCGATGCGCAGCACGGGCATGGCCTGCACTTCGTACAGCGCCAGCAGCGCATTGACGTCGATGCCCAGGTTTTCAAAGCCGCCGGGGGCGTGGAGCTTTTCCTGCATCAGGCCCAGCAGCGTCTTGGCGGTCTTCAGTTTGGCCGGGTCGGCGTCCGACTCGGCCAGCACCTGCAGGGCGCGCTCCAGGCTGGGGGTGATGTGCGCGCGCAGCACTTCGAACCAGCGGTGGTTGAGCTGCTCGTAGCCCTTGGGCGCGCGCTCGAGCGAGCCAAATGCAAAGGCAGTGTCGGCCGGCGCATAAGCCAGTGGGATGTTCTTGCTGCCGGGGCCGCCGATGCTGGCGCAACCGGCCAGCGCCAGGGCCAGGGCGGCGCTGAGGGCGAGTCGTTTCATGGGGGAGTCTCCAAAAAAAAGGAAATGGGCCCTGCGGCCAGGGGGCAGCCGCAGGGCCGTGGCCGCGTGTTTATTTGAAGGTGATGATCTGGTCCAGCTCCAGGCCGCGCTCGGAGAAGTGGTAGCGCACCGAGGCGTAGTCGATGGACTGATAGATCTGCGCAACACTTTGCATCATCGGCGCCATGATGTCGTTGGCCTGCTGTGCCCCGCTGGAGTTGGCCTCCAGGCTGTTGAGCATTTGCTCGTTGAACTTGCCCAGGCTCTTGGCATAGGTTTCGCCATCGACGCGGTAGTACAACAGCGGCTCGGGCGAGAGCGCGCTGGCCTTGAGGGCGCCTTCCAGATCGCCCTTGACATCGGCGCCGATGCCCAGGCCCAGGGTCTTGTCGGTCATGGCCAGCCAGACCGGATCCTGGCCGCCATTGACCATGGCCGTCATTGGCGATTGCAGCTGCTTGGCTGCGCCGTTGGGCTCCAGGCCCAGCTGGGCCAGCTCAGGCATCATGCCCTGGGCCATGCCCAGCAGCGACATGGGGTTGGGCGAGGCCACGACCAGCATGCCGCGCACGAGCTGCTGTTCGATGTTGATGTCGTTGAGCACCAAGCGCGCGCCGGTCAGCCAGCCCGAGGTGGCATACAGCCCTGCCATGCTCTGGTTGAGGCTGGCCATGCCTTCGTTGAGCTGCTGCAGGTGCTCGCACTGGTAGGGGGCGGTCTGCACGGCATTGGCCTGGGCCTGCAGGAAGCCGGCCAGCTGGTCGATCTTCACGCCAAAGCCGAATTCCACGCCCTTCTTGGCGCTGCCCAGGCCCGGCACGGGGGCGCTGATTTTTTGCAGCTCGCCGGCCAGGGGCTTGTCCAGCTCCAGCGTGCCGGCCACGCCCACTTTCTTGCCATCGACCTCGGTGGCGCCGGCCACCAGGCGCGGCGCCTTGGCCGCCAGGGCGCCAAATTCGCTGCGGCAGGCCTCGCTCCAGTTCGCTGGCGGCGGATAAATGGATTGGCCCTCGGTGAGCAGCGCCAGCACGCGGCGCGTGTCCACCAGGACGTTGCCGCCATAGGGCTTGTAGCCATAGGCTTTCTGCAGCTCGGTCAAGGTGCCGGCCTGCAGCACGGACTGGGCCGGGCGCTCCAGGCCCAGCAGCTGGGCCAGCGGCGCGGCGCTGTGCTGCGGATCGAGGGCCAGCACCAGGTGCTTGCCGACGATGGCCGCCACCAGGCGCGTGCGCTCCAGCGGCTGGGCGTTGGCCACCTGGGCGTCAGCGGCTTGGGCGGGCTGGGCGGCCTGGGCTGCTTGCTCGCCCAGCGGCATGAACCAGTAGGCCTGGCCGTTGAGCTCGCCGGTCTCCATCTTCTGGCCGAGGCGGGTTTCCACATCGGCGATGAAGGCCCTGAACTTGTCCGCATCCTGCAGCTCCATGCGCAGCACCGGCGCGCCGCCGATTTCATAGATGGCCCCTAGGCTCTTCATGCTCATGCCCAGGCTGGCCAGGGTGTCGGGCTGCTGCAGGCGCTCCTTGAGCAAGTCCATCACGGCATTGACGCGCGCGGTCTGCTCGTTTTGCTCCTCCTGGGCCAGCGCCTGGCGGGCGCGCTCCAGGCTTTGCAGCACGCCGGCTTTGAATTGCGGCGCCATGGCGCCGATGGTGTCGAGGTAGGCCTGCGGCGCGGGCTCCATGGTGCCGGCCACGAAGGCGGTGGTGCTGGGGGCGAAGGCCAGCGGGATGTCGGCCTTGGCAGGGGCGGCGGGCTGGGCCTGCTGCTTGCCGACCTCTGGGCTGTCCTCATTCTTGGAGCAGGCGCCCAGGGCAACGGCCAAGGCGATGGCCAGGGTGGTTTTTTTCATGATTCCTCCAGTGGAAAGTGGCATGTATGTGTTATGTGTTGGCTGATGGGGCTGCGGCCGTGACCCAGGTGCGTGGCTACCGGGCAATGATTGACATGTGATGGCGGGCGTGCTGCATAACACGCTCTAGGGGCATTGGAGATGGGGTGCAGCGCTCGGGGCATGGCTGGGCCAGGAACGCAAGTGGCGCGGCCCCAAAGCCTTTGGCAATGGTCTTTTGCTTGGCTTGGTGGTTGTTGCAGGTTGTTGTCGGGGCGCAATGATAGCGGAGCGCCATTGCGGCGCTGGGGCTGAGGTTGAGCGCATGGCGAAAAGGAATGCAAGCTGACGCAATCATGCGTAACAAGAGTTGTCAATGCTTGCACAAATCTTGCATGACTGGGGTTTGCCCGCAGTGGGCCTGGACTCGCTGGCAGGCTGACGCGATGCTCTTACAATGCCCGGCCCCAACGCGATCTCCTTACACAGTGTGAACAGGCCCTAGGCATGACTTCCTCCGCTCTCGTCCCCACGCAAACTGGCGATCCTGGCGATCGCATTGCCGAAGTCAATCGCAACACGGCGGAGACCCGCATCCACGTGCGCATCAACCTCGATGGCCGGGGCGTATCCAATCTGCGTACCGGCATTGGCTTTTTCGATCACATGCTCGATCAGGTGGCCCGCCACGGCATGATGGATCTGGACGTGCATTGCGAGGGCGATTTGCACATCGACGGCCACCACACGGTCGAGGACGTGGGCATTGCGCTGGGCCAGGCGCTGGCGCTGGCCGTGGGCGACAAAAAAGGCCTGCGCCGCTATGGCCACGCCTACGTGCCGCTGGACGAGGCGCTCAGCCGCGTGGTGATCGATCTCTCCGGCCGCCCGGGGCTGTTCTTCCACATCCCCTTCACCAGCGCGATGATCGGCCAGTTCGACACCCAGCTGGCCTGTGAATTCTTCCAGGGCTTTGCCAACCACGCGCAGGCCACGCTGCACGTGGACAACCTCAAGGGCATCAACGCCCACCACCAGGCCGAGACGGCCTTCAAGGCCTTCGGCCGGGCGCTGCGCCAGGCTGTCGAGCGCGATGCGCGCATGGCCGGCATCATGCCCTCGACCAAGGGGGTGCTGTGATGGCCGCCTGCGGCCCGGTCAAGCTGGCGTGAAGGCGCAGCCGCGCAGTCTGTGGCTCCAGCCATGAACAAACGCCTGCTTCTTCTTGCCTGGCTGGCCGGCTGCGCCTGGCCTGGCCTGGCGGCATGGGATTTGCCCGCGGGCTGGAGCCGCCAGGCTCAGCAGCAGGGCGTCGTCAGCTACAGCCCGGCCGGGTTGGGCGAGCGCATTTTCATGGTCGTGGCGCTCGATCCGCTGCCCATGCAGGGGCAGACGCCCCAGCAGTGGACGCAGGCCATGGCCGAGCAGCTCTCTCAAGGCTACGGCAAGATCGCCGCGCGCGAGGCGCTGCAGCACAAGGCGCCGCTGTGGAGCACCACGCACCGCATCGACGCCCAGGGCCGGGCGCTGGTGGCCACGTACACGGCCCTGCCGCTGGACGATGGGCGGGCCAGGCTGGTCTTTCTGGTCAGCGAGCAGTCCGAGACCTTGTTGGCCCAGCACGGCCAGCAAGGCGCGCAGGTGCTGGCCGCCGCATTGGCCGAGGGCCAGCCCAGCAGCCAGGGTGGGGCAGCCAGCCTGGCCGCGCCGCCTGCATCCCCTGTCGAACCCGCCAGCCCCACCAAGCCCGAGCGCACACCAGAGCACACACGGGAGCGCAGCTACGCCGGCCTGGCCGCCGACGGCGCCACCATCGGCGGCGCGTTCACCTTTGGCCAATACCGCTGCCAGGTCGAAAACGGCCGCCACCCCTACGAGGTGACGCTGGAGCTGTACCCGAACAAAGAGCTGCGCAGCAGCATGAGCCGCCTGAAGACGGGCCGCTTCAGCTACCACCCGGACAAGGGCACGGTGAACATTGACGAGAAAATCCATCTGCTGAATTTCGAATACCGCGGCCAGGTGCAGATGGTGTCGGTGTACTTCAAGGATCGCCAGGGCCGGGCCTACATCCGGGGCGAGGATCTGGACGAGGGCGAGGGCACGACCTGCCGCCACGTCGGCCCCAGCGCCTCGCCCTCGCCCAGCGAGGAGGCCGCCGCCCAGGCCGAGGAGCGGCGCTTCAAATGGGTTACCCCGCCCGGGCAGGGCGTGCAGCCTGGCCAGATCGAGGCCATCCTGCACAGCGCCGAGTTCGTCAACGACAGCCTGGGCATGCGCTTGGAGGAGGAGCACTTGCTGCTGCTCAAGGACGGCTGGGCCTACGCCGGGCTGCGCGTGCCGCCGGCCGATCTGGACGTGCGCGCCTCGCGAGCCAATGAGCCGGGGAAGTGGCGGCGCTGGCGCAAGCAGCGCGGGCAGTACCAGTTGGAGAAGGTCGATACTTGGGAGGATGCGCCGGGCACACCGGCGCGCCCGGCCCGCGCCGATCAGCGCCTGCACGGTGCCTACACCGCCTCCAGCTACCACGGCAACATCTACACCAGCGGCTACGCCTTCAAGGACACGCTGTACTTCAAGCGCGACGGCACGCTGGGCAGCAGCTCCAGCATGCGCGGCGGTACCACGGCGATGAACAGCGGCACCTTCAGCGCCAACGTCGCCTCCGACCGCAGCGACGAGCGCCCGGTGCAGTACCGCCTGGACGGCTACACCCTGGAGCGTCGCTACCCCGACGGCCAGAGCACGCGCAGCCTGTTCTTCTTCTGGGGCGAGGGCGAGCAGCACATCACCATCAATGGCACGACCTACAGTCAGTAATTTCTCTCAGCGTCTGCTTGCGTCGGCCATGGCCCGGCGCCTGCCAGGCGTCACAACACCGTTTCGAGCACCATGAAACCCAGTCACACCCTGGCCGTCGTCGATTACGGCAGCGGCAACCTGCGCTCGGTCTGGCAGGCGGCCTGCCATGCCGCGGCCGACACCGATTGGCGCGTCGTGCTCACGCGCGATCCAGCCGTGGTCGCGCAGGCTGCGCGCATCGTCCTGCCAGGGCAGGGCGCCATGGCCGACTGCATGCGCCAGCTGCACGAGTCGGGCCTGTATGAAGCCGTGTTGCAGGCCGCGCGCAGCAAGCCGCTGTTTGGCGTCTGCGTGGGCATGCAAATGCTGCTGGAGCACAGCGATGAGGGCGGCGGCACGCCGGCGCTGGGCCTGCTGCCCGGGCGCGTGCGGCGCTTTGCCCTGGATGGGCAACGCCAGCCCGATGGCAGCCGCTTCAAGATCCCGCAAATGGGCTGGAACCGCGTGTACCGCCCGAAAGACCATGCCGAGCACCCGATGTGGGCTGGCATTGCCGATGGCAGCTGGTACTACTTTGTGCACAGCTACCATGCCCAGCTGCAGCAGCCCGAGCACTGTGCCGGTCAGGCCGATTACGGCGGTTGGTTCACCGCGGCCATCGCGCGCGAGAACCTGTTTGCCACCCAGTTCCACCCGGAGAAAAGCGCGGACCAAGGCATTGCCCTGTACCGCAACTTTCTGCACTGGCAGCCGTGAGCAGCCCTTTTCCCTTCCCTTCCCCTTCCTTCAACCCCGTGCGCCAGGCGCACACATCGCTTTTTTTCTGATCTGCCATGCTGTTGATTCCAGCCATTGACCTCAAAGACGGGCATTGCGTGCGCCTTGTGCAGGGCGACATGGACCAATCGACCACCTTTGGCGAGCAGCCGCAGCTCGTGGCCCAGCGCTGGCTGGACGCGGGCGCGCGCCGCCTGCACCTGGTGGACCTCAACGGCGCCTTTGCCGGCAAGCCCAAGAACCTGGCGGCCATCAAGGCCATCCTCAAGGAAGTGGACGGCCAGGTGCCGGTGCAGCTGGGCGGCGGCATCCGCGATCTGGACACCATCGAGCAGTACATCGACAGTGGCATCCAGTACGTCATCATCGGCACGGCGGCGGTGAAGAACCCCGGCTTTTTGCGCGATGCCTGCAGCGCCTTCGGCGGCCACATCATCGTCGGGCTGGACGCCAAGGATGGCAAAGTCGCCACCGATGGCTGGAGCAAGGTCACCGGCGTGGACGTGATCGAGCTGGCGCGCAAGTTCGAGGACTACGGCGTGGAGTCCATCATCTACACCGATATTGGCCGCGACGGCATGCTCAGCGGCATCAACATCGACGCCACCGTGCGCCTGGCCCAGGCCGTGGACATCCCCATCATCGCCAGCGGCGGTCTCAAGGGCATGGACGACATCGAGCGGCTGCTGCAGGTGCAGGACGAAGGCATCGAAGGCGTGATTTGCGGCCGCGCCATCTACACCGGGGATCTGGACTTCGCCAGCGCCCAGGCGCGCGTGGACGAATTCGAGGACGGCGAGGGCGATCCGGCCGAGTAAGATCGGTTCAGGCCGAGCACATTGAACTGACAGGAGCCCAGCCATGCTGGCCAAACGCATCATCCCCTGCCTGGACGTGACCGGCGGGCGCGTCGTCAAGGGCGTGAACTTCGTCGAGTTGCGCGACGCGGGCGATCCCGTGGAGATCGCCGCGCGCTACAACGAGCAAGGCGCCGACGAACTGACCTTTCTGGACATCACCGCCACCAGCGATGGGCGCGACCTGATCCTGCCCATCATCGAGGCCGTGGCCTCGCAGGTCTTCATCCCGCTGACCGTGGGCGGCGGCGTGCGCAGCGTGGCCGACGTGCGCCGCCTGCTCAATGCCGGGGCCGACAAGGTCAGCTTCAACTCCGCGGCCATCGCCACGCCCGAAGTCATCGACCAGGCCTCGGACAAATACGGCGCGCAATGCATCGTCGTGGCCATCGACGCCAAGCGCCGCAACGCCGAGGCTGAGCAGGCCCTGGGCGCAGACGGCCAGCCGCTGGGGCCGGGCTGGAACGTCTACAGCCACGGCGGCCGCAAGGACACTGGCCTGGACGCACTGGCCTGGGCGCGCGAGATGGCCCGGCGCGGCGCGGGCGAAATCCTGCTCACCAGCATGGACCGCGACGGCACGCAAAGCGGCTTCGACCTCGAACTCACCCGCGCCGTGGCCGATGCCGTGCCCGTGCCCGTCATCGCCAGCGGCGGCGTGGGCACGCTCGAACACCTGGCCGACGGCATCACCGCCGGCGGCGCCGATGCCGTGCTGGCCGCCAGCATCTTCCACTTCGGCACCTACACCATCGAGCAGGCCAAACGCCACATGGCCGCGCGCGGCATCCCCGTGCGGCTTTAGAGCGTGTGATGCACTTTTCGCCCCCCGCGCTGGCCCCAAGGGATAGCAAAGTGCATCACAGGCTCTAAATCCCCAAAATCCAACATACCGCGAGATCCCCATGCCTCCCTACAGCCTTGATGGCAAAACCTTTCGCTCCGTCAGCAACACGCCCAATGGCGAAGTGGACGGGCAAGCCCGCTTTCACTACCGCCAGCAGGGCGACATCGTCACCGCCCACTACGAGGGCGGGCAGGTGCGCTGCGGCCAGCTCATGGCGCGCATGCTGCCCGATGGCCGCCTGGACATGCGCTACCACCACCTCAACAGCGCAGGCCAGTTCATGCTCGGTCAATGCCTGTCCACCCCCGAGCGCCTGCCCGATGGCCGCTTGCGCTTTCACGAGCAATGGCAATGGCTCAGCGGCGACGGCAGCAGCGGCCAATCCATGATTGAAGAGGTCAGCCAATGAGCGAAGTCCCCCCTGCGGACGCCCCAGAAGCCCCCGCCAGCGACGACGCCTGGCTGGACGCCATCGCCTGGGACGCCAATGGCCTGATCCCCGCCATCGCCCAGGAAAAAGACACGGGCGACATCCTCATGGTCGCCTGGATGAACCGCGAGGCCCTGCGCCAGACGGCGCAAAAAGGCCAGGCCGTCTACTACAGCCGCTCGCGCGGCAAGCTCTGGCACAAGGGCGAGGAGTCGGGCCACTTTCAGACCGTGCACGCCATCCGCACCGACTGCGACAACGACGTCATCTTGTTGACCATCACCCAGCACGGCCACCAGCCCTCCATCGCCTGCCACACCGGGCGCCACAGCTGCTTTTACCAACGGCTGGAAAACCCCGCCTCGCCCAGCCCGCAATGGCAGGCCGTCGAGCCTGTGCTGAAAGACCCGCTGCGCATCTACAACCCCTGAGCCACACCATGACCGACACCCCATCCGCGGACGCTTTGTTTGCCCATCTGGCCGAAGTTTTCCAATCGCGCAAGCCCCAGCGCGGCGGCGACCCTGAGCGCAGCTACGTCGCGCGCCTGCTGGCCGAAGGCAAGGCGCCCGACGCCTTTTTGAAAAAAATCGGCGAGGAGGCCGCCGAAGTCGTCATGGCCGCCAAGGACCTGGCCAGCGGCGCCAAGCCGAAGCAGGCGCTGGTCTATGAAGTGGCCGACCTGTGGTTTCACACCCTGGTGGCGCTGGCGCACTTCGATCTGGACGCCAGCGACGTGCTGCGCGAGCTGGCGCGGCGCGAAGGCCTCAGCGGACTGGCCGAGAAGGCCGCCCGCGCACAGGGCTGAGCAGCGCGCCTGCGCCCCATTCATTTTTTCCCAAGGAACCAACCCACATGCCATCCATCCTGCTCTTCAACGCCAGCAACAGTTCCCAATCCATTCACGACAAGGTGCTCGATGCCGTGCAGCAACTGCTGCAGGCCCAGGGCCAACAGCCCATCGAGCGCCAAAGCATGCGCGAGTACGAGCTGCCCCTGCTGAGCCTGGACCGCGAGCGCGAACAAGGCTACCCCGAGCCGGCCCAGGCCTTCTATGCGCTGCTGGCCGCGCACGACGCGCTGGCCATTGCCTGCCCCGAGCACAATGGCTCCGTGCCGGCGGCGTTCAAGAATCTGCTGGACTGGACTTCGCGCTACGCCCGCCACCAGCCGCAGAAAATGCTCGAAGGCAAACAGGTGCTGCTGCTGAGCACCTCAGGCGGCGCCAACGGCGGCGCCAGCAATCTGGCCCATCTGGCCAAGTTGCTGCCCTGGCAAGGCGCATCCCGGGTCGTCACCTGCAGTCTGGGCGGTTTCTACGAGCGCTTCCCCGAGGGCCAGCCCAATGAGGCCACGCGCGAGGAGCTGCAGCAGGCCGTGCAGCAATGGCTGGCATGAGCGCACAGGTTTGCTGAGCGCCTGTCAAGAAGGGCCTGGCCTGGCACTCGGCATCTACCCTGGCGCAGCCTGCGGCTGCCCATAATGGACCTTTCCCCTGGCGGGCCGCGCTGCCGTGGCGCGGCCCGTGTTGCCTTGTTTTTTTGACAGAAAGGTCATGCCATGCCAGCCATGATGAAAGCCGCCGTGTTCGTCGAGCCCGGGCGCATCGAAGTGGTCGACAAACCCATCCCGGACGTGGGCCCCAACGATGCCCTGATCCGCATCACGACCACCACCATCTGTGGCACGGATGTGCACATCCTCAAGGGCGAATACCCGGTCGAGAAGGGCCTGACGGTTGGCCATGAGCCGGTGGGCGTGATCGAAAAGCTCGGCAGCGCCGTCAAGGGCTACCGCGAAGGCCAGCGCGTCATCGCCGGCGCCATCTGCCCGAACTTCAACTCCTACGCCGCGCAGGATGGCGTGCCCTCGCAGGATGGCAGCTATCTTGCAGCCAGCGGCCGCTGCGGCTGCCACGGCTACAAGCTCACCGCCGGCTGGCGCTTTGGCAATTTGATCGACGGCACCCAGGCCGAATACGTGCTGGTGCCCGATGCCGAGGGCAACCTCGCGCCCGTGCCCGACGGCCTGAGCGACGAGCAGGTGCTGATGTGCCCGGACATCATGTCCACCGGCTTCGTTGGCGCCGAAAACGCCAACATCCGCATTGGCGATACCGTGGCCGTGATCGCCCAGGGCCCCATTGGCCTGTGCGCCACCGCTGGCGCGCGCCTGAAGGGCGCCACGACCATCATTGCCATCGACGGCAACGACGAACGCCTGGCCGTGGCCAAGCGCATGGGCGCGGACGTGACGCTGAACTTCCGCAAGCTCGACGTGGTGGACGAGGTGCTCAAGCTCACCGGCGGGCGCGGCGTGGATTCGGCCATCGAGGCGCTGGGCCTGCAAACCACCTTCGAGCAGGCGCTGCGCATGCTCAAGCCCGGCGGCACGCTCTCCAGCCTGGGCGTGTACTCCGAAGACCTGCGCATTCCATTGGGGCCATTCGGCGCCGGCTTGGGAGACCACAAGATCAACACCGCACTGTGCCCTGGCGGCAAGGAACGCATGCGCCGCCTGATGGCGGTGATCGAATCGGGCCGCGTGGATCTCAGCCCGCTGGTGACGCACACGCGCAAGCTCGAAGACATCGCCGAGGCTTACGATCTGTTCATGCACCAGCGCGACGGCGTGCTGAAGATCGCCATCAAACCCTGACGTCAGCAAGTTTGGACGCGCGCTTTGCGGCGCGCGGCGCACAACCAGCAAAGGGCCCGATTCGGGCCCTTTTTGCATGGCAGGCGTGGCGTGAACCTGTGCTTTTGAACAGGCTCTCAGAACTCCAGCAGCCGGGCCAGGGCGTGGCGCATGGCGGCCTGACGGATGGCGGTGCGGTCACCTTCGAACTGGCAGCGCTGGGCCTGCAAGGTCTGGCCGTTGCCCCAGGCGAACCAGACTGTGCCCACGGGCTTGGCGGGGCTGCCGCCATCGGGGCCGGCAATGCCGGTGATGGCCACGCTCAGCTGCGCCGGGGTATGGGCCAGCGCGCCGTGCGCCATGGCCAGGGCGACGGCCTGGCTGACTGCGCCTTCGCGCTCGATCAAGGCTGCGGGCACGCCCAGCAGTTGCTGCTTGGCGACGTTGGAGTAGGTCACCAGGCCGCGCTCGAACCAGCGGCTGGAGCCTGGCAGCTCGGTACAGGCCGCGGCCAGCAGGCCGCCGGTGCAGCTCTCGGCCGTGACCAGCATGCGGCCGCTGCGCAGCAGGTGCTCGGCCAGGGCCTGCAGTTGTGCGTGCAAGATGGGGTCGGTGGCGTTCATGGCGTCGGGCTCGGCTCAGAAGTCAAAACATCAGGGGGCAAAACCAGCTTCAAAACCAGTGCACGCCCAGCGCCAGCACCAGCAGGGTGCAGAAGGCAGCGACCAGGTCGTCCCACAGGATGCCCCAGGCGCCGCGCCAGCCGTGGCCCTTGAATGCGCGATCGGCCCAGCGCACGGGCTGGGGCTTGACGATGTCGAAGAAGCGAAACAGCCCGAAGGCCAGCAGCTGCAGCCAGAAGCTGCTGGGGCCCAGCACCCAGAGCACCAGCCAGAAGGCCAGGATTTCGTCCCAGACGATGCAGCCCGGGTCCTCGCTGCCGAGCATGCGGGCGGTGCGCTCGCAGGCCCACCAGCCGATCAGCAGGGCCGCCACGAAGAACCAGGCCAGCAGGGCATCGGGCGCGCGCGCGAGCAGCAGCGCATAACTCAACCAGGCTGCCAGCGTGCCCATGGTGCCCGGCGAGACGGGGATGCGCCCGCAGCCCAGGCCCAGCGCAATGGCGCGCGCCAGGCGTGCGCTCAGCTTGTCGCCAAGGGGAAACACGGAGGTGGTGCGGGACGTGGAAGACATGACAATACTTTGGATCGCAAACGCATGGGCCACCGATGGTAGCGGCAAATGCTGCCCGGACTGTTGGTGCTCCATGCAGGCATGGCCCTCTGGCTATGATTTGCCGTGTTTCCCCGCCTTGCGGCGCAGGGCGCAGGGAGCGCAGCCACAACAATGATGAAAGGAGTCACAGCAATGAACCAGCAGCAGCGCCCTTGGTTGGATGCCTACCCCCCTGGTGTACCCGCCGAAATCGACCCGGATCAGTATCAGTCGTTGAACCAACTCATCGACGAGAGCATGCAGGCCTTTCGCGACAAGGCCTGCTACAGCTACATGGGCAAGGAGTTCAACTTTGGCGAGATCGACGCCCAGAGCGCGGCCTTTGCCGCCTACTTGCAGGGACTGGGGCTGAAAAAGGGCGACCGCGTGGCGGTGATGATGCCCAACGTGGTGCAGTACCCGGTGGCAGTGATCGGCGTGCTGCGCGCCGGGCTGGTGCTGGTCAACGTCAACCCGCTGTACACGGCGCGCGAGCTGGAGCATCAGCTCAATGACTCGGGCGCGACGGCCATCGTCATCATCGAAAACTTCGCGCAGACTTTGCAGCAGTGTCTGGCCAAGACGCCCGTCAAGCACATCGTGCTCACCAGCATGGGCGACAGCCTGGGCCTGCTCAAGGGGGCGCTGGTCAATTACGTGGTGCGCAATGTCAAAAAGCTGGTGCCGGCTTTCGATTTGCCCGGTGCGGTGCGCTTCAACGAGGCGTTGAGAATTGGTCAGGGCCGCACGCTGGCGCCGGTGGCCGTGCAGTCCAGTGACATCGCCGTGCTGCAGTACACCGGCGGCACCACTGGCGTGAGCAAGGGCGCCGTGCTCACGCACCGCAACATCATTGCCAACATCCTGCAATCGGCCGTTTGGAACGAGCCGGTCATGGGGCTGATTCCCAAGGAGCAGCAACCCACCCTGGTGTGCGCGCTGCCGCTCTACCACATCTTCGCCTTCACGGTGAACATGATGCTGGGCCTGCGCAACGGCTCGAAGAACATCCTGCTGCCCAACCCGCGCGATCTGGACAGCGTGCTCAAGGAGCTGGCCAAGCACACTTTCCATTCCTTCCCGGCCGTCAACACCTTGTTCAATGGCCTGCTGCACCACCCGAACTTCAACACCGTGGACTGGAGCAATCTGAAGATGTCGCTGGGCGGCGGCATGGCTGTGCAGGGCGCGGTGGCCAAGCTCTGGCTGGAGAAGACCGGCAGCCCGATCTGCGAGGGCTATGGCCTCTCGGAGACCAGCCCCTGCGCCACCTGCAACCCGGTGACGAACCGCGAGTTCAACGGCACCATCGGCCTGCCGCTGCCCAGCACCGAGATCAAGTGCCTGGACGACGAGGGCAACGAAGTGCCGCTGGGCACGCCCGGCGAGATCGCCATCAAGGGCCCGCAGGTCATGCAAGGCTATTGGCAGCGCCCGGACGAGACCGCCAAGGTCATGACTGCCGATGGGTTCTTTCGCTCTGGCGACATCGGCGTCATGAACGAGCAGGGCTATGTGCGCATCGTCGATCGCAAGAAGGACATGGTGCTGGTCAGCGGCTTTAACGTCTTCCCCAACGAGGTCGAGGACGTGATTGCCATGATGCCCGGCGTGCTCGAGTGCGCCGTGGTTGGCGTGCCCGACGAGAAAACTGGCGAGGCCATCAAGCTGGTCATCGTCAAGCGCGAGCCCGGCCTGAGCGAGGAGGCTGTGCGCGACTACGCCAAGCACAACCTCACCAACTACAAGCGCCCCAAGCACGTGGAGTTCCGAGATGCCTTGCCCAAGACCCCAGTGGGCAAGATCCTGCGCCGCGAGCTGCGCGATTGAAAGCAGCGCCCGGCGTGCTGATGGCGCAGCCGCCGGGCGTGGTGTGCAGCGCGGCTAGAGCGTGTTATGCACTTTGCGCTCCCCCGCGCTGGCCTCAAAACCGTGTAATCGCAAGGCGGCGCGCGCCGCCAAGGCTGGCTGCCTTGGCAAGCGTGCCAACGCGGCGAGTGCATGGTTTTTGGGCCAGCCCGAAGGGAGAGCGCCCCGGCATGCGCATTACGGCGTTGCCGTTTCCTTGCAGCCCACCGGGCTGCGGCGGCAACGGCGCCTTGCACTGCACACGCCGGGGCGCTCTCGCGGAGGGGGGCGGAAAGTGCATAACACGCTCTATGATCGCGCTTTCTTTGTGTCTTTGTGACTTGCACGCGTGACCATGCCCAACCGCACTGCTTATTTCGTCTCCGATGGCACAGGCATTACTGCCGAGGCCTTTGGCAATGCCATCCTGGCGCAGTTCGACCTGAATGTGCGCAAGCAGCGCCTGCCGTTCGTCGATACGGTGGACAAGGCCCACCAGGCCATCCGGCAGATCAACCACAGCCTGGAGTTGGAGAACAAAAAGCCCATCGTCTTCACGACGCTGGTCAACCCCGACGTGCAGGCGGTGTTCGCGCAGCACTGCAAGGGCATGGTGATGGACATGTTCGGCAGCTTCGTGCAGCCGCTCGAAGATGAGCTGGGCGCCAAGTCGCACCACCGCGTAGGTCGCTTTACCGACATCAGCAAGAGCAAGGAATACTCCGACCGCATGGAGGCCATCAACTACACGCTGGCGCACGACGATGGCCAGTCCAACATGGACTTGCAAAGCGCTGACGTGATCCTGGTGGGCGTCAGCCGCAGCGGCAAAACGCCCACCAGCCTGTACCTGGCCATGCAGTACGGGCTGAAGGTGGCCAACTACCCGCTGATCCCGGAGGACTTCGAGCGCCAGCAACTGCCGCCGGCGCTGGTGCCGCTGAAGAAGAAGCTGTTTGGCCTGACCATCCAGCCCGAGCGCCTGAGCGAGATCCGCAACGAGCGCCGCCCAGGCTCGCGCTATGCAAGCCTGGCCAATTGCCGCATGGAAGTCAGCGAGGCCGAGAGCATGATGCGCCGCGCCGGCGTGGCCTGGCTTTCGACCACGACCAAATCCATCGAGGAAATCTCCACGACCATCCTGCAGGAGCTGATGCCCGAGCGCCTGGCCGGGCGCTGATGCCCACGGCGCTGCGCTGGCGCTGGCAAGAAAGCCTCAATGCGCGGGCGCTTGGGTTTGGCGCCACACAGTCTTGCCGTCGCTGTCCTTGTCGATGCCTTGCAGCACGGCCTCGTGCTCGGCCAGCTCGCGCTCGCTGGCGTTGAGCACCAGCAGCTGCAACTGGCTGAAATCCACGCGCACCTGGCTGTCTTGCTCCGGGCTGTCCTGCTCTTGCACGGCATCTTCGGTCAGCAGCGCGTTCTGCCCGCGCGTGAGGTGCAGGTAAACCTGGGCCAGCAGCTCCGAATCCAGCAGCGCGCCGTGCAGCGTGCGGTTGGATTTGTCGATCTCGAAGCGGTCGCACAGCGCATCGAGCGAATTGCGCTTGCCGGGGAAGGCTTCGCGCGCCAGCAGCAGGCTGTCGGTGATGGCGCTGACGTAAGTGCTCAGCGCGGGCTTGCCCAGCAGTTTGAGCTCGTTGTCCAGAAAGCCCACGTCGAACGCAGCGTTGTGGATGATGATTTCCGCATCGCGCACGAAGTCCAGGAACTGCTCGACGCATTCGTCAAAGCGCGGCTTGTCGCTGAGGAATTCGCGCGTGATGCCGTGCACGCGCAGCGCATCGGGGTGGCTGTCGCGATCGACCTTGAAGTAATAGTGCAGATGCCGCCCGGTGAGCTGGCGGTTTTGCAGTTCCACGCAGGCCAGTTCGATGACCCGGTCGCCCTCGGCCACCGACAGGCCGGTGGTTTCGGTGTCCATGATGATTTGACGCATAGGCACAATCGCGGCAAAAACCGCCAGCGTAGCACCATCTGCCGTCCCATCGGCGGCAAAATGCGGCGCTTGTGCCATTTCTCTCATCTGCCTTGCCATGACCACAGCTGCCCCAGCCTTGCCCGACCCTGCCGCGCCGACGCACGAATCGCCGCTGCACGGCAAACACCTGCTCCTGGGCCTGACGGGCGGGGTGGCTTGCTACAAGGCCGCCGAGTTGTGCCGCTTGCTCATCAAAGCCGGGGCCAGCGTGCAGGTGGTCATGACCGAGGCCGCCTGTGAGTTCATCACCCCCGTGACCATGCAGGCGCTCTCGGGCCGGGCGGTGTATTGCTCGCAGTGGGATGCGCGCCAGCCCAACAACATGGCGCACATCAACCTCAGCCGCGAAGCCGATGCCATGCTGCTGGCGCCGTGCAGCGCCGATTTCATCGCCCGCCTGGCGCAGGGCCGCGCCGATGAGTTGCTCAGCCTGATGTGCCTGGCGCGCCCGATCGAGCGGGTGCCGCTGCTGGTGGCGCCGGCGATGAACCGAGAGATGTGGTTGCACCCCAGCACCCAGCGCAACTTGGCGCAGATCGCCCAGGATGGCGCACTGCTGCTGGGCGTGGGCCATGGCGAGCAGGCCTGCGGTGAGTACGGCGACGGCCGGATGCTGGAGCCTTGGCAGCTGCTGCAGGAGCTTGCGGCCCACTTCACCCCCAAGGCGCTGGCTGGCCGGCGCGTGCTGGTCACGGCTGGGCCAACTTTTGAGGCCATCGACCCGGTGCGCGGCCTGACCAACCGCTCCAGCGGCAAGATGGGCTACGCCATCGCCCAGGCCGCTTGGGAGGCTGGCGCGCAGGTGACGCTGGTCAGCGGCCCGGTGGCGCTTCAGACGCCCCATGGCGTCTCGCGCATCGACGTGCAATCGGCGCGGCAAATGCTCGATGCCGCCACTGCCCAGGCGCAAACGGCCGATGTGTTCATCGCCACGGCGGCTGTGGCCGATTGGCGGCCTGCCGAGGTGGCCGAGCAGAAGATCAAGAAGCGCGCCGATGGCGCCATGCCGGCGCTGCAGTTCACCGAGAACCCGGACATCCTCGCCAGCATCGCACGCAGCGACCGCGCGCGCCAGGGCCTGTTGTACTGCGTGGGCTTTGCCGCCGAGAGCGAAGACCTGCTGGCCCACGCCAGCGCCAAGCGCCAGCGCAAGGGCGTGCCCCTGCTGGTGGGCAACATTGGCCCCAATACTTTTGGTCAGGACGACAACACCATCACCCTGTTTGACGAACACGGCCACCAGCGCCTGCCGACAGCCAGCAAGCGCGTGCTGGCGCGGCAGTTGGTGCAGGAAATTGCTCGCCGCCTGCCGGGCCATCCAGTGAATTGAATGGCATGGGCAGGCGCTCGGCCACGGCCAGCACACCACGATGAATGCAACGTCCCGGCTTGCAAAGACAGCTGTTTTTTGAAGCACGCGGACTTTCCCGGACGCACAGGCTTTTCGCTGGCAAAGCCTTGCGCCTTTTTTGTGATGAATGGTTTTTGACATGGAGATTTTGACGACGCGGGCGCAAGTTGTGCCAGGCCTGGAGCCCGGTAGCCCGACGACCCGCTGGTGGATCGTGGCGCTGTGCTGCGCCATCATGATGGTGGAGGGCTTTGATCTGCTGATCTACAGCAATGCCATCCCCGCGCTGCTGGCCGATGCGTCCATGGGCATGGACAAGGCCCTGGCCGGGCAAGTTGGCAGCATGGTGTTCGTGGGCATGCTGCTGGGCGGCGTGTGCGCCGGCCGCCTGAACCAGGCGCTGGGCCAGAGGCGCATCATCACACTGGGCTTCATCGGCTTTACGCTGACCACGGCCCTGGCGGCCTGGGCCGGCAATGCTTGGCAACTGGGGGCGCTGCGCTTGCTGGCCGGCCTGGGCCTGGGCGTGGTGCTGCCTGCCGGTCTGGCGCTGGCGCGCGCGCACAGTCTGCCGAAGCACAGCGCCTTGACGATCAGCATCGTCATGTCGGGCATTGCGCTGGGCGGCATGGCCGCCTCGCTGGCGGCCATGCCCATCGTCGCCCACTGGGGCTGGCGTCCGCTGTTCCTGGCCGGCGGCGCACTGGGCTTGCTGGTGCTGTTGGCGCTCGTGCCTTTGCTGGCGCGGGCCGAGCGCCTGCAGCCCACACCGCAGGCCGGGGGCGCGCAGCAGCCGACACAGCAGCCAGCCCAAGCCCAACCATGGCGCCGCATTCTGGGCGGGGCCAGCCTGGCAGTGCTGGCGTTGGGAACTTTGGCCACGTTGGCCGATTTGCTCACCTGGTACGGCATCACCGTCTGGCTGACGCAGCTGATGCGTGAGTTCGATATGCCATTCAATGGCGCGCTGCAGATGATGTTCACGCTCAACATCGGCGCCATCCTGGGCTCGCTGGGCACAGCCAGCCTGGCCATGCGCCTGGGCACGCGCCCGGTGGCCATGGCGGCAGGCGCCCTGGCGGCGCTGTGCCTGTTGGCCATTGCCTCGCGGCAGTTCTCCGGCATGGCGCTGCTGGCCCTTGTCGCGCTGCTGGGCATGAGTGCCATCAGCGCCCAGAATCTGGTCAATGCCCTGGTCAGCGATGCATTTCCTGTGGCCTACCGGGCCGCCGCCATCGGCATGACGCTGGGCCTGGGCCGCCTGGGGGCGGTGATCGCGCCATCGCTGGGCGGCCACATCCTGGCCGCTGGCCATGGGCCCGAGCGCGTGCTGCAGGCGTTTGCGCTGGCAGCCAGCCTGGGCGTGCTGGTGCTGCTGTTTTTCACACCGGCGCTGTCGCAGCGCAGCGTGGCGCGGTTGGAGTCGCCCACAGGGCATTGAGGCGTGCTGCACGCTCTAGAATCGCGTGCATTGCACAATCAATGGAGCCCAGCGCGCATGGCGACCCGCAAGAAATCATCCACCGAAACCGCAGGGCATGGCGACGTGCAAGGGCGGATCGTCAAGAAATACCCCAACCGCCGCCTGTACGACTTGGCGACCTCCACCTACATCACGCTGGCGGACGTCAAGCAGATGGTGATGCAGCGTGAGCCGCTGGTCGTGGTGGACGCCAAGACGGGCGAGAACCTCACGCGCAGCATCCTGCTGCAGATCATCCTTGAGGAAGAAATCGGCGGCAGCCCGATCTTCAGCGAGACCGTGCTGGCGGAGCTGATCCGCTTCTATGGCCATGCCATGCAGGGCTTCATGGGTGCCTACATCGAGAAAACCATTCTGAGCATGGCCGAGATGCAGGCCCAGTGGATGGAGCAAAGCCGCCAGATCCCGCCAGAGCTTTGGCGGCAGTGGCAGTCCTGGGGGCAGCCCGTCATGCCCGGCGTGGTGGAAAACTACACCGAGCAATCGCGTCAGGCCTTTGTGCGGGCGCAGGAGCAAATGCAGGAAAACGTGCGCCAGCAGACGGCGCAGTTCTGGCAGCTCTTTGGCCTCAAGAGCGGCTGAGCGCCCAAAACAAAGCGCCCGGTGCGGGCGCTCTTTGTTGGTTTCAGGTGCGAGGCTGCGGTGGGCGCTGTGTCAGCGCGCGCTGGCTACTTGGGTGCTGGTCAAGGCAATGCGCCGTGCGCCATTGAAGCGCGACTGCCAATAGGCCTTTTCCATGCTCTCCACCCGGATGCGTGAGCCGGCGCGCGGTGAGTGAATAAAGCGCCCCTCGCCAATGTAAATGCCCACGTGGCTGAACTGGCGCCGCATGGTGTTGAAGAACACCAGATCCCCCGGGCGCAACTCCTTCTTGGCTATGGCCTTGGTGGCGCGCGCCTGTTCGGCGGCGGTGCGCGGCAGGGTATGGCCCAGTGTGCGCTGGAACAAGGACAACACAAAGCCACTGCAGTCAAAACCGCCTTGCATCGAACTCTTGCCATACGAATAAGGCTTGCCCAGGTAGCCCATGGCGGTAACGACCACGTCCGACATCATCAGCGTGTGCGTGTCGATGCGTGGCGCGGCGCTGGCCTGTGGCGCAGGCTGACCGGGCCACTGGGCGGCAGGGCTGGGGCTGCGGGCCAGCTGGGCCTGGCTTCTGGTGGCAGCCTTGTGGCGCGCAGCGGCCACGCGCTCGCCAAAACCGCGCGCCAATGGCTTGTGGGCCTGCTGGCCCAGCAGGAACTGGCCCAGAACATCTTGTCTGGGGGCCACGTCGGCATGGGCGGCCCAGGGGCTGAACAAGGCGGCCAGCAGCAAGGCGGCAGGCAGTGGGCGGTGGCGGAAAGTCATGGTTGTAAGCCTAGCATCAATTCACAGAAAATCATGAGAAAATTCTTGTAACTTCATGATTTCATGCAAGATTGCAATATTTGACATTGGCGTATCAGAAACAGGGCTTGCATTTGAACACAAATTGTTCCATTTTCAAATAATGCCCTGGCTTTGCCCCAGCAAGCAGCTTTGGCATCTTTGACGTGCTTGCGGAGCATTGTTTGCCCAGGCGCTGCTGGCCCGATTGAGCAAAACCGTGCAGGCGCGCACAATCGCTGCCCAGGCGCCAAGCCGGGGCCTGCGCCGCTGAATGACCTGGCCGGCAGGGCCGAGCGACCCAATTCGACGACCGCAACCCACCGACTGCAAGACATAGGAAAACCACATGCTGATGGATGCACAACAAGCGCAGCTGGTGCTGGTGGACTACCAGACCAAACTGATGCCCGTCATTTTTGAGGCCGAGCAGGTGCTGCAACGGGCCATTCTGCTGGGGCGACTGGCGGCCTTGTTCGAAGTGCCTTGCTGGGGCACGGAGCAAAACCCCCGGCGTCTGGGCCCCAACGACGCGGCCATCCAGAGCCTGTGCCAGAAAACCATCTCGAAAATGCACTTCGGCGCCTGTGCCGAGCCTGATCTGTTGCAACTGCTGCGCCCGCCAGCGCCAGCGCCTGCGGGCAATGCGCGCAGCCTGCCCAAGCACCTGCAAAAAGCGCGTCCCAGCGCGCCGAATCCGCGTGAGCAAATCGTCATTGCCGGCTGCGAAGCCCACGTCTGTCTGCTGCAAACGGCGCTGGGCCTGCTGGAGCAGGACTTTGAAGTCTGGGTCGTCACCGATGCCTGCAGCTCGCGCACGGAACGCAACCGCGATGCGGCCTTCGACCGCCTGGCCGCTGCCGGCGCTGAGCTGGTGAGCACCGAGATGGTGGCCTTCGAATGGTGCGGCTCGGCCGAGCATCCCAAGTTCAAGGAAATGCTGGCCTTGGTCAAGTGATGGTCATGGTCACTCTGGGTACTTGTTGCAGCGGCGGCAATACCCTCAGGCCACGTAGCTGGCCAGCCCCTGGTCTGCAGGCCAGGGCTGCCATAGGCCCTCGGGGCTGACTTCGCCGTAGCAGCGCGCCTGCAGGTCGTAGCCCAGGCAGTGGCCTTGGAAGTCGTCGCCCAGCAGCAGCTTGCCGCCAAGGGCGGCATCAGGGCCGTAGATCTCGTGCGCCGGTACCGGGGCGCTGTAGATCATGCAGCCGCTGGCGCTTTCGCCCCAGCCGGTATCGCGCAGATAGGCCAGGTAATCGGCCGCCAGCCCGGGGTAGGCGCTGGCAATGGCGCGCAGGGCGGCTTCGTCCAGACGCACAGTGGGGCTGCTGCTGGGCTGTTCCATGGTGTCAGTGCCTGTTCGCGGCTTTTTGGGGATCTCTTTTGGTTTGAGAAAATGTACTTCGAAGTGACTGCATCTTGCACCTCGATAATTGGGTGAGCTGAAACAGGGTAAATAGACTTTTATGTTTTTGCCGTACTGCCTTAAGGCGAGAAGTCTTTGACGTCGGATTGCAGGGTGATCTGGAGTGGTATAAGACCTCTGAGATTGGCTTTGTAAGGCGTTGGGTCTGCGTTTGCTTATGCTGATTCATAGGTAGTTGAGCAATAGAAAAATATTGCTAATAAAGATGCAGAGTGATTTGATTAGTCAATTTTTTTGATATTTTCAGTGCATAATTCTTTGTATTTTTCGTAGAAATTCTGATCGCCATCAATGCCCCTCAAAAATTTGGCGTTCGACGAGAAAAATTTTCTGAATCCAGTGTATTTTCCATGGGGGTCTTTGCCATTGACTTCCCCGCAGAGGATAAAAGAATTCTCGGGCGTGTATTTGGATATGAAAAGCCCTCTGAATTGAGTGGAGTAGGCCTCCTTGAATTTGGATGTAATGTTGGCTTTTGCTAATTCTATGAACTTATCGTAATTCTCTGACTTTGATTGATTGGTGATTTCTCGATGTGCTACTATATCATTAAGCATTCCGCCTGCTAGTATAGCGCCTCCATGTCGAAATTCAACTATTCTTTCTGTTTTTAAATTTGTGGTACAAATAATCTTATTTCCAGTGTCAACGCTTTTCCAAGAAATCTTCAAAATGTCTCCTGCTTGATCTTCAAAAGATGCGGATCTGATGAAGTCTTTCATTTCTCCATAGAAAGATGAACATATCTCCTTCGCCTTGTTGATTTCTGTGTCGGAAGGCTTTGCACACAAGCCCATAGATGAAACCGAAAGCAGTAAAAATGAAAATACTTTTGTTTTCATGTTAAATCCATAGTTTGAATTTTTCTTAGACGCAATCACAAAGACCTGAGCAATTGCTTCTATCGAGACGTCCATCTTGGGCATATGCTGATATGCCCAAGATGTGCATCACCGAGTGAAGGATGTTCTTCTTTCCAGAAATTTTTGGGGCCAAAGAAGGGCTCACGGCATTGGCCATCTTCCATAGGGCCCACAAGCCTTGCTGTGATGGCCGTATTGTTTTTGGCTCCACCTGGCCCCAGTGTGATCTCCTTTAATAGTCAGAAAGTTGGCGATCAAGCCTGCTTTTGCAGCATCTTGATGATGCTGGAGAAATCCTCGCCGCCGTGGCCGCCGATGCTGTGGGCGGCGTAGATGCTGCGGGCCATGGCGCCCAGCGGGGTGCTGGCCTTGGCGGTGACGGCGTTCTCCAGCGCCAGGCCCAGGTCCTTGAGCATCAAGTCGGTGCCGAAGCCGCCGGTGTAGCCGCGTGTGGCGGCCGATGCCTCTTGCACGCCGGGCACGGGGTTGTAGACCTCCAGCGTCCAGTTGCCGCCGGAGCTGCGGCGCATGATTTCAGAGAGCACTTTCGGATCCAGCCCGTTGGCCATGCCCAGCGCCAGCGCCTCGCTGGTGCCGATCATCAAGATGCCCAGCAGCATGTTGTTGCAGATCTTGGCGGTCTGGCCTGCGCCCACGTCGCCGGCGTGGAAGATGTTTTTGCCCATTTTTTCCAGCAGCGGGCGGGCGCGCTCCAGCGCGGCATCGCTGCCGCCGACCATGAAGGTCAGCGTGCCCGCGGCCGCGCCTGCGGTGCCGCCGGAGACGGGCGCATCGATGAAGTCCACGCCCTTGGCAGCGGCGGCCTTGCCCACTTTGCGGGCGGTGTCGGCGGCGATGGTGCTGCTGTCGATGATGAGCGTGCCTGCAGGCATGTCGGCCAGCAGGCCGGGCTGCTCGGCGGTGCCGATGAACATGCCTTCGACGTGCTGGCTGGCCGGCAGCATGGTGATGACGACCTCGGCGCCTGCGGCGGCTTCTTTCGCGCTGCCTGCGACGCGGATGCCTTGCTCGGCGTGGAATTTCTTGGCCGCTTCGGACAGGTCAAAGCCGCTGACTTCGTGGCCTGCCTTGTGCAGGTTCAAAGCCATGCCGCTGCCCATGTTGCCCAGGCCGATGAATGCGATTTTCATGAGAGTCTCCTTGGAAAGGGTTGTTGAGAGTTGAGGGGAAAAGGGGTGAAAGAGCGTCAAGGCCGCAATGCGGCCGCGCCGCCGCCAGCCCATAGCCCGGCGGCCACGGCCAGCAGGCCCAGGCCCACGCTGGCCAGCACATAGCCCAAGGCCAGCGCCCATTGGCGCTGGAGCAGCAGCGTCAGCGCCTCCAGCCCGAAAGCGGAAAAGGTGGTGAAGCCGCCCAGCACGCCGGTGAACAGAAACAGCCGCAGTGCGGGGTCCAGCCAATCGCCGCGCATTGCCAGGCCCGCCAGCAGGCCGATGGCCAAACAGCCCAGCAGATTGACTGCCAGCGTGCCCCAGGGCAGCGGCGCCAGCCCCGCCGAGGGCGCGGTAGCGGCGCTCAGGTGCAGGCTGAGGACATAGCGGGCGATAGCGCCCAGCAGGCCGCCCAGGCCGACAAGCAGCAGGTTCATGCAGCAGCGGGCCTCATTGGGCATGGAGCAAAGCCTTGTAACGCATCCGGAGCAACTGCTGTACCTGTTTGGTGCGCATGCCCGGCCGCATATCTGCTTGGGCTGCAGCCACTTTGGCACGCACCCATTCGTCGTATTGGCTCTGCGGCAATGCGCGCGAGGAACGCGCCTTGTCGTCGTGCGTCGGCATGGGGCAGGGCGCGCTCAGCGAATCACATCCGGCGCGTCGCCGTCGAGCATGCGGCGGGCGATGATGACGCGCATGATTTCGTTGGTGCCTTCCAGAATCTGGTGCACGCGCGCGTCGCGCAGCAGGCGCTCGAGCGGGTATTCGCGGATGTAGCCGTAGCCGCCGTGCAGTTGCAGCGCCTCGTTGATGACTTTGAAGCCAAAGTCCGTGGCAAAGCGCTTGGCCATGGCGCAGTAGGTGGTGGCGTTGGGGTCCTGGCGGTCGAGCTTGCTGGCGGCCAGGCGCACCATTTGGCGTGCGGCCACCAGTTCGGTGGCCATGTCGGCCAGCTTGAATTGCAGCGCCTGGAAGGTGGAGATGGCCTTGCCGAACTGCTGGCGCTCCTGGATGTAGCGCTGCGCCTGGGCCAGCGCGCCCTGCGCGCCGCCGACGGAGCAGGTGGCGATGTTGATGCGCCCGCCGTCCAGCCCCTTCATGGCGATCTTGAAGCCTTCGCCCTCGTTGCCCAGCAGGTTGTGCGCGGGGATGCGCACGTTGTCGAAGCTGATGGTGCGTGTGGGCTGGCTGTTCCAGCCCATTTTTTGCTCTTTCTTGCCGTAGCTGATGCCCTCGGCGTTGGCAGGCACGGCAAAGGCCGAAACGCCCGATGCGCCGGGGCCGCCGCTGCGCGCCATGAGCACCAGCACGTCGGTGCTGCCCGCGCCGGAGATGAAGGCCTTGCTGCCGTTGATGACGTATTCGTTGCCCACCCGCTCGGCGCGGGTCTTGAGCGAGGCGGCGTCAGAGCCTGCGCCCGGCTCGGTCAGGCAGTAGCTGGCGAGCTTTTGCCCGCTGGTGAGCTGCTCGCCCCATTCCTTGCGCACTTCGTCGCCGCCCCAGGTGCCCAGCATCCAGGTGGCCATGTTGTGGATGGTGATGAAGGCGGTGGTGGAGGGATCGACCGCGGCCATTTCTTCAAACACAAAGGTGGCATCCAGCCGCGGCAGAGCCAGGCCGCCGATGGATTCGGGCGCGTACAGGCCGCAAAAGCCCAGCTCGCCGGACTTGGCAATGGTTTCCTTGGGGAAGTGGCCTTCCTCATCCCATTGCGCGGCGTAGGGGGCCAGCTCGGCCTGGGCGAAGGCGCGCGCGGTTTCGGCAAAGGCCAGTTGGTCTTCGGTGGGTTCAAAGTGCATGGAGTGTCTCCTTGGGTTGTTGTGGTTTGAGGGATGCGTTGGTTTTTCAGTCGCTGCGGCTGGCCCGCTCTCTGCGGCCTACCGGCTTACCATTTGCCTATGACAACGGCCAGCATGCCCGCCGCAATCAGCGGGCCGACGGGCACGCCCTTGAAGAAGGCCACACCGATGACGGTGCCCACCATCAAGCCAGGCACCAGGCCGGGATGCTCCATCATCAACGGCAGGCCGCGCCCGCCCAGCCAGGCCACCAGCACGCCCACTGCCACGGCCAGCAGCGATTGCCAGTGTGTGAAGCTGCGCAGCACATCGGCCAGGGCGATTTTGCCGCTGGCAATGGGCGCCATGACGCCGATGAACAATATGGTGATGCCCAGATTCAGGCCGTGCTTTTGGATCCAGGGAAAGTACTGCTGCAAGGGCGTCATGCGCACCAGCAGCAGGGCCAGCATGGCGTAGGTGATGCTGTGGTTCTGGCTGACGATGCCCAGGGCGGCGATGGCCAGCAACAACAGCAAAACGGGGTCGAAGGCGGGCATGGGCGCAAAAAATCTTCATCGCAACGGGCATCGCGTGCGCTCATTCCACGCTGTAGCCGTGCATCAGCCAGTGGCGCAGGGCCTGGCGGCGCAGGGCGTGCTGCTCGATCATGCAGGCGTGGTGTGCGCTGGCTGCGGGCGCGTGCAGGTCTGGCCCGGCGGGGGCTGCTTGCTGGCAATGCTGGCGCGCGGTGCGCCGCCATTCGCTCTGGTTGCCGCGCAGGGCGGGGCGCTCATGGGCCGAAAGCACCAGCAGCACGTCGCCATACAGGGTTTCCGTGGCATCGCGCACGGCCTCGAAGTCTTGCAGCGTGCAGGTTGTGGCGGTGTAGGTGGCGGCGGTGCAAGCGGGCGAGGCCGGGGCCAGCGCTTGCGCCTGGGCTTGTGGCGCTGCGGCGCTCAAGGCCAGGGCGGCGATGGCAACAAAAAACAGGGGTGGGCGCAGGCGCATGGCGGTGAAGCGGTCAGTCGGTGCGGATCTCGCCGCGCTCGTTGTCCACTACCACGGGGCTGTCGAACCAGGCAATCTGCGGCTCGCAGTGGTATTTGTCGCGCACGAAGTCTTTCCATTCCTCCGTGTACAGCGCTTGGGCATGGGCCTTGCTCTGCCAGGTGTAGATGCCGCCAGCGGTGCGCCCGTCCTCACTGAGGATGTAGCGCTTGTGCAGCAGCCCGGCCACGCTTTGGTACTTGGGCGCGGTGCTCTCAAAAATGCGCTGGGCCTCCTGCCGCGTGACGGGCTGGGGCAGGGCAAAAGTGGTGACGGTGACGAACATCGGCAAATCCTGCGGGCATGGCAATGCGGGGCATGCATGATGGCAAATGCGGTGGATGCGGGCACACAGGCGTGCCGCGCACCCACCGCAAACGGCCAGCAACTTTGGGGTTGCCGGCCGCTGCAGCCCGTGCTTACTTCAGGCTGATGGTGGTGTTCAGGCCGCCGGTGGACTTGTCGTCAAACCAGCGCGCCGTCACCGTCTTGGTCTGTGTGTAGAACAGGATGACCTGCTTGCCGTATGGGCCCAGATCGCCCAGCTTGGACGCGCGCGAACCGCTGAACGAGAACAGGGGTACGGGCACGGGGATGGGCACGTTGATGCCAACCTGGCCGACGTCGATGTCCTCCTGGAACTTGTGCGCCGCCGCGCCCGATTGCGTGAAGATGGCCGTGCCGTTGCCGTTGGGGTTGGCGTTGATGAACTCGATGGCCTCTTCCAGCGTAGCGGCCTCGACCACGCACAGCACGGGGCCGAAGATTTCCTGATCGTAAATGGCCATGCCGGGCTTGACGCCGCTGAAGATGGTGGGGCCAACGAAGTTGCCCTTCTCAAAGCCGGGAACATTGGGCTTGCGGCCGTCGAGCTCCAGCTTGGCGCCATCGGCCACGCCGCGCTCGATCAGCCCTTCGATGCGCGAGAGCGCAGCGCAGGAGATCACCGGGCCCAGATCGGCGCCTTGCTCGGTGCCGGCGCTGACCTTGAGCGTCTTGGCCTTTTCCACCAGCTCGGGCAGCCATTTTTGCGCCTCGCCCACCAGCACTACCACCGGCAGGGCCATGCAGCGTTGGCCTGCGGCGCCAAACGATGCCCCGGCGATGGCGTTGAGGGTTTGTTCCTTGTTCGCATCGGGCAGCACGATGGCGTGGTTCTTCGCGCCCATCATGCACTGCACGCGCTTGCCCGCCAGGCTGGCGCGGTTGTAAACGTGCGTGCCGACCTTGGTGGAGCCGACGAAAGACACGGCCTTGATATCGGGGTGATCGCAGATGGCGTTGACGGCCATCTCACCGCCGTGGATGACGTTGAGCACGCCGGCGGGGATGCCCGCTTCCAGCGCCAGCTCGCACAGGCGCATGGTCACCATCGGGTCTTGCTCGGAGGGCTTGAGCACGAAGGTGTTGCCCGTGGCAATGGCCATGGGGAACATCCACAGCGGGATCATGGCCGGGAAGTTGAACGGCGTGATGCCTGCGCACACGCCCAGCGGTTGCAGCAGGGTGTAGGTGTCCACACCGTTGGCCACGTTGTTGGCCAGCTCGCCCAGTTGCAGGTTGCCCACGGATGCGGCGTGCTCCACCACTTCCAGGCCGCGGAACACATCGCCCTCGGCGTCGGGCAGGGTCTTGCCTTGCTCGGCCGTCAGCAGCGCGGCCAGTTCTTTCATGTTGGCGCGAATCAGCTCCTGGTATTTCAGGAAGATGCGCGCGCGTGCGCCGATGGGGGTTTTGCGCCAGGTCTTGAAGGCTTCCTTGGCGGCGGCCACGGCCTGGTTGATTTCATCCTGCGTGGCGAACGGCACGCGGGCCAGCACCTCTTGCGTGGCGGGGTTGATGACTTCGCGCCATTCGGTGGTCTTGGATTCGACAAACTGGCCGTTGATGAGCAGTTTGACGGTGGGGGCTTTCAGGCCCTGTTCGCTGATAGCGTTCATGCGTTGTCTCCTGGATTGAAAAAAAGGGGTGAGAGCGGGGCGTATACCGCCATCGGCCGTGGCCTATGGATAGGGGATTGGCAAGGATGGCATGGCACATGCCGTGCAGCGCGCATCTTACTGTGCAAATTTGTCATATCAATAGCAGAGGCTGCAGTTTATCTCTGCAAATTTGCAAATTGATGCCTTGCTGTGGACAAAGAAAAAGCGCGATGCCCATGCGGGCATCGCGCTTCGTGCTTTAAACAGGTTCTGCAAGCCGCTTGGGGCATGTCTCATGTGCGCCCCCCGGCCTTAGAGCCTGTTCAAAATCTCGGCGCGAGTGGGCAAGAAACGGTTTGGGGTGGGCTGCAAGGCGCAAAACGCAGCCATAGCTGGGGCTATGGCGAGGCTTTGCAACGCAGCAGAGCGCCCAAATCCGCTCTCTTGACCGCCGTGCAAAGATTTTGAACAGGCTCTTAGCGCCTGTCAGCCGCGCTCCTTGAGTGGCTTGACGTTGCGCGGCGTGTGGCCGACGAACAGCTGGCGCGGGCGACCGATCTTGTACTCGGGGTCGGCAATCATCTCGTTCAGCTGGGCGATCCAGCCCACGGTGCGCGCCAGCGCGAAGATGCCGGTGAACAGGTTGACCGGGATGCCGATGGCGCGCTGCACGATGCCGGAGTAGAAGTCCACGTTCGGGTAGAGCTTGCGCTGTACGAAGTAGTCGTCTTCCAGCGCGATTTGCTCCAGCTTCTTGGCCAGGGCGAACAGCGGGTCGTTTTCCAGGCCCAGCTCGGCCAGCACCTCGTTGCAGGTCTCCTGCATCAGCTTGGCGCGCGGGTCGTAGTTCTTGTAGACGCGGTGGCCAAAGCCCATCAGGCGCACGCCGGAGTTCTTGTCCTTGACCTTTTCCATGAACTCGCCCACCTTGGCCACGCCGCCCATGCGCTGGATGTCTTCCAGCATGTTCAGGCAGGCCTCGTTGGCGCCGCCGTGGGCCGGGCCCCACAGGCAGGCCACGCCAGCGGCGATGGCGGCGAACGGGTTGGTGCCCGAGGAGCCGCACAGGCGCACGGTGGAGGTGGAGGCGTTTTGCTCGTGGTCGGCGTGCAGGATGAAGATGCGATCCATGGCGCGCTCCAGCACCGGGTTGACGCGGTATTCCTCGCAGGGGTTGCCGAACATCATGCGCAGGAAGTTGCCGGCGTAGCTCAGCTCGTTCTGCGGGTACATGTAGGGTGCGCCGATGCCGTATTTGTAGGCCATGGCCACCAGCGTGGGCATCTTGGCGATCAGGCGGATTGCGGCGATCTCGCGGTGCTCGGCATTATTGATGTCCGTGCTGTCGTGATAGAAGGCCGAGAGCCCGCCGACCAGGCCGGTGAGGATGGCCATGGGGTGCGCATCACGGCGGAAGCCCCGCAGGAAGAACTGCATTTGCTCGTTGACCATGGTGTGGCGCGTGACGCGCTGGTCGAACTCGGCCTTTTGCTGTGCATTGGGCAGCTCGCCGTAGAGCAGCAGGTAGCAGGTTTCGAGGAAGTCGCATTGCGTGGCCAGCTGCTCGATGGGGTAGCCGCGGTAGAGCAGCTCACCCTTGTCGCCGTCGATGTAGGTGATGGCCGATTGGCAGGCGGCGGTGGACAGAAAACCGGGGTCGTAGGTGAACATGCCGGTCTGGCCGTAGAGCTTGCGGATGTCGATCACGTCCGGGCCCATGCTGCCCTCGTAAACGGGCAGCTCGACCGATGCCTTGCCATTGCTGAACGAAAGGGTGGCTTTGTTGTCGGACAACTTCATGGTTCTCTTCCTTTGGTGGGGCCAGGGCGGCAGTGCGGCTTGCGCGGTGCAGCGCATGGGGCCATGCCTGGCGGGAGGGTTTCGAAAAGGCGGTTGGAGGGGAGGGTGTGCCGGGCGGCTGCGCGTTGGCTGCGACCGGGCCTGGGGCGCGGGGGCCTCAGGCCATCGAAGGGGGCTTGGCGGGGCGCATCAGCTCCAGCACGGCTCGGATCGCGGGGGTATCGGTATCTCCTTGAGGCTCCTTGCGGCGCAGCAGCAGATCGAGCAGGTCGTTGTCGGCCAGGTTCATCAGCGCCGTGACGGCCAGGCCCTGCTCGACGGTGAGGGCGCTGCCGTGGACCTTGAAGAAACGCTCGATCAGCAGATCGTTTTCCAGCAGGCCGCGGCGGCTGCGCCAGTGCAGCTGGCGCAGCTCCAACTCGCTGAGCAGCCGCTGGGCGGGCTGCCCGGCAGCGGCTGTGCAAGTGGTGCAGGGGGCGGTGGGCTCGGTCATAGACGCTGGCGGGGCCAGGGGCTCAGATGGCGCGGCGCACCATCAATTCCTTGATCTTGCCGATGGCGCGCGTGGGGTTCAGGCCCTTGGGGCAGACGTCCACGCAGTTCATGATGGTGTGGCAGCGGAACAAACGGTAGGGGTCTTCCAGGTTGTCCAGGCGCGCGCCGGTGGCGGTGTCGCGGCTGTCGGCGATGAAGCGGTAGGCCTGCAGCAGGCCGGCAGGGCCGACGAACTTGTCCGGGTTCCACCAGAAGCTGGGGCAGCTGGTGGAGCAGCTGGCGCACAGAATGCACTCGTACAGGCCGTTGAGCTCTTCGCGCTCCTCGGGCGATTGCAGGCGCTCCTTCTCGGCCGAGGCGTAGATGTCGCTTTGCAGATAGGGCTTGATGCTGTGGTACTGCTTGAAGAACTGCGTCATGTCCACGATCAGGTCGCGGATCACCGGCAGGCCCGGCAGCGGCTTGAGCACGATGGTGCCCTGCAGCGTGTTCATGTTGGTCAGGCAGGCCAGGCCGTTCTTGCCGTTGATGTTCATGGCGTCCGAGCCGCACACGCCCTCGCGGCAGGAGCGGCGAAAGGCGATGGACGGGTCCTTGGCCTTGAGCTTGACCAGCGCGTCGAGCAGCATGCGCTCATGCCCGTCGAGCTCGACCTCGACTTCCTGCATGTAGGGCTTGGCGTCCTTGTCGGGGTCGTAGCGGTAGATCTGGAATTTGCGGATTGTCATGGTGTCTAGGCTCTCGTGAGGCTCTGCGGTGGCCGGTGGATGATTAGAAGGTGCGCACTTTGGGCGGAACGCTCTCGACCGTCAGCGGCTTGAGGTTCACGGGCTTGTAGTCCAGGCGGTTGCCATCGCTGTACCACAGCGTGTGCTTCATCCATTCCTTGTCGTTGCGGCCCAGCGGCGCCTCCGGGTCATCGGCAGGGCGCTCGTAATCGTAGACGGTGTGCGCGCCGCGGCATTCCTTGCGCGCTGCGGCCGAGGTCATGGTGGCCTGGGCGACTTCGATCAGGTTGTCCACCTCCAGCGCTTCCATGCGGGCGGTGTTCCAGACCTTGGACTTGTCCTGCAGCGTGACGCTGCCGACCTTGTCGCGGATGGCGTTGATTTTGACCACGCCCTCGTCCATGCCCTTTTGGGTGCGGAACACGCCGGCGTGCTGTTGCATGGTCTGGCGGATTTCGTTGGCGATGTCCTGCGAGTAGATGCCCGAGCTCGAAGCCTGCAGGCGGTTCAGGCGCGCCAGCGTGCGATCGGCCGCATCGGCTGGCAGCGGCTTGTGCGCGGCCTGGGCCTTGACGGTTTGCACGATGTGCCGGCCGGCGGACTTGCCGAACACCAGCAGGTCCAGCAGGGAGTTCGTGCCCAGGCGGTTGGCGCCATGCACCGAGACGCAGGAGCACTCGCCCACGGCATACAGGCCGCCGACGACTTCGGCATTGTTGGTCTGCGTCTTGATGACCACCTGGCCATTGATGTTGGTGGGGATGCCGCCCATCTGGTAGTGGATGGTGGGCACCACGGGAATGGGCACCTTGGTGATGTCCACGTTGGCGAAGTTGTGGCCGATCTCCTCCACCGAGGGCAGGCGCTTGCGGATGGTCTCCGCGCCCAGGTGGGTCATGTCCATCAGGATGTAGTCCTTGTTCGGGCCACAGCCGCGGCCTTCCTTGATCTCCTGGTCCATGGAGCGCGAGACGAAGTCGCGCGGCGCCAAGTCCTTGAGCGTGGGGGCGTAGCGCTCCATGAAGCGCTCGCCCTCGCTGTTTCGCAGGATGGCGCCCTCACCGCGGCAGCCTTCGGTCAGCAGCACGCCCGCGCCGGCCACGCCGGTGGGGTGGAACTGCCAGAACTCCATGTCCTGCAGCGGGATGCCCGCGCGTGCGGCCATGCCCAGGCCATCGCCGGTGTTGATGAAGGCGTTGGTCGAGGCGGCAAAGATGCGGCCTGCGCCGCCGGTGGCCAGCAGCACGACCTTGGACTGCAGGATGTAGAGATCGCCGGTCTCCAGCTCCAGCGCGGTCACGCCGACCACGTCGCCGTCCTGATCGCGGATCAAATCCAGCGCCATCCACTCGACGAAGAAGTTGGTCTTTTCCTTGACGTTTTGCTGGTAGAGCGTGTGCAGCATGGCGTGGCCGGTGCGGTCGGCGGCGGCGCAGGCGCGCTGCACGGGCTTTTCGCCGTAGTTGGCGGTGTGGCCGCCAAAGGGGCGCTGGTAGATGGTGCCGTCGGGGTTGCGGTCAAACGGCATGCCGAAGTGTTCCAGCTCGATGACGACGTTGGGCGCCTCACGGCACATGAACTCGATGGCGTCCTGGTCGCCCAGCCAGTCGCTGCCCTTGATGGTGTCGTAGAAGTGGTAGTGCCAGTTGTCCTCGCTCATGTTGCCCAGCGAGGCGGACACGCCACCCTGGGCCGCCACGGTGTGCGAGCGGGTCGGGAAGACCTTGGACAGCGAGGCCACGGACAGGCCCGCGCGCGAGAGCTCCAGCGCGGCGCGCAGACCGGAGCCGCCCGCGCCGACGATGACGGCGTCGAACTTGCGGGTGATGATGTTTTCTTTGGAGTAGCTCATGGTGTTGGGAAATCGTGGTGTCTCAAAGCGGGGCGGGGATCGTTGTCTTTGCGGGGCCGGCGCTGGCCGCTTGTTGCGACTTCAGGCGCCTGGCCCGGCAAGCGCGGCTGCGGCCAGGGCGGCCAGGGTGGTCAGAGGCGCCACAGGATCTGGAAGACCCAGCCGGCGCAGCCCACCAGCCAGACGATGGTCAGCACATCCATGAACAGGCGCAGGCCCGCTGCGGGGACATAGTCCATCCAGATGTCGCGCACGCCGACCCAGGCGTGCCAGAGCACGGCCACGGCGGTGACGAAGGCGAACAGGCGCATCCACTGCGCATCGAAGATGGCGCGCCAGGCGGCGTAGTCGATCGGGCCCTTGGTAAAGCACACCTGGGCCATGAGCACCAGGGCAAACAGGGCGATCAGGATGGCGGTGATGCGCTGGCTGAGCCAGTCGCGCAGGCCGTAGTGGGCGCCGACCACAAGGCGCTTGGAACCGTAGTTGATGGACATGGGAAAGAACTCCTAGGATGGGATGCTGGCGGGCGCGGTGCCGTCGTGGGCTTGGGGGCTCAGTACAGGCCGAAGACCTTGGCGCCAAACACCACGGTCAGGCCCAGGCTGATGGCAAACGAGGCCAGCGCCGACTTGCGGCCGAACTCCTTGGTGACGCTGTGGTGGTCCACGTCCATCCACAGGTGGCGGATGCCGGCGCAGAGGTGGTGCAGGAAGGCCCAGACCAGCACCAGCACGCCCAGGCGCACCAGAAAGCCGGGGAAGATCCACAGGCCCGTGCGGAAGATGCTGGTGGCCTTTGCGAAGGTTTCTGGCGAGCGCAGCGACATGTCCAGCAGCCACAGCAGCACGGGCAGCAGCAGGAACATGATCGCGCCGCTGACCCGGTGCAGGATCGACAGCACCCCTGCTGGCGGCAGGCGGTAGGTGCGCACATCGTGAAACAGGTTGATGTTGCGAAATTCAGGCCTTTTCTTTGCGACTTCATTCATGGGCATATGTCTTTCTGTGCAGGGGGGCGGGGCGATGCGTTGAAACAGCGGTCGACTCAAGCAGGCTGCAGCGCAGCAGGCAGCGATGGGCCTGTTTCAGGCAAAACGGCAGGATTTTAGACCCAACCATTCCGGCTGGCCGACAACTGCGGCCATTTGTGACAACAATGTAAAACGCATGGGCGCGCCGGAGCGGGGCGCCGTGTTCAGTTCAGCTCATTCAAATAGTGGTGGGTATCGGTGCGGTACAGACCGTGGCGCACCTCCATCGGCACGTCGTTGTAGGTGTAGGCCAGGCGCTCGACGGCCAGCAGCGGCGAGCCCGGCGGCACCTGCAGCAGCGCGGCGGTCTGGGCATCGGGCGTGGCAATGGCCTTGAGCTTCTCGACCGCGCGCACCATGCGCACGCCGAACTCCTTTTCCAGCAGCGCATAGGTCGGGCCAGGGTAGCTGGCGATCTGTTCGGTGCTGATGCCCTTGAAGGTGTTGCCAGGCAGCCAGATGTCCTCCAGCACCGAGGGCACGCCCTGCATCGACAGCGTGCGGCGGATGTGCACCACGGCATCACTGCTGCGCAGGCCCAGCTGCGCAGCCAGGTCGGCGCTGGCGCGGCCACGTTTGCAATGCAGGATATGGCGCTGTGCGGCGCCTTCCTCGTCCAGGTCGCCGGCATCGGGCCGCAAGCGCAGAAAGCGGTATTGCACATGCTGCTCGGAGTGTGTGGCCACGAAGGTGCCTTTGCCCTGGCGGCGTACCAACAGGTTCTCCGCGGCCAGCTCATCAATGGCTTTGCGTACCGTGCCTTGGCTGACGCGCAATTGCTGCGACAGCTCCATTTCACTGGGGATGGCCTGCCCAGGCTGCCACTGCCCAGCCTGCAGCTTTTGCAGCAGCAGGTCTTTGATCTGACGATAAAGCGGGCTGAAGGAGGGGGGCGACAGGGCGCTGGCTACGCCGTTGGCCTTGTTCAGCCCTGGAAGCTCGGTCATGGTGTGGGGGCTGCGCAGCTGTGGCAGCGCTGCAAGAAGAATCAAAAGATGCCATCGGGTTGGCGTGGCGCCAATTTTACTGCCGATCAGCGCGCGAACACTCGCATCTTATATAAGACATAGGATTGTGCGATGGGGGTTGGCTGGCGCAAAAGCCATGTGCATTGCGCCAGCAGCCAGGTCTGAAGGAGCTTCCAGCGCGCGGCGCCTGTCTTTGGATGGGCTTTGGCTGCGGCGTCCCCAAAGCTTTGCCATATGGGTGGGATGGTTGTGGCCATTGCTGCAGCCCGCAGCCATTCCAGATCTGCAGCTTGGCGTGACGGCATGAAAGCATGCGGACCGCGGCCGATTGGCCTATAAAATAGAAACCGATTTATATCTGGCCTGAAAATAGTTTCCTGTTTGGAAAAAGTGCTTTTCCTGTTTGAGGCTTTTTCTGCATCAGCAGCGTGGCTAACATGCCTGCCATCGCGCTTTTGTGGCGCTTGCTTGAATATCAGGAGTTCTGTGATGAAAACCATCCACCACGCTGCCAACTCGCGCGGTTTCGCCAACCACGGCTGGCTCAAAAGCGCCCACACCTTCAGCTTTGCCAATTACTACAACCCCGAGCGCATGGGCTTTGGCGTGCTGCGCGTGATCAATGACGATTTCGTTGAAGGCGGCCAGGGCTTTGGCACCCATCCACACCGTGACATGGAAATCATCTCCGTGCCGCTGTCCGGCGACTTGGCGCACCGCGACAGCATGGGCAATGGCAGCATCATCAAAAATGGCGATGTGCAGGTGATGTCGGCCGGCACCGGGGTCACCCATAGCGAAATGAATGCAAACCGCGACCAGGCGGTGAAGTTCCTGCAAATCTGGGTGCTGCCGCGCAAGAATGGTGTCGAGCCGCGCTATCAGCAAATCACCATCGCCGATCAGGCCCAGCCCAACGATTTCCAGCAAATCCTCTCACCGCATGCCGATGATGACGGGGTATGGATCCACCAAAATGCCTGGTTCTCGCTGGCGCGCTTTGCTGACGGCACGCAAAAGCGCTATCAGGTCAAGCGCGAAGGCAACGGTGTCTATGTGTTCGTCATCAAGGGCAAGGCCAAGGTCGGCGGCATCGAGCTGGGCGAGCGTGATGGCCTGGGTCTTTGGGAAACCGATGGCTTCGAGGTCGAGGCGCTGGGCGATGCCGAAATCCTGCTGATGGACGTGCCCATGGATATCGAGGCCAATATCAATCAGCCGCATTGAGCGGATATTCTGTCAAGGCTGGCTGCCCACGGGCAGCCGCCCCATCTTTCCACTTTTCATGCAAGGAAATCCCATGTCGAATCTTCAGACCCTGCAACAAGCCGCAGAAACCCGCCGCTCGGTGTATGCCCTCAACAAGAACCTGCCGGTCAGCGGCGAGCAGGTAGTGCAAATCGTTGAGCATGCGGTCAAACACACCCCGTCCGCCTTCAACTCGCAATCCGCCCGCGTGGTGGTGCTGTTTGGCAGCGAACATGAAAAGCTGTGGGACATCGCCATCAGCGAACTGCGCAAGATTGTGCCGGCCGAGAACTTCCAGGCCACCGAGGACAAGCTCAACATGTTCAAGGCCGCAGCGGGCAGCGTGCTGTTCTTTGAAGACCAGGACGTGGTCAAGGGTTTGCAGGAAAAGTTCGCCCTGTATGCCGACAACTTCCCCATCTGGAGCGAGCACACCAGCGCCATGCACCAGTACGTGGTCTGGTCAACGCTGGCCGCGGCCGGTATCGGCGGCAACCTGCAACACTACAACCCGGTGATTGACGCGCAGGTAGCCAGCGCCTGGAACATCCCCAGCCACTGGAAGCTGCGCGCACAGCTGGTGTTCGGCGGCATCAGCGCTCCGGCCGGTGAAAAGGCTTTCGCTCCGCTGCAAGAGCGCGTCAAAGTACACGGCCTTTGATGGCACGCTCGGCAGGCAAGCGGCCAACGCCTCTGCCTGCCGGCCATCATTGCCTGCCATCCGCCTGCTCACGTGGGCGGATGGTTTTTTGCTTGTGGCTTGTTGTTTGATGGAGGCGGTATGGACACTTTGCTCAGCATGAAAATCTTCCGCCAGGTGGTGGAACATGGCAGCTTCACCAAGGCCGCCACACACATGAACCTTTCCACCGCCATGGTCAGCAAACATGTGCGCCATCTGGAAGCGAGCATTGGCGCCAAGCTGCTGCTGCGCAATACCCGCAGCCTCAGCCTGACCGAAGCCGGCAGCGAGTATTACCGCCAATGCGCCTATGCGCTGGACACCTTGCAGCAGGCCGCAGAAAAAGCCGCCTCTGGCGTAGCGCGTGCGCAAGGGCAGTTGCGGCTGACTGCGCCGGTCTGGTTTGCCTCACCGCTGTTTGCGCAGTGGCTGACCGAATACAGCGCGCAATACCCCGAGGTGGCGCTGGATGTGACGCTGGACAATCGCCACACCGATCTGGTCGCCGAAGGCTTCGATCTGGCGCTGCGCGCCTCTGATACCCTCTCCGAATCGCTGATTGCACGCAAGCTGGGCACCGTCACCATGCTGTTGTGCGCCTCTGCCGGCTTCATCGCCGAGCACGGCTTGCCTGCCGACATCGCCGCGCTGCAAACCCTTCCGGCGGTGCTGCCCAACTATGCCGACATGCGCAGCCGCATGCTGCAAGCGGCGGACGGCCAGCGCCATTCGCTGCACTTGCAGACCGCCTTCAGTAGCAACAACAGCATGATGGTCTATCAGATGATTCTGGCAGGGCGCGGTATCGGCTATCTGCCCGACTTCATTACCCGCGAGGATTTGGCCCAAGGCCGCCTGGTTCGCCTGCTGCCGCACTACCAGATGCCTGCCCACCCGCTGTATGCGGTCTATCCCGACCGCCAATACCTGAGCGCCAAAGTGCGCAGCTTCATCGACTTCATCAGCGACAAGTTGCCGTGTGATGAATAGCCATCGCCATCGCGAAAACAGCCGGCCGCACTTGTGTTCATCCTTTCATCTGATTGATCCAGCCCCATGCCCCTATACCGCAACCCCATCCCATCCTGGCGCAGCCCTGTTTGGGCCCTGCTCTTGAGCAGCCTGCCCTTCGCCGCCTGTGCCCAGGCCGAGGCGCAAGGCAGTCCCGAAAATCAGCGCCCGACCCAGGCCGCGCACTTGCGGCTTGTCGATGCCCTGGACCGCCCGCAGGATGGCTATTGCCTGGATATTCTCGGCTCCGGGCCGTACATCCGCTTTGACATGCCGATGACCGCGCACAACTGCAAGCCGGGGCTGTATGCCGACGAGGCCGTGGTCTGGGATGCCGACGGCAAGATCCGCTTTCCCGCCTACAACGTCTGCGCCACCGTGGCGGGCATCCAGCAAACCGTGTTGCCCGGCGCCGCCGTCATGCCGCGCCAGTGCGATGAGCGCAGCCCGTTTCTGGAAGCGCAGCATCTGCAACGCTTCATTCACCGGCCCGATGGCCGGGTGGAGCTGGCCGGCTCGGGCCTGTGCCTGTCGGCGGGGGCCGAGTCGGCGCGCACCTTCGACCCGGACCACCGCTGGCGCACCCTGTCCATGCAGCGCTGTGAGGACGTGCCACTGGCACGCTCGAGCTGGCAGTTGAGCGCGCCCAAGCCCTGAGCGGAAGCAAGAACCCACCATCCACCAGCCACCTCAAAAAAGCCCGCATGTCCCCCCAAGCCGTACTCGATTTCTGGTTCAACGAAGACCATCAGCCACTCTGGTTCAAAAAGAGCGAGGATTTCGACGCACAAATCCGCGAGCGCTTTGCCGCGCTGTGGCAGCAGGCCGCGTATTCGGAGCTCGATGGCTGGCGTGAAACCTTGCAAGGGCGGCTGGCGGAAATCATCGTGCTCGACCAGTTCTCACGCAATCTGTTTCGCGCCAGCCCCATCGCCTTTGCCCAGGACAACATGGCCGTGGCGCTGGCGCAGGAGGCCGTGCGCCAGCCGGGCTTTGCCGACATGCAGCCCACCGAGCGGCATTTCATGCTGATGCCGCTGATGCACAGCGAGAGCCGCCGCATCCATGAACAGGCGGTGCCCCTGTTCGAGCGCTACACCACGCCGTCTGCGCTGGATTTCGAGATCAGGCACAAGCGCATCATCGACCGCTTTGGCCGTTACCCGCACCGCAATGCCGTGCTGGGGCGCGAAAGCACGGCCGAGGAGGTTGAATTTCTCAAGCAGCCGGGCTCATCGTTTTGATGGCGGGTGGCTGACAGCGCCAAGGTGAAGCAGGGGCGGGCTTGGCCTTCATGTCTTTCGTGGTTTTGATGCCTGTGATTTAGCCAACAGCATCGCCAAGGCTTTTCCCGCGCGCTGTTGCCGGGTTTGTGGGCGCTTGGCTTCGCTGATCCAGTGGCCGTACTCGCGCTGGTGCGAAGCTGGCAGCGCCAGAAACAAAGCGTGCGCTTGTGGGGCGGCCGCCAGCGCCTCGGCCAGCTCGGCGGGGAGTCCGGCGGGAAGTGTGCTCATGCAGGTGTTTGCTCCAGCCAGGCCATGGCCTCAATCTTGTGGCCGTCCAGGTCGCGCACGAAGCAGCCGTAATACTGCTCGCCATAGTGCGGGCGCGGGCCGGGTTCGCCATCGCCCGTGCCGCCAGCGGCCAGAGCCGCGTCGTAAAACGCATGCACCTCCTCCGGGTTGGCGGCCATGAAGGCAATATGCACGCCGTTGGCGGTTTGTGCGCGCTGGCCGTCGTGTGGCTGCTGAATCCAGAACTCCGGGTAGATACGGCCATAGGCGATGGCGGGGAATACCTCGCTGACATCCATCACCCGGCCAATGCCGAGCGTGGCCAGCACGGCGTCGTAAAACGCCACCGCCTCGGCAAAGCGGTTGGTGCCGAGCGAGACGTGGGAAAGCAGGCTGATATTGGGGTTGGGTCGGCTCATGAAAACACCTTGTTGCAGTTGCAGGATGTTGTCTGTGAATGTAGCAGATGGCGCGGCGGGGCTACCGCGTGCGCAGCAGGCTGCGATGAAGGCTTGCAGCGCGGCCCAAACCATGACTGGCTGTTCGGCAATGGCCTCATGCGCGGCAAAGGGCACTTGCATCAGATGCGCCCCGGGCAGCACGGTTTTGAGCGCCGCCCAATCGGGCAGCGACAGCAAGAAATCGTCCTCACCGCGCAGGCTGAGCAGTGGCGCGCGAATCTGTGCAATCAGGGCATCCGGGTAGCCGCTGGCGCTCTTATCCAGCCACATACGTTTGAGCTCGGCCAGCAGGCGCGGCAAATCGGGGGCGGGGTTGTGCGCCAGATAGGCGGCCACTTGTGTCGGCATATGCTCGCGCGCAAAGGCCTCGTCCAGCGCTTCGTACAGCGGCCGAATCTCGGCCAGTTGGCGGCTGTGCCAGTGCGCGCCGATGGTGACCAGGCGCTCGACCATGCCCGGATGGCAGGCGGCCAGCCGATAGGCGGCGATGCCGCCATCACTGAAGCCGATCACGGTGCAACGCGCCACGCCCAGGGTTTGCAGCACATGGCGGGCATCCTCGGCCAGCTGCGCATAGCTCAGCGGCGCATCGCCCAGGGTGGAGCGGCCATGGCCGCGGCTGTCGAGGGCGATGACGCGAAACGCCTGCTGCAAGCGCGGCAGCAAGGGCGCGAAATCATCCCGCGACCCCAGCCCGCCATGCAGCAGCAAAACCGCTGGCGCATCGCTGCGCCTACTCACGGTCACATGCAGGGCCGCGTCAAGATAGGAAATAGTGTGGAGGGTGTCGGTCATTTTTCCTCCAGAGGTTGGGCGGATAGCAGGCGATCTGCCAGCCATGCCGCAGGCAGCAGCAGCGCGAGTGCGGCAATATCGACAGTAAACATCAGCGCTGCGCCGCCAAGGCGGAAGGACGCAAAGGCGGTAAGCAGCAGCAAGTGCGCCAGCACGCCGGTCGCCACGATCAGCCCCAACAGGCGCGGCGGGATCGCGCCAGACTTCAGCCCGGCATGCGCCACCCATGCCGACAGCGGCAAAAACAACAGGCAGGCCGTCAATACCCCCGCGTTGTGTCCTGCCAGCATGGGCAGGCCGTTGATGAGCCAAGCTGCAAGATGGCCGCATCCATTGATGAAAATAACGCCCCACGGCGCCAGGGCGACAGCCGGGCTGCGCTTGCAGCAGGCGGCTGCCAGCGGAATCAACAGCCAGGCAAGCGCGATATTGATCAGCCAGAAATGCGCGGCAGGCAGCGGACAGTCGGGATAGGGCAGATACCCCAGGCGCTGGCACATGGCATCGGCAAACGCAGACTTGCCAGCGGCGTAGTCATAGAAAACTGCATATTCATCAAATTGGTGCAGCATGTAGACCGGCGCGGCCAGCCATGCCAGCCATTGCAGATCATGCCAACGGGAAAGCGCGACCTGGCTGCGGAACCTATCTGTGAGCAGCAGTCCCGCCAGCAGACAGAGCGCTGCCAGCATCCCAATCCACGGCCAGACGGCATCCCAGCTGTTCATGGGTGCGCCCTGATGAAATACTGGATGGACATGAACGGCTCCTGCTTGTTTCATGGCTTTTGTTTGCTGCGGCGCGGCGGTGCGGCGCTCAGTTCCTGGTTGTGGCGCAGCGCCTGCGCCACCAGCTCTTCCAGCACGGGAAAGCCGGTTTCATCCACGTCCACATAGCCACGGTATTCGCGGCCTTTCATCACCGTGGTGCGCACGCCTTCGTGCGCCAAGGCGGCATCGTGGTTGGCTTTGCCGATGCGCAGCATCACCTCCACATCACCGCGCCCGCTGACGCCCACGCACAGCTTGCCGCGCACCATGAAGGCCAGGCCGCCGAACATCTTCTTTTCGGTGATGTCGTCCACGGCCACGCCATCGGGCAGGTGCTTGATCAGCAGGCGGCGGACGCGGGTGGTGAGGTCGGGGTCGAAGGCCATGTTGTCTTACCAATTCACGGTTTCATCGCTGCCTCCAAAGGCGGCCGGCCAGTCCTTGTAGTGCGGCAGGTCGTCGCGCACGGGCAGGATGGCATGCTGGCACTGGATGTGCATTTGCGGCTGGAATACGCCTTCTGGCAACAAAAAGGCGTTGACGCCGCGTATGCCCATGCCGGGGGCGTCGGTAAAGAGGTGCGTGCCACAGGCGGCGCAGGCCATGCGGGGCGTGCCATTCAGGTTGCGGGCTTTCAGCTCGCCTTGTGTGAGGCGCACGGCTTCGGCGGGGTAGGAGGCAGCGGCAATGTAGGCGGCGGCGTTGGCGGTGCGGCAGTCGTCGCAATGGCAATAGCCCTGCCACATGGGCTCGGCATCGATGACGAGATGCACGGCGCCGCAGGGGCATTGCAGTTGCAGGCGGTGGCGGGTCATGGGTGTGTCTTCGGTGGCTCAGGGAATCCGGCCGCCGCGCCAGAGGATGGCTGGCCGGGGCTTGCGCTTGCGGAGCGGGCTCGGCATTGACGATCAGGGCGCTTCGGGTTTTTCTGCGCAGATCAGCTATTCGGCGCGGCCAGGGCCTCGGCGCGGGCGAAGGCGGGGCGGGCCAGGTGGCGCTGCATGTAGGCCAGCAGCGCCGGGTCGGCGGGGATGGCCTGGGCGCGGTGGATCAAGAAGGCCAAGAGGCCGCTGTAATACACGTCCAGCGCGCTGAAGCGTGTGCCGACGATGTAGTCGCGGTCTTGCAGATGGTTTTTCAGCGTGGCGAACAAGGTGTCGAAATCGCCATAGCCGATGGCGATGCGCTGCTCGGGCGTGTTGTGCACGCCGCGCCAGCGGTCGAAGGCGGCGTATTCCAGATGCAGGGCCAGGCACAGCCAGCGGTAATAGGCGCCGCGCTCGGGCGTGCCGGCGGCGGGAATCAGCTGCTTGTGCGGATGCAGCTCGGCCAGATAGCTGAGGATGGCGACGGTTTCGGTGATCACCGCCTCACCGTGCTTGAGCGCCGGCACCTTGCCCATCGGGTTGATGGCGAGGAACTCGGGCGTTTTCAGCGCCGGGCCGAGGGCGAGCGGCATCACCTCATAGCGGGCCTCGCATTCTTCCAGCATCCACAGCACGTTGTTGCCGCGGGAAGGAAAGGCGGTGTAGAGGGTGAGCTTGGCGGACATGGGCGATCTCCAGAAAGTGGACGGGACGGAGCTGGGCAAGTCTCAGGCGGCTTGCCCGACCAGCGCCACTGTAGAGCGGCAGGCTGTCAGTTTCTGTCAGCAGTGTGATGGGTGGCAGGCAGACGGTACGAGCCGCCAACGCCTGACAAGAAAGAGCACCAGCTAGCAAGAATCCCAGCTAGTAAAAGTCCTGGCTGGTAACGCTACCGGCTGTACAGCAACGGTTTGGCGGCGCCTAATCCAAGGCGTTTGTTCCGTCGCCTGAAGGAGTTCCCATGACTGGCCCTGTTTCCGTTGCTGCCGGCCCGCGATTTGCGCAAGACGCGTACTGCAAGCCTGATGCAGCCCAAAGCCCGCCGGGTTCCGCAGTATCTTCCCCGCAGGCGGGCGTGGCCGTATCCTCCGCCAGTGCCGCGCCTGCCGCGCATCCTCCGATGGATCTGAGGCAACTGCCTCTGGATCCAGCCGTTGCCGTCAAAGTGTCAACCGGCTTGACACAGACACACGCCACTTTGCCGCCGGTGGAAAACCTCTACACGCCTGCGCAGGGGTTTTTCCAAAGCCGTCTGGGCATGGCCGTGGAAGGCGCAACCCCCTGGCCAACAGCCTGGGGCAGAAAGTGGTCAATGGCCGGCTGGGCTGGATGTTTAACCGGATGGAAGCCATGGCAAACAAACAACGTTCAGTTGATAAAAAGAAACGCCTTCACTCCAGGGAAATGGAAGCGATTGCGCGACCGGCTACGCGGGAGGCGCTTAAAGATTACGTGTGGCCGCTGACGCCGGAAGACGAAAAAAATCTGACATTAGGCGTTTTTGGATCTCCTGATGACCGAGATCATCAAACATTCATGCTGTATATATCAGCCGATCCGCCTGAGAATGCCATCGTCCTGACGCAAGCCAAGGTCAACGCCCTCACGGGCGAAGTGCAGGTCAAGGTTTTTCTGCCGCGCCGGCCCGATGCGCCGCCGCTTCCGGATCCCTCCGTCCAGCAACTGGAGCCGGGTGATACTTGGAAGACTTGGCTAAGCGAAAGAGGCGACAAGCCATAAGGTGCTGACGGCGGCGGGTGGTCCCCGGCAGGGCCGCGCATAGGCGGGGGCGTGACTGAGCCGAAAACAGGGTCATCTTGGGTGAAAGGTCTGCGTGTCGTGAAAATGCGCTGGGTGATGCGTGCTTTCACGCGCCCTTTCACCTGCCAACAACCGCCATGCTGTTTGACGAAGATTGCCCGCCCACGCCCGCCTCGCAAGCCCTGCGGGCCTGGCACGCCACGCTGATTGAGGCCGCGCGCAACGGCGTGCGGTCCGACCAGGGCGTGTTTATCCAAGCCATGCCGCCGCTGGCGGCCAGCGCACGCGCGCCGGATTTTCTGGCGGCACAGTGGGCGGTGGATGACGAGTTGGGACAGCTGGAGGCACAAGAGCAAAACAGCTGGTGCGGCTGGGCCAGCTTTTCACCGCAAGGGCAAAAGCACTGCGTGCTGCTTTTTGCGGGCGACACCGTGGAATGGCCCGGTGGCGCCGTGGTGTGGGTGGATGGTGAGCCGGTGGCGGTGCCCAGGGCGCTTGACGGCGGCAGTCGTCTGAACAGCAGGGGACTGTGGCTCAGCGAGCGCTACTTTGCGGTGCGGCTGGGAGGCTTCTACAATCACCCCCACACCCGGATTTGCATCACGGACCACGGCCTGGGCAACATCCTCGGACTCTGGGTCTTGGATGCACAGACCCGCACCGCGCAGTGCATTGCGCCGGGAAATGAAGATGCCTGGGAAACACCCAGAGCAGAAGTGGTGGGCAACGATTTGGCGGTCTATGCAAGCCCTGAGGATCAGGGCGCAGGTTGCGTGGCCCGTTGGGTGCGGCTTTGATCAGGGGTTGTCACCATGCCGCTTGAAGAAGATCCCGCGCCCACGCCCGCCTCGCAAGCCCTGCGGGCCTGGCACGCCACTCTGATTGAGGCCGCGCGCAACGGCGTGCGGCCCGACCAGGGCGTGTTCACCCAAGCCATGCCCCCGCTGGCGGCCAGCGCACGCGTGCATGACTTCCGCGCGGCAGAGTGGAAGATTTTCGACACTGCCGGAGAGATTCGCGCCCGGGAACAGGACCACTGGAGCGCCTGGGCGTTCTTCTCGCCTGAGCAGGCCCATTGCGCGCTGCTGTTTGCGGGCCCCGATGCGTGGGAAGGTGGCGCAGTGGTGTGGGTGGATGGCGAATCGGTGCCCGTGCCGCGCGCGGTGGATGGCAGTAGCCGCCTGGATGACTGGGGCTGGTGGCTCAGCGAACGCTATTTTGCGGCGTGGCTGGGGGGCTTTCACCAGCACCCGCATGCCCGCATCTGCATTGATGCCCTTGGCCTGGGCAATATCCGTGGCCACTGGGTTTATGACACGCAAACCCGCACAGCGCAGTGCATCGTCCCAGATGATGCGCAAGCTTGGGAGAAACCCAGGGCAAAAATCGTGGGCAACGATTTGGTGATCTATGCCGACTTGGAAGACAAGCGTGCAGGCCGCGAGGCCCGCCGGGTGCGGCTTTGAGCCGCAGCGCACCTGGGCGGCTGCCCTGCTTGCGGTGGCTGAAGATGCCTTGGGGGCGATGCCTTTTCAGTCGGCCCAGCCTCACGCCAGCGCGCCTTCCAGCCGCAGCAAGAAGGTCTTCACCGGCAGGCCGCCGCCAAAGCCGACCAGCGTGCCGTCAGCGCCGATCACGCGGTGGCAGGGCACGACAATCGACAGCGGGTTGCGGCCATTGGCCGCGCCGACGGCGCGCATCGCCTTGGGTTGGCCGATGGCGGCGGCCAGTTGCGCGTAGCTGCGGGTTTGCCCATAGGGGATGGTGCGCAGCGCCTGCCAGACGCGCTGCTGGAAATCCGTGCCCTGCGGCGCCAGCGGCAAATCGAACACACGGCGCTGGCCGGCGAAGTATTCGCCGAGCTGCCGGGCGGCTTCACTCAGCAGCGGATGCGGGCTTTCCTGCCGGCTTTCCTGCCAATTGGCATCGCGTTTGACCGGGTGGCGGCCCTGCGGAAACTCGATGGCGTGCAGGCCCTCGTCACTGGCGGCGATCAGCAGGCGGCCAACCGGGCTGTCGATGGTTTGGTGAAAGATGGTCATGGCGGCTGCCGGGTCGGGCGCTGCAAGAAAGGGCAATCAATCTAACACAATGCCCTGCTCAGTGCTCCAGCGGCGCAGCAGGTTGGGGCGGCGTTCGGGGTAGCGCTGGCCGGTATCGGCAAGATGCTGCACGCGGTCGGCGCGGAAGTGGCGAAAGTCCTGTCGCAGCTCGCACCAGGCGGCAATCAGCCGGGTTTCATTGAAAAAGGCCATGGCGAACGGCCAGATGCGGCGCTGGCTGGGGCTGTCTTCAGCATCGCGGTAATCCAGTTGCAGGATGTGCTCGTGGCGAATCGCCTGGCGCAGCGTCGGCAGCCACGGTTCAGTCAATGGTGCGTCGCAGCGTCCGGGGACGAACAGGCCGCTGGTTTCCACTTGCAGCCGCAAATCGCTGGGCAGCACGCCGGTGATGCGCCGCAGCGCCTGGTCGGCGGCCGCGGCCAATGCCGGGTCGGCGGACTGGCTGGCCACCCAGCGCACGCCCAGCACCAGGGCTTCCAGCTCGTCGGCGCTGAACATCAGCGGCGGCAGGGTGAAGCCGGGGCGAAGCAGGTAGCCGATGCCGGGCTCGCCCTCGATCGCCGCGCCTTCGCCGCGCAGGCTGGCGATGTCGCGGTACAGCGTGCGCAGGCTGATGCCGAGTGCCTCGGCCAGCTGCTGGCCGGGCATTGGCCTGCGGCGGGCGCGCAGCAGTTCCAGCAATTGCAGCAGGCGGTGGGCGCGGGTGGTCATGGTCCGTATCTCGTCTCAGGATGGTGGGCCTGCGCTGCTGCGGCACAATGGCCGATTTTGGCGTTGGCGCGGTATGTGTTGCTGGCGCGGTCTGGATGCGGGTGGCTTTGAATGAATGACGACCAGTTGCTGCGCTATGCGCGGCACATTCTGCTCGATGAGATCGACATCGCGGGCCAGCAGCGCCTGCTGCAGGCCACGGTACTGGTGGTGGGCTGCGGCGGCTTGGGCCATGCGGCGGCGGCGTATCTGGCGGCGGCGGGGGTTGGGCGGCTGTGGTTGGCCGATGACGATGTGGTGGAGGCCTCGAACTTGCAGCGCCAGGTGTTTTTCACGCCGGGCGATCTGGGCCAGCCCAAGGCGCAGGTGCTGGCGCAGCGCCTGGCGATGCAGAACCCGGACATTGCCGTGCGCGCGCTGGTGCGGCGGCTCGATGGGCCGCAGTTGCAGCAGTTGCTGGGCGATTGCGATGTGGTGCTCGATTGCAGCGACAACTTTGCCACGCGCCATGCCATCAACCAGGCCAGCGTGGCCACGCGCACGCCGCTGGTGCTGGGGGCGGCCACGCGTTTTGAAGGGCAGCTCAGTGTGTTCGACCCGCGCCGCGCAGATTCGCCGTGTTATGCCTGCCTGTTCCCGCCAGGGCAGGCGGGCGACGGGGCCTGTGCGGTGTTTGGCGTGTTCGCGCCGCTGGTGGGCATGGTGGGCACGGCGCAGGCCAGCGAGGCGCTGAAGCTGTTGCTGGGTCTGGGCGAAGCGCCGTGCGGGCAGCTGCTGCTGTTCAATGCGCTGTCACCTGCGCCGCAGGCCTGGGCCTTGGCGCGCGACCCGCATTGCGCCGTGTGTGGCGCGGCACAGGCACAGGGCAATGACAGGCCCTGAATGGCAAGCTGTCAGTCTTTCTTCGGGCGCTGCCAGGGCCCGCTTTTGCCGCCTTCCTTGCTGAGCAGGCCGATGTGCTCGATTTCCATGCCCTTGTCCAGGGCCTTGAGCATGTCGTAGATGGTCAGCAGGCCGATGGCCGCGCCCGTCAGGGCTTCCATCTCCACGCCGGTCTGCCCCAGCGTCTGCGCGCAGACTTCGATGTGCACGCGCAGTGCAGCGGCATCGAGGCGAAAGTCCACGCGCAGGTGGCTCAGCGGCAGTGGGTGGCACAGCGGGATCAGGCCGCTGGTTTGCTTGGCACCCTGGATGGCGGCAATGCGGGCCACGCCCAGCACGTCCCCTTTGGGGCTGTGGTTGGCTGCGGGGTCTTGCAGCGCAGCAAAGCCGGCGGCCGAGAGGCGGATGCTGCCGCAGGCAACGGCCTTGCGCTGGGTGGCGGGCTTGGCGCCGACGTCCACCATCCAGGCTTGGCCCTGGGCGTCGAAGTGGCTGAGGCCGGCGGCGCTGGCCGGGTTGTCGTCGTGGTGCGTTTCGGGGGGATTGGGCATGGGGCCGCATGGTAGCGGCAAATGGGTGGTGGCACGGGCGGCGTTTGCTCTGCGTTCGTTATATCTTTGTGTATATTTCGCGGCTTGCGCCAGCCGCCGCAGTCCGCAGGGCAGATGCGGCGGGCAGGGCGCGCAGTTTCACCTCACGATGGGAACATTGCCATGCACAAGCGGTTTTCTGTTTTTCTGCGGCCCCTGGCCGCTGCGGTTTTGGCGCTGGGCGCACATGCGGCCTGGGCTGAGACGATCACGGTTTCGGCCGCGGCCAGCCTGGCCGATGCCTTCAAGGTCATCGCCCAGCAGTACGAGCAGCGCCATCCGGGCGATAAGGTGGAGCTGAACTTCGCCGGCTCGGGCGCGCTGCTGCAGCAAATCGACAAGGGCGCGCCGGTGGATGTGTTCGCCAGCGCCGACCAGAAGACCATGCAGATGGCCGAGGAGAAGGGCCTGGTCGAGCAGGGCAAGAGCCAGGCGTTTGCGCGCAACAGTCTGGTGCTGATCCAGCCCAAGGACAGCAACGTGGCGCTGGCCGATGTGGACGGCTTGCGCGCCCAGGGCATTGCACGCATTGCCATCGGCAATCCCGACAGCGTGCCCGTGGGCCGCTACACCAAGGCCACGCTGGAGGCCGGCGGCCAGTGGGAGGCGCTGCAGCCCAAGCTGATCCTGGCGCAGAACGTGCGCCAGGCGCTGGATTACGTGGCGCGCGCCGAGGTCGATGCCGGCTTCGTCTACGGCACGGATGCGACGCTGATGGCCGACAAGGTGAAGGTGGCCGGCGTGGTGCCCACGCAAAAGCCGGTGGTCTATCCCATTGCCGTGCTGAAGAAGGCGCCGCAGCCCGAGGCGGCGCAGCGCTTCATGGCTTTGGTGCTCTCGGCCGATGGGCAAAAGGTGCTGGCGCAATTTGGCTTTTTGCCGCCGGCCGAGTAAGCGCGACGCCATGGATGGCAAGGGCAGCCGGTCGCTAGGGCCGGGGAGGGCGCGATGACGCAGGGGCTGGACATGGCAGCGGTCATCGTGCCGCTGCTGCTGTCGCTGAAGGTGGCGTTCTGGGCCACCTGCATCAGCGGTTTGCTGGGCATCGTCGTCGGCCTGTACCTGGCGCGCAGCCGTTGCTGGCTGCGCAATGTGCTCGACACCGTGCTCACGCTGCCCATGGTGCTGCCGCCCACGGTGATGGGCTATTACCTGCTGGTGCTGTTGGGCAGCAAGGGCTGGCTGGGCGCCTGGCTCAAGGAGAGCCTGGGCATCAGCCTGATCTTCAGCTGGCAGGGTGCGGTCGTGGCCGCCGCCGTGGTCAGCTTTCCGCTGGTGTTCAAGCCGGCGCGCGCGGCGTTTGAGTCCGTCGACCCGCAGCTGGAGCAGGCCGGGCGCGTGTTGGGCGTGAGCGAATGGGGCATTGTGCTGCGCATTAGCTTGCCGCTGGCCTGGCGCGGCATCATGGCCGGCATGGTGCTGGGCTTTGTGCGCGCGCTGGGCGAGTTTGGCGCCACGCTGATGATTGCCGGCAGCATCCCAGGCAAGACGCAAACCCTGTCGATCGCCATTTATGAGGCCGTGCAGGCCGGGCGCGATGGCACGGCCACGCTGCTGGCACTGGTGATCTCCAGCGTGTGCGTGGGCATGTTGCTGCTGGCCACCTGGATCACCCCCAAGCGGCAGGAGGCCCGCGGAGCATGAACAGCTTGAGCTTCCCAGAGGCCGTCAGCGGTGCCAGAGCCGCCAATGCCGCCGCGTTGCAGGCCGCAGCAGGGCAGGGCGCCCAGCCCTGGTGTGACATCGACGTGCGCAAGCGCCTGCAATCGGCCGAACGCGTTTTCGAGCTGGATGTGCAATTGCGCGCCAGCCACCCGCGCATTGTGCTGATGGGGCCCTCGGGCATTGGCAAGACCCTGGTGCTGCAGGCCATGGCCGGCTTGCTGCGCCCCGATGCCGGGCATGTGCGCATTGGCGGTCAGGCCTTCTACGACGGCGAGAGCGGCCTGCATGTGGCGCCGCAGCAGCGCCGCGTGGGCTTTTTATTCCAGAACTACGCGCTGCTGCCGCACCTGACGGCGCTGGGCAACGTCGGCTTTGGCTTGCGCCGTGGCGCATGGGGTTTTTTGTCGCGCGCGCACAAGGACGAGGCCATGCACTGGCTGGAGCGTTTCCAGGTCGCGCACCTGGCTGGGCAGTACCCGCACACGCTCTCGGGCGGGCAGCAGCAGCGCGTGGCGCTCGCGCGCCTGGCCATCCTCAAGCCCCGGGCGTTGCTGCTCGATGAGCCGTTTTCGGCGCTCGACCCGCAACTGCGCCAAGAGATGCGCGAGCAGGTGCTGGCGCTGCTGCAGCAGCTGGGCATCCCGCTGATGCTGATCTCGCACGACGAGCGCGACCACCAAGCCTTCAATGCCCAACTGCTGCGCCTGACCCAGGCCGCCGATGGCCGCACCGTGCTGCTGCCTTCAGACGCTGAATGAACGCCCAGCAGCGCCTGTGAGGGCGCTGAGGCTGGGCGGGTGCTGCGACCCGCCCTCAGACACCCATCCCCGCTTGCCACGGAGGCGATGAGCGAGAGCGGGGGCAGAGGCGCTGAACAGGGCGCTCAGGCCGTGGGCAGCTTGTAGCCCACCAGTTGCTCGCGGATTTTGGTCTTGAGCATCTTGCCAGTGGCGCCCAGCGGGATGCTGTCAACAAACACCACGTCATCGGGGATCTGCCACTTGGCCAGCTTGCCCTCGTAGAACTTCAGCAGCTCTTCCTTGCTCACCTGCTGCTCGGGCTTGAGGGCCACGACGACGATGGGGCGCTCGTCCCACTTGGGGTGCGGCATGCCGATGGAGGCGGCCATGGCCACGGCCGGGTGGGCCATGGCGATGTTCTCGATGTCGATGGAGCTGATCCACTCGCCGCCGGACTTGATCACGTCCTTGCTGCGGTCGGTGATCTGCATGAAGCCGTCGGCGTCGATGGTGGCCACGTCACCAGTGGGGAACCAGCCTTGGCCACGCTCGTCGTAGATCAGCGGATCGTTGCCCTCGAGCTTGTAGTACTTGGACAGAATCCAGGGCCCGCGCACCAGCAGGTCGCCATAGGTCTTGCCGTCCCAGGGCAGCTCTTCGCCTTTTTCGTTGACGATCTTCATGTCCACGCCGAACACGGCGCGGCCCTGCTTTTGCAGCACCTTGAACTGCTCCTCTTGCGGCAGCTGCAGGTGCTTGTTCTTGAGCTTGCCCAGCGTGCCCAGCGGGCTCATCTCCGTCATGCCCCAGGCGTGCAGCACCTGCACGTCCAGCTGCTTCTCGAAGGTCTCGATCATGGCTGGCGGGCAGGCCGAGCCGCCGATGATGGTGCGCGTGAGCGTGCTGAACTTGAGCTGGTTGGGCAGCATATGGCCCAGCAGCATCTGCCAGACGGTGGGCACGCCAGCGGCCATGGTCACGCCTTCGCTCTCGATCAGCTCATAGACGGATTTGCCGTCCAGCGCCGGGCCGGGGAAGACGATCTTGCAGCCGGTGGCCGCCGCCGCGTAGGGCGTGCCCCAGGCGTTGACGTGGAACATGGGCACCACGGGCAGGATGGCGTCGCTGGCCGAGAGGCTCATCACATCGGGCATGCAAATGCCGTAGGTGTGCAAGGTGGTGGAGCGGTGGCTGTAGACGGCAGCCTTGGGGTTGCCGGTGGTGCCGCTGGTGTAGCACATGCTGGAGGCGGTGTTCTCATCGAGCTGCGGCCAGCGGTACTGGCTGCTTTGCCCGGCCAGCCAGCTCTCGTAGCTGACCAGGTTGGGAATGCCGGTGTCGGCCGGCAGCTTGTCGGCGTCGCACATGGCCACCCACTTCTTCACGCCCGGGCACTTGCTGTGCACGGCCTGGATCAGCGGCGTGAAAGTGGTGTCAAAGCACAGGATCACGTCCTCGGCGTGGTTGATGATCCAGGCGATCTGCTCGGGGTGCAGGCGCGGGTTGATGGTGTGCAGCACCCGGCCCGAGCCGCTGACGCCGAAGTACAGCTCCATGTGGCGGTAGCCGTTCCAGGCCAGCGTGGCCACGCGCTCGCCCGGCGCGCATTGCTCGGCATCGAGTGCATTGGCGATCTGGCGCGCACGCGCGGCCAGATCCTTGTAGGTGTAGCGGTGAATATCGCCCTCGACGCGGCGCGAAACGATCTGGCCGTCGCCGTGGTGGCGCTCGGCGTGTTCGAGCATGGCCGAAATCAAAAGCGGTTGATGCTGCATCAGGCCCAGCATGGTTTTCTCCTTGGAAATGTCTTGGAAATGTCTTGGAAATGTCGTTAGGGAATATGGGATGGCCTGCCCAGGCGCTGCTGCTGCGCACTGCCGGCGCGGCAGGCCTGCAGGGGGTGGGCGAGGGCAAATCCAGCGCGCATTGTCGCCCAGCTTGGCAGTGGCGCAGGCCTTCGCGGGTAGGGACAAGGCGCCCATGGCAGGCCATGGATAGAATCGCCCGCTGGAGCCCGCCGCCGGCGGGCGTTTCTTTTCCCCAGCCACGGCAGGCGCCAGCTCATGCCGCCGCCTTGCCCTTGCGCCATGAAATTCTTCTTCGACGTCCTGCCCTTCGTGCTGTTTTATGTCTCCTATGTGAAATGGGGGATTTACGTGGCCACTGCCGTGGCCATTGGCGTTTCGGCCCTGCAGATCGTGCTGACCCTGCTGAGCGGGCGCAAGGTCGAGCCCATGCAGTGGGTGGGCATGGGTTTGATTGGCGTCTTCGGCGGCATGACCCTGGTGCTGCAAAACCCCATCTTCGTGATGTGGCGCTCCTCCATCGTCAATTGGCTGCTGGCGGCTGTGCTGCTGGTGTCTCTGCATGTGCTGGGCCGCAACCCGCTCAAGCTGCTGCTGGGCAGCCAGATGCGCATGCCCGAGCGCGCCTGGCGCCAGCTGGTCTGGGGCTTGAGTGGGCTGTTCACCACCATGGGCGTGGTCAACATCGTGGTGGCGAAAAACTTCAGCGAAGCCGCCTGGGTCAACTACAAGACCTTTGGCAGCCCGGTCATCAGCTTCCTCGCCATTGCACTGCTGTTCATGCTGCTGGGCCGGCACATCGAGATCGTCGGCGCGCCCGGCAGCCAAGCATCGCCTGCCACGCCGCCTGGCGATGCGCCGCCGCCCAGCGCAGCGACAGGCGATGCCGCCGCCGTGCAGCATCCACAGCAGCGCTGAAAGAGTGGCCTTCTCAATACCCCACCCCCAATACGCCATGAACCATTCGCCCGACACCCCAGGCGCTGACTCCGCATCTCATGCAGCCAATGCCGTCACCGCCGCCGCCATCGAGGCGCGGCTGCGCCAGCGGTTGCAGCCCACGGAACTTCTGGTCATCGACGAGAGTCATCAGCACGCTGGCCATGCCGGGGCCAATGGCACGGGCTTTGGCACCCACTTCCGGGTGCACATTGCCTCACCATTGTTTCTGGGGGCCAGCCGCGTGAGCGCGCATCGCCTTGTGTATGATGCGCTGCGCGATTTTTTCGATGCCGGCCTGCATGCCCTGGCCATCGAGCTCAAGCAGTCTTGAACCCAGATCGGGTGCGGCGGGGGGCTTTCCAGCCCCCGCTGTGTTTTGCAGCCTTGGCTGCCACGCTGCCTGTGCGCAATGGCCCGGTGCCTGTGGCGCCGTGTTTTCTTTTCTCCACGCCCTGAAAGGCTTTGATCTCAATGAAAAAACAATTGCTGTGCGCCGCTCTGGCCGGCGCCCTGGCTGCAACTGTGCTGCCCGCCTCGGCCAAGGATTTGGCGGTCGTCAACGGCGAGGCCATCCCGCAGGCGCGCTACGACTTCTTCATCAAGCAGTTTGAGGAAAGCGGCACCCCCAAGACCCCTGAGCTGGAGGCCCAGGTCAAGGAGGAGCTGATCCGCCGCGCCGTGTTCGAGCAGGAAGCCAAAAAACTCAAGCTTGAAGACAGCCAGGCTTTCAAGGAAGAAATGGCCCTGGCGCGCCAGACCTTCCTGATCCGCGCGCTGTTCCAGAAGCACCAGAAGGACAACCCCATCACCGACAAGGCCATCAAGGCCGAGTACGACAAATTCGTCGAGCAGCAAAAGGGTTTTGAATACCAGTCGGCGCACATCCTGGTCGAGACTGAGGAAGAGGCCAAGGCCATCATTGCCGATCTGAAGAAGGATTTCAGCAAGTTCGAGGCCATCGCCAAGGAAAAATCCAAGGATCCTGGCTCGGGCGCCAAGGGCGGTGATCTGGGCTGGCAGCGCGCAGAAACCTATGTGCCCGAATTTGCCCAGGCACTGACCAAGCTGGAAAAAGGCAAATTCACTCAGGAGCCCGTCAAGACCGAATACGGCTGGCACATCCTGCACTTGAAGGACAAGCGCGACAGCAAGCCGCCCACACTGGACGCGCTCAAGCCGCAGATCGAGCAACACCTGGCCCAGCGGCAGCTGGCCGAGTTCCAGGAAAAGCTCTACAAGGCAGCGAAGATTGAGAAGTAAGCCTGTGCGTTGCGCGCAGACTGAGTAATCGGCTGCATCATGCAAAGCCCGCTCTCTGGCACAGCCGGGGGCGGGCTTTGTACTGTGTAGGTGCAGGGGTGCTGCGCGCTGTGCCGGCCAGAATGCATCTTCAGCATTCAAAGCCTGCCACTATCTGCTCATGACTTCGAAATGCACATGGCCCATGTTTTTGCGTGGGCGCCCGGCCGTAGCGCTGCTGTTGCTGCTGTGGGCGGCCTGGATGTACTTGCCGGATCTGGGCCGAAACTCCCTGTGGGAGGATGAGCTGTTCTCGGCCGACATCGTGCTGCAGCGGCCCTTGTGGCCCCAGGATCAGCCCTGGCTGCAGCGCGTGCGCCTGACGCAGCTGGGCGTGCAGGAGAGCTTCTGGACGGTCAAGGCGGCCGACCAATCGCCGCCGCTGTATGAACTGCTCAACAAACTGGTGACCAACCTGCTGGGCGATGGGGAGGCGCAGCTGCGCTTGCTCAGCGCCCTGGCCATACTGGCGTTGCTGAGCTGGCTGGGGCTGCGCGTTTGGCGGCAGGCGCGCCAGCCCGAGGGCATGGCGTATCTGGCCATGATGGGGCTGCTGGCCAGCTCCGGCTTCGTCCATGTGTATGCGCAGGAGGCGCGCGCCTACGGCCTGGGCATGGCGCTTTCGGCCGTGCTCTGGGTGCTGTTCTGGGAGCGCTGGCTGCATGGCTGGCGCAGTGCGCCGCTGCCAGGCTGGGCGGAGACGACGCTGTTTGCCGCAGCGGCCTTGACGCACTACCACGCCACGGCCCTGGCTGCGCTGCTGCTGGGCCTGTACGGCCTGGAAGGCTTGTGCCGCCGCGATGGCCGGGCGCTGCTGCGCATGGCCTGCGTGCTGGCCGTGGTGCTGGCCTGGTTGGCGCTGAGCTACCACTCGTTGTGGCTGACGGCGCAGGGGCAGATGGGCTTTGTGCAGAAGATGCCCTATGGCCAGGCATTGCTGGCAGGGCTGCGCACGCTGCACACCCAGGTGCTGGGGCCTTGGGCTGCTGCGGGCATGGCGCTGTGCGTTGGGCTGTATGGCATTGCGCTGCTGCGCCAGGTTGGGGCCGGTGCAGCAAGGCCGCCACTGACACCCACGCAGCGCCGCTGGGCCTGGGCCAGCCTGGCCGTGCTGTTGACGCTGCTGGCCTATGGCGCCTTGATCACGGCCACCATGCGCCAAAGCCAGATCGTGGCGCCGCGCCACTATGTGTTTTTGCTGCCGCCGTTGTATCTGCTGCTGGCCTGTGCGCTGGCTGATGGCCAGATTGGGCGTCAGCAGGGTCGCCAGCCCTGGCTGGGCGCGCTGGCCCCGTTGATGCTGGTGGGGCTGATGGGGCTGCAATGGCCCATGCTGCAGCACTACCGGCACATCCCGAAGCACGATTTCCGCGCCGCGGCGCAGTTTGCGTTGCAGCATCTGCAGCCTGGCGATGCGGTGTACACAGGCTTCATGCTCAACCCGGCAGGCTACCGCTATTACTTGCAGCGCAGGGCGGACAAGCCGGTTCGCATCCTGCCGCTCTACCAGGCCGAGGATGCACAGGCGCTGTGCCGGCAAGCGCCGCTGCCGCAGCGCTTTGCGCACCTGCACATGGCCTACTACCCGGCGGTGGCCCAGGCGCTGCAGCAAGCCTGCGGCGCGCACTTTGAGGTGCTGCGCCACGAGCGGCACAACGTCAGCGCAGGGCTTTGGCGCCAAAAACCATGAGGCCAGCGTGGCGGGCGTGGGTTCGTAACAGGCTCTAAAATCGCGCCCTTTGCCCCGAAAAGGCGCCATCTCCGTCCCTGTCTTGGCTGGCTGGCGCCGTTCTGGAACCTTCATGACCTTGCTGCTGCAACAGATTCTCCCGCGCGTGGCGCTTACGCGCCTGGCTGGTCAGCTGGCGGCGGCGCGCCAGCCCTGGCTGGCGCAGCCGCTGATCCGCTGGTTCATCCGGCGCTATCAGGTGAACATGCAGGAGGCGCTGCACAGCGATGCGGCGCAGTACGCCTGCTTCAACGATTTCTTCACGCGCGCGCTGCGTCCGGATGCCAGGCCTTTGGCCGACAGCGACTGGGTGTGCCCGGTCGATGGCGCCATCAGCCAGTGCGGGCGCATCGAGCAAGGGCGCATCGTGCAGGCCAAGGGGCGCGACTACAGCGTGGCCGAGCTGCTGGCCGATGCCCAGCGGGCCGCGCCGTTCCACCAGGGCGACTTCGCCACGCTCTACCTCAGCCCGCGCGATTACCACCGCATCCACATGCCCTGTGCCGGGCGTCTGCTGCGCATGAGCCATGTGCCGGGTGCTCTGTATTCGGTCAACCCAGCCACGGCCCAGGCGCTCGATGGCCTGTTTGCGCGCAACGAGCGGCTGGTTTGCTGGTTCGAAGGGCCTTGGGGGCCATTCGTGCTGGTGCTGGTGGGCGCGACCATTGTCGGCAGCATCGCCACCAGCTGGCATGGCGTGGTCACGCCGCCTCGCACTGGCGCTGTGCGCCACTGGGAGTACGCCAGCGGCGCGCCTGTGGATCTGCGCCAGGGCCAGGAGATGGGGCGCTTTCTGCTGGGTTCGACTGTGATCGTGCTCACCCCCCCAGAGGCGCGGTTGCGCTGGAACCCGCAGTGGCAGCCCGGCGCTGCCGTGCGCATGGGCCAGGCCATGGCCAGCAGCGGTGCGGCCCAGGCCGCTGCTACCCATGCCTGACGAGCCAGCGTCTTGCGCCAAGCCCAGCCAATCCGTTCATTGATTCATCGCCATCCGATTTCTGTTTTTTCTTTATGCAAGCTACGCCACCGCAAATCCACAATACCCTGACCCGCTCGATCGACGAGATCGACGCCCAGGCCCTCAACCCCCAGGCCCTGCAGCCCGAGTCCTACCGCCTGGCCTTTGACGACCCGGAGTTCATGAGCCGCAAGGAAACACGCGGTCTGCGCTTTCAGCTGGAGCTGCTCAAGCCCGAGCTGGAGCAGGAGGCGCGCGGCATCCATCAGACGGTGGTGGTGTTTGGCGGCGCGCGCGTGGCCGATGCCAAGACGGCCCAGGCCGAGCTTGAAGCGGCGCAGCGCAGCGGCGATGCCGCCGCCCTGGCGCGCGCCCAGCGCATGGTGCGCAACGCACGCTACTACGAAAGCGCGCGCGCCTTTGCGCACCTGGTCTCACGCGCCTGCGAATCCGAGCCGGTGCCGCAGCGCTTCGTCATCTGCACTGGCGGGGGCCCCGGCATCATGGAGGCCGCCAACCGTGGCGCCTACGAGGCCGGCGCGCTGAACGTGGGATTGAACATCACCCTGCCGCACGAGCAAAGCGGCAACCGCTTCATCACGCCGGGGTTGAGCTTCAAGTTCCACTACTTCGCGCTGCGCAAGATGCACTTGCTGATGCGCGCCAAGGCGCTGGTGGTGTTCCCTGGCGGTTTCGGCACGCTCGATGAATTGTTCGAGGTGCTGACGCTGGTGCAGACGGGCAAGGCCAAGCGCGTGCCCATCATCCTCTTTGGCAGCGAGTACTGGAAGCGCCTGGTGCACTTCGAGGTACTGGTCGAGGAGGGCATGATCTCGCCCGAGGACCTGGAGCTGTTTCACTACTGCGACGAGCCCGAGCAGGCCTGGGAGCTGCTCCGCCGCTTCTACGCCAACGGGCGCGCAGCCTGAGGCCGGGCGCAGCCGTGCAGCTGGTTGACATCCTGTACTCGCAAGGCTTTGGCACGCGCCGCGTGTGCTATGGCCTGGTGCAAGCCGGCATGGTGGAGTTTGCCTGGGGCGATGGCCCCTGGCAGCGCGCCGACGATACGGCGCAATGGCTGCCCGTCGATGAGGCCGCGCAGCCACCGCTGCAGCTGCGCGTGCAAGGGCAGGTCTGGCCCTACCATGCCAAGGCCTATCTGATGCTGCACAAGCCCGCAGGCACGGAGTGCTCGCAAAAGCCTTCGGCCTACCCCAGCATCTACACCCTGTTGCCCGGGCCCTTGCGCCAGCGGCCCGTCAAGGGCGGGCAACCGGGCGTGCAGGCCATTGGCAGGCTCGATCAGGACACCACCGGCCTGCTGTTGCTCTCGGACGATGGCGCTTTCATCCACCGCATGAGCTCGCCGCGCCACCACGTGCCCAAGGTCTATGAGGTGCATACGCGCCATGCCGTCACGCCCGCGCAGATCGAGCAACTGCGCCAGGGCGTGGTGCTGCACGATGCCCGCGCCGGGCAGAGCGTGCGCGCCGACGCCATCGAGCAGCACAGCCCCACCCACATCAGCCTGACGCTGCACGCGGGCAAGTACCACCAGGTCAAGCGGATGATCGCGGCCGTGGGCAACCGCGTCGAGGCGCTGCATCGCAGCCGCATCGGCGCGCTGCAACTGCCCGCAGACCTGGCCCCAGGCCAGTGGCGCTGGCTGCAGCCCGATCAACTGGCGCTACTGCGGCACAAGGCTTGAGAGCCGGCACTGATGGCCTGCTCAAACCCACGGCAAGCCGCTCACGGCTTGGCCGTGGGTGTTGCTTTGTCTTCCTTGGGCTGGTCTTTGGGGCTGCCCTTGGCGCTGTCCGTCGCTTGATCTGAGGCAGGCGGCGCTTTTGCCGGCGTGGCACTGGCTGGGTGCAAAGAGAGAATCCATTGCGCCAGCGCCTGGGCCTCGGCCTCGTTGACGCGCGTGTTGGGCGGCATGGGCACGGGGCCCCATTGCCCCTTGCTGCCTTTGCGGATGCGCTCGGCCATGGCAGCGGCCGCGCCATCCTCGGCATGGCGCTTGGCGGCAATGTCCTTGAACGAGGGGCCGACGATCTTGCGCTCCACGCTGTGGCAGGCAATGCAGGCCTTGCTTTTGATCAGCTGCTCGCTGGCGATCGCGGCCAGCGGCAGGCCCAGGGCGCAGCACAGCAGCGCCAGGCGGCGAAAAGTCGAAGAAATCATGGTGCAGGCCATCGAGGGGAATGCTGTTGCGTCAGAGCGCGCCATCGCGCAATGGCGGGCGGTGGGGCAGGGCTTGGCCGTGGTGCGCACTGCTGCAAGGCGGCGAGCCTAACACAGCCAGCGCGCGCCATCATGGCGTGCGGCGCTGGCGTGCGCGTGCGGGCGTTGGCGCTGGCGACAGTGTTGGCGTAACGGCCAAGGTCGCCAGTTCGCACATGGCCTGCGCCTGCTGCTGTAGAAACTCGAGCAGGGCCTTGAGCGCAGCGCTGTTGTGGCGCCGCTGGGCGTAGGCCGCGTAAAGATAAAGCTCATTGGGGACGAACTCCTGCAGTACCGCTTCCAGCGCGCCGCTGGCCAGGTGGGGTTCGAGCATCAGGCGCGGCAGATAGACCACGCCCAGCCCTTGCAGCGCCAGCGTCGTCAGCGGCAGAGCGTCGGTGCTGTCAACCAGTGGCTGCAGCGCCACTTCTAGGCGTCGCCCTTGGTCTGTGAACAGCCACTGCGGCGATTGGCCCAATGGCGTGACGCACAGCGTGCGGTGCTCGACCAACTCGCGCGGATGGCTGGGGCGGCCGTGCGCCTGCCAGTAGCCGGGCGTGGCTGCGAGCGCGAAGTGCATGGGCAGCAGGCGGCGCACAATCAGGTTGGCATCTGGGATGGGGCCCACGCGCAGCGCGATGTCCACGCCTTCCTCGACCAGATCAATGTGTTGGTTGCTCACGCGCAGGTGCAGTGAGACCTGCGGGTGGCATTCGAGAAATTGCCCCAACAGCTGTGACAGGCGCGATTGCATCACGCCATGCGGCGCGGTCAGGTACAGCCTGCCGCTGGGAATGCTGGCGCGCGTGAGCAACTCGTCTCGGGTCAGGTGCAGCATCTCCAGCATCGGGCCGCTGCGCTCGTAGAGCAATTGGCCGGCATCGGTGAGGGTGACCCGGCGCGTGGTTCGATGAAACAGCCGCAGGCCAAAGCGTTGCTCCAGCGCTGCGACGTATTTGCTGACATTGGCCGGCGACATGCCCAAAGATCGCGCTGCGGCAGAGAAGCCACCGCAGCGCACGACTTCGCGAAAGGTTTCGATCAGTTCCAGCGAATCCATTGTTTCCAGATTGGAATAAGTTCTTTGCTCTTTTGCGGCTTTTTAACACGACGCGATGTGCGCACAATGCGTCCCACGCAAGCCGTTGAAGGCTTTTTGCAGTGGAATGTCTCCACTGCATGGACTTTGAAAGGAAACGACCATGAACCGACGTCTGATCTCTATCGCCCCCGCCCTGGCCACTTTGCTGCTGGCAGGCCATGCATTTGCCGCCCAGCCCATGCCTGCCGCTGGCGAAGGCCCGTTTTTCTCGCAGCAGCAGCAGTCGCACCAGGCTGTGGAGCGCGCGGCTGTGCATGCCGAAGCGCTGACCCAGCGCCCAGCCGCTGGCGAAGCTTCGGCCACTGCCGCGCTGGCCCAGCCGGCCAGCCGCCTGACCCGCGCCGAGGTGCGCAGCGCCACGCGCGATGCGCTCGCCCAGGGTTATCACCTGCGAGTGGGAGATGCCAGCTGATGAATGCCAGCTGATGCCTGAGGCGGCATCCAGCCGGGCATGAACCAAAAACCCCGCCATGCGCATACATGGCGGGGTTTTTTTGATGCGTGCGCTACAGGCTCAGGCTGCAGCGCTGGGTCGGCGGGCGCATGTGGCCCCGCCGCTCAATCACTTGCTGCCGGGCACTTGGCCTTCGACGCCCTTGACGTAGAACTTGATGCCCAGCAGGAAAGCATCGTCGGCCACCTGGCCGTCGGCCAGCACGGCCTGACCACTCTGGTCCACGATCGGGCCTTTCCAGATATGGAAGCTGCCGTCCTTGAGGCCCTGCTTGACCTGGGCGACTTTGTCCTTGGCCTCTTGCGGGATGTCGTCGGCCAAGCCCACCAGATCGATCGCGCCTTCCTTGACGCCCCACCAGCTTTGCTTGCTGCTCCAGTTGCCATCCATGACGGACTGCACGGTCTGGGTGTAGTAGGGGCCCCAGTTGATGACGACCGAGGCCAGGTGCGCCTGAGGGCCATAGGCGGTCATGTCCGAATCCCAGCCGAAGGCGCGCTTGCCGTTTTCCTGCGCGGTCTTGATGACGGCGGCCGAATCGGTGTTCTGGAACAGGATGTCCGCGCCGCTGTGCAGCAGCGAAGTGGCCGCCTCGGTCTCCTTGGGGGGGCTGAACCATTCATTGACCCAGACGACCTTGGTGGTGATGGCCGGGTTGACCGATTGCGCGCCCAGCGTGAAGCTGTTGATGTTGCGGATCACCTCGGGGATGGGCACGGAGCCGACCACGCCCAGCACATTGGATTTGGTCATCGCGCCGGCGACGATGCCCGCCAGGTAGGCGCCTTCATAAGTGCGGCTGTCGTAGGTGCTGAGGTTGGGGCCGGTCTTGTAGCCGGTGGCGTGCTCGAACTTGACGTTGGGGAAGTCCTGCGCCAAGCGCGCCATGTAGTCCATGTAGCCGAAGGTGGTGCCGAAGATGACGTCGTGGCCCTCGGCGGCAAAGCCGCGCAGGATGCGCTCGGCATCGGCCGACTCGGGCACGCTTTCGACGAACTTGGTCTGCACCTTGTCGCCCAAGGCCTGCACCATGGCTTTGCGGCCGTTGTCGTGCGCGAAAGTCCAGCCGCCATCACCCACCGGGCCGATGTAGGCAAAGGCCACTTTGAGCGGCTTTTTCTCGGCAGCGGCCTGCTCGCCTTGTGGCGCGGTGGCGGCGCTGGGCGCCGAGGCCGGTGCGGTGGCCGGCGCTGCAGCCGGTGCGGGGCTGGCGCTGCTGCTTGTCGGTGCAGGCGCGGGGGCGGGCGCTGGCGCGGGGGCCGGGGCGTCCTGCTGGCCGCAGGCGGCCAGCGTGGCGGCGCACAGCGCAAGGGCGGCGCTGCGCAGGCTCAGGCGATGGGGCAGGGGGCTCATGAGGGTTCTCCAAAGTGGGTGAAAAAACAAAAAACGGTGGGCTGTGCCAAGCCCATGCTCAAGGCGAGAAAGGCTTGCCCAGCGAGGCGGGCATGTTGGTGCGGATCCACACCGGGTTGCGCGAGATCAGCACCAGCACGGCGATGCTGGCCAGGTAGGGCAGCATGCTGAGCAGCTGGCTGGGCACCTGGATGCCGCCGGCCTGCAGGCTCAGCTGCAGCATGGTCATGCTGCCAAACAAATAAGCGCCCAGCAGAATGCGCAGCGGCCGCCAGGTGGCAAAGGCCGTCAGCGCCAGGGCAATCCAGCCACGGCCGGAGACCATGCCCTCAGCCCACAGCGGCGTGTAGGCGGTGGAGAGATAGGCGCCGGCCAAGCCGCACAGCGCGCCGCCCAGGGTCACGCACAGCAACCGGATGGCGCGCACCTTGTAGCCCAGGGCGTGGGCGGATTCGGGTGACTCGCCGATGGCGCGCAGCACCAGGCCAGTGCGCGTGCGCCCATACAGCCAGGCCAGTGCCAGTGCCAGGGCGATGGCCACGTACACCAGCGCGTGGTGGCGCAGCAGCGCCGGGCCGATCAAGGGCAGATCGGACAGCAGCGGCAGCGCCAGCTTGGGCGTGGCCGGGATGCTGGCCTGCACGTAGCCCACGCCGACGTAGGCGGAAAAGCCCATGCCGAACAGGCTCAGCGCCAGCCCGGTGGCGTACTGGTTGGTGTGCAGGAAGATCACCAGCAGGCCCAGCACGGCAGCCAGCGCCGCGCCCGCGCCCGCGCCGGCCAGCAGGCCCAGCGAGTGGCTGCCGCTGTGCACCACGGTGGCGTAGGCGGCAATGGCCGCGCACAGCATCATGCCCTCGGCGCCGAGGTTGACGATGCCAACCTTCTCGTTAATCAACAACCCCAGCGCAGCCAGGGCCAGCACCGTGCCGGTGCTCAGGGTGGAGGCAATGAACAGGTCCATCACAATCCTTGGTGGGCGCTGGTGGTGGCCGCGCCGGTTGCCACATGGGCTGCCGGGTTGGGCGCTGTGGCGCTGGCCGGCGTTGCCGTGCCATCGACCGGCGCGCGCTTGAGCCGCAGGCGGTAGTTGATCAGCGTGTCGCAGGCCAGCAGGCAGAACAGCAGCAGGCCCTGGAAGACGTTGGAGAGCGACTTGGGCAGGCCCAGCTGCGATTGCGACAGCTCGCCGCCGATGACCAGCATGCTCAGCAGCACGCTGGAGAACACCATCCCTACCGGATGCAGCCGACCGACGAAGGCCACGATGATGGCTGTGAAGCCATAGCCGACGGGAATCTGCGGGTTGAGCTGGCCAACCGGGCCGATCACGTCCAGCGCTCCGGCCAGACCGGCCAGCGCACCAGAGAGCAGCAGCGCCGTCCACAGCGCACGCCGCGCCGGGAAGCCGGCGTAGCGCGCTGCCGCAGGCGCCAGGCCGCCGACCTGCTGGGCAAAGCCGGCGCGGGTGCGGAACATGAACAGCCACATCAGTGCGCAGGCCGCCAGCGCCAGCGACAGCCCGGCATTGGCGCGGGCGCCGTTCATCAGGCGCGGCAGCTGCGTGGCGGCATCGAAAGAGGCCGTGCGCGGAAAGTTGTAGCCCGCAGGATCCTTCCAGGGGCCATAGACCAGGTAGTTCAGCAGCTGGATGGCCACGTACACCAGCATCAGGCTGACCAGGATTTCATTGGTGTTGAAGCGGTCGCGCAGCAGCGCCACGATGGCTGCCCAGGCCATGCCGCCCAGGCTGCCGGCCAGCAGGATCAGCACGATGAAACCTGGGCCGCTGCCCGGTTGGGCCTGCAGCGCCACCCAGCCGCTGGCGATGGCGCCCAGCACGAACTGGCCTTCAGCGCCGATGTTCCAGATGTTGGAGCGAAAGCACAGCCCCAGGCCCAGCGCGATCAACAGCAGCGGCGTGGCCTTCAGGGCGATCTCGCCCCAGGCGTAGGCGTTTTTGAGCGGCTCAACGAAAAACACCGCCAGGCCCTGCAATGGCGAGGTGCCCGAGAGGCCAAAGAGCACAGCGCCGAGCAGCATGGTCAGCAGCAGCGCCAGCAGCGGGGAGAGGGCCGACCACAGCCGCGAGGGCTGTGGCCTGGGTTCGAGGACGAGTTTCATGCCGGGCAGGTTGCTGGGGCGAGAAAGAAAAGCGAAGAAAAGGGACCGATCAGCGACGGGTTGTCGTGCGCAAGCAGAGGGGGCATTTGCGTCATCTGTGCCGTCGGGCCACTGCGTCAGACCATCGTGGCGATCTCTTGCTGGGCATTGGGCTGTTCTTGCTGGCCGGTCGCCTGGCTTGGGGCGGAGGCCTCCCACAGGCCACTCATCCACAGGCCGATCAGCTCCACGCTGGCTTGCGCGCGCGGCAGCGAGGGCGAGAGTGTACCTTTGGCCATCACGTAGAGGCGGTCGCAGATCTCGAACAGCTCTTCGAGCTCCTCGCTGACCACCAGCACCGCGCAACCGGCCTCGGCCAGCGCCAGCAGCTGCGAGCGGATCTGCGCGGCTGCGCCCACGTCCACGCCCCAGGTCGGCTGCGCCAGCAGCAGGATGCGCGGCGCGGCGTCCATCTCGCGACCGACGATGTACTTTTGCAGATTGCCGCCGGAGAGCGAGCGCGCCGCGGCGTGGCTGCCGGCGGCCTTGACGCCAAAGCCTTCGATCAGCGCGCTGGCCTTGGCGTGCAGGCGGCGTGGGCTGAGCCAGCCCAGCGGGCCGCGCTCCAGGCGCCGCGTGAGCAGCAGGTTTTGCGCCAGGCTCATGCTGGGCACCGTGGCGCGGCCCAGGCGCTCCTCGGGCACGAAGTGCAGGCCGTGCTCGCGGCGGCGCTGCTGCACGCCGGCGCGGCCCGCGTCCTGGCCAAACAGCAGCACCTGGCCGGGCGCGGCGCGTGTATCTTCACCGCTGAGCGCTTGCAGCAACTCGTTCTGGCCGTTGCCGGAGATGCCGGCGATGCCCACGATTTCACCGGCCTGCAATTGCAGTTGCACGTCGTGCAAATCCACGCCGAAGCGGTGCGCCCTGGGCAGCTGAAGGCCGCGCACTTCCAGCACCGTGGCCCCTGGCCGGTGGTGGCGGCCCAGCAGGCGCGGCGGCTCGATGCCAATCATCAGCCGCGCCAGCGAGGCATCGCTTTGCTCCTTGGGGTTGACCACGCCGCGCACCTTGCCCTGGCGAATCACCGTGCAGACATCGCACAGTTCGCGGATCTCGTGCAGCTTGTGGCTGATGTAGAGAATGCTGCAGCCCGAATCGGCCAGACGCCGCAGCACGCCAAACAGGCTGCGCACGGCCTGCGGCGTGAGCACGGAAGTCGGCTCATCCAGGATCAGCAGCTTGGGCTTGGCCACCAGGCTGCGCAGGATTTCGATCTTCTGGCGCTCGCCCACGCTCAACGCATGCACCGGGCGGCTGGTGTCCAGATCCAGGCCAAACACCGTGGCGATTTCGTCCAGGTGCACATCCAGCATGTCGCGGCGCATCTGGCGCTCCTGGCCCAGCCAGATGTTCTCGGCCACGGTCAGCGACTCGAACAGATTGAAGTGCTGGAACACCATCGCCACGCCCAATTGGCGCGCGTGGTGCGGCGAGCGCATGCGCACCGGCTGGCCGTCGAAGTGGATGCTGCCCGCATCGGGCTGCACGGCGCCATAGATGATCTTCATCAGCGTGGACTTGCCCGCGCCGTTCTCGCCCAGAATGGCGTGGATCTGACCGCGCTCGACCGTCAGGTCGATGCCGTCGTTGGCCACCACGCCGGGATAGCGTTTGGTGATGCCCGCCAGTTGCAGGCGCGGCGCAGGCGGCAGGCTCAGTTGCGAGAGCTCGAGCGACTCGGCATCGGGCTGGGGCAGGTAGGACATGGGGCGGGCGCTTTCGGCGCTGTGGGCGTAGGGGCGGGCCAGCAGCAAACCGGCGGCATGGGGCCGACTGCGCGACAGGCCAATGGGCAAACGCTGCGTATTATCTTGGCGTTCGAGGCTTCCTGCTGTGCCAGGAAACAATTTTCAGAAGATTGAGCAAACAGGAGACACCCCCATGCGAGAGCGCTTCCCATTGATGGAACTGCACGACTTACCGGACGATATCCGCGAGCGCATCGTGCAGGTGCAGGAGAAAAGCGGCTTCATTCCCAATGTCTTTCTGGCCCTGGCGCGGCGTCCGGCCGAGTGGCGCGCCTTCTTTGCCTACCACGATGCGCTGATGCTGCGCGAGGGCGGCTCGCTGACCAAGGGCGAGCGCGAGATGATCGTCACCGCCACCAGCGCACTCAACCAATGCCTGTACTGCGTCGTGGCCCATGGCGCGCTGCTGCGCGTCTATGAGAAAAAGCCGCGCCTGGCAGACCAAGTGGCCATCAACTACCGCAAGGCCGACCTGCCGCCGCGCCAGCGCGCCATGCTGGACTTTGCCGTCAAGGTCAGCCAGCACTCAGCCCAGGTCGAAGATGCCGATTGCCAGGCGCTGCTGGCGCATGGCTTCGACGATGAGGACATCTGGGACATCATCGCCATCACGGCTTTCTTTGGCATGTCCAACCGCATCGCCAACGCCACGGGCCTGCTGCCCAACCCGGAGTTTTATCTGCTCGGGCGCATTCCCCGCCAGCCCAGGCCGGACTGAGCCGGCGCGGCGCTCAGCTCGACGATGCCGGGCCGCCGCGGCCAGGCAGGTGGCGGAAGATGATGCGACCCTTGCTCAGGTCGTAGGGCGACATCTCCAGCGTCACCTTGTCGCCCGCCAGAATGCGGATGTGGTGCTTGCGCATCTTGCCGCCGGTGTAGGCAATCAGCTCGTGGCCGTTGTCCAGCGTGACGCGAAAGCGCGAATCGGGCAGCACCTCGGTGACGGAGCCCTGCATCTCGATGAGTTCTTCTTTGGCCATAAAGACAATTCAAAAATGGGCGGCCCAGGCAGGCCCTGGGCCGTATCCTGCGCCGCATGCCAGCCATGCCGCGCTGGGGTGAAAAAACAAAAACCCGCGATTTTATCCCCCTTTCGCCCGCCACGCCCGCGCTGTGTGGGCCTGAGCGCCATTGGCGATAGACTGGCGCTTTTTCCTCACTCTCGCCCTTGCATTGCCATGTCCACTGCCGCCATTCACCGCTCCTTCGGCCGCCCCTTCGCCCAGATCGACGTCTTCACAGCCCAGCCCGGCTGGGGCAACCCCGTGGCCGTGGTGCTCGATGGCGCAGGCCTGACGGACGAGGCCATGCAGCGCTTTGCAAGCTGGACCAATCTGTCGGAAACCACCTTCGTGCTGCCGCCCACCGAGGCCGGGGCCGACTACCGCGTGCGCATCTTCACCCCGGCCGAGGAGCTGCCTTTTGCCGGCCACCCCACGCTGGGCACCTGCTTTGCCTGGTTGGCCGCAGGCGGTGTGCCCAAGGATCCGGCCTGCATCGTGCAGCAGTGCGCCAAGGGGCTGATCCCCATCCGCCGCGAGGCACAACCCGGCGGCGGCGCCCGCCTGGCCTTTGCCGCCCCGCCCATGCAGGCCACGGCCGTGGACGAGGCGCTGCTGGCCCAGGTGGCCCGCGCGCTGGGCCTGCCCGATGCAACCGCCATCGGCCAGGCCCGCTGGCTGGACAACGGCCCGCGCTGGCTGGGCCTGTGGCTGGCCGATGCCGACGCCGTGCTGGCCTTGCAACCCGACCACGCCGCGCTGGCCGCCCTGGGCGTGTACACCGGCGTGGCCGGGCCTTATCCAGTACAGTGGGCAGCGCAGTTGGCGGCCCAGGCGGTGGGGGAAGATGAGGCCGAAGCAGGCGCGCCGCTGATTGCCCGCGCCAGCCGCGAGGCACGCGCCTTCGCTGCCCCGGCTGCGCGCCTGGCACAGGCGGCGCAGACGGCACAGGCTGCACAGGCGGCGCAGCCTGCACAGGCTGAGGCCGAACCGCTGATTGAAGTGCGCGCCTTCGTCTCCGTCATCGGCGTGCCCGAAGACCCGGTCACCGGCAGCCTCAACGCCAGCCTGGCGCAGTGGCTGATGGCCGAAGGCCAGCTGCCCGCCGCCTACGTGGCCGCGCAAGGCAGTCGCATGGGCCGCGCCGGGCGCGTGCACGTGGCGCGCGATGCGCAAGGCCAGGTCTGGGTGGGTGGCGACTGCGTGGCCGTGGTGCAGGGCGAGGTGCAGCTGTGAGCGCCGCTGGCGAGACCGCAGCGGCAACGACAGCCGCCGCGCAGGCCCGGCTCGACCACCTGGTGGTCATGGCCGACACGTTGGAGCAGGGCGCGGCCTGGTGCCAGGCCACGCTGGGCATCGCGCCCGGCCCCGGCGGCGCGCACCCGCTGTTTGGCACGCACAACCGCCTGCTGTCCATCGCCACGCAGGCCGGGCCATTTGCCCAGGCCTATCTGGAAATCATCGCCATCGACCCGGCCGCCAGCCCCGCCGCCACAACCGATGGCCGCGCGCGCCGGCGTTGGTTCGACATGGACGAGGCCGCGCTGCGCGCCCAGGTGCGCGCGCAAGGCCCGCGCCTGATCCACTGGGTGGCGCGCGTGCCCGATTTGGCCCGCGCCTGCGCCGCCTTGGCCGCGCAAGGCATCGAGCGCGGCGACATCCTGCAAGCCAGCCGCCAGACGCCGCGCGGCCTGCTGCAATGGCAGATCGCCGTGCGCCCCGATGGCCAGCGCCTGTTCGATGGCTGCCTGCCCACCCTCATCCAATGGGGCCAGGCGCACCCGAGCGACGCACTGCCCGACAGCGGCCTGGCGCTGCACAGCCTGCACTTGCAGCACCCCCAGGCCGAGGCGCTGCGCGCCGCACTCAAGGCCCTGGGCCTGAGCGGGCAGCTGCAGCTGAGCGCCGGCCCAGCGCGCCTGAGCGCGCAACTGCACACGCCGCGCGGCCTGGTGACTGTGGCGTGACGGCGATGAAAACCTGTTCAAAATCCGTTCCCGCCCGCACCAAGATCGTGAACAGGCTCCAAGAACCAGTTGGCGCCCTGGATGGGCAAGACAACCCTTGAAGACCATGCCCCAACGCCTGCTCATAGCCGCCGACATCCACGGCCTGCATGCGCCCTTGCGCGCCTGGCTCTCGCCCTTGCTGGCTCTGGCGCACAGCGCGCAGCTGCTCTCGCCCTGGCCAGGCGATGGCGAGAAGCCGCCCCATGCCAGCGAGGCAGAAGCCGTGGCCGCCTTTCATGCGCACCAGGGCTTGCCCCGCTATGCGCAGCGCATCGCGCAGGCCATGGGCGATGCGCCGGTGTTTCTCGTGGCCTTCAGCGTTGGCGCGGCCAGCGCCTGGCATGCCCTGGCCGGCCCGGCCTGCCACCCGCACAGCCGGGCCGTGCTGTACTACGGCTCGCGCATTCGCGATGCCCTCACGCTCACGCCGCGCTGCCCGGTGCAGCTGGTGTTTGCCGAGCGCGAAGCGGGCTTTGAGCCCCAGGCCATTGCCCCGGCGCTGGCCGCCAGCGGCGCGCACTGCGCCATCTTGCCGGGTACGCGACACGGCTTCATGAACCCGCTCTCGCCCCACTTCCAACCTGCGCTGGCCCAGGCCCAGCGGGCCTGGCTCTGCCACAGCCTGCGCCGCCATGGCCAGGGCCTGCCGCTCGATCCACTGCCATCAACCCCCCATTGCCCACCTACGCCATGAACCATGCCCTTGCCGCCTTGCCCAGCCTGGCCGCCATCGAAGCGGCCGCGCGCACCGTTTACCGTGAATTCCCGCCCACGCCGCAATACCGCTGGGCGCTGCTGACCGAGCGCCTGGGCGCCGAATGCTGGCTCAAGCACGAGAACCACACGCCCGTGGGCGCGTTCAAGATCCGTGGCGGGCTGGCCTACTTCCAACAATTGAAGGACGCGGGCGCTCTGCCGAGCGCCGTCATCAGCGCCACGCGCGGCAACCACGGCCAAAGCATCGGCTGGGCTGCGCGCGCCCACGGCGTGGCCTGCACCATCGTCGTGCCGCGCGGCAATTCGGTGGAAAAGAACGCCGCCATGCGCGCCCTGGGCGTGGAGCTGATCGAGCACGGCGATGACTTCACCGAAAGCGCCGAACATGCCCAGCGACTGGCCGCCGAGCGCGGCGCGCACATGGTGCCCAGCTACCATCCGGCGCTGGTGGCCGGCGTGGCCAGCTACTGGCTGGAGTTTTTGCGCGCCGTGCCGCAACTGCAAGTGGCCTACGTGCCCATTGGCCTGGGCAGCGGCGCGTGCGCGGCCATCGCCGCCAAACAGGCGCTGGGCCATGGCGCGCGCATTGTCGGCGTGGTCAGCCGGCACGCCACCACCTATGCCGACTCACTGGCCGCCGGCCACGTGGTGCCCGCGCCGGCCACCACGCGCCTGGCCGACGGCATGGCCGTGCGCCGGGCCCACCCCGATGCGCTGGCCGTGCTGCAAGCCGGGCTGGACCATCTGGTGCAAGTCAGCGACGACGAAGTGGCCGCCGCCATGCGCGCCCTGCATGCCGATACCCACAACCTGGCCGAAGGCGCGGGGGCGGCCGCGCTGGCCGCCGCCTTGCAGGAGCGCGGCTCGCTGCAAGGCCAGTGCGTGGGCCTGGCGCTGACCGGCGCCAATGTGGACGCGGCGGTGCTGGCGCAGGTGCTGGCCGCTTGAGCCCTTGAGCCCTTGAGCCCTTGAGCCCTTGAGCCCTTGAGCCCTTGAGCCCTTGAGCCCTTGAGCCCTTGAGCCCTTGAGCCCTTGAGCCCTTGAGCCATTGAGCCATTGAGCCATTGAGC
>NZ_NSJF01000006.1 GCF_002285285.1 Vandammella animalimorsus
GCGTGCTGCGTGCTGCGTGCTGCGTGCTGCGTGCTGCGTGCTGCGTGCTGCGTGCTGCGTGCTGCGTGCTGCGTGCTGCGTGCTGCGTGCTGCGTGCTGCGTGCTGCGTGCTGCGTGCTGCGTGCTGACCCCCTGCCCAAAGCGCACGGCTCTGGGCGGATGGACATTGCTTGGTGTGGCGCAGCTCACTTGCATAGCCGGCGGATTATATAGAGATGTAAGCACCTGTTAGGCAAGCTCGGCGCGAGCGAGCAAAAAGTGCTTTGGGATGGGCTGCAAGGCGCAAACACCAGCCGGCGCAATCAGGACCGGTGGCCCAGAGAGGCTTTGCAGGGCAGCACAGACAGCCCCGATCCGCTGGCTTGCCATTTTGAGCAGGTTCTTAGCTCCCTGGCACCTGGCCGCGCTCTTGCCTGGCCACCCTCTCTTGCCTCAGCCCTGCCGTTGACAAGAGCGCCCGATGTCAAGCGCCCGGCCCACGCAGCCGCTGGCCCACCCGCGACGAGCCGATAATCGCGCCCCATGAATCCGCGCCTTCAATCCCTGCACCCTTATCCGTTCGAGCGCCTGCGCCAGTTGTTTGCCAGCGTTGCGCCCAATGCGGCGCTGGCGCCCATCAGCCTGGGCATTGGCGAGCCGCGCCATGCCACGCCGCAGCTGGTGCTCGATGCCTATGCCCAGGCCCTGCACGCCCCGGGCCTGGCCAGCTACCCGGCCACGGCGGGCACGCCGGCGCTGCGCCAGGCCTGCGCGCAATGGCTGCAGCGCCGCTATGGCGTGAAGGCCGATGCCGAGCGAGAAATCCTGCCTGTCAACGGCTCGCGCGAGGCGCTGTTTGCGCTCACCCAGGCCGTCGTCGATCCGGGCGATGCGCAGGCCATCGTCGTCTGCCCCAACCCCTTCTACCAAATCTACGAGGGCGCGGCGCTGCTCGCTGGCGCGCAGCCGTATTACGCCAACAGCGATCCGGCGCGCAATTTCGCCGTGGATTGGGATGCCGTGCCCGAGGCCGTCTGGCAACGCACGCAGCTGGTGTTCACCTGCTCGCCGGGCAACCCCACCGGCGCGGTGATGCCGCTGGCCGAGTGGGACAAGCTCTTTGCGCTGAGCGAGCGGCACGGTTTCGTCATCGCCAGCGATGAGTGCTACAGCGAAATCTATTTTCAGGATGAAGCGCCGCTGGGCGCGCTGCAGGCGGCGCGCCAGCTCGGGCGCGACTGGCAGCGCCTGGTCATGCTCACCAGCCTGTCCAAGCGCAGCAATGTGCCGGGCATGCGCAGCGGTTTCGTGGCCGGCGATGCGGGCATCCTGCAGCAGTTCTTGCTCTACCGCACCTACCACGGCTGCGCCATGGCCCCGCCGGTGCAGGCCGCCAGCATCGCCGCCTGGGGCGATGAGGCGCACGTGGCGCACAACCGCCAGCTCTACCGCGAGAAGTTCGCCCAGGTCACGCCCGTGCTGCAGGCCGTGCTGGACGTGCGCCTGCCCGATGCGGGCTTTTACCTGTGGGCCGGCATCCCGCCTCAGCTGGGCCTGAGCGATACGCAGTTTGCCCGTGCGCTGTATGAACAGCAGGCCGTCACCGTGCTGCCCGGCAGCTATCTGGCGCGCGAGGCCGCGGGCATCAACCCCGGCGCAGGCCGCGTGCGCATGGCGCTGGTGGCCGAGACCGCCGAGTGCCTGGAGGCCGCCGGGCGCATCGCCGCCTTTGTGCGCAGCCTGCAGAACTGATCTGATGCCCTGCCTGATGCCCCTGTGTTGAACGGGCCCTGAAACCGCCCGTTGCCTTTACTGCCTTTACCATTGGCGGCTTTTGCTTTTGTTTTGTAGTGGCAGCGCCCGGCGGCATCCAGGTCGCCACGCGCGCCGCCGCAACAGTCCAGCCCGTTTTCCCTCCGTGCGCCTCAATTCCATCAAGCTCGCCGGCTTCAAGTCCTTTGCCGAGCCGACCAACTTCCTGCTGCCAGGCCAGATGGTGGGCGTGGTCGGCCCCAATGGCTGCGGCAAGTCCAACATCATGGATGCGGTGCGCTGGGTGCTGGGCGAATCCAAGGCCAGCGAGCTGCGCGGCGAGTCCATGCAGGACGTGATCTTCAGCGGCACGCACACACGCAAGCCTGCCAGCCGCTCCAGCGTGGAGCTGGTGTTCGACAACGCCGACCACCGCGCCGGCGGGCAGTGGAACCAGTTTGGCGAGATCGCCGTCAAGCGCGTGCTCACGCGCGAGGGCGCCAGCAGCTACTACATCAACAACCAGCAGGTGCGCCGCAAGGACGTGCAGGACGTGTTCCTGGGCACCGGCCTGGGCCCGCGCGCCTACGCCATCATCGGCCAGGGCACGATCAGCCGCATCATCGAATCCAAGCCCGAGGAGCTGCGTCTGTTCCTGGAGGAAGCGGCCGGAGTCTCCAAATACAAAGAGCGCCGCAAGGAGACCGAGGCGCGCCTGAAGGACACGCGCGAAAACCTCACCCGCATTGAAGACATCCTGCGCGAGCTGGGCAGCCAGCTGGGCAAGCTGCAGGCCCAGGCCGAGGTCGCCGCGCAGTACACCCAGCTGCAAGAGCGCGTCACCCAGGCGCAGCAGCAACTGTGGCTGCTGCGCCAGCAAAAGGCCCAGCAGGAACTGGCCCAGGCCCAGGCCGCCGGCCAGCAGGCCATGGATGAGCTGCAGCAGCACACCGGCGAGATCGAAGTCGCCGCCGCGCAACTGGAGCAGGCGCGCGAGCAGCACTACGCCGCTGGAGAGCAGGTCAACAGCGCCCAGGGCGCGCTCTACGAAGCCTCGGCCGAGGTCGGCAAGCTCGAAGCCGAAATCCGCTTTGTGCTCGAAGGCAAGCAGCGCGCCGAGCAGCGCATCGAGGCGCTGCAGCAGCAGATGGCGCAATGGCAGCACAGCTCCAGCCAATCCAGCGAGCACTTGAGCGCGCTCGAAGGCGACGACGCCAGCGCGCTGGAACGCAGCGAAATCCTTGCCGCCCAGCTCGACGAGCACAGCGCCCAGCTGCCCGAGCTGGAGCAGGCCTGGCGCCAGGCGCGCGAGCAGGCCGAGCAGGCCCGCCAGCAGGCCCAGCACGTGCAGCAGCAACTGCAAGTGCTGGCCGCCGAGCAGCGCGGCCTGGCCGAGCGCCAGCAGCAGCAGCAGGCCCGCATGGAGCGCATCGAGCAGGAGCGCCGTGGCCTGCAGCCCATCGACGAGCAGCAGCTGGCCCAGCAACAGCAGACGCTGGAGCTGGCGCGCGAGGAGGCCGAACTCGCCCAGGCCGCCTGGGCCGAGTTAGAGGCCAGCCTGCCCGAGCTGGACAACCAGCGCCGCCAGGCGCAAAACGCGCTGCAGGCCAGCGCCGGCAAGCTCGCCAGCCTGGAGGCGCGGCTGCAGGCGCTGCGCGCCCTGCAAGACAAGGTGCAGGCCGAAGGCAAGCTCGCCCCCTGGCTGGCCGAGCACGGCCTGGACCAGTTCGAGCCGCTGTGGCGCCAGCTGCACGTGGACAGCGGCTGGGAGCAGGCCGTCGAAGCCGCGCTGCGCGAGCGCATGGCCGCCCTGCCCGTCTCCGACCTGGAGCGCATCCGCGGCTTTGCCAGCGCCGAGCGCCGCCCGCCCGTCAAGCTGGTGTTCTACGCCAGCGGCCCTGACCACACACCCGCCGCGCCCGCCGCCACACCGGCCGCCGCCCCCAACCCGGCCATGACCCTGCCGCCGCTGAGCGAGAAAATCCGCTGCGACAACCCGCAGCTGCAGGCCGTGCTGGCCGACTGGCTACAGGGCTGCTACAGCGCCGCCCACCTGGACGACGCGCTGGCCGCTCGCAGCCTGCTGCGCCCGGGCGAGCAAATCCTGCTGGCCCAGGGCCACAGCATCACCGGCCACAGCCTGGGCTTTTACGCCGAAGACAGCGAGCAGGCCGGCCTGCTGGCGCGCGCCCAGGAGATCGAGGCCCTGCAGGCCGACTGCCAGGCGCAAGAGACCACCGTACAAGCGCAGCGCAGCGTCCAGGCCCAGGCCGAGAGCGCCTATCAACAGGCTGCCGCAGCGCTGCAGCAGCGCCGCAGCGCCGCCGACCAGGCGCAAAAACAGGCCCACCAGCTGCAAGTCGAAGTCATGCGGCTGAGCCAGCAGGCCGAGCAGCTGCGCGCCGCGCACGCCCGGCTGGAGGACGATTGGCAGGAGCTGCAGCAAGGCCAGGAGGAATTGCAGGCGCGCAGCATCGAGACCGAAGCGCGCTTTGAGGAACTCGACGCCCAACTGGCCGAGGCCCAGGCCCTGCAATTCACGCAGGATGAGGCCGTGGACGCGGCCGAACGCCAACTGGGCCAGGCGCGCGAGCAGCTGCGTCAACTCGAGCGCCAGCTGCAAGAGTCGCAGTTCGGCCAGCAAAGCATCCAGCACCGCCGCCAAGAACTGCAGCGCAGCCTGGCCACCGCCGATCAGCAGCTGCAGGCCCTGCAGCAGGAGCTCGAACAGGCGCAGATCGAACAGGCGCGCTTTGCCGAGACTGGCGCACTCGACGGCCTGGAGCAGGCCCAGGCCGTCAAGCTCGACTGCGAGCAGCGCCTGCAGCAAGCGCGCCAGCACTACGACGAAATGGGCCGCCAGCTGCGCGCCGCCGACGAGGCCCGCATGCACAAAGAGCGCGCGCTGGAGCCGCTGCGCCAACGCATCACCGAGCTGCGCCTGAAAGAACAGGCCGCACAACTGGCCTGGCAGCAATTCGAAGAGCTGCTGACCGAGGCCGAGAGCGACAAACAGGCCGTGGCCCACAGCATCGCCCAGGGCAAGGTGCGTCTGGAAGGTCTGCAGGGCGAGATCGAGCGCATGCAGCGCCAAATGGAGGCCTTGGGCCCCGTCAACCTGGCCGCCCTGCAGGAGCTGGGCCAGGCCAATGAGCGCAAAACCTACCTGGATGCGCAAGCCAGCGACTTGCAAGAGGCCATGGCCACGCTGGAAGAAGCGATTCGCACCATCGACGCCGAAACCCGCGAGCTGCTGCAAAGCACCTTCGACACCGTCAACCAACACTTTGGCGCCATGTTCCCCGAGCTGTTCGGCGGCGGCCAGGCCAAACTCATCATGACGGGCGAGGAAATCCTCGACTCAGGCGTGCAGGTCATGGCCCAGCCGCCGGGCAAGCGCAACCAGACCATCCACCTGCTCTCGGGCGGCGAAAAGGCCTTGACGGCCATTGCCCTGGTGTTTGCCATCTTCCAGCTCAACCCCGCGCCCTTCTGCCTGCTCGACGAGGTGGACGCGCCGCTGGACGACGCCAACACCGAGCGCTATGCGCGCCTGGTCAAGCGCATGAGCGCGCACACCCAGTTCCTCTACATCAGCCACAACAAGATCGCCATGGAAATGGCCGAGCAGCTCATCGGCGTGACCATGCAAGAGCGCGGCGTCTCGCGCATCGTGGCCGTGGACATGCAAGAGGCGCTGAGCATGGCCGATGCCTGAGAGCCTGTTCAAAATCTCGGCGCGAGTGGGCAAGAAGCGGTTTGGGGTGGGCTGCAAGGCGCAAAACGCAGCCATAGCTGGGGCTATGGCGAGGCTTTGCGGGCGCAGCAGAGCGCCAAAATCCGCTCTCTTGACCGCCGTGCAAAGATTTTGAACAGGCTCTGAGGGCCTTGCCTGAGAGATGGCCGGTTCACGCTCTGCGCAAGACGGGAAAGATGGCCGAGCGCCTGCACACGGACAGGCGCTGATCGAGGGATCAGAAGGCGCAGGCCACCGCCCCGAGCAGGGCTTGGCGCAGCAGACTCAGGCCGCGCGCTCGACGCGCAGACCGCTTTCGGCGTCGAAGAAATGCAGGCGCCCGGCGCGGGGCTGCACGTACAACGTCTGGCCCGGCTCGGGCACGAAATGGCCTTCCTCGATGCGCACGATCAGGCTTTCGTCCTGCAAGCGGGCGTAAATCAGGCGCTCGGCGCCCAGCAACTCCACCGATTCGACCACCACGGGCCAGCCCTGGCCAGGCTCGACCAGATCCAGATGTTCGGGGCGGATGCCGGTCATCAAGCCATCCGGGCTGCCGGGGGCGTGCTTGAGCAGGTTCATCGGCGGCGAGCCGATGAAGCTGGCCACGAAGGTCGTCGCTGGCGTGTGGTAGACCTCCTCAGGCGTGCCAAATTGCTCCATGTGCCCGCCGCTGAGCACGATCATGCGCTGCGCCAGCGTCATGGCCTCGACCTGATCGTGCGTGACGAACAGCGAGGTGATGCCCAGCTCGCGGTGCAGCTTCTGAATTTCCAGCCGGGTCTGCGCGCGCAGCTTGGCGTCCAGGTTGGACAGCGGCTCATCGAAGAGGAATACCTGCGGCTGGCGCACGATGGCGCGGCCCATGGCCACGCGCTGGCGCTGCCCGCCCGAGAGCTCGCGCGGCTTGCGTTCGAGCAAATGCCCCAGCTCCAGGATTTGCGCGGCCTTGTCCACGCGGCGCTTGATTTCATCGGCCGGGGTCTTGGCGATTTTCAGGCCGTAGGCCATGTTCTCGAACACGCTCATGTGCGGGTAGAGCGCGTAGTTCTGGAACACCATGGCAATGTCGCGCCGCGCCGGCTCCAGGTCATTGACGACCTGCCCGCCAATGAGGATCTCGCCGCCGGAGATTTCCTCCAGCCCGGCCACCATGCGCAGCAACGTGGATTTGCCGCAGCCAGAGGGGCCAACGATCACGATGAACTCGCCATCGGCAATCTCTGCGTTGATGCCATGGATGACCTGATTGACCTTGGCACCACGGCCGTAGCGTTTGATGACGTTGCGCAGGGAAATGGATGCCATGGGAGAAGGGGCAAAAAAGAGAAAAAACGGAACACGAGCGGGCGCAGCGCAAAAAAATACCCGCACAAGGGCTTGTGCGGGCTCTCTGGCCCGGGCGGGGCCGTACTATACCCAAACTCACCCCCTGCTTTGCCCTGCCCGCCCCACAGAACATCACATGCACACCGACAGCACCCCTCCGACTATTGCCTTTCTGGGTACCGGCCTGATGGGCCAGCCCATGGCGCAGCGCCTGCTGGATGCGGGTTATGCGCTGCACGTCTGGAACCGCACCGCCAGCAAGACCGAGGCCCTGTGCCAGGCTGGCGCACACGGCCACGCCAGCGCCGCGCAGGCCGTGGCGGCGGCCGACATCACCATCGCCATGCTCGAGAGCGGCGCCATCAGCCGCGAGGTGCTGCAGGCGCACGGCGTGGCGCAGGCGCTGCGACCTGGCAGCCTGTTCATCGACATGGGCTCGATGCAACCGCGCGAGGCGCGCGAGCACGCCGCGCTGCTGCAGGCGCGTGGCGTGCTCGCGCTGGATGCGCCTGTCTCGGGCGGCACCGTGGGCGCCCAGGCCGGCACGCTGGCCATCATGGTCGGCGGGCCGGCCGAGGTCTTCGAGCGCGCCCAGGTGCAGGCCCTGCTGGCCGTGCTGGGCCGCGCCACCCGCGTGGGCGAGGCTGGCAGCGGCCAGCTGGCCAAGCTGGTCAACCAGATGATCGTGGGCATCACCATCGGCGCCGTGGCCGAGGGCCTGCTGCTGGCCGAAAAAGGCGGCGCCGACCCGGCCAAAGTGCGCGAGGCCATGGCTGGCGGCTTTGCGCAAAGCCGCATCCTGGAGCTGCACGGCCAGCGCATGGTGGCGCACGATTTTGCGCCGCGCGGGCGCATGAGCGTGCAACTCAAAGACTTGCGCAATGTGCTGGCCAGCAGCGCCGAGCTGGGCTTTGAAGCTCCCATCACCGCGCTGCTGGCGCAGCTCTACCAACAGGCGCTCGATGGCGGGCTGGGCCCGCTGGACCACAGCGCGCTGTTTTTGCAGTTGGCGCAATGCAACCACATGCACACCGGCCTGGCCCAGGCCCAGCTGGCCTCGGCGCAGGCCCAGTCGGACGATGGCCTGGCACCGGCCGCAGCGCCTGCGCCATGACGCCCCCTGCCCGCCTGCCAGCCCCCCGCCACGCCTGGGGCAACGCCCTGCGCCATTGGCCTGCGCGGCTGCTCGCCCTTCCTCTGCGGCTGCGGTGCCTGCTTTGCCTGGCCTGGCTGCTGCTGCCCATCGGCCCGGCCCAGGCTGCCGGCGCACTGGCCACGCCGGCGCAGTGCATCGTCACCCGCGTCTCCGATGGTGATTCGCTGCAGGCGCGCTGCCAGCACGGCGCGCGCGTGCAGCGGCTCAAGCTGCGCCTGCGCGCCATCGACGCGCCCGAGCTGCGCCAGCCCTACGGCCAAGCCGCCAGGCAGGCGCTGCTGGGGCTTTGCCTGCACCAGCGCGTGCAACTGCCCGCGCGCGCGCAACGCGACCGCTATGGCCGCACCCTGGTCGATCTACACTGCGGCGGCGTGCCCGTGGCCGAGCGCCTGGTCGCGCAAGGCCTGGCCTGGGTGCACCGTGCCACGGCGCGCGACTACCCGCGCCTGCTGCGCCTGCAGCAACAGGCGCAGCGCAGCGGCAAGGGCCTGTGGACGCAGCGCGAGCCCACGCCCCCCTGGGCCTGGCGGCACGCGCACCCTCAACCGCCACGGCGGTCGCAATGATTTTTCTAAAAGGAGAGCTTGCAATGACAACGACACAAAAAGTGGCCCTGATCACCGCCGGCGGCAGCGGTATGGGCGCGGCCGCCGCGCGGCGTCTGGCCGCCGATGGCTTTGCCGTGGGCATCCTCTCCTCCTCCGGCAAGGGCGAGGCGCTGGCGCGCGAACTCAGCGGCGTGGGCGTGACCGGCTCCAACCAATCGCTAGAAGATCTGCAGCGCCTGGTGACCCTGGCCGAGCAGCGCTGGGGTCGCGTGGACGTGCTGGTCAACAGCGCTGGCCACGGCCCGCGCGCGCCGGTGCTCGAGCTCAGCGACGAGGACTGGCACCGTGGCATGGACACCTATTTGCTCAACGTCGTGCGCCCGACGCGCCTGGTCGTGCCGCTGATGCAGCGCCAGGGTGGCGGCGCCATCATCAACATCTCCACCGCCTGGGTCTTCGAGCCCAGCGCGCTGTTCCCCACCTCAGCCGTGTTCCGCGCCGGGCTGGCCAGCTTCACCAAGCTGTTTGCAGACCAGTTCGCCGCCGACAACATCCGCATGAACAACATCCTGCCCGGCTGGATCGACAGCCTGCCAGCCACCGAGGAGCGCCGCCAGAGCGTGCCGCTGCAGCGCTACGGCAAGAGCGAGGAAATCGCTGCCACGGTGGCCTTTCTCGCCTCGGATGGCGCGGCCTACATCACCGGCCAGAACCTGCGCGTGGACGGCGGCCTGAGCCGCTCCGTCTAAAAAAACCGTTCCAAGTCTTCGCACCCCCTCCCCTTCATGCCCGCCTACTCCTTCGAAGCCATCGACGAACTGGGCCAGCCGCGCAAAGGCACGCTGGAGGCCGACTCCGCGCGCAGCGCGCGCTCGCAACTGCGCACGCAGGGCCTGGTGCCGCTGCGCGTCGATGCCGTGGCTGCCAGCGCCCCGGCGCAGGCCGCCGCAGGCGGCGGCTGGCTGCGGCGGCGCGTCTTCAACGCCACGGCGCTGGCCATCTGGACGCGCCAGCTCGCCGGCCTGGTCTCCTCCGGTCTGACGCTGGAGCGCGCCCTGGCCATGCTGGCCGAGGAAGCCGAAGACCTGCGCCAGCAGCACCTGGTGGCTAGCCTGCGCGCCGAGGTCAATGCCGGCAGCAGCTTCGCCCGCGCCCTGGCCGCCTGGCCGCAGGAATTCTCCGAGGTCTATGTGGCCGTGGTCGGCGCCGGCGAGCAAAGCGGCGAGCTGGCGCTGGTGCTCGAGCGCCTGGCCGACGAGCTGGAAAACCGCCAGGCCCTGCAAGCCCAGATCACCGGCGCGGCGCTGTATCCGGCCATCGTCACCGTGGTGGGCATCGTCATAGTCATCTTCCTGCTCAGCTACGTCGTGCCACAAGTTGCCAGCGTCTTTGCCGGCGGCCGGCGCAGCCTGCCGCTGCTGACGGAAATCCTCATGGGCATCAGCGCCTTCTTGCGCGCCTACGGCCTGTGGCTGCTGGCTGCGCTGGCGCTGGCGACCTGGCTGTTCGGACGTTGGCTGCGCATCCCCTCACAGCGCGAGAAATTCGACGCCGCCTGGCTGAAGCTGCCCATACTGGGCCTACTGGCCGCGCAATTCAATGCAGCGCGCTTTGCCTCCACACTGGCCATGCTCAGCGGCGCCGGCGTGCCCATCCTCAAGGCCCTGCAAGCGGCCGCGCAAACCGTGGGCAACCGCAGCATGCGCCGCGACGCGCTGGAGGCCCTGGCCCTGGTGCGCGAAGGCGCGCCGCTGGCGGCCGCGCTGGCACAGAAAAAACGCTACCCGGCGCTGCTGTCCATGTTCGCGCGCCTGGGCGAGCAAACCGGCCAGCTGCCGCTGATGCTCGAACGCGCCGCCCGCCAGCTACAAAGCCAAGTGCAGCGCCGCGCCGTGCGCCTGGCCACCATGCTCGAGCCGCTGCTCATCGTGGCCATGGGCCTGGCCGTGATGGTCATCGTGCTGGCCGTTTTGTTGCCCATCATCCAGATGAACACCTGGGTGCGCTAAAGCGCCGCCATGCCCTGTCCCCCCCCATTCATCCCTATCGCGCCGCCCGGCCTGCACACGCTGCAGCTGGACGATGGGCGCACGCTGGCGCTGCTGCGCCCCGATTGGCCGGCCCCGCCCTGGGTTCGGGCACTGTTCACCACCCGCCAGGGCGGTTGCAGCCCCGCGCCCTGGGATGGCTGGAACCTGGGCGACCACGTGGGCGATGCGCCTGCGCGGGTGGCCGCCAACCGCGCGCTGCTGCAGCGCGCCATGACGGCGCTGGACGCGCGCGCGCCGCAGCCGGTGTTCGTACAACAGGTGCATGGCTGCGATGTCTTGCCGCTCGATGCCCTGTTGCGCGATGGCCTGCCGCCTGCCGGGGCTGGCTGCAACGGGCCGGACTGTGATGCGGCAGTTGGCCAGCGGCCCGCGCCGTTGGTGGCCGATGCCGCGCTGACCAGCCAACCTGGCCTGGCCTGCACCATGTTGGTGGCCGATTGCCTGCCTGTACTGCTGGCCCATCGGCAAGCCCGCGTCGTGGCGGCCATCCACGCCGGCTGGCGTGGCCTGGCTGGCCAGAATGGCCAGGGCGTGCTGGAGCACAGCCTGGCGCGGTTTGTCCAGGCTGTGCAGCGGCGCTGCGGCCTGCCAGCGGCGCAGGCCGCGCGCGACACGCTGGCCTGGCTGGGGCCATGCATAGGCCCTGCAGCCTTTGAGGTCGGCGCCGAGGTGCGCCAGGCCTTTTTGGCCGGCCTGCCCACCAGCGCCCAGGCCGCTGTGGTCCGCTGTTTTGCGGCCCCCTCGCCCGCCCTGCCGCCCGCCCCTTCTGCGGTGCAGGCCAGCCCCGCCCCCGGCACTGCCGATCAGATGCGCTGGCACGCCAACCTGCCGGCGCTGGCGCGGCTGCGCCTGCAGGCGCTGGGCGTGGAGGCGATTTACGGCAACGATGGCAGCGCGCCCTGGTGCACGCTGGGCAATGCGCAGTGGTTCTTCTCCCATCGACGAGATGCGCGCCGCCTGGGCAGCAGCGGCCGCATGGCCGCCTGCATCTGGATCGACGAGGCCCAGGCCCCCCTGCCGCAGTGATCTGTGGGGCGGCACATGGGGCGCTTGGCCGATAATCGCCCTCTTTTTTCCGTCGCCCCCCTGCCCTGCCATGCTGCAATTTCAGCTTCTCGCCACCGATGCCTCCAGCCACGCCCGCCGTGGCGCGCTCACGCTCAACCACGGCGTGGTGCAAACGCCCATCTTCATGCCCGTGGGCACTTACGGCACCGTCAAGGGCGTGATGCCGCGCAGCCTGCATGAAATGGGCGCGCAAATCATCCTGGGCAACACCTTTCACCTGTGGATGCGCCCCGGGCTGGATGTGATGCGCTCCTTTGGCGGGTTGCACGCTTTTGAGCAGTGGCACAAGCCCATCCTGACCGACAGCGGCGGCTTTCAGGTCTGGAGCCTGGGCGAGATGCGCAAGATCACCGAGGAAGGCGTGCACTTTGCCAGCCCCGTCAATGGCGACAAGCTGTTCATGTCGCCCGAGATCAGCATGCAAATCCAGACGGCGCTGAACTCGGACATCGTCATGCAGCTCGACGAATGCACGCCCTACGAAACCAAGGGCCACATTACCACCGAGGCCGAGGCGCGCAAATCCATGGAGATGAGCCTGCGCTGGGCGCGCCGCAGCCAGGAAGAATTCGCCCGCCTGAACAACCCCAATGCGCTGTTTGGCATCGTGCAAGGCGGCATGTTCGAGCACCTGCGCCAGGAATCGCTGGAGCAACTGGTGGCGATGGACTTTCCCGGCTACGCCGTGGGCGGCGTCAGCGTGGGCGAGCCCAAGGAGGAGATGCGCCGCATCATGGCCCATACGCCGCACCGCCTGCCCGCACACAAGCCGCGCTATCTGATGGGCGTGGGCACGCCCGAGGATTTGGTCGAGGGCGTGGCCTGCGGCGTGGACATGTTCGACTGCGTCATGCCCACGCGCAACGCGCGCAACGGCACCATCTTCACCCGCTATGGCGATTTGAAGATCCGCAACGCGCGCCACAAGGCCGACCACCAACCGCTGGACCCTTCCTGCACCTGCCACGCCTGCGCAGGCAGCAGCGGCGTGAGCTGGGAAAACGGCGGGCGCGAAGGCTTCTCGCGCGCCTACCTGCACCACCTGGACCGCTGCGGCGAAATGCTCGGCCCCATGCTCACCACCATCCACAACCTGCACTACTACTTGAACCTGATGCGCGAAGTGCGCGAGGCGCTGGAGCAGGGCCGCTTTGCCGCCTTCCGCCAGCAATTTGCTGCCGATCGCGCGCGGGGGGTGTAAGCATCGCCATGCTGCTCTCGGGTCTGTGCTGCGCGCTTTACCTCACGGCGCTGCTGCTGTTTGCCGCCCTGCACCGACTGGATCGGTCTGTGCATTGGCTGCATGACCCGGTCAGCCAGTACATCAGAGGCCCATACGCCACGCTGTTTCGCTGGTACGGCCACATTGGCACGGCCGCGGCGCTGCTGCTGACCATCGAGCTGTTTCACGCCAGCGCGCCCATTTTTGCGCCCAAGGTTGTGATCAGCATGGCTTTGCTGGTCGTGCTGCGCGTCGGCGTGGTGCTGATTCCCACCGATCCCAAACACGCGCCTGCCACGGCCAAGGGGCGATTGCATCTGGCCCTGGCCATCGCCACATTCGCGGCGACCTACACGGCCATTGCCAGCGCCACGCCAGCGTTTGCGCTGGATGCTGCAACGCCTCTCGTCCTGAGCCTGATTGCCATGCGCTACCTGGCGCTGGCCTCGCTCAGCGCCGTGGTTCTCACTATGCTGCCCGGCCTGAAAGCGTTTTTCGGCCTGGCCGAGCGGGCCTTTCTTGCCAGCACACAGCTCTGGTTTCTTGGGTGCAGCCTGTGGTTTACCGTAACACGCATGGGCTGAGTGGCACAGCACGCAAAAAAACTGGCTGGCAATCAAAATGCCGTCTGAATGAAAAACCCCGCAACAAGCTGCGGGGTTTTTCATTCAGACGGCTTCAAATCAGAAATCAGCCCAATCAGTACCGAGTGATCACGGCCATGCCGAAATCCGGGTTGACGCTGGCCATGCTCTCGTTATTCACGAAGCGGACACGGCCGTTATTGGCAAGCACTTTCTCGATGATTTCATCGACGATGTCCTCATAGGCGTTGTTGTCCTTGGAGGGGGCAGCCAATTGCGCCGACTCCAACAGCTTGAGCTGGCGGCCATCCTCGCTGACTTCTGCGGGGATGCTCAAATCTTCCTCCACGACCAACACCTCAACACGGCCATCGATCGCTGCCTGCCAGACTTCATTCAGGCCGCCGACGAACAGATGGTTGCTCTTGGCGCTTTCCAGCTCGGTGAAGATTTTCTGGCGCTCTTCATCCAGGGCTTCCTTGATTTGCGGCCAGATTTTCTTGGCCAGCTGATGCGCATCCTCATCGTGGTGGCCGCTGTGGATGTAGAGCATGACGTCATCGCTGTTGCGCGCGCCGTCACGGAAATGGCCGATATTGCGATCCACACCCACGACCACAACCGGAGCAGGCGTGTCTTTCTGGGCTGCTGCAATGGCTTCCCCGACCTCGCGCATGCTGTCGGTCACGATTTGATCGCGCACATGGCTGATGTCCTGGCTGGGGTTGGCGTTTGCCACGCTGCCCTTCAAGCTGAACGGGAAGCCATAATCATTGATCTCGTTGAGATAATCCTTGCGGCCAATAAAAAGGCGTGTGCCGTTCTCGCTCAAAACCACCAGCAGATAAAGCGGGCTGCGATTCATGGCATACACCAGATCGCGGGTCAGGAAGTTATCCTCAATGCTCACCCGCTCAGGCAGACGGAAAGGCAGCTTGAATGACTGACTGTATTCAGCACTAGCAAAAATCACCAGTCCATCCAGATTGTGCTCATGATCGACCTCGTCTGCCATGCGCCGAATAGCGTCTGCAATGTCCATGGTTTCGCGCTTGCCAAATTGAGACTCCAATTGTTCGATGGCTTCGCTCACCAAGTTTTTCAAACGAATGGGATCCTTGTCGTTATCGGGCGAGGTGCGATAAGTAGGCAGCGTGATAGTCACGCTGGGGTCGGATCTCTTGGACTGGATCTCTTTGATAGTATTCAGGTTCACAAAATTCCTTTCGGGATCAATAATGAAAGCAAATGCTCAAATGGATTACAAAGGACATCCACCTAAAAAAATGGTGAGAAATAAAAAATGAAATCCACTTATGCTTTGCAGCATAGCAGAAAAAATAAAATTCGTCAAGAAAGCCCTTTAAAGGCTAACCAATGCATTCATTGGTATATGAGAAATCAATGCCCCATACCCCAATATCTGCAAATCAAATTTTCGGCAGGGAGAGGGGGATTTCCTCAAAATCCTTTTTCGACCCACACGAATCGCAGCCCATTGAGTTTTTGCTTATTTTTTACACAGCCTTTGTAGAACCCGCCATGCCACGCCATTGCTTCCTCACACGCTCCCCTCTGCGTGGCCTTGCGGCAAAAGCCTCTGGCTTTGGCATCCCAGGCATGTGGCCGAGACGGCGTGCGGTGAGGCTTTGCAGCGCCGCAACACACAATCGCAACACGCTCTAACCCTTTTGGGTTCCGCCCAACGTATAAAGGGATGTAGCCTGACTGCGTGCGCCACTCTTGTGCAGCCCTGTTTGGCTGCAGGATTTGTTATCCCCCCTTCTTGATGGAAAGGAGCCTCCCATGTCCCGTTTTCGCACCCATGCCCATTGCCACGCAAAGCCACGGCCCCAAGCCCGTGGTGGTTTGCAGCTCTTGCGCCCGCGCCATGGGCTGCCAGGGCTGGGGCTGTTAGCGCTGGCCAGCCTGCTGGCGGCCTGTTCCGGCAGCCCCGGTGGACATTCGGCATCCAGCCCGCAGCGCGAGTCGGCGCCGCAGTCGCCCGCCCCATTGGCCGCCCCGGCCCCTGAGTACGCATCGGCCATGGATGCCGCCACGACCACCAGGTCCATGGCCCAGCAATCGGTCACGCTCTACGCCACTGGCATGCAGCCCATGCCCGATGTCGTGCGGCCCAGGCAGGATCGAGAGCGCTATGACGAGGTCAAGGACAATCCGGTCAAGCGGACGGCGCAGGAAAGCGTCTCCACCCTCAGCCTGGATGTGGACACCGGCGCTTACGCCAACATGCGCCGCTTCATCCAAGCTGGCCGCCTGCCGCCCAAGGACGCCGTGCGCGTGGAGGAGCTGATCAATTACTTCCCCTTCGATTACCCACCGGCCAGCGGCGCGCACCCGTTTTCCGTCACCACCGAGCTGGCGGCCGCGCCCTGGAACCCTCAGCACCAATTGCTCAAGATCGGCGTGAAGGCTGTGGAGGCACAGGCCAGCGCCATGCCGCCGGCCAATCTGGTGTTTCTGGTCGATGTCTCGGGCTCGATGAACTCTGCCGACAAGCTGCCGCTGGTGCAGGCCAGCCTGCGCCTGCTGGTCGAGCGGCTGCGCCCGCAAGACAAGGTCTCGCTGGTGGTCTATGCCGGGCGCACGGCGGTGGAGCTCGAGCCCACCAGCGGCAAAGACAAGCAAAAGATTCTTGCCGCCATCGAGCGGCTGCAGGCCGGCGGCTCCACCGCGGGCGAGGCCGCGCTGCGCCTGGCCTACCAGCAGGCGCGCGCCGGCTTCATCCAGGGCGGCATCAACCGCATCCTGCTGGCCACCGATGGCGACTTCAACGTCGGCATCAGCGACGTGCGCCAGATCCGCGACATGGTCGAGCGCGAGCGCAAATCCGGCGTCTCGCTGACCACGCTGGGCTTTGGCACGGGCAACTACAACGAGGCCCTGATGCAGCAAATCGCCCAGGTGGGCAATGGCAATTACAGCTACATCGACAGCCTGCAGGAGGCGCGCAAGGTGCTCGATGAGGAGCTCTCGGCCACCTTCAACACCGTGGCCGCCGACGTCAAGCTGCAGTTGGAGTTCAACCCCGCCACCGTGGCCGAATGGCGCCTGATCGGCTATGAAAACCGCGTGCTGGCAGAAGCAGACTTCCGCAACGACGCGGTCGATGCGGTCGAGATCGGCGCGGGCAAGAGCGTCACCGCGCTCTACGAGATCACGCCCGTGGGCCTGCCCACGCTGCACGTGCCGCGCCGCTACGGCCAGCAAAATGCAGCCCAGCCGCCAGCAGGCGATGCGGCCAAGCGCAACGAGCTGGGCGAGCTGCGCATCCGCTACAAGAAGCCGGGCCAGGCCAGCGCCACTGAGCTGAGCCAGCCCATTGCTGCGGCTGCCAGCGGCCAGCCCAGCGCCGAATGGCAGTTTGCCGCCGCCGTGGCCGGCTATGGCCAGCTGCTGCGCGGCAGCCCCTTCCTGGGCCAGTGGGGCTATGGCGACGCCAAGCGCCTGGCCCAGCAAGGCCTGGGCAGGGATCCGCAAGGCTACCGCCGCAGCTTCATCGAGCTGATCGACCTGGCCGCCAGCCTCTCGCCCAAGCCTTGAGGCTGTACTCGCAGCGGCCTCAGGCCGGCGCATACGCGAGCCTTGGCAAGACAGGGCTCGCTCAATCGCCCTGGCCGGCCCGCTCGATCAGCACGATGGCGCACTCCTGCTCAGCGTGGGGTTGATGCTCCACGCCCTTGGGCATCACAAAGAGCTCGCCGGCACGGATGCGCACTGGCGCTGCATCCTTGAAGCGAATGCCCATTTCGCCGCTGAGCACCAGCACGGCCTTGTCGCTGTGCGCATGGCTGTGCCATTCAAAGTCGCCCACAAAACGCACGAAGCGCAGGCCGAAATCGCCACGGTTCAGGATGAGCGGCTTCCAGTGCTCGCGCAGCTGCGCCAAGGTTTCTTGCAAAGAAATGGGGGCGTCAAAGGGTGCGTCAATGGGGGCGTGCATGGCTGCCATTCCTTGGGATGTCTTGCCGCTCAAAAATCCACTGTGGCCGAGAGCTGGAAGCTGCGCGGCGCGCCCAGGGCCAGGCTGGTGTAGTGGGGCTTGGCCCAGTAGGTCTTGTTGGCGGCGTTGGCCACGCTGGCGCGCAGCGTCAGCGGGTAGCTGGCCAGGTGCGTGGCGTAGCGCGCGCCCAGATCGAAAACGGTGCGGCCGGGGATGGACAGTGCATTGTCGGCGCTGAGGTATTGGCGCGATGCGTAGTTGGCGTGGGCGCTGAGCGTCAGCCCCGGCAGCGCCGGCACATCCCACTCCGCGCCCAGCTTGGCCTGCCATTTGGAGAGGCCCGTGGCCTGCCTGCCCTGGTGCGCGGCTGCGGCGGCCTTGAGCACCTCCGCCTGTGCGTGGGCAATGCCACCCATCAGGCGCCAGCCCTGGGCCGGCGCGCCGAAAAAGCCCCATTCCACGCCGCGGTTGCGCTGCAGCCCCCCGAACGAGAAAACATTGCTGACGGGATCGACGTAGCCGCTGGGGCGCTCGATCTGGTAAAGGCTCAGCGTGTGGGCCCATTCGCCCTGGTCGAACTTGAAGCCCAGCTCTTTTTGCGTGCTCTTGTAAGGCGCAAAGACCTCACCGGCGTTGGCGGCCGTGGCCGGCGCGGTGGCGCCCTGGCTCAGCCCCTGCGCGTAGTTGGCGTACAAGGACAGGCGCTGCGTGGCTTTGAGCAGCACGGCCGCCACGGGCGTGGTCGCGGCCTGGTCGTAGCGCAGGCCCATGGCCGCGCCCGTGGCGGCGTTGAAGCGCTCTGCGACGACTTGTTGACGGCGCAGCCCCAGGGTCAGCTGCACCCGATCGCCCATGAAGGACAGGGTATCGGCCAGGCCCAGGCTGCGCAGCTGCGTTTGCGTGCGGCTCAAGGCCTGCAGTGGGCGCGGCAGGTCCGGGCCCCAGGCGGGGTGATGGATGTTGCTCGTCCAGCTCTCGCGCAAGCGAAAGCCATCGAGCTCGATGCGCTCGTCAAAATGGTTGAGGTGCAGCGCGAACTGGTGCCCCACGCTGCCAGTGCGCAGCTGGCCCTTCAGGCCCGCCTCAGCCGTCTTGCGGGTGATGGTTTCGTCCACGCCGCCAAAAGTCAGGCGCATGCTGCCTGCCGCATCGAGCACCGTGGGCAGGCCCATCATCGTCTCCAGCCCGCTGGTGCTGCGCCCGGCTGCGGCCCAGGCGGTCAGTCGCCCGCTCACATCGAATTCACCGCGCAGCGTGGCGCCGCGCGCGGTGGCCTCGTAAAAGGCCCAGGGCGGGTTCCACGATACCGTGGCACGCGGCGGCTGGGGCACGGCCAGGCCCGGCGCCAGCGTCAGGCCGCGCGTCATGCCGTTGAGGCGGTCGCTCGTGCGGTAGAAATCGGCAAACACGCGCGCACGCGGGCCGCGCCAGTCCAGCGCCAGCGCGCCCAGGTGGGCTTGCTTCTTTTGCGTATCGACGGCGGTCTCGCCGCTGCGGGCCATGGCGTTGAGGCGCACGCCCCACTGCTGACTGGCGCCAAAGCGCCGCCCCAGATCCAGGTGGGCGCGTCCATGCGCATCCGACTCCAGGCCGGCCGTCAGCCGCGTCAGCGGCGCGCTGCCCGCGCGCTTGGGCACCAGGTTGACGGCGCCGCCCACCGAACCTTTGGGCGGCATGCCGCCCAGCATGGCCGCAGGCCCCTTGAGCACCTCGATGCGCTCGAAGCGCTCGGCCAGATTGCGGTAGCTCGAGCCCATGCCAGCGAGGCCATCGACACTGACATCGCCCGCATCCATGGCAAAACCCCGGATGAAGTAGCTCTCCAGATGCTCACCGGCAATGCCGCTGAGGGAAACGGCCGGGTCATTCCTGGCAATCACGCCCTGCACGTCGGCAAGGGCTTGCTCGGCAATGAACTGCTCGGTGTAGCCGATGGTGGCAAACGGCGTTTCCATGAAATCCCTCTCGCCCAGCAAGCCCATGCGGCCGCCGCTGCTCACCTGGCCGCCGGCGTAGGGCGCGCTGGCCAGCCCGGCCTGACCAGTCACCGTCACGGCAGGCAGCGTCTTGTCCTGTGGCTGTGACGCTGCTGCAGCCTCAGCCTGTGGGACCTGGGGCAGCGCCTGGGCCGCCTGGGCAATAGCCGGCGCCCAGACTCCCATACCGCTGCAAACGCCCAACCCAAAAGCCAGCCATTGGCGCACAGCCGCCGCGCGGCCGCCGCAAGGCGGGCTTGCATGGCCACAAGGCGGCCTGGCCTGGGTTGCGCGCACGGCTGCTGGAGTGGTGGATGGGGGCTGGCCTCGGGTCATGCCGGATTCCTTTCAATTGGTACTTGGGGGGAGAAAACGCAGGCGTGGGGCAACCTTGGGCGGCTTTGCCATCAGCGCAGCCAAGTGGTAGCGGGCGGTGTCGGGTCGTGTCGGGTGGTTCGCCCATACACTCTTTTGATCTATGACACGAATTAGTTTCATAACTATAAACTAATTCGGCGCGCACACCGCCCAGATGACAGGCCAAATACCGGCCAAGAGCGCCGCGCGCCCGACCGAGAGAGGATTTGCCATGAAAAAAATGCCGCCGCCAGCCCCCTGCTCTGCGCCAGCGCCCGCTGCCGCGCCGCGCGGCCGCCCGCCCAGCATCACGCGCGCGCGCATTGCCGAGGCCGGCGTGGCCATCGGCCTGCCGCACATTACCTTCACGGGGGTGGCCGCTGCGCTGGGGGTCAGCCACATGGCGCTGTACAAGCACGTGCCCAGCCTGGCAGCGCTCAAACAATTGGTGGCTGAGGAAATCTTTACCCGCTGGCAGTTGCCCGAAGTCGATGAGCAACGGCGACAAGGGCTGCGCGACTACCTGCTGGCCTTCAGCAGCGCCGCGCGTGCGTTCGTCCGTGCGCATCCTGGGCTGACGCCCTATGTGCTGCGCCGCGAGGCCGCCACCCCGGCCATGCTGGACAAGATCGAGGCCCACCACCGGCACATCGCACGCATCTACGATCTACGCCCGGCGCAGGCGCGCTGGCTGCTGAGCACCGTGGCCTTTCATTGCATCGCCGTCTCCGACACGGTCTACAGCCTGGCCTGCCCCTCGGCTCAGCCCGACGAAGAGCCGGAGGATCTGGCCAGCGCCGCCGCGTGCGCCGCCCAGCAGTCCGAGATGGAGGCCGAGCTCGAACAAGGCATGCAGGCGCTGATCGTTGGCGCGCTGGCGCTGTTGGAGGAGAAAAGGGATTAGGACCTGGTCAGGTCACCTGCCAGCGGCACGCAGCCGCTGGCACGCAGCCTATGGCCCCACCGCTCATTCTGCGGCGGTTTCCTCTTCCTCCGGCTTGGGCTTGGCCTCTTTCTTGAGCGGCGTGATGTCCAGCTGCACTTCGTCCTTGACGCCGCCCTGGCCATCGTCCACCTGCTTGAGGCCGATGACCACGCGCCCGCCATCGGCCAGGCCGCCGAACAACAGCTCGTCGGCCAGCGATTTGCGGATCGTGTCCTGGATCAGGCGCTGCATGGGGCGCGCGCCCATCAGCGGATCGAAGCCTTTCTTGGCCAGGTACTTGCGCAGCTCGTCGGTGAAGCTGGCCTCGACCTTCTTTTCAGCCAGCTGGCTTTCCAGTTGCAGCAGGAACTTATCGACCACACGCAGGATGATCTGCTCATCGAGCGGCTTGAAGCTGACGATGGCGTCGAGCCGGTTGCGGAACTCGGGCGTGAACATGCGCTTGATGTCGCCCATTTCGTCGCCGGCCTGGCGCGGGTTGGTGAAGCCGATGCTGGCCTTGTTCATGGTCTCGGCGCCGGCGTTGGTCGTCATGATGATGATGACGTTGCGGAAATCGGCCTTGCGGCCGTTGTTGTCCGTCAGCGTGCCGTGGTCCATCACCTGCAGCAGGATGTTGTAGATGCTGGGGTGGGCCTTCTCGATCTCGTCGAGCAGCAGCACGGCGTGCGGCTTCTTGGTCACGGCCTCGGTGAGCAGACCGCCCTGATCGAAGCCCACGTAGCCCGGCGGCGCGCCGATGAGGCGGCTGACGGCGTGCGGCTCCATGTATTCGGACATGTCAAAGCGGATCAGCTCGATGCCCATGATGTAGGCCAGCTGGCGCGCAGCCTCGGTCTTGCCCACGCCAGTGGGGCCGGAGAACAGGAAAGCGCCAATGGGCTTGTCGGGCTTGCCCAGGCCCGAGCGCGCCATCTTGATGGCGCTGGCCAGGGCCTCCAGCGCGCCGTCCTGGCCGAACACCACGCTCTTGAGGTCGCGCTCCAGGGTCTTGAGCTTGCTGCGGTCGTCCTGCGAGACGGCCGCCGGCGGGATGCGCGCGATCTTGGCGACGATGTCCTCGATCTCGGCCTTGCCGATGGTCTTGCGGCGCTTAGAGGGCGCGAGGATGCGCTGCGCCGCGCCGGCCTCGTCGATCACGTCGATGGCCTTGTCGGGCAGCTGGCGGTCGTTGATGTAGCGCGCCGAGAGCTCGGCCGCGGCCTGCAGGGCGGCATTGGCGTACTTGACGCTGTGGTGCTCCTCGAAGCGGCTCTTGAGGCCCTTGAGGATGTCCACTGTCTCGGCCACGCTGGGCTCGACCACGTCGATCTTCTGAAAGCGCCGCGACAGCGCCGCGTCCTTCTCGAAGATGCCACGGTACTCGGTGAAAGTGGTTGCGCCGATGCACTTGAGCTGGCCGCTGGAGAGCGCCGGCTTGAGCAGGTTGGAGGCATCCAGCGTACCGCCCGAGGCCGCGCCCGCGCCGATCAGCGTGTGGATTTCGTCGATGAACAGCACCGCATCGGGCTTTTCGCGCAGGCTTTTGAGCACGCCTTTGAGGCGCTGCTCGAAGTCGCCACGGTACTTGGTGCCCGCCAGCAGCGCGCCCATATCCAACGCGTACACCGTGGCGTTTTCCAGCACCTCGGGCACATCCTTTTGCGTGATGCGCCAGGCCAGGCCCTCGGCAATGGCGGTCTTGCCCACGCCGGCCTCTCCGACCAACAGCGGGTTGTTCTTGCGGCGACGGCACAGCACCTGGATGGTGCGCTCGACCTCCTGTTGACGCCCGATCAGCGGATCGATGCGGCCTTGGGCTGCGGCCTGGTTCAGATTGACGGTGTACTGCTCCAGCGGGCTGAGTTTCTCACCGCGCTCGCCGCCAGGCTGCTGGCCTTCTTCCTGCCCGCCCATGGCGTCGGCGCTGCCGGCCTTGTCGCCGGCCTCGTCCTTGCGGATGCCATGCGCAATGAAATTCACCACGTCCAGCCGAGTGATGTTCTGCAGCTGCAGGAAATAGGCCGCATGAGAATCCTTCTCGCCAAAGATGGCCACCAGCACATTGGCGCCCACGACCTCTTTCTTGCCGTTGCCGGTGGACTGCACGTGCATGATGGCGCGCTGCACGACGCGTTGAAAACCCAGCGTGGGCTGGGTATCGACCTCATCGCTGCCACCCACTTGAGGCATGTTGTCGTCGATGAAACCCGTCAGCGCACTGCGCAACTCCTCGATATTGGCCTTGCAGGCGCGCAGCACCTCGGCGGCGCTGGGGTTGTCCAGCAGGGCCAGCAGCAAATGCTCAACGGTGACGAATTCATGGCGCTTTTCCCGCGCCTCGACAAAAGCCTTTTGCAAGCTGACTTCCAGTTCCTGGGCAATCATTGATACGAACTCCTTGTGCTTGCGAAAAATAAGATACCGGGCAGGTGCGGCCGCCCTGAAAAAAATCAATAGGTCATTGATCGACCATTGACACAACCAATCGAGTCAAGCACCGCCGGCCACTCACCGCTTTGAGCCCAGCGGGCGCGCCGCATGGTGAAGCATTTGCTGCATGGCGTCAACGGCGCGTTTTCCATTGGCCGACGCACTCCCTGGCCCTTCGGTGCCGATCGGCCTTTGCTGTTGAGCTTATGAGGCCAGCGGCTCACTCAAGCATTGCAGCGGGTGACCCGCGCTGGCAGCGGCACCCATGACCTGATCGACCTTGGTCTCGGCGATCTCATGGGGATACACCCCGCAGACGCCACGACCTTCGAGGTGGATCTTGAGCATGATCTGCGTGGCCATATCCCGGTTCTTGCCAAAAAACTCCTGCAGCACGGCAATGACAAACTCCATCGGCGTGAAATCGTCATTGATCATCACTACCTGGTAGAGCGGCGGTTGCTTGGGCCGGTGCAGTTGGCGCTCCACCACCGCAGTTTCTTCTTCCTGCAACGGCAATACCGTGGGCGGCGCCGGGGGCTTGATGGGCTGGTTGGAGGCTTCTGGAACATTCATGGCGCTGGATTCTAGAGCGTGTTCATGACTTCGGCGCGAGTGGGCCAAAGCGGTTGGAGCTGGTTGCAAGGAGCCAAAGCACAATCGAAACAGGCATGCCCCGCCACGCTTGCCATGTACAAGTTTTTACGCCCGCAGTGCAGTGCATGCCGCGCAACTGCCGCTACGATGCCGGCCCAGCAAGATCACACCCACTGCACGTTTTCTGCCATGCATCTGAAACACACGCTCACTCTGTTGCGCCGTGCCAATGCTGCGGCGCTGGCCTTGGCACTGGCGCTGCCCACCGCGCTGCAAGCCCAGGCGCCACAGGCTTCGGGCCAGCCGCAGCTGGACCTGCCGCGGCTGACGCTGTCGATCAACATGTTTCGCATCGATGCCCAGCTGGCCAGCACCCCTGCGCAACGGCAGATTGGTTTGATGTTCCGCCCGAGCATGCCGCAGCACGAAGGCATGCTGTTCGTCTTCGAGCAAGCTGGCGTGCAGTGCTTCTGGATGAAAAACACACTGCTTCCGTTAACAGCGGCTTTCCTGGCCGACGACGGTACGGTGGTCAACTTGGCTGACATGCAACCCTTGAGCACCGAGCAGCACTGCTCGGCACAGCCGGTCCGCTATGTTCTTGAGATGAACCAGGGTTGGTTTGCCCAGCGCGGCATTGCAGCGGGCATGCGCCTGCGTGGCCAGCCTTTCGAGACAGCCAGCACGCGCAAAGCCCAGCAGCCCTGATGCTCTGCGCACCCCAAGCCCTCTGTTGAAAATGCACCGCCGCATCTAGAATCAACGGCTTGCAAAGAGCGCATCAAGAATCCGCCGGGGCGCGCCCGATGGGCTCGCCCTTGGCACCATCCAGCGCCAGCACCCATATCGCCAGCCTTCACCGCCACCGTCGTGATCCTGTACGAATACCCTTTCAACGAGCGCATCCGGACTTACCTGCGTCTGGAATACCTTTTGCTGCGCCTGCAGGAGCTGCTCAACCGCTCCGACGTCACCGACCACCAGTACGCCCTGCAAACCATTTTCGAGGCCATCGAGGTCGCCTCGCGCACGGATCTGAAAACCGACATGCTCAAGGATCTGGAGCGCCAGCGCGCCGCGCTGCAGATCTATAAGGACTACCCCGACATCGACCACGGCGTGCTCGACCGCATCTTCACCCGCATCGATTACTGCGCCAAGAACCTCACCACCATGCCTGGCAAACCCGGCCAAATCATTGCCGACAACGAGTGGCTCAACACCGTGCGCAGCCGCATGGGCATCCCGGGTGGCACCTGCAATTTCGATCTGCCATTGCTCCACCATTGGAAACACCGCCCATCGGCCACCCGCCTGCGCGATCTGGAAACCTGGGCCAACAGCCTCACGCCCGTGGCCGACACCGTATTCCTGCTGCTCAAGCTGGTGCGCGACACCGGCACGGCGCACCGCGTGGCCGTCACCAGGGGGCAATTCCAGCAGAACCTGCCGCCCACGCGGGGCTTTCAGTTGCTGCGCCTGTGGGTCGATCCGCGCGACGACGTCACGCCCGAAATCAGCGCCAACCGTCTGCTGGTCTCCGTGCGCTTCATGGAGCCCAATCTGGAAGGCAAGCCCACGCCCGCACACAAGGATTTGTCGCTGGAAGTGGCCATTTGCGGTCTGTAACCGCCCCCAGGCCGTCCGCCCCCACATTCGCCTTGCCATGAGCCACTCATCCCCACCAGCAGATCAGCCCAAAGCCAACGATCAGCCTGCCAACGCTGGCCCCATCGTGGCCTGCCCCCAATGCCAGCAACCCACGCACTTTGCGCCCAGCAACCCTTGGCGGCCTTTTTGCAGTGAGCGCTGCCAGCGCATCGACATGGGGGCCTGGGCCAGCGAGCAGTTTCGCATTGCCGGCAAGCCCGGCGATCCCCAAGGAAGCGAGCAGGACTGAAGCGCCCTACCCTGCAGCCGCCACCCCAGAGACCGGTGGCGGCCAGCGCAAGCCATAGTTTCACTACAATCGGACGCCCGCACGCCCTCTTTACCGAGGTTTGCCCAGGGTGATCTTCCAGGCTCAGGGTGAGCCCAAAACCGTTAAGGGCCTGTTCAAAATCTCTACTGCCCTGCAGCCCACTCACACCGCCTCTTGTCCAATCGCACCGAGACTTTGAGCCGGCTCTGAGCAAGGTCTGGCATCAGCCAGTCACACAATGCAAGGGCTGCAGTGCAGCCGCGCTGTTTTCTCGACGACCATTTTTTCCGCATGTCCTGGCTTGACAAAATCATTCCCTCCCGGCTGATTCGCAGTACGGAAACCAGCTCGCGCCACCAAATCCCCGAAGGCCTTTGGTCCAAGTGCCCGGAATGTGAAACCGTGCTCTACCGCGCCGACCTGGAGAAAAACCTCAATGTCTGCCCGCACTGCGGCGCCCACCAGCGCATCGGCGCGCGCCAGCGCCTGGCAGCCTTTTTGGATGAACAAGGCCGCTACGAAATCGGCCAGGAAGTCACGCCGCTGGATGCGCTCAAGTTCAAGGACAGCCGCAAATACCCCGAGCGCCTGAAAGAAGCCCACAAGGCCACCAACGAAAGCGATGCGCTGATTGCCATGGGCGGTACCCTGCATGGACTGCCCGTCGTGGCGGCCTGCTTCGAGTTCGACTTCATGGGCGGCAGCATGGGCAGCGTGGTCGGCGAGCGCTTCGTGCGCGCCGTGCAGGCCGCGCTGCACAAAAAAGTGCCTTTCATCTGCTTTACCGCCACGGGCGGCGCGCGCATGCAGGAAGGGCTGCTGTCGCTGATGCAAATGGCCAAGACCAACGCCGCGCTGACGCACTTTGCCCAGCAGCGCCTGCCCTTCGTCAGCGTGCTGACCGACCCCACCATGGGCGGTGTCAGCGCCAGCTTTGCCTTCATGGGCGATCTGGTCATTGCCGAGCCCAAGGCCCTGATTGGCTTTGCCGGGCCGCGCGTGATCGAATCCACCGTGCGCGTCAAACTGCCCGAAGGCTTTCAGCGCGCCGAATTCCTGCTTGAAAAAGGCGCCATCGACATGATCGTCGATCGCCGCCAACTGCGTGACGTGATCGCGCAAAACCTGGCCATTCTGCTGGGCCGGCCCAGCATTGCCGCTCCCAGCGCGCCACTGTCCCCGGGCAGCACCGCCGCAGAGGCGGCCGGCCAGCCGGCCCCAGGGGGCGAGGCTGCTCTGCCCCACCCCGAGGCTGGCAGCGAGACGCCAAACAATGACGCTACAGGTGCTGGTAAAGGCTGAAGCATCTCGTGCCACATTCGCTAAGCAGCTGCCAGATTTACTTCCGTCCAAAATTCGTTTGTAGCAACATCATGCAGCGCTTATTCCCACACTAAGTCACCAGCCACCATGCAAGGCATGAAGCCATAGCTTCAGTATCATCTTGAAGCTGCACAATAAGCATTTATAGAATTTTGCACATGATTTTTGCTATAATTTAAGCCATTAAGCCCATAAAATAGAAAGTATATCAATGCTTAGCTATCTAATTGAAAATTTAGCATCCATTTTGACAGCAGTCTTCACTTTACTCACTGCCGCAGTCGCATACATCGCAATTTACCAAAACTCTCGCCCAAGCATTATTGCCTATTACCAACCCAGCACACGCACACAATCAATTATTGATTTAGTTATTGAAAATTCAGGCCATAGCAATGCCTACGACATAAAATTCTCCCAACCGGTACCAATATGCCAGTTTGGAATTGGCGCTTCATTGGCAGGAGTTGACCACATTCCTACTTCATCAAGTATTCCATCGCTTGCGCCTGCTCAAAGGCTGATTTTTCAGGGCGGGAAGTACAATGAACTTTTAAATGCCTTGGGGCGTGATGGCATATCATTGAAAATCAAATACAAGTTTCGACCTCCTCTTTGGTTTCAAGTCAAAAAAACTGAAAATTGCACAATCTCAATCAACCACCTAGCAGGAATAATGACCTTTAAAAGTATTGAGCAAGCAGTGATTGATGCCATAGAGGGACACAATCAGACCACAATCAAGGATATTTGCAACTCTCTTCAAGAAATCGAAAAGCACCTAGCAGCAATCAGTAGCAGCAATAGTTCTTTAGGCCGTAAAGGAGGGAGATTTGCACATCTTTAAATGTCCCATCATACAAAAATAAATAAACTTTATTAATTTACAAAGAGCTCGGAATTAAATCAAAACACCTTATTGCAATGGCTCATCCGCCCCTTCGGGCAGGGGCAGCACGGGGATTCCCTCGTCCAGCAACTCCAACATTTGCTGCACGCTGGCTTGGCCGTGGATGGGCCGCTCTGGCGCCTGGCCTTCGTGGATGCGGCGGGCCTCGGCGGTAAAGCGCTCACCAACGTTTTCGGCATTTTTCAGCAAGGCGCGCGCCTGGCTCAGCCACTGGGCCTGGCGTCTGCGCTGCTCGGCCATGGCCTGCTGCGCGCCAGGGCTGGGTGTATGCATTTCTGCCTGACTGGACGCCTTGTCTGCCCTAGCTGGCGGCGGCGGCTGGGCGGCAGCGCTGGGCTGGCGGTTGCTCTTGGCCTTCAAGTGCGGCGCGCTGAGCAGCTTGTCGATTTGCGCGCTCCCACATACCGGGCATTGCAGCAGGCCACGTTGGCACTGCGACTGGTAATCCTCAGCCGAGGCGAACCAGCCTTCAAACACATGCCCGTGCGCGCAGCGCAGATCGAAAACTTTCATGGGTGCCAACTCCTGGCGTAGACACTGGCCTTGCCTGCGAGAGAACGCTTGGGGACGTCGTGCCAGCCGAGCCAGATTGTGAAGCAAAAACCCCTGCCAGACACCGCAAGGTGCTGCAGGGGTTGTGCGAAGGGATGCAGTCTTTGACTGGTCAGGCCAATCCCGTGCCGTCCCCCTCAAGTCAAGTGCGCAAGGCGTTGAGCACGGCCTGCGCGCAAATGGCCATCAGCCCGCCCGGGAACAGGCCCAGCACCAGCATCAGCGCGCCATTGACGGTCAGCACCAGCTTCACGTCCCAGCCGGCCTCAAGCGGGCGTGCCTGGATGTCGGGGGCGTCAAAGTACATCACCTTGACCACGCGCAGGTAGTAGAAGGCGCCGATCAACGACATGATGACGGCGAACACCGCCAGCGCAATGTGCAGGCTGGAGCCCGTGGCCAGCAGGGCCTGGAGCACGGCGAACTTGGCATAAAAGCCCACCAGCGGCGGGATGCCGGCCATGGAGAACATGCACAAGGCCATGATGCCTGCGTACAGCGGGCTGCGCTGGTTCAGGCCGGCCAGGTCGGTGATCTGGTCGGCCTCGAAGCCTTCACGGGCCAGTAGCATGATGATGCCGAAGGTGGCCAGCGTGGTCAGCACGTAGGTCACCACGTAGAACATGGCCGAGCCGTAGGCGGCCTGGGCGCTGTCGGCATTGAACTCGCCGCCCTGCACACCGGACATCAGACCCAGCAGGATGAAGCCCACATGCGAAATGGTCGAGTAGGCCAGCATGCGCTTGAGGTTTTTCTGTGCAATGGCCACCAGGTTGCCGATGAACAGCGAGGCCATGGCCAGAATGCCCAGCATTTGCTGCCAGTCGGTGGCCAGGGGCAGCAGGCCATCGACCAGCATGCGCATCACGATGCCGAAGGCGGCCAGCTTGGGCGCCGAGGCAATCAACAGCGTCACGGCCGTGGGCGCGCCCTGGTAGACGTCGGGGATCCACATGTGGAAGGGCACGGCCCCCAGCTTGAAGGCCAGGCCGGCGACGATGAACACCAGGCCGAAGACCAGCACCTGCTTGTGCTCGAACAGGCCCTGGTTGATGACGCGGAAAATCTCCCCAATATCCAGCGAGCCCGTGGCGCCGTAAAGCATGGACATGCCATAGAGCAGGAAGCCGCTGGCCATGGCGCCGAGCACGAAGTACTTCATTGCCGCCTCGGTGGCCTGGCTGTCGTCACGGCGCAGGGCCACCAGCGCATAGCTCGACAGCGTCAGCAGCTCCAGGCCGAGGTACAGCAGCAGCAGGTTGTTGCCCGAGATCATGAAGTCGATGCCCAGCAGCGCCAGCAGGGACAGCGAGAACAGCTCACCGCCGCGCAGCATGTCGCGCGAGGCCGAATAGGGGCGCGCATAGACCAGCGCCACCAGCACGCTGACGGCGGCAAAGCCCTTGAGCCAGCTGGCCATGGAATCGACCACCATCATGTTGCCAAAGCCGTACAAGGTATTGCCGTGGCTGGCGTAGATGAAGTTCATGCCGGCCACCACGGCCAGCGTGGCCAGCGTCAGCCAGTGCGTGGTCGGGCGCAGGCGCTGTTTTTCCTTCAGGTCCACCAGCGTGATGGCACAGGCCATGACCATCAGCACCAGCTCCGGATACACGGCCACCCAGCTATATCTGTCAATCATCGTAAAACTCTCTTCTGGGCAATTACTGCAGCTTGGCCTGCGCGATGTGGGCCAGCAGTTGGGCGACGGAGGCGTCCATCACGTCGGTGAAGGGCTTGGGGTGAATGCCCATGTAGAGCACGCACACGGCCAGCACGACCATGACCAGCATTTCACGCGCATTGATGTCCTGCAGCGCGCGCACCTCATCGTTGCGCACATCGCCCAGGTAGACCTTTTTGTACATCAGCAGCGAATAGGACGCGCCCAGGATCAGCGCCGTGGCCGCCAGGATGCCCACGGTGAAGCTGTGCTGCACCGAGCCCAGGATGACCATCCACTCACCGATGAAGCCGGCCGTGGCCGGCAAACCGGCATTGGCCATGGCAAACAGCAGCGCGAAGGCGGCAAACTTGGGCATGGTGTTGACCACCCCGCCGTAGGCGGCGATCTCACGGGTGTGCATGCGGTCGTAGAGCACGCCGATGGCCAGGAACATCGCGGCCGAGACGAAGCCGTGCGCGATCATCTGCACCAACGCGCCGGTCATGCCCAGCTGGTTGAAGAGGAAAAAGCCCAGGCTGACGAAGCCCATGTGCGCCACCGAGGAATAGGCCACGAGCTTTTTCATGTCCTCCTGCACGATGGCCACCAGGCCCACGTAGATCACAGCGATCAGCGACAGCGCGATCATCAGCCAGGCATATTCCTGCGCGGCATCGGGCGCGATCGGCAGCGAAAAACGCAGAAAGCCGTAGGCCCCCAGCTTGAGCATGATGGCCGCCAGCACGGCCGAGCCGCCGGTGGGCGCTTCCACGTGCACGTCAGGCAGCCAGGTGTGCACCGGCCACATCGGGATCTTCACGGCGAAGGCGGCGAAGAAGGCAAAGAAGATCCAGGTCTGCTCCAACAGCGACAGCGGCTGGGCATGCCAGGTCAGGATGTCGAAGCTGCCGCCCGAGACGTTGTAGAGGTAGATCACCGCCACCAGCGTCAGCAGCGAACCCAGCAGGGTGTAGAGGAAAAACTTGAACGCGGCGTAGATCTTGCGCGGCCCGCCCCAGACGCCAATGATCAGGTACATCGGGATCAGCGTGGCCTCGAAGAACACGTAGAACAGCATGCCATCCAGCGCGGTGAACACGCCCACCATCAGGCCCGAGAGGATCAGGAACGCGCCCATGTACTGGTTGACGCGCTCAGTGATGCTCTCCCACGAGGCAATCACGACGATGACGGTGATGAAGGCTGTCAGCGGCACGAACCAGAACGACAGGCCATCGACGCCCAGGTGGTAATGCACGTTGAACGCGGCAATCCAGGGTGTTTTTTCGACGAACTGCATCTGAGCCGTGCCAGTGTCGAAGCCGGTATAGAGCGGCAGCGTCACCAGCAGGCCCAGCACGGCGCCGGCCAACGCCAGCCAACGCACCAGGTTGGCCTGCCCAGGCTTGCCCAGGGGCAGCAGCAGGATGCCCGCCACGATGGGCACCCAGATCGCGAGACTTAACCAAGCCATTTTTCTTGTTCTCCTAGTGGCTCCGCCACACGAAATACGCCATGAGCGCGAACACACCCAGAATCATGACCAGCGCGTAGTAGTAAATGAAACCCGATTGGAACCAGCGCACCACGCCGGCCAGCCAGCCCACCAGTCGCCAGGATCCGTTGACCACGGCGCCATCGATCAGCGCCTGGTCGCCCGCCTTCCAGAACACCCGCCCCAGCTTCATGAAGCTGCCTGCGATGCCATCGATCCAGAGCTTGTCCATGAAGTACTTTTCCTCGAACAGGCGGTAGATGGGGTGGAAGGCGCGTTGGAAGAATGCCGGCACGGCGGGATTGACCATGTAGCAATACCAGGCGGCCGCCACACCGGCCAGCGCCAGCCAGAACGGCGCCGTGACGAAGGCGTGCAGACCCAGCTCCAGCCAGCCGTGGATGTGCTCGGCCAGGTAGGCCATGGCCGGGTGCTTGGCCGCATCGACGAAGATCACGCCCTTGAAGAAATCACCGAACAGGAAGCCCATCAGCACGCAGGCGCCAATGGCCACCGAAGGAATGGTCAGCAGCAGCAGCGGCACCGTCACCACCCAGGGCGATTCGTGCGGCTTGGCGCCATGACCATGGCCATGGTCGTCGTGGTGGTGCTCATGCACATGCGGATCCTCGTCGTAGCGCTCGCGGCCATGGAAGACCAGGAAGTACATGCGGAACGAATAGAACGCCGTGATGAATACGCCCGAGAGCACGGCCCAGTAGGCCAGGCCCGAGGCCGGCAGGTTGCTGGCGCCCACGGCCATGATGATGGCGTCCTTGGAGTAGAAGCCGGAGAAGAACGGCGTGCCGATCAGCGCCAGCGAACCCAGCAGCGAGGTGATCCAGGTAATCGGCATGTACTTCCACAGCCCGCCCATATAACGCATGTCTTGGTTGTGGTGGCAACCCATGATGACCGAACCCGCGCCGAGGAACAGCAGCGCCTTGAAGAAGGCGTGCGTCATCAGGTGGAACACCGCCACGTGGTAGGCCGAGGCACCCAGGGCCACGGTCATGTAGCCCAGCTGCGACAGCGTGGAATAGGCCACGACGCGCTTGATATCGTTCTGGATCAGGCCCAGCAGTCCCATGAAAAAGGCCGTGATGGAGCCGATGATGAGGATGAAGTTCAGCGCGGTGTCCGACAGCTCATACAGCGGCGAGAAGCGCGCCACCATGAAGATGCCGGCCGTCACCATGGTGGCGGCGTGGATCAGCGCCGAGATCGGCGTCGGGCCTTCCATCGAATCGGGCAGCCAGACGTGCAAGGGGAACTGCGCGCTCTTGCCCATGGCGCCGATGAACAGGCAGATCAGCGCCGCCGTCAGCAGGCTGCGGTCGGTGCCTGGCAGGTTCAGTGTTGCCAGATGGTCGGCGCGGGCAAAGACCTCGCTGTAGTTGAAGGTGCCCACGCTGGCCACCAGCAAGCCGATGCCCAGAATGAAGCCGAAATCGCCCACGCGGTTGATCAAAAAGGCCTTGAGGTTGGCGAATACGGCAGTGGGCTTGGTGTACCAGAAGCCGATCAGCAGGTAGGACACCAGGCCCACGGCCTCCCAACCGAAGAACAGCTGCAGCATGTTGTTGCTCATCACGAGCATCAGCATGGAGAAGGTGAACAGCGAGATGTAGGAGAAGAAGCGGTTGTAGCCCGGGTCGCCCTCCATGTAGCCGATGGTGTAGAGGTGCACCATCAGCGAGACGAAGGTCACCACCACCATCATCATGGCCGAGAGGCTGTCGATCTGGAAGCCGACCTCCATCGCGGTATTGCCCAGCACAGCCCATTGGTAGAGCGTCTGGTTGAGCACCGGCGCGCCGTTCATGACCTTCCACAGGGTCATGGCCGAGAGCACGAAGGCGATGAACACGCCGGCGATGGTGATGCTGTGCCCTGCCCTGCGGCCCAGCAGATTGCCGCCCATGGCGGTGCCGAAGATGCCGACGATGAAGGCGCCGATCAATGGGGCCAACGGCACCCAGAGCAAGGTCGATGCGGAAAGTGTTGGAGTCATGGTCTGCCTTGCCTCGTGATCAGCCTTTGAGGGTCGTCAAGTCGTCGGCGCTGATGCTGGTGCGGGCGCGGAATAGCTGCACCAGAATGGCCAGACCAATGGCCGCCTCGGCCGCCGCCACGGTCATGATGAAGAACACGAACACCTGCCCGTGCAAGTCGCCCAGGAAGTAAGAAAACGCCACGAAGTTCATGTTCACGGCCAGCAGCATCAGCTCAATGGCCATCAGCAGCACGATCAGGTTCTTGCGGTTGAGGAAGATCCCCACCACGGCCAGGGCGAACAGGATCGCCCCCAGCGACAGAAAATGCCCCAATGTCAGACTCATGGCTTGATCTCCTCTTGCGCGGCCTGTGCCGGCTCAGCCGCAGGCGCGCGGCGCACCGCAGGCATTTGCACGACGCGCATGCGATCCTCGGCCTTGACGTGCACCTGCAGCGATGCGTCGATGGCCTTGGTGTCACGGCGCGTGCGCAGCGTCAGTGCGATCGCAGCAATCATGCCCACCAGCAGGATCACGCCGGCGACCTGCACTGGCAGCACGTATTCGGTGTACATCAGCTTGCCCAGCTCACGCGTGTTGTTGTAGCCAGGCTGGGCGGCGATGAGTTCGCCAGCGGCATCGGTATCGGGAAAGCCCAGCCAGAGCACGGCCACCATCTGGCCCACGACCACGGCCAGAATCACCAACGCCGCCGGCAGGTTCTTCTTCAGTGCGCCCTGCATGCGCTCGATGCGGATGTCCAGCATCATCACGACGAACAGGAACAGCACCATCACCGCCCCCAGGTACACCATCACCAGCAGGATGGCCAGGAACTCGGCACGCATCAGCAGCCAGACCCCTGCGGCCTGCGAGAAGGCAAAGATCAGGTAGAGCACCGCATGCACCGGGTTGCGCGCCGTGATGACGCGCAAGGCTGCAAACAGCAGCGCTGCGGCAAAAAGGTAAAAGAATGCGTTTCTGACGTCCATGACGGTCTTCTTCTCAGCCTGCGCCTGCGGCGCTGCAAAGGTCTTCGTAAGGAATGGGATGTACGCCCCTGGAATCCAGCCCGCTGCTGGCGCAGGGCTTCAGCGGTACGGGGCATCGGCCGCCTTGGCCGCGGCAATCTCTTTCTCGTAGCGGTCGCCCACGGCCAGCAGCATTTCCTTGGTGAAGTACAAATCGCCGCGCTTTTCGCCGTGGTATTCGAAAATCTGCGTCTCGACGATCGAATCCACCGGGCAGCTTTCTTCGCAAAAGCCGCAGAAGATGCACTTGGTCAGGTCGATGTCGTAGCGTGTGGTGCGGCGTGTGCCGTCATCGCGAACGTCCGACTCGATGGTGATGGCCATGGCCGGGCAGACCGCCTCGCACAGCTTGCAGGCGATGCAACGCTCCTCGCCGTTTTCATAACGGCGCAGCGCATGCAGGCCGCGAAAGCGCGGTGACAGCGGAGTTTTCTCCTCAGGGAACTGCACCGTGATGCGACGGCTCATGGCGTAGCGGCCGGTCAGCATCATGCCCTTGAGCAACTCCCAGAGCATGAAGCTCTTGAAGAAGTCCTTCAGGGAAAAGGCGTTGCCGGAGATCGTGGGTTTGGCTTGCGTGGTGTGTGCCATCTGCTTGTTCGCTCCATCAATGCCAGATGTTCAGCGGCGAGAACAGCCAAATGCCGACCACGACCACCCACACCAGTGTCAATGGGATAAAAATCTTCCAGCCCAGGCGCATGACCTGGTCATAGCGGAAACGCGGGAAAGTGGCGCGGATCCAGATGAACCAGCTGACGACCAACGAGGCCTTGATTCCCAGCCAGATCCAGCCAGGGATGAAATCCAGGAAGGCCAAAGGCGCATCCCAGCCGCCCAGGAACAAGATCGCCGCCAGGAACGACACCAGCCACATGCTGGCGTATTCGGCCAGGAAGAAGATCGCAAAACCCATGCCAGAGTACTCGACCATGTGGCCGGCGACGATCTCAGCCTCGCTCTCGACCATGTCGAACGGGTGACGGTTGGTTTCGGCCACGACCGAGATCATGTAGACCACGAACAGCGGCAGCAGCGGCAGCCAGTTCCAAGAGAGGAAATTCAGGCCCATGTCGGCAAAACGGCCCACCTCTTGCACGCGCACGATGTCGCTGAGGTTCATGCTGCCCGTGACCATGACGACCGCGAGAAAACAAAAGCCCAGCGCGATCTCGTAACTGATCATCTGCGCCGAGGCGCGGATTGCACCCAGGAACGGGTATTTAGAGTTCGAGGCCCAACCGGCAATGATGACACCGTACACCTCGATGGAGGTGATGGCCATGATCAGCAGCACGCCGGCATGCACGTTGGACAGCGCCATGTCGGGGCCGAAGGGAATCGCCACCCAGGCCGCCAGCGCCGGCATGATGGCCATCACCGGGCCGAGCAAATACAGTTTGAAGCTGGCCGCCGAGGGACGAATGATTTCCTTGGTCAGCAGCTTCAGGCCATCGGCCATGGGCTGCAGCAGGCCCCAAGGGCCAACGCGGTTGGGGCCATAGCGCACTTGCATCCAGCCCAGCAGCTTGCGCTCCCACAGCGTCAGGTAGGCCACGGCAATCATCAGCGGGGCCACGATGGCCACGATCTTCAGCAGGTTCCACAGCACTGGCCAAGCCAGGCCGTTCCACCATGCAGCGTCGATCGCATTGAAGCCCAGGTTGTAGAAGGATTCGATCATGCGCTCACCTCATCGACAGCGCGGGCAATTGGGGAGTTGGGCTGCGCTGCATCGCGTTGCACCTCGGCCCAGCCAGCGCGCTCGCCCAGGCGGGCATCGGCCGTGGCCTGCAGGGCCGGGGCACGGCGCACCAAGCCGTCGAGCTGGTAGATGCTGGCCACGACCGGGCGCACGCCAGCGACGCGCACATCGACCTGGGCGATGTCGGCACGATTGCTCAATGTCGCAGCCGGCACGAATGCAGGCTTGCTCTCGCCGGTGCGTTCGCGCGCAAAGCGCGCCAGCACTTCGGGCGATTCTTCGTAGTCGAAGCCGGGCAAGCCCAGCAGATTGCCCAGCACGCGCAGCACTTTCCAAGCCGGGCGGGTTTCGCCCAGTGGCTTGACCACAGCATGGAAGCTCTGCAGCCGGCCTTCGGCATTGACAAAACTGCCGGAGGTTTCCGTGAACGGCGAGATCGGCAGCAGCACGTCGGAAAACTCCAAGTTGGTTTTGAACGGGCTGAGCGTGACCACCATCTCGGCCTGCTGCAAGGCGGCCACAGCATTCTGACCGGCGGCACTGTCCCACTGCGGTTCGGTGTTGAGCAACAGCAAGGCTTTGGCCCCACCGGCCAGCATCTGCCCGGCATTCAGGCCATGCGCGCCCGGCAAGGCTGCGGCCCATTGAGCGCCCACGGTATTGGCCGCCTCGGTCAAGAAACCGACGCTGGCGCCGATGTGCTCGGCCAGCCAGTTGGCCAGGGCCAGCAAGGCCGTGGCCTGCGGATGGTGGGCCACGGCATTGCCCAACAGCACGGCCTTGGGCATACCCCCAGCGCCAGCCAGCAATTGCTTGGCCACAGCTTGATCCTGCGCATGCACGGGGGCCTCGAGCGGCGCTGGCAGGCCTTTCTCGGCAGCTACGGCCGCTGCCAGGCTGGCCAGCTCGGGCAGCCAATTCGTGCTGGGCACGATCCAGTTGTGCGCCACGGGCATGGCCCAGTCGTAGGCGTGCTCGGTAAAGGCATAGACCTGCGCGCCATGGCGCGCGGCCTGGCGGATGCGCGCGGCAAACAGCGGATGTTCCTTGCGCAGGTTGGAGCCGATGACCAGCGCCTGGCCCAGCGTGGAGAGCGCCGCGATCGAGGTGCCCAGCCAGCGCACGCCGGCCTGCTGCGCAAACTCGGCATGGCGCAGGCGGTGGTCGATGCTGTCGCTGCCCAGGCCCTGCATCAGCTGCTTGGCCAGGATCAGTTCTTCAAGGGTGCTGTGCGGGCTGACCAACGCGCCAATGCGGTGCGCGCCGTGCTCGGCCTTGATCTGGCCCAGGCCCTGCGCCACGTATTCCAACGCTTGTTGCCAGCTCACTTCCTGCCATTGGCCGCCCTGCTTGATCATGGGCGCGCGCAGGCGATCCGGACCGTTGAGGGCTTCGTAGGAGAAGCGGTCGCGGTCGGCGATCCAGCATTCGTTGACAGCTTCGTTCTCGAACGGCAGCACGCGCATGACGCGATGGTTCTTGATCTGCACGATCAGGTTCGCGCCCGAGGAATCGTGCGGCGCGATCGACTTGCGGCGCGACAACTCCCAGGTGCGGGCGCTGTAGCGGAAGGGCTTGCTGGTGAGCGCGCCCACGGGGCAAATGTCGATCATGTTGCCGGAGATTTCAGAATCGACTGTATCGCCTTTGACCGTGGTGATCTCGGAGTGCTCGCCACGATTGATCATGCCCAGCTCCATCACGCCGGCCACTTCCTGGCCGAAGCGCACGCAGCGTGTGCACTGGATGCAGCGGCTCATCTCCTCCATGGAGATCAGCGGGCCGACGTTCTTGTGCAGCACGACGCGCTTTTCCTCCTGGTAGCGCGAGCGGCCCTGACCATAGCCCACAGCCAAATCCTGCAATTGGCATTCACCGCCTTGATCGCAGATCGGGCAGTCCAGCGGATGGTTGATGAGCAGGAACTCCATCACCGATTGCTGGGCCTGCACGGCCTTGGCGCTGTGCGTATGCACCACCATGCCTTGCGTCACCGGCGTGGCACAGGCCGGCAGGGCCTTGGGGGCTTTTTCCACGTCCACCAGGCACATGCGGCAGTTGGCGGCGATGGAGAGTTTCTTGTGGTAGCAAAAGTGCGGGATGTAGGTGCCTGCCTTCTCGGCCGCATGCATGATCATGCTGCCTTCCTGCACCTGGACTTTTTTGCCGTCGAGTTCGATTTCAACCATATCGCGGGTTCTCCATCATCGATCAGGCGGCCGCGCGCTGCGCCGCGTGCGCGGCCACAACGGCCTCCAGCGCCCCGGCCATGCCTGGAAGGACTGGCTCTGGCGGCTGCACCTGCGGCTGGGCCGCAGCGATCTTGGCCTCAAACTCATGGCGGAAGTGCTTGAGCATGGCACGTACCGGCATTGCAGCGGCATCGCCCAGCGCACAGATTGTGCGGCCCTGGATGTTGCCAGCCACAGAGTCCAGCAGCTCCAGATCACCGGGACGGCCGTGGCCGTGCAAAATGCGGTGCACTACGCGCGAAAGCCAGCCCGTGCCTTCGCGGCAGGGCGTGCACTGACCGCAGGACTCATGGGCGTAAAAGTAGGACAGGCGCGCCAGCGACTCGACCATGCAGCGCGTGTCGTCCATGACAATCACCGCGCCCGAGCCCAGCATGGAGCCGGCCTTGGCGATGGAGTCGTAGTCCATCGTGCATTCCATCATCATCGCCGCCGGAATCACGGGCGCGGACGAGCCGCCGGGGATCACAGCCTTGAGGGTGCGCCCTGGGCGCACACCGCCAGCGAGCTCCAACAGCTTGGCAAAGGGCGTTCCCATGGGAATTTCATAATTGCCCGGCAGCTGCACGTCGCCGCTGACCGAGAAAATCTTGGTACCGCCGTTGTTGGGCTTGCCGCACTCCAGGTAGGCCTGACCGCCATTGCGCACAATCCAGGGCACGGCGGCAAAGGTCTCGGTATTGTTGATGGTGGTGGGCTTGCCAAACAGGCCAAAGCTGGCTGGGAACGGCGGCTTGAAACGTGGCTGGCCTTTCTTGCCTTCCAGCGATTCCAGCAGGGCTGTTTCCTCGCCGCAGATGTAGGCGCCAAAGCCGTGGTGGGCATGCAGCTCGAAACTGAAGCCCGTGCCCAGGATGTTCTGGCCCAGGAAGCCCGCCGCGCGCGCTTCCTCCAGGGCGGCCTCGAAGCGCTCATAGACCTCGAAGATTTCGCCGTGGATGTAGTTGTAGCCCACGCTGGCGCCCATGGTGTAGCCCGCCAGGATCATGCCTTCGATGACGATGTGCGGGTTGTACATCAGGATGTCGCGGTCCTTGCAGGTGCCCGGCTCGCCCTCGTCCGAGTTGCAGACCACGTATTTCTGCCCCGGGAAGTTGCGCGGCATGAAGCTCCACTTCAGGCCGGTGGGAAAGCCCGCGCCGCCACGGCCGCGCAGGCTCGATTCCTTGAGCAAGGCCACCATGTCATCCTGGCTCAGACCCTGGCCGCCGTCCTTGCCCAACACCTTTTTCAGCGCGCGGTAGCCGCCGCGGTTTTGGTAATCGCGCAGCGACCAATTGCTGCCGTCGAGGTGCGCGTAGATCTGAGGCTCAATGTGGCGACCGTGAAAGCAGGTCTCGCGGCCGGTGGACTTGAACGGCTGAAGAATGTCTCGCAGGCTCATTGGCTGCCCTCCGCACGCAAGGCGTCGACGAGTTGGTCGAGGCGCTCGTTGCTCATGAAACTGCACATGTCGCGGTCATTGACCAGCATCACCGGCGCATCCGCGCAAGCACCCAGACACTCACACTGCTGTAGCGTGAACATGCCGTCGACCGTGGTCTCGCCCATGTGCACTTTCAGACGCTGCTCCAGGTGCTGCAGCGCCTCTTTGCCGCCGCGCAGCTGGCATGGCAAGTTGGTGCAGACAGCCAGCTTGAACTTGCCTACTGGCTGCTGGTTGTACATGTTGTAGAAGGTCGTGACCTCATGCACGGCAATCTCGGGCATGTCCAGATAAGCGGCGATTTCGGCCTCGCTTTGCTGGCTGATGTAGCCTTGCTCCTGCTGCACGATGGACAGGCAGGCCATCACGGCCGATTGCTTGCGCTCGGGCGGGTATTTGGCGACCTCGCGCGCAAAGCGCGCCTTGGTGGCTTCGGTAATCATCGGTCAACCTCCCCAAACACGATATCCAGCGTCCCCAGAATCATCACTGCATCCGAGAGCATGTAGCCGCGCGTGACGGCATCCATGGCCGACAGGTGCGCAAAGCCGGGCGCGCGAATCTTCATGCGATAGGGCTTGTTGGCGCCATCGCTGATCATGTAGATGCCGAACTCGCCCTTGGGGTGCTCGACTGCGGCATAGGTCTCGCTCTCGGGCACCTTGAAGCCTTCGGTGAACAGCTTGAAGTGGTGGATCAGCTCCTCCATGCCCGACTTCATGTTGGCGCGCGGCGGCGGCGCCACTTTGCGGTCGGCGGTGATGACGGGGCCGGGGTTGGCGCGCAGCCAGTCCACGCACTGCTTGATGATGCGGTTGGCCTCGCGCATTTCGCGCATGCGCACCAGATAGCGGTCGTAGCAATCGCCGGTCACGCCCACGGGCACATCGAACTCAACGCGGTCGTACACGTCGTAGGGCTGCATCTTGCGCAGATCCCAGGCCACGCCCGAGCCGCGCAGCATCGGGCCAGTCATACCCAAGTTCAATGCATCCTCGGCGCTGACCACGCCAATGCCCACGGTACGCTGCTTCCAGATGCGGTTGTCGGTCAGCAGCGTCTCATATTCATCCACGCACTTGGGAAAGCGCTGCGTGAAGTCGTCGATGAAATCCAGCAGGCTTCCCTGACGCGCTTCGTTGAGGCGGTCCAGGCTGCGCTGATTGCGCACCTTGGAGGCCTGGTACTGAGGCATGGTGTCAGGCAGGTCGCGGTACACGCCCCCCGGACGGAAATAGGCCGCGTGCATGCGCGCGCCGGACACCGCCTCGTAGATGTCGAACAAATCCTCACGCTCGCGAAAGGCGTAGATCAGAATGGTCGAGCTGCCAGCATCATTGCCATTGCCGCCCAGCCACATCAAGTGGTTGAGGATGCGGGTAATCTCGCTGAACATCACGCGGATGTACTGCGCTCGCAGCGGCACCTCAATGCCCAGCATCTTTTCGATGGCCAGGCAGTACGCATGCTCGTTGCACATCATGGAGACGTAGTCGAGACGGTCCATGTAAGGCAACGACTGGATGTAGGTCTTGTGCTCGGCCAGCTTCTCGGTGGCGCGATGCAGCAGGCCAATGTGCGGGTCGGCGCGCTGCACCACCTCGCCATCGAGCTCCAGCACCAGACGCAGCACACCGTGCGCAGCCGGGTGCTGCGGGCCAAAGTTGAGCGAATAGTTCTTGATTTCAGCCATCGTGTCGTTCCCAACCTTCGGGCGCGCTCAGCGCCAATTCAGTGCGGGCCTCCATAGGTGTCCTCACGGATCACGCGCGGCGTAATCTCGCGCGGCTCGATGGTCACAGGCTGGTACACCACGCGCCCCTGCGCCTCGTCATAGCGCATCTCCACATGTCCGGAGAGGGGAAAGTCTTTGCGGAACGGGTGACCGATGAAACCGTAGTCAGTCAGAATGCGGCGCAGGTCATCGTGTCCATCGAAGACGATGCCATACAGGTCAAACGCCTCTCGCTCATACCAGTTGGCCGAGCGCCAGATGCCAATCAGCGAAGGCAACACAGGGAAGTCATCGTCCTCGGCCAAGCAGCGCACGCGCACGCGCTGATTGAGCTGGACCGACAGCAGCTGCACCACAACGCCAAAGCGCGGCCCTTCCCACACGCCATTGCCATAGTCGGAATAGTCCACGCCGCACAGGTCGATCAAGGTGTCGAACCGGCAACCCTGGGCCTGCTGCAGCTGCTGCATCACCGGCAGGTAATTGGCAGCCGGCACGTCAATCACAACTTGATCGAGCGACAGCGACACGCGACGCACACGCTCCCCCAACAGAGCTTGCAATTGGGCGCAAAGAATTTCGGGATTGACTGCCTGCATGGCTGACTGCAGGGACTCTTGCTTGTTCATCGTGGTGCTCATGAGGCTTAGACCCTGGCGATGGTGTTCGTGCGACGCACCTTTTGCTGCAGCTGGATGATGCCGTACATCAAGGCCTCGGCCGTGGGCGGGCAGCCTGGCACGTACACATCCACGGGCACCACACGATCACAGCCGCGCACCACCGAATAGCTGTAGTGGTAGTAACCACCGCCATTCGCGCAAGAGCCCATGGAAATCACCCAACGCGGCTCGGCCATCTGGTCGTAAACCTTGCGCAAGGCAGGCGCCATCTTGTTGCACAGCGTACCGGCCACGATCATCAGATCGGCTTGCCGGGGGCTGGCGCGAAACACTTCCGCACCAAAGCGAGAAAGGTCATAACGGGCCGCCGCAGTGTGCATCATCTCCACGGCACAGCACGCCAAGCCAAAAGTAACGGGCCACAAAGAGCCCGATTTCGCCCAGTTCGCCACCGCATCGTAGGTCGTGGTGACAAAGCCCTGCTTGAGGACGCCTTCAATCATTTTTATTCTCCTCGGCGGAGTGCATCCGCCAACCGGGAAACCCGATCACTCCCAGGTCAGAGCGCCTTTTGCCCACTCATAGGCAAAACCCACCACCAGAATGGTCAGGAATATCAACACCGCAACGAAGCCAACCAAGCCAACATCGCGCAATGCCACTGCCCAAGGAAAAAGGAAGGCAATCTCCAGATCGAACAAGATGAACAGGATTGCCACCAGGTAGTAGCGCACATCGAACTTCATGCGCGCATCATCAAAAGCCTCGAAGCCACACTCGTAGGCCGAATTCTTGGCTGCATAAGGCCTCGTTGGCCCCAAGATCCACCCCAGCACCAGGGGAACCACCCCGACCAGGCCACCAACCAGAATGAACAACAGGACGGGCAGATACTGATCAAGAGTCATGGATAAGGGCCATCGTGCGGAGCCTGACATTGCACTGCGAAGCCATGCGTGCAATGAAGACTTTTGTAATCTGGTTATGGTGCCGTCGGCGAGACTCGAACTCGCACAGCCATGGGCCACTACCCCCTCAAGATAGCGTGTCTACCAATTCCACCACGACGGCGCAATGTACTTGCTTTTGATGTGCTTGCCGCGCTGAACATCAGGCTTGCAAGCACCTGTCCCATTTGCAGGACAGCAAGTATTCTAACCACGTTTTCACGTGTCTCCGGGCTTCTAACAACCCCGGAGGTCGTTATTTTTTCTTTTTCATGACAATCTGCCTCAGCGCCTGTTCAAAGCCTTGGCAGAAGAGCGGAGCCCCCTGTTGCGCAACTGCAGGCATGCCACCGCAGCACACAGACCTGTACCGGACCTTTAGCCAACAACCATTACTGGTTGCTGCCATCCGTCGCAGCCGTGGAGGGCGCAGCCCCTTGGTTGGCCTCTGCTGCATTGCTGGCGGCCGCCTCGCCCGCAGCGGGCTGCACTGCCGCAGGCGCCTCGGCGGATGCTGGAGCAACGGCAGACGCTGGGGCAGCTTCAGACGCAGTCGGCGTCGGCGCAGGCGTAGCCGGCGTGGCATCCGGGATGGCATTTGCGCCAGTGGCACCTGCGGCTGCAGCATTGCTGGCAGCAGCCGGGGCTGGGGCCGAAGCGCCAGGAATGGCCGCTGCTGGGCCGCTCTCGGACAGCGGCGCAGGCGCGCTGCTGGCAGGCAGGCTGTCCAGCACACTGCTGCCGCTTTCATCAGCGGGACGCTGCATGCCCTGACTACCGAGGTAAGCCAGCACCAGCGTGGCGGCAAAGAACACCGTAGCGCACAGCGCCGTCATGCGCGAGAGGAAGTTGGCCCCACCCGTGGCACCAAACAGACTGCCAGAGCTGCCACTGCCAAACGCAGCCCCCATGTCGGCGCCCTTGCCGTGCTGAAGCAGGATCAGGCCCGCCATGACCAAAGCGGCCAGGATCTGGACCATCAGTACCAGTGTCATCGTCATGCTCATGTCGTATCCCTTTTTCGTTCAATCAAAATTCTTCGTGCTTGGCCCGAGAGTGACTTCAGCCCCGTGCAGCGGCAATGATGTTGAGAAAGTCCGGCGCCTTGAGCGCCGCCCCGCCGATCAGGCCGCCGTCGATGTCGGGCTGGGCCAGCAGCGCGGCGGCGTTGGCCGCGTTCATGCTGCCGCCGTAGAGGATGCGCACGCGCTCGGCGTGGGCTGTGGCCGCCTTGAGCTGTGTGCGCAGCACGGCGTGCACAGCCTGGGCCTGCTCGGGCGTGGCGGTCTGGCCGGTGCCGATGGCCCAGACGGGCTCGTAGGCCACGACGATTTCGCTGATGCAGTGGCCGTTGAGGTGGATCACCGCCGAGAGCTGGCGCTTGACGATGAACTCGGTCATGCCCTGCTCGCGCTCTTGCAGCGTCTCGCCCACGCAAACGATGGGCGTGATGCCGGCGGCCAGCGCGCACTGGGTCTTGACGGCCACTTGCTCGTCGCTCTCGCCCTGGTACTGGCGGCGCTCGCTGTGGCCGACGATGGCGTAGCGCACGCCGAACTCGCGCAGCATGGCGGCCGAGACATCGCCGGTGAAGGCGCCGCCTTCGTGCTGCGAGAGGTCCTGCGCGCCCAGCGCAATGGCCTGCTGGCCTGCCAGCAGCGCCTGCACTTGGGCCAGGTAGGCGGCGGGCGGGCATACGGCCACGTCCACCGCGGCATCGCCTGCCGCCTGGCCGATGCCTTCGCGCAGCGCCTGCACCAGCGCCTCGTTGGCGGCCAGGCTGCCGTTCATCTTCCAGTTGCCGGCGATCAGTTTGTTCTTGCTCATGTCAATGCTCCCAGGTCAGCACGATCTTGCCAATGTGCTGGTTGGACTCCATCAGCGCATGGGCGCGCGCGGCGCCGCTGGGCAGGTCATCGGCCGCTTGCAGTGCATCAAAACTGGCATGCAGCACGGGCTTGACGGCGCCGCTTTCCAGCCAGGGCCAGACCTTGGCGCGCAACGCCTGGGCGATAGCGCCCTTGAAGGCCACCGGGCGCGGGCGCAGCGTGCTGCCGGTGATGGTCAGGCGCCTGCGCAGCACCAGCGCGGCGTTGAAGCCACTGTCCACGCCGCCTTGCACGGCGATGATGAGCAGCCGGCCATCCTCGGCCAGGCATTCGACTTCGCGCTGCACGTAGCTGCCCGCCACCATGTCGAGGATGAGGTCCACGCCCCGGCCATCCGTCAGGCGGCGGGCTTCTTCGGCGAAGTCGGCCGTCTTGTAATTGATGGCGTGGTCGGCGCCCAGTTCGCACGCGGCGGCGCATTTGGCATCGGAGCCGGCGGTGACGATGACCGTGGCCCCAGCCACCTTGGCCAGCTGGATGGCCGTTACGCCAATGCCGCTGGTGCCGCCTTGCACCAGCAGGGTTTCACCCGGCTGCAAGCGGCCCCGCTCGAACACATTGCTCCAGACGGTGAAAAAGGTCTCGGGCAGCGCAGCGGCCTGCTCGTCGCTCAAGCCGCGCGGCACGGGCAGACATTGCGCCACGGGGGCGGTGCAGTACTGCGCATAGCCGCCACCGGCCAGCAGCGCACAGACGCGATCGCCCACGGCCAAGCCAGCCTGGGCCAGCGCGGCGGCATCACCGGCTTCGATGACGCCGGCCACTTCCAGCCCGGGCAGGTCGGAAGCCCCAGGCGGCGGCGGGTACAGGCCGCGGCGCTGCACCACGTCGGGCCGGTTCACGCCGGAGGCGCTCACGCGGATCAGCGCCTCGCCGGGGCCGGGCTGCGGCTGCGGGCGCTCGGCCGGGCGCAGCGCTTCAGGGCCGCCGGGGGCGCTTATTTCGATGCACTTCATGGTTTTGCGCAAATGGGTTGGCATGCAGAGGATGCAGGCAAACGGGGCAGCTGCGCCGCGTCAGCACGCAGGCAGCTCACCCCTTGATCGTTCCCAAGCGGGAGCCGCTCAGGCCTGCGGCTCCATGCCGCCGTGGCTGTCTTCGGCGGCGGGGCGGTCTTCACGCTCGGCGCGCTCGGCACGTTCAGTAGCGCGTTCGCCGCCGCGCTCAGCGCGTTCGCCGCGCGGGCGGCGCTCGCCACGGGGCTCGCGCGGTTCACGGGGTTCGCGCGCCGGGCGCTCGTCGCCGTTGCCGCCAAAGCCATTGCCCTCGCCGCCTTCGCGCGCGGGGCGCTCCAGCAGCGCCTTCATGGACAGCTTGATGCGACCCTTTTCGTCGGTCTCCAGCACCTTGACCTTGACCACCTGGCCTTCCTGCAGGTAGTCGCTCACTTTTTCCACGCGCTCGTGCGCGATCTGGCTGATGTGCAGCAGGCCGTCCTTGCCGGGCAGGATGTTGACCAGCGCGCCAAAGTCCAGCAGCTTGGTCACCGGGCCTTCGTAGACCTGGCCGACCTCGGCCTCGGCGGTGATTTCCTCGATGCGGCGGCGGGCCTCGTCGGCGCGCGCGCTGTCGGTGCTGGCGATGGTGATGGTACCGTCCTCGGCGATGTCGATGGTGCAGCCCGTTTCCTCGGTCAGCTGGCGGATGGTGGCGCCGCCCTTGCCGATCACGTCGCGGATCTTCTCCGGGTTGATCTTCATGGTGTAGAGCTTGGGCGCGTAGCTGCTGATCTCGGCCTTGGCCTCGCCCATGGCCTCCTGCATCTTGCCCAGGATGTGCATGCGCGCTTCCTTGGCCTGGGCCAGCGCGACCTGCATGATTTCCTTGGTGATGCCCTGGATCTTGATGTCCATTTGCAGTGCGGTGATGCCGCTGGTGGTGCCGGCCACCTTGAAGTCCATGTCGCCCAGGTGGTCCTCGTCGCCCAGGATGTCGGTCAGCACGGCGAAGCGGTTGCCCTCTTTGATGAGACCCATGGCGATGCCGGCCACGTGCGCCTTCATGGGCACGCCCGCGTCCATCAGGCTCAGGCAGCCGCCGCAGACCGAGGCCATGGACGAGGAACCGTTGGATTCGGTGATCTCGCTGACCACGCGGATGGTGTAGGGAAACTCGTCCTTGGCCGGCAGCAGCGGCACCAGGGCGCGCTTGGCCAGGCGGCCGTGGCCGATCTCGCGGCGCTTGGTGCTGCCCATGCGGCCGGCCTCGCCGGTGGCAAAGGGCGGCATGTTGTAGTGGAACAGGAAGCGGTCCTCGAACTCGCCGGCCAGCGCGTCGATGCGCTGCGCGTCGCGCTCGGTGCCCAGCGTGGTCACCACCAGCGCCTGCGTCTCGCCGCGCGTGAACAGGGCCGAGCCGTGGGTGCGCGGCAGCACGCTGCTGCGGATTTCGATGGGGCGCACGGTGCGCGTGTCGCGCCCGTCGATGCGCGGCTCGCCCGCCAGGATCTGGCCGCGCACGATGCTTGCCTCCAGCTCAAAGAGCTGGTTGTCCAGCTTCACCTCGTCATACGTCGCTTCTTCGGCGGTCAGCGCGGCCTTGATGGCGGCGTAGGCCTCGCGCACAGCCTGGGTGCGGGCCTGCTTGCTGCGGATCTGGTAGGCGGCGCGCAGCTTGTCCTCGGCCAGTTGGTTGACTTTGGCGATGAAGGCCTCGTCCTTGGCCTCGGGCGTCCAGGTGCCGTCCTCGGCCCACAGGGGCTTGCCAGCTTCGCGCACCAGCTCGTGGATGGCCTCGATGGCGATCTTGCCCTGCTCGTGGCCGAACACCACAGCGCCCAGCATCACGTCTTCACTGAGCTGGTCGGCCTCGGACTCGACCATCAGCACGGCAGCTTCGGTGCCGGCCACCACCAGATCGAGCTGGCTGTTCTTGCGCGCCGTGGGGCCGGGGTTGAGCACGTACTCGCCATTGATGTAGCCCACGCGCGCCGCGCCAATGGGGCCGTTGAACGGAATGCCGCTGATGGACAGCGCCGCGCTCACGCCAATCATGGCGGCGATGTCGGCGTCCACCTCGGGGTTGAGCGACAGCGTGTGGATGACCACGTGCACTTCATTGAAGAACCCTTCCGGAAACAGCGGGCGGATGGGGCGGTCGATCAGGCGGGAAGTCAACGTTTCCAGCTCGCTGGGCTTGGCCTCGCGCTTGAAAAAGCTGCCGGGGATCTTGCCGGCGGCATACGTCTTCTCGATGTAGTCCACCGTCAGCGGGAAGAAGTCCTGCCCCGGCTTGGCCTGCTTGCTGGCAGCCACCGTGGCCAGCACCACCGTGCCGTCGATGCTCACCAGCACGGCGCCGGTGGCCTGGCGGGCGATCTCGCCCGTTTCCATGACGACGGTCTTGTCGCCCCACTGAAAGGACTTGGTGACTTTGTTGAAGAGACTCATGGTTTGCTCCTGGTTGTATGGTGTGACATGGGCTCTGCAGCCTTCTGGGGCCCGCCCTTAGAGCAGAACACGATGCCATTCCATGGAGGCTGGCGCCGCCGGTTGTCGGCGTGGGGGCATCAGCCCCCATGGAATGACACAGCTTCGATCTGCCCTGCCCGCCGCCACGAATGGCGATCAAGCCATCGCCTGCGGCAAGGAAAAAGAAAATGCAGGAACGCCTGAGTGCTTCAGAGCAAACCCAGGCGTTCCTGCATTCGAGATCCGATTAGCTCAATTCCCAGTGACAGCATGGCTCAATTGCGTTCGCCGGCCTTGCTCTGACAATGCCTGCGCTCACACTTGCCGCCCTGTTGCCACCGGCAAATGGCATTACTTGCGCAGACCCAGTTTGGCGATCAGCGCGGTATAACGATCCGCATCCTTGCGCTTGAGGTAGTCCAGCAGCTTGCGACGGCGGCTGACCATGCGCAGCAAGCCGCGACGACCGTGGTGGTCTTTGGCGTGCTGTTTGAAGTGCGGCGTCAGCTCGTTGATGCGTGCTGTCAGCAAGGCCACCTGCACTTCGGGGCTGCCAGTGTCATTGGCGCTGCGCGCGTTGTCCTTGATGAGTTCGGCCTTGGTCGATGCTTCGATCATGATGTCAATTTCCTTCTTTGAGGGCCGCTGCCCCCGTTACCACAGGCGCCGCAACAGGAAATGCGTCACGGCGTGAAAAACGCGCAATTATAGCCAGACTCTGCGCCCTTTCGCCCTTTGGATGCCAGATACAGCCAGACGCCCCTGCCCACAGCGGATGACTCAGCCCCGACGCCATGCGCATGCCGAGACCGCCCTGCCCCACCTACAATCGGCGGCGTTTCTGCTCCCACGCCTTGACCGGCCTCTCTGCCATGCCTTCTTCCGATGCCCTGCCGCCTGCCCAGCTGCAGATGCAGCGCAATCTTGCCAACATGCGGCAGCGCATTGCCGCTGCCTGCGCCCGCGCCGGACGTGATCCATCGCAAGTGCGCCTGCTGCCAGTGAGCAAAACGGTGCCCGCCGAGCAGTTGCGCCTGGCCTATGCCGCTGGCTTGCGCACATTAGGCGAGAACAAGGTGCAGGAGGCCTACGGCAAATGGCAGGCACTGGACGACCTGCCCGGGCTGCGCTGGAGCATCATCGGCCACTTGCAAAGCAACAAGGCGCGCCAGGTGGCCCAGTTTGCCGATGAGTTCCAGGCCCTGGACAGCCTGCCGCTGGCGCAGGAGCTCGATCGCCGCCTGCAGCAGCACGGCCGCAGCCTGGACGTGCTGGTGCAGGTCAACACTTCGGGAGAGGCCAGCAAGTTCGGCCTGCCCGCCAGTGAAGTGCCGCGCTTTGTGCAGCAGCTGGCGCCGTTTTCCGCGCTGCGCGTGCGCGGTCTGATGACGCTGGCCATGCCCAGCAGCGACGCTACGCTGGTGCGCGGCTGCTTCGTGCAGTTGCGCCAGTTGTTGGAGCGTTTGCAGCAGGAGACGGCCCTGGGCGCGCAGCTCAGCGAGCTATCCATGGGCATGTCGGGCGATTTTGAGTGGGCCATCGAGGAAGGCGCCACCATCGTGCGCATTGGCCAGGCCATCTTCGGCGCCCGCCCCAGCGCCTGACTAGGGTCTAGGGTCGCGCCCCTGCGCATCACGCCATGAACCAGCTTCTGCCTCGCGCTGCCGCCATCCGCGTATTCCTACTGTTTGCGCTGGTGTATCTGCTCTCGATGCTGGTGCGGGCCGTCACCGCCACGCTGGCGCCAGAGCTCAGCGCCAGCTTCGCGCTGGACTCTGGCGCCCTGGGGCTGCTGGCCGGCAGTTATTTCATCGGCTTTTGCCTGATGCAAATCCCGCTGGGCATTTGCCTGGACCGCTTCGGCCCGCCGCGCACTGCCGTGGCTTTCCTCTGCGTGGCATTGCTGGGCGGCGCCATGACGGCGGCGGCCCAGACTTTCCCTCAGATGCTGTTGGGCCGAACGCTGCTGGGCCTGGGGCTGGCCGCCGGCCTGATGGCGCCGCTGACGGCCTACCGCCGCTGGTACAGCCCGGCGGCTCAGGTGCGCGCCAACGCCTGGATGCAAATGGTCGGCGCGCTGGGCATGTTGCTCTCCACCTTGCCCGTGCAATGGCTGCTGCCGCAGCTGGGCTGGCGCGGCGTGTTCTGGGCCTGGTGCGGCGTGGGCGCGCTGGCGTTGTTGGGCCTGCTGTTGGGCCTGCCGCGCTGGTCGGCATCGGGCAGCGTGCTGGCCCCGCCCGGCGTGGGCGCGCCGGCCTCGGTGCTGGACATTCTCAAAGGCTACGGCGTGGTGCTGCGCAATCGCCGCTTCATCAACGTCGCCCCGCTGGCCTTTTTCGGCTATGGCGGGCTGTTTGCCATCCTGACACTCTGGGCCGGCCCCTGGCTGCGCGATGTTTCCGGGCAAACGGCCGAGCAGGCTGCCGCCGGCCTGCTGGGCATCAACACCGCCATGATGTTGGCCTTTTTTGCCTGGGGCCTGGTGGCCGCGCCGCTGGAGCGACGCGGCCTGCAACTGGAGTCGTTGACGCTGGGCACCATGCTGCTGGGCCTGCTGGTGCTGCCTTGGGTCGTCTGGCAGGGCGCGGACAGCCGCTGGCCGCACTGGGCGGCTTACTGCCTGAGCCTGACCGGTTTTTCTCTGGTGCAGCCCAAGCTGGCCCAGCAATTCCCCAGCCAGTTGGCCGGGCGAGCGCTGACGGCCTTCAATCTGGTGATCTTCACAGGCACCTTCTTCGTGCAATGGGGCCTGGGCCTGGCCATTGACCTGCTGCAAACGCTGGGCTGGTCGCAGCCGGCGGCCTACCAGGGCGCGATGCTGCTGCTGTGGCTGTGCAAGCTGTTGGCGCTGGGCTGGTTCCTGCGGCGGCACCTGCCACCCGCACGGCCCAACGCCGGGCCGGACGAGCACGCACAGCGCGTATGATCGGCGCAACGCTTGCGCTTTGCACAGCCCTTGCACGCCCGCGATTTCCCCCAGCCATTCCCCATGCCCGCCTGCCGCATCCTGATCGTCGCCCACACCCCCCTGGCCAATGCCCTGAAGGCCTGCGCCGCCCATGTGCTGGCCGAGCTGGCACAGGACGTGCTGACGCTGGACGTACAGCCCACGCACGACACCGCCTGGGGCCTGGCACAGGCGCCTGCCCTGCTGGGCGCATCGCAAACGCCCGTGCTGCTGCTCACCGACGTGGTGGGCGCAACCCCTTACCACGTGGCCTGCGCGCTGCAGCAATGGTGTGCCGCGCATGGCATTAGCGCCCAGGTGCTGACCGGCGCCAACCTGCCCATGCTGCTGCGCAGCCTGACCTACCGCCACGAGCCGCTGCCCGTGCTGCTCGAGCGCGCCCAAAGCGGCGGCGTGCAAGGCATTGCCGCCGTGCCCAGCGCGGCCCCATCACCCAGCCCAGCCTCCGCATGATTCAAACCACCGCCACCATCGTCAACAAATTGGGCCTGCACGCACGGGCCTCCGCCAAGCTGACCAAGCTGGCCAGCAGCTTTCCGTGCCAGGTGTGGATGGCGCGCAACGGGCGCCGCATCAACGCCAAAAGCATCATGGGCGTGATGATGCTGGCTGCCGGCCAAGGGGCACAGGTGCAGCTCGAAACCGAAGGCGAACAAGAAGAACAGGCCATGCAAGCTCTGCTGGAGCTGATTGCCGACCGCTTTGGCGAAGGCGAATGAGCGGCGCCTCACAGCCGCCGCCAGCGGGCACGGTCGGCAAGGCCGACGCGGCACATTTTGAGGAGAGGAGAACACGCATGAAACCACCCATCCAAGGCATCGCCGTCTCAAGCGGCATCGCCATTGGCCGGGCCTTGCTGCTGGGCAAGGAGCCACTGCCCGTGCAGCACTACCTGGTCGGCAAGGCCCAGGTGGCGCGCGAGCTGCAGCGCCTGGAAAAAGGCTTTGCCCTGGCCATCGGCGAGCTGCGCCGCGTGCAGCACAGCATTGCCGAAGACCCGGCCTCCAGCGATCTGCACGCGCTGCTGGACGTGCACGCCATGCTGCTGGAGGACGAGGCGCTGCAGCAAGGCGCTGCCGCCTTTGTGCGCCAGCGCCGCTACAACGCCGAGTGGGCGCTGATGCAGCAACTGGCCCAGTACGCGCGCGAGTTCGACGCCATGGACGACGACTACCTGCGCGAGCGCAAAACCGATCTGGAGCAGCTCGTCGCCCGCGTCGTGCAATGCATTCAGGCGCAGGATCGGCAAGGTCGCGGCCAGGCCGCTGCACCGCCGCCGGGCGCCTTGGGCGCGGCCCTCAGCAGCATCCAACAAACTCAGGCCACTCTCAAGGCCCCAACGCCTCAGGCAACTCAACAAAATCCACAACAGGCCAGTCAGAGCCACCCAACAGCAGAAGACTTGCCGCTGATCGTCGTCGCCCACGAACTGGCTCCGGCGGACATGCTGCACTTTCGGCAAAACATCTTTGCCGGCTTCGTCGTCGACACCGGCGGCACCACTTCACACACCGCCATCGTTGCGCGCAGCCTGGACATCCCCGCCGTAGTCGGCGCCAAAGATGCCACCAGCCGCGTCACCCAGGACTGTCTGCTGATCGTCCATGCCGATGCTGGCCAGGTCATCGTCAACCCCGATGCCGCCACCCTGGCGTACTACCGCCAGCTGCAGCAGCAGCTGCAACAGGTGCGCCAGCGCCGCCAGCGCCTGCGCTACACCCCGGCCATCACCCACGATGGCCAGGGCATCGAGCTGCTGGCCAACATCGAGCTGCCCGGCGACTGCGCCGCCGCGCTGAACAACAGCGCTGTTGGGGTTGGACTGTTCCGCAGCGAGTTTCTCTTCATGGGGCGACAAGGCACATTGCCCGACGAGCAGGAGCAATACCGCGCCTACCGCGACGCCATGCTGGCCATGCAAGGCCTGCCCGTGACCATCCGCACCGTCGACATCGGCGCGGACAAGGCGCTGGACGGCCAGGCCGTCAGCCGCCAGACTCAAGAGCACTCCGCGCTGGGGCTGCGCGCCATCCGCTGGAGCCTGGCCAGCCCGGCCATGTTCCGCACCCAGCTGCGCGCGTTGCTGCGCGCCGCAGTGCACGGGCCGCTGCGCATCCTCTTCCCGATGCTGGGCCAGCGGCAGGAAATCCAGCAGGCGCTGAACCAGCTGGAGCTGGCCCGCGAGGAGTTGCGCGCCAGTCAGACGCCATTCGGCCCCGTGCTGGTGGGCGCGATGATCGAGGTGCCCGCCGCCGCGCTGACCATCGACCAGTTCCTGCAGCACTTCGACTTCGTCTCCCTGGGCACCAACGACCTGACGCAATACACCCTGGCCGTGGACCGCGCCGACGAATCCGTGGCCCATTTGTTCGACGCCACCCACCCGGCCGTGCTGCAACTGATTGCCCACGTCATCCAGCGCTGCCAGGCGCGCGGCAAGCCCGTCTGCGTCTGCGGCGAAATCGCCGGCGAGCCCGAGCTGACCGAGCTGCTGCTGGGCCTGGGGCTGCGCTCCTTCTCCATGCACCCGGCGCAAATCCTGGCCGTCAAAGAGCGCATCCTGCTGGCCAACACCCAGGCCCTGCAGCCCTGGGCCCGCAGCGTGCTGCAGGCCGAAGACCCCAAGGCCCTGCTGCAACAAAGCCCTTGCAACGGACCTGAGGCCGCGCCGCTGCAGCCCCGCAGCGCCCACCCCTGCCCAGAGCCCACGGCGCTCAACGCATAGCCGCGTCGCGCCCGAGCAGCCCTGCTGCGCTGCCAAGTGATGCCTTGGTTACTGCCGGCCAGCGCTTTTTGCGTTGCAATGGCGCGCTTTTTCTTTGAACAGCCTCTTGCAGCAGGCCACTTGCGCACCGCAAGCAACCTGCCTGTACCGCCATCCCCAACCCACAAGGAGCCCACCCATGCACGCATGGCTTTGCAGCGACCCATCCGGCCCAGAAAAACTGCAGTGGCAGCAGCAGCCCACGCCCAGCCCCGGCAAGGGCCAGGCGCTGGTGAGCATCCACGCCGCCAGCCTGAACTTCCCCGATCTGCTGATCGTGCAGAACAAATACCAGATCAAGCCGCCCCTGCCCTTCGTGCCTGGCTCGGAATACGCCGGCGTGGTCGAAGCCATCGGCGAAGGCGTGCAGCATCTGCGGCCCGGCCAGCGCGTGGCGGCTCTGAGCGGCACGGGCGGCTTTGCCACGCACACCCTGGTCGATGCCAAGCTGTGCATGCCGCTGCCCGATGCCTTCAGCTTCGAGGATGCGGCCGCCTTCATCATGACCTACGCCACCTCCCACCACGCGCTGATCGACCGCGGCGCACTGCAGCCCGGCGAGACCGTGCTGGTGCTGGGCGCAGCCGGCGGCGTGGGCACAGCGGCAATCCAGATCGCCAAGGCCCAGGGCGCCCGGGTCATCGCCGCAGCCTCCAGCGCCGAGAAATGCGCCCTGTGCGAGCAGATCGGTGCCGATGCCAGCATCAACTACCAGGAGCAGGACCTGCGCGAAGCGCTCAAGACGCTGACCGACGGCAAGGGCCCGGACGTGATCTACGACCCCGTAGGCGGCCCATGGGCCGAGCCGGCCTTTCGCTCCATCGCCTGGCGCGGGCGCTATCTGGTGATCGGCTTTGCCGCCGGCCCCATCCCCGCGCTGCCGCTGAACCTGCCGCTGCTCAAGGGCGCGTCCATCGTCGGCGTGTTCTGGGGCGCCTTCAGCCAGAAAGAGCCGGCCGCCAACGCCGCCATGCTGCAGCAGCTGGCCCAGTGGTATCAGCAGGGCAAGATCAAGCCCGTGATCGACGCCACCCTGCCCATGCGCGAGCTGCCCCAGGCTTACGCCCGCATGGGCCAGCGCAACGTGCGCGGCAAACTGGTGCTGGTCAACGACGCGCAGGAGTGACCCGCCACAGCGCACTGCCCCCCCCCGCCTGCGCGATGGCAGCGCAGGTGGAAATGGGTATCCAGGCCCAACAGCAGCCCAAGCAAAACAGGCGCAAAAGATGCCGAAACTTGACCGCACTGATTTCTGAATGGTGGCAGTACCTGTTTTTGCTTGGCACTTCAATCAGTTAGCATGTGATAAGCACATGTTTGCTTTCTAAGAGCCTGTTCAAAGTCTCGGCGCGAGCGGGCAAAAAGTGGTTTGGGATGGGCTGCAAGGCACAAAACGCAGCCATAGCTAGGGCTATTGGCGAGGCTTTGCAACGCAGCAGACCGCCCAAATCCACTTTCTTGCCAGCCCTGCAGAGACGGTGAACATGCTCTAAGCCCCAGTACCATTTTTGGAGAAAGACATGAAAGGTTTGAGCGGTATCGCGATTGTCATTGCCCTGATTGCCGCATTGGCGGCGCTTGCCATTCCTGGCTACAACCGCTTGCAGGGGCTGGACGAGGATGTCAATGCACGCTGGTCGGAGGTGGTGAGCCAGTACCAGCGCCGTGCCGATCTGGTGCCGAATCTGGTTGAGACCGTCAAGGGCTATGCGCGCCACGAGGAAGCGGTGTTCACGCAGGTGACCCAGGCGCGCGCCAAGGTCGGCAGCGTGACGCTCACTCCGGAGATGCTGGGCGACGAGGCGGCAATGCAGCGCTTCCAGCAGGCGCAGGGCGAGCTGACCTCCGCCCTGTCGCGTTTGCTGGTGGTGGCGGAGAATTACCCCGAGCTCAAGGCCAATACCAATTTCGAGAATCTGATGACCCAGCTTGAAGGCACGGAGAACCGCATCACCACGGCGCGCCGCAACTATATCGAGGGCGTGCAGGCCTTCAATACTGCAGTACGCACCTTCCCCACCAGCCTGATTGCGCGCCTGGCCGGCTTGTCGCGCCGCGCGCAGTTCACGGTCGAGAACGAGGCGGGGATTTCCACCGCGCCGCAAGTGCAGTTCAACTGATGCGACACATGTTGCGCGCCCTTTTCCTGGGGCTGGCCTTTTGCGCGGCAGCGGTATTTGCCGTGCCCGCCGATAGTCTCAAGCTCGACGCTCCAGTGGTGGATCAGGCGGGCGTGATCGCGCCACAGGCCGAGCGCGAACTCAATGCGCTTTTGCGCAGCTGGCATGCCCAGGGCTTGATGCAGGGCGCGGTGGTCCTGGTCGATTCCACTGACGGCATGGATGTGTTCGATTACGCCATGCAGCTTGGCAAACGCTGGCAGCTTGGCGACAAGGCGCGCGACAATGGCCTGCTGCTGCTCGTGGCCGTCAATGACCGCAATCTGCGCATCGTCACCGGCAGCGGCATCGAAGGCGTGCTGCCCGACATTTCTGCAAAGAAAATCATCCGCGAAGACATCACCCCCTATTTCCGCAACGGCAACTACGCAGGCGGCGTGCGCGCCGGGCTGGAAGCGGCGGCGCAACGTTTGCAAGCCGATCCGCAGGTGCAGGCGGAAATGGTGGCCGCCGATCGCCAAACGGCATCGTCCGGCCCCGCCGCATCGGCCCACCCCGATGTGCGCCTTTTGGGCCTGTTGCCGATCTTTTTCATTCTTATCTTCGCCACGAGCATGCTGCGACGCAAAAACGCTGTGGCGCGCGGTCTGTCCGGCCTTGCCGCCGGCGGCTTTGCCGGCATCATCACCTGGCAGATCACCCATGTCTTGCTGCTCGCGCTGGGCATGGCGCTCTATTTCGGGCTGGCTTTTTCCCGCAGCAGCGACACGCGCGCCACGCGCCGTCGCCACAGACGCGATGACGATGATGGCAACGACTGGTTCAGCGGCGGCTTCGGGGGAGGCTTTGGGGGAGGCTTTGGGGGAGGAGGCTTCGGCGGCGGCTTTGGAGGCGGAGGCGGTGGTTACAGCGGCGGCGGCGGCAGTTTTTCCGGCGGCGGCGCCGGCGGATCCTGGTAAGGAGCAGCAATGGCGATGCAACAATCCCTCTCGCGCACCCTGCGCAGCCTCACCAGCGCCCCCTGGCAGCACCGTTGGCTCAACGACAAAGCCATGCACAAGCTGGAAAGTGTGCTGGCCGAAGCCGAGCGCGGCCACAGCGGCGAAATTCGTCTGCTCATCGAGCGCCATTTGCCCCTGAGCGTGGCCTGGCATCAGGACGTGCGCACGCGCGCCGAAGACTGCTTCGCCCATTTGCGCGTGTGGGATACCGCCGCGCGCAGCGGCGTGCTTGTCTACGTCAATCTTGCACAGCGGCGGCTGGAAATCGTCGCCGATCGCGGCATCAGCGCCGTGGTCACGCAAGCGCGCTGGCAAGCGCTGTGCGACGCAGCGCTGGATGTCATGCGCAGCGGCCAATATGTCCGCGCCCTGAGCCAGCTCCTGGAAAACATCGGCGCGGAGATGCGCACGCATTACGGCATGCCCGACGACCCGCACGGCAACGAGCTGCCCAACCGCATCGAAACAAGATAGGCCTCAACGTGCACGTTTTTTGGCTTGGGGCTTGGCAGGCTTTGGGGGCCCATTGGCCCTGGCCTGCCAAAGCAACTGGCCTGCTTCAAAGCCTGTTCAAGGCTTCGGCTCCAAGGCCCAAAGGCCCAAAGCAGGCTTGGGGCTTGTTGAAATTTGGTTTGCACAGTGCAAAACCGCGCCACAAAAAACCCAAGGCCGCGCTTTGACAAGCGCAAGGCCTTGAAGGCGCTCAACACGGATAGATCGCGCCCAGAATGCGCGGGCCGGCGGCCTGCGTCACCGCCGGCAGATTGCCCGGCAGGCCCAGCAGGCACTGGCGCGCCAGCCAGGCAAAGGCGCAGGCCTCGACCAGCTCGGGGGCCAGCCCCCATTGGGCCGTGCTCTGCACCGCCACCGCTGCGCCCAGGTGGTGTTGCAGCCGCGCCATCACATGGCGGTTGTAGGCCCCGCCGCCGCACACGCCCAGCACCGGCTGGCCTTGCTGATAGCGCGCATAAGCCTGGGCGCAGCTGATGGCCGTCAGCTCCGCCAGGCTGGCCTGCACGTCCTCGGGGCGCAGCGCCGGCGCAGCGCCACCAGCATCGCCCTCTACCTGTGCGCACTGCGCCAGGCATTGCTGCAGCCAGTCCAGATTGAACACATCCAGCCCCGTGCTCTTGGGCGCAGGCTGCTGGAAATACGGCTGCGCCAGCATGCAGCGCAACAGCCCTTCATGCACCTGGCCACTGGCGGCCCATTGGCCGTCCCGGTCGTAGGGCTGGCCGGTGTGGCGCAGGCACCAAGCGTCCAGCAGCGTATTGGCTGGGCCGCAGTCAAAGCCCAACGTCTGCCCTTGGGCGTCGATCAGGCTGAGGTTGGCAATGCCGCCCAGATTCAGCACCGCCAAGCCTGCGCCGCCGCCCTCGGCAGGACCGAACAGCGCCTGATGAAAGGCCGGCGCCAGCGGCGCGCCCTGGCCGCCGGCAGCCATGTCGCGGCGGCGGAAATCTGCCACCACGCTGATGCCAGTGTGCTCTGCCAGCCAGGCCGGGTTGTTCAGCTGGATGGTGTAGCGCTGCAGCGGCACGCCCTGCGGCCGGTGGCGCACCGTCTGCCCGTGCGCGCCAATGGCCGCCACCTGCCGCGCCGCGATGCCGGCTTGCTGGCACAGGCGCTCCACGGCCTGCACGCAGCACTGCGCCAGCGCATTGGCCACCAGCGCCGCCTGGTGCAGCTCGTCCTGGCCGGGGAAGTTCAGCGCCATCAGCACCTCGCGCAGGCTGGCCTCGAAGGGCTGGTGCACATGGCCGCCAACCTGCACCGCCACTGCACCCAGCGCCCCGGTCTGCGCCTGTTGCCCAGCACGCGGCGCAAAACGCGCCAGAACGGCGTCCACACCGTCCAGCGAGGTGCCTGACATCAGGCCGATGTACCAGCCATCGCTGGCATTGGTGGTGCAGTGTGCAGGCAAGGTCATGGCAAAAAGGGGAAATAGTGGCTCGGGGCAGGCGGCGGCCATTGTAGGAGCCTGCCGCAGCCAGTAAGAACGGTTTGCACGCCCCCAGCGGCAAAGCAGGCACTGCGGCCCGGGATGGGATGCAAGGCGCGCAACCACAGCAATGGCCCAGCCATTGCGAGAACGAGCAACGCAGCAGAGCACCTGAATCCGCAGATGCGTACCGCTGCGATGCCCATAGAGCTTTCATAATTCGCACCATGATCGTCTTGAAGAATGTCGTGCTGCGCCGGGGCAGCAAAGTCCTGCTCGATGGCGCCAGCGTCAGCCTGCAGCCAGGGGAAAAAGCCGCGCTGGTAGGGCGCAACGGCGCGGGCAAATCCACCCTGTTTGCATTGCTCACCGGCCAGCTGCACGAGGACGGCGGCAGCTTTTCCATGCCGGCGGGCTGGCGCATTGCGCAGGTCGCGCAGGACATGCCCGAAACCGCCGCCAGCGCCACCGATTTCGTGCTCGGCGGCGATGCGCAGCTGCAGGCCCTGCAGGCGCGGCTGGCCGAGGCCGAAGCCGCCGGCGACGGCCTGGCCATGGCCCAGCTGCACGCCGAGCTGGCCGACGCCGGGGCCTACGACGCGCGCTCGCGCGCCCAGGCGCTGATCCTCGGCCTGGGCTTTGCGCCCGATGAGCTCGAACGGCCAGTCAACAGCTTTTCCGGTGGCTGGCGCATGCGCCTGCAGCTGGCGCGCGCACTGATGAGCCCCAGCGACCTGCTGCTGCTGGACGAGCCCACCAACCACCTGGACCTGGACGCGCTGATCTGGCTCGAAGGCTGGCTGGCGCGCTACAGCGGCACGCTGCTGGTCATCAGCCACGACCGCGAATTCCTCGACGCCACCACCCAGGTCACGCTGCACCTGGAGCACCAGGACCTGACGCGCTACGGCGGCAACTACAGCTTCTTCGAGGAGCAGCGCGCCCTCAAGCTGGAGCAGCAGCAGGCAGCCTTTGCCCGCCAGCAAGAGCAAATCGCCCATCTGCAACACTTCATCGACCGCTTCAAGGCCAAGGCCACCAAAGCGCGCCAGGCGCAAAGCCGCGTCAAGGCGCTTGAGCGCATGCAGCGCATCGCCCCCGTGCTGGCCGAGGCCGAGTTCAGCTTCAGCTTCAAGGAGCCTCTGGCCCTGCCCAACCCCATGCTCAGCGTGCGCCAGGCCGACATGGGCTACCAAAGCAAGGACGGCAGCGAGCACAAGACCATCCTGCGCGGCGTCAAGCTCTCGGTGCAGGCCGGGCAGCGCATCGGCATCTTGGGCGCCAACGGGCAGGGCAAGTCCACGCTGATCAAATCCATCGTCGGCGACATCCCACTGCTGTCAGGCGAGATCATCCAGGGCAAGGGCCTGGCCATCGGCTACTTCGCCCAGCAGGAGCTGGACGTGCTGCACGCTGGCAGCAGCCCGTTGGAACACTTCATCCGCCTGGCGCGTCAGTACGGCGCCCAGCCGCCCAACCCCGCGCGCGAGCAGGATCTGCGCAACTTCCTCGGCGGCTTCCAGTTCAGCGGCGACATGGTCGCCCAGCCCGTGGGCACCATGAGCGGCGGCGAAAAAGCCCGCCTGGTGCTGGCCATGCTCGTCTGGCAGCGCCCGGGCCTGCTGCTGCTGGACGAGCCCACCAACCACCTGGACCTGAGCACGCGCGAGGCGCTGAGCCTGGCCCTCAACAGCTTCGAAGGCACGCTAATGCTGGTCAGCCACGACCGCGCGCTGCTGCGCAGCGTCTGCGAGCAGTTCTGGCTGGTCAGCCAGGGCAGCGTGCGCAGCTTCGACGGCGACCTGGAGGACTACCAACAGCACGTGCTCGAACAGCAAAAGGCCCAGCGCGCCCAGCTCGAAGCCCAGCGCCCCGGCCAGTCCCAAGCTGCCGCCAGCCCCCCTCCCCCCGCCAACCAGCGCGAGCAACGCCGCATTGACGCCCAAAAGCGCCAGCAGCTGGCCGCGAAAACCCAGCCGCTGAAAAAACAGCTGCAAACCATCGAGCAGCAACTCAGCGACTGGCAGGCGCAGAAAACCACCCTCGAAGCCAGCCTGGGCGAACACAGCAGCCCGGCAGACTGGGCCGAAAGCGGCAAGAAAATCAAAGAGTTGCAAAGCGCCATCGACGACGCTGAGGAGCAATGGCTGAGCCTGTCGGAAACCCTGCAGGCCCTGCAGCAAGAAGCCGACGCTTGAACCCTTCAGAGCACTTCAAGTGCCGCGCGGGAAATTTTTCGGATTTTTTTGCGCGGCCTGTCAACGCCCTGGCCGGAGCAGCGTTGAGGGATGCATTGTGATTTTTTGAGGATAGAGACATGAACACCAAAAGCACCCGCATCTGGCCCGACGACGAGCGCGATCGCAAACGCTGAGATTGCCTTCTCTCACCGGCAATCGCGCTGCCGAGCCGCGCTGAGCTGCCTCCAAACAGTGGCCGGCAACCCAATAACTCGAACAACAGTCCATGCACCATTTACACCCCGCCTCTAGGCGGGGTTTGTCTTTTCTGGGATCAAAAAACCGCAATATCCAGCTTTGCCCGCCCCACAAGAAAACAAAAAGCCTCGTTGGAAATCGCAAACATTCGTATCCCACAAGCCATCCGGCCGGGCAAATATTGGTCAAACAACGCCAGCTCGCATCCTCTGTGCTTCATTCAGCGCATGAATCCGCCTCATGCGCCTGGGCTGTCCGTCACTTCCACCAGCTCGGTGGGGCTGGAACCCATGTGGAAAACCCGGCAGCGCATGTCCAGCAACACGCGCTTTTGCGCCTCTGCCTGCTCGCGGTTGAGAAAGACAAAGCGCACCTCCTTCAGTGGTTCGCCCTTATCCAAGCGCTTGTTGAAGCGCCAGTGCAAAATCTGCGCCACTTCACGCGGGGCAATGTCAATGCCCGGATCGGCCCAGGCGGTCACATCCAGCGTCTGCGTTTCGGCCTGGTAGTGCATGGACTGGATAATGCCTTGGCCCTGCTGGAAATAGTCTTGCTCCTCGGGATTCACAGAAAAACCCGTCATGCCACTGGCCAACGCTCCGTAGGTGGTCAGCTTCGGCTTGGCGGCTCGCGCCATTTGCCATTGCGCGGGGTATGTTGCCTGCTTGAAGGCCAACTCATCAATGATCGCGGGCGCGCGGCCCACCAGCATCCGTCCGTCCCCCAGATCACGCTGCGTGGACCAGGCTTGCCAGTACACCGATGGGTCTTCGTAAGCGGTCTCCACCTCGCTCTTGCGCACGATGCGAATCAGATCGCCGATATAGGCCAGCGGCGGGCTGGGGGCAAAGCCGTTACGACCCCGATCCATCACCAGATCCAACACATCGAAGTGGTCACAGAGAAAGTCCACCAGCGAGTGGGCCGCTGCAAAACTGGTTTGCGCTCGAGACAGTGCTTGATCATCCAGAAAGTCGGTTAAATCAAGGGCGATGCAGTGAGCGTGACCAAAGGTATTTCTTTGCTTGTCACCACGCCGTTGCTCGTCGTAGGTAAGCAGAAAAATTTTCCCGAACTGATCTGGTGAGGAGAAAAGCAAGTCTCTTAAAGCGGGGTTGGTGTATATGTCCGGCGTGGGCGGGCCTTCTTTTTCGGTTTTGCCGTACTCCAATTTTCCATTGGCCTTCAAGTTGTGTGCAGGCATCCACTGCTCAATCAGCGCAGTCGCCACCTCGGCCAAAGTGTACCGAGGCGACAAGACGCATTGCATGCGAATCAAAAATGGGGGCCTCATTTTTATTTCCATAAAAATCAATACTCTAATTGGGCTCCACTCTACCCAGAATAATGGCTTTCAGCGTAGCTTTGGAGGCAAATGATCTGCCACCATGAAGCACAGCTTTCGGGTGTTTGGATTGGCATAAATATCTCGAATGGGCGCTTTTTAGGTCTCAACCCATTTTTCGTCGCGCTCGTAATCAAAACCACCCTTGGCCACGAATTGATGCTCAGGCCTCCATTTTTCTAACAGGGCTGTGGCCACATCTGCCAAAGTGTGCTTGGGTGCCAGTGCGCAGCGAATGCTGATGTGATGGGGGTTTCTGACATGCTTCATTTGCTTGAAGGCTCCAATGTGATGGCCCGCTTCAATGGCTTGCTGGCAGTCTGCAGCCCATCCCCAATCGATTCTTTCCCTCCCCCGCGCCAAGATGCTGAAGCGGTTTTGAGACGCGATCGATCAGGCAGCAGGCCTGCCGCCAATGGGCGGCCTGCCTGCAACCAGCGCCGCCAGGGCAGGCGGCCTCATTCGCCCAGGTAGGCCGCGCGCACTTTGGGGTCGTGCAGCAGTTGCGCGGCTGGGCCTTGCAGGATGACCTGGCCCGATTCCATGACGTAGCCGCGCTGGCTCAGCTGCAGCGCCAGTTTGGCGTTTTGCTCGATGAGCAAGATGGTCACGCCCGATTGGGAGATGCCGCGCACGACTTCGAAGATTTTCTCGACCATGATGGGCGCCAGGCCCATGGTGGGCTCGTCCAGCAGCAGCAGCCGGGGCTTGGCGAGCATGGCTCGGCCCATGGCCAGCATTTGCTGCTCGCCGCCCGAGAGGGTGCCGGCCGTCTGGCGGCGGCGTTCGGCCAGGCGCGGGAACATGGCATAGACGTGCTCAGTGTCCTGCGCAATGGCGGCCTGGTCGCGGCGGCTGTAGGCGCCCATGAGCAGGTTTTCCTCGATGGTCAGCTGAGGGAAGATGCCGCGCCCCTCGGGCACCATCACCAGGCCCTGGCGCACCAGGGTGTAGCTGGGTTTGCCAAGCAGGCTTTGGCCCAGGTAGCGGATGTCGCCGCTGGCGGCGGGCACCAGGCCGCAGATGGCGCGCAGCGTGGTGCTTTTGCCCGCGCCGTTGGCGCCGATGAGGGCCACCAGCTCGCCCTGGTGCACGTGCAGATCGAGCTGGCGCACTGCACGGATGCCACCGTAGGCCACGTCCAGGCCGGAGATTTCCAGCATGGGCTGGCCAGTGTGCGCCGCGGCGGTGCTGGCCGAGGCCGTGGTCGCTGCTGTTGCGGTAATGCTGTCAGCCATGGCGCGCACCCTCCTCTGCTGCGGCGGCAGCGTCGCTGGCGGGCAGCAGGCCCAGCTCCTGCGCCGCGCCCTTGCCCAGGTAGGCTTCGATGACGGCCGGGTTGCGCTGCACGGTCTGGGGCTCGCCTTGGGCCAGCACTTTGCCGTATTCCAGCACCAGCACCTGGTCGCACAGGTTCATGACGAGTTTCATGTCGTGTTCGATGAGCAGCACGGTGATGCCACTGGCGCGGATCTTCTCGATCAACGCGCGCAGTACCAGGGTTTCCGATGGGTTCATGCCGGCGGCTGGCTCGTCCAGCGCCAGCAGCGTGGGCTCGGTGGCCAGCGCGCGGGCGATCTCCAGGCGGCGCTGGTCGCCATATGAGAGCGAGGCGGCCACTTCATTGGCGCAGTGGGCAATGCCCACATAGTCCAGCAGCTGCAGCGCCCGCGCTTCGATGCGCGCTTCCTCGGCGCGGGTGCGCGGCCCGCGCAGGATGGCGCCCAGCACGCCGGCGCGGGTGCGCAGGTGCTGGCCGATCATGACGTTTTCCAACGCACTGAGGCTGGAGAACAGCCGGATGTTCTGGAAGGTGCGCGCCAGGCCTTGCTGGGCGATCTGGTGCGGCTTGAGCCGCGTCAAGTCCACGCCCTGGAACAGGCAGCTGCCCGCCTCGGGCACGTACAGCGCGGTCATGACGTTGAACAGCGTGGTCTTGCCCGCGCCGTTGGGGCCGATCAGGCCGAAGATCTCGCCCTGACGGATGGTGAAGCCCACGTCATCGAGCGCCTGCAGGCCGCCAAAGCGCTTGCTCAGGCCGCTGGCCACGAGCAGCGGCTGGCCGATGGCCGGGCGCGCCGGGCTGGCGCTGGCTGCGGTGGTGGTGGTCGATGCCTGCATCATGCTCCGCGCCCCCCTTGCTGGTTGGCGTGCAGCTCACGCTTGCGCACGGCCGAGGGCCACAGGCCTTCGGGGCGGAAGATCATCACCAGCACCAGCGCCAGGCCAAAGAGCAGCATGCGGATGGCGTCCGGGTCGATCACCACGGCGCCAAACAGGCTGTGCTGCAGCGGCTCGACCACGGCGCGCAGGAATTCCGGGAACACGGCCAGCAGCAGCGCGCCGACGATCACGCCAGGCACGTGGCCCATGCCGCCGAGCACCACCATGCACAGGATGGCAATCGATTCGGTCAAGCCGAAGCTCTCGGGGCTGACGAAGCCCTGCATCGAGGCGAACAGGCAGCCGGCCACGCCGCCAAAAGATGCGCCCATGGCAAAGGCCAGCAGCTTGATGTTGCGGGTGTTGATGCCCATGGCCTTGGCGGCCACTTCATCCTCGCGCACGGCCTCCCAGGCGCGGCCGATGCGCGAGTTCTGCAACCGCACGCAAATGAAGACGATCAGCAGCACCAGCGCCATCAGCAGGTAGTAGTACTTCTCCGGCCCGGTGATGCGCCAGCCCAGGATGGTCTCGGCCCGGCCGAAGGCGAAGTCGCCGACGCGGAAGGTGTCGATGCGGTTGATGCCCTGCGGGCCGTTGGTGATGTTGACCGGCGCATCCAGGTTGTTCATGAAGATGCGGATGATTTCGCCAAAGCCCAGCGTGACGATGGCCAGGTAATCGCCGCGCAAGCCCAGCACCGGAAAGCCCAGCAGCATGCCCGCCAGCGCCGCCAGCATCACGCCCAGCGGCAACACGACCCAGAACGGCAGATGCAGGCCAAAGTGCGGCGAGGCCAGCATCGCCCAGACGTAGGCGCCCACGGCATAGAAAGCGATGTAGCCCAGGTCGAGCAGCCCGGCAAAGCCCACGACGATGTTCAGCCCCAGTGCCAGCATCACGTACAGCAGCGCGAAGTTCAGGATGCGCACCCAGCCCTGGCCGGCCACGCTGCCCAGCACGAAGGGCAGCACCAGCAGCACCGCGCCGATGAGCAGCGTGCCCAGCCAGACGCGAGCCGGAATGGCCCGGCGCTGCGGCGCGCCGGGCTCGGGTCGAGAGGGATTGGATACAGCGCTCATGCCCGGTCTCCTGCACGCTCACCCAGCAGGCCGGATGGGCGGAAAATCAATACCGCGATCAGCACGATGAAGCTGAACACGTCCTGGTAATGGCTGCCGAACACGCCGCCAGTCAGATCACCGATGTAGCCCGCGCCCAGGGCCTCGATCAGGCCCAGCAGCAAGCCGCCAAGCATGGCCCCGGGCAGGTTGCCGATGCCGCCGAGCACCGCCGCCGTGAACGCCTTGAGGCCAAGCATGAAGCCCATGGTGTACTGGGCCACGCCGTAGTAGGCGGTGATCATCACGCCGGCCACGGCCGCCAGGGCCGAGCCGATCAGGAACGCAGCGGAGATCACGGTATTGATGTTCACGCCCATCAGCCCGGCCACCTCGCGGTTTTGCGCCGTGGCGCGCATGGCCGTGCCCAGCCGGGTCTTGAGCACCAGCAGCAGCAACGCGCCCATGATGAGCGCGGCGCTGGCGATGATGCCGATTTGCAGCAGGCTGATGCGCGCCTGGCCCAGCTGCAGCACCACCGGCTCGATGACGTGCGGGAAGTTCAGATAGCCGCGCCCCCAGAACATCATGGCCAGGTTCTGGATGATGATGGACACGCCGATGGCGGTGATCAGCGCCGCCAGCCGTGGCGCGCGGCGCAGCGGGCGGTAGGCGTAGCGCTCGGCCGTCCAGCCGATGGCCATGCACACCGGGATGGCCGCCAGCAGCGCCAGGCCCAGCAGCGCCAGCGCCGGCCAGGCCGCGCCGCCGCCGGCCAGCGCCAGCACCACGCTGGTGGCCACCATGGCGCCCACCATGACCACATCGCCATGCGCGAAGTTGATCAGGCCGATGATGCCGTACACCATGGTGTAGCCCAGCGCCACCAGCGCATAGACGCTGCCGACCGTCAGCCCATTGATGATTTGTTGCAAAAAGGTATCCATGCGGGAGCGCTCCAGGCCCCGGGGCCGCAGACGGCCACAGCGGAAGAAAACGACGAGAAGAAAAAAGACGAAAGAAAAGCGCCGCCAGGGCGAGCCCATCCATCAGAGCTGCCCGCTGCCGCCACGCAAAGTGCGCAGCGGCAGCGGGCAGCTTCGTGCAGCAAGATCAATGCGGCGGCGGGCTTATTTGGCCGAATCCACCATGGTCTTGACCATCTCCCACTTGCCGTCCTTGACCTGGTAGATGGTCACCGACACCTCGTTGAGATCGCCGCGCTCGTCGTAGGCGATGTTCTCGCTGGTCGCGCCGCTGCGCTTGAGGCCGGCGAGCTTGCTCAGGTACTTCTCGGGCTTGGCCGAGCCGGCCTGCTGCATGGCGCTGATCATGTTCCAGGCGCCGTCGTAGGCATAGGGCGAGTACACGCCAGGCTCCTTGTTGAAGCGCTTCTTGTAGGCCTCAGCGAACTTGCCGCCCTGGGCCATGCTGTCGATGGGCACGCCCGCCAGCGAGGCATAGGTGCCGTTGGCCGTGTCGCCGGCCAGGCGCAGGAAGGTGTCGCTGCGCGTCATCTCGCCCGAAACCAGCGGGGCCTTGATCTCCAGCGTGGCCATCTGGCGGCGCATCGGGCCCGATTGCGCATCCAGCCCGCCGAAGAAGATCGCATCGGCGTTCTTGGCCTTGATGTTGGTCAGGATGGCGGTGAAGTCGCTGGCCTTGTCGGTGGTGTACTCACGCGCCACGACGGTGCCGCCAGCGCGCTGCACGGCCTTGGCCACCTGGTCGGTCAGGCCCTGGCCATAGGCGGTGCGGTCGTCGATCAGGGCAATGTTCTTGGCGCCCAGATCCTTGACCATGAACACGCCCACGGCCGCGCCCTGCTGCGTATCGCTGGTCATCATGCGGAAGGTCGTGTCGTAGCCCTGCTGGGTGTACTCGGGCGAGGTCGCCATGGCAATCTGCGGCAGGCCCGCGTCGTTGTAGATGCGCGAGGCCGGGATGGTCGTGCCCGAGTTGAAGTGGCCCAGCACGCCCTGCACGCCTTCATCGACGATTTGCTGGGCGACCTGCACGGCCGTGCGCGGGTCGGCCTGATCGTCCTTGGAGACCAGCTCGAACTGGGCCTTGGAGCCATCGAGCTCAATGCCTTGCGCATTGGCCTCCTCCAGCGCCAGCTGCAAGCCGTTGCGCATGTCTTCGCCATAGTGGGCCTGCGGGCCAGTCAGCGGCGCGGCAAAGCCCAGGCGCACAGTCTCGGCCTGGGCCGGGGCGGCCAGCGCGCAGGCTGCGGCCATGCTGGTGGCCAGCAGTTTGAATGTCGTCTTCATGGTCGTTGACTCCTTTGATGCAAGGTGAAAAGCCCACGGGCATGGCCGCAGGCATGGCAATGAGGGAAGCGATTATGGCCTTGACGGGGTGCGCCGCACGCATAGCCAAGGCGCGCTCATAGGGAAAGCGAGGATGCCCTTGCCCTGCCATCCGGCCTTCAGAGGCAGCCGTAATCCCTCCATGGCCACAAATGCCTTGCGGCGTATTGCGAAAAGGTGAAAAATCCAAAGGCCGCTTTGCAGCAGCCCCTTCGGGGCAGTTCGGCATTGCTCCAAAAGCATTGCCTCAATGCCCAATCAAAATAAAAACCATAACAATAAAATTAATTCTTAACCAATGAAAACCTTTTGATATTCCCATGGATTCAAGATGACTTCATCCAATATTCTGCACAAACCATTCCTGGCAGGCGCATTCCTGAGCATTTTCGCTGGAGTGACGATCGCGCAAGTACAAGTGTACAAATGCGGCAACACCTACAGCCAGACCCCTTGCGGCCACAATGCAGAAAAAATCGTGGTGACTCCGGCCTACCAATCGCCGCAACAGACTGACCACCAAGATTCCTACACGCCAACGAGCCGAACCGAGAAGCTGCACCAGCAAATTCGCGCCAGCCAAGACAAACGGCGGCTGCATGACTTGCAAAACCATCTGATTCCCAACCTGAGGCGAAAAATCGCCGCAGACACCGAGGCGTGCGAGAAATCCATTTCTGATCGGGACAGAAGCAAAATCTATTGGCTAAAAAATGTGGCCAAGCAAAACAAAAAAGAAATGGAAGAAATGCTCAATCAATGCCAAAAGAAGGCCGATGCCATGACGGCCAAGCTGCGCCGCCTGGAGGAGGAGGCGCAGGGCTTGTCCTTATCAAAATAATTTCCAAGAAGTCGGCGGCATAGGGCTGCCTTCTTGCCTCTTGCTGCCTGCATTTTTACAAGCATTCATCATAAGACAGAATTTTTCAACATCCAAAACAAGAGACTTCTCGGGGAATCAAAATGCCTTCATTGAATTTTTGCCACAAAAATTTCTTGACCAGCGCATTGCTGATTGCTCTCGCTGAAGCTGCAGGCGCACAAGTTTACAAATGCGGCAATACCTACAGCCAGACTCCCTGCGGGGAAAACTCACAAAAAATAGCGATTTCCCCAACCAGCTCATCGCAGCCACCATCAGATGATCAAGGCGTCCAGCCACAAACCACCCAAGCCGAGAAGCTGCGCCAGCAAATCCGCGCCAGCCAAAACAAGCGGCGACTGCATGATTTGGAAAATTACCTGATTCCCAACCTCAAAAGAAAGATCGCTGCAAACAGCGAAAAATGCAATCAAGCCATTTCCGATCTAGAGAGCAGCAAAATCTATTACATGAAAAATGTCGCCATATTGAATGCCAGAAAAATGCATGACATCACCCAACAATGCCAAAAAAATGCCGATGCCATGACAGCCAAGCTGCGCCGCCTGGAGGAGGAGGCGCAGGGCTTGTCCTTATCGAAATAATCTCCAAAAGGCAGGATGGGCCAGGGCTGCTTTTTGCGCTTTGCAGGCCATGCCCAAACACTTCTTCTCATTCACACCGAGATCTTGATCAAACCCTCAGCCATGCCCTGATGGCGCGTCGATGCTCATCAGGCTGGCATTGCCACCGGCAGCGGCCGTGTTGATGCTGATGGCCACTTCGCGCAGCAGGCGCTCATGGCGGTAGTGCGCGCCCTGGGCCAGTTCTTCAGCGCTCAGGCCCTGCACTGCCAGCAGCGGGCCGCTGCGCTGGGCGGCTTCAGTTTGGAAGGCCAGCAGCTCGTCGGCATCGCCCTCGAACAGCGCGGCCTGCAGCGGCAGCGCGGCGATCTCATCGGGGCGGCACCAGTGCAGCGCCACGTCCTGCGCGGCTTGACCAGGCGGCGCCTCTTGCGCCATCCCTTGCAGCCATTGCGCATACAGCTCGCGCAGTGCCTGGGTGTCGGCCAGCACCATGCCATTGCCCGATTGCGCGCAGGCCTGCCACTGGCGCTGCAAGCCCATCAGGCTTCGCGGCAGGCACCAGACCTGGCCGCGCGGCAGCAAGCGGTAGCGGTTGAATTCGCCAGTGGGGCCTTGCAACGTCCACTCTGCGCCGGGGCGCAGCACTTGCGCGCCAGGCTGCGGCCCGCGCACCAGACGCGGCAGGTACAGCGGCCCGCCGGCCTTGGGGCCGGTGCCCGAGAGGCCTTCGCCGCCAAAGGGCTGCACGCCGACCACCGCGCCGACGATGTTGCGGTTGACGTACAGGTTGCCGGCCTGGATGCGTGCGCTGACCTGGGCGATGGTTTCGTCCAGCCGGGTGTGCACGCCAAAGGTCAGGCCAAAGCCCAAGGCATTGATTTGCGCAAGCAGCGCATCGAAGCCGCTGCGCGGGTAGCGCAGCACGTGCAGCACGGGACCGAACACTTCGCGCTGCACGTCGGCCACGCGCTGCACCTCGATCAGCGTGGGGGCCACGAAAGTGCCCTGGCGGCACACGGCATCGAGCTGCAGGCGCTGCACGCCAAACCCAGCCTCGCGCATCTGCGCCACGTACTGCTCGATCTCGGCCTGGGCCTGGGCGTCGATCACCGGGCCGACGTCGGTGTTGAGCTGATCGGGCCGGCCCACGCGCAGCTCCTGCATGGCGCCGCGCAGCATCTGCAGCAGGCGCTCGGCGCAGTCCTCCTGCACGCACAGCAGGCGCAGTGCCGAGCAGCGCTGCCCGGCCGAGTCGAAGGCCGAGCTGAGCACGTCGGCCACGACCTGCTCGGCCAGCGCCGAGGAATCGACCACCATGGCATTGATGCCGCCGGTCTCGGCAATGAGGGGGATGGGCTTGCCGTGCTCGTCCAGCCGCGCGGCCAGGCTGCGCTGGATGCTCTGGGCCACGGCGGTGGAGCCGGTGAACACCACGGCCTTGACCTCAGGGTGCGCCACCAGCGCCGCGCCCACGGTCTCGCCCGGCCCGGGCAGCAGCTGCAAGGCGTCGGCGGGCACGCCGGCGCGGTGCAACAAGGCCACGGCCTGGGCGGCGATCAGGCAGGTTTGCTCGGCCGGTTTGGCCAGCACCACGTTGCCCGCAGCCAGCGCCGCGGCAATCTGGCCAACGAAGATGGCCAGCGGGAAGTTCCAAGGGCTGATGCACAGCACTGGCCCCAGCGGCGCGCCCTGCAGCGGCTGCGCGGGCGGCAGCGCCGGTGTGTCAGACGCCCCAAGCGCCCCAGGTGTGCCGGGCGCGCTGGCTGCATCGGGTGCGCCGCCCTGGGCCGACGGGGGCGGCGGCTGCAGCCCCAGCTGCCAGCCCTCTTCGGCCTGGCGCGCGTAGTAGCGCAGAAAATCCACGGCCTCGCGCACCTCGGCAATGGCGTTGGGCAGGGATTTGCCGGCCTCGCGCACCAGCAGGCCCATCAGCGGCTGCAGCTGGTCTTCCAGCCATTGCGCCGCGCGCAGCAGGGCCTGGGCGCGCTCGGCCACGGGCGTGGCCTGCCAGATCGGCGCGGCAGCCACGGCACGCGCCACGGCCTGCTGGGCCTGCTCGGGCGTGGCCATGCGCACGTGGCCGACGAGGTCGAAACGGTCGGCCGGGTTGCGCACCTCCTGCAGGGCCGTGCCGTCCTGGCCATCCTGGGCCTCGTCGCCAGCGGAGCCGGCCGGCTGCGCCAGCCAGCGCTGCTCGGCGCTGGCCAGCAGCGCGGCCGAGAGCGAACCCAGGCGCTGCTCGTTGCTCAAGTCCAGGCCCATGGAGTTGCGCCGTCCCTGGCGCTGGTACAAATCCACCGGCAGCGCGATGCGCTCGTGCGGGCGGCCCAGCGGCTGCAGCTGCAACGCGGCCTGCACGGGGTCGGCCACCAGCTGCTCGATGGGGATGGACTCGTCGCCAATCTGGTGCACAAAGGAGCTGTTGGCGCCGTTTTCCAGCAAGCGCCGCACCAGGTAGGCCAGCAGGGTTTCGTGCGAACCCACCGGCGCGTAGATGCGGCAGGGCCGCCCGAGCTTGCCTTGCGCCACAGGGCCGACCACCTCTTCATACAGCGACTCGCCCATGCCGTGCAGGCACTGGAATTCGTACTGGCCAGGATAGTAGTTCTGCCCGGCCATGTGGTAGATGCTCGCCAGAGTCTGCGCGTTGTGCGAGGCAAACTGCGGGTACACCGCATCGGGCGCGGCCAGCAGCTTGCGCGCGCAGGCCAGGTAGGCCACATCGGTGTGCAGCTTGCGGGTGTAGACGGGGTAGCCCTCCAGGCCGTCGAGCTGGGCGCGCTTGATCTCGCTGTCCCAGTAGGCGCCCTTGACCAGCCGCACCATCAGCCGGCGGCGGCTGCGCCGCGCCAGCTCGATCAGCCAGTCGAGCACGAAGGGCGCGCGCTTCTGGTAGGCCTGCACCACAAAGCCAATGCCATTCCAGCCCGCCAGGCTGGGCTCCAGGCACAGGCGTTCGAGCAGGTCCAGCGAGAGTTCCAGCCGGTCGGCCTCCTCGGCGTCGATGTTCAGGCCCACGTCGTACTGCCGCGCCAGCTGCACCAGCGCCAACAGGCGCGGGTAGAGCTGCTGCATGACGCGCTCGCGCTGGGCGCGGCTGTAGCGCGGGTGCAGCGCCGAGAGCTTGACCGAGATGCCTGGCCCCTCGTAAATGCCCCGGCCCTGCGCGGCCTTGCCGATGGCGTGGATGGCCTGCTCGTAGGACTGCAGGTAGCGCAGCGCATCGGCCTCGGTGGCCGCGGCCTCGCCCAGCATGTCGTAGGAGTAGCGAAAGCCTTTTTCCTCCCACTTGCGGCTGTTGGCCAGCGCTGCGGCAATGGTCTGGCCGGTGACGAACTGCTCGCCCATCATGCGCATGGCCGTGTTCACGCCCTGGCGGATCAGCGGTTCGCCGCCTTTGGCGATCAGGCGCGTGAGCGCCGCGCCCAGGCTGCGCTCGCTGTGCACGGCCACCAGCTTGCCGGTGATCATCAGCCCCCAGGTGGCGGCATTGACGAACATCGAGGGCGAATCGGCATGGGCCTTCCAGTCGCCCTGGCTGATCTTGTCGCGGATCAGCGCATCGCGCGTGGCCCGGTCGGGGATGCGCAGCAGCGCCTCGGCCAGGCACATCAGCGCCACCCCCTCCTGGCTGGAGAGCGAATACTCCTGCACCAGCGCCTCGACACCGCCGCTGCGCTTGAGGCGCTTGGCGCGCAGCGCCTGCACCAGGCGCGTGGCCAGCGCGCGCACCTGCTCGGGTTGCTGGGCGCGCGCAGCCTCGATCAGCACCGGCAGGCACTCGGTCTCGGGGCGGCGGTAGGCGGCCGTGATGGCCGCGCGCAGCACCGATTGCGGCTGCACATCCTGCGCCAGGGCCAGAAAGGGCGCGCTGCTCTCCACCAAGGCCGGCAAGGCCGCCGCCTCGGCATCGCCACTGGGCTGTGCCGCGCCCTGGCCCTGCTGCTGCCAATACGCCAGCTCCGGCGGCAGCACGCCTTTTTCGATGGCTTCGATATAAGCCAGCAGCGCCTGCTTGTGCAGCCAATGCGGCGAACAACCCAGCTGCTGCGCCGCCTGGCGCAGGCGCTCACGAATGCTTTCATCGACCTTGATGCCCAGCGTCGTTCCCATGGCGTTTCACTCCATCCAAGCCTTGACAGGCTGGCATTGTAGAAAGGTTAACCATCCAAACATCTGGAGTTAACCATTAAGAAAATCCTGGTAAACCATCGCTGTTGCCTGCACCCAGACAAGCCAAAGCCCCCTGTAAGGGGGCTTGTCGGAAGTAGCGACGTCAGAACGACCGGCCGCCCCGCTCAGCCTGCAGGCCATCCGGAGCGGCAGCGTCATCTGCCGATCAATCTCGCAATCAATCGTCGCGCTTTTCACGCAGCACGGCGCCAGTGCGCGGATCCAGGCGCAGATCGACCCGCAGCCCGGCCGGGTTGATGGCCTCAGCCTCCCAATAGCCGTCGTCGAAATCCAGATCGTGGATGTGGCGGTAGCCTGCACGCTGCAGGCGCGCAATCACCTCACTGGCCGGCAGCACGCCTTGCGGGCCCCAGGCTGGCTGCTGCACTTGTGGTGCGACTGGCGGGCGGTGGCGGTCGTCATCGCCCACTTCACTGAGCAGTTCCAACGTCACCGGATGCAATGTCAGATCCACAGACACCCCACGGCGGTTGATGGCATCGGCAGTCCAGAAGCCGTCGTCCATTTCCACATCTCGCACATGCTGGTAACCCAGGCTGTGCAAGCGTTGCAGCACGTCCTGCACCGAAGCAATCTGGGCCTGGCTGGCGGGGTTGCCCACTTCGGCCACGCGGCCAGCGCCATCGAGCAACAGCTGCACGCGCGTGCCGCCCTGGGTAGTGGCTTCGGCCGTCCAGTGCTGGTGCTTGAATTCCAGATCATGGATGGCCACATAACCCTGGTCTGTCATGGCCTGCACTGCCTGCGAGGCATTGCCGGCAGCCTGCACAGGGCTGGCCAACAGCGCCGCGGCCAGCAAAGCGGCGGCGCCAGCGCCCGCCCGGCGGGCGCGTACAGCGTTCAGGGCAAAGGGGAATGCGGTGTTCATACGGGTTTCCTTTCTTTCAAGTGTGAGGGCAGCCTTGTGATGGGCATGGGCAAGATTGTGAAAAGCCCTGCCTAAACACCGCCTGAAGCCAAGGTTCATCATTGGTTTAGACTGCCGCCCCCACCATTGCCGCCCATGCTTGCCCGCCGCCTGCCTTGCCCCTCTTTCGCCCCCGCGCGCGCTGCCCAGCCAGAGCCTGCCGGGGGCTTTGCCATGCCCTGGCTGCGCGCAACCGCGCTGGCCTGTGCACTGGCCTGTGCAGCGCTGAGCCCGGTCGCTGCACAAACCGATCAGCAGCGCAGCGTGCGCGAGGCCGTCTCCAGCGGGCGCTACAAGCCGTTGGCCGACATCCTGCGCATTGCCGAGCAGCACATCCCCGGCCGCGTGCTGGAGGTGGAGATGGAAACCAGCCGCGTCTACGGCCCGGTCTATGAGATTGAAGTGCTCGACCACAACAACCGCAAGCGCGAAATCAAGCTCCAGGCCGAAACCGGCCAGCTCGTGGAACTGGACGACACCCCCGTGGCCCAGTCGGGGCTGATGCCACTGCCAAGCATCCTGCGCCAGCTGGCGCAGCAGCACCCGGGCCAAGTCGTCGAAGCGGAGCTGCAAGCCTCGCAACAGCAGCAGGCGGTGTACGAGCTCAAGCTGCTGCAGCCGGACGGCCAGCAACAGGCGCTGGTCGTCGATGCGCGCAGCGGCGCCATCCTGCGCGGCGCGCCCAATCCAGGCCAGGCTGCCGGCCAGATGCTGCCGCTGGAGCAGATTCTGGAGCGGCTGCTCGATCAATTTCCAGGCACGGTCATGGAAGTCGAACTCGAGCGCGAGCGCTCGCACAGCGGCGATACTTGGTACTATGAAATCGACATCCGGCTGCAACAAGGCGGCACCATGGAACTGCACGTGGATCCGCACAATGCCGCCGTGCTGCGCCAAAAGCGCAAAGAGTGATTTGCCCATCGCCACCATTGCCGCGCCCGGCTTGAACGCGCGCGGCACAGCCTTGGCATTCACAGTTTCTGGCCATGCTGCCGACCATCCCCATCACGCAGCCCCACCCCATTCCATCACCGCATGCGCATCCTGATCGTCGAAGACGATGCCACCCTGGCCAGCCAGCTCCAGCGAGTGCTCACGCAGGCTGGCTTTGTTGCTGAACACACGGCCGATGGCCAAGAGGCCGTCTTTCTGGCCGAGACCGAGAGCTATGACGCCGCAGTGCTCGACCTGGGCCTGCCCGGTCTGGACGGCATCTCCGTACTGCGGCACTGGCGCGAAAGCGGCTGCCACATGCCGGTGCTGATCCTCACCGGGCGCAGCCGCTGGAGCGACAAGCTTGCCGGCTTCCAGGCCGGCGCCGACGATTACCTGACCAAGCCCTTCATGCAGGAAGAAGTCGTGCTGCGTCTGCGCGCCCTGCTGCGCCGCAGCCAGCCGCTGTCCAGCCAGAACGGCCAAGGCGGCGATACCGTGCTGCGCTCGGGCGGGCTGGAGTACGACTCCGTGACGCAGCGCGTGTACGTGGACGGCCAACACATCGCCCTGACGGCGCAGGAACTCAAAATCCTGGCCTATCTGATGCACCGCCCAGGCGCCACCGTCACGCGCACGGAAATCGGCGAGCACGTGTACTCGCGCGATCTGGACCCGGACTCCAACTCGCTGGACGTACTCATCGGCCGCATCCGCCGCAAGATTGGCGCAGCCCGCATCGAAACCCAGCGCGGCCTGGGCTTTCGGCTCGTCGATCCGCAGCAAGCGGACAACGCCAACTCCCCCAAGGAAAGCCGCCAGGCATGATGCAGCGCCTGGGGCTGACAGCCCGCCTGCTGGCCCTGGGCCTGCTGCCCAGCCTGGCGGCGCTGCTGCTGCTGGGCGCGCTGCTGCAAGCGAGCATGCGCGACAGCCTGCACACTGGCCTGGCCCAGCGCCTGGGCGACAGCGCCGACCGCATCCAGGCCCATCTCAGCTTGGCTGCAAACGGCCAGTGGCGCTACAGCGAAAGCACCCCGGGCGGGGCCTTCAATCAAATTTTCTCTGGCGCCTACTGGGTCTTGCAGGCACCGGACCAAACTCTGTATTCGCGCTCGCTGTGGGATGCCAGCCTGCAACCCCAGGCCCCTGCTGGCCGCAGCGGCCTGCTGCGCAACCGCGACCCGCGCGGCCGCGCGCTGCTCGGCCTGGAGCGCCCCATCGAGCAAGATGGCCAGCAAGCCACGCTGCGGGTGTACGTGCTGGCCGAGGAGACCGACCAGGCCCTGGCACGCATCCAGCGCATCCTCTTCATGGGTTTGGGCGCGCTGTTCATCGGAGCGGCGCTGACCACCGTGCTGCAAGTGCGCTGGGGCCTGCGGCCGCTGGCGCGCCTGCAGCGACGTCTGGCCGGCATGCACGGCGCCGCCCCCACAGACTCCATGCCCAGAGGCGACACTGGGCACACAGCGCTGGGCAGCGGCTATGGCCCTGACCTGGATCCGCTGGCCCATGAGATCGACGCCCTGCTCGAACGCAACACGCGCATGCTGGCGCGTGGCCGCGCCCATGCCGCCGACCTCAGCCATGCGCTCAAGACCCCGCTGGCGCGCCTGAGCGCCGAGGCCAGCCAAAGTCCCCAGGTGCCCAGCTCGCTGGTGCTGGCGCAAGTACAGAGCATGAACGGTCTGATCGAGCGCCACCTCAGCCGCACCAGCAGCAGCGGCGACGAGCATGCTGCCAGTGCCAACCGCCAGGCTGTGCCTGTGTATGAGGTGCTGCAACAGCTGATGCAACTGATGCAACACATCCGCCCGGAAAGAGGCCTGCACTGGCAACTCGACGCCGATCGCAATGCCCAAGCCCTGCGCTGGCGTGGCGACCGCTCCGACCTGGAAGAAATGGTCGGTAACCTGCTGGACAACGCCAGCAAATGGGCCAGCCGCCGCGTGCACATCCAGCTTCAGGCCCCTACCCCCTCCAGCAGCCCCGCCCTGCCACGCCCGGCGCTGTGCATCAGCATCGCCGACGATGGCCCAGGCATCGCCGCAGAAGATCTGCAACACGCAGGTCAGCGTGGCCAGCGCTTCGACCAAAGTACCCCTGGCAGTGGCCTGGGCCTGTCCATCGTGGCCGACATTGCCCACAGCTGGAATGGCCTGCTGAAGCTCAGCCCCAGCCCTGCACTGGGCGGCCTGCAAGCGCAGCTCTGGCTGCCCGCCTGAGGCCCATCGCACTGTACGACCCCTCCTTCAGCGATTTACAAGCCCGCCTCGCCCGCCCACGCAGGCCGGCGGGCATTGGTCGTGCTGCTCAGGTTAGGGGAAGACCACGGCCATTCCTGAGCGCCAAGCGCCACACACAGCCGCATCCAACTTTCCGCCTTTTGCGCCCATCCTGGGATTCTGGCCAGCAAAAATTTAGCAAAAACTATACTTTTATTAGCAGATGCTATAAATTCGCGGTTTTCTTGATTCTGCCTACAAGCCTCCTGCTGCCGGCAGGGCCGAACTGGCCGGAGCGCTCGTAAGGCGAGGGCCCGGCCAGCGCAGTGTTGGGGCTTTCTTCTTTGTGCATCCATCCCAAGGAGTTTTCATGTCTTGCCGTGACAGTCAACGCAACGCCAGACTTCACACCGCCTCCCCCGTTTGCGCTGCCGCCCTGCTGTGCCTGCTGGCCAGCGCGCCGCTGGCGCACGCTCAGGCCCAGCAGAGCGCTGATGCGGAGCGCACGTTGCCAACCGTGAACGTCAGCGTCGAAGAACGCAGCAGCCAAGGCTCGATGCGCCCGGGCGCGTTGCGCGACGAGATCGTCAAAACCGAATCCATCAGCGCCCGCACCATCGAGCGCAGCGGCGCGAGCAACCTCAACGAGAGCGTGGACAAGAAGCCAGGCATTGCCGTGCAGGTCGAGTGCTCGATCTGCAATGTGCGCAATGTGCTGCTCAACAACCTGCCCGGTCGCTACACCACGTTGCTGATCGACGGCATTCCGATGTATTCCTCCGTGTCCTCGGCCTACGGACTCGACAGCGTGAGCGTGCACGGCGTGGAGCGCATCGACGTGGCGCGCGGCGCCGGCGCCAGCCTGATCGCGCCCGAGGCCCTGGCCGGCACGGTCAACGTGGTGACCAAGCGCCCGCTGCGCAACGAGGCGCACCTGCGCACGCAGCTGGGCAACATGGGCTCGCGCCAGGCCGATGCCTATCTGGCGCGGCCGCTTGATGGCGGCGCGCTCAGCGCCACGCTGAACTACAACCGCCACGACGCCTGGGACGGCAACGGTGACGGCATTTCCGAATACACCGGCTACGACCGCCGCCTGGCCGGGCTGGGCTTTTTTGCCGATGACGCCGGCGGCTTCAAGCTGCGCGGCAGGCTGGATCTGGTCAACGAGAAACGCGGCGGCGGCGCGCTGGAGACCTACCGCCGCCCGGGCAGCGTGCAGGCCGATACCAGCGGCAATCCGTTCGACTTCAGCGCCGGCGCGGGCGGCTCGCCCATCGCGCACGGTTGGGTCAACCCTGCCGATGGCTCGCTGGTCGATTACGACCTGGGCAGGCTGGGCTATTCGGAATACATCCACACCCGGCGCGAGCAGTTCGTGCTCTCGGGCACGCGCCCATTGGGCGCTGGCGCGCTGCGGCTGGCACTGGGCACTGCGCGCCATCGCCAGGAGAGCTTTTACGAGTTCTCCGACTACCAGGCGCGCCAGGCTCAGCATTACGCCGAGGCCAGCTACCAGCTGCCCGTCAACGGCTGGCTGCTGACCGGCGGCCTGAACTACCGCTATGAGAACCTGCGCAGCCATGGCATCACCGAGGCGCGCGAGCATGTAGACGGCGTGGACAACTACCGCTATGAAGTTCCGGCCCTGTTCGTGCAGGCCTACAGCACCTTCCTGGACGACCGGCTGGAGCTCAACGGCTCGCTGCGCTACGACCGCCACAACGTCTATGGCGGCATCGTCTCGCCGCGCCTGAATGCGCTGTACCAGCACACCGGCCATGTCTCCAGCCGCTTTTCCGTCGGCAAGGGCTTTCGCGCCCCCACCAGCTTCTTCGAGCAGGACCACGGCATTCTGGACACCATCCGCATCGAGCGCCAGCTGGACAAGCCCGAGGTCTCGCACAACCTGAGCTATGCGCTGAACTACGCCGATGAGCGCCTGGCCGTCACCGGCTCCTACCACTACAACCGCATCAAGAACTTCGCCCTGCTCGACCTCAGCCACACCGATGCTGCGGGCAACCCGGTCACGCTGTTCACCAGCTCGCCAGGCAAAGTCGTGGTGCAGGGCGCGGACGTGAACCTGTCTTACCTGCTCACGCCCGCGCTGACGGTCTCGGCCGCGGCCGAAGTCTTCAACTACCGCTTCCCGGCCGGCACGCTGGTATTCGCCCGGCCAAAATCGCGCGCCTTCCTCTCGCTGGACTACGAGCGCGGCCCATGGGAAGCCATGGCCCGCGTCAACTTCACCGGTCCAATGGATTTGAACCGCTTCCACGACGACGGCTCGGGCAACCAGAACCGCTACAACTTCGATGGCACGCCCAAGCTGAAGAAAAGCCCCAGCTTTGCCACCTTCGACGCCCGCGTGCAATACAACCTGCATCGCAATGTTTCCCTGTTCGTCGGCGTGGACAACCTGTTCGATTACTACCAGAGCAAGAAGGAAAGCCCGCTGTGGGTGGACGCCGAAGGCGGCTACGACGTGACGCACATCTGGGGCCCGATGCGCGGGCGCTACGTCTATGCCGGCGCGAAGTTCTCCTTCTAAACCCGCACGGCCCGGCCCCGGCAGGCCCCGCCTGCACCTGCACCTGCGCCTGGCGGCCCGGCTGACGCCAGGCTGGGGCGGCGCGGTGCTGCTGAGCTGCGCCGCCACGCTGGCACAGCCAGCCTTGGCGCAGGCGCGGGCCTCCCAAGCAACCAGCGCCCAGCCGAGCGCAGACGCGCCCACCCGGCCTGCAATCCAGCCTGCGACCCGGCCCTGGTCCTTCGAGCTGGCCGCGCTCGACGGCAGCCGCTTCGTGCGCGCCAGCGACTTCGCCGGCCCAGTGCTGCTCAACTTCTGGGGGCGCGACTGCCCGCCCTGCATTGCCGAGCTGCCCATGCTGGAGCAATTCGCCCGCAGCCACCCGCAGTGGACGGTGCTGCTGGTGGCCACCGACACGCCGCGCCAGGCGGCGCAGTTTCTGGAACGCCGTGGCATCACCCTGCCCGCGCTGCGCGGCGGGGCACAGGTCGGGGCGCTGATGAAATCCGCTGGCAACCCGCGCGGCGCCCTGCCCTTTACCGTGGCCCTGCAAGGCCGCGCCATCTGTCGCACGCACACGGGCATGCTCAGCACCGCCGAGCTGCAAGCCTTGGCTGCGGACTGCGCAAATCCGCAGCAGCTGCCCACCGCGCAGGGATTTTGAACAGATTCAAAGGAGGGCGATCGGCTGCCTGCCTGCGCTAAGGGTTGTTGAGATTTAGGACCTGTTCACACTATGCAAGGCGGTTTTCGAGGTAAAAGCCGCAGCTGCTGCGCAGTTTTGATCGAAGCCACCGCTGCAACACTGAATCTCAACAGCCCTTGGCCAGCTCAGCCCGCCCCACCCGGCGGGTTTTCACTGCCCCATTGCAGATATTCGAGCTCTTGCTCGGTGAAACCTGCCGCGCGGCGCGCGTCCAGGTTCAGCGGCGGCTTGGGGCGCGGCGCCTCATACTGCGCCACCAGCTGCGGGTACAGGGCCACTGCGTCCAGCCCGCGCTGGTGGCACAGCCAGCGGTACCAGTAATTGCCGATGGCCACATGGCCCACTTCCTCTCGCAGGATGATGTCGAGCACGGCGCAGATGGCGTGCGCGTCCTCGGTATCGACCTGGCGCAGCTTGTGCTGGATCAAGGGCGTGGCGTCCAGGCCGCGCGCCTCCAGCGTGCGCGGCACCAGCGCCATGCGCGCCAGAATGTCGTGCCTGGTCTTGCTGCACATGGCCCACAGCCCTTGGTGCGCGGGGAAGTCGCCATAGTCAAAACCCATGGCCTGTAGCTGCGCGCGCAGCAGCTGGAAGTGACGCGCTTCCTCGGCGGCGATCTTCAGCCAATCGCCATAGTACGAAGCGGGCATGCCGGCAAAGCGCCACACGGCGTCGAGCGCCAGGTGGATGGCGTTGTACTCAATGTGCACGATGGCGTGCACCAGCACCGCACGCCCTTGCAATGTGGCTGGCGAACGCCGCGCCACCTCGGTGTGCGGCGCCAGCCGCAGGCCAGGCGGCATGCCCGGCTCATCGGGCTCGGGCGCGGCCAGGGCCTGCTGCACGTCCAGCTCCATATGGGCCTGGCTGGCGTGCAGCTGCAGCACGGCCTCGGCCTTGGCGGTGGGGTCTTGCCACTGCAGCAGCTGCCGCGCCCGCTGGCGCAGGCAGGCCGCTTCGGTAGCAGTGGGGGTCTGGCAGGCCTGGGTCATGGGCGGCGATTGTAGGGGGCGTTCTGGGCGATGTTCTGGACGGCGGCAGGCTGTGCAGGCTCCCTACAATCGCAGACTCATGCAAGCAAACGCTGCCCACGCAGGGCAGTCTCCAGCCCCACTGCTACCCCCACCACACGAGGAGAAACCCATGGCCCTGTATGAACTCGACGGCATCCGCCCCACCCTGGAGCCCGGCAGCTGGGTGGCCGACTCGGCCACGGTGCTGGGCCATGTCACGCTGGAGGCGCACAGCAGCGTCTGGTTCGGCGCCGTGATCCGTGGCGATGGCGATCACATCCGCGTCGGCGCGGGCAGCAACGTGCAAGACGGCAGCGTGCTGCACGTCGATCCAGACAAGCCGCTGGACATTGGCCGTGACGTGACCATCGGCCACCAGGTCATGCTGCACGGCTGCACGATCGGGGACGAATCGCTCATCGGCATCGGAGCCGTGGTACTCAACGGCGCCAAGATTGGCAAGAATTGCCTGGTCGGCGCGCGCGCGCTGGTCACCGAGAACAAGGAGTTTCCCGACGGCTGCATGATCCTGGGCAGTCCGGCCAAGGTGGTGCGCATGCTCACGCCGCAGGAGATCGAAGGCCTGCGCCGCAGCGCGCGCCACTACCGCGACAACGCACAGCGCTTTGCCCAAGGCCTCAAGCGCGTGGACTGAGGTCGGGCTCCAAGGCCCGCGACCAGCGCCCGCGAGCGACTTGCGCGGCATCCTTGAAAACAGCTGGCCCAACACCATCTGTGCGGCATTCCTTTGCCCAGGCGCTGCCGCGCTCCCCGCTACCGCGCCCCATCTGTCCGCCCCATGTCCGAAATCCAGAAATTCCTCTTTGAAGGCCTGCCCGTGCGCGGCTCCATCGTGCGTCTCGACGCCCCCTGGCAGGAGATGCTGGCGCGCCGCGCCGCCAACACAGAAACCGGGCCCTACCCCGAATGTGTGGCTCAGCTATTGGGTGAGATGAGCGCCGCAGCCCTGTTGATGCAGGCCAATATCCAATTTGACGGCGCGCTGGTGCTGCAAATCCAGGGCGATGGCCCGCTGCGCCTGGCCGTGGCCGAGGTCAAATCCAACCTGCGGCTGCGCGCCACGGCCCAGCTGGCCCCCGATGCCGCTGCCGCGTTGCAGGCCCTGCCAAGCCCCGATCTGCAGGCGCTGTGCAATGCGCACGGCCAAGGCCGTTGCGCCATTACCCTCGATGCCGAGCACAAGCAGCCCGGCTACCGGCCTTACCAGGGCATCGTCTCGTTGACCGACGCTCAGGGCCAGACCCTGCCCTCGCTGGCGGCCACGCTGGAGCAGTACATGCAGCAGTCCGAACAGCTCGACACCGTGCTGCTGCTGGCCGCCGATCAGCGCGTGGCCGCCGGGCTGCTGCTGCAGCGCATCCCCGTCAAGGGCCAGGCCAACCTGGGCGGCGCACTGCAAAACACCGACGAAGAAGACGCGCAAGGCCAGAACGAGCACTTCAACCGCATTGCCACGCTGGCGCGCAGCCTCACGCGCGAGGAATTGCTGACGCTGGACAGCGCCACCATCCTGCGCCGCTTGTTCTGGCAAGAGCAGCTGCAGCCGCTGGACACTGCCGGCCTCGCGCCGCACTTTGGCTGCCAATGCAGTCGTGAGCGCGTAGCCGCCATGCTGCAATCGCTGGGGCAGGCCGAAGTACAAGCCATGCAGCAGGAGCAGCCAGGCCAGCCGCTGGAGATCGGTTGCGAATTCTGCGGCGCGCAATACCGTTTTGACGCTGTGGACACCGCCCAGCTATTCACTCCGCTGGCCACACCTGGGCAGCAGGACCAGCGGCATTGAAAGCCACGCTGGGTTTGTGCGCAACATCCGTGGGGCATACTAGCCGCTTTTGCCCGGATCATGCCCATGAGCCCAGCCCCCAGCACGCCATCGCCCCAGTCCCAGGCCCAAGCAGCCGGCGCCAAGGCGCAATCAAGCAGCAGTTGCTGCGCTTGCCAAAGCGGCTGTGTCGGCAATGCCCCGCCCAGCGGCGCAAGCAACGACGCAAGCAGCAGCGCTGGCAGAGAAAGCGATGCGCAGCCAGCACTCCAAGACCATGCCAATGGTCAGAGCTGGCACTATTTGCGCATTCCCGACATGGACTGCCCCAGCGAAGAGGCCCAAATCCGTCAGGCGCTTGCAGGCATTAGCGGCATTGCACAGCTTCAGTTTCGGTTTGGCGAACGCCTGCTGGGTCTGGCCGCGCCAGCTGCGCAACTGCCTGCTGCGCTGGCCGCCATCCGCGCCGCGGGCTTCAAAGTCGAGCACCTTTCTGCAGCTTCCTCTGCAATTCCTAACGCACGCAGCCGCTTATGGGCCGGCAGCGGCCGGCTGCTGCTGGCGCTGGGCCTGGCCATCGCGGCCGAGCTGCTGTTCTTCACGCACCACGCGCCCGGCAGCGCGCTGACGCAGGGCAGCATGTGGCTGGGCATGGCCCTGGCCGCACTGGCCATTGCCCTGGCCGGCAGCGCCACCTACCGCAAGGGCCTGACGGCGCTGCGCCAGGGGCGGCTGAACATCAACGCGCTGATGACGGTGGCCGTCACCGGCGCCTTTCTGATCGGTCAATGGCCCGAAGCAGCCATGGTCATGAGCCTGTACGCACTGGCCGAAGCGCTGGAGGCTCGCGCCGTGGATCGCACGCGCCAGGCCATCCAGGGCCTGCTGGCGCTGGCCCCGCAGCAGGCCGAGGTGCAGCAGGCCGACGGCCAGTGGCTGCTCCAACCGGTGGCGGACATCGGCCCCGGCGCCCTGCTGCGCGTGCGCCCGGGCGAGCGCATTGCCCTGGACGGGCAGGTCGAGCGCGGCCACAGCACGGTGGACCAATCGCCCATCACGGGCGAGAGCCTGCCGCTGGACAAAGGCCCAGGCGATGCCGTCTATGCCGGCACCATCAATCAGGCCAGCGAACTGCAGGTGCGCGCCAGCGCCCCGGCCACAGACAGTACGCTGGCACGCATCATCCTCGCCGTCGAGCAGGCCCAGGCCACGCGCGCGCCCACGCAACAACTGGTCGATCGGCTGGCCGCCATCTACACCCCAGCGGTATTCGCCATCGCCCTGGCCGTGCTGCTGCTGTTGCCACTGCTGGGCCAGGCCAGCTGGCTGCAGGCGCTCTACCAGGCACTGGTGCTGTTGGTCATCGCCTGCCCCTGTGCGCTGGTCATCTCCACGCCGGTGACGGTGATCAGCGGGCTGACGGCCGCCGCACGCCGCGGCGTCCTCATCAAAGGCGGTGCATACCTGGAGGGCGCGCGCCGCATCCGCGCAGTGGCGCTGGACAAGACCGGCACCATCACCACCGGCAAGCCGCAGCTACTGCTTGCCCAATGCCTGGACGATGCCGCAGACCACGCCGCCACGCACCGCCTGGCGCGCAGCCTGGCGCAGCGCTCGGACCACCCAATTTCGCAGGCCATCGCCCAGGGCCTGGCGCAGGCCACCCAGGATGCGGACTGGCCAGTCGAGGACTTTCAGGCCGTGGCCGGGCGCGGCGTGCAGGGGCGCATTGGCGCGCAGCCCTATGTGCTGGCCAATGCCCGCTGGCTGGACGAGCGCGGCCAATACCCGGCCGAGCTGGCCGCGCTCGTGCAAGCGCAAACGCAGCAGGGCCACAGCGTTACGCTGTTGGCCGATGGCCAGCGCGCGCTGGCGCTGTACGCCGTGGCCGATGCCATCAAGCCCAGTTCGGCCCAGGCCATTGCCGCGCTCAAGGCCCAGGGAGTACACACCGTCATGCTCAGCGGCGACCATCTGGCCGCAGCACGCCACATCGCCACGCAAGCCGGCATCGACGCCGTGCATGGTGAATTGCTCCCCGAGGACAAGCTGCAGGCCATTGCCGCGCTGCAGCAGCGACTGGGCCCAACAGCCATGGCCGGCGACGGCATCAACGACGCCCCGGCCCTGGCCCAGGCCGACATCGGCTTTGCCATGGGCGGCATGGGCACCCACGTGGCCATGGAGGCGGCCGACGTGGTGGTCATGAATGACGACCTGCGTCGCCTGCCCGAGACCATTGCGCTGTCGCGCCGCACCCACGCGCTGCTGTGGCAGAACATCGCCCTGGCCCTGGGCATCAAGCTGCTGTTTTTGCTGCTGGCCATGACCGGCCAGGCCAGCATGTGGATGGCCGTCTTTGCCGACATGGGCGCCAGCCTGCTGGTACTGGCCAATGGCCTGCGGCTGCTGCGCCCGGCGCGGGCCTGGGCCGATGACGACAGACCCATCCAGTAAAAATGCGCCCATGAAAAAGCCGCCCCTTGAAGGGGCGGCTTTTTCATGGGCGCTGGCCGTGCCGGTTCAGCGTTCCGGCATGGGAGCCATGCTTACTGAGCCAGAGCGGCGGCCGTGGCCTGATCCAGGCGGCCGGTGACGGCCAAGCCATTGTCACGCTGGAAAGTGCGCAGCGCGTTGGCCGTGCGCTGGCCCATGCGGCCATCGGCCGTGCCAGCGTTGTAGCCCAGCTCGTTCAGGCGCGCCTGGGCGGCGCGCAAGTTCATGCGGCCGCCGGCAGCAGCGGGCTCGCCGGCGCGAGTTTGCGAAGGGGCCACGCCGCCATCAACGCCGAGGCGGCCGCCGCCGCCCAGGCCCTGACCCTGCACGCTTTGCGAGCTGTAGCCGCGCAGCGAAACCACCATCTGGTTGTAGGCGTCCATGAACGCGGCGGTAATGACCTTGCCCTGCGGCGTGCTGCTGTAGCCGCCCAGGCCGCCGCCAGCGCGGCCAAACAGCCCGCCAAAGCCGCCGATGTCCATCTTGGAGGCGCTGCCCTGCGCCGCAGCCACCTGCACGCCCGAGCGGTTGTCCACCAGCGTCAGCATGGCGGCAGCTTCGCGGCGCTGGGTGCCCGCGCCAATGGCAGCCAGGGCACGGCCGCTGCCGCCGCCGATCAAACCGCCCACTGCGCCCATCAGCGCGCCGGTGTTGTCATCGCTGAAGATGATCTCGGGCGAAAGCGCGTAGTCCGAGGCCACGACCTGACCACGACCAAAGTTGCTGCCACGGCGCATTTCGCCGCTTTGCATCAGCTCACGCTCACGGCTCATGGCGTTCATGCCGGCAGCGCCGCGCTCGACCACGACGAAGCAGTTGGACTGCTGGATCATCAGACGCAGCAGGTTGGCCGTGGGCGGCAGGCGATATTCATTGCGCAGGATGGTGTACCAGCCGGCGGCCTCGTTTTCCACCAGCGATACCGTACCCAGCGGCGAGTCGCAGCGCTCGAGCTGGGTGTTGGCGCCCGTGGCATTGCCACCGGCCGCGCCACCCGTGGCCACGGTGTTGCCGCCGCCCAAGTTCATCCCCATTGTCTGGCACCCGGCCAACGTCAATGCGGCCGCACAAGCCACACCCAAAATACCGATACGCTGCATAAAGAAATGCCTCACTAAGAAAGTTGTTGAATGGTTTGCCGTGCGCAGGGCCACTTGCCAGGGCCAGGCCTTCACACGCGAACACCGAAGCGGCACTGCGCAGCACACAACAGCACGCTGCGCTGGCTTACTTCGGCGAACGGCGAGCGATTCTAGCGGCCGGGGCTGGCTGCGCGAACAGTGCAAACAACATGTTACGCAACCAGCGCGCGCCCTCATCCCGGTGAAAACGCGGATGCCAGAAGCAATAGGTGCGCAGCACCGGGGCCTGTCGCCCCAGGCGCAACTGCCAAGCCCGCAGCGGCAAAACGGCCGAAAAAGTGCGTGCCAATTGCGCCGGCACCAGCGCCACGGCATCCGATTGCGCCACCAGCAGCGGCAGCGTCAACAGGCTGGCGCAGCGGTAGTGGGCCGGCTCTGCCCCTTGCTTCGCGCTGGCCACAGCCTGCACCGTCACATCAGCTCCCCGTCGTTGACGCCTGGCGGCGCTGCCTGCCAGCGCCAACAGGGCCTGCTGTGCTTGTGCATAAACGCCCTGCGGTTGTTGCAGCAGCGCGCAGGCAGCACCAGCCAGGCAGGCGGCGTCCAGCTGCGGCTGCTGGGCCAACCAGTGGCCCAACGGCAGCGGCTGGACGGCGCGGGCCGCGCGGCTGCGGGCCGGGTCAGGGCCGGGCGTGGCGGCATCGGGCAGAGCCGGGTGGCCGCTGCGCGCCAGCAGCACGAAGGGTTGCTCGAACAGCAGCTGCTGCAGCGCGCCTTGCGGCATGTCTTCAAAAGCGCCGATGGCCAGATCCACCGTGCCTTGCAAGAGCGCGGCCTGCACGCCGCCTGCGGCCTGCAACGGCGTTTGCACGGCAATGCCAATGCGCGGCGCATGGCGCTGGCAGTGCGCGACCAGCGCGGGCATGAAGTGCGCCTCGGCCGCATCGAGCATGGCGATGGTGAACTGGCGCTGGCTGCGCGCCGGGTCGAAGTCGGCGCGCACGCGCATGCTGCGGCTGATGCCGGCCAGCGCATCGGCCACCGGGCCGGCCATTTGCTCGGCCAGCGGGGTGGGCTGCATGCCGCTGCGGCCGCAGCGCACAAACAGCGCATCGCCCACCGCCTGGCGCAGGCGCGCCAGCGCCGCACTGACGGCCGGTTGCGACATGCCCAGCGCCTGCGCCGCGCGCGAAACGCTGCGCGTATCCATCAGCGCATGAAAGATCAACAGCAGGTTCAGGTCGAAGCGGCGCAGGCTGTCCAACGACATAGGGGCAAATCCAAGGTTGATTCATCAGCTTGATGAATAGTATTTATAACGCCATCTTTATTGCCAATAACCAGAGCCTGGCCACAATGGCTAGTTCTGCTGCGCCCAAAGCAAGGAATGCAGCACCACATCCAAGGGAATACAAGGAGACACCCCATGCCCACCACCACCGATGCGCCGCTGCAATACCTGAGCGGCTTTGCCAATGAATGGGCCACCGAGGCCCTGCCCGGCGCGCTGCCCGTTGGCCAGAACTCGCCGCAGACCTGCCCCTACGGCCTGTACGCCGAGCAGATCTCCGGCACGGCCTTTACCGCGCCGCGCCGCGCCAATCGCCGCACCTGGTTCTACCGCATGCGTCCGGGCGCGGCACACCAGCCCTTCGAGCGCATGGGCAACGGCGGCATCACGCAGGACTTCCTCGAGCAGCCCACCACGCCCAACCAGTTGCGCTGGGATCCGCTGCCGCTGCCGGCCGAAGGCCAGGCGGTGGACTTCATCGATGGCCTGCACACCATGGCCGGCAATGGCGATCCGCACGCGCAAAGCGGCTCGGCCATCTACATCTACGCCATCAACCGCAGCATGCAGGGGCGCTTTTTCTACAACGCCGATGGCGAAATGCTCATCGTGCTGCAGCAGGGCCGGCTGCGCTTTGCCACCGAATGCGGGCTGATCGAGGCCGAGCCACAGGAGATCGTCGTCATCCCGCGCGGCATCCGCTTTCGCGTCGAGGTGCTCGATGGCAGCGCGCGCGGCTACATCTGCGAGAACTACGGCGTGCCCTTCCAGCTGCCCGACCTGGGCGTGATCGGCTCCAACGGCCTGGCCAACCCGCGCGACTTCCAGACCCCTGTGGCCTGGTATGAGGACGTGGAGGGCGACTTCGAGCTGGTGGCCAAGTTCATGGGCAACCTCTGGCGCGCCAAGATCGGCCATTCGCCGCTGGACGTGGTGGCCTGGCATGGCAACTTCGCGCCCTACAAGTACGATCTGCGCCGCTTCAACACCATCGGCTCGATCAGCTACGACCACCCGGATCCGTCGATCTTCCTGGTGCTGCAGTCGCCCTCGGACACCGCAGGCTGGGACAACATCGACTTCGTGATCTTCCCGCCGCGCTGGCTGGCCGCCGAAAACACCTTCCGCCCGCCCTGGTTCCACCGCAACATCGCCAGCGAGTTCATGGGCCTGATCCACGGCGAATACGACGCCAAGGCCGATGGCTTCCGGCCCGGCGGCGCCAGCCTGCACAACTGCATGAGCGGGCACGGCCCCGATGCAGCCACCTATGAAAAGGCCACCCGCATCGACACCAGCACGCCGCAGAAGGTGGATGCCACCATGGCCTTCATGTTTGAGACGCGCCACGTCATCCGCCCCACCAAGGCAGCGCTGGCCTCAGCGCAGCTGCAGGCCAACTACCATCAGTGCTGGCTGGATGTGAAAAAATACTTCAATCCCGAGCAGCGCTGAGCTGCGGCCAGCAGCGCAACGACAAGCCAAGGCCTGGCGCCTTGGCTTTTTGCTGCTTTGTGTTGCTCTCTGTATTGCTTCGCGCCGCGCTGCCCCTGATACCCCATGACCTTGGACACCGCCATGAACCCCAGCCTGAACATCGACCACACCCACGACGCCAGCGCCACCAGCTGGGTGGCCTCGGCCAACTCCGCAGGCGCTGACTTCCCGCTGCAAAACCTGCCCTGGGGCCGCTACCGCGAAGCCGGCAGCCAGGCTGCCTGGTGCATTGGCGTGGCCATTGGCGACCAGATCCTCGACGCGCGCGCCGCCGGCGTTATCGACACCGACGACATGAACGCCCTGATGGCCTTGCCGCCTGCCCAGCGCCTGGCACTGCGCCATGCGCTGTTCGATGGCCTGCGCAGCGGCAGTGCCAAGCAGCAAGAGTGGCAGGCGCTGCTGCTGCCCCAGGCCCAGGCCGAAATGGCCCTGCCCTGCCGCATTGGCGACTACACCGATTTCTACACCGGCATCCACCACGCCACGGCCGTGGGCCGGCTGTTCCGCCCCGACCAGCCGCTGATGCCCAATTACCAATGGGTGCCCATCGGCTACCACGGCCGCAGCTCCTCCATCGGCGTGAGCGGCCAGAACGTGCGCCGCCCCAACGGCCAGACCAAGGCCCCCGATGCCAGCGCCCCGGCCTTCGGCCCCTGCCAGCGGCTGGACTATGAATTGGAGCTGGGCTTTTTCGTCGCGCAAGGCAATGCGCTGGGCGAGCCCATCGCGCTGGAGCAAGCCGAGGCGCATTTCTTCGGCGTGGTGCTGCTCAACGACTGGTCGGCGCGCGACATCCAGGCCTGGGAATACCAACCGCTGGGGCCATTCCTGGCCAAGAACTTCGCCTCCACCATCTCGCCCTGGATTGTCACCAGCGAAGCCCTGGCGCCGTTTCGCCGCCCCTTTGTCCGCCCGGCCGCCGATCCCCAGCCTCTGCCCTATCTGGATGGCGCGACCAACCGCGCCAAGGGTCAGCTGGCCATCACGCTGGAAGTGCTGCTGCAGACCGAGGCCATGCGCCAGGCCGGCGAACCGGCCGCGCGCCTGACGCTGGGTCGCGCCGACCAGGCCGCCTACTGGAGCGCCGCGCAGCTCATCACCCACCACAGCTGCGGCGGCTGCAACCTGCAACCCGGTGACCTGCTGGGCTCGGGCACCCTCTCTGGCCCGCAGCGCGAGGAGGCCGGCTCGCTGCTGGAGCTGACCGAAGGCGGCAAGCGCCCCATCACCTTGCCCAACGGCGAGGAGCGCCGCTTCCTGCAAGACGGCGACTGCCTGATCCTGCGCGCCTGGTGCGAGGGCGAAGGCGCACGGCGCATCGGCCTGGGCGAGGCCCGCGCCACGGTGCTGCCTGCACCCGCCCTGCCTGCAGCGCAGGTTTGAGGCGCCTGCCGCACCAACCACCCTGCACAACTGCCAAAGCCGCCCGGCCCAGCGCCGGGCTTTTTACTATCATCGAATTAATTATTTTCAATCAGAAAACCAACAACGATAGATCAAAACTAAATACAATCTCGCCATCCCAGCGCAGACTATGGCCTGGCGCCCCTACCCAACCACCCAGCAACCACACCACTAAAGGGTTTCCCATGAACGACCAAACCAAAAAGTGCCCCGTCACCCACCTCACCACCGCCTTTGGCGCGCCCGTGGTGGACAACCAAAACAGCCTCACCGCCGGCCCGCGCGGCCCGCTGCTGGCACAAGACCTGTGGCTGAACGAAAAGCTCGCCAACTTCGTGCGCGAAGTCATCCCCGAGCGCCGCATGCACGCCAAGGGCTCTGGCGCCTTCGGTACCTTCACCGTCACCAAGGACATCACCAAGTACACCCGCGCCAAGATCTTCAGCGAAGTGGGCAAGAAAACCGAGATGTTTGCCCGCTTCACCACCGTGGCCGGCGAGCGCGGCGCGGCCGATGCCGAGCGCGACATCCGCGGCTTTGCGCTGAAGTTCTACACCGAGGAAGGCAACTGGGACATGGTGGGCAACAACACCCCCGTGTTCTTCATGCGCGACCCGCGCAAGTTCCCTGACCTGAACAAGGCCGTCAAGCGCGACCCGCGCACCAACATGCGCAGCGCCACCAACAACTGGGACTTCTGGACGCTGCTGCCCGAGGCCTTCCACCAAGTCACCGTGGTGATGAGCGACCGCGGCATCCCCGCCAGCTACCGCCACATGCACGGCTTTGGCAGCCACACCTACAGCTTCATCAACGCGCAAAACGAGCGCTTCTGGGTCAAGTTCCACTTCCGCACCCAGCAGGGCATCAAGAACCTGACCGACGCCGAGGCCGAAGCCCTGATCGGCAAGGACCGCGAAAGCCACCAGAAGGACCTGTTCGAAGCCATCGAGCGCGGCGACTTCCCCAAGTGGACGATGTACGTGCAAATCATGCCCGAGCTGGACGCCGAGAAAGTGCCCTACCACCCCTTCGACCTGACCAAAGTCTGGCCGCACGCCGACTACCCGCTGATCGAAGTGGGCGAGTTCGAGCTGAACAAAAACCCGGAAAACTTCTTCCTCGACGTGGAGCAATCGGCCTTCGCGCCCAGCAACGTCGTGCCCGGCATCAGCGTCAGCCCTGACCGCATGCTGCAAGCGCGCCTGTTCAACTACGCCGACGCACAGCGCTACCGCCTGGGCGTGAACCACCACCAGATCCCGGTGAACGCCGCGCGCTGCCCCGTGCACAGCAACCACCGCGATGGCATGGGCCGCGTGGACGCCAACTACGGCGGCCGCATCCACTACGAGCCCAACAGCTTTGGCCAATGGCAAGACCAGGCCCAGTACAAGGAGCCGCCACTGAAAATCAGCGGCGACGCCACCCACTGGGACTTCCGCGAGGACGATAACGACTACTTCAGCCAGCCGCGCGCGCTGTTCAACCTCATGAACGCCGAGCAAAAGCAGGCCCTGTTCGACAACACCGCCCGCGCCATGGGCGACGCGCTGGACTTCATCAAGCACCGCCACATCCGCAACTGCCACGCCTGCGACCCGGCCTACGGCGAAGGCGTGGCCAAGGCCCTGGGCATGACCGTGGCCGACGCCCTGGCCGCCCGCGACAGCGACCCAGCCCAAGGCCAGCCTGGCCTGCTGTAATCAACAAAGGGGCGCCCACCAAGCCCCTCCCGAGCTTGGGCCATCGCAGCCCCAATGAATGCCCCGGCGCACCCTACAGCGCCGGGGCTTTTTTTCGTTGGCAGCACAGGGCGCGCCCGCATCCTGCCTCATCCAATGGCCTACGATGCGCGCCATCCCCAGCAAAACCGCCGCCCCATGCCCCACGCCGCCCGCCCGCTGGGCTTTTACGCCCGCCTGTCCATCGCCGCCGCCCTGGCCACCATGGCCCTCAAAGGCACGGCCTGGCTGCTGACCGGCTCGGTCGGCCTGCTCTCGGACGCGATGGAATCGCTGGTCAACCTGGCCGGCGCCGTCATGGCGCTGTGGATGCTGGGCATTGCCGCGCGCCCGGCCGATGCTGAGCACGCCTTTGGCCACAGCAAGGCCGAATACTTCGCCAGCGGTTTCGAGGGCTTTCTCATCATGGGCGCAGCCTGCGCCATCGCCTGGGCCGGGGCCCAGCGCCTGCTCTCGCCCGCGCCGCTGCACGACGTAGGGCTGGGCCTGCTGGTCTCGCTGCTGGCTTCGGCCATCAATGGCGCCGTGGGCATGGTGCTGCTGCGCGCCGCGCGCCAGCACCGCTCTATCGCGCTGGAGGCCGATGCCCGGCACCTGTTTGCCGACGTCTGGACCTCCGCGGCCGTGCTGCTGGGCCTGCTGGCCGCCTGGGCCAGCGGCTGGTGGTGGCTCGATCCACTTCTGGCGCTGCTGGTGGCCGTGCACATCGTGCGCGAAGGCCTGCGGCTGGTGCAACGCTCAGTCTCCGGCCTGATGGACCAGGCCCTGCCGCCGCACGAGATCGGAGCCATCGAGCGCGTGCTGGACACCTACCGCACCCAGGGCATCGAGTTTCACGCCCTGCGCACGCGCCAGGCCGGCGCGCGCAGCTTTGCCGCCATGCACGTGCTGGTGCCCGGCGCCTGGACAGTGCAACAAGGCCACGACCTGCTGCATGCGCTGGAGGCCGCCTTGCAGCAGGCCGTGCCCCAGCTGCACGTCATCACCCACTTGGAGCCTATCGAAGACCCAGCCTCATTCAATGAGCCAGGCCTGTAGATGGCCCGGCCCAGCCTGCTTGAGCGTTGGAGCACCGCCCATTGCAGTGATTGCAAAAAAACGCAGCCACTACTGCCAACGGCCCCATCCCTCCCCATGAACACCCTTGACCTCTTTGCCAGCGCGCCCGAGCCAGCGGCCAACCTGCTGCCGTGCGATGGCATCGTCAATGATTATGGGCTGCTCTATCCCGCCGATGAGGCCGACCGGCTATTGCAGCTGCTGCTGACGCAGATCTCCTGGCGGCATGACGAGGCGGTGATTTACGGCAAGCGCATCGTCACCGCGCGGCAGGTGGCATGGTATGGCGATGCGGCGTTCGACTACCGCTACTCCGGCACGACCCGCATGGCGCTGCCGTGGACGGATGCGCTGCTGGCCATCAAGGCTCGGGTGGAGGCGGCGATTGCCGCGATCAGCCCCACGCGCTTCAACTCCTGTCTGTTGAACCTCTACCGCGACGGCACTGAAGGCATGGCCTGGCACAGCGATGACGAAACCGAGCTGGGGCCGGAGACGGTGATTGCCTCGCTCAGCCTAGGTGCCACGCGCAAATTCGCCTTACGCCACCGGCGCAGCGGCGAGAAGCGCGAGTTGCAGCTGCAACACGGCCAGCTGATCGTGATGCGCGGCGCCACGCAAACGCACTGGCAACACGCGCTGATGAAGTCCGCGCGCGTGCATGCGCCGCGCGTGAACCTGACCTTCCGAACCTTTCGCAGCTTGTCGTCCAGCAGTTGAGCGCCGAGCCAGCGGCTCTGGCTTCAGTGCGTCTCCAGCCCGGCCATTTCCAACTGCGCCACGCGCTGGCGCCAGGCGCGCCAGACCAGCAGCGCCATGCCGCCCAGCTGCAGGGCCAGCGCCAGCCAGTGCAGCGCATCGAGCCGCAGCGGCGGCATGAATGGCGCCAGCCAGGGTTGCACGGCCAGCGCCAGAGGGAAGTTCCTCGCACCCAGCAGCATCAGGGGCAGCATGATGCCCAGCGCCACCCAGCCAAAGCTCAGCGCCGGGCCCAGGCGGCGCATCCCGATGGGCTGCAAGGCCCACAGCAGGACGAAGCCCGCATCGCGCAGCAGCGCCAGCAGCAGCAAGGGCAGTGCGCGCTGGAATGTGCCGGAGCCCGCGCCGGCAGCCGGCCACAGCAGCAGGGCCAGCGTTGCGGCGGCTGCCAGGCACCAGCTCACCGGCCACAAGGGCATGGCCTGCAAGCCGGCCAGCCAGCGCTGCTGGCCCCAGCAGACCTGCACGCGCCGCCATTGCGCAAAGGCCGTTTCGCGCTGGCTCAGGCAGGTCAGCAGGCTGCAGCCCAGGGCCAGGTATGCCGTCACGACCAGCCAGTGCCGGGCACCGGGCGCGTGCGGCCACAGGCCGGCCAGCATGGCCGCGGCCGCCATGCAGCCCAGCGGCATGGCCCAGGGCAGCGCCGGCACATCCAGGCGCATGCCCATGGTGCGCCACAGGGCCAGCAGGTTCAGGCCCAGCGCGGCCAGGCCAAACAGCCAGCCCAGTTCGAAAAAGCCCAGCGGCTGGCCCCACCAGCGTTTGAGGCCGAAATCCAGTATTTGCTCTTGCTGCAAGGTCGAGAACAGCATCCAGGCCAGCATGACCAGCACGGCCACGCGCATGCCGGGCTGATTGCGGCGCTGGCGTTCGGTGTCGATCTTCATCGGCGCGCTGGCCATGGCAAAGGCCTGCAGCGCCAGGCCCCACAACAGCGCCAGCAGGGCCAGCTTGGGCACCAGCCAGACCAGCTCGGCCAGGTGGGCATGGGCCTGTATCGGCTCGGCCAACAGCGGCGCCCAGGCGCCACCCTCTTGCGGCAGGCTGGCCAGGCGCCAGTGCCCGAACCAGGCCAGCGCCTGCGCCAGCGCGGCGCACACCAGCGCCAGCAGCCACATCGGCAGCGTGCTGCCCAGCAGCTTGCCCCAGGCCACTTGCCAGGGGCCCAGCGCGCTCAGGCGCTGCCAATCCCAGGTGTTTTGCACCAGCTCTTCCTGCAGGCTTCTGCCCGCCGTGCTGGCCCCGGGGAACACCGGCGCCAGGCACATGGTGAGCAAGGCCACGCCCAGCACGTTGCGCAGGCGCTCGCCGGGGGCGGACAGCACGGCCACCACCAGCGCAGCCAGGGCCACGAACAGCAGCAGCCACAACCCATGCCAAGGGCCCCAGCGCAGCCAGAGCTGGCGTTGGAATTCAGGGTTGCCAAGCATCATGGACGCTCTCCTGCGTGTGGGGGCTGATCGGTCGGCCACGGGCTGGGCGGCTCGGTTTGCAAGCTGCGCGCGTAGCGCTCTTGCAGGCGCTGACGCAGCGGCCACAGCCCGGCCACCGGAAGGCCTGCGGCCACCAGCTGCTGCACGAGCTGGGCGCGCGCGGCCGCTGCGGCGGGCAGCCAGAGCTGCCATTGCAGGCTGGCCGCAGGTTCTGCGCCATTGGGGGGCAAGTGGGCCTGCCCTGCTGGCAATGGCGACAGGGCCAATGGCGGCGATGCCGGGGCATGGCGCGCTGGCGAGGGCAAGCCCTGGCTGTGCGGCAGCTGGGCCCAGACGGCTTCGAGCCGGGCTTGCAGGGTCTGCTCCTGGCCGGGCGCGCAGGCCAGCTCCAGCAGGTGCGGATAAAGATGCTGGCGCTGCGGCGCGTCTGCGGCCTCTGGCGCAGGCGGCGCCACATCCCCGCCTGCGCCGGCCTCACCCGGCCCAGCAGGCTGGGGCCAGTGCAGGCTGGCGCGCAAATCCTCATGGCTGACGATGCGGCCCTGGCGGATGCTGAGGATGTGGGTGCTGTATTCGTCCAGCTCACTCAGGATGTGGCTGGAGACCAGCAGCGTCATGCCCTGCGCCTGCAGTTGGCGAAACAGCGCCGCCAGGCTGCTGCGCGCCTGCGGGTCCAGGCCACTGGCCGGCTCGTCGAGCAACAGCACCTGCGGGCTGTGGATGATGGCCTGGCCAATGGCCAGGCGCTGGCGCTGCCCGCGCGAGAGCTCGCCCGGGCGGCGCTGCAGCAACGCCGTCAAGTCCATGGCCTGCGCCACCTGCGCCACGCGCCCTGGCAGCTGCTGCCGCGCCACCCCCACGGCCAGCGCGGCATAGGCCAGGCATTGCCGCACGCGCAAGCCTTCGTACAGGCCGAAGAAGTCCGAGAGATAGCCCAGCTTGCGGTGCACCTGGCGCGGCGCATCGATCACCGAAATGCCATCGATGCGGATCTGCCCGGACAGCGGCGTCTCCAGTCCGGCCATGCAGCGCAGCAAGGTGGACTTGCCCGCCCCGTTGGGCCCCACCAGCGCCGTGACGCTGCCGCGCTCCAGGCGCAGGCTGACGCCATCGAGCGCGCGGTGCCCAGGGTATTCGAATACCAGTTGGTCGATCTCGATCAAGGCCATGGCCTTTTGCTCCTCCTCATGGCCTGGCCCGTGGTTGGCGACTTCCGCCGCCCACCTGCCGCCAACAAAAGCCGGACAAACGACAAACAACAGCGGGGCATTGTGCCAGCGCCGCCGCTCGGCTTTGCTCAGCCCAGGTCGCCGGCTGCTGGTTCGCTGCGGGGCTCGGCTTCAGGCTCGCTGGCGCGCAGCAGTTGCTGCATCAGCAGCGCGGTTTGCGCTTCCATTTCGCGCAGCCGCGCCGTCAGCGCCTCATTGGCATAGGCAGGCAGCTGAGGGTCGTGCATCTCGGCCAGCACCTGCAGACGGTGCTCGCTGCGCTCGGTGTAGAGCTCGGCCAGCTCGCGCGCCTTGGCCGGCTCGATGCCCAGGGCCTGCAGCGCCAGCCGCGCGCTGCGCATGGCGGCGTCGAAGGTTTCGCGGATCACGTGGTCGGCCCCGGCGCGGTGCAGCTCGTAGCCATTGCTCTGGTCGTAGGCGCGGGCGATGATGGGCAGCTTCGGGTAGTGGCGCCGCACGAACTGGATGATCTCCAGCGCGCGACTCTGGTCGTCAATGGCCACGATCAACAGCTTGGCATTGTGCAGCCCGGCCGAGGCCAGCAGCTCCGGGCGGTTGGCATCGCCGTAATAGGTTTTCAGGCCAAAGCGGGTCAGGCCCTCGACGGTCTCGGCGTGGTAGTCGATCACCGTCGCGTGAAAGCCGCAGGCGGCCAGCATGCTGTTGACCTGCACCCCAAAGCGCCCATGGCCCAGCAGGATGATGGGCTTGTCGCCACCGATCTCGTCGTGCGGCCGCTCCTGCGCGCCCTCGGGCTGCGCGCCACGCGCGGCCACCCAGTCGTAGAGCAAGAACAGCAGCGGCGTGGCCAGCATCGACAGCGCGATCACCAGCAGCAGGCGGTCGCCAATCAGCGGCGGCAGCAAGTGGCTTTGCTTGCTGATGGACAGCAGCACGAAGCCGAACTCACCGGCCTGCGCCAGGCTGAACACGAACAGCGTATTGGCCGCGCGGGGCAGGCGAAAGGCCCGGCCCAGCACATACAGCACCAGCATCTTCAGCAGCAGCAGGCCCAGCGTCAGGCCCACGATCAGCCACAGCTCCGCGCCCAGCAGCCGGAAGTTGATGCCCGCGCCCACGGTGATGAAGAACAGCCCCAGCAGCAGGCCCTTGAACGGCTCCAGATGGCTTTGCAGCTCGTGCCGGTAGGCGCTCTCGGCCAGCGCCACCCCGGCGATGAAGGTGCCCAGCGCGGGCGACAGGCCAATGACCGACATCAGCTCGGCAATGCCCACCACCAGCATCAGGGTGAACAGGGTGAACATCTCGCGCAGCCCGGTGCGGCCAATGTGGCGCAAGGCTGCCGGCACGATGCGGCGCACGCCCAGCACAATCGCCAGCAGCATCAGCGCCGTGGCCAGCGCCTGCAGCCAGACCGGCTCGCCAGCCAGCAGATTGATAGAGTGATCGACCCCCTCGGCCTGGGCCGCCGCGCCGGCCGCGCCCAGCAGCGGCAGCAGCGCCAGCATTGGGATTGCCGCCACGTCCTGAAACAGCAGCACCATGAAGCTGGCCTGCCCGCCCTGGCTGGACAGCAGGCCCTTCTCGCCCAGGGTTTGCAGCACGATCGCGGTGGAGGACAGCGCCAGAATGCAGCCGGCGGCCACGCCGATCTGCCAGCTTTGCCCCAAGAGCACCGTCACGGCGGCAATCAGCGCCGCCGTCAGCCCCACCTGCAGGCCGCCCAGGCCCAGCAGCTTGCTGCGCAAGGCCCAGAGCTTGTTGGGCGCCAGCTCCAGACCGACCAAAAACAGCATCATCACCACGCCGAACTCAGCCACCTGCTGGATGGTTTGCAGCTCCTTGCCCACCAACCCCAACACCGGGCCGATGGCAATGCCCGCCACCAGATAGCCCAGCACCGAGCCCAGGCCAAAACGCTTGGAAACCAGCACTGCGGCCACCGCCGCGAACAAATAAATAAAGGCGTAGAGCAGGATCTGGGTCATGGGGCAATCATCGGGCAAGCCAGCACAGAGCCAGGCCAAAACCAACGCAGCCAGTCGGCCATCGCGCAGCGGCAACATGCCAGATTCCATCACCTGCGCAGCACATGGTCTGCATGCCGATTCCATCTAGAGCGTGTTATGCACTTTTAGCCCCCCGCAAAAAGTGCATAACACGCTCTAGAATTTGCGCCATTCCGTCCAGGAAGGTCTGCACCAATCCGCCAGCCCAGTGTGCGCTGCGCCGCGTGCAGCCTTCCTTCAACCGCAAGGAGCGCCCATCATGAGCACCAGCTGGCCAATGCAAGAAGCCAAGAGTCGCTTTGGCGAAGTGATCGAGCGCGCCTTGCGCGAAGGCCCGCAGACCGTCACGCAGCGCGGCAAGCCTGTGGTGCGCGTGGTGGCTGTGGCCGGCGCTGACGCGCCGCCTGCACCAACGGCTTCGCAGGCAGGCGATTTTCTGACGTTCTTGTTGCACATGCCCAAAGTGCAAGGCGGCCTGCCTCACATGCCACGCCAGCGCAGTGCGGGCCGCCCGCCGCTGTTTGCCGATGATGAATGAGCCCCCCCTGCAGGCACGCTGGCTGCTGGACACCTGCGCCATTTCGGAGCTGAGCAAGCCGCACCCCGACGAGGGGCTACGCCAATGGCTGATGCAATACGCTGACCAGTGCGTGCTGTCCTCCGCATCGCTGGGGGAAATTCACTACGGCATCGCCTGTCTGCCCACAGGCGCCAAGCGCAACCAGCTCTACGCCTGGGCCAACTTGCTGGCGCAGCAATTCTCGGGCCGCATCATGAGCACCGACGACAACACCTGGAAATGCTTTGGCGAGCTCAAGGCCTCGCTGCGCGCCATGGGCCGCATGCAGGATGCGCTGGACATCGTCATTGCAGCCACCGCCATGGCGCATGGCCTGACCCTCGTGACCCGCAACACCCGCCATTTCACCGATACCGGCATTGCGCTGATCAATCCCTGGAAACCATGAACTACCTCTCCACCCGTGGCGACGCCACCCCCCGCCAGTTCTGCGACATCCTGCTCGAAGGGCTCGCGCCCGATGGCGGCCTGTACCTGCCCGAGCGCTATCCGCAGCTGAGCACCCCCGATCTGGCGCGCCTGCGCGGCGTGTGGCAGCAGCAAGGCTATGCCGCGCTGGCGTTCGAGATCCTCAGCCTCTACATCGACGACATCCCCGCCGCCGATCTGCGCGCCATTTGCGACAAGTCCTACACACAGCAGGTCTTCGGCACGCCTGAAATCACGCCGCTGAAGAAGTTGAGCGACGGCTTTTATCTGGAGGCCCTCTCCAACGGCCCCACGCTGGCCTTCAAAGACATGGCCATGCAACTGCTGGGCAACCTGTTCGAGTACGAACTGGCCCGGCGCGGCCAGCAACTCAACATCCTGGGCGCCACCAGCGGCGACACCGGCAGCGCCGCCGAATACGCCATGCGCGGCAAGCAGGGCATCCGCGTCTTCATGCTCAGCCCGCACGGGCGCATGAGCGCCTTTCAGCAGGCGCAGATGTTCAGCCTGCAAGATGCCAACATCCACAACATCGCCATCGAGGGCGTGTTTGACGACTGCCAGGACATCGTCAAGGCCGTGAGCAATGACTTGGCCTTCAAGCGCCAGCATCAGATCGGCACCGTCAACTCCATCAACTGGGCGCGGCTGTTGGCGCAGGTGGTTTACTACTTTGCAGGCTACTTCCAGGCCACGCGGGTCGATGACGAGCCAGTCGACTTCACCGTGCCCAGCGGCAACTTCGGCAACGTCTGCGCGGGCCACGTGGCACGCATGATGGGCCTGCCCATTGGCCAGCTCGTCGTCGCCACCAACGAAAACGACGTGCTCGACGAATTCTTCCGCACCGGCCGCTACCGCGTGCGTGGCAGCGCCGACACTTACGAGACCAGCAGCCCCAGCATGGACATCAGCAAGGCCAGCAACTTCGAGCGTTTTGTGGCCGACGTGCTAGGCCGCGACGGCGCGCGCGTCAAAACCCTGTTTGCCGATGCGCTGGCGCGCGATGGCCAATTCAGCCTGCCCGCCGAGCTGCAAGCCTGGCGCGATCGTGGGCAAGCCTGGGCCAGCGGCAAAAGCACCCATGCCGACCGCCTGGCCACCATTCGCAACGTGTACGAGCAGCACGGCGTGATGATCGACACCCACACCGCCGACGGCGTGAAAGTCGCCCGCCAGCACCAGCGCCCCGGCGTGCCCATGATCGTGCTGGAGACCGCCCTGCCCATCAAATTCGCCGCCACCATCCGCGAAGCCCTGGGCCACGAGCCCGAGCGCCCCGCGGGCCTGGAAGGCATCGAAAACCTGCCGCGCCGCGTGCAGGTGCTGCCCGCCGATGCAGCGCAGGTCAAGGCGCTGATCGCCCGGCACTGCGCCCAGCACGAGTAACGCGCCCGATGCGACTGCCCTGCCGCAAAGTTTCGATGAAGGAGGATGCACCATGCCCGACCAACAACCACCCCAATCCGCCTGGGCCCGCTTCTGGCAGGGCCTGTTCACCTACCTGTCGGCCGAAATCATCGTCAAGGGCCTCATCGCCATTGTCAGCGTCGTCATGCTGTTCTGGTTTCTGCGCGGGGGGCGCTGAAGCTGCACCAGGGCTTGTGGAGATGACGTGTTGCAGCGGCGGTGTTTTCGATCAAAAAACCGCTTCGCCCACCCAATCTCAACACCCCCTAAGCCCACGCTGAAGCCGCACCGCCATTCCAACGTTTCCATGTTCGCTACCCTCAGTCTGCTCGCAGGCGGCATTGGCCTGTTCCTGCTGGGCATGGTGTTGATGTCCGACAGCCTCAAGGCCATGGCCGGCGAATCGCTGCGCACCGGCCTGGCTCGGCTGACGGGCCGGCCCTTCAAAGCCATGCTCGCCGGCATGGGGGCCACGGCCGCCGTGCAGTCCTCCACTGCCACGACCATGGCCACCATTGGTTTCGTCAGTGCCGGCCTGCTGAGCTTTCAGAACGCCATCGGCGTCATCATCGGCGCCAACATCGGCTCCACCAGCACGGGCTGGATCGTGGCGCTGCTGGGCATGAAGTTTTCCATCTCCAGCCTGGCCATGCCGCTGTTGGGCCTGGGCGCAATCATGAAGCTGCTGGGCAAGCACCGCATGGCCCTGGTGGGCCTGACCATGGCCGGCTTCGGGCTGATCTTCGTGGGCATCGACTTCTTGCAACAGGCCATGGCCGACATGGCCCAGCGCGTGGACTTCACCCCGTTTTCCGACTCCAGCTGGCGCACGCGCCTGGTGCTGGTGGCCATCGGCATCATCATGACGATTCTGTTGCAGGCCTCCAGCGCCGCGCTGGCCACCACGCTGGCGGCGCTCTCCAGCGGCACCATCGACTTTGATCAGGCCACCTCACTGGTCATCGGCCAGAACATCGGCACCACCGCCACCGCGCTGCTGGCAGCCACCGGCGGCAGCGCCAGCGCCAAGCGCACCGCACTGGTGCATTTGCTGTTCAACCTGTGCTCGGCGGTGCTGGCCCTGCTGGCGCTGCAACCGCTGTTTTTGTACGCCATGCAGACCTGGGCGCCCGCCATGGGCGGCGTCAACACCGCCATGGCGCTGGCGGCCTTTCACACCGCCTTCAGTGTGCTGGGCGCGCTGGTGTTCTTGCCGCAAACCTCGCTGCTGGCGGGCATGGCCAGCCGCTTGGTCAAAGAGTCGGCCCCGCCGGCGCTGCGCTATCTGGACAACTCCCTGCAATCGGTGCCTGCGCTGGCCATTGCCGCCGCAGAAAAAACCCTGTGCCTGGGCCTGGCCGATAGCTGCACCCTGCTGGCGCACCGCCTGCAAGGCCAGCCGCTGACGCCCAGCAAAAGCGGCATGCCGCTGGACAAGCTGCTCATCGCCGTCGATGCCTACCTGGCCACGCTGCCCGTGCCGCAATCGAGCAGCGACCAGCAGCGCCTGATCCATCTGCTGCTGCTGATGGATCAGACCCGCGTGCTGCGCGACGATCTGGAGAGCATCGAGCACGCCGAGGTGCTGCGCGAGCGCCCTGCCCTGGCCGAGCTGGCCCAGCGCCTGGCGCCAGTGCTCGAGCGCAGCGCCCAATGGCTGGCCGACGACGCCCTGGCCCTGCGCGAAGACGTGACCGAAGAGCTGCGCCAGATCAGCGCCTGGGTCAATGAGCAGCAGGGCGCAGCGCGCCGTGCCGTGGTCGAGGGCGCAGCCAATTACCGCGTCAGCGCCGCCGCCGCCCTGGAGCAGCTGACCGCACAGCGCTGGCTGGAGCGCGTGACCAAGCACATGACGCGCATTGCCAATACCTTGGGCGAGGCCCGTGCGCTGTATGGGGGATGAGTGAGGTTTTGGGCGCGGCCGCTTGAGCTGGGGCCTGTGCCCGGCCCCTGCCGCCCGCACCGCACAGGCCCGGCAAAAAAATCAGCAAAAAAACTGTCCGGTTCTGCACGGCTGTTTCGTCTTCACGGTTGTACCGCTGGCCGCAAACCCCGGCCCACACTGGCCCAACCGCTTGAAAGGACAAGACAGCATGCCTTCCACCGCCTCGCCCTTCCCGCTCGCACCCGCCCTTGAACCTGCTTCAAAAGCAAGCCCTTCGCCCGCCGCCCTGCCGCACAGGCGGCAGGCCTGGGCCTGCACCGCCGTGGCTTCGGCCTGCGCCTGGCTGGCGCTGACGGCGGCTGCGGCTGCGCCAGCACAGGCGCAAGCCCAACCCAACGCAGCCGCCCCGCAGGCCCAGCGCGTACACGCCATTGCCCTGCCCGCGCAGGATCTGGCCCAGGCCCTGAACGCACTGGCGCGGCAGACCGGCCAGGCCATCTCGGCCGACCACGCCCTGATGGTGGGCAAAACCGCCCCCGCCGTGGCCGGGCAGCTCACCACCGCCCAGGCGCTGCGGCAACTGCTGGCCGGCAGCGGCTTACAGGCCGAAGCCGTCGCGGGCGGCTGGGTGGTGCGCCGCGCCCCAGCCGCCACACCGGCCCAACCCGCCGCTGCCGCCACGCGAGGCGAGGCCCAAACCCTGCCCGCCGTCACCGTCAGCGCCGCGCCCGACTTGAGCGGCACCACCGAAGGCACGCGCTCCTTCACCACCCGCGCCATGGCCAGCGCCACCGGCCTGGCGCTGTCGCCGCGCGAGACGCCGCAGTCGGTCAGCGTCATCACGCGCGAGCGCATCGAGGCCCAGGGCCTGGGCACCTTGAGCGATGCCGTGATGGCCACGCCTGGTGTTCACACCATGCCAAACGACGTGCGCGGCGACCGCATGAGCGCGCGCGGCTTTGAAATCAACAACTACCAGATCGACGGCGTGTCGCTCAACTGGCCCCGGCAATGGGACGCGGGCGAAACCCGCAACAACCTGGCCATGTACGACCGGGTGGAAGTGGTGCGCGGCGCCACCGGCCTGCTGACCGGCGCGGGCGAGCCTTCGGCCAGCATCAACATGGTGCGCAAGCGCGCCGAATCGGACGTGTTCACCGGCCAGGTGCAGGGCGAACTGGGTTCGTGGCAGCACCGCAGCGGCATGGCGGATGTGTCCGCCCCGCTCAACGCCAGCCGCAGCGTGCGCGCCCGCGTGGTGGCCCAGGCCACCAGCCGCGACACCTTCCAAGACCGCGAGCACATCGACAGCCAGCTCTTTTACGGCACGGTAGAGGCCGACCTGAGCCCTGGCACCCGCCTGACCCTGGGCGGCGATTGGCAAAACTTCAAGCCGCGCGGCGCACCTTGGAGCGGCCTGTTGCTTTGGGACAGCGAGGGCCGCCGCATCACCGATTGGCCGCGCGGCTACAGCCTCGCGGCCAATTGGGGCGGTTGGGCCAGCACGCAAAAAACCTTGTTCGCCAAGCTGGAGCACCGCTTCAACGACGACTGGACGCTGAAGCTGGACGCCCAGAACGCCGACAACAATGCCGACCTCAAGCTGAGTTGGCCTGAGGGCGCGCCAGACCGCCGCACGGGAACCGGCGTAGAGCTTTCAAACTATTACGACCAAAGCAAGCACAACCAGAAGAATGTGAACCTTCGCCTGAACGGCGCTTTCAATGCCTGGGGCCGCCGCCACGAGCTGATGACCGGCCTGAGCTGGGCGCGCCAGCGCTGGTGGGCCGAGGCGACCCATGAGGGCGAGTACGCGCTGCCCAACGTCTGGGCCTTTGACGGCACGGTGCCCGAGCCGCCCCGGCTGGCCGAACCTGAGCTGGCGGGCGATGTGCGCAGCACGCAGCGCGCCGCCTACGTGGCCACCCGCCTGCACGTGGCCGAGCCGCTCAAGCTCATCGTGGGCGCGCGCGTGACCGACCTCAAGCGCACCGGCGCCGCCGGGGCCATCGGGCATTACGCGTTCCAGACGCACGACAAACACGTGTTCACGCCCTACATCGGCGCGGTGTACGACCTGGGCGGCAGCTACTCGGCCTATGCCAGCGCCACGCGCATCTTCAAGCCGCAGGAAGATCGCGACCGCCACGGCCAGCCTCTGCCCTCGCTCCAGGGCCGGAACCTGGAAGCGGGCCTGAAGGCCGAATGGCTGGACGGCCAGCTCACCGGCAGCCTGGCCGTGTTCCAGACCACACAGGACAAGCTGGCGGTGCCAGACGGCAACCTGATCGTGCCCGGCACGGTGGACGAACAGGCCTACCGCGCCGCGAACAACGTGAAAACGCGCGGCTACGAGCTGGAACTGACGGGCCGCCTGGCCCCCGGTTGGGACGTGAGCCTGGGCTGGACGCAATTGAGTACCAAGGAAGCCGATGGCGCGCGTGTGCGCCCCCAGCACCCCAGCCGCATGCTCAAGCTCTATACCCAGTACCGCCTGCCTGGCGCGTGGAACAAGCTCACGCTGGGCGGCGGCCTGAACTGGCAAGGCCGCACTTACACAAACACGGAAAACCCCGTCACCGGCGCACCCGAACAACTGCGCCAGAACGCCTACGCGCTGCTCAGCCTGAACGCGCGCTACCAGTTCACCCCGCAACTGAGCGCGCGCCTGGCCGTGAACAACGTGCTGGACAAGCGCTACCTGTCCAACGTTTCGGCCTTCGACCGCCTGCAATACGGCGCGCCGCGCAGCGTGATGCTGACGGTGGATTACCGCTTCTGAGCGCGCCACAAAAATCCGCCCACGCGCCCTTGGCCTGGGCGCACTTGCCCTTCATGCCTGGCGCTCTTTGCAGGCATGGAGGGCAATTTCCTTTGTGGAGATAGGCTCTTCGGGAAAATCGCAATCTCTCTTTGGGAGGGCGGCAACAGAAAATTAATAGAATGCAAACCCTTCCTATTTAGATTGCACGCATCGCGCGTGCTTTTTGCAGCCTGGGCCGCCCAACCCTTCTTGGCTTGCCTTTTTGCTTTGCACGCGCATGTCTTTCACCCGCCATTACGACGAATTGCTGGGCCACTTCACCCGCGCCACGGGCGACCGCGAGGCCGCGCGCGATCTGGTGCAAGAGAGCCACGCCCGCGCCTGGGCGTTGGGGCCGAGGCTGGATGCGGTGCTGGATTTGCGCGCGCTGCTGTTTCGCATCGGCCGACATTTGGTGATCGACGAGGCGCGCCGCCGCCGGGCCGAGGCCCAGGCGCTGCACAACCTGGCGCTGCTGTGCGAGCAGGACGCCGCCCCCAGCGCCGAGCGCTGCTGCGCGGCCAGCCAGCAGCTCGAACGTCTGAGCGCGCGGCTGGCGCTGATGCCGCTGCGGCGGCGCACGGCCTTCATCCTGGTGCGGGTGCATGGCTTCAGCCATGCCGAGGCCGCAGCCCACATGGGCGTGAGCGTGGCCGGCATTGAAAAACACGTGGTGCGCGCCACGCTGGACTTGGCCCCGCGCGCGCTGCTGGCGGCAGCACGCGCAACTGAGTCGCACCAGGCGGATTCCACCGCTGCGGCCGCAGCCCCTGCCGTTATGGCGCAGCCATGAAGATGCCGCTGCCCCACGCCGCCGTGGCGCATGACAGCTTGACGGATGAGGCTTTGATGGATGAGGCCCCGAGCAACGATGCCCTGGTCAGCGAAGCGCTGTTGCTGCTGGCGCGCAGCCACGGCGGCGATGCACAGCAGGCGCAGGCGGCCCAGGCCGAGCTGCAAGCGCGCAGCGCGCGCGAGCCGGCCTTTGCCGCCGCCTGCCAGGCGGCGCGCCAAATCTGGCAGGCCACGGACGGCAGCGCCCTGCGCGAGAGCCTGAGCCTGCCGCCCAGCGCCCGCGAGCGCCAGGGCGCGCCGCGCCGCGCCGTGCTGGGCCTGATGGGCGTGGCGGCGCTGACGCTGGGGCTGGGCGCAGCCGGGCGCTGGCTATGGCTGCGGCCGACTTTTGCGCAGGCGCTGGCCACCGGCCAGGGCGAAATCCAACGCCTGAGGCTGCCCGATGGCACCGAGCTGGCGCTGGATGCGCAAACGCGCGTGCGCGTGAGCCTGTATCGCCAGCGCCGCGAGCTGCACCTGGAGCGCGGCGAAATTCACCTGCAAGTGGCCCCGGATGCAGACATGCCGCTGACGGTGTTCACCGCCCAGGGCCGGGTGCAGGTGCTGGGCACGCGCTTTAGCGTGGCCGTGCGCCAGGCGCACATGCACGTGGCTGTGGCCCAAGGGCGCGTGGCCGTGTGGGCGCAGGCCGATGCCCCGGCCGCCCAGGTCGAACCAAGCGCGCCGCTGGCGGAGCTGGGCGCGGGCCAGCAATTGCGCCTTGGCGCAGGCCACAGCGGCCAGCCCCAGCCCATCGACGCCGCCGACGTGGGCGCATGGCAAGGCGGTATGGAGGGTGGCTGGCTGGTGTTCCACGCCACGCCGCTGCCGGAAGTGGTGGAGCGCTGGAATGGCTACCTGCGCCCCGGCCTGCGCCTGGCGGGCAACGCCCAGCGCCTGCAAGCGCAGCGGCTGACGGGCAGCTTTCCCATCCGCGATCCGGGCGCTTTTCTGGCCAGCCTGCCGCGCACGCTACCCGTGCGCGTACAGCGCCAGGGCGACGGCGCCTGGCTGATTGCGCCGCGCTGATGTATGGCGTTGATGCAACGCATTGATTCGCCGCTTTCAGGCCCTGCTCTGAAACGGCCGTTTTCAAAGCGCACATGTGCGCGATCAAAAATCAAAAAACAGCGCGCCACAGCCAAGGCCACAGCGCCGCCAGCAGGCAGGCAGCCACGCCCCAGGCCACAAAGCGGTTGGCCCGGGCACTGGCGTAGGTCAGCAACAGGCCCAGGGCCAAGGCGGCAAAAGTCAGCAGCCCCAGCCAGACCAGCACTGCCAGCGCCGCAGGCCATTGGCTCAGGCACAGCAGCAGCGCCAGGCCCAGGGCGGCTGCGCCCTGCCCCCGCCTGCGCCGCAAGCTGCCCAGCCAAGGGCTGGGCGCAAACTCATCGCAGTGGCGCTGCATGGCGCTGGCCAGCAGCACGAAACCCGTAAAACTCAAGGCCAGGATCAAGGGCATGGCGTGCCAGGTGCTCATGCGCTGGGCTCCTGGGCAGCGATGCTGGCGGCTGTTGCCGCAGTGCTTGCCGCAGTGGTTACCTTGGATGAGGCAGCAGCCTTGGCAGGCCGCGCCTGGGCCTTGGCGCGGCTCAGCCACCAAGCCACTGCGCCGCAGGCAGCGGCCATCAGCAGCGCAATCGCATCCACGCTGGCCACGCCCCATTGCTGGCGCGCCAAGGCAAACGGCCATGCGACGCCGCCCGTCAAGGGGTTGAGCAGTGGCAGCAGCGCAAACAGCAAGGCCGCTGCGCTCATTTGCTCTTGCCAAGCACGGCCGTGGCTGCGCAGCCAGGGGTGCAGGGCGCACAGCAGCCAGACCAGGAAAAAGCCGCGAATTTCCCACAGCGCGCGATCGGCCAGGCTGGCAGGCAGCAGGCGGTTGAGCCAGAAGTAGCTGGCCGTGGCCACGCACAGCCCGGCGATGGCGGCGACGTTGAGCCGCTCGACCAGCCGGTGCCCGCGCGGGGTATGGCCCTGCTTGGCGCGCTGGGGCAGGCGTTTGACGACCCAGAGCACCATGCCGCTGCCGACCATCGCACAGCCCAGCAAGCCGGAGAGAAACAGCAGCCAGCGCACGGCAGGCTCGGCAAAGCGGCCCAGGTGCGGGGCCACGAGGATGTTGTAGCTGGCCCGCACCCAGGAGGGCTTGGCCGGCGCGGCGACTGGCAAGGGCGTGCCGTGGGCGTCAAAACGCAGGCTGCGGGCGTTGTGGTTGCGCGCGCTCAGGTGCTCGCCCCCGCCTTCGCGCAGCTCCACTGTGGCGCTGGGCGAGTAAGGGGCCTGGATGCTGATGCGGCCCACGCCGCGCTCTGGCCATTGCGACTGGGCCTGCGCCAGCAGGTTGTGCAAGGTGGCGGCGCTGATGGCCGGGGCATCCAAACGCTGCTGTGGCTGCTGTGCGCTGGTGCCTTGCACCGCCCCAGGCGCGGCCGATGCGCGGCCTGCTGTGGCTGGCGAGCCGAGCACTGGCCCCAGCCCGAGCGACTCCATGAAGTACGCGTTGGTATCGCCTTTGTAAACGGCCTGGGTCGGCCAAGGCATGAGCTGGCTGGCAAGCAGCAGCAGCCCGCTGAAGGTGATGACGATGTGAAAAGGCAGGGCCAGCACAGCGCTGGCGTTGTGCGCATCCAGCCAGGAGCGTTGCCCTTTGCCAGGTCGAAAAGTGAAAAAGTCGCTGAAGATTTTCTTGTGCGTGATGACGCCGCTGAGGATGGCCACAAACATCATCATGGTGGCAATGCCCACCAGCCAGCGCGCCCACAGGCGCGGCAGGCCGTACAGCTCGAAGTGAAAACGGTAGAGAAAGCTGCCCCCGCGCGTCTGGCGCGGCGTCAGCGGCTCGCCCGTGGCGGCGTCCAGGTAACGGGTGATTTGCCCTGCCCGGCCAGGCGGCGCGCTGCCTGCCGCTGCCGCCGCTGCGCCAGAGCGCTGGGGGACGCGCCAACTGACCGCCAGCGCCGTCTGCCGGGCGCTGGGCAGGGCAATCGCCCAGCTGTCGGCCTGTGGGGCCAGCCGCTGCAAAGCCTGCAAGGCATGGCCGACCGCCTGCGCTGGCGGCGTGGCAGGCGATGAGGCATGCAGCTCGGGCCGCATCCAGTCATCGATTTCGCTGCGCATGTAGCTGAGCGTGCCAGTGAAAAAAATGGCAAACAGCAGCCAGCCCAGCAGCAGGCTGCTCCAGGTGTGCAACCAGGACATGGCCTGGCGCAAGCCCTCGGGTTTTCCATCGGGCCTCATGCCGCACCCGCCCCGGCCTGCGCCCACCACAGCAGCGCCGCGCACGCCAGCGCGCCCGCGCCCAGTACGCGCCAGACGCGCCAGCCACTGGAGCAGGCAAAAGCCCATAGCAGCGCGCAGGCGTAGAGGATGAAGGCCAGCATGACCGCGAGGGTGACGGCATCGGCGCGCGGCAGGCCCAGCGCCTGCCACAGCAGCGCCAGCAGCGAGGCCGCCTGGGCTGCCAGCACGTACCCCAGGCCCACGCCCGCCAACGCGCGCGAGGCCACGGCCAGTCGATAGCGCCAAGGCAGTGCGGGGGCCGCAGGCCGTGCAACGGCAAAAGATGGGGGGTTGCTTTGCATCATGGTGTTCTTGTGCCTGCCTGCACCCATATGCGCCAAGGCAGCGCGCACTGTGTCTGAGTGCCTATGCAGGGCATGCGCTTTCCTTCCCAGGAACAAAAAAACTGTGCCAGCGTCGCTGACTGACACATTCTTTTTCAAATCATATAAGAATTATTCTTATTCTTGATAACTTTCAATAAAATTTTTCTGCGTGTCCCGCAGCTGCGCACGGCGCTTGGGTGCCTGTGCACGAATCAAGCCAAAAATCCCCCCTGTTGCGCCTGCACGCAGCATCTGAGGGTTTGCACGACCTGCCAAGGCGGCATGTGCTTGCTAGGATAGCGCCCGGCCTGAGCAGGGGTCACCCGCCCCGTGACGGCAGTGGCTTTGCAGGGCGACACACTCGCCCGCACAAGTCGATTTTTCCTGGGTCTTTGCCCCACATCCAAACCCCGCCAGGCCCGGCCCGGCGGGGTTTGCGTTGCAAGAGCGGCAGACCCTGCAACCAATGGTGGACACAATCCACTGGGAGACACCAACCATGCGCAAATCCAAGGCCCCCGCGCAGGGGCCAGGCAAAGGCAGGCTGCGCCTGCAAGTCCCGGAGCCATCGGCGCGACCGGGGCAGAAGACCGATTTTTCCTTCTTGAAGCTCTCTAAGGCCGGCGAAGTGCCCCGCCCGGCCATCGACTGCGCGTATGAGGACACCATCGCGCTGAAGAACAGCCTGATCCGGGTGCTCGACGAGAACCACCAGGCCCAGGGCCCGTGGGATCCCAAGGCCAGCGTCGAGGAGCTGCGCCGCGGCCTGCGGCTGATGATGCTCACGCGCGCCTTCGACGCGCGCATGGTGATCTCGCAGCGGCAGAAGAAAACCTCCTTCTACATGCAAAGCCTGGGCGAGGAGGCCATTGGCGTGGGCCAGGCCATGTCGCTCAACCAGGACGACATGTGCTTTACCTCCTACCGCCAGCAAAACATCCTGCTCACGCGCGGCATGCCGATGGTGCAGATGATGAACCAGATCTACTCCAACACGGCCGACCCGGTGAAGGGCCGGCAGTTGCCGGTGATGTACTCGGCCAAGGACTATGGCTTTTTCTCCATCTCCGGCAACCTGGGCACGCAGTACGTGCAGGCCGTGGGCTGGGCGATGGCCTCGGCCATCAAGCACGACTCGCGCATTGCCACGGCCTGGATTGGCGATGGCGCCACGGCCGAGGCGGACTTCTACACCGCGCTGGTGTTCGCGCAGGTCTATAACGCGCCGGTCATCATGAACGTGGTGAACAACCAGTGGGCGATTTCCACCTTCCAGGCCATTGCCGGCGGCTCCACCGCCACCTTTGCCGCGCGCGGCACGGGCATGGGCATTGCCTCGCTGCGCGTGGATGGCAATGATTTCCTGGCCGTACTGGCCGCCTCGCGCTGGGCGGCAGAGCGCGCGCGCGGCAACCACGGCCCAACGCTGATCGAGTGGGTCAGCTACCGCGCCGGGCCGCACTCCACTTCGGACGACCCGAGCAAATACCGCCCGGCCGATGATTGGCAGCGCTTCCCACTGGGCGACCCGATCGTGCGCCTGTCCAAGCACCTGACGGGCCTGGGCGCCTGGAGCGAGGCCGAGCACGAAGCCGTGCAGGCCGAGGTCGAAGCCGAGGTGCTGGCCGCGCAGAAAGAGGCCGAAGGCTACGGCACGCTCATCAGCGGCCCGCAGCGCACCGCCGCCGATATGTTTGACGACGTGTACGAGCAGATGCCGCCGCATCTGATTGCGCAACGCCAGCAGCTGGGGGTGTGAACATGGCCAAGATGACAATGATTCAAGCGCTGCGCTCGGCCATGGACGTGATGCTCGAGCGCGACGACAACGTGGTGGTCTATGGCGAGGACGTGGGCTACTTTGGCGGCGTGTTCCGCTGCACTGAGGGCCTGCAGGCCAAGTACGGCAAGAACCGCGTGTTCGATGCGCCGATCACCGAAAGCGGCATCGTCGGCGCCGGCGTGGGCATGGCCGCCTACGGCCTGCGCCCGGTGGTGGAGGTGCAGTTTGCCGATTACGTCTATCCGGCGCTGGACCAGATCATGAGCGAGGCGGCGCGGCTGCGCTACCGCTCGGCGGGCGATTTCTCCGCGCCGATGGTGATCCGCATGCCCTGCGGCGGCGGCATCTACGGCGGGCAGACGCACAGCCAAAGCCCCGAGGCGCTGTTCACGCACACCTGCGGCATCCGCACCGTGATGCCCAGCAACCCGTATGACGCCAAGGGCCTGCTGATCGCAGCCATCGAGAACAACGACCCGGTCGTGTTCCTGGAGCCCAAGCGCCTGTACAACGGCCCGTTCGACGGCCACCATGACCGCCCGGTCGTGCCCTGGTCCAAGCATGAGCTGGGCGAGGTGCCCGACGGGCATTACACCGTGCCGCTGGATTCGGCCAAGATCGTGCGCCCAGGCAAGGCCGTGACGGTGATCGCCTACGGCACCATGGTGTTCGTGGCCGAGGCCGCGGCGCAGGAGTCGGGCATCGATGCCGAAATCATCGACCTGCGCAGCCTCTGGCCGCTGGATCTGCCCACCATCGTGCAGTCCGTGCAAAAAACCGGCCGCTGCGTCGTCGTGCACGAGGCCACGCGCACCGCTGGCTTTGGCGCTGAGCTGCTGTCGCTGGTGCAAGAGCACTGCTTCTACCACCTGGAAGCGCCCATCGAGCGCGTGGCCGGCTGGGACATCCCCTACCCGCACGCACAGGAATGGTCGTACTTCCCCGGGCCCGAGCGCGTCGCCCAGGCCCTGAAGAAAGTGATGGAGGCATAAAGCAATGGGTATTCACATCATCAAGATGCCGGACATCGGCGAGGGCATCGCAGAGGTCGAGCTGGTGGCCTGGCATGTGCAGGTCGGCGACACGGTGCGCGAGGACCAGAACCTGGCCGACGTCATGACCGACAAGGCCGCCGTCGAAATCCCCTCGCCTGTGGCTGGCAAAGTGCTGGCCCTGGGCGGCAAGCTGGGCGAAATGATGGCCGTGGGCTCGGAGTTGATCCGTCTGGAGGTCGAAGGCGAAGGCAATGTCAGCGCCGACGAGGCCGCCGCCCCCGCTGCGGCTGCCCCGGCCACAGCTGCCGCTGCCACGCCCCCTGCACCGGCAGCGGCCCCTGCAACCCCAGCGGCCCAGCCAGCAGCTGCACCGGCCCCCGCCGCCAAGGCCCCGGCCAGCGCACCGCGCCCGGGCAGCGCCGCCCCGGTTGCCCAGGCAGCTCCTGCCGCGCGCAACTTTGGCGAAGCGCCGCTGGCCTCGCCTGCGGTGCGCCGCCGCGCCTGGGATCTGGGCATCGAGCTGCAGTTTGTGCCCGGCAGCGGCCCGCACGGGCGCATCCTGCACGAGGATCTGGACGCCTACATGCAGCGCGCCAGCGGCCAGGGCGGCCCGGCCAGCCATGCCGGCAGCGGCTACGCCATGCGCACCGGCGTGCAGCAGGTGCCCGTCATCGGCCTGCGCCGCAAGATCGCCGAGAAGATGCAGGAATCCAAGCGCCGCATCCCGCACTTCACCTATGTGGAGGAGGTGGACGTCACCGAGCTGGAAGCCCTGCGCGGCAAGCTCAACGCCCAGTACGGCAAGGAGCGCGGCAAGCTCACCATGATCCCCTTCATCGCCCGCGCCATGGTGGTTGCGCTGCGCGACTTCCCGCAGATCAATGCGCGCTTTGACGACGACGCCGGCATCGTCACCCGCTACGACGGCGTGCACCTGGGCATTGCCGCGCAGACCGACGGCGGTCTGGTCGTGCCTGTGCTGCGCCATGCCGAATCGCGCGACTTGTGGGGCAATGCCGCCGAAGTGGCGCGCCTGGCCGAAGCGGCCCGTGCGGGCAAGGCCACGCGCGACGAACTCAGCGGCTCGACCATCACCCTCACCAGCCTGGGCGCGCTGGGCGGCATCGTCAGCACCCCGGTGATCAACCACCCCGAGGTGGGCATCGTCGGCGTCAACCGTCTGGTGGAAAAACCCGTGGTGCTGGGCGGCCAGATCGTGATCCGCAAGACCATGAACCTGTCCTCCTCGTTCGACCACCGCGTGGTGGACGGCATGGACGCGGCGCGCTTCATCCAGGCCATCCGCGCCCTGCTGGAAACCCCGGCGCAGCTGTTCATCGACTGACCCACCAAGGGCGGGCGGGCCTGGCCCTTGCCAGAGCCCGCCCGGCACCACTGAAGCGATACCAGACTCTTTATGCAAACCCTTCAAACCAAACTGCTGATCCTCGGCGGCGGCCCCGGCGGCTACGTGACTGCCATCCGCGCCGGGCAATTGGGCATCCAGACCACGCTGGTGGAAGCCCAGGCCCTGGGCGGCACCTGCCTGAACATCGGCTGCATCCCCTCCAAGGCGCTGATTCACGCCGCCAGCGAATACGCCCGCGCCCAGGCCCAGGCCAGCGGCGACAGCCCGCTGGGTATCCGCGTGCAAAAGCCCAGCCTGGATCTGGCGCAAACCATCGCCTGGAAAGACGGCATCGTGCAGCGCCTGACCGGCGGCGTGGGCGCGCTGCTCAAACGTCAGAAAGTCCAAGTCGTGCAGGGCTGGGGCCACATCGTTGACGGCAAGACCGTCGAAGTGCGCGACGCCCAGGGCCAGGCCACGCAGCGCATCCAGTGCGAGCACCTGCTGCTGGCCAACGGCTCGCAGCCGGTGGAGCTGCCCATGCTGCCCTTTGACGGCCAGCGCATCATCTCCAGCACCGAGGCGCTCTCGCCCCAGCAGCTGCCCAAGACGCTGATCGTCGTCGGCGGCGGCTACATCGGCCTGGAGCTGGGCATCACCTACCGCAAGCTGGGCGTGGCCGTCAGCGTCGTCGAGGCCGCGCCGCGCATCCTGCCCGCCTACGACGCCGAGCTCACCCGCCCCGTGCAGGCACGGCTGGAAAAGCTGGGCATCGCGCTGTACCTGAACCATCAGGTCGTCGGCCCGGCCTCGGGCAAAGCCACCGGCGTGGACATCCGCCCCGCAGGCGACGCCAATGCCAAGCCCACCACCCTCAAAGCCGACCAGGTGCTGGTGGCCGTGGGCCGCAAGCCGCGCACCGAAGGCTACGGCCTGGAAGACCTGCAGCTGAACATGAAAGGCCGCGCCGTACAGATCGACGAGCAATGCCGCACCAGCATGCGCAATGTGTGGGCCATTGGCGACCTCACCGGCGAGCCCATGCTGGCGCACCGCGCCATGGCCCAGGGCGAAATGGTGGCCGAGATCATCGCGGGCAAGACGCGGCGCTTCCAGCCCGCGCAAATCCCGGCCGTGTGCTTTACCGACCCCGAGGTCGTCAGCGTCGGCCTCTCGCCCGAAGAGGCCAAGGCCGCCGGCCACGAAGTGCTCAGCGCCCAATTCCCGTTTGCCGCCAACGGCCGCGCCATGACGCTGGAGGACAGCGAAGGCTTCATCCGCGTCGTGGCCCGCAAGGACACGCACCGCATCCTCGGCTGGCAGGCCGTGGGCGGCCATGTTGCCGAGCTGGCCGCCGCCTTCTCGCAATCCATCGAAATGGGCGCGCACCTGGAAGACGTAGGCCACACCATCCACGCCCACCCCAGCCTGGGCGAAGCCATTCAGGAAACCGCCCTGCGCGCCCTGGGCCAGGCGCTGCATGTGTGAGGGGCTGTTCAATACAGCTTGCCCTGTTGACAGCCTCGGCCGAGTCCACGGGGCCCGGCCGAGGCTTTGCAACGCCGCAGAAGACCGCCCAAGTCCGCTTCATCGCCCGCCATGTAGAGGCTTTGAACAGGCTCTCAAGCTCAACACCGCCAAAGCCCAAGACATTGACCGGCTGGCGGACGCCACACACAATCGCTGCAGCCAACCACCAGGAGGATGTGCCATGCCCATCAATGTCGCCCTCGGCAATCACTTCGAGGCCTTCATCCGCGATCAGGTGCAAAGCGGTCGCTTCAACAACATCAGCGAAGTCGTGCAGGCAGGATTGCGCCTACTGCAAGAGCAAGAGGTGCGCAGGCAGCTCGAGCTCCAAGCCCTGCGCGAAGAAATCGCTGCAGGCCACGCCAGTGGCACTGCCCAGTGCGCCGATGCGGTGTTCGAGCGCCTCGAAACCAAGTACGCCTCGCAAGCCGATCGCTGATGCGCCTGGCCCTTACCCCGCTGGCCGAGCAAGACCTCGAAGCCATTGCTGATTACATCGCGGCCGACAACCCCGTACGCGCCCTGAGCTTTGTGCGCGAGTTGCGCGCGCGCAGTGCCAGCGCATTGCCCTCAGTCCACGCAGCTATCGCCTGCGTCCCGAGCTGGGCAAAAGCATCCGTTCATGTGCCCATGGCCGCTACGTCATCTTCTTCGAGTCTGACGAGCACGATGCCGTGCTGATCGTGCGCATCCTGCACGGCGCACGTGATCTGCCCGCCTTGTTCCAGGCAGGTGAACCCGGGGATTGAACCACTGAGCGTTCGCAGCCTGCCAGGCAAACGCAATAGCCGGGCCGCCCGCTGCCCCGGCAGATGAAACAAACCCCTGTGCGCCAATGGCGCACAGGGGTTTGTTTTCAGGCCTCACCACAACGGGCCGGTGCAAGCGGCCCGCTGTGATGGTCAAAGAGCAGGTTTACTTCTTCTTGGCCTTGGCCGGGTCTTTCTGGCCTTCTTGCTGGCCGGCTGCGCCTTCGCCGCGCTTGGGCGCGGGCAGCGAGGCATCGACCTGATCGACGCGGCCATCGCTGTTGCGGTCGACGCGCTGGAACATGCGCATGCCGCTTTGGACGAATTCCTCGGCCTCCAGGAAGTCGCTCTTGTCGGCGTCGAGGATGCCAAAGCGCACGCGCGCCTGGGTCATCTGCCGTGCCATGAGTTCGCTCACGCCTGCGTCAATGCGCAGATCGAACTCGGTGGCGTATTCGCCCAGGCTCAGGCGCCCGTCGCCATTGACGTCGGTGCGCTTGAATTGCTCTTCGCGCACTTTGTCAAACTCCTCGCGCGTGAGCTTGCCATCGCGGTTGAGGTCGTACAAGGCCATCATGCCAGCCTTGCTGTGATTGGTGGGCATGGCCAGCATGTTGGGGCGCTGCTGGCCTTGGCCTTTCTCGGCCTTGTCGCCATGGCCATGCGCTTGGCCTTGGCCCTGTTTGCTGGCAGAGAGCTTCTCCGGCAACTTGCCCTGCGCGAAGGCGGCGAAGGCGCGCTCGCTGGCCTGGTCGTAGCGGCTGCGGCTGACGTGGCTTTGCCCCTCGCCGGCCAGGGAGTTGAAGCGCACCAGCGTCATGCGGTCGATTTCTGCGCGATCGGCCACCATGCCGGCTTGCAGACGCTGTTGGAATTCGCTCACGTACTCCTGAATGTCGATCTTGCCGTCGCGGTTGGCATCGACGCGCTGGAAGTGCTCCATGCGCTGGGCGCGCACCTCCTCGGCAGTGACAGCGCCATCCTTGTTGCCATCCATGACCTGGATGTATTCACCAATGTCATTGCCATGGCCGACGGAGGCTGCGGGCCGGCTGCCCTGTACGGGGGTGGCCTGCTTGTGCTGCTCGGCCGGGGCCTGCGGCTGGGTGCTGGCGCAAGCGGCCAGCAACATGGGCAGCAAGGCGAGGGCAAGGTGACTTGGTTTGCGTGTGGGCATGGCTGTAGAACTCCTTGTCGTTGATGGAAAAACTGTGTCGCAACCGGCAGCGTTGCCACCTGGGCTGCTGGCCTTTCGGCCTGTCCTCAAACTCCTCGCGCCACACCTGGGGTTGTTGAGATGCTTAGTGTTGCAGCGGTGTTTTCGGTCAAAACCCGCTTTGCAGGCCAAATCTCAACACCCCCTTGTCCGAGGCATGGCGCTACGAGCGGTGCGAGGCGCTTGGGAGGACAGGAAAAGCAGGCGTTTATTTTTCAAATTGTACAGAACAATATCAATGCTTATTCTCATTTGTATTTTTGAGCATTGAGCGCTGGCTCCGCAAGCTCAAAAGACCAAGCTGCGCGGCGCATGCGGGTTTTGCAGGAATGCTTCTGCACAAGCAGCCTGCCAAAATGGCTGGGCACACCACAACTGTAACGGAGCGCATCTTGCCATGTCTGGTGCCCCGCCCGATTCCACACAGTCGCTCATTGGCAGCGTTGCAGAGCGGCCTGTTCACAGCGTCTGGATCGACAACGCCCGGCTGCTGGCCTGCGCCGCCGTGGTGCTGCTGCACGTGGCTGCCAGCGCCGTGGTCTATGCACCGCTGGGCTCGGCAGACTGGTGGGCCGGCAATGCCTGGGATGCGGCCATGCGATGGAGCGTGCCGGTGTTCGTCATGCTCAGCGGCTGCCTGCTGCTCACGCCGCACAGCGCCGCTGCCAGTTGGCAGGCGCAACGCCGGCGCATGGCACGTGTGCTGGCGCCGCTGCTGTTCTGGGGCCTGTTCTACAACGCATGGCTGTTGCTGCAGCAGGCCCAGCTGCCAAGCAGCCTGAGTGCGGCCTGGCAGGCTCTGGCGGCCGGCCTGGCGCGATCCTGGCTGGCTGGCGCGCCGCACTTTCACCTGTGGTTTCTGAGCATGCTGGCCGGGCTGTACCTGCTCACCCCCTGGCTTTCGCGCCACAGCGCTGCCATGCCTACGGCACAGCGTCGCGCCCTTTCCTTGGCCCTGCTGGCCATTGCCGCCATGCTGAGCTTGGTGCAGCACGGTGGCCTGCGCCTGCTGCCAGCGCTGTTCTTCACCCTCTGGCTGCCTTTTCTGGGCTACTACCTGTATGGCAGTACGCTGCAGCAGGCACCAGCAACGGCGCCGCGCCGGTCGGCCGCAGCGCCGCTGCTGTTTGGCTTGGCCATGTTGGCCACCATGTTTGGCCTGTATGCCGTAGCGCTGCGCCATGGCCTGGCTGCCGGCCTGTACTTTTACGATTACTTCAGCCCCGGCGTCATCGCCATGTCGCTGGCGGCAGTGCATCTGCTGCGCCGCCTACAGCGCCCCTTACTGGGCAGAGCAACCAGTGCCGTGGCACGCCACACGCTGGGCATTTACCTGCTGCACCCGCTGGTGCTCGACGCCATCGGCAGCTATCGCCTGCTGCGCCCCGACGCGCTGACGCAATGGGCATTCATCCCGCTGGTTGCAGCCTGCACGCTGCTGATCTCACTGCTGCTCAGCGCCCTGCTGGCCCGCCTGCCAGGCCTGCGCTGCGTGGTGTGAGCCAGCCCCTCTCAGGGCTTTCCTGCCCCTCTGGCCTTCTGCGCAGCGCTGCAGCCCCGGCCATCCCAGGCAAAAAACAGACATAGAATCAAGAACGATTCTCATCCCTGAAAATGCTTGGCGCCCACCCCACCTCCCCACAGCCCATGACTGCCGGCGCAGCGCTGGCGGTGTTTGGCCAGCACTATGAAGGCCTGGTGCGCTTTTTGCGCCAGCGCACTGGCTGCAGCGATGCCGCGCACGAGCTGGCGCACGAGACCTGGCTGCGCCTGGTCGTGCGTGCCGATGCCAACAGCGCCCAAGACAGCCCTTGCAGCACAGCACAGCCCATACTGGCTGGCCGCTGGCCCGAGGAGGCAGGCGCTGCCGCCCAACACGATTCGGCTCGGGCCTATATCTATGCCGTAGGCGCACGGCTGGCGCTCAACCGCCTGCGCGATCAGGGCAGGCAACAGCAGTGGATCGAAGTGGCCGGGCAGGAAGATACCGAGCAGCCCTGCCACTGGCCACAAACTCACGCCAACCCGGCCCGCGCCCATGAGTTGCGCCAGGCCTTGGCTGCGATCGACCAGCACCTGGGCCAGCTGGGCCAGCGTCAGCGCCAGGTGTTGTTGGCCCATCGGCTCGATGGCCTGCCCCAGGCCGAGCTGGCGCAGCAGCACGGCGTCTCCATCAAAACCATTGAGCGCGACATTGCCGCAGGCATGGCGGCCATTGAAGCTGCGCTGTACCAATGGCGTGGCGAAGCGCCAGCGACGCTGACTGCGCCCAAAGCCTCAGCCTCAGGCGCAACAGCCACGGCACCCCAGCCCACCATGTCAACCGCGCGCCGCCACGGCGGGCGGCGCCAAGCGCTTTCTGCCCTTCTGGGGCTGGGTGCGATGGGCGGACTGGCGCTCTTGCTGCGCCCCTGGCTGCTGCGCCAGGGCGGGCTGGGCGCGCCGCAATGGACGCTGGCGCTGGACAGCGGCATCGGTCAACTGCAGCGGCAAGATCTGCCCGACGGCAGCCAGCTCACGCTGGATGCCGCCAGTCACGTAGTGCTGCGCTATTTCAGCACCGAGCGCCAGGCCCAGCTGCACCGTGGCAGCGCCTTCTTCGCCGTCGCGCCCGATGCGCAGCGCCCCTTCACCGTGCATACCACGCTGGCCCACATCACCGTACTGGGCACCCGATTTGGCGTGGAGTGGCAAGGCACGCCCCAGTCACCACAGCTGCGCATCGCCGTGCAAAGCGGCCAGGTGCGAGTGCAGCCGCTGCCTGGCTCCCCCGATCAGCCCCGTCCTGCCCCCTTGCTGCTGGGCGCGGGCCAGCAAGTCATGATCGATGCCCATGGCCAGGCCCACCACACCCAGCTGGAGCGCCCCGAGGACGCGGCCGCCTGGCAGCACGGTTGGCTGCTCTTTGACGGCGAGCCACTGGCCGCGGCTGCGCAGCGCCTGGCGCGCTACCACCACGCCCCCATTCGCGTTGCCCCAGGCGCCGCTGCATTGCCGGTGCTCGGTCGCGTGCGCATCGCCATGGCCTACGAGTGGTTGCGCCTGCTGCCCCAATCCCTGCCCGTGCGCGTCCAACGCGCCAGCGACGGCGGCATCGACATCCTGCCCGCGCCGCAGGGCTGATGCGGCGCCAGAGAAGAGCATCCCCATTGCCAAGGGCTCGCGCCTGAGCGCCCTTGCCTACAATCGCGCGCTGTGACTCAACGCCCCATCAAAAGAACGATATGAAAGACGGTGAACGCTTGGCCGCTGTGGATCTGGGCTCCAACAGCTTCCGGCTGGAAATCAGCATCCTGCACAACGGCCACCTGCAGCGCGTGGACTATTTGAAGGAAACCGTACGCCAAGGCGCAGGGCTCGACGCCGACAGCTGCCTGGACGAAGCGGCCATGCAGCGCGGCTGGCAATGCCTGGCGCGCTTTGGCGAGCGGCTGCGCGACTTTGCCCCCAACCAAGTACGGGCGCTGGCCACACAAACCCTGCGCGAGGCGCGTAACCGCGCGCAATTTCTCGAACGCGGCGAACAACTGCTGGGCCACCCCATCGAAGTCATCTCCGGCCAGGAGGAAGCGCGCCTGATTTACCAGGGCGTGACCTATCTGCTGCCGCGCAACGTGCAGGAGCAGCGCCTGGTGATCGACATCGGCGGGCGCTCCACCGAGCTGATCGCCGGCATCGGCCAAACGCCCCTGGAGGCCGTGTCCTTCCCCTTCGGCAGCGTTTCCTGGTCACAGCGCTTCTTCAGCGACGGGCGCCTGAGCGCCAAGGCCTTCGCCAAAGCCGAGCTGGCCGCCAGCGCCATCATTGAGGAGCACCTGGCGCGCTTTGCCCGCTACCCGCGCGAATGCGTCTATGGCGCATCGGGCACCATGGGCGCGGTGGCGCAAATCCTGCATCAACTCGGCGACGCACCACAAACCATCACCCGCAGCAGCGCCGAGCAGCTCAAGGCCAGGCTGATTGCTGCCCAGCACGTGGATCGGCTGTGCTTTGAAGGTTTGCGCGAAGACCGCAAGCCCGTCATCGGCGGCGGCATTTCCGTGCTGCTGGCATTGATGCAAATGCTGGACATCGAGCGCATGCAAATCTCCGACGGCGCCCTGCGCCAGGGCGCGCTGCTGGACCTGATCCAACGCGATGACCACGACGCCAAGCAGCGCGACATCCGCCACAACTCCGTGGCCAGCCTGCTGCAGCGCTTCGGCTACGACCGCCAGCAAGGCCAGCGCGTGGCCGAAGCGGCCACGCACATCTGGGCCGCGCTGGACCCCGGCCACTGGGGCCAGGACGATCTGCAGGTGCTGCAATGGGCCGCGCAGCTGCACGAAATCGGCATCAGCATCGCCTATGAGCGCTTTCACCACCACGGCGCCTACATCCTGCGCCATGGCGATTGCCCGGGTTTTCTGCCCTCCGAACGCGAGCGCCTGGCGCGGCTGATCGTAGGGCATCGGGGCAAGCTCAAAAAAGTCGCCGAGGACATCAGCGGCCAGCCCGTCTTCACCCGCCAGCTGCTGTGCCTGCGCCTGGCCGCCCTGCTCTGCCACGCCCGCCAGCGCCCCCAGCTGGACACGCTGCAGTGGACGCTGCGCAAAAACGGGGCTCTGCGGCTGAGCCTGCCGCAAGCCTGGGCGCAACAACACCCGCGCTCTTTCTATCTCCTGCAGGAAGAAGCCGCCGCCTGGGACAAATTCGGCCTGCACATCGCCATAGAGGCCCAATGATGCAGTGATGGCGCGCCCGCCTCCAGCCCTCCCCCACCTGAAAGGATCCCCATGTTCAATCACATCATGCTTGGCTCCAACGACATCGATCGCTCCCAGCGTTTTTACGATGCCGTGCTCGGCGTGCTTGGCGCGGCTGCGGCCACGCGCAATCAAGCAGCCAGTGGCCAATGGCGCTTGTTCTACCGCCACGATGGCGGCACCTTCGCCCTGACCGAGCCACTCAACGGCCAGCCAGCCACGGCCGCCAACGGCGGCACCATCGGCTTCAAATGCCAATCGCCTGAGCAGGTGCAGGCCTTCCACGACGCCGCTGTGGCCCATGGCGGCCAATCTGTCGAAGACCCTCCCGGCCTGCGCGACACCCCCATGGGCCCGCTGTACCTGGCCTACGTGCGCGACCCCGACGGCCACAAGCTCTGCGCCATCCACCGCCCTGCCGCCGCGCCGGCCAAGGGCTGAGCCCGCTCAGCCAATCTCCAGGCCTTTGCTGCCGTTGCGGATGCTGCCCTCCAAGCCCATCTGGCGCAGCGCCGCCTTGGCATCGTGCATGCGGGCGTTGAGCTCCTGCGTGTTGCCGGTCTTGACCGCATCCACGTAGATGCCCAGTTGCAGGCTGCCCATCCAGTACAGGGTTTCGGCCATGCGCTGCTTCTGGGCCGCATCCATGCCGGCCACGCTCTGTTCGCCGGCCATGGCCGTCTGCAGCTGCTTGACCAGTGGCTGCATGCTCAAGCGATTCAAGTCCTGCTGCTGGGCGATGCCATAGTTCACCAGCACCCAGAAGGCCATGGCCGTGGCCAGGCTGTGCGGCTCATAGCCATCGGCGCGCAGCGCCTGATGCACCTGCTGCACGAAGCCAGCCTGCTGCAAGCCTTGCAGGCGCTGCTCGGCCTGGGCATCCAGGCGCCCTTGCTGGCGCAGGTAGTCGCGCAGCGATTGCACCATCTCGCCACTGACTTGCCGGGCCACGGCCTCGCTGTGCTGGTAGCGGTGCGCGTCGGGCCGCGCCGGGCGCTTGGCGCTGCCCATCGCCTTGCCTGGCTTGGCCGCGCCATAGAGCTGCCGGTACTGCGCGCTGCCTTCTGCCTGGGGCTTGCGCGCTTGGTGCCTGCGGCGGTTTTGTTCGTTGAGCAGCTTGTTCTGCTCCAGCGTGCGCCGATAGGCATCCTCAATCATCCAGGTCGGGTTGATGTAGGCGTCCACATACGCCTGCGCAGGCTGCAGCGGCAGGGTCAGCGCCAAGCCCAGGGCCAGCGCAGCCGCCTGCTGCCGCCTGCACGTTTGCTCTGGGTGACAGCCCTGGCTTCGACGACATGGCCGCGCGCTTGAAGTGCTTCTTGCATGATGTGTCCCTCCTCGGCTTGACGATCAAGAGCCTGCCATTGTCTCTGCACTGGGCTTGTGCCGGGCATCATTTACACTGCCCGTTCCTTTTAATTAGCCTAGGAGGCTCTTGCCATGAAACCCATTCAATTGATTGCCCTGACTGCCTTGGCTGCAGCCCTGACTGCCTGCGGCAGCGCCCGCAAACCGGCCGAGCCGCAGCAGGAAATTGCCAACGTGCCCGTCAGCCCGACCCAAGCCACCGATGGCGTGCTCATCGGCCCCAAGGGCATGACGCTCTACACCTTCGCCAAGGACAAGGCGCACAGCGGCACCTCGGTGTGCAATGACCAGTGCGCCATCAACTGGCCGCCACTGGGCGTGGACAGCAAGGCCAAGCCGATGGGCGACTACAGCATCATCGTGCGCGCCGATGGCAGCAAGCAGTGGGCCTATAAGGGCATGCCGCTGTACTACTTTGCCAAGGACAAGCAGCCAGGCGACAGACTGGGCGATGGCCTGCTCGAGGGCAACTGGCGTCTGGCCCGCCCCTGAGAGCCTGCTCTCTTCTGGAAAGCTCTGCCAAGGCTCGCGCAGAGCTTTCCTTGCCAGATGGGCGGCTGCCATGGGGATTTGAGGTGCTTTTGAAAATCAGCCCAAGCGCAAGCCCGTAGAATCCGCCCCATCATGGAGCCCGTTGCACTCAGTACCATTGTTCTTTTGCCGTTCATTGGCAGCCTGATTGCCAGCGCGCTGCCTTCCAACGCGCGCAACATCGAATCGACCATGGCCGGCCTGATTGCGCTGTTTTGTGCTGTGCAGTTGGCCATGTACTTCCCCGGCATTGCCCGGGGTGAAGTTTACGAGCAGGACTTCCTCTGGCTGGCCAGCTACGGCCTGAACCTGTCCATGCGCATGGACGGTTTTGCCTGGATGTTCGGCATGCTGGTGTATGGCATCGGCGCGCTGGTGGTGCTGTATGCGCGCTATTACATGTCGCCGCAGGATCCGGTGCCGCGCTTTTTCTCCTTCCTGCAGGCCTTCATGGGTTCGATGGCTGGCGTGGTGCTGGCGGGCAACATCATCCAGCTGGCCTTCTTCTGGGAGCTGACCAGCATCTTCTCCTTTTTGCTGATCGGCTACTGGCACCACCGCAAAGATGCGCGCCGCGGTGCGCGCATGGCCCTGACAGTCACCGGCGCGGGCGGGCTGTGCCTGTTTGCCGGCGCGCTGCTGCTGGGGCACATCGTCGGCAGCTACGACCTGGACAATGTGCTGGCCGCTGGCTCGCAAATCCGCAACCACAGCGCCTACACCACGGTGCTGGTGCTGGTGCTGCTGGGGGTGTTCACCAAGAGCGCACAGTTCCCGTTCCACTTCTGGCTGCCCAATGCCATGGCCGCGCCCACCCCGGTGTCGGCCTACCTGCACTCGGCCACCATGGTCAAGGCCGGGGTGTTTTTGCTCGGGCGCTTCTGGCCGGTGCTCAGCGGCACACAAGAGTGGTTCTGGATCGTGAGCATCGTCGGCGCCACGACGCTGCTGTTCGCGGCCTTCATGGCCATGTTCCAGAACGATCTCAAGGGCCTGCTGGCCTATTCGACAATCTCGCACCTGGGGCTGATCACGCTGCTGTTCGGCCTGAATCGGGAGCTGGCGGCCGTGGCTGCAGTCTTTCACATCATGAACCACGCCACCTTCAAGGCCTCGCTGTTCATGGTGGTGGGCATCGTCGATCATGAAACGGGCACACGCGACATCCGGCGCCTCTCCGGCCTGCGCAAGCTGATGCCGGTGACCACGGTGCTGGCCCTGGTGGCCACGGCGGCCATGGCCGGTGTGCCGTTCTTCAACGGCTTTCTCTCCAAGGAAATGTTCTTTGCCGAGACGGTGCTGGTGCACGCGCCTGCCTATATCCAGGCCAGCTTGCCGGTGCTGGCGGTGACCTTTGGCATCTTCAGCGCCATTTATTCACTGCACTTTGCCTACGACGTGTTCTTCGGCCCCAAGGCCGACGACCTGCCCAAAAAGCCGCACGACCCGCCCATCTGGATGAACGTGCCCGTCGGCCTGCTGGTGGTGATTTGCTGCGCCGTGGGCGTGCTGCCCAATCTGACGGTCGGCAGTTTCCTGGCCGCGGCGGCCACGCCCGTGGTCGGCGGCCAGCTGCCAGAATACAGCCTGGCCATCTGGCATGGCATCAACAAGCCGCTGATCATGAGTGTGATCGCGCTGGTGGTGGGCACGGGCCTGTTTTTCTTCGTGGCGCGCTACGTGCGCGGCAAGGGCTATCTGGTCGATTACGCCTTCACCTGGACGCTGACGGGTCAGCGTATTTTCGAGTACACGCTGGCCTCGCTCACGCGCACCAGCCGCTCGCTGCGCCTGCGCCTGACCACCAACCGCCTGCAGTGGCAGATGTTCTGGGTCGTCATGGTGACCTTCCTGGCCGTGGGCCTGCCGCTGTGGCATGGCGGGCTGACGATTGGTGACCGCGCCGTGCAACCGATCTCGCCGGGCTTTGGTGCCATCTGGTTCGTAGGCACCATCTGCGCCATCGCTGCGGCCTGGCAGGCCAAGTTCCACCGCCTGGCCTCCATGGTGATGCTGGGCGCCACCGGCCTGTGCGTGGTGCTGAGTTTTCTGTGGTTCTCGGCGCCTGATCTGGGGCTGACGCAACTGACAGTGGAAATTGCCACCACCATCTTGCTGCTGCTGGGCTTGCGCTGGCTGCCCCAGCGCGACAAGTCCATCCGCCCGGCCAGCTGGGCCATTGACCAGAGCGTGGCCCAGGCGCGGCGCGCTCGCGATCTGGTGATTGCGCTGGTTGCCGGCAGCGGCATCGCGCTGCTGACCTATGCCATGCTCAGCCGCCCGTTTGACGACAGCGCCTCGACCTTCTACCTGGAGCGCGCCTACACCGAGGGCGGCGGCACCAACGTGGTGAACGTGATGCTGGTGGACTTTCGCGCCTTTGACACCTTTGGCGAAATCGTCGTGCTGGCCATCGTGGCGCTGACGGTGTATGCGCTGCTGCGGCGCTTCCGCCCGGCCCGCGAAACCATGGACCTGCCCATGCAGCAGCGCGTGCTGCCCGGCGATTTGATCACCGACCTGTTCAACCCGCGCCAGGCCAAGGACACGGCCATCGGCTACTTGACCGTGCCGGCCGTGCTGGTGCGCCTGCTGCTGCCCATCACCACGCTGGTGTCGGTGTACTTCTTCATGCGCGGCCACAACGAGCCCGGCGGCGGCTTCGTGGCCGGGCTGGTGTTCTCGCTGGGGCTGCTGCTGCAGTACATCGTCTCGGGCACGCAATGGGTCGAGGCCAATCTGACGCTGTACCCGCGCCGCTGGATCGCCTTTGGCCTGGCCTGCGCCATCGCCACCGGCGCCGGTGCGTTCTATTGGGACTACCCCTTCATGACCACGCACACGGCGCACCTGGAGCTGCCCTACCTGGGCGAAATCCACATCGCCAGCGCCATGTTCTTCGACCTGGGCGTGTTTGCCGTGGTGGTGGGCGCCACGCTGTTGATCCTCACCGCGCTGGCCCACCAATCCACACGCGGCCACCGCTACCACGCGCGCAAGCTGGAAGAGGAGGCCGAGGCGCGCGAGGCCGCACGGGTCAACTACATGCGAGCCAAGGCTGCCTATGAGGCCGTGGCGCGCTTCAACGTCGATCCCCAGAACCCGCACAACAGCTGAGGAGAAGGCCACGCATGGAAATCGTCCTGTCCATCGCCATCGGGGTGCTCACCGGCGCCGGCGTCTGGCTGCTGCTGCGGCCGCGCACCTTTCAGGTCATCATCGGCCTGGCGCTGCTGGGCTATGCCGTCAACCTGTTCATCTTCTCGATGAGCCGACTGGGTCTGGCCATCGACAAAGAGCCCGTGCTGCGCCCAGGCGTGCCCCAGGATCTGCTGCACTATGCCGATCCGCTGCCGCAGGCCCTGGTGCTGACGGCCATCGTCATCGGCTTTGCCACCACAGCGCTGTTTCTGGTGGTGCTGCTGGCGCTGCGCGGCATGACCGGCACTGACCACGTGGACGGCCGCCTCTCCGCCGAGAAAAACGAAGCCTCATGAAAGACTGGCTGCACTCCCTGATGCCCCACCTCATCCTGGCGCCCGTGTTGCTGCCCATGGGGGTGGCGGCGCTCATCCTGCTGCTGGGCGAGGAGCGCCAGCGCATCAAGCTCACGCTCAGCCTGATGTCCTGCCTCAGCCTGCTGGGCGTGGCCGTATTCCTGCTGCAGTGGAGCCACCAGCAAAGCTCGGCCACGACCATGGGCGTGTACCTGACAAGCAACTGGCCGGCGCAGTTCGGCATCACGCTGGTGCTGGATCGGCTGGCGGCGCTGATGCTCACGCTCACGGCGCTGCTGGCGCTGGCCTCGGCCATCTATGCCTCGGCGCGCTGGCACCGCGCCGGCGTGCATTTCCACGCGCTGTTTCAGTTGCAGCTCATGGGCCTCAATGGGCTGTTCCTCACGGGCGACCTGTTCAACCTGTTCGTGTTCATCGAGATCCTGCTGGCCGCCTCCTACGGGCTGCTGCTGCACGGCTCGGGGCGTTTTCGCGTACAGGCCGGGCTGCACTACATCGCCATCAACCTGCTGGCCTCCTCGCTGCTGCTGATCGGCATTTCCATGCTCTACGGCATCACCGGCACGCTGAACCTGGCGCACATGGCCAGCATCATTCCCTACGTGGCCGACGAGGATCGCTCGCTGCTGCACGCCGCCGCTGGCGTGCTGGGCGTGGCCCTGCTGATCAAGGCCGCCGTCTGGCCGATGAATTTCTGGCTCACGCGCGCCTACAGCGCCGCCACCGCACCGGCCGGCGCGCTGTTTGCCATCATGACCAAGGTCGGCATCTACATGGTGCTGCGGCTGTGGACGCTGCTGTTCGGCTACGACGCCGGGCCTTCTGCCCAGTACGGCGGCCAGTGGCTGACCTACGCCGGCATGGCCACCATCGCCGTAGGCTCAATTGGCGTGCTCAGCTCGCAAAAGCTGGGCAATCTGGCCGGTTACAGCGCCATCGTTTCATCAGGCACGCTGCTGGCGGCCATGGGCTTTGGCCAGAATCTGCTGACGGCCGGACTGCTGTATTACCTGGTCAGCTCCACGCTGGCCATCAGCGCCTGCTTCCTGCTGGCCGATTTGATGGACCGCTGGCGCAACGACGGCGCGGATTACGCCCCCTACGAGGCCGAGGACGAGGCGCCCTTTCTCACCGCCGATCTGCAAGGCCGGCTGCAATCGCTCAACCTGGACGAGCGCGAGCAGGCCCTGGTGGGCCGGCCCATGCCTGCGGCCGTGGCGTTGCTGGGCCTGGGCTTCATGGCCTGCACTCTGTTGATTGCCGGGCTGCCGCCGCTGTCGGGTTTCATCGGCAAGTTCACCATGCTCACGGCGCTGCTCAATCCGCTGGGCATGGGCGGCTCCTCCGGCCAGCAGCTGGACAGGGATGGCTGGCTGCTGCTGGCCCTGCTGATCGGCTCGGGCCTGCTGGCGTTGATCGCCCTCTCGCGCGCGGGCATCCGCCATTTCTGGGCCTCGCACGACCGCAATCCGCCACTGGTCAAGATCGGCGAGGGCATTCCGCTGGCGCTGCTGCTGGGCTGCTGCGTGACCATGACGGTGCAGGCCGACGACGTGATGCGCTACATGCAAACCACCGCCAATGCGCTGTACGCGCCCGACGATTACATCCAGTCGGTGCTGCAAACCCAGGTCAAGCCCTATCCCACGCAAACCACTGGCAGCGCCGCAGGCTCTGCCGAGGCCGGGGCCAGTGTCGATGAGGCCGCTGCCAGCGCCGCGGCCACGCCCGGCGAGCAGACACCAAGCGGCACTTCGGGGCTGGAGGCCAAGCCATGATCGCCAGACTGTTCCAACTGCTGTTTCCCTCGCCACTGCTGTCGCTGCTGCTGATGGTGCTGTGGCTGGTGATGACGCAAATCTACACCCGGGGCAACGCGCTGCTGGCGCTGGTGCTGGGGCTGGTCATTCCAGTGTTCAGCGCCAATTTGCGGCCACGCTCCAAGCGCATGCGCCACCCGCTGACCGTGCTGCGGCTGTGCCTGACCGTCATGGTCGATGCCTGGCATTCAAACTGGTTGGTGATCCGCATCCTGCTGCAGCCCAGCCTGACGCGGCAGGACACCTCGATCTTCGTGCGCATCCCGCTGGAGATGCGCAACCCCAATGGCCTGGCGGTGCTGGCGGCCATTGTCACCATCACCCCCGGCAATGCCTGGGCCGAGCTGTCCATGGACCGCAGCACGCTGCTGCTGCACGTGTTCGATGGCCGCATCGACGAGCAAACAGTCATCCAGACCGTCAAACAGCGCTACGAGCGCCCCCTGATGGAGATTTTCGAATGAACGGATCCGTGCTGGCCTGGGCCCTGCCCATCACCCTGACCATGCTCGCACTGTCCATGCTGATGGTGACGGTGCGCCTGCTGATCGGCCCCAGCGCCCAGGATCGCATCCTGGCTCTGGACTGCCTGTACATGCTGGGCATGTACGTCATGCTCACACTGTCCATCTACTACGACAGCAGCGCCTACTTCGAGGCCGCCCTGCTGATTGCCCTGCTGGGCTTTGTCAGCACTACGGCCATGGCCAAGTTCCTGCTGCGCGGCGAGGTCATCGAATGAGCGAGGCCGCCACCTTCAACCTGCCGCTGTGGGCGGAAATCATCGTCGCCTTCTTTGCGCTGTGCGGCGGGCTGGTGGGCCTGCTGGGCGCTTCGGGCGTGCTGCGCCTGCCCACTTTTTTCGCCCGCGTGCACGCCCCGGCGCTCATTACCACCGCTGGCATCTGGTGCCTGATGCTGGCCACCATCACCTACTTTTCCGTGCAAAGCGGCAGCCTGGCGCTGAACGTGCTGCTGCTGGGCCTGTTCATTGCCATCACCGCGCCCGTGACCACCATCTTCCTGATGCGCGCTGCGCTGTTTCGCTCGCGCCAAAGCGGCGAAGACGTACCGCGCAGCGTCAACATGCTGCAACTGGCCGTGCCCAAGCTGGCGCCGGAAAAGGACGATGACGCCGGCGACAGCCATAACGATGGCGATAGCGATGGCGGCAATGCCGACGAGACCCGCGATGCGCCCGATATGAACGGGCCCGATATGAGCGCGCCCGATGCGCACTCGCCCGGCCCGAGCCCGAACACGCCCGAGCCAGCCAAGCCGCAATAACTCCGCCCAGCCCCGGCTGGCCGGCATGCCACAGCGCGCAGCGCGTGCCCCACTCCCTGCTTGACCCATGCCTTCTGCCTCCACCGCCGCGCCCAGCGCTTGGCCCTACCCGTTCTGGATCGCCCACCGCGGCGCCGGCCTGCTGGCGCCTGAAAACACCCTGGCGGCCTTTCGCCACGGCGCCTCGTACGGCTATCGCATGTTCGAATGCGATGCCAAGCTCAGCGCAGACGGCGTGCTCTACCTCATGCACGATGCCCAGCTCGATCGCACCACCAATGCCCAGGGCGCTGCTGCGCACTGGTGCTGGACGCAGCTGGCCCAGCTGGACGCCGGCAGCTGGCACGGGCGGCGCTGGGCGGGCGAGCCCCTGCCCACGCTGGCGGCGCTGATGCGTTGGTGCATCGCCAACCACTTCGCGCTGAACATCGAGATCAAGCCCATCCCCGGCACCGAAGAAGCCACCGGCGCGGCCGTGGCGCGGCTGGTGCAAACGCTCTGGCCGGCCGATCTGCTGCCGCCGCTGCTGTCCTCCTTCCAGCCTGCGGCGCTGCGCGCTGCGCAGCAGATCAACGCGCAGCAAATGCGCGCTCTGCTGCTGGCGCAGTGGCAGGAAGACGCCCTGCCCACCGCCCAGGCGCTGGGCTGCGCCGCACTGGTCTGCCAGCACACACTGTGGGATCCACAACGTCTGGCCGCCACCCATGCCCAGGGCCTGCGCGCGCTGAGCTACACCGTCAACGACGTGGCCCAGGCCCAGGCCCTGCAGGCCATGGGCACGGACGGCATCATCACCGACCGGGTTGACGCCTTCAGCCCCGCCGCACAGCCCCCTGCCGCCGTGCGCTGACCCTGCCGGGCGCAGGCCCTGGGCCAGCGCCTGCACCTCGCCTTCTTTTGCCAACCATGTTCAAAAACCTGTTGATCTACCGCATCGCACAGGGCTGGGAGCCCGAGCTGGGCGCCGCCACCCAGGCCCTGCAGGCGCAGCACTTCAGCCCCTGCAGCGCCACGCAGGAGCAATCGAGCGGCTGGCTGCCGCCGCGCGGCCAGGAGCACGCGCCCATGATCGAATCCATTGGCGGGCACTGGATCATGCGCCACGTCACCGAAAGCAAAATCCTGCCCGCCTCGGTCGTCGATGCCCAGGTCGAGCAAAAAGCCGCCGCCATCGAGGCCCAGACCGGGCGCCGCCCCGGCAAGAAAGAGCGCCGCGACCTCAAGGACGAGGCGCGCCTGAGCCTGCTGCCGCTGGCCTTCACCAAAACCCACGGGCACTGGGTCTGGATCGACCCGCGCCAGCAGCTGCTGGTCATCGACGCTGCCAGCCCGCAGCGCGCCGACGCCATCCTCACCGCGCTGGTCGAGCAATGGCCTGGCTTTGTGCCGCGCATGCTGCAAACGCAAGAGGCCCCAGCCTCGGCCATGGCCGCCTGGCTGCAGGAGCAGGCCGCGCCCGGCGCCTTCAGCCTGGGCGATGAGTGCGAGCTCAAGGCCACGGACGAAACCCGCGCCACGGTGCGCTACGCCCGCCACGCGCTGGAGATCGAGGAAATCCAGGGCCATCTGCAAGCCGGCAAGCGCCCCACCCGCTTGTCGCTGGGCTGGGGCGATCGCTGCCAATTCGTGCTTACCGATACCCTGCAGATCAAAAAACTGGCCCTGAGCGATGCCGTCTTCGAAGGCCAGGGCGGCAGCGACGAGCGCTTCGACACCGACGTGGCGTTGACCACCGGCGAGCTGTCGCAGCTCATCCCACAACTGCTCGAGGCCCTGGGCGGCGAGCAAGCGCCCGCTTGAGTGCCAGATCGAGCGCCAAATCGAGCGCCCATTCACGCCGCCGTCAAGACAATCCAGCCCATTCACGCACCGCCTGCCACACCGCGCCATGCCCGAATCCCTGCAACACCTGGCCTGGCTGTGGGTGCCCATCACACTGTTCGCCGCCCTGGCCCAGACCGTGCGCAACACGGCCCAGCGCAGCCTGATTCAGGAGCTGGGCACACTGCCGGCCACGCTGGTGCGCTTTCTCTACGGCCTGCCCTTTGCCGCGCTGTGGCTGGCCTTGCTGCACCTGCTGCCGGCGCAGCGCCCCGCACTGCCCGACATCAGCCTGACCTACCTGGGCTGGATTGCCCTGGGCGCCATCTTCCAGCTCGCTGGCACGGCCGCCCTGCTGCTGGCGATGAAGGAGCGCAACTTCGCCGTGGCCGTCACCCTGAGCAAGACGGAAGTGCTGCAGCTGGCGCTGTTTGCCGCCGTATTCCTGCATGAGCTGCCCTCGCCGCTGGCCCTGCTGGCCATGGCCGTGGCCAGCGCTGGCGTGCTGCTGCTGTCGCTGCCGCCGCGCGACCAGCTGCTGTCCCTGCCTGCCTGGATGAACCGCTGCGCCCTCTACGGCCTGGCCTGCGGCTGCTGCTTTGCCATCGCCACGGTGGGCTTTCGCGGCGGCGCGCTGGCCTTGAACGCCCCCAGCCCCTGGCTGTCGGGCGCCTGGGGCGTGCTGATCGCACAAACCTTGCAAACCCTGGGGGCCGGGCTATGGATCCAGTGGCGCACCCCGCAAGGCCTGGCGCCGGTGCTGCGCGCCTGGCGCATCTCGCTGCTGGCCGGCAGCATGGGCGCGGCCGCATCGCTGGCCTGGTTCACGGCCTACGCCATGCAAGGGGCCGCATCCGTGCGCACCCTGGGCATGGTGGAAGTGCTGCTGAGCTACCTGGTCTCACGCCGCCTGCTGAGCGAACACTTCAGCCGCGCCGAAAAAATCGGCATGGGCCTGATGCTGCTGGGCCTGGTGGTGACCTGCCTGCAGGCCTGAGGCCCGCCCGCGCTCAGCGCTGCAGCGCTTTGTGTGACGGCTATCATTTCGTGCGTCTTTGCGCGTCTTGCCCGCCGTCCCCGATGCCTGATTCAGCCTCTGCCCCAACTGCCGCCTCCGCTGCCACTTCTGCCTTTCGCCTAGCGCCGCTGCTGCTGGCCGCGCTGGTGGGCACCATGGCCATGATGGCCTACGTGGCCATCATCGGCCCCGTCGTGCGCCAGCTGGGCGTCTCGGAAATGGTGGCGGGCATTTCCATGTCCATCGGCGGCGTGTTCTGGATGCTGCTGGCGCGCACTTGGGGCCGCACCAGCGATCGGCTGGGCCGCAAGCCCGTGCTGCTCATCGGCCTGGGCGTGTTCACCCTGACCTATGCGCTGCTGGCCGTGTTCGTCGATCTGGCCCTGCACCAGGCCCTGCCGGCCGCGCTGATCGCCGCCGTGCTGATCGCCGCGCGCAGCATCATCGGCGCGTTTTACGCTGCCGTGCCGCCCACGGCGGCGGCCACCATCGCCGACCGCGTCGCGCCCGAGCTGCGCCACCAGGCCATGGCCAAGCTCGGCTCGGCCAATGCGCTGGGCATGGTGGCCGGGCCGGCCATCGTCAGCCTGGTCAGTGGCTGGGGCCTGCAGTGGGGCTTTTACGCCACTGCCGCCCTGCCCCTGCTGGGCCTGCTGGGCATTGCCCTGTGGCTGCCCGCCGGCCTGCCGCCACAGGCACCGCAAGGCAGCGGCAACCAGCCTGCCCATGCCGCCGCCCCAGCGGCCCAGACCAAGGCCCGGCCCCATCTGCCGCTGTGGGATGCACGCCTGCGCCTGGCCATGGCCACCGCCTTCGTGGCCATGATGTGCGTGGCCGTGGCCCAGGTGGCCGTGGGCTTTTTCGCCATGGACCAGTTCGGCCTGAGCGAGGAGCGCGGCGCGCGCCTGGCCGGCCACGCGCTGACCTGCGTGGGCCTGGCGCTGATCCTGTCGCAGCAGTGCGTCATCCACCTCAAGCGCATTGCGCTGCGCCATTGGGTGATGGCCGGCGCGGGCATCTCCGCGCTGGGCTTTGCCAGCGCGCTGCTGGCCAGCCAGCCCTGGCATTTGCTGCTGGCCTACGCCATCGGCGCCTTCGGCATGGGCTTTGTCTTCCCCGCCTTCCAGGCCATGGCGGCCAATGCCGTGCAGGCCCACGAGCAAGGCGCGGCCGCCGGCAATGCCTCAGCCGCGCAAGGCCTGGGCATGGTGCTTGGGCCCATGCTGGGCACAGGCCTGTACACCCTCTCGCCCGTGGCCCCCTACGCCGGCGTTGCGCTGAGCCTGCTGGCCCTGGCCGCCGCCGTGGCCTGGCATGGCGCACGGCGGCCTTGAAGCGCTCCGGCCACCCGCGCAACAATGCCCGGCGCAGCGCCTGCTGCAATGCCAAACGCCCTCGGATGCACCCACCCCAGGAGCTTTTTTGATGAAACACCGTTTACTCTGGGCAGCGGCCCTGTTGTTACCCGCCACGCTGGCGGCGCAAAGCCTGCCCGCACCGCCGCACGACGCCCAAACCACGCCCCAAGCCGCAACCCAGACGGCAGCCCAAACAGCAGACCAGACGCTGGCCGCCCATCTGCCCAGCCAGGCCCAGCGCGTGCAGGTCTATGCCAGCACGCATTGGTTCTTCGCCGCCCAGCCTTACGACCACCACACATTGCGCGGCATAGTGCGCGGCTGGCTGCAAGATCGGGCGCTGTACCGCGCGCTGGACGATGCGGCCCAGGTGCAGGCCAGCATGGCCCGCCTGCGCGCCGTGCGGGTGCGCACCGATGCCAAGGCACAGGCAACACGGACGGAGCAAGCGCCATGCCTCATCAACCCTTTTATGCTGTGGGACATCAGCGACGGGCAAGACGCACTGACCAGCCTGGCCCTGCCCATGCCCGCGCAAAAGCCCTCCAGCAAGGACAGCCCCGACCCCTTCATCCCAGCCTGCCTGGAGCGCGGCGGGCAGGCTTACGCGCTGGAGGTGAACCGCGCCGACGTCTGGCAAGCGATCGAGCCATTGCTGAAGCCGCCGCGCTAACCGCCCATTTACCTTCGCTTCAACAACAGCAGAAGTGCGCGCTCTGGCGAGCCGCTGCATGGCAAGTCCTTCCCCACAGCTGGGTCAGCATGCTGGCCTTTGTTCAAGCAGCAGCCCACCACAACGTCACTTTCTCCGCTGATTCAAAGACCTTGCTCAGGCCCTAAAATCGCGGCGCTTTTCAGCAATCATTCTTATTTGCGCTGTTTGTCATGACCAATTCACGCCACCGCCATCCCTTGCTGCAAACCTGGCCGCCCGAGTTCGTGGCGCGTTACCGCGCAGCGGGGTATTGGCGGGGCGAGACCATGGCCAGCTTTCTGCAGGCCCAGGCCCAGCGCCGCGCCGATCACACGGCCCTGGTGGGCTACTCAGCGGCCGGCGGTACTAGTCAGCCGCTGGCGCGCTGGAGCTATGCCCAGTTCTGGCAGAAGGTGGAGACGGCAGCGGCCGGCTTTCTGGCCAGCGGCTTGCAGCCGGGCGATCGCGTCGTGGTGCAAATGGGCAATGTGCCTGAGTTTTACAGCGTGGTGTTCGGGCTGTTTCGCGCCGGGCTGATTCCGGTCTATGCCCTGCCTGCACACCGCACGCGCGAGATCGCCCATTTCATCGACAAGGCCGAGGCCTCGGCCTACGTGGCCTTGCAGCAGTACGAGCAGTTCGATTACCGCACGCTGGCGCGCGAGTTGCGGCAGCGGGCGTTTTCGCACGATTTGTTTGAGCAGGTGTTCATCGTCGGCGGCGATGCGGCGGAGTTCACGGCGTTTGACGCCTTCCAGAGCGATGCGGCGCGCCTGCCCGATCTGGCCAGCGCCGATGCCGACCCGCAGGCCGTGGCCTTCTTGCAGATTTCCGGCGGCAGCACGGGCCTGTCCAAGCTCATCCCGCGCACGCACGACGATTACATCTACAGCTTCCGCGCCAGCAATGAGATCTGCGGCATCACGCAGGACAGCGTGTACATGGTGGCCCTGCCTGCGGCGCACAACTTCCCCATGAGTTCGCCCGGGGCCTTTGGCGCTTTTTACGCCGGGGCCACGGTGGTGCTCAGCCCCTCGCCCTCGCCCGAGGCGGCCTTCCCGCTGATTGCGTCCGAGCGCGTCACGGCCGTGGGCCTGGTGCCGCCGCTGGCGCTGCTGTGGGCGCAGGCGGCCAGCGGTACAGGTGGTGCGGGCCAGGCGCACGATTTGAGCAGCCTGCGCACGCTGCAGGTGGGCGGCGCCAAGCTCACGCCCGAGGCGGCGCGGCGCGTCAGCGCTAGCCTGAGCTGCCAGCTGCAGCAGGTTTTTGGCATGGCCGAGGGCCTGGTGAACTACACCCGGCTGGGCGATGACGAGGCCACCGTCATCGAAACCCAGGGCCGCCCCATCAGCGCCGATGACGAGGTGCTGGTGGTCGATGACCTGGGCCAACCCGTGCCCGAGGGGCAGCCGGGCTATTTGCTCACGCGCGGGCCTTACACCATCCGCCGCTACCACAATGACGATGCGGCCAATGCGCGCAGCTTCACCGACGATGGCTACTACCGCACCGGCGACATGGTGCTGCGCAACGCGCGCGGCTACCTGACGGTGCAGGGCCGCGCCACCGACCACATCAACCGCGCGGGCGAGAAGGTCTCGGCCGAGGAGATCGAAGACCATCTGCTGGCCCACCCGCAGGTGTTCGATGCGGCGGTAGTTTCCATCCCCGACGAATATCTGGGCGAGCGCAGCTGCGCTTTCGTCATCGCCCGCCAGGGCGAAAAACCGCGCGCCATCGAGATCAAGCAGTGGTTCAAGGGCCGCCAGATTGCCGCGTTCAAGATCCCGGACCAGATCGTGTTCGTGGACAGCTTCGAGACCACGGCCGTGGGCAAAACCAGCCGCAAGGAGCTGCGCGCCCGGCTGCGCGCGCAGTTGCTGGCGCAAGACGCGCCGGCAGCGCGCTGAGCGCCTGCGGCGGCGGCTCCATCAACGCCCTTGGGCGAATGGGTCGAAGACCTCGATGCCCAGGCCCGCGAAATCCCGCACATTGCGGGTCACCAGCGTCAGGCCATGCGTTTTGGCCGTGGCGGCGATGTAGGCATCGTTGAGCGGGCTTTTGTCCGGCACATGAAACTGGGCCGACAGCAAGGCGGCCTGGGCATCCAAGGGCAGGATGCGCTGGGCGAACTCGGGCAGCAGGCGCATTTTCAGCCAGTTTTGCAAGATCGCTGCCGCCTGTTCATCGCGCCGCGCCAGCAGCAAGATGCCAGTCTGAATCTCGGCCAAACTGATGACGCTCAAATAGGCGTGCTGAATCTTGATGCCTGAAAACCACTGCAGCACCTGGGCATCGGCCCGGCCTTTCTCCGCCTTGCGCAACTCGGAGACGATGTTGGTATCGAGCAGATACATCAATCGCCCCAGTCCGTTTCACGCACTTTGCTGCTGTGCTGGCGAATGCCGGCCAACAGGTCGTCGAAAGCCACGCTCAATGCGCCGCCCAATGCACCCGCTTCATGTCCGCTGGCAAACGCATCGGCCAGGCTTTTGCCCTCCTGCTGGCGGTATTGCTCATAACTGGAGAGCACGCCCACGATCTTGCCCCACTTGGTGATGAAAACAGGCTCATGCTGGGAGAGTTGCAGCATTTGGCTGGCTTTTTGATTGAACTCCCGGGTGCTCACGGTGATCGGCATAGGGCCTCCAATTTGTAGGAATGTTCTACAGTCTAGCGCCCCGCTAGCACACGGGCAAGCTGGGCCGCCTGGCCAGGGCCGTACTGGCCATGAGCCATGACTCTGTTCAAAGTCTCGGTGCGAGCGGGCAAAACGTGCACAATCGCCCGCTGCTGTTTTCCATCTTGGCGGGCCTGTGGCCGGCTGCCTTCTGGCCGCTGCCCTTTTGGCCCCCTATTGCCCACCCACTGCCACGCCATGCGCCTGCCTCTCGACCCCATTCACCTTCGCCTGCTGGGCATGGCCATGATCTGGGGCGCTTCCTGGCCGTGGGGGCGCATCGTGGCGCTGAACATGCCGCCACTGGCGGCGGCGGCGGCGCGTTTTTTGCTGGCCAGTGCGCTGCTGCTGGTGTGGATGGGGCGCAGCGGCCGCCTGCGTGGGCTGCGCAACCTCTCATCGCGCCAATGGCTGGGCCTGGCCCTGGCTGCGGCCACCGGGGTGTTTGGCTATGCGGTGTTTTTCATGCTGGCCTTGCAATCCGTGCCCTCCAGCCGGGCCGTGCTGGCCATCGCGCTCAACCCGGTGGCCACGCTGCTGCTGGCGGCGCTGGTGTTCAAGGAGCGGCTCAATGGCGCCATCGCGCTGGGCATGCTGCTGGCCATCTGCGGTGCGCTGCTGGCCATCGCCAGTGGCGCGCCCGCACCCAGCAGCCAGTTGCCCGGTGCTGGTGATGCCGGCCTGGGCGAGTGGCTGCTGCTGGGCTGCGTGCTGTGCTGGGCGGCCTATACGCTGATTGGCCGCGCCGTCCTGACCCGCGTGGATGCGCTCAGCGCCACCGGCGTTTGCTCGGTACTGGGCGCACTGCTGCTGGTGCTGCTCAGCCTGGGGGTGGAAGGCCCCAGTGCCTGGCACGCCATGGCGCAAGCCCCTGCTGCGGCCTGGTGGTCATTGCTGGCGCTGAGCTTTGGCGCCGCCGCGCTGGCCTATGCCTGGTATTACGCTGGCGTCAAGGCGCTGGGTGCGGGCGCTGCATCGGGCTATATCACGCTGGTGCCGGTGTTTGGCGTGCTGTGCTCCAGCCTCTGGCTGGGCGAACCATTGGGCGCCACGCTGCTGCTGGGTGGCCTGCTGGCCATCGGCGGCATGGCGCTGATGCACTGGGGGCGGCTGCGGGCTTGAGCGCCGGCAAACCCCACAATCTCACTACGCCAATTGCATGGGCTTGCGCCCAGTGGCCTGCCAGTGCAGCAGGCCCAGGGCCAGCCCCGCTGCGGCAAACACCATCCAGCCCATGCCTGCCTCCTGTCCGGGCACGTAACGCGCCAATCCATCGGCCAGCGCTGCGGGCAACCATTTGGCGCTGTGGAGCGCATGCAGCAGCGCAGAGAGCACGGTGGCCCCCATGGCCCAGCGCCACACCACCGTGCCCCAGCCCAACAAGGCCTGGCCCATGGCCAGCACGATCAACACGATGGTCAGCGGGTAGAGGAACACCAGCACCGGCACAGCCGCAGAAAGAATCGTGCCCAGCCCCAGGCTGGCAATGGCAAAGGAAACCAGCGCGAACAGCAGCACCAGCGCGCGGTAGTTCAAGATCGGCCACAAATGGTTGAAATAGGCCGCACAAGCGGCCAACAAGCCTACGGCGGTGGTGACGCAAGCCAGGAACACCATGACCCCCAGCAGCACCGCACCCCAAGCGCCGTAATAGTGCATGGCCACGCCGGAGAGCACCTTGGCGCCGTTGTCCAGCAGGCCCAGCTGGGCCAGGCTCGTGGCCCCCATGCGGGCAATGCAGACATAGACCACGGCCAGCAGCAGCGCGGCCACCAGGCCAGCGGCAAAGGTGGCGCGCATGACCTGGGCCGGCTCGCGGATGCCGGCCTGGTGCACGCTCATCAGCACCAGCATGCCAAACACCAGCGAGGCCAGCGCATCCATGGTGTCGTAGCCGGCCAGAAAGCCTTTGACGAAGGGCTGCGCTTGATACGCAGCCTGCGCCGCAGCCGGCGGGCCCATGGGCGCGACAAAAGTCGAGGCAATCAGCAGCGCCATGGCCAGCAGCAGCAAGGGCGTCAGCACCTTGCCGATGCGGCCGACCAGCTTGCCCGGCGAAAGGGCCAGCCACAGCGCAATGGCAAAAAACAGCGCCAGGCTGCCGATCTCCCACAGTTTGCGCCCCTGCTGCGGCAGCCACGGCGACAGCCCGATCTCAAACGCCACCGAGCCCGTGCGCGGCAGCGCAAACAAGGGGCCGATGGTCAAGTACAGGGCCACGGTGAACAACACGCCGAACCAAGGATGCACGCGCGAAGCCAGATCCTGCAACCCTTGCGCTCTGGACAAGCCCAATGCCAGTACCCCAAGCAATGGCAAGCCTACGCCGGTGATCAAAAAACCCCAGATTGCCGGCCACAGCGATTGCCCTGCCTGTTGCCCCAAAGCGGCAGGAAAAATCAGATTGCCCGCGCCAAAAAACAGCGCAAACAGCATCATTCCCGTGGCCATCAAAAGGCTCAGCGACAAGCGTTGACTGGCAGAAGGCATTTCAGGCACCCCAGAAAAAGATTGTTTGCACCCCTTGCATGGGTGGCGCAAAAAAGCCCTTCATGCAAACCATCGGTGCTGTGATGGCGCGATCTTAGAGCGTGTGATGCAGGCGCGGCGGTACACGAACAGCAATGCGGCAACAATGGCCAAAACGTAACGCCATACACGATTGCAAGCATTTGCAATAGGCCCTCTTCAGCCGCCCCAACCTGTTCTTCAGCCTTGAGCTGCCTCATGCTCCTGACCGGGGGCCTGGGGCCAAACACCGCTGATCCGATCACAATTGTGTGATTTTCCCCACTGATTCGGACGCAATGGCCGCGAAATCGCCAGCAATCTGCCCGCCAGGCGCTGCATTGCGGTATGGAGCCAGTACATAATTTGCGCCACCCCATGCGCTGCGCAGCACCAAGGCCCGCAACGCCAGCGAGCGCGGCATGTCTTCACTCTCGACCAGACAGGCCCCAACCATGCCAACCAACTACCGACTGACGGCGGCCACCGGCCTGCACAAAGGTGATCGCCAATACCAACAAGACCAGGTGGCCATCTACCAGCACCACCGCAGCAAGGAATGTGTGCTGGGCATCGTGGCCGATGGCATGGGCGGGCGCAGCGGCGGGCGCAAGGCGGCCGATCAGGTGCTGCTGACCGCGCGTCAACTGTTCGAGCGCTTCGACCCCGAGACGGACAAGCCCGAGCAGTTGTTGCACAGCATCGTCAAGGATGCGCACCTGGTGATCCGCCTGACGGCCGTCTCCGCCGAGCAGGAGCCGCACAGCACCATTGCGGCATTTTTGATCACGCCGCAGAACCAGTGCCACTGGATCCATGCGGGCGACTCGCGCATCTACTACTTCCAGTGGGGGCGCCTGGTGTTCCGCACCAAGGACCACTCCTACGTGCAATCGCTCATCGACAGCGGCGAGATCAGCGAGGAAGAGGCCACCAACCACCCCAACTCCAACGTGCTGGTGGGCTGCCTGGGCAGCGACATTGACCCGCCGGCCACGGCCTACAGCATCGCCAAACTCGAGGTTGGCGATGTGCTGCTGGCCTGCAGCGATGGGCTGTGGAGCCAGTTCACCCCCCAAGAGCTGGGGCAAACCACGCAAATGCTCAACGCCCGCGATGCGGCCATGTTCCTGGTCAACAAGGCCAATGAACGCGCCGGCGGCAGCAGCGACAATATCTCGGTGGCCATCATCAAGATCGAGCCCCTGCCCGCCGAGCAGCCCCAGCAAACCCTGGATCAGCGCACCGGCTTCAGCACCGACATTTCCGTCTGAGCGCCTTGGCGCAGCGCGGCCCCTGCCGGACAAGACTTCGAGCCTCCCCCCAGCCGCCCGGCCCGGGCGCGATCCTGCCGCCGTGACAAGATCGCGCGCGGGCTTTTATAATCGCCCGTTTTTCCGAGGAGCGTTGCAGCAACTTGCCGCCACAGGCCCAGCGCCGGGGCAATTGCCAGGCTCGGAAATCCTTGACTGTCATTGCACTGCGCAACAAAGGCCGTGCAGCGTCGCACCGGCGCCAACCCATGGCAGTCACTGGCATGGCGCAGCAGCGCCACGGGCCTGCGGCCCGCGATGTCCAGATTTCGCAACGACGCTCAACCGCCCGCAGGCGCATGCGGCGGCAAGAGCGCTTTGGCCCCGGCCCATCCACTTCTTGCTCACGCGTGCAGACACTGCGCTGGCGGTCCCTGTCCACCTGTTGCAATGAACTGGAGTTTGTCCATGAACGCCCAAAATGATCTTCCCCTGGCCGCGCACAGCGTGATTGCCGATCCGTCCCTGGCCGCCTGGGGCCGCAAGGAAATCGCCATCGCCGAGACCGAAATGCCCGGCCTGATGGCCATCCGCGAGGAATACGCCGCCAGCCAGCCGCTCAAGGGCGCACGCATCGCCGGCAGCCTGCACATGACGATCCAGACCGCCGTGCTGATCGAAACCCTGCAAGCCCTGGGCGCTGATGTGCGCTGGGCCTCGTGCAACATCTTCTCCACCCAGGACCACGCCGCCGCCGCCATCGCCTGCAACAGCGCCAATGGCGGCCAGGGCACGCCGGTGTTTGCCGTCAAGGGCGAAACGCTGCAGCAGTATTGGGATTACACGCACCGCATCTTCGAGTTCGGCAACAAAGGCAGCGATGCCGAAGGCCCGAACATGATCCTGGACGACGGCGGCGACGCCACGCTGCTGATGCACCTGGGCCAGAAGGCCGAGAAAGACGCCAGCGTGCTGGCCAACCCGCAAAGTGAAGAAGAGCGCGTGCTCTTTGCCGCCATCAAGGCCAAACTGGCCCAGGACCCGAGCTGGTACACCCGCAAGAGCGCTCAAATCATCGGCGTGACCGAGGAAACCACCACCGGCGTGATGCGCCTCAAGGAAATGTCCGCTAAAGGCGAGCTGCTGTTTCGCGCCATCAACGTCAACGACAGCGTGACCAAGAGCAAGTTCGACAACCTCTACGGCTGCCGCGAATCGCTGGTCGATGGCATCAAGCGCGCCACCGACGTGATGGTGGCGGGCAAGATTGCCGTCATCTGCGGCTACGGCGACGTGGGCAAGGGCTGCGCCCAGGCCATGGCCGCGCTGCGCGCCCAGGTCTGGGTGACGGAAATCGACCCCATCTGCGCCCTGCAAGCGGCGATGGAGGGCTACAAGGTGGTGACCATGGAATACGCCGCCGACAAGGCCGACATCTTCGTGACCACCACCGGCAACAAGGACGTGATCCGCCACGAGCACATGGTGGCCATGAAGAACGAGGCCATCGTCTGCAACATCGGCCACTTCGACAACGAGATCGACGTCGCCTCGCTGGAGCAATACCAGTGGGAGGAGATCAAGCCCCAGGTCGATCACATCATCTTCCCCACCGGCCGCCGCATCACCCTGCTGGCCAAGGGCCGCCTGGTCAACCTCGGCTGCGCCACCGGCCACCCCAGCTACGTGATGAGCAGCAGCTTCGCCAACCAGACGCTGGCGCAAATCGAGCTGTTCACCAAGCCTGAGCAATACCAGGCCGGCCAGGTCTATGTGCTGCCCAAAATCCTGGATGAACACGTCGCCCGCCTGCAACTGTCCAAACTCGGCGCACAGCTGACCGAGCTGACCGACTCGCAAGCGGCCTACATCGGCGTGAAGAAGGAAGGGCCTTACAAGCCCGATACCTATCGCTATTGATCCGCAAGCGCCTGGGTGCAGCGCCTGCCCTTGCAGGCGCTGCGCTCGGGCTGCACAACCACTGCGACCTTGATCCACCCAGCGCATTCGTGTGGAGTATGCTGGGCTTCTTGCTGCGATTTCGAGGAGGACTTTGCCATGCTGCCCCTGCTGATAACCTGGCTGCTCAGCGCGCTGGCGCTGATGCTGGTGGCCTACATGCTGCCTGGCGTGCAGATCACCAACTTCAAGAACGCCCTGCTGGCGGCCGTGATCCTGGGCCTGATCAACTCCCTGCTGCGGCCCGTGCTGCTGGTGCTGACTTTCCCCGTCACGGTGCTGACACTGGGTTTGTTCGTGCTGGTGCTCAACGGCCTGATGTTCTGGCTGGCCAGCAGCTTCATGCGTGGCTTTCAGGTCTCGGGCTTTTGGTCGGGCGTGTTCGGCGCCCTGCTCTACAGCGTCATCAACTGGGCCTTGAACAGCTGGCGTGCAGCAGGTTAAGGCCTGCTGACTGCGCAATGCACTGACCAGACTGCCCCATGCGTGCCGACCAACTGCTGGTGCACCGTGGCCTGGCGCAAACGCGCTCGCAGGCGCAACGGCTGATTGCCGCTGGCGTGCAGTGGCGCCTGCCCGATGCCCCCTGGCAGCCGGTGCGCAAAAACGGCGATGAGCTGCCCGGCGCGGCCGAGCTGCAATTGCTCGATGCCGCCGAGGCGCGCTACGTCTCGCGCGGCGGCCTCAAGCTCGAAGGCGCGCTGCGCGCGCTGGGCTGGCATGTGCAGGGCTGGCGCTGCCTGGACATCGGCCAGTCCACCGGCGGCTTCACCGACTGCCTGCTGCAGCACGGCGCGGCGCAGGTGGTGGGCGTCGATGTGGGCCACGGCCAGCTCGACGCACGGCTGCGCAGCGACTCTCGCGTGCAGGCCATCGAGCACTGCAATGCACGGCATCTGCAGCGCGCGATGGTGGACCCGGATGGCCAGGGCTTTGCGCTGATCGTCGGTGATCTGTCCTTCATCTCGCTGACGTTGGTGCTTCCCGCGCTGCTGCCCTGCATGGATGCGCATACCCGGCTGCTGATGCTGGTCAAGCCGCAGTTCGAGCTGCAGCCCGAGCTGCTGGGCAAGGGCGGCATCGTGCGCGATGCGCGCCACTACGAGCAGGTGCGCCAGCGCATCAACCAGGCCTGTGCCGCGCACGGCCTGCAACTGCTGCACTGGCTGCCCAGCCCCATCACCGGCGGCGATGGCAATCGCGAGTTTTTCATCGCTGCGCAACGCCACGCTGCTGACCTCAATCAATAGCTTCCGCCCCACAGCCAGGCTGTGCCAAAGGCCCGACTGGCTGGGGTTTTTCCGTTTCATTTACGGTCAGGGCTTCTGGCCGCCCGAGCCTGGCCCACTCCTTGCGTTTTCGATTGCCTTCCATGTCCGCTTCCGCACCCAGCCAACCACAGGCACCACGCGCCGCATTGAGTCTGGAATTCTTCCCGCCCAAGACCGAGGCCGGCGCACTCAAGCTGCGCGCCACGCGCCAGGCGCTGTATCCGCTGCAGCCGCAGTTCTGCTCCGTCACCTATGGGGCGGGCGGCTCCACGCAGGCGGGCACCTTTGCCGCCGTGCGTGAAATCCTGGCCGAGGGCCAGCAGGCCGCAGCGCACTTTTCCTGCATCGGCGCCACGCGCGAGAAGCTGCGCGCCGAGCTGGCCGAGCTGCAGGCCATGGGCGTGAAGCGCCTGGTGGCGCTGCGCGGCGACCTGCCCAGTGGCTATGGCCTGGGCGGCGAGTTTCAATACGCCAGCGATCTGGTGGCCTTCATCCGTGAAGAGACCGGCGAGCACTTTCACATCGAGGTGGCCGCCTACCCCGAAATGCATCCACAAGCGGCCTCGCCCGAAAAAGACCTGCAGGCTTTTGCCACCAAGGTGCGCGCCGGCGCCAACTCGGCCATTACGCAGTACTTTTTCAACGCCGACGCCTATTTCCGTTTCGTGGACGAGGCCCAGCGCCTGGGGCTGGATTTGCCCATCGTGCCGGGCATCATGCCCATTCACGCCGCCAGCCAGCTGCTGCGCTTTTCCGACGCCTGCGGCGCTGAAGTGCCGCGCTGGGTGCGCAGCCGCCTGCAAGCCTATGGCGATGACACGGCCTCCATCCAGGCCTTCGGGCTGGATGTGGTCACAAAGCTGTGCCAGCGTCTGCTGGCCGCCGGCGCGCCTGGCCTGCACTTCTACACCATGAACCAAAGCACGTTGGTGCTGGAAATCGCCCGCCGCCTGGGCCTGCCAACACATTGAGCGCGACGCTCGCGCGCAGCCATCGCCCCGCCATGCCTTCTTCCTGCCCTCCGCTTCGCCGTCTGGCCCTGCATGCCAGCGCCATGACGCTGCTGCTGGCGCTCAGCGCCTGCAGCACCCTGCCGCCCCAAAAAGCCAGCGACGAGCCCCCGCCGCAGCCCTGGGATGCCACGCGCCTGCTTGGCCTGGAGCTGCTGCCACCCATTTACGAGCTCGACACCCCAGAAGCCGGCGCTGCGCAATCCAGCCTTGGCCTGCAGCCCAGCCAGGATGTGGTTGACACCCGCCTGACCCCAGGCCTGAAGAAAGAGTTGCCCGCGCCCAGGGCCTCCGCGCTTGCTCCGCAAAGCCTGTACCAGACCGGCGTGGCTTCGTGGTATGGCAGGCAGTTCCACGGTCGCCTGACCGCCAATGGCGAGCGCTACAACATGAATGCGTTGACCGCTGCGCACCGCAGCCTGCCATTTGGCACCAAAGTCTGCGTGCGCAGCCTGGTCAATGGCAAGGAAGTGCTGGTGCGCATCAACGACCGCGGCCCCTATTCCGGCCGGCGCATCATCGACCTCAGCCGCGCCGCCGCCGAGCGCCTGGGCATGGTTTCGCTGGGCCTGAAAAACGTCTCGCTGTGGATCCCCAACGGCCAAGGCCCGCAGTGCGGCGAAGGCGAGGTGCCGCTTCGCGGCAAGGGCCTGCCCCCGCCAGTAAATCCACCGCGCAAAGAGCTGACCAAGGGCGACAAAAAGGCCCAAAGCGGCAAAGCCGCCAATGCCAGCGCAGCGGGCAAGAACAAGCCTCAAGCCTCCAAGGCCCGAGCGCCAGCTCGCAAACCTCGCGCAACCGTTGCAGCGCCCCAGGCTTCGCAGGCCAAAGCGGGCAAAGCCCAGGCTCGCAAACCCAACGCCAACGCAAAGCGCTGAGTCCTCCCCCAGCCATGCCAGCCTCCCCCATGCCCGAGGCCATGCCGCCCGCCCGGGCGCACGACGTCCCCTCGCCCCCGCTGCCCCAAGCCTGGCTCGCCCCCCTGCAGATCGGCCCCATCGCGCTGGCCAATCGGCTGTTCGTCGCGCCCATGGCTGGCGTCACAGATCGGCCCTTTCGCATGCTGTGCCGCCAGCTCGGCGCGGGCTATGCGGTCAGCGAGATGGTGACCTCCCAGCCACATCTGTATCGCAGCCTCAAGACCTCGCGCCGCGCCAACCACGATGGCGAGCCCGGCCCCATTGCCGTGCAGATTGCCGGCACCGACGCGCAGATGATGGCCGAAGCCGCGCGCTACAACATCGAGCGCGGCGCGCAAATCATCGACATCAACATGGGCTGCCCGGCCAAGAAAGTCTGCAACGCCTGGGCCGGCTCGGCCCTGATGCAAAACGAGCCATTGGCGCTGGCCATCGCCCAGGCCGTGGTTGCCGCCTGCCAGCCCCATGGCGTGCCAGTGACATTGAAGATGCGCACCGGCTGGTCCGCCCAGCACAAAAATGCCGAGACGCTGGCTCGCGCCTTCGAGCAAACCGGCATCCAAATGCTCACCGTGCATGGCCGCACGCGCGAGCAAGGCTACAAAGGTCAGGCCGAGTACGACACCATCGCCGCCGTCAAACAGGCCGTGTGCATCCCAGTCGTGGCCAACGGCGACATCACCAGCCCCGAAAAAGCCTGGCAGGTGCTGCAGTACACCGGCGCCGATGCGCTGATGATTGGCCGCGCCGCGCAGGGAACGCCCTGGATTTTCAGCGCCATCGCCCACTACCTGCACACCGGCACGCAAGCCCCGCCGCCGGCCACAGCCCAGGTGCGGCAATGGCTGCTGGCGCACCTGCTCGAACACTACAGCCTTTATGGCGAATACAGCGGCGTGCGCACCGCGCGCAAGCACATCGGCTGGTACCTGCGCGGCCTGCCCGGCAGCGAGGCGCTGCGCCAGCGCCTCAACCAGGAAGAAGACTGCCAACGCCAATGGCAGCAATTGGCCGATTACCTGCAAGAGCTGGCCGAACAATGCCCGCAATGGCCAGCCGCCGTGGGCAGCACACCAGCCCCGGACGACGAGGCCGAAGCGCAGAATGCTCCCGAGGCCAGCAGTGGGGCAGGCTCGCCGGCCAGCGCTGCTTGCTCCCCTTGCCGCCCGTGAAGCGGCCAGCCACAGATGCCGAGGCCATAATGCAGCCAGCCCGTGCGTTGCCCTGCGCCCCATGATGGGGATGGCGCGCTGCCCGTTTCACCCGCACTTTCCTGTGGCTCCATGAACGAACATCCCGCCCGCCCGCCTCAACCACCTGCCATGCCGCATCCTGCGTCAATGCGGCGCAAGGGCATTTACGTGTTGCCCAATGCCGTGACACTGGCAGCGCTGTTTTGTGGCTTCTACGCCATCGTCATGGCCATGCAGCAGCGCTTTGACCTGGCCACGCTGGCGATCTTCGCCGCCATGGTGCTCGACAGCCTCGACGGCCGCGTGGCGCGCATCACCAAGACGCAAAGCGCCTTTGGCGAGCAAATGGACTCGCTCTCGGACATGGTCTCCTTCGGCGCTGCGCCTGCATTGGTGGCCTATGAATGGGGCCTGCACAGCCTTGGGCGCTGGGGCTGGACGGCGGCCTTCGTCTACTGTGCCTGCGCCGCGCTGCGACTGGCGCGCTTCAACGTCAATACCGCCGTGGTGGACAAGCGCTGGTTCCAGGGCCTGCCCTCACCTTCGGCCGCCGCGCTGGTGGCCGGCTTTATCTGGTTGGCCAATGATGCCGAGCACGGCTGGAGCAGCTATCTCTCGCCTGCGGCCATGGCCTGGCTGATGTTTGCCATCACGCTCTACGCTGGCATCACCATGGTGACCAACCTGCCCTTCTACAGCTTCAAGGATTTGCGCGCGCGCCGCTCGATGCCCTTCATCAGCGTAGTGCTGGTGGTGCTGGTCATCGCCATCATCAACATCGACCCGCCTCTGGTGCTGTTCACGCTCTTCGTCGGCTACGCCTGCAGCGGCTTTGTGGTCTACGTACGGCGTCGCGCACGCGGCGAGCCCGTCAGCGTCATCAGCACCTCCACCGATGAGCCTGACGAGCAGGGCCTACATCGTTAGGGGTTGTTGAGATTTGGTTTGCAAAGCGGTTCTCAACACCCCCTTAGCAAAGGCCTGCTGCGAAAACAGGCAGCGCGCAAAAACTGTGATACATTGCCGCGATGCGCAAATTCTCCCTGAACCTACTACTAGCCGCGCCCCACGGGCGGGTTTGGTAGTGCGCGCATTGTTTTTCCATTCTTGGAAAACACCAGAGAACCCAACGGCCCGTGAGCTTGTGCAGCGACGGGCCGTTTTTGTTTTTCCAGGTGTGCCAGCACACCACCGGCTGCACCGGCAACATCCATCCCCATCTGCGAACAGGAGCTAGACCATGATGTTGAAGAACCCCGCCACCAAGTACCGCGCCTTTGCCCCCATCGGCTTGAAGGATCGCACCTGGCCCGATGCCGTCATCACAAAGCCACCCGTGTGGTGCAGCGTGGATCTGCGCGATGGCAACCAGGCGCTGATCGAGCCCATGGACGTGCCGCGCAAGCTGCGCATGTTCAAGACGCTGGTGGAGGTGGGCTTCAAGGAAATCGAGATCGGCTTTCCCTCGGCATCACAGGTGGAGTTCGACTTCACCCGCAAGCTGATCGAGGAAAACCTGATCCCCGAGGATGTGACTGTGCAGGTGCTCACGCCTGCGCGCGCGCCGCTGATCGAGCGCACCTTCGAGGCCCTCAAGGGCGCACCGCGCGCCATCGTGCACCTCTACAACGCCACCGCGCCGGTGATGCGCCGCGTGGTGCTGGGCATGAGCGAGGACGAGATCGTCGAGCTGGCCGCCTCGCACGCGCGCCTGTTCAAGGAGCTGGCCGCCAAGCAGCCCGAGACGAAGTGGGTCTTCCAGTACTCGCCTGAGATGTATTCGGACACCGAGCTGGCCTTCAGCAAGCGCGTGGTCGATGCCGTCACCGAAGTCTGGCAGCCCACGCCCGAGAACAAGTGCATCATCAACCTGCCCACCACCGTCGAGCACAGCACGCCCAACATCTTTGCCGACATGGTCGAATGGTCGCACCGCCACCTGCAGCGCCGCGACAGCATCATCCTCTCGGTGCACCCGCACAACGACCGTGGCACGGGCACCGCCAGCGCCGAGCTGGCCCTGATGGCCGGCGCCGACCGCCTCGAAGGCTGCCTGTTCGGCAATGGCGAGCGCACCGGCAACCTGGACATCGTCAACGTGGCGCTGAACATGTACAGCCAGGGCGTGCATCCGGGACTGGATTTCTCCAACATCGACGAGATCAAGCGCACCGTCGAATACTGCAACCAGCTGCCTGTGCACCCGCGCCACCCCTATGTGGGTGAATTGGTCTACACCTCGTTCTCCGGCTCGCACCAGGACGCCATCAAGAAAGCCTTCGGCGCGCGCCAGGAAGGCGAGATCTGGGATATGCCCTACCTGCCCATCGACCCCAAGGATCTGGGCCGCAGTTACGAGGCCGTGATCCGCGTCAACAGCCAATCGGGCAAGGGCGGCATCTCCTACCTGCTGGAGAGTGAGTACAAGGTGGCGCTGCCACGCAAGCTGCAGATCGAGTTCAGCCAGGTGGTGCAAAAGGCCATGGACAGCGAAGGCACGGAAATGACCGCCCACGACATCTGGGAGATTTTCCAGCGCGAATACCGCCTGCACGAGACCGCGCCCAGCTACCAGCTCGGCGGCGATGGCCAGGCCACCACCATCCAGGCCAGCATCCGCAAGAACGGCGCCCAGGCGCAGGTGCAGGGCCAGGGCTCCGGCCCTGTGGAAGCCTTCATCCACGCACTGCAACAGGTCGGCTGCGACGTGCGCGTGCTGGACTACGCCGAGCATGCCATCGGCGCCGGCGCCGATGCCCAGGCCATGGCCTACGTGGAAGTCGAGGTGGGCCAGCAACGCTGCTGGGGCGCGGCGCGCAACCCCAACATCGTCTCGGCCTCGATCTCGGCCATCCTCTCGGGCGTGGAGCGCGCCGGCGTCGATCTGAGCCAGCTGCGCATGGCCGAGGCCACCACGGCTTGAGCCCCAGGCCCTGAAACAAGCGCCCCAAAAGCCCGTACCGGCCCGCCCGGCACGGGCTTTTGGCTTTCTTGCCCGCCATTGGCGCCAAGGGCAGGCCTGCCCAAGGGCTTTCGCGGGGGGCGAAAAGCGCATAACACGCTCTAGAATCACACGGCGTTTTGGTGCAAGGCACAGCTGCAAAGGCCGATGGCAGGCCCTTTGAGCGATGCCGATTCCCCCCGCGCGACGGCGGCCCAGGGGGCAATTGGCATCAGCACCCAGCCCGATGCGCACAGGCTGCAGCCAGTGGGCCTTGCAAGCAGGTTCATCGGCTGCTCGTTTTTGCGTGACATGGAGCTTCGGTCTATGGAACCCACCATCTGGCAACAAAACTACGACCCGGCGGGCAACGTCTGGGTCTCGGCGCTGGTTGCGCTCATCCCCATCATCTTTTTCTTCCTGGCGCTGACCCGGCTGCGCCTCAAAGGCTATGTGGCCGGCACCATCACGGTGCTGCTGGCGCTGGCTGTGGCGCTGCTGTTTTATCGCATGCCGGTTTCGGCGGCGCTGGCCTCGGGCGTGTACGGCTTTTTCTACGGGCTGTGGCCGATTGCCTGGATCATCGTCGCCGCGGTGTTTCTCTACAAAGTCTCGGTCAAGACGGGGCAGTTCGACGTAATCCGCTCCTCGATCCTGTCCATCACACCCGATCAGCGGCTGCAATTGATTCTGGTGGGCTTTTGCTTTGGCGCGTTTCTGGAAGGCGCGGCGGGCTTTGGCGCGCCGGTGGCCATCACGGCTGCGCTGCTGGTGGGCCTGGGCTTCAAGCCGCTGTATGCCGCCGGCCTGTGCCTGATTGGCAATACCGCGCCGGTGGCCTTTGGCGCCATGGGCATTCCCATCATCGTGGCCGGGCAGGTTTCGGGCGTGGATGCGATGGCCATCAGCCAGATGGCCGGGCGGCAATTGCCCTTCATGACCATCATCGTGCTGTTCTGGCTGATGGCCATCATGGACGGCTGGCGCGGCATCAAGGAGACCTGGCCCGCCGTGCTGGTGGGCGGCGGCAGCTTTGCCATCGTGCAGTTTCTCACCGCCAACTACATCGGGCCGGAGCTGCCGGACATCACCTCGGCCATCGTCTCGCTGGTGGCGCTGACGCTGTTTCTCAAGGTCTGGCAACCCAAGCGCATCTTCCGCTTTGAAACCGAAGGCGGCGCCCAGGCTGTGGCCGCCCAGCAGGCCCAGGCGCAGAAAGAGGCCGAAGTGGAGCTGACCCTGGGCAAGGTGCTCAAGGCCTGGTCGCCCTTCATCATCCTCACGGCAATGGTGACGATCTGGAGCCTCAAGCCCTTCAAGGATTTGTTCGCCAAGGGCGGCGCGCTGGCCGATTGGGTGATTGCCATCCCCGTGCCCATGCTGCACAACCTGGTGCAGAAAATGCCGCCCGTGGTCGCCAGCGCCTCGCCCTATGGCGCGGTGTATTCCTTCAACTGGTTCTCCGCCACCGGCACGGCCATCATGATTGGAGCGCTGCTGACCATCCTGTATTTGCGCATGCGCCCGGCCCAGGCCGCCTGCACGCTGGCGGAAACCTTCAAGGAATTGGCCCTGCCCATCTACTCCATCGGCATGGTGCTGGCCTTTGCCTTCATCGCCAACTACTCGGGCCTGTCGGCCACGCTGGCGCTGGCCTTGGCGCACACGGGCGATGCGTTCACCTTCTTCTCGCCCTTTTTGGGCTGGATTGGCGTGTTCCTCACCGGCTCGGATACTTCGGCCAACGCCCTGTTTGGCGCGCTGCAAGCCACCACGGCCCAGCAGTTGGGCCTGCCCGAGGTGCTGACGGTGGCGGCCAACACCACTGGCGGCGTGACGGGCAAGATGATCTCGCCCCAATCGATTGCCATTGCCTGCGCGGCCGTGGGGCTGGCCGGGCGCGAATCCGATCTGTTCCGCTTCACCGTCAAGCACAGCCTGATCTTTGCGGTCATCATCGGCGCCATGACCACGCTGCAAGCCTATGTGCTGCCGTGGATGATTCCGCACTGATCGCGGCAGCACAGGCCGCCTCCATTCCAGCCCTAGAGCGTGCTGTGCACTTTGCGCCCCCGCGCTGGCCCAAGTGCATCACACGCTCTGATCGAACCTCCATACCGCGAGACTGCAGATGATCATCTCCTCCGCCAGCGACTACCGAGCCGCCGCCCAGCGCCGCCTGCCGCCCTTTTTGTTCCACTACATCGACGGCGGCGCCTACGCCGAGAAAACCCTGCGCCGCAACGTCGAAGACCTGGCCGACATCGCCCTGCGCCAGCGCGTGCTCAAGGACATGAGCGAGCTGGACACCAGCATCGAGCTGTTCGGCGAGCAGCTCGCCCTGCCCGTGGCCCTCTCGCCCGTGGGCCTGACGGGCATGTACGCGCGGCGCGGCGAAGTGCAGGCGGCCAAGGCGGCCTACAACAAAGGCGTGCCCTTTTGCCTCTCCAGCGTCTCCGTCTGCCCCATCGAGGAAGTCACCCCCGCCATCGGGCGGCCCATGTGGTTCCAGCTCTACGTGCTCAAGGACCGCGGCTTCATGAAAAACGCGCTGGAGCGCGCCAAGGCCGCAGGCTGCTCCACCCTCGTTTTCACCGTGGACATGCCCGTGCCCGGCGCGCGCTACCGCGACGCCCACTCCGGCATGAGCGGCCCCAACGCCAAGTGGCGCCGCTACCTGCAAGCCGCGCTGCACCCGCAATGGGCCTGGGACGTGGGCCTGCACGGCAAGCCGCACGATCTGGGCAACATCTCCAAATACACCGGCCGCGTCATCGGCCTGGAGGACTACATCGGCTACCTGGGCGCGAACTTCGACCCCTCCATCTCCTGGAAAGACCTGGAATGGATCCGCGAATTCTGGCCAGGCGCCATGGTCATCAAAGGCATTCTCGACCCCGAGGACGCCAAGGACGCCGTGCGCTTTGGCGCTGATGGCATCGTCGTCTCCAACCACGGCGGGCGTCAGCTCGACGGCGTGCTCTCCTCGGCGCGCGCGCTGCCGCCCATTGCCGATGCCGTCAAAGGCCAGATCAAAATCCTGGCCGACTCGGGCATCCGCAACGGCCTGGACGTGGTGCGCATGCTGGCGCTGGGCGCGGACTGCACCATGATCGGCCGCGCCTTCGTCTATGCCCTGGCCGCGCACGGCCAGGCCGGCGTGGAAAACCTGCTGGACTTGATGCTCAAGGAAATGCGCGTGGCCATGACGCTGACCAGCGTGAAAAACGTGGGCGAAATCACCAGCGACCTGCTGGCCTGATGGACTGGCTGGACAGGTTCTGATACGGAGAACACGCCCATGCCCGTGACCAAGATCGAAGTGCGCCGCCCGCGCAGCCCCGAACAGGTGCAAGCCATGATCGAGGCCGTGTACCAGGCGCAGCGCGTGGCCCTGCAAGTGCCCGAGGGCGACCGGCAGATTCGCTACATCGAGCACCGCCCCGAGCACTTTGCCGTGCCGCCGGGCAAGACGGAGGACTACACCTTCGTCGAAATCCTGCTCTTTCCCGGCCGCTCGCTGGCGGCCAAGCGCAGGCTTTACCAGGAGATCGTGAGCCGGCTGGGCACGCTGGGCATTGCGCCGGGCGACGTATTCATCGTGCTGCACGAGCCGCCGCTGGACAACTGGGGCCTGCGCGGCGGCCAGCCCGCATCCGAGCTGGACTTGGGCTTTCGGCTTGACGTTTGAGGGAGCTGGCAGCCCCACAGCCCGGCAGAAGCAGCCAGCGGCAGGACGGGCGATCGCCCCAGGCGTCAGGCGGGGGCAGCAAGCATTTGCACCACGCGCCAGCGCTGCCCATCGGGACTGTGCAGCACCGCGCCAGCCAGGGCCGGCGCTGTACCGCTGCCGTCACTGTCATCACTGCCATCACTGCTGCCAGTGCGGGCGGGCTGCCACAGCAGCGTGGCGGCAAAGCCGAAGCTGGGGTGGTGCACGGCATCCCAATCCAGCAGCGTGGCGCTGCCGGCCTCTGCGGGCAGGCCGGCAATGTGCATTGGCTGCGCGGGGGAGAGCTGGGCGCAGGCTCCATCCCAGCGGCTTTGGCACAGCCTGTGGACGCGGGCGGCCGCGCCGGCCTCGGGCTGCGCCAGCATGAACACCAGCGCCTGGCCCGCGCCCTGGCTGCACACGGCCAGCAGGCTGTGGCCGGCCAGCACGCGCGCCAGTTGCAGGGGCGGGGTCGCTGGCGAGGGGACAGGCGCGTTTTTGGCCTGCGCCAGCACGGCGGCGTTGTAGTCAGCCGGCGCGGGCGGGCCCAGCATCCAGAAGGGCGAGAGATCCGGCAGCAAATCATGCACGCCACGCAGCAGGGGCGCGCCAATCAGCCAAGGGGCCTGCGCGGGCGAAGGGCCGGGCAAGGCCGCCAGCCAGGCTTCCATGCCAGCCAGGCTGGCCCATTCGGCCGCGGGGGTGCTGGCTTCATCCACCGGCCACACGTCCAGCCCTTGCCAGCGGTCTTGAACGGCCAGCGGGCGCATGTGCCAGCGCAGCAGCAGCGCCTGGCCAAAGCCCGTGATGTCGCCATCGGCATCGCGCGGGCGCGGGCGCATGCCAGCAGCCCACAACTGGCCCTGATGCGCCCAGGCTGCATACACCTGCGCGTCGTCGATCGGGGGCAGCTCCACCGCCTGCGCCGCATCGGCCGCGAACACGCGCACCTGCGAGGCCGCATTGACCAGGAACACCATCAGCCCGCCCGCCTGCGCGGCCACCACGGCCGGATAGGGCGCATCCGGCGGTGCGCCGTCATGCCCCCAAGGCTGCCGGGGTTGAATCACCAAGGGGCGATGGCCGTCGATGAGCGCCAGGATGCGATCGTGCGTGGCCAGCCAAGGCGCCGGGTCGTGCGGCGCTGAGTGGCCCCAGCAGCGCATGGCCTGCCCGGCGCAGCCGCTCGCGGTCACGCCCGGCCAGGGCTGTACGGCAATGGGCGCGCCGCCCTGGCCAGGCGTGACTGTGAGCGCCTGGCCGTTCAGGCCGCGCAGCACAGGCTGGGCCTGGGCCAGAAAGCAGGGGGTGATGTCGGCTGTGAGGTTCATGCGTGTGTGCTTGCCGTGGCATTGGTGCAGCCGGGCTGCTGCGGGCCGATTCTGGCGCATTGCAGCGCCTTGGGGCCAAGCATCAGGCAGCGCCTACACGAGCCACAGCGTCGCATGCCCATGCGGATTGGACATGGTCTGCTTGGCCCGCAAATCCCATCCCGACCGGTAACGCACACTTTGCCGCTCGATGCACGCAGGCTTTCCTTGGCAAAGACATTGAAAGAAATGGCTCCAAGGCCCCGTTCTGATGGGCGCGCGTCATATGCAGGCCCAGGCCGCTGCTTGCGGGGCGTACTGCCGTTTTCACGCATTGTCCGCCTGGCCCGCTGCCGCTAATGTCCCTGCCTGACTGCGGCGCGCGCCAGCACCTGCAAGCGCTTGTCGACATGGGCAAGCAATTTGCGATGCGAAATGGTTTTGAGACCCTTCAAGCTCTGCAAAAATCGCCCCCCAACATCCACTGTGCCGCGCCCGGCCCCTCTGCGTCTCTTTTTCCGCAATCCAAGGCATTCATGACTTCCCACGCCAAATCTCTCTCCGAAGCCGAACAAGCCCTGCGCCTGGCCGCGCTCGAATACCACAGCGCGCCCAGCAAGGGCAAGATTTCCGTCAAGCCCACCAAGCCCCTGTCCAACCAGCGCGATCTCTCGCTGGCCTACTCGCCCGGCGTGGCCTACCCCTGCCTGGACATCCAGGCCGACCCCAGCAAGGCCTCCGAATACACCTCGCGCGGCAACCTGGTGGGCGTCATCACCAACGGCACGGCCGTGCTCGGTCTGGGCGACATCGGCCCGCTGGCGGGCAAGCCGGTGATGGAGGGCAAGGGCTGTCTGTTCAAGAAGTTCGCCGGCGTGGACGTGTTCGACATCGAACTGGCCGAGCGCGACCCGGACAAGCTCATCGAGATCATCGCCGCGCTGGAGCCTACGCTGGGCGGCATCAACCTGGAGGACATCAAGGCGCCCGAGTGCTTCTACATCGAGCAAGAGCTCTCCAAGCGCATGAACATCCCCGTGTTCCACGACGACCAGCACGGCACGGCCATCATCTCCTCGGCCGCGCTGATCAACGCGCTGGAGCTGGTGGGCAAGGACATCGGCCAGGTCAAGGTCGCCGTCTCCGGCGCGGGCGCGGCCGCCATTGCCTGCATCAACGTCATGGAAGGGCTGGGCGTGCGCCATGAAAACGTCTTCGTGGCCGACTCCAAGGGCGTGATCCACGCCGGGCGCGACAAGCTCGACGCCTCCAAGGCGCGCTTTGCGCACCAGACCGAGGCGCGCACCCTGGCCGACATCGTCAAGGGCGCGGACGTGTTCCTGGGCTGCTCCGCCCCGGGCGTGCTCACCGCAGAGATGCTCAAGACCATGGCCGACAAGCCCATCGTGCTGGCCCTGGCCAACCCCGAGCCGGAAATCCGCCCCGAACTGGCCAAGGCCGTGCGCCCGGACGTCATCATCGCCACCGGCCGCTCGGACTACCCCAACCAGGTCAACAACGTGCTGTGCTTCCCCTACATCTTCCGCGGCGCGCTGGACTGCGGCGCCACCAAGATCACGGACGAGATGAAGCTGGCCTGCGTGCATGAAATCGCCGCCCTGGCCAAGGCCGAAGCCAGCGATGAGGTCGCCGCCGCCTACTCCGGCAAGGAGCTGAGCTTCGGCCCCGAATACCTCATCCCCACCCCGTTCGATGGCCGCCTGATCCTGCGCATCGCCCCGGCCGTGGCCGAAGCCGCCGCGCGCTCGGGCGTGGCCACCCGCCCCATTGAGGACATCGCCGCCTACCGCGAAAGCCTGCAACGCTTTGTCTATCAGACCGGCATGTTCATGAAGCCCGTGTTCCAGGCCGCCAAGCAGCAGTTGCGCCGCGTGGCCTATGCCGAAGGCGAGGACGAGCGCGTGCTGCGCGCCGCGCAGGTCGCGGTGGACGATGGCCTGGCCCGCCCCATCCTCATCGGCCGCCCGGCCGTCATCGCCGAGCGCATCCAGCGCGCCGGCCTGCGCATTCGCCTCGGCCAAGACGTGGAAAACGTCAACCCCGAAGACGACCCGCGCTTTCGCCAGTATTGGGAGGCCTATCACAAGATCATGGGCCGCAACGGCGTCACGCCAGAGGCCGCCAAAGCCGCCGTGCGCCGCTCCAACACCATCATCGCCGCGCTGATGATCCACCTGGGCGATGCCGACGCCATGCTCTGCGGCATGGTCGGCGGCTTCGACAAGCATCTGCAGCGCATTCAGGACATCATTGGCGTGCGCCAAGGCAGCGAGGGCCTGGCCACCATCAATGCGCTGATTCTGGACGAGCGCACCCTGTTCGTGGCCGACACCTACATCCACGAAGACCCGGACCCCGAAGGCCTGGTCTCCATCGCCCGCATGGCCGTGCGCGAAGTGCAGCGCTTTGGCTTGCCGCCCAAGGTGGCCTTCGTCTCGCACTCGAACTTCGGCTCCTCCACACGCCCCAGCGCGCTGAAAATGCGCCGCGCGGCAGAGCTGTTCAAGCAGCGCTTTCCCGAGATCGAGTGCGACGGCGAAATGCATGGCGATGCTGCGCTGTCCGATGAAGTGCGTCAGCGCAACCTGCTCGACAGCTCGCTGAGCGCCAGCGCCAACATCCTCATCTGCCCCAACCTGGACTCGGCCAACATCCTCTTCAACGTGCTCAAGGAAGTGGGCGGCAACGGCACCACCATCGGCCCCATCCTGATGGGCGCGGCCGGCGCGGCCCACGTGCTGACCCCCTCGGCCACCGTGCGGCGCATCGTCAACATGACGGCCCTGGCCGCCGCCAACGTCAACGCGCCGCACTGAGCCTGGCTGCGCCGGCTGCAGCACCTGGCCTTGGCTGCCCCCTGGGGCTGCCAGGGCCAAGGCGCTGCAACAGGCCGCCCACCCGCCCTCAGCCAGCCCCGCCCGGCCCATGCCCACCTCGCCCCACTCACCCAAGACCGGCCTGGCCCGCCTGGGCCCGGCCCTGCGCAACTCCTGCCACGGCCTGGGCGCCGCCTGGCAGGAAGCGGCCTTTCGCCAGGAGCTGCTGCTGGCCGCAGTGCTCATCCCCCTGGCCTTCTGGGCCGGGCAAAGCTGGCTGGAGACCGCCGTGCTCATCGCCCTGCCCGTGCTGGTGCTGCTGGTCGAAATCCTCAACTCCGCCATCGAGGCCGTGGTCGACCGCATCGGCCCCGAATGGCATCTGCTATCGAAAAAAGCCAAAGACCTGGGCAGCGCCGCCGTGCTGCTGGCGCTGGCGCTGTGCCTGGGCATTTGGGCCTGGGCGCTTTGGGTCAAATGGGCTGCCTGCTGCACCGCCGGCGCCTGATGCCAGCCCCAAGACAGCGTCAAGGCTCCCTATAATCGCCTGAACATTTTTTACAAAAGCAAACACCTGCACGAACGGCGCCACAGAGCGCCTTGTTTGTGCCCGCGCCAGGCCCACTGGGCTGCGCAGCGCCTGTGTTTCAGGCAGGGGCTGGCGACTTGGCCACGCACGCCAGTTGCGGCATTCATTTTGGAGGGAACCGTGATGTTGAGTTGCATGCGCGCAAAGCGTTTGGCCATGCTGGCCTTGGCCGTCTCACTGGCTGCTTGTGGCGGCGGCGGCGATGGTCAATCCGACAACCGTCCTCCTGCGCCCAACCCAGCCCCTGGGCCACAGCCCGACCCAACGCCATCGCAGCCGCCAGCGCCTGCGCCGGTGCCCGCCCCACGGCCACCTGCACCTGCACCTGCACCTGCACCTGCACCTGCACCTGCTCCTGCTCCTGCTCCTGCTCCTGCTCCTGCTCCTGCTCCTGCTCCTGCTCCTGCTCCTGCTCCTGCTCCGCAGCCGCCATCACCGCCTGCGCCTGCGCCCAGTCCAGTTCCGTCTCCCGCACCCGCACCTGCGCCGCCATCGCCGCCGCCGGCTCCCGCGCCCACGCCTGCCCCTGCGGCAGAGCCCGTACCGCCGCCCACCGCCGGGGTTTGCGTGCCCATGCCTGCCTCTGCGCTGACGGTCAACGTCAAGGACAAAGGCGCCAAGGGCGATGGCCAGGCCGACGACACGGCGGCCATCCAGGCTGCGCTGGACGAAGCCGCCGGCAGCGGCGGGCGCGTCTGGATTCCGGCTGGCACCTACATGATCGACGCCACGGTCAACGCCTGCGGCGGCTGGGGCCAAGAGCGGTGCGGCCTGCAGATGCGCAGCGGCGTGACCGTGCACATGTCGCAGCAGGCCGTGCTCAAGGCCATGCCCAATGGCTCGCGGCACTACAACATCTTCCATTTCAACGATGTGGAAAACGCCCACGTGCTGGGCGGCCATCTGCAGGGCGAGCGCTACGCGCACCGCATCCCCGCCGACGGGCAGCTGGGCGAATGGGGCTCTGGCCTCGTGATGCGCGGCGCGCGCCATGCCGCCATCGAAAACGTCACGGCCCGTGAGTTCTGGGGCGATGGCTTTTACGTCGGCGGCGGCAGCCAGAACGTCAAGTTCTGCGCCGTGGTGGCCGACAAGAACCGCCGCCAGGGCATGTCCATCGTCGATGTCGACACCATCGTGGTGCAGGATTCGGTGTTCAAGAACACGCACGGCACCCCGCCCCAGGACGGCATCGACATCGAGCCATGGGGGCACGCGCAAGAGGCGCTTCGCGAGCACGTCAAGAACGTGACCATCCGCCGCTCGCAATTCATCAACAACGCCGGCCGCGGCATCGGCATGGTGACCACTTACCCCGGCCAGATCGAGAACGTCGTGCTGGAGGGCAACACCATCATCGACAACTCCATCGGCCTGGGCCTGGGCAATCGCAGCTGGAAAACCCGCATCACTGGCAACCGCATCATCAACAGCCAGTACCTCAACATCAGCCTGGAGCCGCTGGCGACCTTCATCACCGTCACGGACAACGCCATCACCGGGCGGCCCGGGGCATCGCTGGATCGCCTGATCGTCGACGAGCCCAACGCCGACGGCAGCCCCAAGCACAACACCATTGCCAACAATCGGCTCGATACTCTGGCCGCCGTGCCCCTGCTGCCGCCCGATGCGGCACCCGTGGTGGCCCCTGCGCCCATCCCGCCCGCGCCCGTGGCCAACCCCTCGCCCACGCCAGCGCCAACCGCTGGGCAATGCGCGCCCATGCCCGCTGCAGGCCAGGCCATCAACGTGCGCGACAAGGGCGCCAAGGGCGATGGCCGCAGCGACGACACCGCCGCCATCCAGGCCGCCATTGACCAGGCCGCCGGCACAAACGGCATGGTCTGGGTGCCCGAGGGCACTTACCTGATCGACCCGGCCAAGCGCCTGTTCATGCGCAGCCACATGACGCTGCGGCTTTCCGACCAGGCTGTGCTCAAAGCCAAGCCCGGCAGCGCCGGCTTCTACGACATCGTGCGCTTCCAGCAGGTGGACAACGCCCGCCTGGTCGGCGGCACGGTGCTGGGCGACCGCCACACGCGCCAAGGCGCTGAAGGCGCCTGGGGCACGGGCGTGATGGTGGCCGCATCGAGCCGCATCGTCATCGAGCAAGTCAAAGTCCAAGATGCCTGGGGCGATGGCCTGGCCGTGACCCAGGACAGCCGCGACGTGCGGCTGTGCAACGTGGTGGCCGAGGGCAACCGCCGCCGCGGCCTGGCCATCGCCTCGGCCCAGGACGTGTTGGTGCAGGGCGGGCGCTACCACAGCACGCACGGCGTGGCGCCCATGACCGGCATCGACATCCGGCCCGGCAAGGACGAAACCATCCACAACGTGCGCATCACCCAGGCGCACGTGGCCGGCAACCGCGGCTACGGCATTTATGCCGGCGTGCCCTACGAGGTCAGCGCCAGCAGCGCCCGCGTCAGCGGGGTGCAGATCGAAGGCAACACCTTCGAGCCCAACTATCTGCGCTCCGTCACGCTCGAGCGCATCAGCGGCAGCAGCATCCGCAACAACCGCCTCTGGCACACCGGCCTGTGGTTGACGGACACCACCTCGGGCAACACCGTAACGGGCAACTACATCCACAGCCACACCATCCTCGACCAGGGCACGGCCAACACCGTCAGTGGCAACACCCTTTTCACCCCCTGAGACCCCACCCGATGCAACCCCGCTTTTCCTTCTGCGTTTACTGCGGCTCGCGCAATGGCAGCAACCCGCGCATCATCGAAGCCGCCCAGGCCGTTGGCCGCTGGATCGGCGAGCAAGGCGGCCAGCTGGTCTACGGCGGCGGCAAATCGGGGCTGATGGGCCTGGTGGCCCAGGCCGCCAAGGAAGCGGGCGCGCGCGTGGTGGGCATCATCCCCACCGTGCTGGTGCACAAGGAAATGGCCAACGAAGCCTGCGACGAGCTGTTCGTCGTGGACACCATGCACCAGCGCAAGGCCATGATGGCCCAGCGCAGCGATGCCTTCGTCGCCCTGCCCGGCGGCATCGGCACCTTCGAGGAGCTGTTCGAGATCTGGACCTGGCGCCAGCTGGGCTACCACGACAAACCCATCGGCATCCTCGACGTGGACGGCTACTACAGCGCGCTGCAGCCCTTTTTGCAGCACTGCATCGCCAACGGGCTGCTCAGCGACTGGCAGATGACGCTGACCACCACCAGCAACAACACCCAGGCCCTGCTGCACGAGCTGCTGCGACAGCTGCAGCAAGGCCCGCAAGCCTCTGCGCCACTGAACGCCCAGGCGGGCAATGCCAGGGCCGCGGCAGGGCTGCTGGGCCGGTAAAATGCGCGCCGCGTTCTGCGCTCGGCGCCACTGCTCAGCGCCAGCGCGGACGCGGCTTTCTTTGTGGTTTGCAGGTGCCGCGCTGACTGGGTTCTTGGCAACCAGGGCAGCGGGTTCAACGGGAACAGGGTGCAAAGCCCTGACTGCCCCCGCAACGGTAAGCAAGGATGGGGGCGCCAGGCCGCCTGCTGCGCACACGCTGCGCCGGGCGGCAGCCACTGAAGTTGGGTGAAGTTCAGACCGCCGATGGTCTGGGCAGCCCTTTTGGGAAGGCGGCGCTCTTGGTCTTGCGAGTCCGGATACCGGCCTGCATTGTCAGGCAGTGCGCGCCCCGGCGTGCACCGCCGGTCACGGTGATCGTCTGCGGGGTGGCGGGCGACAGTGGCACGGCTGCACTGGGCGCGCCTGCGCCTGGCGGCTGCGGGCCTTGGCGCATGCGAATCAGCGCGATCACGGTGGCGGATTTCCTTGGCTGAGAAAACGCCCATGTCCCCAAAACACCTCCCCCTTTTGCCTCTCTTGCTGGCCCTGCCCGGCCTGCAGGCCCAGCCCAACGACACACAACCAGCCCAAACAAAACCCAAGGCCGAGGCCAGCACATTACCCGTTGTCGTCGTCACCGGCAGCCGCGCGCCCACGCCGCTGGCCGATGAGCCCCAGCGCATCGAGGTGGTCGATGCCGCCACCATCGAGGCCACGCCACAGCGCGAGCTGGTGGACGTGCTGAAGAAAAATGCCAGCGTCGATGTGATCCAGTACCCGGGCCAGCTCTCGGGCGTGGGCATTCGCGGCTTTGGGCCGCAGTTCAGCGGCTTGAACCAGCGCACGCTGCTGCTGGTCGATGGCCTGCCGGCCATGACCGACAACCTCAGCACGCTGGGCACTGGCGATCTGCAGCGCATCGAGGTGCTCAAAGGCCCGGCCTCGGCGCTGTACGGTTCACAGGCCATGGGCGGCGTGGTCAACCTGATCACGCGGCGCAGCACCGGCCCGCTTGAGGCCAGCCTCAGCGCCGGCCTGGGCCAGTTCAGCGCGCGTGAGCTTCAGGGCCGCGCCGGCGGCCGCATCAATGAGCGCCTGAGCTTCGACTACAGCGGCCAGTGGCAGGCCGAGGGCGACATGCGCATGGGCAATGGCCAAAAACGCCCGCATTCGGACTACAACATCCAAAAGCACGCACTGCGCCTGGGCCTGCAACTGGCGCCGCAATGGCAGCTGGACTGGCGCAGCAGCCTGTACCGCGGCAAGGACATTGCCTCGCCCGGCGACATCGCCTACGGTCTGCAAAACCAAGGCAGCAAGGATCTGGATCGCTGGGGTACGCGCCTGCAACTGCAGGGCCAGCTGGGCGCGCACGCCCTGAGCGCCAGCGCCTATACCGGCCGTCAGACGGCGGAGAATGCCACCGTCAGCTCGCGCTATGACCCGCCAGGCACCACCTACCCCTACCGCAGCTACGGCGGCACGCTGCGCTGGAGCGGCCTGCAGCTGCAAGACGCCTGGCAATGGGGCGCCGGCGCGCGGCTGGTGCTGGGTCTGGATGCCGACCGCGCCCAGTCCACCTCGCGCCGCTACGACAAGAGCGGCGCCCAGCTCGCGCCCTACTCGGCCAACAGCCGCCGCCAAAGCGCCGGCCTGTACGCCCAGCAAAGCTGGGAGTTCAACCAGGGCGCGACGGTGCTGAACCTGGGCGCGCGCCACGACCGCATCCGCGTGCAGACGCTGGCCACGCCGCTGCTCACCAGCTTCACGCCAGGCAAGGCGAACTTCGGCAAGGCCAGCCCCAGCGCTGGCGTGCAACAGCGCCTGGGCGGCGGCTTCACGGCCCATGCCAGCTACGGCGAAGGCTTTATGACGCCCGATGCCTTCCAGCTCACGGGCGAATCGCTCAGTGTCCGTGACGGCCGCCGCCTCATCACCCGCGGCAATGCCGCGCTGCGGCCCGAATCCAGCCGCAGCTGGGATCTGGGCCTGGGCTGGGAGAACCACGCCTGGCAGCTCGACGCCACCTATTTCGACACCCGCGTGCGCGACAAGATCGTCAGCGTCAAGGCCATCGACACGCCCGAGCAAAGCCTGAGCACCTTTGCCAATGCCCACCGCGCCCGCATGCAGGGCGTGGAGCTGATGGCGCGCTGGCGCTTCACGCCCGGCTGGTCGCTGGGCCTGTCGGGCACGCGCATGCTCAAGGCCCGCGATCAGGTCAAAGGTCAATGGGTCGATGCCAACAATGTGCCCCGGCAGACCTGGCGCCTGGCGCTCGAAGGCCAACACGGCCCTTGGAGCGGCCTCCTGGCGCTGCGCCATGTGGGCAGCCGCAAGGATCTGGACTGGGTCAACCCCGCCACCTACGGCCAGCAGCAAAGCTACGCGCCCTACAGCGTGGCCGACTTGAGCCTGCGCTACCAGTTCGCCGCGCAGCACGCGCTGCAACTGAGCGTGGACAACCTCACCGACAAGTTCTATTGGGAGAAATTCGGCTTCCCGCAGCCGGGCCGCCAGTTCAAGCTCCGCTACATCTGGGAGCTGTGATGAACGCCGCCAGCAGCCCCCCCGTCCCCAACGCACCGCAGCGCCGCACCGACCCCGATGGCAGCGTCAGCGAAGCCTGGCCCCTGCCCACCGACGAGGACACGCTGTGGATGCTGCTGCAGGACGTGTTCGGCCAGTGGTGGCAGCAGATCCACTTCGGCGTCTGCGAGCCCGGCGTCGTCTATGAAATCAAGGCCCCCAACGCGCCGCTGCGCGTGGGCCTGCTTGACGGCTACGCCACCATCGACTTCGGCGCCTGGCACTTTCACCTGTGCATTGGCGAGTTCAAGGGCGTAGCGCCCGAGCTGGCCCATGCGCGCCGCACCGGTCGCGCCGAGCTGTACCGCCTGCTCGACCGCGATGGCGCGCCGCGCAGCTGGGGCCTGCGCCTGTTCACCCACGCCGGGCACCAGCAGCTGACGGTATTCCTGCCCAACCCATTCCTGACCGACGAGCAGGCGCTGGCGGCTACGCCCGACTGGAGCCGTCTGGCGGCCTGGAACCAGCTGCGCAGCGACTACCTGAACCTGCCGCCCGACCCGGCCGACCAGAGCGGCAAAGGCTTTGTGTGCGGCGGCTGAATGTGCGACGGATGAAGCAAGCCCCTGTTGCGGCGCTGGCAATGCTGGCGGCGCTGGCAGGCTGCCAGAGGGCCGAGCAAGCTGGGCTGCCGCCTGCGGCCAGCCCACTGCCACAGGCCGTCAGCGAGCGCCCAGCCACCACTGCCACCGCCGAGGCAACACGCCCGCAGCGCATCGTCTCGCTCAACCTCTGCACCGACCAAATCCTGCTGCAACTGGTCGAGCGCTCGCGCATTGCCGCGCTCAGCCGCCTGGCCAGCGATCCGACCTCGTCCATGCTGGCCGAAGCCGCGCGCGGCATCCCCAGCGTGCGTGGCAGCGCCGAGGAAGTGCTGGCGCTGCAACCGGACTTGGTGCTGGTGGGCACGCACACCACGCTGCACACCACGCAGATGCTGCGCCGCTTCGGCATCCCGGTGCTGGCCGTGCCCGGCGCCGACGGTTTTGCCGATGCCCAGGCGCAAATCCTGCTCGTGGCGCGCAGCACCGGCGATGAAGCGCGCGGCCAGCAGCTGGTGCAGCGCATGCAGGCCGCACAGCAGGCCCTGGCCGCAAGCGTGGCCGCCGAAAACCCGAATGCCGTGCAACGCCCCGCCGCCGCTCTTTACGGCGCCAACGGCCACAGCGCCGGCGCCGGCACCATTTACGACGACATGCTCGGCCTGGCCGGCTGGCACAACGCCGCCGCCGAAGCCGGCGTGCCTGGCTATGGCCAATTGCCGCTGGAGCGCCTGGTCGCCCAGCGCCCCGAGCTGCTGCTCGTGCCACGCTGGGGCCACAACGCACTGGGCGCCCAGCGCCCGCTTCAGCACCCGGTGCTGGCAGAGCTGGGCGTGCAGCGCCTGGAGCTGCCCTCGCGCATGACCGTCTGCGGCGGGCCGTGGAACATCGCCGCCGCCGAGCGGCTGGCCCAGGCGCGCCGCGCTAACGCCAGCTCCCTGCCCCACCCCCACCCCATCACGCCATGAGCAACTTATTGCGTTGGCTGCTTGCCCCCGCCGCCCTGGCCCTGCTGGCGCTGCTGTCGCTGGCCGTGGGCTACATCGACACTCCTCTGCCGCGCCTGCTGCAAGGCGCCTGGCAGGGCGAACTCATCCCCACCCGCATCTTGCTGGACCTGCGCCTGCCGCGCACCCTGCTGTGCCTGGCCGTGGGCGCGGCGCTGGGCATGGCCGGCGCGGCGCTGCAAGGCCTGCTGCGCAACCCGCTGGCCGAGCCAGGGCTGCTGGGCGTCTCCAACGGCGCGGCGCTGGGCGCGGTGCTGGCGCTCTACACCGGCCTGAGCAGCGCCTTTGCGCTGGCCTTGCCGCTGGCGGGCATGGCCGGCACGGCCGCCGCCGTGGGCCTGGTGTTCTTTCTTGCCGGCCGCCAGGCCAGCACCACGCTGCTGATCCTCGCTGGCGTGGCAGTCTCGGCCATGGCCGGGGCGCTGATCGCGCTGGTCATGAACTGGACGAAAAACGTCTATGCCCTGCAGGAAATCGTCTTCTGGCTCATGGGCTCGCTGGCCGACCGCAGCCAGCGCGAAGTGGCCCTGGCCCTGCCCTTCATCGCGCTGGGTCTGGCGCTGCTGCTGCGCGCCAGGCGCGGCCTGCTGGCGCTGTCGCTGGGCGAGGAGACTGCCCACTCCCTGGGCATCAACGTGGCGCGGCTGCGCACCCTGGTGCTGCTGGGTACGGCCGCCAGCGTGGGCGCGGCCGTCTCCGTCTCAGGCAGCATCGGCTTCATTGGCCTGGTCGCGCCGCACCTGATGCGGCCGCTGGCGCGCGGCAACCCGGCGCAGCTGCTGCCACTGGCCGCCTGGGCCGGCGCAGCGCTGCTGCTGCTGGCCGACCTGGGCGTGCGCTGGCTTTACGTGGGCGGGCAGGAGCTGCGCCTGGGGGTGCTCACCGCCCTGGTCGGCGCACCCTTTTTCCTGCTGCTGATCCTGCGTCTGCACCGGGAGGGCCGCGCATGAACACCCCTGCACTGCAAGCCGTGCAGCTTCAGGCCCAGGCCGGCGCGCGCCGCCTGCTCGATGGCGCGCAGCTGCAGCTGGCCGCCGGGCAACTGCTGGGCATCGTCGGCCCCAACGGCGCCGGCAAGACCAGCCTGCTGCGCGCGCTGCTGGGCTGGCTGCCGCTGCGCGGCGGCCAGGTGCTGCTGCAAGGCCGCCCGCTGGCCGATTGGCCGCCAGCCGAGCGCGCGCGCCAAATGGCCTATCTGGCCCAGGGCGCGCAACTGCAATGGCCGCTGCCGGTGCGCGAAGTCGTGGCGCTGGGCCGTCTGCCGCATGGCGACGCCGCCCGGCCCAGCGGCCAGCAGGCCATTGACGCCGCCTTGCAGGCCACCGGCCTGCAAGCCCTGGCCGATCGCAACGCGCAAAGCCTCTCGGGCGGCGAGCGCGCCCGCGCGCTGCTGGCGCGCGCCCTGGCCGTGCAGGCCCCGGTGCTGCTGGCCGACGAGCCGCTGGCCGCACTCGATCCAGCCCAGCAACTGCACTGCATGGCTTTGCTGCGCGAGCAAGCCCGCCAGGGCCAGGCCGTGGCCGTGGTGCTGCACGACCTCAGCCTGGCCTCGCGCTTTTGCCACCAGCTGCTGCTGCTCGAAGGCGGCCGCACGCTGCGCCACGGCCCGCCGGCCCAAGTGCTGGACGACACAGCGTTGGCGCAAACCTTCGGCATCGCGGCGCTGCGCATCGCCCCCGGCGACGGCCAGCCGCCCTGCATCCTGCCCTGGCGCCCCCTGGAACGGCTTTGAAAGATCACGCCAGCCCCGCCCAGGTGCCCGACTAAAGCCGTGCGGATAACCCCATGAAGTTTGCTGGAATTCATAGAATCCGGCGCTTTTTCCCAAAGAGCCTTTGCAAGCGCTGCGGCGCTGGCCGATGGCTGTTTTGCAGGGGCTTGGGAAGGCCTACACGCATCGCTGCGCCTTGTGCATCTGCGGCATCTGCGCACTTCGCCGCCGGGTTCGTGCAGGCCTTGCCTTGCTGATTTTTTGCATTTCTTCCACCCATGGCACGCAACGGGCGCGCACGCGCTGCAAATTCAGAGATGGCCCCTGGCCTGCCGCACGGCCTGGCCCAGGCCAGAGGCTGGTGGCATGCCCTGCCCGCACTGGCCTCACTGCTGTGGGTCGGCCAGGCTTGGCAGATCGCCACAGCCATTGCCGCGCTGATGGCCTGGCAAAACGGCGGCGGCACAGCCGCCGGCCTGCCGCCACCCACGGCCACCATTGGGCAGGCTGCGGCCATCACCGTGGCCCTGGGCCTGCTGCGCGCTGCGCTGGAATACGCTGGCACGCAGCTGGCCTGGCGCCATGCCCGCCGCAGCCTGACGGCGCTGCGCCTGCAGCTGGGCCAGCGCCTGCGCCACAGCTCGCCGCTGGATGCGCGCCGCCCGCCTTCGGGCCAGATCACCAGCGCCTGGATGGAGCAGGCCGATGCCGTGCTGCCCTGGCTGGCGCGCTACCAGCTGGCGCAGTGGCGCGTGCTGCTCGTGCCGCCGGCACTGGCGCTGTGCGTGGGCTGGCATTCCTGGCTGTCGGCGCTCTTGCTGCTGCTGGCCGCGCCGCTGATCCCTTTGTTCATGGCCATCATCGGCTGGCGCGCCCAGGCCATCAGCGAGGCCCAGCTGCAAGCACTGGGGCATTTGCACGGCGATCTGCTGCAGCGCCTGCGCGCCCTGCCCAGCCTGCGCGCCTTGCACGCTGTGGAGGCCACGGCGCAGCGCATGAGCGCGCTGGGCCGCGACCTGGCGCAGCGCACCATGCGCGTGCTGCGCGTGGCCATGCTGTCCTCAGCCGTGCTGGAGCTGTTCTCTGCGCTGGGCGTGGCGCTGGTGGCCGTGTACGTGGGCTTTCACCTGCTGGGGCAGCTGCCTTTTGGCGCCTGGGGCGAGCGCCTGACGCTGCACGAAGGCCTGTTCGTGCTGATGCTGGCGCCGGCCTTTTTCGAGCCGCTGCGCGAGCTCTCGGCCGTCTGGCACGACCGCGCCAATGGCCGCGCCGCGTTGCAGCGCCTACAGACCCTGCTCGATGGACTGGCGCCGCTGGTGCCCAATGCCCAGACTGAGGACGAGGGCCAGAGCGAAGGCCAGCCCCCTGCCGCCAACACTGCCGAGCCCGCCGTCCCCGCAGGCGCTCCGGCCATCACGCTGCAGGCCGTGCAACCGGCGCTGCCGCTGGCCGAAGGCCAGGCCGCGCGCCCAGCCCTTGATCTGCACATCCCAGCCGGGGCGCATGTGGCCATCACGGGCCCCAGCGGCAGCGGCAAAAGCCTGCTGCTGGCCCTGGTGGCCGGGCTGGTGCAAGCTGCCAGCGGCCAAGTGCGCATCGGCGGCCAGCCCATGGATGCGGCCCACGCAGCAGCGCTGCGCCGCCGCATGGGCTGGATGGGCGCGCAGCCTTATTTGTTCGCCGGCTCGCTGCAGCGCAATCTGCGCCTGGGCCGCGCCGCACCAGCCACGCCCGATGACGAAGCCCGCGCACTGCAGCAAGTGGGCCTGGGGGCCTTTGTCCCACAACGCAACCAGGCCCTGCTGGGCGAAGGCGGCAGCGGCCTCTCCGGCGGCGAGGGCCTGCGCCTGGCGCTGGCCCGGCTCGTGGCCGCGCCCGAGGCCACGCTGCTGCTGCTCGACGAGCCCACCGCCCACCTGGACAGCGCCACCAGCGCCCAGGTACTGGCGCAGATTCTGAAGCTGGCGCAAGGCCGCACGCTGCTGCTGGCCACGCACGATCCGCAGGCCATCGCCGCCCTGCCCTGGGTGCTGGAGCTGAACGCCCAGGGCCAGGCCCACTGGCGTCGCCGCCCCGATGCACCAACGCAAGCGATGCGCGCCGCCGACAGGCCGATCGAGGAGGCTCTGCCGTGAGTGAGCGCCAACCCACCCATCTGCACCGCCACAGCCTGGCCCTGCTGTGGGCCGCGCTGTGGCAAGGCCACGGCCGGCGCATGGCCGCAGGCCTGCTGCTGGCCTGCGCCACAGCGTTGATGGGCGCCTTGCTGCTGGGCGTGTCGGGCTGGTTCATCACCGGCACGGCCCTGGCCGGGCTGAGCGCCGCCACGGCGCTGGCCTTCGACATCTTCGTGCCCAGCGCCAGCATCCGCTTTCTGGCCCTGGGGCGCACCGGTGCGCGCTATGCCGAGCGCCTGGTCGGCCATGCCGCCACGCTGGACGCGCTGGTGGCCTTGCGCGAGCGCCTGCTGCGCAGCTTTGCCCAGCCCCCGGCGCAAGCGCCGCAACTGGCAGCCGCGCAGCGCGCCTGGCGCCTGCAGCCCGCGCGCCTGCTGCTGCGCCTGACGCGCGACCTGGACGCCGCCGAGGCCCTGTACCTGCGCCTGGCCCTGCCCTGCGCCGCGGCCCTGGCCACCACGCTGGCCATCAGCCTGTGGCTGGCCTGGCAGCACCTGTGGCTGGGCCTGGCCTGCTGGCTGTGGTTCTGGGGCTGGGGCCTGGGCATCACGCTGTGGCTGGTGCGCAGCAGCAGCGCACTGGCGCTGGCCCAGTCGCGCCATGGCGAGCGCATGCGCCAGCAGGCGCTGGAGCTGGTGGGCGGCCAGGCCGAGCTGACCATGGCCGTGCAATTCGATGCCGCCAGCGAGCGCTGGCGCCAGCGCCAGGCCCAGCTGGCCGCGCTGGAGCTGCGCCTGCAACAGCGCGACGCCGCCGCCGCCGCGGCCTGGCAGGCGCTGCAGGCGCTGACGCTGGCCGCCGCCCTGGGCGTGGCCGCCTGGCTGGTGCTGGCGCGCGACATGCATGTGGCGCTGGCGGCCTTTTTCGTGCTGATGGCCATGGCCGGCATGGAGCCCTTTGCCGCGCTGCGCCGTGGCACGCTGGAGTGGGCCGCCTGCCTGTTGGCCGCGCGCCGCCTGCAGGCCCCGCTGGCGCGCAGCATGACGCCCGCCACCAACGCCACCAACGCCACCAACGCCACCAACGCCAACACCGCCCCCCCCAGCGCCACCCTGCCCGCGCCCGAGGCTGGCCTGGCCGCCCAGTTGCAGCACGTCTGGCTCGACAGTGGCCGCAGCGGCCTGGCGCGCCTGCAGGATTGCTCGCTGACGCTGGCCGAAGGCGAGGTGCTGGCCCTGGTGGGCGCCAGCGGCAGCGGCAAGTCCAGCCTGCTGGCGCTGCTGGCCGGCGAGCTGGCGGCCACGCGCGGCACAGTGCGCGCCCTGCCCAGCCTGGGCCTGCCGCAGCAAACGGCCTTGTTCAGCGACACGGTGCGCGCCAACCTGAATCTGCAACAGCGCGCGCTGGACGATGCGGCGCTGTGGGCCGCGCTGGAGCTCGTGGGCCTGAAGGACGCCATTGCCGCGCGCCCGGCCGGGCTGGACGAGCGCCTGGGCGAAGGCGGCCTGGGCCTGTCCAAAGGCCAGGGTCGGCGTCTGGCGCTGGCGCGGCTGCTGCTGGCCCAGATCCCACAGACCCCACTGTCTGGCACTGGCGCAGGCGGCGCTGGCGCAGCCGGTGCGCTATGGCTGCTCGACGAGCCCACCGACGGCCTGGACGCCGCCACCGCCCAGGCCCTGCTGCAGCGCCTGGCGCCAACATTGCGCGGCCGCAGCGTGGTGTTGGCCACGCACATGCGCCGCGAGGCCGCGCTGGCCGACCGCCTGCTGCTGCTGGAGCACGGCCGCATCACGGCCCAGGCCGTGCATGGCACGGCCGAGTTCGAGGCGCTGCTGGCGCGGCTGCGCGATGGCTGAGCCTTTTTTTGGCAACCCCGGTTTTTTCTCTCACCACTTTTCTTTTGCTCTTTGAACTACTGAAAGGTCTCCCCCATGGATCTCGACATAGTTGGTCTGTCACGGCTGCAATTTGCCCTGACGGCCATGTACCACTTCATCTTCGTGCCCCTGACGCTGGGGCTGTCCATCCTGCTGGCCATCATGGAGACGGTGTACGTCATGACGCGCCGGCCCATCTGGCGCCAGATGACCAAGTTCTGGGGCGTGCTCTTTGGCATCAACTTCGCCATGGGCGTGGCCACCGGCATCGTCATGGAGTTCCAGTTCGGCATGAACTGGAGCTACTACAGCCACTACGTGGGCGACATCTTCGGCGCGCCGCTGGCCATCGAGGCGCTGATGGCCTTCTTCCTGGAGGCCACGCTGGTGGGCATGTTCTTCTTCGGTTGGGAGCGCCTGTCCAAAGTCAAGCACCTGGTGGTGACCTGGGCCATGGCCATCGGCACCAACCTCTCGGCGCTGTGGATTTTGGTGGCCAACGGCTGGATGCAATTCCCCGTGGGCGCCAAGCTCAACCCGCACACCATGCGCATGGAGGTGGACAGCTTCTTTGACGTGGTGACCAACCCGGTGGCGCAGGCCAAGTTCGTGCACACCGTCTCGGCCGGCTACACCGTGGCGGCCGTGTTCGTGCTGGGCGTGGCCGCCTGGTTCGTGCTCAAGGGGCGGCACCTGGAGCTGGCCAAGCGCTCGATGACCGTGGCCGCCGCCTTTGGCCTGGCTGGCTCGCTGTCGGTGGTGGTGCTGGGCGATGAGAGCGGCTACCTCTCCTCCGAACACCAGAGCATGAAGCTGGCCGCCATCGAAGGCATGTGGGAGACCGAGCCCGCGCCCGCCTCCTTCACCGTGGTGGGCCTGCCCGACCAAGAGGCGCGCAAGACGCACTACGCCATCCACATCCCCTGGGTCATGGGCCTGATCGGCACGCGCAGCCTGGATACGCAAATCCCCGGCATCAAGGATTTGGTGGCCTCTGCGCAGCAACACATCCGCAGCGGCCTTGTTGCCTATGACGCGCTGGAGCAAATCCGCGCCCTCAACGGCAAGCAAGCGCCGCAGGCGCTGATGGAGCAGTTCGAGGCGCACAGCGACCGCCTGGGCTACGCCCTGCTGCTCAAGCGCTATGTGGACGATCCGCGCCAGGCCAGCGCCGCGCAAATCGAACAGGCCGCCTGGGACACCGTGCCGCAGGTCGCGCCGCTGTTCTGGACCTTCCGCATCATGGTCGGCCTGGGCTTTTTCTTCATCGCGCTGACGGCCACCTTCTTCGTGCTCTCGGCGCGCCGCCGCCTCGATGCGCACCCCTGGCTGCTCAAGCTGGCCGTGTGGGCCATCCCGCTGCCCTGGATTGCCGCCGAGTGCGGCTGGTTCGTGGCCGAGTTCGGCCGCCAGCCCTGGGCCATCGAAGGCGTGCTGCCGGTGGCCGTGGCCGTCTCCAACCTGGGCGCCAAGACTGTGCTGCTGACCATGCTGGGCTTTGTGGCCATCTACACCGTGCTGCTCATCATCGAGATGAAGCTGATGCTCGCTGCCATCCGCAAAGGCCCCGACGCGCGTGAGCTGCAAGCCCTGCCCGGCGACCTGCCGCTGCCCGCGCACCTGACCGCCAACCCATCCTTTACCCCCCGCGCCGCTGGAGAATCCGCATGATCTTGCATGAACTACTGAACTACGAAGTCCTTCGCGTCATCTGGTGGCTGGTGCTGGGCGTGGTCCTGGTCGGCTTTGCCGTCACCGACGGCTTCGACCTGGGCACCGGCACCCTGCTGCCCTTCGTGGCCAAGACCGACACCGAGCGGCGCGTGGTCATCAACACCGTCGGCCCTGTTTGGGAAGGCAACCAGGTCTGGCTGATCCTGGCCGGCGGCGCCATCTTCGCCGCCTGGCCGCAGCTGTATGCCGTGTCCTTCTCCGGCTTCTACCTGGCCATGTTCGCCATCCTGTTCGCGCTCATCCTGCGCCCCGTGGGTTTCAAGTTCCGCAGCAAGGTCGAGGACAGCCGCTGGCGCAACACCTGGGACTGGATGCTGTTCATCGGCGGCCTTGTGCCTTCGCTGGTGTTCGGCGTGGCCATGGGCAACGTGCTGCAGGGCGTGCCCTTCCGCATCGAGCCGGACATGCAAATCCACTACGAAGGCTCCTTCTGGGCGCTGTTCAACCCCTTCGCGCTGCTGGCTGGCGTGCTCTCCGTGCTCATGCTCACCTGCCACGGCGCCACCTGGCTGCAACTGAAGACCGAAGGCCCCGTACAACAGCGCGTGCGCCAATGGGGCATCGCCTGCGCCATCGGCAGCGCCGCACTGTTTGCGCTGCTGGGCCTGTACCTGGCCAAGGGCGTTGAGGGCTACCGCATCACCAGCGATGTGGTCGTCAACGGCCCATCCAACCCGCTGTACAAAACCGTCGTCGCCGATGGCGGCGCCTGGTTTGCCAACTACGCCGCCGCCCCCGTGCTGTGGCTGGTGCCGGCGCTGGGCATCCTCGGCTTCGTGCTGGCCGCGCTGATGCTGGCCGCACGGCGCGAAATCCTCGCCCTGCTGGCCAGCGGCGTGGGCATCGCCGGCATCATCCTCAGCGTGGGCGTATCCATGTTCCCCTTCATCCTGCCTTCCAGCTCCAATCTGGCCGCCAGCCTGACGGTGTGGGATTCGTCCTCCAGCCACATGACGCTGTTCATCATGCTGGTGGTCACCCTCATCTTCCTGCCCATCGTGCTGGCCTACACCAGCTGGGTGTACTCCGTCATGCGCGGCAAGGTGCGCAACGCAGACGTGGACAGTGAAAAAGGCCACGCCATTTATTAAGCACACCCCAAGGCCGGCCCCGCCGGGGCCGGCCTGTGAACGAATCAACCGTTTTGAAAGGAATCAACGATGTGGTACTTCGCCTGGATGCTGGGCCTGCCGCTGGCCGCCGCCCTGGCCGTGCTCAACGCCATGTGGTATGAGCTGATGGACGACGCCGCGCGCGAACGTCAAGCGCAGCGTTAAACCGTTGGGCATAGCCCAACAACAAACCGCCGCAACGGCCCAAGCCGTGCGGCGGTTTTTTTACAAAGGACGCCAGCCCCTCATCTACACCCCCCTGAACACATCAAATACTGCACTCTCCCTTGTCAAACATAAGGGAACAGTAAACGCGAAGCCGGACACCCTCCTTCGCAGGCGTGACGAGAACAGTCGGAACTTGCAGGAAATGTCTTCATGAGAATCAAAACCGCTTTAACAAAGACCGAAAAGCATCGAAGGGGCGAGACTCAAAAGTAGGCAGAGTGACGCTTCTGGGCCAATCAAATCGCCGATCTGCGCTCATAACAGTGAACTGCACTTGTCACCATCCACACTGCTGCCCCTGTCCATGCCCGCGGCTCCTACAATCCCGATCGACCGTACTTTGGACGGAACCAAGTCTTACAAGCAAATTTTTTGGATTCAAACGTGCCCCAATGAGCGCCCACTTCCAGCAACTCGCCAACTTCATCTGGTCGGTCGCCGACCTCTTGCGCGGCCCGTACCGCCCGCCGCAATACGAGCGCGTCATGCTGCCGCTGACCGTGCTGCGCCGTTTCGATGCCGTGCTTGCCCCCAGCAAGGAAGCCGTGCTCAAGCGTTACGGGCAGCTCAAGGCCAAGAAAATCCCCAATACCGATGCCATCCTCAACCAGATTGCCTCGGACGAGAACGGCAAGCCGCTGGGCTTTCACAACCACAGCCCCTTGGACTTTCAAAAGCTCAAGGGCGACCCGGATCACATCGCCCGCCACCTGGCCGACTACATCAACGGCTTTTCAGAAAACGTCCGCAAGATTTTTGAACACTTCGAATTCGACAAGGAAATCGAAAAACTCGAAGAATCCAACCGCCTTTATCAAGTCGTCTCCCAGTTCGCCAACATCGACCTACATCCCGCCCGCGTGGACAACATCACCATGGGCCTGGTGTTTGAAGACCTGATCCGCCGCTTCAACGAAGCCGCCAACGAAACCGCCGGCGACCACTTCACCCCGCGCGAAGTCATCCAGCTCATGGTCAACCTGCTGCTGGAGCCCGATACCCGCGTGCTCACCCAGGCCGGCGTCATCGTCACCATCTGCGATCCCGCCTGCGGCACCGGCGGCATGCTGGCCGAAGCGCAAAACTGGATTCGCGCCCACAACGAGCAAGCCACGGTCAAAGTCTTCGGGCAGGACTACAACGCGCGCGCCTACGCCGTGGCCGCCTCCGACCTGCTCATCAAAGGCCATCAGGATGGGCAAATCGCGCTGGGCAACACCCTCACCGGCGACCCCTTTCCAAAACACCGTTTCGACTACCTGCTCGCCAACCCGCCCTTTGGCGTGGACTGGAAAGCCGAAAAGAAAACCATCGACCGCTGGCCCGACTTTTTCGGCTACAGCGGCAAACTGCCGCGCATCAACGACGGCGCACTGCTGTTTCTGCTCTACATGATGAGCAAGTTTCAGGACCACAAACCCGGCGACCGCAACAAACCCGGCTCCCGCGCCGCCATCGTCTTCAACGGCTCGCCGCTGTTCACCGGCAGCGCCGGCAGCGGCGAAAGCGAAATCCGCCGCTGGATCATCGCGCGCGACCAGCTCGAAGCCATCATCGCCTTGCCCGAGCAGATGTTCTACAACACCGGCATCGGCACCTTTGTCTGGGTAGTCACCAACCGCAAGGCCGAACACCGCAAAGGCAAAATCCAGCTCATCGACGCCCGCGAACGCTACACCCCCATGAAGCGCAGCCTGGGCGACAAGCGCCGCTATCTGGATCAGGCCGCCATCGACCACATCAGCCGCGAACACGGCGCACTGGAAAACAGCCCCACCAGCCGCGTATTTGACAACCGCGACTTCGGCTACCGCCGCATCAGCGTACAGCGCCCATTGCGCCTGCGCTTTGAAATCACCCAAGACGCCCGCGAACGCTTTCTCAACACCTGCCCGGAACTGTTCGACGCCCTGCAAGCCGTGCAGGACGAACTGGGCAGCGAACCGCTGCTGGACTGGAATACCGTTTGGGAGCGCGTGCAACGCATCTTCAAAACCCTGCCCGCCCACATGGAAGGCTGGGCCAAAGGCGCCAAAGGCAGCGCCCAGAAAAAAATCTTCCGCGAATGCTTTACCACCGTGGACGGCCAGGCCGCCCCGGTGATCGCCAAACACCACAAAAGCGACCCGCTGGGCGGCAATCGGTTTTTCCCCGGCCAAAAGCTGCCTGAAAACTTCACCACCCAGGCTCTGTACGCCCTGCTGGGCCTCTACCCCGACGGCCAACGCGGCTTTATCGAATACGAACCCGACCCGGCGCTGAAAGACGCCGAAAACATCCCCCTCAAGGAAGACATCGTCAGCTACATGCAGCGCGAAGTCAGCCCCTACGTGCCCGACGCCTGGATAGACCGCGAAACCGTGGACGAGCAAGACGGCGGCATCGGCAAAGTGGGCTATGAAATCAACTTCAACCGCGTATTCTTCCAATACCAGCCCCCGCGCCCGCTGGCCGAAATCGATGCCGAACTGGCCGAAGTGGAAAAACGCATCATGGCGCTGCTGGGGGAGGTGGTGGAGTGACAGTCACCACGCCTTTCACAACACAACGGCTGAAATACGTAGCAACAATCAACGACGAAGCCCTTTCAGAATCAGCCGATCCTGAGTATGAAATCGCTTATATAGATATTGGCAATGTTGACTCACAAGGACAAATCCACGACATAGTGAACTATCGCTATGAAGATGCACCAAGCCGTGCCCGCCGTATTGTTCGGGATGGGGATGTCATTATTTCGACGGTTCGGACTTATCTTCAGGCCATTGCGCCAATTGAGAACCCACCAGAGAATTTGATTGTTTCAACAGGCTTTGCAGTAGTAAGGCCATCGAATTTGCTTGATCCGAAGTTTTGCAAGTACGCGCTTCGCGAAAGTCAATTTCTTTGGGAAGTTGAAACCCGCTCCACCGGGGTCAGCTATCCGGCAATCAATGCATCTGATTTGGGTGAGATCAAAATCAGCTTGCCGGATATACATTCACAACGGCGGATTGCCAACTACCTCGACCGCGAAACCGCCCGCATCGACCGCCTGATTGCCGAAAAAGAACGCATGCTGGCCTTGCTGGAAGAAAAGCGCAGCGCCCTGATCAGCCGCCTGGTCACCCGCGGCCTCAACCCCGACACCCCGCTCAAACCCTCCGGCCAGGAATGGCTGGGCGACATCCCCGCGCATTGGGAAATATGGAGACTAAAGTATATCGGACGAGTGGAGAGCGGTAGTGGATTTCCTCCAGATTATCAAGGAAATGAGAACTTCGAACTGCTATTCCTGAAGGTTTCTGATATGAACCTTCCAGGGAACGAGTACTGGATTTCGACATCCAATAATACCGTTTCCCGGGAAATGGCTCACCAGCTCTCAGCAACTGCGCTTCCATCAGGAGCTGTTGTTTACGCAAAAATTGGGGCTGCACTCCTGCTCAATAAGCGGCGAATACTGCAAAGAGAAGCATGCATTGACAACAACATGTCTGCATTTATTCCTAGTCTTGTCACTTCGGAGTGGGCGCACGCATGGCTTTCTATTCTCGATTTTGGTGAATTTGTGAACCCTGGTGCAATCCCTTCATTTACAGAAGGGCAGCAGAAAGAGCTTCCCATGGCAGTACCTCCAATTGAAGAGCAAACAGCAATCACACGATATATTGAAGGCGCTATTGAGCAGACCGGTACATTGGTAGCAGAAATTTCGCTTTCAATCGGACTATTACGAGAACGCCGCTCCGCACTGATCACCGCCGCCGTTACCGGCAAAATACCCCTTAAGGAGATGGACGCATGAAACTAGAATCCCTTTCCCTTAAGCACTGTGGCGGCTTTGAGCAGCTTAATATTTCTTTCGAGCCGGATGCAACGCTGATTGCTGGCGTTAACGGCGTAGGTAAGTCCACTCTACTCAAGGCTATTGGCGTCATTCTCAGCCGTGCACAACGACGAATGAATATTGCAGCGAGTCAGCCTTTATCCTTCAGTAAAGATGATATTTTTATCGGCAGTGATGACGTCCAGATAGTCGCTTCCATGGACTTTAATGGAAGAAAGATTTGCGCAGACTACTTGCAAAGTGCGAACGTAAAAGCGAGAAAAAAGTTTGACCTGTTAGGCGCAACTCCGGAGAAAGCGACAGCCGAATGCTTGGGAGTGTATTTTTCGCCCAAACGCCAATTACCCGGTCAGCCGCGTAACTTGCCCGAAGCCAAGCCCTTTGCCCCGTCCATTGCCTATGACCGCGCTCTGCATGATCGCGAGGTAGAGCTACGCGAGTTCATGCATTGGTTCCGTACCCAGGAGAAGCTGGGCGCGGACAATGAACCGCATCGCCTCAAGGTGCTGGATGCACTGCGAGCCGTGGTCAGCGACCTTATGCCTGAGTTCAGCAATCTGCGCATCCAAGAGCAACCGCGCCTTGGCTTTTTGGTAGACAAGCGTGGTCAGCCTTTTTACCTGCACCAGCTCTCCGATGGTGAACGAGGCCTGCTGGCTTTGGTGTTCGATCTTACCCGGCGCTTGGCCATTGCCAACCCGAACAGCGACGACCCGATTGCCGAAGGTACAGCGCTGGTTTTGATCGACGAAATCGAATTGCACTTGCATCCGAAGTGGCAGCGTGATGTGCTGCAGCGTTTGTGTGACACGTTTAAGGCTTGCCAGTTTGTGGTAACAACGCATTCCCCATTGGTATTGGGTGAAGTGGAAGCGCGTTGTATTCGTTTTCTTGCGATTCAGGAAGACGGCAAGATTGGCGTAACCACGCCTACAGAAGCTTTTGGTCTGGATGCCAACCGAATTTTGCAGGAGCACATGGGGGCGCGAATACGTAATCAAAAAATGGATGAAGAGCTAAAAAACCTTTTTCGATTGATTGACGACGAGAATTTTGATGAGGCTCGCAAGGCTATTAAGAAATTGGAGGATAGTCTCGGGGGAAATGAACCTGAATTGACTCGTGCCAGTTCGCTGATTCATTTTTTGGAAGGAGCGGATTAGTGCGAACTATTCAAAAAGGGAGCGAGCCTCGCAGCCTAACCCAACATAGAAAGCAGGCAGATGCAAGTTATGACAACTATGCCGATAAAGATGTTTTGCGGCAGGCTTTGGTGGCTGAACAGCGTGGCTTGTGTTGTTACTGTCAATCACGTATCCGTGCCACTTCTGATGGCATGAAAATAGAGCACTGGCAATGTCAATCCGATTATCCAGAAAGACAGCTTGACTTCAGTAACATGCATGGTGCATGCAAGGGTAATGAAGGGCAACCTATTAAAAACCAGCACTGCGATACCCGCAAAGGTAATAACGATCTTTGCTTTAGCGTATGCGATCCTGCGCAACCTATTGAGAACAGGATTAAATTTTTGGGGAATGGCATAATCATGGCAGATAATGCAAATATTGATCAGCAAATTAATGATGTGCTGAACCTTAATCAGGGGATATTGGTTGCAAATCGAAAAGCAGTGCTTGAAGCATTTCAGCAAAGGCTTCAACGCGGCAGCCGCATTAACCCAGTGCGTGAGCTACCGAATTGGGATGGCAGTCAGCCCGGAGAGTTGCCTGAGTTTGCACAAGTTGTTGTTTACTGGTTAAGAAAAAAACAAGCGAGGGCTACCTCATGAAACCCACCTCTGAAGCCGCTTTCGAATCTGCCATTGAGGCATCGCTGCTGGCCGGTGGTTATACGCAGCTTGCGGCCAGGGGTTTTGACCGTGAACGGGCGATTTTTCCGGAAGAGGCGCTGGCCTTTATCCGCGCGACGCAGGGCGCGACCTGGGACAAGCTAGCGGCTGTGCATGGCGAGCAAACCGGCGCGCGGGTGCTGGAGTCGCTGTGCAAATGGCTGGATACGCATGGCGCGTTGGCGACCTTGCGCCACGGTTTTAAATGCTATGGCCGCACCTTGCATATGGCCTATTTCCGCCCGGCGCATGGCTTGAATCCGGCGCTGGAGGCGCATTATCAGGCCAACCGCCTGGGGTTGACGCGGCAATTGCGCTTCAGCCCCAAGTCGGAACAGTCGCTGGATGTGGTGTTGTCGCTCAACGGTATTCCGGTGGTGACGCTGGAGCTGAAAAACCCCTTGAGCGGGCAGACGGTGGCCGATGCCATGCGCCAATACCGCCACGACCGCGATCCGCGCGAGCCGATTTTTGTGTTTTCCAAACGCGCGCTGGTGCATTTTGCGCTGGATACCGAAGAAGCGCATATGACCACCTGTCTGGCAGGCAGCGCCACGCGCTTTCTGCCGTTTAACCGTGGTTTTGACGGCGGCGCGGGCAACCCGCCCGACAGCGCCGGGCGCAATTACAAAACCGCCTATTTGTGGGAAGAGGTCTTGCAACGCGACAGCCTGCTGGATTTGCTGGCGCGTTTTTTGCATTTGCATGTCGAAGAAAAAACCGGCGACGATGGCAAAAAGCTGCGCAAGGAAAGCCTGATTTTCCCGCGTTATCACCAGTGGCAGGCGGTGCGGCAGATGGTGGCAGCGGCCGCCCGCGAAGGGGTGGGGCATAACTATTTGATTGAGCACTCGGCAGGCAGCGGCAAAAGCAACACCATCGCCTGGCTGGCGCACCGGCTCTCCAGCCTGCACAACGCCCGGGATGAGCGGGTGTTTGACAGCGTGGTGGTGATTACCGACCGCGTGGTGCTGGATCGCCAGTTGCAAAACACCATTTACCAGTTCGAGCACCGTCAGGGCGTGGTGCAGAAAATCGACGAGGATTCGCGCCAATTGGCCGAGGCGCTGGAAGCCGGCGTGCCCATCATCATCACCACGCTGCAAAAATTCCCGTTTGTGTCCGAGCAACTGGCGCGCCTTAATGAAGCGCGCGGCGAGGCGGGCAGCCACCTGCCCACGCGCAAATACGCGGTCATCGTGGATGAAGCCCACAGCTCGCAATCGGGCGAGACCGTGACGGAGCTCAAAGGCGTGCTGGGCGGCGCGGCGCTGCGCCAGCAGGCACAAATCATGGCCGAGGAAGAGGGCGAGGCCGAGCTGGAGCGGCTGTTTCGCAGCATGGCCCAGCGCGGCCGCCAGCCTAATATCAGCTTTTTTGCCTTTACCGCCACCCCCAAGCACAAAACGCTGGCGATATTCGGGCGCGGCGGCGAGCCCTTCCACCGCTACACCATGCGCCAGGCCATTGAAGAGGGCTTTATCGAAGACGTGCTCAAGCACTATGTCAGCTACAAGACCTATTACAAGCTGATCAAAAATGCCGAGGACGACCCCAATGTCGAGCGCAAAAAGGCGGCCAAGGCGCTGGCGCGTTTCCTGCGCCTGCATCCGCACAATATCGGCCAGAAAACCGAAGTGATGGTGGAGCATTTCCAGCAATTCACCCGCCACAAAATCGGCGGGCGCGCCAAGGCCATGGTGGTGACCGGCTCGCGGCTGGAAGCGGTGCGCTACAAGCAGGAGTTCGACCGCTATATCCGCGAAAAAGGCTATGCCATCAAAAGCCTGGTGGCGTTTTCCGGCGCGGTGGATGACGACAAAATCCCGCAAAAGCAATACACCGAAGTCGAAATGAACGGCGGGCTGAAGGAAAAAGACCTGCCCGACACCTTCGCCAAGCCGGATTTCCGCGTGCTGCTGGTGGCGGAAAAATACCAGACCGGTTTTGACCAGCCGCAGTTGCACACTCTGTATGTGGACAAGCGCCTGGCCGGGATTCAGGCGGTGCAGACGCTCTCGCGCCTCAACCGCACCCACCCGCTCAAGGAAGATACCTTCGTGCTGGATTTTGCCAACGACCCTGCCGATATTCAGGAAGCCTTCCGCCAGTATTACGAAGGCGCGGTGATGGGTGAGGCGGTTGACCCCGACCGGCTTTATGAAATCAAGGCCGAGCTGGATGCCTCGGGCATTTATCTGCAAACCGAAGTGGCCGAATTTGCGCGCGTGTTCTTCGCCCCCAAACGCCGCCAAAGCCCCGGCGACCATAGGGCCATGAATGCCCTGATTGACCTGGCTACGGCGCGTTTCCGGCAGTTGCAGGAAAGCGCAGAAGAAGAGGCCGAACTATGGCGCGGCAAACTGCAAGCCTTTCGCAACCTGTACAGCTTTTTGAGCCAGGTCATTCCCTATCAGGACAGCGACCTGGAAAAACTGTTCACCTACCTGCGGCATCTGGCGCTGAAACTGCCCAAGCGCACAAGCGGACCGGGCTACCAGTTTGATGAAGAAGTCGAACTCGATTACTACCGCCTGCAAAAAATCAGCGAAGGCTCAATCAGCCTGAACGAAGGCGATGCCAAACCGCTGGACGGCCCGCGCGAAGTAGGCTCGGGCATGGTGCGCGAAGAACAGGTACCGCTCTCGCGTTTGATCGACATCATCAACGAGCGCTTCGGCGGCGAACTCAATGAGGCCGACCAATTGTTTTTCGACCAGATTGCCGAGGCCGCCAGCCAGAACGAAACCCTGCAAAAAGCCGCCGAAGTCAACCCGCTGGACAAATTTCAGCTCGTTTTCCCCAGGTGTTGGAATCGCTCTTCATTGAGCGCATGGAGTTGAATGAAGAATTGTTCAGCGACTACATGAGCAAGCCGGACATGCAGGAGCTGGTTTCCAAGTGGCTGGGCGGCCAGGTTTATGAGCGGTTCTCTGGGATGAAGCGACCCGCTTCTTAGAGCAAGCAAGCTCTCCTTTTTGGAAGGCCCATCATCAAAAGATCAGGGACACTAAAAACGATAAATCCTGGTTTTCCCTTACCGTCTAAGTGCGCATTCAGCGCTCCAGCAGGCGCTCGCGTTGGGTGCGTTGCTGTTCTTGTTCGGCCAGGGCTGCCGGGGTTTGCAGGCGGGCGGCGGGCAGTTCGATGGTGAACTGTGAGCCGCTGCCGGGGGTGCTCTGGATGTGGAGCTGGCCACCGTGGCGCTGCACGACGTGTTTGACGATGGCAAGCCCCAGCCCGGTGCCACCAGTTCCGCGTGAGCGGCTGCGGTCGATGCGGTAGAAGCGCTCGGTCAGGCGCGGCAGGTGTTCGGCGGCGATGCCTGGGCCGCTGTCTTGCACGGTAAAGCGGGCGCTGCCGTCGGCCAGCCAGCGCCAGTGCAGGTCGATGCGCCCGCCGGCCGGGGTGTAGCGCACGGCGTTGGCGATCAGGTTGGAGAAGGCGCTGTGGATTTCCTTGTCGGCCCCGGCAATGCGGCCGGGCTGTTCTGGCCATGCCGGGCTGGGCTGGGCTGGCGCAAAGTCCAGTTGCAGGCCCTGGCTGTCGTCGGCGTAGTGCAGTGTGATGCGGTGCTGGGGCTGGCCGCCGGTGTTCGATGTGGCAGTCGATGCCGCAGTCGATGTGGCCGACGCTGCCGCAGCGCCAGTGCCAGCGCCTGCTGGCAGCGCCGCCAGCGAGGCCGAGAGGGCCAGCGCCTCGTCGCGGCAGCGCAGCAGCATGGTTTGCACTTCGATGAATTCGCCCAGGCTGGGCAGCGGGCTGCCTTCCAGGCGCGAGAGGGTCAGCAAGTCCTCCACCAGCACTTGCATGCGCTGGGTCTGTTGGCGCATGCGGCCGTAGTAGTGCATGCACTGCTCGGGCGTCAGTGGCAGGGTTTGCAGGGTTTCGACGTAACCGGCGAAGATGGTCAGCGGGGTGCGGATTTCGTGCGAGACGTTGGCGATGAAGTCGCGCCGCATGGCTTCGTTGTGTTGCACATGGGTTTCGTCTTGCGACAGCAGCAGGCGCTTGCCCTCGCCGTAGGGGAAGATTTGCACGGCCAGTCTGCTGCGCCCGGGCAGGCCGTGCGCGTCCAGGCTACGCCCGTCCATGTGCAGGCGTTCGCGGAAGTCGCCCACGGTGCAGTAGCTGGCAAATTCGGGGTCGCGCACCAGGGTCAGCAGGTTTTGCCCTAGGTCTTTGTGCGCGTCGAGGCCGAAGTGCGCACAGGCCTGGCCATCCAACCATTCGATGGCCCATTGCGCATCGAGCAACATCACGCCATTGGGCGTTGCCTGGATGGCCTGGCGCAGCTCTTGCAGGTTGCCCTGCAATTGGGCCTGGCTGCTCTGGTGCTGTTGCTGGCGCTTGCGCCAGAAGTACTGCAGCTCGGCCCAGATGCCAAACAGGCGCGGCGCTGGCTGCTCGGCTGACGGCGCGGGCGACTCGGCTGGCAGGCCATCGCGGCGCAGCCAGCGCAGCAGCCGCGCTTGCTGCCAGGCCTGCCACAGCCACCACAGCCAGGCGGCGCACCAGGCGCCCAGCAGCGCCAGCCAGCCCTGACCGCTCAGCCACAGCAGCGCCAGCGCGGCGGCCAGTTGCACCCAGAAAAAGGACCACCAGCGCATTAGCGGGCCTCTTGCACACGATGGCGCGCGCGGGCACTCATGGGCGCTCCAGTCATGGGCGCTCCAGACCGCCGAAGCTGGGCAGATGCCAGTGCCAGCGCAGCGCCGCCAGGCGGATGAGCAGCGTGACCACCATGCAGGCCAGCATGGCCCAGCGCGCATCGCCCCACCAGGCGTGGCTGAGCACCAGCACCAGGCCGCCGGCGATGCCGGCCGTGGCATAGACCTCGCGGCACAGCACCATGGGCACTTCGCGCGCGAGCACGTCGCGGATCATGCCGCCGCCCACGCCGGTGAGCACGCCCATGGCCACGGCGACGATGCCCGGCGCGCCCAGCTGCAAGGCCTTGTTGGCGCCAATGGCCGTGAAGGTGGCCAGGCCCAGGGCATCGGCGCGCAGCAGTAGCCAGCCCACACGCTCGTGCGAGAGCGGGCGCAGCAATGGCACGGCCAGCACGCAGGTGGCCACGATCAGCATCAGGTATTCGGGCTGGGTGACCCAGAACACCGGGCGCACGCCCAGCACCAGGTCGCGGATGGTGCCGCCGCCAATGGCGGTGACTGTGGCCAGCACCAGCAGGCCAAAGCCGTCCATGTGCAAGCGGCGCGCCAGCAGCACGCCGCTGAGTGCGAATACCACGGTGCCCATCAGATCCAGGCTGTAGAGCAGGCGGTCGGGCATGGCGGCTTGAAGCAAGGCGTCGTTCATGGGGGCAGTGTGAAGAATGGGCTAAACAGGCCTGGAGAGCCTGCGCATGGTGTCTGCGCAGGGCCTTTGCCAAGTATCGGGGCAAACCGGGGCTGCGCTGCCGCTCAGAGCCTGTTCAAAATCTCGGCGCGAGTGGGCAAGAAGCGGTTTGGGGTGGGCTGCAAGGCGCAAAACGCAGCCATAGCTGGGGCTATGGCGAGGCTTTGCGGGCGCAGCAGAGCGCCCAAATCCGCTCTCTTGACCGCCGTGCAAAGATTTTGAACAGGCTCTCAAGAACGACACCCAACAGTCTTTTAGGTGACAAATCGGGCCGCCGATGCGGGTTTGCCCGATGCCGCGCCGCCTGCGTGTCGATACCCTTGCGGCTTGCTTTGCTGGCCCCTGATTGCGCCATGTTGCGCGCGCCCTGCCCAGCCAGCCCCATCAACCATTCAAGATTCAAGGAGATCGCCCCCATGTCTTTGCAGCGCCCCAACGCCGTCTGGCACGCCGTGTTTGCTGCCACCACCACACTGTGCGCACTGGGCGCGGCCGGCAGCGTCCAAGCCCAGCAGGGTGAGACGGTGAAGATTGCCTGGATCGACCCGCTCTCGGGGCTGATGGCTTCGGTCGGCAGCAATCAGCTCAAGAGCTTTCAGTACGTCAGCGATTACTTCAATACGCAGAGCAAGAACAACCCGGCGGGCGTGAAGTTCGAGGTGCAGGGCTTTGACAACAAGCTCAGCCCGCAGGAGACGGCCAGCCTGGTGCGCTCGGCCATTGATCAGGGCTTTCGCTACATCGTGCAGGGCAATGGCTCGGGCAATTCGCTGGCCATCATGGAGGCGCTGGAGCGCCACAACGCGCGCAACCCGGGCAAGGAGGTGGTGTTCATCAACCATTCGGGCGTGGACCCGGAGATGACCAACGAGAAGTGCAGCTATTGGCACTTTCGCCTCGATGCCGACACGACCATGAAAATGCGCGCGCTGGCGCAGTTCATCGGCCAGCAAGGCGAGGTCAAGAAGGTTTATTTGATCAACCAGAACTACGGCCACGGCCAGCAGGTCACGCGCTATGCGCGCCAATACCTCAAGGAGTACGCGCCGGATGTGCAGATCGTCGGCGAGGACTTCCACCCGCTGGCGCAGGTGCGCGACTTTGCGCCCTACATCGCCAAGATTCGCGCCTCCGGCGCCGATGCCGTCATCAGCGGCAACTGGGGCTCGGACTTGTCTCTGCTGGTCAAGGCCGCCAACGACGCGGGCCTCAAGGACGTCAAATTCTTCGTTTACTACGGCACGGCCAGCGGCTCGCCCACAGCCTTTGGCGCGGCAGCCGAGGGCAAGGTCTATGAGGTGTTCTACAGCCACATGAACCTGCCCGGCGAGATCGGCGAGATCACCCGCGGCTTCAAGGACAAGTTCAAGGAAGACATGTACACCACCTCGGTCTACAACGGCCTGGCCATGCTCTCGCACGCCATGCACAAGGCCGGCTCGACCGATCCGCTCAAGGTTGCCGCCGCCATGGAGGGGCTGGAGTTCCCCGGTGCGCACGGCACGCTGACGATGCGCAAGGACGACCACCAGCTGCAACAAGGCCTGTTCATCACGCGCTGGAGCAAGGCCAGCGATGCCATGCCCTACTCGCAGGAAAACACTGGCCTGGCCTTCCAGCCGGTGCAGCACTTCGAGCCCGCGCAGGCCAGCACGCCCACCACCTGCCAGATGAAGCGCCCCTCCTGATGGGGGCGCAGAGGCCAGGCGCTGCCCTGTGCAGCGCCCGCTGCGGCCAGGCTGCGCGCGGCTTGGCGCCCTTCCCTCCCCCGCACCGATGACCAGCCATGAGTTTTGAATTCTTCGTCATATCGCTGCTCAACGGGCTGAGCTATGGGCTGCTGCTGTTCATGCTCAGCTCTGGCCTGACCCTGATTTTCAGCATGATGGGCGTGCTCAATTTTGCGCACGCGAGCTTCTACATGCTGGGCGCGTACTTTGCCTACGTCATCTCCAGCGCTGTGGGCTTCTGGGCTGCGCTGCTGATTGCGCCGCTGCTGGTGGGCGCGCTGGGCGCGGCGTTCGAGCGCTTCAGCCTGCGGCGCGTGCACAAGTTCGGCCACGTGCCCGAGCTGCTGGTGACGTTCGGCCTGTCCTACCTGGTGCTGGAGGTCGTGCAGCTGATCTGGGGCCGCGCGGCCGTGCCCTATGGCCTGCCACCATTCCTGCAAGGGCCGCTGTTCACGCTGTTTGACACCCAGTTCCCCCGCTCGCGCGCCTTCATCATGCTGGTGGCGGTGCTGATGCTGGTGTCGATCTGGCTGGTGCTCACGCGCACGCGCATCGGCCTGGTGATCCAGGCGGCGCTGACGCACCCGGAAATGGTCGAGGCCCTGGGCCACAACGTGCCACGCGTGTTCATGCTGGTCTTCGGCGGCGGCGCAGCGCTGGCCGGCCTGGCTGGCGTGATCGGCGGCAACACCTACATCACCGAGCCGGCCATGGCGCTGGCCGTGGGCCCCATCATCTTCGTGGTCGTGGTCGTTGGCGGCATGGGCTCGCTGGGCGGGGCCTTCATCGCCTCGCTGCTGATCGGCATCATGCAAACCTTTGCCGTGGCCATGGACCACTCGCTGCTGGGCCTGTTGCAGAGCCTGGGCGTGCAGGCCGGCCCCGAAACCTTCGGCTACCCGGTGCTGCGCCTGACGATTGCCCAGGTTGCGCCCATCCTGCCGTACCTGCTGCTGGTGCTGATGCTGATCCTGCGCCCGCGCGGGCTGATGGGCAAACGAGAGGGTTGAGACATCATGAACACCACCACCCACACCCCCACTGCCAAGACCGGCGACGCACGCGCGCACCTGCCCGCGCCGGCCCACGTGCCCATGCTCAACAAGTGGCGCATCATCATCTGGGGCGGCTTTGCCCTGGCGCTGCTGCTGGCACCCAAGGTCTTCACCAGCGGGCTGGCGCTGAGCATGCTCTCGCAGATGGGCTACCTCATCATCATTTGCCTGAGCTACAACATGCTGCTGGGCCAGGGCGGCATGCTCAGCTTCGGTCACGCCGTGTACGTCGGCCTGGGCGCGTTCATTGCCATCCACGTGCTCAACAAAGTCGGGGACGGCGCTTTCTTCGTGCCGGTGACGCTGATCCCGCTGGTAGGCGGCCTGGCCGGGGCCTTCTTTGCCGCGCTGTTTGGCTACGTCACGACCAAGAAAGCCGGCACGACCTTCGCAATGATCACGCTGGGCATTGGCGAGCTGGTGGCCTCCATGGCGCTGATGTTCCCCGAGTTCTTCGGCGGCGAGGGCGGCATCTCCACCGATCGCGTGGTGGGCCAGCCCTTCCTGGGCATCACCTTTGGCCCCTCGATCCAGATGTACTACCTGATCGCGGCCTATTGCTTTGTCTGCACGGTGCTGATGTTCGCCTTCACGCGCACGCCGCTGGGGCGCATGCTCAATGCCGTGCGCGACAACCCCGAGCGCGTGGAGTTCATCGGCTACAGCACCCAGCGCGTGCGCTACCTCTCGTTCATCATCTCGGGCTTCTTCGCCGGCATCGGCGGCGGGCTGATGATTCTGAACTTCGAGATCATCACCGCCATGGACAGCCTCAACGCCGTGCGCTCGGGCGCTTACCTGCTGTTCACCTTCCTGGGCGGCGCCACGCTGTTCTTCGGCCCCATCATCGGCGCCGTGCTGATGGTGCTGGCCACCGTGCTGCTCTCTGAGCTGACGCAGGCCTGGATGCTGTACCTGGGCATGGCCTTTTTGTTCATGGTGATGTTCGCCCCCGGCGGCGTGGCCAGCATCGTCATGCACAACGTGCGCGTCATGCAGTTTGGCCGCTTCGGGCCGCTGCTGCTGCCCTACGTGGCCCTGGCGCTGGCAGGCATTGCCGCCTTTGTGGCCTTTGCCGCGCTGATCGAAATGGTCTACCACCTGCAGATGAACGCCATCATGAGCCCCGAGCTGAAATTCATGGGCCTGACGCTCAACGTGCAGGACAAGACCCACTGGGCGCTGACAGTGGCTGCAGCCGTGCTGGGCGCCATCGTTTTCGCGTGGGTGCGCCGCGGCTTCATCAAAGTCTGGCACCGCCAGCAAGAGCTGATCGAAGCCGACTTGCGCGCCCAGCGCGGGGAGGCGCCAACAGCAGTCAGGCCAACAGGAGCCAGCACATGAACACCCATACTTCGTATGCGCTGCAACTGCGCGGCCTGACCAAACACTTCGGCAAGACCGAGATCATCCGCGGCGTCGATCTGGCCGTGCAGCGCGGCGAGCGCGTGGCCATCATTGGCCCCAACGGCGCGGGCAAGTCCACGCTGTTCAACCTCATCAGCGGCCGGCTGCAACCCAGCAGCGGCGAAGTCTGGCTGGGCGGGCAGCGCATCGACGGCAAGACACCCTATGAGATCAACCGCCTGGGGCTGGCGCGCAGCTTTCAGGTCAGCAACCTCTTTCCCAAGCTCAGCGTGTTCGAGAACCTGCGCTGCGGCCTGCTGTGGCACACCGGTTACCGCTACACCTTTTTGCGCTTTCTGGCCAACCTGCACGATGCCAATGCCCGCACCGAGGCGCTGCTGCACCGGCTGCACCTGGAAAAGCGCCGCAACGAGCTGGCCATGAACCTGACCTATGCCGAGCAGCGCGCGCTGGAGATCGGCATCACCATCGCCGGCGGCGCCGAGGTGATCCTGCTCGACGAGCCCACCGCCGGCATGAGCAAGACCGAGACTGCGCACTTCATCGAGCTCATCAAGGAAGTCACCGAAGGCAAGACCTTGCTGACCGTGGAGCACGACATGGGCGTGGTCTTCGGCCTGGCCGACAAGATCGCCGTGGTCGTCTATGGCCAGGTCATCGCCTTTGACACGCCCGAGAACGTGCGCGCCAACCCGGCCGTGCAGGAGGCCTACCTGGGCTCGGTGCTGGCGCAAAACCAGGCCAGCGCCGCCCTGCAGGGCACAGCCCCCCAACCCGCACAAGGAGAGCGCGAGCATGCTGCGCATTGACCAACTGCATGCCTATTACGGCAAAAGCCACATCCTGCACGGCGTGCAATTCGACGTGCGCCGCGGCGAGATCCTGGCCCTGCTCGGGCGCAACGGCTCGGGGCGCTCCACCACCGCCAAGGCCATCATGGGCCTGGTCGATTGCACAGGCCAGATCCTGCTGCAGCGCCCAGATGGCAGCAGCGTCAACCTGGTGGGCAAAAAACCCTATGAAATCGCCCACCTGGGCGTGGGCTACGTGCCCGAAAACCGCGACATCTTCCCCAAGCTCACCGTGCATCAAAACCTCATGCTGGGCGAGAAAAGCGGGCACAAGGGCAGCAGCCGCTGGAGTTTTGAAGACTCCTACCGCCTGTTTCCGCGCCTGCGCGAACGCCAGCACACCGAGGCGGGCGTGCTCTCCGGCGGCGAGCAGCAAATGCTCGCGCTGTGCCGCGCCCTCATGGGCGACCCCGACCTGGTGCTGATCGACGAGCCCACCGAGGGCCTGGCGCCCAAGATCGTCGAGCAGGTCGGCCAATTCCTCACCACCTTGCGCGAGCGCGGCGTCTCGGTGCTGCTGATCGAGCAAAAGCTCACCATCGCCCTGGAAATCGCCGACCGCTGCCTGCTCATGGGCCACGGCAGCATCGTCTTTGACGGCACGCCCGAACAGCTGCGCGCCGACGCCGCCATCCGCAAGGAATGGCTGGAGGTTTAGCAGCCTGCCAAGCCTTTTCTCTTTCTCAGAGAACCTGGTCAAAACCTCGGCAAAAGCGGGCAACACGCGGTTTGGGATGGCTGCAAGGACAAAAACGCAGCCAAGCCCATAGCGCGTTGCCATTGGTATCGGTATCGGCACGTTTTGCAAGGCCGCAGGCTGCCCACATCCGCTTGCTTGCTCACCGTGCAGGGATTTTGAGCAGGCTCTCAAAGCCCGGCGGCCGTAAAGAAGAAAGCGCAAACAGGCCTCAGAGCCTGTTCAAAATCTCGGCGCGAGTGGGCAAGAAGCGGTTTGGGGTGGGCTGCAAGGCGCAAAACGCAGCCATAGCTGGGGCTATGGCGAGGCTTTGTAACGCAGCAGAGCGCCCAAATTCGCTCTCTTGACCGCCGTGCAAAGATTTTGAACAGGCTCTCAGAACAGGCATTCACATCTTTTGCGCTGGCATTACACCCAGGCCTGCGCCCTTGGCCCCGGCACGGCCAAGGGCCGTAGGTCATAATCGCGCCCATACTCGGACCGCCCCTTCCGCCATGGAAGGTGTGCTCAGGCGGTCGGCGTCAAGCTTCAAGCCACACGCTGCCGGCCCAGGTCCTGCCGCCCCCATTCACTTGAGAAAGAGCTGCTTCATGTCCCACACACTTCGTATCTCGCTCATCGCGCTCGCCAGCGCCGCCGTGCTGGCCGCCTGTGGCGGCAGCGACGACCACAACGACGGCTACGTGCCGCCGCCCGCACAACCGCCGGTGCTGAACATCACCAAGGTTGACGGCCGCTACCACCACAACAAAAGCCACCAGGACTCGGGCTTTCGCGCCATGAGCAGCATGGCCCCCAGCGCCAACCAGGCCACAGAGATCGCGCTGCCGGCGCTGGATGCACAGGCCCAAGATCAGAAAGATACCCAGAGCGACGCCCTGGGCGGCCCCATCCTGATCGCCCACCCCCAAGCCGTGGCACAGGCCCAGACGGCCCAGCAGCTGGCCAGCCTGCTGCACTGGAGCCAGGACGCGCAAGGCCAACAAGTGGCCGCGCTGCGCGTGCAAGCCGCCGATGCCCTGGGCATTCGCCTGGGCCTGCTGGTGCAGGCGCTGCCCGATGCCGCGCTGCTGCGCTTTTATCCAGACAGCAAGACGGCGCAAGGCTATGAAACCACGGGCGCAGAGATCAACGCCGTGCTGCGCCTGAACGCCCAGGCCGGCGAGCAAGGCGACGCTGCCCGCACCTGGTGGTCGCCCGACCTGGGCGGCGATGCAGTGACCCTGGAGATCGTCCTGCCTGCCGGCAACGCCGCCGAGGCACTGCAACTGGCGCTGCCCAACATTTCGCGCCGCTTCGTGGACATCGACAGCGATGCCGCGCTGCAAGCGACGCCAGCGCAGCGCGCCGGCCTGAGCAAGGAGCGCATCCCCAGCGCAGGCAGTTGCAACCTGGACATGAGCTGCTACTCCAACGGCAGCGCCGAGCGCGATGCCGTGGCGCGCATGTCCTTCGTCAAGGACGGCAAAGGCTACTTCTGCACAGGCACACTGCTCAACGATGCCATCCAGTCGGACATCCCCTACTTCATCACCGCCAACCACTGCATCAGCTCGCAAACGGTGGCCGGCAGCCTGCAGACCGACTGGTTCTTCCGCACCGCCAACTGTGGCAGTTCCTACCTCGATGCGCGCCGCACGACCCGCACACGCGGCGCGCGCCTGCTGTTCACCAGCAACGTCGCCCAGGGCTTCGATGCCACGCTGCTGGTGCTCAACGACGCCGCACCGGCCGGCACCTACCTGGCGGGCTGGGATGCGGGCCTGAACAACTCGATCCAGAAAGTCTTCTCACTGCACCACCCCAGCGGCACACTGGGCAAGATCTCCGGCGGTGAAACCCAGAACTACGCCAACTGCGATGGGCGTCGCTGCCAGGCCGCCATCGACGGGCGCGGCCGCTACTACGAAGTGCGCTGGGGCGATGGCACCACCGAGGGCGGCAGCAGCGGCTCGGCCCTGTTCACGCAATCGGGCCACGTCATCGGCACCCTGCATGGCGGCACGGCCAGCTGCTCGGCCCCTGACGAGCCCGATTTCTACGGCCGCTTGGATCTGGCTTTTGAAAGTGGCCTGAAGAACTTCCTGGCCGCCGCACAACGGCCATTCTGAAAACTGCTGCCCTCCACAGCCCATGGCCTACAAGCCATGGGCTTTTTTCATGCCTACTAAACTGCTGCGCGCCAGCAAAACTGAGTCAAGGGCTGGTCTGGATTTTTCAAACATTGATTTACAAAACAATGCTTGAAAAACCGGGGCTTTATGCCCAACTCAGGCTTTCTGTCATTAACCCCCGCATCTGCGGATTTTCAAAAAAGGAAAAATCAAATGGGTATCACAGCCATCATCGGCACTTTGTTTATCGGCCTGATCGTGGGCCTGATCGCCCGCGCCCTCAAGCCTGGTCGCGACCCCATGGGCTGGATCATGACTGCGCTGCTCGGTATTGCCGGTTCTTTCCTGGCCCGCTTTCTCGGCGCGCAAGTCGGCTTCTACCGTGCCGACGAGCCCGCTGGCTTTATCGCTTCGGTGATTGGCGCCATCATTTTGCTGGTCATCTGGGGCGTCGTGGCAAAGAAGTAAGTTTGCCGCGTTCTCAACGCCTGTCCTCCAGAGGCCCGCACGGGCCTCTGTCTTTTTCTCCTCTGTCTTTTTCTCGACAGTGCCTCCACGGCACGCATTGGAGTTGGAGTGGCCATGATGAAAACCCCTCGCCTGAATACCCCACCCTCAGCGCTGGAGCTGGCCCAAGGCCATCCCCAGCTGGAAGAGGCCGTGCGCCGCAGCCGCAAGATCATGCACCGCAAGGCCCTGATGGCCGCTGTGGCCAGTTCCGTGCCCGTGCCTGGCCTGGATTGGGCCGCCGATGCAGCGCTCTTGAGCAAATTGATTCCGCAAATCAACCGCGAATTCGGCCTGAGCCCCGAGCAAATCGACGCTTTGCACCCGGAAAAGCGCGAGCAGGTGCAAAAAGCCATCGCCATGGTCGGCTCGGTGCTGATCGGCAAGTTGGTCACGCGGGAGATGATCGTCAAACTGGCCACGCGCATCGGCCTGCGCATGACCAGCAAGCAGGCCGCCAAGTTCGTGCCACTGGCTGGGCAGGCCATTTCCGCCAGCATTGGCTATGCCGCACTGCGCTATTTGGGCGAACAGCACCTGCGCGAATGTGTGCAGGTCGCGCGCCAGGCTCAGCTGCTGCTGGCCGCCCCTGCCAGTGGCGAAGAAACGCCCGGTGGCAACACGCCTGTGCGCAGCGCCTGAGAACCTGAGCAAACTCTCGGCGCGGGTGGGCGCCTTCCATAAAATAGCGCCCACTATGAGCTCCTTGCAAACCACTCTGATCGTTCTGGGCATTGTCGTCGTGCTGGCGGTGGTGGCCTACAACCAATGGCACCACATCCGCCACGCGCCGCGCAAGGCCCGTCGGCCTGCCAAGGATGTCCCCCCCAGCGCACAGCCATCGCGCAAAGAGCCGGGGCTCGATGACACCGGCCTCGCACCGCAGCCTGGCGCCAACAACGGCCCGCAGGAGCCATCGCTGAGCCCCGCAGCGCCCACCAGTTCAGCCGCGGCCGCCGAGCACGCGCCAGGCACTGGCCTGTTCGGCTTGGGCAAGGGCCTGGGTACAACAGCCCAAGCCGCAGCATCCGGCGAGCCTGCAGCTGCCACTCCAGCCACGGCTGCGCCCCAGTCCAGCGCCGCGCTGGCCTCCAGCACAGCGCCCGCCACAAACGCCGCAGCGCCCATGCCTGTGCAGTCCCTGCCCCCAGGCAGCCCCGGCCTGGAGTTCGACAGCCTGGTATTCAGCGTGGTCGAGCTCGCGCTGGACAAGCCCATCTCCGGCGATGCCGCGCTGGCTGCGCAGCCTCCAACGCGGCGCATCGGCAAAAAACAGTTTTTGATTCAAGGTCTGAACACACAAACCCGGCAATGGGAGGCGCCGCACGCCGGCTCCAAGTACAGCCAGCTGCAAGCGGCCATCCAACTGGCCAACCGGCAAGGGGCGCTCAACGAAATCGAGTTTTCCGAATTCGTGCTCAAGACGCAGGAATTTGCCGACGCCATCGGCGCAGCGCCGGACTTCCCGGACATGCTGCACGAAGTGGCGCGCGGGCGCGAGATTGACCACTTCGCGGCCCAGAACGACGCCGTGCTCAACCTGATGCTGCTGGCCAAGCGCGCCACCTGGAGCCCTGGCTACGTGCAGCAGTGCGCCGCCCGTCACGGCTTCAAACCCTCGGTCACGCCCGGGCGCCTGGTGCTGCCCGCCGTCGCCCCCCACGCCCCGCCAGTGCTGGTTCTCAGCTACGACGCCCAGGCCGCCATGGCCGATGATCTGGACCACGTGCCAGTGCACGAGCTGCTGATCACCCTGGATTTGCCCAACGTCGACCGCACGGAAAACGCCTTCGAGCGCCTGCGCGGCATTCTTGATGAGCTGGCCGAAACCATGGAGGCCCATGTCACCGACGCCGATGGCCGCAAGCTGCCGGCCATGGCCATGGATTCGATCGGCAGCGACATTGATCGCCTGTACGACGCGCTGGAAGCGCGCGGCTTCCCCGCCGGCAGCCCCTCTGCGATGCAGCTCTTCAGCTGAGGCCTGCACGCCATGCCCGCCCATACCGAACTGCATCAGCAGGCCGCCGCCCTGCGCGCCCAGCTCAATCGCGCCGCCCACCAGTACTACACGCTGGACGAGCCCGAAATCCCCGACGCCGAGTACGACCGCCTGTTCCAGGAATTACAGGCGCTGGAGGCCGCGCACCCCGAACTGCGCACGCCCGACTCGCCCACGCAGCGCGTGGGCGGCGCCGTGCTGGACGGCTTTGCCCCCGTGCGCCACCGCGTGCCCATGCTCAGCATCCGCACCGAAACCGACACCAGCCCCGCCGGCGCCCAGCGCTTTGACGAGCAGGTGCGCAACCACCTGGCGGGCGAGCTGCGCCGCTGTGAGCTCAAGGCCAGCGACCCGCGCCACCGCTCCGAGCCGCTGCACGCGCTGGCCCTGGCCGCGCTGGCCGGCCAGCCCATCGCCTACGTGGCCGAGCCCAAGTTCGACGGCCTGGCCATCAGCCTGCGCTACGAGCGCGGCGTGCTGGTGCAGGCGGCCACGCGCGGCGACGGCGAAACCGGCGAGGACGTGACGCAGAACATCCGCACCATCGGCCAGGTGCCGCTGCGCCTGCATACCGAGGGCGGCGCCCCACCTGCCCCGCCCGTGCTGGAAGTGCGCGGCGAGGTCTACATGCGGCGCGACGATTTCGAGGCCCTGAACGAAACCCAGCGCCAGAAAATGGCCGCGGGCGACAAGGCCGCCAAGACCTTCGTCAACCCGCGCAACGCCGCCGCCGGCGCGGTGCGCCAGCTCGACCCGGCCATCGCCGCCAGCCGGCCGCTGAGCTTTTTCGCCTACGGCCTGGGCGAAGTTACGCCGCCGACCGAAGGCGGGCCGGACTGGGCCAGCCACTGGCAGGCACTGCAAGCACTCAAGGCCTGGGGCTTTCCCGTCTCGGCGCTGGCGCGGCCAGCCAGCGGCGCGGCCGAGCTGATCGCCTTTCACGCCGAGGTGGCGGCGCAACGCGACGCGCTGCCCTTTGACATCGACGGCGTGGTCTACAAGGTGGACGCGCTGGCCCTGCAGCGCGAGCTGGGCTTCGTCACGCGCGAGCCGCGCTGGGCCGTGGCGCACAAATACCCGGCGCAGGAGCAGCTCACCCGCGTGCAGGCCATCGACGTGCAGGTGGGCCGCACCGGCAAGCTCACGCCCGTGGCCAAGCTCGCGCCCGTGTTCGTCGGCGGCGTCACCGTCACCAACGCCACGCTGCACAACGAGCTGGAAGCGCGCCGCAAGGACGTGCGCGTGGGCGACACCGTCATCGTGCGCCGCGCCGGCGACGTGATCCCCGAAGTCGTGGCCGTGCTGCCCGACAAGCGCCCGCCCGGCGCGCTGGAATTCACCATGCCCGCGCACTGCCCCGTCTGCGGCAGCGCCGTGCTGCGCGAGGAAGGCGAGGCCGACCACCGCTGCACCGGCGGCATCTCCTGCCCGGCGCAGCGCAAGCAGGCGCTGCTGCACTTCGCCTCGCGCCGCGCCCTGGACATCGAGGGCCTGGGCGACAAGCTGGTCGAGCAGTTGGTGGACGGCAACGTGGTGCGCAGCCTGCCCGACCTCTACCGCCTGGGCCTGGCCCCGCTGGCCGCGCTGGAGCGCATGGCCGAGAAATCGGCGCAAAACCTGCTGGACGCGCTGCAAGCGTCCAAGCACACCACGCTGGCGCGCTTTCTCTACGCCCTGGGCATACGCCACGTGGGCGAAACCACGGCCAAGGACCTGGCGCGCCACTTCGGCCGGCTGGAGGCGGTGATGGACGCCAACCCCGACCAGCTCCTGCAAGTGCCCGACGTAGGCCCCGTGGTGGCCGGCAGCATCCACACCTTCTTCGCCCAGCCGCACAACCGCGAAGTGGTGGCGCAGCTGCGCGCCGTGGGCATCACCTGGCCCGAGGGCGAACCGGCCGCCCACGCCCTGCTGCCGCTGACGGGCAAGACCTTTGTCATCACCGGCACCCTGCCCAGCCTGAGCCGCGAGCAGGCCAAGGACATGCTCGAAGCCGCCGGCGCCAAGGTGGCCGGCAGCGTCAGCAAGAAAACCCACTACCTAGTGGCCGGCGCCGAGGCCGGCAGCAAACTGGAAAAAGCCCAGGCCTTGGGCGTGCCCGTGCTGGACGAGGACGGCATGCGGGCGCTGCTGGCAGGGCAGGCGCCTTTGTCCGACTGAGCCCTCCCAGTCAGTGCGCCCTCAGGCGCACTGGCGCAGGGCAAAAAAATGGGCCATCGCTGCGATGGCCCATGCAAGGTTTTTTGGAGTTTTTTTCTTTGGTTTCGATCGTGGGTCGACCGTTATGGTTTGGCCAGCCTGCCCCTGCCAAGGCGGCCTTGGGGCAGGCCAGCGGATCAATGCCCTGCGCCTTCGTCCATTTGCGATTGCAGATAGTTGGGCAGGCCTGTTTGCTCAATCAGCGACTGCTGGGTTTCCAGAAAGTCGATGCGCTCCTCCACCTCATCGAGCATGCCCTGCAGCAGATCACGCGAAACAAAATCGGCCACCTGCTCACAGTGCGCGATGCCGGCCTTGAGCGTGGCTTGTGATTCGAGCTCCAGAGCCAGGTCGCATTCCAGCAATTCGGCCACGTCCTCGCCAATGCGCAGCTTGCCCAAGTCCTGCAAATTAGGCAGACCGTCGAGCAAGAAAATGCGCGCCATCAGCTCGTCCGATTGCTTCATGGCCTTGATCGAGGCCTTGTACTCCGTCTTGCCCAGCACGCCAAAGCCCCAGTGCTGCAGCATGCGGTAGTGCACGAAGGTCTGGTTGATATTGGTCAGCAAGATTTTGAGCTGCGCCTGCAAATGGCGCATGACTTGGGGATCGCCGGTCATGGTTGGGCTCCTGTTCGTGTCCTTGAAAAAAATGGCGAACCGGGCCATCAAAAGCCATGCCGCCCAGGCACATAAGGCGCCGGGCCTGCATGCAACGGGCGCCATTGTTCCAAGCCGCGCAGCGCCTGGCAATGCAAGCCCCCTTGCGCACGGTTTTGTTGCACGTGAGATTAAGAATGTTTCCTATGCCTTGCCAGGGCACACCCGGGCAGGCAGCGCGCGGCCACACACTCCAGCGGCGGCCTGCATGGGTGCGCTGGCGCTACAGCAAGGCATCCAGCGCGGCCAGCAAGGCCTGGCTTTGCTGCGGCGTGCCGATGCTGATGCGCAGGTGCTCGCGCAGGCGGGGCTTGTCGAAGTGGCGCACCAACACCTGGCGCTCGCGCAGCCCGGCGTAGAGCTGCGCGCCCGCATGCTGCGGATGCCGCACAAAGAGAAAGTTGGCGCACGAGGGCAGCACTTCAAAGCCGCGCTGTTGCAGAGCCTGTGCCAGGGCCTGGCGCGTGGCGACGATGCGGGCCGTGCAATCGCTGTAGTAGTCCCAATCCTGCAGCGCCGCCTGGGCCCCGGCCTGGGCCAGGCGCCCCAGCGGGTAGGAGTTGAAACTGTCCTTGACGCGCACCAGGGCTTCGATCAGCGGCGCCTGGGCCATGGCAAAGCCCACCCGCAGGCCTGCCAGCGCCCAGGATTTGGACAGGGTGTGCACCACCAACAAATTGGGGTAGCGCGCCACCAGTTGCACGGCCGACTGCGCGCCAAAGTCCACATAGGCCTCGTCGATCAGCACGGCCGATTGCGTGAAATGCGCCGCCAGGCGTTCGATGTCTTGCAGCGGCAAGGCCATGCCCGTGGGCGCATTGGGGTTGGCCAGTACCACGCCGGCACAACTGGCCGGGTCGATGGCCAGATAGTCCTCAATGGCGATGCGCCAATCCTCGCGCAGCGGCACTTGCTGCATCTCGATGCCGTGCAACTGGCAATAGACCTTGTAGAAGCTGTAGCTGATGTCGGGCATCAGCAGCTTGCGCCCAGGGCGCACGAACAGAGCCCGGAAGGCATGGCCCAACACCTCATCGGAGCCGTTGCCGACGAAGACCTGCTCGGCATCGATGCCGGCGCTGGCATGGCGCTGCGCAATGGCTTGGCGCAAGCGCAAAGACAAGGGATCGGGGTAGAGCTGCAACCCCTGCTGGGCGGCCTGCGCAATGGCGGCGATCACCTGGGGCGAGGGGCCGTAGGGGTTTTCGTTGGTGTTGAGCTTGACGAGATCGGCCACCTGCGGCTGCTCGCCGGGGATGTAGGGCTCCAGCGCCTGCAGGCCATCGCTCCAGAAGTTCATGGTTGGATTCAGTGTGTGTTGGGCTGTTGAGATTCAGTGTTGCGGCGGTGTTTTCGATCCAAACTCCGCAGACGCGCCTGGTAAAAACCAAGGGCCTGTTCAATCCTGCGCCGGCGGCTGCTCCAGGCTGCGGTAGGCCGCATTGAGGCGTTGCATGGTGCCGGCATTGAGTTCGCGCTGCGCCCTTTGCCATTGGGAGGTGGCCTGCTCGATAAGGGGCCTGAGGCGCTCGGCCCTGGCCCGGTCGCCCTGCTGGGCTGCGACGATGGCGTATTCGGCATGCACATGAAAGCCGCCATGGCGCTGCGCCAGCTGCTCGAACAGGTCATAGGCCGCAGGCACATCGCCACTGGCCGCCAGCGTCTGCGCCTGCAGGATGCCCACTTCCTCGGGGCGAAAGCCTGGCTGCTCGCGCTGCAGGAATTGCAGATGCTCCAGGGCGCGCCCTGGCTGCCCAGTCAGCGCAAAGGCCTGCGCCGCGCCCAGGCGGATGTCGGCATCGTTGGCAAAGGGGCCGCTGAGGCATTGCGCATATTCGTTGGCCGCTTCTTCGGCCTGGCCAGCAGCCAGCAGGGCCGCTGCCAGGCGCATGCGATTTTGCGCGGTGGGCGTGTACTCCCAGGCCTGGCGCGCCTCGCGCAGCTCCCGGCCCGGGTCCAGCACCTGCCCGGCAGCGGCCATCAGCTTGCGCCCTTGGCGCTGCATGCGCTGGTTGCTGGGCAGGTAGATGCTGAAGAAATAGGCCACGCTGCCCAGCAGCGGGAATGAGAACAGGATGAACAGCCAGTAGCTCTGCTGGCGCGTGCGCACCGCGTGCACGGCAAAAAACAGCGCCACCAGCAAATGCAGCCCAAGGCCGATGAATGGCATGCCCGTCTCCGATCTCTCAAGAAAAGAAGCGGCGATTGTAGATAGAGATGCGCCCTGCCCGGCTCTGTTGGCAGGCGCAACAGACTGCCTCCTCAGCCCTGCTGCGCCGGCGCATCAGGCTGGGCCATGGGTGCGGCCTGCTGGAAGGCCGGCTGTGCCAGGCAGTGCCGGTACACCGCCATGGTCAATGGGTAAGCCTCCGTCTCGCACTGCATGCGCAGCGCATTGGATACCTGCGGCACCAGGCAGCAATCGGCCCAGCTGGGCTGCGCGCCCAGACAATAAGGGCCTGCATGGCCCTGGCTACGCAGCTGCGCCAACAAATGCTCCACCACCTGCAGGCCCTGGGCAATCCAGTGCGCGTACCAGGCGTTTTTGCGCGCATCGTCCAACCCCAGCTCTTGTTGCAAATAGCGCAGCACGCGCTGGTTGTTCACTGGGTGGATGTCGCAGGCAATGGCATGGCACAGCTCCAGCACGCGCGCCCGCTGGCGCGGCTCGGCCGGCAGCAGCGCCGGCTGCGGGTGGCGTTGCTCGAGGTAATCGAGAATGGCCAGCGACTGCGTCAGCGCAAAGCCATCGTCGTCAATCAGCAACGGCACGCTCCCAGCCGGATTGCGCGCCAGATACTCAGGCATGCGCTGCTGCAGCGTGCGCAGGTTGATGGGCAGGTAATCAAAGGGCAGCTGTTTGAGGGCCAGCGCAATGCGCACTCGGTACGAGGTCGAGCTGTAGAAGTAATTGTAGAGCTGCATGCTGCGCTCCTGCAGGGTCGATTCAGTTTCTCAGTTGCGGCGCGTCTGCAGGCGCTCCGGCAGAGCCTTCAGGGCAGTGGTGCAAGCGTTGTCCGGGAAAGCGGCCAGGGCCTGCAGGGCGCGCTGCGCCTCGGCTTGAGCGCATTCACGCGCCACCTGCAAGGCCCCAGTGCTGCGCACGATGGCGATCACTTCTTCGAGCTGATCGACCGAGCCTTGCTCAATGGCCTCGCGCACGGTGCGCGCCTGCTGCGCATCGCCGCGCTGCATGGCCACGATCAGCGGCAGCGTGGCCTTGCCCTCGCGCAGGTCGTCGCCCACGTTCTTGCCCATTTCCTGGGCGCTGCCGTCGTAGTCCAGCACATCGTCGATGATCTGAAAGGCGGTGCCCAGCGCCTGCCCGTACACCGCAGCGGCCTGCTCCAGCGCCGCATCGGCTCCGGCCAGAATGGCGCCAACTTGGGTGCTGGCCTCGAACAGCTTGGCGGTCTTGGAGCGGATCACTTGCAAATACCCGGCCTCGTCCAGCGAGGCATCGTGCATGTTGATGAGCTGCTGCACCTCGCCCTCGGCAATGATGTTGGTGGCCGCAGCCACGACCTGCATGACGCGGATGTTGCCCGTGGCCACCATCATCTCGAAGGCGCGCGAGTGCAGAAAATCGCCCACCAGCACGCTGGCGGGGTTGCCAAAGCTTTGATTGGCCGTGGGACGGCCGCGCCGCATCGTCGACTCATCGACCACGTCATCGTGCAGCAAGGTCGCTGTGTGGATGAACTCCATCACCGCAGCCATTTCGTGGTGGTATTGCCCTTGGTAGCCCAGAGCTTTGGCCACCAGCAGCAGCATGGCCGGGCGCAGGCGTTTGCCACCCGCAGAAATGATGTAATGCGCCACCTGGCCGATGAGTGCAACATTGGTGGTCAGCCGCGCAGCGATCACTGCATCCACGGCCTCCATGTCCTGGGAGATCAAGGTCAAATCTTGGTCGTTGCGAGTCATTGCAAAAAAGCCCGGCGGCGATGGCGCCCACTGCGCCTGAAAAAAGGAAAATTATAGGGAGATTGCCAGCCTCCAAGGCCGCACCAAGGCACCGAAATGCCAGAGCCTGCGGCCATGTAAACGCCGTCGAACAAGAACGCATCTCAAGCGCTTTTGCATACCTATCCGTATGCATACCGCCTGGCTGGGGGCTTGTCTTCACAGGCCCTGCACGAAGGCCGATACTGCGCTCCAATTCAAGCTACGCAATAAGTGAGTGGGCAAGGCCCACAAAGCGCCTTTTCGAGTACCGCACAAGCCATAGGCGCCATGGCACAGCAGCCTTGGCTGCCCTGACATTTTTTTCAAGGAAAAATCCCATGCAAGGCAATCCCAAAGTCATCGACACCTTGGTGCAACTGCTGCGCGGCGAACTCGCCGCTCGCGATCAATACTTCTACCACTCGCGCCGCTACGAGGATCTGGGGCTGAAAAAGCTCTATGAGCGCCTGAATCACGAAATGGAAGAGGAAACCCAGCACGCCGACGACATCATGCGCCGCATCTTCATGTTGGAGGGCAAGCCCGACATGCGCCCGCTGGAGTTCACCCCTGGCGACACAGTGCCTGAAATGCTGCAAAAAGACCTGGACACGGAGCTGGAAGTGCGTGACCGCCTGCGCGCGGCCATGCAGCTGTGCGAAGCGCAAGGCGATTACGTCTCCCGCGACATGTTGCTCAGGCAGCTGCGCGATACCGAAGAGGATCACGCCTACTGGCTGGAGCAACAGCTGGCGCTGATCGAGAAAATCGGCTTGCCCAACTATCTGCAAACGCAAATGGGCTGAGCACAGGCCCAAAGAGAGGGCCTCTGCACACATGGCCTGGTGGGGGCCAGCTTTTTAGAGCGTGTTATGCACTTTTCGCCCCCCGCGCTGGCCCCAAAACCGTGTAATCGCAAGGCGGCGCGCGCCGCCAAGGCTGGCTGCCTTGGCAAACGGGCCAACGCGGCGAGTACATGGTTTTGGGGTCAGCCCGAAGGGAGAGCGCCCCGGCGTGCGCATTGCGGCGTTGCCATCGCCTTGCACTGCACACGCCGGGGCGCTCTCGCGGGGGGTGAAAAGTGCATAACACGCTCTAATTAAAGCACCCTCTTCGCTTCAGCCCTACTCCAGCGCATATTCCACCGCCGCCTGGGCCAGCAAGGCAGTGGAATCCAGTAGTGGCACACCAGCCTCTGCATCGAGCACCAACGGCAATTCAGTACAGCCCAGCACCACTGCCTGCGCGCCCTGCTCGCGGTGGTACTTGTCGGCCAGCGCACGAAAGTAGCTGCGCGCCGCCTGTGTGACCACGCCTGCCACCAGCTCCTCCATGATGAAGCGGTGCACCTGGTCGATTTCCTGCGCATCGGGTTTGAGCAGCTCAATACCGCTGCCTGCCAATCGCGGCTCGTACACCCTCCCCTGCATGGTCGCCTGCGTGCCCAGCAACAGCAGGCGCTGCAGCCCCTGCCGCTGTGCCGCACGCTTCACAGGCTCGGCAATGTGCAGCCAGGGGATGGGCAGCTGCGGCGCCACCTCAGCATAGACTTCGTGGGTCGTGTTCGCAGGGCAGATGAGGAAATCCGCGCCGCAGCCCTGGAGCTTGGCGGCCGAGCGCAATACCAGCTGCGGCCAACGCTGCTTGCGCTGCTCCCAGCTGCCCGCATACTCCGAAAACGAAAACGCATGCAGGGAGACTTCAGGATGGCGATGCCCGCCCAGGCGCGCCATGCTCAGTGCGCAAATCTGCCGGTAGGTCAGCGCCGCGCCTTCTGCCGTCGTAGCCAGGATGCCGATGTGTTTCATGCAACTGCTTCCCATGGCCTCAGTCCGGCATGGTCAACAAGGGGATGTCGTGCGCCTGGGCCATTGCATCGAGTTCGGCACAGCGGCGCGCGGCGCAGAATGCGGCCACCGCCTCGTGCGTGCCAGCGGCCAGCATGTCGCCCTCAGCCCCCGGCGCGCTGGGCATTTGCGCGTCCCCGGCCGCAGAGCACACCTGCTGCCACAGGCGCTGGGCGAAATGCGGCTCCAGCGCTGCCATGGCCACACGTCCATCGGCACAAGGGTAGAGGCGGTAGCCCGCATGCGCGCCGCCTGTCATGCCCTGCGGGGCGCAAATCCCCCAAACCCTCGGCAGCGCCAGCCAATGGGCCGCAGCAAGCAAGGACACTTCGATGCAGCGCCCCCGGCCATCGGCCTGGCGCGCCAGCAATGCCTGAAGCACCGCCTCGGAAGCCATCAGCGCACCGGCCATGTCGGCCAGCAGCGATGGCGGCATGTGCAAGCCGGGCACCAGCCCGGCCTCGGCCTGGTAGCTCAGGTCGTGGCCGGCCTCATTGGCGCGTTCTCCTGCCGCGCCGAAGATTTGCACCAGCGACAGCCCAGGGTAGCGCGCCTGCAGACTGGCCCAATCCACGCCCAGCTTTTTCATTGCCGCAGGCCGAAAAGAAGTCAGCAGCACATCGCTGCGTTCCAGCAAGGCCTGCAGCTGCGCCTGGCCAGCGGGCGTCTTCAGATCGGCTTGAACGCGCTGCACACCGGTGTGCATCTGTGCGTAGGCTGCAGGATCGTATTGCCCCATGGGGTCGCTGGTGCTGGCCCCGGCTGGAGCTGGGGCTTCCAGCTTGGTGCAATGCGCCCCCATGCCAGCCAAGCGCATCAATGCCGCCGGGCCAGGCAGGTTCAGCGCCAGGCTGAGGATGCGTACGCTTGCCAGTGGCCCTGCTGCCGCTGGCTGCTCAGTCGAGGTATGGGGATGGGAAGAAGCTACAGACATGGTGCAATGCAAAAAAGTCGTGTATGTATGCCTGCGCTACCCAATGATGGGACAACGCCGCGCCACTGAAGTGTGCACGATGCCGCGCGCCCTGGCTGTGCTGCGCCGGACATGGGGTTGCTGGAGATTGGGCTTGCGCAGCGGTTTTCGAGGCAAAAGCCGTAGATGCAAAGGCGAAAGTGCTTGCAAGGTGTACAGCCTTGCGCGCATTTTCAACGCAGCAGCTGCGCAGTCTTGGCCAGAAAACGCCGCCGCAATGTTCAATCTCAACACCTCCATGAGCAGCCTTCAATCCAAACGACGCGCAAAGCGCAAGCAAATCGTGCGCATCCGCTGACCAGCTCCGGTCCTGTACATGATGGGGCTGTACCACAGTCGCACAGACCCTCCTCCCAGAGGAGGCCCAGACGCCCACAGCAAAAAGCCTGCAAACCTTGGTTTGCAGGCTTTGGGAGGCAAGACCCTCGTGCCTTGGCGAAGGTCTGTTCAAAGTCTCTGATGACGCCGATTCAAAGTATGCCTTGCCCCTTGGCACGGGCAGCGCCCAATACTACGGCATCCAGGCCATTCACACTGACTTCAAAGCCGCTGCCACGCGCCAAGATCGTATAGAAAATGTCGGCTTCATAGGCCTTTTGCGACTCTTTCCCACGCATGGTCACCATCGCCTGGCAGGTATAGCGTCCGCTGGAGTGGTGTTCTATTTGTCGGACTTGGCGCAGCTCATAGCGAACGCCAGCTTGCAACTCTTTGCCAAAAGCATTCTGTGCAAAGGTCTCATTGAGCATCCCTTCTACCCGTTGCAGCGCCGAGGGCGCATCGCACTTTGGAATCTCCTCCCCCAAACAGCCCGCCAGTGCGGCTGCCGCAGCCAACATAGGCACCATCCGCTTCAGCCCCATCAGACGCACAGCATCCCCGTCATGCCTTGCTTCGTTTGTCATGAACAAGTCCTCCTCAGCCGATTGGACGGCCAGTGCAGCGTTGGCGCGTCCTTTTATTTGATGACCTGATTCGGATTTTAGTGCGACCAATTGTAATGGACGATGCAAAATACAATAATTAATGTCAATTAATAGTTAAAAATTTGAATGAAACAAATTTTTGAAAATCCCCTCGCATTAAAAATTCAAAAGAATCAAAAAATCAACAAAACATATTCAGATCAACTCATTCGAAATGTCAATATTTAGTACTTATTGCGGCCAAGCTCTCGATAACAAGCCCGATACTCATGCCTTTGTCACGATTGAGGTGCAAACCAAGGCTTTCCATCCCCATCAGGATTGCCCGCGCAAGCGTGTCTGCAAACGCTCCTGAGTCGTCTGTGCCACCTTGTCTCGGATGTATAGCGGCGCAACATCCATGGCCGTTTGCAGGCCATTGCGGGCTATCAGCATAGGGGCCAAGCGCAGCATGGCCTGTGCTGTGGGACGGGCGTGGTAATGCGGCGCCGTATGGTGCGCAAATGCTTCGGGGTATGCTGTCAAGGCATTGCCTGCCAGCACATAGCCTGGCGGCAGTTGCAGCGCGTGTGGCGGCAAAGCCAGGATCTCAGCCTCACGCTGCCAATGACCAGTGCCGGCCTCCTGGCCTGGCTGCCCAGTCCAATGCCAGCGGTAGGGGGCGACATAGACTTCCTGCATGCGCGCGTCAAGCACAGCCATGACACGCTCGGCGCCATGCTCAGCCCGGGCCAGTTCGGCAATCGCCTGCAGAGAGTCCACCGGCAAGGTCGGCACGCCACTGCCCCAGGCCAAACCCTGTGCAGCGGCACAGCTGGTGCGCAAGCCAGTGAAGGCGCCTGGCCCGCAGCCATACACAATGGCATTGAGATGCGCCAATTCCAGCCCTGCCTGTTGCAACAGCTCCAGCACTTGGGGCAGCAGCGTTTTGGACGACTGTGCACCTCCTGCCTGCTGCACTTGCCAGATTTGATCGCCTGCCTGCACGGCGATGGACAGCATGTCGGTACTGGTGTCGAAAGCAAGCAGGTTCATGCAAATTCAAGATTGGAATGGGCGCGGCAGTATATCGGCAGCCTCTGCTGCTTTGCACCGAATGCGCCGCGTGGGCACTCAGAGCCTGTTCAAAATCTCGGCGCGAGTGGGCAAGAAGCGGTTTGGGGTGGGCTACAAGGCGCAAAACGCAGCCATAGCTGGGGCTATGGCGAGGCTTTGCAACGCAGCAGAGCGCCCAAATCCGCTCTCTTGACCGCCGTGCAAAGATTTTGAACAGGCTCTCAGTGCCAGGGCGCTTGCATGAAGCGGTAAAAGTTGCGCAAGATGCTGGCCGTCACGCCCCAGATGAAATACTCGCGCCCCTGCGCCATATACGGCATGGACAGCCATTTGCGCTGCACTTGGCCCAGCGTGTAGGCATGGTGGCGATGGTTGGCCGGGTCGAGCACGAAGCGCAAAGGCACTTCAAAAATCTCATCGACTTCATGGGGATTGGCCCGCAGCGGCAAATCGGGCGCAATGACGCCAACGACCGGCACCACATGAAATCCCGTGCCTGTAACGTAAGCGGGCAGTTGACCGATCACCTCGACCCACTGCGCTGACAAGGCCACTTCCTCCTGGGCCTCGCGCAGGGCTGCAGCCACGGCGTCCGCATCCTGGGGGTCTATGCGCCCGCCCGGAAATGCGATTTGCCCTGAATGGGTCTTGAGCTGTGCCGAGCGCCGCGTCAACAACACTGTGGGCTCGGATCGCGCCACGATGGGGATCAGCACCGCAGCTTGAATCGGTGCGCGTTCAAGTGCGCCCAGCAGCGGCGACTCCCGAACCCACTCGGGCACCCAAACTGGCTGCCGTTCGAAACGCTCGCGCATGGCGGCGATCGTCTGCGCGGCATCGGGCACCTTGGGCAGTGCGTGATCCACGGCCAGAACTGGCACGTCCTGCGGTCTGAAACCCTTGGGCAACTGAATGCGCTCAGAAGCGGCTGAAGCGGTCTGCGATGCTGTATGAGCCGCAGCGGCAGGCGCGGGAGTCTTCTTAGTGCTCATGCGTGCGTTGCCCTTGGCATGGCCCCATGCAAACACAGCGTACGAGCATGCCCCTTGGATAGGCCATCATGTAGAACTGCCGCCAGCCCCTCGCGACAGGGGCTGGCGGCAATTCGCTTCGAAAATGTGTGCACAGGCATGCAGCAAATGGGGTGCCTCACAGGCCCATCACAACGAGGAGCCTACAAGTGAAAACAGCAGCTAAAAAGCTGCTGTTTCACAACACACCCGAGGCAGTTATGCCGCTTCGTTGGCCTTGACGCGCGAAGGCAGCTTTTCCTTGATGCGTGCAGACTTACCGCTACGCTCGCGCAGATAGTACAGCTTGGCGCGGCGCACATCGCCGCGACGCTTAACCTGGATGCTGGCGATCAATGGGCTGTACGTTTGGAAAGTACGCTCAACGCCCTCGCCACTGGAGATTTTGCGCACAGTGAAGCTGCTGTTCAGGCCGCGATTGCGCTTGGCAATGACGACCCCTTCGTAAGCCTGGACGCGCTTGCGGTTGCCTTCCACCACATTGACGCTGACAACCACGGTGTCACCAGGGGAAAAATCAGGGATTTGCTTGTTCAGCCGCGCAATTTCTTCGGCTTCCAGCGTTTGGATCAGGTTCATGTCAGTCCTACTCGATCGTGCCTGGCTTGAGGTTGATTGATTGGGCCGCTGGGCACCGTTGCGCTTACCGCAAACGAACCCAACTGGCAGTGTGAATGAGCCAAGTAGAGGATCAAAAGCGGGCGATTATAGCATCTGGAATTCAGGCCGCTCTTGCACGCGCAGCCCCTCACTCATCGCCAGCCTGCAAGCACTGCTCGTCGCCTTGGCTCAACCGGCCTTCAAGGCGGGCCTTGGCCAACAGATCCGGGCGCAAGCGGGCGCTGAGCAGCAGGCTTTGCTGGCGCCGCCAGCGGGCGATGCGCGCGTGATCGCCACTGAGCAGCACCTCCGGCACGGTCTGGTCGCGCCAAGTTACTGGCCGCGTGTAGTGTGGGCAGTCCAGCAGGCCATCGAGCTCAGGGTGGAAGCTGTCCTGCACATGGCTTTGGGCATCATTGAGCACATCTGGCTGCAAGCGCAGCACAGCGTCCAGAAATGCCGCTGCGGCCACTTCTCCGCCAGAGAGCACAAAGTCTCCCAGACTGAGCTGGGCATCGACATAGGCATCGACAAAACGCTGATCAACCCCTTCATAACGCCCGCACAACAGCACCGCACCATGGACACTGGCGGCAAACTCGGCCACCACAGCATGGCGCAATGGCCGCCCTGCGGGGGTGAAGAAAACCAATGGCGCGCGCTGGGCCAATGCGACCGAATCCACAGCCCCCAGCCCCTGTGACGGCCCCTGCGGCTCGCCGCGCGCCTGGCGGATGGCATCCATACAGCGCGCCAGCGGCTCGGCCAGCATGACCATGCCAGGCCCGCCCCCAAAGGGCCGATCGTCGATGCGCCGATAGCCGCCGTCGGAAAAGTCACGCGGATTCCAAAACTGCACCTGCACCCCCGCTTGCTGCGTGGCGCGCCGGTTCACGCCATGCTCAAGATAAGGGGCTATCAGCTCCGGAAATAAAGTGATCAGGTCAAAGCGCACGGCAGCTTGGCAGGTTCGAGTGGGCAACGCGCCATTCTGCATCAGGAGAGCAGGCCTCTGCGCTTGGGCAAGAACGCCGGCAGTGCAAGCGATCGGCCCCTATTGCCTGCGGCTTATGGTTTCTTGCAGGTTGTTCTTCAGCAAGTGTTGCCCTGGACGGTTCTGATGCGCCCACCGGCGCTGACACAAATACGGCGAGTCGCCGCCGAGCTGGCTGTGGCCGAGCCAGGAAACACTGAAACCCCCAAGGCCCCCAGCCCACCCACTTGCCCCCAGCGATCGAAGCTCAAAGCGCCGTTGACACTGCCTGAAACCAGCACCTGGGTTGCGCCTGGCGTGGTGACCGTGCGCAGGATTTGCTCACCATCGTCCCTGACTCTGTTTTCATTGCCATCAAGAAACATCTGCCAGCCACACCCCCACTGCGCATTGCCTGAGGCCAGATTGCAGCCATCCCGATTGGGCAACTTCTGCACAACGATCCGACCACCATGCTTGTACGCTTCAGATCGCGCCAGATAAATGGTGGACAGCATGCTGTCCACCACCTGTCTGACGCGCCAGTTCTCAATGAGAGGCTTGAAACTGGGCACGGCCAGCGCTGCCAAAATGGCCAACAGCAGCATCACGACCATCAGCTCCACCATGGTGAAGCCGGGCTGCCCCAACCGGCGGCGGGCATTCGCCCAACGGGCCGAATGGGCTGCAGGAGGGAAAAGTGCAGCATGTGTCATGGTGCCGAACATGCTAGGCATCCCCTGCGCCCAAGCCCCCTCACCCCGGACCAGCGGCGGGCGCATGCGGACAAGCGGCCGCTGCTGCGCCACGCGCAGGCGCTTCACGCCGCTGCCCTGGCGCGGTTTCAGCCTGCAAGCTGACCTGCCAGACGCACTGAGGCTGGCTGTGTCTTGCTCCTATAGAATGCGCGGTTTACCTTGCCAGCCCTTGGCCCGCAGGGGCTGCCTATATTCTTTCGCGCAGCCTTGCAACTCTTGGTACCTCTCAGCCAAGTCTATTTAGACAGACACCTCATTGGACAAGCATGTTTGAATTCATTCGCAAGCACCTCAAAGTGGTCATGATCGTGTTTTTCCCACTGGTGTTTTTCGCATTCGTTCTGGTGGGCATCGATGCCTCCATGCTGGGTAACAGAAGCCCCGTTGTAGCGCGCGTTGCTGGCAAGGACATCACCCAAAGCGATTGGGACTTCGCCCACCGGCAATACGCCGATCGGATGCGCGTCGAGAACCCTGGTCTGCCTGCCGAGATGCTCGACTCCCCCATGCAGCGCTACCTGGTGCTGGAAAACCTGGTGCGCGATGAAGTCTTCGCCACCGCCGCCGCCGACCGCCACTACACGATCAGCGATGCGCAACTGGCGCGCGAGCTGCAAAACCAGCCCGAAATCATGCAGCTGCGCGGCAGCGACGGCCGCCTGGACACCAACGCCTACCGCGACCTGCTGCGCCGCCACGGCATGACGCCGGAAATGTACGAGGCCAGCGTGCGCCAGCAATTGGCCCTGCAGCAGGTGCTGGGCGTGGTGCAAAACTCCGCCACCCTGACCCCGCGCCAGGCCCAGCCCGCCGTTGACGCCGTGTTCCAGCGCCGCGTGGTCGGCATCAAGCGCTTCAGCCCTGGCGACTTCAGCGCCCAGGTGCCCGTCGATGATGCGGCCCTGAAGGCTTACTACGACAGCCATTCGGCGCAATTCCAGCGCCCGGAGCTGCTGGACGTGGAGTACGTCGTGCTGGATTTGGAGAGCCTCATGGCAGGCATCGACGTGGCCGAGGAAGAACTGCGCAGCTATTACGAAAACAACAAGCCTGCCTACGCCCAGTCGCAAGAGCAGCGCCGCGCCCGCCACATTCTCTTTGCCACCGACAGCAGCATGTCCAGCGAGCAGCGCGAACAGGCGCGCGCCAAGGCCGATGCGGCCCTGGCGCAGCTGCGCCAGGATCCCAGCCGCTTCGAGGCCATCGCCAAGGAGCAGTCCGACGACCCTGGCTCCAAGGACAAGGGCGGTGACCTGGGCTTTTTTGCGCGCGGCGCCATGGTGGCCGATTTCGATGCCGCAGTCTTCGGCCTGGACAAGGACGCCATCAGCGACGTGATCGCCACGGAATATGGCTTTCACATCATTCAACTCACTGATGTCAAGCCCGCCATCATCCCCAGCTTCGAAGAAGTGCGCGAGCGCCTGGAAAAGGACGTGAAGAACAATCTGGCGCGCAATCGCTACATTGAGCGCACCGATCAGCTGCGCAATCTGGCCCACGAGCAGCCCGACAGCCTGCAGCCCATCGTCGATGAGCTGGGCCTGCGCATCGAAACCGCACAGAACATCGCTCAGAGCCCGGATGAGAAAAACCCTGCCGCCCTGCAGGCGCCCACTGTGCTCAATGCCCTGTTTGCCCAGCAGGCCAAGCAAGCGCGCGAGAACATCGAAGTCATCGACATCGGCAACAACAAGATGGTCACGGCCCGCGTGACCAAAGTGCATGAGGCGCAAGTCCAGCCCTTCGAGCAGGTGCGCGATCAGGTACAACGCTTGTATGTCGAGCGCGAGTCGGCCAAGCTCGCACGCCAGGCCGGCGAGGCCGCGCTGGCGCGCTGGCAAGCCGATGCCAACAGTATCGACACTGCACAAGACGTGACCGTCTCGCGCCAGCACCTGCAAGGCTTGAGCCCGGCCGATGTCGAACAAATCCTGGCCGTGCCCCAGGCTGAACTGCCCAGCCTGAAAGGCTTTGAGCAGGCAGACGGCGGCTACCTGCTGGCCCGCATCAAGGAAATCGCCCCCCTGCTCGACGAAAGCCAACCTGCCGACGCACGCGACACCATGCTCGAAGGCATGCGCCTGCAAGTGGCCCAAAGCCTGAGCAACGCCGAGGTCGAGGCCTACTACGAAGTGCTCAAACAAGCCTACGACGTGCAAATTCGCGTGCCAAGGCCAAACTGAGAAAAAATTCCCCTATAATCTCGTCTTTCATTTGGTGGCTGTAGCTCAGTTGGTAGAGTCCCAGGTTGTGATCCTGGTTGTCGTGGGTTCGAGTCCCATCAGCCACCCCAAACAGCAAACCCCTGTTGCCTTGGCAACAGGGGTTTTTTGTTTGGCCATGAATTGCACTCGTGAGCCATTCATTTCGCAGGCTGAGCGCCACAAGCCCATGCAGCAGAGTTGTCAATCGCCGATGCGAGCCCATCGCAGGCCCAGCGCTTTATGTCCTTTGACCAATGCCTTGATGGGTATACCCGTTTTGGGTATATTTTCGAACTTGCCCACACGAATCCAACGCACCCAGCGCGCGCCGCAGGCCGTCGGCACGGGATCGCAAGATGCAAACCGCCCGGATTCGCAGATGCACACGGCGCAGCGATTCATGCAGACCTTTCTTCGGGTTCTATCGCCCAAATCACGGCCAATAGCGCTCGTCTCAGGCAGGATGAGCGCTGCGCGAGAATTTTGATGACAGGCCCTCATCACCATGGACATCCTCAAGCGAAAAGACTTTGCGCGATGGCAGGCAGGGGAAAAATTGTCCGACGCTGCCCTGTGCAAGGCAGTCAAGGAAATGGAGGACGGCCTGATCGACGCAGACTTGGGCGGCTTGCTCTACAAAAAACGGCTGGCCCGCCCTGGTAGTGGCAAGAGCGGCGGCTACCGCACGCTGTTGTCGGCCAAGCTGGGGCAGCGCTATGTGTTCCTGCTGGGGTTTTCCAAGAGCGACAAAACAAACATCACGCACGATGAGAAGAAGGCGCTGCAATTTGCTGGCAAGGTGTTTCTGGAGCTGTCCGGCCAGGGCCTGTCCAAGGCGTTGAAGTCCGGTGTTTTATTGGAGGTGCACTGTGAGCAAGATCATTGAATCCCTGCGCGCCGATCTGGCGGCACTTGTCGAGGCCGGTTCGATCAGCAAGGTGACGATGCGCGAGTTCGACGCCATCTGCCCGCCGCCCGTGCGAGAGTTCAGCGCGGCTGACATCAAGCGCCTGCGCGAAGACCTGAAGTTCAGCCAGCCGGTCTTTGCGCTTCACCTGCACACCTCCGCATCCACCGTGCGCAAGTGGGAGCAAGGCCAAACTCAGCCCAGCGGCCCGGCACTCAAGTTGCTGAACATCATTGCGGACAAGGGCTTGCAAGCCCTTGTCTGATGGCTGCTGCAAGCCTTTGCTCAAATGCACGGCAGGCAATCACGGATTTGAGCGATCTGCGGCATTGCAAGCCCCCACCGTGCCGCCCGGCCCGCCAGCGTTTCGCGCCTTGCAGCCCATCCCCAAGCAATTCTTTGTTGCACCCATATCGTGCTGTCGAGCGGTACACGCACACCCTGCAACCCTGATCGACAACGCGCCGGCCAGTGCCCAGCCGCCGGCGATCGTCGGCCATCGCCACTGGCGGCCGGCAGACGCATGGGGCCCACTGCGCTCTCTATAATCGACGCCGCCCAGGCCCACCCCAAGCAGTGCAGTGGGCCGTGCGGCGCAGCTTCCCAAGCCCCTTTTCATCGTCCTGGCCAGCATGCGCCAGTGCCATGCCCCTGCCCAGGCAGGCGCGCAGCCAATGTCCGGGCCTGTTGCCTTTTGGGCCCGCATAGGGTCCGCACGCCACCACTGCTCTTGAACATTGAAGTCTTTCACACGCATGCACACCGCCAAAATTCCCGCCACCATCGTCACTGGCTTTCTCGGCAGCGGCAAGACCACGCTGCTGCGCCACATTCTGGACAACGCCAACGGCCAGCGCATTGCCGTGATCGTCAACGAGTTTGGCGAGCTGGGCATCGATGGCGACATCCTCAAGGGCTGCGGCATCGGCTGTGACGAGGCTGGCAACGAGCGCGAAGGCCAGCTCTACGAACTGGCCAATGGCTGCATGTGCTGCACGGTGCAGGAGGAGTTCTTCCCGGTGATGCAGCAGCTGGCCGCGCGCCGTCAGGACATCGACGCCGTGCTGATTGAAACCAGTGGCCTGGCGCTGCCCAAGCCCTTGGTGCAGGCCTTCCAGTGGCCGGAAATCGCCAATGCCTTCACCGTCGATGCCGTGGTCACCGTGGTGGACACCCCGGCTGCAGCGGCCGGTCAGTTCGCCGCCAACCCTGGCGCCGTCGATGCCCAGCGCCAGGCCGATCCGAATCTGGACCACGAATCGCCTCTGCATGAGCTGTTCGAAGACCAGCTCGGCGCGGCCGATCTGGTGGTGCTCAACAAGACCGACCTGAGCGCCGCAGCCGAGGTGGCCGCCGTCGAGGCGCTGGTGCGCGCCGAAGTGCCCGCCGAGGTGAAGATCGTGCACGCCCGCCAAGGCCAGCTGCCGCTGCAGGTGCTGCTGGGCCTGGGCAAGGCCGCCGAGGCGCACATCGACGCGCGCCCCAGCCACCACGACCACGACGAGGACCACGACCACGACGAGTTCGATGCCCTGCAATTGGAGCTGCCCGAGCTGGAGCGCGAGCCCTTGCTGGCCGCGCTGGCCGAGCTGGTGCAGCGCCACGCCATCCTGCGCATCAAGGGCTTCGTGGCCGTGCCCGGCAAGCCCATGCGCCTGCTGGTGCAAGGCGTGGGCAAGCGCTTTGACGCCCACTTCGATCGCCCCTGGCCCGCCGGGCAGGCGCGCAGCACGCGCCTGGTGTTCATTGGCCAGCAGCTCGATGCCGCGCAGCTGCGCGCCGAGCTGCTTGGCCTGCTGGGGCTGTGAGGGCCATGCCCACGCCACATCCGTCCACACCACGCCCGCCTGCCAGCGCCATGCAGGCCGCGCCGCAGCCGCGCAGCGCGCTGGACCAGGCCTTTGCACCGCTGCTGGCCGTGGCGCTGGGCCTGCTGGCCTGCTGGTCGGCCATCGCGCCAGCCTCGCGCGCCGTCTGGTACGCAGAAGCTTTGCCGGTGCTGGCCGTGCTGGCGGCGCTGGTGATCAGCCAGCGCTGGTTTCGCTTCAGCAACCTGGCCTATTTCCTCATGAGCCTGTGGATGGCCATGCACCTGGTGGGCGCGCACTACACCTTTGCCAACGTGCCCTTTGAATGGGGCAACCGCCTGCTGGCGCCGCTGTTGGGCGAGGGGCGCAACCACTTCGACCGCCTGGCGCACTTCATCATCGGCTTCTACAGCTACCCCATGGCCGAATGGCTGCTGCGCCGCCGCCTGTGCGGGCCTGTGCTGGCCTGCTTCTTTGCGCTGTTCTTCATCATGAGCGTGGCCGCCGCCTACGAAATCATCGAATGGCAGTACGCCGTGATCGAAGGCGGCGATGCCGGCATCGAATTCCTCGGCTCGCAAGGCGATGTCTGGGACGCGCAAAAAGACATCCTGGCCGACACCCTGGGCGCGCTCACGGCGCTGGGCCTGTTCCTGCTGGTGCGCCCGGATCGCCGCCTGCCGCCAAGCTGATGCCCTGCCCGGCTGGCAGGCCCGCAGACCCGCCTTTTTGCTCCGCCCCCCCCCTTTTGATTTGCCCGCCCGTGGCACCCACCCCGTCAAGCAAGCCATGTCCACCGCTGCCACCACCCCACCCCTGAACAACCGCCACATCGGCGCGCAAACGCGCCTGCTCAGTCCCAAGGAGCTGCTTGCCGCCCATCCCTTGAACGAGGCCGCGCGCGCCACCGTGACCCAGGGCCGCCACAGCGTCGAGGCCATTCTCGAGCGCCGCGATCCCCGCGTGCTGCTGGTCGTGGGCCCCTGCTCCATCCACGACCCGGCCGCCGCGATGGACTACGCCCGGCGCCTGAAGGCCCTGGCCGATGAGCTGCAGGACGTGTTCTGCATCGTCATGCGCGTGTACTTTGAAAAGCCGCGCACCAGCGTGGGCTGGAAGGGCCTGATCAACGACCCGGACCTCAACGGCTCCTTCGACATCGAAAAAGGCCTGCACATCGCGCGCCAGCTGCTGCTGGACATCAACGCGCTGGGCCTGCCGGTGGGCACCGAGGCGCTGGATCCGATCTCGCCGCAGTACATCGGCGATCTGGTGAGCTGGACGGCCATCGGCGCGCGCACCACCGAGAGCCAGACGCACCGTGAAATGTCCTCGGGCCTGTCCACCGCCGTGGGTTTCAAGAACGGCACCGACGGCTCGCTGGAGGTAGCCATCAACGCCATCGAAAGCGCCTCGCGCCCGCACAGCTTCCTGGGCATCGACGCCAGCGGCATGACGGCCATCACGCGCAGCACCGGCAACCCCTACGGCCATGTGGTGCTGCGCGGCGGCCACCGCGGCCCCAATTACGACAGCGTCAGCATCGCGCTGTGCGAACAGGCGCTGCGCACGCGCGGCCTCACCCCCAGCCTGGTGGTCGATTGCTCACACGCCAACTCCAGCAAAGACCCGCAACGCCAGCCGCTGGTGTTCCAGAACGTCATCGAGCAAATCGCCCACGGCAACCAATCCATCATCGGCCTGATGCTCGAAAGCCACCTGCAAGGCGGCAGCCAGCCGCTGGGCGATGACCCGGCAAAGCTGACCTATGGCCAGTCCATCACCGATGGCTGCATCGACTGGCCCACCACCGAGGCCCTGCTGCGCCAAAGCGCGCACACGCTGCGCCAGGCGCGCGCAGCGCAGCACAGCGCCAGCGCCAACGCCGCCCCAGCCGGCAGCGCGGCCTGAGAGGCACGGCGCGCCCATGCACCTGCTCAGCGCCCGCCCCGGCGGCTTCGTCGAAGACGAGGGCATCGTCACCCGCCTGGAACAAAGCCCGGCGGACATGGTCGTGCTCAGCAGCGCCGACACCACGCTGGCGCTGCTGGCCGATGCCTACGCCCAGCTGGCCGCGCAGGAAGCCCAATTTCCCTCATTGCGCCTGGCCAACCTGCTGCACCTGCGCCAGAACGCCTCGCTGGATCTGTACCTGGATGAAGTGCTGCAGCATGCGCGCCTGATCGTCGTCGATCACCTCGGCTCCGAATCCACCTGGCCCTACGGCATTGGGCAAATCAGCGCGCTGGCGCGCCAGCGCGGCCTGGCGCTGGCCATGTTCTCCGGCGATCTGCAGCAAGACCCGGCCCTGCTGGCGCGCAGCACCCTGCCGGCGGCCACCTGCCAGCAACTGTGGCAATACCTGCGCTTTGGCGGCGCGGCCAATGCCGCAGGCTTTCTGCGCGCCGCTGCGCACGCTGGCCTGGGCCACGGCCAGGCCGCGCCGCCCCCACGGCCGCTGCCGCAGCTGGCCATCCACCTGCCCGCCGAGCTGGGCCCGGCCCACGCCGTAGCCGGCATCGACGACTGGCAGCGCCACTGGCGGAGCGGCGCGCCCGTGGTGGCGCTGCTGTTCTACCGCGCCCACCTGCTGGCGGGCAACACCCGGCCCTTCGACGCCCTGGCGTTGGCGCTGCTGGAGCAGGGCCTGAACCCGCTGGCGCTGGCGCTGGACTCGCTCAAGGATCCGCTGTGCCTGCAGGCCCTGCGCAGCCTGTGCCAGCAGCACCAGGTGCAGCTGGTGCTCAACACCACCGCCTTTGCCGCGCTCAACCCCGGCCAGGCCGGCGCAGCCCAGCCCGCCGGCGAGGCAGACGCCTTTACCCCGCTGGCTGGCGACGCGCCTGTGCTGCAGGTGCTCATCAGCGGCAGCAACCGCGAGGACTGGCAAGGCGACGGCCAGGGCCTGCGCCCGCGCGACATCGCCATGCAAATCGTGCTGCCCGAGCTGGACGGGCGCATCATCGGCCGGCCCATCAGCTTCAAGGGCCTGCTGCGCCGCTGCGCGCTGACGCAGACCGACGTGGTCGGCTACCAGCCCGAGCCCGAGCGCATCGCCTTCACCGCCGAGCTGGCCGCGCGCTGGTGCCGCCTGCGCCAGCTGCCTGCGGCCGAGAAAAACATCGCCCTGGTGCTGGCCAACTACCCCGGCAGCGAAGGCCGCATCGGCAGCGGCATCGGGCTGGACACATCCGCCTCCGTGCTGGCCATCCTCGACGCGCTGCGCGCCCAGGGCCATGCGCTGGGCGCGAGCGAGCAATTGCCGCGCGACGGCGCGCAGCTCATGCAGCTGCTGCTGCAAGGCATTGCCAACGACCCGGCGCAATGGCCGCAGCGCCCGGCGCTGCAAAGCTACGCCCTGGCCGATTACCGCCAGCGCCTGGCGCGCCTGCCAGCGGGCATGGCCGCCGCCATCGACGCGCGCTGGGGCCCACCCGAGGCCGACCCCATGCTGCGCCAGGGCCGCTTCATGATCGCCGGGCTGCGCCTGGGCCGCGTCTTCATCGGCATCCAGCCCGCGCGCGCGCACCTTCCGGCGCAGCCCGGCGCGGCCACGCAGGACTGGGCCGGCTACCACGACGCCGAGCTCGTGCCGCCGCACCACTACCTGGCGTTCTACTTCTGGCTGCGCGACGTATTCGCCATCGACGCCGTGGTGCACGTGGGCACGCACGGCAACCTCGAATGGCTGCCCGGCAAAAGCCTGGCGCTGGGCGCGCACTGTTGGCCCGACGCCATCCTCGGGCCGCTGCCGCACCTGTACCCCTTCATCGTCAACAACCCCGGCGAAGGCGCGCAGGCCAAGCGTCGCAGCCAGGCCGTGCTCATCGGCCACCTCACGCCGCCGCTGACGCAGGCCGGCAGCCACGGCCCAATGCAGGCGCTGGAGCAACTCATCGACGAGTACTACGACGCCCTGCTGGTCGATGCGCGCCGCGCCAAGGCGCTGCGCCAACAGATCCTGCAGGCCGTGCGCCAGCAGCAACTGGCCGAGGAGCTGGACCTGGGCCAGGCCCTGGCCGCTGGCCAGGACGATGCCGTGCTCGAACGCATCGACGCCTACCTGTGCGAGCTCAAGGAAACCCAAATCCGCGACGGCCTGCACACCTTCGGCCACAGCCCGCAAGGCGCGCAGCGCAGCGAGCTGCTGCTGGCCCTGCTGCGCCAAGGCACACCCGAGCAGCCCAGCCTGCCCCAGGCCCTGGCCGCCGACCTGCAACTGCAACCGCACGGCGCCAAGGCACCGCCCCTGCCGCCCGAGCCCGCGCATTGGCCCAGCACCGCCGCCTGGCACGGCCCGCGCCCAGCGCTGCTGCAGGCCCAGAGCGCCGCCCCTTGGCGCCACCACGGCGACACGCGCGAGCGCCTGCACCTGCTTGCCCAGCAGGTGCTGCAACTGGCGCTGGGCGATGCGCCCACAGGCTGCGACGCCGCTAGCCATGCCAGTGACGACGCCCGCCACCATGCCAGCCACGACGCCCAGCACTGGCAGGCGCTGCGCCAGGCCCTGCCGCACTGGCCACAGACGCAGGCCGTGCTGGCGCGCCTGCGCACGCAGCTGGCCCCGGCGCTGGACGCCTGCGGCCCGCGCGAACTGCAAAGCCTGTGCGACGGCCTGCAAGGCCGCTTCGTGCCGCCCGGGCCCAGCGGCGCGCCCTCGCGCGGGCGGCCCGACGTGCTGCCCAGCGGGCGCAACTTCTACACCCTGGACACCCGCGCCATCCCCACGCGCACCGCCTGGGCGCTGGGCCAGCAGGCCGCGCAGCGCCTGATCGAGCGCTACCTGCAAGAGCACGGCGACTACCCGCAGGCGCTGGGCCTGTCCGTCTGGGGCACAGCCACCATGCGCAGCGGCGGCGACGACATCGCCCAGGCCTTTGCGCTGATCGGCGTGCGCCCGCGCTGGGCCGAAGGCAGCCAGCGCGTGGTCGATTTCGAGGTCGTGCCGCAAGTCGGCCTGGGCCGCCCGCGCGTGGACGTGACGCTGCGCATCTCCGGCTTCTTCCGCGACGCCTTTGCCAACGTCGTGCAAATGTTCGATGCCGCCGTGCAGGCCGTGGCCGCGCTGGACGGCGAGGACGAGGCGCAAAACCCCATCCGCGCCCGCATCCTGCGCGAAAGCGCCGCGCTGCAGGCCCAGGGCCTGGGCGCGCAGCAGGCCCGCGCCCAGGCCGGCTGGCGCGTCTTCGGCAGCGCCGCCGGGCGCTACGGCAGCGGCCTGGGCGAGCTGCTGCACAGCGGCCAATGGCAGGACCAGGCCCAACTGGCCCAGGCCTATCTGCAGGCCAGCGCCTACGCCTACGGCCAACATGCCGACGGCCTGCCCGCGCACGACGCGCTGCGCCGCCGTCTGGCGCAGCTGAACATCGTGCTGCACAACCAGGACCAGCACGAAAGCGACCTGCTCAGCGCCAGCGACTACGCCGAATTCCAGGGCGGCATGGCCAGCGCCGCGCGCCTGCTCAGCGGCCGCCAGCCAGCGCTCTACCACGGCGACCTGGGCCAGCCGCAGCAGGCGCGCGTGCGCAGCCTCAAAGAAGAAATCGGCCGCGTCGTGCGCGCGCGCGCCACCAACCCCAAGTGGATTGCCGGCGCCATGCGCCACGGCTACAAGGGCGCTTTCGACATCGCCGCCACCGTGGACTATTTGTTCGGCTTTGCCGCCACCACCGATGCCGTCAGCGACCACCACTGGGCGCTGCTGACCGATGCCTACGCCGGCGATGCCGCCGTGCGCCAATTCCTGGCCGAGCACAACAGCGCCGCACTGCGCGACCTGCTCGAGCGCCTGCTCGAAGCCATGCAACGCGGCCTGTGGCGCCAGCCCGGCCCCTACCAGGAGCTGGTGCAGCAGCACCTGCTCGAACTCGAAGACCAGCTGGAGCACTGACATGCCCCACAGCCCCGCCCCGCCACCAGCGGCCAGCGCCGCGCTGCCGCCGCTCTACCCCTTCGCCGCGCTGCAGGGCCAGCCCTTGCTGCAGCAGGCGCTGCTGCTGGCGGCCATCGACCCGGCCATCGGCGGCGTGCTCATCGAAGGCCCCAGCGGCACGGCCAAGAGCACCGCCGCGCGCGGCCTGGCCGAGCTGCTCGAGCCGGGCGCGCCCTTCGTCACCCTGCCGCTGGGCGCCAGCCTGGAGCACCTGGCCGGCTCGCTGGACCTTGGCCGCGCCCTGGCCGGCCACAGCGTTCAATTCGCCCCCGGCCTGCTGGCGCGCGCGCACGGCGGCGTGCTCTACGTGGACGAAATCAACCTGCTGCCCGATGCGCTGGTGGACGTGCTGCTCGACGCCGCCGCCAGCGGCGTGCACCGCGTCGAGCGCGACGGCATCTCCCACAGCCACGCCGCGCGCTTCGTGCTCATCGGCACCATGAACCCCGAAGAAGGCGCGCTGCGCCCGCAGCTGCTCGATCGCCTGGGCCTGTGCGTGCGACTGGGCGGCCTGCACGAGGCCGCGCAGCGCCAGCGCATCGTCAAGGCGCGGCTGGCCTTCGACGCCGACCCCATCGGCTTTCGCGCCCGGCACGCAGCGGCCCAGCAGGCCCTGGCCGCGCAGCTGCAGGCCGCGCGCCAGCGCCTGCACAGCGCCGACGCCCTGCCCTGGAGCGACGCCGTGCACGCCGCCGCCGCCGAGCACTGCCTGGCCGCCCAGGTGCACAGCCTGCGCGCCGACATGGTGCTGCTGCGCGCCGCGCGCGCGCTGGCCGCCTGGGAAGGCGCAGCACACATCGGCACGCAGCACGTCGATCAGGTGGCCGAGCTGGTGCTGGCGCACCGCCGCCGCCCCGCCAGCACCCACCAAGCCGCCCAGGCAGACAGCGCCACGCCCCAGCCAGCCCCCCAGGCCCAAAGCACACCGCAGGCTGCCGCGCCAGAAGGCGCACCCGCACACAGCAGCAACGCACCGCATCGAGGCCCAAACCAGCCGCACAGCGGGCACAGCCATCATGCCGGCAGCCCCAATGCCCATGACAACGAAAGCAGCGACACCGGCAGCGCCCAGCGCCGCGCCAGCGAGGCCGACTGGGGCGCGCTGCCGCCCGAGCCCGTCGGCCTGCAGCCGCTGGGCCCTGGCCAAGCGCTGGACCTGAACGCCCTGCCCCTGCACCAGCGCGCAGGCGCGCCTGGCCAGCCGCTCACTGCGGCAAAAAAAGCCTAGGCCTTGCGCCGCGCCGGCCTGCCGGCGCAAGGCCGCCCACGCCAACGCCCAGCCTGGCCACCCAAACTGCCAGCGGCAACGCCGCAGCCAGCTCCTGGGATTGGGTGCGCACGCTCATCGCGCGCGGCAGTGCCGAGCTGCAGCCCCAGCACCTGCGCCGTCAAAGCACACTGGCCCAGCCGCCTCAGCTGCACTGCATCGTGCTGGACTGCTCGGCCTCCATGCTGCGCAGCGGCGCGCTGGCGCAGGCCAAGGGACTGCTGCTGGCGCTGATGCAACAGGCCTACCAGCAGCGCCAGCACATCGCCCTGCTGTGCTTTGGCGGCCAGGGCGTACAGCTGCGCCTGCCGCCGCAGCGCCCACCCGCCTGGAGCCAGGACTGGATCGCCCCCATCCCCGGCGGAGGCGGCACGCCGCTGGCCCTGGCCGTGGCCCAGGCCGACCAGCTGCTGCACCGCCACGCCGGCCGCAACGGCCCTGCCGGCCACAGCCTCTGGCTGCTCAGCGACGGCCGCAGCCAGAGCCTGCCCCAGCGCCCGGCCCATGCCCAGCAGCTGGTGCTGATCGACTGCGAACGCGCCCGCATCCGCCTGGGCCGCATGCGCACCCTGGCCGAGCAATGGCAGGCGCATTACCAGTTGCTGCCTGGGGCTTGAGGCAGGCCGCCAAGCGCAAGCCGCTCAATGGCTCAATGGCTCAATGGCTCAATGGCTCAATGGCTCAATGGCTCAATGGCTCAATGGCTCAATGGCTCAATGGCTCAATGGCTCAATGGCTCAATGGCTCAATGGCTCAATGGCTCAATGGCTCAATGGCTCAATGGCTCAAGGGCTCAAGGGCTCAAT
>NZ_NSJF01000007.1 GCF_002285285.1 Vandammella animalimorsus
TGCCCGAAGGCAAGGAAATGGTCATGCCTGGCGACAACGTCAGCATCACCGTCAAGCTGATTGCCCCGATCGCCATGGAAGAGGGCCTGCGTTTTGCGATCCGCGAAGGCGGTCGTACCGTCGGCGCCGGCGTGGTGGCCAAGATCATTGCCTAACTCTCAGGTGAGAAGGAAGTCACACCGTGAGCAAGCAAAAGATCCGTATCCGCCTCAAGGCCTTCGATTACAAGCTGATCGACCAGTCGGCAGCCGAAATCGTTGATACCGCCAAGCGCACCGGCGCCATCGTCAAGGGCCCAGTGCCCTTGCCCACGCGCTTCAAGCGTTTCGACATCCTGCGTTCGCCGCACGTCAACAAGAGCAGTCGCGACCAGCTGGAAATTCGCACGCACCAGCGTTTGATGGACATCGTTGATCCGACCGACAAGACCGTCGATGCACTGATGAAACTGGACCTGCCTGCTGGCGTGGACGTGGAAATCAAGCTGCAGTAACGCGCGCTCTGCGTCATTAAAAGCCTGTGTCGTTTTTGCGGCACAGGCTTTTTTCATAGTATGGCCAGCAATGCAGCCTGCTGCGCAGGGCAGACAGACAGTTTTGAGTGTGACTTCAGCATCTGGCACAGGGGGAGCTTGCTGTTTGTTTTTTGGCTGGCTATAATCGCTGGCTTCGCCTATTGGCGCGCCATTTTTGTGGTTTGTCTGGGGCGGAGATTTTTTCAACAACCTTCTCTCACGCTGGCGTCATGACTGGATGTGATGGCTGGCAAACGCATGCCGCCAATTGCAGTGGCTGCGGTGAGAGTTCTGGAGCAAAACAATGAGTCTGAGTAACTCCCTGGGGTTGCTGGGCCGCAAGGTGGGCATGATGCGCCTTTTCACCGATGACGGGGAGTCCATCCCTGTGACGGTGGTGGATGTGTCGGGCAACCGCGTGACCCAGGTCAAGACCCAAGAGAACGACGGGTACACCGCTCTGCAGCTGACTTTCGGGTCGCGCAAAGCGTCGCGTGTTACCAAGCCTGAGGCTGGCCATCTGGCCAAGGCAGGGGTTGAGGCGGGTGAGATCGTGCGCGAATTCCGTGTCACCGAAGAAACCGCTGGCCAATACGCCGCTGGCGCTAATGTGCCGGTCGCAAACCTGTTTGCTGCAGGTCAAAAGGTGGATGTGCAGGGCACCTCCATCGGTAAAGGCTATGCCGGCACCATCAAGCGCCACAACTTCGGCTCGCAGCGCGCCTCGCACGGTAACAGCCGCTCGCACAACGTGCCCGGCTCGATCGGTATGGCTCAGGACCCTGGTCGCATCTTCCCCGGCAAGCGCATGACTGGCCATATGGGCGATGAAACGGTGACCACGCAGAACCTGGACATCGTGCGTGTCGACGAAGCGCGCCAGCTGCTGCTCATCAAAGGTGCCATTCCCGGTGCCAAAGGTGGTTTTGTGACGGTTCGTCCTGCTGTGAAGGGAGCGAAGTGATGCAAGTAGAGCTCCTCAACGATCAAGGCCAGGCCTCGACCTGCGATGTGCCCGAGGCGCTGTTCGGCCGTGACTACAACGAAGCGCTGATCCACCAGATTGTCGTGGCCTATCAGGCCAATGCCCGTCAGGGTACGCGTGCGCAGAAGGACCGTCAGCAGGTTCGTCACTCGACCAAGAAACCGTTCCGCCAGAAGGGTACCGGCAATGCGCGCGCCGGCATGACGTCCTCGCCGCTGTGGCGTGGGGGCGGTCGCGTGTTCCCCAACCTGCCCGAAGAGAACTTCTCGCACAAGGTCAACAAGAAGCAATACCGTGCTGGCATCGCTTCGATCTTCTCGAAGCTGGTGGCCGATGGTCGCCTGTCCGTTGTCGAGGACATCAAGCTCGACAGCCCCAAGACCAAGGCGTTCGCTTCCAAACTCAAAAACATGAAGGTCGATTCTGCGCTGCTGATCGCCGATGAGGTTGATGAGAACCTCTATCTGGCATCGCGCAACCTGGCCAACGTGTATGTCATCGAGCCCCGTTACGTCGATCCTCTCTCGCTGGTGCATTTCAAGAAGGTGCTGGTGACCAAGGGTGCGGTTGACAAGCTCAAGGAGATGTTCGCATGAGCCGCATCAATCCGACCCCCAAAGAGCGCCAGTTCAGCGAAGGCCGCCTGTATCAGGTGCTGGTTGCTCCCATCGTTTCGGAGAAGGCCACATTCGCGGCCGAAAGCTCCAACGCTGTGACCTTCAAGGTCCTGCGTGATGCCACCAAGGCCGAGATCAAGGCAGCCGTTGAGCTGCTGTTCAAGGTTGAGGTCGAGGGCGTCTCCGTCGTCAACGTCAAAGGCAAGACCAAGCGCTTTGGGCGCACCATTGGCCGCCGCGATCATGTGCGCAAGGCCTATGTGCGTCTCAAGGAAGGTCAAGCGCTGAACCTGTCCGGGGAGGCTGCGTAAACCATGGCTATCATCAAACTCAAACCCCAGACGCCCGGTCAGCGCGGTGCGGTGAAGATTTCCCGCGCGCATCTGCACAAGGGCAAGGGCTACGCTCCACTGCTGGAGTCGCAGCACCAGAAGTCCGGCCGCAACAACAACGGTCACATCACGACGCGCCACAAAGGCGGCGGTCACAAGCACCACTACCGTGTGGTGGATTTCCGCCGCAACGACAAGGACGGTATCCCAGCCAAGATCGAGCGCATCGAGTACGACCCGAACCGCTCGGCCCACCTGGCCCTGGTGCTGTACGCCGATGGCGAGCGTCGTTACATCATTGCCCCGCGTGGTCTGGAAGTTGGCGCCAGCATCGTCTCTGGCGCTGAGGCTCCGATCAAGGCCGGCAATACGCTGCCCATCCGCAACATCCCGGTGGGCTCGACCATCCACTGCATTGAGCTGCAGCCTGGCGCTGGCGCGCAAATCGCCCGCTCGGCCGGTACTTCGGCTACGTTGTTGGCCCGTGAAGGCGTTTATGCCCAGGTGCGTTTGCGCTCTGGTGAAGTGCGCAAGGTCCACATCGAGTGCCGCGCCACGATTGGCGAAGTCGCCAATGAAGAGCATAGCCTGCGCCGTTTTGGCAAGGCCGGCGTCAAGCGCTGGATGGGCATTCGCCCGACCGTGCGTGGTGTGGTGATGAACCCGATCGACCACCCGCATGGTGGTGGTGAAGGCCGCACGGGCGAAGGCCGTCATCCTGTGGATCCATGGGGTAACCTGACCAAGGGCTACAGGACCCGTAATAACAAGCGGACACAGACTTTCATTGTGTCGCGTCGTAAGAAATAAGGGCAGGGCGCCATGACACGTTCACTCAAGAAAGGTCCTTTCGTGGATCACCACCTGCTGGCCAAGGTTGAGAAAGCCGTTGCTGGCAAGGACAAGCGGCCGGTCAAGACCTGGTCGCGCCGCTCCATGGTGTTGCCGGAGTTCATCGGTCTGACGATCGCTGTGCACAACGGCAAGCAGCATGTGCCTGTGTATGTTACCGATCAGATGGTTGGCCACAAGCTGGGGGAGTTCGCGCTCACCCGCACCTTCAAGGGCCACCCTGCTGACAAGAAAGCCAAGAAGTAAGGAGTCCAATCATGTCTGAAACACGTGCTGTACTCCGTGGCGTGCGCCTGTCTGCCGACAAGGGCCGCCTCGTGGCCGACCTGATCCGTGGCAAGAAAGTGGAGCAGGCTTTGAACATTCTGCAGTTCTCGCCGAAGAAGGCTGCCGGCATCATCAAGAAAGTGCTGGAATCGGCCATTGCCAACGCCGAGCACAACGACGGCGCCGACATCGACGAGCTGCGCGTCAAAACCATCTACGTCGAGCAGGGCATGACCCTCAAGCGCTTCGCTGCACGCGCCAAGGGCCGTGGTAACCGCATCAGCAAACCGACCTGCCACGTCTACGTGACGGTGGGCTACTAAGCCAGAGGACGACTATGGGACAGAAAATCAACCCAACCGGTTTCCGCCTGGCGGTAAGCCGCGATTGGTCCAGCCGTTGGTACGCCAACAACCGCGATTTCGCTGGCATGCTGGCCGAAGACATCGAGGTGCGCGATTACCTCAAGAAGAAGCTCAAGAACGCGCAGGTCTCGCGCGTGCTGATCGAGCGTCCTGCCAAAAACGCCCGTATCACCATTTACTCGGCACGTCCGGGTGTGGTGATCGGCAAGAAAGGTGAGGACATTGAGAACCTGAAGAAGGAGCTCACCCGCATGTTGGGCGTGCCGGTGGCTGTGAACATCGAGGAAGTGCGCAAGCCTGAGATCGATGCCCAGCTGATTGCCGACAGCATCACCCAGCAGTTGGAAAAGCGCATCATGTTCCGCCGCGCCATGAAGCGCGCCATGCAGAACGCCATGCGCCTGGGCGCCCAGGGCATCAAGATCATGTCTTCGGGCCGTCTGAACGGCATCGAAATCGCCCGTACCGAGTGGTACCGCGAAGGCCGCGTGCCGCTGCACACGCTGCGCGCCGACATCGACTATGCAACCTCGGAAGCCTCCACGACCTACGGCATCATCGGTGTCAAGGTCTGGGTTTACAAGGGCGATACGCTGGGCCGCAATGACCTGCCCGCAGCCCCTGAGCCCCGCGCTGACGAGGAGCGTCGTCCGCGTGGCCGTCGCCCGGCCGGTGGCCGCGGCGGTCGTCGCGGTGCCGGCAGCAATGCCGCGCCGGTCGATGGTAGTGACAAACCCGCAGAGGCACTCGGTGCCAATGCATCTGCCGCCGTTAAGCGCGCTGCTGAAAGCGCGCCCGCCACAGCTGCGGACGGTAAAGGAGAATAAGCATGCTGCAACCTGCTCGCCGCAAGTACCGCAAAGAGCAAAAAGGCCGCAACACCGGGATCGCAACCCGTGGCAACACGGTAGCGTTTGGTGAATTCGGTCTGAAGTCCACCGATCGCGGCCGCCTGACGGCCCGTCAGATCGAATCGGCGCGTCGCGCCATCACCCGCCACGTCAAGCGCGGCGGTCGCATCTGGATCCGCGTGTTCCCGGACAAGCCCATTTCCACCAAGCCCGCTGAAGTGCGTATGGGTAACGGCAAGGGCAACCCGGACTACTACGTGGCCGAGATCCAGCCGGGCAAGGTGATTTACGAGATCACTGGCGTGCCTGAAGAGCTGGCGCGTGAGGCTTTCCGTCTGGCTGCGGCCAAGCTGCCGCTGCGCACGACCTTCGTGACCCGCCAACTGGGCGCTTGATTCAGGAGATACCCACATGGCTAAGAAATCGACTGAAAAGCAAAGCAAGGCCCAGGCACTGCGCGAGAAAGACGTCGCCGGCCTGAAAGAGGAAGTCAAATCGCTGCAAAAGGCCCATTTCGGCCTGCGCATGCAGGTGGCGACCCAGCAGCTGAACAACACGTCGGCACTGCGCACCACTCGCCGCGACATTGCCCGCGCCAAGACCATCCTGAACCAGAAGCAAGCCCAGGCGAAAGCCAGCTAAGGAGCCGATATGACGGAAGAAAAGAAATCCCTCAAGCGCACCTTGGTTGGCAAGGTGGTCAGCGACAAGCGCGCCAAGACCGTGACCGTGCTGGTGGAGCGCCGCGTCAAGCACCCGATCTACGGCAAGATCGTGATCCGTTCGAGCAAGTACCATGCCCACGACGAAGCGGGCGAGTACAAGCTGGGCGACACCATCGAGATCACCGAAAGCCGTCCGATCTCCAAGACCAAGACCTGGGTGGCCACCCGCTTGGTACAAAAAGCCGCGCTGGTGTGATGCCATAGGTTGATGCCGATGCATTGAATGGCACTGGCGTCCAACCCAACCCGCCAACAAAGCCCTGCAAGCGATTGCAGGGCTTTGTTTTTGTGGTTTGGCTCTGCCGTTTCCATCTTGCCTGCACGAAGCACAGGCGCAGCGCCTGAGCAGGGCCCGATCTGCGCGACAATCTCGGCCATGACTTTCGCGCCGCTTCAAAACGACACTTTTCTGCGTGCCTGCCGCCGTCAGGCTACCGACTACACCCCCCTGTGGATGATGCGCCAGGCCGGGCGCTATTTGCCCGAGTACAAGGCCACGCGCGCCAAGGCAGGCAGCTTCATGGGGTTGGCCACGAATGTGGACTACGCCACAGAGGTGACGCTGCAGCCGCTGCAGCGCTATGCGCTGGATGCGGCGATCCTGTTCTCCGACATTCTTACCGTGCCCGATGCCATGGGCCTGGGGCTGCATTTCATCGAAGGAGAAGGCCCGCGCTTTGAGCGCTGTGCCGCCGATGAGGCCAGTATTGCCGCGCTGCGCGTGCCCGACATGGATCGGCTGCGCTATGTGTTCGATGCCGTAACCTCAATCCGCCGTGCGCTGGCCGGACGGGTGCCGTTGATCGGCTTTTCCGGCAGCCCCTGGACGCTGGCTTGCTACATGGTCGAGGGTGGCAGCAGCTCTGACTACCGCAAGATCAAAACCCTGATGTATGCCCGCCCGGATCTGCTGCAGCGGCTGCTGCAGATCAATGCCGATGCCGTGGCTGCCTATTTGAACGCTCAAATCCAGGCGGGCGCTCAGGCGGTGATGTTGTTTGACAGCTGGGGCGGGGTGTTGGCGGACAGCCATTTCCGCAGCTTCAGTCTGGCCCATACAGCGCGCGTGCTGGCGCAATTGCAGCGCCTCGGCCCCGATGGCAGTGATGTGCCGCGCATTGTGTTCACCAAGGGCGGGGCCTTGTGGCTGGACGCCATGGCCGGGCTCGATTGCGAGGTGCTGGGCCTGGACTGGACTGCCAATCTGGCCCAGGCTCGCGCCTTGGTTGGCGGGCAGGCCGGACAGCCGGGCAAGGCGTTGCAGGGCAATTTGGATCCCAATGTGCTGTTTGCGCCACCTGCGGTGATCGAACGGGAGGCTCAGCGTGTGCTGGAGGATTTTGGACCACCCCACACAGACAGGGCCAGCAGCGGGCCCACGCACGTCTTCAACCTGGGGCATGGCATCAGCCAGTTCACCCCGCCCGAGCATGTGCATTGCCTGGTCGAAGCCGTGCACACCCATTCGCGCCGCATGCGCCAGTTGGCATCCACGCCGCGCTGAAGCGGGGGGCCATCGTTGCGTTGGACGGACTGGACTGGCAGACAGGCCCAGGGCTTTGTGCACACCGCAAGCCATGCGTGCACTGAGTGCAGCCTGGTAAGCCGATGTTTTTAAAAACCATCCATAACCCATTGATTTTTATTGGGTGAAAGCTTTGCTTAAATCGCAGGCAAGCTAAGCAAGGGCTTGATTTCACAGGCCTTGAAGGCAGATGCCTGCAGCTTCTCCACAAACTTGTCCACAGAAATTGGGGGTTATCCCTGAAATCGCTGCGCGATCAAGCTGTTGCGCGTGTTTTGGGTTGGGGCAAGGGCATCGCAACCGGACATCACAGGCGCTGCAGGGGGATTGGCCTTTGACTTTACCCACAGCGGCTCCCCCCAAGGCAGAGGATTCCTGCTGTGTGCTTGAGTTGGTGGCAACCCCATGAATTCATTGAAATTTCTTTGCTTGTCAACATGCTTGAAGGTGCTGAGGCAAAGCCATTGATGCCATGGCAACGGGCTTGCGAGCATGCTATGCACAGACTTATCCACATGGTGAGGGCAGGCCTCCTTCATGCGGCAGTGCGCCGCAAACGTGCCCTATGACGGCGGGACAGAGCGGGGCCGCCGTGCCGGAGGCCGATGTGCATTCCATTCAGGTCGCGGTGGATGCGCCGTTTCACAGCGGCATTGGGCATTTGCTCAGCTACCGCAGTGCCAACGCGCTGCCGCCGGGCACGTTGGTGCGCGTGCCTTTGGGCCAGCGCGAAGTGCTGGGCATCGTATGGCCAGAGCCGGTCGCACAGGGCCAAGCCCAAACACCGTCCACACAGGTCGCGCCGCTGCCCGACGGCCAGGCATTGCGCGAAGTGCTTGAGGTGCTCGATGGGCAGCCGCCGCTGGCCCCAAGCTGGTGCCACTTGATTGAGTTTGCTGCGCGCTACTACCAGCGCAGCCTGGGCGAAATGGCCCTGCTGGCGTTGCCCGCAGCCTTGCAGGAGCAGCGCGCCGCGCAATGGCACAAGCGCCTGGCCAAGCTGGCCGCGCGAGCGCCGGCCCCTGCCGCCGCCCCCATGCCGGCCTTGCCCGCCCCGGCGCTGACGCCTCAGCAGCAGGGCGCGCTGCAAGCCCTGCGCCAGCATGGCGCAGGCACCAGCGTGCTGCATGGCGTGACCGGCAGCGGCAAGACCGAGGTTTATCTGCAACTGGCCGAGCAGCTGCTGCGTGAGCAGCCGCAGGCGCAGGTGCTGTTCATGGTGCCGGAGATCAACCTCGTGCCCCAATGGCAGGCGCTGCTGCAGGCGCGTTTTGGCCCTTGGCTGGGGGCCGATTGCGTGGCCGTCATGCACTCGGGCCTGACGCCCGTGCAGCGCCTGAACCACTGGCTGGCCGTGCACCATGGCCACCAGCGCCTGGTACTTGGCACGCGCCTGGCTGTGCTGGCCAGCTTTGCCCAGCTGGCGCTGATCGTCGTCGACGAAGAGCACGACCCCAGCTACAAGCAGCAGGAAGGCGCGCGCTACCACGCGCGCGATCTGGCCGTGTGGCGCGGGCGGCAACTGGGCGTGCCCGTGGTGCTGGGTTCGGCCACCCCCTCGCTGGAGAGCTGGCACAACAGCCGCGCCGCCAGCGCAGGCGATGCTGGCGGCCGCTACCAGCGCCTGAGCATGCCCGAGCGCATTGGCGGTGGCGCACTGGCCGCGCTGCGCGTGGTGGATATGCGCGAGCAGCCGCGCGAAGCCGCACTGGCGCCGCCGCTGCTGCAGGCCATGCGCGAGCGGCTCGAAGCCGGCGAGCAATGCATGGTGCTGCTCAACCGGCGCGGTTATGCCCCGGTGCTGCGCTGCGGCGCCTGCGGCTGGAAAAGCGATTGCCCGCACTGCTCGGCGCACCAGGTGCTGCACAAGGCCGAGCGCAGCCTGCGCTGCCACCACTGCGGCTGGGCCTGCCCCGCGCCGCGCCACTGCCCGCGCTGCGGCAGCATCGATCTGGCGCCGCTGGGGCGCGGCACCGAGCAGTTGCAGGAGCTGCTGCAAAAAGAGCTGGGCGAATTGGTGCTCAGCGATGGGCGCATTCCGCAAGTGCTGCGCATCGATGCCGACTCCACGCGCCACAAGGGGGCGCTGCAGCAAAGCCTGGCCCAGGTGCATCGCGGCGATGTGGACGTGCTGGTGGGCACGCAGATGATTGCCAAGGGCCACGACTTTCGGCGCATCGGCCTGGTGGCCGTGGTGCAGCCCGATGGCGCGCTCTATTCCAGCGACTTTCGCGCGCCCGAGCGCCTGTTTGCGCTGCTCATGCAGGCGGCCGGTCGCGCCGGGCGCGATGCCCAGTACATGCAGGCCGGCGCCTCGCAGCCCGAGCTGTGGCTGCAGACCCACGAGCCTGGCCACCCGCTGTACGCCGCCCTGGCGCGGCAGGACTACCCCGGCTTCGCCGCGCAGCAACTGCGCGAGCGCCAGCAGGCCGGCATGCCGCCTTTCGTCTACCAGGCGCTGCTGCGCGCCGATGCCCGAACGCAGGACGCCGCCCAGGCCTTTCTGCGCCACGTGGCCCAGCAGGCCCGCGCTGCGGGGCTGCCCGGGCAGGAATGGGTCACGCTCTACCCGCCGCTGCCGCTGAGCGTGCAGCGCGTGGCCAATACCGAGCGCGCGCAAATGCTGCTCGAAAGTCCATCGCGCAAGGCATTGCAGGCCTATCTGGCTGCTTTGCAGGCACTGTTGCACCAGGCCCGCAGCCAAGCCCCCAAAGGCCTGCTGCGCTGGCTGGTGGACGTGGATCCGCTGGCCATTTGAGCCCTACGGCCAGGCTTGCAGCCTGCCCCGGCGCGTTGCGTCGGTAGCGTAGAAAGCCACTGCTCTCCAAATGGGCGCGGCTTCAAAAGCCGCGCATCTGCAGCCACTGCTGCGGGTCGGCGCGGTCTGCGCGCCATTGGTTGATGGGGGCGCTGTCGTCGGCGTAGCCCAGGGCGATGCCGAAGGCGATCATGTAGTGCTCCGGCAGGCTCAGCAGCGGCTTGAGCGCGCCTTGGTAGCGGCGCCAAAAGCCTTGGGCGCAGGTGGCCAGGCCGTGGGCCGTGGCCTGCAGCATCAGCGATTGCAGGTAGATGCCCAGGTCAATCCACTGCGCATGGCCCATGCGCTGGTCGATGCAGACCAGGATGCCTACGGGCGCGCCGAAGAATTCGAAGTTCCTGGCCAGCTGCGTCAGGCGCGCGGGCTTGTCGTCGCGGCCTATGCCCAGGCTGGCGTACAAGTCCTCGCCGTTTTTGTAGCGGCGGCTGCGGTAGGGCTCCCACAGGCTGGGCGGGTAGGAGAGCTGGCGCTCGTCCTCATCGGCCTGGCCTTGGCGCGCCGTGGCGATGAGCTCGGCCAGCGCCGCGCCGCGCAGGGCCAGCACCTGCCAAGGCTGCAGGTTGCCGCCGGAAGCGGCCCGGCCGGCCTGCACCAGCAGGCGCCGCAGCAGCTCGGGGTCGGGCTCCTGGCGGGTGAAGGCGCGCGCGGAATAGCGCGCCTGCAGGGCGGCTTCCACGGCAGTGGCTGTTGTGGCTGCTGTGGCTGCCGCTGCAGCGGCGGGGGCATCGGTATGGGTGTGCATGGCGGTGTAGTGCGTTGAAGGGGGATGGACAATGGCCTGCAGGCGCAGGCGCGCCAGGGCGTGAACAGGCGCTCAGGCCAGTGCGCGGGCCAGTGCGGCGATGGCCTGGGGCAGCTCGCTCATGTGGGTGATGAAGTGCTGCACGCCGGCTTGGCGCATGGCTGGCGTGTAATGGCCGCTCTTGTCGTAGCCGATGACGGTGGCGCCGGCGGCCAGGCCGGCGCGGCTGCCGGGCACGGAATCCTCAACGACCAGGCAGCGCTCAGGCGCCACGCCCACGGCTGCGGCGGCCTGCAGGTACACGTCGGGGAAGGGCTTGTTGCGCGGCAGGTCCTGGCCGCTGAAGATGCGCCCCTCGAAGTAGCGCCACAGGCCGACTTTCTGCAATTGCAGGTCGAGCTTGTGGCGATCGCCGCCGGAGGCGCAGGCGATGCGCCCGGCAAATTGCCGGTGCAGGGCCTGCACGGCCTGCGGCGCGCCGGGTTCGGGCTGCAGCTCGGCGCTCAGGCGTGCGTTGCGGCGCGCGTAGAAGTCGGCCATCCAGGCCTCGGTCAGGGGCTGGCCGGTCTCGGCCTCGATGCGCTCGCGCTGGTCGCGCACGGCCCGGCCGTGAAACAGCGCAAAGCACTGCGCATAGTCCAGCGCCCAGCCCGCTTCGTTGAGCATCTGGCACAGCACTTGGTTGGTGATGCCTTCGCTGTCGACCAGCACGCCGTCGCAATCGAACAGCACGGCATCGAAGGGCAGGGAGTGGGTATCAAGGGGCATGACGCAATGGGAATGAAGAAAAGGGGGGCAGCAGGCGTTCAATGCGCCTGCTCCCAGTTGTCGCCCACGCCGATCTCGGCCAGCAGCGGCACCTTCAGGTCGGCCACGCTGGCCATGACGGCGGGAATGGTCTGGCGCAGCCAGTCCACCTCGGCCTCGGGCACTTCGAACACCAACTCGTCGTGCACCTGCATCAGCATGCGCGTGGCGTGCGGCTGGCTTTCCAGCAGGGCTTGCACGGCCACCATGGATTTTTTGATGAGATCGGCAGCCGTGCCCTGCATGGGGGCGTTGATGGCGGCGCGCTCTGCAGCGGCGCGGCGCGGGCCGTTGGGGGAGTTGATCTCGGGCAGATACAGGCGGCGGCCGAACACGGTTTGCACGTAGCCCTGCTCCTTGGCCTGGGCCTTGGTCTGCTCCATGTAGCGGCGCACGCCGGGGTAGCGCTCGAAGTAGCGCTCGATGTAGTTGCCTGCGGCCTGCTGGCCAATGCCCAGGTTGCGCGCCAGGCCAAAGCGCCCCATGCCGTAGATCAGCCCGAAATTGATGACCTTGGCGTAGCGGCGCTGCTCGGCGCTGACCTGATCGAGCGGCAGGTCGAACACCTCGGCGGCGGTGGCGCGGTGGATGTCTTCGCCGCGCGCAAAGGCGCGCAGCAGCGCCTCGTCGCCGCTGAGGTGGGCCATGATGCGCAGCTCGATCTGGCTGTAGTCGGCGCTGGCAATCTTCATGCCGGGCGCGGCAATGAAGGCCTCGCGGATGCGCCGCCCCTCGGCAGTGCGCACGGGGATGTTCTGCAGATTGGGCTCCAGGCTGGAGAGCCGCCCGGTCACGGCCACGGCCTGCGCATAGTGCGTGTGGATGCGCCCGGTGGCCGGCAGCACCAGCTGCGGCAGCTTGTCGGTGTAGGTGCTCTTGAGCTTGGCCAGGCCGCGGTGCTCCAGGATGCGCGCGGGCAGCGGGTAGTCGGCCGCCAGGGTCTCCAGCACCTCCTCGTTGGTGCTGCGCGCGCCGGTGGCGGTTTTCTTGATGACGGGCATGCCCAGCTTGTCGAAGAAGATCTCCGCCAGCTGCTTGGGGCTGCCCAGGTTGAAGGGCTGGCCGGCCAGCTGGTAGGCCTGCTGCTCCAGCTCCAGAATGCGCTGGCCCAGATCCTGACTTTGCCGCGCCAGCAGCTGCGCATCGACCAGCACGCCGGCGCGCTCCATCTGGAACAGCACCTCGCTGGTGGCAATCTCCAGCGCGTAAATGCCTTGCAGGTCCTCATCGGCCTGCAGGCGCGGCCAGAGCGCGCGGTGCAGGTCAAAGCAAAAATCCGCATCCTCGCAGGCGTAGTGGCCGGCCTGCTCGATGGCCACCTGGCTGAACGGGATTTGCGCCGCGCCCTTGCCGCAAAGGGTTTCGTAGCTGGTGCCGCTGCGCCCCAGGTGGCGCTGCGCCAGGCTCTCCAGCCCATGGGGCTGGTGCGCTTCAAGCACATAGCTTTGCAGCATGGTGTCGTGGCGGTAGCCGCGCACTTCAATGCCGTGGTTGGCAAACACGTGTCGGTCGTACTTGATGTGCTGGCCCAGCTTGGCATGCTCGGCGCTTTCCAGCCAGGGTTTGAGGCGCTGCAGTACCTCATCGCGCGGCAGCTGCGGGCCCACGCCTGGATAGTCATGCGCCAGCGGGATGTAGGCCGCCTCGCCCGGCGCGGTGCTCAGGCTGATGCCGACGATTTGCGCGCACATCTGATCCAGCGAGGTGGTCTCGGTGTCGATGGCCACCAGCTCGGCGGCCTGCCAGCGCGCCAGCGCGGCATCGAAGCTGGCCCAGTCCTGAATGATCTGGTAGTGCAGCGGGCCGTTGTAGCCGGCGGGTGCAGGTTGTTCAGGCGCCTGCGCCTGCGCCGCGCCGGGCGTTGCCGCGTCCGCACTGGCGCTGCTGCCCCCGCCCGCTGGGGCCTGCAGGCCGCGCAGCAGCGACTTGAAGCCGTATTGCTGGTACAGCGCCGCCAGCGCCGCCAGGTCGGGCGCGCGCATGTCCAGCGCCTGCGGCGCGGGCAGGCCGGCCACGTCGCGCTTCATCGTCACCAGCTGCCGCGCCGTGGGCAGCCAATCGAGCGCCGCGCGCAGGTTCTGCCCGGCCACGCCCTTGATCTGCCCGGCCTGCGCCAGCAGCTGCTCCAGGCTGCCGTATTCGCCCAGCCATTTGGCGGCCGTCTTGGGGCCGACCTTGGCCACGCCTGGCACGTTGTCCACCGCATCGCCCACCAGGGTCTGGAAGTCGATCATGCGCTCGGGCGGCACGCCGAACTCGGCCAGCACGCCAGCGGCATCGCGGCGTTTGCCGCTCATGGTGTCGTAGATGGTGATGCGTTCGTTCACCAGCTGCGCCAGATCCTTGTCGCCGCTGGAGATCAGCACCTGCAGGCCCTGCGCGGCCGCCTGTGTGGCCAGCGTGGCGATGACGTCGTCGGCCTCCACCCCTTCGATGGCCAGCAGCGGCCAGCCCAGCGCCTGCACAGCCTCATGGATGGGGGCGATCTGCGCGCGCAAATCATCGGGCATGGGGGCGCGATTGGCCTTGTAGTCCGGGTAGAGCGCATCGCGGAAGGTCGCGCCGCTGGCGTCGAATACGCAGGCCGCATAGCGCGCCGGCACCTCTTTGCGCAGCGCCTGCAACATGTTGATCATGCCGCGCAGCGCACCGGTGGCCGGGCTGGCCGGGTTGCCCGGATCGGCGCGCAGATCGGGCATGGCATGGTAAGCGCGGTACAGGTAGCTGGAGCCATCGACCAGCACCAGGGTGTTCTCAGCAGTCATGGGCCGGTATTGTGCAGGCTTTCCCGTCTGGGGTCGGGGGTGGCTGGGCGCGCAACAGGCCCTACAATCGCCGCCATTGCTGTTTCGCCAGGGCTGGCGCGCACCATGCGTATGTCACAGCCTCCGCACCACTGAATGCCTGCCATGACCGCTGCTTCTTCCCCCCGTCTTTGCCTTGCCTTGCGCCGCGCTGCGCTGGGCGCCGTGCTGGCTGCCAGCGGCAGCTGGGCCGCAGCCCAGCAGGCCCAGGCCACAGATGCCGACGCGCCCGTGGTGTATGAGCGCGTGGTTTCGGGGGGCGCAGGCGCTGCGCCATCGGCCAGCCCTGCGCCAGGGGCCGAGGCAGCCGGCGCAACAGAGACAGTCAACGCGCCCGCCGCTGGCGCGGCGGCCCAGGCCGCCGGCGCGCGCGCGGCCGTGCGCATTTCGCACCAGGATGCGGGCTCGCGCGTGGACGAGCTGCGCGTGCGTGGCCAGACGCAGGAAATCACCGTCACCCCAGCCGGCCAGCTGCCCAGCTACGAGGTGCAGCCCGGCAACAGCCAGCGCTACCAGAGCCACCAGTCGGGCCGCCACTCCAGCGACGGCACCAACGGCCCGCGCCGCTGGAAGCTTGGCGAGTTCTGAAACTGCATTCCGAAAACCCCATAAGCCCCCGCGCGGCCCCATGCCCCTGCGGCGCAAGCCTGTGCCTGCGCGCGGCCTTGAGCACATTGCTTTTCCCATGGCTGTCTATACCGAAGTCACCCCTGAGCAGGCGCAAACCCTGCTGGATCAGCTGAACCTGGGGCGCCTGCTGGCCCTGCGCGGCATCGAAGGGGGCATCGAAAACACCAACTACTTCGTCACCACGCAGCAGGGCGAATACGTGCTGACGCTGTTCGAGCGCCTGACGCATGAGCAACTGCCCTTTTACCTGCGCCTGACGCAGCACCTGGCCGGCAAGGGCATTGCCGTGCCCGCGCCGCAGACCGATGCGGGCGGCGAGCTGCTGTTCACGCTCAACGGCAAGCCCGCAGCCGTGGTCGAAAAACTCGACGGCCAAAGCCAACTGCAGCCCCAGGCCGCGCACTGCGCGCAGCTGGGCCAGGTGCTGGCGCGCATGCACCTGGCCAGCGCCGACTTCCCGCTGCAGCAACCCAATCTGCGCGGCCTGCCGTGGTGGAACGCCACGGTGCCGCACATCCTGCCGCACCTGAGCAGCGCCCAGGCGGCGCTGTTGCAGGCCGAGCTGGCGCACCAGAATGCGCTGGCGCAATCGCCGCAGTACGCCCAGCTGCCGCGCAGCGCCGTGCATGCCGACCTGTTCCGCGACAACGTGCTGTTCGTCGGCGAGCGCCTGAGCGGGGTGTTCGATTTCTATTTCGCCGGCATCGACACCTGGGCCTTCGACCTGGGCGTGGCCCTCAACGACTGGTGCATCGACCGGGCCACGGGCGCTTTCGAGCCGGCGCTGCTGCAGGCGCTGCTGCAGGCCTACCAGGCCGTGCGCCCGCTGCAGCCGGTGGAGCAACAACTGCTGCCGGACATGCTGCGCGCCGCAGCGCTGCGCTTTTGGATCTCGCGCCTGTGGGATTTCCATCTGCCGCGCCAGGCCAGCCTGCTCAAGCCGCACGACCCAGCGCACTTCGAGCGCATTCTGCAGGCCCGCATTGCCAGCGCCGGCCCCTTGCCATTGGCGGTTTAGGGCGCGCCTGTCATTGCCCACCCCGCTCCTGGCGCGAGCGGGCAAAAAGCGGTTTGCCGAGGCAAAGCGCCGCCATACGCAATGCGCCAGTTTTTGGCAGGCGCAAGCTGGCGCTCAGTCTTGCGGGGCGCTGTCGTTGCCTTTTGGCGCTTGTCTCGCCTTGCTGCGGCGCTGGCGGGGCCGGGGCGCATGGCCGGGCGCGTCTTGGCTTTCGCCCATGAGCAGGGCGCTTCGCACCTCCTGCGCGCTGGGTGAGGCGGGTGTTGGCGCGCCAGGTGCGCCAGGTGCATCAGGCGCGCCTGCGGCTTGCTCCAGGCGGGCGACCATGCGGGCGATGCGATCGGCCAGGGGCTCGTTGCTCAGCCGCTCGCGCAGGCGCTCGACCATCAGCGGAAAGGCCAGGGGCGTGGGCTGGGCCAGCGCATGCAGGCAGAGCCGGGATGCGTGCATGCTTTGCAGGGCCTGGGCCAGCCGGTCGAGGTGGAGCTCTTCTTGCAGCAATTCGTCCTGTGCCTGTTGCAGCAGCCGGTTGGCCGGGTCGTGCTGGCGGAACACTTCGTAGTAAAGCGAGGCGCTGGCTTGCAGCTGGCGGCTGGAGCGGCGCTCGCCCGGGTGGCTTTGGAAGATCAGGCCTGCGATGCGCGCGATGTCCCTGAAGCGCCGCCGGGCCAGCTCGCTGGCGTTGATGCTGCCCAGCACTTGCGTGGCCAGCGCCGCGCCTGCGGGCGGGGCCAGCAGGGCTGGCAGCTGGCTGGCCCAGTCGATGGGCTTGGCCGAGAGCAGCTCCAGCCCATAGTCATTGCACGCCAGCGAGAAGGTGCCTGCCTGGTTTTGCGCCGCCCGCCAGGCCAGCAGCGCGGCCAGGCCCATGTGCACCAGCCGCCCGACAAAGGGGTAGAGAAACAGGTGCCAGCCTTCGCGGGTGTGCAGGGTTTCGGCCAGCAGCAGGCCCGGCTGCGGCAGGCCGGACCAGCGCTGCTGCAATTGCAGCAAGGGCGCGATGCACTGCATTTCCGGGTCGGTGATGTGGCCGGCGGCAAAGGCGGCCAGTTTGTCCAGCATGGCCTCGGCCAAGGCGCCCGACAGCGGCATGCGCCCGCCGGACCAGCGCGGCAGCGCGGCAGCGCCCGTCTTGGCCTTGCGCACCTGGGCGGTCATCTCGTGCACGCGCACCAGCTCCAGCAGGCGGCCCGCGAAAAGGAACACGTCGCCAGGTTTGAGGCGCGCGATGAAGCTTTCTTCCACAGAGCCAAGCCGCGCGCCGCGCACGAATTGCACCGTCATGGCGGCATCGCTGACGATGGTGCCGATGTTGTGCCGGTGGCGGCGCGCCAGGCGCGCGTCGGGCATGCGCCAGAGGCCTTGCGCATCGGGCGTCACGCGCTGAAAGTCGGGGTAGGCCTGCAGCGAGGGGCCGCCACGGCGCACGAAGTCCAGACACCATTGCCACTGCGCATCACTGAGCTGGGCATAGGCGGCGGTGCGCTGCACTTCGGCGCGCAGCGCCTCGGGGGCAAAGCCCCCGCCCAGGGCCACGGTGACCAGGTGTTGCACCAGCACGTCCAGCGGCGCTTGCGGGCTGTGGCGCGCTTCCATGTGGCCGGCGGCGATGGCGGCCCGGGCGGCAGCGGCTTCGAGCAGCTCCAGGCTGTGGGTGGGCACGAGCGTGATGCGGGCGCTGCGCCCTGGCGCGTGGCCAGAGCGCCCGGCGCGCTGCACCAGGCGGGCGATGCCTTTGCCGCTGCCGATTTGCAGCACGCGCTCCACCGGCAGGAAGTCCACGCCCAGGTCCAGGCTGCTGGTGGCGATCACGGCTTTGAGGCGGCCTTGCTTGAGCCCGAGCTCGACCCATTCGCGCACGGATTTGTCCAGCGAGCCATGGTGCAGGGCCAGGGCGCCGGCCAGATCCGGCTGTGCCTGCAGCAGCGCGTGGTACCAGCGCTCGGCTTGCGCGCGGGTGTTGGTGAAGATCAGCGTCGTGCCGCTTTGGCCCTCGATGAGCCGGGCCACTTGCGGCAGCATTTGCAGCCCCATGTGACCGGCCCAGGCAAAGCGCTCCAGCCGCTCGGGCAGCAGCGTATCGACCTGGATGGTCTTGGGGATGAGGCCGCGCACCAGCAAGGGTGCAGGTGCGGGAGTGGGATGGGCTTTGGCGCTGGCGGCCTGGCCCTTGGGCGGCGTCTGGCCGGCCAGGGGGCGGGGCAGCAGGCAGTCCAGCGCATGGGGCAGGTTGGCCAGCGTGGCCGACAGGCCCCAGACCATGAGCGCCGGATTCCAGCCGGCCAGGCGCGCCAGGGCCAGCTGCACTTGCACGCCGCGCTTGTTGCCCAGCAGCTCGTGCCATTCATCGACCACGACCAGCGCGACCGTTTGCAGCGCCTCGCGCGCATCGGCGCGCGCCAGCAGCAGCGACAGGCTTTCGGGCGTGGTGATCAGCAGCGTGGGCAGGCGGCGCTGCTGGCGGGCGCGTTCGCTGCTGGAGGTGTCGGCGGTGCGCAGGCCGCTGCGCCAGTGCGGCGCCAAGTCCTGCATGGGACGTTCGAGGGCGCGCAAGGTATCGGCCGCCAGCGCCCGCATGGGCGTGAGCCAGAGCACGGTCAAGGGCGGTGCGCGGCGCGGGGCGGCAGGCGGCTGGCTGGCCGTGCCGCCCGGCGGCAGCGCCAGCCGCTGCAAGGCGCCCAGCCAGACGGCCAGGGTTTTGCCCGCGCCTGTGCTGGCGTGCAGCAGGCCGCTGCGCCCCTCGGCCATGGCCTGCCAGACGGTGCGCTGAAAGTCCAGCACTTGCCAGCCCTGGCCTTCAATCCAGGCCGTGGCTTGCGGCAATGGGGGTGGCGCCGGCGGCTGGGCGGTGGCGCGTTGGCGTGGTGCGTTCATGGGGCGGCGGTTATATGGCGGCGATCATGGGGCGGTGTTGTGTTTGGCGGGCATCAGGGCGTGCAGGCTGGCCAGGGTGTCGGCCTCGGCGATGGGTTTGTCCTGGCGCCAGCGCAGCATGCGGGGAAAGCGCACGGCCAGGCCGCTTTTGTGCCTGGGGCTGGGGGCAATGCCTTCAAAGCCGATTTCAAAGACCAGGCTGGGCTCGACGCTGCGCACGGGGCCAAAGCTCTCGCGCGTGGTTTTGCGCACGATGGCATCGACCTGGGCAATCTCGGCATCGGTCAGGCCCGAATAGGCTTTGGCAAAGGGCACCAGCGTGCGCCCGGGCTCTTGTGGCGGCCCGCTCCAGACGGCAAAGGTGTAGTCGGTGTACAGGCTGGCGCGCCGGCCATGGCCGCGCTGGGCGTAGATGAGCACGGCGTCCACGCTCATGGGATCGACTTTCCACTTCCACCAGATGCCGCTGCTTTTGGTGCGGCCCGTGCCGTAGGCCGCCTGGCGGTGCTTGAGCATGAAGCCTTCGGTGCCCAGAGCGCGTGCGCGCTCGCGCTGGCGGGCCAGCTCGGCCCATGAGGCGCTTTGCACCTCTGGGCTGAGCAGCAGCGCCGGGTGCGGGTGGGCCGCCAGCAGCGCCTGCAACTGGGCGCGGCGCTGGCGCTGCGGCTGGGCGCGCAGATCCTGGCCGCCCAGCTCCAGCAGGTCATAGGCCAGCAAGGCGGCGGGCAGTTCGCGCAGGATTTTGGGCCCGACGGTTTTGCGCCCCAGGCGTTTTTGCAGCTGTGCAAAAGCCTGGATGTGACGCGCCAGCGCTGCCTCGGCCGCGTGATCGGCTGAGTGATGGGGAGCCTCATTGCGGACGTCATCGCGGCAGGCATCGCCGGCAGGCGGCGTGTGCGGGGCAACGACCACGATCTCGCCGTCGATCACCGTGCCTTTGGGCAGTGTCAGCGCCATGGCGTGCAGCTCGGGAAAGCGCTCGGTGACCAGCTCTTCGCCCCGCGACCAGAGCCAGGCCTGCTGGCCCCGCCGCACGAGCTGGGCGCGGATGCCATCCCACTTCCACTCCACCAGCCAGTGGGCCGGCGGGCCGAGCAGCGCATCGAACTGCGCCAGCGGCGCGGCGAGCGGGTGCGCCAGAAAGAAGGGGTAGGGCTGCCCGCGATGCGGGCCTTGCAGGCCATCGGCATCGGCATCGGCGGGGGCGATCAGCGCCAGGTAATCGGGCGCGCCAGGCCGGGCGCCCACGGCGGTATAGCCCATGAGCCGCTGCGCGACGAGCTTGGCATCCACCCCGGCCAGGGCGGCCAGCGCCTGCGTGACTTGCAGCTTGCTCACGCCCACGCGCAAGGCGCCGGTCATCAGCTTCAGGCAGGGCAGCCGGTCTTCAGGGGCCAGGCGCTGCCACTGCGCCAGCAGGCGCTCTTTCTGCAAGTGCGGGGGCAGGCCGCGCAAGGGCAGCATCTCCTGCTCCATCCAGTCGGCCAGGCCGCACGCCTCGGCCTGGCCGGGGGCGGGCAGCAGCAGGCTGATGGTTTCGGCCAGATCGCCGACGGCTTCATAGCTTTCATTGAACAGCCATTCGGGCAGGCCTGCGGCCTCTTGCGCCCATTGGCGCAGCAGGCGGGTGGGCACGAGCTGGCGCGGCTTGCCGCCAGCCAGAAAGTAGATGGCCCAGGCGGCATCGGCAGCCGGGGCGGCGCGCAGGTAGGCCAGCAGCGCCGCCTGCTTGGCGTGGCTGGAGGTGCTGGCGTCCAGCGCGTGGTAGAGCCGGGCAAAGGCTTGCATGGGCGTGTGCGTCAGTGCATCTGTTGTGCTGGGGCGGTGGATTCGTCAGGCCGGGGTTGTGGCCGCTTCGGAGGGGCTGGCAGGCTCGTCGTCATCGTGCCCGTAATCGGTGGCAAAGGCCTGGGCGTGCAGCCCTTGCCCATTGAGCCAGCGCACCATGGTGGCGATATGGCCGTGCGTGACGATGATGCGCTGCGCGCCCGTGGCGGCGATGGCGCGTTGCAGGCCGGGCCAGTCGGCGTGGTCGCTGAGCACGAAGCCGCGGTCCACGCCGCGCCGCCGGCGCGCGCCGCGCACCTGCATCCAGCCGGAGGCGAAGGCGTCGGCATGCTCGCCCAGCCGCCGCAGCCAGGGCGTGCCAGCGGCCGAGGGCGGAGCAATCACCAGGGCGCGGCGCAGCTGCGCCGGGCTGAGGCTGGCATCCGTGACGCGGCAGGTGGGGGGCAGCGCCACGCCGCTGGCCCGGTAGGCCTGATTGAGCGATTCGACAGCGCCATGGCACACCAGCGGGCCTACCGATGCGTCCACGCTGGCCAGCAAGCGCTGGGCCTTGCCAAAGGCGTAGGCGTAGATCACGCTGGGGCGGCCCGCTTCGGCATTGGCGCGCCACCAGGCGTTGACGTCGGCAAACAGCGCCTGCGGCTCGGGCCAGCGGTAAATGGGCAGGCCGAAAGTCGATTCGGTGATGAAAACGTCGCAAGGCACGGGCTCGAACGCGGTGCAGGTGGGGTCGGCCTGCAGCTTGTAGTCGCCCGAGGCCACCCAAACGCGCCCGCCATGCTCCAGCCGCACCTGCGCCGAGCCCAGCACATGCCCGGCCGGATGCAGGGAAATGCGCACGCCGTTGCACACCAGCGGCTGGCCGTAGCCCAGCGTTTGCAAGGCGATGTCCGCGCCCAGCCGGGCGCGCAGCACGCCAGCGCTGTCGGTTTGCGCCAGGTAAGCGCCGTGGCCACGGCGGGCGTGATCGGCATGCGCGTGCGTGATGACGGCGCGCGCCACCGGCCGCCAGGGGTCGATGTGAAAGTCGCCCGCCGGGCAATACAGCCCCTGGGCCGTGGCGATGACCAAATCCTGCGCGTGGCAGGCGGCGGGTGTGGCAGAAAGCGGCTGTGGCATGGCTGTTCGCTGTCGGTCAAGGCGTGCGGCCGGCAGGGGGCAGGCGCCAGACGCGCCCGGCCCCGACGGCGTAGCAATCCACCCCCATGGCTGGCGCAACCGGCTGGCCGCCGGTGAACGCCCCGAAGGCCGGCAGCACCAGGCAGCCGGGCTGGTGCACAAAGCAGGGCAGGCGCAAGCCATCGCGACCCGCGCCCCCGAGCTGGACCACGGGGTGGACATGCCCGGCCAGCACGGTGGCGCCAGGGGCTGTGCCTGAGGTTGCGCCTGATTGGGAGGCGGGGCAGGTTGCAGGGCGGGTTTCAGGGCGGACGTCTGGATGGTGGCAGGCGCTGAGGCTGCCCAGCGGCCAGGGCTCCTCGTGCAGCGTAAAACCCAATGCCGCTGGCGGATCGCCCGCATGGCGATCGTGATTGCCGCGCACCAGCGCCACGTGCAGCTGGCGATGGCGCTGCCGCCAGTCGGCCAGCGCCTGCCACACCAGCGGATGCTGGGCCTGGCGCGCGTGCAGAAAATCGCCCAGCACCACCACGCGCTGCGCGCGCGTGCCGGCAATGGCCTGGCTGAGGCGCTGCAGGTTGTCCTGCGTCGTGCCCTCGGGCACGGCCAGGCCGCTGGCGCGAAACGCTGCCGCTTTGCCCAGATGGACATCGGCCACAAACAAACTCTGCGCCTGGGGCCACCACAGGGTTTTGTCTGCGCGGAGGAACACTTCAGTGTCTTGCAGGGCGAGGCGGTGTGAATCGTTCATTGATGAGGGCAGGGCACGAGGTGTTTTTTCGCTGTGTGTGGATATGGCAAAGGCTACGGCTGCAGCCTGCGCTCCGTTGGCGCCCAGGGGCCTGATTGCACAGGCTTTGCAAAACCACCGCCTGGCGGGCAATGGGGGGTTGGGCGGGCTGCGTTATCGCCAGAAATGGCTCGCCTGGACACAAGGCTGAATGCGTTTTTGCTTGTCGCATTCCACCCCAAATGGCCTCTTGCCCGCTTGCTCGGGGATTTTGGGCGGTTTCCAAAGAAAAAACGACGCAGCAAAGTATTGAAGAGCCTGTAATTGTGGTAGGAGGCAACTTGGCATAAAATCGCGCCTCGGTGCATTGGGCTGGCTGGGCATTTGCCTGCGGTGCGACCCATGCCCGGGCTGATCTGGGTGATATGCCTTCGGATGGGCCCAGATCAAGAGTGGTTTGAGAATCTGCGAGAACTATCCAAGATCGTTTACACCCCGCTGTGTCCCAGCGGGGTTTTTTTTGCCTGCGGCGCGGCGCTCACAGCGCCAGGAAGGAGCCGGCGTTGGGCGCAAACAGGCGGCTGTAGCGGCGCGTGGCCTCATGGTCGCTCATGCTGGCGACGAAGTCGCACACGGTGCGCTGCAGCGGTGCGCCGGCGGCCAGCAATTGCTGCTGCTCCAGCGGCAGCAGGCGCTGCGGGTTGTCCAGCAGTACTTGCAGCAGTTGCACGACGATTTGCTGGCCCTTGAACTCCAGCTCCTGCATTTGCGGGCGCAGGATGACGTACTGCATCACGAAGTCCTTGAGCAGCCGCAGCAGCCCGAAGGCGCCGGGGCTGAGCTCGGCCTGCAGGTCCAGCAGCGGCTGCTCGAACAGGCGCTGCGCGCGGATGTGGGTGCGCGCCACCAGAAAGCCCACCAGGCGGCTGATGGCGTGCTTGCGCGGTTTGTCGCCGCCGCGAAACAGCTGTGCCGTGGCAAAGCCCAGCAGCGCGTCGAACTCGGCCTGCTCCTGGGCATCGCGCCAGGGCAGCTCGCGGGCGCGCTGCACCACCTCGTCCTGCCACTGGGCCTGGGTGAGCAGGCGCAGCGCAACAGCGTCCTCCAGATCGTGCACGCCGTAGGCGATGTCGTCGGCCAGCTCCATGATGGAGGTGTCCAGCGCCTTGTGCCGCGTCCTGCCGTGGCCATGGCCGCTGGCGGGCCAGTCAATGGCCGTGAAGCGCTGGCGGTCGGCCTGGCTGAGCGGCGCCAGCACCCAGTCCAGCTGCTGCGCCTCGTCGTCGTGGATGCATTTGGGCGGCTTGCTGGCCTGCCAGGCCGGGCGCGGCGGCGTGCTTGCGCTGTGCTCAGCGTGCGCATCGGGGTAGCGCGCCACGTCGCGGTGCAGGGCCGGGTACTTGAGCACGCCCAGCAGCGTGCGGCGTGTCAGGTCCAGCCCGTGGGATTCGGAGTATTCGCCCAGGCGCATGGCGATGCGCAGCGTCTGGCCATTGCCTTCGAAGCCACCGTGCGCGCGCATCACGGCGTTGATGGCGCTCTCGCCGCCGTGGCCAAAGGGCGGGTGGCCCAGGTCGTGGGCCAGGCAAATGGCCTCGATCAGCATGGGCGTTGGCAGCAGCTGGGCCCATTGCGGCTGGGTTTGCTGCAGGTGCGCGCAAATGCCCGATCCCAGTTGCGCGACCTCCAGCGAATGCGTCAGCCGTGTGCGGTAGAAATCGCTCTCGCCCAGGCTGAGCACCTGGGTTTTCGATTGCAGCCGCCTAAAGGCCGCGCAGTGGATGATGCGCGCCCGATCGCGCTGGTATTGGGCATCGGGGCTGCCGCTGTTCAAGGGGCCAGGGCCGCTGGCGTAGCCCTCGTCGGTCTGGCGCTTGCGCTCGGTCCAGCAGCTGCCGGTGGTATTGGGCATGGGATGGGCTGGCAAAAAAACGGGCATTGTAGGCAGTGTGCGGTGGCGCAGGCCCACGTTGAGCGCCAGGGTTTTGCAGGGCTTTGCCCGGGGCGTCCGCCAGACTGTGCAGAATGGCGGCCATGGACGAGATCGTGAAAAAAGCCATGGCCAAATGGCCCAATGTGCCGGCCTGCAGCGGTTGGCTGGGTCTGGATGCGCGCGGCCAGTGGTACATGCGCGATGCGCAAACCCAGGAGCGCGGGCCGTTTCCCCAGTCCAAGGGGCAGCCGCTGGCGCATGCGGGCCTGGCCGAGTTCATCGGCCGCAATTACGCCGCCGATGAGCAGGGGCGCTGGTATTTCCAGAACGGGCCGCAGCGCGTGTTCGTGGAGCTCGAAGCCGCGCCCTGGGTGCTGCGCGTGGCCTGCGGCGCCGACGGCCAGCCGCAGCTGCACACCCACACCGGCCAGCCGGTGCAGTGGGGCGAAAGCTGGCAGGACGAGCACGGCCGCGTCTTCATCGCCACGCAGCTGGGCCTGGGCCTGGTGCACAGCATGGACATGCTGGCGCTGAGCGACTGCATCGAGCAGCGGCCCGACTGGCAGCCCCAGGCCACCAGCTTTGCGCAGCTGCAGCAGCGCTACGGCTTTGTTTGCAGCCCGCAGCAGCAAGAGGCCGCCGCCCAGACTGCCAGCGGCGACTGAGCCACACCCCCCACAACGCGCCCCATCACCCAGCCCCCCCGAGAGCCTGCCATGGCCCTGATGATTACCGACGAGTGCATCAACTGCGACGTCTGCGAGCCCGAATGCCCCAACGATGCGATCTCGATGGGCGAGGACTATTACGTCATCGACCCGCTGCGCTGCACGGAGTGCGTGGGCCATTTCGACACCCCGCAATGCGTGGAGATCTGTCCCGTGGCCTGCATCCCCGTCAATCCCGAGCACGTCGAATCGCGCGAAACCCTGTGGCAGAAGTTCGAGCGTTTGCGCGCCGAGCAGCAAGCGCCACAGGCAGCGCCTGCCAGCGCGCAGCCTGCGCACGCATCCGAATCCTGAACAGAGGTTTTTACGCAGCAGCGCGCCAGCTGGCGCTGGCAAAGCGCAGGCCGTCGATGAGGGCGTGCAGCGCCGCCGTGGCGTGCGTGGCCTGCGGGTAATGCTGAAAACCGATGGTCAGTTGCGGCACCGCATCGCGCTGCAGGGCCTGGACGAACTGCCGGGCCTGATCGACCTGGCCGCGCTGCTGCATCATGCGCGCGCGGGGTGATTGGGCGTCGATCAGCGGCGAAGGGGTTTGTTCGTATTCGCCAATGCTCAGTTGCAACCAGCGCGGCGCGTGCGCTGTGCGCTGGGCCTGGCGCGCGGCAAATTGCGCGCGCAGCTGGTGGATGTGGCCTTGGTTCCACCAGATCGAAGGGCTGGAGGCGATGTAGGTCTGCCAGCCGGGGCTGTCTTGCAGCAGCGCATACAGCGCGAACAGGCCGCCATAGGAATGGCCCAGCAGGGCCTGGCGGCCGGCATCGACGGGGTAGGCCTGGGCCACGGCCGGCTGCAGCTCCTGGCTGAGGAACTGCAAAAAGCGCTCGGCCCCGCCCTGGCGCTGGGCGCGCCGGTCGCCGGTGTTGCTCAGGTCTGGCGCGGGTGGGGTGTAGTCCTCGGCGCGGGCCTGCTCGTCGAGCAGGCCGCCGCCTTCGTAACCCACGCCCACCAGCAGCATGGGTGAGATGCCGTTTTCATCGGCGCGCATGGCCATGCCCAGCGCCGCCATGGCGGCCACGGGGAACATGGCGTCGCCGTCGAGCACGTAAAGCACTGGGTAGCCGCCGGGCGGCCTGGGGCCAACGCGGCTGACCTGGATGCGGTAGCGCCGGGCGGTGGCCTGCGATGTCAGGTAATGCTGGCGAGCCTGGGGCAAGGCGGCGGGCTCGGCCGGTGACAGCCCTGCAGGCCCGGCGCTGCCCTGGGCCGCAGCGCCGGGCCTTGCCTGCGCCATCCTTGGCGGCTGCTGTGCCATGGCCTGCAGGGGCAATGCACTGCCGCCGGCCATGGCCAGCAGCAGCTGGCGGCGCTGGCGCGCCTGCGGGGGCAACTGGGCAGCGCCCGGGGTGAGCGGCTCGGGCACGGGCGGCGTCGGCGGCGGCGTCAAGGGGGGCTCTGCGGCTGCGCCGTGGCCGGGGCCGTGGTCTTGGTTTTGGCGGCGGGGCATGGCGCTCACCACTGGTAGCGCAGGCTGGCCGTCCACTGGCGACCGGGGCCGGCAAAGCAGCCCAGGCCGCGCCCGCCAGGGGCGCAGCTGGCCAGGTAGCGCTTGTCCGTCAGGTTGCTGACGTTCAGCGCCAATTGCATGCCCTGCAGCTGGGCGCTGAGGTGGCTGAGCTCATAGCGCAGGCCGGCATCGAGCAAAGTCTGGCCGGGCACGCGCAGGCTGTTGTCCACCGTGGCCCAGGTGCTGCCAATGTGGCGCGCGCCCAGCGACAGGCCCAGCTGCCCTTGCAGCAGGCGCCAGTCCAGCCAGGCCGAGGCGCTGGTGCGCGGCACGCCCACGGGCTGGCGGCCTTGCTCGCCGGGGATGTGGCTGCGCGTGACCTCCGGATCCAGCCAGGTCAGCGCGCCGATGGCGCTGAGGCTGCGGCCCAGCTCGGCGCGGCCTTCAAATTCCAGGCCGCGCACTTTCACTTCGCCGGTCTGGATTTGCTTGTTCGACGGCGCGCCGGGCGTTGGGTCCTTGGTCAGCACGTTGCGGCGCGTGAGCTCGAAAGCCGCGGCGCTGAGCAGCCAGGGCTGGCCGGCGGGCTGGTACTTGGCGCCCAGCTCGATCTGCCGCGCCGTGCCCGGCTTGAACGGGTCGCCATGCAGGTTGATGGCGGTGGTGGGCTCGAATGAGGTCGCGTAGCTGGCATAGGGCGACAGGCCCGAGGCCATGCGGTACATCAGGCTGGCGTTGACGCTGCTCTTGCGGTCGCTCTGGCGGTGGCGGGTGGTGCGCCCGGCGGCCAGTTGTTCGATGCGGTCGCGGTGGCTGGCGCGGTCGTGGCGCACGCCCAGCTGGGCCAGCCAAGGGCCCCATTCCAGCTGATCCTGCAGGTACAGGCCAGTCTGGCTTTGGCGGCGCTCGGAGTCGCTGCTGAAGGCTGGCGTCTCGATGGTCAGGCCGTAGCGCGGGGCCAGGAAGTCCAGCGGCATGCCGGGGCGGCCAATGCCCAGCTGGCGCTGGGCCGTGCTGCGCTGCCAGTCCAGGCCGGCCAGCAGCGTGTGATGCACGTCGCCGCTGCGCAGCCGCCAGCGCAGCTGGGTGTCGGTGTTGATGCCGCGCAGCGTTTCATCGGCGGCGCTGGCCTGGCGCATCAGGATGCTGCGCGCCGGGTCGGCCAGTGCGGCCGAGACGTTGCGAAAGCGCGAGTCGGCCGACAGCCAGCGCCCTTGATGCTGCAGGCTGAAGTGCTCGCTGAAGCTGTGCTCCAGGCGCCAGGTCAGCGCGTTCTGGTCGCGGTCGAAGCGCTCGTAGCTGGGCTCGGCGGTCTGGAAGTCGTAGGGGATGCGCCCCAGCGGGTGTGGCAGCAGGGTGCCCACGCCTGGCAGGCCGTTGTAGTTGCCGCTCTTGGGGTCGCGCTGGATCCAGGCCTGCAGGCTCAGCTGGGTGCTGGCCGCCGGGCGCCAGCTCAGCGCCGGGGCCAGCAGGTAGCGCCGCTCGGGCAAACCGCTGGCGCTGCTGGCATCGCGCGCCAGTGCGGTGATGCGCCAGGCCCAGCGGCCCTGCGCATCGGCGCTGCCGCCCAGGTCGGCGGCCAGCTCGCGCAGGCTGTGGCTGCCCAGGCGCAGGCGCACATCGCGCACCGGCTCGAACACGGGGCGGCGGCTGATCTGGTTGACCAGCCCGCCAGGGTTGACCTGGCCGTACAGCACCGAGTTGGGGCCGCGCACCACGTCGATGCGCTCCAGCGCCCAGGGGTCGATGCCGGCAATCAGGTACGACAGGCCGCGCGGCAGGCGCAGCCCGTCCAGGTAGCCCACGTAATTGGCCGTCTGCCCAAAGCCGCCAAAGCCGCGCAGGAACACGCTGTCGTAGCGCGGCGAGACGCGCGCCTCGGACAGCACGCCGGGCGTGTAGCGCAGCGCCTGGGCCACGCTGGCGGCGGCCTGGTCGTCCATCTGCGCGCGCGTGATGGTGGAGATGGAGGCGGGCGTATCCGCCAGGCGGGTGTCGGTCTTGGTGGCCGTGGCGCTGCGGCGCGCCACGTAGCCCGGCGGCGACTGCCATTCCTCGCTGGTGGAAGTGACCGTCACGGGCGCCAGCTCCTCGATGGCGGCGGGCGCGGCCTTGGCGGCAGCGGCTGGGCTGCGCTGCTCATCGGCCGCAGCATTGCGAGCCGTTGCTGGCTGGGCCTGGGCCGCGCCGGCCAGGCAGCCCAGCGCGCAGGCCAGGGCCAGCGGCCTCAAGGCAGAGGGCCAGCGCGTGGCAATGGTGCGGTACACAGGGCGATACACAGGGCGCTGCACAGCAAGGTGCAGTGGGCGAGGCGTGAAAATGGCGTGCTTCATAACAGGAATGGGCGCATGAACACCGCCTGGCAGTGGCCAAGGAATTCCTCGATCATTGCCAGGCGGTTGAATTTGATAGCATTTCTCATTCTTATTGTAGGAATCGCGCCCCGCTGGCCAGCTTTGAGAGAAATGCAAAAACCTTTGCGCAAGCGGCAACTGCCATGAATGCCCCTCACCCTGATCTGCCCTTGATCGCGCTGTCCGAGCTGGACGCGCAAAGCCGGCTCGCGGGCAGCCACTACCGGCTGCGCAGCGGCGTGCAGCACCAGGCCTTTGCGCTGCGCGGGCGCGTGCAAACCCATGCCATGGCCAAAGGAGCCACGCTGCACTTGGTGGATGTGTGCGAGGACGCCCATGCGCAGCAGGTGCAGCTGCAGCTCAAGCCGGGCCTGCGCGTGGCCTGGGTCGTGCAAGGCCAGGCCGATGTCAGCTATGGGCCACAGCGCCTGCTCATGCGCGCGGCGCAACGGTCGGGCCAGCCGGCCCAGGCCCATGCCGTGGCGCTGCAGCGGCCCGAGCAGTTCACGCGCCGCGCCTCGCCGGCCGGGCGCGAGGCCACCGTCAGCCTGTGCCTGACGCCGCAATGGCTGGAGGAGCTGGCCGCCGCCGAGCAGCAGCACTCGCCCGTGCTGCAGGCCGTGCATGAGTTCTCGCGCTGCCACCTGCGGCAGGCGCAATGGCGCGCGCCGCCGCAGGTGGACCAGCTGCTGCGCGGCCTGCTGCAAGCGCCCCGCTTGAGCCCCGAGCTGCAGGCGCTGTACCTGCAAGGGGCCTTCCAGATGCTGTGCAGCCACGTGCTGCAGGCCTTGTACGAGCTGGCCCAGCCCGGCAGCGCAAAGGCTGCGGCAACTACGGCCACTGCGGCGGCCCCGCTGGCGCTGGCCCAGGCGAGCCAGCCGCCGCGCATCAGTGCCGCGCGCAGGCGGCAAATGCAGCAGGTGCGCGAGCTGCTCGACAGCGGCGCGGCCGACCACTGGAGCCTGCAGGCCATCGCCCAGCACCACCACATGAGCGTGGCCACACTGCAGCGCCATTTCCAGCTCGTGCACGGCCAGGGCGTGTTCGAATACCAGCGCCGGCGCCGCCTGCGCCTGGCCTGGCAGGCGCTGCAGCGCGCCGAGCTGGATGTGGCCCAGGCCGCGGCGCTGGCCGGCTACCGCCACGCGGGCAACTTCGCCACCGCCTTCAGGCGCGAGTTTGGCACCAGCCCCTCGCAGCTGCGGCGTTGAGAGCGCTCAGCGCGCTGGCGCGCGCGTGACCAGCGCAATGCCGATGGCCACCGGCACGATGCCCAGCAAATCGGGCAGCGACAACGGCTCGCCCAGCACCGCCCAGCCCATCAGCAGGCCCAGCGGTGGCGTCAGGAAAAACCAGGCGCTGGCCGCGCTGGCGCTGTGGCGGCCCAGCAGCGTGAACCACATCAGATAGCCCATCAGCGAGACCACGCCCAGCAGCCAGGCAAAGGCGCCCAGCAGCGTGGGCGTCAGGCGCAGCTCGGCCGGGTTCTCCAGCGCCAGCGCCACCGGCGCCAGCAGCAGGCCGGCCAGCAGCATTTGCAGCCCGGCATTGGCCACCAGGCCGATGCGCAGCGGCAGGCGCTTGTACAGCACCGTGCCCAGCGACAGCGAGGCCAGCGCCAACAGCACCAGCAGCAGCCCCTGGGCCGTATCGGCCCCGCCGTGCAGACGGTGGCGCACGATGAAGGCCACGCCGCCCAGGCCCAGCGCCAGGCCCAGCAGCTTGCGGCGCGTCAGCGGTTCGCCCAGCAGCGCAGCCGCCAGCAGAGCCACGGCAATCGGGCTGGCGCTGATGATGATGGTCGCCAGCCCGGAGGAGAGCTGGCGCATGCCCGTCCAGCTCACGCCCAGGTACAGCGCATGGCCCAGCAGCGCCAGCGCCAGCAGCGTGGCCCAGTCGCGCAGGCCCGGGCGGCGCTGGCGGAACTCGCCGCGCCAGGCGGCCCAGGCCGTCAGCAGCAGGCCGGCACAGACAAAGCGCAGGCTGAGAAACAGCAGCGGCGGGCTGTCGGGGAAGACGAACTTGGCGGCCGGAAAGGCGCTGGCCCAGACCAGCGTGAACGGCAACGCCAGCCAGAGCGTGCTGCGCCCGGCAGCGCCGGCCAGCGCTGGGCTGGTGGAGGGCGTGGCGGCGGCGGCAGGCGTTGGAGCAGCAGAGGCGGGGTGGACGTCGTATGGCATGGCCGCCAGTCTAAAAAGGCCGGCATGAATCGAAAAACGAGAAATATCGATGCCATGAATCGGTTTTTTCAATGTATCGTCCTCTGCCATGACGCAATTTGACATCCCCTTGCTGCGCACCTTCGTGCAGGTAGTGGACAGCGGCGGCTTTGCCCGCGCCGGCGGGCGCGTGTGCCGCAGCCAGTCCACCGTCAGCCAGCAAATCAAGAAGCTGGAGGCCCAGGCCGGCCGGCCGTTGCTGCTGCGCCATGCGCGCGCCACCAGCCTGACGCCCGATGGCGAGCGCCTGCTGGGCTATGCGCGGCGCATGCTGGCGCTGCACGACGAGGTCTGCAACCTGTTTGCCGAAGACCTGCCCGAACTGGTGCGCATCGGCCTGCCCGAGGACTACGCCGTGCAGCTGCTGCCCTATCTGCTGGCCGAGGTGGCCCAGCACCACCCGCAGGCGCGGCTGGAGGTGCGCTCGCAGCTCTCGGTGCAGCTGCAGGCCGGGCTGGCCGATGGCGAGCTGGACATTGCGCTGTACCGGCGCGTGGTCGGCATCGATGAGGCCGGGCCGGACGACGCGCACGACACCTGGCCCGACGCGCTGCAATGGGTGGCTGCCAGCGGCACGGCGCTGGAGCGCCAGAGCGTGTTGCCGCTGGTGCTGTTCCCCCACGGCTGCGTGTATCGCGCCCATGCGCTGGCCCAGCTGGAGCAGCAAGGCCGCCGTTGGCGCGTGGCCTACACCAGCCCCAACATGGCCGGCGTGCTGGCGGCCGTGCAGGCCGGGCTGGGCGTCTCGCTGCAATCGCGCCAGGTGCTGGCCCATGCCAGCGGCCTGCGCGAGCTGGGGCCGGGCAGCGGCCTGCCGCCTGCGCCCAGCGGCCGCTTCGTGCTGCGCAGCGCCGCCGGCCCGGCCGGCCCGGCGCGCCAGGCCGTGCTGCAGCGGCTGCGCGCCCTGTTGGGAAACGGTAGCTTGGAGCATTCATCCCCAATGGCCGGGGACAAAGCTGTGGATAAGGTGTCGGCGGCTTCGGGATTGCCCTAGGGAGCGGGGTAGCCTGCCTGGATTTTGAGCAGCGGGCTTGGGCTGCCCTGGTGGCTCCGTGCGTGTCGAAAAAAGTGCCCAAAGAAAACGACCCTGCTGCCTGCGACCCCGGTGCTGTGCGCCACAGGTACCAGCAGCAATGGGCTCTGCTCGGGAGATTGCTTTGCTTGGCACTTGGGCGGTGCTCGGTGCGCACGGGCAGCTGTGCTCAAACTTTCGTCATGCCGGCGCAGCGCTTGCCTGGAAAAGGCGGGAGCTGCAGCCAGACGTGGGCATGGCGAGCCATGAAAAAACCCCGCAGGGCCTTGCGGGGTTGGGCTTGCCAGTGGCCAGTGGCTGGCGATGGCGCGCTTGGTTTGTTGAACAGGTTTTTTTACGCCAGGCCCAGCCGCGCCAGATCGCCCTGGCCCTGGCGCAGCACGGTGGCGCTGCCGCCGCCTTCCATGCTGGTCAGATCCAGCACGGTGGTGGGCTTGACGGCCACGGTGCCGGCGTCGATCACGGCGCCCAGGTCTTTTTGCAGGCGCTCGCGGATTTCCTCGGGGTCGCTCAAGGGGTCTGGCTCGTCGGGCAGGATCAGCGTGCTGGCCAGCAGCGGCGCGCCCAGGATGTCCAGCAGCCCCTGCACGACGGGCGAGTCGGGCACGCGCAGGCCGATGGTCTTGCGCTGCGGGTGGCTGATGCGCCGGGGCACTTCCTTGCTGGCTTCGAGCACGAAGGTGTAGGGCCCGGGCGTGGCCTGCTTGAGCAGGCGGAACTGGCGGTTGTCCACGCGCGCGTAGCTGGCCAGCTCGGACAAATCCTTGCACAGCAGGGTCAGCAGGTGCTTGTCGTCAACGGCGCGGATGCGGCGCAGGCGCTCGATGGCGGCCTTGTCGTCCAGCGGGCAGACCAGGGCGTAGCTGGAATCGGTGGGGATGGCCAGCACCTGGCCTTGCTGCAGCAAGCTGGCGGCCTGCTTGAGCAGGCGCGGCTGCGGGTTCTCGGGGTGGACTTCGAAATACTGGGCCATGGCGTCGCAGGGGGTGAAAAGGCGCGCCCAGCGCAGGGCGCGGGCGGCCATTGTCACCGCAAATGGCCCCTACAATCGACCGGCCCGGCCACGCGGCAGCGCGCGGAGCGTGCCGGGCATCCCCGAAAAACGCAGCAGGACGAGCCCAGCATGAGCATCAAAAGCGACAAATGGATCCGCCAGATGGCCCAGCAGCACGGCATGATCGAGCCGTTCGAACCGGGCCAGGTGCGCGTGCTCGATGGGCGCAAGATCATCAGCTACGGCACCAGCAGCTATGGCTACGACATTCGCTGTGCGCGCGAATTCAAGGTGTTCACCAACATCCACAGCACGGTGGTGGATCCCAAGCGTTTCGATGAAAAAAGCTTTGTCGATTTCGAGGGCGATTACTGCATCATCCCGCCCAACAGTTTTGCGCTGGCGCGCACGGTGGAGTACTTCCGCATCCCGCGCAATGTGCTGACCATCTGCCTGGGCAAGAGCACCTATGCGCGCTGCGGCATCATCGTCAACGTCACGCCGTTCGAGCCCGAATGGGAGGGCTATGTGACGCTGGAGTTTTCCAACACCACGCCGCTGCCGGCCAAGATCTACGCGGGCGAGGGCTGCGCGCAGGTGCTGTTCTTCGAGGGCGATGAGCCGCCCGAGGTCAGCTACAAGGACCGCGGCGGCAAGTACCAGGGCCAGCACGGGGTGACGCTGCCGCGGACCTGAGAGCCTGCCCAAGGTCTCTGCGCGGCGGGCCATGAAGCGGACTTGGGCGGTCTGCCGCGTTGCAAAGCCTCGCCGGGCCACTGAGCCCGCCTGCGTTTTGCGCCTTGCAGCCCATCCCAAGCCGCTTCTTGCCCGCTCGCGCCGAGACCTTGGGCAGGCTCTGAGCCTGTTCAAAGCCCCTGCGCGGTGAGTCATGAAGCGGACTTGGGCGGTCTGCCGCGTTGCAAAGCCTCGCCGGGCCACTGGGCCCGCCTGCGTTTTGCGCCTTGCAGCCCATCCCAAGCCGCTTCTTGCCCGCTCGCGCCGAGACCTTGGGCAGGCTCTGAGCCTGTTCAAAGCCCCTGCGCGGTGAGTCATGAAGCGGACTTGGGCGGTCTGCCGCGTTGCAAAGCCTCGCCGGGCCACTGAGCCCGCCTGCGTTTTGCGCCTTGCAGCCCATCCCAAGCCGCTTCTTGCCCGCTCGCGCCGAGACCTTGGGCAGGCTCTGAGCCTGTTCAAAGCCCCTGCGCGGTGAGTCATGAAGCGGACTTGGGCGGTCTGCCGCGTTGCAAAGCCTCGCCGGGCCACTGGGCCCGCCTGCGTTTTGCGCCTTGCAGTCCATCCCAAGCCGCTTCTTGCCCGCTCGCGCCGAGACCTTGGGCAGGCTCTGATGAGGCCAAAGTGGCTACGGTCTTTTCAAATCCGGCCTGTTTTCCGTTTTCTTCACCCGGCGGTTGCGCGCTGCCGTTGTGGTTTGCGCCGCCTGGGCCAGGGCAGGGCCAACAACCCCAGGGCGATGCAGGCGGCCAGTGCCCAGGCCGGCAGATCGACCAGCCAGCGCAGCAGCAGGCGCAGGGCATCGCCCTTGTAGGTCACTTTGGCGGCGCGGGCGTGGAATTTGGCAAAGCGCGCCGCGCCACTGCGTTCGAGCACTTGCAGGCCGCGCTGGCCATAGGTGGCAGCCAGGCGCAGGGCGCTGGCGCCGTGCCGCTCCGTCAGCCGCATGTGCTGCGCCAGCGTGCCGGCCTGGCCCTGGCTCAGCTGCAGCAGCGCGGCGGTGTGTGGGCCTTGGGCCTTGGCAAAGCGGGCGCTGCGCGCCAGGGCGGCGGCGTCTTCGCTGAGTGCCAGCAGCCGGGGCCCGCCGGGGACTCCGGCCAGGGTGTGCACGTCTTGCAGGATGGCCTGCATGGGCTGCATGGGCTGCAGGCTGTGCAGCGAGCGCTGGCGCTTGAATTGGCGCGCGCTGGCGATGGCGCTCTGGCCCAGCCAGTCGGGCAGGCGGCCCAGGCGGCGCAAGGTCTTGAGCGTGGCGATGCTGGCCTTGGCCGAGGTGGCCCCTGCCGTGATGGGGGCTGTGGCCCCGGCGGTGGCGCCGCTGGCCAGGGCGCTGCCCACTTGCGCGGCGCTGGCGGCCACGCCCAGGGTGGACAGGGCAATGAGCACCGGGTCGGTGGCTTCGTCATGGGCCATGCGCCAGCCTTGGATGCCCAGATCGCGCAGGTCGCCTATGACGAGAAAGTCGCTGGCGATGCCGGCGATCTGGCCGATGTCCTCATCACTGTGGCCTTGCCAGACGCCTTCGCCGAGCTTGCCCAGCTGATACAGCCAGGAGCTGCGCTGCTGGGCAATGTGCTGCTGCAATTGCTGGGCCTGCGGCTGGGCGCGCACGTAGTCGTAGGCCATGAAGAAGTCCAGGTACTGCGCAGCGTCGGCCCAGCGCTGCTCGGCCATGAGCTGCTGCACCTGCGGCAGCGGGTCGATGCGGGCCGTGGCCAGCAGGGCCAACTGGCCGCGCTGCCACCAGGCCAGGGCGGCCGCCAGGGCCAGGGCAAGGCACAGCAGGCGCAGGAGCAACAAGGGCAGGCGCAGCATGGGGGGGCGGGCCTGCGGTTACAAGCGGTTCTCGCCCAGCAGGCGCAGTTGCTCATCGCGCAGGCCCACCAGCAGGGCGCGGCCTTGGGCATCGACGCGCATCTCGCCCCAGCGGGCGAAGTCGTAGTGCTGAGCCGTGCCTTCCTGGAAGAAGAAGGCGTTGGGCCCCAGGCGCGGGATGTGGCTCATCTCGCCAGGGCGCAGGCGCAGCGCGATGGTGCCCGCAGGCGGCGTGGGCTGCATGCCCAGGCTGTGCACGGCGGTGGCGCGCTGCTGCTCGTCCAGGCTCAGGTAGGCATAGCGCGGCGGCGTGGGCCAATCAGGCTGGGTGCTTTGCAGCACTTGGGTGGGGGCGATCTCCCTTTCCAATTGGTAGCTCAGCGCCATGTAGTCGCCCTGCATCAGCGAGCGCGGATCCACCGGGGCCAGCTCCAGATAGACGGTGCGGCCCTGGCGCAGCAAGGTCTCGAAGCCCAGCACGCTCCATGCGGCCAGGCCCAGCACCAGCGCAATGCTCAGGGCCAGTGCGGCGCGCAGCGCGCGCGCATGGCTTGCGGCCTGCGTGGCGGTATGGGAAGAAGCGTCGGGCAGTGTTTCGGATTGATCGGGCACATTGGGCATATCGGACATGGCAGGGCTCCTTCAAGGCTGGTGGTGGCCGGTGGCTGGTGCGCGGCCTGGCAGCAGGCGCTGGCGGTGGTAGGCGGCCATGGCCAGCAGCAGGGCCAGGCCGGAGCCCATCAGCGTGAGTGATTTGTGCAGCAGGCTGACCTGCATCTCGTAATAGGCCAGGCCCAGCGCCACGGCGGCGCACAGCAGGGCCAGCAACAGCCAGACTGGCTGGCGGCGTTGGAACAGCACGGCCGCCAGCGCCAGGCACAGCAACAGGTTGGGGACGGTCCAGGCCAGCGCGGCCAGCCCCAGCGCCGCCAGCCACCACCATTGCGCGCGTTGCAGCAGGGACTGGCCTTGGCCCGGCTGGGCGGCGGCCAGCCAGACCAGCACCAGCAGCCAGGCCAGCGCCGTCAGCCAGGGCATGGCCGCTGCCAGGCCCTGCTGGGACGGGAAGAAGTAGCCGAATGCGCTGGTGCCCAGGGTGGCCATGCCCAGCGCCATGAGCGTCATGGCCTGCAGCGCGGCGTGGGCCCAGCCGGCCAGAGCAGCGGGTGTGCCCGGTGGGGTCGATGGCCTGGCAGCCGCGGCCAGGCCATGCGGCCCGGCGGCGAAGATCCAGCCGGCCAGGGCGGCGCAGAACAGCACGGTGGTGAAGACGCTGGGCGACAGCTTGTGCAGCAGCGTGCCGACCAGGCAGGCGCCCAGCGCGCTGGCCAGGCACAGCACGCGGTGTTGCGGCAGGCTGGGCGGCAGGCTGGCCAACAGCGCCAGGATGGCGATGGGCAGCCAGTCCTGCGTGTCCGCCCAGGGGCGCAGCGCGGAGTTGGACAAGAGCAGCGCCAGGCTCAGCCACAGCTGGGCCAGCACCGACAGGGCAAAGCCCAGTTGCTGCATGAACAGCGACTCGTCCGCCCTGGCGCGCATCAGCCACAGGCCCAGGGCAAAGGGAAGCAGGGCCAGCAGTGCGGTGGGCAGCTCGAGGAGTTCATCAGACAGCAGGCCCAGGCCGCCTGCGGCCAGCAGCAGGCCGCACAGCCAGGCGCTGAAGCTCAGCGCGGCCTTGAGCCACCAGGGCATGGCGTGGGCCTGGGGCGCTGCCGGGCTGGCAGCGCGCGCCGGTTGGGGGGGCTGGGGTTGGCGCGCTGGCCGCGCAGCGCGCCAGACGCGCAGCACATGGCGCGCGGCCAGGCTGGAGGCGGCCAGCAGCGCCAGGGCGACCAGCAGCATCTGCATGTCGCTAGGCATGAAGCGCACTGCAAAGGACCAATAGCCGGCCACCACCAGCATGGCGATGTAAACCATGGCCAGCGCCGCGTCATCGGGGCGCAGCAGGGCACACCAGTACCAAGCCAGGCCGGCGCCGAGCAGGAACAGCAGCACGTGCTGCTGCTGCAGGGGCACGATCAGGCCGATGGCCGTCAGCGGGGCCAGCGCGGCCGCGGCCAATGCCAGCTCGAACCAGCGGCGGCGCTGCGCGGTGAACCAGCGCGGGCGCAGGCTGACGGCCAGCAGCGCCAGGCCATTGAGCAGCGCCAGGGCGTAGATGTGGGCGTGTTGGCTGCTCCAGTGATTGAACAGCAGCCGCAGCGGCCCGGCTGTGGGCTCGATGTCCAGCCAGCGCAGCAGCGCCAGGTCCAACACTGCCAGCCACAGCAGCCAGCAGGCGCCCGAGCGCGCCAGCAGCACCACAGGCAGCATCAGCGCGGCCCAGCTGGCAAACAGCTGCCACATGTCGGCGCCGGTCTGGTACTTCTGCCCGATCAGGGCCAGCAGCGCGCCGATGGCAATGCACACCAGCAGGCAACCCGTGCGCCAGGCCAGGCCGCCCGGGCGCGTGGCCAGCGTGCCGCCACCGGCCAGAAGCAGGGCCGATACGGCCAGGGCAAACTGGCCGAAGCGGCCCAGCGCCTGCCAGTTGAAGGCAAAGAAGAACACCAGGCCCGTGCCCAGCAGCAGCGCGCCGCTGAGCAGGCACAGCCGCGTGAGAAACGCCCGCCAACTGCGCGCGCTGGGCGGGCGCGCGGCAGCGTGCGGATCGAGGGGCGCGAGTGAGAAGAGCGAGGCAGTGGTCGTCATGCGCAGCACTGGGGTGATGGGCGATGGCATCGCCGGGCAAAGCCGCCGTGCATGCACAGCAAACGGCGGCGGGCTCAGGCATCCATGATCGCGCAGCATACCGGCTGCGTGGCACTGCCGGGGTCACGGTAGCGCGATGGGATACCGCGCGGCCTGCGATCTGCGCTGCTGGCAGCTAGCAAAGCGTCGGGTAAATGCGCAGGCGCTGCGATGGGCGCAGAAGTTGCCTTGAAGTCATCCCCATTGGCCGGGGATAAGTTTGTGGACAAGGTGTCGGCGGTTTTGGGATCGCCCTATGGACGGGGCTAGGCTGCCTGGATTTTGGGCAGCGCGATGCCGGGGCTGATCGGGGTCTGCGCGCCGCTGCGCAAGCCCCGATGGGCGTCGCTCACTGCCGGCCCAGCAGCAGGTATTCCATCAAAGCCTTTTGCACGTGCATGCGGTTTTCCGCCTCGTCCCAGACGACCGATTGCGGGCCGTCGATGACTTCGGCGTCCACTTCTTCGCCACGGTGCGCGGGCAGGCAGTGCATGAACAGCGCATCGGGCTGGGCGGCGGCCATCATGCGCGCGTCCACCTTCCAGTTGGCAAAGGCTTGCTTGCGCTGGGCGTTTTCTTCCTCGTAGCCCATGCTGGTCCAGACGTCGGTGGTCACCAGGTGCGCGCCCTGGCAGGCCTGCAGCGGGTCGTCAAAGGTTTGCAGGTGGGCCGGATCGGCCTGGGTGCCCAGGGCTAGGCGCTCGTCGAGCTCGTAGCCCGAGGGGGCGCTGACGTGCAGCTTGAAGTCCAGCAGCTGCGCGGCCTGCAGCCAGGTGTTGGCCATGTTGTTGCCATCGCCCACCCAGGCCACGGTCTTGCCCTGGATGGGGCCGCGGTGCTCGATGTAGGTGAAGATGTCGGCCAGGATCTGGCAGGGGTGGAATTCGTTGGTCAAGCCGTTGATGACGGGCACGCGCGAGTGCTGGGCAAAGCATTCGAGCTTGGCCTGCTCGAAGGTGCGGATCATGACCAGATCGACCATGCGGCTGATGACGCGGGCGCTGTCTTCGATGGGCTCGGCGCGGCCCAGCTGGCTGTCGCCGGTGGTCAGGTGCACGACGTAGCCGCCGAGCTGGTACATGCCGGTCTCGAAGCTCACGCGCGTGCGCGTGCTGGCCTTCTCGAAGATCATGGCCAACGTGCGGTCGGTCAGGCTCTGGTGTTTTTCATAGCGTTTGAACATCTGCTTGAGCGTGGCCGCGCGCTCGAGCAGGTAGGCGTATTCGTCGGCGCTGAGGTCGCTGAATTGCAGGTAGTGCTTGATGGTGCTCATGGGATAGGCCTGGTGAAACGGTGGGGCGGCCGCCCAGATGCCCGGCTTGGGCGCTGGCGGCCGTGCGGCAGAGCGCGTGGGCAGAGGGGCTCAGCGCGGCTGGGCCAGGAAGTTCTGCACGACTGGCAGCAGGCGCTGCACGAGCTCGTCGGCCTCGGCCTCGGTGATGATGAGCGCCGGCAGCAGGCGGATGACGCGCTCGGCCGTGACGCTGATGAGCAGACCGGCGTCAGCAGCCTGCTGGATCAGCGCCGCGCAGGGGCGGTCAAGCTCCACGCCGATCATCAGGCCCTGGCCGCGTACGTCCACGACTTGTTCGAGCGCGCCCAGGGTGGCGCGCAGGCGCTGCAGCAGGTGCTCGCCCACGCGCTGGGCGTTGGCCAGCAGTTGGTCTTGCTCGACGATGCGCAGCGTCTCCAGCGCGGCGCGCATGGCCAGCGGGTTGCCGCCGAAGGTGGTGCCGTGGTTGCCTGGCTGGAACAGCCCGGCGGCCTTGGGGCCGGCGACCACGGCGCCCACGGGCACGCCCGAGCCCAGGCCCTTGGCCAGGGCCATGACATCGGGCTGGATGCCGGCCCATTGGTGTGCGAACCATTTGCCGGTGCGGCCCATGCCGCACTGCACTTCGTCAAGCATCATCAGCCAGCCGCGCTCGTCGCACAGCGCGCGCACTTGCTGCAGGTACTCGATGCGCGCGGGGTGGATGCCGCCCTCGCCCTGGATGACTTCAAAGAACACGGCGGTGACTTCAGGCTCGCCCTCCACGGCCTTTTTCAACCCTTCGATATCGTTGAAGGGCGCGCGGATGAAGCCTTCCACCAGCGGGAAGAAGCCGGCATGGATCTTGGGGTTGCCCGTGGCCGAGAGCGTGGCCAGCGAGCGACCGTGGAAGGCGTGCTCGCAGACTACGACCTTGGGGTGCTTGTAGCCGCGATCGTTGCCGAGCTTGCGCGCCAGCTTGAGCGCGGCCTCGTTGGCCTCCAGCCCGGAGTTGCAGAAGAACACATTGCTCAGCCCGCTGTGCTGCACCAGCTTTTGCGCCACCAACTCCTGGCCGGGCACGTAGTAGTAGTTGGAGCAGTGGATGAGCTGGGCGACCTGCTCTTGCAGCGCAGGCACCAGCTTGGGGTGGGCATGGCCCAGCGTGTTCACGGCGATGCCGCTGAGCGCGTCGAAGTATTCGCGGCCCTGCGTGTCCCACACGCGCAGGCCCTTGCCGTGCGCCAGCGCGATGTTCACGCGCCCATAGGTGTTCATGACGTGCGGTTCGGCAAGCGGCGCGGGTTGGCTCATGGCTCGGCTCCTTCAGTGGCTCTGGGGAAAACACAAAAGGCGCATTCTATGCGCCCCTTGTGGCCGTGCCTGGAGGGATGTTCCGCGCGAATTCAGCGGCCCAGCGATGCCGCACGCGCCTGGGCCGGCTCAGCCCTTGGGTTGCTTGGCCGGGCGCTGCCAGCCGGACACGGTACTGGTCTTGGCGCGCGTGACGCTCAGGCTTTGCGCAGGGGTGTCGCGCGTGATGGTGCTGCCCGCGCCGATGGTGCTGCCCGCGCCGATGGTCACCGGCGCAACCAGTACGCTGTTGCTGCCGATGTGCGCGCCCGCCTCGATCACGGTGCGGTGCTTGTTGGCGCCGTCGTAATTGGCGGTGATGGCGCCAGCGCCATAGTTGACGTTGGCGCCCACGCTGGCATCGCCCAGGTAGGCCAGGTGGTTGGCCTTGGCGCCATCGGCCAGGGTGCTGTTCTTGACCTCGACGAAATTGCCGATGTGCACCTCTTGGCCCAGCTGCGCGCCGGGGCGCAGGCGCGCAAACGGGCCGATGCGCGCCGCATCGCCAATCTGCACGCCGGCGGCTTCGCCGTCAATGTGGCTGTAGGGCTGCACGATGCAGCCCGCACCGATCTGCGCCTGGCCAATGTGGCAGTAAGCGCCAATGCGAGTGCCCTCGCCCAAGGCAACCTGACCGGTGAAGATGCAGCCCACGTCGATCTCCACATCCGCTGCGCAGTCGAGCTGGCCGGGCAGGGCGCTGCCGGGCGCGGCGCGCAGCTCGAAGCGCTCCGGGTCCAGCAGGCGCACGCCGGCCTGCATCAGCTGCTGCGCCTGCAGGCGCTGGTATTGGCGCTCCAGCGCCGCCAGCTGCTGCGGGCTGTTCACGCCGGCGACCTGCCAGGCCTGTTGCTGTGGCAGGCAGTGCGCATGCACGGCCACGCCATCGGCCACGGCCATGGCGATCACGTCGGTCAGGTAGTACTCGCCCTGGGCGTTGTCGCAGGTCAGCTTCTGCAGCCATTGTTTGAGCCGTCGCGCCGGGAAGGCCATGATGCCGCTGTTGACCTCGCAGATGGCGCGCTGCGCGGCGCTGGCGTCCTTGTGCTCGACGATGCCCTGCACATGGCCTTGCGGACTGCGCAGGATGCGCCCATAGCCGCTGGGGTCGTCCAGGGCCACGGTCAGCAGCGCCACGTGCTCGTTGGCGCACAGCTGCAGCACGGCGCGCAGCGCGCCTGGCTCGACCAGCGGCACATCGCCCAGCAGCACCAGCACCATGTGCTCGTCGGCCAGCGCTGGCGCGGCCTGCTGCACGGCGTGGCCGGTGCCGTTCTGTGGCTGCTGCAGGGCTGTGCGCAGCTCGGCGCCGTCCAGCAAATGGCCGGCGCTGGCGCGGGCAAAGGCATCGACCTGCTCGGCCCCGTGGCCGCTGACCAGCACCAGCTGCTGCGGCTGCAGTTGCCCGGCCGCTTGCAGAACATGGGCCAGCATGGGCCGGCCGCCCAATGGTTGCAACACCTTGGGCGTGCGGCTTTTCATGCGCGTGCCCTTGCCGGCGGCAAGGACGACGATGGACAGGGCTGGGGCAGTGGCGTTCATGGGGCGATGGCACGATGGCAGCAAAAAAAGCAGCGCGCATTATGGATGGCTCTTGCCGCGCCGGCCCCCAGCCTGGCCGCCGGCAGCCCGGCGCAGCAGTGATAATGCGCCTGACGTAACGCTTGGATACAAGCCTTGCGCTCGCAGCGCACACCGCGCCGGCGGCGCGCTTGGGTGAACACGGACAGGAATGAACCAATGGATTGGATGGTGATTGCACTGGCGCTGTTGGGCGCTTATTTGCTGGGCTCGTTGCCCTTTGCGGTATTGGTCAGCCGCGCCATGGGCCTGCAGGACCCGCGCACCTTTGGCAGCGGCAACCCGGGGGCCACCAATGTGCTGCGCTCGGGCAGCAAGCTGGCGGCGGCCCTGACGCTGCTGCTGGACGCCGCCAAGGGCTGGCTGCCCGTGGCCCTGGTGGGCTGGTACGGGCCGCGCTACGGGCTGTGGGAAGGGGCGCAGGCCTTTGTGGGCCTGGCGGCGTTTGCCGGGCATGTCTGGCCGCTGTTTTTGCGCTTTCGCGGTGGCAAGGGCGTGGCCACGGCCCTGGGCGTGCTGCTGGGGCTGAGCCCCTGGCTGGGGCTGGCCGTGCTGCTGGTCTGGCTGCTGGTGCTGGCGGGCTCGCGCATTTCGTCGCTGTCGTCGATTGTGGCCGCCATCGCCGCACCGGTGATTTACGTGCTGGGCGCCAGCCAGCTCTGGCCCTATGCGCCCAGCGCCCAGCTGGCGCTGATCGCCATGACCTTGGTGCTGCTGTACCGCCACGGCGGCAACATCTCCCGCCTGATGAAAGGCACCGAGCCGCGCATTGGCCAGGGCAAGCAGGCCGCCCAGGCCACGGCTGCACCGGCCGAGCCCGGCGCGCCTGCGACCAGCGCCGCCGCACTGCGCAATGCCCGCAAGGCCGAGCGCAAAAAGCACAAGCGCACGCGCCACAGCCAGCGCTGAGATTTTGACGAGAAGCGCGGCAAGGCAAAAAGCCCCGCTTGGGAATGACTCCCGGGCGGGGCTTTGTTCTTGGGTGAGTGCTGACTTGCTTACTTGCTTTTGAGCACCAGCGAGCGCGCGTCGCGCGTCATCTGGTAGTGGTTGAGAAAGGAGTTGCCCAGCAGCACGAAGGGCATGGGCTGCTGTACCACGGTGGCCGGCACGTTGCGCTGGGTGAGAGTGCCGATGCTGACCGTGGGCAGGCGCACGGACCAGCCCTGCGCCTTGCCGTTGGCCGTGGCGATCTGGATGGGCTGGCCGCTGCGCTCGTAGTCGATGCCCAGGCGGCGGGCGGTGTTGGCGTCCAGGGCGATGGTGGAGGCGCCTGTGTCGACGATGAACTGCACCGCATGGCCGTTGATCTTGCCCTCGCTCATGTAGTGGCCGTTCGGACTGGGGCTGAGCGTGAGGGCCGTCTTGCCGGGCGTGACGTGCGTGGGCGCCTGGCCCACGAGCAGGGTCTGGCGGCTGCTGCCGATCTGGAACGTGGCGCTGTTGCCCTGCACCTCGAGCAGCTGTACCCCGCCCAGGCTCTGGCCTTTGGCCAAGGTGCGCGGCTGGCTGCCATCGACGCTGACGATGGCGCGGCTGCCGATGGTGCCCACCAGCCGCACGTCCTGCGCGGCTGCCGCGCTTGCCAGCAGCAGCGCGCACAGCCCGCCCAGCAGGGCTGCGGGCTGTGGCCTGCGGCTTTGTTGGCGGGGGCGCTTGCTCACTGCGGAGGGCATGGCTTGGCGCGAGTGGGGATCAGTCGCGGAAGTTGTTGAACGACAGCGGCACGTCGGCCACTTCCTTGCGGATCAGGGCCATGGCCGCCTGCAGGTCGTCGCGCTTGGCGCCGGAGACGCGCACGCTGTCGCCCTGGATGGCGGCTTGCAGCTTGAGCTTGCTGTCCTTGATGTGTTTCTGGATCTGCTTGGCCAGCGCGCTGTCGATGCCATTGCGCACGCGCACCAGTTGCTTGAGCTTGTCGCCGCCGATCTTCTGCGGCTTGTCCAGATCAAGAAAGCGCACGTCCACGTTGCGCTTGGTCAGCTTGTTGCGAAGAATGTCCTCGACTTGCTGCAGCTGAAATTCTGAATCGCCCAGCAGCGTGATTTCCTTGTCCTTGAGCTCGATGCTGGCGCTGGTGCCCTTGAAATCGAAGCGCGTGGCAATTTCCTTGCTGGCGTTGTCCACGGCGTTGCGCACTTCGACGAAATCGGCTTCGAGAACGGTGTCAAAAGAAGGCATAGGGCAGGCAAATCCAAAAAAAGAGCGTCCGCAGCGGTGGGACAATACCGCGCGATGTTAGTCGAAAAAAACGTCCCTCTTAGACCCTACAACACCTTTGGCATTGCGGCCAAGGCCCTGGGCCTGGTGCGCATCCGTCAGGCCGAGGAGCTGCGCGCCTTCGCCCGCCTGTGGCAGGAGCAGCGCCGCGCAGGGCTGGCGCCAGCCAAGCGCGTCGCGCCCGAGTGGGAGCCGCTGGTGCTGGGCGGGGGCAGCAACATTGTGCTCACCGGCGATGTGCGCCGCCCAGTGCTGAAGATGGAAATCCTGGGCAAGCGCGTGGTGCACGAGGACGCGCAGGGCTGGCTGATCGAGGCCGGCGCTGGCGAGCGCTGGCACGAGCTGGTGCGCTGGAGCCTGGAGCAGGGCATGCCCGGGCTGGAGAACATGGCGTTGATCCCCGGCACCGTTGGCGCCGCGCCGGTGCAGAACATTGGCGCTTACGGCGTGGAGCTCAAGGACCGCTTCCACAGCCTGGACGCCATTGACCTGTGGAGCGGCGCCAGCCTCACGCTCGACGGTGCGCAATGCGCTTTTGGCTATCGCGACTCCATCTTCAAGCACCCGCCGGGCAAGGCCGTGGACGCTTGGCCGCCAGCGCCCGGACAGTTGCCGCCAGCGGGCATGGGCCTGGCCGGACGCGCCGTCATCACCCATGTGCGGTTGTGGCTGCCCAAGGCCTGGCAGCCGCAGCTGCAATACCAGGATCTGGAGCGGCGCATGGCCGCCAGCGGCATTGCCGCGCCCAGCGCGCAGCAGGTGTTCGACTGGGTGGTGGACATTCGCCGCAGCAAGCTGCCCGACCCGCAGCAAATCGGCAACGTGGGCAGCTTCTTCAAAAACCCCACCGTCACGCCCGAGCAATGCCGCGACATCATCGCGCGCGAGCCGCGCATCGTGCACTACCCCATGCCTGATGGCAGCGTCAAGCTCGCCGCTGGCGCCATGATCGACGCCTGCGGCTGGAAGGGCAAACGCATCGGCAACGCCGGCGTGTACGAGAAGCAGGCCCTGGTGCTGGTCAACCTGGGCGATGCCGCGCAAAGCGTCACCGGCGGCGAAGTGATGATGCTGGCCAAGGCCATCCAGACCAGCGTCTATGAGCGCTACGGCATCCGCCTGGAGCCCGAGCCGGTGGTGGTGTGAGCGTTGGTCTCATGCCAGGGCTGCGAGCAGGCCTGCCAAACCCATTGTCATCACCCTTTCAGGAGAGTCTCATGAATGCTGTGGCCGCGCGCGTGCAGCTCTATGGCATTGCGCAGTGCGATACCGTGAAGAAAAGCCGCCAATGGTTTGCCAGCCAGGGCGTGGATGTGCAATGGCACGATTTCAAGAAGCAGGGGCTGGATGAGGCCACGCTGGCCGCCTGGTGTGCGCAGCTGGGTTGGCAGGCTTTGCTCAACCGCCGCGGCACGACCTGGCGCAGTCTGGATCCGCAGGCACAGGCCCAGGCCGACGGTGCGGCGGGTGCGCAGGCGCTGATGCTGGCCCACACCAGCCTGATCAAGCGCCCTGTGGTGCACATTGCGTCGGCCAGCGGTGGGGCTGCGGCGCTGAGCGTGGGCTATGTGCCCGAGCAATGGGCCGCAGCGCTGGCGGCGGCGCAATAAGGAGCCAATAGGGCGCGATTGCTCAGCCGCCGCGCTCGGGCGGCACGCTGCTGTTGATGCGGCCTGCCTGCAAAGTGTGTACGCCTGCCCAGCGCCAGGGCGGCAGCTCTTCGATGGGTTGATGGGTGCCCAGCAGCACCAATTGGCCGGGCAGTCGGCTGCGCACGGCCAGTGCGTGCCAGAGCACGCGGATGGAGCGCCAGTCCAGCGCGGCGCAGGGCTCGTCGAGCAGCAGCACGGGCCGGGGGCTGAGCAACGCGGCGCTGAGCAGCACTTTGCGGCGCGTGCCGGTCGAGAGCATGTGCAGCGGCTTGTCCAGATGCGGCGCGAGTGCAAAGCCTTCGATCAGCTCGGCGCAAGCGCGCTGCTGGCTGGGCGGGGCGTTCGTAGGCAAGGGCAGCAGTGCGCGCGCCGGCAGGGCATCGTGCTGCTGCTGGTCTGGATCCCAGTGGTGGACCAGGGCCTGCCAATGCCCGCCGGCATGGGCCGGGGCGCTGATCTGGCTGCGCCCATCGAGTGGCAGCTGGCCGGCCAGCAGGCGCAGCAGGGTGGAGGTGCCGCTGCCGGGCGCGCCGCGCAGCAGGTGCAGGCCCGGGCCCAGGCGCCAGTCGTGCAGTGCCAGCAGCGGCCCGGCTGCGCTGGGCCAGGCCCAGAGCAATTGGTGGATGTGCAGCACTGGCGCGACCCTGTCTATGGCGTCAGTGGTGGTAGGCTTGCGCGGCGCCGCGCTGCCTGCAGCGCCGCTGCCGTGCGTGCTGGATGGCCCGCACGCAGTGTTGGTTTCATTTGACTTTTGCATGATTGGGGAGTTTGCCCATGCCCACCGTCCAAGCCTGTATCGACCCGGAGCAAGATGCCCGCGTCCGAGCCGTGTTCGATGATATCCGCGCCACGCGCAAGACCGACTTCATCAACAACATGTGGCGCTACCTGGCGTTTGACCCCGATCTGCTCGAACAGACTTGGCGCGAGGTCAAGGAGGTCATGGCCACGCCCTCGCAGCTCGATCCCATGGTCAAGGAGATGCTGTACGTGGCCGTCTCGATCACCAACGGCTGCGGCTACTGCGTGCACTCGCACACGGCCGCGGCCAAGGCGCGCGGCATGACGCCGGCCCAGCATGCCGAGCTGCTGCGCATCGTGGCGCTGGCGGGCAAAACCAACCAGCTGGCGCTGGGCCTGCAAGTGCCCGTCGATGTCGCCTTCGATGCCGAAGCCTCGCCGCGATGAGCGTGCGCGGCACCCCGGGCACGCGCCGCCGCCGGCGGGTGCAGGCGGCATGGGCGGCTGGCGCGCAGTGGTGCTGCGTGGGCGTGCCCGCCGCAGCGCTCGGCCAGTCGGCGCTGGAGTTCCTCTGCCAGCGCTTTGTGCACATTGAGCGCCAGGAGTGGCTGCGCCGCTTCGCTCAGGCCCAGGTGCGCGACGTGCAGGGCCAGCCCCTGCAGCCCGCGCAGCCGCTGGCTGGCAACGGGCATATTCATTACCAGCGCGCCGTGGACGATGAGCTGCCGGTGCCGTTCGAGGTCTCGGTGCTGCATGGCGATGCCGATCTGCTGGTGGTGGACAAGCCGCACTTCCTGACCGTGGCGCCGGCCGGGCGCCATGTGCAGCAGACGGTGCTGCAGCGCTTGCGCGAGCAACTGGCGCAGCAGGCGCCGGCGCAGGCCGCTGCGCTGGCGCCCCTGCACCGCCTGGACAAGGACACGGCCGGGTTGCTGCTGCTGTCGGTCAACCCGGCCAGCCGCGATGCCTACCACGGGCTGTTTCGCGATCAGGGCATGGACAAGGAGTACGAAGCCGTGGCGCGCTGGGATGCGCGCTTTGCCACGGCTGAGCCCTATTGCCACCGCAGCCGGCTGGAGCCGGGCGGGGCGCGCTTCTTCACCATGCAGGAGGTGCCAGGCGAGCCCAACAGCCAGACGCTGCTGCACATCGTGGCGCGCGCCGGCGATTGGGCGCTGTACCGGCTGCGCCCGCTGGGCGGGCGCAAGCATCAGCTGCGCGTGCACATGGCGGCGCTGGGTGTGCCGATCCGCAACGATGCTTTCTACCCCTGCATCGACGACCCGCCGCCGGGCGACTTCAGCCGCCCGCTGCAACTGCTGGCGCGCACGCTGCGTTTTACCGACCCCATCAGCGGCCAGCCGCGCTGCTTTCACAGCCAACGCTCGCTGCAATGGCCGCCGCCTGAGCGCTGAGCGCTTGCCTGCGTGGCAAGCCGGCAGATGGACGAATGCCCTTGGCTGTGCGCAAAAGCGCTCATCCAAGGGCATATTGCTGCGCCTTTTGAGCAGGCGCTCTCAAGGCGCGGCGGCCTGTTCCGGCTCGGTGATGAAGCCGATCTTGCTCAGCCCGGCTTCGTGCGCCATGGCCATGGCGCGCATGATGTGGTCGTAGCGGGCATTCTTGTCGCCCTGGATGTGCAGTGCTGGCTCCGGCTCCTTGGTGGCGGCCTGGCGCAAGTGGGCCAGCAGCTGCTCATCCGTCATGGGTTTGTTGTCGATAAAGAGCTGGCCATCCTGGTCGATGCTCAGGCTGATGGTGTCGGGCTCGATTTTTTCCTGCTCGGTGCTGGCCTGGGGCAGTTCGATGTTCACCGCGTGCTTGATGACCGGCACGGTGATGATGAAGATGATGAGCAGCACCAGCATGATGTCGATCAGCGGCACCATGTTGATTTCGCTGAGCACGTCGCCCGAATCCTGCTCGGGGTTGGAGAAGGCCATGGCTGTTTACCCCCTGCGCTTGAGCTGCAGCACCTTGGCCGATTCGTTGCCGTGGGCCACGCGTGCGCCGGTGACATAGAAGGCGTGCAGGTCGTGGGCAAAGCCGTTGACGTGCAGCAGGAGCGATTTGTTGCCGCGCACCAGCGCGTTGTAGCCGATCACCGCCGGGATGGCCACGGCCAGACCGGCAGCGGTCATGACCAAGGCCTCGCCGATGGGGCCGGCCACGGTGTCCATGGTGGCCTGGCCGCTGGTGCCGATGGCCAAAAGCGCATGGATGATGCCCCAGACGGTGCCAAACAGGCCGACGAAGGGGGCGATGGAGCCCACCGTGGCCAGGATGGACAGGCCCGCTTGCAGCCGTGCGGTAAAGCCTTCGATGCAGTAGCGCAGATTGCGCGTGACCCAATCGCTGATGTCCAGGCTGTCGTGCAGATGGGCCTGGGTGTTGCGATGGTGGTTGACTGCGTCGCGCCCTTCGAGCGTGAGCAGCAGGAAGGGGTTGTCGGCCTGATTGCCCAGCTTCTGGATGCCAACATCGAGGCTCTCGCTGTGCCAGAAGTCTTTGCTGGCCTTGACCATGCGCTTGTAGCGCATCAGGCCCAGGCCCTTGACCAGGATGACCACCCAGGTGGCCACCGACATCAGCAGCAGCAGCACGGCGACACTGCGCCCGACGGCATCGGCCTGGTTCCAGGCGCTGACCAATCCAAATTCGGAACCCATGAATCAATACTCCTTGAAGGAAAAAGCTAAAACCAGTGGTGAAAGAGTGGTGGCGTGCGGCGCATCCCGGCGCTCAGCGCTGGAGCTTGAAGCTCACCGGCAGGATGTACCAGTCGTCAATGGGCACGCCGTTGCGCGTGGTGGGCGTGAAGCGGCCATTGCGCAGCAGGCCCTCGATGGCGGCGCGATCAAGCCGGTCAAAGCCACTGCTCTTGGCCAGCACGGCCTCCTTGATGCGGCCATTGGCGCCCACCAGCACGCGCACGCGCACCACGCCTTCTTCCCTCAGGCGCTGGCTTTGTGACGGATAGCTGATGCCGGCATTGCGCACAGCGGCGGCATTGCGGGCCTCGTGGCGCTCGATCACCGGCGCGCTGGGGGCCACGGGCGCAGCAGGCGCAGCCGGGGGCGCCGGCGGCGCTGGCGGTGGCAGCACGGGCGCGGGCGGGGCCGGCGGCGCTGGCGGCGGCGATGGCACCACAGGGGTGCGCTCGGTCACCGGTTTGGGTTTGGCCACCGGCTTGGGCTTGGGCTTTGGGGGCGGCGGCTTGGGCGGCGGCGGCTTGGGCGCTGGCGGTGGTGGAGGAGGGGGCGGCGGCTCAGGCGCCGGTGGCGGCGGCACTGGCGCGGGCGGCGTCGGGGGTTGTGGTACGGGCTCAGGCGCTGGCGGCGCTGCCACGATGAGCTGCGAGATCATGACCGCGGGCTTGATATCGTCCTTCTTGGGCGGGTTGTGCATGGCCCGTTGCACGCCCCACAGGGCGGCCACGTGCAGCAACAGCACGCCGCCAGCCACCCAGGCATAACGGCTTGTTGAAGGGGCGGGGGTCAGAAGGGGCGAAGTCATGGCGCGGGCACTTGCGGGCCACAGGCAGCGCCAGGCCAATGCCAGGGGCGCAGTGCCTGGCAACAGGCGGGACAAAGAAAAACAAGAACAGACGTGGTGGTGCCGCCACTGCGGCCATGGGCGGGCTGCTTACTTGTGCAGTACCCACCAGATAGAACCCAGAACAAGCATCAGGCTGCCTGCGAGCGAGGCGATGAGCTCCATACCAAAGACCCTCCAGAATGGGACGCGGGCTGTTGGGCACAGGTCGCATGATCGATGGCTGCGATGGGGCGGCTGGCGTGGCACTGTTGCACCAGGCTGCGGGCCATGCATTCGCAATTGCCGCATTGGGTGGCTACGCCCAGCTCGAACTGAATGTCGTCAAAATCCATGCCGGCGTGGGCGTGGCGTGCAATCTCACGGTCGGACACTCGTCGGCAGACACACACGATCATGGCTTGGCCTTTTGGCTGGCTGGTGGATGAAAAGAGGAAGCGAACGAAGATTATAAATACGAATTTTTCGCATTAGCAATCTTTGTCTTTCACCCCAGAGAAAAAAGGCTTTTGGCTGTCCGTGCAAAGGAGGGAGGAGGGCGAACAGATTTTGTGCGGGCCGCATCTGGCTGAATGGCAGGCGCTTAACATGGCAAGCGACGATGCCACATCAGAGCAACCAGGGCCAGTGTGAATAGGCCCGAACGAGACAGGACACCATCATGGAAAAACGCTTACTGGGCCAGAGCGAGCTGGCCGTTTCCCCGATTTGCCTGGGCACGATGACGTTTGGCGAGCAGGTCGATGAGGCCCAGGCCCATGCCATCCTCGACCGGGCGTTGGATGCCGGGGTGGATTTTTGGGACACGGCCGAGATGTATGCCGTGCCCGCGCGGCAGCACACCTATGGCGCCACCGAAACCATCCTGGGCAACTGGCTGGCGCGCAACCGCAGCCAGCGCCAGCGCATCGTGCTGGCCAGCAAGGTGGCTGGGCCCAGCCGCGGCATGCCCTGGATCCGCGCCGGCCAGGGCATGACGGCGGCAGACATCGTGGCCTCTTGCGAGAGCAGCCTGCGTCGCCTGCAGACCGAGGTCATCGATCTCTACCAGATCCACTGGCCCGAGCGGCACGTGCCGATGTTTGGCGCCCTGTACTTCGATCCGCAGCAGGAGCGCACGCAGACCAGCATCCTGGAGCAGCTGCAGGCGCTCGACGGCTTGGTGCGCGCCGGCAAAGTGCGCTACATCGGTCTGTCCAACGAAACCCCCTATGGCGTGCACGAGTTCGTGCGCCTGGCCGAGCAGCATGGCCTGGCGCGCGTGGTCAGCGTGCAAAACCCCTATGCGCTAACTAACCGCAGCTACGAGAACGCGCTGGACGAGACCTGCCACCGCCTAGGCGTGAGCCTGCTGGCGTACTCGCCGCTGGCCTTTGGCGCGCTGACGGGCAAGTACGACGACAGCGGCATTCTTGATGCACAGGCGCCGCGCGGGCGTTTGAGCCTGTACGAATCGGTGCAAAAGCAGCGCTGGGCGCGGCCTGAGGCGCTGGCGGCGGCGCAGCGCTACAACGCGCTGGCTCGCGCGCACGGCCTCACGCCCACCGAACTGGCGCTGGCCTTCGTCTACCACCGCTGGCAGGTGTGCAGCACCATCATCGGCGTGACCAGCCTGGCGCAGCTGGAGCAGAACCTGGCGGCTTGGCAACAGCGGCTGACGCCCGAGGTGTTGCAGGCCATCGACGCCATCCGCTGGGAGTTGCGTGACCCAGCGCAATGATGCATGCCCTGAGCCCGAGCGCCATCCACCATCAAAAAAAGCGCCTGGGCCAGGCGCTTGCAGTGTTGCCGCAGGCCTGCCGTGGGCAGGCCAACAGGCTCTTCGGTGCTCAGTCGTCAGAGGGCGAAGGCATGCCAATGGTGTGGCTGAAGCCGCCATCGACGTAGAGGATTTCGCTGGTGATGCCCGCGGCCAGGTCAGACAGCAAAAAAGCTGCGGCATTGCCTACGTCCTCGATCGTGACGTTGCGGCGCAGCGGCGAGGTGGCGGCGAAGTTGGCCAGCAGCTTGCCGAAATCCTTGATGCCGCTGGCGGCCAAGGTCTTGATCGGCCCGGCGCTGATGCCGTTGGTGCGAATGCCTTGCGGGCCGACGGCTTCGGCCAGGTAGCGCACGCTCGCCTCCAGGCTGGCCTTGGCCAGGCCCATGGTGTTGTAGTTGGGCACGGCGCGCTCGGCGCCCAGGTAAGACAGCGTCAGCAGCGAAGCGCCCGTGTTCAGGTGCGGCAGCGCGGCCTTGGCCATGGCCGGAAAGCTGTAGGCGCTGATGTCGTGCGCGACGCGGAAGTTCTCGCGCGTCAGGCCATCCAGAAAATTGCCCGCAATGGCCTCGCGCGGCGCAAAGCCGATGCTGTGCACAAAGCCATCGAATTGGCCCCATTGCGCGGCCAGATCGGCAAAAAGCTGCTCGATCTGCGCGTCATCGCTGACGTCGCAATCGAACACGAGCTTGGAGTCGAACTCGGCGGCAAATTCGCTGATGCGGTCTTTGAAGCGTTCGCCCACGTAGCTGAAAGCCAGCTCGGCGCCCTGGGCGTGGCAGGCCTTGGCAATGCCGTAGGCGATGGAACGGTTGGACAGCACGCCGGTAATCAGCAATTTCTTGCCGCTGAGAAAACCCATGGAAACACTCCTTGTCGTTGCAATGCGGGGATGGGCCGGATCACCCCTTTTTGCCGCTGCACCACGGCGCGCGGGGGCGGCCCTGCTTGTGGGGAGCGATTCTCGCACGGGCCATCCCCATGCTTGGCGGCATGCTCTGCGGTGCGCCAGCGAGAGCGCCATTGCCTACGCAATCTGCGTATGATCCGGGGGCATGAAAGCCGTCTTCATCGAATTGCCTGCATTCAGTCGTCATCGCGCCCAGTACCTGGATGACGAGGGCTTTCGCGCCTTGCAGAACGCATTGATGAAGCATCCGGAGGCGGGCGATGTGATCGTAGGCACTGGCGGCCTGCGCAAACTGCGCCAAGCCGATACGCGCCGTGGCAAAGGCAAGAGCGGCGGTCTGCGAGTGATTTATTACTGGTGGGATGGTCAGCGCCAGTTCTGGCTGTTCACCTTGTTCGACAAGGACGAAATGGACGATCTCTCTGCCCAAGAGCGGCAAGCGCTCAAACACATGCTCAAAGCCGAGTTGGAGGCCAGAAGATGAACAAACGCAATCTATTTTCCGAATTGAGCGAAGGCTTCGAGGCTTTGGCCCAGCAACGGGCCGGCAAGACCACCTTGCGCACGCACACTATGCAAGCCAAGCCGGCAGTGAACGTATCTGCCCAGGACGTCGTGCAACTGCGCCAGCGGCTGGGCCTGTCGCGCCCGATGCTGGCCCACTACCTGCGCACCAACCCCCGCACGCTGGAAAACTGGGAGCAAGGCCGCGCCCGCCCCAACGCCCAGGCGGCCGTGCTGATCAAGCTGGTAGAGCGCCACCCCGAAACGGTAAAGCTGCTGGCCGATTTGTGAATTGGGGCAGCGCAGCGCCCCGACCTCCGGTCGGGCAGAATGCCCACATGGACGATCGACTGCTTTTCTGGCCCGGCGGCGCTGGCGAGTCACTGCTGGCGGCAGCGGGGCTGCCGGCCTTTTTCAAACGCGCTTTCCCCCGTGACCAAAGGGATGCCCCGACCGTGCGCCACCGTGCATGGCGCGCGCTGGCGCGTGGCGGCGCTCTGGCCGCAGTTTTGGCTTGCGCCCTGGGCGCGGGCATCGCCCAGGCTGAGCCTTCCCACGCCTACGCGCTGTGGGGCCAGCCCCAATACCCGGCGGGCTTTGCCCATTTCGACTACGCCAATCCGGCCGCGCCCAAGGGCGGCGAGCTGCGCCTGGTGAGCAATCTGCGCACTTCCACCTTCGACAAATACAACCCCTTCACCCTGCGCGGCTCGGCTCCGGCCTATTTGCAGGCCATGCTGTTCGAGAGCTTGCTGACTGGCGCGCTGGATGAAACCTCCACCGGCTACGGCCTGCTGGCCGAGAGCGTGGATGTGGCGGCCGATCGCCTCTCGGCCACCTTCCGCATCCGCGCCCAGGCGCGCTTTCACAACGGCAAGCCGGTGCTGGCCGAGGATGTGCGCCACAGCTTCGAGACGCTCATCAGCGCCCAGGCCGCGCCCGGCTACGCCACCTTGCTGGAAAAAGTCGCCCGCGCCGAGGTGCTGGATGCGCGCACTGTGCGCTTTCACTTCAAAAGCCCGGACCGTGAGCTGCCGCTGGTCGTGGGCGGCCTGCCCATCTTCAGCCGCGACTGGGGCCTGGACGCAAACGGGCAGCGCAAACCTTTCGACCAAATCATCACCGACACGCCCATTGGCAGCGGCCCCTACCGCATCGGCCCGGTCGTCTTCGGGCGCGACATCACCTACGTGCGCGACCCCGATTACTGGGGGCGCGAGCTGGCCGTCAACGCAGGCGCACACAACTTCGAGCGCATCACCATCCGCATTTACAAGGACGCCACCGCACGGCTCGAAGCCCTCAAGGCCGGCGAGTTCGATCTGATGCAGTTTCACAGCGCGGGCGACTGGGCGCGGCGCGTCAAGGGGCGGCGTTTTGACAGCGGCGAGCTGGTCAAGGCCGAGTTCGAGCACCGCAACCCCACGGGCTTTCAGAGCTACTTTCTCAACCTGCGCCGCCCCCATTTGCAAGATGTGCGCGTGCGCCGCGCCTTGGCCCTGGCGATGGATTACGAGTGGATGAACCGCCGCCTGTTCTACGGCAGCTACCGCCGCGTCCGTGGCCTGTTTGGCAACACCCAATGCGCCGCCGAGGGCCTGCCCAGCGCCGCTGAGCTGGCCTTGCTCGAACCTTGGCGCAGCCAGATTCCGCCCGAAGCCTTCGGCCCCATGCCCGAGCCGCCGCGCACCGACCACAGCGAGCACGGCCTGCGCGAGAACCTGCGCCAGGCGCGCGAGTTGCTGGCCCAGGCGGGCTGGACGCTGCAGGGCGGCACGCTGCGCAACGCCCAGGGCCAGCCGCTGGTGCTGGAGGTGATGGACAGCAACGAAGCGGGCATCCGCACCGTCGCGCCCTGGCAGCGCAACCTGCAAAAAATCGGCATCGAGCTGCGCTTTCGCGTCGTCGATTTCGCGCTGATGCTCCAGCGCATGGACGCTTTCGACTACGACATCACCTCGCTGAACATCCAGGGCACGCACAACCCCGGCCAGGAATACGCCCAGTTCTTTGGCAGCGCCGCGGCCGATCAAAACGGCTCGGCCAACTACAGCGGCCTGAAAAGCCCGGCGGTGGACGCCCTCATCGCCCGTATGGTGCAGGCCGGCACCCAGGCCGACTACCAGGCCGCCTGCCGCGCGCTGGAGCGCGTCGTCACCGCCGAAAACGTCATGGTGCCCGCTTGGTACGCCAGCAACTTCCGCGTTGTGTACAACGCCCAGCGCCTGGCCTTTCAAGCGCCCATGCCGCCGTATGTGCAGGTGCTGGAGAACTGGGCCATAGCCTATTGGTGGCACAGGCGCTGAGCGGCTGGGCTGGCTCTGATGCCGGCGCGGCACATCGGGCGGCAAAAAGTTAGAATCACGGGTTTTTTCCGTTTCTTTCAACCCATTGGGAACCCTTATGGCAATCGAACGCACCCTTTCCATCATCAAGCCCGACGCCGTGGCGAAAAACGTCATTGGTCAAATCTATGCCCGCTTCGAGAACGCCGGCCTGAAGATCGCCGCCGCGCGCATGGTGCACCTCTCGCGCCAGGAGGCCGAGCAGTTCTACGCCGTGCACAAGGAGCGCCCCTTCTTCAAGGATCTGGTGGATTTCATGGTCTCCGGCCCCGTCATGGTGCAGGTGCTCGAGGGCGAGAACGCCATCGCCAAGAACCGTGAGCTGATGGGCGCTACCGATCCGAAGAAAGCCGACGCTGGCACCATCCGCGCCGATTTCGCCGACAGTATCGACGCCAACGCCGTGCATGGCTCGGACGCCGCCGAGACCGCCCAGGTCGAAGTGGCCTTCTTCTTCCCTGGCCTGAACATCTATTCGCGTTGATGGCCTATCCGGTGTGTCTGGATTTCTTTAGAGCCTGTTCAAAATCTCGGCGCGAGTGGGCAAGAAGCGGTTTGGGATGGGCTGCAAGGCGCAAAACGCAGCCATACGCAGCCATAGCTGGGGCTATGGCGAGGCTTTGCGGGCGCAGCAGAGCGCCCAAATCCGCGCTCTTGACCGCCGTGCAAAGATTTTGAACAGGCTCTTGGCAGACACGCCGGAACCTTTTTAGGGCTGCGCTGCTCTTTCACGGCGGCGCCGCCTGTCGGCGGCGGTGCTGATGTGCGACACTCCCGCGCATGGGCACGGGCTGTCCCTGTCGCTTGTTTTTCTTTTTCTTCCCGATGCCCGCGCTTGCGGCTCTGCAGGACTGGCATCCGGATCACACACATTAGCCAATGAGCTCTCCCGTTGCGCAGAAAGTTTCCCTGCTGGGGCTGGACCATGAGGCCCTGGTGCAATGGTGCGCGCAATTGGGGGAAAAGCGCTTTCGCGCCACGCAGCTCTACCGCTGGATTCACCAGCGCGGCGTGGCCGATTTCGATGCCATGTCCGACTTGGCCAAGTCGCTGCGCGCCAAACTGCACGAGCAGGCCCAGGTGCAGGCGCTGCCGGTGCTGGCCGAACAGGTCTCGCGCGATGGCACGATCAAATGGCTGTTCGATGTGGGCCAAGGCAATGCGGTCGAGGCCGTGTTCATCCCCGAGCGCGACCGCGCCACGCTGTGCGTGTCCTCGCAAGCTGGCTGCGCGATTGGCTGCCGCTTCTGTTCGACGGGCCACCAGGGCTTCAGCCGCAACCTCAGCAGCGCCGAAATCATCGCCCAGCTCTGGTATGCCGAGCACACGCTGCGCCGCCGTTTTGCGCGCGATGAGCGCATCATCACCAACGTGGTCATGATGGGCATGGGCGAGCCGCTGCAAAACTATGGCCAGCTGGTGCCGGCGCTGCGCACCATGCTCGATGACAACGCCTATGGCCTCTCGCGCCGCCGCGTGACGGTGTCCACCTCGGGCATCGCGCCGATGATGGACCGCCTCAGTCAAAGTGTGCCCGTGGCGCTGGCCGTGTCGCTGCACGCGCCAAGCGATGCGCTGCGCGACCAGCTCGTGCCGCTGAACCGCAAGTACCCGCTGGCCGAGCTGATGGCCGCCTGCCGGCGCTACCTGCAATACGCGCCGCGTGATTTCATCACCTTCGAATACTGCATGCTCGATGGCGTCAACGACAGCGATGCCCATGCCCGCGCGCTGGTCGAGCTGCTGAGCGGCGCGCCAGGCGGCGCTCGCCAGGACACGGGCTGGTGCAAGCTCAATCTGATACCGTTCAATCCGTTTCCCGATTCGGGCCTGAAGTGCTCGAAACCGCAGCGCGTGCAGGCTTTTGCGCAGGTGCTGCTGGAGGCGGGCATCGTCACGACCGTGCGCAAGACACGCGGCGACGACATCGACGCCGCTTGCGGCCAACTGGCTGGCGAAGTGCAGGATCGCACCCATGCGCTGGTGCGCATGCAGCGCCAGCGCCAACCTGCTGCCTTGCAGGCCGCTGTACAGGCAGCCCCGGAAACCGGCCCAGCCATGGCGCCAGGCCCGGCCTATCGTTTGGAGACCAACGCATGAAACCTCGCCACCCTCTCTGGCGCTTGCCTGCGGCATTGGCCCTGGCGGCAGCTGCCCTGGGCCTGACGGCTTGCCAGACGTCGTACACGCGCTCATCCGTGCCGGTGGCCACGCCGGGCGCAGCAGCCGCAGCATCCGAGCCCGATGCGCAGCGCGCGGCCAAGGTGCGCCTGGAACTGGCCTCCGAATACCTGCGCGCTGGGCGCAGCAGCGTCGCGCTGGAGGAAATCAACCACGTGCTGTCCATTGCGCCCCACATGGTCGAGGCTTACATGCTGCGCGGCATGATCTACGCCGATCAGCACAACTTTGCCGCCGCCGAGGCCGATTACGCGCGCGTCATGCGCGAGCGCGGCAATGACCCCGATGCACTGCACAACTACGGCTGGATCCTGTGCCGCCAGGGCCGCTATGCCGATGCTGAAGGCTACTTTGATCGCGTATTGGCCGTGCCGGGCTATACCGCTTCGGCGCGTACGCTCATGGCCAAGGGCCTGTGCCAGCAAAGCGCTGGCAAGGCCGGCGCGGCCATGGCCACGCTGCAGCGCGCCTATGAAGTTGATCCCAACAACCCCATCGTGGCCTACAACCTGGCCAGCATGCTCTATCACGCCGGGCGCGTGGCTGATGCACAGACCTATTTGCGCCGCCTCAATGGCTCCGACCTGGCCAATGCCGAGACGCTGTGGCTGGGCATCAAGGTAGAAAACGCTCTGGGCCGGCGCGATCGCGTGCGCGAACTCGGCAGCGTGCTGGCACACCGTTTCCCGAACTCGCGCGAGTTCGCCCTGTATGAGCGTGGGGCTTTCTATGAGTGATTACGAATCAGCCCGCACAGCGGCGTCGGCCGACGATGCGGCAGCCGATGAAACTGCCATGGCTGCAGCCCAGGACGAAGCGCAGCTGGACGGGCAGGCCATGCCTGGCTTGAACAAGCCCTCGATTGAGTCCTTCAAAACCCCGGGCGGGTTGCTGGCCTATTACCGCATGGAGCGCGAGGTCAGTCTGCCCGAGCTGGCGGCCGTGCTGAAGGTGCCGGTGGACAAGCTCCAGGCGCTGGAGCGCGACGACTACGCCATGCTGCCCGACATGGTCTTCACCCGCGCGCTGGCATTGAGCATCTGCCGCTTGCTCGGCGCGGATGCGCAGCCCGTCATGGCATTGTTCCCCAGCGCCCATGCACCACGTCTGGCGCGTGACTCCGATGGCCTGAACCGAACCTTCAAGGCCACGGAACAACCCGCGTTGGGCGGGGAGCGCAAGCCGCCATCTGCGGGCATTCCACGCTCGGCCTGGGTGCTTGGCGTACTGTTGCTGCTGGCTGCTCTGGCGGTCTTTTTCTGGCCACAGATTCAGCAGCGCCTGGGCTGGGCGACTTCGGGCGAAGCCTCGGGCATGTCCGAGGCAGCGGATGCGCCCAGCACGGCCGACGGCCTGCGCAGCCAGCCGCTGCACATCCCTGGCCTGAATGCTGGCGCTGGGGCTGAGCCGCGCTCCGCCCAGGCGCCGGAAGAGCCCGAGGACAAGCCGGACGAAGAGGACAGCAGCGCGTCCGCTGCGCCTGCAGGCCCTGGTCAGGCTGGTGCCGACACGGCCGCCGGGCAAGCGTCTTCGGCGGCTGCGCCAGCCACTGCCAATGCCGCCGCCGGGGCGGGCGAAGCCACCGCCGTCGCAGCGCCGGCGCACACCTTGCACATCCAGGCGCAGGAGTCGGTGTGGATCCAGATTCGCGACGCCTCCAACGCCATCCTGCACCAGAGCACGCTGCCCAAGGGGCGTGAAATCGCCATCACCAACGAGCCACCGCTGCGTGTGGAAATCGGCCGCGCCGATGCCGTCAAGGTCACTGTCAAGGGCCAGCCCTTCGACCTGCAGCCCTTTGCGCGTGGCAATGTGGCGCGCTTTGAGGTGTCGCCGTGATGAGTGCGGCGCAGGCCACGCCCATCGCACTGTCCGAGCCGCGCCCGCACCACTCCCTGCAGGCGCAGGTGCGCTGGGGCGAGCACGTTGTCACCATTGGCGGGGATGCGCCGGTGCGCATCCAGTCCATGACCAACACCGACACCGAGGACGCCATCGCCACGGCCATCCAGGTCAAGGAGCTGGCTCAGGCCGGCTCGGAGCTGGTGCGCATCACCGTCAACACCAACAAGGCCGCCGAGGCCGTGCCGCACATCCGTGAGCAGCTCGACCGCATGGGCGTGCATGTGCCGCTGGTGGGCGACTTCCACTTCAACGGCCACAAGCTGTTGAGCGACTTCCCCGACTGCGCCCAGGCCCTGTCCAAATACCGCATCAACCCCGGCAACGTGGGCAAGGGTGCGCGCCACGACATCCAGTTCGGCCAGATGATCGAGGCTGCGCTGAAGTGGGACAAGCCCGTGCGCATTGGCGTGAACTGGGGCAGCCTGGATCAGGAGCTGCTGGCACGCCTGATGGATGAAAACCTGCAGCGCGCCCAGCCCTGGGACACGCGCCAGGTCATGTACGAAGCCTTGATTTCTTCAGCCATCGACTCGGCGCAAAAGGCCCAGAAGCTGGGCATGGCCGCCGGGCAGATCGTGCTCTCCTGCAAGGTCAGCAGCGTGCAGGACTTGGTGGCTGTGTATCGTGAGCTTTCGCGCCGCTGCAACTACCCGCTGCACCTGGGCTTGACTGAAGCGGGCATGGGCGCCAAGGGCACCGTGGCCTCGGCTGCGGCGCTGTCGCTGCTGCTGCAAGAAGGCATTGGCGACACCATCCGCGTCAGCCTCACGCCCCAGCCGGGCGAGGCGCGCACGCAGGAAGTCGTGGTCGCCGCTGAGATCCTTCAGGCCCTGGGCCTGCGCACCTTCGTGCCCAGCGTCACCGCCTGCCCGGGCTGTGGGCGCACCACCAGTACCACCTTCCAGGAGCTGGCCAAGCAGATCGACGATTTTTTGCGCGCGCAAATGCCGCTGTGGCGCGCGCGCTATCCGGGCGTGGAGAACATGAAGGTGGCCGTCATGGGCTGCATCGTCAACGGCCCGGGCGAGAGCAAGCACGCCGACATCGGCATCAGCCTGCCCGGCAATGGTGAAGCGCCTTCGGCCCCTGTCTTCATCGATGGCGAAAAAGCCATGCACCTCAAGGGCGAGGACATTGCCCAGCAGTTCCACCGCATCGTCAGCGAGTACGTGGAAAAGCGCTACGGCACGGCCACGGCAGTTTGAGCCTCTGCAAGCTTGGGGATCGGCAAGAGAGTCGTGGCCCGCTCGCTGGCATTTTCTCTGCCTGTACCGAGACCATGAACAAGCGCCAGCGCAGACGACAGACTTGGTAACATCGCGCCCGTTGTGCTGGCCGCTGCTTGGCAGTGGCCAGCCATTTCTTTTGTGCCTTCTTTTTGACACTGCCCTGGTGAACACCGTGACTCAGCCTGCCCCTTCTTCCCCGACCGAGAAGACCAACAAGGCCGCCACCCAAGCGCTGCGCGCCGTGCGCGGCATGAACGACATCCTGCCGCCCGAATCCAGCCGCTGGCAGTGGCTGGAAGATGCGGTGCGCCGCGTCATGGCGGGCCACGCCTACCGCAACGTGCGCCTGCCGATCATGGAGCACACGGCGCTGTTCGTGCGCGGCATTGGTGAGGTCACCGACATCGTCGAAAAAGAGATGTACGCCTTCGAGGACCGCGCCGACCAGCACGGCCGCGCCGAGCACCTGGCGCTGCGCCCCGAGGGCACAGCCGGCCTGGTGCGCGCCACGGTGGAGCACAACCTGCTCTACGACGGCGGCAAGCGCCTGTACTACATGGGCCCCATGTTCCGGCGCGAGCGCCCGCAGCGCGGCCGCTACCGGCAGTTCCACCAGATCGGCGCCGAGGCGCTGGGCTTTGGCGGGCCGGAGGTCGATGCCGAGCTCATCCTGCTGGCCGTGGCCCTGTGGCGCGAGCTGGGCATCCGCAACTGGCGGCTGGAGCTCAACAGCCTGGGCCAGCCCGAAGAGCGCCGCGCGCACCGCGCCGCGCTGATCGCCTACTTCGAGCAGCACGCCGAGCAACTCGACGAAGACGCGCGCCGCCGCCTGCACAGCAACCCGCTGCGCATTCTGGACACCAAGAACCCCGCCATGCAGGCGCTGGCCGAAGGCGCGCCCAAGCTCATGGACTACCTGGGCCAAGCCTCGCTGGCGCACTTTAAGGCCGTGCAGGCCATTCTGGACGCCAACAGCGTGCCCTGGCGCATCAACCCGCGCCTGGTGCGCGGGCTGGACTACTACAACCTGACGGTGTTCGAGTTCATCACCGAATCGCTGGGCGCGCAGGGCACCATCTGTGGCGGTGGCCGTTACGACTATTTGATCGAGCAAATCGGCGGCAAGCCCGCCCCGGCCGTGGGCTGGGCGCTGGGCGTGGAGCGCGTGCTGGAACTGCTCAAGGAAGAGGGCGTGACCCCGCCCGAGGCTGTGCCCGACGCCTACGCCGTGGTGCCCGATGCGGCCAGCCTGCCGCAAGTCATGGCCGTGCTGGCCCAACTGCGCGCCGCTGGCGTGGCCGTGCAAATGCACGCCAGCGCCGATTCGGCCCAGGGCATGGGCAGCTTCAAGAGCCAATTCAAAAAGGCCGACGCCAGCGGCGCGCGCTTCGCGCTGATCTTCGGCGCCGACGAGCTGGCGCGCGGCGAAGTGGCCCTCAAGCCCTTGCGGGCCGCGCCGGGGCAGGATGGGGCGGCGGCACAGCAGCTGTGCCCGCTGGCCGATCTGGCGGGGTTGGCCGCGCGCATACAATCGCCGCTGGCTGCGTGAGCGCCAGCCCCCTTGGGCAACAGGCAGGCGCCTGCTGCCTCGCTTGCGGCACAACAGCCGCCGCCCTTGCGCCGCAAGGGCTTGATCCAACCCCATTCCAATGGCAATGCAGCAATACGATTTACAGGAACAGGAACAGCTGGCGACCCTCAAGCACTTCTGGGATCGCTGGGGCAACTTGATCAGCGCCGCGCTGCTGGCCATCGTGGCCGTGGTGGCCGGGCTCAATGGCTACCAGTACTGGCAGCGCAGCCAGGCGGCCAAGGCCGCAGTGCTGTACGACCAGGTTCTGCAGGCCACGGTGCAGAACCAGCAGGCGGTCGTGCAGCAAAGCCTGCAGGCCCTGCAGCAGAGCTTCCCCAAGACGGCCCAGGCCAGCCAGGCCACGCTGCTGGCAGGCAAACACCTGGTGCAACAGCAGGATTGGGCCGCTGCCGAACAGGCTTTTGATTGGCTGGCCCGCCACAGCAAGGACGAGGGCTTCAAAGCCCTGGCCGTGCTGCACAAGGCTTCGGTGCAGATGCAGCAGGAGCAGGGCGAGCAGGCGCTGGCCGCGCTGGATGCGCACAGCTTCCCCTATGAATTCAGGCCGCTGCGCGACGACCGCCGTGGCGACATTCTGCTTGGCCAAGGCAAGACGCAGGAGGCCATCAGCGCCTACCAGGCCGCTTTCGACGGGCTGGGGCCGTTCAGCCACTACCGCAGCGTCGTGCAAAGCAAGCTGACCGCGTTGGGCCAGCAGCCTGCGGCTGCTGCCCAAGCGCCTGCGGCTGCAGGCTCCAGCTCCTGATGGGGCTGGGCCGCATGTGCCGCCAGGGTCGGCTGGCCTGTTGCCCGGGCAGGCCGGCCCGTTTCGATTTTTGGAGTCCAGAGATGTCCGCTTTCTCTTCCTCTTTGTCGTGTTCTTCGCGCACGCCGGCGCGTCGCGCTGCTCGGGCGCTGGCTGTGTTGGCGCTGGCCGGGCAATTGGCGGCCTGCGCGATGTTCAGCAGCAGCAAGGCCCCCAAGCCGCGCGAGCTCGAACCCAACGAAGCGCGTTTTGCCGCCAGCCAGGTCTGGACGGCGCAGATTGGCAATCTGGGCAACATTGAGCTGCAGCCCTTGGTGCACCAGCTCTCGGTCACGCTGGCCACGGCTTCGGGCACGGTGATGAGCCTGCAGCCGACCACGGGCGAGCAGCTCTGGCAGGCCCGCGTGGGCGAGCGCCTGGTAGCCGGCGTCGGTGGCGATGGCCAAACCTTTGCCGTCATCAGCGCGCGCAATGAGGTTGTGGCCTTGCGCGATGGCCAGGTGCTGTGGCGCTATGCCCTGCCTGGGCGTTCGTTCACGCCGCCGTTGGTGGCCGGCGGGCGGGTTTTCGTCATCACGGCCGAGCGCGCGCTGTTGGCGCTGGATGCCGACAATGGCGCGCTGATCTGGGATCGCCCTGCGGACGATGAAGAAAGCCTGGCGCTGCAGCAGGCCCTGCTGCTGACGGCCGTGGGCGATACGCTGGTGGCGGGCTTTTCGGGCCGCGTCGTCGGCATTGATCCAGATACAGGCACGTTGCGCTGGGAGGCCAACGTGGCCGTGCCGCGCGGCATCAACGACATCGAGCGCCTGGTGGACGTGGTTGGCCATTTCAGCCGCGAGGATTCCAGCCTGTGCGTGCAGGCCTTCCAGGCGGCCATTGGCTGCGTCGATGCACGCTCGGGCAGCACGAGTTGGAGCCAGCGCCTCAATGGCGCAGTGGGGGTGCATGGCGATGGACAGACGGTCTACAGCGTCGATGCCACAGGTCGCATTCAGGCCTGGAGCCGGCAGGATGGGCATCAGCAATGGTTGTCTGACCGGCTCCAGTACCGCCAGTTGACTGCGCCGCTGCGCCTGGGCCGCGTGTTGGCCGTGGGCGATGCCAGCGGCTGGCTGCATTTGCTTGAGGGCAGTGATGGCAGCCCGCTCAACCGTTTCCAGACCAACCGCTCAGGCTTGCGCATCGCGCCGGTCTATGCGGGCAATACGCTGATTGCCATCAGCAACAACGGCACGGTGTACGGCTTCAGGCCTGATTGATCCCCAACAATTCATTGAGTACGGTGCCGCTGGGCTTTGCCTCGCCCGTACCCGCTTGAGCGGGCAAGAGGGCGCTGGCCCATTACCTGCTTTACAACCAAGGACGATTGCCATGCTTCCGGTCATTGCTTTGGTGGGCCGGCCCAATGTGGGCAAGTCCACGCTGTTCAACCGCCTCACGCGCACGCGCGATGCCATCGTGGCCGACTTCGCCGGGCTGACGCGCGACCGGCACTACGGCACGGCGCGCTGGGGTGCGCGCCAGTTCATCGTCGTGGACACTGGCGGGCTGGAGGACAGCGCCGAAGGCGCGATCTTCGAGAAGATGGCTGGCCAGACGCAGCAGGCGATTGCCGAGGCCGACCTGGTGATGTTCCTGGTCGATGTGCGCGCCGGCCTGGCCGGACAGGATCAGGAAATTGCGCGCTACCTGCGCCGTCTGGGCAAGCCCACGCTGCTGGTGGCCAACAAGGCCGAGGGCATGAAAAGCGGCGCGCAGCTGTCTGAGTTCTATGAGCTGGGCCTGGGGCCGGTGTATGCCGTCTCGGCCGCGCATGGTCAGGGGGTGCGCGATCTGCTGGAGCTGGCCGCCGAGCAGCTGCCGCCCGAGCCGCAGCCAGACGATGCCGCCGGCGATGGCGACGCCCAAGAGCAAGCCGCGCCCATCCGCATTGCTGTGGCTGGCCGGCCCAACGCTGGCAAGTCCACGCTGATCAATGCCTGGTTGGGCGAGGATCGGCTGGTGACTTTCGACATGCCGGGCACAACGCGCGACGCCATTCGCGTGCCCATCGAACGCGGCGCGCAGCGCTATGAGCTGATCGACACCGCCGGCCTGCGTCGCAAAGGCAAGGTGTTCGAGGCGGTGGAGAAGTTTTCCGTGGTCAAGACCTTGCAGGCCATCGAGGGCGCGCAGGTGGTGGTGCTGGTCATCGATGCCACGCAGGGCGTGACCGACCAGGATGCGCACATCGCCGGCTTCATTCTGGAGTCTGGGCGGGCTGTGGTCGTGGCCATCAACAAATGGGACGCGCTGGATCGCTATCAGCGCGAGCAGTTGGCGCGGTCGCTGGAGCTGCGCCTGGGCTTCATGCGCTTTGCGCCGGTCAAGCACATCTCGGCACTCAAGCGCCAGGGGCTGGAGCCTTTGTGGAAGGCCATCGACGCGGCCTATGCTGCGGCCACACGCAAAATGCCCACAGCCAAGCTCACGCGCTTGTTGCAAGAAGCCGTGCAATACCAGGCGCCACGCAAGAGCGGCATGTTCCGCCCCAAGCCGCGTTATGCCCACCAGGGCGGCATGAACCCGCCGGTGATCGTGATCCACGGCAACTCGCTGGACCATCTGGACCAGGCCTACCGGCGCTTTCTGGAAACCTGGTTCCGCAAGGCCTTCAAGCTTGAGGGCACGCCGCTGCGCATCGAGCTGCGCACCAGCGACAACCCTTACGCGGACAAGTCCTGAGAGCCTGTTCAAAATCCCTGCACGGCGTGCAATCAAGCGGATTTGGGCGGTCTGCTGCGTTGCAAAGCCTCGCCATAGCTCCAGCTATGGCTGCGTTTTGCGCCTTGCAGCCCATCCCAAACCGCTTCTTGCCCGCTCGCGCCGAGATTTTGAACAGGCTCTGAGCTTTACGCTTGGCGGCTTTTCTTGCTGCTTGCGGCGCGCATGGCCTTGTCATCGCCGGCGCCTGCATCGGCAGACGGGGGGAAATGGCGCAAAAGCCTGCGGGTTTGCACGTAAGTAGCAGCACTGTGTTAAGGTGCCGCCTTTCGCTTTCTTCTTAGAACAGGTTCTCAAGCCCAACGCTTGAGGCCCGCCCCAAGAGGCCTGCCCAGGCCTCTTCAACACGGAGCTATATCGTGAGCAATAAAGGCCAACTGTTGCAGGATCCCTTTTTGAATGCCCTGCGCCGCGAGCACATCCCGGTGTCGATCTATCTGGTCAACGGCATCAAGCTGCAAGGGCAGATCGAGTCCTTTGACCAATACGTGGTGCTGCTGCGCAATACCGTCACTCAGATGGTTTACAAGCACGCCATCTCGACCATCGTGCCGGCCCGTCCGGTCAACTTTGCCTCGCTGTCGGCCGAGCAGGCCGGCGCGGCTGAGAAAAAAGCAGCAGGCCAAGCCTGATGATGCAGGGCCAAGCAGGCGGCGCAGTGCCCCAGGGCATGTCACTGCTGAACTTGGCCTTTGCGCTGTTCTCGATTCAGGGCCTGTCTGCGCAGCAGCAGGCCCTGAGTTTTTTGTCCCGCCCAATGCATGGCATGCGCCATGCCCGTACAGGAACCTGATCCGTCTTGAGCAAGAACACGTTTGCCATCACCCCTGAGCCAACGCCTACGGCCGTGCTGGTCGGGGTGGATTTTGGCGAGGCCCATTTCGACCATGAACTCGATGAGCTGGCGCAGCTGGCGCTGACGGCGGGCCTGCAGCCGTGTGAGCGCATCGTCGTCAAGCGCAAATTCCCCGATGCGGCGCTGTTCATCGGCAAGGGCAAGGTCGAGGAGCTTAAGGCCCTGGCCATGGGCCATGGCGCCAGCGAGATCATCTTCGACCAGGCCTTAAGCCCTGCGCAGCAGCGCAACCTGGAGCGCGAGATTGGCCTGCCGGTGTACGACCGCACGTTTTTGATCCTGGAAATTTTTGCCCAGCGCGCCCGCAGCCACGAAGGCAAACTGCAGGTTGAGCTGGCCCGGCTGCAGTATCTGAGCACGCGCCTGGTGCGGCGTTGGTCGCACCTGGAGCGCCAGCGCGGCGGCATCGGCGCGCGCGGCGGCCCAGGCGAGACGCAGATCGAGCTGGACCGACGCATGATTGGCGACGCCATCAAGCGCGTGCGCGATCGCCTGGCCAAGCTCAAGAAGCAGCGCAGCACGCAGCGCCGCCAGCGCCAGCGCAACCAAGTGCCCAGCATCTCGCTGGTGGGCTACACCAACGCGGGCAAGTCCTCGCTGTTCAATGCGCTGGTCAAGGCCCGCAGCTATGCGGCCGACCAGCTGTTTGCCACGCTGGACACCACCACCCGCCAGCTGTATTTGCAAGAGGCGGGCATGGCCGTGTCGCTGTCGGATACGGTGGGCTTCATCCGCGATTTGCCGCACGGCCTGGTCGAGGCCTTTCAAGCCACCTTGCAAGAAGCGGTCGATGCCGACCTGCTGCTGCACGTGGTGGATGCGGCCAATGCGCAATTCCCCGAGCAGGTGCAGCAGGTGCAAAAAGTGCTCGAAGAAATTGGCGCAGCGCAAATCCCGCAGCTGCTGGTGTTCAACAAGATCGACAGCCTGCCGCCCGAGCGTCAGCCGCGCAGCCTGCGCGACACCATGGAGATGGGCGGCGTGCAGGTGCCGCGCGTGTTCATCAGCGCCCAGACCGGCCAGGGGCTCGATGGCCTGCGCCAGGCCCTGGCCCAATGGTGCCTGCAGTATCGGGGCGATGATGGCTCGCACGAGGCCGATGGCCGGGCATCGGAAGAGGGCATCCAAGGGGCGGGCGATGCGCAGGCAGGAGCCTCGGGCAGCGATGCCCTGTAATGGCCTGGGGAATACCTGAGCCCTGTGCTTTTTGGGCACAATCGCGGCTTTTGCCGCCACGCGGAGGCCTGCGCGCAAGCCGGTGGCTTGCACGGCCTGGCGCCCTGCATGGCGCCGTGCGCCTTCTGGCCCGGCCATGCGCAGTGCGCGCCACACGAGATTCAACCAACGAGACTGAGTGAATGACTGCATTACCACGCCGCCAAGGTTTGGCGCGCTTTCTGGAGCGGCTGCGCGCCCTGTTGAACCTCAACGACCCAGGCTGGGGCAGGGATGCGGGGGCTGGCCAGTCCGGCAGTGGTGCGCGCGGCGGCAATGGCGCTGGGGGCGCTGATCAGGGCGATGCCTTGCCGCCGCCCCCACCGCCACCAATGCCGCCTCGCCCCCCTGCAGGCCCGCAAGGCGGCCCCCGGGGCGGGCAGCAGCAGCCACCCGATCTGAGTGAGCTGATGGGGGATTTGAACCGCAAGCTCTCCAACCTGCTGGGGGGGCAGGGCGGACGCCGCCCGCCGGGCGGCCCGCGCGGTGGCATGCCTGGCGGTTTCAAGCCGCCTAGCATTTCTGGCGGCTTGGTGTCACTGGTGGCCGTGGTGCTGCTGGGCCTGTGGCTGGCCTCGGGCTTTTTTGTGGTGCAGGAAGGTCACAACGCAGTCATCTTGCGCTTTGGCAAGTACCAGAGCACCGTGCCAGCTGGCCTGCGCTACCGCCTGCCCTCGCCCATTGGCAGCCATGAGATTGTGGACATGCGCATCCAGCCGCTGGCCGTGGGCTCGAACAATATGCTGCCGGCCACGGGCCTGAACGAGCACGCCATGCTGACCAAGGACGAGAACATCGTCGAGGTGCGCTTTAACGTGCAATACCGCATCACCAATGCCGAGAACTGGAAGTTCAATGCGCAAAACCCGCAGGGCGCGCTGGTGTCTGCGGCCGAGACGGCGGTGCGGGAAGTCATAGGCGACATGACCATGGACGAGGCCCTGGCCAACCGCCGCGCCGAAATCGCCCCTGGCGTGCGCGAGATCATGCAGGAGATTGTGGATCGCTACCGCTTGGGCGTGACGGTGGTGGCCATCAACATGCAGGACAGCGGCGTGCTGCCGCCCGAGAGTGTGCGCGCAGCCTTCGACGACGTGCTGCGCGCCGATCAGGAGCGCGAGCGCGCCAAGAACGACGCCGAGGCCTACGCCAACCGCATCATCCCGCGCGCTGTGGGTGAGGCCGCGCGCATCAAGGAGGAAGCCCAGGGCTATCGCCTGCGCGTGATGGCCGAATCCGAGGGCGATGCCGCGCGCTTCTCGGCCGTGCTGGGCGCTTATCGCCAGGCGCCGGCCGTCACGCGCGAGCGCATGTACCTGGAGACCATGGAGGAGATCTACAAGAAGAGCAGCAAGGTGCTGCTCGACGGCGGCGATGGCGGCAACAACCTGGTCTATTTGCCGCTGGACAAGCTGATGGAGCAAAGCGCCGCCGCCGCAGTGCGCAGCCACGCGGCCGCCGCAGAAGGCACGGCCAGCGCCGAGGCCGCCAGTGCACCCGCCGCGCCCAGCGCGGGCTACGCCCCGGCCGCGCCGCAGGGCACCCGCCGCCCCACCCGGGAATCGCGCTGAACGCAGCCCTTAGCAAGAGGAATCAATCATGAATCGAATTGGGTTTTGGGTGGTGTCGCTGCTGCTGTTGCTGGCAGCGGCCAGTTCGGTGCTGTTCGTCGTGGACGAGCGCCGCTACGGGGTGGTGTACCACCTCAGTGAGATCAGCCGCGTCGTCAAGCAGCCGGGCCTGCACGTCAAGTGGCTGCCAGCGCCGTTCCAGACGGTGGACTATCTGGACAAGCGCCTGCTGACGTTGGAGAGCCCTTCGCTGGAGCCGACGCTGACGGAGGAAAAGCAATGGGTGGTGATCGACTGGTATGTGCGCTGGCGCATCACCGACCCCGAGGCCTACATCCGCAGCGTGGGCCGCACCGAGGAAGCCGGCGCCGCGCAGCTCGGCCGCGTGGTGCGCAGCGCCTTCCAGGAGGAAGTCAACCGCCGCACCGTGCGCCAGCTGCTCTCCGAGGATCGGCGTGGCCTGATGCAGGACGTGCTGCGCCAGGTCTCCGAAAGCGTTGGCGGCAGCCCCGTCGAAGGCAGCAAGCCTGCATCGGACGCCGCCAGCGCCACCAGCGCTGAGCAGCCTGTGGCGCAAGACGGCGCTCAGGCTGCCGAGGCCAAGGTGGAGCTCGACGAGCATGGTCAGGCGCGCGTCAAGCTCTCTTGGGGCATCGAAATCGTTGATGTGCGCATCACCCGCGTTGACTACTCCAAGGACATCACCGAATCCGTCTTCAAGCGCATGGAGGCCGAGCGCACCCGCGAGGCCAACCGCCTGCGCTCCGAAGGCCAGGCCGAGGGCGAGCGCATCCGCGCCAATGCCGACCGCCAGCGCACCGAGACCCTGGCTGCGGCCTACCGCGAGGCTCAGGAAATCCGCGCGCAAGGCGACAGCGCCGCCACGGAAACCTTTGCCCGGGCTTACAGCCAGGATCCGGACTTCGCCCAGTTCTACCGCAGCCTGCAGGCCTACCGCAGCAGCCTGGGCAAGCCGGGCGATGTGATGGTGCTCGACCCCAACGAGTCCGAGTTCTTCAAGGCCATGCGCACTCCTGGCGCTGAGGGCCGCAGGCCCTGATGGCAGTGGCGCGCCGGCGCAGTGCGCCCGGCCCAGACCCCTTTGCCAAAACCCTTTTGGAGGGCCTGCACGAATGCGCAGCGCACACTTTGCCGCTGCGATTCGTACAGACATTTCTTTGGCCGCCGCGTGGCCATGCCGCTTTTTGCGCGACGGCCGCGCCCGACCCAACGACCCTATGCACGCCGAAACCTTGCTGCTGGCCTTGGGGCTGGTGTTCATCATTGAAGGCCTGCTGCCCTTTTTGGCGCCAGGCGCCTGGCAGCGCTGGATGCAGCAGATTGCGCAGCAAAGCCAAGCCAGTGTGCGCGGGCTGGGCCTGATCAGCATCCTGCTGGGGCTGGCCTTGCTGTGGCTGTGGTGACGCGGCGCCCGCGACGGCTCCAACGATTGGACAATTTATGAGTGTCTCTTCTTCCTCTGGGCAGCCCGCCAACGGGGCGCGCCCGTTCTGGCGCTGGCTTGCGCTGGCGTTGCTGGTGGTGGTGCTCGACCAACTGAGCAAGCAGTGGATCCTGCAGCATTACCGCTGGGGCGAGTTCACGCCGGTGACGCAGTTCTTCAACATCGTGCGGGCCCACAACACCGGGGCGGCGTTTTCGTTTCTGGCCGGCCAAGGCGGCTGGCAGCGCTGGTTTTTCGTGGCCATTGCCGCACTGGCGGCGCTGTTCATCCTTTGGCAGCTGCGTGCGCATGGCCAGCAACGCCTGGCCTCGGCGGCGCTGGCCTTGATTCTGGGCGGCGCCATTGGTAATGTGATCGACCGCATTGCCCACGGCTATGTGGTGGACTTTCTGGACTTTCATTGGCGGGGGACGCATTTCCCCGCCTTCAATGTGGCCGACATGGCCATTACGCTGGGTGTCGTGGGCGTGCTGCTGGCTGAATGGCTGCGCTGGCGCCAGGAGCGGGCCGCCCGTTGAAAAGCAAGCTGTTGATGATTAGGAGTTTTGCCATGAACCCATCCACTTCCATCACCGATGATCTACTTGCCCAATTGCGCGGCATGCCGCTGGCGCAGTTGGCGCAGCAGCTGGGCGTGAGCGAGCAGCAGACGCAAAGCGCTGTGGAAACAGCCGTGCCATTTCTGCTTGGCGCTCTGGGCCAGAACGCCGCCCAGCCTGAAGGGGCGCAGGCGTTGTTTGGCGCGCTGGAGCGCGACCATGCGACTGCGCCGCAGGCGGCAGCGGGCATGCCCGATCTGAGCGGCTTGCTGGGGGCCGTGCTCGGCGGCGCTGGCGGCGCGGGCATGGCTGGCGCCCTGGGCGGTTTGCTCGGCGGCGCGGGTGGCGCTGCTGCCGCTGCTGCCGCGCCCGCACCTTCTGGCCGCTTCAATGCCGAGGGCATTCTGGGCCACATCCTGGGCGGTAAGAAGGCCCAGGCGGAGAGCGGTCTGAGCCAGGCCACAGGCCTGGACAGCGCCATGGTGCACAAGCTGCTGCTGATGCTGGCGCCTTTGGTCATGGGCTATCTGGGGCGCCAAATCACCAGTGGCCGGGCTTCGTCTGCCGATGCCCTGGGCTCGCTGCTGGGCCGCGAGCGCAGCCAAGTACGCCAGCGCGGCGGCGCTGCAGGCGGCCTGCTGGGGGCCGTTCTGGATCAGAACGGCGACGGCAAGCTGGACATGGGCGATGTGCTCAAGCTCGGCGCGCAATTCCTGGGCGGCAAGCGTCGCTGAAGTTCAGGGGCTATTGAGATTCAGTATTGCGGCGGTGTTTTCGGTCAAGAACCGGAATCTGCGGCGTTGAAAATGCTTGCAAGCTTGTATGCCTTGCAAGCATTTTTGTTTTGCATCTGCGCTCTGGCTAGTTCGCTGTCGCGCAGAAGCCTGTGGGCAGCGCGCGCCAGCGCCTGCCATGCAAGTCTTTGCGCACTGTCGATCCCCCACGCTGACTTTTTGCTGGCTTTGCGCAGAACTTTGAGTCTGGGGCGAAGAGATTTCGTCAAGAAGGTGCCAAAAAGCGTTTGTGGGCAGGGTTTGGGCTTTTTAGAGCGTGTGATGCACTTTGCGCCCCCCGCGAGAGCACCCCGGCGTGTGCAGTGCAAGGCGCCGTTTGCGCCGCAGCCTGACGGGCTGCAAGGAAACGGCAACGCCGCAATGCGCATGCCGAGGCGCTCTCCCTTCGGGCTGACCCCAAAACCATGCACTCGCCGCGTTGGCTCGCTTGCCAAGGCAGCCAGCCTTGGCCGCGCGCGCCGCCTTGCGATGACACGGTTTTGGGGCCAGCGCGGGGGGCGCAAAGTGCATCACACGCTCTAGAATGCCAAACTTCAAACCGTTGGTTGGGCCTCGCGCCTTTGCAGCGCCCCGGCCGGCGGCATTTTTTTGCAACGAACGATAAGGAGACTGACCGCATGGCCGCCACCAAAGCCACTTTCAATTGGGAAGACCCGCTGCTGCTGGATGCACAGCTGAGCGAGGACGAGCGCCAGGTGCGCGATGCGGCCCGCGCCTATTGCCAGGAGCAGCTGGCGCCGCGTGTGCAGATGGCGTTTCGCAATGAGCAGACCGATCCGGGCATCTTCCGTGAAATGGGCTCCATTGGCCTATTGGGCGCGACCATCCCCGAGCAATACGGAGGCGCGGGGCTGAACTACGTCAGCTACGGGCTGATTGCGCGCGAGGTCGAGCGCGTGGATTCGGGCTACCGCTCGATGATGAGCGTGCAGTCCTCGCTGGTGATGGTGCCCATCTACGAATTCGGCAATGAGGCCACGCGGCAGAAGTACCTGCCCAAGCTGGCCAGCGGCGAGTGGATCGGCTGCTTTGGCCTGACCGAGCCCAACCACGGCTCCGACCCGGGCTCCATGCTCACGCGGGCCCGCAAAGTCGATGGCGGCTATTCGCTCACGGGCAACAAGATGTGGATCACCAACAGCCCGATCGCCGATGTGTTCGTGGTCTGGGCCAAGGACGACGAAGGCCAGATCCGTGGCTTCGTGCTGGAAAAGGGTTGGAAGGGCCTGTCGGCGCCGGCCATCCACGGCAAGGTGGGGCTGCGCGCCTCCATCACCGGCGAGATCGTCATGGACGAGGTTTTCGTGCCGGAAGAAAACGCTTTTCCCGAGGTGCGCGGCCTCAAGGGGCCGTTCACCTGCCTGAACTCGGCGCGCTATGGCATTGCCTGGGGCGCGCTGGGCGCAGCCGAGGATTGCCTGCGCACCGCGCGCCAGTACACGCTGGACCGCAAGCAGTTCGGCCGCCCGCTGGCGGCCAATCAGCTGGTGCAGAAAAAGCTCGCCGACATGCTCAGCGAAATCCACATCGGCTTGCAGGCCTGCCTGCAGGTCGGCCGCCTCAAGGACGCAGGCCAGGCGCCGGTGGAGATCACCTCCATCATCAAGCGCAACTCTTGCGGCAAGGCGTTGGAGATTGCCCGCATGGCGCGCGACATGCTCGGCGGCAACGGCATCAGCGATGAATTTGGCGTGGCGCGCCATCTGGTCAACCTCGAAGTGGTCAATACCTACGAGGGCACGCACGACGTACACGCGCTGATCCTGGGTCGCGCCATCACCGGCATTGCCGCGTTTGCCAACTGACATCTGCCGGGCCTGCGCTTGCCGCAGGCGCTGGTCGTTCCGGGCGGCGCAGGCCGCCCGTTTTCATTTCCTGCCCAACAAGGAAGGACTCCACCATGACAGGCGCTCTCTCGCACATCCGCGTACTCGATCTCTCGCGCATCCTGGCCGGGCCCTGGGCCGGGCAACTGCTGGCCGACCTGGGCGCCGATGTTATCAAGGTCGAGCGCCCCGGCCAGGGCGATGACACGCGCCACTGGGGGCCGCCCTGGGCGCAGGATGCGCAGGGCCAGGCCAGTGACACCGCCTCCTACTTCCTCTGCGCCAACCGCAACAAGCGCTCCATCGCCATCGACATCACCCAGCCCGAGGGCCAGGCGTTGGTGCGCCAGCTGGCCGCCAAGGCCGACGTGCTGCTGGAGAACTACAAGGTCGGCGGGCTGAAAAAGTACGGGCTGGACTACGACAGCCTGGCTGCGCTCAACCCACGGCTGGTCTATTGCTCCATCACTGGCTTTGGCCAGACTGGCCCTTACGCGCCGCGCGCGGGCTACGACTTTCTCATCCAGGGCCTGGGCGGCTTGATGAGCGTGACCGGCCGCCCCGATGGCGAGCCCGGCGGCGGGCCGATGAAGGTGGGCGTGGCGTTGACCGACATCCTCACCGGCCTGTACGCCAGCAACGCCATCCTGGCCGCACTGGCCTGGCGCGAGCACAGCGGCCAGGGCCAGCACATCGACATGGCGCTGCTGGACGTGCAGGTTGCCTGCCTGGCCAACCAGGCCCTGGGCCACCTGGCCACCGGCCAGGACCCGACCCGCCTGGGCAATGCCCACCCCAGCATCGTGCCCTACCAGGACTTCCCCACCGCCGACGGCCACATGATTCTGGCCATCGGCAACGACGGCCAGTTCCAGCGCTTTTGCGCCGAAGCGGGCGCGCCCGAGTTGGCCGCCGATGCGCGCTTTGCCAGCAACGCCCAGCGCGTGCAGCACCGCGACGCGCTCATCCCCTTGCTGCAAGCCCTCACCCGCCAGCGTAGCACCGCCCAGTGGATTGCCGCGCTGGAGGCCAAGGCCGTGCCCTGCGGCCCCATCAATACGCTCTCGGGCGTGTTTGCCGATGCGCAAGTGCAGGCGCGCGGCATGGCCTTCACGTTGCCCCATGCCCAGCTCGGCCAGGTGCCGCAGGTGGCCTGCCCGATCAAGCTCTCGGCCACGCCCGTGCAAAACCGCCATGCCCCGCCAGCCATTGGCCAGCACACCGAGGCCGTGCTGCAGGAGCTGGGCCTGGATGCCGCCGCCATTGCTGCGCTGCGCGAACGGGGCGTGGTGTGATCGAGTGTGTGTGAGCTGGGTGGGTGAGCCAAGGCCACAGCCATAATTTTTGAAACCCGGAGTCCGATGATGAACAAGCCCCTTCGCCCTGGCCCGGCCGCAGGGCCGGACAAGCCCGACGCGCGGCGCTGGCTGGCGCTGGCGGTGCTCTCCAGCGCGTTGCTGCTCATCGTCATCGACATGACGGTGCTCTACACCGCCTTGCCCATCCTCACGCACGAGCTGCGCGCCAGCGCGGCGCAAAAGCTGTGGATCGTCAACATGTACCCGCTGGTGGTGGCCGGCCTGCTGCCGGGCACGGGCACGCTGGGCGACCGCTTGGGCCACCGGCGGGTGTTTGCGGCCGGGCTGGCGCTGTTTGGCCTGGCCTCGGTGTGGGCCGCGTACTCGCCCAGCGCGGCCTCGTTGATTGCCGCGCGCGCTGCGCTGGCTTGCGGTGCGGCGTTGATGATGCCCGCCACGCTGGCGCTGATCCGCCTGACGTTTGTCGATGAGCGCGAGCGCGGTCTGGCCATTGGCATCTGGGCCTCCGTTGCTTCGGGCGGCGCGGCGTTGGGGCCGGTGCTGGGGGGCTTTTTGCTCACGCGGTTTTGGTGGGGTTCGGCCTTTCTCATCAATGTGCCGGTGGTGCTGCTCAGCCTGGGGCTGGTGTTTGCCGTCATCGGCCCCGATCGTCAGCGCCAGGGCGCAGGCCAGGCTCGCGCTGTGTGGGATTGGCCCAGCTCGCTGCTGGCCTTGCTGGGCATGCTGGGGCTGACCTATGCCATCCAGGCTGCTGCCCAGCTGCGCCCGCCCTGGGCGCAGCTGGCGCTGGCTGCGGTCGTGGGGCTGGCGCTGCTGTGGCTGTTCGTGCGGCGCCAGCAGCGCATCTCCCATCCGTTGATCGACTTTTCCCTGCTGCGCCTGCCTGGGCTTGGCAGCGGCGTGGCAGCGGCGCTGATGTGCTCCATCGCCTTCATCGGTTTCCAGCTCGTATTCAGCCAATGGCTGCAACTGGTGCGCGCGCTCAGCCCCTTGCAGGCCGGGCTGTACATGTTGCCCATGGCCCTGGCCTCATTCGTCGCCGGGCCGCTGGCGGGCGCGCTGGCCGGGCGGGGCGGGCCGCGCGCCGTCATCCTCGGCGGCATGGCGGTGTGCATGGCCGGGCTGCTGGGCACGCTGGCGCTTTATCAGGGCATGGGCTGGCCGCTGGTGGTGGCCTTGGCATTGCTGGGCGGCGGCTATGGCGTGGCGGTGACGGGGGCCTCATCGGCCATCATGCTTGGCGCGCCCGAGGACAAGGCCGGCATGGCCGCGTCGATGGAGGAAGTCTCCTACGAGCTGGGCGGCCTGCTGGGCGTGGCGCTGCTGGGCAGCCTGATGACGGCGGTGTACGCCGCCAGCCTGCATTTGCCCGATGCGCCCGCATACGCCGCCCTGCCGCAGATTTACGACAGTCTGGATGAGGCGCGCCTGGCCGCCGAAACCTTGCCAGCGCCCTGGGCGGATGCGCTGCAGCAAGCGGCCAGCGCCGCGTTCGAGCGCGCCTTTGTGGCCGTGGCCAGCGCCAGCGCCGCGCTGCTGGCCGCCACCTTGCTGGCGCTGTGGCTGTGGCGGCCCGCGCTGCCGGCTGACAGCGCTTAGCAGGCTGCTGAAATACTGCCGAAGATGGGCGAAAAACATCCAACAGATGCCCTCAGTTCCCCTTCGCCGACCATAAATCAACGACTTACGATGGCTTGAGGCGGCAAGTCTGGGGCTTTTCCGCCTGTCGATTCAGTATTTCAGCAGCCTGTTAGGGCCTGGCGCTTCAGGCGCTTTGCGTGGGCAGCAGGCGCTGCGTCCAGCGGTGCAGCGGGCGCTCGATCCAGCGGTGGTACAGCCAGGCGGCGGCGATGCACAGCAGTAGGTAGCTCAGCAGGCTGAGTTTGCCGCCGGCGATCCAAAGCAGCCCGGGGATCTTGGGGAACCACAGCCCGTAGAGGATGACCAGCAGCGGGATGTGCAGCAGATACAGCGCGTAGGAGGCATCGCCCAGGCGCTGCATGCCCCGCAGCAGCCAGTGGCGTCCGGCCGGCAAAATGGCCGCCAGCGCCACCAGACCCAGCGAGGCCGTGCCAAAGCACAGCACGCGCTCTGGGTAATAGAGAAAGGCGGCCATGCCCACGCCCTGCAGGCCGCCCCACTTCTGGTACCAGACGCTGGCGGCGATGGCGCACAGCGTCAACAGCAGCCAGGGCAGTACCGGCTGGCGCGGAAAACGATGCAGGTATTCGCTGAGCAGGAAACCGGCCAGAAACTCCAGCACCAGCGGCGAGGTCAGAAAGACCTGCGGCAAAAAGGCCAGGCCGTCGTAGTGCTGCGGCAAGTACATGCCGGCGCGGTGCGCCAGCAGCACGAAGACGGCCAGCGCCACAAACAGCAGCCCCATGACGAGCGCGGCATGGCGGCGCGTGAGGCAGAGCATCAGGCCAACCAGCAAGTAGAAATACAGCTCGTAGCTCAGCGTCCATGAGACATTGAGCAGGTAGTGTTGCTGCGGCAGCAGCAGAAAGGATCCCAGGCGGCTGATCTCTGGCCCCTGGAAGATGCCCAGCCAGATGCTCAAGCCCAGCGTGAGGAAGAAGGCTGGCCAGTAGCCGGTGTAAATGCGCAGAAAGCGCCGCAGCGTAAAACGCATGCCGCTGGCCAGGCCGGGTTGCAGGCCGCGCGTGGTCTGGGCCATGATGAAGCCGCTGATGACGAAGAAAATGTCCACGCCGGCAAAACCGTAGCGGGAAATCTCGGTGAACCAGGCCGGGATGCTGGCGTAGTGCGCCGGGTGGATGTTGGGCGGCAGCGTGTGGTGCATGACCACCAGAAAAGCGGCCACGAAACGCAGGGCTTGGATGTTGTGGATCATTGGGCGGGTTCTGGGCCGGCTGCGGGTGCTGGGGATGGCGGACATTATCGCGTTGCGAATGGGGTTCACTTCCTTCGCACAGGCCCTTTGCCGGGCGCGGCCGCATGCCCGGGTGGCCAGTGTCAGAATACGGGGCCATGAAAGGTGTATTTTTTTCACGGGGCGCTCAGGCCAGCGTGCAGCGCTGGGCTTGCTTGCCCCTGACAGGCGTCGCTGCGCTGGTGTTGACAGCGTGTGGCGCGCTGTCTGAGCAGCCGCGGCAGGCCCAGACGGAAGGTGTCGCAGCCCAGGCCGTGCCTGCAGGCGCTGCCGCAGAGGCCTTCAGCCCACCCGCCGCCCAGCGCCGCAGCAGCGGCGCCGAAGCGATGACCGATGCGACCATGGACGCAGCCCAAGGCAGTGCCCAGCCTGCCGCCGATGCTGCCGCAGGCGGCGCTACGGATGTGGCGGCCGATGCGGCCGACGATGCAGCTGCCGACGATGCCGAGCTGCAGCAGGGCGCGCAGGCGCCACTGTCTTTTACGGTGCAGGTGCGCAGCAGCCAGCGCGACATTGCCAAGCACTTGGAGCGCCACCTGGCGTTGCAACGCTATGTGCATTTCCCGGATTTGCGCGAGCTGGAGTTCAACCGGCTGATGGCCGAGGCCGACACCAATGCGCGCGATTTGCTCGCTGCGCTGGGGTATTTCAATCCACAGCTGGAGCTGCGCGTGGAGCAAGGCCAGGAGCAGGCGCCGCGCCGCATCGTGATCGAGGTCGATCCGGGGCCGCAGACCACGGTGGCCAGCCACCGCATCGAATTTGCCGAGCCCATGGCCAGCGATGCCCAGGCCCAGCCGCAGCGCGAGCGCATTGAGCGGCGCTGGTCGCTCAAGCCGGGCGATGCCTTCACGCAGTCGGCTTGGGACAGCGCCAAGAGCGAGGGGCTGCGCGTGCTGCAGCGCCGGCGCTACCCGACGGCGCAGATCGCCCACAGCCAGGCGCGCATTGACGCCGATGACAACCGCGCCACCCTGCACGTGGCCTATGACGCCGGCCCCTTGTACCGCTTTGGCCAGCTCAAGCTCACCGGCGTGCAGCGCTACGACGCCGAGGGCATTCGCAACATCGTGCGCCTGCCCCTCGGCGCAGACTACAGCGAGGACGTGCTGCTCGACGCCCAGCAGCGCCTGGCCAGCAGCGGTTATTTCGAGTCGGCATTTCTGATGCTCGACACCGAAAACAGCGACCCCGAAAACGCCACGGTGATTGCGCAGCTGCGCGAGGCCAAGCTGCAAAAGGCCGTGTTCGGCCTGGGCCTGAGCACCGATGCCGGGCCGCGCCTGTCGTTCGACCACACACACAACCGGCTTTGGCCGCTGGGCTGGCGCGCGCTCAGCCAAATCGCGCTGGACGCCAAGAACCAGAAGGCTTCGACCCAGTGGACGGCCATGCCCAACCGCGCCGGTTGGTCGTGGTACATGGGCGCGGCGCTGGAGCGCGCCGATGCCGGCGATTTCAAGTCCCAAAGCCTGGCGCTGGTGGGCGGGCGCAGCAAGTCCGTGGGCCACATCGAGCGGCGCTACTACCTGCAGTACGACATGGGCCGGCTCGAAGGCGGCGATGCGCCGGGCAGCGCATCGGCGCTGATGGCCAATTACGCCTGGACCGGGCGCTACTTCAACAACGACAGCAACCCCACGCGCGGCTACGGCCTGGGCGCGCAGGCTGGCCTGGGCATGACGCTGACGCCCTCGCAAGACCCCTTCCTGCGCCTGCACCTGCGCGGCATGTACTTCTGGCCCATGGGCGAGCGCAATGCCGCAGGGCGCCGCAGCCGCCTGGCGCTGCGCGGCGAGCTGGGCGCGGTGCTGGCCGATGACGATGTGGAAATCCCGCCAGCGCTGCTGTTTCTCACCGGCGGCGACACCACGGTGCGCGGCTACAGCTATCACAGCATCGGCACCCGCTCGCTGGCGGGCAAGCTCTACGGCGGGCGCTACATGGGCATTGGCAGCCTGGAGTGGCAGCGCCCCATCACGCTCATGGGCAACAGCGCCGATTGGGAGCACGCCGTGTTTCTCGACATGGGCACGGTGGCCGATCACTCCGGCCGCTCCGCGCTTTACACCGGCCTGGGCACGGGCATCCGCTGGAACAGCCCTGTTGGCCCCATGCAGGCAGACATCGCCTACGGCTTGAAAAAGCAGCAGCTGCGCTTGCACCTGCGCATGGGCTTTACTTTCTGAACAAGCGGCGCAGCGCGGCGCATGGCCCAGGGCCACGCCACGCTGCGCCGCCTGGCGCTTGAATGATGAACGATCACACCCGGGCGGATGCGCCGCCCACTGACCCCTCCATCGCCGCGGGCCGCGTGCCTGCGGCCCCGGCCGCCGGCCAGCCAGCGCGCCGCCCGCGCCGACGCTGGTTGCGCGCCTTGCTGTGGCTACTGCTGGGCCTGGTGCTGTTGCTGGCGTTGGCGCTGGGCGGGCTGTGGTGGTGGGCCAGCCGCGATGGCTCGCTGCCGCGCGCGCTGGCGCTGGCGCAGCGCTACCTGCCTGCCGGCCATACGCTTGACTACAGCCAGGCGCAAGGCTCCATCACCGGCGGCGGCCAGATCGGCACGTTGCAGTGGCAAATGCCCGGCGTGGCGCTGCACATCGACGATCTGCGGCTGGACTGGACGCTGTCCGAACTGCTGGGCCGCGCGCTGCACGTGCGCACTCTGCAGGCCGAGCGCCTGCATGTGCGCCTGACGCCCCAGCCCGATGCACCGCCCCCGCCTGAGCAGCAACCCTTTGTCATGCCCGACTCTCTGGCCCTGCCGCTGCGCAGCGTGCAATTGCCGCTGCAGGTGCAGACTTTGGAGATCGAAACCGTTGATGCCGCAGGCCAAAGCCAGATGCAGGTGCTGCAAAACCTGCGCGCGCACTACCGCTATGACGCGCCCTGGCACGCGCTGCAGCTGCACAGCCTGCACTATGGCCAAAGCCAGGCTCAGGGCCTGGTGCGGCTGCACGCCCAGCAGCTTGATCTACAGGCCACGCTGGGCGCCTGGCTGCACGACGTGGTGCCCCAGACGCCGCAGACCATGCAGGCCCTGCTGACGGCCGAGGGCACGCTGGCCGGCGGGCCCGATGCCCAGCTGCGCCTGCAATTGCAGGCGCAGGAGCGCGCCGCCACCGCCAGCGCCCCGGCCGATCTGCTGGCCGCCTGGGCTGTGGAGGCAGCAGAGACGGCAGCAGAGGCGAGCAAGGCCGCGCAGACCAGCGCCCCGCAAGCTGCGGCGGCCACAGATTCGGCCCCCCAAACAGCGGCCAAGACGCCAGCCAAGCCAGCGGTCAAGCCAGCCGCTAGCGCCGCAGCGCAGGCGCAATTGCAGCTGCAGGCCCAGATCCACCCCTGGCGCCGCCTGCCGCTGGGCCAGAGCCGCGTGCAGCTGGCGCACCTCAACGCCCAGGCCTTCCATGCCCAGGCCCCGGCCACCGATTTGTACGGCACGCTGACGCTGGCGCCGCAAAACCCAGCCCCGGCGGCGCAGGCGCAAGATCCGTGGGCCGCGCCCTGGCAACTGCAGGCCGAAATCGACAACCGCCAGCCCGGCAACTGGGATGCGCAGCGGCTGCCTGTGCGCCGCCTGCACGCGTTGCTGCACTATGCCCCCGAGGCCGTGCGCATCGAACAGGCCACCGTGGAACTCGAAGGCAGAGCCCCAGCCGGCCGGCTGCAACTGAGCGGCCAGGCCGATCCGCAGCGCTGGAATACGGCCGAGCTGGATCTGGCGCTGCATGCCATTGATCTGCAGGCCCTGCAGGCCAGCCTGCCGCACACGCGCCTGGGTGGCCAGGTCAAGCTGCGCCCGGCCCCAGGCGCACCCTTGGCCCAGGCGCCAGATGGCGCACCACATGGCGCGCAGCCCGATTGGCTGCAATCGCCCTGGCAGATCGACGCCGAGCTGCGCAACGCCCAGGCTGGGCCATTGGATCGGCAGCGCCTGCCACTGGCGCAGCTGCTGACGCAACTGCAGATCGCGCCCGAGCGCTGGAGCGTCCAAACCCTGCAGGCGCACTTTGGCGCCGCTGCCGCCAGCGCGGAGACTGCGGCCCAGGCCGGGCCGGCGCACCTGCAACTGCAAGGCCACTTCGCGCCGCAAACCCAGGCCTTGGCCGTGCAAGGCGAGCTGCAGCAACTGCCGCTGCAGGCCGTGCACGGCGAGCTGGCCAGCGCGCAAGCGCCCAGCCTGAGCGGGGCGTTCTCCGCCCAGGGCCAGCTGGAGCAGGACATCGCCTTCGAGGCCGACATTCGTGGCACTGGCGCGGCCCAGGCTGGGCCGGGCGCAGCCTGGGCCGTGCGCACCATCCAGGCCAAAGGCCGCTGGCAACCGCAGCTGCTGGACGTGCAGCAGCTGCAGCTGGACGCGCTGGGCGCCAAGGTCGAGGCCAGCAAACTGCAGGTGGCCTTGCCTGCGGCCGAGCGCATCGAGGCCGTGCTCAGCGCCAGCGCGCCTGGCCTGAGCCTGCAGGCCGACACGGCCATGCAGCAGGCCACGGGCGCAGGCAAGCTGGCGCTGCAGGTGGCCTCGGCCGAGCAACTGCTGGCCTGGCTGCGCGGGCTGCCCGTGGTCGGTGCGGCCTTGCCGCCGCTGCAGGCCCAAGGCGCGTTGCAGTTCGAGGCCGACTGGAATGGCGGCTGGCAGCAGTGGCTGCAAGGCCTGCAAAAGCCCGCCGCCCATCCGCAGCTGCGCCTGGCTGCCAAGGCGCACAGCCAGGGCCTGCGCATCGTGCTGCCCGCGGCCGACAGCCCCGCGCAAACCCAAGCCAAGGCCAAAGGCAAAACTCAGAAGAAAACGCCCGCCAGGTCAGCCGGCCAGGCCCCAGGCACGCAACTGGCCATCAAGGCCTTGCAGCTGCAGCTTGAAGGCAATCTGGCTGCCGCCACGCTGGCTTTGCATGGCGATGTGCGCGCCAACGATGCGCAGGCCGTGCTGGATGCGCGTGCGCGCATGAGCCAGGCCCAGGCCACAGGCGGCGCAACTGCCGCCTGGGACATTGCCATCGAGCAACTGGGCGCGGCTGCCACGCTGCCCGGCCAGGCCGGGCCCTGGCGCTTGCAAGTGGCCGATGGCCTGCGCCTGAAGCTGCAAAACGGCCAGGCGCTGCGCGTGGATGCCACGGCCGGCCAGGCCAGCCTGACGCCGCCGGCGCAGGTGGCCCGCCAGGGCGAGGCGCTGCAGCTGCGCTGGGAGCCGCTGCAATGGCAGCAGCGCCCAGGCGGCGCCATGCAGTTGCAAAGCCGCGGCCAGTTCAGCGGCCTGGTGGTTGGCTGGGTCGATGCGCTGCTGCCGCAGCAGCGCCCCTTGCAGGCTGCGGGCCTGCACTCCAGCCTGGTGCTGCAAGGCAATTGGGACATCGACATGGGCCAGCAGCTGCGCGTGCAGGCCGCGCTGCAGCGCAGCAGCGGCGAGCTGTGGCTGGGCGAGCCATCGGCCGCGCAAGCCGCAGCGGCTGTGGCCCCGGGCACGACGGTGCAAAGCAACGCACCGCGCCGGCGCGGCGTGGCCGCAGGCATCAAGAATCTGGCGCTGCGCCTGCAATCGCAGGGTGAGCAGTTGCAGGCCACGCTCGATTGGGACACCGAGCGCGCCGGCACCGTGCAGGCGCAGGTGCAGACGCGGCTGGCCCAGCAGGGCGGTGGCTGGGCCTTGCCAGCCGATGCGCCGCTGGACGGCCGCGTGCAGGCCAAGGTGCAGGATTTGGGCGTTTGGGCTGGCTTGGCGCCACTGGGCTGGCGCATTGCCGGCGCGCTGGAGGCCGACGTGCGGCTGGCCGGCACGCTGCAGGCGCCGCAGTTGCAGGGGCCCATCCGGGCGCGCCAGCTCAATGTGCGCTCGGTGCTCGATGGGGTGGACTTGCACGATGGTCGCCTTGAGGCCCAGCTCCAGGGCAGTCGCCTGCAGATCGAAGAGCTGGTGCTGCACGGCGGCACGGGCAGCAATGCCTACGTGCCCGGCCTGAGCGGCAACCGCACGCCCGCGCCGGTGGAGCGCGGCCGCATGGTGGCCAGCGGCGTGCTCGATTGGAGTGGCGTGGGCGCAGCCGGGGCAGCCGGCACGGGCCTGGCGCTGGATGTGAAGGCGCAGCTGGAGCAAATGCAGGTGCTGGTGCGCAACGATCGGCAAATGAGCCTGAGCGGCACGCTGCAGGCGGCGCTGGCTGGTGGCGCGCTGCGCGTGCGCGGCGACGTGCGGGTCGATCGCGCTGCCATCACCTTGCCCGAATCCCAAGCGCCAGTGCTGGGCGACGACGTGCTGGTGGTGCGCCGTGGCGTGCCGCAAGATCAGGTCGCGCCCAAGAGTGCGAAGCAACGGGCTGAAGAACGGGCCGAGAAGCAGGCCGAGCAGGAAGAGGGCGAGCAACCGCGCGGCCAGCTGAAAACGGCCAAGCCCATGGATTTGCGCATTCAGCTTGACCTGGGGCGCGACTTCGCATTGCAGGGCTATGGCATCACCACGCGTCTGGAAGGCAATCTGACCGTGACCAGCACTGCCAAGGGGCCAGGGCCGGTGAGCGTGGTCGGCGAGATTCGCACCGACGAGGGTCGTTACCGCGCCTGGGGCCAGGCGCTGAATGTGGAGCGCGGCGTGGTGCGCTTCAATGGCCCGTACGCCAACCCCTCCATCGACATGCTGGCGGTGCGCCCGAACATCGACGTGCGCGCCGGCGTGCGCGTCACCGGCACGGCGCAGGCGCCGCGTGTGCGGCTGTACTCCGAGCCTTCGCTGCCCGAGTCCGAGGCCTTGTCCTGGGTCGTGCTGGGGCGTGCGCCGGGCGCGGGTTCGGGCGGCGGCAACGCCATGCAGCAGGCGGCGCTGGGCTTGCTCGCTGGCAGCGTGGGCGACAGCCTGGCCGGTGGCCTGGGCTTTGACGAAGTGGGCCTGAGCCAGAGCGGGGTCTCCATCGGCAAGCGCCTGTCTGACCAGCTCTACATCACCTACGAGGCCGGTCTGTCAGGCGCTGCCAGCACGCTGTACGTGTTCTATGACATCACGCGGCGGCTGACGGCGCGCGGCCAAACGGGCCAGACCAGTGCGGTGGATTTGATCTACACCATCAGCTACGACTGAGCCACACCCAGCCTACGACCAAGCCCTGCTGCGGCAGGGCTGCCACCAACAACGCCCCTGCACCATGACCCATCCCGTTTTCGAGGCGCTGCTGCCGGTGGTGCTGCTGATCGCCCTGGGCTACTGCGTGGGCCGCAAGGGCTGGGTGGGCGCGGCGGCCACCAAGGATTTGTCCAATTTGGTGTTTTTGGTGCTGGCGCCGGCGCTGCTGTTTCGCACCATGAGCGGCGTGCGCGTGCAGGACATCGACTTCCGCCCGGTGCTGGTGTACTTCGGCGCCATGTGGCTGGTGTTTGGCGCAGTGCTTTGGCGCCTGGGGCTGACGCGCCGCGCCGCCGTGCTGGGCCTGGCGGCCACCTTTTCCAACACCTTGATGATCGGCGTGCCGCTGGTGGGCCTGGCCTATGGCCAGCAGGGCCTGGTGACGCTGTTTGCGCTGGTCTCGCTGCACGCTTTCGTGATGCTGACCATGGTGACCGTGGTGTTGGAATTTGCCGTGCTGGCCGAACAGCAGCGCGCTGCAGACGGCAGCGCGGCCGCTGCGCTGCACTGGCCGGCGCGGCTGCGCAAGCTGGCGCTGACGGTGGCGCGCGCCGGCCGGGCCTCGCTGCTGCACCCGGTGCCGCTGCCCATCCTCTGCGGCCTGCTGTTTGCGCAGACCGGCCTGCAGCTGCCAAGTGTGATCGACCGGCCGCTGCAGCTGCTGGGCGCGGCCTTTGGCCCGGTGGCGCTGCTGCTGGTGGGCATCAGCCTGGCGGGCACGGCCCTGGGCGGCCATTGGCGCGTGGCGCTGGGCCTGATGCTGATGAAGAATCTGCTGCACCCGCTGGTGCTGGCGCTGCTGGGGCTGGCCCTGGGCTTTGCCGGCGTGCCCTTTGCGGTGATGGTGCTGGCCGCCAGCCTGCCCATTGGCGCCAACGTTTACCTGTACGCCATGCGTTACCGCGTGGCCGAGGAGGAAGTCACCGCCGCCATTGCCATGTCCACCATGCTGGGCGTGGCCACGGTGGCGCTGGTCATGGCCTTGGTGCCTTATTTGCCATAGGCGCAGCGTTGCACTGTCCGGCTGGATTCGAGCAGACCTTGCCGAGCGGCTCTGGGCAGGCGCTCAGCCCATGGCCCACTGCGTGAGTGTGTGGATGACCAGCCCCACCAGGCCGCCCACCAGCGTGCCGTTGATGCGGATGTATTGCAGGTCGCGGCCCAGGTGGGTCTCCACCTCCTCGATCAGCTCGCGCGTGTCCCACTGGCCGACGCGCTCGCTGATGTAGCGGCGGATGGCCGGGCGGTAGCGCTCGACGATCTGCGGGCCCAGCTCCTGCACCTGCGCGTTGAGCCATTGCTGCATTTGCGGGTTGTCTTGCAGCTCACGCCCCAGGTGGGTGATGCCGGCGATCAGGCGCTGGTGCAGGCTGGAGTGCGGGTCCTGCACGTCGCGCTCCAGCCAGCGCAGCAGGTCGCCCCAGAGCGCCTGCAGATACTCGTTCAGGGCCGGGTGTTGCAGCAGGTCATCGCGCACCTGGTTGGCTTTTTGCTGCAGCTGCGGGTCGTTGCGCAGGCGCTCGATCCAGTCGCGCACGGCGCGGTCCAGGCGCTGGCGCAGCGGGTGCTCGGGCGACTCGCCCATCTCGGCCAGGTTGCGTGCGATGGCGGCGACGATCTTGCGTGTGGTCAGGCGCGCGGCGGCCTGGTCCAGCGCCAGGTAGCGCAGCGCGCGCAGCTCGCGCGCAATGGCCTGGGTGATGTGCTGTTGGGCGCTGTCGCTTTCGACCACGCCGGCCAGCTGGGTCAGCATTTCGTCGAGCAGGCTCTGGTGGCGCTGTTCGGCGGTGAGCGCATCGAGCACTGCGGCGCTGCTGTGCGAGACGTCGATCTGCTGCAGTGCGGTGCGCACGTTGCGCGTGAAGAAGCTGCGCACGCGCTCGTCGTCCAGCGCCGTCAGCCCAAATTGCGCCGTGGCCACCATGGGCTGCACCAGCGCGCGGGCGTTGTCTGGTTGCTGCAGCCATTGCGCCAGCCAGGGCGCAGCATTCCAGCGGAGCAGGCGCTCGCGCACATGCTGGCCGCTGAGGAAGTTGCGGTCTAGGAAATCGGCCAAGCCCGTGCCCAAGCGCTGCTGGTTTTTGGCCAGCACCGCCGTGTGAGGAATGGGCAAGCCCATGGGATGGCGAAACAGTGCCACGACGGCAAACCAATCGGCCAGCGCACCGACCATGCCGGCCTCGGCAAAGGCTGCCACATACGGCCAGGCCGGGTGCTGTGCACTCAAGGCAGTGGCAACGACGTAGGTGATGGTGACGATGAGCAGCAGGAACAGGGCAATGGAATGTCGCATGGCTGAAAAATGGTGCAGTGGCGGTGTGGTGGGCAAGGGGGCGCAGGGGCGCATCTTGCCAGAGCCTGCTGCGGCCGCAGCAATGGCCGCCAGGCGGTGCTGGCATTGCAATGGTGGTATCGTGCGCCAAGCCTTCGAGCAGGCTCTTGACTCCACGAGACACCCCTCTGATTTATGAAGCTGATTGATTCCATCGTTGACCAGGCGCAGGAGCTGGTGGCATTGCGCAAGGACATCCACGCCCACCCGGAGCTGGGTTTTGAAGAACACCGCACGGCCGAGTTGGTCGCCCAGCGCCTGACGCAGTGGGGCATCCCCGTGCACCGTGGCCTGGGGGTGACCGGGGTGGTGGGCATCGTGCACGGCCGCGATGGCGGCGCCAGCGGCAAGGCCATCGGCCTGCGCGCCGACATGGACGCGCTGCCCATGCAAGAGTTCAACACCTTTGAGCACGCCAGCCAGACGCCGGGCAAGATGCACGCCTGCGGCCACGATGGCCATACGGCCATGCTGCTGGCAGCGGCGGCGCACTGGGCGCATGGCCGCCACCGTGATTTCGACGGCACGGTGTATTTGATCTTTCAGCCGGCCGAGGAAGGCGGCGGCGGCGCGCGGGAGATGGTGCAGCAGGGCCTGTTCGAGCAATTCCCGATGGATGCGGTCTTTGGCATGCACAACTGGCCGGGTATGCCGGTGGGCAGCATGGCTGTGGGCGCCGGGCCGGTGATGGCTTCGTCCAACGAATTCTGCGTGCGCATCCGTGGCAAGGGCGGGCACGCCGCAATGCCCAATCTGGCCGTGGATCCGATGCCCGTGGCCTGCCAGATGGTGCTGGCCTTTCAGACCATCGTCAGCCGCAACGTCAAGCCGTTGGACACGGCCGTGTTGTCGGTGACCATGGTGCATGGCGGCGAGGCCAACAACGTCATCCCCGATGCCTGTGAGCTGCACGGCACGGTGCGCACCTTCCGCACCGAGGTGCTGGACCTGGTCGAGGCGCGCATGCGCAAGCTGGCGCTGGACATCGGCAGCGCTTTCGATTGCGAGGTGGAGTTCGTTTTCGAGCGCAATTACCCGGCCACCGTCAACAGCGAGGCCGAGGCGGCGCTGGCGCAGCGCGTCATGCACGACATGCTCGGCCCCGAGCACACCCTGGTACAAGAGCCGTCGATGGGGGCGGAGGATTTCTCCTTCATGCTGCTGGAAAAGCCCGGCGCCTATTGCTTTATCGGCAATGGCGATGGCGGGCACCGCGTGGAGGGCCATGGCGTGGGCCCTTGCCTGCTGCACAACCCCAGCTATGACTTCAACGACGCGCTGATCCCGCTGGGCGGCAGCTACTGGGTGCGCTTGGCCGAGCGCTGGTTTGCCGAGCAGGCCAGTCAGTAATGGTTTGACTGGATGGAACATGCACCGGGCGCCTTGAGGCGCCCGTGGTGTTTTAGGGCCGGGGCCGGACTTTCAGCGCCCGGAGGCGCCGCTGGCCTGCGGCGGCTGCAGGCCGTAGTCGGCGTCCTTCCACTGCGCGGGGCGGCTGGTGTTGGCCACGGCTTGCATCAGCGAAGGCATCATGGTGTCGCCGTGCGTCAGGTCGGGCCAGAGCTGGAACTGGGCCTGCAGCCCAGGCCAGCGCAGCGCGGCCAGTTGCTGGGCCATCTCGCGCGCGCGGGTGATTTGCAGGCGCACCGTGTGGCGCTGGCCGGTGGGCGGCGCATGGGCCGGGCGGCCTTGGGCGCTGGGCTCTTCGAGCGAGCCTGCGTAAAGGAACACCTGAGCCTGACCGCTGGGCTGTGCGCCGCCGTAGTGGCTGGCATAGCGCTGCGTGAAGCGGGCCTGCTCTTGCAGCAGGTAGGCGTCGTGCCACCAGATCGAAGGACTGGCAGCGTAATACTGGCCAAACAGCGCCGGGCGGGTGAAGAGCGCATGCAGCACGAACAGCCCGCTGAGCGAATGGCCGAACAGGCCCAGGCGCTGCCTGTTCAGCGGCAGGCGCTGCGCCCAGTCGGCCAACAGCACGTGCTCCAGAAAATCCAGCAAGCGATCAGCGCCGCCTTCGGGAGCCTGCACGCCTGGTGCGGGCGGGGTGTAGTCGCGGCGGCGGCTGGTGGCATCGAACAAAGCATCGCCTGGGTGGCCGATGCCGATGATGACGCTGGGCTGGCCGCGCACATAGACTGGGCGCGTTTGCTGCAGCCGCGCCCATTGCGCCGCCAGCGGGAAGATGGCATTGCCGTCCAATACAACCAGCGCCGGGTAGCCCTCGGGCGGGGCGGGTTGTTCGGGCATTTGCAACCAGATGCGCCAGCGCTGGCCGCTGGCGTGGTCTTCCCAATCGAACCAGCCAGCACCGTCGATGCGCGCTGGGTGCATGGGCAGATCGGCCAGGGGGTGGGGCGAGGGCAGGGGGCTTGCTGAGGACATGGGTGGGCGCGGGCCTGCGCAGCCGCTCAAAGCCAGGCCGGCGCCCAGCCCCAGGCCAATGCGCAAGGCGGCACGGCGTGAGGCGGTAAAGGGCAGGGCGGTGGCAAGGGGGCTGTTGGGCATGGTGGTGAATGTGAGAACAGGCTTTTACAGCGCCAGCGCGTAGCCGATGGTCAGCGGTGCGTGGTCGGAGAACTTCTGCCCTTTGTAGATCGACTCGGTGCGCGCCTGCGCGGCCAGCGCTGGCGTGGCCAGGTGGTAGTCCAGGCGCCAGCCCACGTTGTTGGCGTAGGCCTGGCCGCGATTGCTCCACCAGGTGTAGCAGCTGTCGGTGGCCTCGGGCTGCAGCGTGCGGTAGACGTCCACCAGCGGTTCGCGGTGCTCATCGCGCTCGCTCAGCAGCTTGGTCATCCAGGCCCGCTCCTCGGGCAGAAAGCCGCTGTTCTTCTGATTGCTGCGCCAGTTTTTCAGGTCAATGGCTTGGTGCGCGATGTTGATGTCGCCGCACAGGATGAACTCGCGCTGCCGTTGCAAGGCGTTCAGATAGGGGAAGAAGCCATCGAGAAAACGGTACTTGGCCGCCTGACGCTCTTCGCCGGATGAGCCGCTGGGAAAGTAGGCGCTGATGATGGACAGGCGCCGCGTCGGGGTGTCAAAGCGCAGTTCGATGCAGCGCCCTTCGGCGTCAAACTCGCCCTGATCCCAGCCGTAGCGCACGTCGCTGGGCGTGTGGCGCGTGTAGATGCCTACGCCCGAATAGCCTTTTTTCTGTGCCAGGTGGAAGTAACCTTGCATGCCCGCCAGGCAGGTCAGCTGGGCTTTTTCCAGGTCGGGCAGTTGCGCCTTGACTTCCTGCACACACATACAATCCGGGCGCTTTTCCTCCAGCCACGGCACCAGCCCTTTGCTGACGGCCGAGCGAATGCCATTGAGGTTGAGGCTGGTGAGCTGGAACAAATCGTTGGGCATGCAAGCGTGCAAAGGACAGTGAATGAGTAATCGCCCCTCCCCCCCCGAGGCCCAGGCCGATGCCGGCCAGGCCGCGCATGAGTTCGTGCAATTTGCCATCGAAAGCGGTGTGCTGTGCTTTGGCCAGTTCACCACCAAGGCGGGGCGGCAAAGCCCGTATTTCTTCAATGCGGGCCTGTTCAATGATGGCCGCAAGCTGTTGCGGCTGGCGCAATTCTATGCAAACGCCATCGTGCGCAGCGGCATCGAGTTCGATATGGTGTTCGGCCCGGCCTACAAGGGCATCGTGCTGGCGGCGGCAGTCTCCATGGAGCTGGCGCGCCTGGGCCACAACGTGCCCTATGCCTATAACCGTAAGGAGGCCAAGGACCACGGCGAAGGCGGCACGCTGGTGGGCGCGCCGCTGCAGGGGAGGGTGCTGATCGTCGATGACGTGATCTCCGCAGGCACGGCCGTGCGCGAGGCCATGGCCCTGATCCGCAGCGCCGGCGCCACGCCGCATGCACTGGCCATCGCGCTGGATCGCCAGGAAATGGCCACCGAAAATGGCCATGACGTGCCCTACAGCGCCGTGCAATACGTGCAACAGCATTTGGGTGTGCAGGTGTGTGCCGTGGCGGGGCTGGGCGACATCCTGGGTTTTCTGGAACAATGCGGCACCCAGACGGCAGCGCAGCAGCAACTGCGCCAGCACCATGAGGCGGTGCTGGCCTACCGGCAGCGCTACGGGGTATAAGGGTCTGTTCAAAATCTCGGCACGGCGGGCAACGAAGCAGGGGCCTGAATCCGCAGAAGCGCACGCCGCCGCGATCCGTGCAGGCCTTTCTTAAGCGTTGCCACGCAAGGTGTGTGGGCCTGCGCAGCGCCATTTGCAAAAAACACAATGACAAGCAAAACGCCATGAAGAAATTGCATTCTCTCGCCGCCATTCCAGTCTGGGCGCTGGGCATGTTGCTGCTGCCGTGGCAGGAGGTGGCGGCGCAGCAGCAGGAGCGCAGCCGTATCTACACCTGTGTGGTCAACGGCCGCACGCTGACCTCGGATCGGCCGATCCGCGAATGCATTGACCGTGAGCAGCGCATTCTCGATGGCGTCACCGGCCACCAGCAGGGCACGCGCGCGCCCAGCTACACCGAAGAAGAGCTCAAGGTCATCCGCGCGCGCGAGCAGGCCCTCAAGGATGAGCAGCGCCGCGTGCGCGAGCAGCGCCAGCGAGAGCGCGTGCTGATGGCGCGCTACCCCGATGAAAAAGCCCACAACGCAGCGCGCGAAAGCGCCAAACAGACACTGCGCGATGTGATTAAAGGCGGTGAGCTGCGCCTGAAGCATCTGGCAGAAGAAAAGCAGCGCCTGCAGCAGGAGCTGGAGTTTTACCAGGGCGATATGAAAAAGGCGCCTGCCATCCTGCGCCGTCAGTTCCAGACCAACCAAAAGGAAACTGAAGAACAGCAGCGCTTCATCGACGGCAAGCGCGAAGAGGAAACCCGCATTGACCGCCAATTCAATGCCGAGCTTGAAGAGCTCAAGCGCCTGTGGGTGGCGAAATAATCTGATGGCTACTGGCTTGCTTCGCTTTTTAGTCAGCGCTCTGGCTTAGGAGCAAACAAAGCCCCTTTAAAGGGGCTTTGTCTTGGCTTGCTGGGTGGTTCGGCGATGACGTGTGTGCAGGCCTCTCCTGGCAAGGGGCAATCAGCCTGCAGGCGGCGCGGCTTCAACGCCGGGCGCTGCATCGGGCGCGGGCAGGCGCCGCAGGCGTGCGCGCATCAGCATGTGCTCGGTGGCCTGGAGAGTTTGTCCATACATCTCGGCAAACTGCGCGAGTTCGGCGCCGCTGGCCTCGAAAGCCTCCAGCATGGCTTGCTCGCGTGCAGCCTGCAACGTGGCCTGTTCGATGGCAGTCTGCAGCATGGCCTGGATGTCTGGGTCTCGGCTTTGGATGGCCTGGGCATAGGCTTGTGCCGCAAGGCCTGAGCGCTCGATGGCCTTGCCCAGGCGCTGCATGAACCATTCACGTGCCTGCTCTTGCAGGGCCGGCCGCTGCGACTCCTGCGCAGCCTGTGCGGCCCGGCGCTGTTTGCGTCGGTACAGCTCGGCCAGGGCGTGGAAGCTGTGCTCTGCCGCCATGGGCTCGACGGCGTGCAACTGCAAATCACGCCGCGCCTGGTTGTTGGCCACTGCCTGCAAATAGCGCTGCGAGCGTGTATGCAGGCCCAGCGCTTGCTTGAGAGCCTCGGTCTCCAGCTCTGGATGGGCGTTCACCAAGTCCTGAAAGATGCCACGCTTGAGCGGCAGCGGGTGCTCGCCAAACAGCTTGGGGTAGCGTTGCGCCAGCTCGGCCAACAGCGCGTGCGCGGCGGTGTTGCGACCAGGCTTGCCCCGCTGGGCCCGAGCGGACGGAGTCGGGCTGGTCTGGGCGTCAGCGGCGGCAATTGCAGCAGCTGGAATGGATGTGGCTGCGCCTTCGGGCGCGGGGGCAAAGGCAGAGTGCGGCATGGCGTGGGTTTTTGGGGCGATTGAGCCGATGAGTGGTGTTGGCAGCGATTGTTGGCGGGCAATGCAAGAGGCATCAGCACTTGATGCCGACGTGCAGTGCAGCAATGCCGCCAGTGAGGTTGTGAATGTCCACATGGCCAAAGCCGGCCTCGTGCATCATGCCTTTGAGCGTGGCCTGATCGGGGTGCATGCGGATGGATTCAGCCAGATAGCGGTAGCTCTCAGAATCGCCCGCAATCCATTGCCCCAGCCGGGGCAGTACCGCAAACGAATACCAGTCATAGGGTTTTTGCAATGGCGGCGCCACACGTGAAAACTCCAGCACCAGCAGCTTGCCGCCAGGCTTGAGCACGCGCTGCATTTCGCGCAGCGCCAAGTCTTTGTGCGTCATGTTGCGCAGACCGAAGGCCACGCTGACGACGTCGAACTGGTCCTGCGCAAAAGGCAGATGCTCAGCATCGCACACCAGCGTCGGCAGGATTTGCCCTCGGTTGAGCAGGCGGTTGCGCCCGGTGCGCAGCATGGCCTCGTTGATGTCGGTGTGCACCACCAGGCCACTGCGCCCGACCTTCTTGGCAAACGCACTGGCCAGATCGCCTGTGCCGCCGGCGATGTCCAGCGCCTTTTGCCCCTCGCGCAGATTGGCGACCAGCACGGTATAGGCCTTCCAGGCGCGGTGCAGGCCCGCCGACATCAAATCGTTCATGACGTCGTACTTCGGGGCGACGGAATCGAAGACCTGGCGGACCTTGCCGGCCTTCTCCTCTTCATTGACAGTCTGAAAGCCAAAATGGGTCGTGTTCATGGCAAAGCGGTGGCAAAGCTCAAAAAGGTTGTGCAGTGAGGCGGATTATCCACGGCGCGATGCGCGGGATGCGGGCGACGAGGGCTCATCCTGCTTGATATAAGGCACGCGCAGGCGCAGAAAAGGGGCCTCCACCCAGCGGTAGCTCCAGTGTGCAGGCAATAGCATCAACCCATAAAACAGCAGCGCCCAAAGGCAGGCCACGTAAAAATTGCTGATGTCCATGATGTGTGCATGCACCCAGCGCGCAGCATCGAAGACTATGAAGAAATGCAGCAAATACACAGAGTACGAATACGCCCCGGCCCGCGCCAGCCAGCAGCTGGGCCCGCGCATGCTGGGGCGCACGCTGGCCTCGTACCAGGCGATCAGCACTGCATAGGCCAGGGCCTCGATCAGCGGCAGCACAATCCACAGCCGCCCAGGTGAGGGGTAACTGGGGCGCTGGTAAAAGCCGCCGCTGGCATCAAACCACCAATAAAAAAGGCAAAAGGCCAAAGCCACGGCAGCGGCCAGGCCATGGCGCCCGGCCAAATGGCCGCGCCAACGGCAAGCCAGCATGCCGAGCAAGAATTGGTCGATCCGCCCCACCAACGTGAAATAGGCCAGGTGCTGCACCGTGCCATCCCAGGCCCACAGCAGGCCGCGCCCTGCCAGCGCCAGGGCCAGCAAGGCCCACAGCCACCACACCGAGCGCGCCTGCAAGGCCAAGAGCAGCGGCAACAGCAGGTAAAAATGCATTTCCACCGCAATCGACCAACCGCCGTTGGGCCAGGTTGGCTGCCAAAAACCCCGCAGCAGCGCCTGCAGATAGGCCATGCCATCGCCCCCATGCCAGACGATGCGCAGCCCAGCCAGCAGCATCACCAGCAACAGCAGCGGCAGCAGGCGCAGCAGACGGTTGAACAAAAAGCGCGGGAAATCCACCCGCCGCCCTTCCAGCAAACGGGCAAACAAATAGCCGCTCAAACTCATGAACAGCGCCACGCCCGTATGCCCTTCATCGAACAGGGCCAGCGGCCACCAGGCCGGCGCCCCTTCAAACGGCACGGGCTGCCCATGCTGGCCGTGCAGAAAATGCCAGGTCACCACCAACAGCGCCGCCAGCGCCCGGACGTGATCCAGCGCAGCAAAGTGCGCACCTGAGGAGGAAACATGCATCTGGCCAATTATCGAGCAATGGCCTTGTAGTGCCTTGGCAACAAAGTGTTGGTTGTTTGTTGATGCCAACAGGGCCGTTGCCAACGGTGCATGCCGCCTCTTCCCTTGTCGCTGGATCAGCAAGCATGGACCTGTGGTGGGCCGGGTAGAGCCTGGGCTGAGGGCGCTGAACAAGGGCCTGTGATTGCAGCAACAAGGCACCAGAGTCAAGGCCAGTCAGGGGCTGCAATTTTTGCTTGCAATCGTTGGGTGGAGCCACTAGACTGCCGCGCAGAATGGCATTGGTTACTTGCGCGCGGTTGCGTTCCGTTGTTTTTTTGCAAAAACATAGGAATTCAGTCTGTGGAGCCATTTCGACGGCAAGTCTTCATGCTAGGATTTCCCAGCGTGATCGAGACTTGGTCGTAACGCTTTCAAACCCTCTTCATTTTTGGAGTTAACCCTCATGAAAAAAACCGTTTTTGCGTTGAGTGTGGCTGCTGCCCTGGCCGGCTTTGCGGGCGCTGCAAGTGCTGCTCCTACGCCTTACATCAAGGCTGAGCAGGCTGATATTAATAACACTGACAAGAAGCTGTCTACAAAGCTGAGCATCAATGCGGGTGCTGTTGGCCACATCTTGGTGCAGCCTTATTACACTGTTCAGGGTACGCGCAATACCTTGATGAACATCATCAACACCGATACCAAGAACGGCAAGGCTGTGAAAGTGCGCTTCCGTGGCGCGCGCAACTCGGACGATGTGTTCGATTTCTACGTCTTCCTGTCGCCTGGTGACGTATGGCGCGCCCGTGTCTGGAAGAATGCAAAGGACGAGGTTCGTCTGGATATTCCAGACACCAGCTGCACGCTGCCTGCTCGCTCGGTGCTGATTGATGAGAACGATCCTCTTGGTGCTTTCAGTACGGCGCGCGTCTATGACAAGAAATCGAAGTCTGAGACTTTCGAGGGTTATGTCGAGTTCCTGACGGTGGCTGATATTGAGCCGGGGGATGGGGCTAAAGGTGCGTTGTACAATACCATCAAGCACAATTCCGTTACAGGCAATGTGGAGTGCAATCCTACGCTGATTGCAAACTCCATGGCGGTAATGACGAGCAAGGCCGAAGTTCTTGGTCGTGGCTTTAACTTCCCGACGGCTGGTATTACCGGTCATTGGGCCATTACTGAAGTAGTGACCGATTCGACAGTGACCGGCAACATGATGGCGATTGCTGCGGTCGATGATGATGATTTTATGGCGCTTGGTAATTTGACGGTTGCTCCGCAAAGTACCAGCGTGGCACATGATACTTGGGATAAGCTTGGTACGGCCGACCCCTTGTTCCGTAGCGGTAAGCTGGCCGACAAGAACTATGACTACCCGGATCTGTCGACGCCTTATCTGAGCAACGCGACTGGTGATGATGCTGATCCTATCAACCAGGCCAATGCGCTGTCTGAGGCGCTGGCAGCCAGCGAAGTGATGAATGAATTCGTGACTGTGTCGGATGTGAAATTCCGTACTGACTGGGTGCTGTCTCTGCCAACACGTCGCTACGGTGTGGCAGTTGACTATGCCTCCGGTGCTGCGGTCTTTAATGACAAGACGCCGGGTGATAAAGCGGCCAGCGATTACTTCACCCCCAAAAACGCTGCAGTGGTAAAGCATAATGGCGCTCCGCAGGTGCATGTGGATATCGACGCCGATTTCTACGATGACAACGAGCGTACTCTGAATGCTGTGCCTTCGCCGCATGGCGGCTTCAAGCTCGATGGTGAAGTGAGTGTGCTCACTTTCAATGTCCCGGTGGAGGAGTCTGTGCTGGGCGCTGCAATTGCTGCCAACCGAGTTAATCCCAAGTTCCTGTCGCAGCCTATCGATGCAGGCTGGGGCAAGATCAACCTGGTCAACAGGAGCGGCTCCGGCAAGAAGGGTCTGCCCGTCATTGGCTTTGCAGCACTGCAGGCCGGTGGCAAGGCACTGGGCTTCACATGGCCACACTCCTTCAGCAAGTAATGAAGGTCTAGGCGGTAAAGCCGCCGCTCCATCAAGCGCTGCAATATCTTGCATGGCTTGATGTGTAGGCAAGTAAAAAAGCAGGCGGAAACGCCTGCTTTTTTTTGGCATGCTGTCATTGCTCTGGCAGCTGTTGGGTGTGTGCTGTGTTTGTGCTGGTGCTGTGCACAGGCTGGTGCTGCGTACAGTTTTACCCCCTAATATGCTGCGCTGTCAGTGGCATGGCTGGAAACTGGAACAGGAATTTTCTTAGAGGAAATCATTGGAAATGAATCGACGTTGTGGCCCCCTTGGGACCGTAAAAAACCGCAATTGGCCGGTGGCGGCATTGTTGGCGCTGGCCGGTTGGATGTCTCTGGCTGTTGATGCAGATGCACAGCAAATCATCGTGCAAGGGGGCGACCCCTTGGTGCAGGTGACGGATTGGGATATCGATGCAGACGCCAAAGCGGTTGACCTGGCGTCCCGTCACCATGCCTTGTCCGACGCGCAAAAAGTGGATGTGACGGCCAAGGCTTTGTTTGTGCGCGCTGTACTGGCAGAACAAGCAAAAAGCGCCGGCCTGGACAAGACGCCGGAAGCGCAAACCAGGCTAAAGCTGGCCCAGCAGCGCGTGCTGATGGAGCTGATGCTGGAGCAGTTGGAACAAAAACATGCCCCATCAAAGGAGGAGCTGCTCAAATATGCCGAGGCAGAGTACAAGTCCAACCCGCAACGCTTCATGGTGCCAGCAGAAACCAAGGCCAGTCACATCTTGATTTTCAGCGGCAGTGATGAGGCTGAGCAGCGCATCCGGGCTGTTTACAGGCAGTTGCAGGAAGGGGGGGATTTTGGCGAGCTGGCCTTCAAGCATTCGGAGGATGCGCAAACTGCTCCGCTGTATGGTTCGCTGGGTTATTTTGACCCCACCAAAATGGTGCTGGAGTTTCAAGGTGCGCTGAAGGCCTTGCAGAAAAATGGCCAATACAGCGAGCCGTTCAAGACCCGTTATGGTTGGCACATCGTTCGGCTGGACGATCGGCGCGAGGCAGGCAAATTGTCATTCGATGAGGTGCGCGAAGTCCTGATGGAGCAAGGGCGCAAGGCAGCAATGGACGGTTTGCGCGACGATCAGGTGGAAAAATCCGTGGCGCAAATTAAGGTGGATGAAAAGGCGCTGGAGGCTTTCGCTGCAAAACACAAAAAGCTGGCAGACGAGGCACGCAAAAAATACTGATTGCCAGTGGCTGTGCCGCCGGCCCGTAGAACGTTGCACTAGAGCGGTTTCGATTTCTCATGAAGACATTTCCTGCAAGTGCTGCCTTCTCTGGTCACACCCGCGCAGGCTGGTGCCCAGCCGCGACGCTGACAGACGGCGCTGCCGTTGGCCAATCCCCCTCTCGTGCGCAAGGGTGGCGCTGGATGCCCGCCTTCGCGGGCATGACGAGAGCTACCTGCGAGATTGCGATGCAGTCAGCGGCTCAGGTCTTGGATTTGTCAGCGTTCGAGCAGAACACGCTCTAAAACAGGCCGCTGCAGTCCTCGCAATGAGGGCTACAGCGGCTTTTTCAGCCCTTCTTCAACCCTGTTGCGGGGCCGGGGTGGCGAGCAGGATTTCGTCCAGCGTGGTAGTGCCATCGCTGACGCGCTGGGCCCCGCCCAGGCGCAGCGGGCGCATGCCTGCGGCCACGGCTTCGCGCCGTAGGGTGGGCAACTTGAGCTGGGCGTGGATTTGCTCGCGCACGCTGTCGTTGACGCTGAGCAGCTCATACAGCCCCATCCGGCCGCGGTAGCCGCTCATGCGGCATTCGGTACACCCTACGGGGCGGTAGGGGGTGATTTTGTTCTCGCCCAGATTGATTTTCCAGGGCTTGACGGCATCGTCCAGCAAGGCTGGGTCGAAATTTTCGTCGGGTTGTTTGCAGTGCTTGCACAACGTGCGCACCAGGCGCTGGGCCAGCACGCCCAGCAGCGTGGCGTTGATGAGGTAGGCCGGTACGCCCAGCTCCATCAGGCGGGTGATGGCCGATGGCGCGTCGTTGGTGTGCAGCGTGGAGAAGACCAAGTGCCCGGTCAACGCCGCCTGGATGGCCATTTCGGCGGTTTCCAGATCGCGGATTTCGCCCACCATGATGATGTCCGGGTCCTGGCGCATCAGTGCTCGCAGACCTTCGGCAAAGCTGAAGTCGATGTGCGGTTGCACCTGGGTCTGGTTGAAGGCCGGCTCGATCATTTCGATGGGGTCTTCCACAGTGCTGACGTTGACCTCTTCGGTAGCCACGCGCTTGAGCGTGGAGTACAGCGTCGTGGTTTTGCCTGAGCCGGTTGGGCCAGTGACCAAAATGATGCCGTGGGGCTTTTGCACCAGCTCTTCCCAGCGCTGGGCATCGTGGCGGGAAAAGCCCAGATCGGCCAGGTTCTTGATGGCGTTGTCGGGGTCGAAGATGCGCATGACCATCTTTTCCCCGAAGGCTGTGGGCAGCGTCGAGAGGCGCATTTCCACTTCTTCGCCGCGCGGGTTGCGTGTTTTGATGCGCCCGTCCTGCGGCCTGCGCCGCTCCACCACGTCCAGCCGCCCCAGCAGCTTGACGCGGGCAATCATGGCATTCAACACCCCGATGGGCATCTGGTAGACGGTGTGCAGTACGCCATCGATGCGAAAGCGAATGGCGCCCTGGTCGCGGCGCGGCTCCAGATGGATGTCGCTGGCGCGCTGATCGAAGGCGTACTGCCACAGCCATTCGACCACGCGCACCACCCCTTGGTCGTTGGCATCGAGCTGGCGATTGGCCTTTCCCAGCTCCACCAATTGCTCGAAGCTGGCCAGGCTGCTGGTGTTGCTGCCGCTTTTCTGGGCCGAGCTGACGGAGCTGGCCAGGGCATAGAACTCGCCGATGTAGCGCTTGAGATCCAGCGGGTTGACCATGACCAAGCGCACCTGCCGCCGGGTCTGGCGCTCGATCTCCCGCACCCAATCGGTGACGTAAGGCTCGCAGGTGGCGATGACAGTGGTGTCAGGCAACACCTTGATAGGCAGCACGCCATAACGGCTGGCATAGGCGGCGCTCATGATTTCGGAGATGCGCCCCACGTCGGCCTTGAGCGGGTCGATGCGCAGAAACTCGATGCCGGCGCGCCGCGCGATGAATTCGCTGAGATCGTCCAGATCCAGCGTGCCGCCGCCTTCAGCGCGCTTGAGGCCAATGGCCGAGAGCCGCACCAATGGGTTTTGCTGGCTTTCCGCCCGCGAAAACCGTGCGATGGTGCGCTGTGCTTCCTCAGGGGCGATCACGCCATCATGGTGCAGCCACTGCACCACGTGCAGCCAGTCCAGCGGGCCAAAGAAGGTTTTTTGCGGCCTGGCGGGTGGCTCGGTCGGGGCGTTGTCTCTAGGGTCTGCATGGTTGACCATGGCCTCACTCCGGATGGGTAATGGTTGTTGTTGTCGTCTGGTTTGTGGGCTCAGCCGTCGTCAGGTTGTATGGCTGCGGCGGCGGGCTTACGCGCTGCGGGGGCATCGGGCTTGCTGCCATGGATGCGCCGCATGGCTTGCTCCGTTTGGCCGGCAACCAGTTCATCCACTGCCTGCAGCGCGCGTTCGGATGCGGCCTCGATGGCGTCGCGCTCGGCAGCCGGCGGCTTGCGCAGCACCCAATGCACTACCTCGGATTTGACGCCTGGGTGGCCGATCCCTAAGCGCAGACGCCAAAAGTCCGGGCTGCCCAATTGAGCCTGGATGTCCTTGAGGCCATTGTGGCCGGCATGGCTGCCGCCGCGTTTGAGCTTTGCCTGGCCGGGCAGCAAATCCAGCTCATCGTGTACGACGAGGATTTCTTGCGGTGCGATTTTGTAGAACCTGGCCAGAGCGGCAACAGCCTGGCCGGAGCGGTTCATAAAGGTCATGGGCTGGAGCAGCCACACCTGCTGGGCGCCAATGCGAAGTTTGGCGGCGTTGCCGAAAAAGCCTTTTTCGGGCACCAGCATGGCACCGCGCTGGCGTGCCAGCGCATCAATCCACCAGAAGCCTGCGTTGTGGCGCGTAGCGTCGTACTCTGGCCCGGGGTTGCCCAGGCCGACCAAAAGTTTCAACGTCATGGCAGCAGATTATCCGTGTGTTTGCGGCCGCGCCCGGGCTGGGCGCTGGCGAGCGCAGAAGCCAACTGCGCCGCTCATTGGCTCGCAGGCCAGGCCTGGCGATGCACAGCCTCGACGGCTTCGCGGTCGGGCGGGAAGTCCATGGCAGCCAGGTTACGCTGCAACGCCTGCTGGGCGTGGCTGCGGGCCAGGGCCTGCATTTCAGGGCCGCCGAAGGCATAGAGGCTGATGAGCATTTTCTGCAGGCGGATGCCTACCTCGCGTTGTGCGGCGCCATCACGCCCTACAGAGGGGAAGAAGTCATCGAACACGTCTTCCAGGGCAACGGCGGGGACTTTGACGTTGGGGTAGCGCACCTCGTGCTCGCCTGTTGGGCTGGATGGGGCTGTGGCAGGCTGGGCCGGGGTTTCCAGCTGCGCCCACAGTTCGAAGATGCGCAGGCTGCGGTTGATAACGTCGATGGCGGTGCCGCAGTCGTTGACGGCGGCCGACAAGGCTTTGGAGGCCACCTCCGCCATCGCCACCAGACCAAAGCGCGGGTCGCTGTCGAAGGTGCGGCTGGGCGCGATGGTGAAGGCATCGCGCAGCCGGGCCAGAAAATCCTGCGTGGCTTGCTCAGCTTGTTCATCTTCCAGCACGGGCAGGCCGACGACGCTGCACAGCGGTGTGGAGCCGGGGGCGACAAATTGCCCTGGCAACACCATCACATAAATCTGCGCAGCGGCAGTCTTGGGCTGCCCGGCGTGCTCAATTGGGGCGCTGCTTTGCTTGGTGTAATCGAGCAGCAGCTCTTGCAGCATGGCTACGTCGATCCATTGCACATGGCCGGCTTTGGGCGCGTGCAGGGCAATGGCGCTGGTGGGCAGGGGATCGGCCCGCCGCTGCCAGGGCGTGCCGCCGCGGTATGGGTCGCGCAGATAGCTGCGCACTTCGTCGCAGGCTATTTCTTCCAGCCGGGCGATGGTGTGACCCATGCGCCCGAGGGTGGAGAGGTAGTTGATCCAATGCAGCAAGGTCGCGACGATGAGCACGATCATGCCGATGGTGACCAGGAACAACAGCACCCGACCTTCCTCGCGGTACAGGCCTGTTCTCAGCGTGATGATGCCCACGATGCTGAACAAAAAGGCGCCCAGAAAGGTCGAGAGCGCATTGTTGGCGGCTGTGTCGTTGATGAGCAGCTCGGTCGCGCGCGGCGTGGCGGCGCTGCTGGCCGAGGCATAAGCCGAAACCAGGATGTTCAACGAGAAGGTGGTCACGGCCAGCATGCTGGCGGCCATGATTTGCAGGATGCTGTCCACCGCGCCTTCGCCCAGCACGCCGGTCCACTCCTTGGGGATCCAGTGCTGGAACCAGGCGGCAAACAGCGCCGTGACGATGCCCAGCAGCGAAAACAACGTGGTGCGAAACCACATGCCGCGCATGATGCGTTTGAGAGACCAAAGCCATCTGGTCATGGTGTGTGTTCTCCATTGGGCGCTTGCCCAGTGTCCGATTTTTGGAGCTGTCGCCTTGACGGCGCGGGTGTTGGTGCGGGGCCAATTGGCTTGCCTTGCTGGCGAGCATGGTCGCCAGCGGCCACTGGCGCAGCGGGCCGAAGCCTGTTGATCGATATGGGCTGCGTGCTGTTGGCTTTGGCAGGCACGGCAGCCCCGAGCAAATCGGCCAAGGTGTGGCCGTCAAGCTCAGCCATGAATGCCTGCAAGGCCGAATGCAAAACGCCTTGCAGTCGGCAGCTGCCAGTGAGCAAGCAGCGATTGTCTTCGCTTTGCGGCCCGAAGCAGGCCACCAGGTTCAAGTCGTCCTCCATGGCGCGCACGATCTGGCCGACCGTGGCCTGCAATGCGGCCGGCGCAAGCCGAATGCCCCCGCCTTTGCCGCGCAGCGTGTCGACGAAACCCAGGCGCCCCAGTGCATGAACAACTTTGATGAGGTGGTGCTCCGAGATGGCATGGGCTTGGGCGATTTGCGCGATGGACACAAGCGACTGCTGCTGCCCAAGAAACAGCAGCGTGCGCAATGCATAGTCGGTCTTGAGTGTCAGTCTCATCGTGTGCGCTCCAGCGCCCTTGGAGCAGGTTCTTGAACCTGAGGCCTGGGCCCAGTTGGCGTCTCAGCCAGATGCGAATCATACGAGCAGGCCGGGCGCATCGCGCGCGGCAGCGGGTCAGATTGGCCGCCGCAGTCAAAAGGTGCATATAGAATGCACCTTTTGACTGCGGCAGGCATGTGCTGCGCAGCCTGCGGCCCCGGTGGCGTGGGCAGAGCGGGCCAGCGCATGCGGCTGCGGTTAGATGTTTTCAACCACTCTGAAAGAGGAAAGCACCATGAGCAACACCCTGGATTCCGCACAACTGCTGGCCGCACTGGAAAACGTGGCCGTGATCTCCACGACCGATCTGCAGGGCAACATCACCTATGCCAACGATTTGTTCTGCAAGCTCACCGGCTATGCCCGCGAAGAGCTGCTGGGCCAGCCGCACAGCATCGTGCGCCACCCGGCCGTGCCCAAGGAGACCTACAAGGAAATGTGGGACACCATCAAGGCCGGCAACATCTGGACGGGCATCATCCCCAACGTGGGCAAGGGCGGTGGCGTGTATGTGGTGGACACCACAGTGCAGCCGCTGCGCGATGCACAGGGCAATATCAACGCCTACATCAGCATTCGCCGCGTCATCAATGATTTGATGGACAACTTCGAGGCTGTGGAATTCTCCAAAGAGCAATTCGACGAGTACTACGCCAAGTAATAGCGAGCCCTTGCATGCATGCCATTGCCCAACGTGTGGTGATTGCCTATGGCTCTGAGTCGGGCAACGCCAAGGCCTTGGCCGAAGGGCTGGCCGCCGCGCCCTGCGTGGCGGCCCTGCAGCCCCAGGTCATGCCGCTCAACGCCGTGGACCTGCAAGCCTCTTGGGGCGACGAGGCTCTGCTGTTGATCATCTCCAGCTCGTTTGGCGACGGCGAGCCACCGGGCAATGCCGAGGGCTTTCTGGCGCAGTTGCGCCAAAGCGGCGCGCTGGCACAGCTGCGCTATGCCATCTTCGGCCTGGGCGATACGGCCTATCCGAATTTCTGTGGCTTTACCAAGCAGCTCGATGCGCTGCTGCAAGAGCGCGGCGCGCAGGCCATCATCAACCGCGTGGATGCCGACATCGGCTATGCAGACTTCTTCGCGCGCTGGCAGTCGGTGCTTGAGCAAGTGCTGCAGGGCGACGCCCAGGCCGGCCTGGCATTGTCGCTGCGCGTGATTGCTTATGGCGAGAACGATGCTTATGCCGCGGCCATCCTGGAGCGCCGCCAGCTCAACCATGCCGGGCCGGATGCCGAGCCCGGCGCCTACCACATCCGCCTGGCCTGCGAGGGCAGCGGCATGCGCTGGCGTGCCGGCGATACCTTGCACGTGCTGGCGCAAAACGATCCACAACTGCTGGCGCAACTGGCCCAGTGGTACGGCGCGCCCGAGGCCGCCGAGCTGCTGCGCGACAAGGAGCTGCGCCAAATCAGCAAGGGCGTGCTGCGCGAGCTGGCTCGCCTGGGCGGCAGCGATGCGCTCAAAGGCTTGCTCAAGTTCAGCCAGCGCCAGCAGCTGGAGCAATACCTCTGGGGCGCCGATGTGCTCGATGTGCTGCAGGACTTTTGCACGCCCGAGAAGGTGCCGCTGGCGGAGCTGGCGCAGCTGCTGTCGCCGCGCCTGCCCAGGGCGTACTCCATCGCCTCGCACGGCCAGGCCGGGCACATCGACCTGTGTATCCGCCACGTCCGTTATGAGCGCCAGGGCCGCCAGCGCGAGGGCATGGCCACGCACTGGCTGCTGACGCAGGGTGGCCCAGTACAGGTTTATTGCCGCGCCAACCCCGGCTTTCACCTGGCCGGTGATGCCGCAGCGCCGCTGATTCTGATCGGCACCGGCACCGGCATTGCGCCGCTGATGGGCTTGCTGCGCGAGCTGCAGGCCAGTGGTCAACCGCGCCAGACTTGCCTGTTCTTTGGCGAAAAGCGCCAGGCGCAGGACTTCCTCTACCGCGAGGAACTTGAGAGCCTGCAGGCCGAAGGCGTGCTGCATAAGCTGGTGACGGCTTTTTCACGCGATGGGGCGGAAAAATACTACGTGCAGCACGCCTTGCAGGAGCACGCCGTCACATTGCGCGATTGGATTGCGCAGGGCGCGCACGTGTACGTCTGCGGCAACAAGCAGCACCTGGAGCGCGCCATCGGGGCCGCTTTCGATGCGTTGCTGGCCGATACGCAGCAAGGCGCGGCGGACCCCGATGAAACCCCTTGGCAGCGTCTGGGGCGCGAGGGGCGGGTGCACCTGGAGCTGTATTGAGCAAGCCCGGCCATGACCATGTGCGCAGAACCGATTTGCACTGAAGAGGAAATCACTGCGCTGGTGCAGCGCTTTTACGCGCGCGTGCGCCAGGATGCGCGGCTCGGGCCGATCTTTGAGGCGCACATCGACGATTGGGACGAGCATCTGTCCAAGCTGATGGACTTTTGGTCCAGCATCCTGTTGCGCAGCGGGCGCTTTTCCGGGGCTCCCATGCCCAAGCACGCCGCCCTGCCGGGCTTGACGCAGGAACTGTTCAGGCACTGGCTGGAGCTGTTTGCGCAAACCCTGGACGAGCAGCCCAACGAGCGCTTGGCCGAGCAGGCCCTGGCAGCGGCGCGGCGCATTGCGCAAAGCCTGTGGATGGGCTATCAGGCCAGCGGCGATCTGCGCTCTGCGGCCCTGCCTGCGGTGAAGGCGTTCAAATCTTCATGACCTGCTCGCGGTAGAACTGCAGCTCGTCGATGGATTCGTGCACATCGGCCAGGGCCGTGTGCTTTTGCGCTTTCTTGAACTGGTTGGCAATGCCCGGTTGCCAGCGTCGGGTCAATTCCTTGAGGGTGCTGACATCGACATTGCGGTAGTGGAAGAAGGCCTCCAGCTTGGGCATGTATTTGACGAGAAAACGCCGATCCTGCCCGATGGTGTTGCCGCACATGGGCGATTTGCCCTTGGCCACATAGCGGCGAAGGAACTGCAGCAGCTGCGCCTCGGCCTGGGCCTCGTCGATGGTGGATGCGCGCACTTTGTCCGTCAGACCGCTGCGCCCGTGCGTGCCCTTGTTCCAGGCGTCCATGCCATTGAGCACGTCATCGCTTTGGTGGATGACCAGCACAGGTCCTTCGATGCGCGGCTGCAGCTGCGGGCCGGTGACGATCACGGCAATTTCCAACAGGCGGTCGGTTTCCGGGTTCAGGCCGCTCATCTCACAGTCCAGCCAGATCAGGTTGTCGTCACTTTTGGCGAGCATGGGCGCTGTTGTGGAGTCGGTGGCCGTGGCGCAGGGGGTGGCTGATGGGGCCGGGGTAGGAGCAGGGGGCTGGCGGGTATTCATGGAGGGCATTGTGGGGCATGGTGACGCCGTTGGGCGCGAGCGCAAGGGCCTGGGGGGCGCTGATGCGGACAAAGGCGCTGATGCTCAGCACGTCGGCAGTGCATCGAACACGGCGATACTTTCCACATGGGCCGTGTGCGGGAACATGTTGACCACGCCCGCTGCGGTGCAGCGGTAGCCGGCCTGGTGCACCAGCAAACCAGCATCGCGCGCCAGCGTGGCTGGGTTGCAGCTGACATAGACGATGCGCTGTGGCGGCTGCCATTGGGCGTCGTCCTGCCAGTCGGCGCTGCTGGTTTCGGGTGGCAGCTCATCGCCCGCAATGGTGGCGTTGGCCGCTTCGGCGCCCGCCGCGCTGGCGCCCTGGTGGTGCTGTTGGTGGCGGCGTTGGTGGATGTCGGCCAGCGCCTTGGCCAGCGCAAACGCGCCTTCGCGCGGCGGATCGACCAGCCATTTTTGCGCCGCGCCATCGGCCTGCAGCAGCGCAGGCGTCATCTGGAACAGGTTGCGCCCCACGAAGTGTGTGGGTGCCAGCGGGCGCAGGCCTTGCGCAGCGCGCTGCGCCTGGTTGGCCTGCCAGTTGGCGCTGGCGCGCGCCACCAGCGCGTCGCTGCCCTCGATGCCCAGCACCTGAGCGGCCTGGGTGGCCAGCGGCAGGCTGAAGTTGCCCAAGCCGCAGAACCAGTCGATCACGCGCTCGTGTCTTTGCACGCCCAGCAGTTGCAGTGCCCGGGCCACCAGCACGCGGTTGATGTGCGGGTTGACCTGGGTGAAGTCCGTGGGCCGAAACGGCATGCGGATGCCGAACTCCGGCAGGGCATAGGCCAGAGGCGCGCTGCCATCGTCGGCATCGAGCCGGTGCACCGTATCGGGGCCCTTGGGTTGCAGCCACCATTGCAGCGGCGGGTGCTGGGCGGCGAAGTCGCGCAGGCGTTGCTGGTCGGTCTCGCTCAGGGGCTGCAGGTGGCGCAGCACCAGCGCGGTGACGGCATCGCCGCAGGCCACTTCAATCTGCGGGCAGCTCTCGCGCGCATCCAGGCTGTCGATCAGCGCGCGCAGCGGCATCAGCAGCGCATCGACCTGAGGCGGCAGGATGGGGCAGACCTGCATGTCGGCGATGTAGCGGCTTTTGCGCTCGTGAAAGCCCACCAGCACCACGCCTTTTTTCTGCACGTAGCGCACCGACAGGCGCGCCCGCCAGCGGTAGCCCCAGTCCGGCCCCTGAATAGGGCGCAGAATGCGCTCGGCGCGCACCTTGCCCAGGTGCCAGAGGTTGTCCTCCAGCACGCGCTGCTTGACGGCCAGCTGCGCGGCCGGGCTCAGGTGCTGCATCTTGCAGCCGCCGCAGGCGCCCTGGTGCAGGCCAAAGTGCGGGCAGCGCGGCGTGGTGCGCTGGGAGGATTCGCGCAGCACGGCATCGAGCGTGGCTTTTTCCCATTGGTTTTTGCGGCGCACGGTGGTGGCGGTGACGATTTCGCCGGTCAGAGCCCCTTCGACGAACACCACCTTGCCATCGTCGCGGTGCGCTACGCCTTGCGCGTCCATGTCCAGCGCATCGATGCACAGGGCATGAGGGGGCAGGGCTGCGGGTTGTGATGTCGTGTCGTCGGGCATGGGGCGGCAGGCTTGGCCTGGGTGTTTTTTGTGGGACGGATGGCCGCTGGCATGGCAGCGCGGGGCGGGCATTGTATTCATTGAGCGCTGACCGGCGGAGGGAACTCTGGGAAAGCCCGCACTCAAAACCCTCGCGCCGCATCCATTCCCTGGATCGGATGGTTTGCTGCATCGTTGGCCTTTGCGGTGGCTGGCGGCCATTGTGTGACGCTCGCTGCCCTGTATCCCGGCTGTCCCGCAGCGGCCGCTTGAACAGCGGATGCGTGAGAGCCTTCCTTGGCAAAGCACTCGCCAAGACGGCAGACAATACGCGCATGCTGGCGATGCCGCACCGGCAGCGTATCTCCATGAAGAAGAAAGGATGAATTCGTGAATGCCTTGAGTTTTTTGCTGGCAGCGCCACGGCGCCTGCTGGCTGTGATGGCCCTGGCCTGTGCCGGTTTGCTGGGTTTTGCGCTTTACCTGCAGCACCACGTGGGGCTGGAGCCCTGCCCGATGTGCATCGTGCAACGCTATGCGCTGACGGGCGTGCTGATGGCGGCATTGCTGGGCAGTCTGTGGGGGCGGCGCTGGTGGCTTTGGCTGTGGGGCGGCGCAGCCTTGTTGATCAGCGGTTTTGGCGCTTTCGTTGCGGCGCGCCAAAGCTGGATGCAGTGGTATCCGCCCGAGACCGTCACCTGCGGCCGTGATTTTTATGGAATCGTTGAGAACTATCCGATCAGCAAAGCCATCCCGATGCTGTTTCGGGGCTCGGGCGATTGCACGGCGGTGGATTGGTCGCTGCTGGGGCTGTCCATCGCCAACTGGTCTTTTCTGACCTTTGCCGCATTCTGCATCGCGCTGCTGTGGGCGGCCTGGCGTTTGCGGGCACGTTGATGCCTGGTGCCACAACAGGCGCCATCGCGGCATCGGGCGTCCTGGCGTTGCCTGAGCGGATGCAGCGCCGCCGTCAACGTCGTCAACCGGGCATCACGCCGAGCGCGCCAGCGCGGCAAAGCGCGCCTGGCACAGACGGGCCAAATCCTGCGGCGCCAGGGCAATCTCCAGCCCGCGCCGCCCGGCGCTGACGTAGAGGCAATCCAAGGCCTGCGCCGCTGCGTCAATGAAGCTGCGGTGCGCCTTTTTCTGCCCCAGCGGGCTGATGCCGCCCACCAAATAGCCTGTGGCGCGCTGCGCCGCCTGCGGCTGCGCCATCTCGCACTTCTTGCAGCCAGCGGCCAAGGCCAGGGCTTTCAAATCCAGCTGGGCTGCCACAGGCACGACGGCCACCAACAACTCGCCAGCCTCGGTCTGGGCCAGCAAGGTTTTGAACACCTGCTGCGGCGCCAGGCCGAGCTTTTCAACTGCTTCCAACCCGTAGGACGGCGCTTTGCTGTCGTGCGTGTAACTCAGCACCTGGTGCGCCACGCCGTGCGCCTTGAGCAGTTCGATGGCGGGTGTCATGCGATTGCTCGGTTCAAAATTGGGAGTTGCAGTATGCCGGTATTTTTTGGGCTTGCCGGGTGCACACGGCCCAGCATTGCTTGCATGGCCAAGCCGAGCACTTTGCCATCAAGCCGGTAGTAGGGCCTTGATGGCCCATGCGTCATAACACAGCCACACCAGCAACAGGCAGACAGCCAGCAGGAATGGCAGCAGGGCACGAAACAATCGCTGAGGGGGCTCGCCGGTCATGGCTGCAGCAACGAATAGGCCAGTGCCCACAGGAGGCGTGAGCAGGCCCAAGACTAAGTTGATGCAGATGACGACGCCGAAGTGCAACGGGTGGATGCCGAATTGCTGTGTGGCGATGGGCAGCAGGATGGGCACGATCAGAATCAATGCGGCGATGCCATCGAGCACCATGCCAATGGCCAGCAGCAGTGCCATGACCATCAGCAGGAACACGAAAGGGCTGTCCGTACTGGCTGAGATCCACTGTGCCACCAGCTGGGGGATTTGCTCAAAGGTGATCGTCCAGCCAAAGACGCCAGCGGCGGCGACCAGAAACAGCACCAGGCCGGCGCTGTGGGCGGTGCGTTTGAGCACGGCCATCAATTGTGAGAATGCCAGCTCTTGATGAATGAAGCGGCCAACCAGCAGGGCTGTGACCGAGGCCAGGCCGGCTGATTCGGTGGGCGTGGCCAGGCCGGTGAGGATGCTGCCGACGATGATGGCGGGCACGGTCAGTGCGGGCAGGGCGCCGAGGATGGCGCGCATGGCCTGGGCCAGTGGCAGCCATTGGCCCTTGGGATAAGGCAGTATCAGGCCAGCCCCGGCCACGATGATGCAAAAGGACAGACCCATGATCAGCCCGGGCAGCAGGCCGGCCATGAACATGTCGCCAATGGAGAGCTGCGCCAGCACGCCATAGACCACGAACATCATTGAGGGTGGCACGATGGCGCCCATCAGGCCCGAGGCAGCGGTGATGGCGGTGGCGAAGGACTTATCGTAGCCCTCGCGCTCCATTTGCGGCACCATGGCGCGCGACATTACGGCAATTTGCGCCACAGCCGATCCCATGACTGCGGCCATCAGGGTATTGGCCAGCAGATTGATGTAGGCCAACCCGCCCCGAAAACCGCCGACGAACACATGGGCGCAGCGAATCAGGCGCAAGGTCAACCCGCCTTCGTTCATCAGCTCGCCGGCCAGAATGAATAAGGGCACGGCCAGCAGTCCATAGGATTCGGCCGAGCCGAACAGCTGCTGCCCGAATGATTCGAACAACACGGCATTGCCCGAGTGCCAGGCGTAGAACATGGCCGTCAGGCACAGCACGACGCCAATGGGTACCTGCAGGAGCAGCAAAACGAGAAAGACCAGCAGCGTCATGGGTGCTTTCCTCCTCGCAGGTGATGTGCTGCCGTGTCGCGGGGCTCCACCGTCGGTTGCTGTTGCAAGATTGGGTGCATGTGGCGGCCAGTTGGGTCGCTCAGAATATGTGCCAGTGTGTGCAACAGGGTCGAGCAGGCGAAGTAGGGCACGATCAGCCAGGCCCAGAACTTTGGCATGGGCAGAGTGTTGGCGCGTTCTTGATAGATGAAGTTCATCGTGTGTGCGCTGAAGGCGTCGAAGTCCAGGCCATGGCACAGCAACTCCAGCGGCTGGTACCAGCGCCAGCAGAACACCAGCAGTAGCATGGCGAACAGCAGCACTATCCAGTCAATGAAAACGCCGATGGCGCAGCGCAGGCGCTTGGGCAGGGTATCGACCAGCACGGTCACGGCCACGGCTTGGCGCTGCTTGAGCAACACGGCCATGGCCAGAAACAGCATCCATACCATCAGTATGATGGCTGCCTCATCGACCCAATAGACCGCGCGATCCATGGCGCGCGTGCAGACGTTGAACACGATCAACAGCGCGATCAATGAGGCCAGCAGGCCGGCCGCGCGGCTTTCCTGGCGGCTGAGCCAGTTCGAGCAGGTTTGCAGCATGGTAAGTGCGAGACAGTGTGTTGAGAGGCCGCAAGGTGGATCGCGCTGGCGCGGTTGTCCTGGCGGTGGCGCTGGCAAGATTTTTTACTGCAGGCTCTTGGCAAGCTGGCGCAGCGCAGGCAAGGCAGGGGCCTTCTGGCGCCACTTGGCTTCCCAGGCCTCGATGGCTGCGGCAAAAAATTCCGGCCCGACCTCGACGATGCGCTTGCCACTGCCCCGCGCAGCCTGTTCCCATTCCCTTTCCTTGGCGATGTAGGCGGTGAAAGTCTGCGCCAGATGTTTGCGCATGAGCGTTTGCAAGGCCTGGCGGTCCTCGGGGCTGAGCTCTCGCCAGACGCGTGCGGACACCACGCCGACTACGGGCCACATCATGTGTTTGGACAGCAAGATGGTGTCGGCCTTTTCATAGAACTTCAGTCCCCAGATTAACTCCAGGTCCATGTCGACCGCATCGACCTGGCCGTTGGCCAGTGCATCGAAAACGCCTGAGAGTGGAATGGGGGTGGGTGCGGCTCCCAGATGACTGTAGAAGTCGCGTAGAGCCTCAATAGGTGTGACACGCAGTTTGCGGCCTTTCAAGTCGGAGGCGCTGTGCACGGGGGTGCGGCTGAGGATCTGGCGCAGGCCGCCGGTGCCGAAGGCAAGACCAACGACGCCGGCGCGTGCGGGCAATTGATCCAACAACTGTTGCACTTCTGGCGAAGTTAGCAACTGGCCGGCCTGCTCGACGCTCTGAACCAGATAAGGGGCGTAGAGTGCACCGAGCTCTGGCGCACGGTTGCTTAGTTCGGCGTTGGTGAGAAAGGCCATATCCAGTGCGCCGGTTTGCAGTTGTTGCAGCATTTGTGCCTCGTTGCCCAACTGTGCTGCGGGAAATAGCGCTACTTTGTGCCGCCCCTGGCTGTGTTGCTCGAAATCGGCCGCGAAGGCGCTGGCGGCTTGGCTCCAGATGTGCTGCGGAGGAGTCAGTAGGCCGAGGCGAAAGTCTTTGGCTTGTGTGGTTGTGGCGATCAGGGCGCTGCCCAGCAGACTGGCGACCAGTCGCAGCAATGAAAGTTTTTTCATGGCATGTCTCCTTGGGTTGTAGTGTTGTGGCTTTAACAGGCTGCTGAAATACTGAATTGACAGGCAGGAAATCTCCAGACTTGCCGCCTCAAGCTATCGCAAGTCATTGATTTATGGTTGGCGAAGGGGCGATGAGGGTGTCATGTCGGATGTTTTTCGTCCGGCGTCGGCAGTATTTCAGCAGCCTGTTAAGGTGATCCTGCGCAGCCTCACGCAGCGCAGCGTGAAGCGTGGGTACTGGTCGGCTCCAGGCGGAAGAAGCGCCGCGCGTTATCTTCAAGCAACATCTGCCGGTTATTTGCATCCAGGTCTGGGGCGCTTTGAATCAGCCAACCTATTGGCTGCTCGCCTAGTGGGAAGGGATAGTCCGAGCCCAGCATCACTCGCTCTGGACCCATGACGTCGACCAATAGCTGTAATGCTGCGTGGTCGAATACGGCGGCATCGGTATGGAAGCGATGTACATATTCGGATGGCGGGCGTGGACAGTCCTTGCGCACGATGTCGCGGTGTTTCCATGCGTTGTCGGCTCGGCCCAGCGTGAAGGCGAAACTGCCACCACCGTGGGCAAAGCAGATCTTCAGGCGCTGAGGGATGCGCTCGAGCGCTCCCGAGAGGATCAACGACAGCATGCCCAGCTGGGTTTCGGCGGGCATGGCCACCAGCCAGGGCAGCATCCACTGTCGCATACGGCGAGGGCCGCCCATCATGTCCCAAGGGTGTACGAAGACGGGGATGTCCTCGTGTGCACAATGGGTCAAAAAATCCACGATATCGGGGTGATCAAGATCCTTGTCCCCGACATGGTTGCCGATTTGCACGCCGACGCAGCCCAGTTTCTGGGCGCGCGAAGCTTCAGCGCAGGCGCGCTGCAAGTCTTGCAATGGCACCTGCGAGAGCACTTTCAGGCGCTGTGGGTGGCGAGCGGCAAAAGCCAGCGCAGCCTCGTTCATTTGCGCGGCCCAGTCGGCGGCCTTGGCTGCTTCCCAGGAATAGCCGAACAGCACGGGCGTAGCACAGGTCACTTGCATGGCGATACCTTGCGCGTCGAGCTCCTGGACACGGTAGTCGGCATCCCATAGCGCCTGGTATACAGGCCGGAATGGCTTGTCGCCGACCATGATCTGCCCAGTCTGGCCATTGCCATCGACCTGAAGCCAGGCAGCTTGCTCGGCATCAATCAGCCGAGCCTGAGCACGTGAGATGAGAGGGAAGAAGTGCGAGTGCATGTCAATCATGGCGGACTCCTGGAAACCTGTCCGGGCTTTGCCCGAGCCGTAGCGCAGCACGGCAGTTGCGGGGTTTCCTTGTGGTAGGGTGTGTTCGCTGCTTACTGCCGCAAGTGAGCGAATGCCTGCTCCAAGCTGGCATGCCAGCGGCGGTAGTCTTTGCCTGGGTGCTGTTCACCGCATTGGCTGCAAAGGCGCGCGCTTTCGCTCTGGGCGTAGAACTTCTCATACACGGGAGGCAGGTCCTTGACGATGCTTTCGAGCTGCATTTCGGCTCGCCAGATCAGATGGCCGCAGCGTGCGCAACTCCATTGCAGGGCGTCGTGCTGGCCCAGAGGGCGCTGGCGCTCGATCACCAAACACAGGCTACCCTCTTCGGGACGTTGGGGCGAGTGGATGACATGGGGAGCCATCAGAAACATGTCACCTTCATGTAGTGGGATGCGTTCGTACTGCCCGCGGTCCCAGACCAGCAATGAGGCATTGCCTTTGAATTGATAGAAATATTCCTCAACTGGATCGTCGTGGAAGTCGGTGCGCTGGTTGGGGCCACCGACAACGGTGATCATGAAATCCGCATCTTTCCAGATCTGCTGGTTGTTGACTGGTGGACGTAGCAAGTGTTGGTTGTCGTGCAGCCATTGGTTGAAGTTCAGCGGATGGCCATATTTGAGGCTCAGCATAGACACTCTCCTTGCAACAGGGGGTTAGGGTCGGGGCTTGTAGGCAGTGGCGCGAATTTCAATGAGCAGATGTGGATGAGGCAGCTGGTGCACTGCTACTGTGGTTCGAGTGGGCCCCTGGGCATCAAAAAACTCTGCCCAGACTTCGTTGAAGCCGCCAAAGTCGTTCATGTTCACCAGGAAAACCTGGGCATCGACCAAGTCCTGCAGGTTGGCGCCGGCATGTTCCAGGACGGCGGCGATGTTGCGGAGCACGGCGCGCGTTTGCACGCGGATGTCCAATCGAGTTACGCCCATGGCGTCGGCTTCTGCGCCTTCGAAACTGTTGTCGGGGCGACGCGAACTGGTGCCCGAAATGAAGAGGAAATCACCGGCGCGCTTGTAGTGCGGAAATCGTCCACGAGGCACGGCTTTGCCAGCGATGACGATCGATTCGGTTCGGTGTGTAGTGGAGTTCATGGCGTTTCAGTGGCAGTGAAGAACTCCACCCGGCCCAGGCCGTAGATGTCGCAGCGCACGTGGGTCTCGGGTGGCAATGCTTGGGCGGCGGTGGCTGCACCGGCCATGATCAGCGAACCCGCAGGCAGGTGCAGACCACTGGCGGCCAACAGGCGAGAGGCTTGCACGAATGCGCGCAACGGATGGCCTAGAATGGCGGCCGTCGAACCTGTTTGTACATAGCGACCATCGAAAGCCATATGCACTCCGGCATTGCTCAGCGCATCGAAATTGCGTGAAAAGCTGCCAACGACAACGCCAGCCGAGGAGCAGTTGTCGGCTACCACGTCTTCCAATGTGAAGTGGAAGTCCCGATAGCGAGAATCGATGATCTCCAGCGCTGGCGCCACGGCTTCAATACAGTCCAGCGCCTGAAGGGCATTCATGGGGCGGTCAATGGTGCGCTTGGTCAGGAAACACACTTCGGGCTCGACACGCGGGTGGATGTATTGGTTCAAATCGATGCTTGAGCTTTCTTCTTTGAGCATGCTACAGGTCAGCCAGCCCCAAATTAGATCGTGCACGCCCATTTGCAGCATCTTGGCGCGGCTAGTGAAGCCCAGCTTAATGCCGCAAATGCTGTCACCGCGATTGACTCGGCGTTGAATGGCCGTGCGCTGGATGACATAGGCCTGTTCCAGATCAAAGGATCCCGAAGGAAATTGCGCGATGGCCTGAGCGCAGACGGCTGCATCATCAAGCTGTCGGGCATAGTGGGCAATGCTGGTGTTCATGCGATCCACTCCTGGTTTTTTTATGGGGCACCCGTGTCGGGGTGCGACTCTTCGGCCTCGGCTGGCTGGCGTTTGAGGATATCCAGTGCCACATCGACAATCATGTCCTCCTGTCCGCCGACCATGCCGCGGCGGCCCAGCTCGACCAGGATGTCAAAGGCGTTGAGGCCGTATTTTTTGGCGGCGGCCTCGCTGTGCAGCAGAAAGCTGGAATACACGCCGGCATATCCCAGGGCCAGAGTTTCGCGGTCCACCCGCACTGGGCGGCGTTGCAGCGGGCGCACCAGATCCTCGGCGGCATCAATGAGGCCGCGCACGTCACAGCCATGGTTCAGGCCCATGCGATCGA
>NZ_NSJF01000008.1 GCF_002285285.1 Vandammella animalimorsus
CGCGGCCTGCCTCCGCCCGCGCCAGCGCCCGCGCCCCAGCCCGCCCCTCCTGCGCCGCCTGCGCCGCCGGTGCACATCACCCTCAACGCCAACGGCGTCAATGACCCGCTGCGCCTGGCGCGGCTGATTGAGCCCGAGCTCAGACGCATGGCGCAGCTGGCGCGGTAGGCAAAACGGCCACAAAGGCCGGTTTGCTCATCTTCTGACACCTGTCAAAAGACCTGCCCTTACAAACCCGGCACAGTGCCCGTCACTGGCCGGGTTTTGTTTTTGCAAAACGCTTTAATCAACGTTCGCGGCCAGTACCCAGCACACTGCCGCCATGCCATCCGTCCAACGCTATCTCTCCGGCCACAACAACGCCGCCCGCAGCGCCGCATTGAGCGCCTCCAGCGTGCGCGCCAGCCAGGCCATTGAGCGCGTGCGGGCGCAGCGCACGGGCGGCGGGCGCGTGCGGCTGTCAGGGGCCTACAGCGGCCATGCGGCCGCGCAGGTGGAGATTGAGCTGCGCGCCGCCGGCGGCGTGCCGCGCGCCTCGCAGCCGCAGTTTGCCGGCGTGGGCAATGGGCAGCTGTCGGTGCTGGGCGTGGATGCGGCCGCGCCGCTGCAGGCGTTGACGCTGACGCTGGTCGATCTGGGCGTGCCCACCGAGCATGCGCAGCTGGCGCTGCGCGAGGTGCAGATCCGCGCCCGCGCCCCGGGCGCGGCGGGCAATCAGATCCGCATCACGGTGCAGCCGCAGCTGCACCGCGCGGCCACCGATTGGGCGCTGCTGGCCGATTGGCCCGCAGGCAGCGCCCTGCAGCAGGGCGCGCAATGGGATTGGGGCGGCCTGCCGCTGTCGGCCCAGGGGCAACTCGATGAGCGCAGCGGCCGCATCCAGGTCGGCCACGACCCGCAGGTGTATCGCCCGTACCGTGTTTACAAGGATGGGGCCTGGCAGTTTGGGATCACGCCCGCGCCCGAGCGACCGCTGCCGGCGGGCGCGCCGGTCTGGCGCGTGACCGGCGGGTATGTGGTGACGGTCACCGATGGCCAGGCGGTGGAGACCTACGGCGACACGGCCGCGGGCCAGGCGGCGCTGGTGACGCTGTACGAGCTGCTCTCCGCACTGGCCGGCTCGGCCCTGGTGGAGGTGGCCGGCGTGGTGGCCGCCGAGCGCGCCCTGGGCGGGCAGGCGGCGCTGGACGTGCCGCTGCGCACGCAAGCCTGGCTGCATGGCCTCTCGGGCAAGGTTGATCTCAAGGATGTGAGCGTGCCGCCGGCTGCGCCCACGCAGCAGCTGACTGTGCGCTGCATCAATGCCGACGTGGTCGGGCGCGAGCGCTGGAGCGTGCAGGGCGCGGTCTCCGGCGCGCTGCCCGTGGCCGTGACCGGCCAGCGCTACCAGAGCGCGGCGGCTGATTTTTTGATCCCGGCCACCCCGCCGGCTGCCGTGGGCAGCGGCGAGGTGGGGTTTGTGTACACGCCCACGGGGCGCAGCGATGACGAGGGCCTGCCCAGCGTGTGCCTGCGCCCGTTGCGCCTGGGGGCCAATGCGCGGCCGCTGACGGTGACGTTCCGGTATTCCAAACGCCCGCCGGCCGAGTGTTCGTGCAGCGACATGCCAGCGCCGCGGCTGTCGCCAGCCTGTCTGGGGATTGGAGAGGATATGGACATTGAGGACGTGGAGTTCATGAGCCGCATCAAGGCGGTCTACGCCTGGCGCGAGGCGTTCATTCGGGGCAACACCGGCGTGCAGTTGGCGGGCATGACGCCCGGCACGCCGGAAATCCCCGGTACCCCCGGCACGCCGCCTGTCACGCGCTGGCGGTTTACCGTGCAGTACGGTGGCAATGTGATGCAGGGTGGCTCCACCACCTGGCAGTCGGCGCGCGCCGTGTCGCAGCAGCTCTACGATGATGAGTCTGAGGCGCGGACGGCGCTGGATGCCGCCAAAAACGCAGGCCCATTGCCGGCAGGTACGGCCCTGGGGCCCATCACCCGTGGCGGCGTGGCGCTGGATTTGCAATCGATTTCTGGTGGATTCAGTTTTTCGAAGGTGGATGGGCCATTGCCGGTGGATATCCATGCCTCAGGCGCCGGCTCTGTTGTCACCGGGGGCACGCCTGGTACGCCGACCATCCCGGCGCAACCGGGCAAGGCTGTGCCGCTGAGCTACCGCGCCTATGTGATTGATCTGGATTGGATGGAGTCGGCCATCCCCATCCTGGTGGGGTGCCTGTCCCGCGTGTACGACAAGCCGGCTGCGCGGCAAGCGTGGGATGCGCTGTGGGAGGAGGTCAAGACAGACCTGGGCCACCTGCAGGCTGCGCGCAACGACCTGGAGACCGCGGCGCACGCGCACGCGCGCTATCTGGATCGCTACAAATCGACGGTGGACAACATCCTGCTCTCGGTGGGCATCCTCCCAAAATCTGAGGCCAGCAGCACAGACGCGGGCAGCTGCTGGACCGACCACGGTGGCACCCATTGGTGGGTGGACACCGAGGGCAACTATCTGCCCGCATTCACAGGCCATGCCTACATCAGCGCCAAGCGCGACGCCGATGGCAAGGTGTACTCGACCAAAGAATTCGGCTTCGGCCTGCTGGTGGCCTGCGCCGAGCGCCTCAAGGAGGGCGACCAGATCACCGTGCGCATCCACAGCGTGGATGGCCACCGGCCCTACCAGGTGGGCGATGAGGCTGTGATCTCCACCGTGGCCGCAGGCCCGGCCTGGCTGGCCGGCGGCGTGGACGGCACGGATGCGCAGACCTGGCGCGTGGCCGGCAGCGTCAGCGGCGCGCTGCCCGATTACATCGTGCCCACCGATGGCGCGGCCGCGCCCGTCTATCACCAGGCGGGCGCGCGCCTGCAAATGGCCCTGGGCGGCATCCCGTTTGCGCTGGGCGATACGTTCAGCCTGGCCATTGAGGCCGGGCAGTGGCGCTGGCGGCGCGATGCCGGGGCCTGGTCGGCCCTGGCGGACATCCCCGCCAGCGGGCAAGCGCCGCTGGCCGATGGGCTGCAGGTGCATTTTGATTCGGGCGCGGCGCCCTCGTTTGCCGATGGCGACGCCTATGTGTTTGCCGTGCACCAGCCCTGGGCCGTGGGCCACGTGCGCGATGCGCACGAGAGCGCCTGGGGCTGGGCGGGCGCGGCGGCCACGCTGGAGATCGACCTGGGCGCGCCCACGCCGGTTGCGGCCCTGGCCCTGGCGCGCTACCACCTGCCCGCCGGGGCACAGGTGCGCGTGGCCATCGATGGCGCCGCGCCCCAGCTGCTGGACACCAGCGGCCCCGTGGCCGTGCTGCTGCTGCCCGCGCCCGTGCAGGCCAGTCGCCTGCTCATCAGCATCAGCGGCGCCGAGGGCGGGCACATCGGCTGGCTGTGGGCTGGCCTGCCCCTGGCCACCGACCACCACGCAAGCCAGTGCCAGCGCGTGCGGCGCTGGGCCGTGGGGCGCGGCAGCGGCATCAACCCGGCCAGCCTGTACGCGGGCGCGGGCGATGGCTGGCGCCTGGCCTGGTCGCCCAGCGACGCAGCCGCCTCGCGCCTGCTGCAGGCCGACCTGCAGCGGCTGCTGCCGCTGCTCGATTGGGCCCAGCAGCAGGATGAGCCGCTGATCCTGGTGCCGCACCACCGCCACCCGCAGGACGCCAGCCTGGTGCGCCTGGGCGCAGACGCCTTGGAGATCACCGACCAGCACGCCTGGCAGCCAGACGATGCGCAGCACCGGCTGCTCTCGGCCACGCTGGATTTGGAGCCGGTGTTCGCATGATCTGCTGGCTGGACGTGGACGGCGGCGCCGATGGGCACCGCATCAGCCTGGTGCCGCCGCGCGGCGCGCCGGCCGGCGGCGCGCGCGTGCTGCCGCTGCTGGCGGGCATCTCGGCCATTGAGCGGCCGCTGTCCATCCCCGGCATCGCCGCAGCACCCACCAGCCACCTGGACGCGGCCCTGGCCAATGCCGGAGGCGCCATCACGCGGCTGTGGGGCCAGCGCCCGCCGCTGCGGCGCGCGGCGCGCATCATGGGCCGCGCCGGGCCCATCTGGCAGGGCGTGGTCACCGCGCTGGAGCTGGGCCAGCAGGCCCGCATCACGCTGGAGGCCGGGCTCGATCGGCCGCTGTCGGACAACCTGCCGCTGCGCACCAGCGCCGTCTGGGGCGGCTGGCGCGACGTGCGCGTGCTGCCCTGGGCCTGGGGCCGCGTCACGCTGGCACCTATCCAGTACAGCGACGACCAGCGCGTGTACCTGCTGGCCGACCACCCCATCGAGGGCGTGGACGAAGTCAAGCGCGACGACGTGGCCACCCAGGCATACGAATGGCGCAACGCGCTGGACAGCACCGGCCATGCCGTGGCCCTGCTGGAGCTGGCCGAGCCCCTGGCCGAGGGCGAGCGCCTGGCCGTGACCCTGCGCGGGCGCATGCACCCGGAGACGGGCCGGCTGCTGCAAACCCCGGCCGAGATCGTGCACGACGTGCTGGCCCGCCTGGCCGGCGCGCCCGTGGCCTGGGCCGAGCTGGACGATTGGCGCGCGCAGACCAGCGATTGGAAGCTCGGCGGCGTGCTGGCCGACAACAGCATCACGGTGCGCGCCGCTGTGGATCAGATCGTGCAAAGCGCCGGCGGCGCCTGGTCGCCGGCCATGCCCGGCATTGCCACCACCTGGCCGCCGCTGCCCGATGCGGCCGCGCCCGCGCACCCCGTAGGGGTGCGCAATGTGCGCGAGGTGCAGGCCAGCGCCGAGGCCGGCGGCATCGTCACCGTGCTGCGCGTGCTCTACGACTGGGACCATGCCGCCGGCCGCTACCTGCGCGCCGTGCAGCTGCGCGCGCCCGACGCCGCCCGTGAGTTTGGCGAGCTGGAAATGGACTGGCCCGCCCCCTGGCTGCGCAGCCCGCGCCAGGCCCAAGCCCTGGGCGCGCGCATGCTCGCCTGGCTGGCCCGGCCGCGTTGGCGCGTGAGTTGGCAGCAGGACTTTGCGGACATCGCCACCGGCGCCTGGGTGGACATCGATCACCCGCTCGCGCCCATCAGCGGCCGCCAGCGCCTGGTGCATGCGCAGCTGGATCTGCAGCAGGCCAGCCTGGCCTGCAGCGTCATCGCGCCCGTGGGCGATGCGCCTGAGATCGAGATCGTTCGGCTGTCCAGCGCCTTCGAGCCTGTGATTCAGCCAGGCATCACCGTGGAGGTGGCCGAGGGCGAGATCATTTTTACGGCCCGCGATGAGCAGGGCCGCGTACTGGCCGGCGCGCGCATCACCCTCAACGGCCAGGCCACCAGGATTGCCGACAGCGCCGGGCGCGTTTCGTTCCCCGTGGCGCGTGGCCGGCACGCGCTGCTGATCGAGGCCGATGGCTACCCGGCCACCGAGGCCGTGGTCGTTGTGTGAGGAGGCAGTGATGGATCAGGGCAGGAGACGATTCTTTCCATCCCGGCGCGTGCAAACCGTGCCCGGCCGAAGCGTGGAGATAGAGATGCAGCTGCGCCCCGGCGCCGCCGCGCCCGAGCCTGTGACCCTGCCACCGGCGCCGCCAGAGCCACCGCCGCCGGCAGGCGGCTGCGGCTGTGATGTGCATGGCGCCGGCTGGCTGGTTTCGGGTGGCGGAGAACTCTCCGAGCAACTGCCCAATGGGCAGACGCGTTTTTACAGCCAGTGGGGCGACGCCGAATCACGCTGGACAGGCACGCCCGCGCACCACGACGCGGGCGGCAACCCGCTGCCCATCCCGGCCGAGCAATTCCATTGCCACTACCTCAAGACCACGTATTTGCCAGAAAACGGGTTGTACGCCGTGCTGCAGGGCCGGGCGCTGGCCGATGCGCACTGGACGTTTCAATGGCAGGGCGGCGCGCTGGGCGACCCCAAAGCGCCGGGCGGCGATTACAGCGGCGGGTTCCGCGTCAACACCTGGGGCAATGTGCTGCAGGTCATTGGCGGCGCCATCAGCCATGGCGGCTCCGAATTCGCCCTCAGCCTCACCGCCTGGGCCCACTGCGGCGGCCAGCAAGTGGCCGAGCTGACGCTCGATATCTACTTTCCAGGTTATTGATGGGCAACAGAAAAAAAGACGGGCGACTGCACTGGTGCGGGAACACCAGCGCGGCCCCCGATTCGCTGACCAAGGCAGCAAATCAGGCAAGGCCCGCCACCTGTGCACAGGCGGGGCGAGCCTATCACGGGTTTACAGCCAGCAAAAAGGATTTGCACACCATGCAAAAGGAAAACACTCAACCCCTAGGAAAAAACGGCTTCAAGTACAAGCCACAGTTTGGCCTGATCATTGTTTGCAAGGATGAGGCCGAGCAGCAAAAACGCTATGCCGCGCTGGTGCGGCAGGGCTACAAGGTCAAGGTGGTGGCGGTATGAAAGTGCATATCGACCACTCCTGTGAGGACTTCAACAGCTACCGCGCTGCGCGAGTCAAGTCGCTGTTCAACGTGGACAGCGGGGCCAGTTTCACCCTGTCGGCGGATTTGCCCCTGGGTGAGCGCCCGTGGCAGATCGGCCTGATCGTGGGGCCCAGCGGCAGCGGCAAGACCAGCATCGGCCGCGCCGTCTGGGGCGATGGCGCGCTGTACGCCCCCAGTTGGCCGCAGGATGCGCCCGTGATCGATGCCATTACACCGGGCGGTTCCTTCGACGCGGTCACCGCCGCACTCTCCAGCGTGGGCCTGGGCAGTGTGCCCGCGTGGCTGCGGCCGTGGCCGGTGCTCTCCAATGGCGAGCAGTTCCGTGCCAACCTGGCCCGCCTGATTGCCGAGGCGCCCCCGCGCGCAGTGCTCGACGAGTTCAGCAGCGTGGTGGATCGGCATATCGCCCAGATTGGCGCGGGCGCCTTCGGCAAAGCATGGCGCCGCACGGCAGGACAATGCATTTTGCTCAGTTGCCACTACGACATCATCGATTGGCTGCAACCAGACTGGGTGTTTGATACCGGCTGCGGGCAATGGCAATGGAGGCGCCTTCGGCGCCGACCAAACATTGCCCTCGATATCTGGCAAACCGACTGGCGCCATTGGCCTGCATTTGAGCCGCACCACTATCTGAAGCTGCCGCACATGATTGCCGCGACCAATTACGTGGCTACTGTGGACGGCCAAATGGTTGCCCATGTGGCCGTGAGTACCCGCAGCAGGCATGAGGCCAGGGCCTGCCGCCTGGTTGTCATGCCCGAGTGGCAAGGCGCTGGCGTCGGGCTGTGTTTTCTCAATGCGGTGTGCGAGATGTGGCGCCAGGGGCAAAACCGCTACGGCAGGCCCATGCCAACGCTGTTTCACACCAGCCACCCGGGGCTGGCCGCCGCGCTGCGCCGCTCCCCCTTGTGGACGCAGGTCTCGGCCTCTCTGTGCGGGCAAAACAAAGCCCGCTCCGCACAAAGCATGCGCCGTAGCGGGCGCAATGGGGCGGGCTACGGCGGGCACTTCCGGGCCGTACAAGGGTTCAGGTATCTGGGCCAGGAGGGTGCGCCATGAGGGTATTGCTCATAGGCCAGAAGTGGCTCGCAGCCCAAGTACTGGGGCTATGCCAGCAGCGCGGCGACGACGTGGCGGCCGTCATTACGACCAGCGCGGAAGACCGCTTGGCCATTGCGGCACGCCGTGATGGCATCCCGGCGCACATAACGGCACGGATTGAGCCGCAGCATGTGCCCGCTGGTTTGGATGTGATCGTGTGCGCGCATGCCCATGTGTTTGTCCCGGCGTTTGCCAGGCAGGCCCCTCGCCTGGGCGCGCTGGGCTATCACCCGAGTCTGTTGCCCCGCCACCGTGGGCGTGATGCGATTCGCTGGGCCATCCACATGCGTGAGGTCGTCACAGGAGGCACGGTCTACTGGCTCGATGACGGCGCCGACACTGGCCCCATTGCCGCCCAGGATTGGTGCTGGGTCACGCCAGGGGATACAGAGCAATCGCTCTGGAGGGACAAGCTGGCGCCCATGGGTTTGCGCCTGATCGGGCAGGTTCTGGCGCAGCTCGATCAAGGCATCTGCCCCAGGGTTGACCAACCGCCGGAGATGGCCACATGGGAGCCTGCGTTCGACCGCCCCCGGCTAGGCGGGGACCCATAAACGGCAACGTCGGCATAAACGCCGACGTTGTGTTGTTTCCGCTGATGTAATTTCTTTGCGCCTGCTGCAATAACTCGCTGCCCTATTTATCTCGCCAAGCAGCCGGCATTTATCGCGCGCCGCTTCAGCCACCTGCGCCCGCACTCGCACGAGGAAGGGCTGCTGTTCATGCTCACCGGCGGGCTGATCCACGTCGAAACCGAGCGTCAGGCCTGGTGCGCCAGCCCCGGCCACCTGGGCTGGATCGCCCCCGGCGTGCCGCACCGCGCGCAGTGGCACGGCGTGGCAGGCGGCATCTTTTTGTACCTGCACCCGCGCCACTGCGCCCCCTTGCCCGCCGAAGGCGCCACCGTGCGGCTGACGCCACTGGCCGAGGCGCTGATGCGCCGCCTTGCCCGGCCTGCCGCTGCCGCGCTCGGCCGCTTTGCAGGCATTGGCGCAGGCCTTTCTGGCCGCGCCCGACAGCGCGGACGATCTGCCGCAATGGGCGCGCCGCGCCCGGATGTCGGCCAGCACCTTGCAGCGCCGCTTCAAGGCCGAAACGGGCCTGAGCCCCAGCCACTGGCGCCAGCGCGCCCGCCTGATGCGCGCGCAGGAGCTGCTGGCCGGCGGCGCCAGCGTCACGGCGGCGGCCATGCACGTGGGCTACGGCAACGTCAGCGCCTTCATCGAAGCCTTCGCCCGCCACTTCGGCGCCACGCCCGGCCAGTACCTGCAAGCCGATGCAACGCCCGCACGGTCTGCCGAAACAGGCCCTCAGCCGTAGCGCTGCTCCAGCGCGTCCCAGGCCGGTTTGCCGACCAGGCGCTGGCGTTCGGCGAAGGGGGCGACCAGGCCGCTGGATTCGAGCAGCTGCTTGTCGCGGCGCAGCGCGCCCAGGGCGTTTTGCATGCCAGTGAGCGCGCCTTGCAGCGCGGCGTTGGCGTAGAGCACGATGCCGTAGCCCAGCGCGGCCAGCTCGTCGGCGCCGACGATGGGGGTTTTGCCGCCGATGACCATGTTCATCAGCTGCGGCACGGGCAGCAGGCCGGGCAGGGCGCGGATGTGCTCGGCGCTGGTGACGGCTTCGACGAACAGCAGGTCGGCCCCGGCTTCGGCAAAGCGCTGGGCGCGTTCGACGGCTGCCTCGAAGCCGTGCACGGCGGCGGCGTCGGTGCGGGCCATGATGAGCAGGTCGGCGTCGCGCCGGGCATCGGCGGCGGCCTTGATCTTGCCCACGGCCTCCTCGGTGCTGATGACCTGCTTGCCGCTGAAGTGGCCGCAGCGCTTGGGCGCGAGCTGGTCTTCGAGCTGGATGCAGTCGGCCCCGGCGCGCTCGAGCGTGCGCACGCTGTGATAGACGTTGAGGGCGTTGCCAAAGCCGGTGTCGGCATCGACGATCAGCGGCAGGGCCACGGCGTCGCGGATGCGGGCGGTGTGCTCGGCGATTTCGTGCAGGCCCATGAAGCCCTGGTCGGGCAGGCCCAGCCACATGTTGGTCACGCCCGCGCCGGTGACGTAAATGGCTTCGAAACCCAGGTCTTCGACGACCTTGGCCGACAGGGCGTTGAAGGCGCCGGGCACGAGGGCGCCGCGGCGGGCCTGGATGAGGGCGCGCAGTTGCTGGCGCGGGGTGGCTGGGCTGGTGGACATGGCTGAGGTTCCTTGGCAAAAGGGCGTGCGCGCTGGCGCACGAGATCAGGGGGAAAGAGGTTTGGCGCGAACAGGCGCGAAAGGCCGGGGTTCAGCGCAGCGTGTCGGCGGGCACATGCACCCAGCCGCTCATCAGCACCCGGGCGCTGCGGCTCATCACGGCTTTTTTCACCGTCCATGGGCCGCTGGCGTTTTCCACTGCCGCGCCCACGCGCAAGCTGCCGGAGGGGTGGCCAAAGCACACGCTCTCGCGCGGTTCGCCGCCAGCGGCGCGGTTCACCAGCGTGCCGGGCACGGCGGCGGCGGCGGCGATGGCGACCGAGGCCGTGCCCATCATGGCGTGGTGCAGCTTGCCCATGGACAGCGCCCGCACCCGTAGGTCGATGTCGGCAGCATGAATGGTCTTGCCGCTGGAGGCGGTGTAGTCCGCGGGCGGGGCGACAAAGGCCACCTTGGGCGTGTGCTGGCGCTGGGCGGCTTCTTCCGGGCGTTGGATCAGGCCCATGCGCAGCGCGCCGGCGGTGCGGATGGCCTCGAACATGGCCAGCTTTTGCGCATCGGCGTTGATGTCCTTTTGCAGCTCGCTGCCGGTCAGGCCAATGTCGGCGGCGTTGACGAACACGGTGGGGATGCCCGCGCTGATGAGCGTGGCTGCCAGTTGGCCGATGCCGGGCACATCCAGGGTATCGACGACGTTGCCGGTGGGGAACATCGCCCCGCCGCCCTCGCCCTCGCCCTCGCCCTCGTCGGACGGGTCGATGAATTCCAGCACGATTTCCGCCGCCGGAAAGGCCACGCCATCGAGCATGAAATCACCGCCCTCCACCACCTGCCCGCCCTGCACCGGCACGCGGGCGAGGATGGTCTTGCCGATGTTGGCCTGCCAGATGCGCACTTCCACCAGGCCGTTCTGCAGTCGCTCGGGCGGGATGAAACCATTGGCAATGGCGAACGGTCCGACGGCGCTGGAGAGGTTGCCGCAGTTGCCGCTCCAATCGACCAGGGCCTCGCCAATGGCGACCTGGCCGTAGAGGTAGTCCACGTCGTGGCCGGGCCGGTTTGACGGCGAGATGATGACGCACTTGCTGGTGCTGGAGCTGGCCCCGCCCATGCCGTCGATGTGCTGGGCATAGGGGTCGGGCGAGCCGATCACGCGCATCAGCAGCGCATCGCGCGCCGCGCCGGGCTGCTGCGCCTGGGGCGGCAAATCCGCAAGACGAAAAAACACGCCCTTGCTGGTGCCGCCGCGCATGTAGGTGGCAGGGATGCGGAGTGCGGGCCTTGGGTGCATGGGCAAATCCTTGTGGGCAAGAGGGCAGAGCGAACAACGAATGGGGGCAATGAAAGTCAGTCATCCACGCCAGGGCGCAGCGGCGGCAGGGTCACGCTGCCGTCGGCGTTGCGGATATTGCGCAGCAGGCGCTCATCGCTGGCCTGGCCGCTGTGGCTGTCGTATTGCAGCGCCAGGGCCATGTCCTCGTGGCAATTGCTGCGGCGCTGGGCCACAGCCTGGGGCGAGCAGAGCAAGATCTGGGCGTGCAAGCGGCCGATGTCCGCAGGGTCGGGCGCCATTCGCCAGACCACCGGGGAGATGGCGTTCAGGGCCGCCCCCCGCAGATGCGTCTCCAGATAGCGCTGCGTGTGCGCCAGGATCGCGGCCTGCAGCTGCTTGTAGTAATCCGTGTAGGGGATCACGCGCAGCCGGGATGGATCGGGCGGCAGCGGGGTATCGGGCCTGAGCCAGATGGAATACAGCGGCGCATCCGGGCGGCTGGGCGCCCGGGTTTCCCAGTCCAGGCGCTCGGGCATTGCAGCCGGGTTGGCCCCCGACTGGCGCAGGTACAGCTCCCAGTGCGGCCGCCCCCAGTCCTTGCTCGCAGACGTCTGGCCCCAGGCCTGCCAGTACGCCTGGGCACAAGCGCCCACACGGGCCAGCGCGGCGCGGGTATCGCCTTGGATGTCCAGCTCCACCAGCGGCGCGGGGCCGCTGCCGCCAGAGACCATGCCCAGCATCGGCAGCCCGCAGCCACGCAAGGCGGCCACGCTGGTGTTGAAGATGGTGGCGTTGTAATGGCCGCTGTCGTAGGCGTGCTGCAGGATCTGGCGGCAGCGCTGCGGTTCGCAGATGCTCAGGTCGCGGTGGCTCAGCTTGACGCGGAAGTTGGCGTCATCGCGCGCGGCCAGGATGATTTCATAGCCCTGCAAATCCCCGCGCCGGCCGGCCTTGTACAGCTGGAACTGGCCTGGCCAGGTGGCCTCGGCCAGGGCCAGTGTCTGCCGCGTGGCCTCATCCAGCGCGCGCGGGTTGTGGCAGGCCGCCAGCGGCAGGCAGGCCAGCAGGCCCGCCAGGCTGCGCAGTCGTGCAGCGCGCTGGCGGCGCATCATTTCGCTTCCAGCTTGGCGGCCGAGATGGTCTGGGCCCATTTGGCGGTTTCGCTCTCGATGAGGCGGGCGAAGTCCTCGGGCGAGCCGCCGCCGACCTGGCCGGCCGTTTCCTCGAACGCGGCGATCACATCGGGCTGCTGCAGCACGCGGTTGGCCGCGGCATTGATCTTGTCCACGATGTCGCGCGGCACGCCCGCCGGGGCGATGAGGCCCTGCCAATTGGTGGACTCAAAGTCCGTCAGGCCCGATTCGGCCAGCGTGGGCACCTCGGGCAGCAGCGGCAAGCGCTGGGCGCTGGTGACGGCCAGCGGTCGCACCTTGCCGGATTTGATGGCTGGCATGGCTGCATAGCCCATCTCGAACATCATCGGGATGTGCCCGGCCATCAAATCGGCCGCGGCCGGCGCGCCACCTTTGTAGGGCACGTGCGAGAGCTTGATGCCCGCTTGGTGGGCAAACAGCTCGCCCGAGAGGTGGTGCGCCCCGCCCATGCCGGAGGAGCCGAAGCTGATGCCGCCCGGGTCTTTCTTGGCCAGCGCAATCAGCTCCTGCACCGTCTGGGCGGGCACGCCCTGGTGGACGTTGAGGACCAGCGGCGCCTGCTCAATCAGCACGATGGGCGTCAGCTCGGTCTTGACCTGATAGGGCACGGTCTTGGGCGTCAGCGTGGGGTTGACTGCCAGTGGCGCCAGGTGGCCACTGCCAATGGTGTAGCCATCGGGCTTGGCCTTGGCGATTTGCGCCGTGCCGATGACGCCGCCTGCACCAGCTTTGTTCTCAATGACGATGGTTGCGCCCAGCTCCTTCTCCAGCTTGCTGGCAATCAGGCGCATGCGCGTGTCGGCAAAGCCGCCTGCGGCATAGGGCACGATGAAGGTGATGGGCTTGGCAGGCCAAGCCTGCTCTGCCTGGGCGGCGGCGGAAAACGCCGTCGCCCCGGCCAGGGCCCAGGTGCACAGCGCGGCCAAGCGCAAGGAAAAGCGTCGCATGTTCATGACTCCAGATGAGATGGTTGTGGCAAAGCGCGTGTTATGCCACGTTGGCGGCCGCTGTGGCGTCAACTGGGCGGCTGCCCGCCTGCGCCAGAAAGTCCTGCGCAAAGCGTTGCAGCACGCCGCCGGCTTCATAGATCTGAACTTCCTCGTCCGAGTCCAGGCGGCACAGCACCGTGGCTTGGCTCTGGCTGCCATCCTGGCGGTGGATGACCAGCGTCAGGCGCGCGCCGGGGTGGCGCTGGCCGATGACGTCGAAGGTTTCCGTGCCGTCCAGCGCCAGGGTGTGGCGGTTCTGGCCGGGCAGAAATTGCAGCGGCAGCACGCCCATGCCGATGAGGTTGGTGCGGTGGATGCGCTCGAAGCCTTCGGCCACGATGGCCTCGACCCCGGCCAGGCGCACGCCCTTGGCGGCCCAGTCGCGCGAGCTGCCCTGGCCGTAGTCGGCCCCGGCGATGACGATGAGCGGCTGGCCGCGCTGCATGTAGGTTTCGATGGCCTCCCACATGCGCATGACCTGGCCTTCTGGCTCCACGCGCGCCAGCGAGCCTTGGCGCACGCTGCCGTCTGGGTTTTTCACCATTTCGTTGAACAGCTTGGGGTTGGCAAAGGTGGCGCGCTGGGCGGTGAGGTGATCGCCCCGGTGGGTGGCGTAGGAGTTGAAATCTTCCTCGGGCAGGCCCATGCGCGCCAGGTAGTCGCCCGCGGCCGAGTCGCGCAGGATGGCGTTGGAGGGCGAGAGGTGGTCGGTGGTGATGTTGTCGGGCAGGATGGCCAGCGGCCGCATGCCGCGCAGCGTGCGCACGCCCGCCAGCGCGCCAGACCAGTAGGGCGGGCAGCGGATGTAGGTGCTTTGCGGCCGCCAGTCGTACAGCGGGCGGGCGTTTTCGGCGCGCTCGCGCTTGGCGAACATGGGGGTGTAGATGCGCTGGAACTGCTCGGGCTTGACGGCGGCGGCGACCACGGCGTCGATTTCGGCGTCGCTGGGCCAGAGGTCTTTCAGGCGCACTTTGCGGCCTTGTTCGTCCAGGCCGAGCACGTCCTGCTCGATGTCAAAGCGCACGGTGCCGGCGATGGCATAGGCCACCACCAGCGGCGGGCTGGCCAGAAAGGCCTGCTTGGCGTGGGGGTGGATGCGGCCGTCGAAGTTGCGGTTGCCCGAGAGCACAGCGGTGGCGTAGAGGTCGCGCTCGATGATTTCGCGCTCGATGGCAGGGTCGAGCGTACCGCTCATGCCGTTGCAGGTGGTGCAGGCGAAGGCGACGATGCCAAAGCCCAGCGCCTGCAAGTCACCCAGCAGGCCCGCCTCCTGCAAATACAGCTCCACGGCCTTGGAGCCGGGCGCCAGCGAGGTCTTGACCCAGGGCTTGCGCGCCAGGCCGCGCTGGCGGGCGTTGCGCGCCAAGAGGCCCGCGGCGATGACGTTGCGCGGGTTGCTGGTGTTGGTGCAGCTGGTGATGGCAGCGATGATGACGGCGCCATCGGGCAGCAGGCCCCGCGCTTCTTCCGAGCGGGCCATGGCCAGCTTGACGGGGCCGGCGATGCCGCGCTTTTGCAGCTCGGAGGTGGGCAGGCGGCGGTGCGGGTTGCTGGGGCCGGCCATGTTGCGCACGACGTGCGAGAGGTCGAATGCCAGGTTGCGCTCGTACTCGGCCTGGGCCAGGTCGCCGGCCCACAGCCCGGCGGCCTTGGCGTAGCGCTCCACCAGCGCGACCTGCTCGGGCGCGCGCCCGGTCAGGCGCAGGTAGTCCAGCGTTTGATCGTCGATGGCGAACATGGCGGCGGTGGCGCCATATTCGGGCGCCATGTTGGCGATGGTGGCGCGGTCGCCCACGGTCAGGCTGGCCGCGCCCTCGCCGTGGAACTCCAGGTACGCGCCCACCACCTTCTGCTGGCGCAAAAACTCGGTCAGCGCCAGCACGATGTCGGTGGCGGTGATGCCCTCCTGACGGCGGCCGTCCAGGCGCACGCCGACGATCTCGGGCGTGCGCATCCACGAGGCGCGGCCCAGCATCACGTTCTCGGCCTCCAGCCCGCCCACGCCGACCGAGATCACGCCCAGCGCATCGACGTGCGGCGTGTGGCTGTCGGTGCCCACGCAGGTGTCGGGGTAGGCCACGCCGCCCTGCGCCTGGATCACCGGCGACATCTTCTCCAGATTGATCTGGTGCATGATGCCGTTGCCCGCCGGGATCACGTCCACCTTGTCGAAAGCGCTGCGGCACCACTCGATGAAGTGGAAGCGGTCTTCGTTGCGGCGCTCCTCGATGGCGCGGTTTCTGGCGAAGGCGTCCGGGTCGAAGCCCGGCGCTTCCACCGCCAGCGAGTGATCGACGATGAGCTGCACCGGCACCACTGGGTTGACCTGCGCCGGATCGCCCCCCTGCGCGGCAATGGCCTCGCGCAGCCCGGCCAGATCGACCAGCGCCGTCTGGCCCAGGATGTCGTGGCAGACCACGCGCGCCGGGTACCAGGGAAAGTCCAGCGTGCGCAGCCGGCCGATGAGCTGGCCCAGGTAGTCGTTGATGCGCGCCGGCTCGGCGCGGCGCACGATGTTCTCGGCATGCACGCGCGCGGTGTAGGGCAGGCGCGCCCAGGCGCCGGGCGAGAGGGCTTCGACGGCGGAGCGCGCGTCGAAATAATCCAGCGCGGTGCCGGGCAGGGGTTTGCGAAAGGCGGTGTTCATGGGGTGCGTGGGGGTATGGGGCTATGGGCGGCAGCAAGCCGGGATGCGCGCGCCTGTGTGGCGAGCCGCCATCCCGTCATGGGCGGAACGCTCAGGCTCAGGCCCGCGCCTCGATGGGCACGAACACCTGGTCTTCCGGGCCGACGTAATGGGCGCTGGGGCGGATGATCTTGTTGTCCACGCGCTGCTCGATCACGTGCGCGGCCCAGCCGCTGGTGCGGGCGATCACGAACAGCGGGGTGAACATGGCCGTGGGCACGCCCATCATGTGGTAGCTGACGGCGCTGAACCAGTCCAGGTTGGGGAACATCTTCTTGACCTCCCACATGACGGACTCCAGACGCTCGGCAATGTCGTACATCTTGGTGGCGCCGGCCTCGTCCGACAGGCGCTTGGCCACGCCCTTGATGACCACGTTGCGTGGGTCGCTGACGGTGTAGACCGGGTGGCCGAAGCCGATCACCACCTCCTTGGCCTCGACGCGGCGGCGGATGTCGGCCTCGGCCTCGTCGGGGTTGTCGTAGCGCTTCTGGACTTCAAAGGCCACCTCGTTGGCCCCGCCATGCTTGGGCCCGCGCAGCGCGCCAATGGCGCCGGCGATGCTGGAATACATGTCGCTGCCCGTGCCCGCGATCACGCGCGCGGTGAAGGTGCTGGCGTTGAACTCGTGCTCGGCGTACAGGTTCAGCGAGGTGTGCATGGCGCGCACCCAGCTCGCGCTGGGCCTTGCGCCGTGCAGCAGGTGCAGGAAATGCCCGGCGATGGACTCGTCGTCCGTCTCCACCTCGATGCGGCGGCCCGAGTTGCTGAAGTGGTACCAGTACAGCAGCATGGAGCCCAGCGAGGCCAGCAGCCGGTCGGCAATGTCGCGCGCGCCGGGCAGGTTGTGGTCGTCCTTTTCCGGCAGCACGCAGCCCAGGGCGGACACGCCGGTGCGCATCACGTCCATGGGGTGGGCGCTGGCGGGCAGCTTTTCCAGCGCCTCCTTCACGTTCGCGGGCAGGCCGCGCATGGCTTTGAGCTTGGCCTTGTACGCCTTGAGCTCGGCCGCCGTGGGCAGCTTGCCATGCACCAGCAGGTGGGCGATTTCCTCGAACTCGCAGACCTCGGCCATGTCCAGGATGTCGTAGCCGCGGTAGTGCAAATCGTTGCCCGTGCGGCCCACGGTGCACAGCGCGGTGTTGCCCGCCGTCACGCCGGAGAGGGCGACGGATTTTTTGGGCTTGGTGGGGGCGGCGGTCGTGGGGATCATGAAGAGGTCTCCTGGTTGATGTCAGCGCGGTCAATGGCAATGGGGCGGCCCTGGCCGTCGATCGCCACCATTTCGAAAATTCCCTTGAGCACCTCCTCGCGCGGCAGGCCGGGCGCTTCGGTCAAACCCTTGACGCACACAGTCATGGAGCTGCGGCCCACGCGGCTGACCCAGGCCAGCAGCGCCAGGCTATGGCCCACGGGGATGGGCTGGGCGAACTGGATGCCGCTGACCCCGGCCATCACCACTTCACGCTGTGCCAGGCTGCGCGCCGCCAGGAACGCAGCCTTGGCCATCAGTTGCAGCCCTTGGCCGGCAAACAGCGTGCCGTGGTGGTTGGCCATGGCCGGCAGTACCAGCTCATGCACTTCAGCGGTTCCGAGGGGTGTTGTCATGATTCGCAATTTACGCAAGAATCCCGCGCGACTCAACGACTGAAAAGGCGAATGATTGCGAACTAAAACCAGCCCATTTGCAAATATTGCGAATTGTCTGCCGAGGCCGTTGCAAGTGTTCGCCCCCTTAAGCGATGAAAAAAACCTTCATGGGCGTCAAACTGCGCCGCCTGCGCGCAGAGCGCGGCCTGTCGCAAGTCGCGCTGGCCCAAACCCTGGGCCTGTCACCCAGCTACCTGAACCAGCTGGAGCAGAACCAGCGGCCTTTGACCGTGTCCGTGTTGCTCAAGATCAGCCAGGCGCTGGGCGTGGATGTGCAGCACTTCTCCGAAGACGAGGAAATGCGCCTGGTGGCGGCGCTGCAGGATGCGCTGGCCGATGCGCCGCAGCCCGTCACCCTGCCCGAGCTGCGCGAACTTGCCGCGCAAATGCCCGCCCTGGCCCATGCCCTGCTGGCCTTGCACCGCCGCAGCGTGGATGCGCAGGCGCGCTGCGACGCGCTGGCCCTGCGCCTGGGCGGAGACGAGCGCGCCCAGGCGCAGCCTGCTGCCGAGGCGGCCGCTGCCACGCCGCGCGCCATGCCTTTTGAAGTGGTGCGCGACTTCTTCTTTGCCCACCAAAACCACTTCGACACGCTGGATCGCGCCGCTGAGGGCCTGGCCGCGCAGGCGTGCAGTGCCGGCGGGCCTCTGCCCGCCTGGCTGGAGCAGCGCCTGCACCAGCGCCACGGTGTGCGCGTTTTGCGCAGCGATGCAGCACAAGAGCGCCAGCGCAGCTACGACCCCGCCCAGCGCATCCTGCACCTCTCAGCGGCGCTGGAGCCAGGCCAGCAAGCCTTCCAGTTGGGCACCCAGCTGGCGCTGCTGGAAATGAGCGAGGCGCTCGACGCTTTGGCCCACCCGGCGGCCCTGCAGCACGATGTCGCAGCGCAGCGCCTGGCGCGCATCGGCCTGGCCAACTACTTTGCCGGTGCGTTGCTGCTGCCCTATGCCCAGTTCCTGCAGGCGGCCGAAAACCTGCGCTACGACATCGACCTATTGGGCCAGCGCTTTGGCGTCGGCTTCGAAACTGTTTGCCACCGCCTCAGCACCCTGCAACGGCCAGGCGCGCCGGGCGTGCCCTTCTTCTTCGTGCGCGTGGACCGCGCCGGCAACATCAGCAAGCGCCAGTCGGCCACGCACTTTCACTTCAGCCGCACCGGCGGCACCTGCCCGCTGTGGAACGTGTACGAGGCCTTCGCCCAGCCCGGACGCATCGTGCCGCAGCTGGCGCAAATGCCCGACGGCCGCACCTATCTGTGGGTGGCGCGTACCGTCTCGCGCGGCCGCCACGGCTGGGGCTCACCGCGCAAAACGTTTTCCATCGGTCTGGGTTGCGACATCCGTCATGCCTCCAGGCTGGTGTACGCCAAAGGGCTGGACTTGAAAGATCCTAGCGCCGCCATCCCCATCGGCATGGGCTGCAAGGTCTGCGAGCGCCCGCACTGCCCGCAGCGCGCCTTTCCCTACGTGGGCGAGGCCTTGCGCATCGATGAAAACCAAAGCCGCTTCTCTCCCTACGGTGTGGCTTGATGCGTTTTGGCGGGCTACGGATTGGCCTGGGCACTTGCCAAGATAGGCGCGCGCCGAGCAAGCCAAATCCCATGCCTGAGGGGCCATTGCGCATAGCTTGGATCGGCATTCAAGGTCTGTGCGGCATGGTGGGCCCAGTACGGGTCGAACAAGGCCTCGCGGCCAATGGCGATCAAATCGGCCTTGCCTTGCGTGAGTATGGCTTCTGCCTGATGGGCATCGACGATCATGCCCACGGCCTGGGTTTTGACATGGGCGTCGTGGCGAATCCGTTCGGAAAATGGGACTTGAAAACCCAATCCCCTGGGTACTGGCAGGGCGCGGGTTTCTTCCGTCAAACCCCCGGACGAACAATCGATGACATCGACGCCGCAGGCAGCAAGCTCTTTGGCCAGCACGATCGAGTCCTCCAGGCTCCAGCCGCCCTCGCTGCCATCGACGGCGGAAATTCGGCAAAACAAGGGCTTGCCTGCTGGCCATATGGCACGTACTGCCCGCGCAATGTCCAGTGCCAATTTCATGCGCCCAGCCAAATTGCCACCCCACTCGTCACGGCGAAGGTTGGACAGCGGCGAGAGAAAGCTGGCGACCAGATAGCCATGGCCAAAGTGCAGCTCCACAGCATCGAAGCCTGCGGCGTTGGCGCGCCGGGTGGCATCGGCAAAGCTGCGCACGATGGCGGCAATGTCTTGCGCAGACAAGGCCTTTGGGGCCGTCCATCCAGGGCCTGCCGGCAGCTTGCTGGGGCCAAGACGCTCCCACGGATGGGCGTCGGCGGCCAACTGTGCATCTGATAATGCTGCCCCGCCTTCCCACAGTGGCTGGCTGCCCGCCTTTCGACCAGCGTGCGCCAGTTGTATCCCAATGGCTGCACCATTGCTGTGTACGAAGTCGACCAGTGTTTTCAATGGCTCGATCTGGCTGTCTTGCCATAGGCCCAGATCGGCGGTGCCGATTCGGCCTCGTGGATCCACGGCTGTGCTTTCGGTGAGGATCAGCCCGGCGCCGCCCAGGGCAAACTTGCCCAGATGCACCAGATGCCAAGCAGTGGCATGGCCCGATTGGGCGGCATGCTGGCACATGGGCGAGATGACGATGCGGTTTTTCAGCTCCAGATCACGCAATCGGATGGGTTGGAAAAGAAGGGGTTGGGCTGGGTGCATGGCAATTACTTTCTGTGTTCAAGCGCAGTCCTTCAGGCCTCAGCCAATGGCCTGGGGCGTTGTTGGAGTTGCCAGGCGAGCAAGCCTGTCAGGACCACAAAGCCCGAGGAAGATATGAAAAACACCGTGGATAGACCGAGGCGGTCAACGATCCAGGCTGCGGCCATGATGCCTGCTGACTGGCCCACAAACAGCGTGCAGACAAACAGCGATACTGCCGTGCTGCGCACAGTCGGGGCCATTTGCGTGGCCTGGGTTTGCAGCGTGTTGTGTAGCGCATAAAAGCCCAATCCGGCAAGCCAGCAGGCGGGTACGAACCAGGCCCAGTGCGAGGTCCATGCCATGGTTGCCCAGGCCAGGCCAAGGCAGGCGCCGCCGAAGCAGGTTTGCGCGACCTCTCCACCGTGGTGCAGCAAACGGCAGGCGCAGCAGCTGTAGAACAGCCCGCCCAGTCCGTAAAAGGCAACGATGGCGCCTGCGGCCAGTGGCGTCATGTGAAAGCACGCCTGCATGTGCGCTGGGATGAAGGACAGGGCACCCAAAGCCAGCGCCCCTTCCAGACCTGTCACGATCAAAATCACTCTGGCCCAGGGATGGGATAGGACGTGTCTTATAGGGCGTTGGGTGCAATAGGCGCTGACCCCTGCCAGGGATTGGCCTGTGCTGGCGTTAGCGTCGGCCCGGACTCTTTGGCACAACGCCATGCCGCTGAGCAGGAAGGCCAAGCCCGTGGAGGCAAAGGCCAGGCGCCAATCGAACAGCGCGGCAGCCAGAGCGCCAAACAGCTGACCGAACATCATGCCGCACACCACTGCACCCGACAGTTTGGCCAGTGCCCCGGAGCGCTCGGAATAAGAAAAGTGGCTTCCCACCCATGCCATAGCCATGGGCACGATGCCCGCTGCGGTTGCACCCATGAGGATGCGACCAGCGACCAGCCATGCTAACGATGGCGCCAACGCTGCCGCCACACAGCCAATGGCACTGGCGCAACTGGCATAGCCCACCATCTGTACAGTGCCGTAGCGTTCTCCCATCAAGCCGTAGAAAAGCTGTAGCACGCCATAGGCCACGGCAAAGCCAGAGATGGCATAGCTGGCCTGCCCTGTGCTGACCCCAAAATCCTCGGCCAGTGCGGGCAGCATGGCGTCGCACAGCCGCATGGCCGCCATGCTGGTGAAAGCGCACACACCCAGTAGCCGGAACATGCTGAGCGAGCAATCAGGGGCTGTGGCCTGGTTTTCCCAAGCTGCCATGGCGAGGCTGCAGTGCTGGCTGGCGCGTCAACCCTCTAGCGCCCGCCACATTTCCAGATCGCGCTGCGCCGTCCAGATGCGCGGGTCGGGATATTGGGTGAGTTCGTCGTAGCAGCGCGTGACATCGAATGGCATGCAGTGCTCGAAGATGACCCAGTGACCATATTTCGGCCGCAGCGCGGTCATGGTGTCCTGATAAATCGTTTTGAGATCCTTGCCGGCCTGCACGCCTTGTTGCACACAGGCGCGCACGTCGGCAATGAAGCTGCGCGTTTCCCCGATGCCTTGAGCGATCGTCTCTGGCGTCGTCAGCGCCGCACCCCGGCCTGGCACCAATGCCTGGGGCTGCAGTGTGGCCAGGCGATCGAGCGTTTGCGGCCAATCCTTGAAGTAGGCGTCGCCAGCGTAGGGCGTCGCACCGAATTCGACCAAATCCCCAGACAGCAAGGCCCGCTCCTGCGGCAGCCACACCACGGTATCGCCCTTGGTGTGACCGCGCCCCAACTGCAGTAACTGCACCTCAAGCTTGCCAAGCCAGAGAGTCATTTTGCCCGTGAAGGTGATGGTGGGCCAAGTCATCCCGGGGGGCACAGTTTCTACCCCGGCGAACAGGCGTGGAAAACGGGCGATCTCGCTGGCCTTGTCCTGCTCGCCACGCTCAACGATCAGGTCGTAGGTGTCTTGGCTGGCCAGGACATGGTCTGCGCCGTAGGCGCTGGCACCCAGCACGCGAACGGCGTGGTAGTGCGTGAGCACCACGTATCGAATGGGCTTGTCGGTGACTTGCCGGATACGGCGGATCACATCCTGCGCCATGGCGGGCGTGGCCTGTGTGTCTGCCACCAGCACGGCGTCATCGCCAATGATTACCCCGGTGTTGGGGTCGCCCTCGGCCGTGTAGGCCCAGGCGTGCTCTGAGATCTGGCTGAAGCTGACCTGCTTTTCATCCAGGTCGGCTTGTGAAGCAAATTTCTTAGTCTGGCTCATGGGTGTTCCTTGTTCAGTGCGTTGATGGTTTCAGTGCGTGCCCAGGTAGGCTGCCTTGACCTTGGGGTTGTTCAGCAGTTCAGGCCCTGTGCCCTCTAGCGTGATGCGGCCGGTTTCAAGCACGTAGGCGCGATCGGCCACGCCCAGGGCCTGCTTGGCCATTTGCTCCACCAGCAAAATGGTCAGGCCCGATGCACGCAACTGCTCGATGGCGTGGAAGATGTCCTGGATGACCAGCGGTGCCAGCCCAAGCGATGGTTCATCAAGCAGCAGCAGTCGGGGTGCACTCATCAGTGCGCGCGAAATGGCCAGCATTTGCTGCTCTCCACCAGACAGAGTCCCGGACAGCTGGTGCTGGCGTTCGCGCAAGCGGGGAAAGCGCTGGAATTCGCGCTCCAGGTCGGCTTCAATCTGTGCCGTGTTTCTGCGGCGCGTGTAGCCACCCAGCAGCAGGTTTTCCCGCACCGTCTGGTCTGCAAAAACGCCACGCCCTTCAGGTGACATGGCGATGCCCAGCCCGACGCGCTCATGCGCCTTGACTTTGGTGATGTCGCTGCCATTGAAGCGGATGCGGCCTGCGGCGGCGGTCTCCAGGCCGCAAATGCATTTCAGCAGCGTGCTTTTGCCTGCGCCGTTGGCGCCAATGATCGTGACCACCTCACCGGCATGGACCTGCAGGTTGACGCCTTTGATGGCCTGGATCGCGCCGTAGGCCACTTGGACTGCTTCGAGTTTCAGCATATTGCCCCCCTGTTGCTCATGCCACGGTGGGGCTGGGCCCCGGCTCATCGATACCGAGATAGGCCTCAATGACACGGGGGTCGGCCTGTACTTGTGCAGGCTGCCCTTGTGCGATCTTGACGCCGTAGTCCAGCACGATCACATGGTCGGAGATCGACATGACCAGGTCCATGTGGTGCTCGACCATCAGAATGGTTACGCCATGCTGGCCAATGCGCACCAGCAGCTCGCCCAACTCCGCTGTCTCCTGAGGGTTCAAGCCGGCAGCGGGCTCATCGAGCAAGAGAAGCTGCGGCTGCGTGGCCAGGGCCCTGGCCAATTCAACGCGGCGCTGCAGGCCGTAGGGCAGGCTGGCCGCCCGATGGTGGGCCCAATGCAGCAGGCCCACCAGATCCAGCAGCTGCAGGGCCAAGGCTTGCGTGGCGGCTTCCTGCCGGATGGCGCTGGGCAAGGCCAGCAGCGAGGCAAAAAAACCGTTGCCCATGCGGCAGTGGTGCCCCAGCATCACATTGTCCAGAACCGATAAGTCGCCAAACAGCCGCAGGTTCTGGAAGGTGCGGCCCATGCCCATGCGGCAAATGGCATGTACCGGGTGCTCGGAGATCTCCTGCCCGAGAAAGCGGATCGAACCTGCACAGGGCTTGAGCAGGCCGGTGAGCATGTTGATCATGGTGCTCTTGCCAGCGCCATTGGGGCCGATCAAGGCGTGGATGTGCCCGCGCTGCAGCTCAAAGGACACGTCCTGCGCGGGCTTGACGCCGCCAAAACTTTTGGTCACGCCCTGCGCAACCAGCAATGCGCTGTCGTGGTCCGTGTCAGATTGCAAGGGCGAGGTGTCGCCTTCTTGGTTGACAGCAGGTGCGTCGGGCTTGGGGGCAAGCCACCTGGAGAACAGGCCCGCCACGCCGCCTGGCATCACGTAGAGCGCAAACAGCAGCAAAACGCCGTAGAGCAAATGCTGCACCGATGGCCAGCGCGCCAGCATGGCATCGACCAATGTCAGCACCACGGCACCGATCAATGGGCCATATTGCGACCCGGGGCCACCAAAGAGCACCAGCAGCAAAATGAAGATCGACAGATGGAATGTGATGAAGTCCGAGTTGATGTACTGGTTTTGCTGGGCCACCAGAGCCCCTGCGATGCCACAGGTCACGGCCGCAATGACAAAGGCCATGACTTTGGCGCGATAGACCCGCACACCGACCGATGCAGCGGCGATCTCATCGGCCTGCAGCGATTGCAGGGCCCGGCCAAAGCGCCCCTGCAGCACATTGCGCAGCAGCCAATGTGTCAGTGCGCACAGGCCAATGCCCAGCCAAACCCATTGCTGCGAGGTCAGCGGCTGTGCATTCCAGGTCAAGGGCCTGATGCCATAAATCCCTTGTGCGCCGCCGAACACTTCGGTCCATTCGCTCACCAGCTTTTCCACCACGATGCCAAATGCCAGCGTCACCATGGCAAGGTATGGGCCTTTCACGCGCAGCGAAGGCAGGGCAATGAGCACGCCGCAAGCGGCGGATACGCCTGCGGCAAGAACCAATGCAAACCATGGGTTGATGTCCGTGCGCGTGGTGAGCAGCGCCGCCGCGTATGCGCCTGCAGCAAACAGCCCGGCCTGTCCCAGGGACTTCTGCCCTGCGTAGCCCACCAGCACATTCATGCCGGCAGCGCAGAGGTAATAGACGCACATCATGAAGATGATGCGCAGGTAATAGTCGTTTTGCAGCAAAGCGATGAGGCCGGCCAGTGCGGCAGCCACCAGGGCCGTGCCCACCAAGTGTCGATAGCGCTTCATACTTTCTCCACCATCGCTTTGCCAAACAGCCCGGTCGGACGCAGCGCGAGCACCAGGATCACGAGAGCGAACACGGCCACTTCTCGCCACTGTGCAGACCAGAGGTTCACGAGTGACTCCAGCACGCCCAGCGCAAAGCCGCCGATGACGCAGCCGCGGGGGTTGTTCAGCCCTCCGATGATCGCGCCTGAAAAGCCTTTGAGCCCTACGGCCAGGCCCAGGAACAGCGATGCCTGGGCGATCGGCGCCAGCAGAAAGCCCGACAGGCCCGCCAGTGCAGAGCTCATCACGAACGCGCCGGCCATCATCGCGTTGGTGTTGATGCCCATGAGGCTGGCCACTTGGCCATTGGCGGCCACTGCGCGCATGGCCTTGCCGGCCATGGTGTGGTTCATCACCCAGTCCAACCCCAGCGTGATGACTACGGCCACACCCAGCGTCAGCAGCTCTTGCGGGCGCACGCCAATTCCCAGCACGCGGATGACCGAATCACCTAAGGGGCTGGGCACGACCACAGGCTTGGGGCCCCAGATGGCCAGGCCGATGCTTTGCAAAATGACGCCAAAGCCCAGGGTGCTCATGACCCAGGCCATGCCGGGGCGACCCGCAAAGGGGCGCACGCCCACGATGTACAGCAGCCAGCCAAGAGCACCCATGACACCCAGTGCGGCTGCCAAGGCCAATAGCTGGGCCCCTGTGCCAGGCTGCGTCTGGCCGAAGGTGGTTGAGGTCACGGGCATGCCCAGCAGCAAGAACAAGGCGCTCATGCTGATGAATGCCCCTGCCGAGACGAACTCCCCATGCGCGAAGTTCAAGGTCTTGGTGGTTGTAAACGTGATGCTGAAGCCCAGGGCGACCAGGGCGTAGGCGCCGCCCACGGCCAGGCCGCTGAGAATGGATTGCAAGACCGCTTCTGTCATGGTTGACTCCAGAGCGAGGGCCCCGGGTGGCACGGTTACAACCCGGTGGCGTAGAGCATCTTTGTGGGTGCTTATTTCTTGAAGTCAGCGCTGCTCAGCGCTTCAATGACCGAATCCGAGTAGGGCGCGAGCTTGCCGTCCTTCCAGCGAATCCAGACGAAATCCTCGGCCTTCAAGGCTTCGTGATTTGTGGCGCTGAAAGGCTTTTCGTAGGTCTTGAGCAGGCCCTGCACGGGCGCTTGCAAATCCTCCAGCGCTTGGCGCACGGCCTTGCCATCGGTGCTATCAGCCTGCCGGACTGCGGCGGCATACAGCATCACGGAGTCGTAGCCATGCAGGGCGAAGGAGAAGGAGCCGGGCGCCTTGAGTTTGGCTGAAATGCGCTCGAAGAGGGCCTGCTGCGCAGGGGTGTAGGCATCGGCCACCGTTCGCATGAAGATGGGTTTTTCTGCCAGGTTCTTGCCTGCGGCGTCATAGAAAGTGATGTTGTCGGCCGCCCAGGAGGTGAGTACCAGCGGGAAGTAGTCGATCTTTTCCATGCTGCGTACCAATTGCGCGATTGGCGTGCCCTGTGCCCAGACCACCACCGTGTCCACGCCGGCTGACTTCATTTTGTTCAGCTGGGAAGTCATGTCCGTATCGCCCACGCCAAAACGCTCAGTCGCAGCAACGCTGATGCCTTGCAGCTTGGCAATCTCCTCCAGATCCTTGAGCCCGCCTTGCCCATAGCCCGTCGTCTCTGCCATCAAGCCGATGCGCTTGGATTGCTGCGCATTCTTTTTCACATAGGCCATCAGGGCTGCCACTTGTTCCCGGTCCACCATAGAAATGCGGAACATGTAGTTCTCAGCATTGGCGCTCATGGGTTTGGTGATGTCTGTGCCGGATGCCACGTTGCCGATGACGGGAATCTTTTTCTGATTGGCAATGTGCTTCCAGGCCATGGCGTTGCCGGAGTTGGTTGGGCCGAATACGGCAGCCACCTTCTCGCGGTCGATCAATTCGCTCATATTCTGAATCGACTTGGGAGGCGCCGAGGCGTCGTCACGGGTGATCAGCACCAGCTTTCTTCCCAATACGCCGCCTGCTGCGTTGAGATCCGCGATGGCGGCTTCCATACCCAGCACCGCCGCCTGCCCGCTTTGGGCAGAGGGCGATGCTGACAAATCCCCGTTGTAGCCCAGCTTGATGTCTTGTGCGCTGGCCATGGCCGTGGCCACCAAACCGGCTGTGAGCAAGGCTCGCTTGAAGAGTTGAGAAATGCGCATTGTTGTCTCCTTGTTGGCTGTTGTGATTCAAAGTGAACAGGCCCATGAGTCGAGAGCGCATCCCATGCGCTAAGCGGCGAGGAATCCGCCGTCCACGGGCAAGGTGACGCCTGTGACATAACTGGCCATGTCCGAGGCGAGAAACACCACCGGGCCCACCAGCTCCTGCGGTTGCCCGACACGGGCCATGGGTGTGCGCTGCATGAATGGGGCCAGGCGCTCGGGAGCGCCGCGCGTGTAGGCCGTCATTGGGGTGTCGATCACCCCGGGCGCAATTGCATTGACCCGTACGCCATGCCGAGCCAGCTCCACCGCCATGGCCTGGGTCATCAGTCTGACGGCACCCTTGGATGGCGAATAACCCACCACATTGGGGATACCGACGCAAGAGGCGATGGAGGCTACGTTGATGACTACGCCCCGCCTGCGTTTGAGCGCGTCCAGCCAAGCCAGGGTCGGGAAAAAACTTCCCATCACGTTGACATTGAGCGTGCGCTGCAGGTTCGATGCGGCCTGTGGGCTGTCCAGACCTTCTCGAATGAGCATGCCGGCGTTGTTGACCAGGATGTCAATGTCGCCCACTTGCGCTGCCAGCGCTTGGCATTCGTCTTGAGAAGTCACGTCCAGCCTATGGGCCACTGCCTGAGCGCCTGCAGCATGAATTTGCGCTGCAACAGTCTGCGCGTTTTGGGCATCCAAATCCGTCACGATGACCTGAGCCCCCGCTTTTGCCAGGCCCTGCGCGATGGCTTGGCCATTGCCTTGGCCCGCTCCGGTGACGAGAGCAATGCGCCCATCGAGGATTCTGGGAGCCATGCATGCGGTGATTTCCATTGGGCCGCTCCTTGGATGCGCTGTTCAAGCGCTCGTGGGCAGTGCGGCCTGGTTGGCCAATGCCCGCCCGGCGATGTAGCCAAAGGTGAGGGCCGGGCCGAGCGTGATGCCCGCGCCGGGGTAATTTCCGCCCATGATGCTGGCGGCGTCGTTGCCGACCGCGAACAGCCCCGGCACGGGCTGCCCGTCTTTCTGCAAGACCCGGCAATGCCGGTCCGTGGCCAGACCGGCGAAAGTGCCAATGTCCCCGACAACGACCTGGATGGCATAGAACGGGCCATGCTGGATTGGCGCCATGCAAGGGTTGGGTTTGACCAGCGCATCGCCCTGGTAGCGGTTGTAGGCAGTGCTGCCTTTGGCGAATCGGGTGTCAGTGCCCGATATGGCATCGCGATTGAACGCTTCGACCTCCTCCTGCAAGGCATCCGGGGGGACGCCGATGGCTTGCGCCAGCGCTTGCAGGCTGCCCCCCCGCTTGAGGTAGCCGCTTTTCAAATGCTTGCCAATGGGCAGCGGAAATGGAGCCACTGCGCCCATGCCGTATTCACGCAAATGCGCGTGGTCACACACCAGCCAGCAGTTCACAGCAGGGCTGCCGGCGCAGGCCTTCACCAAATCCTGGATGAAGTCATGGTAGGACAGGGCCTCATTGGTGAAGCGCCTGCCCTGGGCCGTGACGGCAATCACCCCCGGCTTGGCGCGATCGATGAAGTGCGGCATGACCCCATCGGTGCCATCCTTGCGCTTGACGATTGAGGTAGGGCACCAGGCGGCGGCATTGGGGATGGTTGGGTCCACCCAGCCGCCGACGGATTCGCCAAGGCGCAAGCCATCGCCGGTATTGGGCGTTGGTGATGGAGTGAAATGCTCATGGCCGGTGGGCGCATGCGGGAACAATTGCTTGCGGCGCTCAATGTCATGGGGAAAGCCGCCGCAGGCGAGCACGACCCCACGGCGCACGCGCAGGTCTGTGGGCTGGCCCTCGCGAACCACCGTCGCGCCCACGACCCGACCTTGATCGGTGATGAGCTTTTGCGCTGGGCAGTTGAGCCAAACGGGGATGCCCAGATCCAGACCGGCCTTGAAGAGTCTGCCAGCCAGCGCATTGCCATTGGTCAGTGTCATGCCCCTGCCGTGCTGCAGCACGTCGGCGAAGTGCTTGCCAAAGCGCTTGGCGACATACCAGAAGGACTCCAATGACTTGAAGGCGCGCAGGAAATGCCAGAGCTCCTTGCCGGATCCCAGCATCATGCCGAACACCGTCAGCTCCGGCACGGGGGGCGCCAGTTGCGCGACGTGTTGCCCAAGCTCTCTGGCGTCGAAAGGGCGCGTCACCATAGAGCGCCCACCTGGCTGACCGCCCGGCGCTTCGGCGTGATAGTCTGGAAACACAGCCGGCATGTCGAACTGGACGCAGGTGTTGTTCGTAAAAAAATCGATGGCCTGGGGCCCGTTCTCGATGAAGGCGGTCACGCGGTCGGCATCAAAGTGCGTCCTCGCTTCATGTTGCAAATAGCTGCGCGCAGCATCCACAGGCTCATGAATGCCTTGCTGCTTGGCCAGTTCGGTGCCAGGAATCCACAGCCAGCCGCCCGAGCGTGCCGTCGTGCCGCCATAGACGGGGGCTTTCTCCACGACCAATACCTTCAAGCCTTGGTGAGCAGCCGTGATGGCTGCTGACATACCGGAAGCGCCGGTGCCTATCACCAGAACGTCATACATGGATTCCTGCTCGCTCATTGCTTCATCCCTTGCCATCGCCGGTCATTCCTGGTTTGGTTGTATAAATTAGCTTAATACTAATCCATGTTTTATTTACTAATGGTTTACCCTTGATGTATGCACTTGATATTGTTTGATGTGGCTGGCAGACGCAGAGCTGGTGTCAAAGCAGCGCATCGCAGCATTGGGGGCGGGAGGTTGGCAGCTAGAGCGTGTTATGCACTTTCCGCCCCCCCGCGAGAGCGCAAAGTGCATAACACGCTCTAAAGAAAACGTTGCTGGGAGCTGTATATTGGCGCGGCAGTAGTGCCAGGCGCCAGCGGCGTCATGGAAGCGATGGATTCAACCGTTAGGAGAAAGGCATGCCTGCAGCCGATGCAGCAAGCAGTGGGCTTACGCCCGAAAAAGGGCGCCGTGGCATTCAGTCGATCGAGGTCGGTGGGCAGCTGTTGCTGGCCCTTGGCGCCCAGGGGCGGCCGATGCCATTGAGGGAGTTGGCCAAGGCGGCGGACATGGCTCCTGGCAAGGCCCACCCCTATCTCGTGAGCTTTGCCAAGCTGGGCTTGGTTACGCAGGAGCCATCCACCGGCTATTACTGGCTCGGTCCGATGGCCATGCAGTTGGGCCTGGTGACTTTGCGCATGCTCAATCCCGTGCGCGAGGCCACGCCCTACGCACAGGCCCTGGCACGGGAGACTGGTCACAGCGTCGGGCTGTCCGTTTGGGGCAATCAAGGGCCGACCATGGTTTTTCTCTTTGATGCGATCTACCCACTGCACACCAATATTCGCACCGGCACCGTCATGTCTTTGGCTGGTACGGCTACAGGGCGTTTGTTTGCTGCCTATCTACCGGCAAAGCTGATCGAGGAATCACTGCTCGAAGATGAACGACGCCTTGGACCGGACATTGCCAAACCCATTGATGCCGACGAACTGCAGGAAATGCTCAAGCAGGTGCGTAGGCACGGCGTCTCGCGCGCCGTGAACAACCCGACCCCTGGCGTGTGCTCGTTTGCTGCGCCAGTGTTTGACTACTCTGGCAACATTGTGCTTGGCATGACTTTGATGGGGCGTACGCGCGCATTTGATACCCATTGGAATGGCACACAGGCCAATGCTGTGCGGGCCTGTGCCCAGGAGGTTTCAAAGCGTCTGGGAAGCCTTGCGCACAGCCTGGCGCAAGCGAACTCCAAGGCGGGGAGGGTATAGCCCCCGCCTTCGGTATGACTTGCAAAGGCTGGCCGTGCCAAATGGCCCAGCGGTGCGGCTGCATGTGTCGGGAGGTGCTTTGCAGCCCGTCCCTGGCGCGGATGCGCGCGGCGGTGGCGGTTAGCCCCAGAGCCTGATACGCAGATAAACCTGCAGCAGCAACAGGCCCAGTGCGAAGCCCAGGCTGCCGTAGAGCAGCGATTGCAGCAGGCGGTTGGTGCGTTTTTGCTCTTCGATCAGGCGGCGCAGTTCCTGGTCGCGTTGTTGCACGCTGTGCTGCAGGAAGTCCTGCACCAGGCGCGGCAGGGCTGGGAGGATTTGCGCGTAGCGCGGCGCTTCATTGCGCAGTTCTTGCCATAGGCGCTTGGGGCCGACCTGATCGACCATCCACTTTTCCAGAAAGGGTTTGGCGGTGCTCCACAGGTCGAGGTCGGGGTCGAGTTGGCGGCCCAGGCCTTCGATGTTGAGCAGGGTTTTTTGCAGCAGCACCAGCTGCGGCTGGATTTCGACGTGAAAGCGCCGTGAGGTCTGGAACAGACGCATCAGCACTACGCCCAGCGAGATTTCCTTGAGTGGGCGGTCGAAGTAGGGTTCGCAGACGGTGCGGATGGCTGCTTCAAGCTCGGCCACGCGGGTGTTGGCCGGCACCCAGCCGCTTTCGACGTGCAGTTCGGCAATGCGCTTGTAGTCACGGCGGAAGAAGGCGGTGAAGTTTTGCGCCAGGTATTCCTTGTCGAAGTCGGTCAGTGTGCCGACGATGCCGAAGTCCAGCGAGATGTAGCGCCCGAAGCTGCGCGCATCCAGGCTGACCTGGATGTTGCCCGGGTGCATGTCGCCGTGGAAGAAGCCGTCGCGAAACACCTGGGTGAAGAAGATGGTCACGCCATCGCGCGCCAGTTGCGGCAGGTTGACGCCGTGCTGCCTGAGGGTTTCGGTTTGGCTGATGGGCACGCCCGTCATGCGCTGCATGACCATGACGTCGGTGTGGCAGTAGTCCCAGAAGACTTCGGGGATCAGCACCAGATCCAGCCCTTGCATGTTGCGCCGCAGCTGGGCGGCGTTGGCCGCTTCGCGCATCAGGTCGAGTTCGTCGTGCAGGTAGGTGTCGAATTCGGCCACGACTTCGCGCGGCTTGAGGCGCTTGCCATCGGCGGAGAGTTTTTCCAGCCAGCCGGCGAGCATGTGCATCAGCGCCAGGTCTTTCTCGATGACCTTGAGCATGCCCGGGCGCAGTACTTTGACGGCCACGTCATGGCTTTGGCCGTGCTTGTCCACCAGGGTGGCGAAATGCACCTGCGCGATGGAGGCGCTGGCCACTGGCTGGCGCTCGAAGCTGGTGAAGACGGCATCGATGGGGCGGCCGAAGGCTTTTTCGATGATGGCTACGGCCAGCTCGCTGTCAAACGGCGGCACGCGGTCTTGCAGCCGTGCCAGCTCGTCGGCAATGTCTGGCGGCATCAGGTCACGCCGCGTGGAAAGCACCTGGCCGAATTTGACGAAGATCGGGCCAAGCTGCTCCAGCGCCAGGCGCAGCCGTTGGCCGCGAGGCGCCTGCAGATTGCGTCCGCGCGAGAGCAGGCGCACCAGCGTCTGCGCCCAGCTGCTGCGCAATTGGGTGAGCACCATTTCATCCAGGCCATAGCGCAATACCACCCAGACGATGGCCCAACCGCGTAGCAATTTGCTCATGGCGGTGCTGTCGGCGCTCAGGCTTGCGGCGCCTGGGTGGGCGCGGCGGGCGAGTCGGGTGAATTGGGCGCGGCCGCAGCCGGCGCTGGCGCATCGTTGGCGGGCCCGGTGCGCACGACGGCGACCGGATATTCGGCGGCATGGCCTTGGCCGGCGGCCGGTGCTGGGGCTGTGCGGCTGCTCAAGCCGTCCCAGGTGGCCAATGCGCCCTGGGCGAACTTGCGCAGCGCATCGGCCACGATGCGGCCCAGTTGCGCCAGCTTGTGCGCTGGCACATCGCCGACCAGGCGTGCCAAATCGTCTTCCACATCCCAGCGCACGTTGTCGATGACCCAGTTCAGCTCGCTGGCCAGGGCTACATCGCCGGCAATGCGGATCGGCGGGCGCTCGCCTTGGGCGGCGTGGCGGGTCAGCTGGCTGATGGAGGGCTCGGCCACCTCAACCAGCAGATCACTGCTTTGCTGGGTGCTGTCCAGGTCCAGCAGGCCTGCGGGCGTGATGCGCACCTGGCCGTTGAACTGGCGCCAGCTCAGGTAGATGGTTTTGCCCTGTTGCTTGGCCAGACGCTGCTGGGCCTGGGGCTCTTGCTGCAGCACGTGGTTGAGCAGCAGCACCATGCGGCGCTGCATTTCTTCGATCAGCCAGGCCGGCAGCGTGATGCTTTTGCCAATGCTGCTGGCGATGTTGCTCAGAAAAGAGAGTGGGGACTGTATTGCCATAGGCCCCGATTGTGCTTGAAGTTGGCCGCCATGCCAGGCCTTGCGGTTTTCTCGCGCGGCCACTGGCCCGGGGCCTTCGCAGGGCAAAAAAACCCGCCTGGCTGCGAAAGGGCGAGGCGGGTTTGGGCGTTTGCCCGTGCCGTGGGCTGGTCCCCCCGACAGGAATCGAACCTGTATCTAGCGCTTAGGAGGCGCTCGTTCTATCCATTGAACTACGGGGAGGGCCGGGCTCGGGCGCGGATTGTACTGGTCGCAGGCTCTGACACGGCCTCAGCCCAGCTGCAAGCGCTGGCGCGCAGCCTGGTACTCGCGCTCCAGCCGATCCACCAGGGCGGCGGTGGAGGTCACGGCCTTGATGGCGCCAATGCCCTGGCCGCAGCCCCAGATGTCGCGCCAGGCCTTGGTTTTCTGCGCCTGACCGTCGCTGGTAGTGGCAAAGCTCATGTCCTTCAAATTGCCTTCGGGCAGATTGTCTGGATCCAGCCCGGCATTGCGGATGCTGGGCGCCAGGTAATTGCCATGCACGCCAGTGAACAGGCTGGAATACACGATGTCGTCCGACGTGTGGTCGACGATGGCCTGCTTATATTCCTGTGAAGCGTTGGCCTCATCGGTGGCAATGAATGCCGAGCCCATATAGGCAAAGTCCGCCCCCATGGCCTGGGCCGACAAAATCGCATCGCCCGTGGCCATTGCGCCCGACAAGGCCAAGGGCCCGTCAAACCATTCGCGGATTTCCTGCACCAGAGCAAATGGGCTTTTCACGCCCGCATGACCGCCAGCGCCGGCAGCCACAGCGATCAGCCCATCGGCGCCTTTTTCAATGGCTTTTTTGGCAAAGGCGTTGTTGATCACATCGTGCAACACGATGCCGCCATAGCTGTGCGCTGCTTCATTGATTTCAGGGCGCGCGCCCAGCGAGGTAATCACGATGGGCACGCGGTACTTGACCAGCAACTCCATATCCTGCTCAAGCCGGTTGTTGCTTTTGTGGACGATCTGATTGATGGCAAAGGGCGCGGCCGGACGCTCAGGGTTTTTGGCATTGTGCTCGGCGATGCCCTCGGTAATCTCCTTGAGCCAATCTTCCAGCACTGAAGCGGGCCGGGCATTGAGCGCCGGCATGGAGCCCACGATGCCCGCCTTGCATTGGGCCAGCACCAACTTGGGGTTGCTGATAATGAACAAAGGCGAGCCAATGACAGGCAGGCGCAGATTCTGCAAAACAGCGGGAATGCGTGACATAAAAATCCTTGAATCGACAAAAAGCCATTTGGCGATGGGCCTGGTGGACGGCTGTGTGCTGCTGCGTGGCAGGTGGGCAGGCGTGGGCCAGGATTGGCCACTGATTCTAGAGCCACTCGCCTTGCCAGCCGATGCATGGCTTGCAGCCCATGCGACAGCGCCAGATGAGCTGGGATGGGCCTGTTGGGCCATGGGGCGCTCATGCCTCATGTCAAAGCGGACTGCAACTGCGGGCATGGCAGGCGTTTGCCTTGTGCTGGTTGCGAGAGCTCCAAAACAACACGGCCACCTCTTACAAAGGTGGCCGTGAAGGCAGTCAAATTTTGCAGACTTGGCCCTGCAACATCAAACCTTGAATTGTTCGCGATCCAGCCCTTGAATCCAGCGGGGCGGCTTGCCGCGGCCTGTCCAGGTTTCGCCCGTGGCTTTGTTCATGTATTTGATGGCCACTTTCTTGGCGGCTCCTGGCTGGCGGTTAGCCTTGCTGTTGCCGAACACATCCGCCACACTCAAATCATTTTTTTGCACAATGGCGCGCACCTGTTCAATGGCTTGGGTGCGCTCTTGCTCACGAATTTTTTGAATGCGCTGCTCCAATTCTTCGCGCTGTTGAAGGAGTGCGGTTAATTCAGACATCAGGAATCTCCACTAAGTTTAAGAATGAGGGGTTAATCAGTTATTGAATGATTGTATCGCAAAAACGAAGGTTGTTTAAATGGCTTGTCAGGCGGCAGGCCTTTGCCGTTCGCACGGCGTTGTCTTTGGGTGCCTGAATATAAATTATTTTTTAATGTTGCCTTGTCAGGCGCGGATCAAGAGCAGATTGAATTGATTACAGCCTTGTCATTGATCTGTCACAAATTAAGCAAGGCAAGGGCATGAGCATTCAGGTGTGCTGCCTCTTCAGCTGAAGGCCAGGTTTTGTGCAGCATTAAAACCTGGCCATGGCGCAGCAAAGTCGCAGGCAGAGCGCCTCGCGCTTGTGCCTAGGGCAGAGAAGCAGAGCAGGGACGAGAGCCCTTGCCCAGGGCGTGGATATGGCCCGCGGCGATTGGTGCACGATCGATGGCATTATAATGAAGCGAATCGTTTCTATTCTTATTTGAGGTCCTTGTCCTTTCGCTCGCAGGCATGTTGCTTGCAGGGGACAGGGCCTTTTGGCGAACAGGCCGGCAACAGTGCCCCGACTGGGGCTTGAGCACGGGATGCGCGGCGCGGTTTTAACCGCGCCGTTTTTGCGGCCTGGGCCGGGCGGGCAGGCGTGTTGCTTGCGGCAAACCGCGCCATGGGATGGAGGCATGGTTGCGCACCGTGTTGTTTTTTTGCACCACGCGCATGCTCTTTTGCGTAATGCTGGGCAGGCGCAGATTTTTTTCTCATTGAGGAGTTTTATGTCCGCGCTGAAAAGCACCCCTTTGTTTCGTCTGAGTATTTTGCAGATGGCTTTGTTGGCGGGTTTTGCCCATGCCCAGCAGCGGGCCGATACATCGAAGAAAGATGCGGAATTGCCTGCCGTGCAGGTGCAAGGCCAGGCTCCCACGGCTGAGCCTGTAGAGGATTGGCGTGCTCAGGAGCGCAGCACGGATACCGACCTGAAAGAAGTCTTGGCCGATCAAGTGGCGGTGCAGTTCGGTGGTGGCAATGGTGCGTCGCAGTGGGTCACGATCCGTGGCATGGGGCAGGACCAGATCGACTACGTGGTTGATGATGCCTCCAGCGATGCGCAGATCTTCCATCACCAGGGCCGCTTCATGATGGATCCGGCACTGGTGAAGATCATCGGTATCGAGAAGGGTACGGGCTCGGCCAGCTCGGGCATTGGCGCCACCAGCGGCAAGATTGAGGCCACCACGGTCGATGCGCTGGATCTGCTGCGCGATGGTCAGGGCGTGGGCTTTCGCGTCAATGGCGGTATCAACACCAACAAGGGCCGCAATGGCGGGCTCTCCGTCTATGGCCGCAGCGGCAATTTCGATGGCCTGTTCGTAGGCAACCGCGTCGATGACCAAAACTACAAGGATGGCAGCGGCCGTGAAATCGGCAACAGCGCGCTCGATGGCCGCAGCTTCATGGCCAAGGCCGGGGTGAATTTCAGTGACGACCTGCGCCTGACGCTGAGCCACCGCCGTGAGCAGGAGTCGGGTCTGCGCAATCTGCGCGAGGAGTTTTTCTTCGACACCGCCAACGACGATCCTGCACACCGCCGCCGCACGGTGGACAGCACCACGGCCGCGCTGCGCGGCAGCCGGCTGGGCTTCATCGACACACTGGACTTGAATGCCTCGATGATCCGCTCCGAGCAGGAAAGCGGCGCTGGCAAGCGTCTGCCGGCCTCGACGGTGAACATCGACACCAATGCCGGCAACCTGCGCCTGAGCAGCCGCCTGGGCGCGCACCGCATCAAGTACGGTGTGAACCTGCGCCAGCAGCAGGCAGGCTCCACGCGCTCGCAGGCTGCCGGGCTGGGCAAGCAGGAGAAAACCGACACCGGCCTGTACGTCGAAGGCATCTGGAGCTGGCACCCCATCACGCTGACCACTGGCCTGCGCTATGACCGCTTCAGCCTCAAGTCCAATGAGGGCGCCAAGCATTCGGATGGCAACGTCAACCCCAGCGTCGGCCTGATCTGGGATGCCACCGACACCCTGTCCTTCAACATCAGCCACAACCGCGCCAGCCGCAGCCCGCGTTTTTACGAGGCCCTGCTGGCCAGCACGCCTGTGCGCTACGACCGCGATCTGAAGGCCGAGCGCTCGCAGAACTCGGAAATTGGTTTTGACTGGGTCGATGGCGGACTGGCTGTTTCCGGCAGCTATTTCCAGCAGAAGATCCGCGATCTGCAGAACTTTGCCGGCATGAACTGTGTGGAGCGGGTTTGCGAATACCGGCTGGTGCGCAACAACGGCGAACTGACCAACCGCGGCTACGAGCTCAACAGCAGCTACCGCTGGCGCGATCTGACGGCCCGCCTGGGCGTGGCGCACAGCAAGCCCAAGCTCAACGGCGCGACCTACGATTCGGTGGCCACGGCCATCCCGATGGGCCGCCAGTGGACCACCGGCCTGAGCTACCACTACCGCCCCTTCAACCTGGAGCTGGGCTGGCGTGGTCGCTATGCGCAAAAGGGCAGCTACATCAACGCCACCCGTGGCAGTGGCACGCCCGTCTCGCGCAGCGGCTACGGCGTGCACGACCTGCACGCCACCTGGATGCCGCTGGGCAAGGACACGCTGCACGTCAACTTCGCCGTGCACAACGTGGCCGACAAGCTCTACCGCAGCCACAGCCAGCGTTCGGGCAACAACGCCTTGCCCGAGCCAGGCCGCGAATTCCGCCTGAGCGTCAACTACCGCTACTGATCACTCTCGCTGCGTTCAGCGCGCGAGTGCGCGGCCAGGTTTGATCGCCTCTGCCGCGCCCCGCGTGCTCTCCCGCCCCCACAGCCACGGCCCTGCCGTGGCTTTTTCATGGCCTTGGCAGCAGAGCTCACCACCACAGCAGCGCCACGCAAAACAGTGCCAGCACCGATACCGAGGGCAGCGCCGCCAGCAGCACCATGCGCTGCACCCAGGCGCGCTGGCCGGCAGCCTCTGGCGGGCACAGTTGCACGGCCATCTCCACCTTCGCCGGGGAGGCCATGAGCAGCAGTGCCGCGCTCACGTTGTGCGCTGCCATGAAGGGCAGCAGCGGCAGGCCCATTTGCAGCGCGATGCGCGCCTGCGTATCGGCCAGCATGGCATTGGCGCCGGTATTGGAGCCGGTGACGAAGCCGCCCAGCGCACCGACGAACGGCGCTGCCAGCGCATATCCGTGGCCCAGCCCGGCCAACGCCTGCGCCAGGCGGGCGGCCATGCCCGAAAGCGCCATCACCAGCCCCAGCAGGATGTAGCACACCGCCACCGCAGCCACCAGGGCCCAGCCGTGCAGCACGCGGGCCTGCAGGCCGCGCCACTGCAGTGCTGGAAGGGGCGTGCTGCCGCGCTGCACGCGCCAGGCCGTCAGCGCCGTGGCCAGCCACAGCCACAGCGCGGGCGAGGCCAGCGCCATCCAGGCGCTGCCGCCCAACCCTGCGGCGCGCAGGCTCTGTGCGGCCAGCAGCAGCCCACCCAGCAGCAGCGCATAAGCCTGCAGAGCCAGCAAGGCTGCCTGCGGCAGCGGCGGCCAGGCGCCGCGTTGGCGCATCAGGTGCAGCAGCATCACCAGCAAGGCCCCCAGCGCCCCCGCTGGCGCCGTGCCGGCCAGCCGGTTGCAGGCCCATACAGCCAGCCACAGCGCCAGTGCCGAAGCCGTGGCCAGCCCCAGCGCACGACCGCGCTGCCCCGGTTGCCCGGCCAGCCAGGCCGCGCCCCAGCCCGCCACCAGAAAGGGTGGCAGGCTCAGCCAGGCCGAGGCCTCGCCCAGCGCCTGAAAAGGCAGCTCGGCCATGCGTGCAGCAATCAGCGTGCCCGGCCCCATCGAGCCCCAGGGTACGGCGCACAGCCCCAGCAGGCCCACCAGCGCCGCGCGCGCTGGCGCCAGGCCCAGGTGCAGCAGCAGCGGAATACCCACCGTCACGCCAATGCCAAAGCCGGTGACCGATTCGGCAAATGGCGTCGCCCCATGCACCACCAGCAGCGCCGCGCCCACGCCCTGGCCGGCGCGCTGGCGCAGCCAGCCTGCCAGTGCCGCCTGCGCGCCGCTGGCTTGCAGCAGCTGGCTCAGCGCCAGGCCGCCGCCGATGATGCCCGCCACCTCCAGCACCACTGGCAGCCAATGCCAAGCTGCTGATGTCAGCGCTGGCGTGCCCGGCAGGCTGCCGCCAGTCAGGGGCTGGGTCGCCGCCAGGGCCAGCGCCACAGCCAGCCCCAGCAGGGCTGCGCGCAATGAAGGCCAGCCGCGCAATAAGGCGCCCAGCACCGCCAGAACGGGTAACAATGCCGCCAGGGACCACATGACATGCACTCCTGAAATTCCTTATCTGCAATTTTAGTTTCCGATAAGAAATTAAAAAACATGGCAAATACCCTGATGACCCCCTTGCCCGACGAGCCTCAGGAGCCCCAGCCAGGGCCTGGCCGACACGACGCCGCCTTCGGCGCGGCCGTGCGCGCGCGCCGCGCGGAGATTGGCATCACCCTGGAGCAACTGGCCGAGGCCACCGGCATCTCGCGCAGCGCGCTCTCGCGCATCGAGCGCGGCGCCCTGGCCACCAGCCTGAACTACGGCCTGGCCATCGCCCAGGCGCTGGGGCGCGAGCTGCCCGAGCTGCTGGGCCAGGGCGGGCCGGCTGGCCAGCACATCACCCGCGCGGCCGATGGGGTGCGCTACGTTGATCCGGCCACGGGCGTGCAGCGCCAGGCGCTGGCGCGCCCGGCCCCGGGGGTGGAATGGGTGGCCTACACGCTGCCCGTGGGTGCGCAGACCGGCACCTTCGCACCCCATGGCCCGGGCACGCGCGAGACCTTCCATGTCGTCTCAGGCACGGTGGAGATTGAGCTGGATGGCCAGGCCGTTCGCCTGGGCCCGGGCGACACCGCCACGTTGCGCGCGGACGTGGCGCACCGCTTTCGCAACACCGGGCGCAGCGCGGCGCGCGTCATGCTGATCGTGGCTGAGCCCAGGGCCTGTTGAGGTTTAGGGGTTGTTGAGATTTAGTCTTGCGGCGGTGTTTTCGGTCAAAACTCCACAGCTGCCGCGTTTTCGCCTTGCATCTGCGGCTTTTGCCTCGAAAAACTGCTTTGTGCCCACTTGCACCGAAACTTTGAACAGGCTCTCAATGACAGCAAAACCTGAACGACCTAGACCTAGTGCCCTCTTGGCAGCGGTGTTGCACGATGGGCACGGCATTGCCGAGCCTGTGCTCAAAGCCTTTGTGCAACGCTTGCAGGCTCGTGGCGTCCGTGTGCGTGGCTTGCTTCAGGACAGCGTCGTGCAGGCTGACACGGCTGCTGATGGCAGCAGCATTTGCCAGCGCCACATGGAATTGGTGGATGTGCAAGGTGGCCAGCGTTATCTGATCTCTCAGGTGCTGGGCAAGGGGTCGCAAGCCTGCTGTCTGGATGCAGCAGGGGTGGCTGCAGCCAGCGTCGTGCTGCGTCGCGCCCTGCATGAGCAGCCCGATCTGATCGTGGCCAACCGCTTTGGCAAGATTGAGATCGAAGGCTCCGGCTTGCGTCAGGAAATTGCTGCCGCTGCTGCTGCTGGCATTCCATTACTCACGGCCGTGGATCAGCGTTTTTTGCCCGAGTGGCAGGCTTTTTGCGGTGGTATGGGCATGCAGCTTCCGCCCGACGTGCAAGCCTTGGAGCAGTGGTGGCAACACCTGCCCTGAGTACCTCGTTCAAGGCCGCTGCATAACACGCTCTAAGCGGCAATGGGCCCGACGCCATCATGGCGCAGGGCTGGGCGGTTCGGTGCGCACCATTTTGTCGAAGGCCTTGTCCACCACTTCGGTGTGGCGCACGCGCTCCTTGTCGCGTGGCGCGGCTTTGGCGTTGAGGATGTCGAGCTGCTCCTGGATGGCGGCGGCGATTTGCAGCATGACGCGGTGCAGGCCCAGCTGCTGGCGGCGGCTGTTGGCCAGGTGGTCTTGCACGGGTTGCAGGGCGCTGGCCACCAGGTGGCCCAGCTCGCGCGCGGCCAGCAGGCGGCTGGTTTGTTCGGCCAGGTCTTTTTCTGCCTGGCTTGGGCTGGCGGCGTCAGCCTGTGCGGCAGGCGGCTGCGCGGCGGCCAGTTGTTGCAGGCTGGCCAGCAGTTCGGCCCAGGGGGCGGCGGGCTGGTTGGCGCTGGCTTCGGCCTGGGCACGGGTGGCGCGCACCAGGTCGATGAGCTGGGCGACGATTTGCCCGCCGGTGTCGGCATCGGCGCCGCCCATGGCTTGCGTGCGCTGGTAGTTGAGCTGGATTTCGCGCCAGCGCGCCTGCTGCGCTTGGCTCATGTGGCTGCGCAGCTCGGCGAGCTTGAGCAGGTTTTCCTCTGCGCCGGTGGTCAGCAGCTGCGCTTCGCCCAGGTAGTGGTCGTCCAGCAGTTGCTGCATTTCGGCTTCGTTCATGACGCTGGTGATTTTCTCGGCCAGCTTGTTCATGTTGCGGTAGGAGCCTTGCAGCTTGAAGGGCGGCTCGGTGCGGTTGGCGTCGGCCTGGGCGGCGCTGGCGATGTATTGCTGGTTGACGCGGTAGACGATTTCGCGCACAGCCAGCATGCGCTGGAGCACGGCGTCGATCTCGCGCAGCTCGGCGGCGCTGTAGTCGTGGCTGAGGTCGCCGGCGGAGAATTCCCGGCCCTGCGCCTTGCCGATGAGCAGGTACAGGTCCTTGAGATCGCGCGTGGCCAGCGGCGCCAGCGTGGGGTTGCTGGTCAGGCTGTTTTCGATGTAGCTGAGCTTGAAGGTCTCCTCCATGCCGCCGAGCACGTCGCCCAGGTTGTAGACGTCGGCGCGGTTGGCGAGCATGTCGGGGATCTTGAAGACCTCGCCCGATTCGGTGTAGGGGTTGCCGGCCATGACGATGCAGAACTTCTTGCCGCGCATGTCGTAGGTCTTGGTGCGCCCGCGCCAGACGCCCTCGATGCGGCGCGTGCCGTCCGACAGCGAGATAAAGCGCTGCAAAAACTCCGGGTGGGTGTGCTGGATGTCGTCGATGTAGAGCATGACGTTGTTGCCCATCTCCAGCGCGAGGTTGAGTTTTTCCAGCTCCTGGCGGCTGGTGGCGTCGGGCGCCTGGGCGGGGTCGATGCTGCGCACTTCATGGCCCAGCGCCGGGCCGTTGATCTTCATGAAGATCAGCCCCAGGCGGCTGGCGACGTATTCCATCAGCGTGGTTTTGCCGTAGCCGGGTGGGGAGATCATCATCAGCAGGCCCATCAGGTCGGTGCGCTTGTGCTCGCCCACGGTGCCCATTTGCTTGGCCAGGTTGTCGCCGATGACGCTCAGGTACACGTCGTTGATGAGCTTGTTGCGCACGAAGCTGGCCAGCGGCCGGGGCTTGAACTCGTCCAGCCGCATGGCCGCGCGCTGCTCGGTGAGGATGTCCTGGCGCAATTGCTGGTAGCGGCGCAGGCCGGGCACGAAGTGGTTGGTGTGCCAGTGGGCGCGGCGCGCGAAGTCGTCCACGCCCAGCTCCAGCGCGCCATCGTGGATGCGCGGGTGCTGGCCCAGCAGGCCGGTGACAGTGGTGCGCAGCGGCACGTGCAGCACCTCGTGCGCCGTGCCCTCGTGCAGCAGGGCCAGGGCGGCGGCTTCGGGCACGTAGTCCAGCGCGGCCTGGGCGTTCTGGGCCGATGCGCTGGCCTCGGCCTGGGCGATGGCGTTCAGCCACTGGACGGCCAGGGCAAAGCGCACGGCCAGCGGCTGCTCGGCATCGTGCAGGGTGGCGTGCAGCTCGGCCCAGCGGCCCTGGGGTTGCAGGCGCTCTTGCAGGCTGTGCAGCAAGGCTGCCGCCTGGCTGGAGAAGTGCAGCCGGGCTGCGCCGCCGCTGGCAGGGCCGGCCAGCTCCTCGGCCAGATAGGTCGCGGCCTGGGCGGCCAGGGATTGCAGGGCGGTATTGCTGTGCTGTGGTCTGGGCTGGGTCGGATCGCCCAAGTTGGCTTGGGCGGCCAGGTCGGCCGGCGCAAACACGGCTTCAAGCTGCTGGCTGCGCGCAAAGGCCAGCAGGGCCTGGGCCATTTCCTGCTCCAGCGCGGTGCGCGCCTGGGCGCTGCCCAGCAGTTGCTGCATGGCGGCGGCGCCCTGGGCGCGGCTGGGCCAATGGCGCGCTTGGGCGGCCAGTTTGAAGCCCGGCTCCGCGCCGCCATCCAGGCCCGCACTCAGGCTGCTCCACAGCAGCACGGCCAGGGCGCGGGCGCGGGCGTCGTGCGCCAGCACGCCGGCCTGCTCCTGCAGCGGCAGCAGCGCTTGCAGGATGAGGGCGGCATCGTGATCGTGGATGCCGCGCTCATAGCCTTCGCGGTAGCGCGGCGCGGCAAATTCGCGCACGGCGCGCACCAGCGCCTCGGGCTTGGGCAGCAAGGCCATGAGCTGGTCGCGGCTGGGGGCGGCGGCGCTGGCTTCTTCGCCTGGCTTGCCGCCTTCGCCGCCCTGGCTGGCGGTGCCTGTGGTGCCCACTGCTCCCACCCCTGTTGGGCGCGCTGCTTGCAGCATTTGCAGGGCCAGGTATTCAGCGCGGCTCAATTGGGGCGATTCGGATTCGAGCGAGACGTCCCAGAACGGGCGCAGCGCGGCCAGCTCGGGCGCGTGCAGCGGCTCCATGAAGTCCGTGCCCGTCAGGTGCAGATGCAGCGTGTCGCCGCGCGGCATCAGCGTCAAATCCAGCGCCTGGGTGTTGACGGAAAAGCGGTGCCGGCCCAGGCGGATGACGCTGCCGTCGCCTTCGAACAAATCGCTCTTGTCGCGCAGCGCGCGCAGGGCCTGGTCGCGGATGCCTTTGAGGCGCGCCTCGATGTCGTCGGCCTTGACGTGGTCGTGCAGCGCGCGCAGGCGCTCGGCCAGCTCGCGCAGCTTGAGGATCAGCGCATCGCCGGCGAAGAAGGCGTTGAGCGCGTCCTGCCCGTCCATGCGCTCGGTGCGGCGCGGCAGCCCTTCCAGAATGCGCAGCGCAGCGTCGAACACGCCCTGGGCGCGGCGTTGGCGATCGTCCAGCAGGGCCTGTTTGTGGGCTTCGAAAGTCTCCAGCAGCTCCTCGCGCTTGGCGATGATGTCGGTCAGGAACTGCTCGTGCTCGCCGTACTGGCTCTCCAGCTCTTCGAGCTGCACCAGCAGGCGGGCCAGTTGCTCATCGCATTTTTCCGGGTCGGTGGCCAGGGCCAGGGCGCTGGCGATGCTTTGGCCAAACAGCGCGAACTGCGCGCCGAACTGCGCCACCTGCTCGGCCGCGCCCATGCCGCGCTTTTTCTGCTCGGCGCGGGCGCGGCTTTGGTTGAGCGCGGCGTAAATCTCGGAGATGCCCTGCACGATGCGGGTGCGCTGCGTGGGGTCGTCCACGCGCAGCACGGCCATCAGCTCGGAGAGCGTGTCCAGCTCGGCCGACATGGCCTGCATGGCCGTAAGCGGCTCTTGCAGCTGGGGTGTGGTCTGGGCCTTGGCGACTTGCTCGTCCAGCTGTTTGAGCCCTTCGGTGTAGGGGGCCAGGGCCTCGTCGCTGGCGAGGAACTCGGCCGTGCGCTGGGCCGTCTCGGCATGGGCGACGTCCAGCTCGGCCTGCAGGGCATCCACGGCGGCGGCATCGACGTAGCGCAGCTCGCGCACGCTCATCAACCGCCCGCGCTGCGCGCCCAGGCTGGCCAAGGCCTGCACGTAATCGCGCGTGTGGCGCAAATCGCCGCGGCGGATCTCGCCCAGCAGGCTGCGCTGGCGCGTGGCGGCCTCGTTCATCTGGCGCTGCGTGTCGCTGCGGATGCTCTCGACCTTTTCGTACTCGTCCAGCACCGCCTCGCCGCTGGCGACGATCTCGTGCAGCACGCGGGGCAGCCTCGGCAGTGCGCCCTCCAGCCCCTGCTCCATCCAGTGGTAGCGCTCGAACAGGCGGCGCGTGGTGTCGATCAGCCGCCCATAGCGGCCGCTGGAGATCTCCTCGGCCTCGATCTCGCGCGTGAGGCTGTACAGCTCGGAGATGCCGCGCACCAGCTCGGCATTGCCGATGCGCCCCAGCGGCGTGTGGCGCGCGGGCTGGCGCGCAGCGTATTCCTCAGTGGCGAATGGCGTGCGCCAGATCTGCATCGGGTGGATGCGCGTGGGCTCGTCGGACTCGGAGCTGAACAGCACCATGCGCCCGTCCTCCAGCAACGCGTAGCCGTGGCCGATCAGCGGCGCTTGCAGCTCGCGCGCGATCAGGTTGTAGGTGAACAGCGCCACGCGCCCGCCTTCGGGCTCGTAGAACACGTAGAGCACGTCCTCGCCGTTGGGCGAGCGGTAGCTGCGCTTGAAGCGCATGCCGCCCATGTCCTGGCCGAAGCTGCGGCTCTCGCCGTTTTGCAGGTAGTAGCCACCGGGGAAGATGATGCCGTGGTCCTCGGGCAACTGGATGCAGGCCAGGCCGATGGCATCAATGCGCTGCACCTTCTGCGTCAGCGTGTTGTAGACCAGATAACGCCACTGCTCTTCACGGTAGGGCAGCACCTTCAGCAGGATCAGGCTGCCCACGCGGGCGTATTCCAGCCTGGCGTCGTCCAGCGACTGGGTGGCGTCCTGCACGGCCTCGCGCCAGATGCCCAGGCCATCGTTGGTGTTGTTCTCGATCTTGACCGTCAGCTCGCCGCCCAGCGTGTCGATGAATACCGTATCCAGCACATTGATGTGCGGGTGGCGGCCCTGCACCACGTCGGCGCGGCCTGCGGCCGTCCATTCGAAATCGTAGGGCGCGGGCAGGGCGATGTCGCGCTCGCCGCGGTTGTCGATGTACTGCACCTGGCGGCCATCGGGCGAGACCGACCAGCGGAACACCCGCACGTCCGAGAGCCGCTCGCCAATCTGAAACGCCGCCAGCAGCTTGCCGTCCTTGACGCGCAATTGCAGCAGCCGCGCGCCCTTGTAGTAGGTGTAGAGCTCGCGGAAATCCTGCACAAAGCTCTGCTGGCCCAGAAAGGTCTGGGCCGCATCGACCGGCACCACGTCGTAGCCCGCGCCGCCTTCGCTGCCATCGCCGGCAGAACCCGCCGCGCCTTCGTGCAGGCGATAGACGGCGAACACATCCTCAACGCGCGTCTCCTGCTTGATGCCCAGGAACACGTTGTAGCCAAACACCATCAGCTCGCCCAGCTGCACGATGTCGCGCCCCACGCAGTTGTGCTCGGTGCGCACCCGCACGCGGCCCAGCAGGCCCATCTGGCTGGCGCCGAACTCGGCCAGGCGCTGCGCGTTCAAGTCCGCCGCCAGCGCCTGCAAGCTGGCGCCCTGCTCGGCCAGGCGATTGCGCAAAACCTCATACGCGCCGCCGCTGGCGACGGCCTGGTCCACGGCGTGATCGGCGCTGGCTGCTGCGGCCTGCTGGGGCTGCTGTTGTTGTGTGGTCATGCCTGGTGTTCCTTGCGGCGGATGCGCAGATTCCGGGTATTGGTTCAGTGGTGGCCCGGCGCAGGCGCAAGCCATGCCTGCGCCCTTCGCGCTGCCTGGTTCGGGCGCTCAGCGCGCCTTGACGTAGCGGCAGTTGGGGATGGCAGTGGCGATGAAGTCGAAGTCGGCCGAAGTGCAGTCCCAGCCGCGGATCATGCCCTGCTCGGGCACGGCGTCCGGAATCAGCAGCACCTGGCCGTCCAGATCGATGCCGGCGATGGGCTGCAGCACGATCACGCCGCCGGGGCGCAGCTGCACCGAGGCCAGCAGATTGCTGGGCGTGTAGTCCGTATCGATGCTCAGCTGGCGCAGCTCGGTGGGCAGCTCGCCGTTGACGGCCAGGTATTCGGCGATGGCCACGCGCACGCTACCGGCAGAGTCCACCACCTGGCGCAGGCGCTCCATGCGGCGGGTCTGGGCCACGGCCTGCTCCAGGCGTTGCTGGTGCTCTTGCTTCATGTGCTCGGCGGTCTCGCGCGCCACGTTGCGGGCGATGTCGCGCTGGGGCCGGCCGATGGTGAAGTCATAGACTGCCACGGCCAGCGCCGCCGTCGCCACGGCGATGAGCACCACGGCCCAGATGGGCAGGCTGCGCGCCTGGGCTGGGCGTTGCACAGGGCGCGGGCGTGCCGTGCGGGCTTTGGGCGGGGCGCTTTGCGCGCGCTCTGGGCGTTGGCCTGCCGCGCCCGGTGGCGTATGGCGGCGTGTGGGCTCGCTGGGCATGGCCGCTCCCTTCAGGCGTCAGCGCCAGGGGCCCGGCCTGGCTGGCTGGCCGGGGGCGTGGCCGGCTGTGCCTGGGTCAAGGCCTTGAGCAAGTCGCCGGAGGGGGCGCCGCCGCCGGTGAACTTTTGCAGCAGGTCGTGGATGATGGGGCTTTTGCCCGCCGCGCCTTCGAGGAATTTGCCCATGGACAGGCCGCTGGCGAATTTGTCGAAGAACGCGCCTTCGCCGCCAACGATGTCGATGTTGGCCTTGGACAGCGCCGAGGACAGCACCTCGGCCTGCTCGCGCGCGATGTGCTTGCTGGCCTCGATGCCGGCAATGGCCTGCTCGAAGCTCTTTTCCAGTTGCATGCGGAACTCCTCGTGCGCGCGGGCGGTGTCGCCCAGTTGGCCCAGGGTGGCGAATTTCTCGGCCAGGCCCTTGGCTTCGGCCATGAGTTTTTCCAGCAGCACAGCGGCCTCGGCATTGCCCACTTCGCTGGTGACCTTGGCGCGCGCCAGGCCTTGCTCCTGCTCGCCCTTGGCGATGGCAATGAGCTTTTCGGCTTCCACCTTGGCTTCGGCCAAGCCCTGCTTTTCGACGGCATCGGCCCTGGCGTCGATCACGCGCGCTTCGGCCAGGCCTTTTTCTTCCAGGCCCTTGGCCTCGGCCATGAGCTGCTCGGCAGTGACCTTGGCTTGCGCCAGGCCTTCTTTTTCCAGCGCGGCGGCGGCCACTTCGCGCACGCGGGCATCGGCCAGGCCGGGGGCGGCGCGCTCGGCCTGCACGCCTTCGGCCAGGCGCTTCTTGGCCTCGGCCTGTTGCGTGGCCGCTTCCAGCTCGGCCTGGGCGACGACGGTGATTTCCACGGCCTTGTGGCGCGAGGCGGCCTCATCGGCCTCGGCTTTTTTCACCTGCTTGACCAGGGCCTCTTCGGCTTCGGCCTGGGCTTGCAGCACGGCCACTTGCTTGAGGCGGTCGGCTTCGGAGACCTGGCGCACTTCCTTGATGCGCTCTTCTTCCTGGGCGACGGTTTTCTCCACCGCCACGCGCTCGCGCACGACGTTGGCGATGTGGGCTTTTTCCACTTCCAGGGCTTTTTCCTTCTCGATGCGTTGCAGCTCGACTTCGCGCTCGCGCGAGACGATTTCCAGATCGCGCGCGCGGGTGACTTTTTCCGCTTCGATGACCACGGCCCTCTGGCGGTTTTGCTGGGCCACTTCCACTTCGCGCAGGCGGTTTTCCTCGCGGATGTCCACTTGCTCCTGCGTGGCGATGCGGGCCTGCTCGGCCTTGAGGCGCTCTTCTTCCTGCACCTTGCGGGTTTCGGCCTCTTCGCGCGCCTGGATGGTGGCGATTTCGCGCTTTTGGCGCGCCTCGGCGTCGGCCTGTTGGCGCTCCAGCGCCAGCAGGGCCTCCTTGGTTTCGACGTTCTTCTTGGTGATGGCCATTTCCTCGTTGCGCTCGAGTTCGTTGGTCACCACGTTTTGCGCCGCTGTCAGCTCGGTGATCTTGCGGATGCCTTCGGCGTCCAGGATGTTGTGGGGGTCCAGCGCGGCCTTGGGGGTTTGCTCCAGGTAGTCGATGGCCACGTCTTCGAGCGCGTAGCCATTGAGGTCTTCGCCGATCACTTGCACGATGCGGTCGCGGAACTCCTGGCGGTTCTCGAACAGTTTGACGAACTCGATTTGCTTGCCCACGGTCTTGAGCGCCTCGGAGAACTTGGCGTTGAACAGCTCGTTGACGGCGGCTTTGTCCGAGGCGCGATCGACGCCGATGGACTTGGCGACCTTGAGCACATCCTCGGGCGTTTCATTGACGCGCAGGTAAAAGGCCACGGTGATGTCGGCGCGCATGTTGTCCTTGCAGATCAGCCCTTCCTTGCCGCGGCGGTCCACCTCCAGCGTGATGAGGGAGATCTTCATGAACTCCTTCTTGTGGATCACCGGATACACCAGGCCGCCTGTGAATTTGACCTTGGGCGTGGAGCTCATGTCGTTGATGATCAGCGCCGTGCCCTGCGGCACTTTGACGTAGAAGGCTTTGAACATCGCCAGCAAGGCGACGACGATGACGACGACGACGCCAATGCCCAGCAGCAGGGGCATGATCCAGGCCAAGTTCATCGGTGTTCTCCCAGGGGTGTGTGGTGTGTGAAAGGAAAGGGGGCGGCGCAGGGTGGCTTATTGCGATGCACCGGTGTTGAATTCTTCTTCGGAAACGACGCGCCAGGCGCGCTGCTCGGGCAGCGGCTCGATCAGCACCACGCGGCTGCCGCGCGGCAGCTCATCGCCATGGGTGCGGATTTGCAGCACCAGGCCCGCGCCGCCATCGTCCACGGCGGCATAACCGCTTTGGGCATTGACGCTGGCGCTGCGCACCACGCCCACGCGGCCGAGCAAGGTTTTGGGTTCTTCCTGCGGGATCTTGCGCAGCAGGGCGCGCACGGGCTTGAGCGCCAGGCTGGTCAGCGCAATGGCGGCCAGGCTGGCGGCGGCAAACACCGCTGCGCCCAGCGCGAAATGCACGGCAGGGTGGCCCAGCAGCGGCAGCGCAATCAAAACGGCAAAGTAGCTGGCCAGCCAGCCAAAGAGCACGATGAGGCTGAGGATGACGGTCAGCGGCACGCCGCCCAGCCCCAGGCGCGAGAGCAGGCCGGCCAGCGCGCCGGCATCGGCGCCGTCCAGCCCGTCGGCGTCGAAGAACAGGCTGTCGAGCACTTCGGTCTCCAGCAGGCCCAGGGCCACGACCAGCCAATACAGCACGACCACGGCCAGCAGAACGCTGAAAACCACGGTGGGAAAGCCAGTGACGATCTGCAAAAAGCTGTGCATGCGAACCTCTTGGGCGGGAGCTGTGTGGGACGGCTGGTGGGCGCACCGCGCGGCCATGCCGCTGGCGCGGACACAAGGCTGGGATTTTCGCGCGCTTTGGGCGCTAAGGGCCGGGGGCAAGGCCCCCGACAGGGCCTGGTTCAATCGTTTTGGCTGGCAGGGCTGGCCGCCGGCTGCCCGCCGCGCTGGGCCTTGAGCCGCGCCAGCACGCTGCTGGCGCTGTGCGCGTCGGGGCTGATGCCAGCCTGACGCAGGCGGGCATCGAGAGCGTCTTCGGCGTTTTCCTGGGCCAGCTCTGCGGCTGCCTGCAGCCGCGCGCCGCGCTCGGCCTGTTTTTGCTTGATGCGCTCCAGCGAATCCAGCGCGGTTTGCACGCGCGACTGCCCGCCGCTGTAGCGTTCGGCCACGGTGGCCTGGGCGCGCTGCACGTTTTCCGTGGCCTTGACGGTGTCGGCCTGTTGCTTCAGCCGCCGGATGTGCGCCTCGGCCTGGGCAATGGCCTGGCGCAGCTGGCTGGCGCTGTGGGCGAATTGCTCGGCCTGGGCCTGCTCCTCGTCGCGCACGGTCTCCAGCGAGGCGATCTTGCCCGCCACCTCCAAGGCCAGGGCTTCGTCGCTGCCATCGAGCGCCTTGACGGCATAGCCCTCGTATTCAGCGATTTTCTTGGCGCTTTGCTCCAGCTTGCCGCGCGCCAGCTTCTCCTTGGCGATGATCTCGGCCAGCGCCTCCTTGCTCTTGCGCAGGTCGGCGTCGGCGTCGCGGATCTCCTGATCCAGAATGCGCAGCGCCTGGCCATCGACCAGGGCCTGGCCGGCTTCATGGGCGCCGCCGCGCAGCGCTGTGATGAGTTTGTTCCATACCGACATGGTGGTCTCCTCCTTGCTCAGTGAAAAGGGGTTACAGGGGCGGGCCATCAACCCGCAGCCTGTTGCGCGGCCGGGCGCAGCAGCGGCTCGAAGGCCTCGGTCATCTGGATGACGTTGTCTGCCAGGGTTTCGATTTCATACAGCACGTTGGCCAGCGAGGCGGCGGCGCTGAGCGCGCCAAAGACGATGTAGCCATCTTGGCCGTCGGCAAAGCGCTCGATGGCCACCGTGGCCAGTGGGAACACCTTTTGAGCGCGCAGCACCTGCTCGTTGAAGGCAGCGCGATCTGCGATGTGCTCGATTGGCCACAGGTAGGCCTCAATCACGATCTGCCCGCCAGCAACTGCCAGAAACAGCGGCAGCTGGCCGTAATCGTGCATGGTGATCAGGATGCTGGCCTCTGCGCCTTCGAGCAGCTCCAGCGTGGCATTGCCGCTGGCGGCCCAGTCGCTGTCCAGCATGGACTGGTGCAAGGCGTGGATGGTCCAGGGTGTTGCCGTGTTCATGATGCCCTCCTTGATGCTTGTCTGCGCGCCGCGTGGCAGGCGCATCTGTTTTTCCAATGCCAGCAGGTCTTGCGCGTATTCGGGCAGAACCCACAGCTCCTTCTTGACCAAGCCTTTCTCGCGCAGGCGCTGGCGATGCAAGCGCTGGTAGTAGGCCGACGACTTTCTTTCCATGTGATGGATTTTATTGTCTTTACATGTGAAGTCAATCGAGTTTGTGCCGGATTTGGAGGGTGTTTGATTTATTTTTTCTATCCAAGAAATGAATTTGCTCAATTTGATCTATTGCGTTGCAGGCCGTACACTTCGACCCATCATTGTTCACCTGCAAACGTAAGAGGTATTTCCATGGCAAAGGTCAACACCCCCATCAAGCCTTTCAAGGCCACCGCCTACCGCAATGGCCAGTTCGTCGACATCACCGAGAAGGACGTGCTGGGCAAGTGGGCAGTGTTTTTCTTCTACCCCGCTGACTTCACTTTCGTCTGCCCCACTGAGCTGGGTGACGTGGCCGACAAGTACGAAGAGCTGCAAAAGCTCGGCGTCGAAGTGTTCTCCGTCTCGACCGACACGCATTTCACGCACAAGGCCTGGCACGATACGTCCGACACCATCGGCAAGATCAACTACTACATGGTGGGCGACCAGACCTTCCAACTGGCCAACAACTTTGATGTGCTGCGCGAAGGCCAGGGCTTGGCCGACCGTGCCACCTTCATCGTCGATCCGCAGGGCGTGATCCAGGCGGTGGAAATCACCGCCGAAGGCATTGGCCGCGACGCCGAAGACCTGCTGCGCAAGATCAAGGCCGCCCAGTACGTGGCCGCCCACCCGGGCGAAGTCTGCCCGGCCAAGTGGAAGGAAGGCGACAAGACTCTGGCCCCTTCGCTGGATCTGGTCGGCAAGATCTAAGCGCCTGCTCGCGCTGCGCGCCGGCGCCCTGGCCCCCATCGGCCAGGCCCGGCCACCGTCAAGCCCCGAGACCTCGTGCGGGTGCTCGGGCTTTTTTTTGCCCAATTTCTCATACAAGAACCGTTGATCAGGAGGAAATGAACCATGTTGGACGACGCACTCAAAACCCAGTTGAAAGCCTATCTGGAGCGCCTGACCCGGCCCGTGGAGCTGGTGGCCACGCTCGACGACAGCCAGGGTGGGCGCGACATGCGCGCGCTGCTGGAGCAGATTGCCGAGCAAAGCGACAAGATCAGCCTGCGCACCGATGGCAGCGATGCGCGCGTGCCTTCGTTCCTGATCACCAACCCCGGTGTGGACAGCGGCTTGCGCTTTGCCGGCGTGCCGCTGGGGCATGAGTTCACCTCGCTGGTGCTGGCGCTGCTGCAGGTCGGCGGCCACCCCTCGAAAGAGCCCGAGCAGCTGCAGCAGCAAATCCGCGACATCAACGGCCGCTTTCACTTCGAGACCTATTACTCGATCACCTGCCACAACTGCCCGGACGTGATCCAGGCGCTGAACCTGATGGCGGTGCTCAACCCCAACATCACGCACACGGCCATCGACGGGGCGCTCTACCAGCAGGAGATCGAAGACAAGCAAATCATGGGCGTGCCCACGGTGTTCCTCAATGGCCAGCACTTCGGCCAGGGGCGCATGGCGTTGGCCGAAATCGTGGCGCGCATTGACGACAGCGCCGCAGAAAAGGCCGCGCAGGAAATCAGCAGCAAGGAGCCGTTTGACGTGCTCATCGTCGGCGGCGGCCCCGCTGGCGCGGCCGCCGGCGTGTATGCCGCGCGCAAGGGCATCCGCACCGGCATTGCGGCCCAGCGCTTTGGTGGCCAGGTGCTCGACACCATGGACATCGAGAACTACATCTCCGTGCGCAAGACCGAAGGCCCGCAGTTCGCGGCGGCGCTGGAGGCGCACGTCAAGGACTACGACGTGGACATCATGAACCTGCAAACTGCCAGCAAGCTGGTGCCGCCCAGCGCGCCGGGCGGGTTGATCGAGGTGCAGTTCGAAAGCGGCGCGCGCTTGCAGGCCAAGACCGTCATCCTCTCCACCGGCGCGCGCTGGCGCGCCATGGGCGTGCCCGGTGAGGAGGAGTACCGCACCAAGGGCGTGACCTTCTGCCCGCACTGCGACGGCCCGCTGTTCAAGGGCAAGCGCATTGCCGTCATCGGCGGCGGCAACTCTGGCGTTGAGGCCGCCATCGACCTGGCCGGCATTGTCGAGCACGTCACTTTGCTGGAGTTCGCCCCTCAGCTGCGCGCCGACGACGTGCTGCAGAAGAAGCTGCGCTCGCTGCCCAATGTCGAGGTGCTGCTCAACGCCCAGACCACGCAGGTGCAGGGCCAGGGCGGCAAGGTCAACGCTTTGGCGTACAAGAATCGCGAGACAGGCGCCGAAAGCACGCTGGCGCTGGAGGGTATCTTCGTGCAGATCGGGCTGCTGCCCAATACCGACTGGCTCAAGGGTACGCTGGAGCTCTCGCCCATGGGTGAGATCGTCGTCGACGCCCATGGCCGCACCAGCATCCCTGGGGTGTTCGCCGCAGGCGATTGCACCACCGTGCCCTACAAGCAAATCGTCATCGCCGCAGGGGATGGCGCCAAGGCCGCATTGAGCGCCTTTGACCATCTGATCCGCTCGTGATCGACCCACGCCCTGGCCCGGTGCGGGCCAGGGCGCCATGCAAAAAGCGCCAGCGGCATGTACAGCCGCTGGCGTTTTTTTATGTTCAGAGCCCAAATCGCTTAGGGCGTGAACAGGTTCTTACAGCGTGCAGGAGACGCAGCCTTCGACCTCCGTGCCCTCCAGCGCCATCTGGCGCAGGCGGATGTAGTAAATGGTCTTGATGCCCTTGCGCCAGGCGTAGATCTGCGCCTTGTTCACATCGCGCGTGGTGGCGGTGTCGCGGAAGAACAGCGTCAGCGACAGGCCCTGGTCCACGTGGCGCGTGGCGGCGGCGTAGGTGTCGATGATTTTCTCCGGGCCGATTTCGTAGGCATCCTGGTAGTACTGCAGGTTGTCCTGCGCCAGGTAGGGCGCGGGGTAGTACACGCGGCCGACCTTGCCTTCCTTGCGGATCTCGATCTTGGCGACGATGGGATGGATGCTGCTGGTGGAGTTGTTGATGTAGGAGATCGAGCCGGTGGGCGGGATGGCCTGCAGGTTCTGGTTGTAGATGCCGTGCTGTTGGATGCTGGCCTTGAGGGCTTTCCAGTCCTCCTGCGTGGGGATGGCGATGCCGGCCTGCTCGAACAGTTGGCGCACGCGGGCGGTCTTGGGCTCCCACTTCTGGAAGATGTATTTGTCGAAATACTCGCCGCTGGCGTACTTGGAGTCCTTGAAGCCCTTGAAGGTCTTGCCGGTCTCGATGGCCAGTTGGTTGGAGGCGCGCAGCGCGTGGTAGGTGATGGTGTAGAAGTAGATGTCGGTGAAGTCGATGCCTTCTTCACTGCCGTAGAAGATTTTTTCGCGCGCCAGGTAGCCGTGCAGGTTCATCTGCCCCAGGCCGATGGCGTGCGAGTCGTCATTGCCCTTGGCGATGGAGGGCACGCAGCGGATGTCGCTCATGTCGGAGACGGCCGTCAGCGCGCGGATGGCCATCTCCACCGTCTTGGCGAAGTCGGGCGAATCCATGGTCTTGGCGATGTTCAGGCTGCCCAGGTTGCAGGAGATGTCCTTGCCAATGCTCTCGTAACCCAGGTCGTCCACGTAGTGCGAAGGCTCGTTGACCTGCAGGATCTCCGAGCACAGGTTGCTCATGTTGACGCGCCCCTTGATGGGGTTGGCGCGGTTGACCGTGTCCTCGAACATGATGTAGGGGTAGCCCGATTCGAACTGGATCTCGGCCAGGGTCTGGAAGAACTCGCGCGCGTTGATCTTCTTCTTGCGGATGCGCGGGTCGTCCACCATCTCGCGGTATTTCTCGGTGACGGAAATGTCGGCCATGGGCTGGCCATAGACGCGCTCGATGTCGTAGGGCGAGAACAAATACATGTCCTCGTTGTTCTTGGCCAGCTCGAAGGTGATGTCGGGGATGACCACGCCCAGCGACAAGGTCTTGATGCGGATTTTCTCGTCGGCGTTCTCGCGCTTGGTGTCCAGAAAGCGCAGGATGTCCGGGTGGTGGGCGTTGAGGTACACCGCCCCCGCGCCCTGGCGCGCGCCCAGTTGGTTGGCGTAGGAAAAGGCGTCTTCCAGCAGCTTCATGATCGGGATCACACCCGAGGACTGGTTCTCGATGTGCTTGATGGGCGCGCCCGCCTCGCGGATGTTGCTCAGGCAAAAGGCCACGCCGCCGCCGCGCTTGGACAGTTGCAGCGCCGAGTTGATGGAGCGGCCGATGGACTCCATGTTGTCCTCGATGCGCAGCAAAAAGCACGAGACCAGCTCGCCGCGCTGGCGCTTGCCGCAGTTGAGGAAGGTCGGCGTGGCCGGCTGAAAGCGTCCGCTGATGATCTCGTGCATCAGCTCCATGGCCATGGCCTCGTCGCCGCGCGCCAGCGTCAGCGCCACCATGCACACGCGGTCTTCGTAGCGCTCCAGATAGCGTTTGCCGTCAAAGGTTTTCAGCGTGTAGCTGGTGTAGTACTTGAAGGCGCCCAGAAAGGTTGGGAAGCGGAATTTGTGCGCATAGGCCGCATCCCAGAGCTTTTGCAAAAAGGCAAAGTCGTACTGCGCCAGCACCTGGCCCTCGTAATAGCCTTTCTCCACCAGGTAATCGAGCTTTTCCTTCAGGTTGTGGAAAAACACCGTGTTCTGGTTCACGTGCTGCAAGAAGTACTGCCGCGCGGCCAGCCGGTCCTTGTCCAACTGGATTTCCCCATTGGGCCCGAACAGGTTGAGCATGGCGTTGAGCGCGTGGTAGTCCAGCTCCAGCTCTTCCTTGGTGGCCGCCGGCGCCTTGTGCACTGGCGTAGCCTGCAGCGGCACCTTGGGCTGGGGCGGCTGGGCGGCGGAGGCCTGTGTCTTGGGGGCTGGGGCGTAGGCGGTCTCGGTAGAGGTGGCTGACATGGCGGGCTCGGCGGGAAAGAGGGTCAAACAGGAATCAACAAAAAAGAAAAGATCGGCGGGTGATGCGCCCAGCGCGGCCTCAGAGCGCATGGCCGCTGGGCTACGGGTGCGAGGCTGGTTCAGGCGCGGGCTCAGGTTCAGACGGCTGGGCCGCCTGCTGCAAAAAGGCACTGATGCCCTGGCGCACGCGCTGCACATCGTCGCTGGTGCCCAGCAGCTCGAACTTGTAGAGCAGCGGCACCTGGCATTTTTGCGCCACCACCGCCCCGGCCAGCCCGTAGGCCGTGCCGAAATTGGTATTGCCTGCAGCGATCACGCCGCGCAGCAGGCGGCGGTTCTCAGGCTGGTTCAAAAACGCAATGACGGGCTTGGGTACGGCCCCCTTGAGGCTGCCGCCGCCGTAAGTGGGCACGACCAGCACATAGGGTCCGCTGGCCTGGAACTGCTCGGCCTGCGCCACCTTCAAGGGAATGCGCTGCGCGGGCAATGCCAGCTTCTCGACGAAGCGGTGCGTGTTCTCTGAAACGCTGGAGAAGTAAACGATCATGCAGCAACGGCAATGCGGTCATGGCGGCCAGGAGTGCAGGCCGGGGCGCAAGGCTGGCGCAGCAGCGCCGAGATTTTGAACAGGCTCTCTCAAGCCGTGGCCGTCAGACTGGCGATCTTGTCGGGGCGAAAGCCACTCCAGTGCATGTCGTTGGCGATCACCACTGGCGCCTGGGTATAGCCCAGGTTTTTCACCATCGCCATGGCCTCGCTGTCCTGGGACAGGTCGACGACTTCATAGGCAATGCCCTGACGATCGAGGGCGCGGTAGGTGGCGGTGCACTGGACGCATGAGGGCGTGCTGTAGACCGTGACCTGCATGGGGGGCTCCTTCTTTGAGATCAGACGATGATGGCGTGCGGAAGGGGCGGCCCTGGGTCTCGGCAGCGGTTTCCCCATGCCGGGCCGTGCGCGGGTGTCCTCCCTCGTGATTGCATGGCCGCTGACCTTTGCAGTGGCCCTTGCCGGGGCCGGTGGCGTGGTGCCGCTGGGCCGCCGATGCAAACCGGGCGATGCTACCATAGCCCACACCCCGGCCACTAGATGTAGTGCTGCTCCCGAAAGAAAACACTACATCTAGTGTTTTTTGGCGATTTGTTGATTTTTTGCAAGATGCTGGCTGGGCGCGGCCTGCACGGCCTCATCGGGGCGCAGGGCCTGTGCTGGCAAGGGTTGAAAAGGCCAAAGCCGCGTCACACGCGCCCTGCCGGGACATGGGATGCAGCCGCCCCAAGGGGTCTTGTTGCAATTGGTTGCATCCGGTGCCTGGCGGTCAGCGCCCGCGCTGGGCGCTACCACTGGCCGGTTTCCATGCGGATGGCCACCTCGCAGTCGTCGAAGATGGCCAGCTTGGCGATGCGCACGCGCACGCCGATGACGCCGGGCAGCTGCATCAGCCGGTGCGAGACCTTGCCGATCAGCGTCTCCAGCAGGTTGACGTGCTCGGCCGTGCATTCGTCGATGATGATCTGGCGCACCTTGCGGTAATCCAGCACGCTGTGGATGTCGTCGTCAGCGGGCAGCAGCGGCTGCGTGCCCTGATGCAGCTCTGCATCGACCTGGATGGGCTGTGGGGCATTGCGTTCGTGCGCCAGAATGCCCAGATTGGCATCAAAGCGCAGGCCGGTCAGGGTCAGGGTCTGGGCGCCTTTGGTGTGGTGCATGGCAGTGACGCAGAGCAGCGAAAAGGAAGACGAGGTGGCCAGCGCAGAATCATGCGCGCCGCTCCAAGCGGCACAGCGCGGCCCAGCACAGTATGAGCATGAACAGGTAGAACATGGTGCCGCTGTTGTGCGCGAAGAACACCTGCGTCCAGCCAAAGCCGATGTACATCAGGACGATGGCCGAGCCCATCAGGCGCAGCGCCCACCATTGTGCCTGCTGCCATGGCGGCGGCGCTGCGGCCAGCAGTGCTGCCTGGCGCCGGCGGCTGGGCCAGAACAAGGCCAGTGGCACGCCGTAGAACGCCAGCAGCAACGCCACGCCCAGCAGCCCGCGCTTGGAGAACAAATCCAGCACCTCGTTGTGGGCGTGGTCGAAGTAAGTGGTGTTGATGTCGAATTGGCCAGCCTGCGCCAAGCGCAGCTTTTCCTGCTTGTAGCCGGCATCGCCCCAGCCCAGCCAGGGCTTTTGCTGGCCCATGTGCCAGGCCAGGCGCCAGTGCTCCAGGCGGTGCCCGATGGATGTACTGGCATCGCCCTGGGCCTGATAGGCAGCCACCTCCGTGCCCATCAGCTGCAGGCGCTGCACGACCTGTGGCAGGCTGACGGCCAGCGGCACCAGCAATACCAGCAGCAGGGCCGCCCATGGACGAGCCAGCCAAACTGTTCGGCTGGCGCGGGCTGGCTGGCGCCCAGGCAGGCGCAGCACTGGCCAGGCCAACAGCGGCAACAGCAGCAGGGCCAGCCAACCGCCGCGCGTGAGCGAGAGCACAGAAGCGCCGAATGCTGCGCCAATGGCCAGCACCAGCCCCAGCCGCATGCCCGGCCGCAGCCGTTGGTAATGGCAGGCCAGCACGATGCCGGCCAGCACCGCCAGCAGCAGCGCCAGGTTGCCAAACTGGATGGCATTGGTGTGGCCGGCGGCCCTGGCCATGCCCAGGCCGTAGACCTGCCACAGCGCGATGCCGCCGGCCCCCAGGCAGCCGGCCAGCAGGCCTTTTTCCAGCGCCTGGGCGCTGGGCGGGTGGGCCAGCGCATAGCCCAGGCAGGGCAGGGCCAGGGCGTATTTGCTGAACCGGTCCCAGCGCGCCGAGCCGGCCTGGGCATCGGCCTGGATGGCCCACATCAGCCCCATGGCCAGGATGGTGGCCGCCAGCAGCCAACTGCCAGCGCTCAGGCGTGGCAGCGTTCTGGGCCAGTGGTGCAGATTGGCCAGCGCCAGCAGCAGCAGCAGCAGCGCCCCCCAGGAATAGCCCGAGGGCAGCCACAGCGCCAGCGCTGGCACCAGGAAAGCCGCCACGCTGGTGGCGCGCTCCCAGCGCCCCTGCGGCGCGCATGGACTGGCTTCAATGGTGGCGGCGCTGGACATCGTCACTGAGGCGCTCGTAGTCGTAGCGCAGCGCTGCATAGCGCAAAAAGCTCTCCAGCGCCTTGAAGAAGCAGTAGAGGAAGCCCGCACCGCCGCCCAGCAGGCCCAGGCGCAGCAGGTAGTAGCGCACAAAGGCCACCAGCGCTGCGGCCAGGCCGCGCAGCACGCCGCCGCGCTTGCCCTGGGTCTTGCGCTTGGCCGCGCCCAGCATGGCGTACTGCATCACCTTGGACATGGAGGTGCTGACGTCGGGGTTGGTGTAGTGCACCAGCAGGGCCTGGATGTCCTTGCGCGGCGCGGGCGTGCGCAGCAGGGCCTCCTCGTGCACCACCCCCTCGAAGCGCTCGATCAATTGCCGTGGGAACAGGCGCACGACCCGGGTGCGCGACATGGTGCGCGGCAGCACCCGGCCGAATGCCACCAACTGCCAGCGGATGCACCAGACGGCCTGCCGGTCGTCCTGCGCGACGATGGCCAGCAGCTCCTTCTGGAAGGCTGGCGAGATCACCTCGTCGGCATCGAGGAAGAAGACGAAATCGCCGCTGGCGTGGTCCAGCAGGCGGTTGCGCTGCACGGCAAAGCCGTGCCAGTCCGCATGCACATGCACGGCCGCGCCCATGCTGCGGGCGATTTCCACCGTCCTGTCGGTGCTGCCAGCGTCCACCACCACCACCTCGTCGGCAAAGGCGGCACTTTGCAGGCATTGGCCAATGTGCCGCTCTTCATTGCAGGCCAGTACCGCGATGGTCAGCCGGGGCCGCTGGGCACCTGCGGGTGCCCGGCCAAGGGCCAGGGGGGCGGTATGGGAGTGTGGCAGCTCGCGGTCCATGGTGGGGCAGGCAAGGCGAGGGGCTAACGAAAAGCGGTGCGGGCAAGGCTGGGCGCGCAGGGCAAAATCCGCCAGCGGGGCGGCAGTGCGGGCGCAGCCATCGTCAAAAACCCGCCATTATCGGCGCGCCGCCAGGGCGCAGCCCATCCTGCGCAGCACTTTTTCTGGGGGCGCCGTGCGCTTGCAGCCATGTTCATGGCGTAGTGTGCCCAGCGGCATCGCTGGGGCGGCTCAGTTGCCAGCTCGCCAGACGGCCCGCACGAAAGCGGCAATCCAGCCAAGCTCCGCCCGGGTCTTGCCAGCGGTAGACCTCCTCGGCCTGGCCCAGCGGGCCTTGCGGCTCGCCCAGCGCGCGGGTGTGCTGCACGACCTGCAGCAGCGTCATGCCGGCCTGCAAGCGGCTGTTGAGCATCACGGCGCTGGAGACAAAACCCTTGGGCGAGCTGGCCGCCGCGCGCAGCACGCGCAGCACCCGGCTCAGGTGCAGCAGCACGAAGAACACCACCGCGCCCAGCGCCAGCATGAAGCCGGGCCAGCCGCGAAAGACAAATCCGGCCATGAGCAAAGCCACTGCGGCGCTCAGCCACAGCAGCAGTTTCAGTGTCGCTTGCATGGGGCGCGATTGTATCGGCGGCTGCTCATTGGCCTGCCGCCATCAAGTGCGCACCAGCACCAGCAGCGCCAGGGCCAGGGCCAGGGTTGCAGCCTGCAGCAGCAGCCAGCCGGCTTGCCGGCGCAGCAGCCGCAGGCAGGCGCGTTGGCGTTGCGGCCAGGGGCGCGGCGGCGTTGCATTGCGGCCTGGCTGCAGCCCCAGGGCCTGCAGGGCCGCATCGAGCTGGCTGGCCGCCTGCTGCGCATCACTGGCGTGGCAGGCCAGCCAGCCTAGCAGCTGCGCGTCGATGGCCGTGCGCGCGGCGGTGAGCTTTTGTGCCAATGCGGCCAGCAGGCTGATGGCCAGGCCCAGCGCCGCCCACAGACCAAGCTGGCTGGGCCAGGGCCAAGCGGTGGTTGCCAGAGCCGCCAGCACCAGCAGCGCCAGCCCAGCCAAGGCGTTGCTGCAGCCATCGATCAGTCGGCCTTGGCGCAGCACGGCCGCCAGCACGGCCCATTGGTAGCGTTGCGCGCTGGCCTCGGCCGCAGCGCTGGGGGCTGATGCTGGAGGGCATGACACCGGGCATGGCGTCGGGCCAGGCATGGCGGGCTTCCCTTCAGTCATGTGCACAGGCCCCGGGTTGCGGGTGGATGGCCGGTTCGTTGGTCAACTCGATGGCCAATTGCGCCAGCACGGCGCGGTGGCTGGCGTGCAGCACGGCCTGGGGGCGGGCCGCCTGCAATCGGGCGACGGCCGCGGCCGGGCTGGCGGCGTGGCCGTAGCGCAGCAGCCAGGCAGCCACGGCCATGGCGCTGCGCGAATAGCCCAGCGCGCAGCACACCAGCACAGCCTGGCCGGGCGCTTGGCGGCGCGCCGCCTCAATGGCGTCTGCGGCCTGCAGGCATTGCTCGGCCGTGGGGATCAGCAAGTCCAGCCAGGGCAGGGCCGTGTAATGCGCCAACTGGCGGTGTACGGCGCGCGGGCAAGGCAGCTCGGCGCACAGGTCGATCAGCGCGGCGCATTGCGGCGGCAGCTCGGGCCCAGGCCGCGCCGGCATGCGGCCCAGCCACAGGCCTGGGGCGATGGCGTTGGGCTGCGGGTGGCGCCGCGTCCACCAGTGGCGGTTCAGCCAGGCCGCCAGCGTGTAAGGAGCCAGCAGCCAGCGGCTGGCTGTGCTGTGGCGGCCATCGGGGCGCTTCTGAAAACCTGCACTGCCCCACCGGGCGTAATGGCCGGCCACCAGCAGCAGCGCCGTGGCCGGCCACAGCAGCCACAGGGCGGCGGGCTGGCCCAGGCTGGTCAGCAGCGCGGCCAGCGCCGTGCAGGCCAGCGCCCCGCCCAGGTAGCGCCGCGCCAGCCGGCGTCGGGCGGCGTCGGACGGGGCCGGGCCGGTGGCGGTGTGCGCCATTGGCGGCATGGGCCAGAGCCAGGCGGCCAACAAGCCCAGCAGCGCGCCGGTGGGCAGGTCGATGAAGTGGTGCTGCCAGGTGGTCAGCACCGACAGACCGATCAGCGCAAACCAGCCGTGCAGCAGCCAGCGAGCCCAAGGCGCTTGCAGGTGTCGCCCGTACAGCAGCCAGAGCACCACCAGCAGCGCGATGTGCAACGAGGGCGCCTGGTTGAAGGGCTTGTCAAAGCCCATCAGCGCATCGAACAGCAGGCCGAAGACGCCGTCGATGGCGGGGCGCTGCCAGGCAAAGCGCAGCGGCCACAGCAGAAAGCAGGCGATGGCCACGGCCTGCACTGTCAGCAGCCGCCGCCAGTGCGTCAGCAGCTCTTGGCGCGAGCGGCAGACGAACAGCGACAGCGCGTAGAGCAGGTTGATGGACCAGTAGGGCACGATGGTCCAGGGCCACAGCGGGATGTGGCGCTCCCAATCGAACACCACGCTGCCCACGCCCTGGCTGCCCCAGTGGCCCAGGGCGCGCTGTTCGGCCGCGTAGTTGGCCAGGCCATAGCTGGTATAGAACAACACGGCCAGCGCCAGCAGGCGCCACAGCGCTTGCCGCCAAAGGCCGGGCGGGCGCGGTGGCCGGATGGTGCTGGCGTTTGGGGTGGCGGTGGCGTGGGCCATGGCGCATCCTCGGCAACAGGCTTTCAGCCCAGGCGCTGCGCCAGCGAAACGCTGAAGATGCCCCAGCGGTCGATGCGCTGGGTCAGCTTGCGAAAGCCGGCGGCGGCCACCAGCTCGTCCATCTCGGCCTGGCTGCGCAGGCGCATCACCCAGGGCTGGCCGCCGCGGTGACTGCTCAGGGCCCGGGCGATGAGCTCCTGCTGCGGGTGCCAGGGCTGGCCGGTGTAGATCAGGTAGCCGCCCGGGGGCACGGCCTGGGCCAGCCCGGCCAGCGAGCGCGCCACCAGCGCGTTGTCGTCAAACAGCTCGTACAGGCCGGAGACCACGGCCAGCGTGGGGCGCGGCTGCAGCTGGGCCAGGTCTTGCTCGTCGAAGGCGTCGCCCTTGGCAAAGCGCGCCACGTCCGCCAGGCCCTTGGCGGCGATCAGGGCCTGGCCGTCGCGCACGTTGATATCGCTGTAGTCGCGCAGCAGCAGCTGCTCGGGCAGCGGGATCCCGGCTGGGCGCTCGGTAATGGCTTCGAGCATGTAGCGGCCGTGGCCTGCGGCGATGTCCACCATGCGCAGCGGCTGGCCGGCCTCGTGCAGGCGCTGCATGGCCAGGTGCAGCAGCTCTTCGAGGTGGCGCTTGCGCTGGCGGATGCCGCGCCAGCCGATGGAGTTCAGGTAGTTGCGATCCATGAGGCGGCCCAGCGCGCTGGGGCTGTCGGCCCGGTTGCGGTACACGTAGTCCAGCGTGCTGCCGGAGTCGAAGCCGGTCTCGAAGCCCAGCTTCAGCCCGTTGGAGAAGCGGCTGCCCCAGCGCAGCGCAGCGCGCTGCAGCTGCCAGTAGCGCTGCGCCAGCGAGCCTGGCGGCAGCGGCGCGGCCAGCGCCTGGGCCTGGGCGCAGCCGGGGCCGGCGCGGTCGGCCTGGCGCAGGCTGGGCGGCGCGGGCGCGTCCCAGGCGGCGAGGATGAAGCGCCGCGCCTGGGCCACGGCATGGGCACGGTCGCGCTCGCCCAGGGTGTCGTGGTAGAAGCCCGGCAGCACGATGTGCTCTTTGAGGCTGGCGCCCAGGCGCTCGAAAAAGCGCTGCTGCGGGCCGGTGCGCACCACAAAGTCGCTGCCCGAGACGAGCAATTGCGTGGGCACTCGGATGGCCTGGGCGTCGGCGACGATGCGCTCGGCCGTGTCGTACAAATCCAGCAGCACGTTCACGGCAATGGGCCGGGTGATCAGCGCATCGCTGGCGTAGCTGGCCGCGCGCTCGCGGTCGTGCGTCAGAAAGCGCGGCTTGACGTAGCTGTTGACGAAGAACTTGCCGCGCAGCCTGTGCAGCAGCTTCAGAGCGGGGCGAGCAAAGGGCACGTACAGCTTGATGTCGAAGGCCGGCGCGGCCAGCACCTGGGCGCGGATCGGCGGCGCGTAGTCGTGCACCCAGGTGGCGGCCAGCACCGCGCCCACGCTTTGCGCCACCAGGGCCATGTCCTGCGGGGCCACGCCGTGCTGCTGCTGCAGGTGTTGGGCAAAGCTTTGCAGGTCGCGCACATTGGTGGCAAAGCCCGGGCTGTCGCCGCGCTCGCCGTCCGACAGGCCGTGGCCGCGCGCATCCCAGGCGAAGAACTGGAACTGCGGCAGCGCCAGCTCCTCGACCAGGTGCGCCATGCGCCCCGAATGCTCGTGGCCGCGATGCAGCAGCACGATGGTGGGCGTGGGCGCTGCCGCCTGCACGCCATAGGCCGCATCGCCCTGTGCTGCCGGCGCTGCAGGCAGCACGGCCGGCCAGTGTCGGTAAAACAGCGACAGCCCGTCGTGCGTGGTGAAGCGCCGCTCCTGCATGGGTCGCGCTGCCGGGTGGGTGTTGTTGTGGGCAGGGGCGCTGGGCAGGTCGGGCTGCGGTGGCAGTGGCTGGTGTGGCATGGCGTTGACCCTCATTGGTTTGGTGTTTGGGCTGATTGGCAGGCAGGCGGAGCCGGGCACGGTGCCCAGGGTGCCGCCTGTGCGTCAATGGAGGGGTTATCGCAGAGTGATCCTGGCGCAGGGCTTTTAGGGCCTGCGCGTATCACTTCATGCTACCGTCGGAGGCGGCAGGCCGCCCTTTGGGGTGGCTTGCCCAGACCAACTCAGGCCGATGCAGGCGCGGCCAACAACGCGTCCATCTCGGCCAGCGCCGCAGCCGGCAGCGACAGGTGCAGCAGCCCGCCGTCGGCGTGGTCGGCGCCGCGCAGAAACCAGTACAGCAGGCCGCCCAGGTGCTGGTTGCTGTCGTAGCCGGGCAGGCGCTGCAGCAACAGCCGGTGCAGCGCATGGCCGTAGAGCAGGGCTTGCACGTCGTAGCGGTGCGCCAACATGGCTTCGCGCAGCGCGGCCGCGTGGTAGCTGGCCGGGCCGGGGCCGAGCCGGTTGCTCTTGTAGTCCAGCACCCAGAAGCGTTGGCGGTGTTGCAGCACCAAGTCGGCCGCGCCCATCAGCATGCCGTGCCATTGGCGTGGCTGCAGCGCGGGGCGATCCAGCCCGGGCCAGAGGTGGGCGCGGCAAATGGCGTCGATGGCCTGGGCGCTGGCCAATTGCGGCTGCTGCGCCACGGGCAGCCAGAACTCCATTTCCGGCAGGCAGTGCTCCAGCTCGCACAGGCGCGGCGCGGCCGTGGCCTGCAGCGGCAGTGGCGTGGCCAGCAGGCGGTTGAGCCATTGCTGCAGCGCCGGCCAGTGCTGCTGCATGCCCGCCAGAGTGGCCTGACGCTGCAGGCGTGCGACCTGGGCCGGATTCAGTTGTGTGGGAAAGCCCTCGGCCTGCAGCCATTCCAGTGCTTCGTGTATCCAGTTGCCCAGCTGGGCGCTGCCGCGCAGTGCATGCCAGGCTGGGGCGGCAGGCTGCGCTGGCGCGGCCCATGCAGGGTTGGGCGGTATGGCGGGCCATTCGTCCTGTGCGCCCAGGGCGGCCGGCGGTGTCAGCAGGGTCAGGGTATCGGCCAGGGCGTGTGGCGCTGTCTCCACCCTGGCTTCTGCTTCTGCCTGCGCTTTTTCCTCTGCGGTGGCAGGCTCTGGCGGTTGTAGTTCGCGCACCAGCGCACTGAAGCTGGCAATGGCGAAATGCTGGTCGGTGTGGCCAGGGTAGGCTTGCGGCGCGCGCCAATGCCGCAGGGGCTGCTCGGGCTGGTAGCGCGTGCTGGCTGCGTGCGCGGCGGCGGCCTGCACCTGGATGGCGGCGCAGGGTTCGGCCCAAGCGCGCAGCTGCGGCAGCCACTGCGCATCGTCCAGCTCGCTGTCGCCATGCACCAGATAGCCCAGGGCGCTGCGGTGCAAGGCGTTGACCTTGGCGCGCGCGCCGGGGTAGATGGGCACGCCCAGCCACAGCGCGTGGCGCGCCCGCGTCAGCGCCACGTACAGCAGGCGCAGCGCCTCGCGGCGCTCTTCTTCGCCCGCATCCTGCCCGGTGGGGCTGGGCGCGGCGGGCGTGCGGGCGCTGGATGCGCTGGGCGGGCGCTCGCCGTGCGAGGCAAAGGGCAGCATGACCACCGGGTATTCCAGCCCTTTGCTTTTGTGGATGGTGACGATCTGGATCAGCTGGGCATCGCTTTCGAGCCGCACGATTTGCTCTTCGGCCTGCATGGCGCTGTTCGCGCCCTGCTGCGCCTGCTGGATTTGCTGCGTGAAGTGGCGGATGAGCTGGTGCTCGGCTTCGCAGCCGACACTGGCCTGCTGCAGCAGCTCGGCCAGGTGCAGCACGTTGGTGAGGGTGCGCTCGCCGCGGCCGTCCTCGGCGGCCAGCCATTGGCGCGCCAGGCCCAATTGGTGGATGCTGTGGCGCAGCATGGGCAGCACGCCCTGGCGGCGCCAGATGTGCTGCAGCTGCTGCAGCAATTGCAGCTGCGCGTCCAGCAACGCTTCCTGCTCGGCCCCGGCCAGCAGGCTGGGCAGGGGCCAACCCAGCAGAGCGGTGGCAAAGGCGGCGCGCGCGCGGGCCACGTCGCCGGGCTGGGCCACGGCCTGCAGCCACAGCAGCAGGTCGCGCGCTTCGGCGCTGGCATAGACCGACTCGCGCCCGGAGAGGTACACCGCATGCAGCTGGCGCTGGCGCAGGGCGCGCTGCAGCAGCGCCGCGTCCTTCTGGTTGTGCACCAGGATGGCGATGTCGCCGGGCTGCAGGCGGCGCACGGCGCGGGGGCTGCCGTCTGCGCCGGCCTCGTACAGCGTCAGCTGCTCGCGTTGCAGCCAGGTGACGATCTGTTCGGCGCAGAGTTGGGCGAAGTGCTCCCAGGCCTCGTCCTTGGGCTGGGCCTGTTCGGGCACGCACAGCGTCATCGCGGTGAGCGCCTGCGCGCCAGCGGCTTGCTGCGGCCCCAGCCACTGGCCCAGGCCTTGGGCCTGCACAGGCTCGAACGGCAGCGGGCTGGGCTGGGCCTCATGGTCGCGAAAGCGAAATGCGCCCGGCCCGGGGCGCTGCTCGGCCTGGCTGAAGACGTGGTTGACGGCCTGCACCAGCGCCTGGCTGGAGCGGAAGTTGGTGTCCAGCGCGTCGTGGCGGCCCTGGGTCTGGCGCTTGGCCGCCAGGTAGCTGTGGATGTCGGCGCCGCGAAAGCCGTAAATGGATTGCTTGGGGTCGCCAATCAGCAGCAGGGCGTGCTCGGCCAGGTCGCGCTCGGGCTGGTAGAGGGTGTTGAAGATCTGGTACTGGCCGGGCGAGGTGTCCTGGAACTCATCGATCATGGCCGCCGGGTACTGTGCCAGCAGCTGCGCGCGCAGCGCTGCGCCATGCGCGCCGGCCAGGGCCTGTTGCACGCGCAGCAGCAGGTCGTCGAAGTCCATCACGCCCTGCTGGGCCTTGAGCTGCTGCCAGCGCTGGTGTGTGGCCGCCAGTGCGAAGGCCTGCGCGGCCTGGCCCAGGTTGGGCAATTGATCCAGGCGTTGTAGCAGGGTCTGCAATTGCGCGATTTCCTCGGGCAGCTCTTGCGGCGTCAGCGGCGGGGCCTGCGGGCGGCGCGCCTGCTGCAAGCCTTCGAGGCTCAGGCGCTGCCGGGCGGCGGCGGAGTCGCTCAGGCCGGCGATGTGCGGCGGCGGTGGCTGCTGCCGCGCCCATTGGCGCAGCGCTTGCAGCCTGGGCTGGTAAAAGCGCGCCTGCAGCTTGCGGCCATCCCAGTGGCTTTTGTGGGGGCTGCCCGCAGCGATTTGCGCATCCAGCCAGTTTTGCAGTTGATCGGCTTTTTCGTCCCAGCCGGCGGCCCATTGCGTCAGCAGCGCCTGTTGCTCTTGCAGGGCCTGCGCCAGCCAGTCGCCCAGAGCCTGGCCGGCCAGTGCGGCGTCAGCGGCGGCGTGCTCCAGAAAGGGGGCTTTTTGCAGGCGGCGGCTTTGTGCCAGCCAATGCTGGGCATCAGGCCAGAGGGCCTGCACGCGCTGCAGCACATCGCCCTGCAACGGATAGACGTGGTTGCGCCAGAAATCCAGCGCCGCCACGTCCCACAGCTGGGCGCTGTCGCTGCCCAGCTGAGCCTGGCCGAGCTGGCCGGTGAGCGCGGCGTGGTCTTGCAGGACTTTGTGGCACCAGGCGTCGATGGTGTGGATGGCGGCCTCATCCATGCCCTGGGCGGCCAGCTCCAGCCGCCAGGCGGCCAGCTCGCGCTGCGCGCCGGGCGGGTAGTGCGCGCGCAGTGCGTGCAGCAGTGCGTCGGCCTGGTCGAGCTGACCGCGGAAAAAGCGCGTGGCCTCGTGCAGGCGTTCGCGGATGCGGGCGCTGAGCTCCTGGGTGGCGGCGCGGGTGAAGGTCAGCACCAGGATGTGCGGCGGCGTCAGCGGGCCAAAGGGCGGCGCAGCGCTTGGGTCGTGGGCCGCGCCGCCGTGGCCCAGCACCAGCCGCAGGTACAGCGCGGCAATCGTCCAGGTCTTGCCCGTGCCGGCGCTGGCTTCGATCAGGCGGCTGCCCTGCAGCGGCAGGCGCAGGGCCAGCGGCGGGGCGGCCGCATCGGCAGCGGCCGTCATGCCGATGTGGCGGCGCGCGCAGCGGCCTGGCGGGGGCGGCGCATCAGCAGTTCTCGCGCACGATGGCCTGGGCGCGCTGGCGCTGCGCCTCGCGCGTGGCGTCGTCCATGTAGCCGGCGTTGCCCTTGGCGTCGGTGGTCATGACGCGGCGGCCAGGCTCCAGGCGCTTGAGCGTGGCCTGGGCGGCGGCGCATTGGGCTTTGCGCTTTTCGGCGTTTTCGCGCCGGATGCGCTCGTTTTCCTGGGCGATGCGCTCGTTCTCTTGCTTGATCTTGGCGTTTTCCTCATCTTGCGCCGCCTGCTCGCGCGCCTGGGCTTCAGCCTGGGCCTTGGCTTGCGCGTCAACGCGGGCTTTGAGCTCGGCGTCCTCGCCAGCGCTGCTCTGGGCGGGGGCGCTATCGCCGTTCTCGGTGCTGACCGGCGCGGCCGCTGCGGGGGCGGCCGGGGCGGCGTCGCGCGGCGCCTTGAGGATGCGGTTTTGCGGCACGTCCGGCGGGGGCGGGCGATCGCTGTACACCTTGCGGCCGCTGCCATCAAGCCATTGCCACTGGGGCTGGGCCTGCAGGGTGCCCAAGGCGCCCAGGGCCAGCGCGGCGGCCAGCATCATGCGAAGTGAAGTCTTGCTCATGGATCAGGTCCCTCTCTCTTTGGATGGATGGGCTTGGCTGCGGCGCGCTGGCGCACAGTGCCAGGCTGGGGCACTGCTTCGCAGCAAGGGGCCAAGTGTAGCGGGCCGGGGTCGGCCAGGGGCGGACAATGTCCGTGCGATGGCATTTGCATCCACGTGGCAGCACTGATGCTGGCCAAGCGGCTGGGAAATCACTTCGCTAGAATGGCCCGCTTGCCCGCTCTCGGGCGGCCTGGCAGGCCATTGCAATGCCCAAGACCCAGGCGCTTTTTTGACTTGTATGACATTCGGACCCAACCAAGCCGGTGCCGCCGCGCCGCTGGTGCAGATTCGCAATCTGCATTTCGGCTATGGCGAGCGCCCGATCTTGCGCGACGTGAGCCTGCAGGTGCCGCGCGGCAAGGTCACGGCCATCATGGGAGCCTCCGGCGGTGGCAAGACCACGCTGCTGCGGCTCATCAGCGGCCAGCACCTGCCGCCTGTGGGCAGCGTGTTCTTCGATGGCGTGGACGTGGGCGCGCAAACGCACAAGGGGCTTTATGCGCTGCGTCGGCGCATGGGCATGCTGTTCCAGTTCGGTGCGCTGTTTACCGACATGACGGTGTTCGAGAACGTGGCCTTTCCGCTGCGCGAACACTCGCATCTGCCCGAGGCTGTGCTGCGCGACGTGGTGCTGATGAAGCTCCATGCCGTGGGCCTGCGCGGCGCGCGAGACCTGTACCCGAGCGAGATCTCCGGCGGTATGGCGCGGCGCGTGGCGCTGGCGCGGGCCATTGCGCTGGACCCGGAGCTGATCATGTACGACGAGCCCTTTGCCGGCCTGGACCCGATTGCGCTGGGCGCGACAGCGCGGCTGATCCGCCGCCTCAACGATGCGCTGGGCACGACCAGCATCCTGGTCTCGCACGATCTGGACGAGACCTTCGCCATCGCCGATCACGTGGTGATTTTGGCCAATGGCGCCATTGCCGAGCAGGGTGCGCCGGCGCAAATTCGTCAAAGCAATGATCCGCTGGTGCGGCAATTCGTGCAGGGTGCTTTCGATGGGCCGGTGCAGTTCCACTACCCAGGCCCTGGGCTGGAAGAGGATTTTGGCTTGCCGCGATTGAGCGGGCGTGCAGAACGCGCAGCAGGAGGGCCGCCATGATGCAGCGTTGGTGGCAACCGGCCGAGGTGGGTGCGCGCGTGCGCCAGCTGTTGGCCAACTGGGGCTATGCGGCGCGCCTGTTCGTGCGCCTGTGGTTGCCGGGCTTGTTGTCGCTGCGGCGGTTTTCGCTGGTGCGCGACCAGGTGTTTTTTCTGGGCAACCGCTCGCTGACCATCATCGCCGTCTCAGGCCTGTTCGTCGGCAGCGTGCTCAGTCTGCAGCTGTACTACATCCTGCAGAGCTTTGGCTCGGCCCAGACCCTGGGCATGGTGGTGGCGCTGGCGCTGATCCGAGAGTTGGGGCCCGTGGTCACGGCGCTGCTGTTTGCCGGGCGCGCGGGCACTTCCCTGACGGCGGAGATCGGCCTGATGCGCGCGGGCGAGCAGCTCAGCGCCATGGAGATGATGGCCGTCGATCCCGTGCAGCGCATTCTGGTGCCGCGCTTTTGGGCAGGGGTCATCGTCATGCCGCTGCTGGTGGCCATCTTCAACGCGGTGGGCATTCTGGGCAGTTGGCTGATCGGCGTGGTGATGCTGGGCGTGGACGCAGGCGCGTTCTGGGGGCAGATGCAAAGCAATGTCGGCGTCTTCACCGACCTGCGCCAGGGGCTGGTCAAAAGCGTGGTGTTCGGCATTGCCGTGACCTTCGTGGCCCTGCTGCAAGGTTACGTCGCGCGGCCAACGCCCGAGGGCGTCTCGCGCGCCACCACGCGCACCGTGGTGCTGGCCTCGGTTGGCGCGGTGCTGGCACTGAACTTTTTGCTCACGGCCGTGATGTTCACGCCGGCCCATTGAGCACACAAGGGTCGCTGCACTTAGCGCGGCACATTGAGAGGAAAGCACAACAGCTATGCAGAAATCGAAAGTGGATGTTTGGGTCGGCCTGTTCGTCATGGCCGGCTTTGCGGCTTTGGTGTTCCTGGCGTTACAGGCGGCCAATTTGCTGAGCATCAACTGGCACAGCCGCAGCTACCAGGTGCAGGCGCACTTCGACAACGTCGGCGGACTCAAGCCGCGCGCGGCCGTGCGCAGCAGCGGCGTGGTCGTTGGGCGGGTGCTGTCCATCGGCTACGACGACACGCTCTACCGCGCCAAGGTGGTATTGGAATTGGACGAAAGTTACAAATTCTCGCGCGACAGCTCACTCAAAATCCTCACCAGCGGCCTGCTGGGCGACCAGTACATCGGCATCGAGCCCGGTTACGAGGATGAATACCTGCGCCAGGGCGACACCATTGCCGCCACCCAGTCGGCCATCGTGCTGGAAAACCTGATCTCGGCCTTCATGTTCACCAAGGCGGCCGAGCCTGCCGGCGGCACTGGCAGCGGCCAGGCCGCCAGCCAAGGCGGCAGCCAGTGATGCCGACCACTCAAATCCCCATGAGGGGCCTCAATCCATGCCATACCCACCACCCCGCGCCCGAAACCCGCTGACCTTGGCCCTGGCCGCCGCGCTGCTGACCGCCTGCGCCACGACTGGGCCGCATGGCGTGGGGCAGGATCCGCGCGATCCCTTCGAGGGCTTTAACCGCCGCATGTACCAGTTCAACGAAGGGCTGGATCGCGCTGTGCTGCGCCCCGTGGCCACCGGCTACCAGAAGATCGTGCCCAGTCCGGCGCGCACCGGCGTGGGCAATTTCTTCGGCAACCTGGGCGATGCCTGGTCCTTCGTCAACAACGGCCTGCAGCTCAAGGGCGAGGCCGCCATGAGCAGCTTCTTCCGCGTGGCCGTCAACAGCACCTTTGGACTGGGCGGCCTGCTGGACGTGGCCTCGGAAATGCGCCTGCAGCGCTACAAGAGCGACTTTGGCCTGACGCTGGGCCATTGGGGCGTGCCCACCGGCCCTTACGTCGTGCTGCCGCTGCTGGGCGCATCGTCGGTGCGCGATACGGCAGCGCTGCCGGTGGACATCTACGGCCATCCGCTTGCCCAGCTCAAACCGGCTGCGCACCGCTATGGATTGCGCGCGCTGGACATTGTGGACACGCGCGCGCGGCTGCTGCGCGCCAGCGATACGCTGGGCGATGCCGCGCTGGACCCTTACCTGATGGTGCGCGACTTTTATTTCAGCCGCCGTGGTCAGGCCGCAGGCAGTGATGGTCGCATTGACGCTGAGGCCAGCGATGGCTACATCCCGGAGGAGGATTACGGCGATACCCCCGCCCCTGCCGCGCAGTGAGCAGGCAGGCCGCAGCCGAGCGCGCCCGGGCGCGCTTGAAACCGAGAAAGGAATGACCCCATGCTGATGCAATCCATTTACCGCCGTTTGGGCGCAGCCCTGCTGGGCGCAGCTGCCCTGCTGGCCGCCGCGCCAGCGGCTGTGCAGGCGCAGGACTTGGCCCCCAATGCCATGATCGAAAAAGTCACCCAGGATGTGCTGGGCGAAATCCGCAGCAATCGTGGCGTACAGGCTGGCAACATTGCCGCCGCCACCGAAGCCGTGGACCGCGTGGTGATGCCGCACATCAACTTCCCGCGCATGACCGCAGCCGCCGTCGGCCCTGCCTGGCGCAGTGCCTCGCCCGAGCAGCGCCAGCAAGTCATTGCCGAATTCAAGGCCATGCTGATCCGCACCTATGCCGGCTCGCTCGATCAGGTTGGCGATCTGCAAGTCGTCGTATTGCCCATGCGCGCCCAGGCCGATGCCAATGATGTGCTGGTGCGCTCTGAAGTGCGCGGTGGCGAGCAGCCCATCCAGCTCGACTACCGCCTGCAAAAGACCCCTGGCCAGGGCATGGGCTGGAAGGTTTACAACGTCAACGTCATGGGCGCGTGGATCGTCGATTCCTACCGCAGCCAATTCCAACAGGAAATCAGCGCCGGTGGCATTGAAGGCCTGATAAAGTCGCTGCGCAACCACAACCGCAAAACCTCTTGAACCTGCCCCAACCATGACTGTGCAGCCCGCTGACCAACCCGCCATCGTGCCACTGCCCACCCGCCTGACCCGCGATGAGGTGACGCAGTGGGTGCGCAGCATCCAGCCGCAGCTGCAGGCAGCGCGCAGCGCTGGCCATGCCGTGCTGCTCGATGCCTCGGCGCTGCGGCAGTTTGACTCCTCAGCCCTGGCCGCGCTGCTGGCGTTGCGCCGCGAAATCCTCGCCCAAGGCATGCAATTTGCTGGCGTGGCCGGCATGTCGGCCACCCTGCAGTCGCTGGCCGATGTCTATGGCATCGAAGAGCTGCTGCCCCCGAGCGCGCCCGATGCGGCCGACAATGCAGGATCTTGAATGCCTTGCACGACTTCGAGCAACCGGAACCGGCCACTGGCCGGTTTTTTTGCGCTTCCTGAACAGAGGTTTGGCCGCTATTCACGCCACGGTTGGAGAGGACTTGTCAGAAAAAACGGGCGCGAGGGATGGGCGCGAGGGGCGTGTGTGCTGAGCGCGCCGAGTGCAGACCTTTCTGGAAGGCCATCATGCTGAGGGGCGGCGCACGTGCGCATCGCCCCACGCTTTCAGGGCGTGGATGACAGGGGCCAGCGTTTGGCCGTATTCAGTGAGCCGGTATTCGACCCGGGGCGGCACCTCGGCGTACACCGTGCGCGCCACCAGGCCGTCGCGCTCCAGCTCGCGCAGCTGGTTGGTCAGCATGCGCTGGGTGATGTGGGGCAGCAGGCGGCGCAATGCGTTGAAGCGCAGCACCTGCTGCGTGAGCAGGCGGTAGAGGATCACGCCTTTCCATTTGCCGCCAATCAAGGCCAGTGTGGCCTCGACCGTGCAGCCGGTGGCGCAGGTGAAGGTGTCGTGCGGGATGCGGGCCATAGTAGTTCCTTTTTCGACACTATAGGCGTTTTATGTGCGTTCTTTTCTTCTTATGGTGTAGCAGTAAGAATCGCCGGTGTGTTTTAACAGTCTGAAAGGAATCCACCGTGATGATGAAAGCCATTGGCTTCAGCCAGCCCCTGCCCGTAGCCGACCCGCGCTCGCTGGAGGACATTGAACTGCCCATGCCTGTGTGCGGCGCGCACGACCTGCTGGTGCAGGTACAGGCCATTGCCGTCAACCCGGCCGACGCCAAGGTGCGCGCCTCGGCCCGGCCCGCGCCCGGGACCTGGCGCGTGCCCGGCTGGGACGCGGTGGGCCGCGTGCACAGCGTGGGCGCGCGCGTGGCCGGCTTTGCGCCGGGCGATAGGGTGTTCTACGCCGGCAGCATCGACCGGCAGGGCACCTATGCTCAGTGGCAGAGCGTGGACGCGCGCATCGCCGCCCATGCCCCCGCGAACTGGTCCGACGAGGACGCGGCCGCCCTGCCGCTGACCGCCCTGACGGCCTGGGAGGTTCTGTTCGACCGTCTGCGCGTCGATGTGCCCGTGGCTGGCGCGGCCCCGGCCATCGTCGTCATTGGCGGCGCGGGCGGCGTGGGCTCCATCACGCTGCAGCTGGTGCGGGCGCTGACCCCGCTGACGGCCATTGCCACGGCCTCGCGCCCGCAAAGCGCGGACTGGGCGCGCCAGATGGGGGCGCAGCACGTGCTGGACCACAGCCAGCCACTGGCGCCGCAGCTTCAGGCGCTGGGCCTGGGCGCGCCGGCCTTCGTTTTGGGCACGGCGCAGACCGAGCGCTACCTGCCCGACATTGCGGAATTTCTGGCCCCGCAAGGGCGCATGGCCTTGATCGACGACCCGAAAGTGCTGGACATCGTGCCGCTCAAGCGCAAGAGCCTGTCCGTGCACTGGGAATTCATGTTCACCCGCCCCTTGCTGGGCACGGCCGACATGGCGCGCCAGCACGACATCTTGCGGCAGGTGGCCCGCCTGGCCGAGCAGGGCCGCATCGTCCCCACCCGCACGCACACCCTGGGCACGATCAATGCAGCCAACCTGCGCCAGGCCCACGCCCTGCTGGAGAGCGGGCAAACCATCGGCAAGCTGGCGTTGGCGGGGTGGTGAAGGCAAAGGGGCTGGGGCGAGAAACCAGCGTTTGTGTCGACCTTGGCGTTGACGGGGTACACTTGGCCCGCCCTTTTCTTGGCGGCGCCCACTGGCCCGGCCAGTGCCGCCAGCGCCTGTTGCCAGGCAGTGCCATAGAGCGATAGGGCGCGCCTCATGGCGCTTGCCGGTTGTGCATTGCCGCACACCTTTTTCTTAAGGGCCCACCGGGCCTTGCAGGCAGGCTTCGCGCCCGGCTGTTGCCGCACATTGGCGGTTTTCATGCAGGGCACTTCCTGAGATGCTTCTTGGGAAGGTCTGCACTGCATCCATCCATCTGCCAACTTGGGCCTCTGGTCTGCGCCGCCGCATGTGCATAGCGGCCAAGGCCGCGCTCGCCATGGCAGTCCTGTCTTTAGACCCCATCACACAGGAAAGGAACGCACTTTTGAGCCATCCCGCCTCGCCTTCCCCCGCCCAGTCCGTTGCCGCCAGCGGCGGCAGCGCCATCAACCGGCCCGTGTTCTACACGGCTTCGGCCATCATCGTCTCCATCATTGCCTTTGCCACCATTGCGCCGCAGGCGGCCGACCAGGCTTTCAAAGCGGTGCAGGCGGCCATCGTCGCCAATGGCAGCTGGTACTACGTGTTGACGGTGGCCATCATCCTGCTGGCCGTCATTTATCTGGGCGTTTCACGCTACGGCAGCATCCGCCTGGGGCCAGACCATGCCAAGCCCGATTACAGCAATGCCTCGTGGTTCGCAATGCTGTTTTCCGCTGGCATGGGCATTGGCCTGATGTTCTTCGGCGTGGCCGAGCCGGTGATGCACTTTCTCGCCCCGCCGCTGGGCGAGGGCGGCACGGTGCAGGCCGCGCGCGAGGCGATGCGCCTGACCTTCTTCCACTGGGGCGTGCACGCCTGGGCCATTTACGCCATCGTGGCGCTGATCCTGGCCTTCTTCAGCTACCGTCACAACCTACCTTTGACGTTGCGCTCGGCCCTCTACCCGCTGATCGGCGACAAGATCAATGGCCCCATCGGCCACGCAGTGGATGTGTTCGCCGTGGTCGGCACGCTGTTTGGCGTGGCCACCTCGCTGGGCTATGGCGTGTTGCAGGTCAATGCCGGGCTGAACCACGTATTCCCCTCGATCCCGGTGTCGGTGACTACGCAGATCGTGCTGATCGTGGCCATCACCGCGCTGGCCACGGTATCGGTGGCCACGGGCCTGGATCGCGGCGTGAAGCTGCTCTCGGAGCTCAACCTCGGCCTGGCGGCGCTGCTGCTGCTGTTCGTGCTGCTGGCCAGCTCCACCGTGCTGCTGCTGCAGGCGCTGGTGCAGAACGTGGGCTACTACGCCTCCAACATCGTGAACATGACCTTCAACCTGTTCGCCTACCAGAAGACCGACTGGATCGGCGGCTGGACCATCCTCTACTGGGGCTGGTGGCTGAGCTGGGCGCCCTTCGTGGGCCTGTTCATCGCGCGCGTCTCGCGCGGGCGCACCATCCGCGAGTTCGTCATCGGCGTGCTGCTGGTGCCCACGGGCTTTACCTTCATGTGGATGAGCTTCTTTGGCAACTCGGCCATCGACATGATTCTCAACCAGGGCATGGCCGAGCTGGGCCAAGTCGTCTCGCAAGACGTGTCGCTGGCGCTGTTCTCTTTTCTTGAGCGGCTGCCGTTCTCCAGCCTGTTCATCTACGTGGCGCTGTTCATGGTGGTGGTGTTCTTCGTCACCTCGGCCGACTCCGGCGCGCTGGTGATGGACATGCTGTGCGCCCACGGCAAGACCAGCGACCATCTGGGCTACCGCCTGTACTGGGCCATTGGCTCGGGCGTGGTGGCCATCGTGCTGCTGCTGGCCGGCGGCCTGGGCGCCCTGCAGACCATGGCCATCGCCAGCGCCCTGCCCTTTGTCACCGTGCTGATGGTGGCCATGTATGGCCTGTTCAAGGCGCTGCGCGTGGACATGCAAAAGCAGCTGGTGCAGCAACTGGCCGCGCCCACCGCCGCGCCCATGATGCGCGCGCGCGGCGCCTGGCGCGAGCGCCTGCACGTCATCATGGACTTCCCCGACCAGAAGGCCGTGCATCGCTTCGTGGACGGCATGGTGGCCGAGGCCTGCCGCGAAGTGGCCGAGGAGCTGGGCGCCCTGGGCGTGCAGGCGCAGGTCAGCCAGCCCGCGCCCGGCCAGGTGCTGTTGACCACCAACCACGGCAGCGAGATCGACTTCACCTACCGCGTCGTCGCCACCGCCCACGCGCAGCCGGCTTTCGTGCAGGGCGATGCCAGCCCCGCCGACGCCGATGCGCCGCAGTACTACCGCGCCGAGGTACACCTGGGCCAGGGCGGGCAGGACTACGACATCATGGGCTGGAGCAAGGACGGCGTGATCAACGACATCATCGACCAGTACCACAAGCACATGCACCTGCTGCACAGCTTGCGCTGAGCGCTTGCGTTGCCCCTGCGGTGCGCAGGGGCCTTGTCAATCGGCCTGCCGCCCTTGGGTGGCAGGCCGATTTGTCATGTGGGGAGCATGGCGGCCGGCCATTGCAGTTGTTGCTGCAGCCGGGCCCAGTCAAAGCCGGGGCCGGGGTCGCGCTTGCGCCCTGGGGCGATGTGCTCGTGGCCGGCGATGTGGGCGATGGGGTAGCGCGCGCGCAGGGCATGGCACAGCGGCGCCAGCGCCTGGTATTGCTGGCTGGTGAACAGGCCGCCTTCCAGGCCTTCGAGCTCGATGCCGATGGAGTCGTCGTTGCGGGCGTTGCGGCCGTCGTAGCAGGATTGGCCGGCATGCCAGGCGCGTGCGTCGGCATCGACGAACTGGATCAGGCGGCCATCGCGGCGGATGAAGAAGTGCGCCGAAACGCGCAGCCCGCGAATGCCCTGGAAGTAGGGGTGCGCATCCCAGTCCAGGGTGTTGGTGAACAGCTGCTGCACGGCCTGGCCTTCGAACACGCCCGGCGGCAGGCTGATGGAGTGCAGCACGATCAGGTCGATCTGGGCGGCGTCGGGGCGGGCATCGCAATTGGGCGAGGCGATCCATTGCGCAGGCAGGTAGCGGCCACCCTGCCAGTCTTGGGTTTGAGCGGTGTCGTTGATGGGAGGCTGCTGTGGCATGGGGCGTGGCGGAGATGGTCGCGGGGGCGGTGCGCACTGCGCGCGTATTGCATCCAGCGCCGGGGAGCGCGCGCCGCAGCGCTCGGCGCAGGTTTTCAGGCTCGCGCGTCCGGCTCGGTGGGGATGTTCAGGCGTTCGATGCGGTAGCGGATCTGGCGCAGGTTCAACCCCAACATGGCGGCGGCGGCGGTGCGGTTGTAGCGCGCCGCCTGCAGGGCGCGGATGAGTACGGCGCGCTCCTGCTCATCCAGCCAGGCTTGCAAATCGCTGGGCAGAGGCTCGACGGTGGCGCCGCCCGCGCTGGCGCTGCTGGTTTGACTGGTGTGAGCTGCCGGTGCGGGGCTGGCGTTGGGCGCCGGTGCGGGCGCAGCGCCACTGCCTGTGGGCAGGCCCAGACTGGGCATGGCGAACTGGGCCTGGTATTGCATCCAGGGCGCTGCGCCGGAGTGGAAGCTGGCAGGCGGTGGCGCAGGTGCGGGCGGCGGCGGTGGCGGCTCGGCCACTGGCGGCGCAGGCGCGACGGCAGGGATGGCGACAGGGGCCACGACAGCCGGGGCTGCGGGCATGGCTGCAGGCGCAGCCACAGGGGCGGCCAGGGGCGCTGTGCCCGTTGGCGTGTGATTGGGTGCGTGATCAGGTGCGGCCTGCAGCGGCGCAGCGCTGGCGTGGGTCAGGCTGCTGGCGTCGTCGATGTATTCGGGGCGCAGGATGCCGTCCTCGCTCAGGGCCATGGCGCGGTGCAGCAGGTTTTCCAGCTCGCGCACATTGCCGGGGAAGGGGCGGCGCAATACGGCGGCCATGAAGGCCGGCGAGGCTTCGACGTGTTCGAAGCCCGAATCGCGCGCCAGGCGCGCCAGCAGCGCCTCGACCAGTGCGGGCAGGTCTTCGCGGCGCTCGCGCAGCGGCGGGATGCGCACTTCGATGACGTTGAGGCGGTAGTACAAATCCTGGCGAAAACGCCCCTGCTCGACCTCCTGGGCCAGATCGCGGTGCGTGGCGCTGACCAGGCGCACATCCACGACTTCTTCTTGCGTGGCGCCCAGCGGGCGCACGCTGCGCTCCTGGATGGCGCGCAGCAGCTTGGTCTGCATGGCCAGTGGCAGGTCGCCGATTTCGTCGAGAAACAGCGTGCCGCCCTTGGCGGCCTGGAAGAAGCCAGCGCGGTCGTGCGTGGCGCCGGTGTAGGAGCCTTTTTTGGCGCCGAAGAACTCGGCCTCGAGCAGGTTTTCCGGAATGGCTCCGCAGTTGACGGCCACCAGCGGCCCGCCGGCGCGCTGGCTGTTGGCGTGCAGGGCGCGCGCCACCAGCTCCTTGCCCGTGCCCGATTCGCCATGGATGTGCACGGGCGCCATGCTGCGCGCGACTTTGCCGATGCGCTCCTTGACGGCTTGCATGATGGGCGATTGGCCCACCAGGTCGGCCAGTGCGGCTGCGCCGGGGTCATCGTCGGCTTCCTGCTTGGCGGGGGTTTTGCGCTTCCTGGGGCTGGATGCAGCAGTCGTTGTCGGTGTGGCTGGGCGCGCGTCTGCCGCCTGTGTGAGGCTGCCGGTCTGCTCGGGCTCGGCCTCATCGCATTCTGGCTCGGGCTCAGGGGCTTGCTGCGCAGCGTGCGTGGCGACTGCCTCCAGCGCGGAGGGCTTGCCCGGCAGCCCCTGCACGGCCGAGGCCACCACAGTGCGCAGCTGTTTGAGCTCCACCGGCTTGGCCAGATAGTCGAAGGCGCCGGCGCGCAGCGCCTCCACGGCGTTCTCGGCCGAGCCGTAGGCGGTGACGACGATGCAGCGCTCGGGCCGGCCGGCCGCTTGTAGTTCCAGCAGGATCTCCATGCCCAGCCCATCGGGCAGGCGCATGTCGGTGAGCACCACGTCGAAGTGCCGCTGCAGCTTCTCGCGCGCCTGGGCGACGGTTTCGGCCGACTCGACCTGGTAGCCCTCGCGCATCAGCGTCAGCTCGTAGAGCAGGCGCAGATCGGGCTCGTCGTCGATGACCAGGATGGAGGCGTTCTTCTCGGGCATGGCCCGATTATGCGGCGTGTGCCTGCGGGCTCACACGTCGATGGCCTGGGCCGAGCCCACCTGCTTGCGCAGCTCGAACTTTTGGATCTTGCCGGTGCTGGTCTTGGGCAGCGGGCCAAAGACCACGGCCTTGGGCACCTTGAAGCCCGCCAGGTGCTTCTTGCAGTGCGCCACGATGTCCTCCACCGTGGTGGTGGCGCCTTCCTTGAGTTCGACGAAGGCGCAGGGCGTTTCGCCCCATTTCGGGTCGGGCTTGGCGACCACGGCGGCGGCCAGCACGGCAGGGTGGCGGTAGAGCGCGTCCTCGACCTCGATGGAGGAGATGTTCTCGCCGCCGGAGATGATGATGTCCTTGCTGCGATCCTTGATCTTGATGTAGCCGTCGGGGTACTGCACGGCCAGGTCGCCGGAGTGGAACCAGCCGCCGGCAAAGGCCTTTTGCGTGGCCTGCGGATTTTTCAGATAGCCCTTCATGGCGATGTTGCCGCGGAACATGATCTCGCCCATGGTTTCGCCGTCCCAGGGCACGGGCTGCATGGTGTCGGGGTCGAGCACGCAGGCGTCCTGCTCCAGGTGGTAGCGCACGCCCTGGCGCGCGTTGAGCTGGGCGCGTTCGCCGATGTCCAGGGTTTGCCAGTCGTCGTGTTTGGCGCAGACGGTGGCCGGGCCATACACCTCGGTCAGGCCATAGACGTGGGTGAGGTCAAAGCCCATTTCTTCCATGCCTTCGATCATCGAGGCCGGTGGCGCGGCGCCTGCGACCATGGCCTTGACACCGCTGGGCAGGCCCGCCTTCATGGAGGCCGGGGCGTTGACCAGCATGCCGTGCACGATGGGCGCGCCGCAGTAGTGCGTCACGCCGTGCTCGCGCATGGCATCGAAGATGGCGGCCGGATCGACGCGGCGCAGGCAGACGTTCACGCCCGCGCGCGCTGCCACGGCCCAGGGGAAGCACCAGCCGTTGCAGTGGAACATGGGCAGCGTCCACAGATAGACCGGGTGCTTGGGCATGTCCCATTCAAGGATGGCCGATACCGCGTTGAGCGCCGCGCCGCGGTGGTGATAGACCACGCCCTTGGGGTCGCCGGTGGTGCCGCTGGTGTAGTTCAGGGCGATGGCGTCCCACTCGTCGGCCGGGCGCTGCCAGTCGAACTCGGGGTCGCCACGGGCGATGAAGTCCTCATAGTCGATCGCGCCGTCGAGCTGCACGGGCGCGGGGCCGTAAAGCGCGTCCTGCACGGTGATGATGGTCTTGAGGTGCTCGCTCTTGCGCAGCGGCAGGGCCTTGTGGATCAGCTGGGCGAACTCGGGATCGACGATCAGCGCCTTGGCCTCGCCGTGGTCGAGCATGAAGGCGATGGTTTCAGGATCCAGTCGGGTGTTGAGCGTGTTGAGCACGCCCCCGGCCATGGGCACGCCAAAGTGCGCCTCCACCATCGGCGGGGTATTGGGCAGGATCACGGCCACCGTGTCGTTCTTGCCAATGCCTGCTTGCTGCAATGCGCTGGCGAGCTGGCGGCAGCGCGCATAGGTCTCGCGCCAGTTGCGGCGAATTTCGCCATGCACCACGGCCAGTCGGCCGGGATAAACCTCGGCGCTGCGGCGGATGTAGTCCAGCGGGGTGATGGCAGAGAAGTTGGCAGCGTTGCGGTCCAGGTGTTGGTCGTAGGCGCTCATGATGGTGTACAGGTCTTTCTTGATGATGGAAGTGTTGGCGCGAACCTCTGTCGCATGCCGACATGGCAGGCCAGGCGCGCCGCGCGGCGACACAGGCTTGTACTGTGCCGCGCAGCGCTTGGCAATTGGCAGGAACACGGGGGTGGTCGCAGCTGCGGGAAAACCCCGGCAGGCCCTGATCTCAGGCGCCGGGCGAGCCGGGCAGCGCTGCAGCCAGTGCGGCGCGCACGGCTTCGGTCGATTCAGGGCGCACCAGCTGCGCCTGCACATGCCCATCGCGCAGCAGGAACAGCGAGGGCCAGAGCTTGACGCCAAACTCCCGCCCCAGCGGGCGGCCCTTGCCGTCCTCGATGCGGATGTGGCGCACCTGTGGGTGATCGGCCAGCGCTGCCTCCACATGGGGGCGCGCGGCGTTGCAGATGCTGCACCAGTTGGCGCCGAAATCCAGCAACACCGTACCGGGCAGTTGCTCGGCCTGGGCGCGGGTCATGGTCTCGGGTTGGTAGTCCTGGCTCATGGGGTCTCCTTGTGGCTGATGGCTTGTGACTGATGGCCCGTGGCGCAGGCGCGGCACAGGCATTGCTGGGGCTGGGCCTGCTGGGCGCGGGCCAGTGCAGCGGGTGCGATGTGGGTGTGCAGGCACCAGCAATCAAAGGGCTGGCTGGCCGCAGGCGCGGCGCCGTGCCGGGGCGCCATCATGGCGCAGCCATTGGGCGCGCCGCACAGGGGGCAACGGCCGGCGGGGCTGGCGGGCGGGGTGGGCAGCACGGGGCGCGGGCTCAAACGGGCACGCCCCAGATGTAGCGCACCAGGTGGAAGAAAATCGGGGCCGCAAAGCAAATGGAATCCAGCCGATCGAGCATGCCGCCGTGGCCTTCGATCATGTGGCCCCAGTCCTTGACGCCGCGATCGCGCTTGATGGCCGACATGACCAGACCGCCGGCAAAGCCCAGCAGGGTGACGACCAGCGCCATCAGCAGCGCATGCACCGGGCCAAAGGGCGTGATCCAGTGCAGGGCCGCGCCCAGCAGCGAGGCCAGCAGCACGCCGCCTGCGAAGCCTTCCACGGTCTTGGATGGCGACAGCGCCGGGGCGATCTTGCGCCGGCCCAGCAGCTTGCCGCAGACGTATTGCAGGATGTCCGAGCCCTGCACCACCAGCACCAGCCAGGCGATCAGCAGCAGGTTGCGCCCTTCGTAGCCGGGGATGCTGATGAGCAGCAGCGCAGGCACGGCAGAGATGCAGTAGATCGCGATCATCACGCCCCATTGCACGCTGGAGGCGCGCTCCAGAAAGCGCGTGGTGTCGCCGCCGAGCGCGGCAAAGATCGGCAGCAGCAAAAAGCCGTACACAGGCAGGAAAATGGCCATCATGCCGTACCAGCCCGTGAGGATGAAGAAGTACTGCAGTGGCAGGGCCACGTAGAAGGCCGCCAGAAGCGCAAAGTAGTCCGCGCGGCGCGTGGGCGTGAGCGTGATGAACTCGCGCAGCGCATAGAACGAAATGCCCAGGAACAGCAGCACCACGGCCACGCGCCCCAGCGCAAATGCCAGGCCCAGCACCAGGATCATGACCCACCAGGCCTTGATGCGGGCGTTGAGGTTATCGATCACCGCATGCGGCTGCCAGCCCGCGCGCAGCTTGAGTGCAAAGCCCACGGCCGAGGCCAGCAGCATCAGGCCCAGCACCAGGGCGGAGAGCAAGAAGGTCTCACGGCTCATGGCTGACCCTCCCTGGGCGCGGGCGCTGGGCCCGTGGTCGGGGTTGGCTCTGCGGCCAGCGCCGGCCCTGGGCTGTAGGGCTCGTCGGCGCTTTCGCCGCTGGCCAGGTGCAGCAGGGCCTGGCGGGCCCGCAGCAGAAAGTCCTGTTTTTCCTCACCGGGCAGCAGCTGCACTGGTGTGCCGAAATGCACTGTGCACAGCAGCGGCAGTGGAATCAGCGCGCCTTTGGGCATGACGCGATTGAGGTTGCCCAGCCAGACGGGCACGATCTCCACCTCCGGGTAGGCCCGGGCCAAGTGGTAGAGCCCGCTTTTGAAGGGCAGCAGGCCCTCGCCCATGTTGCGCGTGCCTTCGGGAAAAAGAATCAGCGAATCGCCCGCCTCCAGCGCGGCCTTGAGCGGCTGCAGCGCATCGGGCCGGGGCGCAGCGTCGGCGGCCCCCGCACCGGCGTCGGCTTCGGCCGGCGCAGCCGCTGCGCCATGGCCTGCGCCGTTGCCGTTGCGCTCGACCAGCACGCCCTGGAACACCTGGTTGATGATGTAGCGGCGCAGCCGCCCCTGCAGCCAGTAATCGGCCCCGGCCACGGGCCGGGTGCGCTTGCGCAGCAGTGGCGGCAGCGAGGCCCACAGCAGCACGAAGTCGCTGTGGCTGGTGTGGTTGGCGTAGTAAATGCGTTGCTGCGGCACGGGAGCGCAACCCAGCCACAGGCTGCGCGCACCGGTCAACGCCTTGGCCGCGCCGGAGATGGCGGCGGCGCTGAAGCGGGCCAAGATGCTCATGTGAAAGCTCGCTCTCTCCCACACAAGGTGGGCTGGGGTTACAGCTGCTGGGCGTTGAAAGTGTCGCAGGCGTTGGGGTCGCCCGTCTTCAGGCCGATATGGAACCAGCGCTGGCGTTGTGCGCTGGTGCCGTGGGTAAAGCTCTCGGGTCGCACGACGCGGCCAGCGCCGCGCTGCAGTGCATCATCGCCAATGCGCGCGGCGGCGTTCATGGCGGCCTCGATGTCGCCCTTTTCCAGGATCTGGCGTTGGCGGTCGGCATGGTGGCCCCAGACGCCGGCATAGCAGTCGGCCTGCAGCTCCAGGCGTACGCTCAATTGGTTGTACTCAGCCTGGCTGATCTGGCCGCGCAGCCGCTCGAGCTTGTGCGTCGTGCCTTGCAGGCGCTGCAGGTGGTGGCCCACTTCGTGCGCAATCACGTAGGCCTGGGCAAACTCGCCCGGTGCACCCAGGCGATGCTTGAGCTCGTCAAAGAAGCTCAAATCCAGGTAGATGGTCTGATCGGCCGGGCAATAAAACGGCCCTGTGGCCGATTGGCCCATGCCACAGCTGGTGGGCGTGGCGCCGCGAAACAGCACCATGCGCGGCTCCTGATAATTGCGGTAAATGCTGTTCCAGACATCTTCGGTGTCGGCCAGCACGACCTTGGCAAACTGGCTGGAGCGGTCGTCTGGCCCTGGCGCGGGTGCGGGCGCTTGCTGCACCTGTGGGCTGGGCAGGCCCTGCATCAGGCCCAGGATCGTCAAAGGGTTGACGCCAAAAATCCAGCCGGCGACGACGGCGACGATGATCGAGCCGATGCCCAGATTGAGGCCGCCGCCGCGCCGTCCGCCTGCGCCGCGCCGATCTTCCACGTTGCGCGATTGCCGATTGCCTTCCCAACGCATGGTGTGTGTACTCCCAGTCCAGTCAAAAAATATGGCGGGCAGTGTAGCGTCGGCGGCAAAGCATGCATCAGGGCAAATCCTTGACCCCACCGGGGCGGCCTGGAAATCTGTGCTACATTGCGCCGCTATGGCATACACCACTTGGTTTGCATTTTTTGGCTTTTATTTCTCTGTCCAAGGCGGATGAGAGGCCCAGTCGCAAACCTGTAAAGCGCCCAAGCTCTAAAAACCGCCGCAGCCCAGAAGCTCCGGCGGTTTTTTTCTGGCATGGCGTTGTGCGTTTTTCTCTTGCTGTTCTTTTTCTTTTTTTGACTATCCGACCATTACGGGGGCTCCCATGAACGCTATCGCAACACAAGGCACCGCAGCTTGGCCAGGCGCTGTCGAGAAAACCAGTCAGACAGACAACCAGCGCATTCGGGAAATCACAGTGTTGCCGCCACCAGAGCATTTGATTCGTTTCTTCCCCATTCAGGGCAGCCCGGTGGAGCGTCAGGTACTGCAGACGCGCCAGCGCATCCGCCACATCATGCACGGCAAGGACGATCGCCTGCTGGTGGTCATCGGCCCGTGCAGCATTCACGACCCGGAGGCAGCCCTTGAATACGCACGGCGCCTCAAGCCGCTGCGCGAGCAGCTGCACGATCGTCTGGAGATCGTCATGCGCGTGTATTTCGAGAAGCCGCGCACCACGGTGGGCTGGAAGGGCCTGATCAATGACCCCTACATGGATCAGAGCTACCGCATCGACGAAGGGCTGCGCATTGCGCGCCAGTTGCTGATCGACATCAATCGCATTGGCCTGCCCGCAGGCAGTGAGTTCCTGGACGTGATTTCCCCGCAGTACATCGGCGATTTGATTGCCTGGGGCGCCATCGGCGCGCGCACCACCGAAAGCCAGGTACACCGCGAGCTGGCCAGCGGCCTGTCTGCGCCCATTGGCTTCAAGAACGGCACCGACGGCAACATCCGCATTGCCACGGACGCCATCATGTCTGCCAGCCGCCCGCACCATTTCCTCTCGGTGCATAAGACTGGCCAGGTGGCCATCGTCACCACCGAGGGCAATGACGATTGCCACGTTATTTTGCGCGGCGGCAAGACGCCCAATTACCAGGCGCAAGACGTGCAGGCGGCCTGCGCCGATCTGGAGAAGGCCAATCTGCCGCCATCGCTGATGGTGGACTGCTCGCACGCCAACAGCAGCAAAAAGCACGAGCTGCAAATGACGGTGGCCAGCGACATCGCCCAACAGATTGCCGGTGGCTCGCGGGCCATTTTTGGTGTGATGATCGAGAGCAACCTGCAGCCCGGTGCGCAGAAATTCACCCCCGGCGTGGACGATCCGCAGCAGCTGGAGTATGGCAAGAGCATCACCGATGCCTGCGTGGGTTGGGATGAATCCACGCAAATCCTGCAGCGCCTGGCCGATGCGGTGCAGCAGCGCCGCAAGAGCTGAACGTTCGTTTCAAAACCTTGATGGCCTGCATCAGGCCTGAGTCAGCAGCTACGAACCAGCCCCGGGCTTTTGTGGCCATGCGGGCGTGCTTGGCGCGGGCGATGATTTCCTGGCCTGAAAACAGGGCGATAATGGCGGGTTTGGAAAATGCTGCACAGCACAATAGGCTGGCGCCGAATGGGCTTGCCTGTGTGCGCCAGCGGCTTGTTGCCATTGGGGATTGCCTGGAGGCCGTCGATGCTTTTTCAGTGTGTCGCGGCGGTATGCTCGCTCAGCCGGGCTTTTGATGGTTGATGGGCCATGGTCAAAGCTTTGCTCGCGCATGCGCAAGCTGAAGGGGCAGTGCCTGAAAAGAAGAAAGGCTTTGCCGCTGGTGGCTCTGGTGCGCAGATCGCTGTGGCGCAAAGAGTTTCCCCGGTGTGCCTAGGCCCGCTTTCGATCAATAGTTCAATGAAATGACAAGTCCAAATCCTTCAAGCCATGAAACGCAAGAGGACATCCGCTCCAAGCTGTTGTACCTCAAGCAATGGCCTGATTTTTCCAAGGAATACGATTTGGTTCGCGTAGGCGACATCGCGCGCATTTGTGCGCTGCTGGCGCGCAAGCCGACTGTGGGTTTTTTGGTGCATCGCTCGGTGGACATGCCCAGTCATAAGGTGGAAAAAGTCCTGCGCCAGCTGCAGGAGTCAGGCTGTGTGGATGTATTCCAGACAGGGCGCGATGCATTGAAGGCCCAGATTCAGACCGTGGGCGAGATTCTCTCCGACGCTGGAGATGTTCCGCCCGATGCCGCAGTGGTGCAAGAAGATGCTGCGCCGCCGGCCATGCCGACGCCAGCGGGCTCCTTTCTCAAGCGGCTCTGGAAAAAGCTTTTGTCTTGATGATGCCCACCGCCCTGCGGCCGATGAGCGGTGGCGGGGCCAATATGGCGTAATACGCGCTCTGGATGAAAAACTATGGATTGGAATATTGCGGTATTAGGTTCGGTGGGCTCGGGCAAGACGACGGCCATTCGCGCCATCAGCGACATCGAAGTGGTGGACACCGATGTCAAGCCCACTGATGAGGATACCCTGGCCCTGAAGGACACGACCACCGTGGCCATGGACATGGGGGTTATGGAGTTGGGCAGCGGTGACCGCCTGCGCCTGTACGGCGCGCCGGGCCAGGATCGCTTCGACTTCATGTGGGAAATCCTGCTGGAGCAGGCCAAGGGCGCGGTGTTGTTCGTGGACCATACCCGGGCAGAGCGTTTTGATGACTTGACCACCTACCTGGATGCCATCCGCGCGCAAAAGCCCCATGGCGATGCGCCGCTGATCGTTGCCGTGACCCATGCCGAGGCCGATGAGCGCCGTAATCTGGATGAGTACCGGCGCTTTTTCAGCCAGCGCAATAGCTGTACCTGCAGCATTTGCCAGCCCCCCGTCATGTGGTGCGATGCGCGAGAGCAGCGCGATGTGGCCTTGCTGATGGTGGTCATGGCAGCGTTGCTGGAGTCGTTCCACGCCTATCCCGAATCCGTTCTGCATGAGCGCATGAGCACTTTGCAAGTGAGGGCATGAGGCCATGGCCGCCACGGTATTGATGCAATTGACGGGCCTGGATGCCTGGTATGGCGATAAACAGGTGCTGCACGGCATCGATGTCACGCTGCCAGTGCGTGGCTGCACGGCCTTGCTGGGCCCATCGGGCACGGGCAAATCCACTTTGATGCGCTGCATTGACGCCTTCAGTCAAACGCAAGAGCGCCAGCTGCAGGAAGGCAGCTGGCGCGCCAGTTACCAGCAGGGCAATGTCTCGCACGCGCCCCTGCTGCGCATGCGGGTGCAGCAAAAGGCCCAGCGCCCTTCGGGCATGACAGGGTTGCAGTTCTTCGTGGATGGCCAAGCCGAGAGCGCCGCCAGCGTCATGCAATCGCTGCGCGAGCTGTTTGCGCAGCTGCAAGAAGTAGATCTGCTGACACGGTTGTTTGCCAGTGTGGCCGAGCTCAGTGACGTGGAGTGGGTGCTGTTTTGCATTTTGCGCGCGGCGCAGCGCGCTTCGGATTTGCTCATGCTCGATGAGCCCACTGCAGGCCTGTCAGATGCTGATGCAATGCGCGTCGTGGCGCTCATCACGCGCTTGGCGCAAACGCGCGCCATCGTCATCATCACTCATCACGTGCAACAGGCCAGGGCGCTGGCGCAGCATGTGGTGCTGCTGGGCAATGGCCGAGTCGTGGAAGCAGGGCCTGCCGGGCAATTCTTCGCTGCGCCACGTACGGCAGCAGGGCAGCACTACCTGGCCAATGGCACGCTGCCCGAGCGCAGTGAGAGCGGCGATGGCGAATCCGCACTGACGGCCTGCCTGATTGAGGAAACCATCGAAACCCTCAGCGCAGGCCGCGTGCCGCGCAACGGCAAGATCAACCCCTTGCTGCCGGCCAGGTTCCGCTGGGTGGTGCCCGACCGCCTTGCCGGCGTGTCCATCCCCGGCCTGCTGCGTGAGGCGCGTCAGGATCTGGCCGGCCTGCAAGGCGCAGGCATCGACACATTGCTGAATCTGACTGAAACCCCCTTTGACCGGGAGCTGGCTGCAGAGTTTGGCATCGACTGTTTGTTCATGCCCATCCCGGATATGACCCCGCCGACTTTGGCGCAGGCCGTGGACTTGTGTGCGCTGCTGGACAAGCAAATGGCCCAGGGCCGTTGCGTGGCCGTGCACTGCAAGGCCGGCCAGGGGCGCACTGGAACGGTGCTGGCGCTGTATTTGATGTGGCGTGCCAAAGGCCAATGGAGTGGCGAGGACTCGGTCAAAGCCATGCGCCGCATTGATCCAGGCTGGATCCAATCGGCCTCGCAAGAGGTGTTTCTGTCGGCGTTTGAGCAATTCATCCGCAGAAACGTGACGTTTACATAAAAACGCTGCGCGCCAAACAGAATTTCCTTACAATCGCGGCTTCGTTCGAACGCGTTACTGATGTAACAATATTTATTCTTACTTGATCGTGAAAGGTCCCTACGATGTCCCTGGATTCCAGCCTTGAGAAAGCCGTCACCTCCATCCCCGATTGCGTTGCCGCAGGCTATGTGGATCTGGACTCCGGCATGCTGTTGGCGATCAAGACCGTCGACTCCCATGCTCAGGAAGTGATTGACCTGCTCGCTGCCGCTACGGCCGACCTGTTCCAAGGGCCGAACGTGCAGGCCATCGAGAAAATCTTCCGCCGCGTGCGTGGCGTGCAGGAAGATGGCCGTCACTACTTCCAGGAAATCATCGTCAACAGCGATAACTTGCTGCACGTCTTCCTGCGCGGCAAAAACCAATCGCAAGTGGCTACCTTCGTGTGCCGCAAGGGCGCCAACCTGGGCATGGTGCTGACCAAGGCCCGCATGGCAATGCCCTTGATCGAGTCCTCGCTGTAAGCAAAATCCCTGCGGCGCGCGCTGTATGCAGTGTGCGCTGGTTTCGGTGGCTGCAGGCCAGAGCCAACTGAAACCATCAGATCCGATGGCGCTGGCCGTTTGCGCTTATTTCGTTTTTCTCACCATGCTGTCACCAGTAATGCAATCGCAGGCGCGAAGCATCTTGCGCGAGCTTCGTGCAGGTTCGGCACAAATCGAGCTGACGGCGTGGGTGTCATTCGACGGCTTCGTCTTGGCCGCAGCCACCGAGGCCAACGTCAATGCCGACCGCATCGGCGCCATGTGTGCCTCGTTGCTGGCCCTGTCGCGGCGCGCCACCAAGGAAATCGACGTGGGCGACCTCAAGCAGATCATTCTGGGCGGCAGCAGCGGCATCATGCTGTTGATCGAAGCTGGTACGGGCCGCGCGCTGACTCTCTCGGCGGAGAGCAGTGCCAACCTGGGTCGGATCCTGCTGGATGCCCGTAAAGCTGCCATGCGCCTGGCGGAACTGGGCGGTTGAGGGGGCGTTTTGCCTCTTGCATCGCTACGGCCCGCAGATGCGGGCCGTTGTGCTTTTGGCATGCAGCAGGCCAGTTGCCCGCCGCCATGCCTCAATCCTGCGTGGCAGGTGGCCGATAGCGCATCAGGCCTTCCTGGGCCACGGAGGCCACCAACTGCCCCTGCTGGTTGTACAGCGCGCCACGCGCAAAGCCGCGTGCGCCGCTGGCCGAAGGCGAATCCATGTCGTAGAGCAGCCATTCGTCGCAGCGGAATGGGCGGTGAAACCACATGGCGTGATCCAGGCTCACCGTCTTGAGCCCGGGCATGCCAAAGTGCAGACCATGCGGTCGCAGGGCCACGCCCAGCAAGCTGAAGTCCGAGATATAGGCCAGCAGCGCTTGATGGATCAACGGATCGTCTGGCACGGGCGCACAGGTACGCAGCCAGACTTGGTTAGTCGGCGGCAGCGGTCCATGCGCCTTGGTTGTGCGCGGATCGACAAAGCGAATCTCGAACGGCCGCTCCAGCACACTGACTGGTGGATGGTGCGGGCGCGTCTCCTGTGGCGCAGGCGCAGCGGGCATCGGGCTTTGGTGGTCGGCGCCGGGCTCCTCGCGCTGAAACGAGGCCGACATGTGGAAGATGGCGCGCCCGTGCTGCACGCCCACTACCCGGCGCGAAGTAAAGCCCTGGCCATCACGCACCGGATCGACCTCGTAGACGATGGGCGCCTGCTTATCGCCGGGCAACAAGAAGTAGCCATGCAGCGAATGCAGCCGGTGCGTCTGCACCGTGCGCGCTGCCGCCATCAGCGCCTGACCCAGCACCTGGCCGCCGAATACGGCTGGCGCGCCAATGTCGTTGCTCAGGCCGCGAAACAAGCGCTTTTCCAGCTGCTCAAGCTGCAATTGCGCAATCAACTGCGCCAATGCCTGGCGCCGCTGCGCGTCGTTGGGGAGAGTGGTGTCAATGTCGGATGCCATGAGGGGAAACTTTGAGATGGTGCAACAGCGCACCCTGCAGGCGCATTATCCAGAAAGCCCGCAGTGCAGAGCCGGCGACAATGTCGCCCATGTCGAATGAAACGCCCGCACAGTCCCCTGCCTTGCTGGCCCGGCCTGGTTGCGCTGCGCTGCAACGGCTGGATTGGGCCCAGCCCTGGCTTGCCCCCTTCGCCCAGCCGTATGGCTTACCGCTGACCCAGGCTGTGCTCGTGCAAGGCCAGCCCGTGCATCAAGCGCTCAACCAAGTGGCTCACCCCGAACTCGTGGCCACGGCTTCAGGCGCGGACGCTGGCATGGGCCATGTGCCCGGCCGCCTGGGCGTGCCGCGCTTCGTCGCACAGCAGCAATTGCCCGCTGGCACCAGCTACGAAGCCTTTATTCACGCCCACTGGGCCGTGCCCACGCGCGATCACGTGCACGACTTCTTCAACGGCCTGATCTGGCTGCACTTTCCGCGCAGCAAGGCGCGCCTGAACGCCATCCAGGCCGAGCAAATCCGCCAGCACGGCATCCAGGGCCGGCGCGGCCCGGTGCGCGATGCCTGCACCCTGTTCGACGAAAACGGCGCGCTGTTGCTGGCCCCTGAGCCTCTGTGGCAAGCCCTGCTGGCGCGCGATTGGCTGGCCCTGTTCTGGACCTTGCGCCCACTGTGGCGGCAGGCCTTTCTCGTACTTTTTGGCCACGCGCTGCTGGAGCAACTGTGCACCCCGCGCAAGCCCCTGTGCGCCCATGTGCTGACATTGCCGCTGGCCAGCAACGCGCCGCTGGCTGCCGCATGGCAGGCCGCGCTGGGCCCGGCCATGGCGCCCGGCCAGGCTGTCCAAGCCGCTCCCGAGCCCGCAGCCTGCGAGCTGCCCCAATGCCCAGCCCCCTTGCTGGCCGCCTGGGACCAGGCCCTGAGCGAGGCCCTGCAACCCGAGGCCCTGGCGCACAAGCCGCTGACGCCGCTGCCCGTGCTGGGCCTGCCCGGCTGGTGGCCCGCCAACGCCCAGCGCGTCTTCTATGAAGATCCCCAGGTCTTCCGCCCGCCCAGGTGGTGACCAGACGGTGATCCTGGGCCTACTTGAAAACCGCTGGCATGCCACCATCTGCCAGTGTTCGCATGGCGCGCAGGCGCCGTGGCCATTTTGACCAAGGAGGTTCCCCACCATGCAGCGCATTCTTCTTTTTGTTGCCACCAACCTGGCCGTTGTGCTGGTGCTGGGGGTGGTGACCAGCCTGCTCGGGCTGGATCGCGGCAGCCAGGCTGGCCTGTTGGTCATGGCCCTGGTCATGGGCTTTGGCGGTTCGTTGATCTCGCTGATGCTGTCCAAGACCATGGCCATTCGCGGCATGGGCGTGCGCCTGATCAATGAGCCCAGCAACCGTGACGAGGCCTGGATCGTCGAGACCGTGCGCCGCTTTGCCGACAAGGCTGGCATTCAAATGCCGGACGTGGGCATTTACGATGGGCCTGCCAATGCCTTTGCCACGGGCGCGCGCCGCGATGCGGCGCTGGTGGCCGTTTCCACCGGGCTGTTGCAAAGCATGACGCACGAGGAGGTCGAGGCCGTCATCGGCCATGAGGTGGCTCACGTGGCCAATGGCGACATGGTGACGATGGCGCTGATCCAGGGCGTGATGAACACCTTTGTGATCTACATCTCGCGGGTGGTGGGCGCGCTGGTCGATGCCTTTTTGCAGCGCGGCAATGAGCGCGGCGGCCAGGCAGGCATGGGGCCGGGCTACTACCTGACGGTGTTCGTCATGGATGCGCTGCTGGGCGTGCTGGCGGCGATCATCGTGGCCTGGTTCAGCCGCCGGCGTGAGTTCCGCGCCGATGCGGGCGCGGCGCAAATGATGGGCCAGCCGGTGTCAATGCAGCGCGCGCTGGCGCGGCTGGGCAATATCAACACGCAGGATTTGCCCAAGGGGTTGGCGTCGATGGGCATCTCCGGCGCCATGGGCAAGCTGTTCAGCTCGCACCCGCCGTTGGAGGAGCGCATCATGGCGCTGCAAAAACTCCAGTGATGCTTCAGTGATGCCTTCATGGGGCTGCCGAGTCGTTCGGCGCTGGCAGCCCCTGACCAACAAGGCCCGCTGCCCCAGCCACGTGCATTGGGCCAGCGGGCCTTGTGCTGTTTGGCGCTGGGCGTGCCGGCCTTCCTTTAGGATGCGTGCTGCGCCGCCCCTGCGGCGCGCACTGATTGCGCTACGCCATGCTGACCTATCCAAACATCGACCCTGTTGCGTTTTCCATCGGGCCCCTGTCCGTGCACTGGTACGGGCTGACTTATCTGGTGGGCTTTGTGCTGTTTGTCGTGCTGGGCCGCCTGCGGCTGCGGCACCCGCCGTATGCGCAGCTGGTGCAGCAGGGCCAGTGGCAGGTGCGCGATGTGGAGGATTTGCTCTTCATCGGCGTGCTGTGCATCATCATCGGCGGCCGCTTGGGCTACGTGCTGTTCTACAAGCCGGGCTATTACCTGGCCCACCCGCTGGAGATCCCGCTGATCAACAAGGGCGGTATGGCCTTTCACGGCGCGCTGCTGGGCTCTATCGTGGCCATGGTGTGGTTTGCCGTGACGCGCCGGCGGCCGTTCTGGCAGGTGGCCGATTTCGTCGCGCCCTGCGTGCCGTTGGGCTTTGCCGCTGGGCGCATCGGCAATTTCATCAATGGCGAGCTCTGGGGGCGGCTGGCCTCGCCCGATCTGCCCTGGGGCATGGTGTTTCCGCACAGCGGCAGCATGCAGCCGCGCCATCCCTCGCAGCTGTACCAGTTCCTGCTCGAAGGGGTGTTGCTGTTCGTGATTCTGTGGCTGTTCGCCCGCAAGAAGCATGCCCAGGGCCGGGTGGCGGCGCTGTTCCTGATGGGCTATGGCAGCCTGCGCTTCGTGGCCGAGTTCTTCCGCGAGCCCGATGCCTTCCTGGGGCTGCTGCCGCTGGGCATGAGCATGGGCCAATGGCTGTGCGTGCCGATGATTGCCGCCGGTGCGGGCGTGTGGATCTGGGCCGGGCGGCGCGCGCAGGCGCACTGAGGGCGCGCTTTGGCTCAGGCCGGCTTTACGCGGCCTTTACCCGCAGGACAAACGCTGCGCGGCAAGCCGGGCGATAGTGCCTGGCTGTGTCACCGTCCACTGACTGCAAGATCACCTGCCATGACCACCCCTGTTTTGATGATCGAAGACGATGCGCGCCTGGCGGCCATGGTGTCGGAGTATTTGGCCCAATCGGGCTACCGTGTCGAGCACGCGCCCGATGCCCACACCGGCCTGGCCGCCCTGCAGGGGCGCGGCGCGGGGCCAGCGCCCGAGCTGGTGGTTCTGGATTTGATGTTGCCTGACATGGACGGGCTGGAGGTTTGCCGCAGGCTGCGCGCCTTGCCTGGCGCGACCGCGCAGCTGCCCGTGCTGATGCTCACGGCCAAGGGCGACCCCATGGATCGCGTCATCGGCCTGGAGATTGGCGCCGACGATTACCTGCCCAAGCCTTTCGAGCCACGCGAGCTGCTGGCGCGCATCCGCGCCCTGCTGCGCCGCCGCCAGGCTGGCACTGTGCAGCAGACTGTGCCTGAGACCATGCGCTTTGGCTCGTTGGAGATCGACCGCAGCGCGCGCACGGTGACGATTGCTGCGCAGCCCGTGGAGCTGACCTCCTACCAGTTCGACCTGTTGGTGACGCTGGCCGAGCGCGCCGGGCGCGTGCTCACGCGCGACCAAATCATGGAGGCCGTGCGCGGCCGCGAGCTCGAAGCCTTCGACCGTTCCATCGACGTGCACATCGGCCGCATTCGCGCCGCCATCGAGAGCGACCTGAAGAACCCGCGCCGCATCCTCACCGTGCGCGGCGTGGGCTACGTGTTTGCCAAGCAGCAGGACTGAGCTGCCGCGCATCACTGGCCGTCGCGGCCGGTGCCTCCGTTATCCAGCACAGGTTTTCGCACTATCCCATGGCGCTTCGCAACCCCTTTTCCCAGCGCATGTACCTGCGCATCTGGCTGGCCGTGGTCGGCTGCGTGGCCGTGCTCATGCTGGCCGTGGGCTGGGGCTGGCGCGTGGCTGAGGAGCGCCGCGAACAGGCGCGCGTGATCGTGCCGCGCGAAGTGGTGATCAGCCGCGTGGACCGCAGCGAGCCGCCCATCCGTGGCGTTTCGGTCTTCATCCCCAGTGACGAGCCGGGCTTCAAGCTCGGCATCACCACAGAGCAAGGGCGTGAATACATTGCCAGTTTCGCGCCGCGCAACGACCGCCCGCCGCGCCCGCCGCAAAACGGCTGGTCCTTCTGGGCGCTGCCGCCCTTTGGCTACCTGTGGCTGCTGGGCCTGGTGGGCCTGTCGGTGATCATCGGCGTGTTCCCCATCATTCGCCACCTGATGAAGCGCCTGGAGACGTTGCGCCTGGGCGTGCAGAAATTCGGCGAGGGCGACCTCAGCGTGCGCATCCCCGTCGATGGCCAGGATGAGGTGGCCGAACTGGCCGGCCAGTTCAACGCCGCCGCCGCTCGTATCCAGACCCTGGTGCGCTCGCACAAGGCGCTGCTGGCCAATGCCTCGCACGAGCTGCGCTCGCCGCTGGCGCGCATCCGCATGGGCCTGGAGCTGGCCGAGCACGGCCCGCCCTCGGGTGCGGCGCGCCAGGAAATCCAGCGCAACATCGCCGAGCTGGATCAGCTCATCGACGAAATCCTGCTGGCCAGCCGTCTGGACCTGGCCGAAGACTCGGCGCTGGCGCTCGAAACGGTGGATCTCATCGGCCTGGCCGCTGAGGAAAGCGCCCGCATCGGCGCGGAGATGGACATCGACACCGGCGGCGCGGCGCCAGCCATGGACATCCTGGGCGACGCCAAACTGCTGCGGCGTGCATTGCGCAATCTGCTGGAAAACGCGCGTCGCTACAGCCAGGGAGCGATCGAGCTGGTGCTGCAGGACCAAGGCGCGCACATCGCCATCCACGTGCACGACCGCGGCCCGGGCGTGCCCGAGGCGCTGCGCGAGCGCATCTTCGAGCCCTTCTACCGCGCCCCCGGCGCCAGCGAACGCAGTGGCGGCGTGGGCCTGGGCCTGGCGCTGGTCAAGACCATTGCGCAGCGCCACGGCGGCAGCGTGCGCTGCGCACCGCGCGCAGGCGGCGGCAGCAGCTTCACGCTCACCCTGCCGCGCATGGCCCAGCCCGCCGCCCCAGCCGCAGGCGTTGGGCTGAAGTGAACCCAGGGCGATTTGCTCGGGTTCAGGCCACGGTTGCAGCCTGCTGAAGATAATGCACGCTTCGTTTTTTTCGCCGGGTGCGCATGCCATCGCTGCCTTGCGCGGCCCGCCTTCAGGAGTCTTCATCCATGTCCCACACCAACGCCTCGGCCCAGCAAGTGCGGCCGTGGCTGATCGCCCTGCAGAAAACCATCGTCGATGCCTTGCAGCACATCGAAGACCAAGCCGGCAGCGGCGTGCAGTTCGTGCGCGAGCCCTGGCAGAAATCGGCCGATGAGCCGCTGCAAGGCGATGGCATCACCTGCATCATCGAAGGCGGCCAGGTGTTCGAGCGCGCCGGCTGCGGCTTCTCGCACGTGCGCGGCGCGGCGCTGCCGCCATCTGCCACGCAAAAGCGCCCCGAGCTGGCCGGCGCCCCTTTCGAGGCGTTGGGCGTGTCGCTGGTGTTCCACCCGCGCAACCCCTACGTGCCCACGGTACACATGAATGTGCGCATGCTCTCTGCCCTGCCAGCGCAGGGCCAGGCGGTGAGCTGGTTTGGCGGTGGCATGGATCTGACGCCCTATTACGCCTATGAGGAGGACGCGCAGCACTTCCACCGTGTTTGCCAGGCCAGCCTTGCGCCCTTTGGCGCAGACAAATACCCGCGCTTCAAAACCTGGTGCGACGAGTACTTCTACCTCAAGCACCGTGGCGAGCAGCGTGGCATCGGCGGCATCTTCTACGACGATCTGTCCGAGCTGGGCTTTGAAGGCGGCTTTGCACTGATGCAGTCCGTGGGCGAGCACTTTCTGCAGGCCTACCTGCCCATCGTCGAGCGGCGCATGCACCAGCCCTGGGGCGAGCGCGAGCGCGCCTTCCAGCTCTACCGCCGTGGGCGCTATGTGGAGTTCAACCTGGTCTTCGACCGTGGCACGCACTTCGGCCTGCAATCGGGCGGGCGCACCGAATCCATTTTGCTGTCCATGCCGCCACTGGCCAGCTGGGCCTATCAGCAGCGCTTCGAGCCCGGCTCGCCCGAGGCCGAGCTGACGCAGAAATTCCTCGTGCGCCGCGACTGGTTGGAACAGGGCTGAACGCCCGCCCCGGAACAGACGCAGCAAAGGGGGCTGCGGTACACTGGCGCGCCGGGCTTTGCCCAGGGGCTCTTGACCGCATTGATTCGCACACCGCACACCGCATGAAAATCCTCAGTGAGACCACCGCCAAACGCCACCTGAGCAAGCTGCAGGCCGCCATCGTCGATGGCCTGGAAGACATCAAGGCGCAGGACATCCAGGTGTTCGACACGGCGCACCTCTCGCCCCTGTTCGAGCGCGTCATCGTCGCCACCGCCACTTCCTCGCGCCAGACCAAGGCGCTGGCGGCCAGCGTGCGCGACAAGGTGCGCGAAGCCGGCTTCGACAAGCCGCGCGTCGAGGGCGAGGACAACGGCGAATGGGTCATCGTCGATTGCGGCAGCATCGTTGCGCACATCATGCAGCCGGCCATCCGGCAGTACTACCGCCTGGAAGAAATCTGGGGCGACAAGCCGGTCAAAAAGGCCAAGCCCAAGACCCAGCCCGCCGCCACTGCCGCTGAGGATGCAGACGCAGCCGATGCCAAGGCCCCGGCCAAGCGCCCGACCGCCGTCAAGAAGGCCGCAGTGAAAAAAACGGCTGCAAAGACCACCACCAAGACCGCTGCAAAAACTGCCGCAAAGACCACGGCAAAAACCACTGCGAAAAGCGCAGCCAAGGCGCCCGCCAAAACTGCGGCAAAAACCGCAGTGAAAACCCCTGCCAAGACGGCGGCCAAAACCTCCGCTGCCAAGGCTCCGGTGAAGAAGCTCACCGTCAAGACCACCAAGGCCGCAGCCAAGAAAAGCCCCGCTGCCGCAGCGAAAAAAACCGCTGCCCGCAAGGCTGGGGCATAAGCCCTGAGAACCTGTTCAAAATCTCTGCACGGTGTGCACGCAGCGGATTTGGGCGGTCTGCTGCTGAGTTACAAAGCCTCGCCATGGCTTCGGCTATGGCTGCGTTTTGGGCCTTGCTGCCCATCCCAAACCGTTTCCTGCCCACTCGCACCGAGATTTTGAACAGGTTCTGGGCGCCAGGGGGCTCGGCAGCGGCGCGCCAGCCCTCCTACAATCTGGCGCCATGAACTCTGTACCCGCCTTCCCTGCGCTGCGCGCCGCCAGCGCGCCTACCGCCCCAGCGGCCAATCCATTTGCACAAGCTGGCCTGCCCGAGCCGACCTGCACCGAAGAGCGCCTGGCGCTGGCGCAGCAATGGCTGCTGGAGCCCTACGGCTTGCAGGAGCGCCATCTGCATGAAGCGCTGGCGCACATCCGCCAGCGCCAGGTGGACGATGCCGACCTGTACTTCCAGTACACCCGCCACGAGGGCTGGAGCCTGGAGGAAGGCATCGTCAAAACCGGCTCCTTCAGCATCGACCAGGGCGTGGGCGTGCGCGCCGTCTCTGGCGAAAAAACCGCGTTTGCCTACTCCGACGATCTCTCGCCCGCAGCGCTGATGGACGCCGCTGCCACGGTGCGCGCCATCGGCGCCGGTCGCGCCAGCGGCGCCCGCGCGCGCGTGGGCGCGCGCCGCATCGCACCCAGCCGTGCGCTATATCCGGCGCTCGATCCGATCGGCACGCTGGGCAGTGAGCAAAAGGTGGCGCTGCTGGGCCAGGTCGAGCAATTGGCGCGTGCGCGCGATCCGCGCATCGTGCAAGTCATGGCCGGGCTGGCCAGCGAATGGGACGTGGTGCTCATCGCCCGCGCCGATGGCACGCTGGCGGCCGACGTGCGGCCACTGGTGCGGTTGTCGGTCACTGTCATCGCTCAGCAGGGACAGCGCCGAGAAGTCGGCACGGCTGGCGGCGGCGGTCGATTTGGCCTGGCGCATTTCGATACCGAATTGGTGCAAGAGTATGTGGACAAGGCCGTCGATGCCGCGCTGATCAACCTGCAGGCCCGCCCTGCGCCCGCAGGCGAGATGACCGTGGTGCTCGGCCCGGGCTGGCCCGGCGTGCTGCTGCACGAGGCCGTGGGCCACGGGCTGGAGGGCGATTTCAACCGCAAGGGCTCCAGCGCCTTCAGCGGCCGCATCGGCCAGCGCGTGGCGGCCAAGGGCGTGACCGTGCTGGACGACGGCACCATCGCCCAGCGTCGCGGCTCGCTCAACATCGACGACGAAGGCCATGCCACGCAGCGCAACGTGCTGATTGAGGACGGCATCCTGGTGGGCTACCTGCAAGACGCCATGAACGCGCGCCTGATGAAGACTGCGCCCACTGGCAATGGCCGGCGCGAAAGCTACGCCCACATCCCCATGCCGCGCATGACCAACACCTACATGCTCGGCGGCCCCTACGAGAGCGCCGAAGTCATCGCCAGCATCGAACGCGGCCTGTACGCCACCAACTTCGGCGGCGGCCAGGTGGACATCACCTCGGGCAAATTCGTCTTCAGCGCCAGCCAGGCATGGTGGGTCGAAAAAGGCAAGCTGCTCTACCCCGTCAAGGGCGCCACCATCGTGGGCAATGGCCCTGAAGCCCTCAAGCGCGTGAGCATGATCGGCAACGACGTGTGCCTGGACAGCGGCGTGGGCGTGTGCGGCAAGGAAGGCCAGAGCGTGCCCGTGGGCGTGGGCCAGCCCACCTTCCGCATCGAAGGCCTGACCGTTGGCGGCACGGTGTAAGAGCCTGTTCAAAGGGTTGTTGAGATTGAGTGTTGCGGCGGTGTTTTCGGTCAAAACCGAGCAGCTGCGGCATTGAAAACGCTTGCGAGGTGTTTTGCCAAGGTGTTTCACCTTGCATATGTTTTCGCCTTGCATTTGCGACTTTTGTCTCGAAAAACCGCTTCGCAAACCCAATCTCAACAACCCCTAATCCTCTGAACAGAGCACCTAGCCAGAAAGGTCCCATGCCAAGTCACAGCCCCATGCCACGCCTGTCCATGCTCGATCTGGTCACCGTACGCCAGGGCCAGAGCATTGCCGCTGCCATCGATACCGCCGTGCGCACGGCCCAGCACGTCGAGCGTCTGGGCTTTGTGCGCTACTGGATGGCCGAGCACCACAACATGCCCGGCATCGCCAGCTCGGCCACGGCGGTGCTGATCGGCCACGTCGCTGGTCAGACCACGCGCATCCGCGTCGGGGCCGGCGGCATCATGCTGCCCAACCACGCGCCATTGGTGGTGGCCGAGGCTTTTGGCACGCTGCAGGCCATCTACCCAGGGCGCATCGACCTGGGCCTGGGCCGCGCCCCCGGCACCGACCAGCCCACCATGCGCGCCCTGCGCCGTGGCCGCGTGGAAAGCGAGGACGACTTCCCGCGTGAAGTGCAGCAGTTGCAGCAACTGCTTGACGACCCCCGCCCCGGCCAGGCGCTGGTGGCCACGCCGGGCGCCGGCAGCCATGTGCCCATCTGGTTGCTGGGCTCCAGCCTGTTTTCGGCTCAGCTGGCCGGGCAGCTGGGCCTGCCCTACGCCTTTGCCTCGCACTTCGCGCCGCGCCTGCTGCACCAGGCGCTGCAGCTGTACCGCAGTACCTTCCGTCCGTCGCCAGCACTGCAGCGGCCCTACGCCATGATCGGCGTGCCAGTGGTGGCCGCCGCCAGCGACGCCCAGGCCGAATACCTGGCCAGCAGCACCTATCAGCGCATCCTGGGCATTCTCACCAACCAGCGCGGCCTGATGCAGCCGCCCGTGCAAGGCTTCATGGAGCAGCTCGACGAGCGCGCCCGCCAGGCTATCCGCGACTTTCTGGCCATTGGCCTGATCGGCGGCCCGCAAACCGTGCAGCAGGGCCTGCAGGCCCTGGCCGCAGCCACGCAGGCCGATGAGTTCATGCTGGTGACCGACACCTTTGAGCTGGAGACGCGCCTGCAATCGCTGGACATCACCGCTGCCGCCTGGGCCGCAGTTACCGCAGCGCCTTAGGTTTCAACTCATAGTCTTGTACAGGCCAGAATCGTCGCCATGCTCTATGGCTTAGATGCGCCATCCGATCCACGTTTGAGCATATCCAGTGCCACATCGACGATCATGTCCTCCTGTCCGCCAACCATGCCGCGGCGGCCCAGTTCGACCAGGATGTCAAAGGCGTTGAGGCCATATTTTTTGGCGGCGGCCTCGCTGTGCAGCAGAAAGCTGGAATACACGCCAGCATATCCCAGGGCCAGAGTTTCGCGGTCCACCCGCACTGGGCGGCGTTGCAGCGGGCGCACCAGATCCTCGGCGGCATCAATGAGGCCGCGCACGTCACAGCCATGGTTCAGGCCCATGCGATCGA
>NZ_NSJF01000009.1 GCF_002285285.1 Vandammella animalimorsus
TTCGAGGAAACTTCGCATTGTAGCAGAAATTTTGAGTCAGTCAACTAACCTCAAACCATCTGCCACCGCAACCACCCAACAGAGCAGCTGCAATCAAGCGAAGGCGTGACTATAACATAAGTTTTTCGACACATGCAAGTATTTCGCGAACGAAGAGCTGTGGCCTTGTCTAGACTGCATGGCCTATCGGGGCATGGAGGCACAGGGGACGCGAGGTCCCGATACGCCTCATGCCTGCGGCAAGAAGCCTTCTACTGACAGATAACGCTCGCCCGTATCGTAATTGAAGCCTAGCACCCTGGCTTGGGCGGGAAGCTTGGGCAATTGCTGCGCAATGGCCGCAAGAGTAGCGCCGGAAGATATGCCGACAAGCAGTCCCTCTTGAGTCGCGCTGCGACGTGCATATTCTTTTGCGTCTTCTGCATCAACCTGGATGACTCCGTCGAGCACACTGCTATCCAGGTTGCGAGGGATGAATCCAGCCCCAATGCCTTGGATGGGGTGAGGTGCAGGCTGGCCTCCAGAGATCACGGGCGACGCGGCAGGCTCAACGGCAAAGACCTTCAACTGTGGCCAACGGGCTTTGAGGGTTCGCCCCACTCCGGTGAGATGCCCGCCAGTGCCAACGCCGGTGATGATGGCATCCAGGCCTTCGGGAAAGTCCGCCGCAATCTCCTCGGCCGTCGTGCGCACATGGACATCGATGTTGGCCGGGTTCTCGAATTGCTGTGCAATCCAGGCACCCGGCGTTTGCGCCTGCAGCTCCTGCGCGCGCGCGATGGCGCCTTTCATGCCTTGTTCGCGCGGCGTCAGATCGAAGCGTGCGCCATAGGCCAGGAACAGGCGCCGTCGCTCAATGGACATGCTTTCGGGCATGACGAGAACAAGCTGATAGCCCTTGACCGCAGCCACCATGGCCAGGCCCACTCCTGTATTGCCAGAAGTGGGCTCGATGATGGTGCCGCCAGGCTTGAGCACGCCGGCCTTTTCTGCTTCTTCGACCATGGCCAGGGCGATGCGGTCTTTGATGGAGCCGCCAGGATTGGCTCGCTCGGCCTTGACCCAGACGTTCGCGTCCGGTCCAAACAAACGGTTGATGCGGATGTGCGGGGTGCGACCAATGGTTTCGAGTACGTTGCGAAAAGGCATGGTTTCCTCCTAAAAAATGACAGCACCGCTCGGCGGCACTTGATCGCATTGTCCAAGGCCTTTTATGACTGATTCGCAATGAGCTTATGGCCCGAGATCAAGGCGCTGAGCGCCCAACTCCTGCTGCGCCGGCCTCACTGTGCATGACGCCATACCACTCCGGGCAACTCACAAGCATGGATGGCATTGCGCAGCGCGACGATGGCTTCGTAGCGGGTGAAGCTGCGGCGCCAAACCAGAACGACCCGCCGCATGGGCGCTGCGTGTGTACCGTCGTCTTCAATAGGCAGGTAGTGGATGAGTTCGTCACTGCCTCGGGGCAATGATCGCTGCGCAATCACACCATCAGGCACGGCCAGGCGCGGCACCAGGGTCAAGCCCATACCTGCGGCCACCATGTGCTTAATGGTTTCCAGTGATGAGCCCTCAAAGGACTTTTGGATGCCCTCGCTGTCCGAAAAGCGGGCGAATTCCGGACAAACCTGCAGCACATGATCGCGAAAGCAATGCCCTGCACCCAACAGCAGCATGTTTTCCTTTTTTAGAGCGCTGGTGGTGATGAGCTGCTGCTGCGCCAGCGGGCTGCCTGCAGGCACAGCCGCCCAGAAGGGCTCGTCGTACAACTCGGCCACGGCCAAGCCCGCGCTGGGGAAGGGCTCTGCCAGGATGGCGCAGTCGATCTCCCCGGCTCGCAACATCTCCAGCAGCCGTGTAGTGAAGTTCTCTTGCAGCATCAGCGGCATCTGCGGCGTGCGGGCGATGGTCTCACGCACCAGCTTGGGCAGCAGGTAAGGGCCGATGGTGTAAATCACACCCAGCCGCAATGGGCCTTGCAGGGGGTCTGCGCTGCTTTGCGCAATTTCTTTCAGCAAATGGGCTTGGTCGAGGACGTTTTGCGCCTGCTCCACCAGGCGCTGCCCGAGTGCCGTGACACTGACTTCCCCGGAGCTGCGCTCGAAGATGCGCACGCCCAGTTCATCCTCCAACTTTTTCACCGCCACCGAAAGCGTGGGCTGCGACACAAAACAGGCTTCTGCCGCACGCCCAAAGTGCCGCTCGCGCGCCACGGCAACGATGTATTTGAGCTCTGTCAAAGTCATGGGGGTAGCCTGTTGCGCGATCGCGGATATGCCTGGACTGGATACCTTCAGAAAGGCTGCAGCTGACCATCAACAAAGGCTTTGAGCTCCCCCGATGCAAAGGGCACCCAGGTTTCATTGCTGGTCAACGGCGCCGTCACGATGATGGCAGTCTTGTCGTCTGGGCTGGTGTGCTGGGAGAAGTCCACGCTCAAATCCTCATCACTCAACGACACCATGGAGTAAGGCCAGGCGCGTTCGGTGTAGCAAAGCTGCGTGGTGGCGTGGGCCCAGAGCGCATCGCCATTGGAGAGCAAGAAGTTGAACGTGCCATGCCGGGCAATGCGCGCGGCCAGCTCCCGCAGCGTCAAAGTCATCTCCTGAATGCTGGGCACACCGGCGTGCGACTTGGCCAACTCCTGCATGATCCAGCAAAATGCCAGCTCGCTGTCGGTGCCGCCCACCGGGTGGAAGTGGCCATGCAGGCGAGCGTCGAAGCCCACCAGGTTACCGTTGTGCGCAAATACCCAGTAATTGCCCCACAGCTCACGCACGAACGGATGGCAGTTCGACAAGGCCACTGCGCCTTGCGTGGCCTTTCGAATATGGGCGATGACATTGGTGCTTTTGATCGGATAGCGCCGAATCAGCTCCGCGACCGGCGACTTCATGGCGCTTTGATGGTCCACGAAGTGGCGCACCCCGTGGCCTTCAAAAAACGCCATACCCCAGCCATCCACATGATCGCCGGTGCGCCCTGCGCGCTGCGCAAAACCCGTGAAACTGAACGTCAAGTCTGTCGGGTTCTTGGCATTCATTCCAAGCAATTGGCACATGATCAATACGCCGTCAGCGCCTGTCGCTTATTGATTGGGGCCACCCGATTCGTGAAAGGCATTCGCGCTCTGTGCAGCCCTGGCCTCACGCTCAGCCAGCGTCTTCTGCAGCTCCTGCTCGGAAATCAGCTCAAACATCCGCACCACCTTGCGCACCCCCGATACCGTGCGTGCGGCCTGGGTGGCGGCCTGCGCTTCACGGGGCGTGACTAAGCCCTGCAGATAAACCACTTCCTGCTCCGTCGTCACCTGCAGAGACTTGCTCGGCAAACCGTCTGTGGCCAATATCTGGCTGCGCACCTTGCCCGTGATCCAAGTATCGCGCGAGCGCTGCGAATAGCTGCTGGCGGGCATGATTTGCAGCTCGTTGTACACACCGCGCACGTTTTCCACCTCTTTGGCCAACTGCGCCGCGCGCTGGCGCTGCGCCTCATCGGGCACCTCGCCAGTCAGTAACACGCGGCGGTTATAGCTGTTGACGTTGATGTGGGCCTGATCGCCCAGCTGCTCATTGAATGCCGTGCGCACTTTCAATTGGATCGCCTGATCGTCCACTTGCGCGCCCGCAGTGCGGCGATCCAGCGCTACGGAGGTGGCCACCACAGCTCCACCAACAATCAAGGGTGCGCAGCCAGTCAGCCCTGACAGCCCCGCCACGCCCATCCATGCAATCGCCACAAACCGCTTCAAATACATAAAAGTGCACTTCCCATTCATGCCGTCGTATGCCTGGGCGTCTGTTCAAAACTACGGGCGCAATATCAAACCACTGCAATAGAGAAGCCCTGCACGCGAGGATCCGTTCGCGCGCGCATTCTTGCCGGCCGTAAAGAGGCTTTGAACAGGCACTGAAACCAGGCCGCGCACCGCCTGTGTGCGATGCGGCCGGAAACATACCATATCCGACCGCCCATGGCCTGCGCCCCCACCGCAAGCGCGTAATGGCAAGCCTGCCTGCCTGCCTCTTATTCAAGAATGATTTATCACTATAATTTGCCGTGTTGATAATCTATTTTCACAACAGGAGTTTTTCCATGGCGCAATTTGTATGGCATTGGCAAAAAAGCACACTGGTGCTGGCATGTGCAATGGCCCTGGCCGCATGTGGCGGTGGCAGCAATGATCTGGACACCAAGCCGCCAGCGGACGACGACCACTCCCATCCCCACATCGAAACGGCTGGGCGCCTGGTCGCACTGGAAGCTGGCAGCCCCCAGGTCCACGTCATTGATCTGGACAAAGGGCGCCTGCTGCAAAGCTTCACGCTGGACAACCCCACTTCGGCCATCTACCCCAGCCCGAACAACCGCTATGCCGTGCTGCCGCAGCGCGCGCAAAACCAGGTGCAATTCATCGACGGCGGCATCTGGCAAGAAGACCATGGCAACCATTTGCACGATTACATGAAGGATCCGGCGCTGCTGCCCACCCGCCTGACTGGCTCGCGCCCCACGCACTATGAACGCCACGCTGGCCAGGCAGCCCTCTTCTTCGATGGCAATACCGCAGCGGGCCAAAACGCCTCCGTGGCCGTGCTCACCGATGCCAGCATCGGCAAACCCCATGCGCCAGCAATGGCCACACAAGGTCTGTCGCTGCCCATGCACGGCACGGCCGAGCCACGCGGCGACTGGCTGCTGACCACCTGGCGCGCAGAGGTGACGCCCGGCGGCTCGACCCTGCCCAGCCAAGTTGAGCTCTACCACCGCCATGACGACCATTACCATTTCGAGCGTCGCTTCGATGAGCAGTGCCCGATGCTGCATGGCAGCTACTCCAATGAAAAGTACTCCGCATTCGGCTGCAGCGACGGCATTCTGGTGGTCAAGCAAGACGGCGATACCTTCACCGCCCGCAAGATCGACAACCCTGCCGACATCGGTGAGAACGTGCGCATCGGCGCCATCATTGGCAATGCCCACTACGGCAAATTCGTGGGCATCGCCAGCCCTGGCCATTTGTTCGAGATCGATCCGGAAGCAGGCCGCATCAGCCGCATCCAGTGGGGTGAGGGCTTGATCCGCCGTGCGCACGCCATGGATGCCGAAGGCGAAAACCTGCTGGTGCTCGACAGCACTGGCACCGTGCACATTTTGGACGTCAAGACCTGGCGCAAGCGCGCCGAGATCGCCGGCGTGATCGCCAACATGCCGGCCAAGGCGCCTTACCCCAGCTTCGCCGTCAGCGCCGCCCACGACAAGGCCTGGCTGAGCGATCCGCAGGGCCAGCGTCTGCACACCATCGACCTCGACGAGGCCCGCGTGCAAGGCAGCATTGCGTTGAACTTCAGCCCCACCAACATGGTTTGGCTGGGCCTGCCCGAGCACAAGCACTGATGGTCGGGCCAGGCGCGCGCGTGCAAGCACCGCCCGCGCCTGGCCGCATCCTTGCCAGCGCCTTGTTTCTTCACCGCCTGCCGCCTCGTGCGGCAGCGTTTGTTTTCAGGCCATCCGTGGCTGGCACTGCCCCGGTGGCTTGTCACACCGCCCCATTATTTTTCTGCATCGCCATGACCAAAGCATCTTTCCCATTGCACGCCCTGGCATTGCTGTGTGCCAGCCTGGGCGCACAGCCGCTGGCCCAGGCACAAACCCAGACTCAGTCGATCGCCGGCCAGAACCAGGCTTCCGCAACCGCCAGCACGTCTGAGCTGGCTGAGGTCAGCGTCAGCGGCCGCGCTCTGGACATCCCGCTGGAGGAGTCGGCCACGCCCGTGGATTTGCTGGATGCCGATGATCTGCAGCTGCGCGGTTCGGCCACGCTGGGCGACACCCTCGATGGCCTGCCCGGCGTGCGCAACAACAACTACGGCGCAGGCGCGGGGCGCCCGGTCATCCGCGGCGCCGATGGCGCCCGGGTGCGCATACTCAGCGATGGCAGTGAAGTGCAGGATGCCTCGACATCCAGCCCAGACCACGCCGTGGCCATCGAGCCCATGCTGGCGCAGGAGGTGGAGATCCTGCGCGGCCCATCGACCCTGCTGTATGGCGGCGGCATCACTGGCGGCGTGGTCAATCTGCGCGATGGCCGCGTGCCCACGGCCTTGCCAGACAAAGGCTATGAAGGCCAGCTGCAGCTGCGCAAGGACAGCAGCGCCCGCGAAGGCACAGGCGCCTTCGCGCTGACGGGCGGGCGCGGCCCGCTGGCATTGCACGTCGAGGGCCTCAAACGCTCGGCCGGCGAATACCGCGTCGGCAGCGGCTGGAGCAGCGAGCGCGTCAGCGGCTCCAACAACGCCACTTGGTATGGCAGTGTGGGCGGCGCGCTGGTGCACGAGCGCGGCTACCTGGGCCTGGCCTACAGCCGCCTGCGCAGCCAGTACGGCCTGCCCGGCCACAGCCACGAATACGAAGACTGCCACCTGCACGGCAACTCGCTGCACTGCGGCAGCCACGGCCATGCGCACGACCCGCGCCCAGCGCCGCCGGGCTGCCACTGGCACGGCCAGCACCTGCATTGCACGCATGGCCACGACGAGGACCATATTGCCCTGGTGAATATGGACACCGATCGCTGGGACCTGCGCGGCCAGTGGAGCGAGCCGCTGCCGGGCTTTTCACGCGCGCGCCTGCGCGCCAGCGTCACCGACTACCGGCACGATGAAATCGACCATGGGGAGATTGGCACCACCTTCAAGAACCAGGCCCACGATGCGCGCCTGGAGCTCGAACACCAACCCATCGCGCTGGGCGCCGGCCGGCTGCGCGGCCTGATTGGCTTGCAGCACAGCCGCCGCGAGTTCAGCGCCGTGGGCAACGAAGCCTACGTCGAGCCCACCAACACCAGCAACCGCGCCCTGTTTGCGCTGGAGGAATACCGCTTGGGCGACTGGCGCCTGGAGCTCAGCGGGCGCTACGAATGGCAGAACGCCCGGCTGATGGGCCAGCGCCGCAGCGGCAGCGTGCGGCACCACATGGGCTCGCTCTCGGCCGGCGCCAGTTGGCAGTTCGCGCCTGGCTACGTGCTGGCCGCCAGCGCCTCGCGCTCCTCGCGCGCGCCCACGGCCGAAGAGCTGTTTGCAGGCGGCATTCACCTGGCCACCAACACGTGGGAGCGCGGCAACAGCCGCCTCAAGGCCGAACAATCGAACAACCTCGACCTCACGCTGCGCAAGAACAGCGGCGCCACGCGCTATGAGCTCACAGCCTTCTACAACCGCATCAACCACTACATCTACGCCCACACCACAGACCGCCACGAAAACTTCCGCCTGATCGACTACCGCCAGCACGACGCCGTGTTCAAGGGCCTGGAAGCGCGCATCAGTCATCAGCTCAACAGCCAGTGGCGCGTGGGCGCCTACGCCGACATGGTGCGGGCGCACTTCGTCGGCGCGGGCGCGCGCGTGCCGCGCCAGCCCGCCCATCGCCTGGGCCTGAACGCACTCTGGCAGTCCGGGCCCTGGTCCGCCGGGGCTGAGTGGTACCACAGCTTCGCCCAGAATCGCTTTGCCCACTACGAAACCCGCACCCCAGCCTACGACATGCTCAACCTGCACGCCAGCTGGCGCCAGCGCATGGGCGCGTGGGGGCATTACAGCCTGTATGCACAACTGTCCAACGCGCTGGACGAGCTGGCCTTCAACCCCAGCTCCTTCGTCAAGGAAGCCTCGCCACTGCGCGGGCGCAATCTGACGCTGGGCCTGAAGCTGGAGTTCTGAGCAAGCTCTGGCCCAACTCGGGCGCCCCATCAGCCGCCTCGGCCACAGGCCAGGGCGGCTGTTTCGTTTTCGTAAAATGCGCCCTTTTGTTCAATGACGCCGATGATGCGCGCCGCTGCAGGCATGGCAGCCACGCACACGGCATGGAAAGACGAGGCAAGCACCCATGGCAGGGCATAGCAAGTGGGCCAATATTCAGCACCGCAAAGGGCGCCAAGACGAGAAGCGCGGCCGCATCTGGACGCGCCTGATCCGTGAAATCATCGTGGCCGCCCGCGCCGGCGGCGGCGACCCGGGCGCCAACCCGCGCCTGCGCCTGGCCATCGACAAGGCCAAGGCCGCCAACATGCCGGCCGACAACATCAAGCGCAACATCGACAAAGCCACGGGCAACCTCGAGGGCGTGAACTACGAGGAAATCCGCTACGAGGGCTATGGCATCGGCGGCGCGGCCATCATCGTCGACACCATGACCGACAACCGCCAGCGCACCGTGGCCGAAGTGCGTCACGCCTTCAACAAGTACGGCGGCAACATGGGCACCGAAGGCTCGGTGGCCTTCCAGTTCCAGCACGTGGGGCAGCTCTTCTTCGCCCCCGGCACCGATGAGGACAAGCTGATGGAAGTGGCCCTGGAGGCTGGCGCCAACGACGTCATCAGCGACGACGAAGGCGCCATCGAGGTGCTGTGCGCGCCGGGCGATTTCGAAGCTGTGAAAAACGCGCTCGAAGCGGCAGGCTTTAACGCAGAAATGGCCGAGGTGACCATGCGCGCCGACAACAGCATCGCCCTCGAAGGCGAAGACGCCCAGCGCATGCAAAAGCTGCTGGACGTGCTCGAAGATCTGGACGACGTGCAGGACGTCTACCACAACGCCGAGCTGGCGCTGTGACATTGCGCCGCACGGCCTTGGCCGCCGTGCCTGGCCCAGCCCCAATCCCCTTTGTCTGACCCCCGTATGAAAGTCCTCGTCATCGGCTCTGGCGGCCGCGAACACGCTCTGGCCTGGAAACTGGCGCAATCGCCGCGCGTGACCCAATTGTTCGTTGCCCCCGGCAACGGCGGCACGGCGCGCAACCCAAAATTCACCAATCTGCCCATCACTGAGCCCCAGGCCCTGCGCGAATGGGCACAGCGCGAAAAAGTGGCGCTGACGGTGGTCGGCCCCGAAGCCCCGCTGGCAGCTGGCGTGGTCGATGAATTTCGCGCCCACGGCCTGCGCATCTTCGGCCCCACCAAGGCTGCCGCGCAACTGGAAAGCTCCAAGGCCTTCTCCAAGGCCTTCATGCAGCGCCACGGCATCCCCACCGCCGCCTTCGACACCTTCAGTGACCCGGATGCGGCCAAGGCCTACATCGACCGGCTGGGCGCGCCCATCGTCGTCAAGGCCGATGGCTTGGCCGCAGGCAAGGGCGTAGTGGTGGCCGAGACCATCGAGCAGGCCCACCAGGCGGTGGACGACATGCTGCTGGACAACCGCTACGGCGCAGCCCACAACCAGGGCCAGGCGCGCGTGGTGATCGAGGAATTCCTCAGCGGCGAGGAAGCCAGCTTCATCGTGCTGTGCGACGGCAAGAATGTGCTGGCGCTGGCCACCAGCCAAGACCACAAGCGCCTGCTCGACGGCGACCAGGGCCCCAACACCGGCGGCATGGGCGCGTACTCGCCCGCGCCCATCGTCACGGCCGACGTGCACGCCCGCGCCATGCGCGAAATCATCCTGCCCACCATCCGCGGCATGGAGCGCGACGGCATCCCCTTCACCGGCTTTCTCTACGCCGGCCTGATGATCGACGCCCAGGGCCAACCGCGCACGCTGGAGTTCAACTGCCGCATGGGCGATCCGGAAACCCAGCCCATTCTGATGCGCCTCAAGAGCGACTTGTTCGAAGTGCTCAGCGCCGCAGTGGATGGCCGGCTCGACCAGGTCGAGCTGGCCTGGGACCGCCGCGTGGCGCTGGGCGTGGTGATGGCCGCGCACGGCTACCCCGAGTCGCCACGCAAGGGCGATGCCATCAGCGGCCTGCCCAGTGACGATGCATTCGATGATGCCGTGGTTTTCCACGCCGGCACCACGCTGGAGGAGGGCGTCATCAAAACCAGCGGCGGCCGTGTGCTGTGCGTGACCGCGCTGGGCGATAACGTCAAACTGGCCCAGCAGCGCGCCTATGCCGTGCTCAGTCAGATTCAGTTCGACGGTGTGCAATACCGTAAGGACATTGGCCACCGCGCCATCAAAAGCCAGGGTCGGGGCGAGGCCGGCTGAGAGCCTGTTCAAAATCTCGGCGCGAGTGGGCAAGAAGCGGTTTGGGGTGGGCTGCAAGGCGCAAAACGCAGCCATAGCTCTGGGGCTATGGCGAGGCTTTGCGGGCGCAGCAGAGCGCCCCAATCCGCTCTCTTGACCGCCGTGCAAAGATTTTGAACAGGCTCTGAGACCGCTGAGCCATTCGGCGCCGCCAGCGCGCCCCGGCAAGCGCCTGCCTGCCAAGGCGATCAGCCAGACCGAAACACAGGTAACAGTGTGCATGCGCCCATTCGCTCTACGGCAAGGCACCTACAATGCGCCACGCATCTTGGCAGGCGCAGACTTTGCGCCGATCCTGCCAAGCCTGTTTTCATACTCATACTTTGAAGGGAGTATTGCCATGAACATCAAAACCCTGTCCATGCTGGCCGGTTGCGCTGTGGCGCTGGCCGCTTGCAGCGGCACACAGCCCAAGCAGCCTCAAAACCAAGTGACTGGCCATGCCGCAACAACGGTTGCGCCCGCCCAGCATCACGAAATGATGGCCAGCAAATTTGCTTGCCAAAACGGTCTGACCGTCTGGGTGCAGCCCCGGGGCACAGAGCAGCTGGAACTCAAGCTTGACGACAAGAGCGCCATGCTGAACATCACTGTCTCCGGCTCCGGCTCGCGCTACGTCGGCAAGAGCGGGCTGTTCGGCCGCGGCGCTGAATGGCACCAGAAAGGCAATGAGGCTTTCTTCAGCTTCTACGATCCTTACAACAATCTGGTGGAAACCAACTGCACCAGCGCCGCAAACTGAATCAGCCAGCGCTAAGTTCATGAAAAAAGCCCATGCAGTTTTTGCTGCATGGGCTTTTTTCATGGCTGCGATGCATCAGGCATCGCGAAAAACCGGCTGGCGTTTTTCCAGCCCAGCCATCACGGCCTCGCGCTGGTCGGCGCTGCCCAAGAGCTGCAGCTGCTCCAACGATTCGGCCAACAGCAATTCGCCGGCCGAGGCATCGGCCGTGCTGTTGAGCAGACGCTTGGCCGCGCGCATGGCCTGCGGGCTGAAGCCAGCCATTTGCCGGGCCAGCTCCAGCGCTTGCGCCAAAGGGTCTTGCACCAGCCGGGTCGCCAGACCGATCTGGCAGGCCTCCTGGGCGTCCACCATGCGACCGCTGAACACCAGCTCGCGCGCGATGTCGGCGCGCACCAATTCACGCAACAGCGCCATGCCCGCCATGTCGGGCACCAGGCCCCAATGCATTTCACGCACCGACAGGCGCGCATCGGGCGCCACCAGGCGCACATCTGCGCCCAGGGCCAATTGCAGGCCACCGCCCAAGGCCACGCCATGCAGCGCGGCCACGACTGGCACCTCCAACGTGCGCCACTGCCAGCAAATGTGCTGGGGCAGGTTGGCCTGGCCATGGCTTCGCTCAGCCAGCCGACCCAGGGCTGGATCCAACGCCTGGCCACGCAGCAGGCCCTCGAAATTGGCCATGTCCAGCCCAGCGCAAAAGGCTTTGCCTTCACCGGCCAGAACCACAGCGCGCAGGCCAGCGGCCTCGCGCAGCCAGGCGCCGGCGGCAGCCAAGCCCTTGAACATGGCCACATCCAAGGCGTTCATCTTTTCCGGGCGGCGCAGCATGACGGTGGCCACGCCATCGGCCCCCAGGTTCACGGCAACTCGGTCTTCAAAAACTTGTTCCTGCATGGCAAGACTCCTGTGGTGAATGTCATCGGCCCGTGACCGGCGGGCAGGGCAGGGCGCTGAGGACGGCGTCACAAACGCTCGACGATGGTGACATTGGCCATGCCGCCGCCCTCGCACATGGTCTGCAGGCCCCAGCGCTTGCCGTGCCGGCCCAGCGCATGCACCAACGTGGTCATGAGCTTGGTGCCCGAGGCCCCCAGCGGGTGGCCCAGCGCAATGGCGCCGCCGTGCACGTTCATGCGCGCGGCATCGGCGCCCAGCGCCTGCTGCCAGGCCAGCGGGATGGGCGCAAAGGCTTCGTTGACTTCGTACAGATCCATGTCCTCGATGCGCATGCCGGCTTTTTTCAACGCCGCCTCGGTGGCCGGCAGCGGCGCTTCGAGCATGATCACCGGGTCGTGGCCCAACACGCTCATGTGGTGGATGCGCGCCAGCGGCGCCACGCCCAGCGCGCGCAGGCCGCGCTCATTGACCACCAGCACGCCCGAGGCGCCATCGCACACCTGGCTGGCATTGGCGGCGGTGATGACGCCGCCTTCCTGCAGCAGCTTGACGTTCTGGATGGCTTCGAGCGTGGCGTCAAAACGCAGGCCCTCGTCCACGGTATGCCACTGGCCGGTGCCCTGGCCCTGGGCGTCGCGCACTTCAATGGGCAGAATTTCCGCCTCGAAGTGGCCTGCCTGGGTTGCGGCCACGCCGCGCTGGTGGCTTTGCAGCGCATAGGCGTCGAGCTGCGCCTTATCCAGGCCGTATTTCCTGGCCATCATTTCCGCGCCCATGAACTGGCTGAACTCGACCCCGCCGTAGCGCGCGTCGATGCCTGGGCTTTGGTAATAGCCCATGCCCGCCTTGCGCGGCAAGGCCATGGGGCTGCCCATGGGTACGCGGCTCATGGATTCGACACCAGCGGCGATGACCACATCCATGACGCCAGACATCACGGCCTGCGCGGCAAAGTGCAGGGCCTGCTGCGATGAGCCGCACTGGCGGTCGATGCTGGTGCCGGGCACGGCCTCGGGCAGCACGGAGGCCAGCACGGCATTGCGCGCCACGTTGGCGGCCTGCTCGCCGATCTGGCTGACGCAACCCATGAAAACGTCCTCGACCTGGGCAGGATCGACGCCGCTGCGCGCCACCAGCGCGTCGAGCACCTGCGCGGCCAAATCCACGGGATGCCAACCGGCCAGGCGGCCATTGCGACGACCGCCGGCGGTGCGCACGGCGGCCACGATGTAAGCGGGGGAGGGCATGGGCAAGGATCTCCTTGAAAAAAACAGGCCACCGTTCAGCAGCGCCTGTGCAAGGCCGCATCGCAGCCCGCAATGCGGCCAGGGCAGGGCAGATCAGCCCATCAGGCGCTGCAAGGCCTCGGTGTACTTGGCGGCAGTCTGCGCAATCACTTCCGGCGGCAGGCGTGGCGCCGGCGGGGTTTTGTCCCAGGGCTGGCCGTTGACGCGCACCTGCTCCAGCCAATCGCGCAGGAACTGCTTGTCGTAGCTGGGCGGATTGCTGCCTTCGCGCAAGGCCTGCTCATAGCCTTCCACGGGCCAGTAGCGCGAGCTGTCGGGTGTGAGCACCTCGTCCATCAGCGTCAGCGTGCCATCGGCGTCCAAACCAAATTCGAACTTGGTGTCGGCAATGATGATGCCTTTGGCCAGGGCCAATTGCGCCGCGCGCTCATAGAGCGCCAGACTGACGCTGCGGATCTGCGCGGCCAGCTCGGAACCGACCATTTCGACGGTTTTCTCGTAGCTGATGTTCTCGTCGTGCTCGCCCACCTCCGCCTTGGCAGCCGGCGTGTAAATGGGTTCGGGCAGGCGCTGGGCATTGCCCAGGCCAGCGGGCAGCGGCACGCCGCACACGGACTGGGTTTGTTGGTATTCCTTCCAGCCGCTGCCAGCCAGGTAGCCGCGCACCACGGCCTCGATGGGCAAGGGTTTGAGGCGCTTGACCAGCATGGCGCGGCCTTGCACCTGCGGCAGCTCCTGCTCGGTGACGACGCTCTCGGGCGCCTGGCCGGTCAGGTGGTTGGGGCAGATGTCGGCCAGCTTGTCGAACCAGAACAGCGCCATGCGGGTCAACAGCTCGCCCTTGCCGGGGATGGGCTGGCCCATGATGACGTCAAAGGCGGAGATGCGGTCGCTGGCGATCATCAGGATGCGGTCATCGCCAACGGCGTAGTTGTCCCGCACTTTGCCGCGAGCCAGCAAGGGCAACGAAGTCAGGGAGGAGGTGTGCAGGGCACTGGTCATGTCAACAAGCCAACAAACAATCGAGAGTATCTACAAATGCCTTGGAGCCGCAGAGCAAGGCCTGCAGGGCAGGGGAGGGCAGGCGGCATTATTGCCCAGCCACAGGGCCGCGCACCGCTGCAGGGCCCGTGCGCTCACATGGAAGAGCGCGCCAACATCCACAGTGCCCAGGCACGCGCCACCAGCCAGCCGTTGAGCGCGCCGCCCAGCGCCGCCGTGGCCAGCACGAATGCAGGCTGCGCAGCCAACGCCGGGTTCACGGCCTGCGTGGCGGCCACCGCATAACGCAGACAAAAGATGCCCAGGATGATCAGCAGCGGCGCCCAGCTACCGGCCAAGTGCAGGCGGCGCGTGGCGGCGTCGAAATGCTCCCCGGGAAGCAAGGCCCGGCGGCGGCCAATGAGGGCAGCGCCCAGGGTGCCGGCGCCCCAAACCGCCAGCGCGGCCGTCAGAGAGCCTGTGGCGGCCAAGCGCACGACCAGCGTCGCAGGCGTGAGGATGAGCATGACCAGCGGCAATGCCAGCGCACGCGCCAGCGAGACGCGACGCGCACGCGTTTGCATCCAGCCCAGCGCCAGCAGCGCCGCCAGCAATGGCCAGACCCACACAGGTGTGTGCGTGATGAGTTCCGTGGCCGTCATGGCGGCAGGCGCTCAAGCAGCCGCCGCGCTGCTCTTGAGAAACAGGCGATAGGCCGGGTTGTCGCTTTCCTCGACATAGGGATAGCCCAACGCATCAAGAAACTGCTGGAATGCCGCATCGTCCTCCTGCGGCACCTGGATGCCCACCAGGATCTTGCCGTAGTCCGCCCCTTGGTTGCGGTAGTGAAACAGGCTGATGTTCCAGCTCGGCTGCATCAGGCTGAGGAACTTGAAGAGCGCGCCAGGCCGCTCCGGGAAGATGAAGCGCAGCAGGCGCTCGTGGTTGGCCAGCGGCGCTGGCCCGCCGATGAGGTGGCGCAAATGCTCCTTGGCCAGCTCGTCGTGGGTCAGGTCCAGCGTCTTGAAGCCGTGCGCATCCAGGTGCGCGGCAATCTGCGCCGATTCGCCCGGCCCATTGGTGGCCAGGCCAACGAAGACATGCGCGGCATGCCGGTCGCTCATGCGGTAGTTGAACTCGGTGACGTTGCGCGCTGCGCCTGGCAGCTGGGCAATGGTTTCGCAAAAGCTGCGGAAGCTGCCGCGCTCTTCCTTCATCGTCACGGCAAACAGCGCCTCGCGCTGCTCACCGACCAGCGCGCGCTCGGCCACGAAGCGCAGGCGGTCAAAATTCATGTTCGCGCCGCACAGAATGGCTGCGTAGGTCTGGCCCTGGGTGTGGTGCTGCGCCACGTACTGCTTGATGGCCGCCACGGCCAGAGCGCCAGCTGGCTCGACGATGCTGCGCGTGTCGATGAAGATGTCCTTGATGGCGGCGCAAACCTCGTCGGTGCTGACGACCACGTAGTCATCCACCAGCTCGCGGCTGATGCGGAAGGTCTCCTCACCCACCAGCTTGACGGCCGTGCCGTCCGAGAACAGGCCTACGTCGGCCAGCTCCACGCGCTCGCCGGCCTCGGCCGAGCGCCGCATGGCGTCCGAATCGTTCATCTGCACGCCAATGACGCGCACGTCCGGGCGCACCGCCTTGATGTAGTTGGCCACGCCAGCAATCAGGCCGCCGCCGCCAATGGCCACGAAGACCGCATCCAGGCGGCGGCTGCCCAGGCTTTGCAGCTGCCGCAGCATCTCCATGGCGATCGTGCCCTGGCCGGCGATCACGTCCGGGTCGTCAAACGGGTGCACGAAAGTCAACCCTTGCTGCTGCTGCAATTGCAGCGCGTATTGGTAGGAGTCGCTGAAACTGTCGCCGTGCAGCACCACTTCCCCGCCCAGGCTGCGCACCGCGTCGATCTTGAGCTGCGGCGTGGACACCGGCATGACGATCACCGCCCGCGCACCCAGCCGGCTGGCGCTGAGTGCCACACCCTGCGCATGGTTGCCTGCCGAGGCGCAAATCACCCCGCGCTCGAGCTCTGCCGGTGAGAGCTGCGCCATCTTGTTGTAAGCGCCGCGCAGCTTGAAGCTGAACACCGGCTGCTGGTCCTCGCGCTTGAGCAGCACCTGGTTGCCCAGCCGCGCCGAGAGCTGGCGCGCCGGCTCCAGCGGCGTTTCCACAGCCACGTCATAAACGCGGGCAGTGAGGATTTTTTTCAGGTAATCGGCGGGGGTGAGCGTCATCGCAATCGGGGCTGCAGTGCCACAGACAAAACGGCGATGATAAGCGCGCCACCGGCCATGCCTGCCGCAGCAATGCTGCTCGCGCAAGGCCCGCACAAGAGGCCCGTGCACCATGGGCCAAAAAGAACCCCGCAGCGGCAAGTGGCCAGCTGCGGGGTCAATCCACCGGTTGAGAGGTGGAGGAGACAAACGACCGTTCAGCCCATCGGCATTTGCCCGGATTGCGCACTGGCCGGTGTTGCGCCAGTCTGCGCCCGCTGAACGGTGCGGGCATTCTACGGTCAAACCGCCAGTCCTGCCGCAGCGCATCCATCCCGTCGCACGCAGGCGACAGGGCCGCTGCACGATCCGCCCCTAGCATTGGGCTTTGCCCCATCCCATCGCCCAGACGGAGCCTTGCCATGACCCAATTCACCCCATCCCCGCAGCGCCAAAGCGCCGGCCGCGTGCTGGTCGATGCCCTGGCCCTGCATGGCGTGCAACGCGTCTTTTGCGTGCCGGGCGAAAGCTATCTGGAAGTGCTGGATGCGCTCTACGACGCCGCCGGCATCGAGGTGGTCGTCACCAAGCACGAAGGCGCGGCCGCCAACATGGCCGAGGCCGACGGCAAGCTCACCGGCCAGCCCGGCATCTGCATGGTCACGCGCGGCCCCGGCGCTACGCACGCCAGCATCGGCGTGCACGTGGCCCAGCAGGATTCCACGCCGATGATTTTGTTCATCGGCCAGATCGCCCGCGAGGACAAGGGCCGCGACGTTTTTCAGGAGGTGGACTACCAGCAGCTGTTCGGCCACATGGCCAAGCTGGTCATCGAGATCGACCGCGCCGAACGCATGGCTGAGTTGATTGCCCGCGCCTTCCACGTGGCCGTCAGCGGCCGGCCCGGCCCGGTGGTCGTGGCCCTGCCCGAGGACATGCTGCAGGAGGCCACCGACTGCCCGGCCTGCCGCGCCACGCCGCTGGCGCCAGCGGCTGTCGATGCCGCTACGGCGCAGCAGGTCGGCCAGCTGCTGGCCCAGGCGCAACGGCCGCTGCTGGTGCTGGGCGGCTCGGGCTGGACGCCCCAGGCGCACGCGCTGCTGCGCACGCTGGTGCAGCGCTGGCAGCTGCCCGTGGCCTGTAGCTTTCGCCGCCAGGATTTGTTCGACAACCGCGACCCGCACTTCGTTGGCCACCTCAGTCTGGGCATGAGCGCCTCGGTGCGCAGCATGGTGCAGCAGGCCGATGTGCTGCTGGCGCTGGGCACGCGGCTGACGGACGTGAGCACCGGCGAATACGAGCTGCTGCAGGTGCCGCGCCCGCAGCAAACCCTGGTGCATTGCCACCCCGGCGCCGATGAGCTGGGCCGCGTCTATCAGGCCGATGTCGCCATCGCCGCCAAACCTGAAGCCTTGCTGCAGGCCCTGCTGGACTGGGACCAGGCAACCAGCGCCGCAGCGCAGCCGGGCAACTGGGGCAACTGGCAGGGCTGGCTCAGCCAGGGCCGCGCCGGCTATGAAGCCTTCATCGGCCTGGGCGGCACCGCGCCAGACGGCCAGATCGACGGCGTGGACCTGCGCGCCGTCGTGCAATACCTGGACCGCGAGCTGCCCGAGGACGCCATCCTCACCAACGGCGCGGGCAACTACGCCATCTGGCTGCACCGCTTTTTTCGCTACCGCCAGCCGCGCACCGAGCTGGCCTCCACCTGCGGCGCCATGGGCTATGGCCTGCCTGCGGCCATCGCCGCCGCGCTGCGTCACAGGCAGCGCCAGGTCGTCTGCTTCGCTGGCGATGGCTGCTTCATGATGTACCCGCAGGAGCTGGCCACCGCCGCCGAATGCGGCGCCCGCCTGACCGTGCTGCTGGTCAACAACGGCATGTACGGCACCATCCGCATGCACCAGGCGCGGCGCTACCCCGGCCGTGTCAGCGCCACGCGCCTGCCCGGCCCCGACTACTGCGCCCTGGCGCGCGCCTGCGGCGCCCATGCCGAGCTGGTCACCCGCACCGAGGATTTCGCCGCCGCCTGGCAGCGCGCCCAGCAATCAGGCCGCCTGGCGCTGATCGAACTGCGCACCGACCCAATGCAAATCACCCCCGAGCAACGCCTGTCGCCAGAGAATGCCTGAGCGCCTGCTCGGCATGAATCGGCCCGCCAAGGCAGCGTATAGTCCGGCAGCGCCTTTGCACTGCCCACACCGCACGCCCATGCCCGCCGCCGCCTTGCACCAACCCCTGGCCGAACGCCTGCGCCCGCGCACGCTGGGCGAAGTGGTGGGCCAGCAGCACCTGCTGGGCGAGGGCATGCCGCTGCGGCTGGCTTTTGAGTCGGGCCGGCCGCACAGCTGCATCCTCTGGGGCCCGCCCGGGGTCGGCAAGACGACGATTGCACGGCTCATGGCCGGCGCCTTCGATGCGCAGTTCATTGCCATCAGCGCGGTACTCGGCGGCATCAAGGAAATCCGCGAGGCGGTCGAGCAGGCCCAGAAGGCCCGCGACGGCCTGGCGCCGCAGCCCACCATCGTGTTCGTCGATGAAGTGCACCGCTTCAACAAAAGCCAGCAGGATGCCTTCTTGCCGCACGTCGAAAGCGGCTTGTTCACCTTCATCGGCGCGACCACCGAAAACCCCTCGTTCGAAGTCAATTCGGCCCTGCTCTCGCGCGCTGCGGTCTATGTGCTGCAACCACTGCAGCATGCCGAGCTGCGCGAAATCGTGCAGCGCGCACAGGCGCTGGAGGCCGTGCCAGCCATTGAAGAGCAGGCGCTGCAGCGCCTGCTGGACTACGCCGATGGCGACGCCCGGCGGTTGCTGGGCACGCTGGAAACGCTGGCCATGGCAGCACAGCAGGAGCGGCTGGCGCACGTGGACGATGCCTGGCTGCTGCGCGTGCTGGGCGAGCGCATGCGCCGCTACGACAAGGGCGGCGACCAGTTCTACGACAGCATCAGCGCGCTGCACAAATCGGTGCGCGGCTCCGACCCGGACGCGGCGCTGTACTGGATGCTGCGCATGCTCGACGGCGGCGCCGATCCGATGTACATCGCACGGCGCATGATCCGCATGGCCAGCGAGGACATCGGCCTGGCCGACCCGCGCGCGCTGCGCCTGGCGCTGGACGCCACCGAAACCTACGAGCGCCTGGGCTCGCCCGAGGGCGAGCTGGCGCTGGCGCAGTGCCTGGTCTATCTGGCCGTGGCGCCCAAATCCAACGCCGTCTACACGGCCTACAAGGCCGCGCGCGCCTGGGTGCAGCGCGATGGCACGCGCCCGGTGCCCGTGCATCTGCGCAACGCGCCCACCCAACTGATGAAGCAGCTGGGCCACGGCCAGCACTACCGCTATGCCCACGACGAGCCCGACGCCTTCGCCGCCGGCGAGCGCTACCTGCCCGAGGGCATGGCCGAGCCCGGCTGGTACCAGCCCGTGCCACGCGGGCTGGAGATCAAGATCGGCGACAAGCTGGCCCAGCTGCGCGAGCGCAACCGCCAGGCCAGGCAGATTCAGCCCCCGCCACAGGGTCAACAGCCAGAGCAGCCCTGATGCGGCAGCAACCTTACTGTGAAAAAGCCCTGCCTGAATCCGCAGCGATGCGTATCTGCGGATTCAAAAGATTTGCTTCATTGCCTGCCGCGCAGATACTTTGAGCAGCCCCTCAAGTGCGCAGCGCCTCGCGCACGCCGGCCACCATGCGGCGCGAGACCTGCAGGGTTTCGTCCGTGCCGTGCAATTGCACGCGCCAGTGGTCACCGTCTTCCTTGCTGTGCACCTTATGCAGCGCGCGCAGCGCCTTGCGCGCCACCAAGGCATTGCGGTGCACGCGCAGCAGGTATTCGGGGAAGCGCTTTTCCAGATCGTTGAGCGAATCAACGCACAGGTAGTCGCGCTGCCTGGTGTGCAGCGTGACGTACTTCATTTCGGCGCGGCAGAAAATGATGTGCTCCAGCAGCACGCGCTCGCTGTGGCCGCGCTCGTTGATGTAGATGAATGGCCCGCTGGCCGCGGGCAAGCCAGGCGCTGGCCCTTCAGCAGCGGCTGGGCCTGCCGTGGCCCCGGCCTGTGGCGCCATGGCAGCCTGCTGCGGCTGCTGCATTTGCTGCCAGCGCTGCACGCGCTCGAGCGTCTGGCGCAGGCGCTCCAGGCGCACGGGCTTGGTCAGGTAGTCCAGCGCCTCCAGCTCAAAGGCCTGCGCAGCAAATTCGGCATGGGCGGTGACGAACACCACGGCAGGCTGCGGCTGCATGCGCCGCAGCAGCTGGGCAAAGGCCATGCCGTCCATGCCGGGCATGTTCACGTCCAGCAGCACCAGATCGATGCAGGCATGCTCTTGCATGCGCTGCATGATTTGCTGCGCCTGGCTGGCGGCAGCGGCTTCAAACACGCGGCAGGGCACAGCAGTTTGCTCCTGCAGCAGCATGGCCAGGCGCTGGCGCGCCAGCGATTCATCGTCAACGATCAAGATGTTCATGGCAGAAAGCAAAAGCTGATGTTGGTTGGTGTTCAATGAAATGCCGCGCGCTGGGCCGCATCACGCCCCAGCAGCGGTTTCGCTGGCAGGTTCATGGCCACTTCGTAGCGGCCATCGTGGGTGCGACAGCGAAAGTCGGCATTGACGTCGTGCATCAGGCGCAAACGATCGCGGACGTTTTGCAGCGCAATGCCGTTGCCCCCCCGGCCCGCAGCATGGGCCACTGCGCTGTTGGGGCCAGGCACGGTATTGCTGATGCGCAGCAGTACGCGATCGCCCTTGCGACGCACCAATACGTGGATTTCACCGCCTTCGCTGCTGGGTTCGATGCCGTGCTTGATGGCGTTTTCCACCAGCGGCTGCAACAGCAGCGGCGGCACGCTGGCCTGCAATGCCGCCTCGTCCACCGTCCAGCTCACGCGCAGGCGGCCTTCAAAGCGAATGCCTTCGATGCGCAGGTATTGGCGGGCAATCTCCACCTCCTTTTCCAGGTTGGAGACGCTGGAGGCATCGAGCAGCGCATGCCGGAACAGATCGCTCAAGTCTTCAAGCATGGATTCGGCCTTGGCCGGATCCTGGCGCACCAGGGCAATGGCGCTGTTGAGGGTGTTGAACAAAAAATGCGGCCGGATGCGCGATTGCAGCTCTGCCAGCCGCGCCACGGTGGACGCTGGTTGGCTGGCACGCTGGCGCATGGCGAACATGCTGGTGAGCAAGCCCGCCAGGCCCATGCCGCTCAGGCCCGAAGCGAGCCAGCCCGAACCATTGCCGCGCAGCTGACCAGGCATGACGTACAGGGCAAAGGCCAGCAGGCCGCAACACCAGCCCGTCAACAACGCATAGGCCCACTGTACAGAGGGAACCTGTCTGTCCAGCCAGTGCTTGAGCCAACAAGCCAGCAGCAGCCACAGCAGCAGCGGCGGGAACGCGATGCCGGTGAGCAGCGCAAAGTGGCCCAGCCACTGCTGAAGATCATCGGCGCCAAACAGCAACACCAGCGCCAGTGGGAGCTCCGTCAGCAACAAGGCGCGCAGCACCACGCCCATATGGCAGGCATCGAACAGCAAGCGCGATGGCGGCTTTGCGTTGGCCCGAGCCAAGGACTGAAGCGGCTGCGATGCCGCAGATAGAATGCTTGGTTTTCTCCCGCTCATTGTGTTCTTGTGTTTTTTGCGGCGGCGCGGCCCGATGCCGCGCGCCAGCGCCTGCATGCCAGCGCCACATGCCATTGCGTGCGCGGCCCAATGGCAAGCACCGCACGACACGATGCCAGCTGCCATTATTCCCGAGTTCCATGCCTGAAAACCGTGCACCGCAACCCTCTGCCAACCAGCTGGCCTCCAAGAGCGAAGGCTGGTCGGCCCTGTTCACCGAGCCGATGAGCGATCTGGTCAAGCGCTACACCGCCAGCGTGTTTTTCGACAAACGGCTATGGAGAGCCGATATTGCCGGCAGCCGCGCCCACGCGCAGATGCTGCAAGCCGTGGGCATTCTCTCGGCAGAGGACGGCGCCGCCATTGCCCGCGGTCTGGATCAGATCAGCCAGGAAATCGAATCGGGCCAGTTCGACTGGCAACTGGACCTGGAGGACGTGCATCTGAACATCGAGGCGCGCCTGACGGCCTTGATTGGCGATGCAGGCAAGCGCCTGCACACTGGCCGCAGCCGCAACGATCAGGTGGCCACCGACGTGCGCCTGTGGCTGCGCGATGAAATCGACGCCATCATCGCCCTGCTGGACCAGGTGCAGCACGCGCTGCTGGACGTGGCGGCACAGAACGTGGACGTGATCCTGCCGGGCTTTACCCACCTGCAGGTAGCACAGCCGGTGAGCTTTGCCCACCACCTGCTGGCCTATGTCGAGATGTTCCGCCGCGATGCCCAGCGCCTGAGCGATGTGCGCCGCCGCACCAACACCCTGCCGCTGGGCGCTGCCGCGCTGGCCGGCACCAGCTACCCGCTGGACCGCGCCATGGTGGCGCGCGCGCTGGGCATGGTCGATGAGGCGGGCAACCCGCAAATCTGCCAAAACAGCCTGGATGCCGTCAGCGACCGCGACTTCGCCATTGAATTCAGCGCCGCCGCCGCGCTCATCATGGTGCACATCAGCCGCCTGTCAGAGGAGCTGATCGTCTGGATGAGCCAGAACTTCGGCTTCATCCGCATTGCCGATCGTTTCACCACCGGCAGTTCCATCATGCCGCAGAAGAAAAACCCCGACGTGCCCGAGCTGGCGCGCGGCAAGACCGGCCGCGTCGTGGGGCATTTGATGGGCCTGATCACGCTGATGAAAGGCCAGCCGCTGGCCTACAACAAGGACAACCAGGAAGACAAGGAACCGCTGTTCGACACCGTGGACACCCTGCGCGATACGCTGCGCATCTTTGCCGAGATGATCGGCGGCCAGACCGATGCGGCCACCGGCCAGCGCAGTGGCGGTATCAGCGTCAATGCCCAGGCCATGGAGCAGGCCGCGCTGCGCGGCTATGCCACGGCCACGGACCTGGCCGATTACCTGGTGAAAAAAGGCCTGCCATTTCGCGACGCCCATGAAACCGTGGCCCATGCCGTGCGCATCGCCATCAAGCGTGGCGTGGATTTGAGCGAGCTGCCGCTGGCCGACCTACAACGCTTCAATCCAGCCATCGAGGCCGACGTGTTCGAGGCGCTGAGCCTGCGCGGCTCGCTCAACGCGCGCAATACCCTGGGCGGCACTGCGCCAGCGCAAGTACGCCAGCAAATCCAGGCACACCGCCAGCGCCTGGGCGCCTCTGAATAAAAACCCGCTTGCTCAGCCAATGAAAAAACCGCAGCCATGCCTTTGTGCATGGGCTGCGGTTTTTTCATTGGCATCAGGCCTGCGTGGCCCGTGCCGCCTCACTGCGCCGGGCGGTAATAGGTGCGGCCGTTGATGGTCTGGTATTGGTGCTGCACCGGCGGCGCATCGACCGGGGCAGCACGGTAATAGGGCTGCGGCGCGTAGGGCTGGTGGTATTGCGGCGCCTGGTAGACCGGGGCCGGATAGACCGGATTGGCCTGCACTGGCGGCATGACATAACCGGGCGTGGCCCCGCCCTGGCCAGGGGCCACAGGCGGCTGGCTGGCCGATGTGGCGTTGGACAGTGCATAGCCCAGCAAACCGCCAGCCACCAATGCGCCCACGGCCAGTTCGGTGTTGCGTCGACGACGTTCACGGCGATCATCGTCGTGGCGCACCTGGGGTTGAGGGCGATAGGGCGGGTAGTAATGGCTTTGGCCGCGCTCAAACCGGGCATCGTAGTGCTGGCGGTAGCGATCGCCATCGTCGTAGTAATAGCCGTACTGCGCCGATGCGCTGCTTGCCAGCAGCGCAGCAGCAGCGGTCAGGGCCAGGCCGGCAATGGTTTTCTGTGTGGCTTGCATGGGATGAAAAACTCCTTCTCGTCAAGGCCGGTGCAAAGACTTCAGAGCCTATGCGCACCATGTAAAGCAGAGGTCAAGACCAGAAAAACGCCTGCAAACTCTGCAAACCCCTGGCAGGCCAAAGCACTCCCCCAGGGCTTTTCAAGACAACCTCCAACGTTGCCAAAGCCTTTTTCGTTGACCTTGGGACAAACAGTGCAGTGCGCGCGCGCAGTTCCATAATCGCAGGCATGGCTTTGATCACACTTTTAAACATGCAACTGGCCTTTGGCGATGTGGCGCTGCTGGACGGGGCGGATTTCTCCGTCGAAGAAAAAGAGCGCATTGCCTTCATCGGCCGCAATGGCGCGGGCAAGTCCTCGCTGCTGAAAATCATGGCTGGGCTGGCCCAAGCCGATGAGGGCACGATCCACCGGCAGACTGGCCTGCGCACCGCCTATGTGCCGCAGGAGCCGCAGTTCGACGCGCAGCACAGCATCTTCGAAGCTGTCTCGGCCGGGCTGCAGCCGGTGATTGCGCTGCGTGAGCAATATCTGCGGCATGAGCCGGGCGTAGACCTGGATGCGCTGCAATCGCAGATCGAGGCGCAGGGCGGCTGGACCTGGGAGCAGCGCGTGGCCGAAACGCTGCAGCGCCTGCACCTGCAGCCCGAGGCGCTGGTGGGCAGCCTCTCGGGCGGCAACAAAAAACGCGTGGCCCTGGCCCAGGCCCTGGTGCAGCAACCGGATTTGCTGCTGCTGGACGAGCCCACCAACCATCTGGATCTGGATTCCATCGCCTGGCTGGAGGATTTGCTGCTGGATTTCAAGGGCAGCATCGTCGTCATCACCCACGACCGGGCCTTTCTGGACCGCATCGCCACGCGCGTGGTCGAGCTCGACCGTGGCCAGCTGCGCTCCTACCCGGGCAATTACAGCCAGTACCGCGCCCTGAAGGACGAGCAACTGGCGCAAGAGGCCGTAGAGCATGCCAAGGCCGACAAGCTGCTGGCGCAGGAGGAAATCTGGATCCGCAAGGGCGTGGAGGCGCGGCGCACGCGCAGCGTCAGCCGCATTGCGCGGCTGCAGGCCCTGCGCCAGCAGCGCGCCGAGCGCCGCAACGCACTGGGCACGGTGCGCATGGAGATCGCCCGCGGCGAGGCCAGCGGCAAGATCGTTGCCGAGCTCAGCGGCGTCAGCAAGCAATTTGGCGCGCAGCCCTTGATCCGCGACTTTTCCACCACCGTGCTGCGCGGCGACAAGATTGGCCTGCTGGGCCCCAATGGCGCGGGCAAATCCACGCTGCTGAAAATCATCCTCGGCCAGCTGCAGCCCGACAGCGGCAAGGTGCGCCTGGGCACGAACCTGCGCATCGCCTATTTCGACCAGATGCGCGAGGCCATCGACCCCGAGGCCACGCTGGAGGACTTCATCAGCCCAGGCAGCGAATGGATCGAGATCGGCCAGCAGCGCAAGCACGTCAAAAGCTATCTGGGCGATTTCCTGTTCTCTCCGCAGCGCGCGCACTCGCCGGTCAAATCCCTCTCGGGCGGCGAGCGCAACCGGCTGCTGCTGGCGCGACTGTTTGCCACGCCAGCGAATGTGTTGGTGCTTGACGAGCCCACCAACGACCTGGACATGGAAACTCTGGAGCTGCTGGAAGAGCTGCTGCAGACCTACGACGGCACGGTGCTGCTGGTCAGCCACGACCGCAGCTTTGTGGACAACGTGGTCACGCACACCATTGCTGCTGAAGGACAGGGACTGTGGCGCGAGTACGAGGGCAGCGTGCAGGACTGGCTGCTGCAATCGCAGCGCAGCCGCGCCCTGGCCGCGCAGCGCCAGGCCGGCCAGCAAGCGCCTGCTGCCGAAGAACCGGCCACGCCGCCAGTTTCGGCCCCCACGCCAACACCCAACGCCGCGCCAGCAGGCAAGCGCAAACTCAGCTACAAGGAGCAGCGCGAGCTCGAGGCCTTGCCCGGGCGCATTGATGCGCTGGAGGCCGAGCAGGCCCAAATCCAGGCCGAACTGGCCGATGGCAGCCTGTACGCCAGCGACCACCAGCGCGCAGCAGCATTGTCCGAACGCAGTGTGGCCATCGAGGAGGAGCTGATGCAGGCGTTGGAACGCTGGGAGGCCTTGTCAGGCTGATGGCCTTGTTCTGAAGGCCTACCCAGCCCCTCATCCGCAGGCACGCACTGCAACCGTTTGCACCACTTGCGCTGGCCGCATCCATCAGGATGCGGCCATTTTTTTACCCTCGTATCTGTGGCCAAAAAAGCCCTGCAAGCCCATTTCATGGCGCATCAGTCCACAGGCCAGGTGGGGCAAAAATCTTTCCATTGCAACACATGCCGGTTCCAATTTTCGGATTTGCTGCGCGATCTCTCACTACCATCACTGCAAAACTTTTTTTAAAAAAGTAGTCGTAGTAGTAGATTGCTGTCAGGCTTGTGGATAACTGCCTTGGTGCGTGAAAAAACAAACACTTGCGGGGCAAAAAAGCCTGTGAGCGACTGCCGCGCAGCTTGGGCTGCAATTGGGGATAAAAACAGCACTTGCCAGCGCCGGAGCAGTTGTGCGCATTCCATCCCCTGCCAACCCAAAGGCTTGTGCACAACTTGTCCAGTGCGCGCTTTGTTTCACGTGGAACAGCCCCTTGATGACTGGCGCAGGGCTTGATGGCAGGTTCTAAAAATGACAGGCCGGTAAAATCGCGCCTTTTCAATCGGCCCCGCCGAATGGACATTGCCATGTCTGATTCAAGCAATCACTACACCTACCCACAGGAATTTGATGTCATCGTCGTTGGTGGCGGCCATGCTGGCACCGAGGCAGCGTTGGCCGCTGCGCGCATGGGTTGCAAAACCTTGCTGCTGACGCACAACATCGAAACCCTGGGGCAAATGAGCTGCAACCCATCAATCGGCGGCATTGGCAAGGGGCATCTGGTCAAGGAGGTCGATGCCCTGGGCGGCGCCATGGCGCTGGCCGCTGATTTGGGCGGCATCCAGTTTCGTACGCTCAACAGCAGCAAGGGTCCAGCGGTGCGCGCCACGCGCGCCCAGGCCGATCGTGTGTTGTACAAGGCGGCCATCCGCCACATGCTGGAGAACCAGGCCAATCTGTGGCTGTTCCAGCAGGCGGTGGACGATTTGCTCATCGAAGGCGACCGCGTGGCCGGTGCAATCACCCAGCTGGGATTGCGTTTTCGTGCCCGAGCCGTGGTACTGACGGCAGGGACTTTTCTCGATGGCCGCATCCATGTGGGCCTGAGCAACTACCAGGCTGGCAGGGCAGGGGATCCGCCAGCGGTGACCTTGTCGGCGCGTCTGAAGGAATTGCAGCTGCCCCAGGGACGACTCAAGACCGGTACGCCGCCACGGCTGGATGGGCGCAGCATTGATTTTTCCCGATGCACCGAGCAGCCTGGCGACGGCGTTCCCGGCGGCGACCGGCCCGATCACATGCCGGTGTTCAGCTTCATGGGCAGCCGTGCCATGCACCCGCGGCAGATTTCCTGCTGGATCACGCACACCAATGCGCGTACGCACGACATCATCCGCAGCGGTTTTGATCGCAGCCCGATGTTCACCGGCCGGATCGAGGGTGTGGGGCCACGTTACTGCCCCAGTGTTGAGGACAAGATCAACCGCTTTGCCGACAAGGACAGCCACCAGATCTTCCTGGAGCCCGAAGGCCTGGAAACGCACGAGATCTACCCCAATGGCATCTCCACCAGCCTGCCATTCGATGTGCAGTATGCGTTGGTGCGATCCATGCCGGGGCTGGAAAATGCCCATATTCTGCGACCTGGCTACGCCATCGAGTACGACTATTTCGACCCGCGCGCCCTCAAGAGCAGCTTCGAGACGCGGCAAATCCAGGGCCTGTTCTTTGCCGGCCAGATCAACGGCACGACCGGCTACGAGGAGGCCGCCGCCCAAGGCCTGTTTGCCGGCCTGAACGCTGCGCTGCAATGCCGTGGCGAGGGCCCCTGGCTGCCGCGGCGCGATGAAGCCTATCTGGGCGTGCTGGTCGATGATTTGATTACCAAGGGCGTGACTGAGCCTTATCGCATGTTCACCAGCCGGGCCGAATACCGTCTGCAGCTGCGCGAGGACAATGCCGACATGCGCCTGACCGAAGCAGGGCGGCGTTTGGGCTTGGTGGACGATGCGCGTTGGGATGCCTTTTGCCGTAAACGCGACGCCATCGAGGCCGAATCGGCACGCCTGAAGGCCACTTGGGTCACGCCGCGCAATCTGCCGCAGTCGGAATCCGAGCGCGTGCTGGGCAAGGCCATCGAGCGCGAGTACAACCTGTTCGATTTATTGCGCCGCCCAGGCATTGGCTATGAGGCGTTGATGGGCCTGAAGCCCGAGCCTCAGGCCAGCAGCCTGGCGATTGGAAATGAGGCTGTTTCACGTGAAACACTGGGCGAACTCTATGCCCCAGTGGTCGAGCAGATCGAGATTGCCGCCAAATACAGCGGCTACATCGACCGTCAAAAGGACGAGGTCGAGCGAGCCTCGCATTTTGAGAATCTGCTGTTGCCAGACGATCTGGACTACGCCGAGGTCACGGCCTTGTCGTTCGAGGTGCGACAAAAACTGGCGCAGCATCGCCCCCGTACGCTGGGCCAGGCCTCGCGCATTTCGGGCGTTACGCCGGCAGCTGTGTCGCTGCTGCTGATCCACCTGAAAAAGATGGGCAAGAAATGGTCGCCAGGGCTTGCGGATGAGGTGACGCAATGAGTGTTGAGCAGCTGCAGCGCAGCCTGCAGGCTGGCGCCGATGCGCTGGGGGTGCTGCTTGATGCGCAGCAGCAGCGCCAAATGCTGCAATACCTGCAGCTGCTGCAGAAGTGGAACCAGGTCTATAACCTCACGGCGGTGCGCAACCCGCAGGAGATGCTGCATCTGCACCTGCTCGATTGCCTGGCGGCGGTGCCGGGTTTTCTGCGGGCGCTGTATGAACAGCAAGCCCAGGCTCAAAAGCAGCCTGGTGCTGCGGCAATGCCGTTGCCCGTGCTGGATGTGGGGGCGGGCGGCGGCTTGCCGGGCGTGGTGCTGGCCATTTGTTGCCCGCAGGCACAGGTGCAATGCGTCGATGCCGTGGCCAAGAAAATGGCCTTTGTGCAGCAGGTGGCCGGGGCGCTGGGGTTGCCCAACCTCAAGGCTAGGCACGCTCGAGTGGAGGCGCTGCCCGGGCAGTATTCAATCATTGCCTCCAGGGCCTTTGCCAGCCTGTCGGATTTTGTTGCGCTGACGCGCGAGCGCCTGGCGCCCGCTGGCGTATGGATGGCCATGAAAGGCAAGTATCCGCAAGAGGAAATTGACGCCTTGCCGCAGGGTGTGCAGGTGTTTCACGTGGAACAGTTGCAGGTGCCAGGCGTGGCAGCCGAACGCTGCATCGTCTGGATGCGCCAGAGCGACGAGGTGGTTTGAGAGCTTGTTGGGGCGCGGCGCAATGCCGCTATGATCGCGGCTTTTGATGTCTGGGCTGGGCGCTGGCGGTGGTGATATTGCCAGGGCGCACGCCATCGACATGCATTGAAAAGACAGAGCAGACCATGGCGCAAATCTACTGTGTGGCAAACCAAAAGGGCGGGGTGGGCAAGACGACCACCAGCGTGAACCTGGCGGCGGCGCTGGCCCGGATCGGGCAGCGCGTGCTGCTGGTCGATCTGGATCCGCAGGGCAATGCCACCATGGGTTGCGGTGTGGATAAACGCGCGTTGCAGCATTCGGTGTACGACGTGCTGCTGGGCCAGTGCCTGGCAGTGCAGGCCTTGGTCAGCTCGCCGGCGGCCGATTTTCAGGTGCTGGGCGCCAACCGAGAGCTCGCTGGCGCCGAGATCGAGATGGTTGACCTGCCGCGGCGCGAACACCGCCTGCGCGATGCACTGGCCGACTTACAGGATCAGTTCGATTTCATCCTGATGGACTGCCCGCCTTCGCTGGGCCTGCTCACCCTCAACGGTCTGTGTGCGGCGCATGGCGTGATCGTGCCCATGCTGTGCGAGTACTACGCGCTCGAAGGCCTGACGGACTTGGTCAACACCATCAAGCAGGTGCATGCCAACTTCAATCGTGAGCTGAAAATCATCGGTATTTTGCGCGTCATGTTCGATGCTCGCGTCACGCTGCAGCAGCAGGTTAGCGAGGAGCTCAAACAGCATTTTGGTGGCAAGGTGTTCGACACCATCATTCCGCGCAACGTGCGCCTGGCCGAGGCGCCCAGCCATGGCTTGCCTGGCGTGGTCTATGACCCCAGCGCCAAGGGCAGCAAAGCCTTTGTGCAGTTCGCGCAGGAGCTCAGTCAGCGCCGCTCTGGCCAACAGCGCGCCCCAACTGCTGTGCCCCAGACCCAGCCTGCTCAGGAGCAGGGCGATGCACCAAGCCAAGCTGCGGACGAGGAGCAAAAGCCTGCACCAGCGCCTGCCAGTTCGCCAGGCGGTGGTGTGCCACTGGGGCTGCGCAAGCCCTCGGCCTCATCATGAGTGTTGCAGCGCCGGCCGTGCAGCTGCTGCTACTGCCCGCACACAAAGCTGCAAGCATGGATGCTGCTGCGCCCGCTGGCGTGCTATCGCTTTGGCAGACGGCCTATGGCGACCCCTGTGTGCCGCAGCACGATTGGCAGCGCCCGCGCAGTGGTGACTGGCAGATTCAGCTGGAACAGGCAGTGCTGCACAGCCAGCTGCCCGTCGTACTGCTGGCCGAAGGCCTGGGCTGTCAACTGGTGGCGCGCTGGGCACAGCACAGCCGCCATGCCCGGCGCGTGTTGGCGGCGCTGCTGTTGGCGCCGCTGGATGTCGAGACTGCGCAATACCAGCACCAGCTGCCCAGCTGGCAACCCATGGCGCGCATGCCCTTGCCCTTTGCCAGCCAGTTGCTGTTGCCTTGGCCCATGGCGGGCGAGCCGCTGCAGCGCATGCAGCAGATGGCCGCGCATTGGGGCAGCAGCCTGCGTTGGATCGATGAAGGGCAAGGGCCGCAGCCGCAAGAGGCCCTGCTCGGACCCCTGAGGCTGGCCTTGCAGGAGGTGTTGGCCAGCGTGACGGCGGCCTTGCCGGGGCAGGGGGCGCATTGACCCACAGATTGAAGTTGGCCGCGCTGGGGCGCTGCCACTGCCTTCAACAAGCGCCCGGGGCCTGGCCCCAACGCCTGGCCGCAAATGGATTTCAGCGATTTTTCGAGGAGTGCACACAATGACAAGCAAGAAAGCAACCAAGGGGCTGGGCCGCGGCCTGGGCGCCTTGCTGGGCCCGCAGGTCAGCGATCTGGGGGGCGATGAATCGGCCTTTGCCCAGGCCCATGGCGCGCCGCGCGAGTTGGAGATCGACGCACTGGTGCCCGGCCAATACCAACCGCGCACGCACATGGACGAGGGCGCTCTCTACGAACTGGCCGAAAGCATCAAGAAGCAGGGGGTGATGCAGCCGCTGCTGGTGCGCAAGCTGCAACAGGGCGAGCATGCCGGGCGTTATGAAATCATTGCTGGCGAGCGCCGCTACCGCGCCAGCCAGCTGGCCGGGCTGACATCGGTGCCGGTGCTGGTGCGCGAGGTCGATGACCGCAGCGCCGCCGCCATGGCGCTGATCGAGAACATGCAGCGCGAGGATTTGAACCCGCTGGAAGAAGCGCGCGGCTTGCAGCGCCTGGTGCAGGAATTTGGCTTGACGCACGAGCAGGCCGCCCAGGCCGTGGGCCGCTCGCGCAGCGCCGCCAGCAACCTGCTGCGCCTGCTGAACCTGGCCGAGGCGGTGCAAACCCTGTTGATGGCCGGCGACATCGAAATGGGCCATGCGCGCGCTCTGCTGGCGTTGGGCAAGGCCGAACAAATCACTGCGGGGCATGAGATCGTGGCGCGCAAACTCAGCGTGCGCGAGACCGAGGCCCTGGTCAAGCGCCTGGCCCAGGGCAAGGGCGCTGAAGCGGCCAGGAAAGCCAGCAACCGCAAGAGCGGCGACGTGCGCCGGGTGGAGGAAATCCTCTCCGACCTGCTGATGGCGCAGGTGGACATCCAGATCAAGAAGCGCACCAAGAAGAAAGACGGCCAGATCCAGGAGTCGGGCGAAATCCGCATCCCGTTTGCCTCTATCGAGGTGCTCAACGGCGTGCTCGAACGCATCCAGGGCCGCCAGGAGGAATTCTGAATGCCGCACGCCGCGCCCCCCGCTGGCGTCGATCCTCTGGCCGATCTGGCCGCTGCCGATGCCGCCAGCCACGCCGTCGCCCAGCCCAGCGAATGGATGCAGCGCAGCCTGGCGCTGGCGCGGCAGGCCATTGGCCTGTCCAACCCCAACCCGGCCGTGGGCTGCGTCATCGTCAGCGCCGATGGCCGCACGCTGCTCGGCCAGGGGCACACCCAGGCCGTGGGCGGGCCGCATGCCGAGGTCATGGCGCTGCGCGATGCGGCTGCGCGCGGCCATAGCGTGCGCGGCGCGCAGGTCTACGTCACGCTCGAGCCCTGCGCCCACCACGGCCGCACGCCGCCGTGCTGCGACGCGCTGGTGGCCGCTGGCGTGGCGCGGGTCGTGGCCTCGCTGGCCGACCCCAATCCGCAAGTGGCTGGCCAGGGCCTGGCGCGCCTGCGCGCGGCCGGCATTGCCGTAGAACTGGGCGATGGGCAGGCGCAGGCGAGCGACATCAACGTTGGCTTTTTGCAGCGCATGGCCACAGGCCGACCCTGGGTGCGCGCCAAGGCCGCAGCCTCACTCGATGGCATGACGGCCTTGCCCAATGGCCAGAGCCAGTGGATCACCAGCGCGCAGGCGCGCCGCGACGGCCAGGCCTGGCGCCAGCGCGCCTGCGTGGTGCTGACGGGCATTGGCACCGTGCTGGCCGACGACCCGCTGCTGAACGTGCGCGACTGGCCCAGCGCGCGCCAGCCCCATCTGGCCATTGCCGACAGCGCGCTGCGCACACCGCTGCAGGCCCGGCTGTGGCAGGTGCCCGGCCGGCAGGTGCTGGTGTTTGGCCGCCCGCCGCAGGCCGCTGCGCAACGACAGGCCTGGCAGGCGCGGCGCGCGGCGCTGCAGGCCCAGGGCGCGCAGGTCGTGGCGCTGGATGGGCAGGAGGCGGTCGGCATTGGGGAGCAGGGCGGCGGCTCAGGCCTGGATCTGGCCGCGCTCATCGCCCATTTGGGCCGCCTGCCGGTCAACGAAATCCACGTCGAAGCCGGCGCGCGCCTCAACGGCGGCCTGCTGCAGGCTGGGCTGGTCGATGAATGGCTGGTCTATCTGGCGCCGCAATTGCTTGGCGCCGGCCGCCCCATTGCGGCGCTGCCGCAGCCCTGGAGCCGCCTGGAGCAGGCCCAGCGCTTGCACTGGCACGGCATGCACATGCTGGGCGACACGCTGCGACTGCAATTGCGCGCCCAGCCATTGCAGGCATAGCCTTGCGCGCCAGCCTTTGTGAATCATCTGCCGTCGGCCCGAGCCGGGCACTGGCCGGTTTTGGCGCCGCTGTGCAGCGCGTAGATGTCGCAGTCCTGCGCGAAGGCCAGCGGGCCGCCGTATTGCCTGGCGATGGCCTGGGCCGTGGCCTGCTGCACGCCCTCGGTGCGGCGCATGAAGTGTGACAGCACCAGGCTGCGGCTGCCGGCCTGGGCGGCAATGCGGCCGATCTCCGAAGGCGGCATGTGCAGCAGCCTGGCAATGCGGTCTTCGCTGTCCTCCGGGATGGCGTTGTGCGCGATGAATACGTCCGCACCCTGGGCCAGCGCATCGAGCGTGCGGCCGCGGTTGCTGGTATCGCCGGAGACCACCAGCGCGCAGCCATCCTTTTCGATGCGCCAGGCCAGCGCCGGCACCAGCCCATGCTCGACGGGCATGGCCGTGAGCGCAAATCCGGCCAGCTCGGTGCGAAACGGCACGGGCTGTGCCCGGTCGGCGGCCACGGCCACGGGCTTGAGCGTGAAGGACTCATCGCCGCTGAGGTAATCGGCCAGGTAAGGGTAGACGCCCTGCGGGCCAAACTGGCGCTGCACGAACAGCGGCGTGGTCGGGAATAGCTCGCTGCCCGTGGGCCCGTACAGCGGCAAATCCTGGTTGCGCCGGCTGAAAAAGGCCGCCTTGATCAGCGCCGGCAAATCGCCGACGTGGTCCACGTGCAAATGCGTGAACAGCAGCGCCTGCACATCCTCGATGCGGCCCTGGGCGCGCTCGAAATTCAGCGCTGCGCCTGGCCCCAGATCGATCAGAAAGCGCGCCTGGCCATTCTCGCGCAACAGATAGCTGCTGGAGGCGCGCCGATCGCCCAGCTCCGGCCCGCCCGAACCCAGCACCACCACGTCCAGCCCGGTATTGCGGCAGCGCGCAGGCGCGGCAGGGGTTGCCGCCTGGGCCAGCGTCGGCGGGGCGTTGGCGGTGGCATTGGTGGGGGCATCGGGCGCGGCTGCAGCCTGTGGCGCAAGCACGGCCCCGGGCAGGGCCAGGGCCAGCGCGCGCAGCCAGCGGGCGGCGGGCAAGGGCGGTGACAAGAAGGACATGGGCAGATCGGCTGTGGTCAAGCAAAGCCGTGCATTGTGCGCGATGCGTCAGGCAAGGCCATTGGTGCAAAGGACTATTGGTGGCGCAGACCATCTTTCAGGGGCAGCGCCCAAGCCTGCAAACGGGGTTGCGTTTCGTGCCAAGCATGGCAGGGCAAAACTCCCATGCCCATGTGCAGCAGGCACAATGCGCGCTGCCTGCGCGCAGCGCAGCCGTGCTCCTTGCACGGCCGTTTTGTCCAACACACCCTTGAAGGAGACACCCCCCATGAGCAACCTGCCCGGCCTGAACTTCCAGCTTGGCGAAGACATCGACGCGCTGCGCGACGCCGTGCGCAGCTTCGCCGAGGCCGAGATCGCCCCGCGCGCGGCCGAGATCGACAAGAGCGACCAGTTCCCCATGGACCTGTGGCCCAAGATGGGCGAGCTGGGCGTGCTGGGCATCACCGTGCCAGAAAGCTACGGCGGCGCCGACATGGGTTACCTGGCGCACATGATCGCCATGGAGGAAATCAGCCGCGCCAGCGCCAGCGTGGGCCTGTCTTACGGCGCGCACTCCAACCTGTGCGTGAACCAGATCAAGCGCAACGGCAACGAGGAGCAGAAGAAGAAATACCTGCCCAAGCTGATCAGCGGCGAGCACGTGGGCGCGCTGGCCATGAGCGAGCCCGGCGCAGGCAGCGACGTGGTGAGCATGAAGCTCAAGGCCGAGGACAAGGGCGGCTACTACCTGCTCAACGGCAGCAAGATGTGGATCACCAACGGCCCCGACGCCGACACCATGGTCGTTTACGCCAAGACCGAGCCTGAGCTGGGCGCGCGCGGCATCACCGCCTTCATCGTCGAAAAAGGCATGAAGGGCTTTGGCACCGCGCAAAAGCTGGACAAACTGGGCATGCGCGGCAGCCACACCGGCGAGATGGTGTTCGACAACGTGGAAGTGCCCGCCGCCAACATCCTGGGCGAATTGAACGGCGGCGTGAAAGTGCTGATGAGCGGCCTGGACTACGAGCGCGCCGTGCTGGCTGCCGGCCCCATCGGCATCATGCAGGCCGTGATGGACAACGTCGTGCCCTACATCCACGACCGCAAGCAGTTCGGCCAAAGCATTGGCGAATTCCAGCTCGTGCAGGGCAAGGTGGCCGACATGTACACCGTGCTGCAAGCGGGCCGCGCCTTTCTCTACACCATCGGCAAAAACCTGGACGTGCTGGGCGCGGGCCACGTGCGCCAGGTGCGCAAGGACTGCGCCTCCGTCATCCTCTGGTGCGCCGAGCAGGCCACCAAAATGGCCGGCGACGGCATCCAGCTCTTTGGCGGCAACGGCTACATCAACGAATACCCGCTGGGCCGCCTGTGGCGCGACGCCAAGCTGTACGAAATCGGCGCGGGCACCAGCGAAATCCGCCGCATGCTCATCGGCCGCGAGCTGTTTGCCGAGACGATGTGATGACGTCGAATGCTTGCCGCCCACAGCCATTGGCCTTGCCTGTTCTGCCGCTCGGGCTGGATGGCTGGTGTCTGCGCGGGTGGCAAGCCTGCGATGCAGCCAGCCTGCATCGGCACATCAACCAACCCGATGTCAGCCGTTGGCTGGGCGACTGGATGCCCGACGAATACACCATGGAAATGGCCCAGGATTGGGTCAGTGGTGGCGCGCTGGCCATGCCGGGCCGTAGTTGGGCCGTCGCCCACGGTGCGCAGGCCGTGGGATCGGCGGGCGTCCACCCCCATGGCGATGCGTGCAACGCCATGATCGGTTACTGGCTGGGCCGCCCCTTCTGGGGCCAGGGTGTGGGCACGCACATCGTGCGCTGTCTGACGACAGAGGCATTTCAAGACCCTTGCGTCATGCGTGTGGTGGCCCCCATTCGCCCGGAAAACATCGCCTCACAGCGGGTGTGCGAAAAAAACGGCTTTGTGCGCGAGGGGCTGCTGCGCATGAGTGCGCTCAAGAAAGGACGTGCCGTCGATACCGTGTTATGGGCCGCCTACCGGGACACCTGGGCGGGAGGGCTCAAGCCGCCCCCCAACCAAATTTGAAAGCCAGGGCATGACTTCTTCCCTCCAACACCTCATCGACGCCAACCACGCCTGAGTGTCGGCCCATGCCCCATGCCAGCCGCAAAGGTCGGGCCGGCCGGGGGGCGCTCTCGTTTAGCGTGAGCGCCCGGTGTGGCCAGTGGCGCGCCGCACGGCGGGGGTGTCGGTCTGTTCCGCACGCTCGGCGGCATAGCCCCAATCGGCCGCGTACTTGCGCTTCATGCGCGCGTAGTCGCGCAGGTATTGCGAACCCAGGCGGGTTTTTTGCGCGTCGGTCAGGATCTTGCCGCTGACCTGGAAAAAACCGCGCTCCTCTTCTTTGAGGTGGTGCCGCACCTCGTGCGCAAGCGCCTTGGCCTTTTCGCCCCAGGCCTGGCCTTCGGGCGCCAACGCGCCCAGCTCGGCCACCAGTTCGTCCAGTTCGTGATGCTCGGCCAGGGCGTGGCGCGCGCTGTCCAGGCCCATGTCGTCCATCATCATGGGCGAATACAGAAAACGCTCTTCGGCGGCCGCGTGGGCGGCCAATTCCAGCTTGAGCATCAGAAAAGCATCGCGCCGACCCTGCGGGTTGGTGGCGCGGGTGCGCGTCAGGCGGGTACACCATTCGCGCTGGATGTCGTGGCTTTCGCGCAGAGCTTCGTAAATCGTGGGGGCGGACATAAAGGGTGCTTTCATCAAGGGAAGAGGGCGCATGGCCTGGCCTGATGCGGCGGCGCATGCGCGAGCATGGTAGCGCGGCGCATGTTTTCGCGTTGGCATTGGCCCTGCACTTAGAGCCTGTTCAAAATCTTTGCACGGCGGTCACGAGAGCGGATTTGGGCGCTCTGCTTCGTTGCAAAGCCTCGCCATAGCCCCAGCTATGGCTGCGTTTTGCGCCTTGCAGCCCACCCCAAACCGCTTCTTGCCCACTCGCGCCGAGATTTTGAACAGGCTCTTAGCCACCTCTGCAGGCCAGACAGCCATCGCAGGCGTGGCGGCGCGCCCAGTTCATGCTAACTTGCGAGGCTTTGAAACCTGCCCACGCCAGGGCCCGGAACAGGCCCTGATCGCATACCCCCATGACCAAACCCAACAGCCTCCAACACCTCATCGACGCCAACCACGCCTGGGCCGAGCAGGTGGCGCGCGACAGGCCCGGCTTCTTCGAGAACCTGGCGCACCAGCAAACGCCCAAGTACCTGTGGATCGGCTGCTCCGACAGCCGCGTGCCGGCCAACCAGGTCGTGGCGCTGGCGCCGGGCGAAGTCTTCGTGCACCGCAACGTGGCCAACGTCGTCGTGCACTCCGACCTGAACGCGCTCTCGGTCATCCAGTACGCGGTCGATTACCTCAAGGTCGAGCACATCATGGTCGTGGGCCACTACGGCTGCGGCGGCGTGCTGGCCGCGCTGCACGGCACGCGCGTGGGCCTGGCCGACAACTGGTTGCGCCACGTGCACGACGTGAAAATGCGCCACCGCGGCCGCCTCATGCACCTGTGCCGCCACGAGCAGGAAGATGCGCTGTGCGAGATGAACGTCATCGAACAGGTCGGCCACATCGCCACCAGCACCGTGCTGCAGGACGCCTGGGCGCGCGGCCAGCAGGTGGCCGTGCACGGCTGGTGCTACGGCCTCAAGGACGGCAAGGTCAAGGACCTGGGCGTGACCATGACCGGCCGCGAACAGGTGCTGGAGGTCTACCGCGCCGCCATCAAGCGCTACCCGCGCCGCTCCGACCCGCTGCCCAGCGAGCTGGTGATTGACGATTTGCAGGACGGCGACTGACCTGCGCCTGCATGAACGCCTTGGCAAGGCCCCAGGCGCGGCACAATGCGCCTTGCATGGCCTGTTCGCCCTTGGCGCCGGCCGTGGCGTTTTTTTGCTTTTCCTAAGGCCAGCCGCCTGCGCCGCCCCTTTGGGTCTTGCGCAGGATGGAGGGGCCCATTCAGGCCAGCTATGAGCAAACAGCAATCCAACCCGCGCAGCGGGCGCAAGCAGGCGGCCTTGGCCGCGCAGGAGGTGGTGGCGCAGCCGCAGGCTGCCGCCGTGCAGGGGGGCGGGGCGCTGCCCCAGTCGCTGGAATCTTCGCTGGCGCGCGACATTGCCAAGGCGATGATGGATGGCTTTAACCGCCATTACCGCCTGTTTCGGCAAGAGACGGCGCGCGCCAAGCACCGCTTTGAGACGGCCGACTGGCATGGCCAACAGCGCGGCCAGCGCGAGCGCATCGAGTTCTACGACGTGCGCGTGCGCGAGTGCGTGCAGCGGCTGGAAAAAGAGTTTCGCGCCGGCTCGCAGCCCATGGAGGTCTGGTACGAGGCCAAGCTGCTCTACATCGGCCTGCTGGTGGGCCATTTCCAGCCGGAGCTGGCCGAGACCTTCTTCAACTCGGTGACGACCAAGATCCTGCACCGCACGTATTTCCAGAACAGTTTTCTGTTTGTGCGCCCGGCCATCAGCACCGAGTACATCCAGATCGACGAGCCCTCGGAATCGACCACCTTCCGCTGCTATTACCCGCGGCGCGATGCGCTGGAGGAGGTGGTGGCGCAGATGCTGGAGGACTGCCGCCTGCAGCGCGCCTTCACCGACCGCGTGCGCGATGTGCGGCGCGTGGCGCAGGCGCTGTCGGCCATGCTGGGCGATGCCAAGATCCGCACCAATTTCCAGATTCAGGTGCTCTCCAGCCTGTTCTACCGCAACAAGGGCGCTTACCTGGTGGGCAAGCTCATCAACGGCTTTGACGAGATGCCCATTTGCCTGCCCATCCTGCACGATGAGCACGGCGGCCTGTACGTGGACGCGCTGCTGCACACCGAGCGCGACATGCACACGCTGTTCTCGTTCTCGCGCGCCTATTTCATGGTGGACATGGAAATCCCCTCGGCCTACGTGCAGTTTCTGCGCAGCATCATGCCGCGCAAGCCGCGCAACGAGATCTACAACTCGCTGGGCCTGGCCAAGCAGGGCAAGAACCTGTTCTACCGCGACTTTCTCAGCCACCTGCGCAGCTCCACCGACAAGTTCCGCATCGCGCCGGGCATCAAGGGCATGGTGATGCTGGTGTTCGACCTGCCGAGCTTTCCCTACGTGTTCAAGCTCATCAAGGACTATTACCCGCCGCAGAAGGAAACCACGCGCGAGCAGATCAAGGGCAAGTACCGCCTGGTCAAGCAGCACGACCGCGTGGGCCGCATGGCCGACACCATGGAATACAGCGAGGTGGCCTTCCCGCGCGCACGCTTCGAGGACGAGCTGATCGAGGAAATCCAGAAGTTCGCCCCCAGCCAGCTGGAGATCTCCGATCGCGACGGCGACGGCAACATCGAGGTCATCCTCAAGCACCTGTACATCGAGCGGCGCATGATCCCGCTGAACATCTACCTGCAGGAAACCTTCGACGCTGGCGAGGGCGACGCGCGCGCCCAGCGCCAGATGGAGCACGCCGTGATCGAATACGGCAACGCCATCAAGGACCTGGTGGCGGCCAATATCTTCCCCGGCGACATGCTGTGGAAGAACTTCGGCGTCACCCGCCACGGCAAGGTGGTGTTCTACGACTACGACGAGATCGAATACATCACCGACTGCAACTTCCGCAAAGTGCCCGCGCCGCGCAACGAGGAGGAGGAAATGAGCGGCGAGATCTGGTACAGCGTGGCCAAGAACGACGTGTTTCCCGAAACCTTCGGCCCCTTTCTGCTGGGCAACCCGCGCGTGCGCGACATCTTCATGCAGCACCACGGCGATTTGCTGGAGCCGCAGTTCTGGCAGCAGCACAAGGAGCGCATCCAGCAAGGCCATGTGTACGATGTGTTCCCCTACGACGGCAGCAGCCGCTTTGCGGACGAGGGCGGCGCAGCGCCTGCCGATGCCGCCGCACTGGCTCCGCCCGGTGGCACGGCCCAGAGCGGCAATGTGCCCGCCTGAGCGTCAGCGCGCGCCGCGCCGTCTGGCGTTGGCAGATGCGCTTTGAGTCTTATGAATAGCCCTCTTGCTTGCCGCGCCTGCCCGCTAGCCGCCTTGCAACCATGACATTGCCCACTGCGCAACCCCAGACCATCTGGCGCATCAACGCCTACCTCATCCTCATCACCTGTGCGCTGGCTTCGGTGCTGCTGCTCGTGGGCCTGGCCCTGCTGGCTTGGGAATGGCGGCGTGCGCGCCCGGTGCCGGTGGTTAACCTGGTGGCCACGGACGTGAGCGGCCATGTACAGCGCGAGCGCCTGTCCTACCGCCTGCGCCATACTCAGGGCCAGGTGGTGGTGCTGGACGTGGTGGCCGACCAGCAGATCGAGCAGGCGCTGGGCTCCAAAACAGCCTCGGGCGTCATGCGCAACCAGTTGTTCGTGAACGTGGCCGATGGCAGCAGCGCGCGCCTGTTGCCCGATGATCGCGGCTTGGTCGTGCAAGTCTGGGCCGTACGTGGTGACGGCGCGGTGAGCAGAACCTATGGGCCTGAAACCGATGAGCGGCCGCCGCCTGCCGTGCGCGCACGCCTTTATGAAGTGGTGAGTCAAGATAGCAACGGCGATGGCCGCCTAAGCCCCAGCGACCAGCGCCGCCTGCTGCTGGCGCGCGCCGACGGCAGCGCGCCCGTTACCCTGGTCGAAGGCATGGCCCGCATGGACGGCGCCGCGCTGGACGCTGCGGACGAACTGCGCCTGACCGCCGTCCTTACCGGCGGCGGCATGCAGCTATACCGTTTTGATCTTTCACGTTGGGCGGCCTTGCCGCCCGTTTCCCTTCCCTCATTGCCAAAGGAGCACTGAACCCATGTCCGAATCCATCGTCATCGTCTCCGCCGCCCGCACCCCCATGGGCAGTTTTCAGGGCGACTTCGCCGCGCTGGCCGCGCACGATCTGGGCGGCGCCGCCATCAAGGCCGCTGTGGAGCGCGCCGGCGTCCAGCCCGAGCAGGTCGATGAAGTCATCTTCGGCAACGTGCTGATGGCAGGCCAGGGCCAGGCCCCGGCGCGCCAGGCCACGCTCAAGGGCGGGCTGCCGCTGTCCACCGGCGCCGTCACCGTGCACAAGGTCTGCGGCTCGGCCATGAAGACCATCATGATGGCCGCCGACATGCTCAAGGCCGGCTCGGCCGAGGTCATCGTCGCCGGCGGCATGGAGAGCATGACCAACGCCCCCTACCTGCTGAAAAAAGGCCGCGGCGGCTACCGCCTGGGCCACGACAAGGTCTATGACCACATGATGCTCGACGGCCTGGAAGACGCCTATGAAGAAGGCCGCAGCATGGGCACCTTCGGCGAGGACTGCGCCGCCAAGTACGACTTCACGCGCCAGGCGCAGGACGAATTCGCCATGGCCAGCGTCAAGCGCGCCCAGGCTGCCATCGCCAGCGGCGCGTTCAAGGAAGAGATCACCCCCGTCACCGTCAAGGAGCGCAAGGGCGAGCGCGTGGTCGATACCGACGAAGGCCCCGGCCGCATCAACCCCGAGAAAATCCCCACCCTCAAGCCCGCTTTCAAGAAGGACGGCACCATCACCGCCGCGGCCAGCTCCAGCATCAACGACGGCGCTGCCGCCGTGGTGCTGATGACCGAAAGCAAAGCCAAGGCCCTGGGCCTGACGCCCCTGGCGCGCATCGTCAGCTACGCCACGCACGCGCAAGAGCCCGGCTGGTTCACCACTGCGCCCGTGCCTGCCAGCCAGAAAGCGCTGGACAAGGCCGGCTGGAAGGTCGAGGACGTGGACCTGTGGGAAATCAACGAAGCCTTCGCCGTCGTGCCCATGGCGCTGATGCACGAGCTGAACGTGCCGCACGACAAAGTCAACGTCAACGGCGGCGCCTGCGCCCTGGGCCACCCCATCGGCGCCAGCGGCGCGCGCATCCTGGTCACGCTGCTGTACGCCCTGAAAAGCCGCGGCCTGAAGAAAGGCCTGGCCACGCTGTGCATCGGCGGCGGCGAGGGCACGGCGATGACGGTGGAGCTGCTGTAAGAGCCTGTTCAAAATCTTTGCACGGCGGTCAAGAGAGCGGATTTGGGCGCTCTGCTGCGTTGCAAAGCCTCGCCATAGCCCCAGCTATGGCTGCGTTTTGCGCCTTGCAGCCCACCCCAAACCGCTTCTTGTCCACTCGCGCCGAGATTTTGAACAGGCTCTAAGAGCCGGCTCAAAACCCTGGCGCGGCGGGCGCTCAAGCGGATTGGGGCGGTCTGCGCCTGGCATCCCATCCCCAAACGCTGGTTGCCCACGCACGCCGGGGTCTTGACCAGGCTCCAAGCAGCAAGCGGCCTGCATGCCTGACCGGGGCGTGCTCCAGGCTGCACCACAGCCGCATCGCAGCCACGGCGCAGCCCGGAAAAAATGCTGGGCCGCTCCTGAAAAAATAGCGCCATCGCCTGCCAATAGGGCGATGGCGCTGTTTTTCATTCATCCCACCCAAGCAAGAAAGGCCCGCCCCGCCATGATCGAGTCACTGCAAGCCCTGCGCCAGCTCTACCCGCAAGCCTCGGCGCGCTCGCGCGCCAAGCAGCTGGACCATCTGGACGCCACCATGCGCCGCTTCATTGCCCACGCGCCGCTGTGCATCCTTGCCAGCGCGGGCGCGAACGGGCAGGGCCTGCTGGACGCCTCGCCGCGCGGCGGCCTGCCCGGCTTCGTGCAAGCGCCCGATGCGCGCACCCTGCTCATCCCCGACGCCACGGGCAACAACCGCCTGGACACACTGGAAAACCTGCTGGCCGACCCGCGCCTGGGCCTGCTGTTCCTGCTGCCCGGTGTGGACGAGGTGCTGCGCGTCAACGGCACGGCGCGTCTGCGTGACGAAGCCGCCTTCACCCAGCGCTTTGTGGCAGGCGGCATCCGGCCGCCGCGCCTGGTGATCGAAATGGCTGTGCAAGAGGCCTACCTGCACTGCCCCAAGGCCTTGATGCGCGCCCGCCTGTGGCGGCCCGAGGCGCAGGCGGCGCCAGGCACCTTCCCCAGCATGAATGCCATGCTGCGCGCCCAGCTCGGCGCGCAGGTCGTGCCTGAAACGGAGGAAGAAGCCCGCCAGCGCTACCGCACCCAGCTGCGCGAGGAAGGCCTGGACCCGCACGTGAACAGGCCCTAGGGAGGTGGCGAGATTGGGTTGGCGAAGCGGTTTTTCGAGGCAAAAGCCGCAGAGGCCAAGCAAACATGCGCGCAAGGTCGCACGCGCCGCGCACGCATTTTCAACGCAGCAGATGCGGCGTTTGGGCCGAAAACACCGCTGCGACACTCAGTCTCAACAGCTCCTGGAGCGCGTTCAAAATCTCGGCGCGGTGGGCGACGACCGTGCAGCGCAGGCATTGGCCATTCAGCCTGCGCAAGCGTTTGCAGGCCAGCGTTGGCCTTGAGGCTCAATGCCCGTCGAACTGCACCAACGTCAGCAGCGGCGTGCCGCGCTCGCGCACCTTGGCCGAGCCGCCCAGCTCGGGCAGATCGACGATGACGGCGCATTCCATGACCTGAGCGCCCAGGCGTTCGAGCAGCTTGATGCCGGCCATCATCGTGCCGCCGGTGGCGATCAGGTCGTCGATCAGCAGCACGCGCTGGCCCTGGTGCACGGCGTCGGTGTGCAGCTCGACGGTGGCGCTGCCGTATTCGAGCTCATAGGTCTCCTCCACCGTGGTGAAGGGCAGCTTGCCTTTCTTGCGGATGGGGATGAAGCCCACGTTCAGTGCATAGGCCACGACCGAGCCGATGATGAAACCGCGCGCGTCCAGCCCTGCGACCACATCCGGGCGCATGCCGGCGGCGCTGTAGCGCTGCACCAGCACGTCGATGAGCACGCGAAACACCTGCGGGTTTTGCAGCAGCGGCGTGATGTCACGAAACTGCACGCCCGGGCTGGGCCAATCGGGCACGGTGCGGATGTGCTGGCGCAAAAAGGCGCGAGGGTCGAGTTCAGGCTGGTGCAAGGCGGCAGGGCTGGGCATGGTGTGGCGTTGGCGTGTGTGGGGCAGGGCGCGCGTGCGGGACACGAGCGGGCGGCCGCACAAGCAGCGATGGCCAGTGCAGCGGGCTGCGTAGTGTAAAGTCCCGGCGGGCCGGGCGGCAGCCCGCGCGGGCCCGCCGCAGGCTATGGATGGGCTGTACGAAACCAGCGACAAAGTGTGCGCTGCAATTCGAACAGGCCTTTGCTAGGCATTGCACTGCGCCCACAAGTGCCGCGCTTTGGTCGCGCTTTGGCTGCAGCGGCGCATTTTTCCCCTCTTTCTTCAACCACTTGCCAGTGGCAAGACATCAGGCAGTACGAACATGAGCATCCAGACAGTAGGCATCATCGGCGCAGGCACCATGGGCAACGGCATCGCACAGGCAGTGGCAGCTGCAGGGCTGCAGGCCATCATGGTGGACATTTCTCAGGCGGCGGTGGACAAGGGCCTGGCCACCATCGGCACCAGCCTGGATCGCCTGGTCAAGAAGGAAAAGATCAGTGAGGCCGACAAGGCCGCCATCCTCGGGCGTGTGCAGGGCGCGACGGACTACGCTGCGCTCAAGCCGGCGCAGATCATCATCGAGGCCGCCACCGAGAACTACGAACTCAAGCTCAAGATCCTCAAGCAGGTCGAGGACGTGGCCGCGCCGGGCACCATCCTGGCTTCCAACACCTCCTCGATCTCGATCACCAAGTTGGCTGCGCACACGCGCGAACCCGAGCGCTTCATTGGCATGCACTTCTTCAACCCGGTGCCGATGATGGCGCTGGTGGAAGTCATCCGCGGCCTGCAGACCAGCGATGCCACGCACGATGCCGTCACCGAGCTGGCGCGCACGCTGGGCAAGACGCCGGTGTCCGTGAAGAACGCGCCGGGCTTCGTCGTCAACCGCATTCTGGTGCCGATGATCAACGAGGCCTTCTTCGTGCTGGCCGAAGGCTCGGCCGAGCCCGAGGCCATCGACGAAGCCATGAAGCTCGGCGCCAACCACCCCATTGGCCCGCTGGCGCTGGCCGACCTGATCGGCCTGGATGTGTGCCTGGCCGTGATGGAGGTGTACCTGGAGGAGTTTGGCGACAGCAAGTACCGCCCCGCGCCGCTGCTGCGCGAGCTGGTTGCCGCCGGCTACCTGGGCCGCAAGACCAAGCGCGGCGTGTACCAGTATTGAGCCCGTCCCAAGCCGCGCCGGGCGGCCATGGCCTGCGGGCCTTGGCCGTCGGCTTCGTGCCCAACCGAATGAATGGCCGGCGGCGCTGGCGCGCCGCCATGCCCAGGAGCTGCCGCCATGTCCAGCCCGATCATCACCAGCCTGCTTGATACCGACCTGTACAAGTTCACCATGTGGCAGGCCATGCTGCACCGGCATCCGCAGGTGCAGGCCCAATACCGCTTCGTCTGCCGCAAGCCGCCCAAGATCCCGCTCAGCGGCCTGCTCGATGCGGTCAGCCGCGAGCTCGATCATCTCTGCCAGCTGCGCTTTACCGAGCAGGAGCTGCGCTATCTGGGCGCGCTGCGCTTCATCAAGTCGGACTTCATCGACTTTCTGCGCATCTTCCAGTTCCAGCGCGCCTTCATCCGCGCCTATGCCGAGGGCGATGAGCTGCACATCGAGGCCACAGGCCCGCAGGTGCACGTCATGGCCTTCGAGATCTTCGTGCTGGCCATCGTCAACGAGCTGTACTTCCGCCAGTTCGACGCCCAGGCCGCGCTGGCCGAGGGCAAGAAGCGCCTGGCCGTCAAGGTCGAGGAACTCAAGACCCTGGGGCGCGAGGCGGCGCTGCGCCACCCCTTCGAGCTGTTCGATTTCGGCGTGCGGCGGCGCTACTCGCGCGACTGGCAGCACCACGTGGTCAAGACCTTTGCCGAGCAAACCCCGCAGTGGTTCAAGGGCACCTCCAACGTGCGCCTGGCCATGGAGCTGGGTATCGTGCCCATTGGCACCATGGCGCACGAATACTTCCAGACTTACCAGGCGCTGGGCGTGGTGCAGCTGCGCAACTTCCAAAAAGCAGCGCTGGAGAGCTGGGTGCAGGAATACCGCGGCGATTTGGGCATTGCACTGACCGACACCGTCGGCATGGACGCCTTCATCCGCGACTTCGACCTGTACTTTGCCAAGCTCTTCGACGGCCTGCGCCACGATTCGGGCGACCCCATCGTCTGGGGCGAAAAGGCGCTGGCGCACTACGCGCAGCTGCGCATCGACGCGCACACCAAGCGCCTGGTGTTCTCCGACGGGCTGAACGTGCCCGAGGCGCTGCGCATCTACCACCACTTCGCTGACCGCACGCAATGCGGCTTTGGCATCGGCACGCAGCTGACCAATGACATGGGGCTGGAGCCGCTGTCCATCGTCATGAAGCTCACCAGCGCCAACGGCCAACCGGTGGCCAAGCTCTCGGACTCGCCGGGCAAACTGCTGTGCGATGACCAGACCTTCCTGGACTATCTGCGCCAGGTCTTCAACGTCCCCCCCGAGAGTGCGGGCGCTGCGCGCGCCTGAGGGCCAGGGCCATGAGCGCCGCGCCGCAGCCCCAGTACGACGCCGCCGTCTTCATCGGCCGCCTGCAGCCGCCGCACAACGGCCATTTGGCCATGCTGCGCCATGCGCTGCGCGTGGCGCCGCAGGCCGTTGTCGTGCTTGGCTCGGCCCACCAGGCGCGCAGCCCCAAGAACCCTTTTACTTGGCAGGAGCGCCAGGCCATGCTGCAAGCGGCGCTGACGCCCGATGAGCGCCAGCGTGTGCACATCCTGCCCATGCGCGATTTCTACGACGAGGCGCGCTGGGTGCAGGCCGTGCGCCAGGGCGTGCAGGCCTTGTTGGCGCCGCTGGTCTTGCCGGCCGCGCCGCGCATCGCGCTGGTGGGTCACTTCAAGGACGACAGCAGCGCCTACCTGGCGCAATTTCCCGACTGGGCACTGCTGAACCTGCCGCGTCAGAACCAGACCGATGCCACGCTGGTGCGCGAAGCCTGTTTCGCCACCGCGCCCGATGCCGACGCCAGCGCCCAAACGCAATTGCAGCAACTGCTGGAGGCACACCTGCCGCCAGGCGTGGCGCAATGGCTGTTGCAGTGGCGCGCCAGTGAGGCATTCCAAAGCCTGCGCCAGGAGTGGCAGATGCTGCGTGCCTACCGGCAATCCTGGGCGGCAGCGCCCTTCCCGCCGACTTTCGTGACTGTTGATGCGCTGGTGCAATGCCAGGGCCATGTGCTGCTGGTCGAGCGCGGCCAGCCGCCCGGTCAGGGCCTGTACGCACTGCCCGGCGGCTTTCTGGAGCCGCGCGATACGCTGTGGCAATCCTGCCTGCGCGAACTGCGTGAGGAAACCGCGCTGGCGCTGCCGGAGGCCGCCTGGCGCACCGCGCTGCGCGGCAGCCGCGTGTTTGACCACCCAGGCCGCAGCCTGCGCGGGCGCACCATCACGCACGTCTTTCACTTTGATTTGGGCCATGGCGCGTTGCCGCCAGTGCACGGCGCCGACGACGCCCGCGCCGCGCTGTGGCTGCCCATCGCCCAGGTGGCCAGTCAGCCCGAGCGCTTCTTCGACGACCACTTCTTCATCCTCGACATGCTGCTGCAGCTCACGTATGAGCTGTGAAGCCCTTTGCCAGAGTCACGGGGGGGATGCATAGCCGCCCGGCCAGCGGCGGGCAGCAGGCTTTTGTGGGTGTGAGCAAAGCCATTGTCAATGGGGCAGTACAAGTGGGTGCGTCAGCACCCACCCAAGGGCCGAGCGCAGCGATGGCCCGAATAGAGCCCCCTTCTGCCTGCGCCTGTGACGGTGCCTGGCCAGGGCGGGCAGGCCCACACACAGTGGGTCTGCTTCCAAAAATCAAATTTCGCTGCGGCTGTTTGAGCGTAGCGGCAAAGCCGCGCAGCGAGTTTCCGCAGCACCCGCCCTGGCCAGGCACCGGCACAGGTTGCCCCGTAGCGCAGCGAAGGGGACGCAGGCAGTGGGGTCGCCTTCTTTTGCCTACTTTTCTTGGCGAGACAAGAAAAGTAGGTGCGCCGCCGGGCGCATATCCCGGCCTCGGACCGTGCCCTCAATGCGGGCGGTTGTGACTGGCCACCCTGTTGCCTGTGCACGGCGGCCGCGCAGCCCTGCAGATCGGCAGCAGAGGCGCACTGCCGCTCAAGCGCCAGCGCCAGTACCAGCCGTGGCGGCGGGCGCGACGCGGGCGCCGTGGATGTGGTGGCGTTGCAGGGCCTGGGCGACGAAGCCGCTGGCCTTCATGTCCTCGACGAAGGCGGCCAGGTACTGGGCCAGCTCGGGGCCGCGCGCCTTGGGCAGGCCCATGGCTTGCTCGATGACCATGAAGCTCTCGGGCAGCATGCGCAGCGCGTGCTGGCCGGCCAGGCGCTGCACGTCGGCCTCGAGCTGCTGCTTCACGCCGGCGGCCACCTCCAGCTGCTGCTCCAGAAAGGTCTGGACCACGGTTTGCGAATTGCTGGCGCGCACCAGCTGGGCCTGCTCCAGCGTGCGCGTCAGATACAGGTCGTAGGCGCTGCCCGCGCCCACCACCACGCGGTGCTGGGGCTGGTCAACCTGGGCATTGGTCTGGATGGGCGAATCCTGCGCCACCAGATAACAGCCTTCAATCAGCACGTAAGGAGCGGTGAAGGCGATGCCCGCACCGCGCGCCGGGTCGATGGCGAAGAAGCCGATGTCGGCCGCTTGCGTGGTCACGGCCTCGACCGATTGGCTGGCCTTTTCAAACACCAGCGGCTCCAGCTCCAGGCCCAGGCGCTGCGCCAGCGCGCCGGCCAGATCGACGGACACTCCACAGGGCGCGCCCGAGGCATCGAGGCTGGCCAGAATGGGGTTGCCCAGATTGATGGCGGCGCGCAGCCGGCCTGTGGGGGCAAAGGCTTCAAGGGCTTGGGCGGGCAGGGTCATGGCGGCGTCCTTTCGAGTGTGTTGAGGCCAGTCGGGGGGTTATTTGATCCACAGCAGCATGGAGTCCCACATGCGGCCAAAGAAGCCGGCCTCGCCCACGTTTTCCAGCGCGACCACGGGCACATCCTTCAGGGCCTGGTTGCCGATGCTGATCTTGAGCGTGCCCAGCGACTGATCCAGGTGCACGGGCGCCAGCAGCGGCTCGGGGCGCTCGATGACGGTGCGCACCTGGCCGGCCGAGCCGGTGGGCAGCGCCAGGTACACGGCCTCGTGGCTGCCGATCTTGACGCTTTCGCGCTCGCCTTTCCACAGCTCGGGGGTTTCCATGGCCTGGCCGGCGTCGAAGAGCTTGACCAGGTCGAAGGCGGTATAGCCCCAGTTGAGCAGTTTCTGGCTTTCGTTGGCGCGGGCGTTTTCACTTTCTGTGCCCAGCACGATGGACAGCAGGCGGCGCGCGCCGGTGTTGGCTGTCTCGCGCTGCGCCGTGGCCACCAGGCAAAAGCCCGCTGCCTGGGTGTAGCCGGTTTTCAGGCCATCGACCGTGGGGTCGCGAAACAGCAGCAGGTTGCGGTTGTTGCCGTTGGCCGCAGGCGTGCCGGGGTAGCGGTACTCCTTGGTGGCGTAGTAGTGCATGTATTCGGGGAATTCACGCATCAGGCTGACGGCCAGCACGCTCAGGTCGCGCGCCGTGGTCAGGTGGCCCGGCGCGGTCAGGCCCTCGGGGTTCATGTACTGGGTGCGGGCCATGCCCAGGGCCTTGGCCTGGTCGTTCATGAGCTTGACGAAGTGCTCGACAGTGCCGCCCACGCCTTCGGCCAGGGCGATGGTGGCGTCGTTGCCCGATTGCACGATCATGCCCTTGAGCAGGTCGTCAATGGGCACTTGCATCTTGGGGTCGATGAACATGCGCGAGCCGGGCATTTTCCAGGCCCGTTCGCTGACCGGCAGTTTTTGCTCCAGCGTAATCTTGCGCGCGCGCAGCGCGTCAAAAACGATGTAGGCGGTCATCAGCTTGGTCAGCGAGGCCTGCTCGACGGGCGCATCGATGTCTTTGGCGGCCAGCACCTGGTTGGCCGTGACGTCGAGCAACAGGTAGTTGCGTGCAGCAATTTCTGGCGGTGCGGGCAGTTGCGCCCGGGCGCTGGTGGCGCCCAGCAGCATCAGCAGGCTGGTGCACAGCAGCGCGGCGCAGTGCGCCCAATACCAGGGGTGAAGTCTTCGGATGTTGAGCATGGTCACGGTGTTTGGCAAAAGGCAAATGGCGTGCGCCCTGGGCTGACTGATTGCTGCTGGCCGGGGCGGTAGGCCGGGATGTGGAAGGTCATGGCTGCGCGGGCGGGGGCATCTGCCGCACGGCCAACATGTGGCGCACCACCAGCTCCTTGAGTTGTACCTGGCGGCCATGGAAGAAGTGTTCGCCGCCGGGGATGACCGTCAGCGGCAGCGATTGTTCCCGCGCCCAGTCCAGCACGGGGCCGATGGGCACGGTGTCGTCCTGCTCGCCATGCACCACCAGGCTGCGCACGTGCAGGGGCTGGGGGATGGGGGCCACGGCAAAGCGGCTGGCGGCGGTGCCTACCAGCACCACAGCCTCGATGCGGCCGCTGGCCTGCAGTTGTGCCAGCACCTGGCTGATGACGTAGGTGCCGAACGAAAAGCCCGCCAGCACCAGCGGCCCTTGCGGCGCCACTTGCTCGATGACCTGCAGCAGATCCTGCGCTTCGCCCCGGCCCTCGTCGTACACGCCTTCGGATTGGCCCACGCCGCGGAAGTTGAAGCGATAGGCGTCCCAGCCGGTGGCCACCATGGCGCGCGCCAGGGTCTGCACCACCTTGTTGTTCATCGTGCCGGCAAACAACGGGTGCGGGTGGGTGATGATGGCGCTGCCGGCTTTGGCCGCGCCGTCCGGCAACTGGGCGTAGTCTTTGAGGGCTTCGATGGCGCCGGCAGCGCCGCTGAGGGTGATTCGTTCGGTTTGTGCGTTCACGGCGGCTGATGGTGGTGATGTGGCTGCGGCCTGCGCAGCCATCATGGAGCAGCTTGAGGGGCGACAGGCGGGGGGGTGGTGATTTGCACCGGCTCGAATTCGCCAGAGGAAGGCTGGGGTACGGCAGGGGGTTGGGCCGCGCTGGCGGCCTGCTCGGGCTCAGGCGCCTTGGGCGGCTCCACGCGCAGCAGGCGGCCATCGGGGCGGTCGGTCAGCACGTAGAGCAGCCCGTCCGGGCCCTGGCGCACGTCGCGCACCTGCTCGCCTTCGGCAATGCGGTGCCAGGACTCCTGCTGCACTGCGTCGTCCGCCACTTTCAAGCGCACCAGCGCGCCATGACGCAGCGAGCCGATGAAGAAGCTGCCCTGCCATTGGGCGCCGTAGCGGCTGCTGTCCAGATAGGTCAGGCCCGAGGGCGCGATGGCTCGGCCCCAGTAATGCACGGGCGCCTCCAGCGCAGCATTTTTGCGTGGCTGGCCGGCGCGCGGGCCAGCGCCTTGGGCGCGGCCATAGGTCACCAGCGGCCAGCCGTAGTTGGCGCCGCCGCGGATGTGGTTGAACTCGTCACCGCCTTGCGGGCCATGCTCATGCGCCCACAGCTCGCCATCAGGGGTGATGGTGAGCCCTTGCGGGTTGCGGTGCCCCCAGCTCCAGGTTTCGGGCAGGCCTTTGCCCTTGGTGCTGGCCAAGGGGTTGTCGGCAAAGGGCTTGCCATCGGGCTGCAGGCGCACGATGGAGCCCAGGTGATTACTGGTGCGCTGGGCCTGCTCGCGCGCGATGGAGCGCTCGCCCAGGGCCAGGAACAGTGAGCCGTCTTGCGCCTGGGCGATGCGGCAGCCAAAGTGGGCGTCGCTGCGCACGCGCGGCATTTGGTGGAAGATGACCTGCACATTCTCCAGGCGGGTATGGCGTTCGTTGAGCCTGGCTGAGGCCAGCGCCGTGCTGCTGCGGCTGGCATTGCTGGGGTCAGGCTCGGAGAAGCAGAAAAACAGTCTGCGGTTCTGTGCAAACTGCCGGTCCAGCACCACATCCAGCAAACCGCCTTGGCCTTGCGCGGCCACGGGCGGCACGCCAGCAATGGGGTGGCCGATGCGGCCATTGGCCTGCACCACGCGCATCGTGCCCTCGCGCTCGGTGACCAGGAAATCGCCGCTTGGCAGAAAGGCCATGGCCCAAGGTTGCTCCAGGCCGAAGGCGATTTCGGTCAGCACCAGCGGCTCGGCCCGATTGACGTCCCAGGTCGATGCGCTTTGGGCCAGCGCAGTGCCAGCCGCGCCGCTGCAGAGCAAGCTGGCCCATGTGATGCGGCACGCTGTTTGTGTCAGCTGGCGCAGGGGGCCCCGGCCAGGAAAAGAGGAGGCCCGTTGCGGCCGGGCATTCAAGTGCTGATCCTGCATACTGTGCCGCCCTTGGCATGGCGATCGGCGTGTGCACGCAGCACGCATCTGCCAAGGACGTGGAGAACGAAAAGGCGGCAATCCTAACGCAGCGCGCTGTGCCGCCCGGCAAAACCCCATGAGGCCTGCGCCGGGCTTTGCCCACATAATCTTGCGCGCAGTGGGCAACGATATGAACAGGTTCTAAGGATTGACGATATGAGCAACATGCGCCTGGCAGATTTGGCTGCGGCCTTTGCCGCGCCACTGGACCCCGAGGCCATCGGCAAGCCCCTGGCAGCAAATCATTGGGAACTTCTGGCCGGTTTTCTCACGCCCACAAACCTGATGGAGGGCGAGACGCTGTTTCAGCGCTACCGCGACGAGCGCAGCCTGTACTTCCTGGAAAGCGGGCGCGTGACCATCCATTACGAAAACGAAAAAGGCACGCTGCGCGTGGCGCTGGTGTCCTCAGGCACAGTGTTTGGCGAGGCCAGCTTCCTGGGCAATATGCCGCGCCAGGCTTCGGCGCAGGTGGCCACGGCCGGGCGCGCCTGGCAGCTCTCGCGCCTGAAGTTCACCGAGCTGTACCAGCGCCATCCCAGCGTGGCGCTGGATGTGGTGCAGCTGGCCTCGGCCACGCTGGCGCGGCGCAGCCGCGATGCACGCCGCCGCCGTGCCATTGCGTGAGCAGGCCCCAGGAAAAAAGTGTGAAGCAGGCCGATACGCCGGATTCTGTGCGCGGCCATGTGCATGGCCGCGTGGCCGCCATTAATCTGGGCTGGCGGTCGCCCTGCCAGCTCGGTGCTACCTACCCGCATGCTCGCCGGAGCCAGTTCATCGCATGCCTATTTGGTATTGCTGCGCGTAGAGATTGCCCGTTTCACCCGCCCCGCAGCGCGCTGCGGGGCGACTCGTCTCTGTTGCTCTGATCCTCACCTCACGGTGGGCAGGTGTTACCTGCTACGCTGCCCTGTGCAGTCCGGACGTTCCTCCAATGCCTGTGTTGCCACCTTGGCATCAGCGGCGGCCTGGCCTGCTTCACAGTCGCGCATTATGGCAATGAACCGCAGGCCGCGCCGCCTGAGCCCGCTGCGGCAGGCATGGCAGAATCGGCGGCGCAACCGCCCTGCCTGCGCAGGCGTTTTTCTCCCTCTTTTTGCACCATGAGCATCCAGACCGACAGCTGGGCCGCAGACGGCCCCGCGCCACGGGCCGAGCGCCTCATCAGCGCCGAGCTGCGCTCAGGCCGCGAGGAGGCGCTCGAGCGCGCGTTGCGCCCCAAGGCCCTGCAGGAGTACGTGGGCCAGGTCAAGGCGCGCGAGCAATTGAACATCTTCATTGGCGCGGCGCGCAAGCGCGGCGAAGCGCTGGACCACGTGCTGTTGTTTGGCCCGCCCGGCCTGGGCAAGACCACGCTCAGCCACATCATCGCCACAGAACTGGGGGTAAGCCTGCGCCAGACCAGCGGCCCGGTGCTGGAAAAGCCCCGCGATCTGGCGGCGCTGCTGACCGGTCTGGAAAAGAACGATGTGCTGTTCATCGACGAAATCCACCGCCTCAGCCCGGTGGTGGAGGAAATCCTCTACCCCGCGCTGGAGGACTACCAGATCGACATCATGATCGGCGAAGGGCCAGCGGCACGCAGCATCAAGCTCGACCTGCAACCCTTCACGTTGGTGGGCGCGACCACGCGCGCGGGCATGCTCACCAACCCCTTGCGCGACCGCTTCGGCATCGTGGCGCGGCTGGAGTTCTATAGCCCCGAGGAGCTGGCGCTCATCGTGCGTCGCAGCGCCGGCTTGCTGGGCGCCCCCATCGACGACGACGCCAGCCTGGAAGTGGCGCGGCGATCGCGCGGCACGCCGCGCATCGCCAACCGCTTGCTGCGGCGCATTCGCGACTATGCCGACGTGAAGGGCACAGGCCGCATCACGCTGGACATGGCGCGCCAGGCGCTGGCCCTGCTGGACGTGGACCCGGAAGGCTTTGACCTGATGGATCGCAAGCTGCTGGAGGCCGTGCTGCAGCGCTTCGACGGTGGCCCAGTCGGCCTGGACAACATTGCCGCCAGCATTGGCGAGGAGCCTGGCACCATTGAAGATGTGATCGAGCCCTACCTGATCCAGCAAGGCTTTTTGCAGCGCACGCCACGCGGCCGGGTAGCCACGGCCGCCGCCTATCGCCACTTTGGCTTGCTGGCTCCTGAGCGTCAGGGCGGTGATTTGTTTGGCTGAGAGTCAGTCCAAATCAGGCCGCGCCATTGCCGGCGCGATGGCGCGCATTTCCTGCCCTCTCTTCTTCATCGACGTATGGAAAAAAACTTCAACCCACGCCGGCTGGATGTGCTGGCCTTTGCCCAGACCGGTGGCCAGATCAGCCAGGAAACGGCGCTGCATGAATTGCCGCGTCTGGCGCGCGAATCCCTGGGTGGAGCCTTGGGAGATGCTGCGCCTGCCAGCGTGCACTGGCAGGCGCAAGCCAGCATGCGCCGCAGCGCAGGGGGCCAGGCTGCGCCGTGGCTGCACTGCCAGGCCCAGACCATCTTGCTGCTGCAATGCCAGCGTTGCCTGCAGCCCGTGCCCATCACGGTCAGCAGCGACCAGTGGTTTCGCTTTGTCGCCACCGAGGCCCAGGCCGAGGCAGAGGACGAAGACGCGCAAGAGGACGTGCTGTCGCTGGAAGGTGGCCCGTTGGATCTGCTGGCGCTGATCGAGGACGATTTGCTCATGGCCTTGCCCCCGGTGGCCAAGCATGCGGACTGCACGCCGCCAGCGCCGCTGGTGCACCAGGATGCCGCCTTCGACGCAGCCCAGGCGCAAAAGCGCAATCCATTCGCCCAGCTGGCCCACCTGGCCACCCGGCCTTTGCAGGCAGGCAATGGTGGTGACGGTGGCGAGCAAGCCGATTGATCCAGGCAGACCCCGGCCTTCCTTTGAGGCGGAGCGCCATGCGCCTTGGCAGTGCCGGGCGGCATCGCCTATAATTACCAACTTTTGCGCAAAAAGTGCAGGCCTTTAAGGCTGTTTTTTGCGCCGCGCCATTTCCCATTCATCCATCTCGCACGCTGCTTTGCCTATTGGCCGCCAAGGTTGCCAATGGCCAGTCAAGTGGGGCGTGCGTCTTTTTTTCAGGAGCCGATCATGGCCGTTCAACAAAACAAAAAGTCGCCTTCCAAGCGTGGCATGCACCGTTCGCACAATGCGCTGAAGGCCCCTGGCATGGCCATTGAGCCAACCACCGGCGAAGTGCATCTGCGCCACCACATCAGCCCGGACGGCTTTTACCGTGGCCGTCGCGTGCTCAAGAGCAAGTCTGCAGAGGTTTGATCGGGCGCAGGCCCAATCCACCACAGTGTCTGGCTGGGGCGTTGCAGCGCCCTAGTCTGTGTTTGGGCGCACGGCCCGCGCCGCGCAAGCGGCTGCCAGGTTGAAGCATTCGTGCTTCTTCATTGTTTGCCTGCAGCAGTTTTGATCGCATGGCTTTTTGCCATGGCGCCGCAGATGCCGGCCTAATCCGCCGTATTGCCACAGAGACACCTCCCCGCCCAAGCGCAGACCATGCCCTTGGGCTTTTTCCGGGCTGGCCGGTGTGCGGGCGGTTGGGCGCAACGCTGACAGCAGGCGCCAACAGCGGCGCCTACCTGCCACGCATTCGCATAAGGACAGCAAGCTCTTGGCTGATCAAGCAACCACCATCGCCGTCGATTGCATGGGGGGCGACCATGGCCCCAGCGTGACCCTGCCCGCCTGCCTGGCATTGTTGGAGCGCCATGCTCAGCTGCGCCTGCTGCTGGTGGGGCGCAGCGATGCCCTTGGGGCAATCGCACACCCGCGTGCCGAGCTGGTGCATGCTGAGGAAGTGGTTGCCATGGACGACCCGGTCGAGGTTGCCATGCGTCACAAGAAGCGCTCTTCGATGCGCATAGCCCTGGAGCTGGTCAAGGAGGGGCGCGCCCAAGCGGCGGTTTCGGCAGGCAACACAGGCGCGCTGATGGCCATTGCGCGCTATGTACTCAAGACGCTCGATGGCATCGAGCGCCCGGCCATTGCCTATCCATTGCCCAATGTCACCGGTGGCGCCACCACGGTGCTGGATCTGGGCGCCAATGTGGACTGCACCGAGCACCATTTGCTGCAGTTTGCCGTGCTGGGCTCGGCGCTGGACATGGCGCTGAAATCGCGCGACAAGCCCAGCGTGGGCCTGCTCAACATCGGCTCCGAAGCCATCAAGGGCAATGACATGATCAAGCGCGCGGCCGAGCTGCTGCGCGAGGCCGATCAGAAATCGCTGATCCACTACTACGGCAACGTCGAAGGCAACGACATTTTCAAGGGGACGACCGACATCGTGGTCTGCGACGGCTTTGTCGGCAACGTCACGCTCAAGGCGACCGAGGGCCTGGCTTCCATGGTTTCGACCATCCTCAAGCAGGAGTTCTCGCGCAATGCCTTCACGCGCCTGGCGGCCCTGTGCGCCATGCCGGTGCTCAATGCCTTCAAGCGCCGCGTGGACCACCGGCGCCACAACGGCGCGGCCCTGCTGGGCCTGCGCGGCCTGGTGTTCAAAAGCCACGGCAGCGCCGACCAGTTGGCATTCGAGCACGCCTTGAGCAAGGCCATCGACGCTGCCGAGCACCAACTGCTGCAGAAAATCCAACACCGGGTGCAACAGGCCGCCACGCTGTTTTGAACCGTGGCGGGCACCGCACGCACCACAGGCCCTAGTCATGCAGACCTACTCCAGAATTACCGGCACGGGCAGTTACCTGCCGCCCAACAGGGTGACCAATCAGCAGCTGGCCGAGCAGCTGGCCCAGCGCGGCATTGAAACCTCGGACGAATGGATCGTCGAGCGCACTGGCATCCAGGCGCGTCACTTCGCCGAGCGCGATGTGCCCAGCAGCGCCCTGGCCTTGCCCGCGGCCCTGCAGGCCCTTCAGGCAGCGGGCCGAGAAGCGCAGGAGCTGGACCTGATCATCGTTGCCACCTCTACGCCCGACATGGTGTTCCCATCGACGGCCAGCATTTTGCAGAACAAGCTGGGCATCAGCGGATGCCCGGCTTTTGATGTGCAGGCCGTGTGCAGCGGCTTCATCTATGCCCTGACCGTGGCCGATGCCATGATCCGTGCCGGCAGCGCCCGCACGGCCCTGGTGGTCGGAGCGGAGGTGTTCAGTCGCATTCTGGACTTCAACGACCGCACCACCTGCGTGCTGTTCGGCGATGGGGCTGGGGCTGTGGTGCTGGAGGCCTCGCAACAGCCGGGCGTGCTGGCCTGCGACATCCATGCCGATGGTCGGCATCGCGAGATTTTGTGTGTGCCAGGCAACGTCTATGGCGGCCAGGTGCTGGGCACGCCGCTGCTGCACATGGACGGCCAGGCCGTCTTCAAGCTGGCCGTCGGTGTGCTCGAAAAGACGGCTCGCGCCACGTTGGACAAGGCCGGCCTGCAGCTCAGCGACATCGACTGGCTGGTGCCGCACCAGGCCAACATCCGCATCATGCAAAGCACGGCCCGCAAGCTGCGGGTGCCCACCGAACGCGTCGTCGTGACCGTGCATGAGCACGGCAACACCTCGGCCGCCTCGATCCCGTTGGCGCTGGATCATGGGGTACGCGCCGGGCAGATCCAGGCTGGCCAGCGCGTGCTGATGGAAGGCGTGGGCGGCGGCTTTACCTGGGGCTCGGTGCTGGTGCAGATGTGACCCAGCGCGTTCTGCGTCGTGCAGCATGGCGTAGAGCGCCCACTGTCATCCCTTCTCGATTCATTTGCAGCTTGATGGAGCGATCATGAGCGCATTCGCTTTCGTTTTCCCCGGCCAAGGCTCTCAGGCCGTTGGCATGCTCGACGCCTGGGGCGATCACCCCGCCGTGGCACAAACCCTGCAAGAAGCCAGCGAGGCCCTGGGTGAAGACCTGGCGCGGCTGATCCACGAAGGCCCCAAGGAGGCCCTGGCCCTGACCACCAACACCCAGCCGGTCATGCTGGTGGCCGGCATCGCAGCCTGGCGCGCCTGGAAGGCCGAAGGCGGCGCTGATCCAATGGTATTGGCCGGCCACTCGCTGGGCGAGTACTCGGCCCTGGTGGCCGCTGGCGCGCTGACACTGGCCCAGGCAGCGCCGCTGGTGCGCTTGCGCGCTGCAGCCATGCAGGAGGCCGTGCCCGTCGGAGCGGGTGCCATGGCCGCTGTGCTGGGCTTGGCCGCCGAGCAGGTGCAGGCCGTGTGCGCACAGACCACACAGCAACTGCAGGCCCAGGGCAGCGCCGATGTGGTCGAGGCCGTGAACTTCAACGATCCGAACCAGACCGTCATCGCCGGCACCAAGGCCGGGGTCGATGCGGCAGCGCCAGCGCTCAAGGAGGCCGGCGCCAAGCGGGTGCTGCCACTGCCGGTGTCGGCGCCGTTTCATTCCAGCCTGATGCGGCCGGCAGCCGAAAAGCTGCGCGAAGCGTTGCAGCAGCTGGACATTCAGACGCCGCGCATCGACGTCATCAACAACATCGACGTGGCCGTGCAGCACGAGGCCGATGCCATCCGCGATGCGCTGTACCGCCAGGCTTTCGGCCCGGTGCGCTGGGTCGAATGCGTGCAGGCCATGCAGCGCCGTGGCCTGAATCACATCATCGAATGCGGGCCTGGCAATGTATTGACCGGCATGGTGCGGCGCATCATCCCCGACGGCCAGGTGCAGGCCGCAGCCATCTGCGACCCCGCCAGCCTGCAAACAGCAAAGGAAGCATTGCAATGAGCACAGACACCACCACCGGACAAATCGCCTTGGTCACCGGGGCTTCGCGCGGCATTGGCGCAGCCATTGCCAAAGAATTGGCGCAGCAGGGCTATCGCGTCATCGGAACCGCCACCAGTGCTGCCGGCGCCGAGAAGATTGGCGCTGCGCTGGGCGGCGAGCACCGTGGCGCGGTGCTCGACGTCAACGACGCCGCAGCCAGCGAAGCGCTGATCGAGGACATCGTCAAGCAGCATGGGGCGCTGCACGTGCTGGTCAACAATGCCGGCATCACGCGCGACACCCTGGCCATGCGCATGAAGAACGAGGATTGGGATGCCGTGCTGGACACCAATTTGCACGCCGTCTTTCATATCAGCCGCGCGGCCATCAAGCCCATGATGAAGCAGCGCTACGGTCGCATCATCAGCATCACCAGCGTGGTTGGCGCAATGGGTAACATCGGCCAGGCCAACTACGCCGCCGCCAAGGCTGGCGTGGCCGGCATGACCCGCGCACTGGCGCGCGAGTTGGGCAGCCGCGGCATCACCGTCAACTGCGTCGCGCCTGGCTTCATCGCCACCGACATGACCGCCGCCCTGCCCGAGGCCCAGCACCAAGCGCTTAAAAGCCAGATTCCGTTGGGGCGCATGGGTGCGCCCGAGGACATCGCTGCCGCCGTAGCCTATTTGGCCTCGCCCCGCGCAGGCTATGTGACCGGCCAGGAGCTGCACGTCAACGGCGGCATGCTGATGTGATGCAGCCTTGTTGTCGGCCCCGACCCGCCTGCAGGGGGTTTTCACAGACACCCCCTTCCTTAGCGCGTTTTTGCGCTGTGTGACAGCGGGTTGCCACTAATAGCGGCGTCCGGGGCGAAAACAGGTTCTACGGTACTATTACGGCCGTGTGATACCCGCTAAGCTGGCGAGGTGTCGTTTTCTTTTCTTGTGCCGCATTGCCCGGGCGGCCGGTTTTTTCTGCAGCCGATGTGGGAACGACTAAAATTCCGGGTTCACATTGACTACCCTCAAGGGACCATACATGAGCGATATCGAAGCACGCGTTAAGAAAATCATTGCAGAGCAGCTGGGCGTTGAAGAGTCCCAGGTGACCAATGAGAAGTCCTTCGTGACAGATCTGGGCGCTGATTCTCTGGACACCGTGGAATTGGTCATGGCGCTGGAAGACGAGTTCGAAATCGAGATTCCGGACGAGGACGCTGAGAAGATCACCACCGTTCAAGCCGCCATCGACTACGCCAATTCCCACCACAAGGCCTGATCCGGGCTTTCGCTTGGCAAGCACAGCGCGCCGCCTGCCCGGGCGCCTTTTCTTTGGCTTGACGCGGGCAGGGTTGCGCTTACACCGTTGAAGGATCTCACCGCATGAGTCGACGCAGAGTCGTTGTCACTGGGCTGGGCTGTGTCAGCCCGGTGGGCAACACGGTCCCGCAAGCGTGGGCCAATATCCTGGCCGGCAAATCGGGCATCGGCCCCATCACCAAGTTCGACGTCTCGGACTTCGCCGCCAAAATCGCCGGGGAAGTTCGCGATCTGGACATCAGCCCCTACATCAATGCCAAAGAAGCCCGCACGATGGATACCTTTATCCATTACGGCATCGTGGCAGCACACCAGGCCTATGCCGATGCGGGCTTGCCAGTGGGCGAAGCGCTCAGCGATGCGCAGGCCGAGCGCTTCGGGGCCGTCATTGGCTCGGGCATCGGCGGCTTGCCGCTGATCGAGGCCAACCACGGCGACTTCATGACCCGCGGGGCGCGGCGCATTTCTCCATTCTTCGTGCCCTCCACCATCATCAATCTGGTGGCGGGCCAGGTTTCCATCCGGCTCGGTCTCAAGGGCCCGAACCTGTCGCTGGTCACGGCATGCACCACGGGCCTGCACTGCATTGGCGATGCGGCCCGACTGATCGAGTATGGCGACGCGGACGTGATGCTGGCCGGCGGCGCGGAGTCCACCGTTTGCCCGCTGGGCATTGGCGGTTTTGCCGCGATGAAGGCGCTGTCCACGCGCAATGACGATCCGCAGGCTGCTTCACGGCCCTGGGACAAGGATCGCGATGGCTTCGTGCTGGGCGAAGGCGCAGGCATTCTGGTGCTGGAAGAGTACGAGCATGCCAAGGCGCGCGGCGCGCGCATCTATGCCGAAGTGGCCGGTTTTGGCATGAGCGCCGACGCCAGCCACATCACCGCCCCCAACATCGATGGGCCGCGCCGCGCCATGCTCAATGCCTTGCGCAACGCCGGCGTCAACCTCGACGAGGTGGACTACCTCAATGCCCATGGCACCTCCACGCCCCTGGGTGATGTCAATGAGAGCAATGCCATCAAGGCGGCCTTCGGTGACCATGCGCACAAGCTCGTGGTCAGCTCCACCAAGTCCATGACGGGCCATTTGCTCGGCGGCGCCGGGGGGCTGGAGAGCGTCTTTACCGTGATGGCGCTGCACGATCAGAAAATCCCGCCCACCATCAACTTGCACAACCCCGATCCCGAGTGCGATCTGGACTACTGCGCCAATACTGCGCGGGATGCCAAGCTGAATGTGGCCGTCAAGAACAACTTCGGTTTTGGCGGCACCAATGGCACTTTGGTGTTCAAGCGGGTCTAAGAGCAGGCCCAAAGTCTCTGCTCGGTAGTTTGCCAAGCGGATTGGGGCGGTCTGCAGCGTTCAAAGCCTTGCCATAGCCACAGCTATGGCTGCGCCTTGTGCCTTGCAGCTCCTCCCAAACCACTTATTGCCCACTCACGCCGAGACTTTGAACAGGCTTTAAGACTCAGCAGGTACCGCGCGTCTGCGTGGTGACCGTGGTCTGTGTGGTGTGGATAGGCCATCCCCCATGCGCTACGCCCCTCACAGCCTTCATTACCCCGTCACTCGCAGCGCGAGGGCGGGGTTTTTCGTCTTGGTCGCCTGCAGTATGGCCTTGCTGCCGCCGCTGCTCTGGAGCCTGTACGCTGGCTGGCAGGGCCCGCCACAGGCTTTGGCGATTGGCCTGTTGCTGATGGCAGCCTCGCTGGCCTGCAGCGTCCTGGCCTGGCGGCACTGGCAGCGCAGTGCGCAAGGCATGCTGCTTTGGGATGGCGCGGCATGGCATTGGGCCGCAGGTCAACAGCAAATTCTTGAGTCTGGCGGCTCGGCCAGCGCCGCTGATGCGCAGGCTGGGCTGGATCTTGAAATCGTTTGGGATGGGCAGCACTTCATGCTTTTGCGGCAAGGCACCGCCGCATGGCTACAGGCCCCAGGCAGGCCAGATGGCAGCGCCGCGCCTCGCTGGTTATGGATCGAGCAGGCGCAGGCTCCTGCGCTGTGGGGCGATGTGCGGCGCACGCTATACCATTGGCAGCGCCTGCGCCCTTACTCTGGGGCCAGGCACTGAACTTCCTGGCGCCTGGCGCATCGCAGCAGATCGCCTGTAAGCTTGCGATGAGACATTGAGCAACATGCTCTCCATGCCCGGCAGGCGCCCGTTTTCTTTTTCCATCCCGCATGACAGACACGCCCCCGGCACCCCGTGAAGCCTCCAGCGATTGGCAACTGGTCGAGCGCACCCTGGCTGGCGATCAACGCAGTTTTGAGTTGCTGGTGCTCAAATACCAGCGTCGCATTGAACGGCTCATCGGCCGCATGGTGCGTGACCCTGGACTGATCGAAGACATTGCCCAGGAAACCTTTATCCGCGCCTACCGTGCGCTGCACCAATTTCGCGGTGATGCTCAGTTCTACACCTGGCTGTACCGCATTGCCATCAACACCGCCAAGAAAACCCTGGCCGATCAGCGACGCAATCCGGCCATCAGTGAAAGCGCGTTGCGTCAGCGCGATGATGAAGAGGAAACTTCTGCTCCGCTGTGGGAACCAAGCACTGCGGAGACGCCCGAAACCATCATGGCCGCCAAGGAAGTTGCGGCGGCCGTCAATGCAGCCATGGAAGGTCTGTCCGACGATTTGCGTCAGGCCATCACACTGCGCGAAATCGACGGCCTGAGCTATGAGGACATCGCACAGGCCATGAATTGCCCCATTGGCACCGTGCGTTCGCGCATCTTCCGCGCCCGTGAAGCCATTGCCAGCAAAGTCAAGCCATTGCTGGAAAACCGCAGCGGCAAGCGCTGGTAGCACTCCGCAGCGCCTTGCCCCATTTGCCCCAAACCATAGCGCCTCAAAACCCAATCAATGCCTTTGTCCTCTCCAGCAGGTAATGCCCATGACTGCCCCTAGCCCTTCTCCTACCCGCGCTGCGAACGGTGGCGCACAGCCTGCCAGCGCTGCGCCAGAGACAGTGCGTGAATGGCTCTCGGCTCTGGTCGATGGTGAGCTGCAGGCCCAGCAGTGCAACCAGCTCATGCAGCACATTGATGCCCAGTGCCGCACGCATGGCGATAGCGGCTTGCCCGAGCCCTTGCTGGCTTGGCAGCAATACCAGCTCATCGGCCAATGCCTGCGCAGGCCGGCCGAGCCAGCAGCGCCTGCCAGTGATGCGGCGGTCTTTTTGCAGCGTCTGCGCGTGCGCTTGGCCGAGCAGACCCCTGAGGCCTTGACGCGCGCTGCAGCGCAGCAGGCATCTCAGGCTGTCGTGCCCGGGCAGCCTGGTATCCAGGCGCTGCAGCCCACTGCGGGCGAAGCGCCGCAAGAGGCCGCCAATGCCGCCGTGCTGCGCTGGAAAGTCGCTGCTGGCCTGGCCTCGGTGGCGGCCGTGGCCGCCATGGGCTGGCATGGTTTTTCGCTGCTTTCCGGCCCAGGCCAAGGTGGTCAGCAACTGGCCAGTGTGCCGGCGCAACGCCAAGAGGCCGCGCCAGCCAGCTCGTTGACCACCGCCACTGTTGGCGCCATTGGTGCTGCGCCGTCAGCGCTGGATCAAGGTGTGCTGATCCGCGATCCGCAACTCGACGAACTGCTCAATCGCCACTACGCCAATACCCCCCAGGCGCTGCAACAGCCGGCCCCGTTTCTGCGCAATGCCAGCTTGGCGGGGCGAAGCACGCCATAGGGTGAACAGGCCGCCAAGGGGGCTGTGCGTTCATTTCTCGGCAACGTGTTTAGTAAGCCCCAGTGAAGCTCGACAGGCCCGGCATGCGCCGGGCCTACTCTTTTGTACGCTGCAAGCTCGTGTGCGGTGTGATTGCGTGCGGCGTGCATGTCAACAGTGAGGGCAGGCTTTTGTGTTTCGCTGGAGCTCGTGGCCGCTTTCAGTTTTTCACTGCACCCCAGCGCCGCACTTTTTTTCACCCGCCGGCTGGAACCAAATGCCCTGGGCAGCTTCACAGACATGGCCGCAGGGCCAGGTAATCCATAAAAGGCTGGCCCCGGATTTTTTCCTGCAGCACCACAAGAGGTCGAATCCACCATGCACCACTCCCATCACACCGTTTCCACTACCTCCGCCGCCCAGGCCGCAGTACCGCCGCAGCGCCGTGCGCACCGCGTGGCTGGCGCCGTGGCAACGCTGCTGCTGGCAGCCAGCGGCGCTTTGGCGCTGCACACCAGCCCCAGCCGGGCCGAGCAACTGGCCGCGCCAGCGATCGCCATGCCCGCACCCGTGGTCAGCGGCCTGCCCGATTTCACACAGCTGGTCGAGCGCGTGGGGCCCTCGGTGGTCAATATCCGCACCACTGCCCGCGTGCCAATGCGCGGCCTGCGCGGCGGCCTGCCCGGCATGGACGAAGACATGATGGAATTCTTCCGCCAGTTCGGCCTGCCCGTGCCTGGCATGCCGCCCCAGCGCCGCGGCCCACGCGGCGGCGAACCCGAATCAAGGACCGTGCCCAACGGTGTTGGCTCGGGCTTCATCATCAGCGGCGATGGCTACATCCTCACCAATCACCACGTTGTGGAGGGCTCGGAAGATGTCATCGTCACCCTCACCGACCAACGCGAATTCAAGGCCAAGGTCATAGGCTCCGATGAGCGCACCGACGTGGCCCTGATCAAGATCGAAGCGCACAACCTGCCTACAGTGCGCATTGGCAACGTTGAGCAGCTCAAAGTCGGCGAGTGGGTCATGGCCATTGGCTCGCCCTTCGGGCTGGAAAACAGCGTCACCGCCGGCATCGTCAGCGCCAAGCAGCGCGACACCGGCAGCTACCTGCCCTTCATCCAGACCGACGTGGCCGTCAACCCCGGCAACTCCGGCGGGCCGCTGCTGAACATGCGCGGCGAAGTCGTGGGCATCAATAGCCAGATCTACTCGCGCTCGGGCGGCTTCATGGGCATCTCCTTTGCCATCCCCATCGACGAGGCCATGCAGGTGAGCGAGCAGCTCAAAGGCAGCGGCCGCGTTGTGCGCGGGCGCATCGGCGTGCGCATCGGCCCGGTCAGCGCCGAGGTGGCCGAATCCCTCGGGCTGGAGCGGCGCAACGCCGGTGCCCTGGTCTCGGCCGTGGAGCCCGACTCGCCAGCGGCCAGCGCTGGCCTGCAGGCTGGCGACATCATCACCCACTTCAACGGCAAAGCCATTGACAGCGTCTCCGACCTGCCGCGCTTGGTCGGCAGCACCGCCCCCGGCAGCCAAAGCACGCTGCAAATCTTCCGCCACGGCAAGACCCAGCAGCTGGCCATCACCGTGGGCGAAACCCCTGCCAGCGCCAACGAAGCGGGCAGCCCGCGCAGCGGCGGCGCATCGCAGCAAGAACAGGCCAAGGCCAACGCCTTTGGCCTGGCCGCCCAGGACTTGAGCGAGGCTGAGAAGAAAAACCTCGGCGTGCGCGGCGGCGTGCGCATCAGCGCCGTCAGCGGCGCTGCCGCACAAGCCGGCATCGAGGTGGGCGATGTGGTGCTGGCCATCGGCCAGACCGAAGTGCTCAACCGCCAGGACTTTGACGCCGCACTGCGCAAGGCCGATGCCAAGCGCCCCATCAGCGTGCTCATCCGCCGTGATGACTGGGCTCAATACGTGCTCATCCGCCCACAGGGCTGAAGCCCATACCAGCAGCCGCCCAACGGCGGGCGGCTGTAGCAAAAAGCGCACGTCCCATGGCCGGGAAGTGCGCTTTTTTGTTCTGCGAAGCCTTGCGCCATGGCCTACGAGCTTGACACCTGTGCGAAGGCATGGTGGACTGAAAATCCGTGCCCCAAATTCATGGCCGTCAATTGTCGCAATGCAACTCAATTCTTGTTGTGGCGGGATGTTCTGGTAGATAAATGAATTTTGTTCGAGTGTTTGATTTATGTTTAATAAAGAGATCGAGGCTTTGTGGAAATATAACCATAAGGGTGTTTGTTTTGCGAATGGAGGATTTGGGACAATAGATAATAGATTGGCGATGAAATACTATCTGAAAGCTGCATGCGCTGGATATGTTGAGTCCTTGTGGAATGCGGGCAGCATGTTGATCGAAGGAGAGGAGTTGGTCGAAGCTGAACCGGCTCTTGGTATGTTGCTGATCAGGCTGGCTGCCGATAGATTTCAGACAAGTGCATGCCTTTATATTTCCCGTTGCTATGAGCTGGGACGGTTTGGATTGCCTTTGAATCCTGATTTGGCAAAATATTGGACTTGTGCGGCTTATAAGATAGAGAGATTCGAGCCGGTAAGTGATGCTGCCGAGCTGGAGCTGGTCCGCTCTTACCCTTTGGTAAAGCAATTTCTCTCTTTAGCTGATTCGTGAATTTGTGCATGCTGGTTGACTCTTGGTTTGCCTCCAGGTGTCATTTGAGTGTATGAATTGAGCGCTCCCATTGAAGCGGCAGCGATGGTTTGATGATGCCCCGTCTTGATCCCCGCCATGTTCAATCTTTTCGCCCTTTTGTACGATCCATCGGATTGCATCGACAATGACTCGCTCATGCATGACCTGGAGCAGAAGTTTCCGTGGATCGGGCAATACGCCGTTTGCACCGAGCAGCTGGATTTTCCGGATGTGACGTTGGTGGTGCTGGAAAAAGAGGGCTGGCGGGTGGAGTTTGAAATCCGCGAGCAGGACTCGATGACGCTCAGCCTGGGGGCGCTGCAAAAAATCCTGAAGAAGAAAGCCGCCTTGCCCGAGAACTTTCTCTCCTACAACAAGGAGTTGGCCATTGGTTTTGGCGATGATCCGGATCGCCGGTTTACCGACGAGATCATCCAGATCGGAGAATTCGTGCGCGAAAACTATCCGGGCGTGGTCATTTATGACCAGTACAACGAAGACGTTTGGTGAGCAGACCCTAAAAAGCCCAGCTTCAATCAAAGCTGGGCTTTTGTTTGGGCGGCTGGGCTTTGCTGACCGCGCCGCCTTGCGTCGCTGTGATGCTGTGCCACTGGGGGGGGGCCGGGTGCGGCCTCAGGTCTGTGGCGACTGCTGTGCGGCCTGGGTTTGGCAATGTTGTTGAGCGTAGGCCAGGTACCAGTCCAGGCATTCCGGGTTGGCCATGGCTTCGCGGTGGATGACTTTTTCAGCTGGCTGGCCCAGCAGCAGTTTTTTGATGGGCAGTTCCTGTTTTTTGCCGCTGAGGGTGCGCGGCACTTGCGCCACCTGCACGATGGCGTCGGGCACGAAGCGCGGTGAAAGGGCCTGGCGGATGGCCTGGGCGATGCGTTGGCGCAGCGCTTCGTCCAGCTCCAGGCCGGGGCGCAGCACGACGAACAGTGGCATGTGGCTGGGTCGACCCAGGTATTCGAGGTCGACGACCAGCGAGTCCAGCACTTCGGGCAGGGCTTCGACGGCGCTGTAGAGCTCGCTGGTGCCCATGCGCAGGCCGTGGCGGTTGATGGTGGCATCGGAGCGGCCGTAGATGACGCAGCTGCCATCGGCGCCGATGCTGATCCAGTCGCCGTGGCGCCAGACGGAGCCGGCCTGTGGCGGCAGGTCGCCGCCGTGGGGGTTGCGGCCCTTGCCGGCGGGGTAGGTGTCGAAGTAGCTGTGGTGGTAGCGGCTGCCGTCGGCGTCGTTCCACAGGTACAGCGGCATGGAGGGGATGGGCTGGGTGCAGACCAGCTCGCCAACCTGGTCGATGACGGCCTGGCCGGCTTCGTCCCAGGCCTGCACCGCTGCGCCCAGCATGCGGCATTGCAGCCGGCCTGGGGTTTGCGGCAGGTCGCGGTGGCTGCCCAGGAAGGCGCCGGCAAAGTCGGTGCCGCCTGAGACGTTGCACCACCATATGCCTTGGCCGTTCTCGCCGGCTACGCCGGCCTCGCGCATGAAGGCGGTGCCCCAGTTCTGCACCTCTTCGCTCAGCGGCGAGCCGGTGCTGCCCAGGGCGCGGATGCGGCGCAGGTCGCCGCATTGCTGCGGCTTCAGGCCGGCCTTGGCGCACAGGCCGTAGAAGGCCGCGCCAACGCCGAAGAAGGTGACCTGGTGGCGCGCGGCAAAGCGCCAGAGCACGCCCATGTCCGGCTGCTCGCGCGGGCCGCTGGGGCTGCCGTCGTAGATCACCAATGTGGTGCCGCGCAGCAGCCCGGCGACCTGGGCGTTCCACATCACCCAGCCGGTGGAGCTGTACCAGTGGTAGCGCTCGCCAAAGCTGTTGGGCGCGTAGCTGCAGCCCAGGTCGTTGTGCAGCGCGCCCAATTGCAGCTGCACCAGCATCATGCCGCCGTGGCCATGCACGATGGGTTTGGGCAGGCCGGTGGTGCCGCTGGAGTAGACGATCCACAGCGGGTGGTCGAAGGGCAGCCAGCGCGGCGCAAAGTCGCGCACGGCTGCATCGTCGCGCGCGGTGAGCTCGGCGAAGTTGGCATAGCCCGCCCATTGCACGTCGGCATCGAGGTTGCCCACGACGATGGCGTGGCGCACGCTGGGCAGTGCGGCGCGCAGTTGCTCGCTGATCTGCCAGCGTTCGAGCTGTTTGCCGCCGTAGACCACGCCGTCCACGGTCAGCAGCAGCACGGGCTCGATCTGCCGAAAGCGGTCCAGCACGGCGTTGACGCCCATGTCCGGCGCGCACACGCTCCAGATGGCGCCAATGCTGGCCGTGGCCATGAAGGCGACGATGGTTTGCGCGATGTTGGGCAGGTAGGCGGCCACGCGGTCGCCCGGCTGAACGCCCAGCGCCTGCATGTGCAGCGCCAGCGCTGCCACCTGGCGGCGCAGCTCGGGCCAGCTCAGCGTGGTGACCTGGCCCAGTTCGTTGTCGGCAATGATGGCCGGCAGCCCGGCGGCGTGGGCTGGCTGCACGTGGCGCAGCATCTGCTGCACCATGTTGACCTGCGCGCCTTCGAACCAGCGCGCGCCGGGCATGACGTTCTCGGCCAGCACCCGCTGGTGCGGCGTGGGCGATTGCACGTCGAAGTAGTCCCAGATGCTTTGCCAGAAGGCTTCGAGCTCGCTGGTGGACCAGCGCCACAGCGCGTCGTAGTCGTCAAAGTGCAGGCCGTGGCGCTGCGCCAGCCAGGCCTGATAGCGGCGCAGCTCGGGCACGTAAGGGGCGGTGTCGGGGGCAGAGGATGGGGTGGTATGGCTCATGGCGGCGCAGCGTAATCGCAGTGGCTCCGGGCGGCCGTCGCCAACGCGATCGCTTTCGGGGGTGTGAACAGGGCTTATAAATCAGGGTTTTCACCCATGGGCGGCGCATCCCTGTCGCCAGCCCTGTTCATGATGTTTTGATGGAGAACCCCGTGCCAGCCTTTGATCGCATCCAATGTCCCGCCTTGCACAGCAAGATCATGTCGGCCCAGCAGGCCGCCGAGCTGATCCCCGAGGGGGCCAATGTGGGTATGAGCGGCTTTACCGGCTCGGGCGCGCCCAAGGCCGTGCCGCTGGCGCTGGCCGAGCGCATCGAGCGGCTCTATGCCCAGGGCAAGAACTTCAAGATCGACCTGTGGACTGGCGCTTCCACGGCGCCGGAGATCGACGGCGCGCTGGCCAAGGTCAACGGCATCCACACGCGCTTGCCCTACCAGTCCGACCCGATCGGGCGCAAGCGCATCAATGAGGGCAGCATCCAGTACATCGACATGCACCTCTCGCACGTCGCGCAGTACGTTTGGTTTGGCTTTTTCGGCAAGCTCGACGTGGCGGTGATCGAGGTCGCCGGCATTCTGCCAGATGGCCGGCTGATCCCTTCGACCTCGGTGGGCAACAACAAGACCTGGCTGGATCTGGCCGACCTGGTCATCCTGGAGGTCAACGAATACCAGCCGCTGGCGCTGGCGGGCATGCACGACATCTACTACGGCACCCAGGTGCCGCCCAATCGCGTGCCCATTCCGCTGCTGCACCCGCAGGACCGCATCGGCGAGCAATACCTGCGCTGCGACCCGAACAAGGTCATTGCCGTGGTGCCGACCAACAAGTCCGACCGCAGCTCGGCTTTCAAGCCTGCCGATGCGGCCTCGCAGCAGATTGCCGGGCATTTGATCGAGTTTTTCAAGCATGAGGTCAAGCTCGGCCGCCTGCCCAAGAACCTGCTGCCGCTGCAATCGGGCGTGGGCAACATCGCCAATGCCGTGCTGGCCGGCCTGAACGATGGCCCGTTCGAGCAGCTGACGGCCTACACCGAGGTGCTGCAGGACGGCATGCTGCACATGCTGCGTTCGGGCAAGCTGGTGCACGCCTCGGCCACGGCGCTGTCGCTCAGCCCTGAGGGCGAGCGCGAGTTCGTCGACCATATCGACTTCTACCGCGACAAGATCGTGCTGCGCCCGCAGGAGATGAGCAACCACCCCGAGCTGATCCGCCGCCTGGGCGTGATTGCCATGAACGCCATGATCGAGGCCGACATCTACGGCAACGTCAACTCCACGCACGTCTATGGCTCGTCGATCATGAACGGCATTGGCGGCTCGGGCGACTTTGCGCGCAACGCCTATCTGTCGATCTTCATGGCCAACGCCACGGCCAAGGGCGGCGAGCTCTCGTGCATCGTGCCAGCCGTCTCGCACGTGGACCACACCGAGCACGACGTGCAAATCCTGGTGACTGAGTGCGGCCTGGCCGACCTGCGCGGCCTTTCGCCCAAAGAGCGCGCCCAGGCCATCATCGGCCACTGCGCCGCGCCCGATTACCAGCCGCTGCTGCAGGACTACTTCGACCGCGCGCTGCATGGCAGCGTTGGCAAGCACACGCCGATGCTGCTGGACGAGGCGCTGTCCTGGCATGCGCGCGCCAGCCGCACCGGCAGCATGAAGCCGGCCCAGGCAGAGCAGTCGCCCCAGTCCTCGCAATCGAGCCAGACCGCGCAGCCGGCCTGATGCGCGGCGGGGCTGGCCGGCGTCGGTCTTGCTGGTGCGCCGGCCAGAGACGGCAGCTTACTGCGTCACGCAGGCAAAGCTCTCGGCGCGGTCTGCATCGCCTTGGCCCTTGTAGCGCGGCCAGCTGGGGTACTCGCACATCGGGCGGGTGCGGCCGGGCTTGCCCACCGTGTCTGTGACGATCTCCGCGCTGGGGGCCTGGCCCTGGGTGACCCAGCGATCGAGCGCGCCCAGCGCATCCCAGCTGGCATTGAAGGTGGTGCTGGCCGCATGGCCGTAGCCAGGCACCTCGTAGTAGCGTGCAAAGCGCCGCACGGTCTCGGCGCCCATGGTGGTCTGCAGGCGCTGGTAGTACTGCGCTGTGGCGCGGGTGCTGACCAGCACGTCGGCGCTGCCGTGGGCCATGAGCAGCTTGCCGCCCTTGCGCTCGAAGGCGCTCAGGTCGGTGCTATTGACGTCTTGCAGCCGCATCAGGGCATTGATGCGCTCGGCCCAGGGGCCGGGGTTTTGCGGATCCAGCGAGAGGGAGTCAAACCCGGCATCGCGCGTGACGAAGTGGCGCACCCACTGGTCCCAGAACACCGCCCAATACGGCGCTGTCAGTGGTGCAGGGCTGGCCGGGGGCGTGGTGTTCATGGCCAGCAGATTGACCACTGGCTGCACCGGGCTGCTGCCCTCCTCGCCCAGCTCCGAGCCCCAGATGTTGAAGCCCGGATATTGGGTCTCGCCGCTGCCTTGCGGCGTGGCAAAGGCGGTAAAGGAGATCGGGCTGTCGTAGACCTTCAGCGCAGCGATCATGGCGTCCGAGAGGCAGTCATCGCTCTCATTGCCGCCCGAGGCGCAGCGCAGCGGCTGGCCCTGGTACTGCGCCGTGGCCGGGTCGAAGGCCGCATTGCAGGCTGCCACGTGGCTGATGATGCCGTCCTCCAGGCCATCGAGGTCATCGCACTGGGCCAGGGCCGCCAGGCGCAGGCGCTTGCGCTGCGCCAGGCTGGGGTAGGCATCTGGCTGGGCAAAGGCGCGGCTGATGCGGCCGAACTGCAAATCCAGGCTGGCCGCATTCCAGGCCGGGTACCAGGCCACGACGCCATCCCAGTCGGCCGGCCATTTCTGCGCCACGGCCAGCGCCTCGCGCCCGCCGGTGGAGCCGCCGATGAAATAGCGCTGCGTGGGCGCGCGGCCATAAAAGCCGGTGAGCAGCGCATTGGCCGTGTCGCTGACCTTCTTCAGCGCCGCGTAGGAGAAGTTCTCCAACGCCGCATCATTGACGCCAAAACTGCCGTCGCGGCTACCGGCGGCGTTGGCGCGGTGGCCTGAATCGCTGGCAAAGACGGCATAGCCCTTTTCCAGCAGCGGGAACGGGCCTTGATCCGCAGGTGCGGCCGAGTAGCTGTGCAGATTGGGGATCGTGCCGTTGTAGCCCCCTCCGCCAAGCATTACGACCTTGCCATTCCATTGCTTGGGCAGCAGCAGCGCCATGTGGATGTCCGGGTCGCCGGCCCGCGCCGCTGCAATGTGCACTTTGGCCTGCACGGCCGCAGGCGGTTGCACGCCGCGCACCGGGGTTGGCGTATCCACGGCCACCACCTGTGCGCCCGAAGTGGGCATGCCAATCTGCGCGGCAGGCACGCTGGCGCTGGCCAGCTGTTGTACGGCGCGCTCGAAATCAAAGGCAGCGGGCGGAGGCAAGGCGTCGCCGTCACTGCCGCCACCGCAGGCGGCCAGCGTCAGCGCCAGCAGCCCGGCCAGCATGCTGTGTGGCCAGGGCGCGCCAGTGCGGGATGCAGAAAAGCGGCGGTGCGGCGCACGCCGCAAGCGGATGGGCGTCATGGGTGTCTCCTGAGCTGAAAGGCCAGACAGGCTCGGGGCCAAACGGCCTCGAAAGGGCTGGCGGGGCTGGCGCATACAGGCCAGCATGGGCGGCCCATTATGGGGACTGCTCAGAGCTGATCGGGCCGTTGTGGGCCAGGGGTTTTCCCGTGGTTGGGCGGCGGGCGCAGCAAGGCCTTGTGCCCAGGTTGTGTGCTCAGCCCTTGGAGTCGGGCAACAGGCAGGCTTCGAGCACTTGTAGGTCGTTGTCGCGGGCGAAGTTCATCACGAAGCTCCAGGCCATGGGCTCGTGCTCGCGCAAGGCGGTGTTGACGACCACGCAGCGCGTGCCGTCCAGCACCGTGGGCACGCACCAAGGGGAGTAGACCAGGTGGCTGCTGCGCGGCGAGCCCGGCGGGCGAAACTGGCTCATGACGCCTGCCAGGCGTTCGGACCAATCGCTGGGGCGGAAGGTCCGGCCATCCTTGGTTTTCCCCAGGATGAAGATTTCTCGTGCAGAAGGCGTCGCGTCGCTGGACATGGAGAGGGCGTGCGGGGGCAGTGCGCTGGCGGCAATCTGGATCCGCAGGCGGGTTGGGAGACAAGGCGGCGATTCTACTGACTCGGGCTCAGGTCGGCAGGGCGCGCCGCCCATGGCCCCAGGCCGGCGTGTGCAAGCGCTTGAACAGGCGCTTTGAACAGCCACTCAGTGCGCCAGCCGGCGCACGATTTGCGCCACCAGCTCGGTCTGCATGTCCTTGAACAGCAGCTCCTGCTCGGCCTCCTTGGACAGGGCCTGGGATTCGTCGTAGCTCAGTTCGCGCGTTTGCAGCAGCTCCACGACTTGGGCGCCCTGGGCCGGTGCGCTGGCCTGCAGGCCGTCGCCATCGCGCAGGCGGTAGAGCACGCGCAGCCGCAGCTGCATTTCGCGCACGGCGCCGCTTGAGGTCTGGCTGACGATGGCGCGCTCGTGCTGCTCCTGCAGCAGCTCGAACACCCGCTCGGCCAGGGCCGGGTCGCTGGGCGTGCGCAGCACGGTCAGGCCCGCGCCTTCGAGTGTGCGCTGCAATTGGCGCGCCAGCGGCGAGGCCTCGGGCGCATGCAGGAACACAGATTTGAACGGGTACTTGGCCGAGCCGCGCAGCGCAAAGCCGCAGCCGCCCAGGCTGGCGGCTGCGGTGGCCGCGGCGGCGGCGCTCATGGTCAGGAATCGGCGGCGTTGCATGGGGGCTCCTCGGGTGACCTGGGGATGGGGGTGGATGGACGCGGGGCGCATCACACCACAACGTTCACCAGCTTCTTGGGCACGACGATGATCTTCTTGGGCGCAGCGCCCGCGGCCTGGCGCGCAAAGGCCTCGCTGGCCAGTGCGGCGGCCTCGATGGCGGCCTTGTCGGCGCTGGCCGGCACGGTGATGCTGCCGCGCAGCTTGCCATTGATTTGCAGCATGTATTCGATCTCGTCCTGCTCCAGCGCGGCGGCATCGGCCTTGGGCCAGGGGGCGTCGAGCAAGTCGCCCAGCGCCTTGGCATAACCCAGCGCCTGCCACAGCGCGTGGGCGATGTGCGGCGTGGCCGGGTAGAGCACGCGCAGCAGGATGCCGAAACCCTCGGCCAGCGCAACATCGTCAGCGGCTGCGCTGGCATTGCCTGCATCGCCTTTGAAGGCCTCCAGCGCATTGAGCATCTTCATCGCGCCGGAGACAACGGTGTTGTACTGCATGCGCTGGTAGTCGAAATCGACCTGGCCCAGCACGCTGTGGATTTCGTGGCGCAGGGCCTTGGCGGCTTTGCCGAAATCGGCTTGCGGCGCGCTTTGGGCAGCCCCTTGAGCGGGCAGGGCGGCGATGGCGGCCGTCACGCCAGCCATGCCGTGCAGCTTGAAGCCGAAGTTCCACACCCGGCGCAAAAAGCGGTAGCTGCCTTCCACGGCGGAGTCGTTCCACTCCAGCGTCAGCTCGGGCGGCGCGGTGAACATGGTGTACAGGCGTGCGGTGTCGGCGCCGTACTGGGTGATGAGGTCTTGCGGGTCCACGCCGTTGTTTTTGGACTTGCTCATCGTGCCCACGCCTTCGTAGTCGATGGGCGTGCCTGCGGGCAGCGGGCCGTCGGCGCTGTCCACCGCGTTTTTCAGCTTGGCGCCGATGACCTTGCCGGCGTCGTCGAGCACATGCTCCACGTCCTTGGGCCAGAAGTATTCCTTGGCGCCCTTGGCAGTGCGGCGGCTGTAGATGTGGTTGAGCACCATGCCTTGTGTGAGCAGGCGGGTGAAGGGCTCGTCGATCTTCACCAGGCCCAGGTCGCGCATCACTTTGGTCCAGAAGCGCGCGTACAGCAGGTGCAGGATGGCGTGCTCGATGCCGCCAATGTACTGGTCCATCGGCATCCAGTGCTGCGTGCCTTCGGCCACCATGTGCTCGGCATTGTGCGGGTCGCAGTAGCGCATGAAGTACCAGGACGAATCGACGAAGGTGTCCATGGTGTCCGTCTCGCGCCGTGCGGGCGCGCCGCATTTGGGGCAGGTCACGCCCGCGTGGAAGGCCTGGCTTTTCACCAGCGGGTTGCCGCTGCCATCGGGCACCAGGTCTTCGGGTAGGCGCACGGGCAGGTCTTGCTCGGGCACGGGCTGCGGGCCGCAGTGCTCGCAGTGGATGATCGGAATGGGCGTGCCCCAGTAGCGCTGGCGGCTGATGCCCCAGTCGCGCAGGCGCCAAGTGGTTTTTTTCTCGCCCAGGCCTTTTTCGGCCAGCTCGGCGGCCACGGTGTTCACGGCGCTGGCGTAGTTCATGCCGTCCAGATGGCCGGAGTTGACGCACACGCCGTGCTCTTTGTCGCCATACCACTCTTGCCACTGGCTGGCGTCGTAGGTGGCATCGCCTACTTGCACCACTTGCTGGATGGGCAGGCCGTATTTCTGCGCAAAGGCAAAGTCGCGCTCGTCGTGGCCGGGCACGCCCATCACGGCGCCGTCGCCATAGCTCATCAGCACGTAGTTGCCCACCCACACGGGCAGGGCTTGGCCGGTGAGCGGGTGCGTCACCGTCAGGCCCGTATCCATGCCCTCTTTTTCCTTCAGCGCCAGCTCGGCCTCGGTCGTGCCGCCCTGCTGGCATTTTTCGATGAAGGCGGCCAGCGCCGGGTTGCCGTGCGCGGCGTGGCTGGCCAGCGGGTGCTCGGGCGCCACGGCGCAGAAGGTCACGCCCATGATGGTGTCGGCACGGGTGGTGAAGACGTACATGCGCCCATCGCCAATCAGCGCGCCGCTGTCGTCTTTGACGTTGTGCGTGAAGGCAAAGCGCAGGCCCTCGCTCTTGCCGATCCAGTTCTCTTGCATCAGGCGCACGCGGTCGGGCCAGCCGGTGAGCGTGGCCTTGGGGTTGCCCATTTGCACATGGTCGAGCAGCTCTTGCGCGTAGTCGGTGATCTTGAGGTAGTAGCCGGGGATTTCGCGCTTTTCCACCAGCGCGCCGGTGCGCCAGCCGCGCCCGTCAATCACCTGCTCGTTGGCCAGCACGGTCTGGTCCACAGGATCCCAGTTCACCACCTGGGTCTTGCGGTAGGCGATGCCCTTTTCCAGCATCTTCAAAAACAGCCACTGGTTCCAGCGGTAGTAATCGGGGTCGCAGGTGGCGATCTCGCGGCTCCAGTCAATCGCCAGGCCCATGGCCTGCATCTGGCCCTTCATGTAGGCGATGTTCTCGTAGGTCCACTTCGCCGGAGGCACCTTGTTCTTGAGCGCGGCGTTCTCGGCCGGCAGGCCAAACGCATCCCAGCCCATGGGCATGAGCACGTTGTGGCCCTGCATGCGCAAGCTGCGCGTGAGCATGTCGTTGATGGTGTAGTTGCGCACGTGCCCCATGTGCAGCTTGCCGCTGGGGTAGGGCAGCATGGAGCAGGCGTAGTACTTGGGTTTGCCCGCGTCTTCGCGCACGCGGTAGGCGTCTTGTGCACGCCAGTGGGCCTGTGCGGCGGCTTCGACCGTCGCGGGATCGTATTTTTCTTGCATGGGATGGACCGGGGAAAAAGCAGCGCGCCCCAGTTGAGGGGCGCATCCGCCGCACATTGCCTGGCGCCCAAATTGGGCGTGAGCCAAGCATGGGGGCAATGTCGTGGCAACACGCCATTTTATCGGCGCTGTACATGCCCCCGGCCAGCGCGCGGCAGCCCATGCCGCAACCGCAAAGTGCCGAGGCTGTGCGGTGATTTTTGAGAATGGCGTGCAGCAGGTGCGATTACCCGGCCTCGCAGCCGGCCTGCATGGCCGCCTGCAACGCGGCCTGGCCCTTGGCAAAGGTCTGGGCCAGCGCGGCGGCACAGCCGCCGGGCAATGAGGGCGCGGGTTGTTTGAGGGCTTCGTCCAGCGCGCTGGCCTGCTGGCCCAGGGCCTGCAGGCCAAAGGAGCCGGCCGTGCCGCTGAGTTTGTGGGTCGCGGCGCGGGCCTGGGCCCAGTCCTGCTGTTGTACGGCGTGGTCGAATTGTTCGATGAGCTGTGCGGTCTGTCGCAGGAATTGTTCCGCCAGACCTTGCGCGCGCGCCGAGCCCAGCGCCTGGCACAGCTCATGCCAGACGGAGGGCAGGAAGGGGGGCGGGATAGGCGCCGCTGGCTGCGGTGATGGTTGCGGTGGCGTTGCAGGGGCAGGACGCGCTGCTGGCGGCGGCAGCGCCGCAGGCGCGGTGCTGGCGTCGATGAGCGCGCGGCGGGTCGTGTCGGTGCCGTCGCTGGCGGGCAGGATGTCCCAGCGCTCCAGCATGTGCCACAGCCGCTCTTCAACCAATGGTTTTTCGATGAAGTCGTTCATGCCGCTGGCCAGTGCGGCCTTGCGCTCCTGGGTGCCGTGGTAGGCCGAGAGGGCGAAGATGGGGGTGCGTTTGCCCTGGGGCAGCTCGCGTATGGCGCGCGCGGCGCTGTAGCCGTCCATGATGGGCATTTGCAGGTCCATCAGCACGGCGTGGTAGGGCAGGGGGCTTTGGGCGATGGCCTGCACGGCGGCCTGGCCGTTGTCGGCCAGGTCCACAGCGATGGGGATGCGCACATGGCTTTGCAGGAAGGCCTGGGCGATGTCGCGATTGAGCGCGTTGTCATCCACCACCAGAATGCGCAGCGGCGCAGGTTCGGCGGGTTCGTCGTGGCTGTGCGGGGCATGGGCGTCTGTGGCCTGAGCCTGTGTGGCTGGTGCAGCGGCCATCCGGCTCTGGCTGGGCGCGGCCGGTATCGGGGCTGCGCTGGCAGCTGGCGGTTGGGCGCGCGCGGGCGGTGGGGCCTCTGCAGTGGCGGAGGGTTCGACGAATTGCCGAATGCCTGGACGGGGCTTGGGGCTGGGCGTGGGAAGTGGCGGCAGTGCGGAAGCCTTTTCCCAGACGGCTTTGTAGAGCACAGCGGCGCTCAGCGGCTTGTAAACGATGCGGGCAACGCCCAGCGCCTCCAGCGGGGCGGGCAGCTCGCCGAAATCCTTGGGTGCGGCCAGCCAGATTTTGCCCAGCTGTCGCCGCCAGGCGCTGGCCTGTTTGAGCAGGGTGAATGCGTCGCCATCGATCAGGCGTGCAGCGATGATGCTCAGATCGAAAGATGGGGCGGCGGGGGCGCCCGCCTCGCCGCTCGTCTGTAGGGCGGCCAGTGCTTGTGCTCCCGAGCCGAATGCCAGCACCTCGCAGTTGAAGTGGTGGCGCAGCACGTTGCAGAGCACTTCGCGCGCGAACTGATGGCTCTCCAGCACCAGCACGCGCTGGCCTTGCAGCCAGTTGTTCTGCCGCTTGGCCTGCTCGCGTTCATCCACGCGCTCGAGATTTTTGAGCACCTGGGCGCTGAACCAGAACATGCTGCCCGAGCCAGGGTGGCTGTGCAGCCCGGTCTGCCCGCCCAGCAGCTGTGCCAGCTGGTTGGAGATGGCCAGCCCCAGTCCGGTGCCGCCATAGCGGCGGGTGATGGAGGCATCGGCCTGGCGGAAGGCCTGGAACAGGTTTTGCTGCTCTTCCTGGGCAATGCCAATGCCGGTGTCGTGCACCTCGAACATCAGCGTCAGCGAGTGCGAATCCTGGTTGGCCAACTGCTTGGCACGGATGGAGACCTCTCCTGCGGGCGTGAACTTGATGGCGTTGGCCACGAAGTTGATGAGGATCTGGCGGATGCGATAGGGGTCGCCGATGAGCTGGTCGGTCAGCGTGTGCGGGATGTCGATCCAGAACTCCAGGCCCTTTTCCGCCGCGCGCGGCGCCAGCAGGTCAGCCACATCGGCCACCAGCCGCTGCAGCGAGAAGGGGGTTTGCTCGATGGTGAGCTGCCCGCTCTCGATCTTGGAAAGATCCAGCGCATCGTTGATGATGCCCAGCAGGTGCTGGCCTGCGCTGAGCACTTGTTCCAGGCGCTCGCGCTGTGCGGCATCCAGGCGGCCCTTGAGGGTCAGCTGCGTCATGCCCAGGATGCCGTTGAGCGGCGTGCGGATTTCATGGCTCATCACGGCCAGCATGTGCGCCTTGCTCTCGGCCATGTGTTCGGCCTCATGGCGAGCCTGGGCCAGTGCGCGCTCCTGCGCCATGTGCTCGGTCACATCCAGCCAGACCCCGTTGACCCAACGCGAGCCATTGGCTTGCAAGGTCGTGTTGGCCAGGGTGCGCACCCATTGCTCGTCGTCGAACAAGGCGATGCGCGTGTCGTAGGAGAAGGCATCGGTGGCCTGGGGCTGTTGCATGATGCGTGCGCCCAGGCTGCGTGTCAGCGCCAGAGGTACAGCGTGATCGCTGGTGGGCAGCGCGTGCTCTGCAGCCAGCGCGATTTCGTCCAAGCCATCCTGCTGCTTGCTGCTGTGCTGGCCGAAGAAGGTGGCGGCCTTGGGGCTGACGAAATGGCAAATGCGGGTGCCGTCGGCCAGATACTCGTACTGAAAAATCACGCCAGGGATGGTTTTGGCCAACTCAAGCAATTGCTGCGACACGCGCATGCCCATGGTCTGGTGTGCCACCTCCTGGGCCAACCGATCGCTTTCGGTAAGCAGCCGCAAGACAGTTCCCAGCGCTGGGCGCAGCTGGGGAGAAATGTCCTGCAGCAGTGTGGGGCCGATCTGCCTGGCCTTCTCGTAATGCTGCTGAGCATAGGCGTGCAGCAACTGCCTCAATGCGGTGCTGGGGCGGTACAAATGGCGGTAGATGAACCAGGCCAGCCAGGTGACAAACAACACGGCGCACAACAGGTTGAGCTGGTACCAGATGCTCAGGTAGCGGCTGGTTTTTGTTAGCGCATGGGTGGAAACGTCGCGCAAATCCTGATTGAGCATGATCTGTGCGGTGCGCAAATCATTGCCAATGGCCACGGCCTGCTGCTGCAGGCTGTAGAGTGCGTCCATTGCCGTGTGGCCGCTGGAAGGCGCATCGGTTGTTTGCGCTGCAATCCAGTCTTTTGCCAGAGCATGGTTGGCCAGCGCGCGTTGCTGGCTTTGCATGAGCAACGGTTGCGTTGTTGATGCCTCTGGCAGCAACCGAAGCAGATCTTCTAGTGCCCAAACCAGCTCATTGCTGTAGTACGGCAGCGGCGTGGCTCCTGGCGGGTGGGGTACGGCCGCTGGCGCATCAATGATCGACTTGATTGGCTGCGTCTGGCGCAGCAGCTCTGCGTTCAGATCGCGCGCGTGCTGCAGCTGTTCAAGAGCCTGGCGCAGCTGCCAGTTCTGTTGCGCCGCGGCATGGTGCTCACGGCCCAGGCGCTGGGACAAGACCACCGTAAGAGAAACCACAACGCCCAATGCCAGCGCCACGCCCAGCACCAGCCTGCGTGCAGGCGAATGCAGGCGAGGCGCTTTGTAAGCCGCGCCAGCAGCAGGGCTGGAGGGTGGCGAAGGGGGCCTGGGGGCGGAGGTCATGGCAAAGCAAGCGAGATGAACAGGGCAAGGCCTTGAAGAAATCCTCTTTTTGCAGAGCGGCGCAGCCCAGATGACAGCAGCCCGCCATCGTAAAGGAAGGCCTGCGCCAATCACAGCGCCGTGTACCCCTGCAGATTGGAGCGGCCAGCCTCGTTGTGTGTAAAGTGCACGCAAAAAAGTTTGTTGCCAGAAATTTTGTGCTATAGTGCAACGTTTCGGAGGGATGGCCGAGTGGTTAAAGGCAGCAGACTGTAAATCTGCCCTCTTACGAGTACGCTGGTTCGAATCCAGCTCCCTCCACCAGCAGGCTTTTGCTTGGATTGGTGTTTCGAGAATTTGGGCTGTGCGGGAGTAGTTCAATGGTAGAACCCCAGCCTTCCAAGCTGATGACGCGGGTTCGATTCCCGTCTCCCGCTCCAAAGCGCGCGCCGTTCGTTGCTCAGCGTTTTGGTGAGTAGTTCAAGCCCTGGTTGTTTGATTTCAAAGTGCCCATGTGGCTCAGTGGTAGAGCACTCCCTTGGTAAGGGAGAGGTCGCGGGTCCGATTCCCGCCATGGGCACCAATTCGCCGCTTGCAGTGGCGCTTTGTTGTTTTGTCTCTGGCAATTCATTTCTTTCGAGGTTTGAGAAATGGCAAAAGGTAAGTTTGAGCGCACCAAGCCCCACGTGAACGTGGGCACGATTGGTCACGTGGACCATGGCAAGACGACGCTGACTGCAGCGATCGCCACCGTGCTGTCCAAGAAGTTTGGCGG